>NZ_JANUXO010000001.1:0-3389845 GCF_032335455.1 Amycolatopsis sp. PS_44_ISF1 | reverse complement strand
CTATTACGCACTCTTTCAAGGGTGGCTGCTTCTAAGCCAACCTCCTGGTTGGGGGCAATCCCACATCCTTTCCCACTGAGCACACACTTAGGGGCCTTAGCTGGTGTTCTGGGCTGTTTCCCTCTCGACGACGAAGCTTATCCCCCGCCGTCTCACTGCCACACTCTCACACCACGGTATTCGGAGTTTGGTTGATTTCGGTAACCCGGTAAGGCCCCTAGACCATCCAGTAGCTCTACCCCCGTAGTGAAACATGTGACGCTGCACCTAAATGCATTTCGGGGAGAACCAGCTATCACGGAGTTTGATTGGCCTTTCACCCCTACCCACAGCTCATCCCCTCAGTTTTCAACCTAAGTGGGTTCGGGCCTCCACGACGTCTTACCGTCGCTTCACCCTGGCCATGGGTAGATCACTCCGCTTCGGGTCTAGACCACGCGACTATGTTCGCCCTGTTCAGACTCGCTTTCGCTACGGCTACCCCACACGGGTTAACCTCGCCACGCAGCACTAACTCGCAGGCTCATTCTTCAAAAGGCACGCCATCACCGTAACGTCTCACAACGTGCTCGGGCTCTGACGGCTTGTAGGCACACGGTTTCAGGTACTCTTTCACTCCCCTCCCGGGGTACTTTTCATCTTTCCCTCACGGTACTAGTCCGCTATCGGTCTTCAGGAAGTATTTAGGCTTACCGGGTGGTCCCGGCAGATTCACAGCAAATTCCACGAGCTCGCTGCTACTCGGGAACACCACACAAACAACCACCACATGTTTTCGCGTACGGGGCTCTCACCCACTCCGGCCCGCCATCCCAAACGGTTCCACTAACATGCATGATCATTCCGAGGACTGTCAGATCCTCGACGCTGGGTCCCACAACACCGCACACACAACGCCTGACAGCTTGACATGTACACGGTTTAGCCTCTTCCGCTTTCGCTCGCCACTACTCACGGAATCACGGTTGTTTTCTCTTCCTACGGGTACTGAGATGTTTCACTTCCCCGCGTTCCCTCCACACCGGCTATATATTCACCGGCGGGTAACACCACATCACTGGTGCTGGGTTTCCCCATTCGGAAATCCTCGGATCACAGCTCGGTTGACAGCTCCCCGAGGCTTATCGCAGCCTCCTACGTCCTTCATCGGCTCCTGAAGCCAAGACATCCACCATGTGCCCTTAACAACTTGACCACAAAGATGCTCGCATCCACTCTACAGTTCTCAAACACCACACCAGAAACAACAGTGTGTTGCCTCAGGACCCAACAGCATGCCAGCAAACAATCCACCACCCAGGACGACACACCCGGCTTTCCACGCGGAAACACGCCCCGCAGTACTCGCCGGCGGTCACCCCACCGCGATGAACCATCACCAGTAGTTCCACAATTCCTTGAGCAACCAGGACAAGTACACGCACGGCACTTGAGCCCCGGCCACCCCACACCCCGAACCCGGGTATCCCGGGGGGTGTGGATGTGTTGTGCTCCTTAGAAAGGAGGTGATCCAGCCGCACCTTCCGGTACGGCTACCTTGTTACGACTTCGTCCCAATCGCCAGTCCCACCTTCGACCACTCCCTCCCTTACGGGTTGGGCCATGGGCTTCGGGTGTTACCGACTTTCATGACGTGACGGGCGGTGTGTACAAGGCCCGGGAACGTATTCACCGCAGCGTTGCTGATCTGCGATTACTAGCGACTCCGACTTCACGCAGTCGAGTTGCAGACTGCGATCCGAACTGAGACCGGCTTTAAGGGATTCGCTCCACCTCGCGGTATCGCAGCCCTCTGTACCAGCCATTGTAGCATGTGTGAAGCCCTGGACATAAGGGGCATGATGACTTGACGTCATCCCCACCTTCCTCCGAGTTGACCCCGGCAGTCTCCCACGAGTCCCCGCCATGACGCGCTGGCAACGTAGGATAAGGGTTGCGCTCGTTGCGGGACTTAACCCAACATCTCACGACACGAGCTGACGACAGCCATGCACCACCTGTACACCAACCACAAGGGAAGCCCCATCTCTGAGGATGTCTGGCGCATGTCAAGCCCAGGTAAGGTTCTTCGCGTTGCATCGAATTAATCCACATGCTCCGCCGCTTGTGCGGGCCCCCGTCAATTCCTTTGAGTTTTAGCCTTGCGGCCGTACTCCCCAGGCGGGGCGCTTAATGCGTTAGCTACGGCACGGACAACGTGGATGTCGCCCACACCTAGCGCCCAACGTTTACAGCGTGGACTACCAGGGTATCTAATCCTGTTCGCTCCCCACGCTTTCGCTCCTCAGCGTCAGTATCGGCCCAGAGACCCGCCTTCGCCACCGGTGTTCCTCCTGATATCTGCGCATTTCACCGCTACACCAGGAATTCCAGTCTCCCCTACCGAACTCAAGTCTGCCCGTATCGACTGCACGCTGAAGGTTAAGCCTCCAGATTTCACAGCCGACGCGACAAACCGCCTACGAGCTCTTTACGCCCAATAATTCCGGACAACGCTCGCACCCTACGTATTACCGCGGCTGCTGGCACGTAGTTAGCCGGTGCTTCTTATCCAGGTACCGTCACTTGCGCTTCGTCCCTGGCGAAAGAGGTTTACAACCCGAAGGCCGTCATCCCTCACGCGGCGTCGCTGCATCAGGCTTGCGCCCATTGTGCAATATTCCCCACTGCTGCCTCCCGTAGGAGTCTGGGCCGTGTCTCAGTCCCAGTGTGGCCGGTCACCCTCTCAGGCCGGCTACCCGTCGTCGCCTTGGTAGGCCACTACCCCACCAACAAGCTGATAGGCCGCGGGTTCATCCTGTACCGCCAGAACTTTCAACAACCCCCCATGCGAGGAACTGTCATATCCGGTATTAGACCCCGTTTCCAAGGCTTATCCCAGAGTACAGGGCAGATTACCCACGTGTTACTCACCCGTTCGCCACTCATCCACACCCGAAAGTGCTTCAGCGTTCGACTTGCATGTGTTAAGCACGCCGCCAGCGTTCGTCCTGAGCCAGGATCAACTCTCCAACAATGAACAGTCCGATCGAGACTACTTCTCAATCAATCACTCAAAAGAAAACCCCGACGAGGGGGTTTCATATAAGCTCTACTGGCTTAGTTCACTAGCACACTGTTGAGTTCTCAAGCAACACACCCCAACCGAAACCCGACCTCACAAGGCCAGACCCGACCGAAGCATCATTCCTAGCAGTCTTAGGTGAGACACCCACTCAATCACCCTGCGGTGAGAGCTTGGTTCGTGTCCCGCGGCCACCCGGTTTCCCTGGCGACTTGGAGAACTTTACATGCCGAAAAACCCCCGAAAACAGGGGGGGTCCCTTAACTGGATCTTCGCAGGTCAAACCGAGCGGAACGACCGCAAAGCGCTTCGCACGGCGGCCGGCTCCCCGGGCCGGACCGCGAACGGGCCACGGGAGGACATTGCTCCGACGGCATTGCGCGCCGTTGAATCGAGCCAAAGCTCTGATTGGCGTCGGCGGTATGGCTCCGCTCCTGCTCCGGCTCGGCGACGGCACGCCGGTTTGACCCGGGACCTGATCGCCCTGGCCGACCACCTGGGCCTGGCCGGGTTCGCGCTCGGCGGCCTGTCCATGGGCGGGCAGGTCGTGATGCACACCGTCCGCGACCACCCGGCCCGCGTGCGCGCCCTTCTGATGGCCGGCACCTTCCCCACCGCGGAGACGCCCGAAGGGAAGGTCGCGCGCCGTGCCGCCGCAGACCGGGTCCTGGCCGAGGGCATGAGCCGCTATGCGGAGGAGCTGCTTTCCGAAGATGGTCTCGGCCGAAACCTTGCGTGACCGTCCTGAAGTCGCCGAGCACGTCCTCACGATGATGCGAAACGCTCCTGCCGACGGAGCCGCAGCGGCGTTACGGGCGCGGGCCGCGCGGCCGGACTATCGGGGGACGCTTGCGCAGGTTCGCGTCCCCGCGCTGGTGGTCGTCGGCCGTGAGGACGAGTTCACCCTGGTCGCCGACGCCGAGCTGATGCACCGGCTCGTCGCCGGTTCGGCGCTGGCGGTGGTCGGGGGTGCGGGCCACCTGCCTAACCTGGAGCTCGCGGCCGGGTTCAACGACGGGTTCGGCCGGTTCCTGGACACCCACCGGCTCCGGCCGGCCTCAGGGGAAGAACGGTGACCCACCCCATGAAGACCGTATTCGTGACCGGCGCGAGCGCCGGCTTCGGCGCCGCGATCGCGCGCCGGTTCGTCGCCGAGGGCGCGCGGGTCGTCGCCGCGGCCCGCAGCGCGGACAAGCTGGCGGCCCTGGCCTCGGAGCTCGGCGAGGCGCTGCTGCCGGTCGTGCTCGACGTGCAGGACCCCGAGGCCGTCGCCACCGTGGCCGGCGCGCTGCCCGGCGACTGGGGCCAGGTGGACGTGCTGGTCAACAACGCCGGGCTGGCCAAGGGGCTCGAGCCCGCCCAGCGCGCGCGGCTGGCGGACTGGGACCGGATGATCGCGACCAACGTGACCGGCCTGGTGCACGTGACGCGGGCGCTGCTGCCCGGCATGGTCGAGCGCGGCCGCGGCCACGTGATCAACATCGGCTCGATCGCCGGCACCTACCCCTACCCCGGCGGCAACGTCTACGGCGCGACCAAGGCGTTCGTGCACCAGTTCAGCCTGAACCTGCGCAGCGACCTGCACGGCACCGGCGTGCGCGTGACCACCGTCGAACCGGGCCTGGTCGGCGGCACCGACTTCTCGAAGATCCGCTTCGACGGCGACGAGGAGAAGGCCGGCGACGTCTACGCCGGCACCACCCCGCTGACTCCCGAGGACATCGCCGAGTCGGTGTACTGGACGTCCGCGCAGCCACCGCACGTGAACGTCAACGTCATCGAGATCATGCCGGTGGTGCAGAGCTCGGCCGCCCTGCGGATCCACCGCGAAAGCTAGGCCGGGGCGAACTCGGCCAGCCCGAACAGCTCGTAGAGCGCCTGCTGCGCCGGGTCGCGGTCGGTGAGGATGCGGCGGGCTCGCGGGCGCCCGCCGGTGGACGGGTGGCGCAGCACCGTCTCGCCGATGCCGCCCAGCTGGTCCAGCAGCTCGCCGACGGACAGGTTCATCCCGGCGCGGTCGGCCTCGCGCCGCATGACGTGGGTGACGGTCGCGGCGAGCACCGAGACCAGCGTGTGCACGGCGATGCGGTGGCGCGTCCACTCCCAGCGCGGCGTCGGGCCGGCGGCGGCCGGGCCGGTGAGCCAGCGGAAGGTGGATTCGAGGTGGGTGCGGGCGCGGTAGGCCGTGACCACCTCGGCCACCGGCCAGTCGTGGTCGGTGACCAGGATCTGCTTGCCGAAGAACTCCTCGACCAGCCGGGTGACGGCGGACTGGTCCACCTGCCAGCTCAGCCGCAGCTCACCCGGGTGCGTGCCGCTCAGCGTGGTGGCCAGCACGCGTTCGGCGCGGCGGCCCCGGGTGACGCGGGCGATCTCGGAGCGCACCTGTGCCCGGTCGCCGCGGTGGGTGCCCGCGGCCAGCGCGGCGGCGAGCCCGCCCAGCTCGCGGACGGCGGTGCTCAGCTCGTCGGCGAACGCCCGTGACTGCGCCGCGTGCAGCGTGGCCGAGTGGGTGAGGATCACGCGCCGCCGCACGCCGTCGACCACCGCGCGGGTGTCGATCGCGGTGAGCCCGGCGAACCGCTCCGGGTCCACGCGCCGGCGCAGCGACGCCGGCTGGGCCAGCAGCTCCGGGTGGTCGGCCGGCGGCAGGGACCCGACGAAGCCGCTGCGCGCGCCCAAGTCGAGCTGTAGCGCTTGGCCCGCGTGGAAGACGAGCGTGAGACCGGTGGCGGGGTAGCGCTCGCGCAGCTCCCCGGCCAGCGCACTGAACGTCGGGGCCGAGCTGCCCTCGCGCCGGTAGACCCGCGACGAGAGCGGGATCGCGCCGTCGCGCGTCACCACCAGGCCCAGCCCGGCCAGCACGTCCTGGCCGGCCGAGGGCAGCGTGCAGTCCGCAGCGGTGAACGCGGCGAACTGCGGTACGTCGACCGCGAGGGCCGACGTGCCGTCGTCGCCGAGCAGGTCGAGCACCGAGGCGGAGACGGTCTCCTCGATCGCCGAGATGCGCTCCGGGGTGAGCCGCTCCAACGCCCGCCAGTGCGCGGCCGTGGTGACCGCGGCCTTCGGCGGGTGCGGGCGCACCAGATCCTGGGCGGCCGAGCCGGCCCACCACTGGCCGAGGCCGGTGCCCGGCGCGGTCGCGCGGTGCAGGACGGCGAGCGCCAGGTGGAGGCCGAGGGTGGTCTTCGCGCGCTGCGGACCGGCCACCGCGTCGACCCGGCGGACCAGGTCGAGCCGCTTCAGCGTGCCCCAGACCGCGGCGACGTCGCCGAAGGTCCGGTGCCGCGCGCCGGTGGGGGCCGAGCCGCCGCCGGCCAGCGCGCCGGCGATCTCCTCGGCCGTCCCGAGGTAGCGCTGGGACACCACCCGCGGCGCGCCGTCCACCCGCGCGGACTCGGCCAGGTAGTAGTAGGTCCGGCCGCCGATCCGCTTCCCGATCACCGATGCCACACTTTAGGTAATACACGCGGCGCCGGTGATCGACAACCTTCCCGGGCCGCTGACCTGCACCGGAGTCCGCCGATCCCGAACGGGTGAGCGGGTGACGGGCCGGGGACTGGTCGGCGGGTGCGGTGCGGACCTAGCGTGGCGGGAATGGCACCCGATCCTGATCTGACCGCCCCCACCCCCTCGGCGATGCGACGCGCGCTCGCCCGGGCCCGGGACGGGAAGGCCCTCGACGTCGCCGAGTCCACCGTGCTGCTGCACGCCCGCGGCGAAGACCTCGCGACGCTGTCCGAACACGCCTCCCGGATCCGTGACGCCGGCCTCGAAGAAGCCGGGCGCGCGGGCATCATCACCTACAGCCGCAAGGTGTTCATCCCGCTGACCCGGCTGTGCCGCGACCGCTGCGGGTACTGCACGTTCGTCACCGTGCCGGGGCGGGTGGACTCGCCGTTCCTGTCGCCGGACGAGGTCCTCGACATCGCCCGCAAGGGCGCGGAGATGGGCTGCAAGGAAGCGCTGTTCACCCTCGGGGACCGGCCGGAGGACCGCTGGAGCGCCGCGCGCGACTGGCTCGACGCGCACGGCTACGACGACACCCTCTCCTACGTCCGCGCGATGGCCATCCGCGTGCTGGAGGAGACCGGGCTGCTGCCGCACCTCAACCCCGGCGTGCTGAGCTGGCAGGACTTCCAGCGGCTCAAGCCGGTGGCGCCGTCGATGGGCATGATGCTGGAGACCACCGCGACGCGGCTGTGGAGCGAGAAGGGCGGTCCGCACTACGGCTCGCCGGACAAGGACCCGGCCGTGCGGCTGCGGGTGCTGGAGGACGCCGGGCGCAGCTCGGTCCCGTTCACCACCGGGGTGCTGATCGGCATCGGTGAGACGCACGAGGAGCGGGCCGAGGCCCTGTTCGCACTCCGCCGGACCGCTCGGGAGTACGGCGGCATCCAGGAAGTCATCGTGCAGAACTTCCGCGCGAAGCCGGACACCAAGATGCGCGCCACCCCGGACGCGAACCTCGAAGAACTGGCCGCGAACATCGCCGTGGCGCGGCTCGTGCTCGGGCCGAAGATGCGCATCCAGGCCCCGCCGAACCTGATCGGCAGCCAGTACGACCTGATGATCCGGGCCGGCATCGACGACTGGGGCGGGGTCTCCCCGCTGACCCCGGACCACGTGAACCCCGAGCGGGCCTGGCCGCAGATCGACCAGCTCGCGCGCCGGACCGAGCAGGCCGGCTACCAGCTGCGCGAACGGCTCACCATCTACCCGGAGTACGTGAACCTCGGCGAGCCGTGGCTCGACCCGCGGGTCAGCCGGCACGTGGCCGCGCTGGTCGATCCGAAAACCGGGCTGGCCCGCGAGGACGCGATGCCGGTCGGGCTGCCCTGGCAGGAACCCGACGGCGGCTGGCAGCAGGCGGGCCGCACCGACCTGCACACCGAGATCGACACCACCGGCCGCACCGAGGACCGGCGCGGCGACTTCGATTCGGTCTACGGCGACTGGAACGAGCTGGCCGGCAAGATCAAGACGGGCCCGCAGCGGTTCGACACCGATGTACTGGAAGCCCTGCGCAGCGCGGAGAAGGACCCGGCCGGGCTGTCCGACGACGCCGCACTGGCGCTGCTGCACGCCGACGGCCGCGAGCTCGACGCGCTGACCAAGCTGGCCGACGACCTGCGTCGCGAGGTGGTGGGCGACGACATCACCTTCGTCGTCACGCGGAACATCAACTTCACCAACGTCTGCTACACGGGTTGCCGCTTCTGCGCTTTCGCGCAGCGGCGCACGGACGCCGACGCATACACGCTTTCGCTGGAGCAGGTCGGTGACCGCGTCGACGAGGCGTGGGCCGCGGGCGCCACCGAGATCTGCATGCAGGGCGGCATCCACCCGGACCTGCCGGGCACGGCGTACTTCGACCTGGCGGCCGAGGTGAAGCGGCGCCAGCCGGACATCCACCTGCACTCCTACAGCCCGATGGAGGTCGTGAACGGCGCCTCGCGGACCAACCTGTCCCTTCGCGACTGGCTGATCCGGGCCAAGGAGTCCGGGGTGGACTCGCTGCCGGGCACCGCGGCGGAGATCCTCGACGACGACGTGCGGTGGGTGCTCACCAAGGGCAAGCTGCCGACCTCGGCGTGGATCGAGGTGGTCACCACCGCGCACGAGATCGGCCTGCCCACGACCTCGACCATGATGTACGGCCACGTCGACAACCCGAGCCACTGGGTCGGGCACCTGAAGCTGCTGGCCCGGCTTCAGCGCGAAGGCATGGAGAAGAACGGGCGGCGCGGGTTCACCGAGTTCGTGCTGCTGCCGTTCATCCACCAGAGCGCGCCGATCTACCTGGCCGGGCTGGCCCGCGCGGGCACCACGCTGCGGGAGAACCGGGCGGTGCACGCGCTGGCCCGGCTGCTGCTGCACGGCACGTTCGACAACATCCAGAGCTCCTGGGTGAAGCTCGGCGAGGAAGGCAGCCGTGCGGTGCTGCAGGGCGGGGTCAACGACATCGGCGGCACGCTGATGGAGGAGACGATCAGCCGGATGGCCGGGGCCGCGAACGGCTCGTACAAGACGATCAGCGACATGCGCGCGATGGTCGAGCCGCTGGGCCGCCCGCTGCGACAGCGCACCACCGGCTACGGCACTCCCTCGGCGGAGCGGATCGCCGCCGCGGACGCGTCCGACGGCGTGGCCACGGCGGTGCGCAAGCCGCTGCTACCGCTGCTGACGCCGTGAAACCGGCCGGCGGCGCCCCCGGGCCGGGGCGCCGCCGGCCGGTGATGACCTTGTGTCACCGCTCACAAACCCACGGTTGAGCGCCGCGGATCTGTGCTACCTCTGTGCGTCACGACCAGGGCCCCGGGGCCCGGGATCGAGCCCCAGGAACCCACGCGGACGTGGGCCACCGGCCGAGAGGACGTCGATGAGCACCTCCGTGGCGCCACTGGAAATGGTCGACACCGGCCGTTACCCGCTCACCGATCCGGGCAGCCCGGCCTGGCTGGGCACCGTGGCCCGCACGCGCGCGGACCTGGCCGAGACCGGCTGCAGCGTGCTTGCCGACTTCATTCGGCCCAAGCTGCGCGAGGTGCTGCGCGCCGAGTGCGCCGGGCTGCAACCGCACGCCTACACCGAGGTCGAACGGGTCAACGCCTACAACACCGCGATCGACGCGCCGCTGCCCGAGGACCACCCCGGGCGGACGGTGATGGAACGCGGCAACGCCTTCGTCGCGCGTGACCACATCCCCGCGTCATCGATCATCAGCCGGCTCTACACCAGCCCGCTGTTCCAGCGCTTCGTCGCCGACTGCTTCGGCCTGCCGCAGCTGTACGAGCTCGCGGACCCGCTGTCCGGGCTGACGCTCAACGTGATCGCGCCCGGGCGCGCCCATCCCTGGCACTTCGACACCAACTCCTACACCGTGAGCATGCTGACGCAGGACGCGGCCGAGGGCGGGACGTTCGAGTACTGCCCGGCCATCCGGTCCGCCGACGACGAGAACTTCGCCGCCGTCCGGTCGGTGCTGGCGGGCGACGGCGGCTACCCGGTCCGGGGACTGGACCTCCGTCCGGGTGACCTGCAGCTGTTCCAAGGCCGCTTCGCCCTGCACCGGGTCAGTACGGTGAAGGGCACGATCGCGCGGCATTCCGCGATCTTCGCCTACAGCGAGCGTCCGGGAGTCGTCGGCCGCGCGGAACGGACCCGGCAGCTGTTCGGCCGGGTCCTGCCCGTGCACCGGGCCGGGCGCACCGACCGGGGCGACGAACTGCTCGACTAGATCAGGAGCCTGGCCTGTGCCTTTCGACTCGACCGGCAAGATCTCGTTCGACCACATCTACACCGCGCCCGACCCCCGGCCGTTCTACGGCACGCTGCGCCGGGTGGGCTACGAAATCCCGCAACTGGCGAAGCCGTACTTCGAGAAGCTGATCGCCGAACACCACGCCGAACAGCCGACAGTGCTCGACGTCGGCTGTTCGTACGGCGTCAACGCCGCGCTCCGGCGCTGCGACACCACGATGGACGGGCTCTACCGCCACTACACCGACCCGGAAGTGCTGGCGCTGGACCACACGCGACTGGTCGAGGCCGACCGGGCGCGCGTCGGCGGGCCCGGCGGCGCGCGGTTCTACGGGCTCGACGCGTCGGCGCCCGCGCTCGAGTACGCGCTGTCCGCCGGCTTCCTGGACGAGGCGATTCACGCCGACTTCGAGCGCCACGAGCCGGACAGCGCCCAGCGCAAGCTCCTCGACGACGTCGACCTGGTGGTGTCGACCGGCTGCGTCGGCTACGTCACCGAGAAGACGCTGCAGCGGATCGCCCGCGGTTCCCGGCCGTGGATGGCCCACTTCGTGCTGCGGATGTTCTCCTACCAGCCGGTCGCGGACCGCCTGGCCGAGCTGGGTTACGACACGGCGGCCGTCGGCGGGGTGTTCCGGCAGCGGCGGTTCGCCTCGGCCGAGGAGCAGGCGCAGATCCTGGGGACCCTGACCGCCGCGGGCGTCGACCCGGCCGGGCTGGAGTCCGAGGGCTGGCTCTACGCCCGGCTCTACGTTTCCCGTCCCGACGGCGCGGCCGCGGACCTCGCGGCCGCGCTGGAGTCCTCCGAAGAAGAAGGAACACCGTGAGCAGTCCGGAATGGTCCACCCGCACCTTCGGCAACGACGACCGGCTCCCCCGGGTACCCGTGCCCACGCCGTCGGACAGCGGCCGCCGCTTCCTCGAATGGTGCGCGCCGCTGCTGACGCCGGAGGAGCTGGCCGAGACCGAAGCCGCGGTCGCGCAGTTCCTGGCCGGGCCCGGCCGGGAACTGCAGGCCGAGCTGGAGGAGTACGACCGCTCACCCGGGGTGCGGAGCTGGCTCGACACCTTCTGGCCCTACCGCTACCTCGGCCGCCGCGACCGGATCGCGCTCAACGCCAACTTCTTCTTCCTGTTCCAGGATTCCCCGCTGGGCCAGGTGGAGCGCGCGGCGGAACTGACCGCGGCCGCCGTGGACTACAAGCTGCGGGTCGAGGCCGAAGCGCTGCCGCCGGTGCTCGTGCGCGGGGTGCCGCAGTCGATGGTGCAGCACAAGTACCTGTTCTCGGCCACCCGCATCCCGGGCGCGGTGCTGGACTCGGCGCGCACCCCGTACCGCGAAGGCTGGGAAGGGCCTTCGCACGAGCGGCACATCGTCGTGTTCCGGCAGAACACCCCGTTCCGGCTGGAAGTCCTCGACGAGGACGGGCGGCCGTATTCCGCGGAGCAGATCGCGGACAGCCTGCGCACGATGGGTGTCCGGGCCTCGAGCCCCGAAGTGGCCGCCGGGCCCTTCACCACCAAGGCTCGCGCGGAGTGGGCGGCCTCGCGCGCGGCGTTGATCGAGGCCGGGAACGGCGAGGCCCTGGAAACCATCGAGACGGCGTTGTTCTGCCTGTGCCTGGACGATTTCATCCCTTCCACCACGTTGGAAGCGAGTGACCGGCTGCTGCACGGCGACAGCGGCAACCGCTGGTACGACAAGGCCGTGTCGCTGATCGTGTTCGAGGACGGCTCCGCGGGGATCAACGTCGAGCACTGCGAGCTCGACGGCACCACCATTCTCGGCTTCACCGACGCGCTGCTGAACGACGAGCGGGAAACGCGCGAAGCGCCCGAGGGCACCCCGCGCTTCCAGCCGATCGAATTCACCTTCACCGACGAGCTGCGAGAAGACGCGCGCGCAGCGGAGAAGGACTTTCGGGCGTACGCGGACGCCACCGCGACGCAGACGGTGTCGTTCGACTTCGGCGCCAACCGCGCGAAGGAGCTCGGGATGTCGCCGGACGCCTTCGCGCAGATGTCCTACCAGCTCGCGCACCGCCGGGCGAAGGGTCTGACCGGCACCACGTACGAGTCGATCGCCACCCGTCAGTTCCAGAACGGCCGCACCGAGGCGATGCGAGTCGTCACGCCCGAGGTGGTGCACTTCGCCGACGTGCTGACCGACGAGAACGCTTCTGCGGACCAGAAACGCGAGGCTTTCCGCGCCGCGGCCGCGAAGCACGTCGAACGGGCGAAGCAGTGCCAGGCCGGCGACGCGCCGGAGCAGCACCTCTGGGAGCTACAGCTGATCGCGTTGCGCCGCGGGGACACCGAAACCCCGGCGCTCTACACCAGCCCGGGCTGGCTCAAGATGCGCGCGGACTACCTGAGCACCAGCTCGGCGCCCTCGGTCAACATCCAGTACTTCGGCTTCGGCTCGACCAGCCCGCAGTGCATCGGCGTCGCCTACGTGCTCCTGCCGGACCGCTGGAACATCTACCTCAGCACCCCGAAGCACGTCTCGGCGGAGATGTACCGCTTCGCCGAGGAACTGGGCCGCGCGGTGCAAGAGCTGCAGGAGCTGCTTACGTAGAGGGGGCCAGCCGAGGGTCCGGCTCCGGCCCGGGACGCGGGTCTCGCGAGTCCCGGACCGGAGCCGGATCCGGCCGTGAGTTCGACTGTCCACTTGAGACCAGCGCGGCCGACCTCCACCGGCGAGGGTGCTCCGGCGCCACGCGGTAGTCGGCCGCACCGAACGCGAACCGAGGTCATCTCGGCCCGAGCCACCGCCCGCACCGTCCGCGAACCGAGGACAACTCGGCCCGAGACACCGCCCGCACCGTCCGCGAATGGAAGGCATCTCGGCCCAGGCCATCACCCGGACCACCGTCGGCGCGGGGTGGTTGGGCATCGGCGGATGGGGCGAAGGGCCGGTCGTCCAGCTTCCTCCAGGCGCCTACGGCGGTCTGGGGTTGAACTCCGTCGTCATTCGGCGCCGCCGCACAGCAGTCGCAACCGGTGCCGCGGGTGGAAGCGGCCGGTCGCCAGAGGTAGGCCGAACAACGCAAACCAGTTCATGATCGACCGTGCTTGTCGCAAATTTGCGTAAGTCCGTCCGAGTATTGCGAATCCCTGTCCGGAATTCGTATGATCCAGCTCACACCATCCCCATCGGTGCCCATGAGCCCAGGAAAGGTGAGTGCTGCTCCCGTGACTCCCCCAGGTGTCTTCAGCGCGCCCGAAAAACGTCCACCCGCCCCCGGAAAACGCCGGATCGCGGCCCTCGCCAGCGCGGCGCTGGCCGCGGCCGGGCTGACGGCGCTGACTCTCGCCGCCACTCCCGCACCACCCGCGACCGCCGCCGCGAGTGCCGCTTCCGGTTCGGCCCTCGCCGTCGCCGGGCGCGGTGCCACCGTTCCGTTCGTGGAACAGGAGGCCGAAACCGCGGCCACCAACGGCACCGTGATCGGGCCCGACCGCGCGGCGGGCACGCTCGCCGGCGAGGCGTCCGGGCGCAAGGCGGTGACCCTTTCCGGCCAGGGCCAGTACGTCGAGTTCACCCTGAGCGCGCCGTCGAACTCGCTCGACTTCCGCTACAGCCTGCCCGACAACGCGCAGGGCACCGGGATCAACGGCAAGATCGCCGTCTACGTCAACGGCGCCCACAACCGCGACCTCGACCTCACCTCGCGCTACGGGTGGTACTACGGCGGCTACCCGTTCAGCAACGATCCGGGCCAGGGCAAGGCGCACCACTTCTACGACGAGGTCCGCACCCTCTTCCCGGCCGGCTATCCGGCGGGCACGAAGATCCGGATCCAGGTCGACCCCGGCGACGTCACCCCGGTGACCATCGACCTCGCCGACTTCGAACAGGTCACGGCGCCGAAGACGCAGCCGGCGAACTCCCTGTCGGTCACCGCCTACGGCGCCACCGCGAACGACACCAGCGACGACGCGGCCGCCTTCGACGCCACCGTGGCCGCGGCCAAGAGCCAGGGCAAGGAAGTCTGGATCCCGGCCGGGAGGTTCGTGCTGAACCACCACGTGACGGTGGATCAGGTGACCGTGCGCGGCGCCGGGCCGTGGTACGCCGAGTTGCACGGCTCGCGCGCGGGCATCTTCGGCAAGGGCGAACCGGCCAGCTGCGGTACGCCGACCTACCCCGGCAACCCGGCCGTCCCCGGCAGCAGCACCAACGTGAAGCTCTACGACTTCGCCATCATCGGCGAGGTCGACGCGCGAGTGGACTGCGACCAGGCCAACGGCATCGGCGGCGCGCTGGGCGGCGGCTCGGTGGTGCAAGACCTGTGGATCCAGCACACGAAGGTCGGGTTGTGGCTCGACGGGCCGTTCGACGGGCTCACCGTGCGCGACAACCGGATCCTCGACCAGACCGCGGACGGGCTGAACCTGCACCAGGGCATCAGCCACGTGCTGGTGACCGGTAACTTCCTGCGCAACACCGGCGACGACGGGCTGGCCATGTGGGCCGAGCACGACGCCGACCACGACAACACCTTCTCGTTCAACACCGTGCTGCTGCCGATCCTGGCCAACAACATCGCGGTCTACGGCGGCCACGACAACACCGTCTCCGACAACGTGGTGGCCGACAACCAGGACCAGGGTGGCGGCATCCACGTGGCCAACCGGTTCAGCGCCGTGCCGCTCTCGGGCACCACCACGGTCACGCGCAACACCGCGCTGCGCACCGGCGTGCTCGACTCCAACTGGCAGTTCGGCGTCGGCGCGCTGTGGTTCGACGGCCGCGACTCGGCCATCACCGGCCGGATCGACGTGGTCGACAACGATCTGCTGGACAACAACTACGAGGGCATCCAGTTCATCGACAGTGCGACCAGCGACGTCCACTTCGACGGTGTGCGGATCACCGGCGCGGGCACCTTCGCCTGGCAGTTGCAGTCGAAGCCGACCGGCACGGTGAAGAACGTCGTGGCCACGAAGATCGGCCGCGCAGGCATCTACAACTGCATGGGCCCGGACGCGTTGACCGGCCTCGCCGACCAGGGCGGCAACTCCGGCTGGACCACGACGTTCTGCGGATCCTGGCCGACACCGGTGTACGACGGCGACAGCGGCGGCACCACGGCACCCACCACGCCACCCACCACGCCGCCGCCCACCACGCCGACGACACCCACTCAGCCGCCGACCGGCAACCTCGCGCTGCACCAGGCCACCAGCGCGAGCGGCTCGCAGGCCGGTTTCCCGCCGGGCAACGCGGTGGACGGCAGCGCGGGGACCTACTGGGAGAGCGCCAACAACGCCTTCCCCCAGACCATCACCGTGGACCTGGGCCGCTCCGTGTCGGTCGGACGGCTGGTGCTGAAGCTGCCACCGTCGAACGACTGGGGCACCCGGACCCAGACGCTCGCCGTCTCCGGCAGCACGGACAACTCCGGTTACACCACGGTGAAGCCGTCGGCGGGCTACACGTTCAACCCCGGCAGCGGTAACACCGCCACCGTCACCTTCAGCGCCGCGACCACGCGTTACCTGCGGCTCACCTTCACCGGCAACACCGGCTGGCCCGCCGGGCAGCTCTCCGAGCTCGAGGCCTACGCGTCCTGACCGCCAACCCCAGAAAGGTGCGTGTCCCCACGATGTCCCCCACCTCATCCCGGCCCCGCGGCCGGGCGGCGCTGCTCGCCGCGGCGCTGGCCTCGTCCGGACTGGCCGTGCTCGCGGCCGGCTCGGCGAGCCCGGCCGCCGCGGCGACCTGCCCGGCCACCGCCTCCGGCGGAGCCACGACCGCGTTCCGCACCGTCGAAGCCGAATGCTCGGCGACCACCGGTTCCCCGGTCGGCCCCGACTACACCCAGGCCAGCCTGGCTTCGGAGGCCTCCGGGCGCCAGGCCGTGAAACTGGGCCAGGGCCAGTACGTCGAGTTCACCCTGCCCGCCGCGGCCAACTCCGTCAACGTGCACTACAACCTGCCCGACGGCAGTTCCGGCCGGATCTCGGTGTACGTCGGCGGCTCGAAGCTCGGCAGCGGGCTTTCCGTCACCTCGCAGTACTCCTACACCGACACGCCCGGTATCCCGGGTGCGAAGACGCACCACTTCTTCGACGACGCGCGGCTGCTGTTCGGCCAGAACGCCGCCGCCGGGACGAAGGTCAAGGTGCAGCTGGACGCCGGCGATGTCGGCCAGGCCACCATCGACCTGGCCGATTTCGAACAGGTCGCCGGACCGGGGGCCAAACCCGCGAACGCGCTTTCGGTGACCGACTACGGCGCCACGGCCGGTGACTCCTCCGACGACACCCAGGCGTTCCGCAACGGCCTCTCCGCCGCCCGGTCGCAGGGCAAGGAGCTGTGGGTGCCGGCCGGCCGGTTCGAGATCGGCTCGGCCCTGCAGATCGACCAGACCACCGTCCGCGGCGCCGGGGCGTGGCACACCGTGCTGCACGGCAACAACATCTTCAACAACGGCAGCGCGTCGGGCAACATCAAGCTGTACGACTTCGCCGTGTTCGGCTCGGTGTCCGAGCGCAACGACAGCAGCCCGGACAACGCCTTCCACGGCGTGCTCGGGGCCGGCTCGACGGTGTCCGGGCTGTGGATCCAGGACACCAAGTGCGGGCTGTGGCTGATGAACGGCGCGTCCTCGAACCTGACCATCGAGAACAACCGCATCCTCGATACCCAGGCCGACGGGATCAACTTCGACGGCGCCGTGACCAATTCCTCGGTGCGTGGCAACTACCTGCGCAACAACGGCGACGACGGCCTCGCGCTGTGGTCCAACGGGCAGGCCGACTCCGGCAACGCGCTGACCAACAACACCGTGGTGCAGCCGAACCTGGCCAACGGCATCGCCCTGTACGGCGGCTCGGGCAACACCGTGAGCGGCAACCTGGTGCAGGACACCAACGCCCTCGGCGGTGGCTACCTGGTGGCCAACCGGTTCAGCTCGGTCCCGCTTTCGGGCACCGTCACGCTGTCGGACAACACCGCGCTGCGGGCCGGGGCCCTCGACCCGAACTGGCAGTTCGGCGTCGGGGCGCTGTGGTTCGACGCGCGGGACCAGGCGATCACCGGCGTGACGATCAAGGTGAACGGCTTCACCGCGATCGACAGCCCGTACGAGGCGATCCAGTTCATCGACGGCAACGGCGCCGGCAAGGTGGTCAGCGGCATCACCATCACCGGCGTGACGGTGCGCGGCGCGGGCACGTTCGTGGCGCAGTCGCAGACGCAGGGCAGCGTTTCGATCAGCAACCTGACCGCATCCGGGGTCGGCGTGACCGGCACCTACAACTGCCCGTACCCGTCCTCGATTCCGCCGATGACCTTCAGCGGCTCGGGCAACACCGGCTGGACCGGCACCTGGGCCGACTGCTCCTCCTGGCCCGCGCCGAACTCCGGCCCGCCCCAGCCCCCGCAGCCGGGCGCGAACATCGCGCGCGGCAAGGCGATCAGCGCTTCGGGCTCGGTCGGCGGCTACTCGCCGTCGAACGCGGTGGACGGCAACGCGGGCACGTACTGGGAGAGCGCCAACAATGCGTTCCCCCAGACCTTGACCGTGGACCTCGGCCCGGCCGCGGCGATCGACAAGGTGACCCTGAAGCTCCCTCCGTCGAGCGACTGGGCCACCCGCACCGAAACGCTCACCGTCTCCGCGAGCACGGACGGCGGCTCGTGGACGACCCTGGTGCCCTCGCGGGGCTGGACCTTCGACCCGGCTTCGGGCAACACGGCGTCGGCCGGCTTCGGGGCGACGACCCAGCGATTCGTGCGGCTGACCGTCACCGGCAACACCGGCTGGCCGGCCGGGCAGGTCTCCGAACTGGAGGTGGCGGCCGCCTGAGCACGGAAGCCTCCCTGCCCCAGCCGTGGCGCGGGCAGGGAGGCCGGCCGGCGGTCGGGGCATTTCCCGCACAGCCACGGCGAAATCCATGCTCATCCACCACAGGACGCGAAGCCAGCCGACCATCGGAACACCTCCGCTCTTCGGAACCACCGGTGCGCCCGGCCGAGCGGCGCACCACGACCCTATCGCGAAATCGAATGTATGTTCGTAACTCGATTGGGCGAAGATAACCGCTCGGATCGAGCGTCGCGCCACCGTCGGGCGCCTTGATCGATTTCGGGTCCGTCGCACTCTTGCGCTCGATTGCAGTAAAATTGCAGCTATGACGCGTCGACTTGCCGAAGTGGCCCACCAAGTGGGGGTCAGCGAAGCCACGGTCAGCCGGGTGCTCAACGGCCGGTCCGGGGTTTCCGCGAGCACCCGGGCCGCCGTTCTCACCGCGCTGGACGTGATGGGCTACGAGCGGCCCACCCAGCTACGCGGGGAGCGGGCCCGCCTGGTCGGGCTGGTGCTGCCCGAGCTGCAGAACCCGATCTTCCCCGCGCTCGCCGAGATCATGGGCAACGCGCTGGCCCAGCAGGGGTTCACGCCGGTTCTGTGCACGCGCACCGCCGGCGGGGTGTCCGAAGCGGAGTACGTGGAGTTGCTGCTCCAGCAGCAGGTGTCCGGGGTGGTGTTCGCCGGCGGGTTGTTCGCCCAGGCCGACGCCGTGCACACGCACTACCACCACCTGGTCGAGCGCCGGCTGCCCACGGTGCTGATCAACGCCGCGGTCGACCACCTCGGGCTGCCGCAGGTCTCCTGCGACGACGCGGTGGCCGTCGAACAGGTCGTCGGGCACCTCAGCTCGCTCGGGCACGAGAAGATCGGCCTGGTCCTCGGGCCGACCGACCACGTGCCTTCGCAGCGCAAGCTCGAAGCGTTCCGCGCCTACGCCGGGAAGCTCGGCCTGCCCGTGCTCGACGAGCTGGTGCAGCACGGGATGTTCTCCATCGAAGGCGGGCACGCGGCGGCCGCGCGCCTCTACCCGCGCGGGGCCACCGCGGTGCTGTGCGCCAGCGACCTGCTCGCGCTCGGCGCCATCCGCGCCGCCCGGCGGCAGGGCTTGTTGGTACCGGACGACGTCTCGGTGGTCGGGTACGACGACTCGGCGCTGATGAACTGCACCGACCCCCCGCTCACCACCACCCGCCAGCCGATCGAGGCGATGGGCCGCGCGGTGGTGGAAATGCTGGTCAAGCGCATCAACGGGGGCGAGGTGGCGGCCGAGGAGCTGCTGTTCGCACCCGAGCTGGTGGTCCGGGGATCGACCGCCCGGTACACCGCGCACCCGGCGTAGCCGATCTCGTGCCAGCCAGGCCCCCTCATCGACCGCGTCGACGAGGGGGCCTTGAGCTGCGTCCACGAGCCGGACGAAATCGCCTCCTGTTCGTAACTTGCAACTTCTCGTCGTCTTATTGCGAGATTCTGGTCTGACACTTTAGAGTGACCGCCATCACGGCACCGTCGTCGCGACCCGCGAGAAGAGGCTTGAGATGAGCAGTCCCTGGTCCCGAGCGCCCAGATCCCGCCGCACTCCCAGCACCGTGCTCGCCCTGTTCACCGCGGGCGGCCTGGCCCTGAGCCTGGCCGCCTGCGGCAGCGGGACGGACGACGGCGCCGCGGGCGGGAAGGTCCAGATCACCGTGACCGGCCAGCCACCGCAGACCCAGCCGTTCGAGCGCAAGGTGTTCGACGCCGACGTGGCCGAGTTCGAAGCCTCCCACCCGAACATCGACATCGTCCCCCACGAGGGGTTCATGGACCCCAAGACGTTCTCGGCCAAGCTGGCCGGCGGTCAGCTCGAGGACGTCTACTACGTCTACTTCACCGACCCGGCGCAGATCATCGCCCGGCATCAGGCCGCCGACCTCACGCAAGCGGCCAAGAACGTCCCGCACATCAACGACATCCAGCCGCAACTGCTGGACAACTTCCGGGACGCGAGCGGCAAGCTCTACGGTCTGCCGACCGCGAACTACACCATGGGGCTGGTCTATAACCGGCAGCTCTTCCGGCGGGCCGGACTCGATCCGGACCGTCCGCCGACGACGTGGGACGAGGTCCGCGCCGACGCGAAGAAGATCTCGGCCCTGGGCAACGGCATCGTGGGCTACGCCGACTACAGCAAGAACAACCAGGGCGGCTGGCACCTGACCGGCTGGATGTACTCGATGGGCGGGGACATCGCCCGCAAGGACGGGGACAAGTGGGTCGCCGACTTCGACAACGCCAAGGCCCGCGCCGCGCTGAACTACCTGCACGAGATGCGCTGGGACGACGACTCCATGGGCAGCAAGCAACTGCTGCAGGACGTGGACGTGCAGCGGATGATGGGCGCCGGCCAGCTCGGCATGTACATGGCCGCCCCGGACAACGTGCCGGTACTGGTCAAGCAGTTCAACGGCCAGTACGAGGACTACGGGATCGCCGGCCTGCCCGGCGGGCAGGGCACCCTGCTCGGCGGTGAGGGCTACATGGTCAACCCGAAGGCGTCGGCCGCGAAGATCAAGGCCGGGCTCGAGTGGGTCCAGTGGAAGTACCTCAACCCGGACCGGTTCGACCGGCACGTCAAGCAGTACGCCGACGGCCGGCAGCCCGTGGGGCTGCCCACCGAGCCGACCCCGGACGTCTGGCAGGGCGCGGTGCGAGACCAGCAGCTGGCCGTGAAGAAGAAGTACGCGAACGTGCCGGCGCAGAACTACCAGGCCTACGTCGACACCGCGAACCGCATCAAGGGCAGCATCGAGCCGCCGAACGCGCAGCAGATCTACGCGGCCCTCGACAGCGTGATGCAGGCGGTGCTGACCGACCGCAACGCCGACGTGAACCAGTTGCTCTCCGCCGCGACGTCCAAGGTCGACAGTGCCCTCGCCCAGGTCCGCTGACGTGCTCGACCGGCCCGCGGTCACCCCGCGGCCCGGTCGGGCCGCCGCCACGGCGGCCGAACGGCGCCGGGCGCGGCTGCGGCGGCGGATCAGGGAGAACACCACCGCGTACGGACTGCTGTGCGCCGCCGTCCTGGTGTTCGCGATGTTCTCCTGGTACCCCATCGTGCGCGGGGTGCTGCTGAGCTTCCAGCAGGTGGACTTCGTGAACCCGCCGACCTGGGTCGGCTTCGGCAACTTCACCCGGTTGTTCGAAGACCCGCTGTTCGGCGTGGCCTGGCGCAACACGCTGCTGTTCACCGGCTTCGCGCTGGTGTTCGGCTTCGCCGTGCCGTTCCTGACCGCGGTGCTGCTGAACGAGATCCGGCACGCGCGGGCGTACTTCCGCCTGGCCGTGTACCTGCCGGTGATGCTGCCGCCGGTGGTCACCGCGCTGATGTGGAAGTGGTTCTACGACCCGGGTCCCGGCCTGTTCAACTCGGCGCTGACCGCGGTCGGCCTGCCCGGCGCGCAGTGGCTCGACTCCAGCACCACGGCCATGCTTTCGCTGGTGTTCGTGTCCACCTGGGCGAACATGGGCAGCACCACGCTGATCTACCTGGCCGCGTTGCAGACCATCCCCGGTGAGCTGTACGAAGCCGCGGAGCTCGACGGCGCGGGCCTGTGGCGGCGGCTGCGGCACGTCACCTTCCCGCAGACGCGGTTCGTGCTGCTGGTGCTCCTGCTGCTCCAGGTCGTCGCGACCATGCAGGTGTTCACCGAACCGTACGTGATGACCGGCGGCGGCCCGGACGATTCGACCGTGACCGTGCTCCTGCTGCTGTACCGGTACGCGTTCGTCTACAACGACTTCGGCTCGGCCAGCGCGATGAGCCTGCTGCTGTTCGTGGCCCTCGGCGTTTTCTCGGCGATGTACGTGCGGCTGACCCGGCGCGTGGACGCTTAGGAGGTTCTGATGACGACAGCCCTGCCCCAGAAGAAGAAACGCGCCGACGAGCCGTCCGGGCGCACGCTGGTCTCGCCGTCGCAGCTGCGCACGCGCGGTGGCCGGGCGCTGTACGCGATCGTGTTCGTCGGCACTTTCGTGGCGTTCACCATCGCGTTCCTGTTCCCGCTGTACTGGGCGGTGACCGGCGCGATGAAAACCCCGGCGGAGCTGGCGGCCACTCCCGCGACGCTGGTGCCGCACGACTGGCACCCGGAGTCGTTCGCCGCGGCCTGGGCCCAGTTGAACCTCGGGAAGTACTTCCTGAACACCGTGATCGTGGCCGGCGGCGCCTGGCTGGTGCAGCTCGCGGTGGACGTGCCGGCGGCGTTCGCGCTGTCGAAGCTGCGGCCGAAGTTCGGCAACCTCGTGCTCGGGCTGATGCTGGTCACGCTGATGCTGCCGGCCGCGGCCCTGCTGGTGCCGACCTACGTGACCGTGACCGACCTGCCGCTGCTGCACCTCAACCTGATCGACTCCCCCGCCGCGATCTGGCTGCCTGCGGCGGCCAACGCGTTCAACATCTACCTGCTCAAACGGTTCTTCGACCAGATCCCGGACGAGCTGGTCGAGGCCGCGCGCCTCGACGGGGCCGGTCCGATCCGCACGCTGTGGCGGATCATCCTGCCGATCTCCCGGCCGATCCTCGCGGTGGTGTCGATCCTGACCATCGTCGCCGCGTGGAAGGACTTCATCTGGCCGCTGCTGGTGTTCCCGGACACCGGCAAGCAGACGCTGAGCGTGATGCTCCAGCGCGTGGCCACCGACCTGCCGCTGAACCTGCTCGTCGCGGGCATGGTGCTGGCGAGCGTACCGATGATCGCGCTGTTCCTCGTGTTCCAGCGGCAGATCTTCGCCGGGCTGACCGCCGGTTCGATCAAGGGCTGAAGGTCTCTGACCACGACAAGGGAGGGGTAACGCAGTGACCGCTTCGGGGCAACTGGCCACCACCGAGGACTCGGCCTGGTGGCGCAGCGCGGCGATCTACCAGGTCTACATCCGCAGCTTCGCGGACGGCAACGGCGACGGGGTGGGCGACCTGGCCGGGGTGCGGTCCAGATTGGACTACCTCGCCGAGCTCGGCGTGGACGCGATCTGGTTCACCCCCTGGTACCCGTCGCCGATGGACGACGGCGGCTACGACGTCGCCGACTTCCGCGACATCGAGCCGCTGTTCGGCACGCTGGACGAGGCCGGGCAACTGCTCACCGAAGCCCACGAACGGGGCATCCGGGTGATCATCGACATCGTGCCGAACCACTGCTCGGACGAGCACCGGTGGTTCCAGGAAGCGCTGGCCGCGGGACCGGGATCGATGGAACGGCAGCGGTTCTGGTTCCGTCCCGGCCGCGGCCCGGACGGAGCGCAGCCGCCGAACAACTGGAAGTCGCGCTTCGGCGGGCCCGCCTGGACCCGCGTGACCGAGGCCGACGGCACCCCCGGCGAGTGGTACCTGCACCTGTACAGCTCGCGTCAGCCGGACTTCAACTGGGACAACCAGGACATCCGCGCGGAGTTCGAGGACGTGCTGCGGTTCTGGTTCGACCGCGGGGTGGACGGGTTCCGCATCGACGTCGCCGACGGCCTGGTCAAGGACCCGGCGCTGCCCGACGTCGAGGACGGCGACGAGACGCCGTTCTCCGACCAGGAGGGGCTGCACGAGATCTACCGCTCCTGGCGCAAGATCTCCGACAGCTACCCGGGCGAGAAGATCCTGGTCGGCGAGATGTGGCTGCCCGAGATGTCGCGCGCGGCCCGGTACCTGCGCCGCGACGAGCTGCATTCGGCGTTCAACTTCGACTTCCTGACCTGCCCGTGGGACCCCGGCCGCTTGCGTGACGTCGTCTCGCGCACCCTGCGCGCGCACGAGGAGGTGGGCGCCCCGGCGGCGTGGGTGCTGTCGAACCACGACGTCACCCGGCACGTCACGCGGTACGGACGCGCGGGCGACACGGGTTTCGCCTTCGCCGACCGTCTACACGGGACACCGGTCGACCGCGGGCTCGGCACCCGCCGAGCCCGCGCGGCCGCGTTGCTCACGCTTTCACTGCCCGGCGGGCTGTACGTCTACCAGGGTGAGGAGCTGGGCCTGTGGGAGGTCGAAGACCTTCCGCCCGGCCTGCGCCAGGACCCGGTCTGGGCCCGGACCCAGGGCGCCGACCCGGGCCGGGACGGCTGCCGGGTGCCGATCCCGTGGTCCGGCGAGGCCGCCCCGTTCGGCTTCGGCACGGGTGAGTCGTGGCTTCCCCAGCCGGCGGAGTGGGCTTCGTACACAGCGGAAGCCGAGGCCGGCGACCCGGACTCGATGCTGTCGCTCTACCGCCGCGGCCTCGCCCTGCGGCCGGCCCTCGGCGAGCCAGCGGTGACGTGGCTCGACGCGGGACCGGAGGTGCTGGCCTTCTCACGGGCGCCGGGTTTCGTGTTCCTGCTGAACTTCTCGGCGGCTCCGGTGCCCCTGCCCGAGCACACGGGAATCCTGCTCGCCAGCGGCCCCTTGACCGGGGGACGGCTGCCGACGGACACGGCGGTTTGGCTGCGTTCCTGAGCCTCGGCCCCGCTCCGGTGTTCCGGGGCGGGGCCAGCCCGTGGAGGACCGCGCATGTGCGGCTGCGGTTATGGACCCAGGACGGCAACTCCGGGCAGCTCCTAGCCCGTGTCTGACAAATGATTCGTCTGACGGCTGTGATGCTGCCAGGCGTGTCGAGATTCCGGTTGCTCTCGCATGCTCAGTGGGTGTTGATCGAGGACCTGCTGCCAGCTCGCGCCGGTAAGCGTGGCCGTCCGTTCTCCCCCGCCCGGGCGATGGTCGAAGGAATCATCTACCGCTATCGGTGCGGGCTGACGTGGCAGGATGTGCCTGCGGTGTTCGTTCCGTGGCAGACGATCTGGACCTGGCACCGCCGTATGGCCGGCGACGGAACCTGGGACACCGTGCTGCAGCGCCTGCTCGCCGAAGCCGACGCGGCCGGCTTGGTGGATCGCGCGGGCGCATCAGCACGCCACCACCATCACCCGCCCCACCGGGGGCTGGGTCGAACTACACGGATCTACGCGCCGAGCCGCCTGACCACGCGATCGGCCGCTCCCGCGGCGGCTGGAGCACCACAGTGCACCACCTCGTCGACGGGAACGCCCGGCCGCTGGTGACGTCGGCCGGTCCCGGCCAGGCAGGGGACTCCCCGATGTTTCCGCACTTGATGCGGCACCTGGCGATCCGTCGGGGCGGGCGTGGCCGAGCCCGGACCCGGCCTGAGCGTGTCCGTGGTGACAAGGCCTGCTCCCCGCGGGCGATCCGCGGGTATCTGCGTGACCGCGGGATCGTCGCGGTGATCCCCGAGCCAGCTGATCAGGTCGGGCACCGCACACGCCACGGTTCCCGCGGCGGACGACCGCCCGCCTTCGATCCGGTCGACTACCGCGGCCGCAACGTCGTCGAACGCCGCTTCAACCTACTCAAGCAGTGGCGGGGACTGGCCACTCGCTAGGACAAGTCGGCCACCATCTACCGATCAGCAGTCGTCCTTCACGGCCGTGATCACCTGGACCAAAGCATTGTCAGACACGCCTTAGCCCGTGGGCGTGCCGACCTGGTCACGCTCCAACGCCCCGCGTAGCAACGAGAAGATCTGCGCCCCGGCCTCCACCTGCGCCGGGTCCAGCACACCTTCGAGCAGTTCGGTCAGCCGTCCGGCGAAGGTCTGCTCAGCCGCGTCGACCAGGTTCACGCCCTCGCCGGTCAAGACCAGCAGCGACGAACGGCGGTCGGCCGGGTTCGGCTGCCGGGCGACCCAGCCGCACCGCTCCAGGCGGTCGATCCCCTTGCTGGTCGAGCCGATCCCGATGGCGAACTCGGCCGCGAGGTCGGCCACCCGCGCCCCGGGGTGCTCCCGCAGGTAGTGCAGGAACTCGTACTGCGACGTGACGATTCCGTGCCGCTCGCGCAGCCGGTCGTTGAGCGCGTTGTACAGCCGCGTCTCGCAGCGGACCAGGTCGGCGAACCAGGACTGAGGGTGGAAAGTAGATGCCACGGCATATACTGTACTGGCATCTACTTGCGGAAGGAACACCGATGAGCAAAGAGCAGCGCGCGAAGATCGCCGAGATGCTGCGCCGGCCGAACACCATGAACCAGGAGTCGGTCGAGGAGTTCCGCGCGGGGTTCGCGGAGCTGATGGCCTCGATGCTCGTGCCGGAGGGGATCCGGACCACGGAGGCGACCCTGGGTGACCGCCGGGCCGTGCTGGTCGAGCCGGCCGCGCCGCCGCGGGCCGGGACGATCCTGTACTTCCACGGCGGCTCCTTCGTCGTCGGCTCGCCCGAGACCGCGATGTCGCTGACCGGGAACCTGGTGGCCCGGACCGGCTTCCGGGCGTTTTCGCTGGACTACCGGCTCGCTCCCGAGCACCCGTTCCCGGCCGGGATCGAGGACTGCGTGGCCGCCTACCGGGCCCTGCTCGAAAGCGGCGAGGACCCTTCGGCCATCGCGTTCGCCGGGGATTCCGCCGGCGGCGGGCTGTCGGTCACGACCTGCCTCGCGGCTCGCGCGGCGGGATTGCCGCTGCCCGCGGCGATCGTGGCCTTCTCCCCCGGGCTCGACGCCACCCGGAGCGGCGAGAGCTTCGAGACCAAGGACGGGATCGACCCGATCCTCACGCGCGAGGGCCTGAAGCCGACCGGCGAGATGTACTTCGGGGGCCAAGACCCGCTCCAGGAGCTGCTCAGCCCCGTTCTCGTCGCCGACCTGACCGGATTTCCGCCGATGCTGCTGCAGGTGGGCACCGACGAGATCCTCCTGGACGACTCCACTCGCCTGGCCGCCCGCGCCCGGGACGCCGAGGTGGACGTGATCCTGGACGTCGTCGCCGGCGTGCCGCACGTGTTCCAGTCGTTCGCCGGTGTGCTCGACGAAGCCGACGAAGCGCTCGACCGCGCGGCGCTCTTCCTCGGCCAGCGGCTCAAGCGGTGAGCTTCAGGATGTCCACGCCACGCGTGTGGTCCGCCACGTACACGTATCCGTCGTGCCAGTACGGGGCCCACGAGCTGGCGTCGGCCGGGCGGAAGTAGGCGATCTGGCGCGGGGCGGTCGGATCGCTGACGTCCAGGAACCGGGTGCCCTGCGCGTAGAACGACTGCACCAGCACGTGCCCGCGCAGGTCGAAGTAGTGGGCGGAGCAGTCGTCGGAGGCGGGGTCGCTGCCTTCCTGGCCTTCGACGCTCCAGGTGCCGATGCTCTGCAGCCGGAACGGCGCCGACGGGGTCGAGCGCCAGCCCTCGCCGTGGTAGGAGCCGACCAGCGACGAGATGGTCAGGACGCCGTCGCCCGCGCAGCCGTCCACGAAGTTCTCCTCCGTGGCGTACAGCAGGTCGTGGCCGCGCCAGGCTCCGTCCGCGCCGGGGCCGACCGGGTGGAAGCTGTTGTGCATGAACCGCGAGGGCGCGGCGGTCTCGGCCACCCCACCGCCGGCGTAGGGCACCGGGGCGTCGGCCGTGGCGCGGCGGAAGCGGCCCTGCACCGGGTCGCGGTGCAGGCCGGAGGTCCAGTAGCCGCGCACGCCGCCGCGCCCGGAAACCCAGGCGACACCGGCGGCGTCCACCTGCACGTCGTGCACGTAGTCGGTCTTGCCGTCGTTGCGGGCCAGCTCGATCGGGTCCGGGTGGACCTTCGGATGGCGCGGGTCGCGGACGTCGGTGACCCACACCGGGCGGCCGCCCCAGTCGGCGGGCTGGTCGTCGGCCTTGGCGGGCCCGCCGGTCCACAGGTAGCGGCAGTCGTCGACGCAGCTGGTGGTGTGCCCGGCCGGCACGCGGACGTAGCTCAGGATCTTCGGTGACTCCGGCCGCGAAACGTCGACGACGTAGATCCCGGACTCGCCGTTGTGCGTGTTCCCGTCGAAGGCGCGCGGGTCGCGGGAGAGGAAGACCAGCTTGCGCCGGGCGTCCACCTCGGTGTCCTCGGTCTCCCACAGGTCCGGCAGGCTGACCTGCCCGATCGCCTTCGGCGCGGCCGGGTTCCCGGTCAGGTCGTAGACCTTGAGACCGAACTCGCCGGACACCACCATCACGTCGCGTCGGCCGTACTGCAGGAAGTTCGCCGAGATGGCCCCTTGCGCGTCGGGCACGTTCCCGACCGCGCGAACCCCCTTCACCGCTCCCGGATCACCGGCGGTGTGCCTGACCGGCGCCGCCGGCTTGTCGTCCTCACCGCAGGCCCCGGCGGGCAGGCCGGTGGCGACCAGCGTCGCGACCACCGTCGTCAGAGCCACCACCGGGCGGAGCCACCAGCGACGCACGCGCATACCTCCCAGAACGCCCAGCCGGACGATTGAACCGTAAGACGGTAATCAACCGGACACAACCGTCTTTAGTCCCGAAGGACTGGTAGTAAGGCACCATGCGTTCGCGTCCGCTCGTCCTGCTCGCCGCCGCGGCCGTGGCGCTCACCGCCTGCACCGCCCTCGCCGCCTGCACCGCCGCCGCACCGGCCCGGTCCGGTGCGCTGGCGGTCGGCCTGCCGGAGCCGGGCACGCTGCTGCCCGCCGACGTCGACGATCAGTCCGGGCGCCTTATCACCGGGGCCCTCTGGACGCCGCTGGCCGACTTCGACCCGGCTTCCGGCCGGCTCACCCCGCGCGCGGCCGAGTCGATCACCAGCGCGGACCGCGTGCACTGGACCGTGCGGCTGCGCAGCGGTGGCCGGTTCCACGACGGCACCCCGGTCACCGCGGAGTCTTATGTGGACACCTGGAAGGCGGTGGCGGCGGAGAACTGGGCCGCCACCCCGGTGCTGACCGAATCCCTGCGCGCCAAGGAGATCTCCGCCCCGGACCCGGCGACGATCCGGATCGACCTCGACCGGCCGTCCGGCCAGGTACCCGCACTGCTCTCGGCGCCGGGACTGGTGCCGCTGCCCGCGTCCGTGCTGGCCTCCCGCGACTGGAACGGTTTCGCCCGCCACCCGGTCGGCAACGGTCCGTACCGCCTGGCCGACGGCTGGGCGCCCGGTACCGGCGGCCGGCTCGCGCGCGTGACCCCGGAGCCGGGCCGGGCCCATGAGATCGACCTGCGGGTCGGCGACCCGGTCGAGCAGTACGACGAGGTCCGCGCCGGTTCACTCGACCTCGTGACCTCGGTGCCGGGCGAGCGGCACGAGGCGATGCACACCGACTTCGCCGACCGGCACACCACCTGGCCTCTGCCCGAAGCCGGTTACCTCGTGTTCCCGGTACGCGCGCCCCGATTCGCCGACGCCACCCTGCGGCACGCCTTCGCGCTGGCTGCCAACCGGCAGGAGCTGGAGGACGGCCCGCTCGCCCACCAGGTCGACCCGGCCGTGGCTCTGCTGCCGCCCGCCGACGCCCCCGGCCGGCGCACCGGCACCTGCCGGCCTTGCTCGTTCGACGCGCCCGCCGCGAAAGGGCTGCTCACCCAGGCCGGCTTCACCGGCCCGGCCACGGTCTACTTCGACACCGGGACCGGCGCCTGGACGAATTCGCTGACCGCAGGTCTGAGCAAGACGCTCGGCGTGCCCGTGACCGCTCGGCCCAAGCCCTCGGACGGACCGCTGGAAAGTCCGTCCACAATGGAACTGAAGGCGGCCACCCCGAGTCCGGCGGAGCTGCTGACCGGTCTGGCCGCGGCATCGGGTTACCAGGACCCGGGATTCACGCAGGACCTCGCGGCGGCCGAGTCCGCCGCCACCCCCGAGGAGGCCGGGCAGCTCTACCGCGTCGCCGAGAACCAGCTACTGCGCGACCTGCCGGTGGTGCCACTGTGGACCGGCCACGGCCATGCCGTCTGGTCGCCACGGGTGCACGAGGTCACCGCGACACCGTTCGCGGGCCTCGACCTGGCCGGGCTCGCGATGTGAACCGTCACCACTCACCGGCACTCGGGCAGATCGCCGCCTGAACCGTCATCGCTCACTGGTACTCGGCCTGTCCGCCTGAACCGTCATCGCTCACCGGTATCGACTCGGCCGGGCTCGCGAACCGAACCGCCACCGCTCACCCGCACTCGGCAGCCCGCCACCTGAACCGTCACCACTTACCGGCATCAACTCGGCCGGGCTCGCGAACTGAACTGCCATCGTTCCCGGTATCAGCCTGGGCGGCCTCACCGCCCGAGCCGTCACCGATCACGGGCACCGACTCGGCCGCGCGTCCCAGCAACCACCGCCGGGCACCCCGGCGCCTCAGCCCGCCTGTTTCTCCGGCGTCACCGCGTCCACACTCGCGACCTGAGCCGTCAAACGGTCGCGTGCTCCGCCAGCACCTCGACGAACCCCGAGGTCAGCGGATCCGGCCCCGGCCGGGTGTAAGCCACCAGGCGGCGGCGGACCGGGGTGGACGGCCGCAGCACCCGCCCCTCGAACCGCGACGGCAGGACGTCCGCGGGCACCAGCGCCGGTCCGAGGCCCGCCGCCGCCAGGATCGGCGCCGCCGCGGTCTGCTCCGTGCGCACCGCGGGCCGCGGCCGGAAACCCGCTTCGGCACAGGCCCGGTCGACCAGCTCGGCGAGACCGTGCCCGGGCGCATAGTGCACCCACGCGCAATCGGCCAGCGAGGCCAGGTCGACAGTTCCGTCCGCGCTCGGCTCGGACGCCCCGTCGATGGGGAGAACCACCACGAACTCCTCCGTACCGAGGTCACGCACCGGCCCGTCCCAGTCCCCGGGAACCGGGCCGATCGCCACATCGGCTTCCCCCGCCGCCATCGCCTCGCGCAGTTCCGCGGCGTGGCGGTACTCGAACAGGCGCACATCCACTTCCGGCCGTTCACGGCGCCAGACCCGAAGCGCCGGCGGCAGCACGCCGAGGCTCACCGAGTAAACGGTCGCGACCAGCAGCTCACCGGCCATCAAACCCCCGGCCTGCCGGGCCGCGCACCGGGCACGCTCGGCGTCGGCCAGTGCAGCCCGCGCGTGGGGCAGCATCGCCCGGCCCATCGGCGTCAGCCGCACCGCGCGTGGCAGCCGCTCCAGCAGCGGGCCGCCGACGGTCTGCTCCAACGCCCGCACCTGGTGTGAAAGGGCCGGTTGCGTCACGTGTAGCTGTTCGGCCGCCCGGGTGAACGAACCCGTGTCGACGACCGTGACGAGGTACTCGAGCTGCCGCAAGCTGGCCATGCACGAATCTTATCGCAACCGTGAAAACTAAGCCTTGGACTCATGCCCGAATCGGCTCCAGGATCGAGCCATGAGCACAACGCGGAACGTCGCCCTGGTCGCCGGGGCGAACGGGATCATCGGCCGGAACCTGATCGAGCACCTGGGCGGCCTTGATGACTGGGACGTCGTCGGCCTGTCGCGCCGGGGCGGCCCCGGCACCATCGCCGTCGACTTGCTCGACGCCGCCGACACCCGCGCGAAGCTGGCGGACGCCGGCGACGTGACCCACCTCTTCTACGCCGCCTACCAGGACCGCCCGACCTGGGCCGAGCTCGTACCACCCAACCTGGCGATGCTCGAGAACCTGGTGAACGGCCTCGAACCGGCCGCACCCGGGCTGCGGCACGTGAGCCTGATGCAGGGTTACAAGGTTTACGGCGCCCACCTCGGCCCGTTCAAGACGCCCGCGCGCGAGACCGACGCGGGCCACATGCCGCCCGAGTTCAACGTCGACCAGCAAACCTTCCTCGAACGCCGCCGCGCCGGCCGGCCCTGGTCGTGGTCGGCGATCCGCCCGTCCGTGGTCGGCGGCACGACACTGGGCAACCCGATGAACCTGGCCCTGGTGATCGCGGTGTACGCGTCGATTTCGAAGAAGCTCGGCCTGCCCCTGCGCTTTCCCGGCCGCCCGGGCGCGTACACCAGCCTGCTGGAGATGACCGACGCCCGCCTGCTGGCCGAGGCAACGGTCTGGGCCGCGACCTCGACCGCCGACCAGGCCTACAACATCGCCAACGGCGATCTGTTCCGCTGGAGCGAGCTGTGGCCCAAGATCGCCGCCTACTTCGAGCTGGAAGTGGCACCACCGCTGCCCATGTCACTGGCGGTCGTGATGGCCGACAAAGCTCCACTGTGGACTGAATTGGCGGCCGAGCACGGCCTCACGCCCGCCTACGCCGAAGTGTCCGCCTGGGGTTTCGGTGACTTCGTGTTTTCCTGGGACTACGACGTGTTCGCCGACTCCTCGAAGTCCCGGCGCGCCGGGTTCCACTCCTACGTGGAGACCGAGCAGATGTTCTACCGCCTCTTCGACGAGTTCCGCCGCCGGCGCGTGATCCCCTGACTCACCCCCGCCCGATGAACGGCATCGTAGTGGCCGTGATGGTGAGGAACTGGACATTGGCATCCAGGGGCAGCGCCGCCATGTACAGCACCGCGTCGGCCACGTGGCCGGCGTCGAACGTCGGTTCCGCGGCCAGGTGCCCGTCGGCCTGCGGGACACCGGAGGCCATGGGCCCGGTCATCTCGGTGGCCGCGTTGCCGATGTCGATCTGTCCACACGCGACGTTCCAGGCCCGGCCGTCGAGGGAGATCGAGCGGGTCAGTCCGGTCACCGCGTGCTTGGTCGCGGTGTAGGCGACACTGGCCGGACGCGGGACGTGCGCGGAGATCGAACCGTTGTTGATGATCCGGCCGCCCTGCGGATCCTGGTCGCGCATCAGGCGCACAGCCTGCTGCGCGCACAGGAACATACCGGTGAGATTCGTGTCGACGGTGCGGCGCCAGTCCTCCACCGACAGGTCCGCGACCGTGCCACCGGCGGACACACCGGCGTTGTTGACCAGCAGATCGAGCCGGCCCCACTGGTCACGCACGGCCGCGAACAGCCCCTCCACCGCCCCGGGTTCCGCGACGTCGACCGGGACGACCAGCGCGTTCGCGTCCCCGTTCGCAGTCTCCCGCAGCGCCTCCGCGCGACGCCCGGCCAGCGCCACCCGGTGACCCGAGCCGAGCAGCGCACGGGCGATCCGCCGGCCCAGCCCGGAGCCCGCCCCGGTGACCACCGCCGTTTTGCCGGTCATACCGTTCTCCTCCCGAAATTTCGCAGACTACGCTGATGGGACCACGAGACACCCTGCTCGCCGGGATCGCCCGACAGCCGGGTCGCTCGATCGGGCTGCGCGGCCCATACCGTCGCCCGGCTGCTCAACCGCACCAACCGCGGCCGCGTGACGACGGCGGTCGAGGCACTGGCGGTACGCCGGGCGAAACGGCGCTGGACATCGGCTTCGGCGGCGGCCTCGGCCTGCTGCTCCAGGCCACGAACGGCGGCACCGTGCACGGCGCGGCCACGATGCTTGCCCGCGCCCGCCGGGCGTTCCCCACGAACCGCACCGCGGGACGCCTCGTCCTGCACAAGGGCAGCCTGACCGCGTCGCCGCTGCCCGACGCCGCCGTGACGACCGTGATCACGGCCAACACGGTGTACTTCGTACCGGACCTGGCCCCGGCTTCCGAAGAGATTGCCCGGATACCGGCCCCGGGCAGCCCATTCGTCATCGGCAACCCGGCCGCGATGGCCAAGGCACCCCTCACCGGCCACGGTCTCCGGCTACGCCCGGTGGCGGACCTCGAACGCGCCCTGGCCACGGCCGGGCTCGTGGTGCGCGGGCACCAACGGATCGGCGAGAGACTTTCGGCCTTCCACCTCCTGATGGCCGAACCGGGACAAGGCCTCGGCCACCGGGGAATCCACCTCCGACCATCGGCCGATCCCCGGTGACCGAACCAGCGCGCAGCCAGGCCGCCCGACCATGGTCCGACACTGGGCCGGACCGGTGACCGAACTTCGTCACGCCCGGCAGCCGGGCCACCGCTCGGTCCGGCCACCGAAACTCCCCGGCTCCAGCCGGCCGACCCCAGCACCACGAGCACCATCAACCCCACCAGCATCATCGAAATCACCCCCTCACGCTCGAATCGCCAGCTGCACGCTCGGGACGTCGCCCGCTTCCAGACCTTCGGCCCGGCGCACCGCGGCCTTCACCGGCACGACGTAACGCCCGTCCTTCGGGAACAACGAAGTCGACCAGGTGCTGGACCCGATCCGAGCCCGGACCGGGATCATGCCCCAGCCGTAGCTCACCGAACCCGACTCCGCCCGCAGGAGCCGGCATTCCTCCTCCGGCACGGTGACGAAGTACCAGGGCGCCGGACCACGCCAGAACCACAGCTCGCCGCCGAGCGCGAATTCGAACTCCACCGGGCCACCTCCCTTCGTTGTCCGGGTCTGTCGAGGACCCTATCGAGGCACTCCGACAAAAACGGCCCGGTGAGCGCTGTGCTCACCGGGCCGCCTTGCGGGACAACGAAAAACTACTTCGCGGCGACCCCCAGCGCGGCCAGCGCGGGGCCGGCCATGATCACGCCGTTCCCGGTCACCGCGTCGTAGCCGGGCGCGCCCAGATCGATCGCGGTCGAGACCAGCGCCGTGCGAATCTCGGCCGGGGTCGCGGTGGGCTTTCCGGACAGCAGCAGGGCGGCGATCGCCGCGGCGTGCGGGGCCGCGGCCGACGTGCCGTAGAACGGCTGGAAGTTCGGCACCGACGTGGCGACACCGTCCGCCGCCGTGATGTCCGGCTTGGCCCGGGTCGCGCCGCCGGTCGAGGAGACGTTGCCGGGGGTCAGCTCGGTGCCATCGGCGGCGTAGAACAGGTGACGCTGACCGTCGGAACTGAAGCGCTCCCACTTGCTCGATGCGCTGAACAGACCGGGATACGGGCCGGTCGGGTTCGCCGGGTCACCGGCCTCAAGCGCCCGGCCGAACGCCGTCGCCGCCGGAGCCGCCGCCACGCTGAACGCCGCGGCCGCCGCCGAATGGCCCGAGGTCACCCCCGCTGTGCTGAACGCCTTGAGCGAGCCCGAGTCCACGAACCGGCCGCGGATCACGTTCAGCGCGATGAACCGGTCGGCGCCGCTGGTCTTCACCACGGCGACGCGGTAACCCGAGCCGGTGCTGGGCACGGTCGCGCTCTCGTAGGGGTTCTGAGTGCCGGTCTGCTTGTTCGTGCTGGAGGCGACCACGCTGCCGGAGGAGTTGAGGATGTAGAGGTCGTAGTCGTTGGCGGACTTGCCCCACGGGTCGGACCAGAACAGCGTCACCGGCCGACCCAGCGAGTTCGGGGACAGCGCGTCGCTGGTCTGGGTGGCGCTGCCGGGGTCGAAGTCGTGCGGCGTACCGGTCACACCCGGCAGTGCGGTGTCCGAGGCGCGGAAGTCGCCCTCGTAGTAGCCGCTGGAGCCGTCGGTCAGGTTGCCGGAGTTACCGGCCGAGGAGAAGTACAGCGCGCCGGCGGCCGTGACGTCGTTGACGGCCTGGGCGACCTGCGTGTCCTGGAACGGTGACTCGTCGAAATAGGCGACGTCGTCCACGATCACGGTGCACTTGCCGAGGGTGCGCAGCGCGCGGATGTTCGCGGCGAAGCCCGCTTCGCTGCCGAAAGCGGTCGCGAACCCGAGCGTCGCGCCCGGCGCCAGATCGTGCACGATCTCCAGCATGGCGGTGCCCTCGTCGCCGCTGCCGGCCTGACCGGACAGCACGTCGACGGTGGGCAGCTCACCCGCGGTCTGCGACTTCGACAGCGAGTCGACGCCGTCGGAGAGCACGCACACCTTGACGCCGGTGCCGTTCACGCCGTACTTCGTGCGCGCAGTGTCGGCACCGTGCGCCTTGTCCCCTTCGGACACCTGAGTGGCGGCGACCGCCTTCGCGGCTAGCTGCCGACGCTGCTGCTGCGGGTCGGACTCGTTCCACGTCATCGCCTGCACCGCAGGCGCAACGGTGCTGACGTCACCGCGCGAGGCGATCGCGTCCACAGCGGACAGCGGCAGGTCGGCGCGCACGGCACCGCCCGGCGTAGCAGAGCGGACCGTGCCGCCGGCCGCCTGGACGGCGCGCGAAACAGCCGGGCCGGCGGTGCTGTCGATGTCCACGGAAACCGTGCCGGACGGGCCGACCGCGAGACCGGACTGGTAACCGGGAAGGGCGGCGGCCAGCGTCCGGTCCGCCCGCAAGCGCTTCTCCACCACGAGCTGGCTCGATTGCTTGAGCTCGGCCGGCGTCAACGTCTTCTTGATGCCCTGCAACGCGTTGATCCCGGCCTCGGTACGTGCCGTGGCCGCGTCGGCCGCCGAAGTCTGGGCGGAGGACACCCCGGCCGTGAGCAGCAACGCGCCCACCGCGAGAGGCACCGAGCGCGCGGCAACCCGCCTGAATCTCACCATCCGAGTACTCCCTGGCTGAACGCGCCGGGCGCGCGATTGCGGAGCCGGTCGAGCACCGGCCTTGATCAGGTGAATCTAAGGAGCGGGCCCGGCGGTGAACACCGACCAAAGTTTGGATCATCGGCGCTTCCACATGCTGGGACGACCCAGCTGAGCCGAGCGGAACGAGTTCCGGAACGGTGTCACGCCAGTGCGACTACTCACCGGTCAGCGGCGGGAGCGACGCGATCGCCGCCTTCGCCACGGCGTCGGTGAACACCACTGGGGCAGTTCGCTGTCCCAGCCGAACCGCGCCTTCGCCGAGGGCTGAAGCTCCGGGGCGGCAACTGGAAGATCGATGCTTCGCCAGATATTTGCGCAGGAATTCGGGTCCACCCGATTCGGTGAAGCCCGGAGTTTTTCTCGTTATCCTGCAACGCTTTCTTGTCGCACGATCCGGACGGTCCCGCGCCCGGGGCACGTTGCCGATCGGGTTTTGTCGGTGACCGTGGTTAGCGTCCGAAGATCTCCGGAACCACCGGAGTCGAATTTCGAAACAGGAGGTGCCTGATGACTGGCCATCAGTGCGCGAGACCCTCGCCTGATCTTCGAGAAGCGTGCTCGTCTTGGACAACATCGACGGCCAGATCGTTGAGGCTCAAGGGCTTGAGCGGTCGCGCCAAGCCGCGGCGGTACGCCCACGGCAGCGCGTATGCAGTGCCGGATCACGAGGACTCAGCGTCCGTACATCTCCGGCCGAACGGCCCCATCCGAGTGCGGAAAGCTGTCGGCGGCTTCTTCAGGGAAGCGCCCGACAGCTCTCCGCCAATGATCGAACCGCTCGACGGCTCGGCCACGGCCTGTCACCGGCCCCAAACTACGAAAAAGCAGGTCAGGGCAGGTTCACGGTCACATGTTGATCATGTGTCCGGCCAGCCCGTGCACGGCTTCCTTCACCGCCTCGCCCAAAGTCGGGTGGGCGTGCACGTTGCGAGCCACCTCGTGCACCGTGAGGTCCCACTGCTGGGCCAGGGTCAGCTCCGGCAGCAGCTCGGTCACCTCCGGGCCGATCAGGTGCCCGCCCAGCAGCTCGCCGTGGGTGGCGTCGCTGATGAGCTTGACGAAGCCGCCCGGTTCGCCGAGGCCCTGGGCCTTGCCGTTGGCGGTGAAGGGGAACTTGGCCACCTGGACGTCGAAGCCCTGCTCCCGGGCCTGGGCCTCGGTCCAGCCGAAGCTGGCGATCTGGGGCTGGCAGTAGGTGGCGCGCGGGATCATCACGAAGTCCAGCTCCATGGTCTCCGCGCCGGCGATGGTCTCGGCCGCCACCACGCCCATCGACTCGGAGGCGTGGGCCAGCATGAGCTTCGCCGTCACGTCGCCGATCGCGAAGATGTGGGGCACGTTCGTGCGGCCGCGGCCGTCCACGGAGATGGCGCCGCGCTCGGTCAGCCCGACGCCGGTGTTCTCCAGTCCGTAACCCTCGACATTCGGCTTGAACCCGATGGCCTGCATGACCTTGTCGGCCTCCAGCACCTGCTTCGCACCGTCCTGGGAGACGGTGACGTGGACCTTGCCGCCCGAATCGTCGATAGCCTCGACCTTCGTGGAGGTCAGCACCTTGATGCCGAGCTTGCGGTAGCGCTTCAGCAGCTCCGCCGAGATCTCCGCGTCCTCCAGCGGCACCATCCGGTCGAGGTACTCGACGATGGTCACGTCCACACCGTAGTTGTGCAGCACGTAGGCGAACTCGACGCCGATCGCGCCGGCCCCGGCGATCACGATGCTGCCCGGCAGGTCGCTCTCCATGATCTGCTGCTCGTAGGTCACCACGCGCTCGCTGCGCGCGGTGCCGGGCAGCAGCCGCGCGGTCGCACCGGTGGCCACCACGCAGTGGTCGAAGGTGAGCTGCTCGCCGTTGACTTCGAGGGTGTGCGCGTCGACGAACGTGCCGTGACCGTCGTACTCGGTGATCTTGTTCTTCTTCATCAAGAAGTGCACACCCTTGACGCGGCCGTCAGCCACCTTCCGGCTGCGCTCGTACGCGGCGGTGTAGTCGAAGCGGATCTCCCCGTCGGAGGAGATGCCGTAGGTCTTGGCCTCCTGCGTCACGATGTGCGCCAGTTCGGCGTTGCGCAGCAGCGCTTTCGACGGGATGCAGCCGACGTTCAGGCACACCCCGCCCCAGTACTTCTCCTCCACGACGGCGGCGCTCAACCCCAGCTGGGTCGCCCGGATAGCTGCTACGTACCCGCCGACCCCGGCCCCCAGCACCACGACGTCATAGTGTGCACTCATAGGTCGAAATCTACTCCCCTCCGGGCGGTGGAGGAGCGTGACCGTGCTCGCCCCAGGGGCTGCCGGGCCGGTGTCTCAGACCCGGTTCGCAGGGGGCTGCTCGCCGCGGATCCCGGCCAGCAGTTCGGTGATCGCGGCCATGATCCGCGCGGTCGCCTCGTCCAGCACGACGCGGGTGAGCTTGGCGTCGCGCAGGTCCGAGAGGTCAACCGGCGGACCGGCGACGAGGTCCACGGTCTTGCGCGGGATGCCGCGCGGGAACCACGCCGTGGCGGGCAGCAGATGGTGGGTACCCCAGTTGGCGAGCGGGACGACCGGCACCCCGGTCTCCAGCGCGATGCGCGCGGCTCCGGTCTTGCCCTTCATCGGCCAGCCGTCCGGATCCTTCGAAAACGTGGATTCTGGGAAGATCGCGACGCACTCGCCTGCACGGACCGCCACCACCGCGTCACGGTAGGCACCGGACGCGGTGGCCGCGCCGCGGTAGACCGGGATGTGCCGCCCCGATAGCATGATCCGCCCCACTACCGGCGCCTTCCAGAGGCTCGACTTCGCGAGGTAGCGCGGTACCCGCCCGGCCGCGAGGCAGAAAGCGGTCGCCGTCGCGGGGTCCGCGAACGAAAGGTGGTTCGAAGCGACCAGCACCCCACCCGAGGCCGGGATGTGCCCGGCCCCCCGCACCCGGAACCGGGAGAACAGCACGAGGAACTGCCAGATCACTTCGATCGCCACGCTGTACCACGCGCCGCGGCCGCGGCGCGCGAACCGCCGGCCGTAGACCTCCATCTGCCGGAAGGTCAGCAGCTCGCCCTCGGGAGCCGCCGACTCCAGCCGGTTCCAGCGTTCCCGCGTCCGGTTCAACAGCGCCATAACCGCTATTCGTAGCCGATTCGAACGCCGATCGGTGCCCCTCGCCACCGGACGCGGCGCGGATCACACCGCCGTCGACCTCAGGCAGCGATGGTGACGGCTTGTGCGAAGAAGCCAACGACGAGGCCCGGCCAGGTTTGGGCTAGGCGTCGGTCAAGTCCGGGTGGCGGCCCAGCCGGTCACGGTGGCGGCCCGGCCGCCCACGGTGGCGGCGCACCACGGCTCGATCCGGTCTCGGCGACGGTGCGATCGCATCCGGTCACGACGGCAGTCCAGCCAGTCACGGTGCCGGTTCCCCAGGTCACGGCGGCAGTACAGCCGGTCACGGTGCCGGTTCGCCCGGCGCACGGTGGCGGCCCAGCCGGTCACGGCGGCGGCCCAGCCGGTCACGGTGCCGGTTCGGCCAGGTCACGGCAGCGGTCCGGGTTCTGGGCCTCGGTCAGGGCGACCGGTCGCGGTCAGGGTGCGATCTTGGTGCGCGGGGCGGCGTTGTCCCAAGACCGGCGCAAGCACGGTCAGCCTGCGGCGAACCGGTCGGTCGCGCTGATCAGCTCGTGCAGGAGGCCGGGTTCGTCGAAGGCGTGGCCGGCGGCGTCGATCATCTTCAGTTCGGCGGTCGGGAGCACCTGGGCCAGCTCCCACGCGGTGGTGGCCGGGGTGACGGCGTCGTACCGGCCCTGCACGAGTACACACGGGACACCGGTGAGCTTGCCGGCCTCGCGGATCAGCTGGTCGTCGGCGAGCCAGCCGCCGTGGCGGAAGTAGTGGTTCTCGATCCGGGCGATGGCGAGCGCGAACCCGGGCTCGGTGAAGGCGGCGACGACCTCCTCCTGGGGCGTGAACTTCACCGTCTCGCCTTCCCACCGGCTCCAGGCGACGGCGGCCGGTCCGTGCAGTTCGGGGTCCGGGTGGTGGAGCAGTTCGTGATAGACCTCGATCAGGTTCTCGCCGCGGCGCGCGTACGGCACCGGCGCCAGGAACCGGGACCAGGCTTCGGGGAACAGGCAGCCCGCGCCGCCGCCGAAGAGCCATTGCAGCTCCTTCACCCGAAGCGTCGCGACGCCGCGCAACACCAGCTCGCTGACGCGGTGTGGGTACGCCTCGGCGTAGGTGAGAGCGAGCACGCTGCCCCACGAGCCGCCGAAGAGCTGCCAGGTTTCGATGGCGCGGTCCTCCCGCAGCCGTTCCATGTCCGCGACCAGGTGCCAGGTGGTGTTGACCGCGAGGTCGGCCTCCGGGGTGCTGCAGTGCGGCGTGCTGCGCCCGCAGCCGCGCTGGTCGAACAAGACGATCCGGTAGCGCTCGGGGTCGAACAGCCGCCGGTGGCGGGTGGACGCGCCGCTGCCCGGGCCGCCGTGCAGGAACACGACCGGCTTGCCCTCAGGGCTCCCGCACTCCTCCCAATAGATAACGTTTCCGTCGCCCACCGGCAGCATCCCGTGGTCGTAGGGTTCGATTTCCGGGTACAGACCGAGCATGACGCCACTATGCCCGAGAAGGCACCTTGGAGGAGCGATGAAGCCGCGGCCGCACGTGACGCTGGAAGAGGTGGCGCGCAGCGCGAGCGTGTCCCTCGCCACGGCTTCGCGGGTGCTCAACGGCACGACCTCGGTGCGGACGGACCTGCGCGACCGGGTCGTCTCGGCCGCGGCGGAACTGTCCTACGCGCCCAACGCGCACGCCCGGGCCTTGGCCGGCGGGACACATCGGACGGTCGGGGTGGTCTGTCACGATGTGTCCGATCCGTACTTCGCGACCATCGCGGGCGGCGTGATGCGGGCCGCGGACAGCAGCGGGCTCATGGTCATGCTCGCGGGCACCTTCCGCGATCCCGGGCGCGAGGTCGCGTACGTCTCGATGCTGCGGGCCCAGCGTGCGTCGGCGATCCTGCTGATCGGCTCCGCGTTCGAAGACCGCGCGTGGGAACGCGCGATGGCCGCCGAACTGGAGCCGTCCCGGCGCGGCGGCGGCCGGGTCGCCGCCGTGAGCCGGCACCGCGGCCTGAAGGTGGACACCGTGCAGCCGGACAACCGCGGCGGTGCGGCCGAGCTCGCCCGGGCACTGCTGGGCTTGGGGCACAAGCGCTTCGCCGTGTTGTCCGGGCCGCGGCAGCTGAGCACGGTCGTCGACCGGCTGGACGGCTTCACCACCGAACTGGCCGATCACGGAGTCATCCTGCACGAGGACGACGTGCTCGAAGCGGCATTCACGCGCGAAGGCGGCTATGAAGCGGCGAAGCGCCTTCTCGCCCGTCCACGCCGAAAGCTGCCGACGTGTCTGTTCGCTGTCACCGACGTGATGGCGATCGGCGCGCTGACGGCGCTGCGTGAAGCCGGTGTCCGCGTGCCGGACCAGGTCTCGGTCGCGGGCTTCGACGACATCCCGGTGGTGCGTGATCTGACCCCGCCGCTGACCACCTTCGCCCTCCCGCTCGAACGACTGGGCGCTCGGGTGATGGACCTGGCCCTGGCCGATCCCGGCGCCCGCCCGCGCACGGTCCGGCTCCCGGGCGAGGTCGTCCTCCGGGAAAGCACGGCCCGGCCGCGCCGCTGACCTGGCCGCTCGGCCCTGTCTGCCGCGGTCTGTCTGTCTCGGCCTTGCCTGACTCGACCGGCCTGTCGCGATTTGCCCGGCCGCAATCGGCCTGTCTCGATCGCCCGGCCGCAATCGGCCTGGCTCGGCCTACCTGCCCGGGCCCGTCTGACTCGGTCTGCTTGACCTGGACCTGTTCACCTCGATCGGCCTGTCTCGACCCGCCTGGCTCTGCCTGCGGCCGGGCGGCAGGAGACCCGTCGCCTGCCGGACGACCGACGTCGGCCCGTCCCTTCGCCGGTTGTCGTTCGCGCAACGCCGACCCGTCGTGTGCGGCTGACCCCTCGCGCAGCGCTTGGCCACGACCGAGGGCCGGATGCCTGTCGCCCGATGTCGGCTCGTCGGCTGCGGCGGAGTTCCTGCAGGCCGTTTCCGCTGGACCCGGTCGGCCGCGTGCGAACGACGGGCATCGCGTCCGGCGGGGCTGTCCACAGTGGATGACCGTGGCGACGGGGCCGGTGGTGCGGGGGGTTGGTTACGCTGCCGGGTGTGGCTCAGTTGCTGGTGGTGGAGGACGACCCGACGATCGGCGGGGTCATCGAAGCCACCCTGCGGCAACAGGGGCACGTGGTGCGCTGGTGCCGGGACGGGCGTGGGGCGCTCGAGGTGACCGAAGCCGATCTGGTGCTGCTGGACCTCGGCCTGCCCGATCTAGACGGGCTCGAGGTCTGCCGGCGGTTGCGGGCCGCGCTGCCGGCCGCCGTGGTGGTGATCTTGACCGCGCGGCAGGAGGAAATGGACGTGATCATGGGCCTCGACGCCGGGGCCGACGACTACCTGACCAAGCCCATCCGGCTCCGCGAACTGCTGGCCCGGGTCCGCGCGCACCTGCGCCGGGTCGGGGCTCCGGCCGAGGTACGGCGGCCGGTGGTCGTCGGGGCGCTGGTGGTGGACACGGCCCGGCGGCGGGTCAGCCTCGGTGAGCGCGAGCTGGACCTGCGGGCCAGGGAGTACGACCTGCTCGCGCGGCTCGCCGAGCGGCCGGGCGTCGCGGTCAGCCGCGCCACGCTGATGGCCGATGTCTGGGACGCGCACTGGCACGGCTCCACGAAAACCCTCGACGTGCACATCGCGGCGCTGCGGCGCAAGCTCACGGCCGCGGCCCCCTCCCCGGCCGACGTGCCGCGGATCGTGACGCTGCGCGGCCACGGGTACCGGCTGGAAGAGGCCTGACCTGTGCCCTACCCCACCTCGGCCCGCGCGGTCCGGGCCGGGCCGCCGGACCGGCCGGCTCCGGGGCCGGTGACCGGCCCGCGCCCCGCCGGGACGACCGTGGCTCAGACCCCGACGCCCACCGGGCGAAATCCCGGGCACCGGCAGGCCGGAACACCATCCCACCGCTGCGCCCCCACCTCGACCCCCGCCCGAACCGACCACCCCGGTGACCGGCCCGCGCCCCGGAGGAACGACCGCGGCTCAGACCCCGGCGCCCACCGGACGAACTCCCGGACACCGGCAGACCGGCAGACCGGCAGACCGGCAGACCGGCAGACCGAAACACCATCCCAACGATGCACCCCCGCCCCAACCCCGCCCGAACCGACCACGCCGGTGACCGGCCCGCGCCCCGGAGGAACGACCGCGGCTCAGACCCCGACGCCCACCGGGCCAACTCCCGGGCACCGGCAGACCGGAACACCACCCCACCGCTGCACCCCCACCCCCACCCCGACCCCGCCCGAACCGACCACCCCGAGGAGCAGCCCGTGCATCGCCGGATCGTGACGCTCACCGTGCTGGCCGCGGTGGTGGCGACCAGCCTGTTCGGGTTGCCGCTGGCCGTGGCCGTGTTCTGGTACTACCGCTCGGACTCCACCTCCGAGCTGGAGCGGGCCGCCGACGCGGCGGCGGTGGTCGTGTCCGATGCGCTCGCGGCGGGGCGGACGCCGGAGATTCCCGCGGCCGGGGGCGACGAGCCGGGGGCGGTCGGGGTCTACGACGCGGCCGGGCGGTTGCTGGCCGGGCACGGTCCGGCGCGGGCGGACGAGGTGGTGCGCGGAGCCGCGGCCGTGGACGCGGACATGGTGACCGGTCCGGTGGGCGGCGAGCAGGTGCTGGCGGTGCCCGTGCTCAGCGGGCCGCGGGTGACCGGGGTGGTGCGCGCGTCCGTGCCGCGGGCCGAGCTCAGCCGGCGGATCGGGCTGACCTGGCTGGCCATGGCCGGGCTCGCGGTCGCCGCGGTGCTGGCGGCCTGGCTGGTTGCGCGCCGGATCGCGGCCCGGTTGACGCGGCCCCTGGACCGGCTGGCCGCGGCGGCGGCCCAGCTCGGCGAGGGCGACTTCACCGTCCGGGCGCCCCGGGCCGGGATCGCCGAGATCGACGAGGTGGGCGCGGCCCTCGACGTCACCGCGGCGCGGATCGGCGACACCCTCGACCGGGAACGCGCGTTCTCGGCCGAAGCCTCCCACCAGTTGCGGACGCCGTTGACCGGGCTGCGGCTACAGCTCGAAGCGGCCCTGGAAGCCCCGGCGTCGGATCCGTACGAGGCGATCCGCGCCGGGATCGGCTCGGCCGACCGGCTGGAACGCACCATCGAGGACCTGCTCGCGCTCTCCGGCGAACGCCGCGCGCCCCGGGCCCGGCTGGACCTCGACGCCGTGCTGGCCGAGCTCCGCGACACCACCTGGCTCAACGACCGTGACCTGCGGATCGAGGTCGTGGACCCACCGCCCGCGCGGGCTTCGGCGGCCGCCGTCCGGCAGGTGCTCGCCGTGCTGCTGGACAACGCCGTGGCGCACGGCCGGGGGACGATCACCGTCACCGCCCGGGACATCGGCGGGGCGCTGGCGGTCGACGTCGCCGATCAGGGCGCCGACCTCGGCGAAACCGATCCGTTCGGCCGGAACCCGGCGCCACCGGGCACGCACGGCATCGGCTTGCGCCTGGCCCGCAGCCTGGCCGAAGCGGAGGGTGGGCGGCTGCGGTTGTCCCGGCCCGATCCGCCGACCTTCACCCTGCTCCTGCCCGGGGTGGACGGAACGAATCGCCAGCACTGACCGCAAAAAGACAATGAAAACCCGAAAATTGCCAGCACAACACAACGATAACGAGTTTTCGGGTCGAATTCCGATCGATACCGTGGTTCGGACCCGATCTCGACGAGGAGCAGCCCGGTGAAGTCCGATACCCCCGTCCCGCCCGGTCCCGGGTTGCGCACGGCTCTGCTGCGCCGCAAGCCCGTGGCCGACCTGGTGGCGGAAGCCGGCCACGGAGGACTCCGGCGATCACTCGGCCTCGGCCAGCTGACCATGCTCAGCATCGGCGCCACCCTCGGCAGCGGCATCTTCGTGGTGCTCGGCGAGGCGGTGCCGGTGGCCGGGCCCGCGGTGGTGCTGTCCTTCGTGCTCGCCGGGGTCACCGCGCTGTTCTCGGCCCTGTCCTACGCCGAGCTCGCCGGCATGATCCCGCTTTCCGGCTCGTCCTACTCCTACGCGTACGCCACGCTCGGCGAGGTCGTCGCGTGGGTCTGCGGCTGGTGCCTGGTGCTGGAGTACGGCGTTTCGGTGGCTTCGGTCGCGGTCGGCTGGGGCCAGTACCTCAACGAGCTGCTGCACCTGGCCTTCGGCGTGGCCATCCCGGACGCGCTCAGCCAGCCGCCCGGGGCCGGTGGCCTGGTGAACGTGCCCGCGATCCTGGTCGTGGTGCTCGCCACGCTGCTGCTGCTCTCCGGCGCCAAGGAGAGCGCGCGGGCCAACGCGGTCATGGTGACGGTCAAGATCGCCACGCTGGTCCTGTTCTGCGCCATCGCCTTCACCGCCGTGCAGGCGAAGAACCTCACCCCGTTCCTGCCGCTCGGGCTGGCCGGACTGAGCGCGGGCGGGGCGAAGCTGTTCTTCTCCTACATCGGTTTCGACGCCGCTTCCACGGCCGGCGAGGAGGCGCGCAACCCGCAGCGCGACCTCCCGCGGGCGATCCTGCTCTCCCTCGCCATCGTCACGGTGCTGTACTGCCTGGTCGCCTTCGCGGCGGTCGGCGCGCTGCCGTGGCAGCAGTTCGGCGACCAGCAGGCGGCGCTCTCGCACGTGCTGAGCTCCGTGCTGGACGACAAGTTCTGGGCCGGGGTGCTCGCGGTCGGCGCGATCGTGGCGATCTCGAGCGTGGTGCTGACCGTGCTGTACGGGCAGACGCGCATCCTGTTCGCGATGTCGCGCGACGGGCTGGTGCCGAAGGCTCTGTCCACAGTGCACCCGAAGACCGGGGTGCCGCGGACCAACACGCTGGTGGTCTGCGGCTTCGTCGCGGTGCTCGCGGCGTTCATCCCGCTCGGCAAGCTGGCCGACGCCACCAGCATCGGCACGCTGTTCGCGTTCGGCCTGGTCAACATCGCCGTGCTGGTCCTGCGCAAGCGGCGGCCGGACGACGCCCGGTCGTTCCGCGTGCCGTTGTCCCCGGTGACGCCGATCCTGGGCGTGCTGTGCTGCGCGTACATGATGTTCAGCCTCGACGGCGCGACCTGGATCGTGTTCGGCGCCTGGATGGCGCTCGGGCTGGTGCTGTACTTCGGCTACGGCATCCGGCGCTCGCGGCTGGCGGTGCGGCCGTGATCATCACCGTCCACCAAGGACCGTACGAGGACCTGCCCGCCGCGATGGCCGAGGCGTCGGCGAAGGGCGCGGGCCTGGTCCTGACCGCGGAAATGATCACCAGCGGTTACGCGATCGGCGCCGCCGCGGTCGCCGAACGGGCCGAAGCCCCCGACGGGCCGGTGGCCCAAGACCTCGCCGAGCTGGCCCGCGAACACGGCGTCGCCCTGGCCTACGGCTACCCCGAACGCGACGGGGACACGGTCTACAACTCCGTGCAACTGCTTTCCGCGCAAGGGGAACAGCTCGCGAACTACCGCAAGACGCACCTGTTCGGCGAACTCGACCACAGCCAGTTCTCCCCCGGCCGGGAGCTGGTGGTCCAGGCCCGGCTCGACGGACTGCGGGTGGGACTGCTGATCTGCTACGACGTGGAGTTCCCCGAAGCCGTCCGCGCGCACGCCCTCTCCGGCACGCAACTGCTGCTCGTGCCGACAGCCTTGATGCGCCCGTACGAGCTGATCGCCGAGACGCTCGTCCCGGCGCGCGCGTACGAGAGCCAGCTGTACGTGGCGTACGCGAACCGGTGCGACACGGAGGGAGAGCTGGCGTACTGCGGGCTTTCCACCGTCGTCGCGCCCACCGGCGCGGTGCTGGCGAAGGCGGGTGACGGCCCGGCGCTGATCAGCGCCGAAGTCGACGTCGCCACGCTCGAAAGCTCGCGCGCCGAGAACACCCACCTGGCCGACCGCAGGCCGGGGCTGTACCGATCACTGACCGAAGGACCCCGTGCATGACCTCCGCCGTCCCGACCGCGATCCCCTCGGAAGAACCGCCCGGGCGGCCGATCACCATGTTCGGCCCGGACTTCCCGTTCGCCTACGACGACTACCTGGCCCACCCCGACGGCCTCGGCTCGGTGCCCGCCGGGCGGCACGGCACGGAGGTGGCCGTGATCGGCGGCGGGCTCTCCGGCGTGGTCACCGCGTACGAGCTGATGAAACTCGGCCTGCGCCCGGTGGTCTACGAAGTCGACCGGCTCGGCGGCCGGCTGCGCACGCACCACTTCCCCGGGCTGCCGGACGAGGTGGTGGCGGAGATGGGCGCGATGCGGTTCCCGCCCGCGTCCACCTCGCTGTTCCACTACATCGACAAGGTCGGGCTGGAGACCACGCCGTTCCCGAACCCGCTCGCGCCCACCACCCCCAGCACGGTCGTCGACCTCAAGGGGCAGAGCCACTACGCGCGCACCTCCGAGGAGCTGCCGCCGGTGTTCCGCGACGTGGCCAGGGCGTGGCAGCGGACCCTCGACGAGCACGCGTCGTTCGCCGAGATGCAGACCGCGATCCGCGACCGCGACGTCAAGACGGTCAAGCGGATCTGGAACGAGCTGGTGCCGCGGCTCGACCACCAGACGTTCTACGGATTCCTCTGTGATTCGCCGGCTTTCGCCTCGTTCCGGCATCGCGAGATCTTCGGCCAGGTCGGTTTCGGCACCGGCGGCTGGGACACCGACTTCCCGAACTCGATCCTGGAGATCCTGCGCGTGGTCTACACCGGGGCGGACGACGAGCACCGCTCCATCGTCGGCGGCAGCCGCCGGCTCCCGCTGCGGCTGTGGGAGCACATCCCGGAACGGCTCGCGCACTGGGCGCCGGGCACGAACCTGGCTTCGCTGCACGAAGGCGGCCGCCCGCGCCCCGGCGTCACCCGGCTGCACCGCACGGCGCCGAACAACATCACCGTGACCGACGCCTCCGGCCACATCCGCACGTTCGGCGCCGCGGTGTTCACCGCGCAGAGCTGGATGCTGCTGTCGAAGATCGAATGCGACGAGGCGCTGTTCCCGATCGACCACTGGACGGCGATCGAGCGCACGCACTACATGGAGTCCTCGAAGGTGTTCGTGCCGGTGGACCGGCCGTTCTGGCTGGACCCGGACCCGGTCACCGGCCGCGACACGATGAGCATGACGCTGACCGACCGGATGCCGCGCGGCACCTACCTGCTTGGCGACGATCCGGCCGCCCCCGCGGTGATCTGCCTGTCCTACACCTGGGCCGACGACTCGTCGAAGTGGCTGCCGCTGAGCGTGTCGGAGCGGGTGGAGGTGATGCTGCAGTCGCTGCGGGAGATCTATCCCGGCGTCGACGTGCGCCGGCACATCGTGGGCGACCCGGTGACCGTTTCCTGGGAGGCGGAACCGCATTTCATGGGCGCGTTCAAGGCGAACCTGCCCGGGCACTACCGCTACCAGCACCGGTTGTTCACGCATTTCCGCCAGGATGGCCTGGAGGAGCGTTTCCGCGGGCTGTTCCTCGCCGGCGACGACGTTTCCTGGACGGCGGGCTGGGCCGAGGGCGCGGTGCAGACCGCGCTGAACGCGGTGTGGGGCGTGCTGCGGCACTTCGGCGGCGAAACCCCGCCCGCCAACCCGGGGCCGGGGGACCGGTTCGACGACCTCGCGCCGATCGCGCTGGACGACTGACGGGCGGGCCCGTCAAGGTTTACCCGGCGGTACCAGCCGATGGTGTTCACCGGCCCCGATACCCGTCCGGATTGAGCTGCCCCACTGAACCGATCATGCGAAAATGACGCGCATGAGCATCGAGCCGGCGCCGAGATGGCGGAGAATGGAACCGGACGAGCGCAGGGAGCAGATCTACGCGTGCGCGGCGCGGCTGTTCGGTGAACGGCCGTACTCGGCTGTGTCCACTTCGGACATCGCCGCGGCGGCCGGGGTGGCCCGGGGTCTGATCAACCACTACTTCGGCACGAAACGGGAGCTGTACCTGGAAATCGTGCGCCGTGCGCTCACCGTGCCGCGGCTGGCGGCGGAGATCCTGCCCGAGGGACCGCTAGAGGTGCGGGCCGAGGCGGCCATCGACTGGTTCCTGGACATGGTGCAGGGCCAGGAGAAGACCTGGCTCGCGGCGATCGCGCCCGAGGGCATCGGCCGTGACCCCGAGGTGGACGCGCTGCTCGAACAGGCGGACCGGGTGTCGGCCGACCGGGTGCTCGAAGCGGTCGGCTTCTCGGGCGGGAGCGCGCACGGCGAGCAGCTGAACGCGGCCGTGCGCGCCTTCGCCGGCATGGTGAAGGCGGCCGGGCGGGAGTGGCTGGTGCGCGGGGCGCTGGACCGGGCGCAGGTGCACATCCTGCTGAGCAAGTCCCTGGTCACCCTCGTGGGGCAGGTCCTGCCGCTGATCCAGGACCCGCCGCGCCCGGCCGGGGAGTGAACAGAACCCCTGGCACCACGAGGGGGAGGAGGGTGCCAGGGGTCCCGGCCGGTGGCCTGAGCCCCCGGTGCCCGTCAGGTTACGCCGACCGAGCCGGGCTCCGTTGCCGGTTTGGCCAATCAGTTCCGAATTTTTTGCCGAATCCGTAGCCGGGAGTGCTCTCGGCTACTCTTCGCGCCGCGACTCGCCACCATCGTCCGGTGGTGCGGGATCGCCGGGGCCGGGCCCGGTCGGGCACTATCGGGGTATGCCACGCGTGCGGGCCAACGGCCTCGAACTCGAATACGACACCTTCGGCGACCCGGCGGACCCGCCTCTGGTCCTGGTCATGGGGCTCGGCGCCCAGATGATCACCTGGGAACCCGGCTTCTGCGAACTCCTCGCGGGCCACGGCTTCCACGTGGTCCGCTTCGACAACCGCGACATCGGGCTGTCCAGCTACCTCGACGAACTGGGCGCCACGGACGTCGCCGCGGTCCTGACCGGGCAGGCGTCCGCGCCGTACCTGCTGGCCGACCTGGCCGACGACACCGTCGGGCTGTTCGACGCGCTCGGGTTCGAGAAGGCCCACGTGGTCGGCGCTTCGATGGGCGGGATGATCGTGCAGCAGCTCGCGATCGACCACCCCGAGCGGTTGCTGAGCGTCACCTCGATCATGTCGACCACCGGCGACCCCTCGGTCGGGCAGGCTTCGCCGGCCGCGTTCGCGGCGCTCAGCCGCACGCCCGCCGCGACGCGCGAGGAGTCGATCGAGCAGAGCGTCGCGGCGTACCGCACGACCGGCTCACCCGGCTACCCGGCGACCGAGGAGTACCTGCGGCAGAAGGCCGCCGACGGTTACGACCGCGCGCTGCACCCGGAAGGAACCCTCCGGCAGATGGCGGCGATCATCGCCTCCGGCGACCGGACGGAGCGGCTGCGCGAGGTGCGGCTGCCGTTCACCGTCGTGCACGGCGAGGACGACCCGCTGGTGAACGTGAGCGGCGGCAAGGCCACCGCGGCCGCGGTACCCGGCGCCGAGCTGGTGCTGCTGCCCGGGATGGGGCACGACCTGCCGGCGCCGCTGTGGCCGGAGATCACCGACGCGATCGTGCGGACCACCGCCCGGGCCTGAAGTCAAGGCGGCGTCAAGAAGAAGACGGCGGGCGTAGGGAAAACGTCCCCGGCCCGGCCGGTCCCGGACGGGCGCGCTGGACTGGCCCCATGCGCACCAGCACGGACGGACGCCTCCCGGGCGGTCTCGGCTTCCCGCTCGGCGGCGTGGCCGTCGTCGCCGCCACCATCGTCGCGGACCTCGCGGGAGCCACCCGGCATCCGGGGTACGCGCTGGCCGCGCTGGCCCTCGTGGTGCTCGCCGCCGCCTCGATGTCGACCCCGGCGGCGGTGGCGGGCACCGCGCTGGTCGCGTGGGCCGTGGACACCGGTTTCGTGCTCGGCCGCGCCGGCGGGCTGGTGTTCGACGCCGCGAGCGGGCAGGTCGCGCTGGTGCTCGGGGCCGTCGCCGCCGCCGGCGTGGTGGCCGCGGCGATCGTCCGGGCGGCTCGCCGCCGGGTGGCCGGGCCGCGGCTTGCCCTGCGGCCCATCCCCGCACCGCGATCCGGCCGGTCGCAGCCCGTGGCCGATCGGATCGCCTCGGCGTGACGAGGGTCGAAATCGACTCGCCAACCCGTGGTGGGAGTGCCAGGCTGAGGCAGTCACACGTCGTCACTGCCGGAGGTAAGCATGAGTGAACCGAACCCGTCGCCCAGCGGCGAGGAGGACGACGTCAAGCGCAAGTTCCGCGAAGCGCTCGAGCGCAAGCAGTCCGGGGCCCGCAGCGGCGCCGCGCACGAGAGCGCGGGCGGCAAGAACCAGCACGCCCACGGCCCCGCCGCGAACAAGCGCACCTTCCGCCGCAAGAGCGGCTGACCCCCGCCGCACCGCCAACCGGAGGCCCCTTCGTGCGCGAGGGGGCCTCCGGTGTGTTCGCGGTGCTCACTGGGACGAACGAGCCCAGGTGGTCGAGCACCACGAACCGGCTGCCCGGACTGGCCGCCGCCACCGCCGTCCGCAGCGTGGCCAAACCGCCCGCGTCCTTCGGCGGATCGGTCAGCGGAAGATCGAAGTCGTCCCAGTGCGTGGCCGCCACCCAGCGCGGGTAGCCGGTGGCGCGCAGCAGGCGTTCGGCGTAGCCGGCGACGGCGGCGCCGCCGGTGGGCATCAGGAGCACGTCCGGGGTCAGGCCGGACAGCTCGGACTCGACGTAGTTCGAGCCGCCGAGGTCCAGCACGCTCGCGCCACCGCCGGTGACCAGGTAGGCGAGGGTGCCGCCTTCGGTCAGGTCCTCGATCGTCCGCGGGCGGTCGCGGCGGGAAAGGGGACGCGAGCCCGGGAACGGCGCCTGAGCGCGGGCGCCGGTGGCCGAGTGCAGGGAGCGCAGGATCCGCACCGTGTAACCGTCGAAGGCGAAGTGCTCTCCCCCGCTGGCCACGGCGAGCTGGTCTTCCGGCGCGCCCAGCGCGGCCATCAGACTCAGGTGGGTCTCGGTGCCGAAGACCGTGGCGCCGGTGCGTTCGGCCAGGTAGGGCACGTCGGTGAGGTGGTCGTAGTGCCCGTGGGTGACCAGGATGTGGTCGGCGCGCAGCTCACCGCGGTCGGCGTAGTGGTCGATCAGCGCGCGGTCCACCGAGAGCGGGGTCTTCGGGTCCGCGCCCTGCGGGGTGTAGGTGCCGGTCCTGAAGCGCGTGAGCCACGGGTCGATCAGCACGGTCTTTTCGCTCCGCCCGTCGCCGCTCGGGACGCGGATCTCCCAGCCGTTGTTTCCCCACCAGCGCAAGGTCATCCGCGAGGTACCCGGCTTGGGCGTGCCCGCGGACGCGGCCCCCGCCGGGACGGTCAGCAGGGCGGCCGCCGCCGCACCCGCGCCGAGGAGGCCGCGCCGGGTCAGTCGTTCGTTCATGCCCGCACCGAAGCACGGACGGGCGGGCGGTGTCCAAGATCGGACCCTCGCGCTCCCGATACCCGGAAAGCTATCGTCGCAGCGTGGACCACCTCCGTTCGTTGCGGTACTTCCTGGTCGTCGCCGATGAACGGCACTTCGGCCGCGCGGCCGAACGGCTCGGTATCGCCCAGCCGCCGCTCTCCCAGCGCATCAAACGGCTCGAAGCGGAGCTGGGCGCGCGGCTGTTCGACCGCGGTCCCCGGCCCACCACGCTGACCGAGGCCGGTGAGGTCCTGCGCGCCGAGGCCCGCGACGTGCTCGCCCGCTGGGACCGGATGACCACGCTCGTGGCCAAGGCCGGGCGCGGCGAGCTCGACGCGCTGCGGGTCGGGATCCCGCCGGAGGTGCCGGGCCGCCTGCTCGCGGCCGTCGTCACCGCGTTCGCCGCGGCGCACCCCGACGTTCGCCTGGACCTGCAGGAGCTGACCACCGCCGAGCAATCCCGGCTGCTCACCGGCCACGAGCTGGACGCGGGCCTGCTCCAGCACCCGGTGGACGTCGTCGGGCTGCGGCTGGGCCCGGTCGTCGACACCCCGCTCGGCGTGGTGCTGCCCCGCGATTCGCCGCTGGCCCGCCGCGCCGAGCTGAGCCTGGCCGAGCTGGCCGGCGAAGGACTGGTGCTGTCCCCGCGCGCGGCCGCGCCCGGCTGGTACGACGCGGTGCTGCGGACCTGCTGGGAGCACGGGTTCCGGCCCGCGGCCGTGCACCACGCGCGCAATCCGGAGTTCGTGCTGGGGCTGGTGCTGGCCGGACAGGGGGTCGCGTTCGAGCCGGGAACGCTGGCGCGCAAGGAGCCGCGGGTCGTCTGGCGTCCGCTGGCCGAAGGCGTGCTGCACGCGCGGATGTCCTTCGCCTGGCCCGTCACCAGCCCGCATCCACAGGCCGCGCGGCTCGCGGAGGTGGCCGCGCGGGTGCTGCAGGACGACGGCGTGTCGCGGGTCCTGCCCGCCCCGGCCGAGGCCGCGCGCCCGTGGGACGTGTTCTACCAGCGCGGCCCGGGGTTCTAGGACCGGTATCGAAGTTTCCGGTAGAGCGAGGTGGAGTCGACCGGGCTGGACGTGTCGGCGTCCGGCAGGGGTGAGGTCTCCGGTAGTCGGTTCGTCGACGGCAGTCCGCAGTTCGTTCCGGTTCTGGCCGGGATCCGGGTGCCCCAGGCGGGCGTCGGGCGGCCGCGGACGCGTCCGGATCGTGCTATACCGGCCCTCGCCGGGTTGTCCCGGGAGGAGCGGCCGAGCTGGTGCCTCACGCGCGCAATTGCTCCACGGCCGCCCGCGCGGCTTCCCCGATCGCGCGGTCGATCGCCGGTTCGCGCAGGTTTTCCGAGCCGCCGCGGGTGAAGACCGCGATCGCGTAGTCCGTGCCGTCCGGATAGGACGCGACGCCGATTTCGTTGCGCAGCCCCGGCATCGTGCCGGTCTTGCCCGCGACGGCGACCTCGGCCGGAAATCCCGCGGTGAGCCGGTACCAGTTCACCTGGCGGCCCATCAGATCGCGGACCCGTGCGCAGGCCGCCGGCGGACCGGCCTCGTCCCGCCAGATCAGCGAAAGCAGCTCGGTCATCTCGCGCGGGGTGCTCGCCGAGGTGTGCGCGGGGTCGAGCGCGCGCAGCGGCCGCCCGGCCGCACCGTCGTCGAGGATGGTGCCCAGGACCTCGCGCGGGGCACCGAAGATCCGGGTCCGCACCAGGCCCAGCTCGGTGGCCAGCGAGCGGACGTTCTCCACCCCGACGCGGTCGAAGAGCAGGTCGGCCGCGGTGTTGTCGGAGACCGAGAGGGCCAGCCGGGCCGCGTCACGCAGGCTGTACTCGACGTCGTCGGCGAAGCCGGCCGAGCCCGCACCGCCCAGCCGGTCCGCCGCCCGCGCCCGGACGCGATCACGCGGGTCGAGCTGCCCGGCGGCGGCCTGCCGCGCGAATTCCAGCACCAGCAGCACTTTCACGACCGACGACAGCACCACCGGCTCGTCGATCCCGGAGCCCGCGTCCGTACCGTGGCCGTCGACGCGGCGGACGTGCAGGAAGCCCCGCACGCCCGCCGCGGTCAGGATCTGTTCGGGAGTCACACGGTCAGGATGGACCGCAGCCGGCCGACGTCGGCCATCCGGCGCTCGGCGAGCCGGTCCGCGGCCGCCGCGGGCGGAACTCCATCGGCCTTCGCCAGCGCGTACACCGCCTTCGTGGTGTCGAAGATGGCCGTGGTCTTGCGCTGTGCGCGGGCGAAGTCGAAGCCGTGCCGTTCGTCGTCCACCTGGATCACGCCCCCGGCGTTGACCAGGTAGTCCGGCGCGAACAGGATGCCGCGGTCGTCCAGCAGCTTGTCCACGCCCGGGTGGGCCTGCTGGTTGTTCGCCGCGCCGCAGACGATCCTGGCCCGCAGCGCCGCGACGGTCTCGTCGGTCAGCACCCCGCCCAGCGCGCACGGCGCGAACACGTCCAGCTCGGTCCGGATCAGGGTGTCCACATCGGACACGACCTCGATCCCGGGGTACGCCGCGCGCGTGCGCTCCAGCGCCGGGGCCGAAACGTCGGTGATCACCACCTGCGCCCCCGCCTCCACCAGGTGGCCGACCAGGATGTGCCCGACCTTGCCCACCCCGGCCACGCCGACCCGGCGCCCGGCCAGCTCCGGCCTGCCCCAGGTGTGGTCGGCCGAAGCCCGCATGCCCTGGTAGACGCCGTACGCGGTGAGCACGGACGAGTCGCCCGCGCCGCCGTCCTCCGGCGAACGGCCGGTGACGAACTTCGTCTCGCGGGCCACGTGGTCCATGTCCTGCACGTAGGTGCCCACGTCGCAGGCCGTGATGTAGCGGCCACCGAGCGATTGCACGAAGCGGCCGTACGCGCGCAGCAGTGCTTCGGACTTGATCGTGGCCGGATCACCGAGGATCACCGCCTTGCCGCCGCCGAGGTCGAGGCCGGCCAGCGCGTTCTTGTACGCCATGCCCTTGGACAGCGCGAGCACGTCGTCGAGCGCCGCGTCCTCGGAGGGGTAGGGGTGGAACCGGGTGCCGCCGAGCGCGGGGCCCAGCGCGGTGGAGTAGATGCCGATGATGGCCTTCAGGCCACTGGCCTCGTCGTGGCAGTACACGACCTGTTCATGGCCGCTGTGCCGGCCGAAAACGCCTTCGGTCACGGTGGTGACTCCTTTGTCGACCCGCGCGCGGTTCGTGGCCGCGCGCTGTGTGGGATGGCTTGCCCGCCGTGCCCGGGCGAAGGTCGTCCGCCCGGGCACCGCGCACACCGCCAACGTAGATCCCCGCGCGCGGGGAGACCACCGGAGGTCGTCGGTGGTTACCGCGAAACGACCTTGCCGAGGGTGCCCATGGCCGTCTCCAGCTGGGTGTCCGAAAGGTACGGCGCCGGGCCGAACCGCAGGTGGTGGCCCCGGCTGTCGGTGCGGACGCCCTCATCGGCCAGCGCCGCCCGCAGCCGTCCGGCCTCCGGGCTGCGCAGCGAGAGGAACCCGCCGACCCGGTCCAGTGGCGTCTCGCGGTCGCGGCTGACCACCTCGTCGGGCAGGCCGAGCTCGTCGAAGCACTGGGCGAGCAGCCCGACCTGGTGCCGGGAGACCTCGCGCAGGAACTCCGGGGTCAGCCCCTGCTCGGCGAAGAACCGCTGCACCCGCACGCCGCGGTAGTGGCTGGACGGGTCGTAGGTGGCGCCCGCGAACCGGGTCCCCCCGGTGGCGTAAACGACCTCGCCGGGACGGCGGGCCTCGGCCAGCTCGCCGAACTCCGCGTACCAGCCGGTCACCACCGGGCGCAGCTCCTGCGCGTGCGCGGGCAGCCGCAGGAAGCAGTTGCCCTCGCCGAGCTGGAGGTACTTGTAGCCGCCGCCGAGCACCCAGGCGTTGGTCAGGCCCAGGTCGTGCAGCGAGAACGGGACCACGCCGAGCGCGTGGTAGGCGTCCACGACCAGCTCCACCGAGCCGCCGAGGCAGGCGTCGGCCAGGTGCGCGAGCCCGGGGACCAGCCGGCCGGTCTCGAACAACACGGCCGAGACGAACACCGCGGCGGTGCGGTCGTCGACCTCCGCCGCGACCCGCTCGGCCAGCGTCGGAACCGGTTCGACGGGGACGCGCACGACCTCCACGCCCTCCTCTTCGAGCCGCGCGAGCTGGCGTCGCAGGGTGTGGAACTCGCCACCGGTGGTCACCAGGCGCGGGCGTTTCGGCAGCTCGACCGCCGACAGGAACCGGAGGACGAGCTCGTGGGTGCTCGCGCCGAGCGCGTACTCGCCGTGCGGGTCGGCGAGCAGCGCGCGGAACCCGGCCCGCAGCTCGTCGGCCTTGGCGAACGCGCGGTCCCACTTCTCGTCGACGTCGCGGGCCGCGTCGGCGAACGCCTCCAGCAGCCCTTCCTCGGCCACGTCGGGCCAGGCCTGGTGCGAATGCGCGGACAGCAGCAGCCGGTCGGCCACGGCGAAGCGCGAATAGTGCGGCGCGAGCGCGTTGGGGGTGGTGCGCAAGGCTTCTAGCGAGGTCACAACTGGCTCCGTACTGCCCAAAGGTCGGGGAACATCGGCTGGAAGAGGGTGGTGCGCAGATAGGTCGCGCCGGACGACCCGCCCGTCCCGGTCTTGTCGCCGATGGTCCGTTCGACCATCTTCACGTGCCGGTACCGCCACTCCTGCATCCCTTCGTCGAGGTCGACAAGGCACTCCGCGACCACCGAGGGGCCACCGTCGTCCTGGTAGACCTTCAGCAGTACCGCCTGGAGTTCGGAAGAGGGTTCCACCGGGCGAGTGACGTCTCGATCACAGCTGACGGCATAACCACGGACCGACAAATACTTGAGGAACGAATCGAAGACGGACGGCCGCGCCATGGCGGCGGCGATCCGCTCGCGCTGTTCGCCGCCTTCGGGGTAGTGCGCGAAGACCCGCTCGTCGCGCCGGCCGAGCACCGCCTCCAGCTCACGGAACTGCGCGGACTGGAAGCCGCTGGACGCGTCGAGCCGGGCGCGGAAGCTGGTGAACTGGCTGGGGGTCATGGTCTCCAGCACGTCGATCTGCGCGACCACCACCTTCAGCACGGTCAGGATGCGGCGCAGGGTGCGGATCGAGTGCGCGGTCCGGCCGGCCGCCAGGCTCTCCTGCAGGAACTCGGCCTCGTGCAGGAGCTGCTTGAACCACAGCTCGTACACCTGGTGGATCACGATGAACAGCAGTTCGTCGTGCTCGTCCGAGCGCGGGCGCTGCGCTTCGAGCAGCTCGCCGAGCGCCAGGTAGGAGGTGTAGCTCAGCGCGGCCTGGGTGTCGGTGGTTCCGGTCATGGGGTTCCTCACCTCGGGGTCAGGGCTTGGTCGAAGTGGCGCTGGGCCGCGGGGGCCAGCGCCGCGTACAGGTCGTGGAACAGCTCGATGGCGGCCGCGCGCCGTCCGGGGGCGGGGATCAGCTCGCCCGGCAGCTCGGGGTCCAGCGAGGGGAACACGCGGAAGGTGTGCACCAGCCGGGTCCGCGCGGAAAACGCTTCGGCGTCGCCGAGACCCCGGACGGCGAGGGCGCCGAAATCGGTGACGAAAGCGTCGTAGCGCGCGGAAAGCTCATCCAGGTCCCAGGCGCGCCCGGCGAACCGGCGCAGGTCGAGGGCCGCGGACGGGGAGCCGAGCATCAGCCCGGCGTGCTCGGTCACGTCCAGCTCGGCCAGCAGCGCGAGCACTTCGGCCTCGCGGTCGTGGGGCGCGATCCAGGTGCCGTCCTGCACCGGGCCGAAGCCGAGGAACCGCAGCCGCCGCACGAGCCGCTCCCGGGCCGGCCGCCGGCTCTCCGGCACGGCCGGCCACAGCACGGTCCAGGTGCCGGCCGGGCGGTCGCCGCGGCCGAGGCCGAAGATCCGCCGGTCGCCGTCGGCGAGCAGCGCGACGGTGCGCGGGGTGAGCGAGTAGTGCACGAGGCGCCCGTCCCGGTGGCGGGCCAGCAGGCCCCGGTGCACCAGCCGGGTCAGCGCGATCCGGGCGGCGCCGTCGGAGAAGCCCAGCTCGGTGAGCAGGGTGACGAGCCCGCCGGACCAGACGCGCCGGCTCTCGCGCGGCGAAACGTAGCTGCCGAGCAGGGTGATCACCAGCTCCTGCGGGCCGGCGGCGTTCGGTTCGGGCACGCCACGACTCTATACACCCCATCCCGCTGCGGTGTAGCTTTCCCGATGTGACCTCCTACGCGAACCCGGGCCGGTTGGTGGTCGTCACCGGCGGCACGCGGGGCATCGGCGCCGCCGTCGCCGCGCACTTCGCCGAAGCCGGCGACACGGTGCTCGCCCCGGGCCGCGCCGAATGCGACGTGACCGACGAAGCGGCCGTGCGCGCCTACTTCGCCCGGGTGGGCCCGGTCGACGTGCTGGTGAACAACGCGGGCATCGCGTCGAGCGCGCCCATCGCGAAGACCACTGTGGACGATTGGTGGAGCCAGCTCTCGGTCAACGCCACCGGCGCCTTCCTGTGCACCCGCGAGGTGCTGCCGGGCATGCGCGAGCGCGACCGTGGCCGGATCGTCACGGTGGCGTCGACCGCGGGCCACGCGGGCGTCCGCTACACCTGCGGGTACACCGCGTCCAAGCACGCGGCGGTCGGGCTGATGCGCGCGGTGTCGGCGGAGGTCGCGGGCACCGGCGTGACCGCGAACGCGGTGTGCCCGGCGTTCGTGCGCACCGGTATGACGGCGGATTCGGTGGCGCGCATCCGCGAGCGCACCGGGCGGGACGAGGCGGCGGCCGAGGCCGCGCTCGCCGCCGCTTCGCCGCTCGGGCGCCTGCTCGAACCGCGGGAGGTCGCGTTCGCGGTGGCCTTCCTGGCCGCGGACCAGGCCGCCGCGATCAACGGACAGACCCTCGTACTCGACGGTGGAGGAATCCAGAGATGAGCCCGTTCCGCGCCACGCCCCCGCTCACGGACTCGTGGGAGCACTTCGGTTTCGCGGTGGAGGACGGCGTGGCGACGCTGACCTTCGACCGGCCGGACAAGCTGAACGCGCTCACCTTCGACGTCTACGCGGACCTGCGCGACCTCGTGCTGGAGCTGCCGCACCGCGGTGACGTGCGGGTGCTGGTGATCACCGGGCGCGGACGCGGCTTCTGCTCGGGCGGCGACGTCGAGGAGATCATCGGCGAGCTGCAGAAGATGAAGACGGCCGAACTGCTGGAGTTCACCCGCATGACCGGGGCCGTGGTCAAGGCGCTGCGCGAGACGCCGATCCCGGTGATCGCCGCCGTCAACGGCATCGCCGCGGGCGCGGGCTCGGTGATCGCGCTGGCCAGCGATTTCCGGCTGCTGGCCCGCTCGGCGAAGTTCGCCTTCCTGTTCACCAAGGTCGGCCTGGCCGGTGCGGACATGGGCGCGGCCTACCTGCTGCCGCGTCTGATCGGCCTCGGCCGCGCCACGGAACTGCTGATGCTGGGCGACCGGATCGAGGCCGCCCGCGCCGAGACGATCGGCCTGGTCACCCAAGTCGTCGAGGACGAGGAGCTGCCGGCGGAGGCCCAGGCGCTGGCGCGCCGGCTGGCCGATGGACCGGCGCTGGCCCACTCCACCACCAAGGTCCTGCTGACCCGCGAACTCGACACCGACCTGGGCGGGGCGATCGAGCTGGAGGCGATCACCCAGGCGCTGCTGATGACGGCCGAGGACCACCAGGAGTTCTACGCCGCGTGGACGGCCGGTCGCAGTCCACAGTGGACGGGTCGTTAGCGCCGGCCCGGCCGAGCGCAGACGAGCAGCGGGCGGGATCGCACCTGGTGGGCCACGGCAGTCCGGGAACCGATCGCCGACCGCCCTCCCCGAACCGTGCCGTTCCGGCGGAATCCGCCAGACCACCCCGGTCCCGGCCGCGAAGTGGTCACCGGCGATTCGGGTGCCTCGAACGGCGAGCGCCGCCGGCCGTCACAGGTCGGTGTAGGCGATCGCCGATTCGCCCAGGCTGCCGAAGTAGACCCGGCCCGCGTGCTCGCGGACGCCCACCAGCAGGTGGAAATCCGGGATCTCCCCCCGCAGTTCCCGCTCCACCTTCCCGTCCGGAGTGACCGCGAGCACGCCTACCTCGCGTTTCGGCGCGGGCTGCAGCGCGACCGGCAGCCGCCGCACCGCCGACCTCAGCGCCGCGGGCAGGCGCTGGGCCACGGCCAGGGCGGGCACCCGCGGGCTGGCCTGCGTGATCCAGATCAGCCCGTCGCTCCCGGTGGCGATGTTGTCCGGGTGCCCGGGCAGCTCGTCCACCAGCCGGTCACGCTGCCCGGCGCGCGGGCCGTGCAGCCAGATCCGCGTGACACGGCAGGCGCCGGTCTCGGCCACGGCCACGAACGACCCGTCCGGGGGCAGGGCCACGCCGTTGGCGAACTGGAGACCGTCGGCGAGCAGGTCGATCGCGCCGTCCGGGGTGCGGCGCAGGAGCCGCCCGCCCGCGGTCCGCTCGATCAGGTCGTCGCGCCAGCGGTCGATGCCGAACCGGCGCGAGGAGTCGGTGAAGTACACCGTGCCGTCCGGCGCGACGGCCGCGTTGTTGCAGAACACGAAATCGAGCCCGGCGCCGGCGGTCGCGAGTGTGGTCACGGGGCCGCCGGCCAGCGGCATGGTGAGCAGGCCGGCGCGGGCGTCGCAGATCAGCAGCTCGTCTTCGCCGTAGAGCTCCAGCCCGAGCGGCCGGCCGCCGGTGTCGCCGAGCACGTCGATCCGGTCGCCGTCCGGGGACAGCCGCAGGATCCGGCCGTCGTCCACGCCGGTGTACACCCGGCCCCGCCCGTCGACCACCACGTCCTCGGGCGCGTACCCGTTGACCGGCACGACCGTGACCGGGCCGAAGTGCATCGTCGTCTCCTAACGGTAGGTGAGCAGACCGGCGGCGCCCGCCTCGAAGTGCGAATGCTCGTTGAAGGTCAGCAGGTGCACGCCGCCGCGGCCGGAGGCGAGCTTGGTCAGCCCGCCGTTGACCGTCACGCGGTTCAGCTTCAGCAGTCCGGTCTCCGGCGTGCCCAGCAGCGCCCCGCAGACCGCGCCGATCACCCCGCCGGAGGTGAACACCACCGCGTGCTCCCCCTTCCCGAGCGACGCCACGAGCTCGGCGAGCGCGTCCGTGCAGCGGGCGAGGAACGCGGGCCAGGTCTCGGCGCACGGCCCGTCCGCACCCGCCGCGACCCACGCGGCCAGCGCGGCGTCGAGCACGCTCTGGTACGCGCGGGAGTCCTCCTGCGCGGCCCCGCCGGCGTGGTGGCGGGCGATGTCGACGTGGTCGTACTCGTTCCAGCGCGGGTCCTCCACCACCGGCGGGCCGGCACCGAGCGCACCGAGCGCGGTGGCCGCGGTGTCCCGCTGCCGGGCGAGCGAGCCGGAGCGGGCCTGGCGGAACCGCAGCCCGCGGCGCGCCAGCTCGGCACCGACCACAGTGGACTGCTCGAATCCCAGCCCGGACAACGCGTCGTAGTCCTCGGCGCCGAACGAGGCCTGGCCGTGGCGGACGAGGTAGATGGCGCCCACTTTCAGCCCCGGCCCTTCGCGATGACCTCGCGGCAACGCTGTTCGAGGTAGCGGACGAACCGCCAGAAGTCCTTGAACGCCGGGTTGTGCGTCCGGCCGTCGTGGTAGCGCCGGTAGATCTGCTGGATCACCACGCCGAGCCGGAACAGCCCGTACACCTCGTAGAACCGCCAGTCGCCGATCTCGGTCCCGGTCGCCTCGGCGTAGTGGGCGACGAACTCCTCGCGGGTGTACATGCCCGGCACGTGCGTCGGCTGGCGGCGGCTGGCCTTCATCACGTCGTCGTCATCGGCCTGGACCCAGTAGGACAGCGTGCTGCCGAGCTCCATCAGCGGGTCGCCGAGGGTCGCCATCTCCCAGTCGAGCACGCCGGTGATGTCCAGCGAGGCGGGGTCGAGGACCAGGTTGTCGAGGCGGTAGTCGTTGTGGATCAGGCAGATCCGGGTCTCGCCGGGCCGGTGGTCCTCCAGCCAGCGGATCACGTCGGCGAAGTCCCCGACGTTGTCCGTGCGCGCCTTCTCCAGCCGTCCGGCCCAGCCGCGGACCTGCCGCTCGACGTAACCCGCGCCCCGGCCGAGATCGCCCAGCCCCGCCGCGTCGACGTCCACCGCGTGCAGCCGCACCAGCCGGTCGACCACCCGGCCGGACAGCTCGCGCGCCTGCCCCGGCGTCAGCTCGAGGCCGGCGGGCAGGTCGCCGCGCAGGATCAGTCCGTCCAGCCGTTCCATCACGTAGAAGTCCTCGCCGAGCGGGCTGTCCTCGTCCCCGCGGCCGAACGCCAGCATCTCCGGCACGTACGGGAACACCGGCTTCACCGCGCGCTGCACGCGGTATTCGCGCCGCATGTCGTGCGCCGAAGCGGCCTTGGGCCCGGCGGGCGGGCGCCGCAGGATCAGCTCGCGGCCGGGGTAGGAGAGCAGGTAGGTCAGATTGGACGCACCGCCCGGGAACTGCCGGACCGCCGGCGGCCGCCCGCCCAGCCCCGGCACCCGCCCGGACAGCCAGGAATGCACGGCCGCCGCGTCGAACCCGTCTTCGGCCCGGACCTCGACCGGTCCGCCGGCGCTCATGCGAACCTCCTCAGCACGCTTGCCGGTGCCACCCGCAGGGCCAGGGTCAGCGCCCGCCACGGCCACGGCGGCACGTACGCCACCTTCGGCTCGGCCTCGATCGCCTTCGCCAGCGCGCGGGCACCGGCCTCCGCCCCGGTGGCCAGCCGCCGGCCCTCGAGCCGGTCGTACATCTCGGACTGGATGTACCCCGGCCGCACGTCGGTCACGGCAATGCCCTTGCCCCGCAGTTCCAGCCGCGTGCCCTCGGCCAGCGCCGAAATGCCCGCTTTCGCCGCCGCGTACGCGGTGACGCTGCCGGGCAGCCCGCGGACCGCGGCGAACGAGGAGATCACCGCGAGGTGGCCGTCGCCCTGCTCGCGGAAGATGCCGACGGCGGCCTCGACCTGGGCCGCCGCGGCGACGAAGTTGGTCTCCAGCGTCTGCCGGTTGGCGTCGAACCGGCCGGTGCCCACCGGCCGGCCCTTGCCGAGCCCGGCGTTGACGATCACGCGGTCGAGCGAGCCGAGGTCGGCCCGGAACCGGTCGAACACGCTGAACACGCGGTCGTGGTCGGTCACGTCGAGGCCGTGGGTCACCACCCTGATGCCCGGGTAGGCCGCCTTGAGCTCGGCCGCCAGCGCGTCGAGCCGGTCGGTGCGCCGGGCGCAGAGCGCGAGGTCCCGGCCCCGCGCGGCGAACTGGCGGGCCATGCCCTCGCCGAGTTCGGAGCTGGCACCGGTGATCAGGATGTTCTTCCGCAGGACCATGGATCAGACCTTACCGGCTGGTAACCCCGCCGGTGGCCCGGCGCGGGGCATCGCCGGGCCACCGGTACCAGGTACGGCCATCGGCAGGCACGGGGCGCGGTCCGGCTGCCGGAGGCCGGGGGAGGTGCCGACGCGCCGGGGCGGGCGCGGGGCTCGACCACCATCCAAACGCGACCGCGCAGGTCAGGGCAATGGTTGCCAGTTGCCAGTACTAGGCCGAACGCTGCAGTGACCCGGTCCTGAGCTGGGCGGGACCCTGCTAACGTCTGAGTGTCGGGTTGGACACTCCAGGTGAACGGACCAGCGGCGGGAACGGTCGGGCAGAGCGATGGCGGGTGGAGCGGCGAACGGCGCCGGACCGGGCGCGGCGCCGGACCGGACGGCGTTCGCGAGCGCGCTGCGGGCCGCCATCGCCACCAGCGGGCTCTCCCTCGACCGGATCCAGGCGCGGCTGCGCGCCCGGGGCACGGCGGTGAGCGTCACCGCGCTGAGCTACTGGCAGTCCGGCAAACGCCGGCCCGAGCGGCCCGGCTCGCTCTCGGCGGTGCGCGTGCTGGAGGAGATCCTCGGCGTGCCCGCGGGCTCGTTGCTCGGCCTGCTGCCGCCGCCCCGGCCACGAGGCGGCGCCCGGCGGGACCGCGCCGGCGAGGAGCCGCTCACCTTCGACCGCGAAACGCTCCAGCCGCTGCTCGACCGCGTCGGCGCGCCGAACGCGCTGAACCGCCAGAACCAGCTCAAGCTCGTCGGCCTGCACGACCTGTGCGAGATCGCCGAGGACGGCGGCCAGCGCTCGGTCACCGCACGGGCGGTGTTCCAGGCGGGGGCGGACGGCCAGGACCGCTGGCTGCTGGTCTACACCCAGGGGGACGCGGCCGCGGTGCCCGAGCTGCATGCGGTCCGCAACTGCCGCGTCGGGCGCGCCGAAGTGGACGAAACCCAGGGCGTGCTGGTCGCCGAGCTGCTGTTCGAGCGCACCGTGGACCGCGGTGACACCCAGCTGATCGAGTACTCGCTGACCAACGCGGGCCCGCCGTACCCGGAGTGCCGGAACACGCACTACCGCGAGTTCCGGCGGCCGGTGCGCGAGTACCTGCTGGAGGTCCGCTTCGCGCCCGAAGCGGTGCCCACGCGCTGCTGGCAGTACGGCCGGCCGAACGACGGCCCGCCGTCCCGCCGCCGTCTCGAGCTCGACGGCGGGAACGGCGTCCACGCGGTCGCGCTGGACTTCGGGCCGGGGATCTACGGCATCGAGTGGGAGTAGCGCTCAGCCGAGCTTCGAACGGAGCACCTTGCCGGTGGCGTTGCGCGGCAGCTCGTCCAGGAACTCGACCTCCCGCGGGACCTTGTACCGGGCCAGGTTGGCCTTCACGTACTCCCGCACGCCTTCGAGGTCGAGGTCCGATCCCTCCGCCCGCACCACGAACGCCTTGAGCCGCTGGCCGAACTCCGGGTCTTCGACCCCGATCACGGCCGCCTCCAGCACGTCCTCGCGTTCGACCAGCAGGTTCTCCACCTCGACCGGGAACACGTTCTCACCGCCGGAGACGATCATCTCGTCGTCGCGGCCGTCGATGAAGAGCAGGCCGTCGTCGTCGAAGTGGCCGACGTCACCGCTGGAGAGCAGGCCGTCGATGATCTCCTTGTGCCGGCCGTCGGTGTAGCCGCCGAAGCTCAGGCCGCTCCCGACGAACACGCGCGCCGTCACGTGCGGCTCGGTGACCTTCCGGCCGTCCTGGTCGTACAGCGCGACACGGCAGCCCACCGGCGCGCGGCCGACGGTACCGGGCGCGCGCTGCCAGTCCTCCGGCGTCGCGACGGTGGCGACCGCGACCTCGGTGGAGCCGTACAGGTTGTGCACCACGGGGCCGAACGCCTCGTTCGCGCGGTTGCCGAGATCCGGCGACAGCGCGGAGCCGGCGACGAAGACGATCCGCAGGCACGACGTGTCGTACCGGGCGCGGGTCTCGGCCGGCAGGTCGACGATCCGCTGAAGCATCGTCGGCACCAGCACCAGCGCGGTGCAGCGGTGCTCGGCGACGCCCTTGAGCGTCTCCTCCGGGCTGAACTTCCGCCGCATCACCACCGTGCAGCCGAGCGCGAAGGACAGGATGAACTGCGAAAGCCCGGTGCCGTGGAACAGCGGCGCACCCATGTACGTCGCTTCGCCGGTGCGCAGCGGGATGCGGTCCAGGAACTGGGCGGAGGCCAGCGCCGAGGTGTGCGGCCGCGGCGCACCCTTGGGCGTCCCGGTGGTCCCGCTGGTGAGCAGCACGAAGCCACCGGGCTTGGCCGGTGGCGGCACCGGCCGGTCGTCGGTGCTGGCGATGATCTCGTCGAGCACCGGGAGGTCCCGCCCGGCGTGGTCCCCGTCCGGGTCGACCCAGGCCAGGTACCGCTCGACCGACGGGGAGATGGCGTCCAGCAGCCCGGTGAACTCCTGGTCGTGGACGAGCGCGGTGACGCCCTCGCGCTCGGCCACGTCGGCCAGCTGCGGTTTCGCGAACCCGGTGTTCATCAGCAGCAGGCGCGCGCCGAGCTTGCCGGACGCGGCCATGGTCACCACCAGCCCGCGGTGGTCGCGGCACAGCGCGGCGATCACCGAGCCCGGCCCGAGGCCGCGCTCCGACCAGGCCCGGGCCAGCGCGTTCGACCGGTCGTCGAGCTGCTTGTAGGTGAGCGGGCCGACCTCGTCGACGATCCCGACCGCGGTGGGGTCGCGCCGGGCGGCGATGTGGGTGGCCCCGGCGAACGGGCCGTACCTGCGGATGGCCACGAGCGAGCGCAGCCCCTCGTCGAGGCGGGGGAACGGCACCAGTCCGGCGCGGCGCATCACCTCGACGCTGCGCACGGTCTCCGCCACCTTGTCCGTGACCAGGCTGGCGAGCTCGAACACACCGGCCGGGTATCTCATCCGGGCACCTCCGTTGCTGCGGCGGGAGAGAGAGCCAGACCGCCGTCGGCGTACCGGCGGTATGGGAGCTACTCGACAGTAGCCCAAGCCGGGCCCGCGTGCACCAGGCAACCTCGGGCGGCTTCGGTGGCCGGAATTGTCGGTGCTCTCGCGCACAATGCCGGGGTGCAGGTACTCACCGGGCCGGAGGAGGACTCCGGCTACACGATCGACTCCCCCTCGGGCCCGCGGACCGGGCTGTCCGAGGCCGAGTGGGTGGCGCAAGTGCGGCGCCAGGAGGCCGAGAGCGCGCCGCGGTGGGTGTTCCCGTCGGTGGCGGCGGTGTACCCGGTGCTGATCGCGGCCGGGGTCCGGCTCCGGCGCTGCCACGACCTCGGCCTGGCCGAGGGGCTGCTGCTGGCCCACGAGGGGCGGGAGGAACAGTCCCGAAGCCTGCGCGCGGCGTGGGCCCGGGCGAACGGGCAGGAGGCGCCGGGCGAGGGGACGGTGTTCGACGACGGGGGTGGCGGCGGGCACGGTGGTTTCGGCGGGCACGGTGCTCATGGCGGACACGGTGGTCATGGCGGGCACGGTGGTCATGGCGGGCACGGTGGTCATGGCGGGCACGGTGCTCATGGCGGTTACGGCGGTGCGGGTGAGGAGGTTCAGCCCACGCTGTTCTCCCCCCGCGGTCCGGGGCTGCCGGCCGGGGTGACGGTGCTGGCCGCGGCCCGGCGGGTGCTGGCCGAGCAGGAGAGGCGGATCGCGGCCCTGCCCGCGCCCGGGAGGATGCGGCTGCTGCTGGCCGCGGAGTCGGCGAGTGCGCTGGCCGCCGGGGAGATGACCGCCGACGGGCTGCCGTGGCGGGCGGACCTGCATTCGGAGCTGCTGGAGCAGCGGCTCGGGCCACGGGTCCCGGCCGGGCAGCGGCCGAGGGCGCTGCTGGAGCTGGCCGGGCGGATCACCGAGGCGTTCGGCGGCCGGGCGGTGAACCCGGACTCGCCGCCGAGCGTGGTGCGGGCGCTGGCGCGCGAAGGCATCGAGGTGCCTTCGGCGCGCAAGCACTTCCTGCGCGAGATCGACCATCCGGCCGTGGAGCCGTTGCTGGAGTACAAGGAGCTGTCCCGGCTGCACTCGGCCAACGGCTGGGCCTGGCTGGAGGAGTGGGTGGCCGACGGGCGGTTCCGGCCGCACTACATCGTGGGCGGGGTGGTGTCGGGGCGCTGGGCCACCCGCGGCGGCGGGGCGTTGCAGATCCCGAAGGTGCTGCGCACCTGCGTGCGGGCGGACCCGGGCTGGCAGCTCGTGGTGGCCGACGCTGCGCAGCTGGAGCCGCGGGTGCTGGCGGCCCTGTCCGGCGACCGACGGCTCGCGCAGGTGGCCGCGGCCACGGACCTGTACACCAGTTTGGGCGAGGCGCTGGCGCCCGGCCCGCGGTCCGTGCCAGTGGTTTCCCGTGACCCGCGCGACGACCGCACGAAGGCCAAGACCGCCATGCTCTCGGCCATGTACGGCGGCACCTCGGGCGAGGCCGCCCCGCTGCTGGCGTTGCTGCGTCAACGCTTCCCGGACGCAATGTCCTATGTGGAGCACGCCGCGGCGGCGGGCGAGCGCGGCGAGCGGGTGCGTTCACGGCTGGGCCGCACGTCCCCGGCTCCGTCGGCCGCCTGGCGCGCGCTGACCGGCGGACTGGCCGAGGACGAGGCCGCGGAGACCCGCGCCCGCCGCGCGTCGCGGGACTGGGGCCGGTTCACGCGCAACTTCGTGGTGCAGGCCAGCGCCGCGGACCTGACGGCCGTGCTGCTCGCCACCCTGCGCCAGCGCCTGCCCCCGCCCGCGCACCTGGTGTTCTTCCAGCACGACGAGGTCATCGTGCACACCCCGGCCGACCTCGCGGACGAGGTGTCGGCGCAGATCGAGGCCGGCGTGGCGGAATCGGCCCGCCTGCTGTTCGGCGAGGCCTGCCCGGTCCGGTTCCCCCTGCACATCGCCCCGGTGGAGACCTACGCGGAGGCGAAGTAGCCACTCCGGACCGCAGACCCCTTCGAGCGGCTGACCCCCGCCCGGGTAACCCGATGGCGGGACGCCGCCCTCTGGACGGCCGGGGCTGGTCGGCGGATCGGCTTCTCCGGCGTGAAAAGGGGAAATCACCGACCCAGTTCAACCGGAGCGAAGTCAACCGTGCAGCGCTGTCGAGGCCCGCTCGGCGATCACTGCGTCGAGTTCGCATGATGCGGAAGTCGACGAAGAAGCGCCTGAGAAGTCCGTCACCCGCGAACCGAGCTGTCTCAGGCGAAGGCGTCGTCCAACGCCTTCGTGATCCGCTTCAGCGAAACCGGGTGCGCGGTCCCCAGCGTCTGGGCGAAGAAGCTCACCCGCAGCTCCTCGATCATCCACCGCACCTCGTCCAGGGCCGGGGAGGAAGTGCCCGGCGGTAACGAAGCCAGCGCCGCCCGGTACTCCCCCGTGATCCACGCGACGTCGGCGGTACGCTGCAGGTCCCGGGTCGGCTCGGTGGGCAGCTTCTCCAGCCGGCGCTCGATGCCGCGCAGGTAACGAACCACGTGACGCAGGCGGGGCGCGCCCGTCTCGGTGACGAAACCCTTGTGCACCAACCCGTCCAACTGGACGCGGATGTCCGCCAGTGATTCCGCCGGGCCCCGGGTGTCCGGCAGGAGCGTCTCGACGTCGTTGGCCGCGCGCAGGATGCGCTCGACCTCCGTGAGCACGTCCAGCACCGCCGGGTTCAGCCCCGCCCGGACCTGCTCCAGCAGTTTCGCGAAGCCCGCTTCGGCCCACACCGGTCCGCCGGCCGCGGCCATCAGGGCGTCGACCGCGCAGTCGACGCAGTCCTCCAGCAGCGCGGCGACGCTGCCGTGCGGGTTGCGGTTCAGCACCAGTTTCGAGGAGTTCGACAGCGACCTGGTGATGAACTTCATCGGCGAGTTCAGGTTCAGCCGCAGCATCCGCCGCGTGCCCGCCCACATCGCGTGCTCCTGCTGCGCCGGGGTGTCCAGCAGCCGCACGGCCACCGAAGCACCCTCGTCCACCAGCGCGGGATACGCCTTCACGTCGTGGCCGCGCTGCTTCGACGCGAACACCTTCGGCAATTCACCGAACGCGGGCGCGGTCAGGCCCGCCTTCTCCAGGCTGTTCGCCGCCTTGGAGATCGTCTCGCGCACGCGCGGGGCCAGGCGCCGCTTCAGCTCCTCGACGTCCTTGCCCTCGGCCACCTTCCGGCCACGCTCGTCGACGATCCGGAACGTCACCCGCAGGTGGTCCGGCACCTGCGCCAGGTCCCACGCGGAGTACGGCACCGCCACCCCGCGCAGCGCCTCCAGCTCGTCCGAGAGCACGTCGACCAGCGGACCGTCCGAAGGCGACACTCGCGAAAGGACGTACTTCGCCGTGTCCGGGGCCGGCACGAAGTTGCGCCGCACCGCCTTGGGCAGCGACTTGATCAGCTGGGTGACCAGTTCCTCGCGCAGTCCGGGGACCGGCCAGTCGAACCCGTCCGAGGTCACCTGGTTCAGCACCGGCAGCGGCACGTGCACGGTGACGCCGTCGGCGTCCGCGCCCGGCTCGAACTGGTAGGTGAGCTTGAAGACCAGCGAGCCCTGCGTCCACGAGTCCGGGTAGTCCGACTCGCGTACCCCGCCCGCGGTTTCGTTGATGAGCATGGACTTCTCGAACGACAGGGCGTCCGGGTCCTCGCGCCGGGCCTGCTTCCACCAGGTGTCGAAGTGGCGCACCGAAACCACGTCGGCCGGCACGCGCCGGTCGTAGAACTCGAACAGCGTCTCGTCGTCGACCAGGATGTCGCGGCGGCGCGCCCGGTTCTCCAGGTCCTCGACCTCCTCGAGCAGCGCGCGGTTCTCCGAGAAGAACTTGTGGTGGGTCTGCCAGTCCCCCTCCACCAGCGCGTGGCGGATGAACAGCTCGCGCGAGAGCTCGGGATCGATGCGGCCGTAGTTCACCCGCCGGTCGGTGATCAGCGGGACGCCGTAGAGCGTCACCTTCTCCACCGCCATCACCGCGCCCTGCTTGCGCTCCCAGTGCGGTTCGGAGTAGTTGCGCTTGACCAGGTGCGCGGCCAGCGGCTCGACCCACTCCGGCTCGATGCGCGCGTTGACCCGGCCCCACAGCCGCGAGGTCTCCACCAGCTCGGCCGACATCACCCAGCGCGGCTGCTTCTTGAACAACGACGAGCCCGGGAACACCCCGAAGCGCGCGCCCCGGGCCCCCAGGTAGTCGCCCTTCGCCGGGTCCTTGAGCCCGATGTGGGACAGCAGCCCGGCGATCAGCGAAGTGTGCACCCGCTGCGGCTCGGCCGGGGTGGTGTTCAGCGCGATGCCCAGCGGTTTCGCGAGCTGGCGCAGCTGGCTGAAGATGTCCTGCCACTCGCGCACCCGCAGGTAGTTCAGGTACTCGGCGCGGCACAGCCGGCGGAACTGGTTGCCGGTCAGCGCCTGCTGCTGCTCGGCCAGGTAGTCCCAGAGCTTGAGGTAGGCCAGGAAGTCCGAGGCCGGGTCGGCGAACCGGGCGTGCTGGGCGTCGGCCGCCTGCTGCTTCTCCGCCGGGCGCTCGCGCGGGTCCTGAATGGACAGAGCCGCGGTGATGATCATCACCTCGCGCACGCAGCCGTTGCGCGAAGCCTCCAGCACCATCCGCGCCATCCGCGGGTCCACCGGCAGCAGCGCGAGCTGACGCCCGGTCTCGGTCAGCCGGGTGGTCTCGGCGGTGTCGAACGCGCCGAGCTCCTGGAGCAGTTGCACGCCGTCGGCGATCTGGCGGCGGTCCGGCGGCTCCACGAACGGGAACGCGGCCATGTCGCCGAGCCCGAGCGAGGTCATCTGCAGGATCACCGACGCGAGGTTGGTGCGCAGGATCTCCGGGTCGGTGAACTCGGGCCGGGCGTCGAAGTCGTCCTCGGTGTAGAGCCGGATGCAGATGCCGTCGGAGGTCCGGCCGCAACGGCCCTTGCGCTGGTTGGCCGAAGCCTGCGAAACCGGTTCGATCGGCAGCCGCTGGACCTTGGTGCGGTGGCTGTAGCGGGAGATGCGCGCGGTGCCCGGGTCGATCACGTACTTGATGCCCGGCACGGTCAGCGAGGTCTCGGCGACGTTGGTGGCCAGCACCACCCGGCGGCCGGTGTGCGGCTGGAACACCCGGTGCTGGTCGGCCGAGGAGAGCCGCGCGTACAGCGGGAGCACCTCGGTGCCCCGCAGGTCCAGCCGGTTCAGCACGTCGGCGGTGTCGCGGATCTCGCGCTCGCCGGAGAGGAACACCAGGATGTCGCCCGGGCCCTCGGCGCACAGCTCGACCACGGCGTCGGCGATGCCCTGGGTCTGGTCGCGGTCCGGGTCGGCACCGGGGTCGTCCGGGTCGACCAGCGGGCGGTAGCGGACCTCGACCGGGTAGGTGCGGCCGGAGACCTCGACGATCGGCGCGTCGTCGAAGTGCCGGGAGAACCGCTGCGGGTCGATGGTCGCCGAGGTGATGATCACCTTGAGGTCGGGGCGGCGCGGCAGCAGCTGCTTGAGGTAGCCGAGGATGAAGTCGATGTTGAGGCTGCGTTCGTGGGCCTCGTCGATGATCAGCGTGTCGTACTGGCGCAGCATCGGGTCGGTCTGGACCTCGGCCAGCAGGATGCCGTCGGTCATCAGCTTGACCAGGGTGTGCTGCCCGGACTGGTCGGTGAACCGGACCTTGAACCCGACGGCCTCGCCCAGTTCGGTCTTCAGCTCGGCGGCGATCCGGTCGGCGACCGTGCGCGCGGCCAGCCGCCGCGGCTGGGTGTGCCCGATCTGGCCGCGGATCCCCCGGCCCAGCTCCAGGCAGATCTTCGGCAGCTGGGTGGTCTTGCCCGAGCCGGTCTCACCCGCGACGATCACCACCTGGTGGTCGCGGATCGCGTCGCCGATCTCGTTCTTGAGCCGGCTGACCGGCAGCTCGGCCGGGTACTCGATCTCGGGCACGGCTTCGCGCCGCCGCCGCACCCGCAGCTCGGCGGCGTTGAAGTCGGCGGCCAGCTTCTCGGCGGCGGACTGCTGGTCACGGGCCCGGCGGGCGCCGTCCAGCCGCCGCCGCAGCCGGTGCTGGTCACGCGACATCAACTCGGGCAGCCGGGCGCGCAGCGCTTCGAGCGGGGATTGAGTGGACATACTGGCCCCGAGGATAGTCGGGCCCGCCCGGCCGGGCTCCCGAATATGCCGCGAGTGACACAATCCCCGCTCACCGGGCGGCGCGCGGCCGCCCGGGGGCAGCCGTTCCGACCGGAGCAGCACGTGCCCCGCGACGAACGGGGCCAGGGCCGCGAGCACCAGGGAGAACTCACCCCGGGTCGGCCCGGTCGGGCCGAGGTCCACCCCGGCCCGCCGGTCGACCGAGTGCAGCCGGGCCGCGAACACCCCCGCGGCGAGATCGGGCACCAAGCAGTCATCGCAGCTTCGAATTTACCATCCCTTTAACATCCGCCACCCTGGAAGTCCACTGTGGACCACCGGTCGGCCACCGGTCACGCGGGGGGAGGCGGCCGGGGTGACCCGGCGGTAACCTCAGGTCCCACCCACCTACCGGGAGGCACCCCGATGGCCGACTACGACGTGGTCCTGTTCGGCGCCACGGGCTTCACCGGCGCCCTGACCGCGGAGTACCTGGCGCGCTCGGCGCCGTCCGGCTGCCGCTGGGCGCTGGCGGGGCGCAACCCCGGCAAGCTGGACGCGCTGCGCACCCGGCTCGCCGGGATCGACGACCGGCTCGGCGAGCTGCCGCTGCTGACCGCGGACGTCACGGACGCGGGCTCGCTGCGGGCCGTCGCCGCGGCCTCGAAGGTCGTGATCACCACCGTCGGCCCGTACCTGGAGTACGGCGAACCGCTGGTCGCGGCCTGCGCCGCGGAGGGCACCGACTACGTCGACCTGACCGGTGAGGCCGAGTTCGTCGACCGGATGTACCTCGCCCACCACGCGAAGGCGGCCGAGACCGGCGCGCGGCTGGTCCACTGCTGCGGCTTCGACTCGATCCCGCACGACCTCGGCGTCCGCTACACCGTGCAGCTCCTGCCCGAGGGCGTCCCGCTCCGGGTGGACGGCTACGTGCGCGCCGGCGCGATGCCTTCGGGCGGCACCCTGCTCACCGCGATGACGGCGATGTCACGCCTGCCCCAGACCGCCCGCGCGGCCCGCGACCGAGCCGCGGCCGAGGGCGGGATACCCGGCCGCACCGTGCGGACACCGGCGGGCACCCCGCACCGCTCCCCCGGCGGGCAGTGGGCCGTGCCGCTCCCCACGATCGACCCGCAGGTGGTGGGCCACTCGGCCCGGTCCTGCGAACGGTACGGCCCCGACTTCCGCTACCGGCACTTCGCGGCGTTCTCGCACCTGCCCTCGGTCGCAGCCGGAGCCCTCGGCCTGGGTGCCCTCTTCACCGCCGCGCAGCTGCCACCGGCGCGGCGGGCCCTCTCCCGAAGGCTGGCGCCGGGGCAGGGGCCGAGTGCGGAACGCCGGGCGCGGTCGTGGTTCTCCGTGTGCTTCGAGGGCACCGGCGGCGGCGAGCACGTGCGCACGGAGGTCTCCGGCGGCGACCCCGGTTACGACGAGACGGCCAAGATGCTCGGCGAATCCGCTCTCTGCCTGGCCTTCGACCCACTGCCCGAGACCGCGGGCCAGGTCACCACGGCGACCGCGATGGGCGACGCGCTGACCACCCGGCTCAGTCGCGCCGGGATGACTTTCCGGACCCTTTGACCTGCGCGGCGACCCGGTCCGCGTAGACGGGACCCGGCCAGCGGGTCGAGCTCGGTCAACGCCCGGTCGTCCCTGATCAGGGCGCGCGCCATCAGCGGCTCCGGGGTGCGGGCGGACAGCAGGTCCCAGCCGCCGGCCGCGAACTTGCTCGCGTTGCAGACCGCCGCGGCATCACCCCGGCGTTGTCCACCAGCACGTCGATCCGGCCGAACGCCTCGGTCACCGCGTCGGCGAAGGCTGCGGGCGAATCCCGCTCACGCACGTCCAGCGTGCAGGCCCGGCCGCCGTACGCCGCGGCGGCTTCTTCCGCGAGGTCCAGGTCGCCCACGCACACCGCGGCGCCCGCGCGGGCGAACTCCGCGGCGGTCGCGAGGCCGATGCCCCGGCCGCGCAGCCTCCCGGTCGGAGCGGCCAGCTGAAACTGTTGCGCCCGTTGACATCGGTGTAGTAGCTGGAACATCCCGCCCGACTGGTACACGGTGCCCGGCAGCGCGGCCTGCACCTCGGCGTTGAACCGGTCCTGCGCCTCGCGCCGCACCTCCAGCGCCCCCGCGCCGCAACTGAGCCTCCATGATCATGACGGCCGAGGTGTGGCCGGTGCCGAAGATGATCGCGCCGACCTCGGCCGAGGAGACGTCGGCGCCGAAGACCCGGGAGCCCTCGACCGCGCGCACGGCGGTCGGGTGGAGGTCCACAGTGGACCGGTTCAGCGCCCGGTAGGAGGTGCTGGACATCAGCAGCCGCTTGCAGCCCAGCGCGTAGTCCGGGGTCAGGGCCTCGCGCAGCGCGGGGTCCCGCACGCTCAGCCGCAGCAGCCGCCGCCCCAGGCTCGGCACCGCCGCTTCGCCGTCGCGCATTCTAGGATACTAATAGTATCTCAATACCGACGGTACTCCAATTACCCGGGCGTTTAGAGTGCTCCCATGGCCCGACTCACCCGCGCGGAAAGCCAGGCGCGCACCCGAGAACAGCTCGTCGACACCGCCAAGCAGCTCTTCCTGCGCGACGGGTATGCGGTCACCTCGCTGGAGAAGGTCGCCGACGAGGCCGGGTACTCCAAGGGCGCGGTCTACTCGAACTTCCGCGGCAAGGACGAGCTGGGCCTGGCCGTGCTCGACCGCATCCACGACGAGCAGGTGAACCTGGTCGCGGACGCGCTGGCCGGCGCCGACGGGGTGGAGGGCCTGCTCACCGCGTTCCAGTCCTGGGCCGAGCGCAGCATCGGCGACGAGGCGTGGACCGCGCTGGAGGTCGAGTTCGCCACCAACGCCCGCCGCGACCCGCACGTGCGCGCGGAGCTGGCGAGCCGCGACAAGGCCATCCGCGACGCCATCGCCGGTCTGCTCGCCGGGTACGCCGAGCGGTTCGGCATCACCCTGCCGATGCCGGCCGCCGACGCCGCGACCGCGCTGCTCAGCCTGGGCATCGGCCTCGGCGTGCAGCGCGCGATCGACCCGGCCATCCCGGTGCACGTGCTGCCGGACGTGATCCGGCTGTTCACCGGAAGCACGTCCACAAAGGACTAGAACGGGTCCACCGCGCACCGCGGTGCCGATGCACCGCTCACCGGCACCGTCCGCTTCACCCCTTGCCGCCCGGGGTCGCCCGTGGTTATCGTGGCGCTACGCCGCAGCCGCACCCGAAGTCCCGTTTTCCCAGCTCCACCGGGGAATTCGTGGCTTCACCCGTCCTGTCCACGTGTGCTCCCCCTGCGGAAGGGTCCCCTCCCATGCGCAAGACGCTGCGGCCGGTCCTGGTCACCGGTCTGTCGATGGCCGCGGTCCTCGCGGTCGCGTCCGCCACGCCCGCCCTGTCCTCGGCCGCCCCCGCGGCTCCCGGCCTCGTCTCCGGCGCGTCCGTCCTGGCCTCCGGCGGTGACCTCGCTTCGCCGGAGAAGAAGGAAATCGCGATGAAGCTGGTGTCGAGCGCGGAGAACTCCTCGCTCGACTGGAAGGCGCAATACTCCTACATCGAGGACATCGGCGACGGCCGCGGGTACACCGCCGGCATCATCGGCTTCTGCTCCGGCACCGGCGACCTGCTGGAGCTGGTGCAGGACTACACCCGGTCCGTGCCGGGCAACCCGCTGGCCCGGTACCTGCCCGCGCTGGAGAAGGTGAACGGCTCCGACTCCCACAGCGGCCTCGGCCCGGCGTTCGAGAGCGCCTGGAAATCGGCGGCGAAGACCTCGCAGTTCCAGTCCGCGCAGAACGCCGAGCGCGACCGGGTGTACTTCGACCCGGCGGTGAACCAGGCGAAGTCCGACGGGCTCGGCGCGCTCGGCCAGTTCGTCTACTACGACGCCATCGTGATGCACGGCCCCGGGGAGAGCTCCGACAGCTTCGGCGGCATCCGCAAGTCCGCCCTGAAGAAGGCGAAGCCGCCGGCCCAGGGTGGCGACGAGACCGGCTACCTCAAGGCGTTCCTCAGCGCCCGCAAGGTGATCATGAAGCAGGAGGAGGCGCACGCGGACACCTCGCGCGTGGACACCGAGCAACTGGTGTTCCTCGGCAACGGCAACCTCGACCTGCACACCCCGCTGAAGTGGAAGGTCTACGGCGACCCGTACGAGATCGGCTGACCGGCTCCGCCCGCACCGGGGAAGGCCCGGGTCACCCCGCTCGGGTCTTCCCCGCCCGGCCGTGGTCCCTAGGATCACCGCACATGAAGCGAATACTGGGGACCGTGTCGTGCGCTGTGGTGCTCGCGGCCCTCGGGGCCACGGGGCTGTCCGACGCTGCTCCGGCCCAGACCGCCGAACCGCCGCCGCTGGCCTACTCCGGCCCGGCGCGGCAGCTGGTCACCGTCGTCGGCTCCTCGGCTTCGGCGACCACCGCCGTGCTCACGGCCTGGGAGCGCTCCGGCGGCGGCTGGGCCCGAGCGCTCGGGCCGTTCTCCGCCTTCGTGGGCCGGGAGGGCATCGGCCGGGCCAGCGAGACGACCTCGCACACCCCCGCCGGGGTGTTCACCCTGACCGAGGCGTTCGGGATCCGGCCCGCCAACGGGACGCGGCTGCCGTACCGGCAGGTCGGCCCCTCGGACTGGTGGGTCTCCGACCCGCACTCCCCGCTGTACAACCGGTACCACTCGTGCGCGCCGGGCACCTGCCCGTTCGACGAGCCGGCCGGGGAGGACCTCGGCCGGGCCGGGCCGGTCTACGACCACGCGACGGTGATCGACTACAACCGCGATCCGGTGGTCCCCGGGGCCGGTTCGGCCTTCTTCCTGCACGTGTCCGGGGGCCGGCCCACGGCCGGCTGCGTCGCCATCCCCGGCGCCGACCTCGACTCCGTGATGCGGTGGCTGGACCCGGCGGCCCGCCCGGTGATCGCCATCGGGGTGCGGTAGCGGCGGTCAGGATCGCCCCCGGGACCGCGGCCCGGTGCGGCGGTCAGGATCGCCCGGCGAGCAGGTCGTCCGCCGTGCGGGTGTTGATGATCCGGTCCGCGCCCAGCCCGGCCCGCTGCGCCCGGGCACAGCCGTGGGCCAGCCAGTCCAGCTGGCCCGGGGCGTGCGCGTCGCTGTCGACCGCGAACTCGCAGCCGAGTTCGGCGGCCAGGCGCAGGAGCCGCATGGGCGGGTCGAGGCGCTCCGGGCGTGAGTTGATCTCGACCGCGACCCCGTGCTCGCGGCAGGCGGTGAACACCTTCTCCGCGTCGAAGGCCGACTCCGGCCGGCTGCGGCCCCGGACCAGCCGCCCGGTGCAGTGCCCGAGCACGCGGACGTGCGGGTTCGCCACCGCCTCCAGCAGCCGAGGGGTCATCTCACGGGACGGCATGCGCAGCTTCGAGTGGACGCTCGCCACCACGAAGTCCAGCCGGGACAGCAGCGCCTCGGTCTGGTCCAGTCCGCCGTCGAGCAGGATGTCGACCTCGATGCCGTGCAACAGCCGGAACGGCGCGAGCGCCTCGTTCACCCGCGCCACCTCGTCCATCTGGCTGCGCAGCCGCTCGGCGGACAGGCCGTGGGCCACGGTCAGCCGGGGCGAGTGGTCGGTCAGGACCAGCCATTCGTGGCCCAGCGCGCGGCCGGTTTCGGCCATCTCCAGGATCGGGCTGCCGCCGTCGGACCAGTCGGAATGGGTGTGGCAGTCGCCGCGCAGCGCCGCCCGCAACGGGCCTCCGTCCGGCAAGTCCGCTTCGCCGATCTTCGCCGCGTACGCCGGCACGCGGTCGTTCCACGCGTCTTCGATCACGCCCGCGGTGGCCTTGCCGATGCCCTTCAGCGCCTGCAGCGTGCCGGCCCGGACACGGCTCTCCAGCTCCTCGGCCGGCAGCCGGTCGACGACCGCCGCGGCCTGGCGGAAGGCGCGCACGCGGTAGGTCGGCTCACCCGCGCGCTCCAGCTCGAACGCGATGTCACGCAGTGCCCGGGCCGGATCCATGGCTCCTGTTCTACCCCCATCAACCACGCGGTGGCAGCCGGTGCAGCTCGACGTCCACCAGTTCACCACCACGGATCTCGGCGGTCTGGTAGGTGCAGAACGGCTGACGCCGCCGGTCGGTGGGCGAGCCCGGGTTGAGCAGCCGCAGGCCACCGGGGGTCACCGAGTCCCACGGGATGTGGCTGTGGCCGAACACGAGCACGTCGACGTCGGGGTAGGACTCCTCGCAGCGCCGCTCGCGGCCCTTGGCGTCCTCGGTCTCGTGCACCACGGCGATCCGGACGCCGCCGAGGTTCACCCGCGCCACCTCGGGCAGCCAGGCGCGCAGCTCCGGTCCGTCGTTGTTGCCGTACACCGCGACCAGCCGCTTGCTCGCCACGGCCAGCCGGTCGAACGTGTCCAGGTCGACCCAGTCGCCGGCGTGCACGACCACGTCGGCGAGCTCCACCTCGGCCCAGACCGGTTCGGGCAGTTCCTTCGCCCGTTTCGGCAGGTGGGTGTCCGCCACGAGCAGCAGCCGCACTCCGGTTACGCCTCCTTCGCGTCGTTCGCCGGCCCGATCGCACCGAGCACCCGCTCCAGGAACGAGCCGATGTGCCGGCGCAGCAGGTCTTCCGCGGCCCCGGCCTCGCCCTTCCTGGCCGCGTTCAGCACCGCCCGGTGCTCGGCCCACTCCTGGCGCCAGCTCGGGCTCGCGTCCCAGCCGACCACGGTGATCAGCGCGGCCCGGTCCCGCAGGTCGTCCAGGATGGACACCAGCAGCGGGTTGCCGCAGCCGCGGTAGAGGGCCCGGTGGAACTGCCGGTTCAGCAGGCTCAGCGTGACGTGGTCTTTGTCCGCGAGCGCGGCCGAGGCCGTTTTCAGCGTCTCCGCCGCTTCGTCGAACAGCTCCGGTTCGCCCCGCCGCACCACGCGCCGCAGCGCTTCGGGCTCCAGCACCATCCGCACGTCGTAGACCGAGCGCGCCAGCTCCGCGTCGACCACGCACACCGAAGCGCCCTTGTACGGGCTGAACGTGACCAGCCCCGAGTTCGACAGCACCTTCAACGCCTCGCGCACCGGCGTCTTCGACACGCCCAGCCGCTGGGCCAGCTCGGCCTCCACCAGCGGCTGCCCCGGCCGCAGCTCCCGGGTGAGGATGCCGCGCCGGATCTCCTCCAGCACCACTTCGGTCCGGGAGGCGGGCAGGCTGAACGGCGGTGGCATCGGGCGCTCCAGGCTCTCGCGAGGTCGGTGCCATTTAACCAAGCGACGGCGCCGGGAGCCGCGGCGCGCTCGGCGGGACTGATCGTATATCAGATGCCATACTCGGTAAGATCCGGAAGCGACGAGGCAGGGAGCGAGGCGTGACCATCACCGATCCCGAGCGACTGCGCAGCCACCGCTGGTTCGGCGGCGACGAGCTGCGCAGCTTCAGCCACCGCACGCGGGCCCGCCAGCTTGGCTACCGGCCGGAGGAGCACCTCGGCAAACCGGTGATCGCGATCCTCAACACCTGGAGCGACATCAACCCGTGCCACATGCACCTGCGGGAACGCGCCGAGCAGGTCAAGCGCGGGGTCTGGCAGGCGGGCGGCTTCCCGCTGGAGTTCCCGGTGGCCACGCTGTCGGAGACCTACCAGAAGCCGACGCCGATGCTCTACCGCAACCTGCTGGCGATGGAGGCCGAGGAGATCCTGCGGTCCTACCCGGTCGACGGCGCGGTGCTGATGGGCGGCTGCGACAAGACCACCCCGGCCCTGCTGATGGGCGCGGCCAGCGCCGGCCTGCCCGCGATCTTCGTGCCGGCCGGGCCGATGCTGCGCGGGCACTGGCGCGGCGAGACCCTCGGCAGCGGTACCGACCTGTGGAGGTACTGGGACGAGCGCCGAGCCGGGCTGATCGGCGACGCCGAGCTGGGCGAGCTGGAGCGCGGGCTGGCCCGCTCCCCCGGCCACTGCATGACGATGGGCACGGCGTCCACCATGACCTCGGCGGCCGAGGCGCTGGGCCTGACCCTGCCGGGCGCGGCGTCGATCCCCGCCGTCGACTCCGCGCACCACCGGATGGCCGCGGCCAGCGGGGCCCGCGCCGTCGGGATGGTCTGGGAGGAGCTGAGCATCACCAAGGTGCTCGACCGCCGCGCGTACGCCGACGCGATCACCACCGTGCTCGCACTGGGCGGCTCGACCAACGCGCTGATCCACCTGATCGCGATGGCCGGGCGCAGCGGGATCGACCTGACCCCGGCCGATTTCGACGCGCCGGACCGGGGCGTGCCGGTGCTGGCCAACATCCGCCCCGGCGGCGCTTGGCTGATGGAGGACTTCTACTACGCGGGCGGGCTGCCCGGACTGCTGTCGCGGCTGACCGACCTGCTGCACCTCGACCGCGTCACGGTCAGCGGGCGGACGCTCGGCGAGACGCTGGCCGAGGCCCGGGTGCACGACGACGACGTGATCCGGCCCCGGGACCACCCGCTGGCGGCCGAGGGCGGCATCGCCGTGCTGCGCGGGAACCTGGCCCCTTCGGGCGCGGTGATCAAGCACCTCGCGGCCGACCCGGCGCTGCTCACCCACACCGGGCCGGCGGTGGTGTTCGACGACTACCGCGACCTCAGGCGGCGGATCAACGACCCGTCCCTCGGCATCACCGAGGACTCGGTGCTGGTGCTGCGCGGCTCCGGCCCGCTCGGCGGGCCCGGGATGCCGGAGTACGGCATGCTGCCGATCCCGGACCACCTGCTGGCCCGGGGCGTGCGCGATCTGGTGCGGATCTCCGACGCCCGGATGAGCGGCACCAGCTACGGCGCCTGCGTGCTGCACGTGGCGCCCGAATCGCACGTCGGCGGCCCGCTCGCGCTGGTCCGCGACGGTGACCTGATCACCCTCGACGTGCCCGGGCGGGTCCTGCGGCTGGAGGTCGGCGACGCCGAGCTGGCGGACCGCCGCGCGCGGTGGACCGCCCCGCCGCCGCACTACGAGCGGGGGTACGGTGCGCTGTACTCCGAGCACATCACCCAGGCCGATCAGGGCTGCGACTTCGACTTCCTGGCCCGGGCCGGGGCCGACCCGGAGCCCGACCCGCGGTGACCGGTTTGTGCCATGAGGGGCACTAGTCCGCTATATCCGGCTCGGCCCGTACCCTGTAGCGCGGGACGCAGCAGGAGAGGGTGGACAGGTGCCGTACGAACCGCGCTGGCCGGAGTCCGAGGACGAGCAGACCGAGATCCTGCCCGTGGTGATGCCCGGCGACGGGACCGGACAGCCGCAGCAGCCGCAGGAGCCGCGGGCCGGGCGGAGCCGCCGCCTGCGCCGGGCCGGCTGGGTGGGGGGCGGGGTGCTCGGGGTGCTGCTGGTGGCCTACCTGATCGATCTGCTGACCAGCCAGGGCAGCGTGCCGCGCGGGGTCACCGTGGCCGGGGTCGACGTCGGCGGGCTCGACCGGCCGGTGGCCGAACGCGAGCTGCGCAGCCTGATCGAGCCGCGGCTGACCCAGCCGCTCACCGTGACCGCCGGCGAGGCCCGCTCCACGCTGTCGCCGACGCTGGCCGGGCTGCGCCTGGACTGGTCCGCCACCCTGGACCAGGCCGGCGACCAGCCGCTGAACCCGTTCACCCGGCTGGCTTCGTTCTTCACCAGCCGTGAGATCGGCGTGGTCTCGCACGCCGAAGCGGACAAGCTCGACCCGGCGCTGGAGGATCTGCGCGGCCGGGTCGACCGCGACGCGGTCGAGGGCACGGTGCGCTTCGAAGGTGCCACCCCGGTCGCGGTACCGCCGCAGGCCGGGCAGAAGCTCGACGTCGCGGCGGCCAAGCGCGCCGTGCTCGGCGGCTGGGCGAGCGGGCAGGACCTGGCGCTGCCGGTCGTCCCGGCGCCGGTGAAGACCACCGCGGTCGGCGTGCGGGCCGCGTTCGAAGAGTTCGCGAAGCCCGCGGTGGCGAAACCGGTGACGATCAAGGGCGACGGTGCCGACGCGACGCTGCGGCCCGAAGACATCGCCGCCGCGCTGTCGTTCGAGCCGTCCGGCGACGGCGGGCTGAGCCCGAAGATCGATCCGGAGAAGATCACCGGCGTCGCCGGGCCACAGCTCAAGGCTACGGAGAAGGAGGGCAAGGAGGCCACCATCGGCTTCTCCGGCGGACGGCCCGCGGTCGAGCCGTCGGTCGACGGCCGGGCCGTGGACTGGGAGCCGAGCCTCAAGCCGCTGCCCGACGTGCTCCGGCGCGCGGACCGGCGTGAGCTGGACGCCGTGTACAAGGCCAGCCCGGCGAAGGTGACCACCGAGCAGGCCAACCGGCTGGGGGTCAAGGAGGTGGTCGGCGAATTCACCACCGGCGGCTTCGCCACCGACTCCGGGATCAACATCAAAGTGGTCGCGCAGAAGGTCGACGGCGCCATCGTGAAACCGGGGGAAACCTTCAGCCTCAACGGTTTCACCGGCCCGCGCGGCCAGGCCCAGGGTTACGTCGAGGCGGGTGTGATCGAGAACGGCGCCCCGGCGCGCGAAGTCGGCGGCGGCATCTCGCAGTTCGCCACGACGCTGTACAACGCGGCGTACTTCGGCGGCATGAAGGACGCCGGGCACCGCGAGCACAGCTACTACATCAGCCGCTACCCGGCCGCGCGCGAGGCCACGGTGTTCCAGAACCCCAACGGCTCCAGCGTGATCGACCTGAAGTTCACCAACGACTCCACCACCGGCATCGCGATCCAGACCCTCTGGTCGCCGTCCTCGCTGACGGTGAAGCTGTGGGGCACCAAGCGGTACACGGTCGAGTCGGTGCCGGGCGGCCGTTCCGCCCCGACCGATCCGCCGACCAAACCGGGCCCGGCCGAGGGCTGTCACGCCTCCACCGGTGCCCCGGGCTTCACCACCACCGACACCCGCGTGCTGAAGGACGTCTCCAGCGGGCGCGAGGTGTCCCGCTCCACGCGCACCGTCCGGTACAACCCACAGCCGAAGATCACCTGCGGCGCCTGACCCCCCGTTCGGCCGTTCACGCTCCGCGCCTCCACGGGTACGCTGTGCGTCCGGCCGGTCGTCGATCGGGGGACATCGGTGGGCGAAACCGCGAGGGTGCGCGACATCCTGGCCGTCCGCGAGTTCCGGGCGGTCTGGCTGGCCGAGGCGCAGTCCGTGCTGGGCGATCAGCTCGCCCGGGTCGCGTTGTCCGTGCTGGTGTTCCAGCGCACCGGCTCGGCGGCCTGGCCCGCGCTGGCCTACGCGCTCACCTACCTGCCGGACCTGGCCGGCGGCCCGCTGCTCGGCGGGCTGGCCGATCGGTTCCCGCGCCGCACCGTGCTGGTGACGGCGGACCTGCTGCGCGCGCCGCTGGTGGCGGTGCTGGCCGTCCCCGGACTGCCGTGGCCCGCGCTCGCCGTGGTGCTCGTGGTGGTGCAGCTGGCCGGCGCGCCGTTCTCCTCGGCCCAGGCCGCGGTGGTCCCGGTGGTGCTGGACGGCTCCCGGTACGTGCTCGGCCAATCGCTGCTGAAGCTGACCAACCAGGTCGGCCAGCTCGCCGGGTTCGCGCTCGGCGGGGCGGTCATCGCGTTGATCGGGGCGGGCTGGGGGCTGATCCTCGACGCGTTGAGCTTCGGCGTCTCGGCGGTGGTGCTGGCCCTGGGGGTCCGCTCGCGGCCCGCAGCCGATGTCCGCGAAGCGCGCGTTTCCACGCTGCGGAGGCTGGCGGCCGGGGCCGGCACGATCCGGCGCGACCCGCGTCTGCGCGTGCTGGTGGGGCTGGCCTGGCTGGCCGGGTTCGTGATCGTGCCGGAGGGGCTGGCCGTGCCGTACGCGGCGGAGATCGGCGGCGGTCCGGCGGTGGCGGGGCTGCTGCTCGCGGCCCATCCGGCCGGGATCGCGATCGGCGTCTTCGCGCTCGGCCGCTGGGTGCCGGACGCGGTGCGGCTGCGGCTGGCCGGTCCGCTCGCGGTCGGCGCCGTGGTGCCGTTGCTGGGCTACGCCGCCGAACCCGGGCCGGGCGTGACCGTGGTGCTGCTGCTCGTCTCCGGGGGCTGCGCCGCCTACCAGGTGACGGCGAGCACGACGTTCATGCGGCTGGTCCCGGACGCCGAGCGGGGCCAAGCCTTCGGCCTCGCCGGCTCGGGCCTGATCGCCGTGCAGGGGATCGGACTGATCGCCGGTGGGGCGGCAGTGGCCGGCTTGGGGTCACCCTCGGTGACCATCGCGGTGATCGCGGCGGCCGGGGTGGTCACCGCGGTCCCGGTCGCGCTCGCCTGGCGGCGGGTGTACCGCAGCGTGCCGAGCTGAACGGGAGCCGCGGCCCACGCGTCGTTTCACCAGTTCTGCCCGCGCATCTGCGCCACCCCCTCTCCCGGTTCGGCCCGGTTCGCCGATCGCCGAAGGCGCCTCGGCCGCCGCCATCGGTACCCGGACAGCCGAGTGACAGCGAGTATTCAGGTAGCTACAGTGCTCTGGTGGCCGGGGGCACACCTTCAGACGGGAACCCGATGACGGATCCGGGTGGTCCGTGCGAAATTCACCGGGTCAGGATCACCGGAACCGGCCGCTGGGCACTATGGCGGTTACCGAACCGAGGCCTGATCGCCTTCGTTCTGCTGGCCGAGGCCGCCGCGCTGGCCGGCGCGCTCGGGTCCGCCTGGGTCGATCCACCCGGCCGGGCCGAGGTGTTCCCCACGCTGGCCCTGATCGGCTGCGTGCTGCTGCACACCGAGCTTTCGCGTCCGGTGGAGCAGCTTCGCGAGCAGTTCGCCGGCACCCCGCACATCAGTCTGGACACCGTGTGGACCTTCGCCGCGGTGCTGCTGCTCCACCCGGCGCTGGCCGCGCTGGTCATCTCGGTCTCGTTCCTCTACCGCTGGCTGCGCGGCCGTCCGACCCCGTTGTTCCGCCGCGTGTTCTCGGCCGCGGCCACCGTGCTCTCGGGCTACGCCGCCGCGGCGGCACTGGCCGCGCTGACCACGGTCCCGTTCGCCTCGGCGACGCGCGAGCTCACCGAGTTCGGCGCGATCACCCTGGCCGGAGCGGTGTTCCTGGCGGTCAACACCGCGCTGATGACGGTGGCCGTCTACTTCGGCTCCCCGCACGAGCGGCTGCGCGAAGCACTGGCCTCGCCGGAGGAGTACGGGCTCGAAGCCGCGACCATCGGGCTGGGCGTGCTGCTCGCGTGGGCGCTGGCGGACTGGCCGGTGGCGCTGCTGCTGGTCGTCGGGATCACCCTGTCCCTGCACCGGAACGTGCTCGTCCACCAGTTGCGCCGCCAGGCCCGCAGCGACGCGAAGACGGGTCTGCTGAACGCCGCGGCCTGGCACGCCGCCGCGGCCGGGGAGCTGGCGCGCGCCGCGCGGGCCGGGCGCACGACCAGCGTGCTGATGCTGGACCTGGACCGGTTCAAACGGGTCAACGACCGCCACGGCCACCTGGTCGGCGACCGCTACCTGCTGGCCGTGGCCGACACGCTGCGCACCGAGGTCCGCGCGGGCGACCTCACCGGCCGGTTCGGCGGTGAAGAGTTCGTGGTGCTGCTGCCCGGCACCGCGCCCGTCCACGCGCACGCCATCGCCGAGCGCATCCGCGGCCACATCGCCGCGCAGACCGCGGGACTGCCGGAGCCGATCACCGTCTCGATCGGGCTGGCCGCGGCCCCACCGGCCACGGTGGCCGACGTCGACGCCCTCCTCGAAGCCGCCGATACCGCCCTCTACGCGGCGAAGCACGCGGGGCGCAACCGGACGGCGGGGCACCGGCAGGCGGGATGAGCCCGCTCCCCGGGCGGCCCCGGTAGTCTTCGCGGCCTGACCACGGAAGGGGGACGCGGTGGCTGACGAACCGGCGATGGGCCTGTACGGGCTGACGAAGCGCTTCGGGACCAAGCTCGCGGTGGACGAGGTGCGGCTGGAAGTGCCGAAGGGGTCGTTCTTCGGGCTGGTGGGGCCGAACGGCGCGGGCAAGACGACCTCGCTGTCGATGGCGGTCGGGCTGCTGCGCCCGGACGCCGGCCAGGCCCGGGTGTTCGGCGTCGACGTCTGGCGCGAGCCGGAGCGGGCCAAGGGCCTGATCGGCGTGCTGCCCGACGGGTTGTCCGTCCCGGAGCGGCTGACCGGGCGGGAACTGCTGACCTACATGGGACTGCTGCGCGGGCTCCCCCCGGAGACGGTGGCCGAGCGGGCCCAGGAGCTGCTGGGCGTGCTGGAGCTGCTCGACGCCGAGCGCACGCTGGTCATCGACTACTCCGCGGGCATGCGCAAGAAGATCGGCCTGGCCATGGCCCTGCTGCACGGACCGCGCCTGCTGGTGCTCGACGAGCCGTTCGAGGCGGTCGACCCGGTGTCGGCCTCGACCATCCGCACGATCCTGCAGCGGTTCGTCGGCTCGGGCGGCGCGGTGGTGCTCTCCAGCCACGTGATGGCGCTGGTCGAGCAGTTGTGCAGCCACGTCGCCGTGATCACGCGCGGGCGGGTGGTGGCCTCGGGTCCCGTCGGCGAGGTCCGCGGCGAGGGCAGCCTGGAGGACGCGTTCGTGCACCTCGTGGGCGGGCACACCGGCGGAGCGGAAGGACTGTCGTGGTTGGCGTCCTCGTCCGACTGAAGCTGCGCGTCCTGCGCAATTCCCTGCGGGGCCGCCAGCTCGCGGGCATGCTGATCGGCGGCGGGTTCGGGCTGCTGGCCGCGGCGGGCACCATCGTGCTGGCGATCGCGCCGGTCCACGGTCCACAAGTGACAGTCGACCTGATGACCTCGGTGTACGCGGTGTGGGTGCTGGGCTGGGTGCTCGCGCCGATCGCCACCGGCGGCGGGGACGACACGCTGCGCCCGGAGCACTTCTCGCTGCTGCCGATCGGCCGCCGCAAGCTCGCCGTCGGCCTGCTCGCGGCCAGTTTCGCCGGGGTGGCGGCGGTGGTGAGCCTGTTCGCGTTCCTCGGCCTGTTCGTCTACGGCGTGCGCCTCGGCGTGGCCCCGGCGTTGTTCGGGCTCGGGTTCGCGCTGCTGCAGCTGGCCTTCGCGGTGCTGCTCTACCGGGTGGTGATGGCGGCGCTCGGCGCGCTGCTGACCTCGCGCAAGGGCAAGGAGCTGGGCATCGTCCTGGTCGCGCTCACCGGATTGTCCGGGGTGGCGCTGAACTACGCGGTGAACAGCCTGGGCCCGGCCATCGCGAACGGGACCGTGCCCGGTTTCACCGGGGTGGTGCACGTGCTGCCCTCGGGCTGGGGCACGATCGCCGTGCGCGCGGCCGCCGACGGCTCGTGGGGCACGGCCTTCGGCTTGCTCGCGGCGATGATCGCGGTGCTCGCGGTGCTCTTGGCCGCCTGGGGCGCGCTGCTGGCCCGGCGCGTGACCACACCGTCGTTCAACGGCGCTTCGCGGGCGCGCGGGAAGGCGCCGGAGGCGAAGACCGGGCGCCGCATCCTGCCCGCCACGCCCGTGGGAGCGGTGGCGCGCAAGGAACTCCGGACGTGGTGGCGGGACGCGCGCCGCCGGGTCGCCCTGCTCTCGACGTTGATCGTCGGCCTCGTCGTCGCCGTGGTGCCGGCGCTTTCGGGCGGCAGCCAACCGGTGATGGTGCCCTACCTCGGCGTCGCGGTGATCTTCTTCGCGTGCCTCCAGTCGGGCAACCTCTACGGCTTCGACGGCAGCTCGCTGTGGCACACGCTGGTCGTGCCCGGCGCCGAGCGGGCCGACGTCCGCGGGCGGCAGCTGGCCTGGGCCCTGATCGTCGCGCCGGTCTCCCTGCTGCTGGCCGCGGTGCTGCCGGGCGCGCTGGGCAAGCCGGGCGCCTACCCGTGGGTGCTCGGCCTGGCCCCGGCGCTGCTGGGCGCGGGAGCCGGGGTGCTGATGCTGCAATCGGTGTTCCTGGCCTTCCCGCTGCCGGACCAGCGGCGCTCGTCGAGCCCGTGGTCCTCCGGCGGCCGGCCCGGCTGCTCCCGCGTGCTGCTGATGTTCGCGACGATGCTGCTCATGGTCGTGGGCGTGCTGCCGGTGCTGGTGCTGGGCATCGCCGGCGCGGTCGCGGACCTGCCGGTGCTGCAGTGGCTCGGCGTGCCGGCCGGCGTCGCCACGGGCGCGCTGCTCGCCTGGTGGTGGGGTGCCATCGCCCAGCGCCGGCTGGCGACCCACGGCCCGGAGCTGCTGGCGACGGTGAGCAAGGAGCGTTAGGTGGAGGCGGGGCCGCTCACGGCCCCGCCTCAGTTCAGGTGCCGGGCGAAGAACCGGTCCCCGTCGTCGGCTTCGAACTGCGGGACTCCGGTGTGCCCGCCCAGGTTGGCGTGCAGCGTCTTCTCCGTCGTGCCGAAGGCGTCGAACAGGTCGAGGGCCTGCTGCCGGTCGTTGCCGTGGTCGTCCCACTGCAGCAGGACCAGCAGGGGGATGTCGACGTTGCGGGCCTCCTCGAACGTCACCCGGGGCACGAAGCTCCCGGCGAACAGCACGGCGGCCGCGAGACGCGGCTCGGTCACCGCCAGCCGGGTGCCGATGGCGATCACGCCGCCCGCGTAGCCGACCGGTCCGCCGATCCCGGGCCGCGCGAGGAGCGCGTCCAGGAGGGCCCGCCATTCCGGGACCGCCCGGTCGGCCAGCGGGAGGATGAGCCGGTCGACGAGGTCGTCCCCGACCGGTGTCCCGGCCCGCAACGCCTGGCGCAGGTCCGCGCGGGCCTGCTCGACGACGGCGATCGGGGGCCGGTCGCCGCTGCCGGGCAGCTCGATCGTGGCCGAGGCGAACCCCCTGGCCGCGGCGCTCCGGGCGCGGGCCACCAGCCGGGGGTACATCCGGTCCAGCCCGCCGGGGTGGCCGAGCAGGATCAGCGGGGCCGGTGCGGGGCCGGGTGTCCGGGTTTCGGGTGTCCACAGGATCCCGGGGACCTCGCCCAGGGTGAACCGGCGTTCGAGGACCCCGTGTTCGAGGTGCTGCTCAGTGGTGAACCGCATGGCCCCCCTCACCGGTCAGCCGCCGCAGCGCGGCCAGGGTCTCGTCGATCACGGCCGGGAGGCCCGGCTCGCCGTGCTGGTCGAGCCAGCGGGTGACCGCGATCCGGAACGCGGTCACCGCGACCTCGGCCGCCAGCCGCGCGGTCAGCCCGTCGACCCCGCGCCGGCGGAAGCCCTGCTCCACGGCCTCCGCCAGCAGGGCGAACTTGCGCAGCTCACGCTCGTGCAGGGCGGGTTCGGCGTCGATCACGCTCCGCCGGCGCAGCAGGTATTCGAGGCTGCGGCCCTCGAAGATCCTGACCGCGACCCGGGGCAGGCCCTCGGTGATCAGCGGCATCGGGCCGAGCGCGGGCGGGGCTTCGGCCATGAAGCCGGCCACCCGCTCGGGCACCGCCTCCTCCTCGGCGAAGAGCACCTCGCGCTTGTCGGCGAAGTACCGGAAGAACGTGCGGGTGGTGAGCCCGGCCCGCGCCGTGATCTGCGGCACGGTGGTCTCGGTGTAGCCCTGCTCGAGGAAGAGGTCGAGCGCGGCCCGCTCGAGCCGTTCCCGTGTGCCTGGCTGCCATCGACCCATGCGGCCGAGTCTAGTGATGACACGACGTGTCAGGTCGTGCCATAGTGATGACATGACATGTCATGACAACGGGAGGCAGCCATGACGGGTGCGATCTGGGTGCTCGGCGCGACCGGACGGGTCGGCCGGCCGGCGGTGGAGCGGCTGCGCCGGGCGGGCGCCGAACTGGTGGTGACCGGGCGTGATCGGGAGCGGCTGGCCCGGGTGAGTGCGGGTGCCCGGGTGGTGGCCGGCTCGCTCGACGAGGTCTGCGCGCGGCTGGCCGCGGAGGAGCCGGCCGTCGTGGTGAACACGGTGGGCCCGTTCGCGGTCACGGGGCCGCAGGTCGTGCGAGCCTGCCCGCCCGGCACCCACTACGTCGACGTCGCCGACGAGCTGAGCGCGTTCGAACTGCTCCACGGGATGGACCAGGACGCGGTGGCGACCGGCCGAACCCTGGTCTCCGGGGCGGGCTTCGGCGTGCTCGCGACCGAGGCCATCCTGCTGCACCTGCTGGCGGGCCGGGAAAAACCCGCGCGGGTGCGGGTCGACGCCGTGGCGTCCGTCGCGACCGAACCCGGCGCCCTCGGCGAAGCACTGGCCGCCACCATCGTGAGCTCGTTGCTCGACGGTGGCCGCGAGGTCCGGCAGGACCGGCTGGTCCGGACTCGCGCCGGCCGGGACGCCGAGCGGTTGACCACGCCCGAGGGCGACGTGGTCACCACCGCCGCCCTGGGCACCGGCGAGCTCTTCGCGGCCTGGCAGGCCAGCGGCGCCCCGTCGGTGATCGGCGCTTCGGCCCTCGCCCCGGCCAACCCGGTCGTCCGGGCCGCGATGCCCGCGCTCGGCACCCTGCTGCGGCTGCCCGGTCTGGCGGGCTTCGTCACCCGGCGGCTCGCCCGCGTCACCGCGAGCACGGCCGAGGAGCGCCCGCGCCGTTCGTCCTGGGGCCGCGCGCGGGTCGAATGGCCGTCCGGCCAGGTGCGCGAGGGCTGGCTGCGCACCGGCGAAGCCATGGCGTTCACCGTCGGCGCCCTGACCGAGGTGGCGCTGCGCCTGTCCAAGGGCGAGGGCCGGCCCGGCGCGTTCACCCCGGCCCGGCTCTTCGGCCCGGACGTGGCGCTGGCCGCCGGCGCCGAGTTCGTGACCGACCCGGGTGACGCCGGGAGCTGAGGGACGCGGCGCCGCGTGGTGGTCCGTCCTCAGCTCAGGTCCGGCGGCGTGGTGGCGAGCAGGCGCGGGTCGGGCTCCTCGCCGGACTGGGCCAGCAGGCCGGCCACCGCGCGGCCGAGGGTGAGCAGGTCACGGGGATTCTTCTTGTCCAGCCCGCCGATCAACTGCTTGAGCACGGTGAGCTGGTCGAAGTAGATCCGCTCGGTGACCAGGTTCTCCTCCTCGTCGAACAGGAAGTAGGCCGTCATCCGGGTGCGGTGCTTCGACCCGGTCGGCGGAATCCGGCCGAGGCGACCGAGGTGGGTGCCGAGCAGCCAGAACTCCACGATCACGGCGTCGGCGCTGTGCCGGATCGCGATGATCTCGTGGCTCTGGTCCGGGAAGGCGACGCGGGTGTCGTGGTAGTAGTCCCGCACCTCGCGGTCACCGTCGTGCACGGTCATCGACGCGATCAGCTCGTAGTGCGGGTGCGGGAAGGTGGACAGGGTCTGGTCCCAGTCCTGCCGGACCTCGTCGGTGAAGTGGTCGAGGACGAGCTTCTGCCGCGCCCGCAGCACTTCCTCGGACGGAAAGGTGAAGGTGGACAAGGGATTCTCCTCGGTCGGCGGGGCCCATAAATCCTACGCCGTAGGAATAATACCTACGGTGTAGGATTTGTCCACCGGCTCCGAGGAGGAGGTCCCCATGGTCGACGGCAAGCCCCGGCGCGGACGCCCGGCCGGCGGAAAACCGGTGCTCACCCGGGAGCGCATCGTCACCGGTGCGTTGGAACTGGCCGAGCAGGAGGGCCTCGAAGCCGTCACCATGCGGGGGCTGGCCCGGCGGCTGGGCGTCGACGCGATGAGCCTGTACCACCACGTCGACAACCGGGACACGCTGCTCGACCGGATCACCGAACACGTGCTCGTCGGCGTCGAACTCCCGTCCCCCACCGGCGCTCTCCGTGCGGACGTGCACGCGATGGCCCAGGCGTTCCGCCACGTCGCGCTCCGGTACCCCCGCTGCGCGCCGCTGGTCCTGACCCGGCAACTCGGCACGTTCGCGGCACTGGCCCCGGTCGAGACGGTCCTGTCCGTGCTGCGCGACGCGGGGTTCCCGCCCACCTCCGCCGTGCACGCCACCCGTTCGGTGCTGGCCTTCGTGATCGGCAGCCTGCTGCGCGAGGTCTCGGCCGGCCCCACCTTCAGCGGCGCCGACCGGGATGGCGTCGAACGGCGCCGGGCCGAGCTGGAGACCGCCGGCCTCCCGCGCGTGGCCGAGGCCGCACCCCACCTGGCGGTCTGCGATCACGAGGAGGAGTTCGCCTTCGGGCTCGACCTGCTGGTCGACACCCTGCAGCGGCGAGCCGCAACGTGAAACGCCGGCTGGAGGCAGACCTGGCGGCCACCCCGGTTCCCCCGGTCTTGACCAGCGTCGTGCGGTTGTGGCGGGAAAACGGCGAGCCCCCGCAACCGGCTTCGCGCTGGCCCCGCGGTCCCTGGCTCGAGCAGTTCCCCGGCCAGCGCTCGTTCCTCACCACCCTGCCCGAGGCGGTCGATCGAGCCGAGGCCACCCGTCACGCGGCCCGCGCGACCACCCCGGAGGGCGCCGAACAGGCCTTCCTGGTCTCGATGATCTGGGGCTACGGCCGGGTCGGTTACGGCCCCTGGCGCACCGCGCGGGTACTGGCCGAGAACCCGCACGCGCCCGGGCGGCTGGCCGAAGTGGCGCTGGTCGCGCGGGAACACGGCGGCCCGGCGGCGTTCCGCGAGCTGTCCGGCCGCCCGCTGCGGTACCTGGGAGTGGCTTTCGGCACCAAGTACCTGCGGTTCGTCACCGCCGCCCAGTACGCCGGCGGCGCCGGTGCCCCGATCCTGGACGCGGTCGTCCGCCGCTGGCTGGCGACCCACACCGGCCTGCGCCTGCACATCGACGGCTGGCGACCGGCCGTCTACGACCGGTACGTGGCCCTGCTGACGTCGTGGGCCGTGGAACTCGGCCTGGACGTGGACACCGTGGAGGAGCTGATCTTCCGCTCGGCCATCAGCCGGGAACGCTCGGCGCAGTGGGCCGAGCGATGGGCCGCGCCCGCCGAGCCCGCGGCCGCGCCGTCGCCCGGGCAGCAGGCGCTGGCCACGCTCCTGGAACTCGAGCAGCAGTTCGACACCGCCGACCCCGAGCTGGCGCGCGAAGCCCGGCACCACCTGGACGAGCTGGCGCGGATCATCCGGCGCGGCTGGGCCGGGTGAGGCCGCCGCCGGGCCCGAAGACCCGGCGACGGCCGGTCCGCGGCGCCTAGGTGCGGTAGCGGAAGAGGATCCGCCCGCGGCTCAGGTCGTACGGGCTCAGCTCCACCAGCACCCGGTCGAACGGCATGATCCTGATGTGGTTGCGCCGGATCTTCCCGCTGATGTGCGCCAGCACCTTGTGCCCGTTCTCCAGCTCCACCCGGAAAGTGGCGTTGCGCAGGCATTCGAGGACCGTGCCCTCGACTTCGATCCCCGCCGTGGTGGCCATCAGCGCCGCACCAGTTCCAGGTTGCTGCCCGCCCGCCGGCCGCCGACGCCATCGAACAGGGCCACCGCCGCCGCGTTGGATTCGTTCACCTCGGCCAGCGCCGAGGGGTGACCGTCGCGGTGCAGCGAACCCAGTACCTCGGCCAGCAGCGCGCGGGCCACGCCCCGGCGGCGGCGGTCCGCGCGGACCGCGATCAATCCGATCCGCGGCAACCGGAACGCGAGCACCCGCGCCAGCGCGACGTACTGTCCGGCCTCGGCCGCCACCGCGTACTTCGACGGGTCGACCACGGTGTCGCGGTCCGGGCGGACCAGGATCTCGGCGGGCATCTCGTGCCAGCCGACGGCCGCTTCGACCTCTTCACGGATCACCCGGTCCACCGCTCGTAGCGGGGCCTCCTGCGCTTCACCGACGGGCAGCACCGTCACGCCGGGCGGTGGCAGGAGCGGACCGAGCCCCGTGCTCCGGGGATCGGTCGGCACGAGGTAGTCCCATTCGCGGCGCCGGACCGTGAAACCGGCGCGCTGCCACTGCGCCGTCAAATCGGTGTCGGCCTCGTCGACCACTGTGTACAACGGTTTGGGCAGTTCGGCCAGCATCGCCTCGGCGAGCTGGTCGAAAACCTCGCGGTGCCACGCGTCGACGCTGACGAACAGCCGCCCGTCGGGCCGTGGCGAGGCTTCGGCGCGGCCGACCACGCGGTCGTCGTCGAGCGCGTGCCAGAGCCGCTCCGAGACCCGGGTGACCGGCCCGGCGTGCTCGCCGGGGCCGGCCGGGAAGTGCGGGAATTCCATGGGATGACGCCTTTCGGGAGTGCTGGTTCGAAGCGCTCCCGGCGACGGCTACGTCGATCGCCCGACCGTGACGGCGACGGGGAGCACCCGTGCAGATGCAGCGTTCACGGGTCTCACCTCCTCGTCCGGGGTCACGGTCGAGCGCACGGTAGCCGGGTGGGCGGGGCGCCGTCGATCGCTTTTTCGCGGGCCGCCGGTGCTTGCCGGTTTTTGTCGGTGCCTGCCGGTACCTTCGGGGGCATGGCAACACTGGTGACGTTCCACGCCCACCCGGACGACGAGTGCATCAGCACGGGTGGCGTGATGCGCAAGGCCGCGGACGAGGGGCACCGCGTCGTGCTCGTCGTGGCGACGCGGGGCGAGGTGGGCGAAGTACCCGAAGGGTTCCTCGACGAGGGTGAGCAGCTGTGGGAGCGGCGGGTCCGGGAGACCCACGCGGCGGCCGAAGTGCTCGGCGTGAAGCGTGTGGAGTTCCTGGGCTACCGCGACTCGGGCATGATGGGCGAGCCGACGAACGACGCGCCGGGCACGTTCTGGACCGCTTCGGTGGAGGAGGCGGCCGGGCGGCTGGCCACGATCCTGCGCAAGGAGTCCGCCGACGTGCTCACGGTGTACGACGACTACGGCGGCTACGGCCACCCCGACCACATCCAGGTCCACCGCGTCGGCACCCGCGCCGCCGAGCTGGCCGGCGTCACCCGCGTCTACCAGGCCACGATGAACCGCGACCACATGATCCGCGGTATGAAGCAGGCCGTCGAAGCGGGCGAGCTGCCCGCCGAGGCCCTGCCCGACCTGGACGACGCCCGCATGGGCAAGTCCGAAGCCGAGATCACCGCCGCGGTCGACGTCACCCCCGGCCTGACCGCCAAGCGCGCCGCGATGCGCGCCCACGCCAGCCAGATCAGCGAGGACTCGTTCTTCCTGGCCCTGCCGGACGAGCAGTTCCGGCTGGCCTTCGGTACCGAATGGTTCATCCGCGAGGGCCACGGCCCGGGCATCACGGAAACGGACATCATGGCCGGTTCGTGAGGCACCCGCCTCGTCGGTGAAGCCGCCCGGAAAATCGTGGATGCTCGCCTGCGGCCACCACCTCGCCCGCGGCCGTCCCGCGCGAGCCCACGGTGCGAATGCTTGCCCTGCTCGGCGCCCGGGCACCGGAGCCGAGCCGGGAGGCGCACGGGCGGTCGGGTTTCGCACAGGGCGGGCAGGCTGTGCGCTGAAGCAGGCAAACAGGGCACCACGCGCCGGGATGCGCCGTGGGGGACAAGGTGCACCCGGAGGAGTTGGGCCGCGGGCAGGCGGACGCGGGCACCGTGGCGGCCGAAGTATGCGCGGCAAGCAGGTTGCGCCGTGTCGGACAGGCTGCGCCCAAGCAGGCGGACGTGGGCCGGGGCAGGCGGGCTGTGCGCTGAAGCGAGCGTGCGTATGCGTGAGGGCGGGCAGGCTGAACGCAGGGCGGACAAGGTAGGCCGGAGCGGACGGGCGTGTGCGCCGGGACGGCAAGGCGTGTGCGTGCCGGAGCGGGCGGGCGTGTGGCCAGGGCAGCTGGGCATGTGCGTGCTCGAGCAGGCGCGGGCGTGTGCGCCGGGACGGCCGGGCGGGTATGCGCCGGAGCAGGCTGCGTACCGGAGCGGGCGGGCGTGTGGCCAGGGCAGCTGGGCATGTGCGTGCTCGAGCAGGCGCGGGCGTGGGCGCCGGGACGGCCGGGCGGGTGCGCGCCGGAGCAGGCTTGGTGCCGGAGCGAACGGACGTGTGCGCCGGGGCTACCGGGGTGTACGTGCCGGAGCGAACGGACGTGAGCCGGGGCGGGCGGGCGGGTGCGCGGTGGAGAGGCTGTGGGCCAGGCGTGGGCCGGGGCGGGCGGTGTGCGGGGCGGGGCGGTGAGTGCGGTTGGATCGCCCCCGGCGGCAAGTAGGTCCCCAGCGGCGGGTCAGTCCCACCGGTGGGTAGGTCCCCGCGGCAGGTCGGTCCCACCGGGGGGGTAGGTCTCCGCGGCAGGTAGGTCTCCGCGTCGGTTCGGTTCCGGCGGCGAGGTCGGTCACGGCGGCGGGCCGGTCACGGCGGCGGGGCCGGGCCGATGGGTTGCCGGAGCCGCGGTTCGGGATCCGGCCCAGCCCCGGCGCGGCCCAGCCCCACCCGACCTGGCCCCACCCGGCCCCACCCGGCCCGGCGCGGCCCGGCGCGGCCCGGCCCGGCGCGGCCCGTACGAGTGAGCGGGCCGCGCGGTCAGACCATCGGGCAAGCCGGGTCGCCGGTGCTTGCCAAGGTGCGGGTCCGGGCCTCAGGCTCCGGGCAGCCGAGGCACACGGAGGGGAAGATGCACCGCACAGTCGACTGGGTGGACGGGGCCGTCGAGATCATCGACCAGGTCGCTCTGCCTGGGCAGTATCGCCGGCTTTCGCTGCGGACCGTCGACGAGCTGGTCGACGCCATCCGGCGGCTGGCGGTGCGGGGGGCGCCGGCGCTGGGTGGGGCGGGGGCGCTCGGGGTGGCGCTCGCGGCGTTCGCCGGTGGGGACGTGCGGGCGGAGGCCGCGCGGGTGGCCGGGGCGCGGCCCACGGCGGTGAACCTCAGCTGGGGGGTGGCCCGGGCGCTGGCCAAGCTCGACGGCGGGCCCGAGGCCGTGCTGGCCGAGGCGCTGGCCGTGCTGGACGAGGACGAGCGGCTCAACCGGGCCGCGTCCGCGCACGCGGCGGAGGTGGTGCTCGAGGCCTGCGGGCGGCGGCCGTTGCGGTTGCTCAGCCACTGCAACGCCGGGCATCTTGCGACCGTCGCCTGGGGCACCGCGCTCGGCGTCGTCTGGCAGCTGCACGAGCGGGGGCTGGTGGAATCCGTGCTGGTCGACGAAACCCGTCCGTTGCTGCAGGGCGCGCGGCTCACGGCGTGGGAGCTCGCGCAGGCCGGCGTGCCCTACCGCATCCAGCCCGACGGGGCGGCGGCCGCCGCGATGGCGCGCGGGCTGGTGGACTGCGTGCTCGTGGGCGCCGACCGGATCACCGCGAACGGGGACGTCGCCAACAAGATCGGCACCTACGGGCTCGCCATCGCCGCCGCGCACCACGGGGTGCCGTTCGTGGTGGTCGCACCTTCGTCCACTGTGGACGAGTCGCTGGCCACCGGCGCGGACATCGTCATCGAGGAACGCGCGGCGGGCGAGCTGACGGACTTCGGCGGCACGCGGGTGGCCCCCGAAGGGGCCGAGGTGTTCAACCCGGCGTTCGACGTCACGCCCGCCGCACTGATCACCGCCGTGGTCACCGAACACGGCGTCCGCGTCCCCACGGCCTAGAACGGCCCCGGCGATCGGCCGACGCACCCGGCAACGCCGAGGTCCGGTGCCGGTTGCCGACGTGATCAAGGCCAACGCTCAGCGGATTCCGTTGGCGGACAAGAAAAACGTTCCTGCCACTGCCCTTGGGACCGGGCGCCGGGCAGACGATCTGCCCAAGGGCGGGGAAGACCAAGCCCGCCATCGACACCCCGGCCGACCTTGCCGCAGACCAAGAACGCCGACTGCCACCCACCCGAGGCGCTCGGCTGGGCTAACCCCAGCCGAGCGCCTCAGCGACGGCCATCCGACCCCTCGGGTGGCGATGGGCCCGGAAACCCGGGGCCGGGCGCTACGGGCGGGGCCCGACCACCTCCGTGCCCGCGGTGACCGTGATGGCCATCGCCGGGCAGGAGTCCGCGGCGTCCAGCACGGTTTCGTCCTCCCCGACGGTCTCGGTCAGGGGGTGGGCGACCGCGCCGTTCAGCTCGAAGACCTCGGGCATCAGCGACGCGCACATCCCGGAGCCGATGCAGGTGTGCTCGTCGACCTCGACGTGCCAAGCCATCGTGTCACCATCCGATCGGCATCGACCGCGGTCCGCGGACGAGCATCTGGGTTTTCCACACGATATCGCCGATCACGTGCAAGTCCGGCATCTCGCGGGTCAGCGCCTTGAGCGCCTCCTGCAACTCCAGCCGGGCCAGCGGCGCGCCCAGGCAGTGGTGCACGCCGTGGCCGAAGCCGAGGTGGTGGTTGTCCACCCGGCCCAGCGTCAGGCCTTCGGCCTCGGTGAACTGCAGCGCGTCGCGGTTGGCCGCGCCGATCGCGACCAGCACCGGCTCGCCCGCCTCGACCAGGACGTCCCCGACCTCGACGTCCTCGGTGGCGTACCGGGCGAACCCGGCGCCGGCGCCGAGCGGCACGAACCGCAGCAGCTCTTCGACGGCGGTCGTGATCAGCTCCGGTTCGGCGCACAGCTTCTCCCACTGCCCGGGCTCGTCCAGCAACGCGTAGACGAAGTTCGGGATCTGGCTCGCCGTGGTTTCGTGCCCGGCCACCAGGATGCCAACGCACAGGTCCACCAGCTCCAGCTCGCTCAGCCGGTCCTTGACGTCGCGTGCCTCGATCAACGCGGTCATCAGGTCGTCCTGCGGCTCGGCGCGGTGCTCGGCGATGAGCCCGGCCATGTACGCGCGCAACTCCTCGCGGTTGCGCTCGGACTCCTCCGCGGTGAGGCCGCTGGTGGTCAGCGCGGCGTCGCTCCACACCCGGAAGCGGGGCCGGTCGGCGGTCGGGACGCCGAGCAGCTCGCAGATCACGGCCACGGGGATCGGCAGCGCGTACGCGTCGACCAGGTCGGCCGGCGGCCCGGCCGCCTTCATGTCCTCGACCAGACCCTGGGCCAGCTCGGCCACGCGCGGGCGCAGCAGCTCGACGCGGCGCATGGTGAACGCCTTCGCCACCAGCGTGCGCAGCCGGGTGTGGTCCGGCGGGTCCATCATCAGGATGCCGCCGGGGCGCCGGTGCGCGGTCATCCGCGGCTCGTCCTTGAACTCGGCCATCGCGCGGGAGAAGCGGCGGTCGCCCAGCACCAGACGGGCGTCGGCGTACCTCGTGGCCAGCCAGGCGTCCGCGCCGTGCGGCATCCGGACCCGGATCATGCCTTCGGCTTCGCGGGCGGACCGGTAGGCCGCGTTGAGCGCGAGCCCCGCCTCCTCGTTGAACGGGTAGGCGAGCGGTTCGCTGTGTGTGGTGGTCATGCGGAGAACTCCCGATCTACTGGAAAGTCCAGTTTGTAAGCACCTGCTTACAACGCTACCGATGGTGACCGAGCGCGTCAATGCGCTCACGGGGTGCAGCCCGGTTAACCTCGTCGCGAACGGAGGTGGCATGACCGGAGAACCGCAGTCGCGCAAGCGCGACGCGGCGGCGACGAAGGCCGCCTTGCTGGACGCGGCCGAGGAGTTGTTCGCCGAGCGCGGCTTCGACCGCACGACCGTGCGCGACATCGCGAAGCGGGCGGGCGCGAACCAGGCCCTGCTGTTTCGCTACTTCGGCTCCAAAGAGGCCCTGTTCGGCATCGTGATGGCCCGCGGCGGCCTGGCCCAGCTCCAGGCGACGCCACCGGAGCAGCTCTTCGAAACGACGTTGCGCTCCCTGCTCGAGCCCTCGGACGAGGGCTACTCCCACCGTTCGCTGGAGACCTACCTGCGCTCGACCGGCAGCAGCGGCGCGGCCACCGCGATGCGCGAGCGGGTCGGTGAGGAGTACGCGCGGGTGCTGGCCACCCTCACCGATCAGCCGGACGCGGAGCTGCGCGCCGACCTCGCCCTGGCCTGGCTGCTGGGCATCGGCCTGGTCCGCTCCGTGACCGGCAAGGAGCCGCTGGCCGGGGCCGGGACCGAGGCCGTCGTCCGGCTGGTGGGGCCGGCGGTGGCGACCCTGCTGGAGCACAACGATCCGGTGCAGCCCGCGCGTCCCCCCGCCGCCGGGACCGGCTGACCCGGACCGTGTCCTCGAAACCGGGGTGGCGCGCCCCTCAGTGGCACCCCTCAGCGGGGCCCGTCCTGGTCCCGCAACCCCTGCCGCAGCAGCTCCGCCAGGTGCACCGCGCGCCGGCCCGACTCCTGCTCGATCTGGGTGCGGCAGCTGAATCCGTCCGAAAGCACCACGGCCGAGTCCGGGGCCGCGCGCAGGGCGGGCAGCATCCGGTCCTCCGCGACCGCGCGTGACACCTGGTAGTGCCCGCGCTCGAAGCCGAAGTTGCCGGCCAGTCCGCAGCAGCCGGAGTCGAGCGTCGTGTTGCGGACGCCCGCGGCGGCCATCGCGGCCTCGTCCGCGGCGAAGCCCAGCACGGCGTGCTGGTGGCAGTGCACCTGCGTCACCGTCTCGACGTCCAGCGAAGCCTTGAGCGGCTCGGGCGCGTCGGCCAGCAGCTCGGCGAACGTGCGGGTGCGCGCGGCCAGCAGCCCGGCCGTCGCGTCGCCCGGGAGCAGAGCGGCCAGGTCACCGCGGAACAGCGCGGTGCAGCTCGGTTCCAGACCGGCCACCTCGTAGCCGGCTTCGAGGTAGGGCCGCAGCACCTCCAGGGTTCGCCGCAGCACCGACCGGGCCACCTCCAGCTGGCCGGTGGAGACCCAGGTCAGTCCACAACAGACTCCCCGGTCCGGGAGCACCACGTCGTAGCCCGCGGCGGTGAGCACCTCCGCGGCGGCGTCGAGCACGCCGGGGGTGAGGTAGTTGTTGAACGAGTCCGGCCACAGCAGCACCGGGCGCGGACCGCTCGCCCAGCGGCGCAGGTCCGCGCGCGCCCGGGTGAACGGCACCGTCGCGAACTCCGGCAGCGCCCGTTCCGCCGCGAGGCCGCCCACCCGCTTCAGCGCGGCCGAGGCCCAGCGACGGCGCGAGAGGAAGTTCGCCGCCCGGGGGGCGAGCGCGGCCCCGCGCAACCACAGCGGCAGCCAGCCCATCGAGTAGTGCGAAGCCGGGCGCAGGCGGCCGCGGTAGTGCTGGTGCAGGAACTCCGCCTTGTAGGTGGCCAGGTCGACGTCCACCGGGCAGTCCGAGAGACAGCCCTTGCACGACAGGCAGAGGTCCAGCGCCTCGGCGACCTCTTCCGAGCGCCAGCCGTCCCCGATCACCTCGCCGTTGACCATCTCGGCCAGCAGGTGCGCACGTCCGCGGGTGGAGTGCCGCTCCTCGCGGGTGACGCGGTAGCTCGGGCACATCACGCCGCCGCCACCGGTGTTGCGGCACTTGCCGACCCCGACGCAGCGGCGCATCGCCTGCCCGAAACTGCCCTGGTCCTCCGGGTACCCCAGCACCGTGACGTCTTCGAGGGCCAGCGGCGCCCGCCGCACCCGCAGATCGGCGTCCACCGGCCGCGGGTCGACCAGGATGCCCGGGTTCATCCGGCCCCCGGGGTCGAAGATCGCCTTGAACCGGCCGAACAGGGCGATCATCTCCGGGCTGTACATCCGCGAGAGCAGCTCCGAACGGGCCTGCCCGTCGCCGTGCTCGCCCGAGAGCGAGCCGCCGTGCGCCGCGACCAGGTCCGCGGCCTCTTCGACGAAACCGCGGAAGTCCGCGATGCCCGGCGGCGAAAGCAGGTCGAAGTCGAGGCGCAGGTGCAAGCAGCCTTCGCCGTAGTGGCCGTAAACCACGCTTTGGCGGCCGTAGCGGGCCATCAGCTCCTTGAACTCGCGCAGGTACGAGCCGAGCCGCTCGGGCGGTACCGCCGCGTCCTCCCAGCCGGGCCACGCCTCCGAACCGTCGGCCAGCCGGGTCGCCAGGCCCGCGCCCTCCTCGCGGATGCGCCACAGGCGGCGTTGCGCCACGGGATCGTCCAGCACCACCGAACCGGTCAGCGCGGCGTCCAGCGAAGCCGCCAGCGCCCGGGCCCGCCCGGCCGCCTCGTCCGGTGACTCCCCCGCCAGCTCGACGAACAGCCAGGCGCCCCCCGGCGGCAGGCCGTCCGCGCGGCCGGGCTCCAGCAGCGCCACGAGCCGGGCGTCCACCCCCTCCACGGTCAGTGGCGACCACGGCAGGATCTGCGGCACCGCGTCGGCGGCCGCGATGTCCGAGCCGAAACCGAGCACGGCCAGCACCCGGTGCCGGGGCAGCTCGGCCAGCGCCACGGTGGCCTCCAGCACGGTCACGCAGGTGCCTTCGCTGCCGACCAGCGCCTTGGCCAGGTCGAAGCCGTTCTCCGGCAGCAGGTGTTCCAGCCCGTACCCGGACACCCGGCGCGGCCAGGTGGAGAGTTCCCGGCGCAGCAGCGCGAGGTTGTCCCGCACCAGCGCGCGCAGCTCGGTGAACACCCGGCCCTCGGTGCCCGGCCGCGCCGCGCGTTCATCCACTTCGGACGGTGTGGCCGGGCCGACGGTGAGCCGGGTGCCGTCGTAGAGCAGCACGTCGAGCTCCCGCACCACGTCCACGGTCCGGCCCCAGGCCACGGAGTGCGAGCCGCAGGCGTTGTTGCCGATCATCCCGCCGAGGGTGCAGCGGCTGTGCGTGGACGGATCGGGCCCCAACCGCAGTCCGTGCGGCGCGGCGAGCGCCTGCAGGTCGTCCAGCACGGTGCCGGGCGCGACCCGCGCGAGCCGGGCCGCGGGGTCGAGCCAGCGGACGCCGTGCACGTGCCGGGAGGTGTCCACCACGAGGCCCGGGCCGCACGCGTTGCCCGCGACACTCGTGCCCCCGCCGCGCGCCACCACCGGCAAGCCGCGCTCCCGCGCCGCGGCGACGGCGGCGACCACGTCGTCCACCGTCTCCGGCAGCACCACGCCGAGCGGCACGTGGCGGTAGTTGGAGGCGTCGGTGGTGTACAGGGCGAGCGTGGCGGTGTCGGTGAGGATCTCCACCCCACCATTCAAGACACCCGCCCCGGCCACCGCGAACGCGACCCCGGCGCGAGTGGGCCCGATGCCGCCGGGGCGGGCCGGCTTCACCCCACAGAACATCGGAAATGCGGGGATTCACGCTGTTTCGGCGTGAAACTGTCGGTGGTCTGCGTTTCACTGGACCAGGAGAGCGAGGTACTGGCATGACCGTCGAACCGACCGACGTCGAGGACATCCCGCTGAGCTACCGCGAACGGGCCACCCTGGCCGCAGTGGCCGCGGGCCGGGCCCAGATCAGCTTCAGCTGCGAGCCCGATCTGTTCGTGGACGGGCTGAGCTGCTGCGACCAGAGCGCCATCCGCCGGCTGGTCCGCCTGGGCCTGGTCGAACCGGCCACCGCCGGGCCGCGCGGCCAGCGGGTCGCGGCCGTGCTGACCACCGCCGGAGTGGGGGCGTTGCCCGCGGCGGGAGTGGTGGCGTTGCCCGCGGCGGGTGCGATGGCGCTGCCTGCGGCGGGTGCGGTGGCGTTGCCCAGCGCGGATGCGGTGGCGCTGCCCGCGGCGGGTGCGGTAGCGCAGCCCGCAGCCGGAACGGTGGCGTTGCCCAGCGCGGATGCGGTGGCGCTGCCCGCGGCGGGTGCGGTAGCGCAGCCCGCGGCCGGAGCGGTGGCGTTGCCCACCGCGGCAGGTGCCATCGTGGCCGTCTGAGGAAGACCCGGCAGGCTCGCGCGACCGGTTCCGGCCGGTACCGCCGGGTGGACGCCTTCCCGAAGAATGAGGGGCTGCCCTTGCGCCCCTTCCCGGCCTGGCCGGAGGGCACGAGACGGCCGAGGGCTCCGTGCTCGGGATGCGCCACCGCGCCAGCACCCGCGCCGCGCCGCGCCCGTTCACCCCCCGGCCGCACCCGTCAGGGCTCGTTGCCGAGTGGGGTGGTGCCGCCGGGGCCGGGTCAGGCCGAGCGCACCCATTCCTCCCCCAGCGGGGTCAGCACCGCTTCCCCGCCGGTCAGGTCGGCCAGCCAGGTCGCGAACTTCTCGCCCTCGTCCGCGCCGAGGCCGATCCGGAAGTGGGCGGCCGTGTCGAAGCGGGTCTCCTTCACCGGGTACGAGGACGAGCGCAGGTCGTTCTCCAGCCGGCCGGCGCGGGTGTAGTCCACCTCGACCTCGACCAGGCTCAGCCGCCGGTATTCGACCACCCCGACCGCGTCCAGGGCCTCCGACACGGCCTGCCCGTACGCGCGGATCAGCCCGCCCGCGCCCAGCAGCACCCCGCCGAAGTGGCGGGAGACCACCGCGACCGTGTCGGTCACCGAGCGGCGGCGCAGGACCTCCAGCATCGGGACGCCCGCGGTACCGGCCGGCTCGCCGTCGTCGCTGGAGCGCTGGGTGCGGCCGTCCGGGCCGAGGACGAAGGCGTGGCAGTGGTGCCGGGCCGCCGGCTCGGCCCTGCGGCGGGCCGCGATCACCTCGCGCGCGGCGGCTTCGCCGGTCACCGGGGCGAGGGCGCAGAGGAAGCGGGAGCGCCGGATCTCGACCTCGTGCTGCCCCGGACCCGGCACGGACAGATAACGATCAGTCATCGACGGCTCGCCTCATGCGGTCAGTCAACCACCCGCCCGGCCCGTTCAGCCACCCGGCCGGCCCGGCGTTTTCGCAGGTCGGAGGCCACACCTTCCGCTCACCGGGAGGGCTCGCCCGGCATATGGGAACACCCCGGGGGCCGTCAACGTGCGCGTGGCATTTCCCACCCGGGCGCGGCGACGTATGTCGATTACAGCGAATTCACACTATCGTCATAAGACCCGGCGAACCCGGGAGTAACACCACGAGCCCGGCCCGCCCCCCACCACACCGGCTGGCCGCACCCAGCCCGTGGTCGCACCGACTCGTGTCCGGCCGCCCGACGCCGTGCGGCCCCAGGAGGACGGCCCGCCGACGAGTCCTCGGGCGGGTGCGTTCCTTCTTCGACTGTTTCTCGACTGACCATCGCGGTTCCGGACCACTTCGTTAACCGGTTCAGTGTCGAACCACCCGATGGAGTGAGTACCGGGCGCGCCAACGCCTTGGGAGGCGGCCAGCCGTGACCCACCGTGCCAGTTCCGATTCCAGCCCACCGGCCCCCGAGGGTCTGTACGACCCCGCTTACGAGCACGACGCCTGCGGGGTCGCGTTCGTCGCCGACCTCGCCGGCCGCCGAGATCATCAGATCGTGGCCCAAGCCCTGGTCGCGCTCAGGAATCTGGAGCACCGCGGGGCGCGAGGCGCCGAACCCGACACCGGTGACGGCGCGGGCCTGCTGATCCAGGTGCCCGACGCGTTCTACCGCGAGGTCGCCGGCTTCCCGCTGCCCGAGCCGGGCGCTTACGCCGTCGGCACCGCTTTCCTGCCCCAGGACGAAAAACGCCGCGGCCGCGCCATGACCACCATCGAGCGGATCGCCGCCGAGGAGGACATGCGCGTGGTGGGCTGGCGCGAGCTGCCCGTCGACCCCGCGCACTGCGGGCCCACCGCGGCCGAAACCATGCCCCACTTCACGCAGCTGTTCCTGGCCGGGCGCCGGCACAACCGCGAAGGGCTGGCGCTGGAGCGCGCCGCCTTCTGCGTGCGCAAGCGCGCCGAGCACGAACTGGCCGAGGACAGCGGCGAACCGGCGGTCTACTTCCCGTCCTTGTCCTCGCGCACCATCGTCTACAAGGGAATGCTGACCGAGGGTCAGGTCGAGCGGTTCTTCCCCGACCTGACCGACGAGCGCGTCACCAGCGCCATCGGCCTGGTGCACTCCCGCTTCTCCACCAACACCTTCCCGTCGTGGCCGCTCGCGCACCCGTACCGGTACGTGGCGCACAACGGCGAGATCAACACCCTCAAGGGCAACCGCAACTGGATGGACGCCCGCGAGGCGCTGCTGGAGACCGACCTCGTCCCCGGCGACCTCGGGCGCCTCCACCCGGTGATCACCCGCGGCGCCAGCGACTCCGCCTCGTTCGACGAGGTGCTCGAACTGCTGCACCTGGGCGGGCGCTCGCTGCCGCACTCGGTGCTGATGATGATCCCGGAAGCCTGGGAGAACCACCAGGAGATGGACCCTGCGCGCCGGGCCTTCTACGAGTTCCACTCCACGCTGATGGAGCCGTGGGACGGGCCCGCGCTGGTGGCGTTCACCGACGGCACGCAGATCGGCGCGGTGCTCGACCGCAACGGGCTGCGCCCCGGCCGGTACTGGGTCACCGAAGCCGGGCTGGTCGTGCTGGCCAGCGAGGTGGGCGTGCTGGAGCTCGACCAGTCCACGATCGTCCGCAAGGGACGGCTCGAACCGGGGCGGATGTTCCTGGTCGACACGGCCGAGGGCCGGATCATCGAGGACGAGGAGATCAAGGGCGAGCTGGCCACCGCGCACCCGTACGACGAATGGGTCGACGCCGGGCTGCTGCGCCTGGACGACCTGCCCGAGCGCGACCGCGAAGTGCCGTTGCACGCCGCGCTGGTGCGGCGCCAGCAATCCTTCGGCTACACCGAAGAGGAGCTGGAGACCATCCTCGAGCCGATGGCCCGCACCGGCGCGGAGCCGATCGGCTCGATGGGCAACGATTCGCCGCTCGCGCCGCTGTCCACCCGCTCGCGGCCGCTGTTCGACTACTTCATCCAGCTCTTCGCCCAGGTGACGAATCCGCCGCTGGACTCGATCCGGGAGGAGCTGATCACCGCGCTCGGCACGCAGATCGGCGCGGAGCCGAACCTGCTCGACGCCGGGCCCGCCTCGTGCCGCCGGATCGCGCTGCCGTTCCCGGTGCTGGACAACGACCAGCTCGCGAAGCTGGTGCACGTCAACGACGACGGCACGCTGCCGGAGTTCCAGGCGGTCACCGTGCTCGGCCGGTACGACGTGCACGGCGGCGGTGCGGCGCTGGTGCAGCGGCTCGACGAGATCCGCGCCGAGGTGTCCGAGGCGATCGAGGACGGCGCGCGGCTGATCGTGCTGTCCGACCGCGGCGTCGACGAGGACCACGCCGCGATCCCGTCACTGCTGCTCACCGGCGCGGTGCACCACCACCTGGTCCGGGCGAAGACGCGCACGCAGGTCGGCCTCATCGTCGAAGCGGGCGACGCGCGCGAGGTGCACCACATCGCGCTGCTCGTCGGGTACGGCGTGGCCGCGGTCAACCCGTACCTGGCGATGGCGACGGTGGAAGAGATGGCGCACCGGGGACTGATCCCGGGCGTCACCGGCAAGCAGGCCACGGCGAACCTGATCAAGGCGCTGGGCAAGGGCGTGCGCAAGACGATGTCCAAGATGGGCGTCTCCACCGTCGCCTCCTACACCGGCGCGCAGATCTTCGAGGCCGTCGGGCTGGGGGCCGAAGTGGTCGACACCTGTTTCACCGGAACCACTTCACGCCTGGGCGGCATCGGGTTCGACACCATCGCCGAGGAGGTCGAGCAGCGCCACCGCCGGGCCTTCCCGGCCGACGGCGTCCGCCCGAGCCACCGCGAGCTGGAGACCGGCGCGGACTACCAGTGGCGCCGCGAGGGCGAGCCCCACCTGTTCAACCCGCAGACCGTGTTCAAGCTGCAGCACTCCACGCGCAGCGGGAGGTACGAGGTCTTCAAGGAGTACACGAAGGCCGTCGACGACCAGTCGGCGAAGTTGCAGACGCTGCGCGGGCTATTCGACTTCAAGCCGGGCGAGCGCCGAGCCGTGCCCATCGACGAGGTCGAGCCGGTTTCGGAGATCGTCAAGCGGTTCGCCACCGGCGCCATCTCCTACGGCTCGATCTCGATGGAGATGCACCAGACGCTGGCCATCGCGATGAACCGGCTGGGCGGCAAGTCGAACACCGGGGAGGGCGGCGAGGACGCCGAGCGGCTCTACGACCCCGAGCGGCGCTCCGCGGTGAAGCAGGTCGCTTCGGGACGCTTCGGCGTCACCAGCGAGTACCTGGTCAACGCCGACGACATCCAGATCAAGATGGCGCAGGGCGCGAAGCCCGGTGAGGGCGGGCAACTGCCCGGCGCGAAGGTGTACCCGTGGATCGCCCGGACGCGGTACTCGACCCCGGGGGTCGGCCTGATCTCCCCGCCGCCGCACCACGACATCTACTCCATCGAAGACCTGGCCCAGCTCGTCCACGACCTCAAGAACGCCAACCCGGCCGCGCGCATCCACGTGAAGCTGGTGTCCGAGGTCGGGGTCGGCACGGTCGCGGCCGGGGTGTCCAAGGCCCACGCCGACGTAGTGCTGATCTCCGGCCACGACGGCGGGACGGGCGCCTCCCCGCTGTCTTCGATCAAGCACGCGGGCGGCCCGTGGGAGCTGGGCCTGGCCGAGACGCAGCAGACGCTGCTGGCCAACCGGCTGCGCGACCGGATCGTGGTGCAGACCGACGGCCAGCTCAAGACCGGCCGGGACGTGGTGGTCGCGACGCTGCTCGGAGCCGAGGAGTTCGGGTTCGCGACCGCGCCGCTGGTGGTCTCGGGCTGCATCATGATGCGCGTGTGCCACCTCGACACCTGCCCGGTGGGCGTCGCCACGCAGAACCCCGAGCTGCGCGAGAAGTTCAGCGGCAAGGCCGAGTACGTGGTGAACTTCTTCCGGTTCATCGCCCAGGAGGTGCGGGAGTACCTGGCCGAGCTGGGTTTCCGGTCCATCGCCGAAGCCGTGGGCCACGCCGAGGTGCTCGACAAGCGCAAGGCGGTGGAGCACTGGAAGGCGGCCGGGCTCGACCTTTCGCCGATCTTCCACGTGCCCGCGCTGGCCCCGCGCGCGGCCCGCCACCAGCAGGTGGCGCAGGACCACGGGCTGGACAAGGCGCTGGACAACACGCTGATCCAGCTGGCCGAGGGCGCGCTGTCGGCCGGGGACAAGGTGCGCCTGGAACTGCCGGTGCGCAACGTCAACCGCACCGTGGGCACCATGCTCGGCTCCGAGCTGACCAGGAAGTGGGGCGGCGCGGGCCTGCCGGACGACACCATCGACGTCACCTTCACCGGCACCGCGGGCCAGTCGTTCGGCGCGTTCGTGCCGAAGGGCATCACGCTGCGGCTCTACGGGGACGGCAACGACTACGTCGGCAAGGGCCTGTCCGGCGGGCGGCTGATCGTGCGCCCGGACCGCAACTCGGTGATCGCCGCCGAGGAGCACATCATCGCGGGCAACGTGATCGGCTACGGCGCCACCAGCGGGGAGATCTTCATCCGCGGCAAGGCCGGGGAACGGTTCTGCGTGCGCAACTCCGGCGCGCTGGCGGTGGTCGAAGGCGTGGGCGACCACGGCGTCGAGTACATGACCGGCGGCCGGGTGGTGGTGCTCGGCGGGATCGGGCGCAACTTCGCGGCCGGCATGTCCGGCGGCATCGCCTACGCGCTCGACCTGCCGGTGCACCGGGTGAACCCGGAGATGGTCGACATCGACCCGCTCGACTCCGAGGACACCGACTTCCTGCGCGAGACCGTGGAGAAGCACTACAACGAAACGGAGTCCGCGGTCGCGCGCGAACTGCTCGCCGACTGGGACGCCGCCGTCGACCGCTTCGGCAAGGTCATGCCGAAGGACTACAAGCGCGTGCTCGCCGCTCAGGTGCAGGCGGAGCGGGACGGGCGCGATGTGAACGAGGCGATCATGGAGGCCGCTCATGGCTGACCCTCGCGAAGCCGGCCGTGAGCGCCGACTGGGTGCGGGTACCCCGCAGAACACGGAGGCCGCTCATGGCTGACCCCAAGGGCTTTCTGACCACCACTCGCGAGGAGCCGACGCGCCGTCCGGTGGACCTCCGGCTGATGGACTGGCGTGAGGTCTACGAGGACTTCGCGACCACGAAGCTGGAGAAGCAGGCCGGGCGCTGCATGGACTGCGGCATCCCGTTCTGCCACCAGGGCTGTCCGCTGGGGAACCTGATCCCGGAGTGGAACACGCTGGTGTGGCGGGAGGACTGGCAGCAGGCGGCGGACCGGCTGCACGCCACGAACAACTTCCCGGAGTTCACCGGAACGCTCTGCCCCGCGCCGTGCGAAACCGCCTGCGTCCTGGGCATCAACGACGATCCGGTGACGATCAAGCGGGTCGAGGTCTCGATCATCGACCGGGCCTTCGCCGAAGGCTGGGTCACGCCGCAGGTACCGGTCACCAGGACCGGCAAGAAGGTGGCCGTGGTCGGCTCCGGGCCGTCCGGGCTGGCCGCGGCGCAGCAGCTGACGCGCGCGGGCCACAGCGTGGTGGTCTTCGAGCGGGCCGACCGGCTCGGCGGGCTGCTGCGGTACGGCATCCCCGAGTTCAAGATGGAGAAGCACCGGCTGGACCGGCGCCTCGCGCAACTGGAGGCCGAGGGCACGCAGTTCCGGACCTCGGTCGAGGTCGGCACCGACCTCTCCGTGGACGAGCTGCGCTCCGCCCACGACGCCGTGGTGCTGGCCGGGGGCGCGACCGCGTGGCGCGACCTGCCGATCGACGGCCGCGAGCTGGACGGCATCCACCAGGCGATGGAGTTCCTGCCGCCGGCCAACCGCGTCGCCTCGGGTGAGCTGGACGCTTCGCCGTACTCCGCCGAGGGACTGGACGTCGTGGTCATCGGCGGCGGCGACACGGGCGCGGACTGCGTCGGCACCTCGCACCGCCAGGGCGCGAAATCGGTGACCCAGCTCGAGATCCTGCCGCGGCCGCCGGAATCGCGTTCGGACACCCACCCGTGGCCGACCTACCCGATGATCTACCGCGTCTCCTCGGCCCACGAAGAGGGCGGCGAGCGGCTGTATTCGGTGAACACGCAGGAGTTCCTGGGTGACGCCGACGGCCGCGTGCGCGCCTTGAAGCTGGTCGAGGTGCGCTCCGAGAGCGGCCGGTTCGTCCCGGTGGAGGGCAGCGAGACCGAGCTGCCGGCCCAGCTCGTGCTGCTGGCCATGGGCTTCCTGGGCCCGCAGCGCGAAGGACTGGTCGAGGCCCTCGGCGTGGAGCTGGACCAGCGCGGGAACGTGGCGCGGGACCAGGATTTCCGCACCAGCCTGGACAACGTCTTCGTGGCCGGCGACATGGGCCGCGGTCAGTCGCTCATCGTGTGGGCCATCGCCGAGGGCCGCTCCTGCGCCGCCGGCGTCGACGCCTTCCTGACCGGCCGCTCGTTCCTGCCCGCGCCGATCACCCCGGGCGACCGGCCGCTCTCCTGAACTGAACGGGCCGGGCGCACCAGTGTTGCTGCGCCCGGCCCGTTCTCTGCCCCGGGTTGCCCGGACCGCGCCGGATCGTTTCGGCGCCGGATCGTTTCAGCGCCGGATCGTTTCGGGGCCGGATCGTTTCGGGGCCGGATCGTTTCAGCGCCGGGACGCCAGCAGGTCGAGGGCCAGCAGACCGGCCCCCAGCCGTCCGGCCTCGTCGCCCAGTTCGGCCAGCCGCAGTTCCGGCCGGCGCTGGAAGGTCAGCGCCGAGGAGAGCCAGTCGCGGACCGGGTCGAGCACGTAGTCGGCCGCGGTGAACAATCCGCCGCCGAGCACCACGACCTCGGGGGCCAGCAGGGTCAGCAGGGTGCGGATGCCGTGGCCGAGGCCGTCGAGGGCGTCGGAAACCACCGCCAGCGCCGCCTCGTCGCCGTGGCGGGCCGCGTCGACCACCGGCTGCGCCCCGTCCGCGGGACGGCCGGTGTGCTCGGTGTAGCGCCGCGCGATGGCCGATGCCGAGGAGATCGCCTCCAGGCAGCCCGTCGCGCCGCAACCGCAGACGATGCGGTGCCCGACGTCGATGTGCCCGACCTCCCCGGCCAGCCCGTGCGCCCGGTACAGCCGCCCGTCCAGCATCAGCGCAGCCGCGATGCCGGTGCCGACCGCGATGAACGCCGCGTCCGCGCAGCCCTGCCCGGCGCCGACGCGGAACTCGGCCAGCCCGCCCGCGCTCACGTCGTGCCCGAAGGCCACCGGCAGCCCGAGCCGGTTCTCCAGCAGTTCGCCGAAGGGCACGTCGCGCCAGTCCAGGTTCGCGGAGAACCGCGCGACGCGGGCCTGTTCGTCGACGATCCCGGGCACCACCACGCCGACCGCGCCCGGGGCGCCCGTCCCGGCCTGCTCCGCGAGCACCGAGACGACGTCGGCCACCTGCTCGGCCAGCGCCGTGCCGTCGGCGCCGCGGGCCGTCGTGACCCGCAGCGTCGAGAGCACGTTCAGGTCCCCGTCGAGCAGGGCCGCCTTCACCGTCGTACCGCCCACGTCCAAAGCCGCCACCAAATCTGCCATACCCGGATTCTCACACCCGCGGCCTCACATCCGGGTGACGTCCAAGGAGAGTGATCTCGAAAAAAAGGAAGGCACCGGAAAGCGGTGCGCACCGCGCCCGACGCGTGCGAGCACGCCGGGGCCTACGGTGGGCGGTGTGCGCGCGCTGCTGATCGACCTGCTCGTGGCCTTCGGGGCCACCGGCATCCTCGTGCTGGACGGTCTGCACCGGGTGCACACCCCGCCGTTCTGGGTGCCGGCGGTCGCGGTGGCCTTCGTGGTGCTGCTGCTGCGCCGCCGGTACCCGCTGATCACCGCGTTCATCGGCTACGGGCTGGCGTGGTTCGTGCCGACCGTGCTGCTGCTGCCCACGGTGCTGCTCTACACCGTGGCCTCGCGCCGGGGGCCGAAGTGGCCGACCGCGGTGGCCGTGGCCGGCTGCCTCGCGCTGCTGGCCACCTTCGCCGGGTCGGGGGGCACGCCGAACTGGCGAGCCCTCGGCGTCTCCGCGGTGAGCTTCCTGGTGATCCCCGTGTTGGCCGGGCTCTGGATGTACCAGCGGGCGGCGCTGCTGGAAGCCCTGCGCGGCCGGGCGGACCAGGCCGAACGCGAACGCGACCTGCTGGCCGAGCGGGCGGTGGCGGCCGAGCGGCGCCGGATCGCGCGGGAAATGCACGACGTCGTCGCCCACCGGGTGAGCATCGTCGCGCTGCAGGCCGGCGCGCTGTCGGTGCGGGCGCCGGACGAGGAGACCGGGCAACTGGCCGAGGTGATCCGCGAGTCCAGTGCCGCCGCGCTGAACGAACTGCGCGACATCCTCCAGGTGCTGCGCGACGACGCCCCCGACCCGAGTTCCCGGCCCGGCCCGGCGCTGTCCGGGGTGGCCCGGCTGACCGGAGACCTCGCCGCGGCGGGCGCGCGGATCGTCACCGATCTGCCCGAACCGCTACCGCGGGTGACCGACCAGGTGGGCCGCGCGGCCTACCGGATCGTGCAGGAATCCCTGACCAACGCGGCGAAGCACGCGCCGGGTGCGACCATCCACGTGCGGCTGGGCCTGGAGGACGGGCGGCTGGTGACCGAGGTGGCCAACCCGCTGGGCGCTTCCGCCGGGCTGCCGGTCTCCGGGTACGGGCTGATCGGGATGCGCGAGCGCGTCACCCTGGCCGGCGGCGCGCTGAACCACGGCCCGGACGGAGCGGGCCGCTACGTGGTCCGGGCCAGCTTCCCGGCCGAAGGGGGAACACCGTGATCAAGGTCCTGCTGCTCGACGACGAGGCGTTGGTGCGCAGCGGAATCCGGATGATCCTGGAGTCCGATCCGGAGATCTGCGTGGTCGCCGAGGCCGGGGACGGCACCGGTGTGGCCGGGCTCATCGAGCGGTACCGGCCGGACGTGGTGCTCACCGACATCCAGATGCCGGGGGCCGACGGGCTGGAGGTGACCCGGCTGGTGGCCGGCGGGCCGGGGGCGCCGCAGGTGGTCGTGCTCACCACGTTCGACCTCGACGAGTACGTGCACGCCGCGCTGCGCCACGGCGCCACCGGCTTCCTGCTCAAGGACACCCCGCCGCGGGACCTGGTCCGCGCCGTCCACCTGGTGACCCGCGGGGAGGCGATGCTGGCCCCGTCGATCACCCGCCGCCTGCTGACGCACTTCGCCTCGGGCGACGCCGCCCACGGCGCCAAGGCCCGGCTCGAAGCGCTGACCCCGCGCGAGCGCGAGGTGGCCGTCGCCGTCGCCCACGGCTCCAGCAACGCCGCGATCGCCGCCGCGCTGGGCCTGAGCGAATCCACGGTCAAGGTGCACGTGGGCCGGATCATGTCCAAAGTGGACGCCGACAACCGGACCCAGGTCGCCATCCTGGTGCACGACGCGGGCCTGGCCTGATCGGCGGTGCGCACGGGGCGCGGCGCCGGGCAGAATCGGCCCCATGGAGTTCACCGAAGCGCTGCGGGGCCGCCGGATGGTGCGAAGCTACCGGCCGGACCCCGTCGCCGAAGACGTGCTCGGGCGGGTCGTGCGGATGGTGCACCGCGCGCCGAGCGGCGGGTTCAGCCAGGGCCACCGGCTGGTGGTGATCACCGCGCCCGAGCCACGGCGGCGGATCGCCGAGATCTCGGAGCGGCCGTATGGGGAACGGGGGTTCCCGGCCTGGATCTCGAAGGCGCCGGTGCACCTCGCGCTCGGCGTCCGCGAGGCCTCCTACCACGAGCGCTACCAGCAGCCGGACAAGCTCGACGCCGACGGCGCCGAGATCGCCTGGCCGGTGCCGTACTGGTGGTTCGACAGCGGCGCTCTGCTCACGCTGATCCAGCTCGCGGCGGCGGACGAAGGTCTCGCGACCGGGTTCTTCGGCCCCGATCCGCAGCGGCTCGCCGAGCTGCGCGCGACCGTCGGCTTCCCGGACGACGTCGCGCTGGCCGGCATCGTCACGCTCGGGTACGGCGCCGAGGAGCCCGACGACCGGTCCAGCCGCACGACCCGGGCCCGGCTCCCGCTCGACGAACTGGTGACCTGGGTGCGCTGAGCCTCCGAGCAGCGGGGACACCGCTGGGTCGAAGGCGATCTCGAACGGCGCGTTCCGCCGGACCCGGGCAGCTCGGCCGGGGCGCCGAGGCCATCGACTGCGAACGGCCGCACCACGCCGAGCTCTTCGCCGTGGTGGCTGCTGGTGCACTGATCACGGTGCACCGGGGGGCACGAACGGAAGCCCGGCCGGAGCCCCGGAATCCAGCAGCGCGAGCACTTTCTCAGTGTCCAATTCGGACTCGACCGCGTCCGCCAGCCGGTCCAGCATGTCCTCGCGCAGGTCGGCGAAGCCCGGGGCGCCCGGGGCCGGGGACCACGCGACCCCGGCTTGGGCGGCGACCTCGGTGAGCCAGGCGCGGCGGAAACCGTCGTTCTCCAGCGCACCGTGCCAGGTGGTGCCCCACACCGGACCGGACCGGTACCCGTCCAGGAAGGACTCGGCCGGGGCCGGGCCCGCGGTGCCGTGGTGGATCTCGTACGCGTCGACGCGGTGGCCGCGCCAGGTTCCGGACGGGCGGCCGAGCACCTTCTCCGGCGAGAACCGCACGTGGGTCGGCAGCAGTCCCAGCCCCGGCACCCGGCCGGCCCCGGACTCGACTTCGTCCTCGATGGACTCCGCCAGCATCTGGTAGCCGCCGCAGATGCCCAGCACCGGCCGGCCCGACGCGGCGCGCGCGGCCACCGCGCCGGCCAGCCCGCGCTCGCGCAGCCAGCGCAGATCGTCCACGGTGGCCCGAGATCCGGGCAGCACCACCAGGTCGGCCGTCGCGACCGTGTCCGGGTCGGCGGTCAGGCTCACCGTCACCCCGGGTTCGGCCGCGAGGGCGTCGACGTCGGTGGCGTTCGACGCGCGCGGGAACCGGACCACGGCCACCCGCAGGCCCCGGGCACCGTCTCGCGCCTCCCGCCGCCAGCCCGCCGCGGCGAGCGCGTCCTCCGAGTCGATCCACACGCGCTCCAGCCACGGCAGCACGCCGAGCACCGGCCGTCCGGTCACCTTCTCCAGGCTGTCGAGGCCCGGGCGGAGCAGGCCGACGTCGCCGCGGAACTTGTTCACCACCCAGCCCGCCACCAGCGCCTGGTCCTCGGGTGAGAGCAGGGCGAGCGTGCCGAACATCGAGGCCAGCACTCCCCCTCGGTCGATGTCGCCGACCACCAGCACCGGCAGCGAGAACCGCCGCGCCAGGCCGAGGTTCACGTAGTCGCCGCGGCGCAGGTTGATCTCCGCGGGGCTGCCCGCGCCCTCGCACACCACGGCGTCGAACCGCGAGCTCAGCTCGGCGAAGGCGTCGAACGCGAGCTGGGCCAGCCCGGCGCGGCCGGTGGCGTACTCACCGGCCTCCAGCGTGCCGAACGGCCGGCCGAGCGCGATCACGTGGCTGCGCCGGTCGCTGCCCGGCTTGAGCAGCACGGGGTTCATCGCCGCCTCGGGTTCCACCCGCGCCGCGCGCGCCTGGAGCCACTGCGCCCGGCCGATCTCGGCCCCGTCCGCGCACACCATGGAGTTGTTGGACATGTTCTGCGCCTTGAACGGCGCCACCCGCACCCCGCGGCGCGCCAGCCAGCGGCAGATCCCGGCCGTGACCAGGCTCTTGCCCGCGTCGGAGGTGGTGCCGGCGATCAGCAGGCCGGTCATCGCGCCACCGCCGCGGCGACGGCGAGCGCCGCGATCCCGACCGCTCGCGAGAGCCGCACCGCGCGGCGCAGGTCGGCGGGCTCGGGGGCCCGGCCGTCGCCCAGGGTGCCACGCCGTTCGACCTCTCCGCCGTAGCTGTTGGTGCCCCCGAGCCGCAGGTCGAGCGCACCGGCGAAGGCCGCTTCGACCTGTCCGGCGTTCGGGCTCGGGTGCAGTGAACCGTAACGGCGCCAGGCCTTCCACGACGATCGCGCCCGGCCGCCGGCCAGCGGCGCGCAGGCCGCCGCCGACAGCGCGCCGACCCGCGAGGGCAGCAGGTTGACCAGGTCGTCGGCCCGGGCCGAGGCCCAGCCGAACCGCAGGTGCCGGGGCGAGCGGTAGCCGACCATGGCGTCGAGGGTGTTGAGCGCGCGGTAACCGAGCAACCCGGGAAGGCCCGCGACCGCACCCCACAGCAGCGGCGCGACCACCGCGTCGGAGGTGTTCTCGGCGATCGACTCCGTGGCCGCGCGAGTCAGCTCCGCGCTGTCCAGCTCCGTCGCGTCGCGCGCGCACAGGTGCGAAAGGCGTTGACGCGCCGCGGGCAGGTCGCCGCTTTCGAGCAAGCGGGCCATCTCGCGGCCTTCGGTGGCGAGACCGCGCCCGCCGAGCACTACCCACGTCGCGACGGCCGTCAGCGCGAAGCGAGCGAAGGGACGTCGCCGGGTCGCAGCTTGCGCGGCCAGCCCGAGCCCCGTCACCGTGCCCGCGCAGAGAGCCGTGTACGCAGCTCCACGCGGCTTCGAGTCGGCCCACCACCGGCGTTCGACCGCCGCCGCGGCCGTGCCGAACACCGCCACCGGATGACCGCGACGCGGATCACCGAAGAGCGTGTCGGCGGCGAATCCGGTGATCAGGCCGGCCGCGGTGACGGCTTGTCGGAGTGGCACGTGGCGAACGGTAGCGCGTGCACGACAATGCCGGGTATGACTGTGCCTAATGCCGCCTCCCCGGGGGCAAACACGTCGGCGGGGCCCAACGCCGCCTCCCCGGGGGCAAACACGTCGGCGGGGCCCAACGCCGCCTCCCCGGGGGCAAACACGTCGGCGGGGCCCAACGCCGCCTCCCCGGGGGCAAACACGTCGGCGGGGCCCAACGCCGCCTCCCCGGGGGCAAACACGTCGGCGGGGCCCAACGCCGCCTCCCCGGGGAAGAACCCGTCGGCGGGGCTGATGCACCGGCTCGCCCTCGGCTGTGAAGCCCTGGCCCGCTTCCTGCGCCGGTACGGACGCGACGACGGCAAGGTGCTGGTCCTCGGCGGGGTCCGCTCGGGGAAGTCCCGGCACGCGGAGCGGCTGGTCGCGCGCCACCCGCACCTCGTTTACGTCGCGCCCGGCCTGCCGCCGAGCGAGGACGACCCGGACTGGGCCGCCCGCGTGGCCGCGCACCAGGCCCGCCGTCCCGCGCACTGGACCACGGTGGAGACCACCGACCTGGCCTCCGTGCTGCGGACGGCCACCGCGCCGCTGCTGATCGACTGCCTCGGCACCTGGCTCTCCCGGGTGCTCGACGAGGTCGGGGCGTGGCGGCGCAAGCCCGGCTGGGAGCGCCGCCTCGACGACCGCCTGGAGGACTTCCTGGCCGCCTGGGCCCAGGCGCGGGTGCCGGTGGTCGCGGTCAGCAACGAGGTCGGCAGCGGTGTGGTGCCCGCGACTTCGTCCGGGCGGCTGTTCCGTGATGTGCTGGGCGCACTCAACAACCGGGTGTCCGCCGAGTCCGACCGCGTTTCGCTGGTCGTCGCGGGACGGGTGCTCGACCTGCCGTAGGGAGAAGACCGTGCCGAGCTTCGACATCCCCGTGCCCGACGCCGCCGCCCGGGCCACCGCGCGCGAGCGGCTCGACGGGCTGGTGAAACCACTGGGCTCGCTCGGCCGGCTGGAGGACCTGGCCGCGTGGCTCTGCGCCGCGCACGGCGAGGTCCCGCCCCGCCCGCTGGACGACGTGCGGGTGGTGGTGTTCGCGGGCGACCACGGGGTGTCGGCGCTTTCGGCCTACCCGCGCGAGGTGACCGCGGCGATGGTGCGGGTGTTCCTGGCCGGGCGCAGCGGCGTGAACGTGCTCGCCGCGCAGTCCGGCGCGCGGGTGCGGGTCGCCGACATCGCCGTGGACTGGGATGCTTCGGACATACCACCCGAGGTCGCGGCGCACAAGATCCGCCGCGGCTCGGGCTCGATCGACGTCGAGGACGCGCTGGAGCCGGGCGAGGCGCTGGCCGCGTTCACCGCGGGCCGCGAGATCGCCGCCGAGGAGGGCGCCGCCGACCTGCTGATCCCGGGCGACATGGGGATCGGCAACACCGCGGTGTGCGCGGCGGTGGTGGCGGCGTCGCTGGGCCTGCCCGCGGCGGAGGTCGTCGGCACCGGCACCGGCGTCTCCGGCGAAGCCCTGGCGGTGAAGACGGCCGCGGTGTCGACGGCGCTGGCCCGCACCGGGGCTCGCACCGAGGACCCGTTCGAGCGGCTGACCGCGCTGGGCAGCGCCTGCCTGGCCGCGACCGCGGGGTTCCTGGTGGAAGCCTCGACGCGGGGGATCCCGGTCCTGCTCGACGGCGTCTTCTCGGGCGCCGCCGCCCTGGTCGCGCACGACCTGGCCCCGGGCGCGGAGCAGTGGTGGCTGGCTGGGCACCGCTCGACCGAACCTTCGCAGGCCTACGCGCTCAAGGCGCTGGGCCTGACGCCGATCCTCGACCTGGGCCTGCGGCTGGGCGAGGGCAGCGGCGCGGTCCAGGCGGTGCCGGTCCTGCGCGCGGCCCAGGCCATCATCACGGACATGGGGCGGCTGGCGGACCTGGCGTGACACCGGCGCGACAGCACGGGACGAGCCGCGTGAAGCCAGCCGGGCCGAGCAAGGAGAGCCGCGTGAAGCCAGTGAGACGAGCCACGCGAGACCGGCCGGGCCGAGCAAGGAGAGCCGCGTGAAGCCAATGGGACGAGCCACGTGAGGCCGACGGGGCAGAGCGGGGAAAGCCGCGTGAAGCCAGTGAGCAGGACGGAGCGATCACCGTGAGGCCGGCGAGCAGGGCGAGGCGAGCGGCGTGAGGCTCGGCGACGCGGTCCGGCTCGCCGTGGGCACGCTCACCACCGTGCCCGTGCCCGCGCCGCGGGTGATCGACCGGGCGGTGGCCGGGGCGGCGATGGTGCTGGGCCCGGTCGCCGCGGTCCCGCTCGCGGTGGTGGCGGGACTGATCGTGGCGGGCGGGAGCGCGCTCGGCCTGCCCGCGCTGGCGGTCGCGGCCCTCTCGCTGGGCGCGGTGGCACTCGGCAGCCGTGGCCTGCACCTCGACGGACTGGCCGACACCGCCGACGGCCTCGGCGCCTCCTACGACCGCGAGAAGGCCCTGGACGTCATGCGCCGCGGCGACTCCGGGCCCACCGGCGTCGCCACGCTGGTGTTCACGCTGCTGGTCCAGGTCGGCGCGCTGACCGGCGCCGTCACCGCCGGGCACGGGGTGGCCGCGGTGGTGATCGCGGTGCTGGCGGGGCGGTGCACCCTGTCGATGTCGTGCGCGCGGGGCGTGCCGCCGGCGCGACCGGAGGGCCTGGGCGCGACGGTCGCGGGCTCGGTTCCGGTACCGGCCGCCGTCGCGACCGGGCTGCTCGCGGCGGCCCTCGCCGGGCTGGGACTGTTCGGGCTGGGGTGGTCCGGAGTGGAATGGTCCGGGCTGGGTCCGGTGGCCGGCCGGCTCTGGTGGCGTGGCCCGGTGGCCGTCGCCGCCGCCTACGCCGCGGCGGCGCTCCTGCTCACCCGCTGCGTCCGGCGGCTGGGCGGGATCACCGGTGACGTGCTCGGCGCCGGGGTCGAGGTCGCGGTGGCGGCGGCGCTGCTGGTGCTGGCTCCCCCGATGTGAAGTCCTGGGGGTCCAGGGTGGGTGGCGACGGCCGGGGCGGTGCCGGCCCCGGGCACCACGCCTAGAGCAGCCGGGCCAGCGCGGCCAGGAAGCCGTCGGTCACCTCGGGCGCCCGGACGGCCAGCCGCAGGTGTTCCGGGCCCAGGCCGGGGAAGGTGTCCCCGCGGCGGACCGCGTAACCGGCGTCGCGCAGGCGTTCGCGCAAGGTCGGGTCGGGGTGGCGCACCAGGACGAAGGGCCCGCGTGGGTCCCCGAGCACAGCCAGGCCCAGCGCGGTGAGGCCGGAGACCAGGTGCTCCCGGTCGGCCTCCGCGGCCGCGGCCAGTTTCTCCGCCTCCTCCAGCGCTTCGGGCCGGCAGCAGGCCACCGTCGCGACCCCGGCCAGAGTGGACACCGACCACGGCGGCTGCACGGCGCGCAGCCGCGCCACGAGCTCCGGCGGGCCGAGCAGGTAACCCGCCCGCAGCCCGGCCAGGCCCCAGGTCTTGGTCAGGCTCCGCAGCACCACCACCCCCGGCAGCGACTCCCCGGCCAGGCTCTCCGCCTCGCCCGGGACGGCGTCGGAGAACGCCTCGTCCACCACCAGCAGCCGGCCCGGCCGGGCCAGCGCGCGCAGGACCGGCGCGGGGTGCAGCACCGACGTCGGATTGGTCGGGTTGCCCACGAACACCAGATCCGCCGGCTCGGGGACCGGGCCGAGCCGGAAACCGTCCGCTGCGGACAGCACCACCCGCGAGACCTCGTGCCCCGCCGCGCGCAGAGCCGCCTCCGGTTCGGTGAACTGCGGGTGGACGACCACCGCGCACTCCGGCCGCACCGCGTTGGCCAGCAGGGTGAACGCCTCGGCCGCGCCCGCCGTCACCAGCACCTCCTCGGCCGCCCGCCCGTGCCGCCCGGCCACCGCCGCGACGGCCGCCGCCGGGTCCGGGTACGCGGCCAGGGTGTCCAGGGCCGACGCCAGCTCCCGCCGCAGCCACTCCGGCGGCGCCGGCCGCCGGACGTTCACCGCGAGGTCCACCAGCCCCGGCCCGACCTCGCGGTCGCCGTGGTGGTGCAGGTCAACCACGGGAGCGCGCCGAGGCGAACGCCCGCACGTGCCCGGCGAACCGCTCGGCCAGCTCCGGGTACCCGGCCCAGTGCACGTGCAGGTAGGAGGCGTGCAGCGAAGCCGAGGCGAACCCGTCCCGCGCCCGGTCCCAGCCCCAGGCCGGGATCTCGCCGTGGCCGGGGGTCACCTCGGTGCGGTGGAACTCGTGCCCGGTGACCCGCACCCCGGCCGGGGCGACCACACTGTCCGAAAGGGACACCGCGGTCCGGTAGCCGAGCTTGCCCCGCCGGGTCATCGCGGCCGTCGCGGGCAGGACCCCGGCCATCGACCGCCCGTCGAGCGACCGGCACAGGTACAGCAGGCCCGCGCACTCCGCGCTCACCGGCATCCCGCGCGCGACGGCGGCGGCCACCTGCTCCCGCAGCGCCCGGTTCGCCGACAGCTCGGCCGCGTGCACCTCGGGGAACCCGCCGCCGAAGTACAGTCCGGCGCAGCCCTCCGGGAGTTCGGTCTCCCGCAACGGGTCCACGTCCACCACGTCGACCCCGTAGGACGCGAGCAGCTCCACGTTCTCGGTGTACCGGAAGGTGAACGCGGGCCCGGCGGCCGCGGCGACCACCGGGCGCGGGCCGGTCACCTGGCCGGGCGGAGTCCACATCGGACCCGGAAGCCGCGGTGCGCCGCGCGCGACCCGGACCACGGCCTCCAGGTCCACCCCGGCCGCGACCCACCCGGCCAGCTCCGGCAGCGCCCGCCGGGAGTCCGCCGCGCGTTCGGCGGCCGGGACGAGCCCGAGGTGGCGGCTCGGCGCGTGCACGTTCTCGTTGCGCCGCAACGCCCCCAGCAGCGGCACGCCCGTCGCCTCCAGCGCGGAGGCGATTTCGTCCTCGTGCCGTTGCGAGCCCAGTTTGTTCAGGATCACCCCGGCCAGGCGCACGCGGGTGTCGTAGCTCGCGAAGCCCAGCACGGTCGCCGCGACGCTGCGGGAAGCGGCCGAGGCGTCGACCACCAGTACCACCGGCGCGTCGAGCAGCCTGGCGACGTGGGCGGTCGAGGCGTAGCCCTCCGTGCCCAGCGCGCCGTCGAACAGGCCCATCACGCCCTCGATCACGGCGAGGTCGGCCCCCTGGGAACCGTGGTGCAGCAACGGGACCAGCCGCTGCTCCCCCTGCAGGAACGGGTCGAGGTTGCGGGCCGGGCGGCCGGTCGCGAGCGCGTGGTACCCCGGGTCGATGAAGTCCGGGCCCACCTTGTGCCCGGACACCCGGTGCCCGGCCGCGCGCAGGGCCGCCATCAGCCCGGCCGCGACGGTGGTCTTGCCGTGCCCGGAACCGGGCGCGGCGATCACCACCCGCGCTACCACTCGATCCCCCGCTGACCCTTCTGGCCGGCGTCCATCGGGTGCTTGACCTTGGTCATCTCGGTCACCAGGTCGGCGGCCCCGATCAGCTCGGGCGGGGCGCTGCGGCCGGTGATCACCACGTGCTGGTGGCCGGGCCGGGCCGCCAGCGCGGACACCACGTCGCCGACCTCGAGCCAGCCCCACTTGAGCAGGTAGCTGAACTCGTCGAGCACGTAGAAGTCGTACTTCTCCGCGGCCAGGCAGCGCTTGATCTCCGCCCAGCCCTCCCGCCCGTTCGCCGCGTGGTCCTCCTCGGTGCCGGACTTGCGCGTCCAGCTCCAGCCCTCGCCCATCTTGTGCCAGTCGACCGCGCCGCCCTCACCGGTCTGCTCGTGCAGCCGGCCGAGCGCGCGGAACGCGGCCTCCTCGCCGACGCGCCACTTCGCCGACTTCACGAACTGGAACACCCCGATCGACCAGCCCTGGTTCCACGCGCGCAGGGCCAGGCCGAACGCGGCGGTCGACTTGCCCTTCATCTCACCGGTGTGCACGATCAGCAGCGGCCGGTTGCGCCGCTGGCGCGTGGTCAGCCCGTCCTGCGGGACGAAGGCCGGTTTCCCCTGCGGCATCAGGCCGCCCTCCCCGTGCGCTCGCGCACCGCCGAGGCGAGCGACTCCGCGGCCACGTCGGCCAGCGGCACGTGCTCGGCCCTGAGGTGCCCGGCCAGCTCCGCGCCCAGGCCGAGGCGCATCCGCCCGCTCTCGCAATCCATCACGATCGTGGTCACCCCGGCGAGCAGCCCGGCGGCGGCCTGCGAACGCGCCACGGCGTCGGCCCCGCTCGTGGCCCGCCCGTCGGTGACCACCACCAGCAGCGGACGGCGGCGCGGATCGCGGATCGCCTCCACCCGCAGCACCCGCGCGGCCTCCAGCAGTCCCTCCGCGAGCGGCGTGCGGCCACCCGTCGGCAGGCTTTCGAGCCGGGAAGCGGCGGCGTCGACGCTGATCGTCGGCGGCAGCGCCAGCTCGGCCGAGCCACCACGGAACGTCACCAGGCCGACCTTGTCCCGCCGCTGGTAGGCGTCCATCAGCAGGGAAAGCACCGCTGTCTTCACTTCGCGCATCCGCGTGCGCGCGCCCATCGAGCCGGACGCGTCCACGCAGAAGAGCACGAGGTTTCCTTCGCGCCCTTCGCGCAACGCGAAGCGCAAGTCTTGCGAACGCACCTTCAGCCCCGGGCCGCTGCGTCCCCGTGAACGCTGGTGCGGCGCCGCCGCGCGCACGGTCGCCACCAGGTGCGGCCGGCCGTCGCGGACACTCGGCGGCTGGACACCGATCGTGCGCCCGCTGTCGGTGATCGCCCGCGAACGGCGGCCCCGCTCGCCCTCACCGGTGCCCTTGACGCGGAACACGCGCGCCCGGAACGTGTCCCCGGCACCGACAGTCCTCTGTGGACCGGAGTCTTCGCCGCTCCCGGGCTGGGGCTGGGGCCGCCGAGCGCCGTCGCCCTGGGGCCGGTCCGCCTCCTCGGGCGGGGCCGAGCCCGAGCCGGGACCGTCGTCTTCCGGGCCGGGGCCGCTGTCCTCGGGGCCGTTGTCTTCAGGGCCGCCGTTCTCGGGGCCGCTGTCTTCGGGGCCGGGGGCGGGGGGCTGCGCGTCCTCCAGCGCCTGCTCCAACTGCTCCTCGGAGATGCCCGGCGCGTCGAACGGGTTGCGCCGGCGCCGGTGCGGCAAGGCCAGCCGCGCGGCCACGCGGATGTCCTCGGTGGTCACCTCGTCGCGCCCGGCCCAGGCGGCGTGCGCGACCGCCGTACGCGCCGTGACGATGTCGGCCCGCATCCCGTCCACTTCGAACGACGCGCACACTTCGGCGATCTGACGCAGCGCCGCGTCGGGCAGCTTCACGGCGGGCAGAAGCCGTTGGGCTGCTTCGATGTCCGCGGCCAGCGAAGCGTCTTCATCCGCGTACGCGGCCGCGAAGCCGTCCTGGTCCGCTTCGTAGGCGAGCCGGCGGCGCACCACCTCGACCCGCTGCTCCGGGTCCCGGCTGGACGCGACCTCGACCGTCAGCCCGAACCGGTCCAGCAGCTGCGGCCGCAGCTCGCCCTCCTCCGGGTTCATGGTGCCGATCAGCACGAACCGCGCCGCGTGCGAGACCGAGACGCCCTCTCGCTCCACGGTCGCGCGGCCCATCGCGGCGGCGTCGAGCAGCGCGTCCACCAGGTGGTCGTGCAGGAGGTTGACCTCGTCCACGTAGAGCAGTCCGCGATGGGCAGCGGCGAGCAGGCCCGGCTGGTACTCGGTGACGCCACCGGACAGCGCCTTCTCCAGGTTCAGCGAGCCGATCACCCGGTCCTCGGCCGCGCCGACCGGCAGCTCCACCAGCCGCGCGGGCCGCCGGTGGGCCGGGGCGCCGGCCGCGTGCGGGCCGTCCGGGCACAGCGGGTCCGGCGAAGCGGGCGCGCAGGAGAAGCGGCAGCCGTCCACGACCTCGACCCCGGGCAGCAGACCCGCGAGCGCACGCACCATCGTCGACTTCGCCGTGCCCTTCTCCCCGCGCACGAGCACCCCGCCCACGGCGGGTGAGATCGAGGACAGCACCAGCGCCAGGCGCAGGTCCGGCAGCCCGACGACGGCGGTGAACGGGTACGGCTTCAACAGCACTCCTGGTGATCGGCGTCCGGTGCGATCATCGCACAGGAAACCGGTCGTCTAGCGTGATCCGACGTGCACGGAGAAAGGTCACACCAGCCCACCGGGACGAACGCGGACCCCGGCCCGCCCCCGGGCGGGCCCGCCCGCCTGAGCGTGGTGGGCATCGGGGCGGACGGCTGGTCCGGGTTGTCGGGCCCGGCCCGCGACGCCGTGCTGGCGGCCGAGGTCGTGCTGGGCGCGCCGCGGCAGCTGGCCTCGCTGCCCGAGCCGGTCCGCGCCCAGCCGTGGCCGAGCCCGCTGCTGCCCGCGCTCGACGACGTCCTCGCCGCGCACTCGGGACGGCGGATCTGCGTGCTGGCCAGCGGCGACCCCCTGCTTTCGGGCATCGGCACCACCCTGCGGGAGCACGGCCACGAGATCGAGGTCCTCCCCGCGCTGTCCTCGGTGACGCTGGCCCGGGCCCGGCTGGGCTGGCCGGCGGAGGAGACCGAGGTGGTCACCGTGGTCGGGCGCGCGATCGCGCGGGTCGCCCGCGCGCTGGCGCCCCGGCGCAAGGTGCTGGTGCTCGGCGCCACCGCGGCCGGACTGCGGGAACTGCTGGAGGCCCGGGGCTACGGCGCCACCACGCTGACCGCGCTGGAGAACCTGGGCGCCGAAGACGAGCGGCACACCGACGGCTGGACCCACGACCCCGGCCCGCTCACCGTGTTCGCCCTCGAATGCGCCGGACCCGCGCTGCCGCTCACCGGGCTGCCCGACGAAGCGTTCGAGCACGACGGCCAGCTCACCAAACGCGAACTGCGCGCCACCGCCCTCGCCCGGCTCGCGCCCAGCCCCGGCGAACTGCTCTGGGACGTCGGTGCGGGCGCGGGCAGCATCGGCGTCGAGTGGTCCCGCGCGCACCCGTTGAACCGGGCGATCGCGATCGAGCGCGAACCGGCGCGGGCGGCGCGGATCGGCCGCAACGCGGACGTGCTCGGGGTGCCCGAACTCCGGGTCGTCACCGGCCCGGCCCCCGAAGCCCTGGACGGGCTGCCGGAACCGGACGCGGTGTTCATCGGCGGCGGCCTGACCGTCCCCGGCCTGCTCGACGCCTGTCTCGGCACCGGCGCGCGGATCGTCGCGCACGGTGTGACGCTGGAGGCCGAGCAGGTCCTCGCCCGCGCGTACACCGAGCACGGCGGTGAGCTTCAGCGCATCACCGTCGAGCACGCGAAACCACTCGGCGGGTTCACCGGCTGGACGCCATCGCGCTCGGTCACCCAGTGGTCCCACCAGGAGAACGGGCAATGACCGTCCACTTCATCGGCGCCGGTCCCGGCGCGGCCGATCTGATCACCGTCCGTGGCCGTGACACGCTCGCGCGCTGCGGTGTCTGCCTCTATCCCGGCAGCATGACGCCCACCGATCTGCTCGCGTACTGCCCGCCGGACGCCGAACGGGTCGACACCGCGGGCCTGAGCCTCGACGAGATCGCGGCCAAGCTCGTCGACGCGCACCGGGCGGGCCACGACGTCGCCCGCCTCTGCTCGGGCGACCCTTCGCTCTACAGCGCGGTCGCGGAGCAGATGCGGCGCCTCGACCTGGCTGGGGTGCCGTACGACGTGGTCCCCGGCGTGCCCGCCTTCGCCGCCTCCGCCGCCGTGCTCCGCCGCGAGCTGACCGTGCCCGGGATCGGCCAGAGCCTGGTGATCACCCGGGCCCAGGCGCGGTCCACGGCGATGCCGGACGGCGAGACGCTGGCGAACTTCGCCCGCAGCGGCGCCACGCTCGCGCTGCACCTGGCGATCAACCACGTCGAGCGGGTGACCGCCGAGCTGGCCGGTCACTACGGACCGGACTGCCCGGCGGCGATCGTCGCGCTGGCCAGCCAGCCGGGCGAGACCGTGGTCCGCGGCACGCTCGCCGACCTCGCCGGCCGAGCGCGCGAAGCCGGGCTGACCCGCGCGGCCACCATCTTCGTCGGCCGGGTGCTCGCCGCCGGAGGATTCCCCGACAGCTTCCTGTATTCGAGCACCCGCGACCGCGCGAGCCAACCGGAGTCGTTGTGACGAACCTGCGCTGGGGCCTGCTGGCCGCCGGAACCATCGCCGCCCAGTTCGCGGCGGGCGTCGAGCGAAGCAAACACGGGGTCCTCGGCGCTGTCGCCGCGCGTTCGCCCGAGCGGGCGCGAGAGTTCGCGACGCGCTTCGAGATCCCGAAGGCGTATGGCGGCTACGAGAACCTTCTGGCCGACCCGGACATCGACGCGGTGTACGTCGCGACGCCGCACACGCTGCACGGCGAGTGGGCGATCCGGGCCGCGGAGGCCGGGAAACACGTGCTGTGCGAGAAACCGCTCACGGTCACCGCAGCGGAGGCCGAGAAGGTCATCGATGCCGCGCGCCGCAACGACGTCTTCCTCATGGAAGCCTTCATGTACCGGCTGCACCCGCAGACACGACGGCTGGCCGAGCTGATCTCCTCGGGTGCGATCGGCGAGGTCCGCGCGGTCGACGTGACCTTCAGCTACGACTCGGCCGTCACCAGCAACCCTGACAACCCCGACAGCACCGACACACCCGCCTTCGAGCGCTTGGGCGATCCCGCGCTCGGCGGCGGCGCGATCCTCGACGTCGGCTGCTACTGCACGTCGCTGGCCCGGTTGGTGTCGCAGGCGGCGACCGGCGAGGCCGTCGTCGAGCCGACCGACGTCACCGGGATGGCGAAGCTTTCCGAGCGCGGCGCCGACGAGTACGCGATGGGCCTGCTTCGGCTGCCCGGTGACATCATCGCGCAGTTGTCCTGCGGCTACCGGCTCGCGCAGGACGACCACATCCGCGTGTACGGCAGCACCGGCCAGCTGTACGTGGCCAAGCCCGCGTGGATCCACGAGATGCGGCCGCCGGGCATCTCGTCGATCGTGCTGACCCCGGCCGGCGGCGAGCCCGAGGTGATCGAGGTCGAGGCGACGCAGGGGGTGTTCACCCGCGAGGCCGACCACGTCGCCGCGCACGTGGCCGATCGGCAGGCCCCCGAGCTGACCTGGGCGGAGACCCTGGCGAACCTGCGCACGCTCGACCGCTGGCGCGCGGCCGTGGGATACGGCGGATGACCGTCCTGGTCCTCGGCGGCACCGCGGAAGCCCGCGCGCTCGCCGCGCAATTGCACGAGCGAGACTTCCACGTCGTCTCGTCGCTGGCCGGCCGCGTCGCGCATCCACGGCTGCCACCCGGCGAAGTACGGGTCGGCGGCTTCGGTGGTGTCGACGGTCTCGTCGCTTGGCTGCGGGAGCACGACGTACAAGCCGTTGTCGACGCGACACATCCTTTCGCCGAACGCATCGGCACCAATGCCTTCGCTGCGGCGGAGCGGACTGGTATCCCCCTGCTCCGTCTCGCGCGGCCGGGCTGGCAGGAGCGCGAAGGCGACCGCTGGCACTGGGCCGACAACCTGTCCGAAGCCGCCGCGCTGCTGCCCGGCCTCGGCCACCGGGTGTTCCTGACCAGTGGGCGCCAGGGCTTGGCCGCCTTCGCCGACCTCGGCGAACTGTGGTTCTTGATCCGCTGCGTCGACCCGCCGGAGCCGCCGCTGCCGCCGCACCACGAGGTGCGGCTGGACCGTGGACCGTACGAAGTGGACGGTGAGCGCGCGCTGCTCACCGGCCACCGCATCGAGGTGCTCGTCACCAAGGACAGCGGCGGCACGATGACCGCCGCGAAGCTGACCGCCGCGCGCGAGCTGGGCCTGCCGGTGGTCGTCGTGCGCCGCCCGCCCCGGCCCGCCACCACCGTGGCGGCCGAGGTCGCCGAAGCCGTGCAATGGGTCCGAAACCGAGGGGTCCACAACCGATGAGCGGGAAACCAATGGGTGCGAGACCGATGATCGAAGAGTTCTACCGCGTCCTGCACAGCCGTCGCGACGTCCGCGGCGAGTTCACCGGCGAGCCGATCGACGAAGCCGTGCTCACGCGAGTCCTCGAAGCCGCGCACGCCGCACCGAGCGTCGGGCTGAGCCAGCCGTGGGACTTCGTCCTGGTGCGAGACCAGGGCACGCGCGAGACGTTCGCGAAGCACGTGCGCGAAGAGCGTGACATCTTCGCCGCTTCGCTCGACGAAGAGCGCGCGGACACCTTCTCCCGGATCAAGATCGAAGGCATCCTCGAATCCAGCGTCGGCATCGTGGTGACCTACGACGCCGAGCGCGGAGCACCCGCGGTGCTCGGCCGGCACGCCATCGCCGACTCCGGGCTGTACTCGGCCTGCCTGGCCATCCAGAACCTGTGGCTGGCCGCGACGGCGGAAGGGCTGGGCGTCGGCTGGGTGAGCTTCTACCGCGAGCCCTTCCTGGCCGGGCTGCTCGGCATCCCCGACGGCATCCGGCCGGTGGCTTGGCTGTGCGCCGGGCCGGTCACCGCGCTGGCCGAGGTCCCGGACCTGGAGCGGCACGGCTGGCGCCGGCGCACCCCGCTGGCCGAGGCCGTGCACCACGAACGCTTCACCCCGCGTAGCCCGGGATCGGCGTGACGCGCCCGGAAGACCCGCGCGGCTCCTCGCCCCACCCTCCTCGACCCTTCCCCACCCCGGACGGAGCCGCGTTGCTACCCTGCGTTTTCCCATGATGCGTCCGATTGCCGTAGCGCTGGGCCTGCTCGCGGCTCTGTGCGCCTTGGCCTTCCCCTTCCTGCCCGTCGTGCAGGACACCGCGGAGATCGCCTGGCCCACCGGCAGCGACACCCGTTCCGTCAACGCGCCCCTGACCGGCTACTGGGCCCAGGACCTCGAAGCCGAGCTGCCCTGCCCGGCCATCCGGTCGCTGGACGCGCGCACGAACGGTCCCGCGCTGCTGTTCGCGACCGTGCCGGACGGGCGCACCGATCCGCGCGCGGGCAAGGGGGTCGGCCTGCAGCTGCGCGTCGACAACGGCGTGCTGCTCGCGTCCAGCCAGGGTCAGCAGCTGGTGCAGCAGCCGTTGCCGCAGACCGGTTGCACGGTGACGCTCAGCTCCGAGGCCTCGCAGCTGACCCTCGCGGTCGCCGGGACCACGGTGTTCCACACGACCGGCGACGTCCGGCCGCGGGTGATCGGCATCTACTCCTCGATCAGCTCCGCGCGCGACCCGATCGCCGGGCTGCACGTCTCGGTCGTACCGGACACGCGGTACCAGACCTCGCCGACGGCGGTGAAGCTCGGCGTCGGGATCCTCGCCGTGCTGGCGTTCCTGGGCTGCCTGGTCGTGGTGTGGCGGATGGACTCCGGCTTCGCGCGGCGCGCACCCCGCTGGGCCCCGGTCGGCTGGTGGCGGTTGACCGGCCGCGACGCCGCGGTGATCCTCACCCTCGGCGCCTGGGTCTTCATCGGACCGGTGACCTCCGACGACGGCTACATCCTGACCATGTCCCGGGTCACCGAGCAGACCGGCTTCCTGACCAACTACCACCGCTGGTTCGGCGTCGCCGAGGCGCCGTTCGGCTGGTTCTACCACGTGTACGAGCTGATGGCGCACGTCAGCGTGGTGCCGCCGTGGATCCGGCTGCCCTCCTACCTGCTCGGCGTGATCAGCTGGCTGCTGATCAGCCGCGAGGTGATGCCGCGGCTGGGCCCGCAGGTGCGCGGCAGCCGCGCGGCGGGCTGGGCCGCGGCGGCGGTGTTCCTGGTCTGGTGGATGCCCTACAACAACGGGGTGCGGCCGGAACCGGTGGCGGCGCTGGGTTCCCTGCTGGCCATCTGCGCGGTGGAGCGGGCGCTGGTCACCCGCCGGCTGCTGCCGCTGTGCCTCGGCCTGACCGCCGCCGCGTTCACCCTGGCCGCGACGCCGACCGGGCTGATCGCCGTGGCGCCGTTCCTGGTCGCCGCCCGCCCGCTGTTCAAGCTCATCCGCCAGCGCGCGGCCGAGGGCTGGCTGCCCGTCCTCGCGCCGATCCTGGCCGCGGGCCTGCTGGTGCTGGTGGTGGTGTTCGCCGACCAGACCTTCGCCACGGTGCAGGAGGCCACGCGCATCCGCACGCAGGTCGGGCCGAACCTGTCGTGGTTCCAGGAGCTGGTGCGCTACCAGCTGCTGTTCGAGAACCTGCCGGACGGCTCGGCGCCGCGCCGGTTCCCGGTGCTGCTGGTGCTGCTGTGCACCGGCACCTGCCTGGTCGTGCTGCTGCGCCGCGGGCGGATCCCGGGTGCCGCGCTCGGCCCGAGCCGACGGCTGATCGGCACCGTCGCGCTGTTCTTCCTGCTACTGGCGCTGACGCCGACGAAGTGGACCCACCACTTCGGCGCGTTCGCCGCGGTGGGCGCCTCGATGGCGGCGCTGACCGCGCTGGCCACGAGTTCGACGGTGCTGCGCTCGAACCGCAACCGCGCCGCGTTCCTGGCCGGGCTGCTGGTGGTCGGCGCGCTCGCCGCGACCGGCCCCAACACGTACTGGTTCGTCTCGCGCCTCGGTGTGCCGTGGACCAACGTCGCGCCTTCGCTGGCCGGCGTGCCCCTGTCCACGATCCTGCTGGCGGCGGCCGCGATCGCGGGGGTGTACGCGTTCGTGGAGAACATCCGCGCGCACCGGCCGGGTGCGTCCGCGCACCCCCCGGAAGGCCGCAGCCGCTCGCTGCGGCTGGGCTCGCTGTCGCTGGTGGTGGTGTGCGGGCTGGCCGCGGCCGGCGAGTTCTACACGATGGCGATGGCCATGCACACCCAGTCCGGCAGCTACAGCCTGGGCGCGGCCGACTTCGGGCACCTGCTCGGCCACAGCTGCAACCTGTCCGACCACGTCATGGTGGAGCAGGACCCGGCCAAGAGCATGCTGCACGCCCAGTCCGAGCAGCGGACCGTGCCGGCCGAACCGGAGGACCCGCCCTCGCCGCTGCCCGACCCGAACCCCGGCAACGGCCGGGTGCAGACCGGTTTCCACACCGCCCCGGCCGACGACAAGGACCCGCTCGCCGAGCCGCCGCACGGGTTCACCCCGGCCACGGTGCCGATGTGGAGCAGCTACCTCGACCCGCAGACCCGGGCCGGCCGGCTGCGCAGCGACTGGTACGCGCTGACCGAGAAGCCCGCGAACGGCCAGATCGTGGTCTCCGCCGCGGCCCAGGTCCGCCGGCCGTCCTCGGTCAGCCTGGACTACGGCGTGAACACCCCGGCGGGGGTGAAGATCCTGCGCAGCCAGTTCGCGCTGCCCCCGGGCGCGGGCACCGGCGGCTGGGGCGACACCCGGATCAACCTGCGCGACCTGCCCCCGCAGACGGACGCGGTCCGGATCGACATCGTCGACGACGACCTGACCGAGGACGGCTGGATCGCCGCCTCGGCCCCGCGCGTGCCGAAGTTCACCACCCTCACCGACAAGCTCGCGGGCAAGTCCGTGTACATCGACTGGCCCGCGTCGTTCGTCTACCCGTGCGCGCAACCGGTCACCTCGCACGACGGCATCTCCCAGGTCCCGGACTACCGCATCACCGCGGGCAGCCTGGCCGACGAGGCCGACTGGGCCTCGAGCACCAACGGCGGCCCGAACGGCTGGCTGGAGGAGCTCGCGGACGAGCCCGAGGTGCCCAGTTACCTGATCGGGCAGCCGAGCCAGTCGTGGGGGCAGTTGCTGCAGGTGGAGCCGTTCACCGAGGGCATCGCCCCGACGGTCCGCCGGGGCACCGAGACGGTGTGGGGCTGGTGGTCGCCGGGGCCGGGGCCGAAGCAGCCGAACGGCAAGGACCCGACGCGCTGAGCCGGTCCTCAAGTCAGTTCGGCGGCGGCCGTCGTGGCGGGTTCGGTGAGCCCGCCACGAGCGCAGCACCTCGGCGACCGCTCCGGTGATGCCGCGGCTTCTCGGCAGCTCGGGTTCGCGGCGATGACGGCGTTCGGTTTCGGGCACAGGTCCCGCAGATCCGAGGCGAACCCGGACCGGCGGTTCCACCGCGGCGAAGGCCGTCTCGATCGCTTCGAGCACGGACTGCTCGGGCGGAGCGTTCAAGACGCTCACGCGGGTTCGGTTCCCATTACCGGCACGAGCGGCAACCTCGGCTTCACGCTCGTCCCCCGAACTTCTCACCTTGGGCCGGGTCGCGGCTGCACGCGGTAGGCGAGGAGACCTTGACCACCAGGGCGATCACCACTGCCATCGGCGCGCGCCTGGGGCTCCCGGTCAGGAGCGTGGCCGCTGCGGAGCAACGTCCCGGCCTCGAGCACCCGAACCCGGACGACCGGTTCCACCGCGGCTAGCCGAGGACGGCGGCCAACCACCAGAAGACCCCGCCCCCCGGCCGCCGCGCCCGTGGTCACCTGGGCGGTCGTGTGGTCCTTCAGCTCGACCCGCGACCAGCACACCCACGCGACGGCCAGGAAGAGCACGGCCAGCCAAGGGCTGTAGACCTTCATCAGCATCACCGTCGCGCCCGCGGCGACGATCGCGTGCATGGAGATCTTGAATTCGAGCGCGAAGGTGATCGCCAGCGCCGCGACCAGGCACACCAGCTCGGCGGCGGCCAGCGCGATCATCTCGGGCGGGGCGTGGCCGAAGATGAGCACGAGGAACCCGAGGGCGAGGGAGCCGATGCAGGTGGCGAACGGCACCAGCCGGCCGGCGCGGTCGGTGACGTGGTGGCCGTCCCACTTTCCCCTCTTCGCGCCGCGGACGATCACCGCCATCGGGATGAGCGAGCCGGTGACCCCGACCACCAGCCCCCACAGCACGGTCTCGCCGAGGTGCCGCCCGGTCACCGGCCAGGCGACCAGCAGCGGGAGCCCGAGCACCCAGACCCACGGGGCGAGCACCTCCGTGGCGATGCGGGCCAGCCGCCGCCGGCCGCCGGCCGGAGCGGTCTCAGTCGACCTAGCCGCAAAACTCCTTCGTGCTCACTCGTAGCTGCGCGGCGTCCACACCACCGCCGCCCCGTCCGGCCCCGCTTCCACCCGGGTCCGCGAGGAGCCGACGATCAGCAGGCAGCGCATATCCACAGTGGAGGGATCCAGCTCGCCCAGCGTCGTCACCCGGACGTCCTCCTCCGGCCCGCCCACATCCCGGGCCACCACCACCGGCGTGGCCGGGGCACGGTGCCGCAGCAAGGCGTCCCGGGCCGAAGCCAGCTGCGTCACCCGGGTCCGGGAAGCCGGGTTGTACAGCGCCAGCACCAGATCCGCTGCGCCCGCGGCGTCCAGCCGGCGCTCGATGATCTCCCAGGGCTTCAGCCGGTCCGAAAGGGACAGCACGCAGTAGTCGTGACCTAGCGGCGCGCCGACGCGGGCGGCGGCGGCCTGCGCGGCCGTCACCCCGGGCACCACGCGGACCCGCACGCCCGCGCCGCGGCCGGCGGAAACCTGTTCCAGCACCGCCGAAGCCATCGCGAACACCCCGGGGTCGCCCGAGGACACCACCGCCACCCGCGCGCCGGCCCGCGCCAGCTCCAGCGCGTCCGCCGCCCGGTCCGCCTCCACGCGGTTGCCCGAAGCGTGCCGCTGCTGGCCCGCGCGCTGCGGAACCCGTGCCACGTAGGGCCCGTAACCGACCACGTGCTCCGCCGCCGCCAGCTCGGCCGAGGCCTCCGGGGTCAGCCATTCCGGCCCCGCCGGGCCGAGGCCGACCACCACCACCTCGCCCCCCTCACGCGCCGGTGCCGGTCGGACGTTCGCACCGTCCACACGGGACGCGTAAGCCGGGCTCGGCAGCAGCGCCAGCGAAAAGTACGGCACCGTGGCCGGATCCACCTCCGCCAGCGGCGCGATCCGCTGCTCACCCCAGGTCGCCCGCTCCACGTACCAGGCGTCGTCCAGCTTGCCCGCCTCCGCGAACGCCTCGCGCACCGAGCCGAACGTGCGGCCCAGCTTCAGCACGGCCGCGGACTCCGTGTCGGCCAGCCGCCGCGCCAGCTCCGGCGCCGGCAACGTGCCGGGCAGCACCGTGAACACCTCGTCGCGCTGCACCAGCGGGCGCCCCAGCACCGAGGACGCCGCGCTCACCGACGTCACGCCGGGCACCACCTCCGCGGTGTAGCGCCCGGACAGCCGCTCGTGCATGTACATGTAGGAGCCGTAGAAGAACGGGTCGCCCTCGCACAGCACCACGACGTCACGCCCGGCGTCGAGGTGCTCGGCCAGCTTCTTCGCGCTCAGCTCGTAGAAGTCCGCGATCGCGCCCTCGTACCCGCCGGGGTGGTCGGTGGTCTCCGTGGTGACCGGGTAGACCAGCGGCTCCTCGAGCTGCCCGTCCCGCAGGTACGGGGCCGCCAGCGACCGCGCGATGCTGCGCCCGTGCCGCGCGCTGTGGTAGGCGACCACCCCGGCCTGGCCGATCAGCCGCGCCGCCTTGACCGTCATCAGCTCCGGATCGCCCGGGCCGAGCCCGACGCCGTACAGCTTGCCGGGGCTCATTCGGCCACGCTCGCCAGCGCGTTGACCGCGGCCACGGCCATCGCGCTGCCGCCGCGGCGCCCGTGCACCACCAGGTAGGGCGCGGGCGAAGCCGCGGCCAGCTCCACTTTGGACTCGGCCGCGCCGATGAAGCCCACCGGCACGCCGATGGTCGCGGCCGGGGCGCCGACGCCCTCGTCGAGCAGCTCCAGCAGCCGGAACAGCGCCGTGGGCGCGTTGCCGATCGCCACCACCGAGCCGGGCAGCCGGTCCCGCCACAGCTCCAGCGCCGCGGCCGAGCGGGTGGTGCCCATGCGCTCGGCCAGCCCCGGCACGCCCGGGTCGTCCAGGGTGCAGACGATCTCGTTCGCGGCGGGCAGCCGCCTGCGCGTGATGCCGCTCGCGATCATCTTGGCGTCGCACAGCACCGGCGCGCCCGCTTCGAGCGCCGCGCGGCCGGATTCGACCACGTCGAGGGTGTAGCGCAGGTCGTCGACCAGGTCGACCATGCCGCAGGAGTGGATCATCCGCACCGCGACGCCGGCCACGTCTTCGGGCAGGATCGCCAGGTCCGCCTCTTCGCGGATCGTGGCGAACGAGTGCCGGTAGATCTCGGCCCCGTCCCGCAGGTAGTCGATCACGACGTTTCCTTCCTCGCCAACGCTTCCGCCAGACGGGACACCGGGGTCCACCGCCCGTCGACACGGTAGCCGCCGCCCTCGGCCACCACGTCCAGGTGGGCCCCCGACGGCCGGCCGCAGCGGCGGGCGCAGCCGGCGAAGTGCGCGTGGACCCCGCCGGGCACCAGCGGCGCCGCGTCGGCCCGGACGTCGGCCAGCGACTTCGCACAGCCCGGCCGCCCGATGCACGCGGTGAGCTCCAGCACCGCCGGGTCCAGGCTCAGCCCCTCGGCCTCCAGCCCGGTCACCCCGGGGAGCACCACGGAACGCCACGGCGTGATCAAGACCGGGGTGGCCGGGACCGGGGTCGGCGCCGCCCGCTCCACGGCGTCGGCCACCACCCGCAACTGCGCGGCCGTGAGCCGGCCGAACCGCGGCGCGACGCCGATGGCCGAGCCGAACCGCCCCACCGCCGGGTCCACCCGCACCGGCCGGTCCACCGGCCGCTCGCGCGGTCCGCCGGGCAGCAGTGCCATCGGCTCGGTCAGTTCGGCGATCCGCCACACCGCCCCGCGCGTCTCGACGAAGGCCGTGGCCACGGTGAGCATCGCGTCCACGGCGCTCTCCCGCGGCACCCTCCAGCCGGTGTCGACGCCCGCGAGCAGGATTGTGCCGAGGGACGGCGTGACGGCGCGCCAGCAGACATCGGCGCCTTCACCGGCAACGTCACCGCGTCCGTCGTCGAAGGCGAACAGAAACCTCCCCGGCAGCGAGGCCAGTACGGGACGCGCGCACAACGCGGCGTCGAGGGCCTGCGCCAGGCCACGGACGTCGGCGATCCCACCGTGAAGCCCGCTGAGTGGCGACGCCAGCACGTTACGGACGCGTTCGTGCGAAGGCGACGGAAGCAGCCCCGCCTCGGTCAGCCGCTTCGCCAGACCGGGCCGCGTCACACCGCGAAGCTGAACGTTACCGCGAGAAGTGAGATGGACGTCTCCGTCGCCCAGATCCTCAGCGCACGCGGCGAGCACGCGAAGCCGCTCCGCAGTCACCACGCCACCTGGGAGCCGGACCCGGGCCAACGGGCCATCCGCCGCGTCGTGCGTCGCGAAAACGCCTGGGCACGCGTCGGCGCGTACGCGGGCGGGGCTGGACATAGCGCTCACTGTAGCTGGCGGGCGGCTCGGCAAGCCGGTGATCAAGTGTCGTGGGTGGGCTCGGGTCGACGCCGGCCTCGATCCTGCTGCGCCTGCCCCTGACGTGGGTTCTTCGAGGTGGCAGTGCCGTCCCCCACGCTGTCCCCCCGCGGTCCCCCCGCTGTCCCCACTGCCGCGTTCCCGCGGATCGGCGACCGGGGGCGCACCGGCCGAGGGCGGGGTATCAAGGACGGGGTGAGCGTCCCCGAACACCTGCGCGCCGCCGAGCGGCTGATCGACCACGTGCCGCCCGAGCACAACCGGTACAAGGTCTCCGGCCGGCCCGACCTGGTGAGCTGGGCCGAGCCGTGGCGCAACCACACCCAGTGCGCCTCGTTCCAGACCCAGGTGCTCAAGCACGCCTACGCCTGGGCCGACGACGAGTTCTTCACCACGCACTTCCGCTCGGTCAGCCCGCCCTCCCGCACGTACTGGTGGGTGTTCAGCCGCCGCGCGGTGCCGCACTTCGCGCGGGTCGAGACGGTCGCGGACCTGCGGGCGGGCGACCTGGTGGTGATCGACTACGGCCACCGGCGGCCGGTCAACACCGGCCACATCGTCCTGGTCCGGGGGGCGCCGGTGGCCGACGGGGCCGGCGCGTACCGGGTGCCGGTGGCCGACTGCACGGCCGATCCGCACGGCACCTCCACGCGGTTCCCGGACAGCCGCGGGCCCGGCGGCCAGGGCGCCGGTCGCGGGCACATGGTGTTCCACGCCGACCCGGCCACCGGCGGGTTCGGCGGGTACGCGTGGAGCGTCACGGCCCGCCGCCGTCACCCGGTGCAGGAGCGGCCGATCGTCGCGGTGCGCGTGGTCTGACACGTCACCTTGACGGGCGCCGCCGCTCCCGGCGAGAGTGAGGGTGAACACGCGTCGGCAGGTGGAGGAACCCGGTGAGAGTCCGGGACGGTCCCGCCACTGTGACCCGGAGTGATCCGGGGAGCCAGGAACTCCCGCCGCCGCGACCGACGACCCGGGGCGCGGACACCCCGAGTGAGGAACGCCGTGATCCTGCTGCTGTCCACTTCGGACACCGACCTGCTCAGCGCCCGGGCCGCCGAGGGTGAGTTCCGCCTGGCCAACCCGGCCCGCCTCGACCTGGCCGAGCTGCCCGGGCTGCTGGGCGGCGCGTCGATCGTGGTGGTCCGGATCCTGGGCACCCCGCGCAGCTGGCAGGAGGGGCTGGACGTCCTGCGCGCCTCCGGTTCGCACGTGGTCGTGCTCGGCGGGGAGCAGACTCCGGACGCGGAGCTGATGAAGCTCTCGACCGTGCCGGCGGGCATCGCGGCGGAAGCGCACGCCTACCTGGCGCAGGGCGGCCCGGAGAACCTCACGCAGCTTCACCGGTTCCTGTCCGACACGCTGCTGCTCACCGGCGACGGCTTCGAGCCGCCCGCCGTGCAGCCCGCGTGGGGCGTGCTGGAACGGCCCCCGTCGGCGAACACCGGGCCGCTGGTCGGGATCCTCTACTACCGCGCGCACCACCTGTCCGGGAACACCGGCTTCGTGCAAGCGCTGGCCGAAGCGATCGAGGCCGCGGGCGGGCGGGCGTTGCCGATCCACTGCTCCTCGCTGCGCACGCGCGAGCCGGAGATGATGGCCGAGCTGGGCCGGGTGGACGCGCTGCTGGTCACCGTGCTGGCCGCGGGTGGCACCCGCCCCTCCGAGGTCGGCGCCGGTGGGGACGACGAAGCCTGGGACGTCGCCGAGATGGCCGGCCTGGACGTGCCGATCCTGCAGGCCCTGTGCCTGACCAGCGACCGCGAGCGCTGGTCGGCCAGCGACGAGGGGCTGACCCCGCTGGACGCCGGCAACCAGATGGCCGTGCCGGAGTTCGACGGCCGGCTGATCACGGTGCCGTTCTCGTTCAAGGAGATCGACGAAGACGGCCTGCCCCGCTACGTGCCCGACGCCGAGCGCGCCTCCCGCGTCGCCGGGATCGCGCTGGCGCACGCGCGCCTGCGTCACACTCCCCCGCCGCAGCGCCGGATCGCGCTGATGCTTTCGGCGTACCCGACGAAGCACTCACGCGTCGGCAACGCGGTGGGGCTGGACACGCCCGCGTCGACGATCGAACTGCTGCGGCGGATGCGCTCTCGGGGGTACGACCTGGGCGCGGACGCGTTCCCCGGCGTCGAGCCGACCGGCACCGAACAGCCGGACGGTGACGCGCTGATCCACGCGCTGATCGCGGCCGGCGGCCAGGACCCCGAGTGGCTGACCGAGGACCAGCTCGCGGGCAACCCGATCCGCGTGCCCGCCGCGCGGTACCGCGAGTGGTTCGCGCGGCTGCCCGCGGAGCTGCGCGAGGCGATGGAGGAGCACTGGGGCCCGGCGCCGGGCCGGCTGTATGTCGACACGTCGGCCAATCCCGAAGGCGACATCGTGCTGGCCTCGCTGCAGGCGGGCAACGTGGTGCTCATGATCCAGCCGCCGCGCGGGTTCGGCGAGAACCCGGTGGCCATCTACCACAACCCGGACCTGCCGCCGAGCCACCACTACCTCGCCGCCTACCGCTGGCTGGAGGAGGAGTTCGGCGCGCACGCCGTGGTGCACCTGGGCAAGCACGGTTCGCTGGAGTGGCTGCCGGGCAAGACGGCCGGGCTCTCGGCCGCCTGCGCGCCCGACGCGGTGCTGGGCAACCTGCCGCTGGTCTACCCGTTCCTGATCAACGACCCGGGTGAGGGCGCGCAGGCGAAACGCCGCGCCCACGCCACGATCGTCGACCACCTGATCCCGCCGATGGCCCGCGCCGAGTCCTACGGCGACCTCGCGCGGCTCGAACAGCTCCTCGACGAGCACGCCAACATCGCCGCCATGGACCCGGCCAAGCTGCCCGCCGTGCGGGCGCAGATCTGGACCCTGATCCAGGCGGCCAAGCTGGACCACGACCTCGGCATCGACGAACGCCCGCACGACGCGGAGTTCGACGACTTCCTGCTGCACATCGACGGCTGGCTGTGCGAGGTCAAGGACGCGCAGATCCGCGACGGCCTGCACATCCTGGGCGAAGCTCCGGTCGGCGAGGCGCGGGTCAACCTGGTGCTGGCCATGCTGCGCGCCCAGCAGATCTGGGGCGGGCGGCAGGGCGCGGTGCCCGGCCTGCGCTCGGCCCTGGGGCTCAAGGAGAACTCCGACACCCCATTGTCCGAAGTGGACGCCATCGAGACCACGGCCCGAGCGCTGGTCGAGGCGATGGAGGCGCGCTCGTGGGCACCCTCGGCCGGGCCCGCGGTGGTGCAGGAGGTGCTGGGCAGCCCGGACGAGCAGGTCGGTCTCGTGCTGGGGTTCGCGGCCACCGAGATCGTGCCGCGGCTGGCGGGCACCGGCGCCGAGCTGGACGCCGTGCTGCACGCCCTCGACGGCGGCTACATCCCGGCCGGGCCCAGTGGTTCGCCGTTGCGCGGGCTGGTGAACGTGCTGCCGACCGGCCGCAACTTCTACACCGTCGACCCGAAGGCCATCCCCAGCCGCCTGGCCTGGGAGACGGGCCAGGCCCTGGCCGACTCGCTGCTGCGCCGGTACCGCGACGACAGCCCCACCTCCGAATGGCCGCGTTCGGTCGGCCTCTCGGTCTGGGGCACGTCGGCGATGCGGACCTCGGGCGACGACGCCGCGGAAGTGCTGGCCCTGCTGGGCGTGCAGCCGGTCTGGGACGAAGCGTCCCGGCGGGTCACCGGGATCGAGGCCATCCCGCTGGCCGAGCTGGGCCGCCCGCGCATCGACGTGACCGTGCGGATCAGCGGCTTCTTCCGCGACGCGTTCCCGCACGTGATCACCCTGATGGACGACGCCGTGCGCCTGGTCGCGGGGCTCGACGAACCGCTCTCGCAGAACTACGTCCGCGCCCACGTCGCCACCGACCTGGCCGCCCACGGCGACGACCGGCGGGCGACGACCCGGATCTTCGGCTCGAAGCCGGGCGCCTACGGCGCGGGCCTGCTCCCCCTGATGGACTCCGGCAACTGGCGTGACGACAAGGACCTGGCCGAGGTGTACGCGGTCTGGGGCGGCTTCGCCTACGGCCGTGATCTGGACGGCCGCCCGGCGCGCGAGGACATGGAGCAGTCGTACAAGCGCATCGTCGTCGCCGCGAAGAACACCGACACCCGCGAGCACGACATCGCCGACTCGGACGACTACTTCCAGTACCACGGCGGCATGATCGCCACCGTCCGCGCCCTGACCGGCACCGCGCCGGTGTCCTACGTCGGCGACTCGACCACTCCCGACGCGGTCCGCACCCGCACCCTGGGCGAGGAGACCGCCCGCGTCTTCCGCGCCCGCGTCGTCAACCCCCGCTGGCTGTCCGCCATGCGCAAGCACGGCTACAAGGGTGCGTTCGAACTGGCCGCGACGGTCGACTACCTGTTCGGCTTCGACGCCACCGCGGGCGTAGTGGGCGACTGGATGTACGAGAAGCTGTCGGAGTCCTACGTGCTGGACCCGGTGAACCAGGATTTCCTGCGCCAGGCCAACCCCTGGGCCTTGCGCGGCATCGTCGAGCGCCTGACCGAAGCCGCCGACCGGGGTCTGTGGGCCGAGCCGGATCCGGAGCTGCTGGCCCAGTTGCGCGAGGTGTACCTGACCTTGGAAGGCGACCTGGAGGGCGAGTAGACGGCCCGGACCCCGACGGCTCCGGCGCCGAGCCAGGTCTCACGTCGGCCGCGAGCCCGCACCGCCCCGTGGGCGGGGTCCGGCGACCGGACCATTCGCGGCACTGGTCCGAGGCCGGGTTGGGCCGCCCGGGTGAACCAAGGTCGCCGATCCCGGCATATCGCCCACAGTCCCCCTACGGATGTCGGATGACCGGGGCGCACGCCTTGACTTCGCAATGGTCTAGTCCAATGCTGGAGCGCACCTCGCCTCGACACCTGGAGGACAGATGCGACGAAGCAGACTGGCCACCGTCGGGATCGCCGCCGCCACCGTGCTCGGGGCTGCCGCGACCTTGGCCGCGACCGCCAGCGCACAACCGGAGGCCGCGGCCGCCCCCGCCGCGCTCAGCAACAACTGGTACGCGTCGGCCCCGTACCTCATGCCCCAGAGCAACAATCCGCCCGACCCGGTCACCGTGATGAACGCGACCGGGCAGAAGGCGTTCCAGCTCGCGTTCATCCTCGCGCCCAGCGGCGGCGGCTGCTCCCCGACCTGGGACGGCACCTCCGCGGTGTCCTCGGACACCGCGGTGGCCGGCGTGATCGGCAAGATCCGCGGGGCGGGCGGTGACGTTTCGGTGTCCGTCGGCGGTTACGGCGGCACCAAGCTCGGCCAGACCTGCGGCACCGTGGCCGCGACCGCCGCCGCGTACCAGCAGGTGATCAGCAAGTACAGCCTCAAGGCCATCGACTTCGACCTCGAAGAGCCCGAGTACGAGAACACCGCCGCGATCGCCAACGAACTCGGCGCCGCGAAGACGCTGCAGGCCGACAACCCGGGCCTGTTCGTCTCGGTGACCATGCCGGGCACCTCGGCCGGCACCGGCTGGTTCGGCACCCAGTTGCTCGACCAGGCCAAGTCGATCGGCTTCTCCCCCAACAACTTCTCCATCATGCCCTTCGACGGCGGCTTCAACGGCGGCTCCTCGCAGGTGTCCGCGCTGGAGGCGTTCCACGGGCTGCTCATGAGCCACCTCGGCTGGGACAGCGCCACCGCGTACTCGCACGAGGGCTTCTCCGGGATGAACGGCAAGTCCGACGCCGCGGAAATCTTCAACGTGTCGGACTTCCAGACCGTCTACGACTACGCGACCAGCCACCAGCTCGGCCGCTTCACCTTCTGGTCGGTCAACCGCGACCGCGCCTGCGTGGGCACCACCGACAACGGCGTGTGCTCGAACGTCCAGCAGAACGACTGGGACTTCACGAAGTTCACCACCCGGTTCGCCGGCGCCACCCCGCCGCAGACGGGCCCGCCGACCAGCCCGCCCACCAACCCGGGCAGCTGCACCGCCGGGGAGTGGTCCAAGACGCAGGTCTACACCGGCGGCAACACCGTCTCCCACAACAACCACAAGTGGACCGCCAAGTGGTGGACCCAGGGTGAGGAGCCCGGGACCACCGGCCCGGACGGCGTCTGGTCCGACAACGGCGCCTGCTGACCCCGACCGGATGCCGGGTGACTCCTCCGAGTCACCCGGCATCCGGCATCCGGCGTCGCGCGATCGCCGGAACGGGTCAGGGCCGGACGCCGGGCAGGTGGGTGTTGGCGCGGCGGACTTCCGGGGCCAGCGCCGGGATCTCGATCACCCGGCATCCCGCGGCCATGAGCTGCTCGACCCCTTCGGCATCGACGAAGAGTGACGGCTCGCGCCACGCCATGACCACTCGCGGGATCGCCGCCGCGAGGATCAGCTGCGTGCAGCTGAGCGGGTGCGACGCACGGGCGCTGCACGGCTCCAACGAGCTGTAGATGGTCGCGGTGGCGAGGCGGGGGTCCCCGGCGGGCAGCTTCGCCAGTGCGGCTTCTTCGGCGTGGTTGAGCGGATCGCCTTCGCCGGAGTGCCCGGTGGCGAGCACGGTGCCGTCGGCCGCGGTGACCACGGCGCCCACCCGGAAGGTCGAGCTCGGCGGGCATTCGTCCGCGAGCGCGATCGCCTGGCGCAACCGCAGCAGGTCGAGCGCCGAAGGCTCCGCGGCCACGCGGTAGTGCAGCACGGCGACGTCGCCCAGCTTCCGCACCCCGGTCAGCCGCAGCGTTCGCGGAACGGCCCCGGGCCCCAGGAACCGAGGCGCCCGCGGGTCACCGACCGTGACCGGCGCGACGGCGAGCCGCAGTTCGTCGGCCAGGCCGGCGGAGAGGAACTGCGTGTGCACGGTGCCGCCACCTTCGACGAGCAACCGCCGGACCCCACGCGCGCCGAGATCGTCGAGGATCCGCTCCAGCTCGGGCGGGGTGCCGGCATCGACGAGCGTCGCGACGTCACGCAGGTGCTCCGCGACCGAAGGCGGCGCGTAGACCAGCTTGGCCGCATCACCGGCCGTGAAGAATTGCGCGTGGGGGTCGAGCTCGCCGCTGCCCGTCACGGTCACCTTGACCGGCTGCTCCGGCTCACCCGCGGCCCGTCGCTCACGCCGAAGCTCGGCCGAGCGGACGAGCAGGCGCGGGTCGTCCGCCCGCACCGTGCCGGCGCCGACGAGGATGGCGTCCGCCTCCGCGCGAAGCCGGTCGACCTCGGCGAAATCGTCCTCATTGGACAGTAGGAGGCGAGTGCCGCTCGCGTCGTCGAGGTAGCCGTCCAGCGACTGGGCGGCCGAAAGCACGACATGGGGCCGGGCGGGCGTCGGGGCTTCGGCCACGGTTCAAGCCGGGAGCACGGCGTACTGGCGAACGTGCAGGTCGGTGTAGGTGACCGGTCCGCGTGGCCCCGGCACGCGGTCGAGGTTGATGCCGGTCTCGGGGACGGCAAGCAGCTTGAAGCCGTCGAGCAGCCGGGTCGGCGCGTTCCAGAACACGCCGGTGCCGGTGTAGCCGTCGAAGAACGCGTCGGCCGCGGCCGGGTCCTCGGTGGCGATCCCCGCCGCGAGCCCGGACGTCTGCTCGTTCGCGATCTCCACGGCTTGGGCCAGCCCGCTCACCTTCTCGACCGTGACGGTCGCCTCCCGCTCGGAGTCCAGCGCCCACTCGTACCCGAGGGCGTGCTCGTGCGGCGCCAGCGACGGCGTCACCCCGCGCTCGGCCAGCGCCTCTTCGACCGAAGGCCAGACGGCTTCGTGCGCGCCCTCGTGGATGAGCAGCAGGTTCAGCCGGTTGCAGACGCCGAGGCGGTCGAGGCTGGCGGACACGAGCTCGCGCACCTTGCCGGCGTCCGCGGCCGCGTCGATGTACAGCACGCCGCCGCCGTCCGCGTGGGCCAGCGTGCCGACCCCGTGCAGCGCCGCCTCGCGGGCCAGTTCGCGCGTGCTGTCGCCGCTGCCGCGCAGGATCACCAGCGGCACCAGACCGGGCAGCCGCACCAGCGCCGCCGCGGCCTCCCGCTCGACTCGCGGAACCAGTTGCACCACCGCCGGGTCGATCCCGGAATCGGCCAGCGCCGGCGCGATCACGACCTCCCGCAGCCGCTGCGCGGACCCCAGCGCCGCCGATCCGGTGCGCAGCACTCCGGCGTTGCGCGACTTGACCAGCTGCGAAGCCACGTCCACGGTCACGTTCGGCCGCGCCTCGTAGTTCGCCCCGATCACCCCGACCGGCCGCCGCCGCTCCACCAGCCGCAGCCCGCCGTCCAAAGTGGACACATCGATGGACCGCGCCCGGTGCGGTGCCCCGGCCAGGATCTCCAGTTGCTCGGCCATGCCGTCGAGCCGCTGCGGGGTGATGGTCAGCCGGTCCAGCAACCCGGCGCTCATCCCCTCCCCCCGCGCCCGGGCGACGTCGCTCTCGTTGGCCTCGAGGACTTCCCCGCGGCCGGAGACCAGCCGCTCGGCCATCCGGGCCAACGCCCCGTCCACGACCTCATCGGTAGCAGCAGCCAACGACGGCGCAGCCCGCTTGGCCGTCCGCGCACACCTCTCGACGACCTCAGCGACCTCGTCCACCGTTTCGTCTCCTTCCGCACCGATCCAGCAGACACCCAGTCTGCCGCACCCACGCACACCAGGAGACGACGGGCTCACTCCCCGGCAACCACCGGCCCGCGCAAACCCACCGTTTCGAGCCCCGCCCACCAGCTCGGCGGCCACCCCGCCAACCAGCCCAGCGCCCGGCGGGTGCCCGGCCCGACGGTCGGCAGCTGCCCGCCCCGACGGTCGGCGGAGTGCCCGGCCCGACGGCCGACGGAGTGCCTGGCCTGCCGGTCGGCGGGGGTGCCCGGCGCGCCGGTCGGCAGGGTCCCCGGCCCGACGGCAGCCCACAACGCACACCCGCCCCGGCCCCGGCCCCGGCCAACTCAGCCCACAGCGCACACCCACAACCGCCCTGACCCGGCCATCCAAACCCGCCCCAGCCACAACGCACATCCACAACCGCCCCAGCCCCAGGGCACGTCCACGAGCGCCCTGGCCCAGCCGTCAACCCCCGCGCTAGCCCATCGAGAGCTCGACGCCCGGCACCCGGCCATCTGGCAGCCCATAGAGATCGGCCCCCGAGTGAGGAGGCAGCCCGCAAGAGCCTCAACCCCGCTCGAAAGCGGGCCGCAAGTCAGCTTCCAGCAGCCTGAGCCTCTCCCGGAAACCAAACCGGGCCACACCCCGGTCCGCCGCAGCCTCAGCCCGCGGCAGCTTTAGTCCGCCGCCGCCTTAACTCCCGGAAGCCGGTCCGCCCGTCAGCTCGGCGGAGTCCCAGCCCCGTCGCGGCTCGGGCCACCCCTGAGCTGGCGACCGGCGATCCCGGTCCTCCACCAGAGCCCAAGGCCCCGGAACCCGCACCCTCGGCGGCGCGTAGGCCGCCCGTCAGCTCGCGACCGGTTCCAGCAGCCACAGCGCACCCGCCAGCAGGCAGCTCACCGTGAGCACGGCGAAGACCAGCACCCACAGCACTGCGGGCACCCCGGTGAGCCGGCCCAGCTGGTCGGCGTCGGAGTCGCGGGCCGAGCCGCGGCGGCGCTTGATCTGCAGCTCCACCACCGGCCGGAGCCCGCCGAACAGCAGGAACCAGGTCAGCAGGTACGCGAACGGCGCCTGCACCACCGGTGGCGCCACCAGCGCGACGAGCCCCAGCACCACGGCACTCGCGACCACCGAGAACACCCCGTAGGCGTTGCGCACCATGATCAGCACCCCGAGCAGCAGCAGCGCGACCACGACCAGCACCGCGGTGATCAGGTCGGCCCCCAGCAGGCTCGCGAACAGCAGCCCCAGCAGCGACGGAGCCACGTAGCCGGCCAGCGCGGTGAAAGCCATGCCCGGGCCTTCAGGCTTGCCGCGCGACACGGTGACGCCCGAGGTGTCCGAATGCAGCTTGATCGCCCGCAGCCGCCGTCCGACCAGCACCGCGGCCAGTCCGTGGCCCGCCTCGTGCACGATCGTGATCACGTTGCGTGCCAGCCGCCACGGCGTTCCGCCGACCAGCACCACCAGCAACGCCACCCCACCGGTGACCAAGGTGATCGCGCCGGGCGTCTGCGCCTGGGTGAGCGCGGTGCCGATGGCGGCATCCGTCCCGCCACCGGCCGCGGCGGCCAGCCCGGACGCGCGGGTCAGCGCGGACGCCCCGGGCAGTCCCCCGGGCACCAGCGGGCCGAGGACGGACGAGACAGCGAAGGCGGTCGAAAACACGCCGCCACCTCACCACAGCCCGCATCTGGCCCCGGTGAGCGCCCGCCGTACTTCGGCCGTGCCCCTCCGCTATGGGGTGCGTCTTCCCATCGCGGCTCCTTTCTCGTTTTCCGGTGTCAGTCGGTATCGGTGGTCGAACCGGCCCGTGTGCGAGGCCGGGGTGGTGGTGGGTCGACGGAGCGCCGGGCTGGACGCGGGAACGTTTCCGGCGGCGGCTACGAACCGGCGCCCAGCACGCGGCCGCTAAGCACCTTCCGAACGGTTGTTGAGCGTCTCTCTCGGGACCGGTAAGGGCTCCGGCGGGCGGGCGGCTGTTGTGTCACCTTTCGTCAACGGGAACCCCTCGATCGGGTGGTAATTCCGCGGTACGAAGACAGCCACGTCAGATGCGAACCGGTTCCCAGTGAAGCCAGGACGGTGTGCACGGACCACCGCTCGGAGCCTTCGGTTGCCACGCGTCAGGCGGCCATCACCTCCTCCATGATCGGGACCGCGTCCCGGTCCACGCGGAGCAGGAGGGAGGCCCAGCTCCGGTAGGGGCGCCAGGCTTCGGCCAGGAGCTCCAGGTCCGCGGCACCAACGGAATCCAGCAGGCCGTACTCCTCCCGTATGGCTTCGTGGAGGCGGAGGTCGGCCCGGGGGAAGAGATCCGGATGCCCGGCACCACGGGCCAGGATCTGCTCGGCGGAGAACTGGCCGATGCCGGGGATCTCGCGCAGCCGCTCGAGCGCCTCGGAGATCGGCAGACTGCGCAGCTCGGCCGGATCGAGGTAGCCCTGCGCGGCGGCTTTGGCCACGGCGCGCAATCGCGCGGTCCGGAAATCGGCCAAGCCCGGTCCGAAAGGCAGGTCCGCCATCACTCCTGGGGTGGGAAAGGACAACACCCGGTACCCGCCGACGTCGACGACCTTGCCGTAGCGCTCGGCCAGCCTCCGCCGAAACCTCATGGCCTGGCTGAACCTCATGCCCTGGGCGAGCACGGCCCAGCAGCCCGCCTCGTACGGCGAGGAGAACAGGACCGGTCGCAGGCCAGCTCGCCGCGACTGCAACCCGGCGATCACCGGGTCGCGGAAGCCGAGGCCGGTGTAGCGGGAACCGTCGACATCCAGCGACAGGATCCGGCTGACCTGGGCCAGCACCCGGCCGGCCGACTCCACCGGCGCGGACAGCTCGACCTCGACGGTGCCGAAGGCGCCGGCGGCGGACGAGCGCGCGGCGGACCGGATGCGACCGGGCCGGACCGGATCAGCCGGGCCGCCGGCGGACGACGTGGTGGCCGGTGGCGCTGAGCTGTGGGCGCCCCGGTTGGCGCTGGGGAGCGACAGCAGGGGCGAAACCGTGCAGGTGGGCCCGGAGGCGTGGGACAAGCCGGCACCGGAAACCCCGGAAGGGGCGGAGGAGACGACCCTGGAACGTCCGGAGGAGGCAGGAGAGGCGGGCGAGCCGGTGGTAAAGAGATCGGCGCCGGGCTCTCCGGGCGGTCTCTGCCGGATCGTCACTCCGACGTGGCGCCAGTCTCCGTCGGAGGGGAAGGCCAGGCGCAGAACGCCGCGCTCGGAGGCTGCGTCCGGACGGCCCGCCGGGCCGAAGCCGGCCAGGAAGCGGGTGGCTGCGGACAGCTCGAACGGGCCGCGCACGGCGATCTCGCCGAGGGGCAGCTCGGTGCGGGCCAGGATCGGTGTGGTCATCGGGGGTCCCTCCGCTGCGGCTCCGGGGTTGGAGGCCTTGGTGGAAACCCTAGGAACGGGGGCTGACAATCCGGGTCTTCGAACTGGTGATCGGGATTCGATTCACTCGATCGTGAGTAGTGGGTCGCAGGCATACTGCCGGTATCCGAACTTGCCGCCCCGAAGGAGCGCCTGTGCCGACCAGCCGTCCGACCGACCGGGATCAAGCCGCGGACCAGCCAGGAGAGCCGCCGGCCGTAGAGAGCCAACCGGCGTCACCGCCCGCCCCTCGACCGGCTGCACCACCGGCCGAGCCGATGACCAGCGCCGACCCCACCGCACGAGCCACCGCCGACGCGCCGACCGCGAAGCTGACCAGCCAGAAGCGGCTCAACCGCCTGCTCACCGGACCCGAGCGTCAGGCCGAATCCGGAACCACACCCCGCACCGGCGGAGGTTTCCTCGACGTACTGGGCGACGTCCCCCAGGCCGGACCGACCACCGGCCTCACCCAGCGCCTGATGCGCACGACGCTGCTCCCCCAGGTCTACGAGCGCTACTGGCGTCCAGCCCTAGGCCGGTTGTTCAAGGGTCCGTTCGGTCCGAGCATGGCGGGGGAGGTCCGCCTGGCGATCGAACTGCTGGCCCTGCGCCCGGGCCAGGTCGTGCTCGACGTCGCGTGTGGCACCGGCCGGTTCACCCGGGCATTCGGGGAAACCGTCGGCGAAGAAGGACTCGCCATCGGCCTCGACGGGGCCCGCGGCATGCTCGCCCGAGCCGCCGCGGAACGCAGTCCGGGCAGCGTCGCCTACCTCCGCGCGGACGCCGTCCGGCCGCCACTTCAGGAGTCCACTGTGGACGCCATCTGCTGCTTCGCCGCGCTGCACCTGTTCGACGAGCCCGAGCGCGCGCTGGACTCGTTCGCGCGGATCCTGCGGCCCGGCGGACGCGTCGTGCTGCTCACCAGCGCGCGCCCCGGCTGGCAGCCCGCGCGGCTGGTCGGCTCGGCCGGCGGGATCCTCAGCGGACAGCGGATGTTCGACCGCGGGGAGATCGCCGCGAGCCTGCGCGCCCGGGGCTTCCTCATCCTCAGTGAGCAGAGTTCCGGCGTCGTTCAGATCGTCGCCGGCAAGCGCCCCGAGTCGAGCTGATCCACTTCTGTCGGTGCCCCCGGTTAGCATCGGCCGCATGACCCACACCGCGCCCGTCCCACCCGACGACAGCCACCTGCGCGCCTTGCTCGAAGCCACGGCCGAAGCGGTCGAGGCCGCCGAACCACTCGGCTCCGACCACGTCGGAGCCGGTGCGGAGGTCCGTGCGGCCGTGAGCCGGGAGCTCCAAGCGCGCGCGGACGAGCTCGTCGCGCTGAGCCAGGACCTGCACGCCCACCCCGAGGAAGGCTTCACCGAGCGCCGCTCCGTCGGCGCGCTGGCCGATCTGCTGCGGGCGCACGGCCACGAGGTCGCGGTCGGGCTCGGCGGCCTCGACACGGCGTTGCGCGCCGGCTCCCCGGACCAGGGCGGCCCGCACATCGCCGTGCTGTCGGAGTACGACGCGCTGCCCGGGCTCGGCCACGCGTGCGGGCACAACGTCATCTGCACCGCGGGGGCCGGCGGTTTCCTCGGCGCCGCCGCGGTGGCGCAGCAGCTCGGCGGGCGCGTCTCCCTCATCGGCACGCCGGCCGAGGAAGGCGGCGGTGGCAAGGAAACCCTCGCGCGGGCGGGGGTGTTCGACGACGTCGACGCGGTGATCATGCTGCACCCGTTCAGCCACGACATCGCGCTGCACCCGTTCCTGGGTCGGCGCCAGCTGGAGATGGTGTTCCACGGGATCGGGGCCCACGCCTCCGCGCAGCCGTTCATGGGGCGCAACGCCCTGGACGCCGCCGTGGCCGCGTACCAAGGAGTGTCGGCGATGCGGCAGCAACTGCCGTCCACCGACCGCGTGCACGGCGTGTTCACCGACGGCGGTGCCCGGCCGAACGTGATCCCGGAGCGGGCGGCGCTGTTGTTCTACCTCCGTTCCGCGGATCCGCAGACCCTGCGCGACCTGGCGGAGCGGATGACCGCGATCGCGCGGGGCGCGGCGGAGATGACCGGTTGCGGGGTCGAGCTGAGCTGGGACGCGCAACCGGCGTACCTGCCGATCCGGTTCAACACCACACTCGCCGGGCGCTGGTCGGTCAACCAGGTCGGGACCGGCCGCAAACCGTTGCCGCCGGGCATCGTGCCGGAGTTCCTCACCGGCTCGACCGACCTGGGCAACCTGTCCTTCCGGATGCCCGCGCTGCACCCGATGATCGCGGTCTCCGAGCCCACGGTGGCCTTGCACACCAAGGAGTTCGCCGAGGCGGCCGGGTCACCGTCCGGGGACCGGGCCGTGGTCGACGGGGCCCTCGGGCTCGCTCTCACCGCCGCCGACTACCTGGCCGACGAGGCGCTGCGCAAGGCCGTGCACGACGAGTTCGAAGCCTCCGGAGGTGCGCTCGACGTCCCGTCCTTCTTCGACTGAGCGGTGGAGGCTGAGGAATGTCTGAGGATTCTCAGCTGATTCTTCTCAGCAAAGCCCCAGGGGTTTCCACAGGATTCTCACAAGCACGGGCGAGAACCTTGGTGCATGACCGAGAACGAGAGTCGGCCCGGCCCCGCCTCCACCGGTGGGCACCAGCCGCACCAGAACGTCCACCCCCAGTACGGCCCGTACCCCCAGTACGGCTACCAGCAGCCGGCCTCGCCGAACCCGCTCTTCACGCCGCCGGCGCCGCCGGTCCCGGCTCCGCGCCGGAGCCGCCGGCTCGCGGCCGTGGTCAGCGGCACGGCGCTGGCCGCCGCGCTGATCGGCGGTGGTGCCGGGGCCACGATCGTCGGGCTCACCGGGACCTCCGCCGCCGCTCCGGCCACGTCGTCGGCGGTCACCGGCCAGACGATCAGCAGCACCACCTCGACCGGCGACGTCAGTGCGGTCGCGGCGAAGGTCGTGCCGAGCGTCGTGCAGGTCAACGTGACCACCGCGCAGGGCGAGGCGATCGGCTCCGGGGTCATCCTCAGCTCCGACGGCCGGATCCTCACCAACGCCCACGTGGTCGACGGCGCCCGGAGCGTCACGATCACCACCTCGGACGGCAAGAAGTACCAGGCGAGTGTGGTCGGCGCCGACACCAAGGGCGATATCGCCGTGGTGCAGGCCCAGAACGCCAGCGGGCTGACCGCCGCCACCCTGGGCGACTCCGGAAAGCTCGTGGTCGGCCAGTCGGTCGTCGCCATCGGTTCGCCGGGCGGGCTGCAGAACACCGTGACCACCGGCATCGTCAGCGCGCTGAACCGGCCGCTGTCGGACGTCGGCGAGCAGCAGCAACAACAGCAGTCGCCGTTCGGCCGTCAGACCTCGAACGAGTCTTCGAGCAGCGGCCCGAGCTACACCGCCATCCAGACCGACGCCTCGATCAACCAGGGCAACTCCGGCGGCGCGCTGGTGAACGCCCAGGGCGAGGTCATCGGCATCAACTCCGCGCTCTACAGCCCGTCGGCCTCGGCCAGCGGTGCCGCGGGCAGCGTCGGGATCGGCTTCGCCATCCCGATCAACGACGCCAAGACGATCGTGAACCAGATCGTCAACGGCTGATCCGGTCGCGGACGGACCGCGGTCGGGGCGGCCCGTCCACTTTCTCGCTCACCGTTCGGGGTAAGGCGAGGAACCGGTGAAGGCCGCTCTCCCAGGGAATCGGGGCCCGGGGAGAGCGGCCTTCGCGCTGTCTGCCTGGCATCCGCCCGGTCTGCTGATCCCAGTGCAGCCGGTCGATCAGCGCCTCCGGTTGCCGAACAGCCCCCGCGTGACCTCACGGCCCAGCGCGTTCGCGGCGGAGCGCATGAACGACTTCACCGCCGGGTTGCTCATCGCCTGGGAGAGGAAACCGGGCTCCTCCTTCTGCGGCTTGGGCGCCTCCGCGGGCGTGTCCGGCTGCGCGGGTGGGTCCGCGGGTGGGTCCGCGGGCGCGGCGACCTTCGCAGCCAGCTTCTCGTAGGCCGATTCGCGGTCGATCGTCTCGCTGTACTTGGCGTGCAGGTCGGAACCGGTCACCGCGGCGGCGACGGCGTCCGCGCCGATCGAGCCCATCTTCGACCGCGGCGCGCGCAGCCGTGTCCAGGCGACCGGAGTCGGCGCGCCCCGTTCGGACAGCACGGTGACGATCGCCTCACCGATGCCCAGCGACGTCAGCGCCGATTCGAGGTCGTAGTGCGGCGTCTTCGGATACGTCTTGACCGTGCGGGTGAGCGCCTTCTGGTCGTCGGGAGTGAACGCGCGCAACGCGTGCTGCACCCGCGCACCGAGTTGCGAGAGCACCGCGTTCGGGATGTCCGTGGGCAGCTGGGTGCAGAAGAACACGCCGACGCCCTTGGACCGGATGAGCTTCACCGTCTGCTCGATGCGCTCCAGGAACGCCTTCGACGCGTCCGCGAAGAGAAGGTGCGCTTCGTCGAAGAAGAAGACGAGTTTGGGCTGGTCGAGGTCGCCCTCCTCGGGCAGTTCCTCGAACAGCTCGGCCAGCAGCCACATCAGGAAGGTGGAGAACAACGCGGGCTTGGACTGCAGGTTGTCCAGCTCCAGCAGGGTGACGACCCCCTTGCCGTCGGCCTGGCGCATCAGGTCGTGCACGTCCAGCTCGGGCTCGCCGAAGAAGTCCTCGCCGCCCTGGGCCTCCAGGTTGGACAGCGCGCGCAGGATCACCCCGGCCGTCGCGGCCGAGACGCCGCCGATGCCCTTGAGGTCGGCCTTGCCCTCGTCGCTGGTCAGGTGCGTGATCACCGCGCGCAGGTCCTTGGTGTCGAGCAGCGCGAGCCCGCGCTGGTCGGCCCAGTGGAAGATCAGGCCGAGGGTCGACTCCTGCGTCTCGTTCAGCCCCAGCACCTTGGACAGCAGGACCGGGCCGAAGCTGGTGATCGTCGCGCGGATCGGTGAGCCCTTTCCGCCCGTGCCCAGCGACAGGAACTGCACGGGCGCTGCGGCCGGCGCCCAGTCGTCCCCCAGCTCCTGGGCGCGTCCGGCCAGCTTGTCGCTCGGCTCGCCCGCCGCGGCCAGTCCCGAAAGATCACCTTTGACGTCGGCCAGCACCACCGGCACGCCCGCCGCGGACAACTGCTCCGAGATCAGCTGCAACGTCTTCGTCTTGCCCGTCCCGGTCGCGCCCGCGACCAGCCCGTGCCGGTTCAGCGTCGCCAGCGGCAGCCGCACCGCCGCGGATGCGTCCGCCCTCCCGTCGATCACCACGGCTCCCAGCTCCACCGCGCCGCCCTCGCTGACGTACCCCGCGGCGATGTCCGCCGCGGGCCCCGACCCCTGCTCGGCCACTGGCCGCACCCCGTTCCCGAGTCCGAAATCACACCGTTTCACTTGGCCGCCCGAGCGTAACGCGCCGAATGCGCAGGTAACCCCGCTGTCATCCCCGTGTCGGGTTAGGGTTGTCCAGGTGACCGACCACCTAGTCTGGATCGACTGCGAGATGACGGGGCTCGACCTCGGCAAGGACGCGTTGATCGAAATAGCCGCACTGGTGACCGACGCCGACCTCAACGTCCTCGGCGACGGCGTCGACATCGTCATCCACACCGACGAAGCCAAGCTCGACGGCATGCCCCAGGTCGTCCACGACATGCACGCCAAGTCCGGGCTCACCGAAGAGGTCCGCGCCTCCGCGGTCACCCTGGCCGAGGCCGAGCAGCGAGTGCTCGACTACATCCGCGAGTTCGTCCCGGACCCCGGCACGGCCCCGCTGGCGGGCAACTCCATCGGCACCGACCGCGGCTTCATCGCGCGTGACATGCCGGCGCTCGACAGCCACCTGCACTACCGCATGGTCGACGTGTCCTCGATCAAGGAACTCGTCCGCCGCTGGTACCCGCGGGTCTACTACGCCAAGCCGGAGAAGGGCCTCGCCCACCGCGCGCTGGCCGACATCAAGGAGTCCATCGGCGAGCTCGACTACTACCGCAGCGCCGCCTTCGTCCCCCAGCCCGGCCCGACCAGCGAACAGGCCAAGGCTGCCGCCGCCGAAGTGCAGGAACGCCACGGGGGGTAGCCCCCTGAAAAGCGCTCGCGCGGGCACGCTAGGATTGCCCACAGCAAGGCGGCCGAGAGGTCCCCTCGCAGATGGTGGGCGTAGCTCAGCTGGTAGAGCACCTGGTTGTGGTCCAGGAGGTCGCGGGTTCGAAACCCGTCGCTCACCCCACATCGACGCAGGTCAGAGTAGTGTTTCTGATCAGCGTCCCCGCAGGCCCCGAATTGTGTCCCCAAGGATCATGATTCGGGGTTCATCATGGCGACATGACAAGTCGTGACATCACCCCAGTTTGGACAGGCTTCTCCAAGCTGGGGTTTTTGCGCTCCCGATGATCTTGTGACCACGGTCACGAGGCGCTTCCACGACCGCCTCACCCACGCGAACCAAGCCGCGACCAGCCGATACGCCGTGGCTCTCCGCTTACGGGACCCCCGTGAAACCCCGCCTGAACACCCTGCTAATCTTTTCCACGTCGCCGAGGGAGACCAAAGCGGCGGGCAAGACAAGCGCCATTAGCTCAATTGGCAGAGCAGCTGGCTCTTAACCAGCGGGTTCGGGGTTCGAGTCCCTGATGGCGCACCCCACTGAATCGAAGCCCACCTGCGGGTATCCTTGATCACGAGGATCTTGCTGGTAGGCTTTGATCATGGGTGGGACCGGCGTGGGGCCGAATGAGACCGCGCCTGTCGGCCGCTGTTCTTGGCCTTCTTGTTGCGGGCCCGACATTCCTTGCGCCGTTTCCCGCTTCCTCGGCTTCGTATCGAGGCCGCCGCGTCGCGGGCCACCTCCAGCACCAGCGCCGCCGTTGCTTCAGCGGCGCGATGAGCCAGGCAAGGCAGGACACTGGTGTAGGTGTCGGCGGTGAGCACAATGCTCGAGTGCCCGAGCATCGCCTGCACCACCTTCAAGTCGTTCCCCGCCGCCAGAGACAGGCTCGCCGCCCCATGCCGCAGGTCGTGCAACCGGATCGGCGGCAACCCCGCCGCCGCCACCAGCCGGGTGAAGGTGTGCGTCACACACCCCGGGCTCAACGGCCCGCCATAGCGGTTGGTGAACAGAAACCCGACCGGCTCCTCCCCCTGCGCCTGTCGCTGTGATCGCAGTGCCCGCAGCTCGGCCACCAGGCCATGATCCAGCGCCAACGTGCGAACGCTCGTTTCAGTCTTCGGCGAGCACACCACCGTCCGGCCACCCCGGTCCTGAACCTGATGCGACACCTGTACAACCGCAGCGTCTAGGTCGAGATCGCACCAGCGCAGCCCGGTCGCCTCGCCGCGCCGCAATCCGAGCAGCGCGACCGCCAGATACAGCACGTAGAGCGGATGGTCACGTGCGTGTTCCAGGAACTCGGCCGTCTGCCGGGCCGTCCACACCGCCACCGGCGGCCGCTCCCCAGTCGCCCGCCAGTGCGCCACCCGCGCGTCTGTCCACACCACCGCACGCGGCCGCCGACCCGACGGCAACTCGACCAGATGCGCCGGGTTCCGCTCGATCAATCCCAGCCGGATCGCGCCGTTCAGCGCCGCATGCAGCGTCCCCCGGATCCGCACGAACGTGGCCGGCGACAGCGGCCGATCCCGTGTCGCGTTCGCCCGGGCCAACGCCACGAACATCGCCTGCACCCGCGCCACCGTCAACGACCGCAGCGGCACACTCCCCAGATGCGGCTTCAGATAGTCATTCACATGCTGGGTGTACAAGCGGCGGGTGTTGAAGCTCAAGGTCTGGCGCATCTCCAGCCAGATGTCCAACCACTGCCCCACCGTCACCGCGCTCCGCCCCGGCACCACATCAGCCCCAAGTAGGTACGCCCGCGCCTGCTCTGCGGCCGCACGGGACCGGAAGCCGCCACGACGTACCCGGTGCCGCCGGCCGTCCCGGCCACACGGCAGCTCCAACGAGAAATACCAACTCCCATGCCCCAGCTCAGTCAACCGCGGACACAGAGCACCTGGCTCGCCGCCGGCCTCTCCTCGCGCCTTGCAGCCGCACCGCTTGTAGACCGCTGCTCGTCCCATCACGACCTCCTTGTCGACCAGCTCAGCGTGCGCCCCCGCGGCCTCGACCACCACAGGCTGCCCGCGGGGATAGCCTGGACGAATGACCCGCGCCCAGGGACGCAGCCGCAGAGTGAAGGTGACCGTCGAAGCGATCGTCGACATCACCGACGAGAACGCACTCGAACAAGCCGCGCTCGCCGACATCGAGACAACATTTCACTGTCTCCGCCAACAGCGGCCGCAGCGTCACCCAGGTCCGGCCGGACGAACAGGACCACATCCGCGGGGACGCCATAGCTGCCGTGCAGTGGTTCATCGACGCAGGCGGCGTGATCGATGAACGGGCTGGCATCGCGTTCGTTGAGGCCACCGAGTCCGTGGTCGAGATCGACGAACTCGGCGTACCGCTCGCGGCCTGGCCTCAGTTCGCCGCTGTCATCCCTTTGTGCACCTGCGGCGCGGACGACTGCAATCAGTGCAGTGGCTTCCAAATCACACCACGAACAGCCGCGGCCCTGTGGACCGCAGCCGGAGTCCTGGCCGACCAGGCTTACGACGATGTCCTCGAACACGGTGACGAACCTGTGGACAACACTGGTGCCCGGTTGGTGTTCGACGAGTTCCCGCAGCTCACGTGGCGACAGAACCCCGTCTGGCGCCGGCAAGCCGCACGCTCTTTCGGCAACCTCAGCGACGGCCTCGCCTCCGGCCACTGGCCCCAACCCCGCTGCCCAGCCGAAGGAATGGCGCTGCACCTCATCCTCCGCTCCGCTGAAGCCACCGTCGACGATGATTGGGCCGGCTTCACCGAACGCTACGCAGACCTGCCCGAACACGAAGACGACCACGACTGGGACATGCTCACCGAAACTCTCTTCCAAGACATCGACATACTCGCACTCTTCAGCACACAACTCGACAGCATTGAAGTCCCCGACATCGACCAAAACCGAGAACTCGGCATCGGCGACTACCGGCCACAAGCCTGGTTCGAACAGTTCCTCAACGTGGACGCACGCGATCCACGACGGCCCTTCCGCCGCTGATCGAGATCAACAGTCCCGGACACCGAATTACGTGAGTGCCCACCAAACACCTACTTGCGCACCATCCGAACGCGCCGCCACAGTCGTTCCTGCCAACTGCCAACTGCCAACGCGACACCGAGCCGAGCAGCACGAAGGTAAGGCGCTCGCGGGCCGATGAACGCGTCATCGAGCATCTTCTCCACTCGCTCACCTCAAACCAGAAACCCTCCCGGTTAATTGTGTCAATTAATTTCGCATCAACCTCATTCGATTTAGCTGGAACATTTGCAACCGCTCACGCCCTCAGCCGCTTTCAGTCGACCTCATTCGAGCTTCAATTTCGCCCTTAAATCGCCCCTAGTTCGACAGGCAGGCACGCCAGCGCGTCGATCTACCGTGCCGCACGCGCCGTCGACCAGTGCGAAACGGCCCGGCTGCGCGAACGGGCGATCAGCGCACTGTCCGAGCCCGGCGCAGCGCTCGCGACGGTGTCGCCTGGGCTCGACAGCAGGATCTGGGTTTCCCTGCCGAACACCGACGATGCCCAGGAGAGTCGGCAGAACGCGACCCAGGCCGTCGTGACGACTCTACGTGCCGCCGGGCTGCGGCTCTCGTCGTCGCAGGAACCGCAGGGCACGAACTCGAGTGACCGGTTGGCACGAGACGAAGCGCTGTACGTCACCAGTGATGCTCCGGTACCCCCGCCGCCCGCAGCATCTCGAACAGCTCCGTGATGCACTGGGTGCATAGGCCGAGGCGGTCGTGAAGATCAGCCGGTGCGCAGCCGGGACAGCCCGATGAAGAACGCCGAGGTCGACTCGTCCCGGTCGCGGGCGTGCGCCCACCACTGGTGATCGTCGAGGCCGAGGAAGAAGACCGTGTGGTACTCGAGGCCTTTGCTCTTGTGGACGGTCATGAGCGCAACGGCGTCGGCGGATTCGAAGTCGTCGAATGCCGCAGTCCAGGTCTCGGCATGACCTGCGACCGCGGCCAGACGAGCTTGAAACGCATCTAGGATGACCTCCAGTTCCTCGCCGCGCGCGGCTGATCGGACGTAGCCGACCAGTGCGTCGGCACCGATCGAGCCGACGACCTGATCGACGGCTTCGCCCGGATCAGCGGCACCGGCTTGGTTGTCGGCGAGCCAACCCCGGGCCGCCCTGGCCATCTGGGAGAGCTCGTCGTGGACATAGCGGATCGCGGTGTCGTCGCCGGCGGCGCCGCGCATCTGCCGCAGCAAGGCGGATGTCTTGAGACACACCTGGCCGAGCCCGTCGGGCTGAGCCGCCAGCCGGGGACACCTAACTGCAGCCGGGTGACGTCGTTCTTGAGCAGGTCTTGCAGCCGCATCTTCCCGACCGCGGCGTCGTCGTTGCGCAGCAGGATCCCGTGTTGGGCCAGCGTCATGCGGAGGCGGAATTCGAGGTCGGCGACCTTCTGCCTGGCGACGAACGCGAAGTCGGCTGCGGTCCGGGCGGACCGCTCGATGTCACGTGCGATCCAGTCCGCCACGACGGCAGCCTCGCGGGCGAGGTTGGGTGACCGCCGCAGGCTGATGGGTTCACCCGCCGGTTCGGCCTCGATCCGGGATTCCGCGCGTACGGCCGCCGGGTCGAGCTTGCCGGCGATGACGTGCAGCAGCGCCACAAGGCGGTCGGTGGACCGGAGGTTCCAGGTCAGCGGGTACTCGCGGGCGGAGAACGTGGCGATGAAGCGGGGAACGGCGTCGGTGAGGGCGCCGGCGAAGCCCATGATGCGCCGCTTCCAGTCGCCGACGGCCGTCACCACGGCGTTGGTGCTGAAGGTGGTGTCGAGGAAGGAGAATTGCGCGATCTTGGTGTCCTGGAACTCGTCGACAAACACGGACGGGTAGGTGGCACGCAGGGCACGCCGCAGTTGGGGGAGCGTCCGGACCAAAAACTCGGCCAGCCGGTTGATCATGACGAAGTCGAGGAAGGGAGTCTCGGGGTGGAGGTGGCGTTCCTGCCACCAGCGCCATGCGGCCAAGCCGACGGCGTCGGCCGGATCACCGACCGGTGGCTCTGGCGGCAATGGCCAAGCACCGACGACTTTGGCCAGGAAGGTGGTTCTGGACAGACCGTCCAGGGCGACGCGCAGGGTGCCGGTCGTGCCGGCGGCGAGGTAGTTGATGAATTCTTGCTCTTCGCGTTCCTTCGGGAAGGCCAGCTCGTAGCGTCCGGGGATGGCCCATCCGGGCGGCAGGGAGGACTTGAACCGGTCGAGCACGCCTTTGGTGAAGGCGTCGAACGTCAGGGACGCAAACCGCCCCGCGTTTTCCGGTACACGCTGCTCGACGCGACGTGCAAGGTTTGCCGCGGCGTCGCGTTTGAAGGAGATCGAAAGGATCCGGTGTGGTGGCGCGCAGAGGCCGGTCTGCAGCAGGTAGGCCGCCCGCTGGGAGAGGAACTCGGTCTTGCCCGCCCCAGGCCCTGCGGTGACGACGGTGCAGCCCTCGTCACGTAATGCATCCCAAGCCGAGGTTTCGAGGTCGTCGATGCCGGTTGGGCACCAAGCCGCGGTCACCTCTTCGAGACCTCGGGGACCGGTTGGCGGGTTCACAGCTGCAGCTCCGCACGGATGGCGTCGATGAGGGCGGTGAGGGGTTCGGGGCCGTGTCGTAGTTGCTCGTCGGTGAGGCGGGCCAGAGCGCGCAGGTGAGAGCTGGGTTTGGAGCGGCTCAGGTACCGGTACCGGTACCATCGCAGATTCTCGTGCAGCTCCCCTGCCGATTCGGCATCGTCGGGGTTCCAGAATTCGTGCTTTAGTACTGCAACGACAGATTGTTACGATCTGTCGTTGCAGTACTAAGAGCGTGTCCTGCATGGTTGTCGTTCGTTGTGTTGATCATGGTTGAGGGTCGGTGGTCGTGGATCGTGCCGGCGGGCTTGTGGGATCTGGCTCGGCCGCTGTTGCCTGCGCCGAGGGTGCGTCCGCAAGGCGGCGGGGTGCGGAACATCGAGGACGAGGCGGTCTTCGCCGCGATCGTGTACGTGCTGGTGTCGGGGTGCGCGTGGCGGGCGCTGCCACCGTGTTTCGGTGCCTCGAAGTCGACGGTGCACCGCAGGTTCGCCATCTGGGCCCGAGCGGGTGTGTGGGCCCGTCTTCACCGCGCGGTGGTGAGCAGAATGAGTGAAGCCGGGTTGATTGACCTGTCCCGGGTCGTGCTGGACACCGCGCACGTGAGGGCGAAAAAGGGGGCGAACATACAGGTCCGAGCCCCGTGGACCGGGGTAAGCCGGGTACCAAGATGCACATCTTGTCCGATCGGAGCGCAATGCCTCTCGTGGTCGGTGTCTCACGTGGTAACACCGTCGGCGGTGACGGGCTGAAGCCCCTTGTCGCCGGTCTGCTTTCGCGCCACGACCCGCGCCGTGGCCGGATCGCGAAGCCCCGAAAGCCGCACGCCGACAAGGCTTACGACATCCCCGCCCTGCGGCGATGGCTACGCGGGAAGCGGATCGGTGTCCGCATCGCCCGCAGAGGCGTCGAGTCTTCCCAGCGGCTGGGCCGTCACCGCTGGGCCATCGAACGCACCATGTCCTGGCTGACCGGCTACCGGCGCCTCTCACCTTGCTACGACAGGCTTCCGCGTAACTACCTGGCCTTCCTCGACCTGGCCGCGGCCATGCACTGCTGGAAGCGTCTCCTCAAAACCACCATATAGGACACGCGCTAAGCCATCTCACCAGTCTCAACCCCGGATCCCGCGGAGGAAGATGGCGATCCCGGCCAGGTACTGTTCGCGGTCATCATGGGCGCGCAGATGCGCCGCCGCCTGCTGGACGACCTGGTCGGCGTCTTGCTCGGTCCATGCGGCGGCCAGGGCGTCGAGGTAGCGCTGCCGCTCGATCTCGTCGGTGGAGTGGCGGGCCCCGGCGGCGAAACGGGCGGCCGAGCCGAAGATGTAGCTCGCCAGCGCGGCGCCGGCGTCGGATCTCGCTGCACCGTGGACACCGAGGTCGCGCAGTCGCCCGGCGATGGTTTTCCAGATCCGCAGCACGGCCGGCTGGAGGGGTTCACGGGCGAGCTGGGCTCCGACCCACGGGTGGGCGTCGAGGGCGTCGAAGATCGCGAGCGAGAGGTCCCGGATCGCCCTGTTCGGGTCGGTGTCGTCGGCGGGGTCCTCGGTGGCCGCACGGATGACGGCGTCGGCGGCATCGGCGAGGAGATCCCCCACCCCCGCGACGTGGTGGTAGATCGCCCCCCGGCCGGTCGACAGGTGGCTCGTCAGTGCTCGGACGGTCAGGCCCTGCTCACCATCCGCGTCCAGGAGTTCGATCGCCGCCGCGACGATCCGTGGCCGGGACAGGGCATCACGCCGTCTCGGGGCCCGCACCGGAGGAGTAGTCACAGCTCATCTTGACATGAATGGACCCGTGGTCCAAAGTCGGATTGTTGGACCGGTGGTCCAACACGATGAGAGGAGCTCCATGACCACTCCCGTTACCGTCGTCGGTGCCGGACTGGGCGGTTTGACACTGGCCCGCGTGCTACACCTCCACGACGTCCCCGTCACCGTCTACGAGGCCGACACCTCGGTGCGCGCCCGCGCGCAAGGCGGCCAACTCGATCTGCACGAGCACAACGGGCAATACGCCCTCCACCTCGCCGGCCTGGATGAGGAGTACCGCTCGATCCTGCACCGGGGCGGTGCCGCCCAACGGGTGTGCAACCGGCACGCAGTGGTCCTCGGCGACGTCCCCGACAACGGATCGATGGCCAAACCCGAAGCGCTACGCGGCGACATCCGCGGCATCCTGCTCGACTCCCTGCCCGCCGGGACGGTGCGCTGGGGCGCGAAGCTCGTCTCCGCGACCGCAGTCGGCGACGGGCGGCACGAACTCGCCTTCGCCGACGGCTCGACCGTCACGACCGGCCTGCTGGTCGGCGCGGACGGCACCTGGTCCAAGGTGCGGTCGCTCGTCTCCGAGCACACCCCGGCCTACACGGGGATGAGCTACATCGACACCTACCTGCACGATGTCGAGCGCCGTCACGTCGCCAGCGCCGCGATCGTCGGGGACGGCGCGCTCTACGCCCTGGAACCCGGCGGGGGGTTCCTCGCCCACCGCGAGGCCGGCGACACCATCCACACCCACGTCAGCCTGTCCCGGCCCGTCGAGTGGTTCGACACCCTGGACTTCGCCGACCCCGACGCCACCCGCACCGCCATCACCGCGCAGTTCGACGGCTGGGCGCCAGAACTGACCGCGCTCATCGCCCACAGCGACACCGACCCGGTGCTGCGCAGCATCTACCAGCTCCCCGACCGCCACCAGTGGGCCCGAGTCCCCGGCGTGACCCTCCTCGGGGACGCCGCCCACGTCACCGTCCCCGGCGGCGAAGGCGCCAACCTGGCCATGCTCGACGGCGCCGAACTCGCCCAGGCCATCGCCGCGCACCCCGACAACACCGAGGCCGCCTTGGCCACCTACGAAGCGGGAATGTTCCCGCGCAGCCACAGCGAAGCGCTAGCGGCCCGCGACACCGTCGAACTGATCTTCGGCCACGGCGCACCGCACGCCCTCGCCCGGCTGTTCAACGGCCACGAGTAACGGCAACCGGGTCCCGGGCGAATGTCAGCATCGAGGCGACATCACTGACACCGCGAGCGGCTGCCATGGAAGTGAGTCCACTGACACCGGGTGTCGCCGATCTACTGACGCGCGGTGTCGTCTGCCGGGTCAGCGAGTTGTCGCCTTACAGAAGGGGTACCACCCACGGCCGTGTTCCCGCAGGAGCCGAACCGCCACTTGTCAGATAATACGGCATTATCTGACCAGTACGGGTTCGAGCAAGTCGCCACTCCCTCGGGGATTCTGGTTGTTCCACGAATTGGATATATTTCAGCGAAATTTGCTGATCTGATGGAAGCTGGCAATGGACACCCCGCGCGTGCTGAGGTTGTCGTTCGAGATCCGGATCCCGCCGGGGCTGAAGGCGAACGTGCACGGGAACCGGGTGGAGGCAGCGGTCGCCGCGTTCACCGGGGCGGTGCAAGGGCTGGCGGGGTCGGTGTTCCCGTGGGCGGACCGGATCGTGGCCCGGCACAGCTGGTCATATGAGTGGTTTTCCGGCCAGGACGATCTGCCGCTGCCGGCCACGGAGCGGAACACCGTGCCCGGTCCCGTCGCGTCATGACCGCCGCGGGAGACCGGCTCAGCAGCGAGGCGGAGTTCGAGGCTGCGCAGTACGCCGCGATCGACGCGGTGATCGAGGACCCGCGCTCGGGCCGGTTCCCGCAGCGGCGGGACGTGCTGGCCGAGGGACTGGGCTGGCTGGAGGCCGGGATGTACTGCACCGCGTGCCTCGAGGGCCGGTGCGATGAGGCCGGGCCACGGCACGCCGCGAGCGCGGTGGCCCGGGAGCGCCGGTCCCGGTGGGCCGCGGTGGGGCTGCTGCCGTGGGCTCGGCGGCCGAGCGGGCCTGGACGGGGCTGAACGAGCGGCAGCGGCTGTATCTGTCGGCGATTTTCGAGTTCGACCAGGCCGCCGAGGCCGACGTCAAACGCCGCTCGGCGAAACGCATGGCTGTCCCGCCTGCAGCGGGGTGACGGCAGGTCACCTACGACCTCGACCTGCCCAAGAAGGCCGCCGGGTACAGCTCGGTGCAGCTGGCGGTGCGCGCCCGCGTTGAGTAACCTGTCCGGCCGTAGGTCACCGAGGGCGCAACACGCTGTCGACGGCCAGGTACAAGGTATCGTTCTCCGCTTGCAGAACCGGCTCCGCGGAGGGTAGCGCCCGCCCCAGTGAGAGTCCATTGAGGACGGTCAACAGGAAAGTCACCGCCCGGGAATGGTCACCTTCCGCGAGCGCACCTTCCTGAGTGAGCACCGCCAGCCAGAACTCCACGCGCCGCCGTGTTTCCTGTTCGATGGCGAGATAGGCCTCACGCACCTGCTCGGTCGGTTCCGGGGCGACGAACTGCTCATGCAGGATCCGGAACGCCTCCCGGGCGCTGGATCCCACACCGAGGGGTGCGAGGATCTGGCGCAGGCAGTCGGCCAGCCGGTCCCGAGCCGGGACGTGCCGGTCGTGGATGTGCTCCGCGGGGGCGATGACGTCGTAGAGCTGCCTGAGCACTTCGTCCTGCAGGGCGCGCTGCGTCGGAAAGTGGAACCGCAGTGAGCCCGTGCTCACACCCGCCCGCGCGGCGACTGCCCGCACGCTGAGCGTGGCCCCTGGATTCTCGGACAGCATCTCTATGGCCGCGACCAGCACTTTCTCTCGACTGCTGGGCTGGGCGTCCGGTCTGGTCATCTCATCCACCTCATCCAGCACACTGTACTAGCACACTGTGCTACCTTATCCACTAGATCGGCTAACACACTGTACTAGCAGGGTGTCGGGGACCGATCCCGGCCGGGATCGCAAGAAAGGGGAGAGGCACGTGTTCGAGACATCTCGGCGACAGTGGGCGGGCAGGAAGGTGAAGCCGGGTGATGGGCGGGCTCTGCCGCGTTTCCGCTGGTGGCAGATGATGCTCGGCCGGGGGCTGCTCTACCTGCAGCCCTCGGTGGCGGAGCGGCGACCGATGTCGTATGCCCTGGACGTGCGGCAGTTCGGCGCAGGCGGCGAAGGCGCCGCACACCTTTACCTCAATGGCCACCAGCACGCTCAGTCCAAGCTCCCCGCGGTGTTCACAGTGGAGGGTGGCGTCATCGAGGTGGCGACGAGCAGGTTCGGCATCAAGCGCTGCCACTACGTGAACAACCGCGGCCAGGAGCACCGGCTCGTTCCCGACTACCGCTCCGGCGAAGGCCGGCGTGCCCGGCTGGAACACGAGCACCCGGCGGCCAGCCGCCTCATCGGTGCCGTGTCGGTACTACTGCTCCTGGTCGGGGTGGGCCTCAACGTGCTGCAGCTGCTGGAGCCGCTCTCCCGGATACCGGTCGTCGCGGCACGCGTCGGTGCCTTCACCTCGCCGGTCAGCCTGCCGATCTGGCTCAACATCGCACTCGGCCTGGGCGCGGTACTGGCCAGCATCGAGCGCGGCCTGCGGCTGCGCTACCACTGGCTGCTCGACGGCGGAGGCCACTGAACCCTCATCCCCAGGCCGCGAACTTCAGCCGCTCCCCACGCTTTCGCCTACTGCTCACACCGGGGCACGCACATGCGCCCCCCGCCCGCCAAGAGACGGACAACGAACCGATGGATTTCCTTCGCGCACCGCTGCACATCATCCGCGCCGACCTACGCGCGTACCTCATCACCAATGCCATCGCCTATGGGGCACTGATCCTGGGCATGGTGCTCTCCTTGATCTTTCCCGCCCTGCGCGCCGCCAGGACGGCCTCGTTCGCTGTTGATCAGGGTGCGCTCGTCACCAGCGTGGTCGGCAACCCGTGGGCGTTCGGCGTTCTCATTTTCCTGGTCAACGTGTTCGCGACAGCGTTACTGCTGATCGTTCTGCCCTCGGTCGTGGTTCCCTTCGCCGGGGTGGCGATTTTCGCGGTCAAAGCGGTCGACCTGGGTATCCTCACCGGTCCGGTCGACCGGGTGTCGTCACTGACGCTCATTCCGCACTCGGTGACCCTGCTGGTCGAATTCCAGGCCTACGTCCTGATCATGTTCGGCGCCTACCTGCTGGGCAGGTCGTGGATCCGGCCGGCCACCATCGGTGCCACCACGCGACGCACGGCCTACCTGCAGGGCATCAAGCGGCTCGCCTGGCTCTGGATCCCGGCGCTCACCCTCCTCGTCATCGGAGCCGCTTACGAGGTCCTCGAGATCTACGTCCTCGTCCCGAAACTGCTCGGCCCCTGACAGACTCAGCACAACACGGGGTCCGCAGGCTCGGCCCTTACCCGCGCCTCGCGCGGTCTCGGGCATCCCGAAGTCCACTTCGCCCAGCGCGGGACCGGCCACGTCGGGTGGGATGTGCAGCTCACCTCTACCTTGCGGCTTGGATCAGCTTCGGGAGTCCCGGGCCAGCTCCGCCGTGAGTTCAGCGAAAGTGAAGATTCCTCGCCGGGAACCCAAGGGTCCGTGACCGCCAGGACCAGGGCTGGATGCTTGGGGTTCGTACTCAACCGGCAGTGTCGCATTCGAGGTCGGTTTCCAGGAGTTGCCGCGCGGCGGTGGCGTAGCGGATCGCGGTTTTCTCGTCGATGCCGAACACGGTTGCCAGGTGCAGCGGGTCAGGTCCGTGGGTGAGGGCTTCCTCGAGTTGCCGGTCGACGTGGAGCCGTTCGAGTGTGGCGGCGAGGCCGCGGAATGCTCTGGTAGTCCAGAGTTTGCCGGCCGGGAGCGTGTCCAGCGCGGTCTGCTGCGTGATCAGCAGGTGGGGATTGGCGGTGTTGGGCCAGCGGGTGCGGCGGTATTCCAGCCAGCCGACGAGGGCTCGGTAGGTGAGGTCGTCCAGCGGGCGCGCGTGCCCGGCCAGGACGAGGCGCCGGTCGCCGAGGTCGACGTCGTCCAACTGGAGTTCACGGATCGTTCTCGGCCGGGCGGCGTGGATGGCAGCCAGGGCGAGGATGAGCCGGTCCGCCGGGGTGGTGACGGCAGCGACGGCCGGCTGATGTTGTCGCTCGGCAGCGGCTGGAGCACTGCGTAGCTCTGGCAGCCGACCCGAACGCGGCTGGTGGGATCGCGGAAGATCGCGCCGGTCTTCTTGGCGTGCCGGAACAGCGAGCGCAGCGCCGCGAGCCGGTTCTCGCGCTGTTTGCCGAGGACGTCATCGCGAACGGCCACGATGTCCTCGCGGGTGACCTCGCGAAGGTGGTCGTAGCGGTCTGACCAGGCGAGCATGATCGGCTGGAGTTTGTTGAGATAGTTCCAGCACGTGGACAACGCGCGAGGTTGACTGCGGGGGCCGCCGTGGCAAAGCTGGCGCGCCCATGTCTCGGCGGCCTGGCGGATGCCGGGCGCGACGTTGGCGATTTTGCGTTCGATCCACCGGTCGAACGAGGGTTCCCGGTCGTCCTCGAACAGCCCGATCCGGTCGATGACCTCGACGGTTCGCTTGGCGTTGAGCCCATGCGCTCGCAGGGCCGGGAGCAGCTCGCTGTAGCGGATGGTCTCGCCTTCGATGTGCTGGGACAGCAGGATCACCAAGGCCCGATCGACATCGCTGACGACCCACTTGGTCCATCCACGGGCCTCACCCAGTCGCCGGGCAACGTGCTGGGCCCAGAGCAGCCACGGGTTGGTGAGGTTGCCGTGCTGCAGCCGGTCGAAACGGGTGAAATCCCTTGAGTCGTCGAAGAAGCGGAGTTGGATGCATCCAGTGGCGGGGTTCGCCGCAGGTACGGGAGGTTGCTGCGGCCGCAGAGGACGGCGGCCTCGTTTGCCCACCCGGCGGCCGGGCTGTCGGGGCTTCTGCATCCAGGCGAAGAACAGCTGGTGGTGGTGTACTCGTTCGAGGTAGGGCGCCAGCACGGTGACTGTGCCCTTGGCATCCAGGCTGGCCTGGCACCAGCACAACCGGCAGAAGTCCTTCTTCAGCGGCACGACACGGCGGCAGCCAGCGGACTCCCCAGGCTCGTGGTTCTGGCCGAACGAGTAGCAGGCGCTGCAGTGTCGGCCGGGCAGTCGCCCCCAGGCGAAGCACGTCAGACAGCTGGCCGGCGGCTTGCTGCCCGCTAGCAGGCGCGTATCGACCGCTACGCGGGCGGAAGTGACCGGCCGTCACGGCGCCTGGCGTCACCGCCGGAGCTCCGGCGGCCGCAGCCTTCGGCGCCTCCTCGGTGCCAGGCTTGCGGACCTTCTCCGGCTCGGGGATGAGGACTTCGCCGATCTCGCAGCCGAGCACGGCGCAGATCACGTCGAGGTCGTCGAGCTTGATGCTGGCCGGGTTGCCCGACCAGAGACCGGACATCTTCCCCGCCGAGATCACCAGCCCGTGCTCGGCGAGCCTGCGTTGCAGCTCGCTCGCCTTCCAGATTCCGCGGTTGGCGGAGGCCAAGCGCAAGTTCCACTTCATGACAACAGTCCTTCCAGCCGCTCGGCGGCCCGGTGCTGGCCGGCAATCCAGGCGTCCTCAATGCGAGTGCGGTGAAGGTGGACGTACTTCATGGTTGTGGCTACCCAGGCGTGTCCGAGCGCCTCTTGGATGGAGATCAGATCCATTCCGGACAGATAGAGCTGGCTGGCGCAAAAGTGCCGCAGGGCATGAGGAGTGAGCTTGTCCGCCCAGGCCGGCAGGTGCGTGGCGGTGGCATCGGAGAGACCGGACCGCAGTGCATCGTCGCCGACCCGTTTCGCGGTGCCGTCGACGTTCTTGCGTTCGGAAGGGAACAGAGATGCGCCGGGCCGAGTGTGGTCGGAATCGAACTGGCCCCAGACGTCCTCGACAAACCAGCGCAATGTCCGATCCGCGCCGTTGATCAGTGGCACCATTCGCTCGCGCGGGCCGCTGCCTCGGGCGCCTTTGCCCTTGCGGACGTGCAGTTTGCCGAACCGGCCGAGATCCCATTTGACGTCGTCCAGGTCGAGCCAGCGGGCCTCGTTGATCCGCAGCCCCACCTGGGACATCAACTTCGAGGCCGCGAAGTTGCGGGCAGTCGGGGCGAACTTCCGACAGGTCGCCAGTTCCTCGCGCCAGCCCCCGAATAACACGGCGACCTCGGCCTCGCCCGGCGGGATCCGCAGCGCGGCGTCCTTGCGCCCGCGCGGCCGATTCATCTCGTCGATCGGGCACTCGACGATCCGGCCGGTCAGTTGGTGGATCTCGACCTTGTGCCGGAGTTCGAGGAACTGGAAGTAGGTGGTCAGGGCCTGTGCTCGCGCCAGGCGTGTTCCCTTGGCCGAGTGCCGCACGACCTTGCCGAAGTAGGTGTCGGCGTCTGCCGATTCCATGTCCCACAACGGTTTCCGAGCCAGGCACGCACCTGTTCCAGATGTCCGACCTCTCCGCGGATCGTCCCGTCCGCTAGTACTGCAACGGCAGTTAGTGGTGCTGTGGTAGACCACCGCGGTGGTGGTCGATGTGGTGGTGGATCAGCTGGACCGGGTGCATGAGCGGATCGCGGGTCGGTTCGCGCGCCCGGAGCCTCGAGGTCGGGCGCGGGAGTATGTGTCCGGGCTGGTGGCGGGGTTGGAGCGGAAGAACGGGTGGACGCTGGCCGAGCAGGCCGGTGAGGCGTCACCGGACGGGGTGCAGCGGTTGCTGCGCTGGGCGGACTGGGACAGCGACGACGTGCGCGGCTACGTGATCGAGCACCTCGGCGAGCCGGGTGGCGTGCTGATCCCGGACGATACCGGGTTCGGCGAAGAAAGACAGCCGCTCGGCCGGGGTGCGGCGGTAGTACTCCGGCACCGCCGGACGGATCGAGAACTGCCAGATCGGCATCTTCCTGGCCTATGCCTCGCCTCGCGGACATGCGCTGATCGACCGCGAGCTCTATCTGCCCGAGCCCTGGATCGCCGACCAGGATCGGTGCCGGCGGGCAGGGATCCCGGACGGGACCGGGTTCGAGACCAAACCCCGGCAAGCCATGGCGATGCTGGCACGAGCGTTCGCCGCGGAGGTGCCGTTCGCCTGGATCACCGCTGATGAGGCCTATGGGCAGGTCACGTACCTGCGGTTGTGGCTGGCCACCAAGGTCAACGACACCCTGGTCACCACCGGCGGTCGCGAAGCCCGCGCCGACGAGCTGATCGCAGGCCTGCCCGCCCGGTCGTGGCGGCGGCTGTCGGTCGGAGAACGAAGCCGGACTCGATCAGTATCAGGTCCGGTCTTGGCGGGCCTGGTATGCCCACATCACCCTGTCGATGCTCGCCCACGCCTGGTTCGCCGTCTCTCGATCCCTTGTCGCAAAGAAGGAACCGCTGCCGGCGAGCCGGGCATGATCGGGTTCACGCTACCGGAGATCCGGCGCCTGCTCACCAAGCTGGTGTTGCGTCTCGCCGATGCGGCTGACCATATCTGGTTCTGGGACCGGTCAGAGATCCCCTCTTTTCGCCCGCACGCAGGCCCCGTCGACGGTTACATGGCTCCAGTCGAGCAGGCCCTGGCTGCCGAGTTCGTCCAAGAGCATGTGGCGCAACTCGCGCCACCGCCCGATCTTGGTCCACTGGCCGAAACGGCGGTGCGCGGTCTGGAACGGCAACCGAACGACGGCGGCAGATCCCGCCAAGCACACCCGCTGGTCCGCACGTACACGATCGCGGTGAACACCGCACGAGCGCACATCGGAGCCGTGCCATCGCCCTGCGGACGCGGCTGGAACACCGGAATCAACAGGCCGCTCTACGCCAAGTGCGCAGGGCCGGCGACTCACCAAGTCCGCCACCGCCGCGTTCGGACAGCACCCGGTCTTCGCTTCTCAGCGAAGGTGAATCGCATGCCTGGTGATGAGGCTGATCGCGTGAGGGACTCGACCTTCCTCGGGTGGCTCGCCGAAGCATCGAGCGAGAGATTCGACGACGACGCGCTCGAGCCGGTCTGGGGATACGCGGTCGAGATCGGCGTAAACGTCGGACAGCAGTACGACCGTCTCGCGCACGACATCAGGGTATTCCGGGGTCTGGTCCGGGTACACGATATCCATGGGATCGGCCTGTTGCAGGCACTCGAGTAAGATCGACGCTGTAGGCGCGAACTCCCGATTCACAACCGCATTGGCGGCCCGGTGTTGTTCCGGTGTATTGAGCAGCGCCCAAAAGGGCGGGCTGAGCGGTCGTATGTCTTCCGGGCGCGCGCCTCCGTCGGAATCAGTTGCCTCCCAGGTGAGGGCCTCCCAGGCAACGCTCGCCGATTCGGCGCTGATCAGCCGGGTCGTCTCTTGGGTGAGGCGAGGGTTGGGCACGTGGCCAAAACTTCGTGCAATGCCTTCGCCGATGATGTCGTGCAGTTGTGCGATGCGGATCCGGTCGAGGTTCCCGTTGGCCCCGGAGAGGAGTGCAAGGGTTTCCGCGATGGCGTCGTTGTCGCCGTCGGGGTTTCCCGGGTGTGCGATGTCGACGGCAAATACGGCCTCGAACGCGCTGGCGAGAAGGCTCGTCAGGCGAGGGAACCGGCGGTACAGGACATCGCGCACGATGCGGCGTTCCTCATCGGACTCGAAACGCCAGAACGCGGCCACCATCGGCTCACGCTGCTCTGCGGTCACTTAACCTCGCTTTTCCAGGATGGTCTTGAAGACGGCGTTGCCGTTGGGCTTGATCTGGTAGACAGCGTACGTCTTGTCGTTCAACGGCACCAGCATGCGGTCGGCGTTGGCCGTATCCGGAATGGTTCCTCTGGGGAATCCTTCACGTTCGATCGACTTCCCGAGCCCCTGCACTGCTTCCCTCGCTGCCTTCTCGTCAGCGAATCCTCCGCGTTGCCATCGACCACCGTCGCCGAGGTGACTTGCGTTGGTGTTGACGACTTTCCGTGGTTTCTCGCCTATTTTGGGCAGGGTGACGCGGGCGGCCCCTTCGCCGATTTTGCCTGCTTCGCGGATGATTTTGGCGCCGCGTCCGGCGGCACCGGCGGCCATGGCGGTGCATGCTTTGGCGTCGAGGAGCGCGCAGGCCTTGATGTCGGAGAGGAAGATGTCGTAGATGAAGCCGGCGAAGCCTCCGAGTGGCCCATTGGGGCGGCATTGATCGGTGGTGCCGCCAAGGGCAAAGCAGACTTCGGCTTGGGGCCAGGGGCCGCGAGCGGCGAAGTCGAGGGCTTCCTGCCAGGTGAAGTGGCGGGAGCCGGTATAGCCGATGCCGCGGAGTGCTTCGTAGCGTTCGTCGGACAGGTCGTGGCCGAGGGCGGGCTGGGTGAGGTCATCCGCGGTACTGGCGCCGCTTTCGGCGGTGTTGCGCTCGTCGGGATTGGCCCGGTTGAGACGGGTTTCAGCGGCGAGTTTGGCGAAGTAGGTGCGGTAGGCGGTGTCGGCGGCGTCGCGGGCTGCCGCGGCGTCGCCGGCGGCATTCGCCGCCGCGGTGGCGGCGCGAGCGGCGGAGCCGGCAGCCTGTTGCGCCGATACACGGGCCGTGACGGCGAAGCGATAGGCACGCCAGGCCGCAGACGCGGCGATGTTCTGGGAGTGACCGGCTTGATCGGAGGCGGCGCGGGCTTTCTGTGATGAGGCCGCGGCTTGGGTGGCGGAGTCGGCGGCACGCTGGGCCGCGGCACGGGCCTGAGCGCTGTAGCCGACAGCTTGATTGGCGTAGCCACGGGCTCGTGCGGCCTGTTCCGCGGCCTTGTTCGCGGCGGCCAGTGCCGGGGCGACGGCGTCCCAGGCGTCGGCGGCTTCGCCGGCGGCGAGCGCGGCAGCCTCGCGGGCGAGGGTGAGGAAGTGCTCGACGCTCGCGACGTGGGCCGCGGTGACCTGGTCTTTGGCGACGGCGAGATACTGACTGCGGTCGAGGAAGTCCCGGATGCCAATGACGGGCCCAGCGAGGGCTTCTTCGGCGGCGTTGGCCAGGTTCTGCTGGTTGTTCGTGCGGGCCTCGGTCTGGACGCGGGCGACGACCAGAACGTCGTCGCGCTGCTGCCGATAGGCCTGGGTGCGGGCCAGCAGCGCCCTCACATCGGCCGGCGTCCCGGCCAGCGCTGTGATCGCGGCGTCGGCCAGTTTCTGCTGCCCGGCAGTGCGGGCGGTCTCCAGGACCGCGCGCGCCGCGGCTAGGTCGTCGGCGTCGCGGCCGGGATAGGTGGGGTCGGCGAGGAAACTGCGGATCTGCTCGATCGTGCCGGCGGCCGCGGTCGTGGCCGCTGCCCGAAGCTTCGCGGGCTCCCCGGAGTCGGGCATGACAGTCGCCGGGGCAGCGAGGACTGCGATGCGGTCCCGGTCGTCGGCCTCGGCCGCGGCGTCAAGCCCGGCACGGGCGAATCCTTCGGCGGCGTCGTCGTCACCACCCAGCGCGGTCTCGGCGACCGTTTGGGTCCACGGCCCGGTGGTGGGGTTACCGGCCAGTCGCAGCGCCACCTGTCGTGCCAGCCCGGCTCGCGCCGCCGGCGCGGTACGCAGATCACGCGCTGCCGCGAGTCGCTGCTGGGTGATCGAGTCCCAGCGGCTGGTTTCAGGTCCTGCGGTGGGCTGGTCGTTGGCGGGCTCGTTGGGGTGATCAGGGTCTGGCAGATCCGCGGCGGCGCGGGCGAGGGCGAGTTTGTGCTCGTGCTCGGCGGCCAGTAGTTCGGTCTCGGCCTTTCGGGTGTTGTCGGCGATCTCTTGGGCCTTGTCCGCCGCCGTGCGTGCGGCATCGGCTGCGGTGGTAGCGGCCTTCGCAGCTGTGACGGTGTCCTGGGCCGCGGTTGCCGAGCGTCCTGCCATGTCGGCTGCGGTATCCGCCAATCTCGCGGCTACTTCGGCGTTGGTGGCGGCGTACATGGCGCTGTTCGAGGCCTCTTGGGCGGCGTAGTTGGCCTGCCCGGACAAGTTCGTCGCGGTGTCCGCCGCGGTCCGGGAGTGAGCTGCTTCAGCTTGCGCACGCGCGGCGGCTCGGGCGGCTTGCCGGTAGTACGCGGACGCCGTGCCAGCCGCGCGCGCCGCCTTTGCTGCCAACGCGGCAGCCGCGGCGGCCTTCTCGCCGGCTCCGGCCGCGGCAGACGCGGCAAGGCCGGCCTGTACCGCCGCCGCACCCGCGGCTCGTCCGGCGTCCGCGGCGACACGGGCGCCGGCTGCGGCGTCGCGGGCTGCTTGGGCCGCGATCCTGGCATCGGCTGCCTTGCGCGCGTCCCCCGACGCCGCCGACGCGGCACGGGCGGCCTGTCCGGCCGCACGCGAAGCGACGGCTGACGCCGCCGCGGCCTTCGAGGCCGCCGACATCGCGGTGCTCGCCGCTGCCGCGGCGGCGCGGGACGACTCCACGGCCTGCTGGCTGGCCTGCGCGGCCCGGCCTGCCAAGTCAGCGGCACGGGCGGCCTGGCCGCCCGCCAACCCGGCCATCTCTTCTGTCGCCCCCGCGGCGTCTCCGGCCCGATCCGCGAGCCACGCCGCGGAGTCGGCGAGACTGATCGCACGGGCCGAGGCGTCCTTGGCTGTCTGCGTTTCCTCAGCGGCCCGCTGCCGTGCTTGCTCGGCCTGCTCGGCCAAGGCCCGAACCGAGAGCAGCTCATTGTCCCGTGCAACGGCCAGCGTGTACCCGAAGTCCAGGAATTCCCGCTCCTCCTCCGGAGTGCCGTCCAACGCGACCTGGATGGCCTGGTAGACGGCTGATCCCTTCGGCGCGACGTCCAGCATCCGGGCGATCCGCATCTCCATGTCCACGATCTCGGCGCCGGCCCGCCCGCCGTCCACGAAGCCTCGCAGCGCCTCCACGGTGCCCGCGTCGAGGGCCCGCTGGGCGCGAGCCCGGACCTCCGAACCCTCCGCTGCTGCCGCACGAACCTCGTCCACCTGCTTGCGCAGATCCTGACGATGCGCATCGATCCAACCGGACACCAGGTAGGTCTGAACAGCCTGGGGCGATCCCGCCAGCGCCGTCGTCGCGCGCTCACGGACCACCGGGCCGCCACCGGCGGCCAACTGCTCCACCTGGCCGCGCACGTCCTGCTGCTCAGCGACGGCCTGACCGGTGTCCAGGAACGCCTTCAACTGCGCGTCGGTGCCGGTCAACGCCGCACTCGCCGCGATCTGCACCGCGGGCCCGCCGTCCCGCCAGACCGCGAGCACCCGCTCCCGATCCGATGCGGTGGACCCGGCCGGGGGCGTGGGATCGGCGGACGCCGGCGGCGCGCCGATCAAACCCGCCGTGACCGTCAGCGCCAGCGCGACCGCCAGCACACGCCCGGCAACGCCGCTGCGCCCAGCACGAGCCATCCTCGACGTCAGCATTCCCCGTCAGCCCCCCAGAAACAGATATGAACAGATTTCGCTACGGAGCGAAATGCGCACCGCACACAGATTTTGACGAGCAACTATTGTCGATGATTTCCGGCCACCTGGTACCGGCGGGAGGAGTGTACGCGTCGCGATGATCAAGGGTCAAGTGTGTAATTGACCTCACAATCAGGGGTCAGGCCGTCGCCTGCTAAAAGCTTTCTCCCCCTGCCGGGGGACATAGTCGCCGCTGCCGTTCGCTGCCGAAAGACAGTAATGCCGCCTGCCGAGCGAAGGATGTAACAGATGTCCGCCTGCTTTCGATGGACCGATGGCGCCTTAAGGTGGCGCACGGGCACGGCCAGGTTTCGCGGGCTGACGTACGCGATTGCATTGACTCAGGCCCGGTTGACTGCATTGCTGAGGGGAAATGGTGTTGCGCGTGTCTCGGATCGGTGTGGTCGCCGTCTGTGTCCTGATGGGACTGGGCGTGCCGGCCGTGGCCGTAGCGGACCCGGTCCCACTGGAGCCGGTGAGCTGCGCCGGGCGCACCGACGTGGTGCGAGTGAAGTCCTCGGCTGGGGACGGCCGGCCGGTGTGCTTCGAGATCCCGGACGACTTCGGTGAGTACGCGGTGGACGTCCCCGGGGCCTACCTGCTCGCCGGGGACAACGCTCATCCGATCACCGTCACCCTCATCGACGGTTCCGGTACCGCCGGAGCGGTCGACATCGATCTCGGTGGCTGGACCGCAGTCGGGGCCGGCAAAGAGCACACGGCCGCATCCGCGTTGCGGCTGATCAGCGCCGCCACGGCACAGGGCTACGCCGCGATCACCGCCGAGCGGAAACGGCTCTCCGTTGAAGATCCCGCCGAAGGCTTCGTCGACTTCTTCCTCAGCGAGCCCCTCGGCCATGTGCGCCGCGCCCAGCCGCACGCAGCCGAAACCCCCGAGAACCTCGGATGGGTGCAGTACTACGAAGGCGGCGGCGCGATCTACTACACCGCAGCCGGCGGTGCCCGCGCCATCTACGGCATGGCCCTCGACAGCTACCTCAAGACCGGGGGCCCTGCCGGGCCGCTGGGTTACCCCAGCACCAGCCAGCAGAGCAACCCCGGTGGCGCGAAGAACGGCTGGCATGTCGACTTCGCCGGTAACCCCGCCGCTGCGGGCGGCGGTAACGGCGGAACCATCTACTGGAACGCTCTGCTCGCACAGACCTTCGGCGCACAGGTGTTGTACGGGCCCGTCTGGGAAAAATGGGTCGCACTCGGCAGAGCCGCCTGGCAGGGAGAACCTCTCACCAGCCTCACCCCCACCCCCAGCGGTCCCAACGGCGCAGGGGCTTACGCTCATTTCGGCCAGCCCACCCAAGCCAATCAGCAAGACCTCGAGGGCCTGGCCAACGCCTCCATCTTCTACAGCGACCAGACCAAGCAGGCCCACACCGTGCAAGGCTTAATTCGGCAGACCTGGCGGCAGAACGGCTGGGAACAAGGCCGCTTCGGCTTCCCCACCACCGACACCACCGCATCCCCCACCGGTGGCGTCCTCTTCAATCACTTCACTCACGGCTCGATCTACTGGAAGCCCGGCGTCGGCATCCGTGTCGTGACCGACCAGATCCACACCAAGTACGCCTCGCTGAACTACGAAAGCGGACCGCTCGGCAACCCCGTCACCGACGCCACGACATTCGGCTCGAACGGCGGCCGTGTCCAGCGGTTCGACGGCGGCTCGATCTACTCCACCCCTACCGGCGGCACGACCGCCGTCTACGGCGACATCGCCCGCAAGTACGCCGAATTCGGCAACGAAACCGGCATCCTCGGCTACCCCGTCTCCGACACCACCACCGCCGGCGACGGCAAAGGCCAGTTCGTCACCTTCAGCAACGGCGCCGCGATCTACTGGTCACCCACCACCGGCGCCCACGCCGTCTACGGCACCATCCGGGCCAAGTGGAACGAACTCGGCGCCGAGAAATCCTTCCTCGGCTACCCCACCAGCGACGAAACCGCGTTGCCCAAGGGGCGACGCAACACCTTCACCGGCGGCCGTATCGACTGGAGCAGCGAGGGCGGCGCCACCGTCGCCTACACCACCCAGGCCCTGACCGCCAAGGCGGTCGAGTTCAAGGGCACCCAGTCCGGACGCTGCATCCAGATCGCCGGAGTCGGCAACGACGCCCTCGCCGACCTCGCCGGCGCCGAGCTCTGGGACTGCTACACCACCGCGGTGAAACAGATCTGGGACGTCGTCGACCTCGGCGGCAACAAATACGCATTCAAAAACCGCAACTCCGGCAAATGCCTTGACCTCTACAACGCCAACACCACCAACGGCACCACCATCGATCAGTACACCTGCCACTACGGCGCCGCCCAGCAATGGGAAATCACCACCGCACCCAACGGCAGCATCGCACTCCGCAGCGCCACCTCCGGCAAAGTGGTCGAAGCCTTCAACAACCAAACCGGGAACGCCACCCGGGTCCAGCAATGGATGGACCTTATCCAGGCCAACCAGCAATGGACCATCGTCCCCGTCTGATTACCGTCGCACCCCGAGAGCCGGTCGCCCTCGACACCCTCGAGGGCGACCGGCTCTCGCCATCCGAACGACGCAATGACGACCCCCGCCCGTCTCGACCTACCAGGCGAAGTTGCTGGGGAGCCGACCGGCGCGCAAGCTCCACGACGCGTTCGGCCACTGAAGCCAACGGCGCGAGGAAGACTACCTCTTGTCCCGGCGCGCTCTGCGGGCCACCCAGAAGCCTGCGAACGACCCGCCCGCGACTGAGCCACAGGAGACGAACCCGTGGATCCACGGGTCGGGCAGGCCCACCACGAAGCCGATCCCCACGCCGGCGAAGTATGCCAGCACCACCACCGCGACGAGCTTGACAACCTGACGCCTCACATGGTTTCGGGCTCTGATTGGCTTCACCCCAGGTTCTCCGGTCGTCGATGAGTAGCCGGGATCAGGCATCGTCGACCAGCAGGCGAGTCATCTGCGGGTCACGCTCTGCGCGTCGACGAAGTCGGCGGTGCCAGCCTGCACGGCCTCACCTCCGCCGTGTTCAGAGCACTCGAGGTCCGGCATCAACAGCCCCAGGTCGCTGTACACGTGCGCCGGCGACTCGTACTCAGCCAGCGGCCGTATCTCGAAGATTGGCTCCATACCCTCGACGCTGACACACCGAAGGCCCGCGGAACAGACCGCTCGGCGAACTGGGGATAACCTGCAGCCCATCAGGTGCCTCTGCGCCATGATCAGGCCGTAGCCGCCGCTTGGCACCAGGGCGATCGCGCTCAAGCTTCGTGGTCGATGCGAAGATCTCACAGTAGAGCCGGGTCTGCTGCACGGGTTGGTGACATCTGAGTTGGCTTGCCGTGTTGGTGAGCTGGGAGGATGTCGTGCGGGTCGCCCGCGACCGTGAGCCCGGTGTGAGGGGTCGAGCAGATCGCGAAGGACTTCGGGGTCCACCCGATGACTTTGGTCAAGTGGCTGCGCCAAGCCGACCCTGACGAGGGCATCGAACCGGGTGTGACCAGGAACGACTCGGCGGAGCTACGCGAGGCCCGCAAGCGGATCAAGCTGCTGGAGCAGGAGAACGAAGTCCTGCGCCGGGCGAGGGCGTATTTGTCTCAGGCGAACCTGCCGGGAAAAGGCTTTACCCGCTCGTGTCGGAGCTGGCCGCGGACGGGATTCCCGTCGCGGTGACGTGCCGGGTACTCGACATCGCTCGACAGCCGTACTACCGGTGGCATGCCCGGCCAATCACCGCCACCGAGCTCGAACAGGCCCATCGGGCGAACGCGTTGTTCGACGCTCACCGCGACGACCCGGAGTTCGGCTACCGGTTCCTCGCCGACGAGGCCCGCGACGCCGGCTGCTCGATGGCGGATCGGACCGCGTGGCGGATCTGCTCGTCGATGGGCTGGTGGAGCGCGTTCGGCAAGAGGCGCGGCCGCAACGGCAAGAATACCGGTCCACCGGTCCACGGCGACCTGGTTCGGCGCGACTTCACCGCTACCACGCCGAACCGACTGTGGCTTGCCGGCATCATCGAACACCGCGCCACCGAGGGAAAACTGTATCTCTGTGCGATCAAGGACGCCTGCTCCAATCGGACCGTCGGCTACTCCATCGACTCCAGGATGAAGTCCCGCCTCGCCGTCACCGCGCTGACCAACGCCCTCGCCCGCCGCGGCATACCGGTCCAGCCAGTCTTCACACACGTGCAGGAGACCCCCATCGCGGACGCGATATGCGCCTGCGGCCACCCCGCCCGGTGACGTTGGAAAATCAGTAACCTGCCCAGAACCGTGGTCCGGGCGTTACGGTAAGACACGAGAGCCTCCGGTCGGAGTGGGTCCTAGACAAACCACACCCCACCCGGGGGCTCTCCTCACGTCAACCCGAACCCTTCCGCCACCAACGTCCTGGCCAGATACACCTTAGCGCTGTCTCGTAACCCGGTGGATGGCTGTGACGGCGGGTGGTTGTTGATGTCCGTGTGCAGGTGATCTGGTCATCGAGCCCCGAGTGGATCCACCCGTGCACCGGGTTGCAGCCCGCCCAGTTCCGCAAGCTCGTGCGGGTGGTGGCCGTGCGCGGTGGTGAGGACATCGCCGACGGCCGCCCCGGCAGGCAGTGGGCATTGTGCCTGGCGGATCGGGTACTGCTCGTGGCGACCTACTGGCGTACGAATCTCCGGATGCGCCAGATCGGGCCGTTGTCCGGGGTTGCGCACTCCGCGGTGCACCGGGTCATCGACACCCTCGGCCCGCTGCCGGCACTGGCCCCGGTCCGCCGCCGACGGGTCGATCAGATCGCGATCGTGGACGGCACCCTCATCCCGACCCGCGACCACCGGCTGGCGGCACCGTCGAAGAACGACCGATACTCCACCAACCTGCAGGTAGCCATCGACGCCGACACGCGCCTGGTCCCCGCCATCGGGGACCCGCTGCCGGGCAACCGCAACGACCGCACCGCCTACCGCGACTCCGGCATCGAACAGAAACTCACCGGCCACCCGATCCTGGCTGACGGCGGCTACCAGGGCAACCCGGCAGTGATCATGCCCTACCGCAAACGCCGCGACAGGCAACCACTCACAGCCTGGCAGGAAGACCTCAACCCCACCCACCACACGATCCGCGCCCGCGTCGAACACACACTCGCCCGCATGAACCTGTTCAGCATCCCGCGCGACTACCGCCGCGCCGCCAGCACACTCGGCGACACCGCATCCGCCACCGCCACCCTGCACAACATCATCCCCACCGGCTGACCACGCCATCACCGGCAAGCACTCCAAGATCAGTTACGAGACATCCCTTAGACGGCGGAGCACCCGCATCATTGACGGCCGACCGCGCCGATGCGCTGCTCGGCCGGATCCGCCGAGCCCGCGGGGCTCAAGCTGCCCGACGGGCCCTCGCCGTCTACCTGGTCTCCGAAATCTGCCATCGCGGCAAGAAGGTCGCAGCGGCGGAACGACACGTGTCGGGCGCGGTGTAGGACGCGGCGACGGCGTTGCTGCAGTTGCCCGGAGTCGGACCCGTCCTGGCCGCGCGCATCATTGGTCGTGTCGGATCACTCGACCGGTTTCCCAGCGACAACCGCTTCGCGTCCTGCTGCGGCACCGCGCCCATCGAGATCTCCTCCGGTGACGTCACACGCCACTGTCTCTCCTGTGCCGTCGACCGGCAGCTCAACCACGCCCTACACCTCATCGCGCTCAGCCAGGTCCGCTGTCACGCCCAGCACCGGATCTACTGCCAGCGCAAACGCGCAACAGGCAAAGGACACTGCGAAGCCATGCGATACCTGCAAAGGCGACTCGCCACGGTCATCTGTCGCCATCTCACAACCGATCAGCACGCTGCAACACCCGCCGCGGCGTGACAGAGAGGAGCTGCGGATCGACCACCCACTGCCGCCGGAGATCAACCACCAGCGGCCCGGCTTGACGCTGGTGTCACCAACGTCATCGCCTTATGCAGCTAACGGGCTTCCCTGCCTTCCAGGGCATCGAGCTGTCGCTGGACCCGCTCGGCGGCCTCCTCGTACCCGTGCTGCCAGTACAACTCGGTCGCCCTTCTCCAGACCGTACGAGCCTGCTCGTGCTCTTCGAGAGCAGCACGCGAATGACCGAGATTGTCCAGCACGTCGGCGGTGTAGCTGAGATGGCCGAGATCGGTGACCAGGGCAAGGGCTTCCTCGTAGTACTCCACGGCCTCCTGGTGACGGCCACTGTGGTGAAGGATGTAACCGAGGCTGTCGAGGGTCGGTGCCATCCTGGCCGGGTCGGGCTGGAGCCGCTGGATCGCGAGGGCAGCCTCGCAGTTGGCGCGGGCCGCTTCGAACTCACCCAGTTGGGCCAGCTGCCAGCCTATCTGGTTGAGCACCATGGCTTCCGCCACCGGCTGCCCGAGTGCGCGGTGCAGTTCCAGGGAATGCTTCGAGTGGACCAGGGCGTGCCGGTAGTCCTGGTGCAGCCGCCAGGCTCTGGCGAGCACCCGGTGGGTCTCGGCCTGCTGCTCGAGGTTCTGGTGTTCTTCGGCGAGGGCGAGGCTTTGCCGCAGGTGGACGAGCGCCTCGTTGTGCCGGCCCAGGTCGGCGTAGACACCACCCAGGAGCCGGTGGGCGTGCATGCGGCTGCCGGGGTCGGGCAGGTGAGTGCTGGCCTCGAGCGCGGCCTGCCACACCGCGAGCCGCTCGGCACGGTTTCCCCGCCGGAACTGGGCGGAGTTCAGCGACCACGCCAGCTGCCACACCGTGAGGTGCCAGCCGTGCGTGACCGCGGCCTCCTGGGCGGCCAGCAGGTTGGTGTATTCCGCGTCATGCCAGGCCATGGCGGTCCGCGCGTCGGTCGGCGGTTCGAGGTGCACACCCGGGGCGGGCGGGGCGAGCGGGATCGGCGCGCGGTTGGTGTTCAGGAGGCATTCGGCCCGGCAGGCGGTGTGGACGTAGAAGTCGACCACCCGCCGCAGCGCGGCTTCCTCCTCGGCGGCGCCGTCCTGCGCACTTGCCTGGTCCGCGGCGTACGTGCGCAGCAGGTCGTGCATGGTGTAACGGCCTGGGGTGTGCTCGCTGATCAGGTGGGCCCGGGTCAGCTCGTCCAGGGCCCGGCGGGTCGTGCCGGGGTCCTGGCCGGTCAGGCCGGCCGCCGGGAGGAGACTGACGTCCGGGCCGGGGTTCGCTCCCATCAGCCGGAACACGCGGGCCGCCTCGGGACTGAGGGTGCGGTAGGACCAGGAGAACACCACGCGCACGTCCGCGGCGGCGTCCCCCGTGGTCAGGACGTCCAGTCGGCGGTGGGCGTCGCGCAGTTCGCCGACGAAGGCCGCCAGCGGCCGGTCCGGGTGCAGGGCGGCCCGCGCCGCGGCGATGTTCACGGCCAGTGGCAGCCGGGCACACGCCTCGATCAGCTCGTCGGCCTCGGCCCGCTCGCGTGTCACGCGGTCCTGGCCGAGTCGCCGCACCAGCAGGCCGAAGGCCTCGTCGTAGGTGAGCACGTCCAGCGTGAGCGGCACAGCGCCGTCCAAAGCGACCAGGCCGGCCATCTGGTCACGGCTGGTGACCAGCACCAGGCACCCGGGCGCGCCGGGCAGCAGGGGCCGCACCTGCTCCGCGTCGCGGGCATTGTCCAGGACCACCAGGATCCGCCGGCCAGCCAGGTGGGAGCGGTAGAGCGCGACCTGGTCGTCGGGGTCCGCTGGCACGCTCTGCATGGGCACGCCCAGCGCGGTCAGGAACCCGCGGACCGCGGTCATCGGGGGAAGCGGAATGCCGGCGGGGTCGAAGCCGCGCAGGTTGACGTACAGCTGGCCGTCGGGGAAGCGGTCGGCACGCGCGTGCCCCCAGTGCAGCGCGAGCGCGGTCTTGCCGATCCCGGCGGTGCCGCCGATCGCCGAGATCACCATCAGCGGCGCGGCGTTCGAGGCCTCCCATCGGGCATCGAGATCGCGCACCTGCGCGGCGCGGCCCACGAAGTGCATGCTGAGCGGAGGCAACTGCCGCGGCACCGGAGGGCTCTGGCCGGCCGTCGGCCCGGACGCCGGGCCGGCGATCGCCAGGGTGGGGTCGTTGGCCAGCACCGCCTGGTGCAACGCGTGCAGTTCGGGGCCGGGGTCGACGCCCAGCTCCTCGGCGAGGACCTGGCCAGCCCGGCGATAGGCGTCCAGGGCCTCAGCGGTCCGCCCGGACCGGTACAGAGCGAGCATCAGCTGTGCCCACAGCCGCTCCTGCAGCGGGTGTTCGTTGGTCAGTTCAACAAGTTCGCCGACCCGTTCCCGGTGCCGGCCGAGGTCCAGGTCGAGGGCGATCCGCTGCTCCCGGGCGGCCAGCCGCGCTTCGGCCAGCGCCGGTACCGTTTCCCGGTGAAGCAGGTCGCTGGGCACGTCCGCCAGCGGCTCCCCCCGCCACAGTCTCAACGCCTCGTCCAGCAGGGCCACACCCGCTTCCGCCTCACCGGCGGTCGTGTTGGACCGCGCCGAACGCACCAGCGAGCGAAAGCAGTGCACGTCCACGAGGTCAGGATCGACATTGAGGCGATAGCCGGCGCTCGAGCTGACCAGGACACCGGGCCCGGTACCGACGGCGAGGGTGCGACGCAGCCGCAACACGTGGTTCTGCAGCGTATTGCGAGCCCCGGACGGCGGCACGTCGTTCCACAGGCAGGCAATCAGCCGCTCGACCGTGACGGGTTCACCGGCCGCGAGCGCGAGGACCGCGATCAGCACCCGCTGTTTGGCCGCGGCGACGGGTATCGAGACGCCGGCGTAGCGGACCTCCAGGGGTCCCAGCAGACGGAAGCGCCACCCCTCTGCCAAGCCTGGTTCTCCTTTGCCCGGTCGGGTGCTCCGTGAGTTGGACCCGATCTTCGCACCGTGCCACAGGCCGGCGCGACTGTCCACCGGCCGCGTCGGGTGCCCGTAAAGTCCGGAAGCATGGCCGCACCATTATCGACGGGCAGTCCCCGCCACGTCTCGCGGTAGGGGTGGCCGGCCCCGCAGCGGGGCTTCGGCGCGCGGTCGCTGCCCGGCTCGTACGGGCAGGCGGCCCGGCCGAGACGGGCCTGTGCCAGTACGGCCCGCTCGCCGACGTCCTCACCGCCGCTCCGCCACCTCGGTCGAACAGCGATGTCGCGACGGTCGCCGGAATCCGCTGCCGATCAGCCAGGCCCCTCCAGAGGCGACGCGATTTCGAAGCGCGTCCGGCCTGACCAGCAGACGAACACTCATTGCCCACGGCCGCCAACACCGGCTTCACGGAATCGATCAGCTGGGTCGGTCCTCGACGGCAAGGCCGCGGACGGCGTCCGCGTACAGCCGCAGCGAAGTCGGCGCACCGGGGTTGAGCAGCACGTCGACGCCGTGTTCCGGGAGCGCCTCGGCCAGTTCCGCCAGCGACACCGTCCGCCAGTCCGCAGCGGGGACTCGTTCACGGTGACCGTAGGCGGTCGTCACCATCGCCGAGGGCGTCCCGTCGGCCGCGGGACGCACGATCACGACGCCCCGTTCGTCGACCGCGACGCCGAGTTCGGCGTCCCGCAGCAGGGCGGGCAAATCGTCCGCCCCGGCCGCGCCGCGGGCGATCGCGCCGAGCACGGCATCCACCGGGTCGAGGGGCAGGCCCGGAGCGGACGGCCGGTAGGACGGATTCGACCGGAACCGGTCACGGCTGCCGTCCGGGAGTATCGGCCAGGCCCCGACCAGGGCTTCGAGGAGCGGTTCGGGAGCGTCCTCGGCCGCCTTCCAGGCGGGGTCGACCAGCACCCGCACCTGATCCCGCTCGGCAGCGCCGGTCACCGGAGCTTGCCTTCCAGCCGGGCCGACAGCTGAGACAACGGGGCGCTGAGGTCCGCCGCGGCGGACCTCAGCGCTGCCGGTACCGGCAGCGCCATGGTTTCCATCATCCGGGAGAGGTAGGGCAACGCCGTTTCCCCACCGCCCGCCGACGGCGGTTCCGGTTCCCCGTTCCCGGCGCCAGCGTCGGCGGGCTTCGGCTGGGTCGCCATCCGGATCGTCGGCTCCGCCGGGCCTGGTTGTTCGCCGGGAGGGTCGGCGGCAGGCACCGAGCGCACATGAATTCGCGCGGTGCGCCCGTCCGGATCGACTTCCCGGGCCACGGACGCCATCGGTTCGCTTGGCGCCGGAGCCAGGACACGCAACTTCGCCGTCGCCTCGGCTCTGCCCTCGGCCGACACCGGCGTAACCGGTAGGCAAGAGGTGTGTTCCGCAACCGCCGAAAGCGAATCGAAGGAGTGCGCCCGCGCTGGAATTCGCGCGTTCAGTTCAAGTGTCCTGACCAGATCCTCGGCCACGGTCCGCAGCCGGCCGGGCTTCGCGGAGCCGGCGCCGTCGTAGAGCACCAGCGTGCTCGCCGGATCCTGCGGGACCGCGCGGATCGCGTCGCTGCTTCCACCCGCGCGTTCGCCTTCCACCGGCCGGACCCACAGCCCGGCCTGAATGACCTCGACCGCCACGTCGGCGGCGTACCGGTAGGCGCCCGGCACGATTTCGGGCAGGTCCCCGAGCGGTGCGTGCTGGGCGCGTAGCCGGGGCCGGGCCTCGCCCGGCCGGTACGCGAACACCCGGACGAAGTCCGCCCGTCCCGGACCGCCATCCGCCTGCGGCACGATCGCCTGGGGACGATCCGGGGAGCCGACCGGAATTCCATTGCAACACAACACTTCCGAATCGATCGCGGCCGCCAGCACGGCGCCGGCCGAACGGTCCCGAGGTAGCGCGAGACCGCCATGAACCGCGAACCACGCCGCGCCGCGGATCTCCGGGGGCAGGGTCCGCCAGAACGCCGCGATGGTGCTCGGCGCCAAGCCGGGGACTTCGGCGCTGCCCACCACCAGCACCGGCGTGCCCGGCCGGGCAGGCACCATGCCGATCAGCGCGAGACGTTCGCGGGCGAACCGCGCGTCCGGGCCCTTCGGCCGGATCCACATCCCGGCGGGCAGCGGTTCGGCCACCGCGTCCGAGCCCGCCGCCACGACCTCCGCGAGCGCGGACGATTCCCATCCCGGCGCGGGAAAGCGCTTCGCCGCCCACGTCGCGGGCTGCCCCGGCCGGAACCATCCCCAGCCGGTCCGCGGCCCCGAATGCACGAACAAGGCGCCCCCAGCACCCGGCCACACCCGGCCGAAGGGGGCCAGCACCGGACGGCCGAGCCGCCGGGCGAGCCACGGCGGGACCGGCTGTCCGATCTCGAGGGGCCGCCGCCCGGGCACCAGCCGCAGCGGACGCCGGTCGCGGGGCAACGCGGCCGCGAACGACTCCCAGCTCTCGATCGGGGCCCCGGGCGGCAGATCCGCCACGACCACCTGGTGTCCGGGGTCGGCGGGCAGCGTCGCGGCCAGTTCCCGGGCCCCGGCCGTGCCGTCGCCGGCCGCCCGCACCACGAGGACGTCGCCGACCTCGGTCACGAAGCCGTTCGCCGCCGGGTGGCCCATCCGGCGCAATCGGGTCAGCAAGGACATCGGATTCCTCTCGGTCGTGCGATCTCGGCGTTGTGCTGCCGACGCTAGGCAGCCATCGGGAATCCGGGCGCCGGCGAACCGGCGGCCGGTGATGTTCCGCCGGGAAATCTGCCCGAAGGCACGGGCTACCGGCCCGCCCGTGCTCAGCCTCCCTGGCCCGGCGCGGGCGCGCTGAAGACGTCGTCGGCCCAGAAATCGCTGTCGTCGGGACGCACGGTGACCACCGCGCCGGGGCCGGGTGCCCCCACCTCCCGGATCGCGCCGGCGGTCAGCCGGATCGACGCGGGGGCGCCAGGGTTGAGCAGCACGTCCACCCCCTCGGACGGCAGCGTTCCGGCGAGTTCCGCGATCGTCGCCCTTCGCCAGCCGGGACTGCGCACCCGGTCGCGGTGCACCGGGGCGGTGACGACCAGCATCGACGGCACGCCGTCCGGGGCGGGAGCCACGACCGGGGCGCTGTTCGCGGTCACGGCCAGGCCGAACAGCACCTCCGGAAGCGCGGTGAGCAGTTCCTCACCGTCGCCCCCGCCGAAGACGAGACGGTGCAGGGCCTCGTCGACCGGATCGGTGGGCAGTCCGGGGCGGGAGGGCCGGTAGCCGGGATTCGGGCGGAAAAGGCTCACTCCACCGTCGCCGGGAACGAACCAGCCACCCACCACCGCCGCGACCGGCGGCTGGCGGCCAGGGCCGGCGGGCATCCACCCCGGGTCGAGCAGGAAGGTCCACTCCCCCGGCGCCACCCGTCCGCTCACCGGGTGGGCCCGGTAAACCGGAGGACGTGCAGGGCCAGCGGATTCTGGTCGAGGACAGGCTCCGGGGCCCGCGAGTCGATCAGCCGCAGCGCCTCGCCCTCCTTGACGGCCATCAGCAGGTTGCCGACGGTCTCCCGGCCCCGGCGGTCGCGCCGCCGCAGCCAGACCAGCGCCCGCTCGCCGTCGGACAGGCCGTCGAGGTCGGCCAGCGCGCCACCCCAGTCCTCGTAGCTGCCCGCGCCGCGCAGCGCGCCGAGTTCCCGGGTCGCCGGTTCCAGCCAGGACGCCGTCGCGGGCTCCGGGGGCTCGGGCAGACCCGGTTCGCCGGCGTCCCAGGCTCGCAACCAGGTCCACGGATCGTCGTTGGGCAGCCCGAATGGCTCGTCTCCGGCGGTCTTGGGCACCACCAGCGCCGCGTCCAGCAGCTGGTCGCGCCAGTCACCGGTGCGGAGGAACCGCTGAGCGGCGCAGGCGAACAGCCAGCCGCGATCGAGCTCGTCGGCCGGGTCCGGGTCGACCATCGCCACCTCGCCCGCATAGGCGAGATCGAGCCAGCGCTGCGCCTTCTCGACGGCGGCCGCGAAGTCCGGCGCCGGTGCCAGCGTCGGCATCCCGGCCTGCGCCCGGTCCGCTCCGGAACGGTGGAACCGGGCCAGCACCAGTTCGCCGACCTCGTCATCGTCCAGATCCGCGGGAGCACCGCGCTGCCCGTCGACGAAGCAGGCCTCGGCTTCGGCGCAGTAGGCGTAGAGCAGGTGGCCGGTCAGCTCCGCCCCGCCGGACTTCCGGCGCAGCCACACCGCGCCGCGGGAGTCCGGACCGCCCGCGAGCATCGCCTCGGCGACCTCGTCCCAGCTCTGGCAGCCGGCCACCTCGGCTCCGGGGAAGTGCGTCGTCAGCAGCCGATCCCACCAGCCCGGTGCCTCGTCGGACGGACGCCACGGCAGCGCGGAGGCCGGGTGGTTGGCGATTGCAGCGCCCGTTGCCACCAGGCAGCCGCGCGCGTTGATCCGCCACTGCCAGCCCTCGGCGAGGTTGACCGTCTCGTCCACCGGGGCGGCGTTCGAAGCCGGGAACGGTTCACCACCGTCCTTGGGCACGACGAGGCTGACCGCGAGCAGCGGTCCCGGCGCGTCCGCGTAGGCGCAGCCGACCAGCCAGGAGCGCTCGTCCTCCAGAAATGGCTGATCGGCGACGGTGACCAGGCCACCGTAGGTTCGGTCCAGCCAGCGCGCCGCCGGCCCGCCCGGTTCGTCGATCATCGCCTGGTCCTCCGCGGTAGCTCGTTCGTCTCGTCTTCGGTGTACCACTCGCTCGGCGCCGCCGCCCCGCCGCGGGATTCGCGATCGGCGTGCTGCTCCTGACCGGCGGGCGGGACGCTGACCGGCGGCGGGAGCCCCGGCCCAGCACCGAAATATCCCTCGCCGGTGAATCCGGCTCGCCGCATCCCGGTCAGGAATTCGTCGGAGAACTGCCCGGAAGACACCCCGGAGAGGATCTGCACTACTCTCGGCCCTCGCCCGAAGCCGGCGGGGACCCGCCACGAGGGCGGGCGGAAGACGGCCCCGATCGCGATGCCGTCCGCGTCCCGCATCGGCTCCGCCGCCGCGGTGGTGCCGGGCCGATCGGGGGTTCCCCCGGCTGCCTCGGGCCGGGAGGTACGGCTGTCCCCCGGTTCGGCCACGCCGTCGCCAAGGACGGCAGAGATGTCGGTGGTGACGGCTTCGTGGACCATTCCCTCCAGCGTGACGGCGTCGTCGAACAGCCGCTCCAGCCTGGTGATCAGGTCACCATAGCTCGCGTTCCAGCGGAACAGCCTTCCCTCGGCCGAATCCTCGGTCAGGAAGCGCCCGTCCGGGGTCTCCCGCCGCAGGACCTCGGGCAGGCCGGACCGCGCACCGGTGCGCACCTCGCCGGTGTCATGGTCCACATAGGACGACTGGTTGCTGTAGGACGAGAAGTCGGCCTGGTAGTACTGCAGGAACTCCCGGAAGAACTTCCGCACGTCCTTCGCGGTGGCCTGCCCGCCGTCCGGACCGCCGGCCTCACGGGCGAGATTCGCGATGAACCGGTAGGCCCCTTCGGCGGTGAGCCGGTGATTCCCCCCGCGAAGGTAACTCCCGATCGGATCCGAGTGGACCATCCTGCGGGCGATCAGGAAATCACGCCTGGTGGAGAAGATCCCCTCGTACCGATTCAGGTAGCGCACCGCACCCCGGTGCTCGCCCTCCCGATCGTGGCGGGCCGGAGAGTCGCCGTACAGCAGTTTCGAGTTGGCCTTGTCGATGTCGTGCAGGAGAACCAGCTTGACCATTGCCTCCCGGGAGACGAACCGATCGGCTTCGTTCTCCCCGTGCACCAGCTTCAGCAGCTGACCCGCCACCTTCAGGAAGTGGACGCGGTAGGGATCGGAGTGCGCGAGCTTGACGGGTTCCGCGTACTTCTTCGCCAGTTCCGGAAAATCGTGAAGCAGCGTGTCCAGGAGATCCTTCACGACGTGCGGCCCCGGCGGCTCCGGGGAGGACAGCGCGTCCTCGACCATGCCACGGAGGCCGTCGCCGGACTGCCGCTGCCACGCGAACGCGTCCGGGTCGCTCTTCTGCGTGTAGCCCCTGCGGTAGCGCACCAACTGGTCGCCGAAGTCGTTGGGGAACGGTTCCCCGGGTGCGGTGCGGTGGTCGAAGTCGAGCCTGTTCCGCCGTTCGTCGGCGGCCATCGCCGCACCGATCTCGGCCACCGTCGCCATCTCCGGCACCTGTTCCGTCATCAGGGTGCCGGCTTCCTCACGGGTCACCTTCCGCAGCACTGCTGCGTTCACGCCGTCGCCGACCAGCTTGGCGGCCTGGTCGCCGACGCGCCCGGCCAGTTCCTCCCGGAGCCCGCGGTCGACGAGCCTCAGCGGGCCGGACGCACTCGCGAGCGCGTCCCGGGTCCGCCGGCCGAGCGGGTCGAGATGGTTCCGGATCAGCTGCCGCAGTTGCCCTGGTGTGCGGTCGATCAGGTCCTGGGACAGGACGCCGTCGAACACCTCCGCGCGCACCCGCTCGGCGACCTGGTCCTCGACGAGTTCGCGCACCTTCCAGGGGTCGGCCGCGAGTTCGGCGGTCCGCACGGCGGTCCGCACCTCCTCGCTGTCCCGCACGTCTTCCGCGACGCCGGCGAGGAACCGGGTGAGCCGGGGACCGTTGAGCCAGCCGCGGTTGCGGCCGCGGTTGTTCTCCTGCTCCAGGCCGGCGGCCGCGGCCGGATCCGTGACCAGCGCCGCGAAGCCGTCTTCCAGTGCCGAAAAGAATTCCTCGTGCACGACACCGGCGACCTCCTTCCGGAAGGCAGGCGCGTCCAGCGCGGCGAACCGGCTGTCGGTGAAGACCTGTTCGGTCAGCTCCCGCGCCAGCGGGCCGATCACGTTCTCGTGGAAGCCCTTCTTCCCCGGATGGTGCTTGGATCCGTGCGTGATCCACCGCTTCAGGTCGGCCAGGACGACCGCGGGCGAGCCGTCCAGCCTGCTGCCGGGCTTGCGGTTCATGGCACGCATGATTCCGGCGGCGCGTGGGGCGACGTGTGGGGCGACGTTCTCCAGGGCGTCCCGCACCTCGAGGTACACGACCCGGTTGTCGATCCGGGGCGGCCGCGCCAGCCTTTCGTCCAGGGACTCTCCGACCCGGTCCGCGACGTCCTCGGCGATCCGGCCGAACCTGTCGCCGAAAGCCAGCTGCGTGTTGACGAACCGGTTGGTCTCCGCGCGCAGCCGGGCCGGATCGGGCCGCGCGGCGGCGGCCGCCCGGTCGCCGCCGGTGTTCCGGCTCGGGTCCGGAATGAACTCGTCCGGCTCGAAGTACGCCGAGTTCGCCGGATTGTCGAAGGCTCGCGGGTCGGTCCACAGGACATACATCCGGTTCAGCCTGCTCGCCAGCTCCCGCAGTTCGACCGGATCGTTGCGGAAGGCGGCTTCCCACCTGCCGTCGCTGTCCTTCGACCAGGCGAACCACGGGTCGAGGTCGCGGCCGAACGCGGTGGAGTCGAAGTCGGTGCTGATGCCGAGGCGCGCGTACAGATCCGACGCCCGCTCCACCCGGCCGGACCGGCCGGAAGCGCGCGCGCCCTGCTCGTCCTGCGCGGTGCGCACGTAGGTGACCAGGGAGCCGCCGAGTACGTGCTCCTTCAGCCTCTCCAGCTCTCCGGCGCGCAGGTTGAACTGGTTGACGTCGGCGCTCTGGTCGGAATTCCTGGTCCGGTCCCTCGGCGCCCGGTCCTCCGGGAGGGCCCGTTTGGTGATCTCCGTGTACTCCGCCAGCGGTACCAGGTAGGACCGCAGCAACGGGGCACGGTGCTGCTCGCCCTGCCGGATCTGCTGGTGCCGGTATTTTTCCAGCCATTTGAGCGCGCGCATCGGACGCCCAGCGCCCGCCCAGAGCCCTTCCGCGCCGCCGGTGTGCACCGACACCTCGCCGTCCGCGGACTGGTGCACGTCCTTGAACCCCGAGCCGGGCTCGGCCGCGCCGTAGACGGCGGTGTAGATCCGCACGTAGTGCCTGCCCGCGATCGGCTCGACCTCGAACTCGCCGCGGTGCACCACGCCGGTCACCCGGTCCCGCACGACCTTGGTCGAGCCGGGGTAGCTGACGTCCGGGAGGCCGAGGTGGCGCACTTGTTTCACGCCGAGGTAGCGCGGCCGGCCGTCGACCTCGGCGGTCAGCACGTGCACGGGCCGGCCGCCGACCGGCCCGTGGGACCGCCACGTGCCGTCGGCGCCGAGCACATGCACCCGGAGACCGGCCCGGCGGGCCACCTGAGCCGGTCCGGCCCCTGCCCGTCCCTGCCCGGCGAACAGGCCGGCCGTCTTCTGCTGCCGCGAGATCTTGTCCAGCGCGGCGGTGATCCGCTCGTACTCGCCGGGAATCCGCGGGTCGAGGCCCAGTTTCAGCGCGTCGACGAGGTTCGGGACGGACCCGGGTTCACCCTCGGTCAGTAGCGCGACCGCACCGTGCTTGTCCAGCTCCCGCTGTTGCCGGTCGCCCAGTGCTTCGTGCGCGAGCACGCCCTGCGACGCGAGCTCGAACGGTTGCTCCCTCGACGGTCGGGCACCCGCGACCCGCACGGGATCCCCGCGTTCCGGCTCCGGGAGCGGGTTGTACACCGGCTCCCGCCATTCGTCTTCGAGCAGCAACGACATTCCGACGTACTCCGGGCGCTGCCGGTCGTCCCCGTAGGTGCCCTTCTGGGAGTCGTGATACTCGACCTCGCGCTCGGTACCGGAGGCGATCAGCATGCCGTGGCCCGTCCCAGCGCCGGCCCCGCTGACGATCGCCGCCTGCGCGCCGCGCGGCAGGTCCGGGTGCGTCATCAGCCGGTCGACCGTGTCGAAGTCGCGGACGTCGGTGAGCTTCCTTGCCATGGACCGTTCGAAGTCCTCGGTGCGTACGGGCGCGCTCGGACCCGCCTCGTGCGGTTCCCCGGTGTCCCGGGTCTTCGCGTGCTGGATGATCGCGGCGACACAGTTCATCCGGCGGCCCGGGACGCGGTTGTCGAAGTCGCGCTTGTTGACCCTGGCGGCCAGCGGGTGGCGCCGCCGGAAATCGGCCGCCGCGGCGGCCTTGTCCGGGAAGCTGCTCAGCGCGAGCCGGTGGGGAGACCCACCGGTGAAGCCGCTGTCGTCCGGCCCGGACCGCGGCCCGGCCACGCGACTGACCCGTTCGGCGCCGGCGATACGAGGGCTTTCGCCGGGCTTCGGGGAAAGCCCGAACGCTCCGGTCCGGCCGCCTTCCGGAGGCGCCGGAGGTCCGCTGCTTTGACGCTCCCCCAGGCCGTAGGTTCGGTCGGCGGCCAGCCAGGTCTGCTCCCAGTCCTGCCGGGCTCGACGATCCGGCCCTTCGGCCTTCGCGCCCTCCGGCCTCATCTCATCTCGAGCAGACGGTGGATCACTGGAATCGCCAGGCTGGACGGCTTGACGTTCGTCCGGCGGCGCCAGCCGGTCATCCGAGTACAGATCCTCCGACGACGCGTCCGAAATCCGGCGCTGTGAATCACCGGCCGGCGCCTCAGGCCTTCCGTGCCCCGGCGACACCGAATCCGGCGACGGCTCGTCGTCGGTCCAGAACGCGTATTCGTCGCGCAGTGGTGCGGGCCGGTGAGCTTCCTCGAACCGGTAGCCGGAGTACAGGTTTTCGACAGCACTGTCCGAGCCCCGGCGGAGATCTTGCCTCGCCTCGGGCACCGGGGCGCCGGGGCCGTTGTCCAGCGCGCCGGCCAGTGCCGGAACCCCGGAATCCTGCCTGCGGCCCACCGCGGGTGCCCGCGGTGGCAAAAGCACGTTCCCGGGGCTCTGGACCAGATCGTCGAGGATGTCCGAACCCTGGCGTCCCGTTTCCGGCGGGTCGGTCTCCGCTGGTTCGGCATCCCAGCTGTGGCTCGCCGGTCGCAGATCCTCCCGGAGGCCGATCAGGAAGTGTTCCAGCTCCCGCGCGGTGACGCCGTCGGCCACCCGCAGGTGACGATCGCCCGCCATCGGCTCCGGTGCCAGCGGCGCGGGCCGGTCGCTCCGGTGCAACACCGCGCCGTCCGGCGTACGCGTGACGGTCAGCCCGTCGTCCGGCCGCAGACCCTGGTGCTGCCATACGTCGGCGATCGTGAGCACGCCGCGCTCCAGCGCAGTGTTCTCCGCCAGCCGCACCTGGAGGGCGTCGTCAGCCGTGCGCATCCGCACCGGGGCTTCCGGCTGGTGCGCCCGGCCCCGTATCCAGTCGCTCGCCGCAGCGACCACGTCCCGGGTCCGGTTGGACCCGTACTTGCGCACCGTGAACTTCAGGTCGGCGCCGGCGCTGAACAGGTAGGACCGGCCAGAGTAGCTCACCCCGGTGGTCAGACTGGTCTTGCCCGCCGTCGCGGCGATCCGGTCCTGCCCGATCGCCTCGCTCGCCTGCGGCGTAGCGGTGGCGAGCGAGTTTCCGCCCCAGCCGGCCGCGGCCGGGCCGGTGCTGGTGGCAGTGGTGGTCGTGGCGCCGTCCGGAACTGCCTGTTCGACTTCACGGCTCAGGCTGACCGGGTCCTCCCCAGGTAGCGGGCCGATCAACCGGAACGTGTCCGGCCGAAGCCTTCCGCCGATTTCGGCGTCGAACCGCGAGTCGTACCAGGTGTGCTTGCGCCCCAGAATCTTCGACAGCTGATAGGAGCCGCCGGTGAAGATGTCGGTCGACGCGTTGTGCATCGAGGAGCCCTTGACGAAGTTGTGCAGGGAGTGTTCCGCGATGCTGCCCGGGCGTGTGTACTCCGAAACCGTCCCGGCCGCTTCGGCGAGCATCTGACGGGTGAGCTGTCCGCCGCGCGGCAACGGCTTGTCCGACATGAGCGCGTACATCGTGGTGCGCGCGTCCGCGGCCACGTCGGAGCCGAGCTTTTCGACGCGGATCCCATCCGTCGGCCCGAACAATGGTTCGCCGGCCAGCGGGCGCGGCTCGACCGAAAAACCCGGTGCCCCCGTCGGCCGGGCCAGCGGCGGTGACGCGGCGGTGCCCGGGGAGATGAGGTGGACCTCGCCGGGCAACCGCACCGGGGTGACGGCCACCTTGTCCCAGCCGCGCAGGCCGACTCCGCCGAACATGCCGCTCGCGAGCCGGTTCACCATCCCGAGCGTCGTGGCGTCCAGCATCGGCATCGGGGCCTGGTGCCGGGAAAATCGCAGCTCGAACTCGTACCCGTGCCGGGTCATGCCGGGGTTCTTGAACTGGGCCTGGGTGGTTCGTTTCGTGCTTTCGCTCTCCGGCGTGACGTGCTCGGTCTTCCGGTTCCAGCTGCCGCCGAGGACCCGCGTGCCGAGTGCTCCGGTGGCACCGGAGGACTGCTCGTCGCCGACGAACCCGGCTGAGAACTCGGCACCGCCGCCGTACTGGGTACTGCGCTTCTTCTGGACCGCGGAGGTGACGTAGGGCGCGACGCTCAGCTTCTCCGGACCGGGCAGCACGCGCGACGGCCCGACCGGACGTCCGGTGACGTGGACGCGGACGACGTCTTGCCTACCGGCACCGGGCTTGGCCACCGAGAGCACCCCACCCTGGCCCTGCTCGCCGGGCAGCACGTCGCGCAGCCACTCATGTCCGTCCGGAGTGGACAGATGAGCCTCGACCTGGCGGACGATCTCCGCCCGCCACGTCTTCGACCGCACACCCAGTTCGTCGAGCGGACCGGTGATCCGGAGGCCGGGGTCGCCGGCCAGTGCCGACCTGGCGACCCTGGTGTCGCTGTAGGAGACATAACCCGCGCCGTCGGGCAGCAGGGTCTGCGCCTGCTCGGTGACCAGCGGCTTCGGCGCGGGCGCGGCGGCGGCCAGCTCCGGTGGCACTTCCAGCCCCTGGGCCCGGAAGTGCTCGATCGCATCCGCGACAGGCACCTCGACCACCCGGCCGTTCGGCACGTCCACGGTCACCGGCAGCGGATCGAAGTGGCTGGTCTTGAACAGGTTGCGCAGGCTCATGTCCGCGGCCAGCCGGTACCGCACGTCCTGCACCAGGTACGCGGTCGGGCCCTGGTAGTCGAAGGTCTGCTTGGCGCCGACGGTCAGCTCGCCGGACTCGCTGCTGCCCCGCTTCCACAAGCCGCCGAACAATGCCTGCAACCGGGGACCCACCTGGCCGGCGCGCCGGAGTTCGACCGACGCGGACAGCCCGGCGTCCAACCCGAGATTCGTCGTCCGGCCCCCGCTGGCGAGGTTTTCGCCGGACTCGTTGTGCTTGAGCGTCCGGTCCTCGTGGTTGACCTTGATCAGCCGCGTCCCCGAATATTCGCTCCGCACTGCCAGCTCGCTGTTGAAGTCCTGCAGCCGGCCGGACTCGTGCATCTTGCCCGTGCCGGTGGGCCTGCCGTCGAGGGCCTGGCTCGCGATTGCCCGCGCGCCCGTACGCCCGAACTGGTGCTGGACGGCCTCTCCGGTCGCGGTGTCGAACCGCCCGGCCACGGAATGCTTGTACCGGTAGTCATGGCCCGCCCCGTCGGTGATCCGCTCCTGCCTTGGGGCCGGCCAGTTCCCGCTGCCCATCGGTGGTTTCCGGCGCACCGCCCCTTCCTGATGCGCTCCGCCGGGCAGCGGCTCGACCCGTTTGGCGGTCGCGATGTTCAGGCCGTCGAGCAGGTGCGGCGGAATGTGGACGTGTTCGACGTTCGCGAAGGTCCCGAGACCGCGGTCGGCAGCCATCCGCCCGGCCTGCGGGGGCTCGTGAGTGAGGAAGACGCCGGGAGCCATCGTGCTGGCCGGCAGCGGCCGGGCCGACCAGGACAGCTTGCCCGAGGAGGTGGTGGCGGTGAAGGCGTCGTCCGTCCGGAAGGTCCGGACGGGCCCGGCGGCCGGCTCGCCCGTCCGCCGGGCCTGGTCGACCTCGTCCCTGGCCGGACCGGCGGCCCCGTGCTCCGCGTCCGGTCCGCCCAGCATCCGGCCGCCGAAGAAGAACCGCTGCGCCCAGTTCGGGCCTCGCGGCTGCTCGTGCCGCACGATGAAGCGGAGCCCCGCGTCGTATTCCTCGATCCCGCCCTCGTACTTGCTGGCCCGGCCGTCCTTGCCGGTGTATCCGGCCTTGCTCGGGTACCCGTATTCCCAGGTGCCCGCAACACCGAAAAAGGGAGCCTGGCGCGAGCGCAGGCCGTTCGCGTCCTCCGGCCGGTACGCCGCACCGGCGCCGGCCCGGCCGCCGCGCGTGGACTCGACCGCACGGCGGAACTGCTCGGCGTGCTTGTCTTCCACACTCACGGTCAACCGGCCGGACGGGTGGGTGGACTCCGGCGCCAGCGCCTCCGCGTGGATGACCAGGCGGTGTTTCCTCCCGTCCTGTTCCCACTCGACGAAGTCACCGCCGTGCTGGGCGTTGTAGATGGCTTCCTTGGCCTTGTCCTGGGTGTCGAACTTCGCGTCGATCGCCGCGGCCGCCACTTCTCCGAGCCCTTCTTTCAGCCGCGGCAAGAAACGCTCGGTGCGAACCGCGCTGATGTCGTCCTTTCCGGCGACATAGCCGCGCCCCCATTCTTCCTCCGGTGCGGGCCCGGGTCGCACGGGAGTTTCACCCGCCAGATGCGGCGGCACGGGCAGACCGAGCCGCCGGGCCTGCCACACCGGCACGCCGACCGTGCTGGACACGGTTTCCTCGATGCCCTCCGTCCGGCTCTCCGGCGCGGAGCCGGCCCGTCCGCGCGACCGGTCCGTCGCCTCCCGGACCAGTTGCCTGCTCAGCCCCCGGACGCCGGGCCGCGGCGGGTCCACCGGTGCGGGCTCGATCCGGATCCGCCGATCGACCCGGTAGATCAGCTCGGTGTCGGTACCGGTGTGCGCGGTGGCGTGCTCGGCACCCGGCATCATTCCGTCGGTCAGTCCGGTGCTGAGGTCCAGGACCGGACCGGCGTAGAAGCTCTTGGTCCCGAAGGCGACACCACCACCCGCGGTCGCGTCGCTGCCTTTGGCGAGCGACGAACCGGTGGCGTTGGTCGAGGTTCGCGTGGTGTCGGCACCGAGGGCGCCGAAATAGGTGAGCCGGGCGTCACCGGCCGGGGTGAGCTGCTTGACCGTGCCGGCCACGTCGACGCGCACCGGCTCGTGGCTGTCGGTCAGCAGCAGGTTCCGCAACGCCTCCAGCCCGTCCGGTGACGCGCCGAGGTGCTGGACGAATTCCGGCGGCACGTCCACCGGCCGCGGCCGCAGCGCCGAAGCGCCTTCGGGCGCCCGCACCGACGCCGGCTCGGTCCGGACGATCTCCGGAATGCGCAGGCCCACCGGGTAGGAGAACCGCACCGGCTCCCGGCCCGGCGCCTCCACCTTGACGACCATGGTGGTCCGGACGTGGTTCTTCCGCTCGGTTTCACCGCTGCCGTAACCCTTGCTGCCGCTCACCGTCGTCGTGACGTCGAACTTCTGTGTCCGCCGCATCGTCGCGCCCACGTAAACGACGGGCCGGACCACTCCGGTCGCGCCGATGGGGTCGAACGGGGAGATGACCAGCAACGGCACACGGACAGGCAGGCCGGCCGACGTCGCCGAGGAATGCGGGACCGAGGTCTCGGTCGCGGTTTCCTTCTTGACGGTCTCCGGCTGCTCGTGCGGAGCCGGGGCCTGCTCCTCCGGCCGGTCCAGCACGGCGCTGAGCACGGCGGCGACCTCGCCACCCGGGGTGTCGAAGGTGAAGCGCCCGGCGTTGAGCGCGTCCGCGAGGCCGTGTTCGCCCAGCGCAGCGAGCCCGGTCCGAACCTGCTCTTGGTGATCCCGGCGCGCCGGGGCTCCCGGTTCGGGGACCAGAGCCGGCCTGCCGAGCGTCTCGATCTCCAACTCGGCCGGGATCGGGCTGTGCGCCAGCATGGCCAGAGCACGTTCGCGCGAACCCTTCTCGGCGGCCTTCTTCGCCTCGCTCTCGGCCTCCTTGGCGTCGCCTTCGGCCTTTTTCGCCCGCTCTCGCGAAGTACTCGCGTCGGCTGCGGCCGTCCGCGCCTCGTCCCGCCGGGCCCGCACCTGCTCGAGGTGTTCATCGAATCGCTTCAGCGCGTCGTCCCGGCGGGCTTCGGCTTCGTCCGCCTGCCGGGCGAGCCGGGCGCCCTCGGCCCGGGTCTCGGCGATCCGGGCGGCGTGTTCCTCGTGCCGCCGGTCGAGTTCGCCCGGTTCGTCCCCGGGTTCCCTGTGCCGATCGGCCAGGCGCGGGTTCGCCATCCCGTCCGGCAGCGCGCGAATCCGATCCTCGACCTCGGCGATCCGCTGACGGAGGGCATCGCTTCGCCAGGCGGGCCCGTCGTGTTCGGCGACTCGTTCCCGCCCCGCCTCGGCGGCGGCAGTGAGCCGGGAGAACTCGGCATCGGCCCGGCGTGTGTTCGCGGCGTGCGTCCTCGCGATCTCGACGGCGTCGTCCATCGCCCGTTTCGCCGACTCGGCAGCGGCGAGATGACCGGTGGTCCGGTTGAACGCGGCACCGGCCTCGGCGACCGCCTTGTCGGTCTCGGCGACGGCCTTGTTCACCTCGTCGAGCGCGGCCGTCACCGCGCGCACGGAATCTTGAACCGAGGCGGCGGCGGTCACAGCCGCGGCGATCCGCTGGTTCGTCACGTCCACGGCGGTGTCCGCGGCCGCCCGCCGCACCACGTTCTCCCGTTTTGCCCGGTCCAGTTCGACCGCCTGCTGCCGCAGACCCCGGAGGTTGTCCTCGGCGGCCCGGGCTGCCTCCGGGCCCGCCCGCCGGGCGGCGGCGAAGTCCCGCGCCGCCGTGTCGATCCGCTGGCCGATTTCCCGCTCGCGGTGGGAAATCCGGAGCCCGGCAGTGGCCAGCTCGGCCTGCTGGCGAAGCATGTCGTCGTGCTGGGCCCGGGCTTCTCGCACCCGCCGCACGGCCGCGTCATGCGCCTCGCCGGCGCTGAAAACGGCACCGCGCGCTTCATGGGTGAAGCGCTCGACGCGTACCCTGCTGCTGCGTGCCCGCTCAGCCGAATTCAGCGTCTCGGCGTTCGCACGGACCGCGGTTTCGCGCGCCGTGTTCACCTCTTCGACGAGTTCGCGCGCGTGCGCGACTCGCTCCTCATACGGATTCGCCGGGTGTGGTCCAGCCCCGTTCCGGTCGTGGCCGACGGCTTGCTCATCGTGCTGGTCGTTGTGCTGGTCCGCGTCGTGGCGATGCTCGCCGTGCGCCCCGTTCGCGTCGTCACTCCCGGCGCGCGGCAGCTGGGCCAATTCGATGGCCTCGGTTTCCTCCGGGATGGTCGCGAGCCCGGGCCGCCGCAGCGCGCCGCCGGTCCCGCTCACCCGGGCGTCCTCCGCGGCGACCGCCTCGTCGAACAGCTCGGTCAGCTCACCGATCCTGGTCCGGGCGTCGGCCCGCTTGCTCCCCGAACGGTCTCCCGACCACTGGAAACGCCGTCCGTAGCCCGTCTCTTCCACGCGGAAGGGGGTGCCGGGACCGTCCCGGTCGAGCACGCCGTCCAGTTCGTTGTTCCCGTGCCGGTGGTTGCCATCGCGATCCAGGTAGCTCGACTGGTCGCTGTAGGAGGAGAAGTCGGACTGGTAGTACTGCTCGAGCTCGTAGTAGAACTTGCGTACGTCCTCGGCGGAGGACTCGCGGCCTTCCGCCGTGCCCCACCTCTGCGCCACCTCCTTGATCCAGTGGTAGGTGTTCTTCGGATCGGCGCCGTCGCTGCCCGGCTTCGACCGCAGGTACGCCCCGAACGGATCCGAGTCGACCATGGCGCGGGCGACCTTGAATTCGTGGGCATTGTTCCACAGCCCCGGGTAGCGGTTGAGGTACTCGACCGCGCCGATGTGCTCCGGCTCCCGGTCGTGCCGGACCTTGGCGGTGCCGTACTGGTTCTTCGAGTTCACCTTGTCGATGTCGTGGAACAGGATGGCCTTGAGCACCGCGTGCGTGGGCACGAACCGAGCGCGGCCCGGATCGTCCCTGATCAGTTTCAGGTACTGGCCCGCCACCATTTGCGCATGGTCGTAGAACGTGGGCGGCCCCGACGCGCCGTCGGGCCGGTACCGGCGGAACCGATCGTCTTTGACGACCTCGTCGAACTTGTCCTTCAGCTCCGGGAGCGCTTCGATGAGCGCCTGCACGATGTTCGCCGCCGCCTCGTGACGCAGTATCGGCCGCGCCAGCTCGGCCTCGGCCGCCGCTTCGATCCGCCGGCCCGCCTCCTGCTGCCGCGCCAGCTCCGCGGGCGGGAGGTTCCGCCCGGAGTAGCTCTGGGCCTGGCCCTGCCGGTGCGCAGCGGGATGGGCGGGCTCGGGAACCGGCAGGTCGCTGTGCACACTGTCCGCGTCGAAGTCGACCTTGGTCCGGTCGTGCTGCGCCGCGATCTGGTGCCCGATCCGCGCCTGGCTGGCGAAATCCGGCACCTTCGCCATGAACTCCCGCACCGCCGCCGGCTCCGTCTCCGGCAGTTCGGCCCGGTCCACCCCGGACCGGACCAGGCCGGCGGACCGGTCGGCGACGGCTTCCTTGAGCGCGGCCAGGTCCGCGCTGTTGACCAGCTTGAACGGGCCCTTCGCCGGGAAGGCGTTCCGCACCGCGGGCCCCACCCGATCGACGATCCCGGCGCGAAACAGCGCGCGCTGCTCCCGTGGGTCCAGTCCGACGAGTTTCCGTCTCGCGACCACCCCGACGGTCTGCTGGCGCACCGCGTCGAGGCCCTGCCTGCGCGCGACCGTCAGCAGGCTGTCCCGATCGAGGCGCAACTGGGCGTCCCGGGCGTCCTGTCGTAGCCCGCCGTCCTTTTGCAGACCTTCGAGCACCTCGTCGAGGAACCGGTTCATTCGATCACCGGACAGCCACCCCACGTCGTCCCGGTGTGCGGATTTCCCGACTTCGTCGAACCGGCCCCGGTCGGTGGCCAGTTCCTCGAACCCGGCGTCCAGGTGCTCGGCGAGGCGGCGGTGCACCGGACCGCGCACCAGATCGGCGAAGCTTCCTCGCGCCAAGGGGGTGAACCGGTTGTCCGACAGGATCCGCCTGGTCATCTTGGTCGCGAAACGGACGGCGATCTTCTGGCGCTCTTCGTCGTCACGCAGCGTTTCGAGCAGGTCTCGCGTGCGGTGTGCTCCGGGCCGGCCGGCCGGGTCGGGCCGGGGCAGCCCCAGCAGCCGCGGACCGGCGTCTCCGATGGCGTTGCGCATGTTCTTGAGCGACCCGACCACAGCGGTCTTCACCTCGCCGGGGTTGACCCGCAACGGATGCACGGGAGTGGCCCCGTCGCTTTCCCTGGCGGTGATCGCGTCGTGCAGCGCTTGGCCGACCGACCGGTCCACCGTTTCGGCGATCCGGCCGAAGTTCGCCGCGGCCGGGCCGTAGGTATTGACGAACTCGTTGATCTCGGGCCGGTCGGCCGCCGGATCGCCCGCCAGGTATTCGACCCACGCGTCGTGCACCTTGGTCAACCGGTCGGCCTTGCGCTTGAGCTTGCCCGGGTCTTTCTCGAATTCCTGGGTCAACGCCCCGGTTTCGTTCCGGGTCCAGGAGAACCACGGATCGTTGTCCTTGCCCAGCGCATCGGACGTGAAGTCCGCAGGGATGCCCAGCCGGTGGTAGAGATCGGACAGCTCCTCCGTTCGCCCGGAGAACTCGCTGAGTTTGTGCCCCGGATCGCCCTTCGGCACATAAGTGACCAGCGAACCGCGAACCGCGTGCTCGCGGATGTGGTCCAGCGCTGCGCCGCGCATGCCGAACTGGTTGACATCACCGCGCTGGTCGACGTTGTAGGGCCGGTTCGGATCACGCGGCACCGCCTCCGGCCGCGCGCTCTGGCTGAACTCCCGAAACACCCGCTCCGGCACCAGGTACGAACGCAGCAGTGGCCGGAATCCGCTCTCGCCCTTCGCCGTCTGGTCGTGCTGGTACTTGGCGACCCACTGCACGGCACGCAGCGGGCGCCCGCCGCTGAGATAGATCGCGTCGCGATCCTTCCCGGGCCGGACGTCGATTTCCCCGTCCGGCTTCTGCTGCACGTCCTTGTGCTTCGATCCCGGGGCCGCCGGATCGTAGACCGCGGTGTAGATCCGGACGAAATGCTCGCCCTTGATCGTCTGCACCTCGTACTCGCCGCGGTGCTCCACGTGGTACTCGCGCACATTCGGATCGGCGTTCGCCGCGGTGTTCTCGAAATACTTCGCCGAAACCGGATACCGCACCCCGGCACGCCCGAGGTGCACCGTCTCCGTCGTGCCGAAGAAGCGCTTCGGGCCGAAGTGCCCGTCCTTGACCCGGACCAGATGCGCCGGCACGCCGCCCAGCGGTCCGTAGGACTTCCAGGTGCCGTCCTCCAGCAGCACGTGGGCGCGAACCCCAGCCCGGTTCGCGATCTGTTCCCGGGAACCGGGCTTCCCGGCCCGGTCGCTCAGCGCGTTCCGGATCCGGTCGTGCATCGCGGGCGCGCCGAGATCCTCGACGGTCTTGAGGATGGCGTTCTCGAACGTGGCGTTTTCGAGGGAACCTCCCGGCTTCAGCGCTTCCACGTGCTGGCGGTCCATCCGGCTCTGCTGGGCGGCGGAGAACAGCTTCCGGGGAACCCAGGTGTCGCGGTAGCTGAGCTCCCCGTGCTCGTCCGGGTTCCGGCCCAGCAGTTCGTCGCGCGCTTCCTTCGAGGAGGTGTGGCCGGTGCCGGTGCCTTCGTGGTGCCCGTCGGCGACCGGGGTGTGTTGCGGCTCGATCCGGGTCACGCCGCGGGGCACTGGCAGGAAGCTGATCTTGGCGGCGCCCGCGACCCACTCTTCGACCGTCCTGTCCCCGGCCGGCTTGATCTGTTCTCCCGGCTCCTTCTGCCCGTCGACGAACCGCACTGCCCCGTCGAGATCCTTGTCGACGCCGAAGAAGTGCCCGTCGTAGCCGGTATTGCCGGGTCCGTCCTTCGCGCGCTGGACGAAGACGAAACCGTGCGCCCCAGCCGGCGCGTCGGACATGATTTCCCTGATCCGCGCAAGGTCCTTGACCGGACGGAAACTCGACCCCGCGGCCTTCGCGACGTGCGAGCTCTCGACCGGGCCGCTGGGGTCCGCCCGGTGGAGGTCTCCGCTCTTGAGCGTGTTGAACACGTTGGCGATGACCGAAGTGCAGTTCGTGCTGCGCCCCGAGCCGCTCTCGCCAGGCTCCGGCCGGTTGATCCGTGAGATGAGCGGCCATCCACCGCCTCGAGGGACGGACACGCCGCCGGACGGGACCGGCTGGTGCTCCGGCGGCGTGTCCGTCTTGCCGTCCGTCCGGACCGCGCCGCCGGTGCCCTCGACGCTGCCCTCGCCGGGGTGCCCGCCGTCGTCGCCCGGCTGGCCGGTCCGGTGCTGGTTCGCGGTCTCCGGGCCGGAGAACTCCGCCGCCGGCGCGGCCCCGACCTCCACGAACCGGCCGCCCTGGTCCACGTTGACCGCCGCGAAGACGGGGACGAGGGTAATCGGTTCCGTCGGCGCGTAGACCGCCCGGTTGTCGCCGCTCTCGCGCAGGGCCTGCCGGAAATCGTGTCCGCCGAAACCGGGCTCGTCGTGCTTGCCGGATTCACAGGCGAGCAGCACGATCGGCGCGTCCGGGTGCTTCCGGAGCACTTCCCGGAAGCCGGCATCGCCGAGCATGACCCCGAGCAGGGTCCGGCCGCCGAACCGGCGCGTGGAACGCGCGTCGTTCCGGCTTCGGAACAGCTTCGGCTCGGCGTGCTGGAACACGAAGATCGGCGGCTGCTTCGCGTCGCCGTCCAGCCAGGGGACGACGTGCTTGGTCGAGCGGACCCCGCCGTGCCCGGCGGACCCGGCGCCGGGATGCAACCGGTTGTACTCCGTCAGCGGACGGCTCGCGATCCGATTGGCCCACGCCCGCGCGATCGCCTCGTCATTGGTCTTGCTGGGCAGGGCGAACAAGAATCCCTGGTCACCGGCGTCCATCGCGATCGGCTCGACTTCGCCCGGACGGAGGTCGACTTCGCGCTTCAGCACGTCGAACGCAGGCAGTGCCTGGCGGTGGGGCTCATCCGCGAAGCCGGTGTCGCGTTCCGGCCGCGCCTGGTGGTCGTGCGAGACGCCCGGGCCCGCACCGCTGTCCTCCCGGCCGGAGGAGCCGGGCGCCGGTGCGGAGGACTCCCGCGTCCCGCCGGTGTGGTAGCCGCCCCCGTCGAACGCGGTGGGCTCGATGGGCTGGAGCGGGCCGAACCGGTCGCGGGCGAACGGGAGGCCGACCTCCTTGGCGCCCTTGCGCCCCTCGGCCGCCTCCGGGTGGTCGATCCGCTGGGGGACAAAGTGGCTCGGCGGCCCCTCGGCGTCGTGCGGGCCTGGATCCAGACCGTGCCGGGAGGCATGCTCCGCGGGCGAATCCGTATGCCCGTTTCCGTGATCGCCCTCCGATCCGGACCGCCGGTCGCGGCCCTCGCCGGCGGAGTCCGGATCGATCGGCGGCCGACTGCCGGGACCGTCCGGGCCGCCGCGGGGCGGGTCTCGCGGGTCGTCGGCCGGGGTTCGGCCCGGACCGTCCGCGTAGAGGTCGCCGGACAGGCCGCCGGGCGCAGCCCCGGCCGGACCGCGCCGAGCAGGCGGGGTCTGGTCGCCGAACGCGCGGGAGCGCACCGGATCGCCGCCGCCGAGCAGCTCCGAGACCGTGCCGAAGTGCGGCTGCCGCGGATCGGTGCTGCCCAGGAAGCGGAAGTACTGCTCGGACAGCCGGCGGACGCCGTCCCCGGTGTTCCACCGCAGCTGGTTCGTCCTCGGCGCGGCGGCCGGCCCGGACGGATTTCCGTCGCCGGGACCGCGCACCTCTACCGGCACGTTCGCCGCCGGGTCCTGATGCCAGCCGGCCGGCATGCCGTTCGGGGTGCCCGCCTCGACCGTGAAGTGGACCTGGCTGCCCCGGAACGGCCCCTCCTGCTCCCACTCGTGCCGGTGGTTGAAGCGCTCGTCGAGGTCCCGTTGCAGCTGTGCGGCGAGTTCCTTCCGCACACCCGGGCCGAGCTTGCCGCCCGGCGACACGAGATCGATCGGCACCGTGAGTTCCATGACCCACTTGTTCCGGCCCGCCGGGTCCCGCATCTCGAAATGCCGCACGTCGAACCGGATCTGGGTGATCTCTCCGCTGCCGTCACCGGCACCGGACCGGCCGGAGGACTCGAACTTCTCGGTGCTGAACCGGGACGGTTCGGCCAGCCCCCGGTGTTTCTGCCACACTCGGCCGGTACCGGAGTCATCGAGCCGGTTGACGAACGCCTCATCGCCACGGCCTTCGCGACCTGGGCCGCCGGAGTGCGCGGAGCCGTCGTCGCCGGTGTGCCGGACGGAAGGACGGGGTTCGGGATCGAGGTAGATGAGCGCTTGCGCCGCGGCCGCCACGTCCTCCGGCCGCGGCACCGTCCGGCCGGACTTGCTCGCCCGGTTGTCGGAGGCGCTCCGGTCCGCAGCCGCCCTCTCCCCGGACTGCACCACCGGGCGCTCATGCGGTTGTTTCTGCTGCTGCGGGGCACGGTCGGACGGTGCGGAGTGATCCGGGGGTCGGGTCCGGTCCGGAGCCCGGTCGGCTTGCGGGGCCGGATCCGGCTGCGCCGCCCGACCAGGTGCCGGAGCCCGATCCGGCGGGACGGGCTGGGCCGGCCCGGATCGGTCATGACCGCTTCGGTCCCCGTACTGGGCACCGGGTGTGTCGGTACGCGACCCACCGAACGCGTCCGGGTCCGGATGCGGGCTCGCCGGGCTGATCGGGCTCGGCGGGAAGGGCAGCGCCGAGCCGGGGCTCGCTTCGAGGGGGCTGACCAGCTCGTCCAGCCTCCGGTTGACGTCGTCCAGATCGATCGAAAGCTTGGGCCGGCCCTCCCTCGGCGGTGAGCCGTCGGGCCGGGAAGGCACCGGGTTGCCGCGCTGCGGTCCGGGACCGTCCACATGCGACGGCCCCGGCTCCGGCCGGGACGCGGCCGACTGCTGCGGGGCGGGCTGGGACTCGCTCCGCGACGGGCCCCCGGAGGACGTGCTCGGCGGCGCGGCCGCGGGCTCGATCTGCGAGGGTCCGCCCGAACTGGTCTTCGGCTGTGGCGCGCTCGGCTGGGCCGGAGGCTGGACGCTCGGCTGCGGACCGCTTGGCGACGACTCGCGCCGGACCGGGGTGGGTTCGGCCGCCCCGCTCGGGTCCGGGCCGGGTGTACTCGACTGCACGCCGCCCGGATGTCCCGGCAGGGCGACGTGCGGTGCCGCCTGGTTTCCGGCCCCGCCGGCCACGACCGGTTCACCCGGTACCGGAGACTGCCGCGGCGGCGCGCTGTAGTGCTCAGCCATACTCGGCGGGCCACCGGACTCCGCCCGAGGCGCCGAAACATCCTGGTGTCCGCTCTGCCCCACCGCACCGTGATCCCCAGCCACCCCCACCACGCCACCCGACTCCACCCGAGGCGCCGAAACATCCTGGTGTCCGCTCTGCCCCACCGCACCGTGATCCCCAGCCACCCCCACCACGCCACCCGACTCCACCCGAGGCGCCGAAACATCCTGGTGTCCGCTCTGCCCCACCGCACCGTGATCCCCAGCCACCCCCACCACGCCACCCGACTCCACCCGAGGCGCCGAAACATCCTGGTGTCCGCTCTGCGTGGGCCCGTCCGAGGAGTGCTTGACGGCACCTGCGGTCTCGCCCGAGTCCCCGTGCGAAACCGGGCCCTCGCCGAGGTGTCCTTCGGAACCGGTGCCGGTGATGGATGGCTCGCTGTACAGCATGCCCAGGGGAGAATGGTCGGTGGCGATCTCCTGGCCGGGCGTCGAGCCGGGGTCTGTGACGTGAAAGGACTCCGCGGCTGATTCGGATCGGTTGCTGGAGCTGTAGGCTCCCTCGTCGTGGTGTTTTCCCTCAGATTCCCCGCTGTCGCTGGAATCCCGGGCATCAGGTACGCCGTCGGTGGCACCGCGGTCTTCGCCGGCCGCCTTGTCGCCAGTGTTCCCGCCGGAGGAATCGCGATCGCCCGCTGACGGTGCGGTCCCCGAGTGCGGACCGCCATCGGTCTTGATCGTCAGTGGGCCGAAGTTCAACCCGAGTTTCCCGGCGACACCTTTACCGACCTCCGCGGCCTTCGCATCGAATTTCGCCGGCTTTCCGCTGCTGTGGTGGAACGGCGACGCGCCGCCGAGGATGCCCGCCCACCACTCGTCCTGCCCGCCGGTCGCCAGATTCACCAACGGGTTGGTCGCCGCGACCAGACCGACCTGCATGGCGGCGTACAGCAGCTGGCCGACCCCCGAAGGAACAGCGGTCCCGGTACCCGACGCCTCGGAACCGCCTTCAGCCCGGCCGGGGCCCTTCTCACCGGAATCGTTCTCCTTACCCGGCCCTTTCTCGCCCGAACCACCGTTTTCGCCGGCCCCCTTCTCACTGCCCGGCCCCTTTCCACCGGAACCTTGTTCGCCGGTCGGCTTCTTCTCGCCGCCAGACCCTCTTTCCGGGCCTGACCCCTCTTCCTTTCCGGATCCTTTTTCTCCGCCCGAATCCTTCCCACCGCCGGATCCCTTCTCACCGGCCGGCCCCTTGCCTCCTACTTCGCTCTTCCCGGCGACCGGAGCGTGCTCCCCGAGCCCCTTCCCCGCACCGCCGGCACCCTTTCCACCACCGCCGACGATGCCCTTTCCGCCACCGATGCCCTTGCCCGCGCCGCCGATTCCCCCCTTCGCACCGCCGAAAATACCTTTACCGATGCCGGCGCCCACCCCGAAACCGGCACCGCCGATCGCGCCGCCGATCGCGGAGTTCTTCAGCGAGTCGGTGTCGAACTTGTCACGCCCGGCACCCGGTCCGTTGATCCGGTTGTCGATCACCTGCCCGGCCTGGATTCCGAAGTCCATGATCTCCATGAACGCCGCACCACCCAGTGCGTACTTGCCCGCGGACAAAGCCATCTTCGCGATCTGCCGCAGCACCGCCTTCAGGATCTCCGTAAGAATCACTCTTGCTGTGCCGACGAACGAAGGAATCAGCGGGGCACCGAACAGCGATGCGGCGAGCGCGACGATCGTGGCCAAGAACATCAGGGCCATCGCGATCAGCATGATCTTTCCCTTTTGGATGTCCGCCGCGGTGTCTCCGCAGGCCGAGCAGAACTGCCGCGCCTGTTCAGCCGCCTCGTGGAGTTCGCCGATCCTCGTCGTGAGCCAGTCTTTGGTGAGATCGGCGGTCACGCCGCGCATCGCGTCGGGAAACCGAGGCAGCAGCGCCTCGATCTCTTCCGCGCGTTGGCCCAGATCATCACCGAACGCGTTCCAGGCCTTGGCCATCTCCCGGAGACCGTGCTCGTTGCCCTCCGGCCAGGTCATCCCGCAGGTGACCTTGAAGAACTTCTGCAGCGATTCCGGCAGCTGAGTCGATCCGCCGGCGCCGCCGCGGGCACCGGCGCCGCCGTAGTTGTGCACCATTTTCTTTCACCTCCTTTCCATGGCCGCACAGCCACGGCATTGCCACTCCGGGCGGTTATTCCTTTTCCGCCGTTGTCTTCGAGTCTAAATCTTTGGCATTTTCGTAGTCGAGTTCGGCAAGCGTCTTCGCCGATTCTTTACCGTTCTTCGCGCTTTCTACCAGGCCTTCCTCGCCTTGGCCATAATTGTTGACGTGATCGTTGACGTGGCCTTCCTCGATGTACTTCTCCGCGAACGCCTTGCCGATATCGTCGCCACCCCAGGCGCCATCGTACTGGTCGAGAACGGCGGTCAGCTTCCGGAAGCCGTCACCGTAGGCGGTGCCGACGGTCTTGAGATCGTCCATGATCCCGTCGTAGGCACCCTCGTCCAGGTAGAAATCGTCAGCCATTTCGGCGCTCCTCCGGCTTGCGGCTCTCCGGTCGCGGCTTTTCGAGATCCGCGGTGAAGCCGGCGAGCGTCTCGAACATCGGCCCCATCAGGTCCTTGATCATTTCGTCCGGACGGACCTTCCCGGTGGCGAGGCCGTCGAGGTCCAGGCCGGGGATCTGCGGGGCACCCATCAGCTCCGTGATCTGCTGCTGGGCCTGTTCCCGGCCACGCCGCAGGGTCTCGACGATCACGTCGGCCAGTTGCGCCGGCGGCAGTTCACGGTACTTGGCGGTGTTGAAGACCAGCTTGACCAGCTCTCCGCGCCCGTCGAAGCTCATCTCCAGCGAATGGTCTTTCGCCCGTACCGTCGTACTCGCCTCGTCCCAGTGCTTGCCGAGCTCGGCGAGTTTCCTGCTCTCCTTGTCCAGCAGCGCCCACGCATCGTCAACGAGGTGCGCGGGATCGATGGAGTTCTCTTCGGCCATGGTCAGTTCCCTCTTCCCAGGAGCCGGTCGAGTTCGGCGAGCTTGTCGGCGTGGGCCGCCGGCAGCTCGGGCACGATCGGCTCGGCTGTCTCACGGTGTTCCTGTTCGCGACGGCCCAGCGTGCCGGGCGAACCGCTGCCCAGCGGCCAGGCGTCCGGCCTGGACTCGACCGGCATCGCCGCCATTCGGCTGTTCTGCTGGCCGCCGTGGCCACCCGCTCCGGCCATGCCCATCCCCATGCCGCCCATCATCGGCATCGGCATACCGCCGGACTGGCCGTTGACCGGGTCGGCGGGACTGGGCCCTGGCTTCGGCACGTGCGCCGCCGCGGCGCCGGATGGGTCGAGGCCCTGGAAAGCACCCGTGCCCCCGCTGCCCGGGGTGAACATGCCGCGGTCCTCCGGCTTGAACGCCCCGGAGGCGGCACCGCCACCACCCGCGCCGAAAGACGCCGCATGGGTGCCGGACGGCGGCTGTTCGCCGCCCGCATCGCTGAACTGAACGGCGTTGTCCGGCAACGGAGTCTGACCGGTCGTCTGGGCGAGCGACCGGGACGAGGTCGCAGCGGTCGGCACCGGCTCCCCGGCCGAGGTGGCGAATTTGTGCTCCGCGCCCGGCACGGCACCGGCTGGTGCCGCCGGCGAGTCGATCGCCGTTCGCACGACGGCGGGCGTTTTGCCCTCCGGCGATTCGGCCCCATTGGCGGTGGTCTCCTCCGCCGGGCTCGCGCCGATCGGCCCGCCACGCACCGTTTCCGTCTTCTCTTCACGCTTCCGCCGCTTCTCGCCCGGACGATGGTCCGCTTCGGAAAGAAAGTGTTCTTCCCGCGACGGTCTGCCCAGTACCGAAGGTGCGAATCCGTATTCGCCCTCGTCCAGCGGGGCGCCGCTGCGCGCCGAAGCGGGCGACGAGCCGAAGGCGATGTGCCCGGGCTGCTCCGCTTGCGACACCAAGGGATACAGCGGTTGCCCCGGCTCCTGCGCCGGATCCCCGGCCCGCCACGGCCGAGCCGACGACGGGGCGGCACTCTCGTACTGCTTCGGCCCGGGTGAGTTCCGGTGGGCCTGATATCCTCCGTCGCCGTAGCCACGATCGGAGAGATCGCCGCCGGCCGCGAGCAGCGAAGCGTTCGTGATCAGCGGCCGGTCGTAGTACGCCGACCCGTCGCTGGTCCCGGCGCCCTGCCCACTGCCGGTACCGTCGATCCGGGTGTCTTGCTCGGACAACACGGGCAGCTGGTTGCCGATGTCCCAGTAGGCGGTCCGCAGGTCGAGCAGGATTTGCTGGGCGGAGTCGTGATGCACGACCGCGGTCTGCTCGGGCGCCGGCGCACCCGGGGCGGACGGCTTGCCCTCGTCCTCGGTCTTGCGGCCCTGCAGATCCCGCATCCGCCGCTGGTGGGCGGCGAGCGCGTCCCCCGCGGCACGAAGCACCGCGCCGTAACCGGGGATGCTCATGGTCTGCACGGTCCCGGTGACCCGGCCGGTCACTTCCCTGGCGAGTGCGTCGAAATCGTCCGCTCCGTCGCCGGTCCACGCGTCGCGCACGATGTTCAGCTGACGACGCAGCTGCCCGACCGCGTCCCGCAGCCGGGCCGCCGCCCGCTCGAAGGCATCGGCGCGCTGGTGGAAGACGTCCGGACTGACCTCGTTCACCAGCTGCGCGAGCTGGTCGAAGTTCAGTAGCCGCACCATCGGGTCGTCCGGGAGCGGTGCCGGATTGCCGGCAGCTGGGTCGGTCATGACCTACTTCTTCCGGCCCAGCACCGGCTCGTCCTCGCCGTCGGGATCGTCGGTCCAGGCGTTCTTGTCGGCCTGCAACCAGATCTGCGGTTCGCGCTGGTGGTTCTGACCGCCGGCGCCACTCATGCCGCCCATACCCCCCATCCCGCCCATCGGCATCCCGCCGCCCATCGGCATTGCCTGCTGGGCGCCGAGCGCCTGGCCGCCCGAGGCCGCGGTGAAGGCGGCCGGGGCCTTCGCCGCGGTACTGCCCGGCTGGGTGTAGCCGCGCTCCCCGGCGACGTCGGTGTCGAACTGAGCCCGCTGCCCGCCCCCCGGCCCCTCAGAACTGGTCGAGAAATCCTTACTGGGACCGCCACCACCGCCCCCGGTGCTGCCGCTGCCGGAGAGGAAGTCGTTCAGCTGGCTGCCCGGCTTCGACGTGTCCTCGCCCCCGGCATCGGAAGTGCCGATGCCATCGATGGACTTGCCGACCGCGTCCCGTGCGTCCTCCAGCGCCTTCCTGGCTCCCGGATCGGCGTCCTTGAGCACGTCGTCGAACGCCTTGTTCGCCGCGCTCTTCGAGTCGTCGAGCAGGTGCTGGTCGTGCGAGGCGGACGTCTGCGAGGCGTCGGGCAGGACGTCGCCGATTGCTTTCTTGGCCTCTTCCAGCGCATGCTTGGCGTCCGGATCGGCGGTGTCCTTGATCAGATCGTCGAGGGCCTGGTCGGCCGCCGGCCGCGCGTCGCCCGGGGAAGGACTCCTGCCATCGCCCGGGTCCACCGCCTTGCCGACCGCTTCCTTCGCCTTCTCCAGCGCGTCGTGCACGGCGGGACTGTCCTTGTGCTCGCCCTCGATCTTGTCGATCGCGGCCAGTGACTTGTGCTTGACATCGCCGGGTCCCGAGTCGTGCTCGGCCTGGGCGTTGTCGAACGATTTGTCGACCGCCTTCTTCGCCTCGTCCAGTGCCGCCCTGGTTTTCGGATCGGCATCCTTCATCGCGTCGTCGATCGCCTTGTCCGCCGCTTCGTGCGCGTGCTTGAGACCCTCTTCGCCCGGCTTGACCTCGTTGACGGCGTCGCCCACGGCCTGCTTGGCCTTCTCCAGCGCGTCCTTGACGGCGGGATCCTGCTGGTAATCCTTGACGTCGTCGATCGCTTTGAGGGCATTGTCCTTGGCGTCGCCGAGTTCCTTGGCGTTTTCCGGATCGAGGTCGCCGATGGCCTTGCCGACGGCGTTCTCCGCCTGGTCGAGGGCCTCCTGCGACTTCGGGTCGTCCTGGTAGTTTCCCTTGACCCCTTCGATCGCGTCCTTGGCGGCCTTTTTGGCGTCCTCGAGCGACTTGTTCCCGGAGCCGCTCTTGGCGTTGCCCGGTCCGCCCTCGGTCGGGATCGGGGCACCGCCCGTTCCGCCCCCGCTGTCACCGCTGCCAGCGCCAGCGCCGGAGCCGATGTCACCGATCGCGTTCTGCGCGGCCTGCTTCGCCTTGTCCAGCGCGGCACTCGTTTCCGGACTGTCGCCCGGACTCTTCACGCCGTCGATCGCGTCGCCCGCGGCCTTCTTCGTCTGGTCGTCCAGGCCCTGAGCACCGCCCGCGGCACCGCCGGTCCCGCTGCCTGTCGCGCTCCCACTGCCATCGCCGGCACCGCCCGTTCCGCCGCCCGTCGCGCTCCCACTGCCATCGCCGGCACCGCCGCCCGCGCCGTCGATCGCATCCTGCGCGGCTTGCTTCGCCTTGTCCAGCGCGGCACTCGTTTCCGGACTGTCGCCCGGACTCTTCACGCCGTCGATCGCGTCGCCCGCGGCCTTTTTCATCTGGTCCTTCAGCGCTTGGCCCCCGCCAGCCGAACCACCCTCGGCACCAGGAATGGCCGCCGCGTTCTTGACCTGCTGGCCCGAATCGTGTACTCCGTCCTTTTCTTGCTGATCGGCTGCCCCTCCACTGGAGTCCTCGTATTTGTTGTCACCCTTGTAGTCGTGGTCGTCGTCGCTTTTGCCTCCCTTGCCTTTTCCTTCGCCGTCCCCCTTACCTTTGTCGTCGCCTTTGCCATCTCCCTTGCCGCCCTCGCCATCGGATTTTTCGTAGTCGTAACCTCCGGCGGGGGACAAGGTGGACAGCGCTCGGCCGCTCTGTATGTACTGCTCGCTGAGGTTGGCGAAACAGTATTGCAAAGCGTCGACCAGCTGCTTTTTTTGATCGTCTTTGAGTTCTTCGAGAGCGTTTTTCGTCTTGTCGATGATCTCGTCCAGGTCTTTGCCGTCCGCCGCGAGTTGCGCCGCAGCCTGGGCGGCTTCCTTGACCTTTTTCGACCCTGCGACGAATTTTTCCTCTTCTTTGCCGACCGTATCCCACCAGTTGTTGTAGAACCACGCCATAGTGTGCCCGATGTTCGCGAAGGCGTCGTAGAAGCTTTTCGCGTTCACCCGGTCGTGCAGCTCACGGCTCTTCGCGAGCAGATCGTTCGCCCAACCGGTGAAGGCGGTCGCAGCCTCACCCTTCATCCGCCCGGCGATGTCGTCTTTCTTCTTGGCGAAGTCGTTGTTCAGGTCGTCGAGCGTCTTCATAGCAGCCCGGACGTCGGCCTCGAAGTCGAACCACGCCATGTCGTGGGTCTTGCTGTCGAGCAGCCCCGCGGTGAACGCGAGCAGCTCGTCGAGCGTTGTGTACTTCTGGTAGTCGAATTTCGGCGGCGGTTCATCGTACTGGCCAATGGACCATCCTTGAGCATCAGACATTTTTCTCTATCCTTGCCGGAATTATGGATTACCTCTATCCATCAGCAGTACGAACGATCACTAATTATCTTTCGTCCCCGCTCCGGCAGGCTTGGCCGGTGGTGGTTTTTCTTTAGTCTTCCCTTGGTCGCCGTCCTGCTGGTCGCCACCCTGGTGATCATCCTGGTGGTCTGCCGTCGGCGGATCCTCGCCATCGCTCTTGTCGTCGCCCTTCCCGTCGCCGCTGCCGCCCAGTTCTCTTTCGTCGGCGCCGGACGGGTCGAAGGCGTTGTTCACGCTTTGGGCGTAACCGTCGCCGGCGTTGCGCACGCCGCCTTCGTGGTTGCCCTCGGCCTTCTCCCGATCCGTGTTCCAGTCCTTGATCTTCTTCTCGGAGTCCTCCTTCTGGTCGTCGAACATCTTCTTGACGTCCTTGGCGTTCTTGTCGTCGACCTGCTCGAAGTTCTCGGCGATCTTGTAGAGCACGTCCGACATCTCCCCGAACGTGGTCTTCAGATGTGCGACGTGTGCGACGATGGCGTTGCGGCGATCGTCGACAATGCGCTCGACCCACGCCGCCAGGTTGAAGGCGCCCGCGTTCGGCCACTGGTGGATCAGCTTGTCGAAGGTCGTCATCCGCCCGTCGAGCAGGGCGTCGAACTCCTTGGCCTTGTCCCGCAGTCCTTTGTCGAATTCCGTGTCACCCATGAGGTCCCCTTCACGCCTGGTTCAGCGCGGCCAGGTCGTCGTGCACCCGCGTGCGCAGGTCCGCGACCACCGCGGTGACCTTCGCGGCCGCCCCGTCGTCGATGGACTGGACTTCGGTCGCGATCTCCATCAGCGCTCTGCCCATCTCCTCCAGCGCGGTCTTCAGCTGGTCCGCGTGCGCCAGCACGCCGCTGCGCCGGTCGTCGACGATCGCGTCGAGCTGGGCGGCGAGGTCGAAGTTCCCCAGTTTCGGCCAGTCCGCGCGCAACGCGTCGAACGCGGACAGGTCGTCCATGATCCGGCCGAGGGCGGCGGCCGCCGACCTGACGGTGTCGGTGTCGAGCTTCGTGCTGCTCATGTCTTCACTCCACAATCACTGGCAAGACGAAACCGCAGAGGTGTGGTGCGCCGGAGCCGCGGATCCCGCACACCACACCGGAATCACCGGGGGACCTGTTTTCCGCCCTTGGCGTCGGCTTCCTGCATACGCTGCGAACCTTCGTGAGCGGCGTTCTTCAGCATGCCCAGCGTTTCCAGGTTGCTCTTCATGTCACCGTCCAGATCCGAACAGAGCGAGTTGTAGGCCTCGGCGGTGCTACCGTGCCAGTCGGCCATGATCTTCTGTACGTTCGACCGCTGCTCGTCGAGCGTCGTTTCGATGAAGTTGGAAATCTTCGTCAGTTCCTGGAAGGCCGCGTCAAGCTTCTCGTAGTCATACTTGATTGTGCCGTCGGACATAAAATCTTCCTTTCAATGACCGGTCGGTGAACTGAGCCGGGCCGGCTCACATGCCGAGGAAGCTCTTGGTGGCGACCGGGATGTTGTTGATCTGCTTGACGTTTTCCATATTGGCCTCGCCCTGGTCGCTCGCGGCGGCCCGGATGTTGTCCGCCATCGCGGACATGTGCGCGAGCACGGACTTCTCCACGGCGTCGATCCACTTCTCGCCCTGCTCCGCGAGCGCCTGCGTCATGCCGCTTTTGCTGTGCTGCATGACGTCGTCCACGGTCACGCGGACGTTCTTGAGCTGGGAGACGATGTCGTCCCGCTTCTGCTCGTGCATGCTCGCCTGCTGGTTGACCTGAGCCGGATCGATCTGGGTGCCCTTGGGCATCTGTCCTCCTTGGGATTCGCGGTACACGTCGGCCCTTCCCACGTTAGGTCTCGCCGGCACCGGGCAAGGCGCTTTCAGGCCAGGAACGGCGAACGGGCGCAACTCCCCCCGTGAACCATCCAGTCAGGACTGCACGCGCAGCGCCGCTTCCACGCTGAGCAACGGCCCCGAAGGCAGCAGGGACAACAGTTCCGCCGGCATTCGCACCGCGGCCTGCGCCGAATAGCCGAGCGCGGCAGCGACGTCGGCGTTGGCCAGTGGGTACTTCGTGCCCGTCTCGGTGACGAGGTAGACCGCGCCGGGCGGCGAGTCCGGGGTCTGCTGCCCGGCGACCAGCAGCCCGCCGCCGGCCGGGATCACCACCCGGTCCGCCGTCGCGCCTGCCGCGTGCGCGCCCAGCGGAATTCCCTTCGCCGCACTGACCGAGGCGGACAGCAGGCCGGTGCTGATCTGCTGGCCGCCCGCACCCAGCGAGGAAAGGCTCGCGCAGGCCATGGCGTCCGGGGGCGGGGACACGATCCGCGGCGGCTCCGGGGGCAGTCCGCCGGCCGGATCGGACCCGCCCGCGGAAACGGGGACCCCGGACAGCGCCCCCGGTCCGGCCGGGATCGGCGCGACCGGTGAGTCCGGGTAAGCGGCCCGGATCGAGGGCGAGGCCAGCAGCAGCGCCGCACCGGTCGGGGTGAGCGCCGCGACTCCGTCCGCGCGCACGAGGTAGAGCTGCGTGCTGCCGATCGCCGGGTTGCGCACCTGGTAGACCTGCCCGACCACGCTGGGGTGCCCGTCGATCGCCGGCCCCGGCGATCCGGTCTGCTCGGGCACCGCGGCCGTGAGGTCCGGCCCGGCGGGCAGGGCGTTCACCCACGCCGGGGTGACCGCGACCGGTGCGATCCCGCCGTAGCCCAGCGCCTCGGCCTCGGTCCGGCTCGGGATCCGGTGTCGTTCTCCCCGCCAGATCAGGGAAGTGGTCCCGTCCGGACTCCGCGCCAGCAATCCCTGCCGATCGTCGAGGGTTTCCTCCAGCGGGTGCCCGAACACGAGGGTGACGGTCGGGGCCTGTTCCTGCGCGCCGGGCCCGGGCGGCTGCGCGCACACCGTCCACGGCCCGCCGTCGAGCGTGGTGGGCAGCGCGTCCGGTGCTCCGGCGATGCCGATCGGCTGCCCGACCGGGGTGCCGGCCAGGGACTTCTGGGCCACCGGGACGACCTGGCCGTTGCCCGCCTTCCCGGCCGCCAGCCGGGCCGAGGAGTAGTTGAGCACCGGCCGCAGCTGATCGTCGAGGTAGACATAACGCGCACCGGTCGTCTCGTTCATCACGATCGTGCCCGGCTGGCGCCAGGAAGTGTTGCCGCCGGGGACGAACACCCCGTAGATCCCGAAGATGCCCAGCACGATCGCGCCGACCACGATCCCGAAGAAGATTCCGGTGTTGAGCCGTTTGTTCGGCGGCTGCAGCACGTCGGGCCGGCCGTGCACGACCGCGGACACGAGTCTGCCCACCACGAAGAAGTAGGCCTGTACCTGATCCCGCCGCGACTGCATTTCAGCCCGCCAATCCGCGCATCCAGGCGTACCCGCCCAGGACCTGCAGCAGAACCGGCACGACGGCGATCGCGGTGACCGACTCGAAGATCTCCACCGCGCGACCCCAGTACGGCCGCAACCGCCTGCCCGGCAGCGTCCTGCTCGCCAGCATCAGCAGCACTCCGACGAGGAACACCGGTGCGGCGATCGTGAGCAACCGCGTCGCGCCGGGCTGCTCGCCGGCCAAGTGCACCACGGTCGTCAGCGCGGCGACGACGGCGGGGGTGAGCGTCGCCCACCGCTGCGCCACCCCCGCCGGATGCCGGACGCGCAGGAACAGCAGCAACGCGATCACCAGGGCCAGCACCGTTTCCCAGTAGCTGCCACCGGAAAGCAGCAGCGGCAGCAGCAGCGTGAACGCGGTGCCAAGCCCGGTGTGCAGCGCCGTCGAGTAGCCCACGGTCACCGCGCCCCGCTCCACGATCAGCTTGGCGGGCACCGGATCGATGTCCTCGCTCAGCTCGTCCTTGTCGGCGGGCAGCATCGGCAGGGCCAGGCCGGACAGCCGGAACGCCGTCGCCGGCAGGAAAACTCCGATGATCAACCCGGCCGCGAGGCCGATGCCCGCCGCTTGCGGCAGGCTGATCTCCGCCGCCGAGGCGATGGCCCCGGTCAGGACCAGCTCCAGCGCGAACATGATCGCGCCGGCGAACAGCAGCGCCGAATCGGCGACGAGGAACGCCCCGGCGCCGAGCAGCACCAGCGCGACGGAGAGTCCGGTGGTCACCTGGACCGCGACCGAGGCCAGCGGGGCCAGCCCGTGCACGAGCAACCCGCCGCCGAGCCCGCCGTAACCGGCCGCGGCACCGGCCACGATGGTCGCGGCGCAGGTGTCAGCGGCCCCGCGGGCGATCAATCCGGCGGCCGGCAGCAGCAGCACCGCCAACATCAGCGCGACCGCGGCCTGCCCGCCCACCGGGCCCGGGCCGGGCAGCACCGCCAGCCCGAGCAGAAACGCGCAGCCGGCGCCGATGCGGAACAGCCAGCGGCTGTGCCGCGGTTCCCAGGTGCCCTGATGTCCGCGTACTTGCTCGCCGACCCCGGCGACCAGGTCGTCGAAGTCGATCGGAGCCAGCTGATCGGCCCGGGGCCGCAGGTAGACCGTTTCGCCGTCGAACAGGTGCAACTCGGCGAGCGTCCGGTCCTCGTCCAGCGGCTGTTCGCCGACCCGCTGCACCACCCAGCCCTCGTGGTCGGCACCCTGTTCGATCCATTCGGCGCCGAACTGAGGCAGCACCGCGGGCAGCAAATCGGTCAGCGTCGCTTCGGCGGGCAGAGCCACTTCGATGACCTGTTTCCCGAGAACGAACCGTAGCCTCGTCGAGGTTGTTGTGCGATGCTGTGTTTGCTCTTCCATCTGGTGTCAGGCCCTTCCTGCCAGGGATCGCAGACCGTGAACCAGTCCGGAACCTATCTCCGGGCGGCCGCCGTTTCGCCGTTCGCGGCCCGGACGGCGCGGAAAAGGGAAAGTCCACTGACGAGGGAGAGCGACTTTGAGCACGGTACTGTTCGCACGCCGGGCCCGGCGGCCGAAACCGGCCGTGCCCGCCGACGAGATCGAGATCCAGCCGCCGCCCGCGGTCCCGGAGGACACCGGCGGCGGGATCAGCTCGGTGCTGATGTACGCGCCGATGGGGCTGGGCTCGCTGGCCATGGTGATGATGTTCGTCCGCCCCGGTTCCGGCCTGATGACCTACATCGGCGGCGGCGTGATGCTGCTGTCGGTGGTGGGCATGCTCGTCGTGCAGCTGGTCCGGTCCTCGGTCACGCACAAGCAGAAGCTGCACGGGCACCGGCGGGACTACATCCGCTACCTGACTCAGCTGCGCGAACGCGTCCGCACCGCGCTGGCCGCCCAGCAGCGCGCGGCGCGGTGGATCCACCCCGACCCGCGCGCCCTGTGGTCGATGGCGCTGGGCTACCGGCTGTGGGAACGCCGCGCCGCGCAGGACGACTTCGGCGAGATCCGGATCGGGGTCGGCACCCAGCGTTCGGCGGTCCGGCTGCTCCCGCCGGACACCAAACCGATCGAGGACCTCGAACCGCTCGCCGCGCACGCGCTGCGCCGGTTCCTGCGCGCCTACTCCAGCCTGCCGGATGCCCCGATCGCGGTGTACCTGCGCGGGTTCGGGCAGATCCAGTTCAGCGGGGACGACGCCGCGGTGACCGGCCTGGTCCGCGCGATGCTGGGCCAGCTGGCCACCGCGCACGGTCCCGCCGAGGTCCGCGTCGCGCTGTGCGCCGGCCCCGACCGGGTCGAACGGTGGAGCTGGCTGAAGTGGCTGCCGCACAACCAGGATCCGGAAAGCCGGGACGCGGCGGGCGCGCGGCGGCTGGTGGCCGAGACGATCGCCGAGGCCGAACTCCTGCTCGGTGGCCCGTCCTTCACCGGGCGGCCCCGGTTCGAGGCGGACACCCCGATCACCGCGTCGGAGCCCTTCGTCGTGCTCCTCCTCGACGGTGCGGCGATCCCCGCCGACCATCGGGCCGCCGAGGAGGGTTACCGCAACGCAGTGGTGCTCGACGTGTCCGGTGCGCTGCCCTGGCAGCAGCGCCCAGGCGTGCTGTTTCTCGACGTCGACGCAGACGAGGTGCGCACGGTCTCGTTCGACCGGCTCGGCCGGCCACGCGGTAAACCGTTGTGCAGGCCTGATTCGCTGAGCGGGATCGGCGCCGCCGCGCTGGCCCGCACGATGGCGAGGCATCGCATCGGCGAGGTGTCCGATGACGAGGAGCCGACCGCCGCCGACTACGAGCTCGCCGGCCTGCTCGGCCTCGGCGACGTCGCCCACTTCGAGCCGACGCGCTACCGCCGCGAGCGGATGACCGCCAAGCGCCGGCTGCGGGTGCCGATCGGCATCGCCGCCAACGGGGCCCCGCTGGAGCTGGACATCAAGGAGGCCGCCGAGGACGGGATGGGGCCGCACGGGCTGTGCGTGGGCGCCACCGGGTCCGGTAAGAGCGAGCTGTTGCGCACGCTGGTGCTCGCGCTGGCCACCACGCATTCCTCGGAGGACCTCAACTTCGTCCTGGTCGACTTCAAAGGCGGCGCGGCGTTCCTCGGCTTCGATCAGCTTCCGCACACCTCGGCGGTGATCACCAACCTCGCCGAGGAGCTGGAACTGGTCGACCGCATGCAGGACGCGCTCGAGGGTGAGCTGAACCGGCGTCAGGAATACCTCCGCGCCGCGGGCAACTACGCCTCCCGCCGGGACTACGAGGCCGCGCGGGCCCAGGGCATCCCGCTCGAGCCGATGCCCGCGCTGTTCATCGTGGTCGACGAGTTTTCCGAGATGCTCTCCAGCAAGCCGGAGTTCATCGACACCTTCGCCATGATCGGCCGGCTGGGCCGCAGCCTCGGCGTGCACCTGCTGCTGGCCTCGCAGCGGCTTGACGAGGGCCGCATCCACAAGGTGGAGACCCATTTGTCGTATCGGATCGGCCTGCGCACTTTCTCCGCGATGGAAAGCCGTAGCGTCATCGGTGTTCCGGACGCCTACGAGCTGCCGAACAGCCCGGGCAACGGCTACCTGCGCCCGGACACGCAAACCCTGATCCGGTTCAAGGGAGCGTTCTCCTCCTCGCCTTACCGGACCAAGCGCCGCGTCACCACCCCCGATTCAGCCGGCCAGCACGTCGTACCGTTCGGCCTGGGATATGCGGAACCGCCCACGGCTCCGGAACCGGAGCCGGAACCCGAGCCGGCGCCCGCCGAAGGTCAGGACAGCATCGACACGGTGCTCGACGTGCTGATCACGCGGCTGCGGGGCATCGGTCCGCGGGCGCACCAGGTGTGGCTGCCGCCGCTCAAGCGGCCGGCCACCCTGGACCAGCTGCTGCCCCCGCTGGTGGACCATCCGGACCTGGGTCCCCGCCCGGTCGGCGGCCTGCAGACCGCGGGCCTGACCGTCCCGGTCGGCCTGGTCGACCTGCCCGCACAGCAGCGCCGTGAGCTGCTGATCGCGGATCTGTCCGGCAGCAAGGGGAACGTGGCCGTCGTCGGCGGTCCGCAGAGCGGCAAGAGCACCCTGCTCCGGACTCTGATCGCGGCGCTGGCGGTGACCCACACTGCCGCCGAGGTGCAGTTCTACTGCCTCGACTTCGGCGGCACGCTCACCGCGCTGGCGAAGCTTCCGCACGTCGGCAGCGTGGCCAACCGGCTCGACCGCGACCGGGTCACCCGGACGGTGCTCGAGGTGACCAACCTGATGGCCCGGCGCGAAACGCTCTTCGCCGAGCACAACATCGACTCGATGGCCAGCTACCGGCGAGCCCGGCAAGCGGGCCGCTACACCGATCTCGATCCCTACGGCGACGTGTTCCTGGTGGTCGACGGCTGGTACACGATCCGTCAGGACTTCGACGACATCGAGGACAACTTCACCGAGATCGCCGCGCGTGGCCTCAGTCTCGGCGTCCACCTGGTGATCGCGGCCAACCGGTGGTCGGAGATGCGCCCCTGGCTGCGGGACGTGACCGGCACCCGGTTCGAGCTCAAGCTCGGCGATCCGGTGGACTCGGAGATCAACAGCCGGTTCGCCGCCACCGTACCCTCGATCCCCGGGCGGGGCATCACCCCGGACCGGAAGCACTTCCTGGCCGCGCTGCCCCGCATCGACGGTTCGCCCGTCACCGACGACCTCGCCGAGGCGACCGTTGAACTCGCCGAGGCACTGGCGCTGCCCGGCGCACCGGTCGCGCCGAAGGTCCGGTTGCTGCCGCACCAGATCACCGTGCGGGAACTGCCCGGGCCGAAGTCGCCCGGGCCGGCCGCGGAGATGCGGGTCCCGCTCGGTGTCGACGACGTGGAGCTGGCTCCGCTGTGGCACGACTTCGACAGCAGCCCGCACCTGCTGATCTACGGCGACGCCGAAAGCGGCAAAACCAACCTGCTGCGGCACATCGCCCGCTCGGTGGCCGCCCACCACGGCACGGACGAGGCCCGGATCATGTTCGGCGACTTCCGCCGCGAACTGCACGACTGCGTGCCCGCGGAGTACCAGCTCGAATACGCGGTCGGGGCGGACGCGCTGGCGAAGTCCATCGCGGGCGCGGCCTCGGTGCTCAAGGAACGGCTGCCGGGACCGGGCATCCCACCGGGCAGGCTGCCGCTGCGGGACTGGTGGACCGGCGGACGGCTCTACATCATCATCGACGACTTCGAGCTGGCCGAGGGCGCCGGTCCGCTGGATCCGCTGATCCCGGTGCTGCCGCAGGCCGCGGACATCGGGGTGCACATCATCATCGCCCGCAGCACCTCCAGCGGGAGCAGGTCGATGACGAACCAGGCGGTCCGGCGGATGTGGGAGCTGGGCACGCCCGCGTTCCTGTTGTCCTGTCCGAAATCCGAGGGCTCGTTCCTCGGCAGCCTCAAACCGCGCGTACTGCCGCCCGGCCGGGGCCAGTTCGTCAACCGCCGCCGCGCGGTCCGCCTCGTGCAGACCCCACTGGTGGAAGGGTTCGTCAAACCGGAACAACCGGACTGAGGCCGCCGGCCCGGCGGTCTCGTCCATTATGGATGGTACCGCCGGGGGCGTTCCGGTGGGAAGGCCGTTTCCCGCGGCGGAAAATCATTCCTCCGGCGCGACGACTTCCAGTACGCGGGCAGGCCGCCAGCCGCGGCGGCGCCCGGCCCGGTACAGCCGGGTCGCCACCAGCATACCCAGCGTGGCACAGCCCGCGCCGAGCACTCCCGCCACGGCCAGCACCGGACCCCATTGGTCCCGCGGCGTCCGGTCGGCGCCGCGGGCGTCGGGCGGGACGACGGCGGGCTCGCCGTTGCCGCCTTCCTCGGGGAGCACGGCGGTCACCGCGGACAACGGGTTCACCATGCCCCAGCCCAGCGCCGGGTCCGGCAGCCGAGCGGCCGGATGCGCGGCCGTGGCGAGCAGCCGGTGCTTGACCTGGGCAGCGCTCAGCGCCGGCCGGTAGGCGCGCACGAGCGCGGCGGTGCCAGTGACGAACGGCGCGGAGTAGCTCGTGCCCTGCCCCTGCCACTGGCCGGGACCGCCCGGTCCGAGCCCGAGCACGTCGACCCCGGGCGCCACCAGGGACACGAACGGTCCGGTCTGGGAGAACTCCGCGTGCTGTCCCGACTCGTCCACCGCGCCGACCGCGATCACCGACGGGTATGCCGCCGGATAGGTCACCGGATCGCCCTTCTTCGCGCTGTTGGCGGCGGAGGCGACGACCACGACGTCGTGGCTCGCGGCGTAGTCGATCGCTGCGGCCAGCTGCGGGTTCTGCTCGGCGGTACTCGCGGAAATGTTGATCACCCGGGCTCCGCCGTCGACCGCGGCCCGGATCCCGGTCGCCATGCTCTCTGGAGTGAGCGCGTCGTCCTTCTTCGGGTCGTCGGTGTTCGCGCAGCGGATGGGCAGGATCTGCACACCGGGGGCCACCCCGGCGTAACCGGTGTCCTTCGCGGGCGCCGCGGCGATGATACCCGCCACGAAGGTGCCGTGCCCGTAGCAGTCGGTGTCGGCCGGCCCCCGGCCCGGCTGAGTGGTGTCGATCCCGCGCAGCACGGTCCTGCCCCGCAACTGCGGCACCGAACCGTCGACACCGGTGTCGACGACGGCCACGGTGACGCCCGCGCCGGTGGTCAGCGGCCAGACCCGCTCCGGCGCCAGCTGGCGCTGGGCCCACGGCACCGAGGGCTCGACGGTGTTCGGCGGTGGCAGGCACCGCACCTGCTTGTCCTGGTCCCCGCCCGGGGCCGGCGCGCCGGACAGCCCCGGCGACGACTCGGCGGTGGACGGGGGCGGCTCCGGTGCCGCGTAGGCAGGCGGCCGCGTGGCGAGCATGCCCACGGCGACCAGCACGACGGACTTCCCGGCGATCTTCCGCACGGCGCTCCTCGCGATCTCCCCGGTCCGGTCCCGCCCGGGGCCGCTCACGAGGCCACCGCGACGGGTTTGCCCGCGCCCGCCGTTTCGCCCTGCTCCAGCACCATCGAGGTGGTGAGCCGGGCGATCGTGCCCGGGTCCTCGACCAGCCGCAGCGCGATCCGGCGCCGCCCCTCCAGCACGCTGTCGAGTTTCGCCAGCGCCGCGCGATCGCGGTCGTCGAGGCCGGCCGAGTCCGGCGTCTCGCCGGGGGCGAGTTCGCGAAACAGCACCGCGAGCTTCGGCACGCTCGGCCCGTCCGGATCGTCCTCGGGCCGCTCCTGCGCGGATCGCACGGCCAGCGTCTTGAACCGGGCGCCCGCGGTGAACACCACCTCGCCGACCGGGCGGTTCAGCATCAGCTCCGAGGTACGCCGCGCGGAGGCGGGCCAGATCAGCACGTCGAGGTCGGCGCCGGGCACGAGGACGTCGAGATCCATGCTGCCGGCGAGAAAACCCGGTTCGGTGAGCACCGCGCCGGGTTCGCCCCGGTGCTCGAGCGACGCGGACACCCGGCCCTGCCGCAGCACCGCCCGCCGGTGCGTGGGCAGCCGCCGCAAGCCCGACATCAGGCACGGGACGTGCCCGTCCAGCACCGCGCCCTCGCCGGTGCGCAACGCTCCGTTGACCAGGTCCGCGGCTCCCGCGCCCTGGCCGAGGAAGAGGCAGACCGCGACGTAGTCGGCCTTGCCCGCGGGCAAGTCCGCCGCCTGCATCGACGGCCAGTTGGCCAGTGCCGCGTTCACCGTGGCGAGCGCGATACCGAAGTCCTCCCCCGCGGCGGCGACGAACCGGTTCTGCTCGCCGGCGCTGCTGTCCCGCACCGGCACGGCGACCGGCTGGATCTCCGGGGACGGGGTAACGCCCCGCTCCTCGTGCGGCCGGGAAGGCACCGGATCCGGCGCCTCAGCGGGCGGTGTCTGCTCGACGTCGGCCGTCACCTCCGGCTCGGCGCGAACCGGCTGCGTCGTCTCTTCCGGCGTCGCCCGGTCCTCTTCGCACGGGGGGGACTTCGGTGAACCGGTCGCCGTGGACGTCGGCATTCCGCTCGTCACGGTCGAAACCGGCGCGCCTGAAGTGGTCATGACCGGTGCGGCGGGCGGTGTCGCCGGACGAGCCGGCCACGGCCTCGCACCGTCCTTCCCAGACAGTGAGGCCGGAGGGCTGCCTGCCTGCTGACCCGCGCCGGGGGGCGCGGTGTCGCCGGTCTCGGCGGGTGCAACCGGATCAGCGGTAAGAGCCGGAATCACCGGCCGCGGCACCGGCGGATCCGAAGGGGCCGGCGGACCGGCCGGGAATCGAGGCGCGCCCGGAGTCCCCGCGGCTACCGGCCTCGGCGGAAGATCTGGAACCCGCGCGTCGCCGGGGCCGGGCGGTTCGGCCGGAACGAGGGTAGCCAGCGGCGTCAGCACGCTCCTGGGCGACGACTGGAACGGCCGCGCGACCGGGCTCGTCCAGCCGGTTCCGGGCGGGGCGGGCGGCGGCGCGGGTGCGGGACCAATGGCGGGCCCGGAGTTCACCATGTCCGGACGAGCCGTCTTCCGCCGCTTTCCGGTCCGGATGGGCACGGAATCCACCGGTTCGGGTGAGGATGGCGGCGAGGACGACCTCCCGTCCGATTCGGACGGCACCCGGGCAGTATGGGGCGGGACGTGCGAGCCGAACGACGGCGCGACTTGCTGCTGGGCCGAATGATGACCGAGCGCGTGCGCGGCGTCGTCGTCGGGCACACCCGCCATCCGGACTCGCACCGCTGTCCGCTCATCGTCCGGAAGCTCCGCGAGCAGTCGCTCCGCCGCGGTGAGTACGGACAGGCTCAACGCCACCCCGGCGGCACCCAGGGTCAGAGTCCACTGGGCCGGGTCGAACGGCGCGGCCGCGGCGGCCGGATCGAGATCACCGTCCTCCGCGCGCAGCACCAGCCCGGCCGGCACGACGTCGGCGACCACCGGCACACCGTCGGCGCCGAGGTACCGGTAGGACCGCTGATCCGCCCGCTCCCACCCGGCCGGCGGTGGCGCGACGGCAAGGATTTGCTGGCCCCCACCGCCGGTGCGCTGCCGAAGCACGGTGGGGAAGGGCCGGAATCGGCCGCCCGGAGCCACGGTCGATCCGCCGGACTGTGGGCCGGCGCTGAACACGATGTCCCGGGACAGGCGTAGCGCCAGTTCGCTCGGCCAGGTGTGCACCGCGGCCCCCGGGATCGCAGGGATCACCATCACGGGGTTCGGCGGGAGCCCGGCGAGCAGCTCGGCGACCGCGACCGCCGCGGGGGTCGTGACGACGATCTTCGGGAAGCGCTGGTTGACCGGGATTTCCGAGGCCTGCGCGACCCCCGGGGCCTGCGCGGCCGAGCCGGACCGGATCAGCAAACCGCACGGCACCGGCACGGCCTCCGCGCCGCCGAGGGCGACCGGGCTCGTCGGAACCCACTCCTCCCACTCCGGCAACGGGTACCGGGCCCCGTGAAAGCTCACCAGCCAGTCCGGCCGGAACCGGTGCCAGCCCATCCCTCCCGCACCGTGACCCGCGTAGAGCGCGGCACCAGGCCCGGTACTGAGCCCGCCGTCGGGCGCGGCGATCTCGATGCCGAGTTCCCCGGCGAGGCGCTGCGCCGTCCCGGTGCGGGAGGCGAGGCCGGCCACCCCAAGCCACAGCAGGTCGATACCGGCCAGGTGCTCGCGCAGCAGCGCGGGCAGCTCGGCCACCAGCGAAGGCACCCGGCACGCGCCCGAGGTGGCCAGCACGAGTAGTTCGCCCTCGGGCAACCGTGCGACGCTCCCGCGCGGCGGTTCGAGGCGCGCCTCGCCGCGATGCCGGACGAGCACGTACCGCTCGTGCGCTTCGGCGACCAACAGGCCGGGGTGGTGCTGATGCATCGTCTCTCCAGTCGGCACGGCTCACCGCATAGACAGCAGGTCGTCCTCGGTCAGCAGGGTGAGGTCCGCGGCGTCGGCGGTAGTGGTCGCGGCCAGCCGGGAGGCCTGCCGGTCGGTCATCCACTCGAACACCCGCCGCGCGGTACGCCCGTTGCCGAACGTGCTGTCCTTCGGCATCTCCTCGAAGTACTTCAGCAGCGCCGCACCGGCGGCCTCGGTGAGCCGGTAGTCGTGCTTGCCGCACTGCGCCCGCACAATCGTCACCAGCTCATCGGAGGTGTAGTTGGCGAACTCGATCGTGCGGCTGAACCGGGATTCCATCCCGGGGTTGGCAGAGAGGAAATCGGTCATCTCCCGGGAGTAGCCCGCCGCGATCACAACGACGTCGTCGCGGTGGTCCTCCATCAGCTTAACCAGTGTGTCGATCGCCTCCCTGCCGAAGTCGGGACCGCTTCCGCCCCCGCCGGAACTGAGCGCGTACGCCTCGTCGATGAAGAACACCCCGCCGAGTGCGGTGGTGAACGCCTCGGTGGTCTTGATCGCGGTGCCGCCGATGATCTGGGCGACCAGATCGGCTCGCGCCACCTCGATCAGATGGCCCTCGCGCAGCACCCCGAGCTGCGCGAGGATCTGGCCGTAGAGCCGGGCGATGGTGGTCTTGCCGGTCCCGGGCGCGCCGGCGAAGACGAGGTGGCGCGCCATCGGCGGGGCGGAGAGACCCGCGTCGGTCCTCCGTTTCGCCATCTTGTTCAGGTTGACCAGTGACGTCACTTCGCTCTTCACCCCGGCCAGTCCGACCAGCCCCTGGAGTTCTTCGAGGGGATCGGAACCGAGTGCCGGGCGCGGCAGTTGCCGGGTTTCGGCGGGCGGGGTGGCGCCGGTGGCGACCGCGGCGCCGTACGCGTCGTTCGCGAGGTTGCCGCCACTGATCAGCTCCAGGACCTCGATCGTCCTGCTCGGCCGGAGCTGCCGGACCCCACTGCCGTGGTTGTCCCGGACCGCGCATCCCTTCACCGAAACTGATTCGCCGGTCTCCAGCAGGATCCCGTCGGCGGAGCCGCCGGAGAACTCGGAGTCGAGCACGCTGCCGGAGGCACCTGCGGCGAAGGTGCAGCCCGCGAGCCTGCTTTCCTGCACGCGGCAGCGTGTCATCGACAGGTCGGCGCCAGCACCCGCGTACACACCCTCGGCGCCGGAACGAAGCAGCTGGCTGTCTGACAGCGAAAGCGCGGCACCGACCACCCGAACCCCGGCATCGGGGAGATCCCGGGCGTTCAGGCCACTCACCGAAGGCCGCGCCGAGCCCGCGACGGAAAGCCCTGCCCCGCCCCCGCCCTCGATCTCGACGTTCTCCAGTCTCCCGCGCGCGCCGCGGTCAGCCTCGATCGCCGCACCGTCGCAGCCGCGCACCCGCAGCCTGCGGAAGAACGGATCGGCGCTGTCGTCGATCCGGACCCCGGCCGCGGTGCACCCGGCCACGGAGACCTGGTCGAACTCGGGCAGGCTCCGCTCGGTCACACCGATCCCGATACCATCCACATCGGACACTTCACAGTCGGTCACGGTGCCGGCCGCCCGGCCGGCGAAGTGCAGGCCGCGGCCCCTGGTCCCGCGCACCCGGCAACCACGCAGCACCGGCGCGCACCCCTCGGCGACGAACACCCCTTCCGCACCCGCGCCCTCGACCGCACACCCCTCCAGCGCCACCTGCTCCGAGCTGGCGAGGTAGAAACCGATCGCGGCGGTGTCGAGCACGCGGATCCGGGCGGCGTTCAGCGCGGCCCGCTGCTCCACCGCGATCGCGGGCTTGCCCGCACCGGTCACCACGGTGTCTTCGACGGTGAGCCGGCCCTGGCCGTTGAGGCAGATCCCGTTGGCCGCGGCGGGTCCCACCGTGCTGGCGCGCACGAGCAGGCCACCATGTCCGGCCACCACGACCGCGGAGGTGCCCAGACCGGCCAGCGTGCAGTCGTCGAGCACACCCCCGTCGGGCGAGGTGACCACGACCCCGGCGCCGGCGCCGTTTCGCACTTCGCTGGACCGCATGAGCAGGGTGCCCTGGTCGCGGACGAAGACCGAGGCCCAGCTGGCCGCCTCGACCACGCACTCGGTGACGCTGAGCTGCCCGCCCGGCACCAGAACCGCTGGACTGTCCGAGTCGGTGGCGACCAGGGTGAGCCCGGACAGCGCCGCCGAGTCCGTCTGCAGAGTCACGGTCACCCCGGTGGCGGCGATGAGCCACACCGTACCCGGCCCGTCCTCCGCGGTGATGGTGACCGGCTTGGTCAGCGCGAGGTTTTCGGGGTAGCGCCCCGGCCCGACCACGATCACCGCCCCGTCGTGCGCCCGCTCGAGCGCCTCGCCGATCGTGCGGTACCCCGGTCCGGGGGTCTGCGCGACCGCGATGATGTTATTGATCACAGCTCCTCCATAGTCCCGATCCTCACGCACCGAGGGATTGCGACCGCCCACCGAGACCGGAGGTGGCCAGCCCGTGCCGCGTCCGGCACCCGGCCTTGGCGAACAGCCTCGTCAGGTGTTTCGCCACGGTCTTCTCGCTCATCCGCACCGCATGCGCGATCTGCCGGTTTGTCCGGCCGAGGCGGATCAGCTCGATGATCCGCACTTCGGTCTCCGATAGGTCCCCGTCGCGCTCGCGCTGTGCCTGGCCGACGCCGCTGCCGCGAAGGGATCGCTTGATCCGCGCGGTCAGCCGGGTCGCGCCGATCGACTGCGCGATCTCGAAGGCCTCCGCCAGCCACGGCCCCGGTTCCGCGGCGGTGGTGGCGACCAGCTGGCAGGCCAGCGAAACCTCGAACCGGTCTCCGCCGCGGCGGACAAGACGCTCGGCAGTCCGCGCCGCGCCACGATCACCGGCGACCAGGCCTCGCACGAAAAACACCGTTTTACGAGCTTCGAGGGTCCTCTCGCGGGCGTAGGTCCGCTCGGTCTCGGCCAGCACCCACTGCGCCCGGGTGAATTCGCCCGATTCCATCGCGATCACCGCCATCCGCCGCAGCAAGCGAGCGGTGCCGGGACCGCTGCCGCCCTCCGCACCCGCGCGCAGCGCGCCCGCACTGTCACTGGTCTGGTAAAGGTGCCCGGCGATCGCCCACGTCCGAAGCGCGGGAAACGCGCAGTCCGCGGGCACGGAGTCCAGCCAGGCCACCGCGTGCTGGTTCTCGCCACGCCATGAGCACATCTCGGCGGCGTGCAGGCGGGCGCTGTGCCGGGCGAAAGGATCCGCGTGCGGATCGAGTTCCAACTCCCGTGCCGCACTGAGCGCCGCTGACCAGTCCCCGCCGGCGTATCCGGCGAGCACCCGGTGATAGGCAGCGAGCGGACCATCGACCGGGGTGCCGAAGTCCGCGCCCAGCACCGACCCGAGCACCGGAACCAGATCGCGCATGGCCAAGGCGTTCTCCAGGCCCGGAGTCCGGCATGCGATCGTCGGAAGGACCGGCGAACTGCGTAACGGCGCGAAGGCCGTTTCCACCTCTTCCAGGGAGCCATCATCGGCACCGGCGAACCACCGGTCGCAGAATCCGATCGCGGCGGGCACCCGATCGTCGCGGGTCACAGCGGCGCGGACCGGCGCGGAGACTGGGCGCCCCGAATGCAGCGCTGCCAGCGCGGCCGCAGCGGCGAGGCCGGCGGGGTCCAGTTCCCCGGCGGGCACCTCCTCGACGAACCGCGCCAGTCGCGAATAGTCCGCACCGCGGACGAACCGGCGCACCAACTCGACGGCCGCCCGGGAGCGTTCCCCACCGTCCTCGGTGTGCCACCAGACCGCATACCAGCTGGCCGGGTCCGGCGCTTCGTCGCGGAGTTCCCGGACCGCCGCGGGCCGGCGCGGCACCGCTGGGCCTGCTGCCGCGAGATGCCGGACCAGCACCTGTGGACGCGCACCCTCTTCGTCGAGAAGATACGTGGCGATGGCACCGTGCAGCGCCGCCGCGCCGTGTTTCCCCACGGCAGTGCCCAAGGCGGGACAGCGGATGCTCAGCCGCCCGTCGACATCGGCACCGAGCACCCCCGCCCGCACCAGCCGGTCGGCAGCCCGTCCGTACTCCGCCGCCGACCGATGGGTGGCCTCGGCCAGCACTGGAATCTCGTCCACTCCGAACGCGGTACTCCCGGCCAGCCGCACCAGATCGCGGCCGAGATCCCCGCAGGCATCCAGCGCGAGGAGCAGCGGATGCCCCGGCGAGAGAGCCACCGGCTTTTCCGGCTCGCGCAGGCATACCTGTCCGTGCACTACCTGTAGCCGGTCGCGTCGGCGCAGTTCGGCCACCGTCGACACGACGGTGCCGGGATTTCCGTACAGCTCGCCGAGTTCTTCACGCACAGCGCGCCGGAGAGCGTCGTCAACCGGCATCCCGACGGCTTGCCCGAGCACGCCGTCGGCGTCCTCGACAGGGAGGGCGGCGAGTTCGATCGTTGTCTCGGCCACCACGCCAAGACTGGCCTCGTCGGCGCAGGCGGCGAACACCAGGCAGCCGGCGAGGTGGGCCGCGCCGAGACCGATGGCGGGCTCGGCAACCCCGTCGGCGTCGTCCACGATCACGGCGACCGGCGCAAGCATGCGGAACACCGCGACCAACGCGGTGACCAGCCGCGAACGCTCCCAGGCTGATGCGTAACTGGCGGGAACACACAGCCGGCCTACCGTGTCGATCGCTTCGGTCAGTCGCGCCCGGCCACCCAGATCTTCGAACCGTGCCCGGATCGCGTCGAGGAAGATCCGGACACCGAACCGATCCCACTCCGGGCGCGGCGCCGCCCCCGAGATTTCGAGGACAAGAATCCCGCGCTCGGTCAGCTCGGCTCCCACCCGCCCGAGCACGGCGCCCTTGCCGCTGCCTGGCGCTCCGTGCAGCACAGTCAGGCTTCGGCTCTTCGCCGCTGCGCGAAGTGCCGCTAGCTCGGCGCGTCTGCCTACGAGTCCTGGGTGTCCTCGCCCCATCCTGCTGTCCCTCCCCGACTTCCCGTTCTCCTGCCGCGAGGTCGCTGTCGTCTGGTTGCCTCGTGCGCCGCGGGCACCGGTGCCCCCTTCATTTCTTCACTGCTCCATACCCGGCCAACGCGGCACCGTCCTGCATCGCGGCCGACAACTCGATCCGGGAACGGTAGCCGGTGCGCGCGAACAATCGGCTGAGCCGGTTTTCCACGCTCTTCTCACTGACGCGCAGCGCCATCGCAAGTTGCTTGTTGGTCAGTCCGTCGGCGACGAGCACGGCCAGCAGGTGCTCACTTTCGACAGCGGTGCGTGCGCGTCCGGGCACGACGACGGAGTGCTCCCGCATGAGATTGCGCAGCCACGAACGGTAGAGCCGAGCGTCGAACTCGCCGAGGTGCTCGTAAGCCGCGATCAGCAGCATCGGCTTGGCGACCCCGTGCCGCACCAGCTTTTCGGTCGTCATGGCGATTTCGAAAGGCTGCCCGCGCTCCCGGGCCAGCTCGAGACATTTCGCCGCACCTGGGCGATCGGCGTTCACAAGAGACCTGATCAGCGCGGCGTGCAACCGGACGCGACTGGTCGGCATTGTGCGGGCGAGGCCTTCGATCGCGATGAGACACCGTTTCGCCTCGTCGAAATCACCAGCCTGCAAAGCCAGGTCGGTGATTTCGGCCAGGCACAGGTCCGTGCCGACGGCCAGGCCACGCTCGGCCGCGGTCTGTGCACACTCGGCGAGTTTCACCCGTGCCGCCGCTCCTTCGCCCAGGGCGTGGCAGATCCGTGCCTCAGCGAGGTCGAGCAGATAGCCCAGCCGGGGACGCGCCTGTCTCGCGGACGTCAGGGCTTCTCGCGCTGCGGTCAGTTTGCCTTGTGCCACCATCATCGAGATAATCGCCTGCTGCATCGCGGAGTACCCGATGTCGTCTCCACCGCGAGCTCCGCTCGTCGCAGCCCGGCCGGCCAACTCGACGGCCAGGCCCGCCTCACCCCGCAACGCCGCGAGAGCCGCGCGGTGGCCCAACGGCACCTCGCCGGGATCCTCGACGGCCAGCAGTTCCGCCGCTGCGGCGGCGTCGCCGAGGACGAGCAGGGCCGCCGCCCGCGAGATCGCCAGCTCCGCGCCGCGCCGGCACACGACTCGTGACAGAACGTTCGCCGGAGCGGAGAAGTCTCGTTCGGGCAACCCCTCGAAAAGGGCACTATGACCGGTCCACAGGGCAGCCTGGGCCTCCAGCAGCGATCCGTGCAACACGGTCGTGGCGCTTCCGGCGCGCCAGCGCGGCCCACTTCCGCCGAGCACGGCCCGCACCTCACCCCATCGGTCCAGCATGCCCAGCGCGAGCGCTCTGGTCACCGGTCGCTGTCTGGGGTCCTCCTGCCAGCCGCGGCAGGATTCCGCGATCTTACGCAGGAACTCCTCATCTCCGGTGTTCCTGAGCGACCGCACCGCGATCACCTGGAGTTCCTGAGCCACGTCCGGTGTCAGCTGGTCGGCGAAGCCGGTCAGCAAGAGCTGAGCACCGCGGAGACTGCGATCGTGGAACCCGCGCGCATGGCAGATCTCGGTGTACGCGAGCAGGGAGGCCGCCCGCCGGGCCGGCGTCTGCGCCAGGTCGATCGCCGTGGCGAGCCACCGCGCAGCCCGCCATGACTGCCGGACGCCGACTTCGGTCGCCCGCTCCAGCAAGGTGTCGAAGGCGCGTACCGGATCGATCAGCCCTCCGGCTTCGGCCACCAGATCGGCCAGGCGATCCGGATCCGCGCAGGACGCCTCGTCCGCCCAGACCGCGGTGACCGCCCTGGCGGACAGTTGCTTGCGTTCAAAGGGACCCATCGCGGCGGTGAGCGCGCCGGCCAGGGCCGGCACGGGTATCCGCCACGAGTGCCCATGTCGGCCGCGGTGCAACACACCCTCGCGGCACAGATCGGCCAGTAGCGCTCCGGCCTCGGGTTCACTCGTCTCCAGCACTTCGGCGACCAGACGCGGGACTACCACGCCCAGCGGCGCGAACACACTCACCGCCGTTGCGGCCCTGGAGGCCTCGGGGCGCAGGCCGCGGACGCACCGCAGAGACTGTTTGCCCGGTGAAAACTCCAGCGGCCGAACCACCGTTTCGAGGTAGGCCCGGCCACCAGCCGATCGCACCGCCCCATTGTGCCGCAGCGCCTCGATCGCGTCGTGGACCGCGGCCGGAATCCCCCGGGACAGCTCACGGACCCGGGCCACCAGCTCGTCGTGCGGCCGGGCCCGGGTCACCGCTGCGAGGGTCCGGGCCACCTCGATCGCGGTCATCGGCCGCAACCGAGCCGGGGCCACCAGCGCGGCTCCGCGCAGATCCCGCAGCCAGGCCAAAAGGTGGGCCGGAAACGGGGTACGGATCGCGCAGACACAGGCCGAACCAGTCCCAGCCAGTCGCCGCACCAGCGCGCCGAGCACGGCACGGGAGTCTTCGTCGATCCACTGCGCATCGTCGACCAGCAAGAGGGCCTCACGCTCCCCGCGCAGCATCACGGCCGCCACCGCTGCAGCCGCCCGCCGCGCGATCTCCGGATCCCGGTGCGCCCCCGCGACCGGGCCGATCGGCGGAAAACCCGGACGGGCGCGGGACAGCCGGACCGGGACGACGTCGCCGGTGCGGGTGAAGCGGATCACCGTCACCCAAGCCCCATGCCGCGCCAGCACTTCGCCCAGCATGGTCAGCGCCGTGGTGCGTCCGATCCCGGCCGGACCGGTGATCGGCACCAGCGGCCGCCCCGAGGCGAGAGCAGTGAGTACGACGTCCACACCTCTATCATTCGGCGGCAGGGACAGCGAAGCCCGTGCTGAACCCGGACCGAGGACTTTCCGCGCGGGTGGAGTGCCCGAACTACTGGCCAAGGCGATCCCCGAACCCGGCACGCAGGCCGGTCAGGGCGCGGCAGAGTGGCTGACTCACCGGTACCGCCGATCGGTTTCCTCTGGGGAAGACCGAGTTCGGCATTTCGGGTTGGCCTTTCTCCGCGCGTGACCGGTGGTCCCGGATACGTTTCTTCCGCCCGATGGGCCGCGGTTGCTTTTTCGGAGTTTTCCGGCAGCCAACAGGGGATCCCGGTGTGGGCGGTGGTCGTCGTGCACGGTTTCGTCGTCCGGGTCGGAACAAGGGTCCGGGTTTCGCCGGTAGGTCACAGACGATTGACAATCACCGTCAGGCCCTCTCCGCACAGTCGAGTTGGGCAGCGGCAAGCTCTTCCGCGGCGAGAATCTCGTCCTGCTCGGCAGCGATCCGGGCCAGGATGTCGCCGACGTCGAGGAAGCTGCCGGTTTCTGAGATGTCATCCATCGGATCCCGCCTTCAGCGTTTCGAACATAATTCCAGCTAAACGCAGGGCCGCGACCTACGCCAGGGTTTTGCGCGAAGAGCCCGTCCGGTTTTCCCTTTCGCAGCGAGCGGCGGCAGGTCGCCGCATTCGCTTCCGGGCTGCCGCAGTATCGGCCAGAACCGCGAGGCGCGTCTCAGCATCATAGCGGTAGCAGTGGCGCTGATCGAGCAGCTCAGGCCGTCGGATCCCAGCCGTCGGCATGAGCGCTCTTGCAATCGTCTGAGATAGGGCCGGCAACGCGGCCTCCGATTCCGCACGCTTCGGGCTCCCGGACACGACCGGCAGCCGCATCGTCTTCTCTACCGATTCGCCCGAGGGCCGAGTGACACCGGAACACAAGAGCGGCCCAGCTCTACCGACGCGTCTGTCGGTGATGCCGAGCCGTCACCGGTAGACGCCCAGAGCTATCTCGGGTAGGTTCCCGGCCGTTGCGCGACGACCGAGCTTCCATGGCCGTTACGCGAAGCCCCGGGCGAAGGTCCACGATCAGAGTTCTCTGATCGGCAACAGCGCGACCGCCTCTGGCGTCCGTGCCAATCCGGCTGGAACTTCGTTGAAGCACAAAGCTCCACACCGATCACTGCCGCCAGCGGCGGTTTGGCGGCAGAGCCTCGGACACCCGCCGCAACCTCGCTCCAACCCCGGCGCCGCAAGACTGCTCGGCACAATCGCCGGAGTGGCCGACTAACAGGGCAGACGAGGGCGAGCCAGAATCGCTCGCGGGCAATACTTTCGCCAACGCCCAGCGAACGAGGCCGCATCTCGGCGGCCGACGAATCCGGTCACCGTGCTCGTACCCGCCGTGACGATACCCACCGACGCGCGCGTCTCCAAGGTGGGAGCGGGAACCTGTTCGCCGCGCGCTACTACTGCCGTAACCAGCTTCAACAGGTCTGCGGTGCGGAATCCACGAACAACCCCTCCGTCGCAGCCGGACGCACCCACCCCGATGGACTGGTACCGCACGGCTGATCCGCCCCAAAAGCCACGGCGAGGCAGCGGGACCGCTCTCATCGTTCTGCCGTCCCGGCACCAGGCGAATGGGCCGCTTCCCGTCGGGCAAGGCGACCACGAACGGCTCCCGCACCTCGAACGAGCACCCAGGCAGCACATCCGCCACTTTGTGCTCAGAATCGATATCCGGCGCGTCGGCGAGCAAGCGTGCCTCGTCGTTGTCAGCTTCGCCCGCGTGGAGCACGACGACGTCCCCAGGAAAACTCGCCGCGCCGTCCGTCATGGTCTGCGCGATCCAGCGCAGCCATTCCTGCAAGCGCATCAGGCCCTCCCTTCGGATCGCGTGTTCTGGCCGTTCTCTGACGACCGTAGATCCCCGAAGCGGGGAACCGGCCGCAAGGAGGGCAGCGGGAGCCTTCCGTTGACAGGGGGTTGCCCGAACGACTAAGACCGGAGCCGGGTGCGACAGGTCAGGCCAGAGCGCCAGAACGCAACGCGTAGGCCACCGCGTGCGGGCGGGTGGCGAGCCCCAGTCTTCGCATCGCTTCCGTCAATACTTTCTTGACCTGTCCCTCTGACCAGGACAGTTTCGAAGCGATCTCCGCGGAGCTAAATCCGTCCGCCAGCAGGCGGATTATGTTCAGTTCTCGCAGATCGAGCCTGGACAGGGTCAGGCTGTTCGGCTCAAGGACGTCGCGGCGAAGAATGTCGATCTGCCGCACCAGTTCCAGCTGCAAACCGCGCGGCAGCAACGAATGCCCGCGAACCGTGCCGATGACGGCCAACGCAAGCCGCCCCCCCGTGCAGTTCTTGCCGGGCAGGATGCTCATGACCCCGCACTGCACTGCAAACAGGAGGTCTTCCTTGTCAAACCGGTCAGTGACGAGCACGCACCGTGACATGGAGCCAGTCACGCCGCTCTCCCGCCACTGCCTGACCTGGGCCAACCGGGCGATCCGCGCATGTTCGTCGATGACGAGAAGCACGTCCGCACTCTCCTGCTCACGCTTGGTGACGATCTCGATCTGCCCAGTCGATCGCAGCATCGCGGCGACGCCGACCGCCTTGATCGGGTCATGCGCCTGAATCAGGACTCGGATCGGTGTCACCAGCAATCCCTCCCCCTCGGATCCCTGCAGCAGGAATCGGTGTTCCCGAACACTCTCCCTTCGAAAGACGCTCGTGAACCGACGAGGTTGAGTGGAGCCTCCAGGTTTCAGATGAGACTGTTCCGAATCGCATAGGCCACCGCGTGTGACCGGTTCCGCAACTGCAACCGGGTGACGATGGCATAGATGATGTTCTTCACCGTACGATCCGAATAGGACAGTTTGGCCGCTATCTCACGGGTGTCGAGACCGTCGGCCATCAGGCGCAGTACGTCGACCTCCCGTTTCGAGAGCTCGCCTCCGGGTAGCCGTGCGGGTACCAGCAGTTCGCGGTACAACCGCTCGGTCCCTGCCACAAGCGAGCCCAATAGATCCGAGGGAAGGTTTGCCTCTCCCGCCGCCGCGACCCGAACACTGTCGAAGAGCCGATCATCACCCACCGCGGCACGCGGAAGCACTGCTACCACGTGGCACTCCACCACGATCGGGAGTTCGTTCTCCGCTAACCGGTCGACGACCAGCACGATCGGCTTGTCCGTCTCGGCGGACACCTCGCGTAGCAGCGCGACCGCGTCGGCCGAGAGCTGCTCGAACACCGCCACCACGACATCGGCTTCGCCACGAGGGTGCGCCTCGACCGCGCTCACTCCCGCACACGAGTCGAGAAAACGCGCGACTCCAGCCACAGCGAGAAAGTCCAGAGAACACACCGAGACTCGAATATTGTTCACGGTTCTTCCTTTGTAAAAACTAAAGTATGGTACAAATGATTATAGAGCCCGGCCGGAAAAAACGTCGAACGGCGTCAGCCGTTCCGGAAAGCCGGCAGCCACAGCGGATTTGGGCAGAGAGGCTGCCCCTTTTTCCATAGCCGAGCCGCATACGTCGAAACCGGCTGGTCGGCCGCGCGAGCGGACTGGCCGGCCACCGCTGACCTGCGTCATCCGGGCATGCGCCGGACAGCCGCAGCCAGTCCCGCTCAGACCTTCAAATCCGCCATCACCCTGGGGTACAAGGCCGGCCACGGCTACCAACGGCCCGGTGTCCGTCCCGGCCGGCCGTCGTGCAATCGCATCCTCCATCACATCTGGGGCCGTCATCGTCACGGCCGGGTCCGGCCTGGACGAGGGAAGCCGACCACGACGGTAGGCAGCCGCCAGTCTGCGCTTCTGCACTGACATGCTGGTCACTTCGTGGTCACTGGACAGTCGCGCGAGCGGTGCGGAACAGCCCAAAGCGTCCGTTCCACCTTGTCGGTTAGGCATTCCACGTTGGTATTCTTGGCTTGGGAACCTGTGTGTTCGAGCCACTGAATCTCCGTCGTGACGAGGTCTTGGTGGTCGTCTCCGCGCCGAACAGCGGGTTCTGGTCGCGGTGCTGGCGCCCACGCCCGGGGAGGTCTTGACCGCCGAGCAGTTGATCGACTGCCCATGGAGCGGTCGACAGTTGTCCGGGGCGCGGAACGCGGTTCAGAACTGCATGCCCCGGCTGGGTCTGGTTCTCAGAGCTGAATCCGGCGCGGAGGTGCTGCTCAACTCACCGGGCGGGTACCGCTCCGAGGTAGTGGGCGCACACCGGTTCCGCGCCCTGGTGTCTTCTGCCCGGTCCGCCGAACCGGAACAGTCGGCGTCGTTGCTGGACGGAACGCTGGATCTGTGGCGCGGAGAACCACTGGCCGACGGGTCGAGCGCGTCCTGCGCCGCGAGGTGGCGCCAGGGCTGGTCGAGCATCGGCTGGCTGCTCTTGAACGGCGCGTCTGCCTCGATCTGGCCCGCGTCCACTACGAGGCCGCCCTCGGGATCCGCCCGGACTCAGCCGACCGGCAGGACCGAGCGGCGACGCTGGACAGCTTGGGTCACATCACCCACCACAGCGGCGCGCACCAGCAGGCCGTAGTGCATTACCAACGGGCGCTGCCCTGCTCATCGAAGAAGCGACCGATCGCGTTAAGTAGCAGCTCGAACTCTCTGCCAGCCGGGCGAATGACGGGACGGCCCGGCTTTTCTCTCCCGCGCAACCAAAAGCACTGCCAGGCGTCTTGACCGGTATCGCAGACGGCGGGAGAAGCGCTGTTGAAAGATCTTCGAAGGGACGGACCATGCCTTCACCTAGCCCGGTCACCTGGATCGTCGCCGCGGCCGCGGCGACGATGCTGCTGTCGGCCTGCAGTGGTCAGCAGAGCGGCGAGCCGGCGACCCCAGCTTCCGCCTCCGCGCAAGCGAGGACGGGTGGGGAGTCAGATGTATGCGCCTCGGCCACTCCCGCCACCCTGGGCACGGCGGTCAAAGCGAACAAGCAGATCGCGGACGCGGTCACGATCGACGAAAAAGGCCTCCAGGACATCAAGTGCAAAAATCCCTGGGCCGTCGCCAGATTCTCCAACGGCATCGACGGCGGTGCCGTCCTGTTCACCCACCGGAACAGTTCCTGGGTCGCGGAGAACGCTGGCTCGGACGTCTGCGCGGACCTTCCCGCCGCGACCGCCAAGCAGCTCTGCGGTTGAGGCCCAGTCTTGCGGGCACAAAGGACCGCACGAAGAGCACCGCTTCCGCACCGGGCATCTCGAGGACACGGACGCCAGAGTCGTTTTCACGGACTCAGGTCGCCGACCTTCGTCCCGCACTGCTGGGATACTACTTCTTCGTGGTTCTAGGGAAAATTCACCTGGAGTCCACAATGGATGAAAATTCCATGCGGTTTTCAGTCGCCCGGTTCGAAGGTGTAAGCGACCTGGTCGAACAAGTCCGCTAGTTCTGCCCGGTGCGAGACTCTTATGGTGACTGCCACGACCCACAGATCCAGGCCGTGCGGCAGCACGTGCAACTTGGTGCAGTAATAGGGATCACTGCTGAGATTGCGATCGAAATAGAAAGCGTCCACGACCGCGGGCGACGTCGACACCACCGTGGTCACTTCGGAGCCTTCCTTGGCCACGATCGGCAATAGCAGCTGCCCGCGGACGTAGTCCGCGGTGCTGGACTGGGTATCGAAATAGCCCGAGATTCGTCTGACCTCGATCATGGTCCGAGCGTCCGGCGACACGTAGTTGACGATCCCGACGGGTGCGGGTCCTTCGGCGCCGGCGTCCGGATCGCGGTTCTCGGTCCAGGTCTCGGGCACCTTGATCGTGAACGCCGCGTCCGTCACCCCGGTGATCTTCATCGTGCCAGCGTGGTCGACCAAGCTGACCGGGGGTGCCGTCGCGACCGGGCTGCTGCTCACCGGGGCGGCGGGGAGGCTCGCGGGCTTTTCACCGGACGGCCGGAACCCGAGGACCCCGCCCACGGTCAGAGCGCCGGCCCCCAGCGCCGCGGTCGCCGCCCACAGTGTCCGGCGACCGCTTCGGCGACGAGACTTCGCCGCCGAAGCGGCGAAGGGCAGCGGTCCGGGGTCCGACGCCAGCTCCGGCGACCCGAGATCGAACACCGGCGCCTCCGATCCGCTCGTCGGCCCGCCGTGCGCGGGCTCGCTGAGACGCGACGCAGTCCCGTCGGTAGCGGACCACAGCTGCCGGTCCGGCGCGGGCAGCATCGGGCGCACCAGCGCGCGCACCTCGGCCAGCGGCATCCGCGCTGCCGGGTCCTTCACCATCAGCCCGGCGATCACCGTGTGCAACGGCCCGGTGCCCTCCGGATCCGGCACCTCGCCGTGCACGACTTCATGGACGGTGTCCAACGGGTCGTTGTTGACGTCGTAGGGCGGCCGGCCCCGCACAGCGGCGTACAGGGTCGCGCCCAGCTCCCACAGGTCAGCCGCCGAAGTGGTGGGAAGGCCCCGGGCCAGTTCCGGTGCGATGTAGGCCGGCGTGCCCAGCATCAACCCAGCGCGGGTCAGGGTGAGTTCGGAAACGCTGCGGGCCAGGCCGAAGTCGGTGAGCTTGACCAGGCCGTCCTCGCCGAGCAGCACATTGCCCGGTTTCACGTCGCGATGGGTGATCCCGCGCCGGTGGGCGGCCTGTAAAGCGGCAGCCACCCCGTCCGCGACCGCGGCGACGAGCGGCTCATCCAAGGCTCCGCAGTCGACGATCAGGTTCGCGAGGCTGATCGAGGCGACCAGCTCCATCACCACGAACGGTTCGCCGCCCTGCCGGACCACATCGTGCACCGTCACCACGTTCGGATGCGAAAGCCGGGCGATCGCGCGGGCCTCCCGCATCGCCCGTTCCCGCTGCTCCGCGGCCGCACCCTCGGGCATCCCGGGCGGCAGCAGAACCTCCTTGACCGCCACCTCCCGGCACAGCAGTTCGTCATACGCGGCCCACACCGTGCCCATCGAACCGCGTCCGAGCATCCGCCCCAGCCGGTAACGCTGGCCGACCAACCGCTGAACGGCGTGGTCCCCAGGATCCGCGAACTCGCCCTCAGCCATGGCCGAAATGCGCCATCGTCTTCGCGGTCACGAGCAAGAACCGCACGATCTCCTCCAACGGCAACCCATCCAGGTCCGTCCTGTCTCCCCCCGGAATGTGAGGATCGTACGCCGTCTCGCCATCGCTCACCCGCCGGACTGCGAGATACCGCGGTCATTCCCGGCCATGCTCGTGGCGGAGTAGCCGATACCGCTCTGTCCCCCGGATGGTGTTGCCGGATGGGCCGTCGGAGGCTGGTACCGGGCAGCTCACCGAAAGCTGTCGGCCGCCAGGGCGCAGGGCGGCCAGGGGGCACGCAGGGCCCTGCTCAGTACCGCTCGGGATCGTAAGGTGCGGCCAGCAGCGGGAGCTGCCGCAGCTCGCCGGGAGTGAGCGCCAAACCCGCGAGCGCGCAGAGAACGCGCAAGCAGAGGTAGTCGTCGAGGTCGTCCTCGCCGCTCCAGGGACTACATCCGACGCCGGCCCCGGCAAAGGCCGGCAAGAGCCGGTCCGGGGCGCGTTCCGGATCGAGGGCGCTCGTCGACTCCAGAAAGAGGTGCTGGCCGTCGGCGGCGTATTCCAGGTTCACGTCGCCGTTGATGGTGAACGTGGTGCTGGCGGCTTCCTGTCCGTCCCGGGACAACTCGACCACGGCGGGAAGCTCGTTGACGTAGACGCCGTAGCCGGAGTCTTCGAAGACGAAAGTCCAGTCACCGACCCGGCCGGCGACGATGACCGTCTGTCGCAGGTCCAGACCGAGCGCGATAGCGGCCAGGGAACGCTCGTCGTCAGGGTTTTTCGTGGCGGGCAGCACGCACGGACGGATCTCCTCGGGGTCGGTGTCGAGGAGGGGCAACGCCGCGGCCGGTTCGAGACCCCGGACGACCCACATCGTGTGGACTAGATTGTCGTTCTGGATCTCTGCGAGCCAACGGGGCATTCCCTCCTCGTCCAGGGTGCCGGCCGGGAATCCGGGTGTGGTCATCACGTGCCTTTCCAGAGATCATCGGTCCGGGTCACCGCGAGCCGCAAGCCATTGGGGGGGCCGAAGCCGAGGTGGCGATCCGCTCTCGCCAGTTCTCAGCTTTCCTGTCATCCAGTCGTTGTGCTGCTTCCGCGGATCGGCCGTGGCGATTTCGCCGGCCACTTGCCAGAGATCGCTGCGGCGCAGTAGCGGGCCCCTGCGGCAGATCCGGGGCAAGCAGTGAGCTACCGGTTCAGGTATCCGTCTCCGGCAAGGCGCTGCCCGCCCTGTGGTCATCACTGGTCAGGGTGTCGCAAGTGGACACGAACGGCATCCGCCCCGTCCCGGTCGTCGATCGGCAGACAGGCCCCGGCCCCGAACGCCGCGAGGAGACACACCAGTGCGACAAGACCAGTCTTTCGCATGACGCCGGTCAAGCCAGATCCTCGGCCCGGCCGTACAGTGTGTGCACCCGGAGCACTCCGTCGTCGTCGACGTCATCCGCGAAGTCCTCCCAATCCATATTGGCGATCGAGAGGTTGTTCTCGATGTTCTGGACGGTGTGCGGGACCGCCCGGAACGACCGCGTGGTGCGCTCGTCCGGCCGGTCGCTGTCCAGGTCGGGATCCGCGTCGAGTTCCACGATCAGGATCGGGCGTTCCGGAGAACGCATCGTCGTCTCGTCGACGATCAACAGCAGCGCGTGCTGATCCCGGTCCGGCAGCCGCTCCAGCAGATCAGGCGCCGTCAGGCCGGTGAAGGCCTCGTCGTCGACGAAGGACACGTTGGCTTCGAACTCGTCCGGCGTCACCCAGGCGATCGCGGCCTTCAACCGCTCCCAGGCTTCCGGGTCGGAAAAGTCGGTGCGAATCACGGGAACGCATGGAGTCACCGGCAAGTCGGTCGTCATGTCGCGCACCAAGCCAAGGCGGCAGCGGTCCGAAACCCGCGTCTGACGCTTTGAAGCACAGATCCTCCTGGCCACCCGGCAGAGACGCGATTCGCGTCGACCCCGAAAAGCCTAGCGTCGAGTACCCCCTGCCAAAAACGATCCGTCACAAGGACGATCAACCTTGCCCAAAGGACTCTCCAGGCCGATCCAGCCAGGCCCCGCTTCGTCATCGCGCGCGAAAACGTCTTCGAGTCGATCGCCGGCCTGCGGTCTCCGGTAGGTGCACCATCGGCAACGGCAGGACGATGCCGTCGTCAGCAGCCGGTCGGATCGGATCCTGCGCGGCACGCCGCTCACCGGGGTACCTGTGCCGGTCAGCCGAAATCACCGGCGGCTCGTCAAGCCGGCGGACAGGCTCTGGACCTGCCTGTTCGGGATGGCGGCTCTGGCAACCGACCTGCTTGCGCAGACAGCACTCTGACGATCAAGGTCAAAATGACAGCTACTCGCTGTCGTACCACTGATCTGGAGTACTGGCGGCTGAATTCGAGACCGCGGCAGACAGGACCTCACCGTTGTACCACTGGCTCGGGGCCTCGGCGGCCAACGCGGGGACCACCAGCACCCCGAACCCCAGAAGCCCAACTGTCACAAGTTTCTTCATGAAGAACCCCTTTGGTTTCGTCACCATCGACATTCGTTACCAGCACACCTTCCATCCAGGCCGGGCGGAAGATCAACCCAGTCTGCGCATCTCTGCTCGAAGGTCTTCGCATCGATGCCCGATTTCCTAAGATCTTCTTGGTTGAATCGCCCGACGCATGTCAGGTGCGAACGGGCGTACGCGGGCCTGTTCGCACCGGGTGACCGTGCCGGATCGTTTGTCGCGGTCACAGTTGCTTACGGATGCCCGGCGGGCGTCGATCGTTCGAGCGGAAGCCGACTTTGCCGCGCCGACCGTACGGCTTCCGGACAGCACCACCCACCGACGACCGACGAACGGCAGCAACCATCACCGACACCGTCGGAGCACGCCGAACACCCGGTTGCGTCACGCTGACTACTCCACGAAACGCTGTCCACACCGGACTGTGTCACGTGATGGCCGGTGGGCACAAAGGTACGCATGATTGCGGCAGCAAACCTTTTCATCCTGCGGTGATCTCGTAGTTCTGCAGGACGTGGATGACTTTGACGAGCCGGGCGTTGGCGCGTTCGCCGGGACCGCGCAGCCGTGCGTGAGCCCGGCGTCACGCAGATCAGCGGGAATCTGGCGACGATCTGCCGGGTTCATGCCATGCATTTTGTGCTTGCCAGAACCGCACGGCCGGTCGGCAGCGACCCGGTCGATCGGGATCAGGTTGCCGTCGATGATCACGTAGGCGGTCGGGTTTCGCCCTGCGTAGTGCCGCGCGTAGTTCCGGGGCGCGTGCGGCCCGGAATTCCACGGTCTCGTTGAGGTAGCGACAGCAGATTGTGGCGGAGACGTCGAACCCGGCGCCGACCTCGGCGAACGGTTCGCCGTTGCCGGCACAGCCAGGAGAATCGGACGCGCTCCACGTCCATTCCGACCACAGGATAGCCGGAGTTCGAACGTCCGGTCGCTCCTCGGGCACTGGACGGTCACGCGCGCGATGTGGCAGGGTCGAATGGTCCGTTCCGATCCAGTGGCGGGGGAAATCTGTTGTGGTGGCTGGATGGGAAATCCGCCTGGTCGGGTCGATGGAGGTCCGCCGTGACGGCGTGCCGGTGCCGATCCCGGCGGCGAAGCAGCGAGTCCTGATAGCGGCTCTGGCGCTGACGGCGGGCGCGCCGGTCACCGTCGAACGGCTGATCGCCTGCTTGTGGGATGAGCGGCCGCCATCCGGTGCGCGGAACACAGTGAAGAACTACGTGCTGCGATTGCGCCGGATCGTGGCCGCCGATGCCGGGCCGGGTGTGCTGGTCAGCTCGCCGGCCGGGTATCGCCTCGAGGTGGATCCCGATGTGGTGGACGTGCTCCGTTTCCGTTCCCTCGTGCGCACGGCCAGGTCCGCCGAACCGGAGCAGGCGGAGGCGCTGCTGGACCAAGCACTCGTTCTGTGGCGGGGAGAACCGCTGGCCGACGTGCCCAGCGACGTCCTGCACCGCGAGGTGGTACCGGGCCTGGTCGAACTGCGGCTGGCCGCGCTACAGCAGCGTATCGACCTCGACCTCGTCCACGGCCGGCATGCGGAGCGGATCGCCGAACTGGTCGAGCTGAGCACCGTCCACCCACTGCGGGAACGGTTCTGGGCCCAGCTGATGCTGGCGTTCCACCGATCCGGGCGGGCTGGTGAAGCGCTGGCGGCCTACCGCAAGGCCAACACGATCCTCGCCGAAGAGCTCGGCATCAACCCCGGGCCACAGCTGCAGGCGCTGCACCACGCCATCCTGACCGACGACCCCGGCTTGGCCGGCGGAGCCGGTCGGGCCGCCACGATGCCGGCGCAACCGGCTCCCGCATCGGTGCCATCGGCCAGGCAGGCGATCCCGCGGCAGCTTCCACCAGCCAGCGTGCACTTCGTCGGCCGTACCAGGGAACTCGGCTTCCTCGACACCCAACTGGCCACCACGAAAAACACCTCCATCATCGTGATCTCCGCCATCGCAGGCATGGCCGGAATCGGCAAGACCGCGCTGGCCCTGCACTGGGCCCACCACAACACCCACCAATTTCCCGACGGCCAGCTATACATCAACCTGCGCGGCTACCACCCCACCACACAACCGATAGCCGCCCCGGACGCGCTACGAACATTCCTCACCGCACTCGGCGTCCCCGGCCCCAGCATTCCTACCGATCCGGACGAGCGGGTCGCGCTCTACCGCACCCGGATGGCAGACCGCACCATGCTCGTCATACTGGACAACGCACGCGACGCCGCGCAAGTACGACCGCTGCTGCCCGGCGCATCCGGCTGCGTCGTCATAGCAACCAGCCGCGACCAGCTCGCCGGGCTCATCGCCCTCGACGGCGCCACGCCACTCGGACTGGAACTGCTCACCCACGACAAAGCCCGCGAACTGCTGGCCCGCAGGCTGGGCGAAGACCGCGTCGCGGATGAACCAGCCGCAGCCGACGACCTGATCCGGTCATGCGCACGGCTCCCCCTGGCCCTGAACATCGCCGCCGCACGAGCCGCACTCCACCCCACCCAGCCCCTCGCCGCCCTCGCCGAAGAACTACGCGACACCCACCGACGACTGGACGTCCTCACCACAGGCGATACCACCGCCGACGTACGCGCCGTCTTCTCCTGGTCGTGCCGCACCCTCGAGCCCGGCACCGCCCGGATCTTCCGATTCCTGGGTCTGCACCGAGGCCCTGAGCTCAGTCTCCTCGCCATCGCCAGCCTGACCGGTGACGGCCCCACCACCACCCGCAACGCCCTCGATGAACTCGCCCGGGCACACCTTGTCACTGAACCCACCCCCGGCCGTTACACCCTTCACGACCTGTTACGCGCATACGCCACCGAAGAAGTCCACACTCACCACAACGAGGCCGAAACACAGACCGCGCTCAAACGCCTACTCGACTTCTATACCCACACCGCCGGCCACGCCGAAGAACTCATGAACACCGCCCGCACGGCGATCCCGATCAAGTTCGGCCCGCCTGCCCCCGGAGTACACCCGCAAGCCCTGGGCACCGCGCAGGACGCGTCCGCCTGGCTCGACTCCGAACATCCCAACCTGCTCGCGGCCCAGGAAGTCGCGGTAAGCCACGCCTGGCACCTCTCCGTGTGGCAGCTGGCCTGGTCGCTCAACACGGTTCAGCTTTGGTGGGGGGACCGCTCCGGCCGGCTCGCGGCGTGGCAGGCCGCGATGGAGGCCAGCGGGCACCTGCCCGGGCCCACCGCGCGCATCCACGCGCACCGGCACCTGGGCAGCGCATACGTTGACCTCGAACGAGACAACGAAGCGCTGGAACACCTGAACCAAGCCCTCACCCTGGCCGAACGGCACCACGACCTCGACCAGCAAGCCCGAATCCAGCTGATGCTTTACCGAACCCGGCTAGGGCAACGGGACTATCGGCAAGCCCTGGAACACGCCGCGCGCGGGCGCGACCTCCACCTCTCGACCGGACAACCGACCGGGGAAGGCCGATACCTCACCGCCATGGGCCACGCCCTGGCCAAGCTGGGCGAGTTCGACGCCGCCCGCGCCTGCGGCGAAGCCGCACTCGCCCTCGAGCGAAGCCTCGACGACCTGCCGGGACAGACGATCCGGGCGGCGACACTCGACGATCTGGGGTATATCCTCCATCGCACAGGTCACCACCGGCAAGCCATCGAGCGCCACCAGGAAGCGCTCGGCCTGCTCGCCGATATCGACCACTACGTCTACGCCGCCGGAGTGTTCGACAACCTCGGCCACCCCTATGCCGCGCTCGGTGACCGCGAGCGAGCGAGCACAACCTGGCACAGGGCGCTCGAACTCTACCGGCAGAACGGGCAGGACGAGGCCGCCGACCGCGTCCAGCGGCAGCTCGACACCCTCGGCCGGCCCGGAAGCTGACCGGACCAACCGCCATTATCGTTACCGGGCAACCACAAGCACGTACAGGCGTGGCGAAGACACAGTGGACGGTGACAGCAGCGCAGTAGACCTGCGAGGGGCGTCATTCAACCTTGCCGCGTGGATTCCCGGTGCGCGCCGTCGCGGGCGGGGGCACATTCGCCGTATACCTCGCCTGTGCTCACGTTCACCGCGGCGAACAAGTTCTTCGTGCCATAGTTTCGCGGCTGTCACTCGGCTCCACCAGTACGTCAACCCGGTTCCACCGGCGGCTCACCCGCATCGCAGCCAGAATTCAGGCCCCGACCGCCGTGCTCCAGGCCCACCGTCAACGCCACCCGGCAAGCAAACCGCACGACCAATCAACCCGACGCAGAGCAAAGGGAATCAAGGAACACTAGTGCCTCGGCAAGGAACGTTGACGCGGTAACTGTGTCGCGTGGACATCCGGGCCGGTGACCACGAGGCTGCCCGGTGGAGGTGAGCCATGGCACGTCAGCCCGAGGTGTTCGCGCGGTCGTTGGAGCCGGAGGAGGCCCAGCGGCTGGTCAAGATCACCAAGTCGACCCGGGATCGGGTGCGGCTGCGGCGGTCCGGGATCGTGCTGGCCTCGGCCCAAGGCCGGTCCGCAGGTGAGATCGCGGCGATGTTCGCAGCAAGCGAGGGGTATGTGCGCGAGGTGATCCACGCGTTCAACGACTCCGGGTTCGCGGCGTTGTCCCCAAAATGGAGGGGCGGCCGACCTCGTAAGTTCGGGTCGGCCGCCCGTGAGCAGATCTGCCGCATCGCTGCGTGTCAGCCCGCCGAGCCGGGGTTGCCGTTGACGACCTGGAGCCTGACCAAGCTGGTCGAGTATCTGGCCGAGCATGCGCGGCTGGTGGTGAGCACCGAGACCGTCCGGCAGATCCTCCGTGCGGAGGGCGTGTCGTGGCAGGCGACGAAGACCTGGAAAGCCAGCAAGGACCCGGACTTCATACCGAAGAAGACCCGCATCCTCGACCTGTATGACCATCCGCCCGCCGACGGGCGGGTGATCTGCGTGGACGAGTTCGGGCCGTTGAACCTGCAACCCCGCCCCGGCCGCGGCTGGTTCCCGCGCGGTCGTCCGGCCAGGCTGCGCGCGACCTACACCCGGACCAAGGGCATCCGGCACATGTTCGCCGCGCTCGACTTGGCCACTGGGCAGATGTTCTACCGGTTCCGTGACCGCAAACGCTGGCCCCAGTTCCTCGACTTCTGCAAGCAGCTCCGCCGCCGCTTCCCGGCCGGGAAGCTTTACCTGGTCTGCGACAACTACGGCCCGCACGGCAAAGCCGAGGTCAGGGCCTGGTGCGCGGCCAACGACATCGAGCTGGTTTACACACCCACCAACGCGTCGTGGCTGAACTGGATCGAGTGCGAGTTCACCGCGATCCGCTACTTCACCCTCGATGGCAGCGACTACCCCAGCCACGCCGCCCAAGAGACAGCGATCGCCGGCTACCTGCGCTGGCGCAACCGACACTGCCACCCCAAACGCCACTTCGCCGTCAACTCCAAGATCCGCCGCCCCGATTACCTACCCAACGTTGCTTGATGAGGCACTAGCGGTCGCGGGGAGTCAGGTTCAGCCGGATGTCGTCACGTGCCCACAGCACGAATCGCTCGACCGGTGTGACCCGGTGCCCGGGCACTGAAGCGAATTCGAAGTGCTTCACCAGGATCGCGAGCATGAGCTTGACCTCGACCATGGCCAGCGCGGCACCTTCGCAGCTGCGCGGGCCGAACCCGAACGGCAGGTAAGCGAACTTCGGCCGCCCCTCGGCGGCTTTCGCCGTGAACCGCTCCGGATCGAAGCGCTCCGGGTCGGGCCAGTGGACCGGATTCAGGTGTATCGCCCAGATCGGATACATCAACGTGGTACCCGCCGGGACGAGATGGTCGCCGAGCACCAGGTCCTCGGTCAGTTCCCTGGCGGCGTACGGGCCGGGCGGGTACCGGCGCATCGCTTCCTTGACGACCCGTTCGAGATAGTCGAGAGAGCGCAGTTCCCGGTAGGTCGGTGCCGGTCGATCACCGAGCACGCGATCCAGTTCCTCCCGGAGCCGCCGGGTGATCTCGGGATGGCCGGCCAGCAGGTGCAGCGCCCAGGACACCGCCACGCCGGAGGTGTGGTAACCGGCCAGCAGCACCGCCACCGCGGTGTCCCGGATCCGGGCCGGGCTCCAGCCCGACTCGGCCAGCATGCCCACCAACCCACCACTTCGTGACTGGCTCTCCAGCGTCCTGGTGATGGCTCCGCGAACCCGGGCCAGCGCCTCCTCGGCCCTGGTTGCCCGCTCGGCCTCGGGAATCGCCGAGGGCAGGCCGAACTGCCGTGCCAGGTACTCGGCGATCAACTCCCGGAACGCCGGGCCGATCCGTTCTGCCGCGCCGTCCGCACTGCCCAGGGCGAACTCGCAGATGATCCGCAACGACAGGTCGCTGAGTTCCTCTTGCAGCGACACCTCCCGCTCGCCCGCCCACCGATCCGCCAGCTCCAGGGTCAGCCGGGTGAACGCCGAGAAGTGCGCCTCATGGGACCGGTGGCTGCCCAGCGCGGACAGCAGCAGCCGCCGCCACGGCACGTGCTCCCGCTCCGGGATCGTCTGCAGGTTTCCTGCCTCGAACAGGGGAGACAGAAACTCGAACAGCTCATCCGGCCGCTCGTTGATCCGCGAAGTCCGGCTCAGCAGTTCTGGGTCCGCGACTGAAACCACCGACGTTCCGGGCAGCTCGAACCTCGCGACGGGTCCATACTTTTCGTGCAACGCCAGCTGAAACGTGTGCAGACCGCCAGCCTCGGCAATGGCGGCCAGGTTGCCGTTCGGTGGCACCGGTACCGGCCCGGGAATCTCTCGCCAGTCGGAGTTCATGCCCGGTTCTAAGCCACCGCCCGCCCTCATGGCAAGCCTGGGCCGAGTGGTGTGCCCTTGTGCGCAATCAACTGGATGCCAAAGGCTCTGCCAACGCTCCAGGAGAGCCGTAGACTGTTATCTGCAGCTACGAAGCACCCTGCCCCGCGCCGGGACAGGCCCACGAGCTGCGCGGGCATGCTGCCGTCGAGTCGCGCGGCCGTTCTGGCCGATAGGCCACAGTAAGAGTGCTCGACGTGCCGCAAGGCTCCCTCAGGCGGCCGGCGCCGCAGTACAACCTTGCCATCAACGAACGGCAGCCCGGCGCTGCGATACTCGTCGGCCGCGGACGGGAGCGCTGCCCTGCACGACCACGTGTCTTCCGGCTCGGAAGGCAAGCAGCTGTCGTCCCAACTATTGGGATGACATGCCAGCTTTTGGTCAGGAACCTACCGGCGTATCTTCCGAACCGTCGTAATCCGCTCATACGTAGGCGGAGCACGCACTCCGTCGAGGACACCGCTATGACCGACATCCGCGGCCAGCTCGCGCTCGGCCTCCCTTGGCCTAGTACTCCAGCAGCACTTCGTGATTTTTGGTGCGTCGTCGTTGGTAATGGGCTTGTTTGGCGCGGTGGTGGTGGTGTCTGCGCCAGTGGGACCAGGCCCAGGTCACGGTGCGTTGGGGGACGGTGGTGATCAGGTGTGCCAGGAGACGCTTGACCTCGCCAAGCGTGATGGGGATGAGGCCGCTGCCAGGGCTTTTGGGGCGATCGCGGCCGTGACGGCGAGGTAGGTGTGGGCGAGCATGGCCAGAGTGATGTGCCGATACCAGGCGTCGTAGCGGCGGACTTGGTAGTGGTCCAGGCCGACCTCGTTCTTGGCGGTCTGGAAGCACTCCTCGACCGCCCACCGGGCGCCGGCGACCCGGATCAGATCGTCGTCGGTCGTTCCCGTTGGGGCACAGCATACGTAGTAAGCCAGTTCGAGTTCGCCCTTGCTGTTAGGCATCAGGGATCGGCGCACCAGCCGCCATCGTGCCCAGCCTGGTGGGGTGGTGTCCTCGTACGCCGGCAACCAGGCGACCGCCCAGTCGAACAGCCGTGGCCCCTTCGCGCCGTCGCCGCAACTGCGGCGTTCCAGGCGTCCTCGGCGGCCGACCGGGCGTGGTAGTAGCGCAGCGCCGCTTCGACGATCGCGATGAGCACGGCCGGGTCGACCGGGTCGGTCAGGTAGCTATCGGCCCCGCGGCTGAGGCCGGTCGACCGGTCCTCCGGCTACCGGCTCAGCCGGCTTCGCACCGGGTTGCGGGACATTCCTTGGCAAGAAAAGTTGTCCGGATCCTGTTTCCGGCGCTCCGGCACGCCGGAAACAGGTTGTTCAGGGCCGGGTTACCACCCGATCAGGACCTCGGGCGGATCGATCGAATCCGCCGCTTGAAAAGCGTAGAAGCCCGCCCTGGCACTGCGCCGTCCGCCAGATTACGGGTGACGTGCTCGGCCATGCCGGATTTCAGGCGAAGCCGTCCGACGCGGCGCTCCTGTCGTTCATGGATTCCGCTCCGTTCGCTTCGGGCTCGGATGGCGAACGCTTATCACCGATTGACCGTGCCTTCGCGCAGGCGGTCGATCATCCGTCGCGTGGCGTCCAGCGGGGAGTCGGCCGCGGTGTCACCGGCCGGGGCAAGCGCTCGGTTGCGCACAGCGATCTGCTCGTTCCACTCGTCCTGGCCGGTGAACGGTATCGTTTCGTCGGGGACGTAGGCCGGGTACGGGCGATAGGTGTTCGTGCCGTCGGTGGGCCTGCCGCGGACGAGGATCGGGTCGAGGTACAGGCCGTCACTGCGGATCCGCGTGCTCGCCGGGATGTAGCCAATGTCCAGGCCGCAACGGCGACGCGGCGAGGTGTTCGGCTCCGAGCAGTGCAGGATGTTCGGATGATGAATCTCGACGTCCCCCGGATTAAGCTCGACGTCGACGATTCCCGCACGCTCGGACCACTCGTGGACCAGGTCTTCATCGGAGGACGAGAACAGCATGTTCGGCGAGTCCGTCCTTCGCGTCGGCTGATAGAGAGGCAAGCGGTGGCTGCCAGGGATCACGCGCAGGCAACCGTTGTCCCTTGTGCACTCGTCGACGGCGACCCATACTGTCAGCGCCCGCATTGGGTCCAGCTTCCAGTAGGCGCCGTCCTGGTGCCACAGCACCGGTTGCCCGTCAAACGGTGGCTTGCAGATGTAGTGGGCGGTGAAGCAGGCGATATCCGGCCCGAGGAAGAACTCGGCGATGTCCACCAGCCGGGGATCGGAGACCAGCCGCACCCAAAAAGCATCGTTACGGATCAGCGGATGGTGAAAATGCTCAGGGCGTAGATTCGGATACCGCTCAGTAAGCCAGGCGACATGGGCCTTGGTCTCTTCCAGCAGGTCGCGCGGGACCGCGTTCCGGATGATGCTGAAACCTTGCTCTTCATACTCGGTTGCGGTTTTCTCCAAAGTATTCAACGATGACTCCTTGGCTTGTGAAATGGTGGTTTCCTCCCCAGCGCCTCATTCGAGGACGAAGTGCGCCAAGTATTGATGTCCAGATCTGACCACGTCGGTCAACCGCCATGGGGTCGGCCTGGCGAGGTCTTCCAGCTCGGGGACCGACAGCGTCAGGTAGTCGAACCACGAGCTCGCCACGACACCGTGGCGCAGCCGGAAGCGTTGCTGGCCGGGCATACGCCCGAGTGCCCGGTTCCGGTCGAGATAGGCCCGGTGCCAGGGGCTGCGCAGCGAGTGCGGGTCGTTGGCGACGCCGAGCAGCGTGCCCCCGGGGGCCGTCATCGCGGCAAGTCTGTTGAGCAGGTCCGGCCCTTTCTGCCGACTCTCCAGCAGACCGATGTTCTGGCCGCCCAGCAGGATGGTGTCGAAGGAGCCGAGTGTGGAGTCGACGTCGTGCACGGCCAGCTCGCGGACGTCCACCCCGCGCTCGCGGGCCACTGCCGCCGCACCGGCGGACGGTTCGATGCCGAGCACGTCAAGCCCACGTTCTCGCAGGTGCAGCGCATGGCGGCCGGGGCCGCAGCCCACGTCGAGTACCCGCCCGGTCGCGCGCTCGGCGGCAAGTCGGTCCGGTGTTCCCCAGCTGTCGAACGGTGCGAAGTACACCGACAGGTCGTTCACGATGAGCAGTCCGTCATCGCGTTCGAGAGTTTCGTGGCCCACCCCGGGCACGACCGGCCGATCCCGCCACGCCCGAATAACCGCGTTCCCGAACGCGTCCCCGATTTCCAGCTCGGTCAGCAAAGACGTCATCGTTCGACCTCCCACTCTTCAGGCAGGGCCCGGTGCCCGGCCAGCGGCGATAGGAGCAGCACGACCAGCGGGCCGGTCATCACGAGTACGCCGAACCACAGGGCGGCGGGCAAGGTCCATGCATTGGCGACGAGGCCGCCAAGCAGCGCGCCCAGCGGAGTCGCCCCCTGAGTGACCACGCTGTTGGCCGCCGAGACGCGTCCCAGGAATTCGTTTGGTGTCACCCGGGCACGAATACCGGCTGCGGCCACGGACCGGCCTACGATGACGAAGCCGATCAGGACTTCCGCCAGCCCGGCCAGCGGAATAGCCGCGGACCGCAGGATCCCGGCCAGGGGCGCCGCGAGCACGGCGACCGGCGCCAGCGCCGAGAACACCAGGGTCATCCGGACTTCGCCGAACCGGCGGCGCAGTCCCGGTGCCACCAGTGAGGCCACCACGCCGGCAATCGCGCCCGCCGTCGAAAGCAGGCCGAAACCCCACGGCGGGATGCCGATGTCGCGCAGGAGATACAGTGGAAACTGGGACAGCATGATCCCGGCCCCGAGGTTGATCAGCGCGGCCTGTGTGAGGAACGTCCGCAGCAATGGGTGGCCGAACAGCATCCGGATCCCGGCGACGATCTCCCGTCGGAAGCCGCGTTGGACGGGCGGCGCCGGGCTCTTATTCTCGGGATGGACGCGGCTCACCAGCAGCACGGAGCACAGGTGGCCCAGCGCGGCGAACAGGTAAAGCAACGGTGCGGCGACGGCCTGGGTCAGGGCGCCCGCCACACCGGGCGCCACTGCCTGGATGGTGCTCTCCGACGTCTGCAGCCGGGCGTTCGCGTCTGCGATAGCGCGTTTCGGCAGCAGGTAGGGCAGAACGCTGGTGTGCGCGACGTCGAAGAACACGCTCGCGACGCTCACCACGAAAGCGATCACGACGAGCTGTGCCACTGACAGCAGGCCCAGCAGATAGGCCGCCGGGACACTGCCGAACGCCACGATGTAGGCCAGGTCGGCCGAGATCAGTACCCGGCGCTTGGGCCACCGGTCGACCCACACCCCGGCAGGCAGCCCGACCAGCAGGTAACCCGAGCGGGCGGCGACGAACACCAGGCTCATGGCCAGCGGACCGGCACCGAGCAGCAAGACCGCGGTGATCGGGAGGGCGAACCCGGCGACCTGGGCCGCCGAGTACCGGAAGCCGTTCGCGGCCCAAAGCCACCGGAACGCCGGGACCCGCAGGACCTCGACCTCCTCCGGGACCCCACCCTCGGTGGCTGACCGCACTTGTTCCATCCTTTCAACTCACGCCGGATCGCCCCGTTCAGCGCCGCACGCAGCACCTCACGTATCCGCTGCAACGTCGTCGGCGACAACGGCCGGACCCGGGCGGCGTTCGCTCGCAGCAGGCTCGTGGACATCGCCTGCACCCGACCTATCGTCAGGTCCGCCAGTGCGACATTCCCGAGGCCGGGCCTGAGGTAGTCCCGCACGAGCTGGGTGTAGATCCTCCGCGTCGCGGGACGAATCCCGTGCCGAGTCGCCAACCAGATATCCAGCCACTGACCCACCGTCACCAAACTCAGATCAGGCTCGACATCCTCACCCCGCCAATACCGCTGAGCCTGCACCGCCGCCGCCCGAGACGAAAACCCACCACGCCGCAGCCGGCACCGTCCACCGTCGCGCTGCCCCGGCAACTCCACCGTGAATACCAGCTTCCGTGCCCCCGCGCAGCCAGCCTGGGACACCGAGGCCCGTACGGACGCTTTGTCTCCGGATCGACACACCCACACCGCTTCCACACACCATGCTCCGCCATCACGACTCCCTGCCGCCGACTGTCCCGTCGGATCAGAGTGCGCCCATCTTGAGCAGATCGAGAAATCCGAGTACTACGGACCTATGGCCGCACGCCGCAGGGACTCCGACCTCTCGCGACAGCTGCTTGCCCAGCTGGAGTGGGTTGAGCTTCATCACAGCAGCCAGGCAAGCCTCGCCGGAAGCGACGAGACCGACCCCGGCACCAGCGATTGGTGGGCCAGCGCCACCGTGCGAGTCCTTCCCGACGAGGACGAAGCTGACGGCATCCAACCTTGGTACAAGGCAGAAGGCACGGCACTCTCGACGAAACAACTCGACGAGGAAAGCAGCGATGTCACGATCTTCGAAGCCAACGGCTTGACCATCGACCTCCAGCACGTCGAGGACGTGCACGACGCACTCGATGCCCGCAGCGAAGACTACGCAAAATTCATCCCCCTCTTCGGCGGCCGTGACCAGTTCGGATTCGTCACACTCCAAGACGATCTGGAAGATCAGATCGAGTCCCTCGGCACCCACGTCGTCATCATCGATCGAGTACGGCTCGCGCCGGCCTGGCGCGGCCTCGGCGGAGTCGGACGGCTCCTCGCCGGCCGCCTGCTGCGCTGGGTCTGCGCCGACCCTCGGCTCGTCGCCGTACTGCCGTTCCCCATCAGCCTCGACAGCGCACTACTCAAAGACGACTCGACCTTCGAACCGGCCCTTGAGCAGGTACGCCGCACCTGGGCAGCGCTCGGGTTCCGCCCCGCCACCGGCCGCCTGTGGATCATGGATCCCGCCGACGAAACTCATCAGAACGCCGTCACTCAGATGGAAAAGACTCTTGGCTTATAGGAATTACACCAATGACACGACTCAGAAACGGGCAACCGACGTCGCCAAACCTCAGGGCGTCAAGCCGAGCAGCGCCGCGCCGGTGGCCGGGTCGAACGGGACCGATTCGTGGTCGTGGACGATGCGCCACGTCCCGTTGATCCGGCGGCAGCCGAGGGTGGCGCGGACCCACATGTCGACCTGGTTGCCATCGGCCAGTTCGCCGGTGACATGGTAGAGGAACGTGCAGAACCCGACATCGCCGTCCGCGTGTGCGGTGAGCTGTTCGACTTAGTAGCCGATGGGACCCGGGTAGCTGCCGAACCACGTCTTGGTCTGCTCGATCACCTCGGTCGGACCGTGCAGCAGCAGTGGCGGCAAGACGTTGAAGGCGACCACGTTGTCGGCGAGCCGTGCGGTGAGCGGCGCCAGGTCCGTGGCGTGGATGGCCCTGACCCGCTCGGCGACCAGCTCGTGGAGTCTTGTTCGGGGTTCGTCATATCGGCTTTCCGTGACCTAGGCAGAGGTCATTTCGAGATGGTCCCGGGCGGCGCGCTCGGCGAGCACGGGCAGGAAGCTGCGGACCTCCGCGCCGGAAAGCCGTTCCCGTTCGGCGGTGACCACCCGTTCGATGTCGCGACGCCGGCCCTCGCCGTACTCCTCGACGAGGCGGGCGACGAGGGCGTCGAAGCCGAAGTCTTCCTCTCGGGCAGTCAACTCGTCCATACCGATCTGCTGAGTCATACCGGCCCTCCGCTCACACTCGTTCCTGTGGATGGCTCTGTCCAGCAGGACGGCAAGTCAAACCCGAAGAAGCCCTGACCGACGCTGGGGACGCAGTATGCGGTCGACGGAATCAATCTTGACAACGAGGATGGACCGGTTTCGTGCGGCCGCCACTATGGACAGCCCGGAGAAAACAGGCCGGTCTCACGCGGGGTGACCGCCGCAGAAAGGGCCCTGTCCTCACCGGGCAAGGATGGTGCCCGGCTCGGCACACCGGGTGGCCGACACCAGCATCATGGCCACCAGCAGATACCCCGCCGTCGTCACCGCGACCGCGGAGACGGGGCCGAGGCTCGCGCACAGCGCTCCCGCGACCGCGCTACCCGCTGGGAACCCAAGGGATGAGATCGCCGTACGGGCACCCATGACACTGCCGCGGGCCACTTCCGGGGTCAAACGCTGCACCAGGGTGCGCTCGACCGCGAAGTACGGCCCCCAGCACGAACCCGTCACCGCGAGCAGCACCAGCGCGGGGACCAGTTCCCTGGTGACCAGCAGGAAGGCGAACGGCACCGCCCCGGCAACGACCACAACCGGGACGCGCCAGGCCCGCCGTCGCCTGCTGGTGACCGCCGCGCTGCCCGCCGCGGCACTCGGTTTCCTGCTCGCCGACCCCGGCACGGCGTCCGCCTCGACCGCACCCGCGCCGGCGATCGCGCAAAGCTCCGAAGAGGGCCACGGGCACCATCACCACCACTACGGCCTCGCGTTGAACTCAGCTTGGTACTCGGCCTGCAGATCACCGGGCACGACCACGGCGATCACGACGGCGACTGCGACGGCGGCCTCCTGGGCGACGGCCTGGTGCTCGGCGACTGACGCCACACACAGAAAGCAGCACCGGATTTCTCCGGTGCCCCGACCTAGTGTCCCTCCTGACCGTCAGACGGTGTGCGGGCTATGCGCGACGGTTCCCAGTTGCTGGCGATGACGCCGCCGTCGCCGCCGTGACCCGCTCAGCCGAAGTTCCCGCCACTCTTTCGAACCCGCGCGCTTTGCGCCTTACCATCGACTGCGCGTTGTATTTTTTGTAAAGTTACAAAATGCTGGACTTGACAGGACCTCGGAAGATCTCGCAGGTCAACCAGGTGGCGATTCCGGTCAAGCTGCTGCGCGCACTCGGCCTAGCCCCTGGTGACTCTGTGTACTTCGAGCTGCGCGACGGGACGAGTGGCGAGCTCACCATCGTGGCTGAGTGGAAGGTGCACCGTCGCTACTCAGAGCGCGATGAGGCCCCTCCCTCTGGTGCGCAATCGGGTGACCCGTCTAGGCTCTCCGATCGGCCGTCAGCACGAACCCAGGAAGTAGGCACGACCGATGTCCAGTGAGCGGCGGGGCGGCCTGCTCATCTCAACCTCATGCGACCACCATGATCCCGAACAACTCGCGGTCGACGCCCTCGGCTGGAGCGGCGCGCTGGTGAAGGACATCACCCTCTTCGGCAGCCGTGTTTCGGTCCTTGCGCACGTAGACCACGAAGCGCACGAGCTCCGGCAGCAGACGAACACGCCGCCGGTTGTGGACCGCCCGTCGGTCGCATTGTGGGAGTGGCCCGAGTTCACAGCCCCGCCTTCCGTAGTCAGAATGGTGGCGATCATGGCGATCGGCGCTCGCTGGCAATCCGCGATGAAGGCTGTCAGCGGCTTCGCGGGCTTCAGCTCGACAGTCTTGATCTTGCCCCAAGACGCGCCTGCACCCAGCTCATGCGTGGCGATGGCAGAGCGTTATGGGGTCTGGATGGTGCGGACAGGCCGTTCGGGAGCCGTCATCGACCACTACGGCCGCGTCGGCCCGGTGGCGACGTCACGACCGACCACGGTGACGAGGTGGACCGAGGAGCTGGTCTACGCCCGCCTCGTCCAGGACTGCCTCATCGAGGCGTCGCCGACGCGCTGAGGTCGCTCGGGTCCTTTCCGCGCTCGCGCCAGTGGGCGAGGTGCTGGGGAACATCCCACTTGAACTGCGTGTCATCGATAGTCATGTGGTTGAACTGAGCGGACGAACACTGTTCGTTCCAGGCTTCGCGTCGAGCCGTCAAGTCGCCAGCCAGGAGGATGTTTGTTCGGATGCGGAAGAGGACCTCGATCGAGTGCAGAAACGCGGCGAGCTCGGGATCGGGCGCCGACGCAAGGGACTGGAGCGACTGGCCGTTGCACCAGTCGCAGGAGCAGTGCCAGTCGGGATGATCGGGATCCAGCTGCGCGGTCTGGTCGATCTTGTCGAGGTGTACGTAGGACAAGAGGCGCTCGACGACGGCTGCAGGTTTCGGCGGCCGGATCGGCCCGCTTCCGTCCGTCACGGGATAGAAGTGCCGGAGACTCGAGCGTGTTCCGACTGCGGCCGCGACAGCTCCGTAGGCCAACGCGCCGATGGACGCGGTGTCACAACGGAGCAACAGCACTGGCACGGGCACTTGCAGGAGCGCCACGAGCCCGTAGACCGCGGCCTTCTTGGCGAGCGGGTCCTTCTTGTGTTCGAAGGCGACCGCGATCGGAACGCCGGCATCGCTGACCGCCTCGACCAGGCAGGGAAGCTTGTCCCGCTGCAGCCAGCTCGCAGCGAGGAACAGCGGCGCCACGACATCCGGGCCCAGGTCCGCGGTCCGGCGCAGCACACTCAGCAGGCCTGGTACATCGTGCTCGGCGACGTAGCCGCCATCAGGAAGCACCGCGGGCAAGCCCAGGTCCCGCTGCCGCTGGATCCAAACCGGGTCGAATGAATGCGACGCGAGCAACCGGTTCTTGCCCGTGTACCTGGCGCGATCGGTCACGACCGGCCGCTGGTACCGCTGAGTGCGGATTAAGTGCTCGGCCTTCTGCAGGGCTTTTTCTCCGGTCAGCACGATGCCGCCGCCCGCGCGGTCGGCACGCGCGATGACGATGTCGGAGTGAGCGTCGTCCGCATCGGCCTGGACCAGGAGGACGTCGGCCAGCGCTGTCTTCAGCCGGCCGAACGGCGCGCCTTGCGCCGACGCGATGGAGCTGGGGTTGACCACGCTGACCCCCTCGGGTCCCAGGCTGTTTTGATTCATGATCGCACCGCCGTGGTGTCGGGTTCGTCCACCACAAGGGGCATGTAGTGGCGCCGGAACGGCTCCGGGAGCATCAGAGCTTGGCCGGCGACGGCGTCGACGTCGTGTCCGTGGCGGTCAAGCTGGGCGGTGACCAAGCCGGTGATGTGCCGCGGCGTCTCGGCGGGGAGGTCACCTGGTTCGTAGCGGGTCCAGCCGTACTGGTTGAGCCGGATACGAAAGGATTTGAACTGGCTCGCGGAGATGCAGTCGAGGTCGGCGGCGCGCTGGATCAGCATCGCCATCGAGACCTTCCAGGTCATCTTCAACTCGGCCAGTTTCGGGAACTGCCGCACGGTCAGGCCGCGCAGCAGTGGCTCCAGGTCGCTCGCGGGGGCGAGGAACTCGCCGGCGAACTCGTTGGCTTCCTTTTCCTGATCTTCCGAAGGCAGCTCGTGCATGGCCAAGTGGCCGACTTCATGCGCCAGGGTGAACCGCTCCCGGTCGGGCGTCAGATCCCGGTTGATCAGGATGAGAGGCGGCTGCCCGGCGGGCCACGTGCTCACCGCGTCCTGCGCGGCGGTGCCGAGTTCACGGCGCATGATCCGCACGCCGGCGGACTCGAGCAATCCGGCCAGGTTATCGACCGGGCCTTCGGGCAGGTCCCACTCGGCACGCAAGGCGGCCGCGACCGCGGCGGCTGTTCCGTGTGCGGCGATCGGCATCCTGCGCAGCTCGCGCTTCGACGGCACGCTGTCGACGTCAGCCGACAGGCCGTCGACGGACAGCCGGGTCAGGTGCGTCAACCCCTCGATAGCGCGCATGGAGTTCACCGACATGACACTGGCTCGGCGCCGATGGTGCAGGCAGGTGGTTTCGACGCCGCCGACCGGGCCGGACGTGAGGAGCAGGTCTGCGGGTACCGCGAGCGCGGTGGCTACCTTGTCGAGGTATTCGGCTGTCAGGGGCAGCAGTCCCTGCTCGATCTTGGAGACGAAACCCTGCGAGATGTCGGCGGCCGTCGCAAGATCACGCTGGAACCACCCCCTGGTCTCCCGGACCAGGCGCACCATGTGCGCTACAGCAGCCGTGTCGGGCATCGCATCTCGCTTTCGATCTTCAACCACCAAAGTCTACCAAAAGCGTTCGCAAATATTCCGACGCTACACCGAATCAGTCGACGCCCTGGACGAAGCTGCGCATACAGCGTCACAGAAAGTCAACAAGTGCTACTATGGGTAGTATTTCGGGCACGTAGAGATGTTGTGGTCCGCACCTACCAGCTGCATCAAGGCGCGCGACCGCTCTGCGCCTATTCCAAGCGCCTTCCGAAGATTCTCAGCGGAGACCGGGCGCTGATATTGCTCTCGATGCCGCCGATCCTCATCTCGTGCCCGCTCCAGCAAGTCGGCGTCCACTTTCACGCCTTCCGACCGCTCCGCCGAAGTGCCCTCTGAGCCTGTGGCCTGGGCAACGACAGTCTGGCGCTCGGGAGCTGGAGCGGAGGACAGCGCCAGTAGCAGGACCGGTCCTGCCTCCGCCCAGCCGATCAGCAACAACGGCCCCACCGCATCGAACAACGCCTTCCCCACCTCACCAGCAAGCAACGGCTCAGCCACATTCAGCGCCAACGTCACCACGCTCGACGCCAACAGCAGCCGCCGAGCCGGCCGGATCACCTCAACAGGAGCGCCCGCAGCGACAGGGACCTAATGGCGACCAGCAGCCCGACCACCGACAGATCCACCGCAGGCGCCACCAGCGGTGCAACCCAGACCGGCACCCCCAGCCGAAGAGCCAACGTGAACACGTTCCCGAAACCGAACACGAACGTCAGCGCCACGATGACCCCGACGATCAGCGTCACCGCCGACAGCACCGGATCACGGTCCTCGCTCGGGCTCAACACAGCAACCACCCTGCCCGGCAGTTCCCGCCCGTCCCCGCGCCCTCCGCAATTGACCTGCACGGATGCCTCGACAGAATCCGGCACGAACGAGCCCGAGAAGTGCCCGAGAGGTCTCGCACACGTCGACAGTACGCGGTATAGTCCGACACAAGTGATGGCCGTTGACCAGCCGAAAAGGTCTTGTCCGACATCACTCGGCATCACCTGACACCCCAGAACGCGTTCTCTTAACCAGCGGGTTCGGGGTTCGAGTCCCTGATGGCGCACTCTCACTCCCCAGGTTGAAAATCTCTTCAACCTGGGGTTTTGTGATTTCTGGAAAATTTCCTTCGTCTTCCGACCATCCTTCGTGGTCTGTTGTGAGCCCGAAGGAGCTCAAGACCGCGGGCCGACTGCCTGGGGATGATCGTCGCCGTCGTTACGGAAAGGCTGCTCCGGCTCTTGGATCACCTCGTCGGGGTCGTCGTCTCCGACGGTCACCCGGCCGAGGATTTTGTTCCAGGTGCCGTCCTGGATCAAATCTTCGGGTTCTGCACCCGAGGAAGGCCCTCCCGGTGAGCCGGGAAGGCCTTCCTCGTCCTACGTCAGCGTTCAGCGCTTGCCGAGCACCGGGAACTTCGCCTCGATCGAGGACAGGTCGTCCAGGATCGCTGGTAGTTCGGACTGGTCAAGCCCGCCGATGCGGAAGGACAGCTTGTTGCCCGTCGCGTCCCCGTCGATGGCCTCGCCTGCGACTTCGACCCGGCCGGACTTCGCCACCGTGACGGTCAGCTCGAGCCACTCTTCGATCGACGTCAACCGGGCGACGCCGTCGAAGTCGTCGCAGGCCTTGGAAGACCAGCAAGTCGCACGGCCTTCAGAAGTGGCAGTCCAGCAGTCCAACGGGAAGGCGTAAGCGGGACAGCCGGCTAGTGGCCAGATCACCGACCGGGCCGCTAGCCAGTAGGACTCCAGGAACGGCTCGGCCCGGTCTTGGCTTTCTGGCAGCTAACGGCTCGTCCGGCACCGGCTGCGCCAGGCTCTCCGCGTCGACGGAAACGTAGCGTGATTTACGGCGGCTCGCTGGTCAGCCGAGTGACTGGTGGCCGAGCGCGCGCAGCACGTCGGCCAGCCAGACCAGCCCATAGCCGACGACCCGGTCCGGGTCGTCGGTCATCGCTTCCAGCTGAGCCCACGACTCGCTCAGCTGCCCCACCGTGTGCTCGGTGGGTTCGTGGTCGAGGTCGTAGCGCTGCTTTGGGGTCAGCTCCCAGAACAGTTCGTGGTCGAGCGTGACCGAGCCGCCTTCGCGCGCCACATGCGCCAGGAGTAGGAGGGCCACCTCGCGCAGGCGAGCCAGCGGGATTTCCGGGCCGTCGCTCATCCCGGGCAGTGCCCGAGCAGCTTGTTGAGCTGTTCCTGGAACCCGCGGATTTCGGTCTCCAAGTGCTTGATCCTGCCGCTGATGATGCGCTCCCTGATCTCCGGACTCTTACCCTGCAGGATACCTTTGTTGTCGAACGCGTCCGGATCGTTGCGGTACTCCTCGAGCTTCTGCTGGTGCTCTCGGATCAGCCGCTCGAACGAGTTGATCGACTTCTGCCGCGACGACTCCGCGCTTGCGTTACTGTTGCTGTTCGAGTTGCCGCTGTTCGAACTGCTGCTGCTCGGGTTCGTCGCCATCGCGACGGCCGCGCCACCAATCGCCCCAGCCGCCGCACCCGCCACTACGACGCTGCCGCCGACAAACGTAACCGCCCCGCCGCCGATCGCCACCGCACCGCCCGCGACGGCCACCGCGCCGCCTTCGACCAGCCCACACGGCTCGATGATGATACAGGCGGCGGTGCCCACGATCGCCGCGCCGATGCCGACCTTGCACCAGAAACCGCACAACCCGGTCGGGTCGGTGTCGTTGAGCGGATCCCCGTTCACGTACGCGTACGGGGTGTGCGTCGCGTTCACCAGCGGGTCGACGGTGAGGAACTGGGCGGTCGCCGGGTCGAGGTAGCGCGCCCGCAGGTAGACGAAGCCGGTCTCGTCGTCGGTGTACTGGCCGGTGAAGCGCAGCGGTGTCGACGCGGTACCGGTGTGCGTGCCGGCACCGTATTCGCCGTAGGCGTATGCCCCGGCGACGTGCCCAGCCGCGTCGACGAGTGCGCGGGTGGACCCGACCTGGTCGTGGAAGTACCAGAACGTCGCGCCGCCGCCGATCTGCTCGATCGGCGCGCCACCGGGTCCGTAGACGTAGCTGGTGGCGCCGTCGCTGAGCAGGTTCGGCTCCGAACCGGCTCCGTAGGTGAACGTCGTGGTCGCGGCGCCGACGGTCTTGGCGGTCCGCAACCCGTCGCCGTCGTAGCGGTAGGACCCCGTCCCGCTCACCGAGGTGAGCCGGTTCGCCTGGTCGTAGCCGTAGGTAGTGGCGGTGCCGGTTGCCGGGATGGCCGACGTCCGGTTGCCCTGGGGGTCGAAGCCGTACTTCGTGGCCCCGGCCGGGACGGTGTCGCACGCCGGCGCGGTCACCGTGCCCGAGGGCAGCGCCCAGCACAGCCGGTCGGCCCCGTCGAACGACTGGGTCCCGGCGCCGAGACCGGTCGGGTTGTCCGCGGCGTCCACTGTGTAGCCGGTCGAGACCCCGCCGCTTGTCGCGGACTGCAGCTGCTCTCGCGGCGAGTACCCGAACGTTTTCGCTGCTCCGGGCAGCCCGGTCGGGGTGAACGAGCTGAGCTGGTGGGCGTTGTCGCGCCCGAAGACCAGCGAGGCCACCGTTGCCGTCCCCGCCGACAGCGTCGACGAGGTGAGCGTGTCGGTGTCGTCGAAGCCGTTGGTCACGACCGTGCCGTTGGGGTAAGTCGTGGTGTGCAGGTTGCCGTCGTCGCCGTAGCCGAATGTGGTCTTGTTGGTGTTCCAGTCCGTGACGGTGGCCAGGCGGCCGGCCGCGTCGAACGACTGGACGACGGTCTGCGCGGCGCCGCCGGGGTAGGTGATCGAGGTCGCCCGGCCGGTCCGGTCGTAGCCGTAGCCGATGTGCGCGCCTGAACCCCTGGTCACGCCGACGACCTCGCCGAAGGCGTCGACATCGGTCTTCGTGGTGCCGGTGGCGTCGGTCATCGAGACCCGGGTGCCGGCCGAGTCGTAGGCGAAGGTCGCGCTCGGGGTCGTCCCGTCGGAGTACTGGGCCGAAATGACGCGGCCGGCCGGGTCGTAGCCGTAGGTCGTGACGCGCCCAGCCGGGTCGGTCGAGGTGAGCACATTGCCCGCACCGTCGAGGTGCCCGGTCGTGGTGCGGTTGCCCGGGTCGGTCCGGCTGGTCCGGCGGCCCTGGCCGTCGTAGCCGTACGAGGTCTTGTGGTTCGCGCCGTCGAGCTCGTCGGCGAGAGTGCCGTCGGAGTTGTAGTCGGTCACGGTGGTGACCTTGTCAGGCCGGACGGTCCGGATCAGCCGGTCCATCGGGTCATGGACCAGGGTCGTCATCCGGTTGTTCTGGTCGGTCGTGGTGAGCTGGTTGCCGTCGGCGTCGTACACCGCCGTGGTGCTGTGGCCGAAGGCGTCCTTGACCTCGGTGACGTTGCCCCAGGCGTCGTGGCCGATGACAGTGCAGCCCCGTTGCGGAGGCGCGCAGTTCGAGCCCACCCCGGCGGCGCTGCCCGACGGGCTGACGCTGGTGACCGGCCAGCCGCGCGCGGTGTCGTACCCCGCCTGAGTCTTCGCCCCGGCGCCGTCCACCGTGGATGTCAGGTCGCCGAAGCCGTCGAACGTGCTGGACGTGGTTCGGCCCTCGGCGTCGACCGCCCGGGTGCGGTCGTCGGGGTGGGCAGCGTCGTCGTAGTAGAAGTTCTCGGCCCGGGTCGCCGCGGTGGTCGGGTTGCCGTCCTTGACCTCGGCGGACTGGCCGAGCTGGGTGACCGTGGTCGAGGTAAGCACGTGCTCGCCGATCGCGCCGGCCGGGACGTGCCCGGCCTCGTCGTAGCCGTTGACCGTCTGGACGCCGCGGGGATCGATGGTGCTGAGCAGATTCCCGTGGTCGTCGTAGCGGTACGCCGTCGCGAACCCGACTGCGTCACTGGCGGAGATCCGGTTACCGTGGTCGTCGTAGCTGAAGGTCTGGACGTGCCCGTTGGGGTCGGACAGTGTTGAGACGCCCAGGGTCACCGGGTCGTAGGTGTAGGTCCACGTCCCGGCGTCGGCCGTGCTCGCACCGCGGGTTTCCGAGACGAGCAGCCCGTTGCTGTAGGTGTAGACGGTGTGGTGCCCGCTCGGATCGATCACCTGCGTCTGCCCGGCCTGCAGCCCGCCGTCGGGACCGTAGGTGAACGTCGTGGTTTTGCCGGTCGCGTCGGTCTGCGTGCGCACGCGTTCGGAGCTGTCGTAGACCATCGATGTGACCGGGTCCGGCGTCGCCGTGCTGCCGAAGTTCGCCGGGGTGCGCATCGACGTCAGCAAGTGAGTGCCGGTCGCGTAGCCGTACACCGCGTGGTCGTCGTCCTTCGACGACGGTGTCCGGGTCGTGCCGACACCGTAGACGTCGGTCAAGTCTCCGGCCGCGCTGTAGCCGTAGGTCACCTGCCGGCCGGCGGTATCGGACAGGCCGGCGATGTGGTTGCCGGTCCAGGCCAGGGTGTATGTGCGCTGCGCGGGATCGGTGATCGTGGCCAGGTGCCCGGCGCCGTCGTAAGCCAGGTTTGTGGCGTACGGCGGGTTCGCTTTCGTTCCGGCCAAGTCGGTTTCGGCGAGCAGGTGCCCGGTGGCGGTGTCGAACGTGAAGACATCCTTGCCGCGCCGGGTGTACACATAGGATGAACCAGTCTTCACCAGCGCGGCGTCGTACCGGGGCGCCGAGGGGGTGTAGGTCCCGGACGAGTTGACGAAGGTGATTGCCGAGCCGTCCTCCTGGCGGACGGTCACGTTCCCGGTAGCACCATCGGTGGTGGCGGACAGGTTGTAGGAGAACGTCCAGCCGTAGCCGAACGGGCCATCGGAGGCGAAGGCCTTGTTCGGGCCGTTGGGATCGGCGAGCGCGGAGGCGTAGCTGCGGGAGAAGTCCAGCGCGGCGCCGCGGCCCGGCGTGCTCAGGTCGGTGAACTCGTCACCGAAGTAGCCGGTGGACGTGTCGACCGGGTCGCCGACGGTGCGCCGCACGCACCCGCATTGCACGAACGCGGGGTTGCTGCCCTTGGGCGCGTCGATGATTCCGGGTGGTCCTCCGATCGGCGTGCCCGGCGTGCCTCCCATGGGCAGGAACGCGAGCGCGTCATAGGCGACGTCGTAGTTGAGCAGGTCACCGTTGCTGCCGACGGCGGTGCTCGCGTTGGACAGCTGGACGTTCCCGCCGTTCTGCATGGCGAACGTCCCGATGGTGACCCACTCTTCGGAGTCCCAGTGCTGGTTGACGCGGATCTTCCACGGGCTCGCGCCGCCACCGGGGTTGATCTGGTAGACGACGTTCGTCGCCGACGCGCCCAGTGCGGGGATGTGGATCTTGATCTTGTAGTACTGAAGCTTGGGCAGATTGGGTGTCCAGGTGCCGGTGTTGATCAGCGCCGGATTGCTGCCGTCTTCGGTGTGGGTGAACAGGGTCCGGCCGCCGAAGCCGGAGCCGAGCTGGTGGGTGTCGATGGCGCCGATCGGGTCACCGGCGGCGTTCGTGCCGTAGGAGTAGGTGAAGGAGCCATCGCTGGACCAGTTCGAGGGCGCGCAGCCGACGAGATTCAGCCCCGGCGTGGGCTGCTCGTCGACGACGATCGGTGCGCCGGCAGGACCACTGGGTACGACGTCGGAGACCAGCGTGCAGGTCGGCGGGTGCGGGTCGGCGACTCCGGGCTCGGTCGAACCCGCACTTGCGGTGTAATCGCTTGTCGCGCAGGTCGTCGCACAGTCGGGGACCCAGGTAACCGGCTGGTGCCACCAGCACGCGAAGTCGTCCAGCATGCAGTGGCTGGCGCCAGGGTTGCTCGGGTTGGTGGCATTCGGATCGCAGTGGTTGTCCATGCTGCAGAACGCCGTGGTGGGCGGGATCTTCAGCCAGCTGCTGCCACCGTGGTAGATCGGCTTGGCGTAGGCGCGCGTGCCGCCGCGGATGATCGGGCTGGCCATCCAGCCCATGACCCGCTCCTCGTACGGCCAGCTCGCGGGATGCTTGGCATCGTCGTAGGTGTCCTGCAGGAAAGGATCGCGGTTCGGCGGGTAGTCGAGGTTGGCCGGGTTGTTGGTCCAGCCGAGGCCCCAGGTGCCGTCCGGGCCAGTGCAGGTCGGACTCGGCACACAGCCGGTGGAGTTGTACGCCTTGGTCGGCTGGATCCCGGTGTTGTATGCCCAGGCCGCAAAGTACCAGTTCTCGAGGTAGCGCGGGCTGCCGTTGTTGGCCAGGACGCCGGCGTCGTAGAGCTGGTTCCAGGTGGACTCGAGGATCTGCAGGCCTGCAGCGATGTTTTCTTCATAGTCGACGGCGATCTTGGTCTGCCCGTTGACCGAGTAACTGCTGTGGTCACCCGCTCGCATACCGGTGGTCACCTGCGCGACGCCGTAACCGCAGTCCGCGCCGGCGTAGTTCATGGAGACGATGTCGCCGCCGGCGCCGTAGTAGTCAGCGATCAGCGGGTCTCCGGTCATGCCGGGCAAGGAATGCCAGGACGCCTGGCTCCAGTTGCTTTCCTGCGCGAGGATTGCCTGCATCACCGAGCGCGGCACGGAGTCCCAGCTGTCGCCGGCCGGGTGCTTCAGCGAAATCTTCGGAAAGTCCGAATTGGACGCATAGGCGGCCAGCCCGAGGTTGTCGAACCCGGCAGGACGGCCGAGGGAACCGGTGAGGAGGTTCTGCTCGGCCATCTGCACGGCCCAGCCGACCTGCGCGGGCGAGGGTTGCGGAACCTGGCGCGCGCGGTCCAGCCGTGGGACGGAGCAGGTAGGGGTCTGGGCGGCGGTAGTGGCTTGGGTCTGCGGCTGGGCGGCCGCGGGCACCTTGGCCGGCCGGCCGGAAGCGGGCGCCGTGCCCGGTTGGCCCGAGGCAGGCGCCGTACCTGGCTGAGCGGCCGCGGGCGCGGCATCCCCGTGCGCCTGTGGCTTCCCCGCCGGCATGGTGGCCACCGGCGCGGAGCCCACACCGTCCGGCACGAGCGGCGAGACCGTGGTCGTGGCCGCCACCGCGCTACCCGGGCGTGGCCGCGCGAGCAGGGCACCCGAGCCGGTGGCCAGGACCACCGGGACCTCCTGCGCCGGGTCCGCGTCCGGGCCGAGTGCGGCGTCGCCGTCCAGTGAAGTCGCCGTGACCCCGTGCGGCAACGGCACCGTCCGGACGCTCCTCATCCCTGATCCCGGCTCCAGCCGCTCGACCCCGCTCAGAACGGCGTGCCCACCACGCCCCTGGAACAGGTGCACCGCGGTCGCCGGCCCCGAACCCAGCGCGCGCACCACGCCCGCCTTCTCGTGCCGGACCGTAGCGGCCGGTGCACCAGACCTCAGGGTCAGGAAGTCGACCCCGCCGTCAGCCGACGGACGCAGGTCGTACGCCGGTGCGTCGAGCGCCGCCACGCGCTTCGCCTTGCCCGAAGCCGCGACGGAAACCAGCGACGCCCCAGCAACTCCGAGGACACCCTCGCCGACCGGGACGGCCGACGTCACCTGCCCGTCCACGGTGGACTTGGCCGTGATCGCGCCGGTCGAGAGGTCGGCCGTGAGCAGCTCGGTCTTCTCCTGATCCGTGCCGAGGCTCAGGCCGAACACGGCGTCGTGACCGGTGCCGCAGCCCGGTGAGTGGTACTTGAGCCCAACGCCCCTGGCCACCGGCCGCACCACACCGGACGCGAGGTCGACCGAGTAGGCGAAGGCACCGTGGTCGCGAGCCGCCGACAGGTTCACCGCGGACTGCGGGAGGATCGCGATGGCCGCGTACTTGCCGTCCCCTGAGACGCACTGGTAGCCGGTCCACGCCGTGTCGTCGAGACCCTGCGGTCGCAACAGCGCCAGGCTTTGCCAGGTGAACCCGGACTTCTCGCGCGCGACCTGCAGATGGTAGCCGGTGCCGTCGCCCCAGCCGTCGAGCATGACATCGGGGGACGCGGACGCGCCGGGGCCGAAGTCGGTAGGCGAGGCACCGGAGTGGACCGCCGGGATCGCGGACGGTGCGGGGGTGGCCGCCGCCGGGACCGCCACCGCCACGAGCGGCACCGAAATCGCCAGCGCCGCCACCGAAGCTCTGCGTACGCGCAGCACGAACCGACCGAAGCCAGGCATCCTGATTCCCCCTCCACGCGCAGGACTGCGCGCCAAGAGGGACAGTAGGGATCACGCCCTCGTCGGGGATCCCGCCTTTCGGACGAAAAGTGCCCCGAAAATGCGACAAGCAGGATCTATTCGCTCAATCCGCGCTATGACTCGGAGCACATCAAGCTCAGCGCCCGTCGAACACCGGCCGGCCGCAGCTTCCTTCTCGTAGTGCGCCCACCTCCGTTGCTCCGCAGCCTCCTGGCCAGCAAGGCTCAAGGCTTGCACCAAATCCAACGCCGTCTTCCCTGCCTCGTCGATCTCGGATTCTCCGAGACCAGCACGAACAGGTCCTCCACGCTGAGTGGAGGTCTCGGAGCAAGTCTCGGACTCGCGGCGCTTCAACGCCCGGTTCAGCAGTTCCAGCGCCAGCAACAGCGCCAGCGGCGGGCACGCCGCCATCGTCACCCCAAACGCACTCAGCTCCGCCGTCGAGCCGATGTTCGCCAGCAGAGACAGTGAGATACCGAAGCCGAACGCGAACCACGCCGTCCACTGACCGTCAGCCTGCTGAACCTGGTTCCTCCACAGCTCGACCGTCGCGATCGTCAGCATGCCGTCCACGACCGACGGCCAGATCGCCGCTGTCGACGCATCCGCGTCGAAACGCAGAGCGAACTCCCGACCATGACGGTACGAGGCGTGCGTCGCTCCAAGGGCAACCAGCCCCGTGCACGCGCGCCGAACGAGCAAGTCCGGTCACGGAACAAGCTCGCCGCACCGTCCCTCGTCACGGCCACCTCTCCGGCTGGACAGCCAATCTGCCCAATTCCTTGCGCCGAGGGCAATGCGTCAGATCAAGCCGCCGCCCGGAACTGCGCGACGCCACCCGGCAGATGTGAGCCCGGGGGGCGCCCGAAAGCTTCGGAACAGCCCGACACCAGACGACACACGCCGACATCCCACCGCCGCGCCGACCAGGAAACACAACCTTCGACGGCATCACGCGACACCATCCGACAGACCAGGTTGCGCCCTCTTAACCAGCGTTTTCGGAGTTCGAGTCCCTGATGGCGCACCCTCACTCCCCAGGTTGAAAATCTCTTCGAACTGTATTTTTTGATTTCCGCAGGTTTTTCTCCACTTGATAAGTGTCCACAATGGTCGACAACGAGCCCTAGCTGTCATGATGCCGCCCGAGGGATGATCTTGGCCGTCGCCTCGGCAACTTCGGGCAGCACGGTGATGTAGGTGTCGGCGGTCACTGTGATCGAGGAATGCCGGAGCATGTTCTGCACGACTTTCATGTCCGCGCCGGCAGCGAGCGCCAGCGTCACCGCGCAGATCGTGGAAGCGAATCGGCGGCAACCCTGCCTGACGTACCAGCTTCTGGAACCGCGCGGTGACGTCAGCCGGGTGCAGGGGACTGCCGTCAGGCCGAGCGGACAACAGACCGCTGTCGATCCGATCCGGGCCGAGGCGTGCGCGGGCTAGGTCCTGATTCGCCAGATGCCGACCCAGGACAAGCACCGTGTCGCCGTCCAAGGCGACCAGACCTTCCGACGAGGTGGTCTTGGGGGCGGCCCGAGCGGTCCCCCACCCGTACTGCACGATCTGGTTCGCTACCTCGATCGTGGCGGCGTCGAGGTAGGTGTCGGCGCGTCGCTGCCCGCACGCCTCGCCACGACGCAGCCCGACATGAGCGATCAGGTGAAACAACGGATACAACGGATCGTTGACCGCGTCGTCGAGGAACTGGCCGGTCTGCTGCGGGGTCCACACCATCACCGGCGACGGAATCAGCCGTCAGCGCGCCACCCGCTCCTCAGTCCACACCTTCGGCGTCGGCCGGCTCGCCGGCGGCAGCTCAACCAACGAGGCCACGTTCACCGTCAGCAGATCCTCCTTCACCGCTGGGCCCAGAACGGCGCGCAACGTCTCCTGGATCCGGCGGATCGACGTCGGTCCGACCGGGCGCTTCCACTTCACCGCCGCGACCTTGCGCGGATCACCACAGGCCCGGTACTCGGCAATCACATCGTTGTGCTCGACGATCGCGTCGAACATGCTATCCAGATGAGAACGTCGGCACCGACCTTCACCAGACGGCTCGTCTCCTCGACGTCGGGCAGCTTCTCCTTGGCCGCAATCGCCACCGCGATCGAGTCATTGATCCTGCGGTGCGTCCCCTCGTCGTCCTCGTCCGCGAAGGCCAGCAACTGCCGAACCTGCTGCAGCCCCGCCTGCGGATCCGTCGCAGACTCACACCCACCGCGCCGGCGAGGCCGTCGATGACCGGCCTCGTCCTTCGGCAACTCGACCCGGAAGTACCACTGCCCGTGCCGGCTGTTCTTCAGCTTCGGGCAGTCCGCCCCAAGCTGAGTCCCTTTCTCGCCACGGCAGGAACACCGCCGAAACGTCGTCCCCACGGTCATAACGAGGCTTCCGTCCCTTCACTCGTGTAACCAGCGGTTCGCCGGGACACGCATGCTCGCGGCGCGACCAGGGCGAAGGGAAGCCCGAGACCCGAATAGATCATCCGATGTGACGATCGAGACCCAGCACCCGCAACAGCTCAGCCGTCGGGACCCGGTACGCACGACCGACCCTCAACACGCGGCACGGGAACTCTCCCGCCTACGCGAGCCCATACGCCATCGTGCGCCGGATGCCCAGCGCACGAGCGGCGGTCAACAGGTCGACCACGGACGGGAGCGCCGAGGCTTCCGCGAGAGTCATGGTCTTGGACTCATCTCGCTGCGCCGTCGTAGCCGTCTCGCCTCCGCCAAACGAGCCGCAGCCACGCTCTCCCACCGCGGGTCCAGACCGAGCCCGAGGTACCGCCGGCCCAGCTCTACCGCCGCGACTCCCGTCGTGGCGCTAGTGGACCTGCGGAGGAAGCAGCGGAGATGGTAGTGGCGATCATCCGCTCTGGCTTCGCCCACTCGGCCGCGAGATCGCTGTTGAAACGAAATTTCCCGTTTTCACAAAATTCACCTCGGCGAACTGAAAGATTCAGACAAAGCGACCCAGAAGAAGCGAAATTATTATCATTGGTACGGCTATCTGAAAATTTAGATCGCAACTCCGACGCATCTCGCAGGTTGGTTCGAAATTAGGAATATTTCGTGGATCATTAGCCAGCGGCAAGCGCGACCACTGTCCAAAGTCAAAAATAGATGTCGCCATTGGTGAAGTTTTCTAATTTCGCTCCGATACTTGCAGGGATTCTGACCCGACCTAGGTCGGCAGTATTCGCAGATGCTTCATCGGTCACGTGCACAAGTACCGGTAGGACAAGCATCTGAGACCTTCCATGCCCCGATGAGTTGGCTCGTCCCACCCACATCCTGCGCGGCCACCTCCGGCCGAGTCCGTCCCCCGTCCCGCGACCCCGAAGGGTTTTCGGTGGTCTGACCTTCGCCTGGATCGGCGATACCATCCGAAGTCAGGGTGATCGCAACACTACAACTGTCGGAGGACAAGAAATTTCAGCGTTACTGCGTCGCTCTTCGACACGAGGCTCATTCCGGGGTTAAGCAGTCTCTTATCACCGATCACGGCCACCGGTTCGCGCAAGGCGTGCCAGGCTCGACCGTCCGGAATCAATCCGCCGAGATGCCCACCGCTGGACAAATCCACGCAGAATCCCAGGTCGGGACGGGCGACTCCTCGTCGCCCGGGATGGGGAGCTGTTCCGGCGCGGCCATCGGATGGTCCTGATACGGGGCGTCTGTTGTGGCCTGGTCCCACGCTTCGGCGACATCGTCAGTGTCGAGGATGTTCTCCCGGTCAGCTCCCCTGAGTGAAACCGTAGCCACGCACCTCGATGAGGCCCAAGGCCCGGGCGGCCCACGAGCGATCGCTCCGTCGACAGCTTAAGGCTAAGGTATGACGATGCAGCGTAGGCCCGCTGATTCGCTTGACGCCTCCCAGACCGCGATGGCCGAAGGACTCGCCGGAAACGCTCTGGAGTGGCTGCTGAACACTGCTCGGACCACCGATGCCGGCCTAGTCTGGGGAAGCACCGCGACCGACGACGAGGTGGACCCGTTCCTCTACAGCGGAGCGGCGGGGATCGTGCTCGCATTGCTGGAAGCCCAGCACCACTTCGGCGACGACCGCTACGGCGACGCCGCCCAACGAGGTGCGCGTGCTATCGCGGCTGCGGTCGATCGCGACAAGGACTGCTCGCTCTATTTCGGCGTCACCGGCATAGCGTTCGCCCTCCACGCCGTCGGCACTCTGCTGAACGACGCCTCCGCGGCGACCGCCGCACGGTCCGCACTGCGCCACGTGCGTTCCCGCTTCGACGGGCAGCGGTGGGGCGACATGTTCGAACTGCTGGCGGGCAACGCCGGTATCGGCCTGGGCGCACTATCGTGCGGTGATCACGACCTGGCCATTCTCGCCGTCGAACCCTATCTCCGCTCCGCCGATCCAACCCCCGGCGGCGTGAACTGGGCCGTCCGGCCCAGCCCGCCACGATCTCACCACCTGGCCCACGGCACCCTCGGCATCGTGGTCGCCTTGGCCTCGATCGGAATCGCCACTGACCGCCGCGATCTGATCGACCTGGCGCTGGCCGGTGCCGCTGACGTGGTGGCCCGTGACGAGGCCGGGCCGGACGGCTTCCTCGTTCCACACTCCGACCCACAACACCGGCCGGACCTGATCGAGCGCTACAGCTACGGCTGGTGCAACGGCCCCGCTGGAGACGCCCAAGCCTTCCGCCTGCTCGGCGCAATCACCGACGACCCGACGTGGGCCGCACTCGCCGACCGCTGCTGGCACACCATCACCCAATCCGGCCTGCCGCGCCGCATCAGCCCAGGATTCTGGGACAACAACGGCTCGTGCTGCGGCACCGCCGGAGTGCTCGCACTGGCCTGCGATCGGCACGTCGAACGGCGGGAACAGTCCGGCTTCGGTGCTGGGCTGGTCGATGACCTCGCCGCTCGGGCTATCACCGATGCCCGGGGCGTCTGCTGGTCCAACCACGAACACCGGGCGACGCCCAGCGTCCTGGAACCTCGCACCGGCTGGGCGATGGGCAACGCCGGGATCATCCGCGAGCTGCTGAGGTTTTCCCGCATCAGTTCCGGTCGAGATCCGGCCTACGCCACAGCCTGGCCGGGCCACCCCATCGCCCGTCCCGTAACCGACTTTACAGATCACGAAAGTGCAGAAACCGGATAGGCGTGATTCCGAACGGTCCAGAAAGCACGCGCGCGGGATATGCGCGAACAGGACCGCAAGCAGCCTCTCACCGCTTGCCGGTCCGCCCGAAAGCTTCACCCGAACTCGAAGGGCCAGGTTTGCCATCACCAAAATTTCCTATTCGAGGAGCCGGACCGGTACCGCACAGCAGCCCGGCTCCTCCTTGAGATTCTATTCCGTCCCGGACCAGCACTATTCGATGCTTGCGCGTTCCACAACGGTGATGGTGACAGTGAAGAGCGACGCATCGCCGGCACCGGAGCCTCCGGCTTCGGACTACAGCACCGCTGGCGCCTTGAGATACCGCGCCGTGCCTCCGGGCAACCGGCTCGCGCCGTGTCAATCCGCGCTGCGGATCCGCTTAGCTATAGCAGGAGAAGCAAAGACATAACGGAGTCCAGACTATCCGTTCGCACTGCACACACGATCTTGGAGGCGTTGAGATCTCTGTCGAAATTTGAAATTGAAAATTGTTTCAAGGTTACCGCGGAAGGACGCACAGGCACTTGATCCTCGGGTCCGGGATTCGAGCCGTTTCCTGCCTCCATTCTCCGCAGCCCAGCGGCACTTTAGCCAGTTGCACCACTGGGCGCGCGTAGAAATTGATCGGGTGGCTGGGGAACAGCGGAGCCCAAATGGAGAACATGCTCAAGCCGGTCTCGCGGCCATGAGGCCCATCGCCCGCAATTGGCTCGCCACCTCCGCCAACACCCTGAAGTCTCTCGACCGTCAGCCACCCGGCACCGCCCCCGTGCCTGCGGACCGGTACGGCCTCCGACCTCACCCGAACGTGGCTGCCACCAGCCGCGCAACGCGCTGGTCGGCCGGCGCAGGTGAGTGCGTGACCACCCTGACCCGGGTCGCGCGTGACAGGCTACATCCTCGGCGGTGGCGCCCACCGCAAGTTCATCGTGGGCGGCATCTTCGCGAGGCCGTGATGTTCAACGCCATGCTCGAACCCTGGCCACGATTGCGGAATGGAACCCGATCACCACACTGGCCAACACAAGCCGGTCCCTGTTCGCCAACCCTGTTTCGGCCACACTCCCCCAGGCCGGCTCAGCACTCGGCGTTCTCCACCGCCCTCGGGCCCGCCGAGCGCATCGCCCGGTTCATGGCGCCCTTTGGTCAACCGTTACCGCCAGACCACCAGTCGCTGACCAGCTTCGATTTTCACGGTATGACACCATCCTCGTCATCGGGCGCGGGGGCGAGGTGGGCCGACCACTTGTCCTCGATCCGGCCGAACCTCCATACGGCCAGGGCGGCGAGCCAGGTCACGGCGAACAGGCCGACCACGAGGAAGCCGACGTAGTTGAGGTCGAGGCCGGCGATTGCGGCGAGCGGGCCCGAGGTGATGGCCAGCCGGTCGGCGAGGATGGACGCCAGCTCGATGGTGCCGATGATCAGGGCGACGGCGACCGACAGCGCGGTGATGGTGATGTTGTAGAAGATCTTGCGGATGGGTTTGGCGAAGGCCCAGCCGTAGGCGAAGTTCATGAAGCAGCCGTCGGCGGTGTCGAACAGGCTCATCCCGGCGGCGAACAGGATCGGCAGCACCAGGATCGCGTACCAGGGCAGGGCGAACGCCGCCGCGCCGGCGGCGAGGACGAGCAGCCCGACCTCGGTGGCGGTGTCGAAACCGAGGCCGAACAGCACTCCGACGGGGTAGATGTGCCACGGTTTGCGGACCGCTTTCGTCGCTCCCTTCAGCATTCGGTTCATGAAGCCGCGGTTGCCGAGCTGACGCTCGAGCTGTGCTTCGTCGAACGTGCCTCCGCGCATTTCGCGGAACACCTTGATGATCCCGACCAGCACGACCAGGTTGAGGATCGCGATGAGGTAGAGGAACACCCCCGACACCGTGGTGCCGATCAGGCCGGTGGCCCGGTGCAGCGAGGAGGTGTCGTCCTCGACCGGCCCGGCCAACGCGCGCACGCCCAGCGACAGCAGCAGGCAAAGACCGAAGACAATGGTGGAGTGGCCGAGGGAGAACCAGAACCCGACCGACAGCGGGCGTTCGCCCTCGGCCATCAGCTTGCGGGTGGTGTTGTCGATCGCCGCGATGTGGTCGGCGTCGAAAGCGTGACGCATGCCGAGGGTGAACGCGGTGACGCCGAGCCCGACCCCGAACACCCCGGTCGTGCCCAGAACGTAGTGCTGGGGGACGACCAGGAAACCCAACGCGCCCCAGCCGATGATGTTGAGCAGCAGGATGAATCCGGCCATCCCGGCGACCGACGCCCATTCGGCACGGCTGAGCGATCGCCGTAGACGGGTGATCCGGCCGGGAGTGCTGACGACCTGCATGGGGCGACCTCGCGATGGGGGCTCACACGTCGGCGCATCCCGGCGAGATGAGTGAAGGTAAAGCTATGGACAGGTGAAAGGCGATAGACAGAGCAGCCAGGCAATCCCGAACTCCGGCGCTGGCCTTCGACGCAGCTCGACGCGCACGACCAGGACCGGCCTCGAAATTCCTGAATGGACAAAGGGATTTCTGTCGCATCGTCAACAATCCGCATCGACGCCGGCCCGGTCGAGGAGATCGCCGGATTGCCCCGGGGAAGCCGCTGCCGGTCTCCCCGGGACAGCGAAGTCGCGCCAGCGGTCACTACCGGGCGTAGTAGTGATGATCGCCGGCGCGGCTCCGACTACCGGCACTCCGGCTGGTTGGCCTCCGAAGTGCTGTGAGGGATTCGTTGCCCCATCGGTGCCGGAGTGGTCGGGCAGGCCATTAATTTCGGTGGAGTGGTTCATTTCCCGCTTTCGAGTGCCCCGGCGAGTCAGGTCGCCTCCAAGTCCACGCCAGCCGTGGTACCGGGTGCCGGCTGCGTGGGGCGAGGAGGCCGGGCCGCAGGCTCGTCTTCGAGCAGGAAGCGGCTCATCGCCACACGGGGGTCAGCCTTCCGGAGGGCGCGGAGATCCTGCAGCGGTTTGCGAAGCTGCTCGAACTCAGGACCCAGCTCGGTGCCGAGCTGGTCGCGAGCCGAACCGACGACGGCACGGGCCTTGCGCAAGGTGCCGGTCAGCCACGTCATCGCGCCCGGGAGCCGCTCGGGCCCGATGATGAACAGACCCGCGACGAGCAGAACGAGCAGGTGCTCCGCACTCAGTCCGAACACGGCCCGTACCCCACCTCAGCCTTGCCGGTTCGCTCCGGGCAGTAGACCCGACCGGTGGATGCCCGGCTAGCGATGACCGTGTCCGTGGTGGTGGCCGAGCGGCTTGGTCAGGTGGTGCTCGGTGACGTACCCGCCGCGGATGGTGATAGTGGCTTCCGGGGTGTGGCCATCCCGCCAGAGGGTGTACTGGCCTTCGGTCAGCGACGGGTAGACCGCGCTGTACACGACGCCGTCCTGGATGCGCCGGGGGTGGACCTGGTTGTGGGTGCGCGGTGCGCCCGGATCATGACCCGGGCTGATCTCGATCTCGGCTTCGTCGTCGGCCGCACTGGTGTAGAGCACCAGTGCTCCGATGTCGCCGCCGATGTCGAGGATCACCGCGGACTGCGCGGCGTGCGGTGATTGTTCGGTCATGACTCCCGTTCCTCTGCAGCGTCGGATACCTCGCCGAACTGCGGGCGCCCGCCGTTGGCAGGCACCCGCAGCGCAGCGATGCTGTCATCAGGGCTTGGTTTCGTAACCGGAGTGCGGCGTTCCGAGGTAGGGGAACGACGGCAGGTAGTGCACGGTGTTGTCGGCGGTCACATCGGTGTTGGACGACGTGAGCCCGGGGGTGATCGCGCCGGCCGCCGCGTCGGGCGTGTAGGTCTTGTCGACCAGCGGGTAGATGGCCCCGGCGATCGCGCGCAGTTCGATGGTGGTGACGTCGTCGAACACCCGGCGCCCATTGGGGTAGCCCGCCGCGTCGCCTCCGATCAGGCCCAGGTTCGACGGATTCTGAGTCGTGGGCGGGATGGCCAGGTTCAGGCGCAGCATGTCGGCCTGGGTCGCGCCGGTGTAGTTCTGGAACCCGGGAATCAGCCCGGCCGGGATTCCGGTCAGCAGCACGGCCTCGAGGTCGGCTCGCGGCGCACCGGACTTGTTCAGCTTGTCCAGATTCGGGAACACCCCCGGGTAGAGGACCGGGAGCAGCGTCGCCAGCTCAGGGTGGGCGATCCGGTCGGCGAACTGCTTGTCGTCGTGCGGCTGCTGGGAGTTGAAGAGGTCCTTCCTGCCCAGGGGGATCAGGACCTCGTTGACCAGCGGGTTGCCGAGCCGCGAGATCTGCTCGAACGGGCCGACGTTCAGCACCTCACCGGGCAACGGCGTGTTGTAGAGGCGGGTCTTCTGGCGGCTCGCGGTGGCCCACACTCCGATGGTCGACTGCGGGTTCGCCGGATCCGAGCAGTGTTCCGACAGGTGCGTCTTCGGTACCTGCAGCACGATGGAGTGAATGTTCTTCGCGGCGGTCGAGTTCACGCCGGGGGCGGCGGGCATCTTGTTGAGCACGTTGAGGTTCTGGAAGGGCCGCAGGTCGCCGAGGTCGAAGATCGCTCCGAGGTCGACGTAGAAGCCTTCGGCCCGCTGCCCGGCGAACACCTGGCCGCCGAGTTCGGTGCTGGTGACCGCCGCCGCGGCGAGTGCGGGGTAGTCCGGAGTCGACGCGGGCCCGATGTTGCAGGGTGGGCAGGCGGCGTTCTTCACCCCGCCGCGGACGCGGGTGCCGTGGCGATCGACCTTGGTCATCGAATAGAACTGACGGCGATTCCAATTCGGGCTGTCGAGCGAGGTGATGGGCCCGGTGTTGTAGAGGAACGTCTTCTCGTTGCGGATCTCGGTGCGGAACCGGAACTGGTAGGAGATGTCGGCCGTGGCCGTGCCCGAGTTGCTGACGTGGATCTCGTAGAGCACGTCGTCGCCGAACTCGAAGAAGTTCGGCCCGCCATCGGGGTCTTCCAGCGGGATGAAGTTGGCGATCAGGGTGACGGTATCCGGTTTGTCCGGGGACACGAACGCGTAGACATCAGTATTGTCGGCCGCGGCGTCGTTGACGATGCCGGGAGCTTCTTTATGGGACGACAAGGCAGCACACCTCACGCAGAATCAAGCACGGGAACGACGATGAAGGCGCAGTCGGTAGTCCTTGATGGACAGTGGGACTGCGCGGCAGCAGCAGCGGTCAGGAACCCAGAGTGGCGGCGTGCGCCAGAGCCGAGGCCAGGGCGGGATCGTGCACGCGCAACTGCCGTTCGCCGATGAAGAGATCGACCGCGCCGGTGCGCGCGTCGGCCAGATGCGCGACGACCGGGCCCGAGTGCGGCGCGGGAGTCGCCGTGGCCGTGGCCGTGGCCGGTGCCGCGTCCGCAGTGCTCGTGAACGAGTTCACGGCCAGCCCGGACGCAATGCCGAGTGCGCCCAGTCCGGCCACTCGCTGCAATGCACCACGCCGCGACAGACCGGGCGTGGCTAAATCTTCTCCGGCCGGCGGAGGTATGGGAGAGCTCTGTCGTCGTCCGGAATGACTGTGTGCGTTCATCGAGCTTGCCGCCCCTTCACGTGGAAGCTTGACTTCGACGAAACTGATCGCACGCCCACAATCAGCACGGTGTGTCACCGTGTGCCCGACCGCTACTCGCACGGTATGCCGCCAGTCGGCGACATCACAGGTCTCACGAAGGTAGCACTCCCTCCTCGGTCACCGCAGCAGGACGAACCTCTTATTTGCCTCGAACAAGGCATTCACCTCGATTTTCAGGCATGCGGTCGCGCAGAAAGCATTTATATCCAAAGAAGCCCACCACTGGCCGGTGCTCGCACCGAGATGTGCGCTGTCGACCGATGGGCCCGGCGCCCTGGCCGAGCCGGTGATCCGGAACCCGCTCGCGGGGCGGGGGGCGGTCAGGGCAGTTCGGCGGGCTGGGTCCGGGACGCCTGGCCGAGGTAGTCCTGGAGCCGGGCGTGGCGGAATTCGTAGACGGCGCCCGCCTGGCGCAGCACCCCGCGGTGGTAGGCGTCGTCCAGGAAAGCCGTCACGGCCCAGGGCAGCCGGCCGGTCAGCGGCAGCCAGACCCGCGTCAGCAGCAACCACTGGCCCCAGGCGGTGAAGGCCAGGACGTAGGAAAGGCCGCCACCGAGTGCGCTCACGGCGCCGATGAGCAGTCCGGTGGACAACGGCCACCGAAGGGGTCCAAAGGGGGCCTGCAGCAGTTCGACGACGGCTCGCCCGCCGAAGGCGATGCCGAGGGCGATCGTGGGGACGAGCATGAGCAGCTGCCGGAGCGTGGTCCGGCGGTTCGCGGCCAGCAGACCGAGCGGCGTGGCGGCCGAGCCGACGTCCAGCGGGGTCTCCAGGGTGGCCGCGAGGCACGACACGAAGCCGGCCACGAGGCCGAAGATGAGACCGAAGAACATCGTGTTGACCAGCGTCTTCTCGATCACGGCGGTGCTGTCGGCGGGAAAGCCGAACAACAGCCCGCGCAGGAGAGTGCTCACCGGCCCGTAGCCGAGCCCGACCACGAATCCGCCCAGCAGGCAGGTGCCGAACCGGGCGGCGTAGGCGCGCGCGAGCCGCCGTCCGGTGCGGTTGCGGTGGCCCCGCAGCCGCAGCTGCACGCGGGAGGGCTGGAACACCAGACCGCCGCGCACGGCCAAGAGCCCGTACGCCAGCCCGAAGGCCAGCCCGGCGGTCGGCCCGATCAGGAGTCCGTCCAGCACGCCCTCGCGGATCGCGACCGCGAGGCCGGAGCCGATCAGGTCCGCCGGGACGAAAACCAGCCAGCTGGCCAGGACCACGGCCAGCGTGGCCGCCGAGGTGACCGCGAGGACGCGGGACGAACGGGGCAGTGAGCGGCCCAGCTGCCACCACGCCAGGTCCCGGCCCCCGCTGCGGTCGACGTGCCGGGCGAGGTGGCCCAGCCACCGCGCGGCGCGCTCCGGGTCCCAGCCCGGCCGCAGGAGCGGGCGGGCACCGGCGCCCAGGTGCGGCGGGCGCCGCCGGTAGACGGCGGGCACGAACGCGGCCAGCAGATGGTGTTCCAGCGCCCCCGGGACCGGAAACCGGGCAGTGTCCAGCAACGCGGCCGGATCCCGGCCGGGTCCGTCGCTGTAGGCGGTCCGGGCGAGGGCCACCATCAGCGGCGTCGTGAGCGCTGCGGCCAGGTTCACCGCGGCCAGGCTCTCCGGCCGGTCACGCAATTCGGTCAGCACGGGCTCCCACACCGTGCCGGTGCCGGCCGCCCCGCGCGTCCGGCGGGTGGTGCGCGGCAGGTAGTCGGCCAGGTCTCCCGGGGTGAGGTCGACGAGCTGGATCCCGGCCGCCGCGCTCGGCACATCGGTCGCGGCGACCGCGCTCGCGTATTCCTCGACCCGGCTGGTCAGCAGGAATGGCAGCGCGGTGGCGCCCAGAGCCTCCATCGCGGCGGCGCGCAGGCCGGCGGCGATCTCGTCGAACCCGTCCAGAACCGGCAGGATGTACCCGCCTTCGACCAGCGTCGCCGCCAGCGTCGGACGGCCCGGCTGGCTTTCGGCCAGGTCGGGACAATCGGGGTAGTCGTGCGGCAGCCGCTCGATCAGCCAGTCCCGCAGCGTGGCGGAGGCCGGATCCCACGAGCCGAGGCCGACGACCATCGGCACCGGGTCGGCGCCGGTGCGGACCTGCAGGTAGTCCAGCACGAACCGCAGTGTCAGGATCGTCTTCCCGGAGCCGGCGCGACCCAGCACCACCAGCCGTCCCGACGGGATCCGCCGGTAGACGGCCACCAGTTCGTCCGGGTCACCGGCCAGGTCCACCGGAGCCGCGGTGCCCCCGGGCCGGACGCGGCAGACGTTGTCCCAGCCGTCGGTCAGCTCCGCCGGAGCCGGTTGCCACCGCACGGGCAGGGGAAAGGGGTCGTGGAGCCGGCGTTGTTCCTCTTCCCGCCGCCAGCGCGAGCCGATCAGGTGCGCCAGCCGGCCTGCGGCGTCAGCCAGGGCCCGCGACACCGGCGAATCCGCCACGGGCGGAGCCGGTGCGGCGGGCGGACCGGCCGGGTCGTCGGCGTCGGCGGGGTCCGGGGGCGCGCCGAACTCGGCCAGCAGCCGACGCCGTTCGGCGGCCGTCGTGCCCAGGGCGTCGGCGATGAGCTTCACCGTGCCCATTCGCGGGTCGATGGGCTTGCCGTTCTCGAGCCGCCGGATGGTGCTCACGCTGACTTCGGAGCGCTCGGCCAGCTGCTCCTGCGTCAGCCTCGCCTGACGGCGCATCGCCCGCAGGAGAACGCCCGCCCGACTGGACACCGCGATGCCCCCCACTCCGAGTGCGGATCTCGTCACCGGAAGCCTACCGCGGTCACCGGTCAGCTCTGACCGGTTGCTGCTCTGTCGCGCTGAGCTGCGCCGACACCATCCTGAGGGAGCACCGCACCTCGGCGGCCGATCCCGCCGGGGAAGCGGATCGATGTCCGAAGACTCCCCGGCCGGGTGGGTGGGGGTCCATCCGGCCGGGGTCCCGGCATCGGCCGCGCGTCCACGACCGGTGGAAGGACCATCCGGGCCTTCCCGGTCACCGAAAGGAGGGGGGTGATCCACGGCCTCGCGCGTCCGGCTACAGCTCGTGGACCGACGACGGCCGCTACGCCTCGATGGTGACCGACGCCTTCGAGGGAACGAACCTCCGGCCCTCGCCCGCCGACGTGGTCGATTCCGCGCTCTGCGGCAGCCGGTGACCCACCGGCAACCACCCGAAGGAGATCAGCGACATGCGCAACCGAACGACCACCCGCGTGCTCACCGCCGCGCTGGCGATCACCCTGGCCCTCACCGGCACCGCCGGTGCGGCCGCCGCCCGGACCGCGCCCGCGAAGCGCGTCTTCAACTCCCTGCAGATCATCTTCGAGCCGGACCGGCCCGACGATTTCTGCACGATCGGAGCGGTCGGCACCGATCGGTACGTCCGGACCATCGCCATTTCGGCGGGGCACTGCCTGACCGATCCCACCGGGCGGTACGGCGATCGCGACATCCCGGAGAACGTCCAGCCGGTCTACGACCGCGCCGACCCCGCTTTCGGCCCCATCGGGTACGTCCGGTACTTCAAGGACCGGAAAGGCTCGATGACCGGCGACCCGGTCAAGGACTACATGATCATCGAGCTGGTCCCGTCGGTGACCCCGTCCGCCCGAGGACCGTACTTGACCGAGACCGGGGAACTGGAGGTTCCGGGCGGACAGCCCAGCCCCAACGCGCTGAACCCGCCGCTGGACGGCGAACGCCTGCTCGCAACGGCCCTGAACGACACCAACGAGCTGGTGGTGTCGGGCCAGCTCGGCGTCTCCTACGGCCGCGTCACCGCCAACCGATCCGGCATCTACCAGTCCTGGGCCCAGCACAAGCGCGGCGACTCGGGCGGACCGGCGATCTGGCACGAGCCCGGGACGGCCTATCCCACCCCGGGCAACGGCCTGACGGCGGCGGGCCCGTGGGCGGGCATCACCAAGGCCATCGTCCTGGGTGTCCCGCCCTACGTCTACACCAGCTCCGCGAACATCCTCGCCGACCTCCGCGCCCGCGACGCCGTCAGTCCCGGGGTCTACGGCGCGGGCTTCCACGTGACCGCCAACCCGTGACCACGCCACCGAGAAAGCGAGCCGTGAAACGCATGAGAATCTTCTCCTCCACCCTGAACATCCGGATCCGGCTGGCCGCCGCCGCGACCGGCCTGGCGGCGGCGAGCCTGCTCACCGGACCCACCGCCCACGCCGAAACCGGCTCCCCGCCCGCCCTGACCGACGGCTACGGCCTGACCCAGGTGGGCCGGGCCGAAGGCAGCCCCACCAACTTCGTCGTCACCGTGACGACGCCGGAAGTCTCCGGGCCGCACCACATCCGGATCGTCGTCCCGGGCAGCTACTACACCGATCCCGGCCGCCGCTTCCCGGTGTTCTACTTCCTGCCCGGGGTCGGGGACGACCCGGGCCGGCCGGGACTGGCCTACCCGGCGCTGCTGGCCGCCCGGCAGATGATCACGGTGATCCCGGACGGCGGCCTGCGCGGCTGGTACACCGACTGGGCCCGCCAGGACACCGCCGCCGGCGCCCAGAAGTGGGAGACCTTCCACCTCGGTCAGGTGGTGCCGTTCATCGACGCGAACTTCCGCACCGTCACGGCCCGGACGGGACGAGCCGTCGGCGGGCTGTCCATGGGCGGCTTCGGCGCGCTGAACTACGCCGAGAACCACCCTGAGCTGTTCAGCCAGGCCGTGTCGCTCTCCGGCGCCCTCGACCTCGGCCTCTACTGGGTTCGCACGGCGATCCGCGGCACCCTGTCCAACTCGGGTTTCGCCCTGTCGGGCACCTCCGGTTCCGGCGACACCCCAGGGGGCAGCACTTTCGGCCCCGCTGTCCCCACCGACTCCGTCTTCGGCTCCCTCGACGAGGCCGGTGACCTGTCCGCAGTCCTCGCGCACAGCCCGGTCGCAAAGGCCGACCGACTCGCCGGCGTCGGCATCTCGCTCTACACCGGCGCCGGAGACGGCAACCTCCTGAACCTCCTGCGGGACGAGCCCGCGTTCGCCGAGGCCGTCACCGAAGCCGCCCAGCGCGGCATGAAAGCAGCTCTCGACCGGCTCGGGCACCCCGCCTACGCGGTCGACTACGGCAACGGCCAGGGCTGGGGACCGAACTGCCAGGGCAAGCACGCCTCCGGGTGCTGGGCCCAGGACCTGGTGGACTACGTGCCGCGCCTGGAGCGGTCCTTCGCCGGTGCCGCCTGACCCACGGGAAAACAACCGGGCCCGCCACGGGCGGCCCGCGAACGAGAAAAGGAGAGGGAAATGAGGAAACGGCGGACACCGGCTCTGCTGGCCGGGCTCACGCTGACCGCGGGGCTGCTGTCGGCGGGAGCGACCACCGCGCAGGCGGCTGCCTCCTGCGACGGCACCTACACCATCGTCGTCGGCGGGACGGGCAGCCGCTGGTGGAACGACGGCTTCACCGGCAACATCCAGCAGCACGTCGGCTACCCGAGCGACATCCCCGACGGGGCAAGCGCCCGCGCGGGCGTCGACGAGCTCAACCGGCTGGTCCGCGATCAGCGCGGCGCCTGCCCGGACCAGCACGTCAAGGCGATCGGGTACTCGCTGGGCGCCGCGGTGGTGCACACCTGGGTCACCGAGAACTGGCCGACCTTCGGCAACGTCAACGCCGTGCTCGTCGCGGACCCCAAGCGCAAGGCCCCGCCGGGCGCCGACGGGGGCAGCGTGCCCTTCGGCGGGATAGTCGGTCCTCCGCTGGCCGGCGCCGACCGGTTTTTCGGGAACGTGCCGGTCAAGTCGATCTGCCACTGGGACTACGTCTGCGACGAGTCCGCGGGCATCTGGACCTACCCGCACAACCACCAGGTCGACTATCCCGAAGACTTCAACGCCGACCACCACGACGACTTCGCGGACGAACAGTGGTACAACGGCGCCCGGTACCCCTGGTAGGACGAGCACGCTCCAGCCCCGCGGGCAGCTTCCTCGCGGGGAACCGCCCCCGGGTGGCCGACCGGCTCCCGGGGGCGGGCTTTTCCCTGGCCCTCACGGCATTTCGGATCGAAGGGGGGCGTGGTGGCGGATTCGGTTTTCGCCTCCGTCACCGGTGGTGCCGGTTTCAGCGGAGCTGCTTGTCCAGCCACTGCGGGTCGCCGAGGACGTCGATGGTGGTGCCGCCGTTGCGGACCGTCGGTGTTCCCTTGTACCAGTCCAGGGTCTTCACCCGGTCGAACTGGGCGGTGGTCAGGTTCCGGTACGCGCCGGTGGTGACGTCACGGGCGAACCGATCGCCACGGATGCCCAGCCGCCGGCCGAGATCGATGAGCTGGTCGTCGGTCCACCCGGATTTTCCCTCCACGGGCTGCGAGCCGAAGAGGCTGGTGCGGTAGTCGGCGAACATCCCGGCTTCGGCGGCCGCGATCGCGGCGTTGGCGGCGCGGGTGGAGTACCCGGCCGGCGCGGAGTTGGCGTCGAGCATGTTCACGATGTGGTAGCGGACTTGCAGTGCGCCTACGGTGATCGCGGTGTCGATCTGCGCGCCGTACTGCTTCTCGAACCGGCCGCACACCGGGCAGAGGAAGTCTTCGTAGACGTCGAGCTTGGTGGTGGCCTCGTCCGGGCCCGCGACGATGGTGCCGTCCGCGGAGACCGTGGCGGAGTAGTGCCCGCCGGCCCGCTGCACCGCGATCGCGTCCACCTGGTGCTGGTCGGCCCGGCTGTTCTTCAGGGTGAGGACCACGATGGCGGCGGCGGCCACCAGCACCACGCCGATACCGATCACCAGAGGGCGGCGACGCCGGCCGGGGTTGGCCGCGGCGATCGGACGCGCGCCCCCGATGACTCCGTTGCCCCCGCCCGCGCGGCGCGGCGGAAGGTTTTGGCCAGTTTCTTTCTGCTCGGTGTCCATGGGATCAGCCTCCTGGAAAAGAATCGGATACACCTGCGAAACGGTGGACACGGGTGTTGTCGAACCACATCCCGGCGATAGGACAACAAGCGCGGACGGGGTCCGGTGGACGGGACCCGAACCGGATCGGCGCGGGCATCGGCCCGCGCGGTCCGGGGGTGGTCCGGGAGTGTTCCGGGGGTACGGTACCCGGCCCCCGATCCGGGCCGGGCGCCGACTCCCGGTCCGGTCCCACGGCCGCCGTTCGAGCACCGCGATTCGAATATTCCTTGGCAGGCAGGGAATTCCGTCCGGATTTGCTGTCAAGTTGCCAACGTCGCCCCGGGAGTGGTTGAAGACTCAAGAGCCGTTGGGGGCGCTCTACGACGCGCACCGCGGGGGCCGCCCCGCACCCGGGCGCCCGGCCGGCGACATCGGCGCAGGTGACGGTCTCGAAATGCACGAAAAAACGGCGGAAAAATCGATCTTCGAGGCTGGTTTCGGTTATCACTCGTTGGAGTGGTTAGGTTTTCCGGCCGCGGATCTGGCTGGACTTTTCCCGGACGGTTCCGGTACACCTGTGGCGCACTCACCGGAGTGCTTGGGAGACATGAGTTCTCCCGTGTCCGTTTCGCTCGCATCCGGTTTCCCGGTTAGTTCATGATCGGCCTGGTTGCGTGGTACGGCGAACGGATATTTCGATGACAGACAGGTGAAAGGTAAGTCAATGAAGGCTATTTCTGTGCAGGCTCTGGACGCGGTGGCCGGCGAGGTGCTGCCCGAGCGCACCGTGCTCGGCACGCTGCCGCTCAGCGTCGGCAGCGACGCCTCCTCGGCGGCGGCAGCGGCGTCGGGCGGCAACAGCCTGATCGCCCCGAACCACGGTTCCACCGTGCTTTCGGCCTGCTCGACCGACCACAAGGTCCCCAACGGTGGCCTGCTGGAGCTCGTGGGTCTGCACACCGACAACGCCAGCGACATCCAGACCTGCACCCCGTCTGCGGTCACCAGCTTCTGATAGCGCTGCGCTCAACGCCCAGCATGGGATGAACAAGCCGCGGAGGGGCGAGACTCGCCCCTCCGCGGTTCCCTGCCCCGTCCCGCACCCCCAAGCCTGATCCGTTCCGCCGGCTGAAGACCCTGCGCCCCCGCGGGCCGCGGGCCGGAGAAGCCGCCCCATGAAACGAGAGTAGTGATGACCGCGTCCGCAGCCCCCTTCGACGACGCCTTCCTGGACGCGCTCAGCGGCGAGGTACTGCCGGTCAGGGAAGTGCTGTCGGCCTTGACTTCGGTGATCCCGGGCCTCGGGGAGCCGGTCCCGGCGGCCGGTCACCCGGCCGGCGGGGGTTCCTCCTCGTCCGCGGTCGCCCAGGCTTTCTCGGCGCAGCCCGATCCGGGCCGGCTGGCCGTCTCCGACGGGCACGGCTCGACCGTGTACTACGCGTGCGCCACCACGCACAGCTCCGGCACCGGCGGGGTGATCGGGCTCATCGGCCTCGGGCAGCCCGCCTACACGACCACCACGTGCACGCCCGCCGCCATCACCACTCGCTACTGATCAGCCTCCGCGGACGGGGCCGTGAGCTTCGCCTGCCCGAGGTTTTTGGAGGACATCGATGTGCCCCTCGCCGTCGCTCGCCGCAGCCGAGCCGACCGCCGCTCTCCGCTCGGGCGAGGTGGGGGCGCTCGGTGAGCACGGACCGGTCGGAATCCTGACCGGCACCGAACTGGTCGGGCAGTTCCAGGGCACCGGGTACCGGGAGCCACCGCAGCTGGTCGCCCGGTCCGACGGCCAGATCGTCCGCCTGCCGCAACTGCTGTACCTGGTCGTGGTCGTGCTGGCCGAGGCGTACGAGAAGGCCCAGCCGGAGAACTCGGCCGGGGGCGGGACCGAGCGGGTGCTGGCCGAGGTCGCCCAGCGCGTCGGCGAGGCCAGCGGGCTGCTGCTGGGCCGGGACCACATCGTGTTCCTGCTCGATCGCAAGCTCGCGCCGCTGGGGATCACCACCTTCTCCGACGGGACCTCGATCGAGCTGGAGCGCCCCACCCCCGCGCTGGGCCTGCGGGTGCGCATGACCCTGCTCTCGGCCCGGGGCACGTGGGTGATCGGCGGGCTGTTCGGCTGGCTGTTCCAGCCGCTGGTGCAGGTGCTGATGGTGCTCGCGATCGTGGCCGCGGAAGCGTGGGCCCTGGCCACCCAGGACCTGTCCGGGGCGATGCGGGACACGATCGCGCAACCGGCCGGAATCCTGGTCATCGTCGTGCTGGCCATCGTCTCCACCGCGATCCACGAGTTCGGGCACGCGGCGGCCTGCCGCTACAGCGGCGCCGCCCCCGGTGTGATGGGGTGCGGCCTGTACCTCGTCTGGCCCGCGTTCTTCACCGACGTCACCAACTCCTACCGGCTCTCGCGCGCCGGGCGGATCCGCACCGACCTGGGCGGCGTGTACTTCAACGGGCTGTGCCTGCTCGTGCTGACCGGGCTGTACGCCTCGACCGGTTACGCCCCCCTGCTCGTGGCCGTGCTGACGGTCAACCTGGAGATCATCCAGCAGCTGCTGCCGACCCTGCGGTTCGACGGCTACTACATCGTGTCCGACCTCGTCGGAATCCCCGATCTCTTCAAGTTCATCCGGCCGATCATCAGCCGCACCGTGCTCCGCCGCCCCGCCGACGAGCAGCTCTCCGCGCTCAAGCGCTGGCCCCAGGTCCTGGTGACCGCGTGGGTTCTGCTGATCGTACCGGCCCTCGCACTGCAACTGGGCTACATCTTCTGGCAGCTACCGGATCTCGTCCGCGCCGACTGGGTCACCATCATCGCCCTGGTCGGTACCGCCGACGGTGGCTCACCGGTGCTGAACGCCATCTCGACGACCGTGCGGATCCTGTTGCTGCTGCTGCCGCTGATCGGCATCGCGCTGGTCCTGTTCCAGCTCGCCCGGGGAATCGTCGTCCGGGCCGGCCGGCTGCTGCGGGACTGGAGCACCACCCACCCGCAACCGGCCGGCCTGGTCGTGATCTGGTCCGGGGCCGTGGCCGTCGTGGCGGCCCTGTCGTTCTGGATCCTGCTGCCGGGCGACTCCACCCCGCCCAGCCACCCGGCCTCGGGCTTGACCGCTCCTACGCAAACCCTTCCCTCGCGCCCGAGTCCGGTCCCCACCACCGAAACCTCCTCCCCGGTCCACCCGCCCGAACCGGCGGACGCGCAGCCACCCGCTTCGACCAAGCCGCCGGGCTCGGCCGAGCGACACGCTGCGCACGAACCGGCGCACTCCACCGCTCATCGCCCGGCCGCCCCGGCCGACGAGCGCACCACCCCGCCCCCGGCCGCCAGCCCCTCGACCGGCCCGCCGGCCCAGCAGCCCCAGACGCCACCGGCCACCCGGACCTCCCCCGACTGCGGACCGCTCGGCCTGTTCGTGCTCCTGTCCCTCTGCCACACCTGACTCCCACCCCGCCCTCTTCCCCAGGAGTTCTCGCGCATGATCGCCACCAGCACCGCACCACCGGCCACCTGGCGCACGACGGCGGCCCTGGGCTTGGCGGTGGCGGGCCTCGCCATCGCCACGTACATGACGGTCAACCACTACACCGCCAACGCCACGCTGGCCTGCTCGGTCAACCGCGTCGTCGACTGCGCGGCGGTGACCTCCAGCCCGGAATCGGTGGTCGCCGGAATCCCGGTGGCGGTCCTCGGACTGCCCTTCTTCGCCTCGATGGCCGCCCTCACCACACCGCGGGCGTGGCGATCACGGTGGCCGCTGGTGGGCCGGCTGCGGACGGGCGCGCTCATCGCCGGCCTGCTCACGGTGGCGTACCTGGTCACGGTGGAACTGGGCGTGATCGGCAAGATCTGCGAATGGTGCACCGCGGTGCACGTCATCACCGTCGCCCTGGCCGTGCTCGTCCTCCCGCTGGACCTCAGGGCCCGGTCGGCTCCGGCCTGACCCTCCCGGCCCCGGCCGGAGTGCACGCCTTACCGTGGTACGCCACGGGTAGCGGCCGGTGCCTCGACGGGTACCGGCTCCGAGAGAGGCGGCCTTCGGTTGCACGGCGGATCCGACCGGCGACGGGACAGCGGACCACGCTGGTGGCACCGGGAATGGTGCCGGCAGGTCATCGCGCTGGTCCCGGGGGTCCTCGGGGCACTGGCCTTCGACAGCCTCGCGATGCAGTACCTGATCGGGTGGGACCTGTTCGCGCCGACCTACCTGGTGCTGACCTGGCTCACCTACCGGCACCGCGATGCCGCCCAGGTGCGCGCGCTCACCGCCGCGCTGCAGCCGGGCAAGATGACCAACCTGCTGCTGGGACGCACGTCCCAGGTGCTCCCGCAGAGCGCGGCGGTGATCGCCCTGGTCGCCTCGATGGGCGTGCTGCCTTCGGCGATCCGCCAGCACACCCTGAGCCCGCCGGTGCTGATCCTGGGCCTGGCGGCCGTCGTCACCGGGTGGGTCGCCGTCCAGGCCAGCTTCACCGTCGTCTACCTCACCACCCAGGCCGAACACGGCGGCCTGCGCTTCCCCGGTGACGAGGAATGGGCCACCGACGACATCCTCTACTTCGCCGTCGCCGTGGGCACCACCTTCGGCACCACCGACGTCGAAGTCACCAGCCGGGCCATGCGCCGCAAGGTCCTCGTGCACGGCCTCTACGCCTTCGTCTTCAACACCCTCATCGTGGCGGCGGCCGTGTCCATCGTGACCACCTTCGCCACGCAGTGAACCCGGGCCGGTGGCCCCGGCCGCATCGCCTGCCGTGAATTCCGCCTCGGTCCGAAGTGGACAGTCCCGGCGACACCGGACGCCACCACGTACCGCTCGGCTTCACCGGCAGCGCGCGGCCTCCGCCGGGTCGCAGCCCGGTCACGACGGCGTGCGGGCCACCTGCTGCTGCCGGATCTTCAGCCGGCCGAACGCCAGCAGACCCTGCTGACCGCCCTCGTAGCCGTAGCCGCTGGCCGCGCGGCCGCCCAGCGGGGCGTCCGGGGCCGCGCCCGCGGCGCAGTTCAGGGACACGCTGCCGGCTTCGAGCGAGCGGCACAGGTGCTCCGTGCGCAGGGGGTCGCCGAAGACGTAGGCGGACAGCGCGTAGTCGGTGCTGTTCGCCCAGGCGATGGCGGTGTCCTCGTCGTCGTAGGCGAGCACGGGCGCGATCGGGCCGAACGGTTCTTCTTCGAGCACTCGGGCGTCGCGGGGCAGGTCCGTGATGACCGTGGCCGGGTAGTAGTGGCCGGGCCCGTCCGGGACGACCCCGCCGAGCCGCAGCCGGGCTCCCCGGCGCACGGCCTCGACCACCAGGGCGTGGACGCGGTCCCGCTGGCGGGCGTTGTTCAGCGGACCCATCGTGCCCCGTGCTCCGGAGGGGGTCCGCAGGTTGTCGCACAGCGGGGCGCATCGGATGAGCTTCTCCACGAAGGCGTCGTGAACCCGGCGGTCGACCAGGAACCGGCTCGGGGCGGCGCAGCTCTGCCCGGTCGAACCGAACTTCGCCGGGGCGAGCGCGGCCACGGCGGCATCGAGGTCGGCGTCCGCGGTGACGATGGCGGGCGCGTGGCCACCGAGTTCCAGTACGCAGGGGGTGAGCTGGGTGGCGGCCGCGGCGGCCACCTCCCGGCCGGCCCGGGTCGAGCCGGTGAAGCTCACCGTGGCGAACTCCGGGCGCCGCACCAGGGCGTTCGACACCGATGGGCTCGCGTGCACGATCTGGACCGTGCCCGGGGGCAGCCCGGCCGCGGTGACGGCCCGCTCGAGCGCCGACGCCACCCCGGGGGTCTCGTCCGGGGCCTTGACGACGACGCTGCACCCCAGGACCAGGGCCGGGCCGAGCTTGCGGGCGAGCACGACCGCCGGGAAGTTCCACGGGACGATCGCCAGGACCGGCCCGGCGGGCTCGACCCGGACCTCGCGTTCGGCCCCCGCGCGATCGGTGAGCGGCGACGCGCGGGTCAGCTCCGGGGCGGCCGTGGCGCTCCAGCGCAGCATCTCGACCGCCCGGGCCAGCTCCGCGGCGGCCTCCGCCTCGGTCTTGCCGTGTTCACGGCTGAACGCCGGCGCGAGGTCGCCGAACTCCCTTTCCCAGTGGCCGGCCAGGTCCAGGACCCGGGCGCAGCGCTCCGGCATCGGGGTCCGCGCCCATCCGGGGAAGGCCGCGGCGGCCGTGCGCGCCACCGGCTCGACCGCGGTCAGCGGCAGCAGGGGCGGCCGGGCCAGCGGTGCTCCGGTCCTGGGGTCGGTGAGCGGGGCCGGGGCGGACTGGGCGGTTTCCATGGGACATCCCCTCTGCTCGGGTGCGGGAACCGCCGCTTCAGATGGCGGCGCGGAAGAAGTACGTCGTGCGGCGGACGATCTTCCCGTCCTGCACCAGGTAGGCGTCCGCGAAGCCTTCCTCCAGCGGGCGCCCGGAGCGGTCCTGGCCGGTGAAGTGGCCCCAGCAGGCGGCCGAGCCGTGGTCGGCGACGACCCGGTCGACGAGATGCCGGCCGGAGGAGATGATCCGGGTGTGGCGGTAGAAGTGATCGATGTCGGCGAGGCCGGAGAGCGGCCGGTAGCCGGGGCGCTCGTAGACGCAGCCGGGGGCGAAGACCTCGGCCAGCTCGTCCCACCGGCGTTCGTCGATGACGCTGAACAGGTCCGTGATGAGCCGCTGCGGCGTGCGCGGCGCGGGGGTCAGGGTGGTCACGGTGCGGGTCCTCCGATCGGGCTGGTCCGGCCGGGCGGCGGCCCCGGCGGCGGCTGCGCTCAGGTCCACGAGACCACGGTCGAGTCGTCGGCGAAGCCGAACATGCCCGCCAGCGTGGTGCGCCGCAGCTCCGGGTCGGTGTTGGGCTCCACGGCGTGCACGTGGGCGCCGTTGAAGACGTACACGTCACCGGGGTTGACCTCGATCCACTTCATTTCGATCCCCCGGAGGGATTCCAGGGGATACGGCGAGCCGGTGTGGTGCAGGCCGAGGCGGCGCTTGCTCGCGTCGTCCGGCTGGATGTTCCAGTAGGCCAGCCGCCCGCCGTTGCCGTTCTCCAGGCAGATGTTGAGGGCCGCGACCTGGTGGCCGACCACCCGCTGGATCTCGAAGTCCGCCTGCTGCGGCTCGGTGCACTGCGAACGGTCGTCGTGCGGGGCGAGGGCGTACTCGCCCTGGCCGTGCCAGGAGCGCAGCAGCCCCCGGCAGGCCTGGGCGCCGTCGTGCCGGGCGCGGCGCACGTCGACACCGTCCGCGGCGAGCACGTCGGCCAGTCCGTCGTAGAAGCGCCGGAGCGGGTCTCCGGGGCCGTCGAGGACCGCGTCGACGGCCTCGGCCGCCGCCGCCGATTCCTGCAGGTAGGCCCGGGTGGTCTTGTGGTAGTGGTAGGCGCCCAGGAAGTACCCCGGGGCCTCGACCCCGCGGGTGCGGCGGTGCGGGCTGTCCCAGAACCGGCCGGCGAGGGTCGCGCAGGTCTGCGGGTCGATCATGCCGCGGAACATCACCCCCGCGGTCCTGCCCCGGAGCACGTCCACGACGGCTCGCGGGTCGAACCCGGAGCACTCACGGACGGTGAAGTAGTCCGGGGAACCGCTCCAGCCGGTGACGGGCTCGACGGTGGTCTGGGTCTGCGCGGTGGAGGTCACGTCCTGCTCCTTCGAAGTGGGTCGGCAGTGGTGGGTGCGGGGCTCCGGGTGTCCTCATCGGACGGACGGGTCACGGTGGGGGCTCCCTTCACGCCGGCTCGGAGTGGTTCACCGTGAGGGGCGTGGCGCCGGTGGGGGGCCGGCCGAGTCCGGCCACGAGCGGTACGGCCAGCACGCAAATCCCGGCGAGGAACCCCCAGGGCAGCGCCGCGCCGCCCGCCAGCAGCGCGGTGAGCAGGGCCGGGGCGACGGCGCTGCCGACCGACCAGGAGAGCTGGTAGACCCCCAGGTACCGGCCCTGCCGGTGCGCGGGCGCCAGCACCACGCTCAGCTCGCTGGTCGGCGGCGAACCGAGGATCTCGGCCGCGGTGTAGAGCACCATCGCGAGCAGCAGCCCGGCGATCACCGCCCAGCCGGGCAGCACGAGCAGCACGCCGAAGACGGCGAACGCCACCGCGTTGAGCAGCAGGGCCAGCGCCAGCACCGTCCCCGGCCGGCGGGTCTCGATCCACCGGCTGGCGAGCGTCTGGAGCAGCGCGACCATCACCGTGTTCAGCACGACCAGCGCACCGGCGATCCAGGAGCCGACGCGCAGTTCGTCCACCAGGTAGACCGCGAGCAGCACCCTCAGCACCGCGGAGGCGAAGGCGAAGGCGATGTTCGACGCGACCAGCCGCAGGTAACGGAGGTCCTTCAGCACGCTGCCGACGGAGGCCGGTGCGCTGGTTTCCGCCGCCGCCCGCCGCGGCCCGGCGGGCGCGGCACCGGTGGCCCGGACGGTGAGCACGAGCCAGCCGGCGAGGGCGAACGTGACCACGTTGACCACCATGATCGCCCGCAGCCAGGCGGTGCTCCCGAGGCTCAGGGCGACCGCGGACGCGGCCGCGCCGAACCCCACGCCGACATTGCGCAGCGCCCGGACCAAGCCGAACCAGCGAGCCCGCTCACCGCCCCGGGCGACCAGCACCACGAGCGGACTGCTGCCCATCCAGAAGGCGGTGGAGCCCAGTTGCACCACGAACTGCCCCAGCACGATCTGCCAGGCCTCGTGCGAGAACAGGAAACCGGTGAACCCGGCCACCGAGATCCAGTTGCCCGCGGCGACCACGACGCGGGGGCCGTGGCGGTCCAGCATCCGCCCGATCCAGAGCGCGACGGGCAGGCAGAGGAGCTGGCCGACGGTCAGCGCGGTACCCACGGCGACCAGCGACAGCGACGTCGTCTTCACGAAGAAGACCACGGTGAAGGCCATCACCAGCCCGTTTCCCAGGCTGTCGATCAGATTGGCCGAGACGAAACGGCCCTTCCCCGCGAGGTCCGGCAGGCCCCAGGCCGCCTGGATCCGCTGCCACGCCGAAGAGTGCTGCCCGGTCACGGCTACTCGTTACTTCGCCGCGCCGGCGGGTGCTTCGTGCGGCCGGGGGTCCACCCCGGCGGACGGCTCGCGCTGGTGGAAGACGGCCGCGGCGTGCGCGTCCTCGTGCGAGGTGAAGGAGATGATGCTGCCCGAACCGGCCGGCACCGCCTTCGCGCGCAGTCCGGCGAAACCCTGGGGGGTGTAGAACAGTCCGTAGGCCGCGTGCCATTCCTCGGTTTTCCCGGACACCGGGTCCACCACGAGTTCCGGACGGGGCCGCACCCGCTGCTGCACGACACAGCCTTCGCCGGCGGAGTCGTGCAGAGCCTGCCGCCACTTCGCGTCGTCCGTCTCCCAGCCGACCACGGCACCGACCCCACCGCCGCGCGAGTTGACCTTCAGGATCAGTTCCTCGCGCCGCTCCAGGCATTCGCCGAGCAGTGCGCGGTCGGTCCGCAGCACGTCCGGGGTGATCAGCCGCGTCCAGGGCAGCACCCGGTCGATGAGCCGGCACTCGTCCGCGCCGAGCCCGCGCCGCCGCACCGGGTCCGAAAGCAGCGCCAGGCAGGCTTTGTTGGCGAAGACGTTGGTCGAGAGCGGGGTCCACAGGTGCATCCGGCCGGCCCGGTGCGCGCGCAGCAGGGGGGCGGCCAGCTCCCAGCCCCCCGGCTCCTCGGCGATCTGGTCCGGGACGAAGGCGCGGTAGACCACGTCGATCCGCTGATCCCCCAGGTAGAGCGCCCCGTCGCGTTCGTGCACGTCGGGGACCTCGGCCACCAGGATGTCCAGGCCCGCCGAGCGCAGCGCGGCCTGGAAGTTGAGCCAGAGCTTGCCGTAGACCTCCAGCCCGCCCCGCCATTCCAGCAGGGCCACCACCGGTTCACGTCCGGGGGCGACCTGGGCGCCGAAACGGCGCAGCGTCTCCGCCACGGCGCGGATGGGGTGCACGTAGCCGAGCCGGTTCCGGCGCGCGAAACCGGCGAAAGCCTCGACCTCCATCATCGCCTGTGAGATCTCGCTCGCCAGTGCCCAGCCGCCGGATTCGCTGCCCAGATTGGTTTCGAGCAGCTTGAACGAGGTGCCGTCGTGGTACATGTCGGCCCGGCCGAAGCAGGGCGGGCGCAGATCGCCGAACCGCCGGATCGCCTCCCAGCGGCCGTCGCCGATGCCGAGCAGCGAGCGGAAACCGTCCAGGTCGCCGCCGAACACCCGCTCCGGCAGCGAAAGCGTGAGCTCGATCAGGTGCCGCAGGTCCTCGTCGAACCGCCGGATCTCACCCTCGTCGACGAACAGGGGCCGGGCCAGGTACTTCCCGTTCCACACCGCGAGCGTCGGGAATTTCCGGACGTGCGGGACGACCTCGCGCAGATCGCTGCCCGGCGCCCGGAAATCTTCGTTGTACTGGGCTGCCACCCGCTCCGCCGACATGAATCCTCCATCCCCGCCCGATCACGACTGGGCCCGGCGGCCCACCGCGGTCATCGTCGCACCGCACCTGGCGACCCCACTCAATTGCGGCTCAACCGCCGGCCGGACGCCGCCGTGGGCCCGCCGGATCTGTGTTATCAATGGGCGGCTCGAAGGACTGGGGCAGAACGCTTCTGCGGTCGCGAAGCACGGGCCCGATCCAGCCGGGACTCAACGGGAGGCCCCATGCCCGCCATCACGGACACCTTCGCCGACGCCGTCGGCGGGATCGGCGACGCCGAGTGGGATCGGCTCGCCGGCGACCGGTTCTACTCCTCGGCGCTGTGGCTGCGGATCTGCGCCCTCGAACCCGGAGCGGTCTCCGGCGGGCTGAGCGTGGCGACCCCGGACGGGGGCCGGGCCGCGGTCCCCGTGGCCGCGGTGACCGAGGCGGCCACCCCGGACATGCGGTGGCACGAGATCCTCGCCGCGCGTGGTTTGCCCGCCCCCGGCCCGGCCGGACTGCTCGTCGGCCAGCGCCGCGGTTACCTGGCCCACCTGCTGACCGAGGAGGGCACCGATCGGGTCGAGGCCGCCGCCGAGGTGCTCGCCGCGGTCCGGGCGCTGCGCCCGCCCCGGCACGACGAGCCGATCGCCCGCGTGGCGATGCACCTGACCACGGACGACGTCCGGACGCTGCGCGCGGCGGGGGCGAAGACCGTTCCGGTCGCCTTGACCACCGACGCCTGGATCGACGTTCCGCCGGGCGGTTACGAAGAATGGCTGGAATCGCTTTCGGCGCACCGGGCCCGCCGGATCCGCAGCGAGGCGCGGAAGTTCGAGAAGGCCGGATACCAGGTGGAGCACCGGACGCTCGCCGAGTGCTGGCCGGACGCCGCCCGGCTGCTGGCCGGTTCGCTGCTCCACCACGGCCGGTCCGTCGATCTGGCCCCGCTGGCGGAATCCTTCCGCGAACAGGGCGAGCTGGCCGGCTCCCGCGCCCAGGTGGCGCTGTGCGCGCGCCCGGGCGAGCCGCCCGTCGGGTTCTGCCTGTACTACCGGTGCGGTGACACCGTCTACCTGCGCGCGCACGGCCTCGACCACGACCGGCTCGTCTCCGCCTGCGAGTACTTCAACCTCACCTACTACATGGGGGCGCGGCTCCCCGGCGTGCGCCGGATGCACGCGGGCGCCGGCTCGGCGGAGGGGAAAGTGCTGCGGGGCGCGACACTGCGTCCACTGTGGCTGCTGGACCTGTCCGAGGACAGCCCGCTGGCCGGCCACGAAGCCGAGATCCGACGGCAGAACCGCGCGCAGCTCGCCGGTCTGGGCGAATCCTCGCCCGCCGTGGCCGAAGCTCTGGACCACGAGCTCTGGAAGCCGTACTGCTGAGGCCCGCGCGAGGAGACCGCGCTTGAGTCGCGGTTGAGCCGTCCCGGGCGCGACCGTGTCAGGATCGGTCCATGCCCCCTAGGCGTGCTGAGCGAGTCCTGGTCGAGCGGGCCAGGCAGATCCGCGCGGGTCTCACCGAAACCCCGCTGATCTCCCTGACGGAGGACGACTGCGACCTCTTCGTGAAACTGGAGTTCTGCAACCCGGCCGGAAGCAGCAAGGACCGCTCGGCGATGTGGATCCTGGAACAGGCCATCGGCCGCGGGGAGATCACCGGGGAGACCACGGTGGTCGAGTCCTCCTCCGGGAATTTCGCGCTGGCCCTCGCTTTCTACTGCCGGACGCTCGGGATCCGGTTCGTGCCGGTGATCGACCCGAACTGCAACGAGGCCACCGAGACCCAGCTCCGGCTCCTGTGCGGACGGGTGGAGAAGGTCTCCGCCGCCGACGCGGCCGGCGGCTACCTGAAGACCAGGCTCTCGCGCGTGCGGGAGCTGATGACCGAACTCGACCTGGCCTACTGGCCGAACCAGTACGCCAATCCGGACGCCCGCGACGCGCACTACCGGTTCACCGCGGCCGAGCTGATCGCGCAGGCCGGCCCGCTCGACTACCTGTTCGTCGGGGTGGGCACGGGCGGCACGATCGCCGGGCTCTCCCACCGGGTCAAGGAGACCTATCCCGGCTGCGTGGTCGTCGCGGTCGACACCGAGGGCTCGGTGATCTTCGGGGGCCCGCCGAAGAAGCGGTGGATCCCCGGCATCGGCTCCAGCATCGAGCCGCCGCTGGCCGGCCAGGCGCTGATCGACGAAATCGAGATCGTGCCCGAGGTGCGCGCGGTGGAGGCCTGCGCCGCCATGGCCGCCGGGCACAGCCTGTACGCGGGTGGTTCGACGGGCAGCGCCTACGCCGCCGTCCAGGACTACTTCGCCCGGCACCGGCCCACCGGGCACCGCCCCCGGGTCGCCTTCATCGCCGCCGACCGCGGCCACGCCTACGCCCGGACCGTCTACGACCCCGACTGGGTCCGGGCGCTGCGCGCCGAAGCGGCACGAACCACCGAAGCCGGAGCCCTGGCCATCAGCTGAAGGAGGACCATCCAGTGTCCACAATGGCCCCACCGCTCATGACGGTGATCGGCGCGGGCGACATCGCCGCCGAGATCGACCGCCACCGCCCGGAGCTGACCGAGGTCGTCCGGGCGGCCTACCTCGTGCACGACGCCGGGGACAGCTCGAACCCGCACAGCTCGTTCCTGCGCTTCCCGCACCGGGACCGCTCCCGCATCATCTCCCTGCCCGCCTACCTGGGCGGCGAGTTCGAGGTCGCCGGCAACAAGTGGATCGCCAGCTTCCCGGACAACACCCGCCGCGGCCTCCCCCGCGCCTCGGCCACGCTGATCCTCAACGACTGCGCCACCGGCTACCCGTTCGCCTGCCTGGAGTCCTCGATCGTCTCGGCCACCCGGACCGCGGCTTCGGCGGTGCTCGGCGCGCAGACGCTGCTCGGCACCCGCCGGGCCCGGCGGGTCGGCATCGTCGGCACCGGCCTGATCGCCCGGCACGTGTGGCGGTTCCTGCGCGAACTCGGCTGGGAGATCGGCGGCTTCCGGCTCTTCGACCTCGACCCGGCGGCGGCGGACCGCTTCGGCGCCGCGATCGGCAGCGCGGCTGGGGCGGCCGACGCGGAGATCGTGGTGGCGGACCGGGTGGAGGACGCGTTCACCGACTGCGACCTGGTGCTGCTGACCACCGTGGCCGGCGAGCCGCACGTGCACGACCCCTGCCTGCTGGCCCACCACCCGGTGGTCCTGCACCTGTCCCTGCGCGACCTGGCCCCCGAGCTGATCCTGGCCGCGCAGAACTTCACCGACGACGTCGACCACGCCGTGCGCGAGCGCACTTCGCTGCACCTGACCGAGCAGCGCACGGGCAACCGGGACTTCATCGACGGCACCCTCGGCGACCTGCTGCGCGGACGGCGGCGCCGGGATCCCGGACGCCCGGCCGTCTTCTCGCCGTTCGGGCTCGGCGTGCTCGACCTCGCCGTCGGCCAGTGGGTGCACGACCGGGTCGTCGCCGCGGGCCGGGGCCACCGCGAGAGCGGGTTCTTCACCGGGGCGGAGGACTGAGGCCCGTGAGCGCCGCACCCGCCTCCGACCAGTACGTCGTCGTGGTGAACGACGAGGAGCAGTACTCGGTCTGGTTCGCCGGCCGCGCCCTGCCCGCCGGCTGGACCGCCACCGGCGCCCGGGGCACCCGCCAGGAGTGCCTGGACCACATCGAGCGGGTGTGGACCGACCTGGCCCCGCGTTCGGTGCGGACGTCCCGATGACCACCGCGGACCCCGCGACGGCCTGGCTGCGCGGGCTCGGCCGCGGTGCCCCCACCGCCGAGCGGCGCCTGTTCGTCTTCCCGCACGCCGGGGCCGGGGCCTCCGCCTACCGGCTGGCGCCGCACCTGCCGGACCCCGTGGAGGTGTGCACCGTCCAGCTACCCGGCCGCGAGGGCCGCTTCGGCGAACCGGCCCTGACCTGCCTGGACGAGGCCGTGGCCACGCTCGCCCCGCTGGTCGCGGAGCACACCGACCTGCCGTACGCCTTCTTCGGGCACAGCATGGGTTCCCTGATCGCCTTCGAGACGGCCCGGGGGCTGCGCCGGCTGGGCACGCGCCTGCCCGAGCACCTGTTCCTGTCCGGCATGCGCGCCCCCGGCCTGCCGGACCGCGACCCGCGGCACGCGCTGCCGGACGGCGAACTGCTCGCCACGGCCGAGCTCGACGGGGTGGATCCCGAGCTGCAGGAGCTGCTGCTGCCCCTGCTGCGCGCGGACCTGACGCTGTGTGAAACCCACGCGCACCGGGACGAGGCGCCCCTGCCCTGCCCGTTGACGGTGCTGGCCGGCTCGGCGGACGAGACCGTGAGCGAACCGGAGCTGCTCGCCTGGCGCCGGCACACCACGGCGGCCTTCGCCCTGCACCTGTTCCCCGGTGCCCCCCACCTGTACGTGCGCGGCGCGGAGCAAGAGCTGGCCGAGACGATCACCCGCGCCTTCCCGGCCCGAGGCTGAGAAAGGACCGTCCATGACGCCGACCACCCTCGTCGCGCTCTGGGAGCAGCAGGCCGCCGCCGCCCCCGGCGCGGTCGCCGTCGTCGCGGGAGCGCGCCGCGCCACCTACGCCGAAGTGGACCGCCGCGCCACCGCGCTCGCCGCCGAACTCCGGGCACGTGGCCTCGGCCCGGAGGACCTGGTCGGGGTCTGCCTCGGCCGCTCGGTCGAGCTGGTGGTGGCCCTGCTCGGCATCCTGAAGGCGGGCGCCGCCTACCTGCCCCTCGATCCCGGCTACCCGCCCGACCGGCTGCGGCACATGACCTCCGACGCCGGGGTCGCGCTGGCGCTGTGCGACGCGGACCGGCGGACCCAGGCCCTGGAGTCCGGTGTGGACAGTGTGCTGCCGGCCGAGGACTTCCCCACGGGGCCCGCCGCGGCCCGCCCCGCGGCGGTGCACCCGCAGCACCTGGCCTACGTCATCTACACCTCCGGTTCGACCGGCGTGCCCAAGGGGGTCGCGGTCAGCCACGCGGCGGTCGCCTCGTTCCTGCGGAGCGTGGCCGAGCGCCCCGGTCTCGACGCGGGCGACCGGGTCCTCGCGCTGACCCCGCTGTCGTTCGACATCTCGATCCTGGAGCTGTTCCTGCCGCTGACCCGGGGGGCGACGGTGGTGCTGGCCCCGCCCGGCGCCAACACCGACCCGGAGCTGCTGGCCGCCACCATCGCCGGGACCGGGGTGAGCGTCGTCCAGGCCACCCCCACCACCTGGCGGATGCTGCTGGCTTCCGGCTGGACCGCCGGGCACGGCCGGGTGCTGCTTTCGGGCGGCGAACCGCTCGACCCGCCCCTGGCCCGCGACCTGCTCGCCACCGGGGGCGCCCTGTGGAACCTGTACGGGCCCACCGAGGCGACGGTGTGGTCCACCGCCGCCCGCATCGATGTCGTGGCCGGCCGCGTCACGGTCGGCACGGCCCTGGCCAACACCCGGCTGCACGTGGTCGACGAGAACGGCCGGGAAGCCGGGCCCCGGGTCACCGGGGAGCTGTGGATCGGCGGCGCGGGCGTGGCGCGCGGGTACCTCAACCGGCCCGCGCTGACCGCCGACCGGTTCGTGCCCGACCCGTTCGGCGACACCCCCGGACGCCTGTACCGGACCGGCGACCTCGCCCGGTGGTCGGCCGACGGCGCGCTGGAAGTGCTGGGCCGCACCGACGACCAGGTCAAGGTGCGCGGCTTCCGCATCGAACTCGGCGAGGTCGAGGCCGGTGTGCGCAGCCACCCGCTGGTCGCGGACGCGGTGGCCGTCGTCGACCGCGAGGCGGCCGGGGGCGACCGGCTCGTGGCCTGCCTCGTGCCCGCGCCGGCCGGGCGGGACGCGGCCGGGGACCTGCCCCGCATGGTCCGCGACCACCTCGCCCGGCGGCTGCCCGCGCACATGGTGGCCCAGGGCTACGCCGTGCTCGACGCCCTGCCCCGCACCCCCGCGGGCAAGGCCGACCGCGAGGCCGCCCGGCGGATCCCGTACCACCCGGTCCGGGCGGACGGGCCGGCCCCGGGCGACCAGCCGCTGCCGCCGCGCACCGCGGCGGTGGGCCGGGTGTGGGCCGAGGTCCTCGGACTCGAAACCGTTTCGCCGCACGACGACTTCTTCGGGCTGGGCGGCCAGTCGCTCGCCGCGGTCCGGGCCGTGGCCCGGCTGCGGGCGGAACTCGGCGTGGCGGTCGGCGTCCAGTCGGTCTTCGCCCATCCGACCCCCGCCGCGCTCGCCGCCGCGCTCGACGGCGTGGCCCCGCCGGCCGAAGAGCCGATCCCGCCGGCGGCGACCGCCGAGCTGTCCTTCGGCCAGGAGCGGATCTGGATCTTCGAGCAGCTCAACGATTCGGTGCCCGCCTACCACCTGCCGGTGGTCCTGGGCCCGCCCGGCGGACGCGTCGACCCGGATCTGCTGCGGGAGAGCCTGTCCGCGCTGGTGCGCAGGCATCCCGCGCTGCGCACGGCGTTCACCACCGAAAACGGGCACGCCCGGCCCGAACCGCGCGAACCGGCCCCGGTGCCCCTGCGCCTTCTTGAGGTCACCGAGGAAGACTTCGACGCGCTGATGACCGAGCTGATCCGCGCTCCCTTCTCCCTCGACCACCCGCCGCTGCTGCGCGCGGAGGTCCTGCGCACCCCGAGCCGCGACCTCACCCTCCTGACCATCCACCACCTGGTCTGCGACGGCGCGTCGGTCGACCTGATCGTGCGCGAGCTGGGCCAGTCCTATGTGGACCTCGCCGCCGGTCGCCGCCCGAGCTCCGCGCCGCTGCCGGTGACCTACGCCGACTACGCGGCCTGGCAGCGGGCGCGCCTGAGCGGCGCCGAATTGGAGCGGCTGCTGAGCTACTGGCGGGCCCGGCTGTCCGGCGTACCGGCCCTGGAGCTGCCGACCAGCCGCCCCCGGCCGCCGGTCGCGAGCCACCACGGCCGCCGCGAGCTGCTGCGGGTCCCGGACGAACTGGCGCACCGGCTGCGCGCGCTGTGCCGGGCCGAGGGCATCACCTTGTTCATGGGCCTGCTGGCTCCCCTCCAGGTGCTGCTCGGCCGCTACGCCGATGAGCGCGACGTCGCCGTCGGTACCCTGGTCGGCGGCCGGACGCGCCCCGAGCTGGACGAGGTGGTCGGCTACTTCGTGAACACCGTCGTCCTGCGCACCGATTTGTACGGCGATCCGACCTGGCGCGAGCTGCTGGCCCGGGTCCGCGAAGTCGCGCGGCAGGCGTACGCGCACCAGGAGCTGCCCTTCGAGAAGCTGGTGGCGGAGCTGGGCCCGGAGCGCGACCTGAGCCGCAACCCGCTGTTCCAGGTGCTGTTCGCGCTGCACGAAGAGCCGGCGGCCGGGCACCTCACCGAGCTCTGCGACCGCAGGGAGCTGGAGGGACGGCTCGGCACCGCCCGCTTCGACCTGGCCGTCGAGGTGACCGACCACGTTGCCGGTGGCCTCGGCGTCTCGGTCGAGTACGCCACCGACCTGTTCGACGCGGACTTCGTGCGCGGCCTCGGCCGCCACTTCCTGCGGGTGATCGAGCAGATGGTGTCCGGTCCCGCCACCCCGCTGTCCGAACTCGAACTCGTCACGGCCGACGAGCTGCGCGCCGCCACCGGCCGGGCCGAGCCGCTGCCCGGGCCCAGCACCCTGGTCCGGCTCTGGGACCGGCAGGTGCGGGCCACCCCGCACGCGCTCTGCGTGGTGGGGGCCGGGCGGTCGCTCACCTTCGCCGAGACCGACCGCCGCAGTTCCGCCCTGGCCCGGAAGCTGCGGGCCGAGGGGGTGCGCCCGGAAAGCCTGGTCGCGGTCGGCCTCGAACGCTCGGTGGAGCTGGTGATCGCCCTGCTGGGCGTGCTGAAGGCGGGCGGCGCCTACGTCCCGCTCGACCCCGGCTACCCGGCCGAACGGCTGCGCTACCTGCTGGCCGACTCGGGCGTCCGCCTGGTCGTGGCCGACCCGCGCCACCCCACCTCGGCCCTGTTCGGCGACGGCGTGCGGCTCGTGGCGGTGGACCAGGAGCCCGGGGCGGACCCGGGGCCGGACCCGGGGCCGATCGAGGAGCCGCAACCGCACCACCTGGCCTACGTGATCTACACCTCGGGCTCCACCGGCGACCCCAAGGGCGTCGCGATCACCCACGCCAACATCACCGGATTCCTGGCCTGGAACCAGCGGCTGAGCCGGCTCACCGGGCAGGACCGGGCCCTGCTCAACCACTCGGTGGCGTTCGACAACTCGGTCTGGGAGATCTTCCAGTGCCTGGTGTCCGGCGCCGAACTGCACCTGGCGGGCCCCACCGCCGCCTACGACCCCGGGGAATTCCTGCGGGAGGTCGCCGAACGCGGCATCACCACGCTCAACGCGACCCCCTCGCAGATGCGGGTGCTGCTGGATTCCGGCGCCGACCCCGCCTCACGGCTCGCTTCCGTGCGCCTGGTGTTCACCGGGGCCGAAGCCGTGCCGCACGACGTGGCCCGGCGCCTCCTGTCCGTCACCGCGCCGGGGTGCCGGGTCTTCAACGAGTACGGGCCCACCGAAGCGACCATCACCTCGGCCTTCTGCCCGATCACCGAGGAGCTGCTCGACCGGCACGGCCACCGGCCGAGCGTCCCGTTCGGGCGGGCGACCGACAACGCCCGCCTCTACGTGCTGGACCCGCGGCTGCGCCCGGTCGCCCCGGGCTGCCGCGGTGAGCTGTACGTCGGCGGCAGCGCGGTCGGCCGGGGCTACCTCGGCCGGCCCGCCCGCACGGCGGCGGCGTACCTGCCCGACCCGTACGCCGCGGAGCCCGGGTCCCGGATGTACCCCACCGGCGACGTGGTCCGGCTGCTGCCCGACGGCAACCTGGTCTTCCTCGGCCGCAACGACCACCAGGTCAAGGTGCGCGGCTTCCGCATCGAACTCGGCGAGATCGAGTCCGCCCTGCAGCGCCATCCCGCCGTGGCCGAATGCGTCGTCGCCGTGCGCGGCGGCGGCGCGGACCGGCTGGCCGCCTACCTGATCCCGGAGCACACCGGCCGGCCCGCCCCGGGCCCGGCCGAACTGCGCGCGCACCTGGCCGCGCAGCTCCCGCCGTACATGCTGCCCCAGAGCTACACCACGATCAGCCGGATCCCCCTCACCCCGAACGGCAAGGTCGACCGCGAAGCGCTACCCGACCCGAGCCCGGCGCCCGCCGCGCGTCCGGGCACCCACCGCGCCGCGACCAAGAATCAGCTCCTCGTCGCCGAAGTCTGGCGCGAGTGCCTGGGCGTCGAGGACGACTTCGGACCACAAGACGGCTTCTTCGACGTCGGCGGCACCTCGCTGACCATCACCACGGTCGCGGTCCGGCTCGGCGAACGGCTCGGGCGCCGGGTCCCGCCGGCCCTGGTCTTCCGGAACCCCACTCTCGAAGGACTGGCCCAGGCGCTGGGAGCCGACGGCCGTCCGTGAGCGCGGCGGACCGGCCAATCCGTCCACTGTGGCCGGTCCGCCCTCCGGCGCCGCACGACGCCGAAAGGGCCCGTTCTCCCCGCGCCGGAACGGTTTCCGGGCGGGGAGAACGGGCCCTGGCCGCGATCCCGCGGACGGGTTTCAGGTCCAGCTCACGACCGTCTGGGGATCGGTGAACCCCATGATGAACGACACCGTCGTGCGGTTGCCGGAGCTGGCGTCCACCGCGTGCACGAAGGCACCGTTGAAGGCGTAGACGTCGCCCTCCCGGATGTCCAGGCGCAGCTCCTCGAAGTCGGCCAGGGCGTCGGCCGGGTAGGGCAGTCCGGTCAGCTCGAGGCCGAGCGCGCGCCGGGTCTCGTCGTCGGGACGGAGGTTCCACAGCACCAGCCGCCCGCCGGCGGTGTGCTCGGTGCACAGGTTCACCGCGCAGATCTGGTGGTCGCAGACCCGCTGGATCTCGAACCCCCGCTGGCGCGGGTCCTGGCACTGCGCCTGGTCCTCGTGCGGGTCGAGGGAGAAGTCGCCTTCCTTGTCCCACGCGCGGATCAGCGCGGCGCACGCCGGGCGGCCGTCCTGCTCCGCCAGCCGCAGGGACGCGCCCTCCTTGCCGAGGACCTCGTCGACGCCTTGGCGGAAGGCGTTCCACGGCGAATCCGGGGCGTCGATCACCCGCCGGACGTGCTCGGCGACCGCGGCCGACTCGTCGAGGTAGGTGGCGGTGTCCTTGTTCCAGTGGTAGGCGCCGACGTAGTGCGAGGGCTCGCCTTCACGGTGCTGGCGGGCGGGGCTCGCCCAGAACCGCTCGGTCAGGTCCTTGCGCGCCGCCACCGGGATCACGTCCCGGAAGATCACGCCCAGCCGGCGCCCGTGCAGCACGTCCAGAACCAGCTCGTAGTCCAGTTCGTCGCGCTCCTCGAAGCGGAAGAAGCCCGGATCGGCCTGCTGCCCGCTCAGCCGTGCTTTGCCCTGCTGCATCTGTTCCCTCTCTTTCACGCGTACACCACTGCTCTCACGAAGCAGAGACTGGGAAGCCGGTCCGGTCCCTCACCCCTGGTCCTCGTACTCGACGTACAAGGTGCGGGCGAGGTGTTCGCGGTACGCCTCGGCCTCGGCGTCCGAACCGTGGCGGGAGATCACGATCACCGGGTAGCCGGCGAAGTCCGGGAAGGGCGGCAGCCGGGTGCCGGGACCCGCGGTCTGCACCACGTAGTCCACGCGCGGGTCGGCGCGCACCGAGTCCAGCCCGTGGATCCGCTCGACCCGCCCGCCGGTGCCGACCGGCACCTGGTAGACCGCCACGTGGCCGGCCGGCACCGCCTCCTGTCCCCAGCACCGCGGTGCCCGGCCGAGGTGGATGCGCAGCGCCTCGGCGGCCAGGTCGATCCCGCCGGCGACGTGGGCGAAGTGGGCCATGTAGCCCCCGCCGCCGATGCGCGCGGCCATCTCCAGCAGCACCGGGCGCACCCCGCCGACCAGCCGCAGCTCGGTGTGCGTGGTGCCCTCGGTGACGCCGAAGGCGTGGTGGGCGCCGATCACCTCCGCCTCGGTCGCGGCGAGGATCTCGGCGGGGAGCTGAGCGGGGGCCCGCAGGGTGGTCTCCTGGAAGTAGGGCCCGGTCAGCTCCCCCTTCCAGCTGATCGCGCAGACCCGCACCTGCCCCCGGTACACCAGGGATTCGGCGGAGATCTCCGGCCCGTCCAGGTATTCCTCGACCAGCACGCCGGTCTGCGCGGCCAATCCGTCGTCGGCGCCCCGGTGGGCTTCGACGAGCTGCCAGGTGCGGACCACCGCCGGCTCGAGACCGTCCTTGCTGTCCACCCGGATCACGCCGAAGCTGGCGTGGCCGCTGACCGGTTTCACCACCACGGGAAACCGCAGCGACAACGCTTCGGCCCAGTGGTCCGGGTCGTCCAGGACCACGAAGCCGGGGGTGCCCAGACCGGCCTCCAGCAGGTGGCGGCGCATGCTTCGCTTGTCGCGCACCGCCACCGCCGCTTCCTCGGACAGTCCGGGCAGGCCCAGCTCCCGGGCGGCGCGCGCGGTGAACGGCACGGCCTGTTCGTTGGCCGCCATGATCCCGCCGAAGGGCTCGCGCCGGTAGCGGGCGACGAGCCGGGACAGTGCGCCGTCGGGGTCTCCCTCCACGTCCAGCGGCAGGAGTTCGACCACGGCGCGGGCCCGCGCGGCGGCCTCCATCGTGTCGTCCCCCCGGGGGACGAGGATGAGGTCGATGCCGGCCCGCTCGGCGGCCTCGAACACCCAGGGGAACTTCGACAGCTGACCGACCAGGACGAGCTTCGGGCGTGAGGGCATCAGGTCTCTCCAAGGATGGGCTGGGTGGACGGGTCCGGGCCGGGCACGGCCGTCAGGCCGAGCGCCGGACCGGGCCCGGGGCGAGGGGGCGCACCCCGGGCTCCAGTTCGTAGGAGAACCGGCTGTCCGCGGCGGGGTGCCGCGCGCGCACCAGGTAGCGCTCCCCCAGCTCCTCCAGCAGGTCTTCGGCCTTCTGGTCGCTGATGCCCAGGGTCGCCGCGACCGAGGTCGGGGTGAACCGGTCGGGAACGCCGGGAGCCAGCAGCTCGTAGGCCAGGGGCCGCGAATCGGCGGGCAGCGTGGCGAGCGTCCGGTCGAAGCCGGCGCGCACGCCCAGCGGATCGTCCGGCGCGCCCGCGGCCGCGAGGACCCAGGCCGAGGCCTGCCGGGCGGTCCAGTGTGGACGCCGGTGCAACTGCGAAGCGACCGCGAAGAGCGCGCCCGGCAGCCCCCGGCACAGCCGGGCCAGCCGCCGCAGGCCCTCCTGGTCCGCGGCGATCCGGTGCCCCGCCACGGCGGAGTCCAGCAGCCGGAGGCAGTCGGGAAAGGACAGTCCGGACAGCTCCAGGTGAACCGCGGAGGAGGACACGAACAGCCGCCGCCGGCTGCCGACCACCACCCCGCAGCCGGCGCCCGAGGGCAGCAGCGGAGTCAGGTCGCTCCCCTCGCTCACGTCGTCGAGCACGACCAGGACCCGGCGATCGGCGGTCCAGGTGCGAAACAGCAGGCTGAGGTCGGTCGCGCCCAGCCGCAGTTGCTCCGGGGTCGCGCCCAGTCCGCGCAGGAACGAGCGGAGGATCCCCGCGGACCGCACCCGCCGGCCGGCGTCACCGCGCAGCCGCGCGTACAGCTGCCCGTCGGGATAGCTGTCGCTCACCTGGTGCGCGACGTGCAGGCACAGCTCGCTCTTGCCGGTGCCGGGCGCGCCCTCCACGACCACGACCGGCCGGTCCGCCCGGTCCCGGCCGGTCAGCGCCGCGGTGAGGCGCGCGAGCTGGCCGTCCCGTCCGGTCAGCCGTTCGCGCGGCGCGGGCAGGTGGGAGGGCGCCCGGGTGACGGCGGGCACGGCGCTGATCCTCCGGCCGGGCCGCAGCAGCGCCTCGTCGGAGGTGAGCACCGCCGCGTGCAGGGCCTGGAGCCGGGGCGAAGGGTCGAGACCCAGCTCGGTGGCGATCCGTTCCCGGGCCCGGCGGTAGGCCTGGAGCGCTTCCGCCCGCCGGTCGGCGCGGTAGAGGGCGACCATCAGATTGCCCTGGGCCCGCTCGTCGGTCGGGTCCCGCCCGGCCATCGAGGCGAGCTCCCCCAGCACCTCGTGGTGCCGGCCGAGGTGCAGGTCGGATTCGACCCGCAGGTGGTGCGCGCTGGTGCGCAGTCCCTTCAGGCGGGCCGCCTCGGCCTCCAGCGCGGGTCCCTTGCGCACGTCCACCAGGACCTCGTCCCGCCACAGCCGCAGCGCCGCGGCGGCCGTCTCGCGGGCCCGGGCGAAGTCCTCGTCACGGAACTGCGCCCCGGCCCGGTCGAGCAGCGGCTCGAACCGGAAGACGTCCACCCGGTCGGCCGGCAGCGAAAGCTGGTAGCCATCGTCCACTGTGGCCAGCAGCACCTCCTCCGCCGGGGCCGCGCCGCCGATCCTCGGATTGCCGAGGGAGAACCGCTTCCGGAGCTGGTAGACGTAGGTCTGCACCGCGGTGTGCGCGCTGGCCGGCGGTTCGCCGTTCCACAGCTCGTCCATCAGCCGCGCCAGCGACACCACCCGGCCCGCGTTCAGCACGAGCATCACCAGCGTCTGACGGACTTTCTGGGCGGCCGGCGCCAGTTCGGCGCCGTGGTCGCCGGCGTAGGCCTGCAGCGGCCCGAGCAGGTTGACTCTCATGACGTTCGCCTTGCCTCGTGGTCGTCCGGCCCGGTCAGGAGCTCCGGGGCTCGGCTGCGGCAGCCAGGTCCGGGTGGTGCCGGGCGACGTTCTCGGGGAACGAGCGGATCACCCCTTTCATCACGTTGTCGCCGTAGAGGGCGAACAACGGGTTGCCGGCGACGTCGATGACTCCCCCGGCGCGCTCGACGTACGGTCCGGGCAGCGGCTGCATCGTGGCGTCCAGCCGGGGGTTGTAGAAGAAGGGGATGGAGTAGCGGTCGACGCCCGGGGCGGGGCGGACCACCCGGTGCTGGGTGGCCCGCACGTAGCCCCGGGTCGCCACTTCCAGCAGCTCGCCCAGGTTGACCACGAACGCCCCCGGGATCACCGGCACGTCGATGAACCGGCCGTCCTCCACCGCGACCTGGAGGCCGCCGTGACCGTCCTGGACGAGCAGGGTGAGCAGGCCCAGGTCGTTGTGCGCCCCGGTGCCCTGGCCGGAGCCGTCGTCCCCGCCCGTCCGCGCGGGCCCGGGGTAGTGCAGCAGCTTGAGGTGGATCTGCGGGTCCGGGTCGACCACGTCGTCCAGGAAGCCCGCCGGGGCCTCGAGCGATTCGAGGATCAGCCGCAGCAGCCGGTGCGAGAGCTCGGTCAGCCGGGCGATCCACGACTCGATGGCCGGGCGCAGCTCGGGCATCGCCGAGGGCCACCGGTTCGGGCCGATCAGGCACTGGTAGGCGGGATCGCCGGGGCCGAACCTGCGCGCGGGCTGCTCCGGCCCGATGTCGAGCTGCCGGCGCTGGTCCGGAACCCCGCGGGTGTGCTCGCGGCCCAGCTCCGAGTAGCCGCGGAACAGCGGGGAGTCGAGGATGTTCAGCGCGAGCCGGTCGGGCTCGGGCAGGGCGAAGAACCGGCGGGACAGCTCCAGCATGTCCTCGGTGTCCTCGACCCCGTGGCCGACCAGCTGGAAGAAGCCGATCTCGTGGACGGCCTCGCGCAGCCGGTGCAGGAACCCGGTCCTGGTTTCGGCCGGACCGGCGGCGTCGCGCAGGTCGAGCACGGGAAAGGTGTCGGTCACAACAGCTCCTTCGAAGCGCTGGTCTGATAGGCCGTCGGGTCGGTCACGCCGGCGCCCTCGAACGCTTCCTGCCGGTCCCAGCAGGAAGCGCACTCTCCACAGTGGAGCTCGCCGCCGCGCATGCAGGTCCAGGTCTCGGTCCAGGGAACGCCGAGCCCTTCGCCGAGCGCCACCACCCCGCTCTTGGGCAGCGCGGCCAGCGGCGCGGTCAGGACCAGCCCGGGGTGGGCGTAGCCGTCGGTCGCGATCTTCTCCATGGCGAAGAAGGCGTCGAGGAAGGCGACGTTGCTGTCCGGTGCGGCCTGCGGGTCGTCGATCACCCCGATGGCCACCGCGGTGGCCTTCTCGGCGACGGCGAGCGCGAACGCGACGGACAGCAGCAGGGCATTGCGGTTGGGCACGACGTTCGGGCTCCCCCCGGGCGATGCCCGCTTCCGGTTCGGCACCTCGACCGTCGGGTCGGTCAGCGAGGAACCGTGCATGAGCTTGCCGACCGGGCGGAGGTCGACGACGTCGTGCTGCGCCCCGAGCGCCTCGGCGGCCTTCGCCGCGAACCGGTGTTCCACGAGGTTGCGCTGCCCGTAGTCCACGGACAGCAGGTGGAGGGTGTGTCCCTCGGACCGGAGGTGGTAGGCCATGGTGACCGAGTCCAGGCCCCCGGACACGATGGCGATGGTTTTGGGCATGGGTGTGCCTTTCGGTGCCTAGGGATCGAGGTGGCCGGACCAGGACGGCGGCGCGGCGGGACCGCGGCGGCGCTCGGCGTCCGGTCAGGCCGCCGGCGTCGCCGGAACGCTCAGCCGCGTCGATCGGCGGCCCTTGCGGTAGGTCAGCTCGACTTCGGGCCGCGGGCCGTCCAGCTTCGTGGTCACCGTCCGCTCCTCGCTCCACCCGACCAGGCGGTACTCGTTGCCGCCCAGGCCGGCCAGCGGGAACAGGTGGTTCTCCGGGGATCGGACGGCCAGTTCCGTGCCGGTGTCGACGATGCTGAAGCTCGACTCCGGCTGCGGCCCGGTGAGCGACCCGAACGCCTCGGTCTCCAGCAGGTGCGCCGGTGCGTCGAACGAGCACCGCGCGGCCTCCCGCTCCGGGGCGGTGGTGGTCACGACCGGCCGGTTGCACAGCACCTCCGGACCGTCGAAGTACCCGGCCCAGTCCGCCGGGAACAGCCGGGCGAGCTCCGCGGTGACCAGCACGTCCACCACGAGGTGCACCCGGTGCTCGGGGCCGAGGTTCTGGATGTGGTGCCTGCGGCTGAAGTCACCGAACCAGAACTCCCCGGGCTGCCAGCGGTGGATGGCCCCGTCGAGGTCCAGGATCGCCGCCTCGTGGGTGGTGACCGGGGCGTGCAGCCGCACCAGGCCCCAGTCCGGGGCGAACTTGGCGTCGGTGTGCGGGTACCCGACGACCCCGGGCCCCAGGTCCAGGAACCGGGCCGCGTGCAGGGGACCGGGGATCGACCGCAGGATCTCCCGCACGTAGGGCATGTGGTCCAGCCACTCGGTGTCGGCGAACTCCGCGCTGCCGGCCCCGCCCGCGTCGGTGCGCGTCTTGTCACCGCCGGGACTGCGGATCGGCAGGCAGCGCCAGTCCTGCTGCTCGTCCCACTTGATCACCCGGCCGTTCGCGTGCGCGCTCTGCTCGTCCCACAGGTGGTCGCGGGCGGTCATGAGGTCGGCCAGCAGCCGCTCGGCGTCCAGCTCGGGCAGCAGCCGCGCCGCTTCCGCGGGCGTCGAGGAATCCGTCGCGCTCATCGTCGTCCTTTCCCATCGCCCCGGCTCAGACCCGTCACGCCCGGATCAGGTCGAACAGCTCGCCGCGGAGCTGGGGATCCGTGCCGAACTGCCCGCGGTAGGCGGTCGAGGTCATCTGCGCCGGGGCCTTGACCCCGCGCATCGTCATGCAGAGGTGCTCGCCCTTCGCGATGACCGCGACGTCCGAGGTGCCGCTCAGGGTGCTGATCTCGAGCGCGATCTGGTCCACGAGCCGTTCTTGGACCTGGAGGCGGTGCGCGTACTGGTGGGCCACCCGGGCGAACTTCGACAGTCCGAGCAGCTTGCCCGTCGGGCGGTAGGCGATGGTCACCGAGCACCGGAAGGGCAGCAGGTGGTGCTCGCACAGCGACCAGACCTGGATGTCGGAGACGACCACGAGCTGGCTCGTGCCGATGGACTCGAACAGCGTGTCCAGCGAACCCGGCTCGTAGTCGATGAACTCCCGCCACCAGCGGGCGAACCGCCCGGGCGTGTCGCGCAGCCCGTCGCGAGCGGGATCCTCGCCGATCTCTTCCAGCAGCCGGCGGGCGATCTCGACCAGCGGATCCTCGGTGGCCTTCGTCGCAGCCGGTTCGCCGTTGATCCCTAGTTCTGTCATCGACATTCGATCACCTTTCGTCCGGGATTCGGGGTCACCGCGTTCACGGCCGGTACTCGGCCCAGGTCTTGGGGGTCTCCGAGACCCGCACGCAGGTCAGCTCGGGGTACTCGGGCAGCCAGGTCTTGTACACCCACGCCGCCATGTGCTCGGCCGTCGGGTTTTCGTCCATCACTTCGTTGAGGTGCCGGTGGTCGAGGTTCTTGTCGATCCAGTCCTTGAACGTGGAAAGCTCCCCGTAGTCCCGGATGAACCCCACCGGCAGCAGGTCCGCGTTCTCGGCCCCCAGCTCCAGTTCGACCACGTAGTTGTGCCCGTGCATCCGGGCGCACTGGTGCTCGGCCGCCAGACCCGTCAGCTGGTGGCTGGCCGAGAATTCGAATTTCTTCGTGATTCTGAACGCCATCGATCCAAGCTCCTTGATCCGTAGTGCGCGCCGTGGGTCACACCGCGCGTTTGTCGCCCCACAACAGGGTGTGCAGCCGGGTCGTCAGGTTCCAGCCGCGCTCCACCACCGCGTCGGCCAGCTCGCCCATGTGCTTCGTGACGTCGTCGGCGGTCCGCCCGATCGGCATGATCCACACCGAGGGCAGGTCGAAGGCGTCGACCAGCTCCGCCACCTCGTCGAGGTCGCCGGTGTTGCGGCAGACGAACTTGAACGTGCTGCCCGGCAGTTTCGCGAGGTTGGCGAGCGCGCGCGGGACGATCCGGCGCCGGCGGGTGTCGCCGGAGTGGGACAGCTTGGGCGAAACGTTGAACCGGACGCCGGCTTCGACGAGTTCGGGGGCGGCGGCGTGCGTGCCGTTGGTCTCGATCTCGATCTCCAGGCCGCGGCCGGTCAGCTCCGCCACCAGCGGGATCAGCCGCTTCTGCTGCCCCAGGGGCTCCCCGCCGGAGATCACGATCAGGTCCGTGCCGAAGTCCAGCAATTGCGCGAGGACTTCCTCGACCGAGCGCCGGTGCAGTTCCTTGCCCGGATCGTGGGCGATTCCGCTCTCCCCGGATCCGGTCCAGTCCCAGGTGTAGGGCGTGTCGCACCAGGTGCAGGAAAGATTGCACCCGCCGAGCCGCAGGAAAGCGCAGCGACGCCCCAAGGACCGCCCTTCACCCTGAACGGTCGGACCGAAGATTTCGTTGACCACGAGTCCTTGTTCCATGCCACACCGTTCCCTAGGAATGAGCGGTTTCGACGGCTTCCGGCGTCCGCGCCTGCACGATGAACCGGTGCCGGGCCAGCCGGATGCCCGCCTCGGCCGTCGCGGAGGCGGCGTACCGGTCGAACGCCGCCCGGTCCGCAGCCGAGTCGTAGTCGTCGAGAATGGGAACCGAATGGAGGAACGTGTCCAGGTCGCCCGCGCGGTGGTAGAACTCATCGAACCGGAATTCCCGGATCCTGGTCACCGTGAAACCGGACTCGGTCATTTCCCGGGCGACCTTTCCGGACAGGGGCTCGCCGTGCCAGCTCCCGAAGTTCTGCCCGCGGCCGAACTGCTCCTTCAGTTCACGCGCGTCCTGTTCCCCGATCCCCATGTACAGGAGCGTGCCGCCCGGGCGGAGCACCCGCCCGAACTCGCCGAGGACCAGCGGTCCTCGACGGGAGGTGAGCACGTCCAGCCCACCGTCGGGCAGCCCGGTTTCGGCCGCGTCGCACAGTTCGAACGTCACGTGCGACGCGTCCGCCTCCGCCCGGTGCCGCTCGGCGCTCTCCAGCATCGAGGACGACAGGTCCACCCCCTTCACGAACCCGTAGGCACCCGAGGTGCGCAGCAGGCTGCGGCCGTCGGCACAGCCGACGTCCAGCAGCCGGGCCTGCGGTCCGCCCAAGGCGAGCACCCATTCGTCGAAGACGTCCTCCGGGCGGCCGTCGGCGAAGACGTCGGTGCTCCGGGCATCGCTGAAATAACCACCGAACCGATCGGCCACGCGGGAGTAGAACTCCGCGTCCATGTCCATCGTCATCGGCCGTGCACCCTTTCCGTGGGACTTCCCGCACCGAGTCTTTCCGCCACCGGGTCTTTCCGCACCGTCTTTCCACCGCACCGAGATGCGTATCGGGATTCGGCCTGCGAAGCGGCACAAGATCACACGACCCACCTTCCAGAGGTGGGTTATCAGTCCGCCATCACGAGGGCATCCGCCACCGGGGCGGTCCGGGATAGGGCGGGAATAGGGCGGGCATGGGCCCGAGTTGGACCCGGGGGCGAGACTGGTCCGAACCAGCGGACCGGTCGACCCGGCCCCCGGCGAGAGGACAGATTTCCGATGATCGTCACGAAATCACCGAATGTCGCGATTGCCGCCGGCGCAGCGGTTTTCGGCGCGGCGCGGAACACGCCCTGGACCTCGGCGTCGAACGCGGGCCGGACGGACGCGGGCCGGAGGTCAGCCGGCCGTCTTCACCGGCCGGCCCAGCACCGCCTCCAGGTCGGCCCGGACCGCGGCGGCCCCGTGGTGGTCCAGGATTCGCTCCCGGATCCTGACCGATTGCGAGTAGTACCGGACGGCCTGCTCCACGCGGTGCAGCCGGGCGTTCAGCCGGCCGAGATCGTGTAGCACGTACCCTTCCCCGACCAGATCCCCGCTCGATCCGACCATGGCGAGGACCTCCAGCAGGGTCCGCTCCGCCGCCTCGTCCCGATGCTGGTGCATCAGCATCTGGCCCTGCCGCCGCAGGGCCAGCGCCTGGCCGCGTTCGAAGCCGGCGGCCCGGTAGATCCCGAGCGCCTCGTCCAGGTACCGCCGGGTCCGCCCGAAGTCCGCCCGCCGCATCGTGATGTCCGCCATCTCGCCCAGCACGTAGGCCCGGCCCACGGCGTCCTGCGCCCGCACGAAGGCGCGCTCGGCGCTTTCGTAGAGCGCCAGCGCCCGATCGTCGTCACCGTGGTAGCGCTCGATGCACGCCAGGTCGCGCAGGCACAGCGCCTGGCCACTCAGCTCTTGCAGTCGTTCGAAGACCGCCAGAGCGGTGCTGAGGTACGGGCGCGCCGTTTCGTGTTCACCCCGGTACAGGTGCAGGGTTCCCAGCGAGGCGAGCACCGCCGCGCGGCCCCGTTCGTTGCCGGACGCCTGCACGGCGGCCAGGGCGATCTGGTGGGTGCGTTCCCACAGTTCGGGGTAGCCACGGGCTTCGAAGAGCGTCACCAGGGCGGTGGCCAGCTCCCAGCACGACTCGTCCAGCCCGTACCGGGCCGCCAGCTCGACCGCGTTCAGCAGATTGGCCTGCTCGCTCTCCAGCCAGCCGAGCGGGTCTCGCAGGCATCGCCGGACGTAGTCCTCCGGCGGCTGCCACCGTTCGGCGGCCCCCGTCACGATGGTGTAGGGGCCGCCGTGGATTTCCCGGTGCGCCCGCTCCACGAGCGCCATCCAGCCACCGGCCATGCGCCGCACCGCCGCCACGCGTTCCGCCTCGGGAACCTCCGCCCGCAACCGTTCCTGAGCGAACGTCCGCACGATTTCCGACAGCCCGCAGCGGAACTCCCCGTCCTGGTCCATCGCCGCGGTGTCCAGCAGCCTGGTCTCGATGAGCGGTTCCAGCAGGTCGGCGGGGACCGGGGTGCGGTCGTCGGCCAGCGCGGCCCCCAGCCAGCTCGGGATCTGCGCCCCCTCGGCCAGGCTGAGCAAGCACAACAGCCGCCGGTCGGCACTCGAAAGGCCGTCGTAACTGACCGACAGGCTCGCCCGGATCGACAGCTCGCCGTGGGTCAGCTCGTCCAGCCGGCGCTGCTCGTCTTCGAGCCGGTGTCCCATCGAGGCCAGCGACCAGTGCGGGCGCGCGGCCAGGCGCGCACCGATGATCCGCAGCGCGAGGGGCAGCCCGCCCGCCAGGCGCACGAGTCCTCGCGCCGCCTCCCGCTCGCTGCTCACCCGCGGTTCGCCGATGATCCGCCCGAGGAGCTCGATGGCCTGGTCCGGGTTCAGCGGCTCCAGGTCGAACCGCCGGGCGCCCGGCAACCCGGTGAGCTGGCCGCGGCTGGTGACCAGTACGCCGCTGGCCCCGGCCCCGGGCCGCAGCGGCCTCAGCTGCGACTCGCTCACCGCGTCGTCGACCAGCACCAGCACCCGGCGATCGGCCAGCAGGCTGCGATACATCTGCGCTCGTTCGTCCAGGGCGTCGGGCAGGGCCGGTCCGGGCACGCCCAGCGCGCGCAGCAGCCGTCCCAGCACCTGGGCCGGGTCCTCCGGCTGGCCGTCCGGCCCGCGCAGGACGCACCAGAGCTGCCCGTCCGGGAAGTGCTCGGCGGCGACCCGGTGCGCCACGTGCCCGGCCAGCGTGCTCTTGCCGACCCCCGGTCCCCCCAGCAGCAGGACCATGCTCGACCAGCCCTTGTCCCGCCCTTCGGTGACGGCGTCGCAGATCTCCGCGACGAGCGTGTCGTCGGCGACCAGGTCGCCGATGGCGGCCGGGAGGTGCCTGGGCACGACCGCGGGCTCGGGCTCGGCGCGGACGTCCGGGCCCGGCGGCGAGGGCACCCCGGCGGGGTCCGCTCCGGCCGAGCCGGCCAGCGTGAGGCCGGCGTCGTCGGTCAGGATCGCCTGCGCCAGGCGGCGCAGCTCCCGCCCCGGGTCCAGCCCGAGCTTTTCCGTGGACAGCGCGCGGCCCTGGTGGTAGACCTCCAGGGCTTCGGCCGGCCGGCCCGAACGGTACAGCGCCAGCATGAGGTGCCCCCGGGGCCGCTCCCGCAGCGGGTGCTCGGCGACCAGTTGCTGCAACTCGCCGATCAGGCGCTCGTGGCGGCCGAGTTCCAGCTCCAGCCGGACGCAGGTCTCCAGCGCCTCCAGCCGGCTCTGGTCCCACCGCGCCGCCGTGCCGGTCAGGACCGCACTGGGCAGACCGGCCAGGCACCGGCCCCGCCACAGCCCGACCGCCGCGCGCAGCTTGTCGACCGCGGCCGCCTTCAGCTCGGTACGGGCCAAGGCATCCGCTTCCGCCACCAACCGGCCGAAGACGCCGAGATCGGTGGCGTCCGCGGGTGCCCGCAGGACGTACCCGCGGGGACGGGTTTCGATCGAGGCGTCGACCTCGCCGTCCGACAACGCCTTGCGCAGCCGCGAAACGCAGATCTGCACCTGGGCGCGCGCGGTCTTCGGCGGGTGGTCGGACCAGATGACATCCACCAGGTAGCTGGTCTCCACCACCCGGTTCAGCTCGAGCGCCAGCGCGCCGAGGACGATCTCCTGCCGTCCGTGCGCCACGGACACCGGCCCCCGCTCACCACTCACCTCGAGCGGCCCCAGCACCCGGAACGGAGGCACCACGACGCGACCGCATTCCTCACCCGCCTGAACTGCCACGCTCACACCCACTTAGCTCCCCAGCTATGGAACAGTTCCTGGCCCACCGCCCGACGAGGCCGGGCCAGGATGTGACCGCATTCCAGGCCACGTCGGCCGAATCCGGCGGCGCGCCTTCCGGCCGACGGGCTCACCGGGCCGGCCGCTCAGTTCCTTTCCCTGGCGACGATGGGAGAAATAGCGGTGACGACACTTGTGGATGAACCCCACCGGGGTATCGGGTTGGCCGGTCAGGACGAGTCCATGACGACTCCTCGAGGGAAGAAGAACCGATGGCACCGAGGCACCGTTCAAGGCCGCTGGACAATTTTTCCGGAATAATTTACCGAACCGGACCACCACGGCCGGGCCGACCCGGCCCGGCCACCGGCCGACTGAAGTTCACCCCGGCACTCAAGCAGTTTTCGGGCGAACGAAGGCGACGGATACGACCAACCGGACACCGATCGGGGAAATCAGGCAACGCCCTTGCCTGTTCGGGAAACGCCGGACCTGACCCTGACCAGCGAATTCGAAGCCACCCTAAGCAACTGGACACCGGACAACCGGACACCACCGATCCGAGCCGCGCCGCGATTGCCGCGCTCAGGCCCACCACGATACCGAAATTCGCCGAAGTTTCCCCGAACGCCCCGAAGCCGCGGCCGGCCGGCAGCGCAAACGGACTCATCGAACATCCCATTTTCGTGTGCTGAGGAATTCCGTTGGGCCGGCCGGAAATTGCCTCGAAACTACATCGGGACCATCTCCGGAACGGATATTGCCCGCCCTGCCGAGCCAGGACATCGACCTCCTGAAGTGGACGCTCCCTACCGTCCCAATGTAGCCGCACGACGAGCCCGAGATCAAGAACGAACGTTCTACCCGCTTGGATGGAGGATCCGGGCCAACGCCTCGCGGCCGGATCCGGGCTTGCGGGCCGGCCCGGCGGACGCCGGCACCCCAGGGCCGCCGGGCCCGTCCGAGGCGATCCGGTACCGCGAGATCCCGGCCGGGTACGGGTTCGGACCGGGCCGGGCCTGCGCAGGCGCCGCCCCCCTGCCCGGCCAACACAGTCGCTGACGGTCTGCGGCCTGAGCCCCACAAGATGTGCTCATGGTGATCCCCGGACTACTCGACGATGTCAGTTGGCTACCTAATCATTGAACCGGCCCATGGTCAACATGCGCCGGAAGACGTGAGAGGGTGTCCCCATGGCCGGCCGGTACCACTCCCCGAGGCGCGAAGCCGCCGCCCAGGCAACCCGCGCGGCGATCCTGCAGCACGCCCGCACCCTGTTCCTGGCCCAGGGATACTGCGCCACCACCGTGTCCGACATCGCCCACGCCGCCCAGGTCGCCACCCCCACCGTGTACTCCAGCACCGGTGGCAAAGCCGCGATGTTCGCCGAACTGCTCCAACCCGCGATCCGCGACCCCCTGGCCGCACAGGAGGCGTCCGCCGCCCTCCAGGCCGGCGATCCCCGCGAAGTCATGACCCACTGCGCCGCCGCCGCCCGACACGGACAGGAACGCAACTGGGACCTCGTCACCACCCTCCTGCGCCAGCCGCCACAGGACGAACCGGCCCGCCAGGCCGTGGCCGACATCGCCGATGGATGCCTCACCGCCCTCACGCGCATCGCACGACACCTCACCCGCCTCGACGCACTCGCCCCCGGAATCGACACCGCTCACGCCACCGACACCCTCTGGTACTACTTCGGGCACAACTCCTGGCACAGCCTCATCATCGAACGAGGCTGGAGCTTCGACCAGGCGGAACCCTGGCTCCTCGACGCCGCCACTCACGCCCTGCTGGCCCAGCCGTGACTGGCGCGGGCCGCAGCGCCGCGATTTGCCGCCACCCCACCGAAACCCGGTGGTGAGCCGGGTCAGAGCCGCTTGGCCGCGCGGAACGCCTTGGCGTAGGTCCCCGAACCGTCGATCAGGGACGTGCCGCCCGCGTCGCCGAAGGTGGGGCCGTTGGCCACCTTGCGGCTGGAGAGCACGCGGTGGTGCCCGTCGCCGTCGATGCCCAGGTAGATGCCGGTGTGCGAGACCTGCGTCCCGAGCTGCGGCTCGAGGTTGAAGAACAGCAGGTCGCCCGGCTGCAGCGCGCTGAGGTCGGTCACCGGGCGCTTCTCGTCGCGGATGAGCGAGGTGCCCGGGCCCAGCTCGGACAGCGCCCACGCCCGCCTCGGCAGGCCCGGTCCCCGCACGTTGGTGCCGAGCAGCGGGTAGCCCGAGCGGTAGCCGTAGACCATCCGCACGAACCCGGAGCAGTCCAGCGAGCGGGCGCGGGCCGGTTCGGCTTTCTCGTGGGTGCCGTCCGGGAAGTCCCAGCCGATGCCGAGGTAGTCGTAGAAGTCCGACTTCTCCAGCCGGCCTTCCGCGCTGTCCGGGCCGAAGCTGGCGTCACCGCCGATCCGCAGCTGCTTCGCCATCAGGTCGGCCGCGCCGTCGGTGTACTGCAACGCAATGGCCAGCACGTCCGGCTCGGTGTCGCCGACGACCTTCGGCAACCAGTCGGTGAACCACTTCTCCCGCTCCGCCCCGGGGTGCCACTCCTGCGGGGCCAGCCGGATCCACGCGGTCGTCGTGACGCCGGCCGTGGTGAACTTCGGCTCGGTGAACGTCCGCGAGCGGCCGGTCAGCATGACCGTGCGGGAGCCGTCGGTGAAGGACGCGAGCTGCGCGCCCGCCCCGTCGCGCACGATCGTGCGCGCCGGGTTCCGCTGGCGCTCGTAGCGGTAGCCGCCGACGGCCGCGGCGCCGGTCGGAGCGGCGGAGACGGCCGTGATCCCCGGCCCTTCCTGCGTGGCGACGTACACCGCGGCCGTGCCGGAGACGGCGATGACCGCGGCGAGGACACCGATCCGGACCGCTCTGCGCATCTTCACCTCACACCGTCGGGACCAGCCCGACCAGCACGCCGCTGATCAGGATCGCGTAGCTGGCCAGGCTGACACCGCCGGTGGCGAGCATCGTGGCCACCGGCTTCTGCCGCACCAGCTGGTAGGCGACCAGTCCGGGCACGACGAACCCGAGCGTCTGGTGCACGAACAGCAGCGGGAAGTCGGCCTGCAGGAAGATCAGCAATGTCGTCTGCAGCACGACGCCGAGCAGCACCACCGCCGCGAACAGCCGCTTGCCGTAGAGGATCACCATGCGCTGCAACGCTTTCGTGCCGCCGAAGGTCAGCGCCGTCATGAGCACGATGATCGCCGCGCGCCGGTAGTCCTCGACCATGGTGAGCGCGATCCAGCCGGGCGTGATCATGCCGCCGGGCGAGAGGTTGGTCGTCAGGTAGCAGACCAGCGACAGCAGCAGGCCGATGGCCAGCCCGACGGTGGCGACCTCGGGGGCGAGGGAGGTGGTGAGCATCAGGCGACCGGTTCCAGTTTCGCGAGTTCTTCGATGAGCAGTTCCCCTTGGCCGTGGATGTTGCCGATGGCGATCAGCGACGCGCTCCGCTCGATCCCGGCCACGATCCCGCTCAGCAGGTCCCGCGGCGGGCGCGATCCTCCGAGGTCGACGACGCGGTCGTGCCACTCGGGCGGGATCGCGGCGCGGGCGCTGCGCGTCGGCTCGCCGATCAGCACCACGCGCTCCGGGGCGATCTTCGGGATCAGCGCGCCCATCTGCCCGTTGCGTTCGACGCGGTCGGGGCGGCAGTTGATGACCACGTGCAGCGGATCCTCGATCGCGCCCTGGCGGCGGAGCTGGTCGATGTTCATCAGGGTCGATTCGGGGTCGTTGGCGGCGAAGACGTTCGCGAAGCGCAGGTGGAGGCGGCCGGTGCGGTAGTGGTGGACCTGCAGCACACCCGGGTCCGGCGGCGCGTCCCACATGCCCTGCAGGGCCAGCTGCCGGTTGACCTTGAGCAGGTCCGCGACGGCCAGGGCGATCGCGACGTTCTCCTTGAAGGTGATCCAGCCGAAGCCGCGCATCTCGGCGTCGGTGACCGTCTCGGGGTCGACGGCGATGAGTTCGCAGTCCCGCTTCGCGGCCTCTTCGCGCAGGATGTGCAGCCGGTCCTTCTCCGCGGTCAGGCAGATCCCGCCGACCGGCATCGACCGCGACAGCGACCGCGCGACGTCGTCGAGGGTCGGTCCCATCTCGGCGAGGTGGTCTTCCCGGACGTTGCACAGGACCCCGATGGTGGAGCGGATCAGCTTGCTCTGGTTGATCTCCTGCAGGTCCGGCATGACGGCCATGCACTCGATCACCAGGGCGTCCGGCCGGTAGGCGGCGGCGCGGCGGACGATGCCGATCTGCTCGACGACGTTGGCGATGCCGAACTTGCGGTAGACCGGCTCCTCGCTGCCGTCCGGGTGGATGAAGCGGGCCGCGGTGCCGGTGGTCTTCGCGGTGGTGACCAGGCCGCCGCCCCGCAGCGCGCCCGCGCACAACCTGGTGATGGACGACTTGCCGCGGATGCCGTTGACCAGCACCCGGGTCGGGATGCTGTGCAGGTGCCGGTAGTGCTGGCGCTGCTCGGCGATCCCGGCGGCCAGCATCGCCACCGCGGCCACCACCAGCACGGCGTAGAGGAACGTCACGTCCGGCCCCGGCCCCGTCCGGCCAATTCCGGCAGTTCGCCCTCGGCTCGTTCCCCGGCGCTGTGTTCTGCGGTGCTGTGTTCCCCGGTGCTGTGTCCCCCGGCGCTGTGGACGGGCGGGCGCGACGGGGTCTGCGGCCGGGATCGCTCACCGGGCTCCGGCCGGCCGGTGGGCCGTCCCGCCGGATTCCGCGGGGCGCCGGCCGGTTCCGCGGATCGCCGCGCCGGCCCGCGCCGTTCCATCGACGGCTTCGAAGGGCTCTCGGGCTCTGCGGCCCGGTGCGCGGCGGGGCGGTCGCGCACCGGCGAACCGGGCTCGTCCTCCACGCGCTGGATCAGCACCGTCTGGTCGGTCGCCGCGCCCACCGGGCGGCGGACCTCACCCAGGCGGCCGTGTCCGTCGGTCAAGGCCTGGCGGCAGATCTCGACGCACGAGGCGATCGTGCCGAGCTCGTCCTGGCGCTGCGGGTAGACGACGGCACCGGTGGCGCCGCCGGCGATCCGCTCGGCCTCGTCGCCGATCCGGCGCAGCGGGCGCAGGACGAGCAGGAAGTGCCAGGCGAACAGCAGCAGCGCCACGACGGCGGTGAGCAGCGCGGCGACCCGGGCCCCCGAGCGGACGGTGTTGTCCGCGGCCCCCAGCGACTCGATCGGCTGCTCGGCGACGACCACCCACTTCAGCGTGGCCGCTTGCCCCTTGTCCGCCAGCCGCTGCGCCGCGACGAGCGCCGCCGGGGTCGTCTCCCGGGCCGGCTTGCCCGCTTGGGCCGCCTCGACGTTCCCGACCAGGGCCGGGTCGGTGAGCGGGCTGAACGCGAGGTAGCCCTCGGTGTCGGCGATGGTGCGCTTGCCCTCGTCGACGACCCGGACGCGCCCGCCCCCGGTGTCGAGCAGCTCCGCCATCCGCGGCACGTCGTATTCGCCGACCAGGACGTTCTTCGAACCCGGCAGCGGGGTGAAGGCGTAGACGACCGGGACGCGCCCGCTGGTGTTGCCCTGGCGCAGTCCCTCGCCGCCGGGCAGCTTCCCGAAGTCGCGCAGCGATTCCCGCCCGGCCTGCTGCACCGCCGCGCCCTGCGCGTCGGCGACGTAGACGCTGCGGAACCGGCTGCCGTCGCCGGTGAGCCGGTCGAGCATGCCGCTGAGCTGGTCCGGCTGCTTGCCCCGGGCGAGGCGCGCGACGGACTGCAGGTCGGCCAGACCTTCGGCGAGGCTGCGGCGCAAGGTGTCGGCCGAACGCGTGACGCGGAGACCGTGCTCGCTCAGCATCGTCGGCGAGACCTCGGCCGACTGGCGGCCCAGCGTGGCGGCCACCGCCACCGACCAGCCGAGCAGCGCCAGGGTGACCAGAGCCAGGACGAGCTGGGCCGACACGAGAGCACGGACCTTCGCCGCGGGCTTGCGGCGACGCAGCTTCGCGCGGAACCGCTCGACGGCGCCGGTCACCCGGTTCACCTCGCGGATCCGCGACTGCCGGACCGGCTCGTCGAGCGCGCCGGCCGCGACGGCGAGTGCGTCGGTGCGCAGCCGGCGGATCGGCGCGACGATCGTCCGCCGGAGCAGCACGAACCCCAGGACGGCCAGGGCGGACAACGCGGCCGCGGGGATCAGGCCGGGCCAGCGGCGCGGCACCGCTTCCACCGGGACCCGGCTGAACGAGACGACCGACAGGCCGAGGCTGCCGCCGATGCCGGACGGCGTGACCGGCGCGTACGAGACGACCGGCGCGAGCTGCTGCCCCTTCTTGGCCGGGTCGGCCGCGGCGTCGCCGGTGAGCACACCGGTCTGCGCGGCGGCGGCCGCGGCGGCGGCGCGGGCGAACAGGTCCTGGGCGGCGCGGTCGGTCGCGGGCACGTCGGCGCCGCGGGAGTAGAGAACGGCACCGTCGGCGGTGACCAGCCGGATCTGCTGCCGGGTCGCTTCGTTCAGTTCGCCGCGCGTGCCGCGCAACGCCGTCGAGACGACCAGGAGCTTCCCGGCGCGGGCGCCGGTCAGCGGAACCGCGGTCAGCACCAGCGGCGTGTCGCCCGTGCGGGCGACCGGGCGGACGGTGAGGTTCGCCACGGCGACGCCGCCGAGGTTCTGCACCGGCACGGGTTCGCCCCGGGTGGCGACGACCTTCCGCGCGACGGGGTCGTACACGGCGACGCCGCGCCAGTCCGGGTACGTCTCGCTGAGGCTGGTCAGCAGTGCGGTGTCGTCCGCGGTGTCGAACACCCCGGAGCCGTCCGCGACCCGCAGGTCGCTGGCGGCACCCGTCACCGAGGGCGCGATGCTCTTCGCGAGGCCGGCGGTGGTCCGCTGCTGACCGGTGGCGACTTCGTCGGGAACGCGCCCGGAGCTGTCGTTCGCCCGGAGCAGGGAAAGCGGCCCGGCCGTCGAAAGGTAAAGAGCGGTAAAGGCAGTGATGAACAACAGCAGAACGAAAACCGTCGCGGACGCGACACCGGCGCCACGGGGGAAACCCGCTTCCGGAATCTGCTCGCGCAATCGCGCGGCCGGCAGGTCGTGCTGTTTCGGCCGGTTCAACCGCTCCCCCAGGCCCTTTCGGGTGTCACGACCCCGGGGGGTCGCCGGCCCGGTAAGGCCGGTGGCGAAATATCAACCCGTTCGGGTCACGTGTAGCTATCAGCGAAGCAGTCGGTCACGTTACAACTACGTCCATCGAGTGACAAACTTGAAGTAAGTGAGGCCACAAGGTGGTACTAGTACACTCCGCGTAATGATCAAGCGCCCGCAGATGTTGCTCAGCGTGATCAGCACCGTCGTTGCGCTGGCCCTGGTCCTGACGCTGGTGCTGGTCCTCGGTGACGACGAGTCATCGCCGCCCGCACCCGGGCCGACCCTCGATTCCGTGGTAACCAAGTTCACGTCCGCACTGTCCGCGGACCAGGACTACCGCCCGCCGAAACCCGACGAACGTCGTACCGCCGCGAACGGTTTCGCCGCGCTCGTGGACGGCCGGGGCCCGGCCGATTTCGAGAAACTGGGGTTTTCCGTCCGGGACGGCGTCGATCCGGCGACCGGGCGGCCCTACACGATCGCGACCAACGAGCCCGGCACCGGCCGCGCGTGGGGGATGTACGTGATCGACCGGTCGGCGCCGCCGTCGCTGGTGGTCGAGGTGCCGCACCCGGCGTTCGACCTGCGGACCGAGCTGTTCGGGGTCGACCTGTTCCACCGGGTGCCCGGCGCGGTGCTGCTGATCGCGGGCGCGCACCGGAAGGCGGACGACGACCAGGCCGACGTCGCCCACGAAGTGAATTCCGTGTTCCACGTGATCGCCACGGTGCTGGCCGCGCGCGGCCTCACGCAGGTTCAGCTGCACGGCTTCCACGACCAGAACCAGCCCGACACCGACATCGTGCTCTCCTCGGGGGCGACGCCGGCGGGCGGCGCGGCCCGGCGCGCCGCCCAGCGCCTCACCGCGGCCGGATTCGCCGTCTGCGTGGGCTGGGAGGACCGCTGCGAGGGCTTGGAGGGGACGACGAACGTCCAGGGCAAAGCGGCTGCCACGGACAGCACGGCGTTCCTGCACGTCGAGATGAGCCGCACGATCCGCGAGTCACCCGAACGCCGCGCGGAGGTGGTCCGGGCCTTGGCGGAAGCCGACCTCCGCCGCCCCTGAGCCCATCGGGCTAACCGGGCCGTCTCAGGTGGTTCCGGCGCGGCCGGTGGTGATCGGGGCCCGTTCTCCGGCTTCGATCCGCCGGGGGAGGTGGTTGCCCGGCAGCGGCAGGGGGCAGGGGAAGACCGCGGAGAAGACGTGGTGGGGCAGGGTGGCCCGGTTGAAGTCCACCCGGATCCGGGCCTGCGCCCCCACCGGCCGGGGCAGGATCAGCCACCGGCCCATCGCCGGGGTGCCCCGGCCACTGGTCTCGTCGGTGAACGCGACCAGCACCACACCGCTGCCCACATCGAACGCCGCAAGCGTGCACCGTTCCCCGTCGAGATCGACCACGACGTCCCCCGCAGCGGACATCCGGTCCGGCGACACCGGAACCGTCAACCGCCGCACCGGCAGAACCCGCCCAGGCTCGGCCGGACGGTACTCCGCTTCGACCACCCACCCCGGATCCCACGGCCACACCCCGATCCCCCGCAGCCCGGCCAGTGCGGGAGCGCCCGGATCCCACACCACCACCGCAGGCGAACCGGCCAGCTCCTCCACCCTGACCCAGCGCCCACCGGGGAAGACCACCCGACCGGCCCGCGCCACCTCCACCTCACCGTCCACCACCCGTCCCCCGACCGACACCCCCTCCGCCCGCGCCGCGGTCACGATCACGCCCCCCGTCGAACCGGCCGGCCTCCACCGGCCCCCCACCTCGGGAAACCGCTGGTCCCGGCCCGTCACCGGCCGATAGGCGACCACACCCGCTCTCCCCTCCGGCCCGGCCACCTCCGCCCACCGGCGCCGGCACCACCGGCCGTGCTCACCCCGCTCGCCACCCTCGGCCCCGATACCCGGCACGGTAACCTCCCCTTCCGGGGCCGAGACCCTCCCTGCCCCCGTGAAGGATCGGCCCCCACCCGTCCCATCGTCAAAATTCGTTGCGAATACGGCAAAACCCAGACCCGAACCGCACTGTCCACTGAGGACAATAACGAAACCGGACGGCGGGACGGCCCACGACCGCCCGGAAGGGAAACCCCCGTGATCACCACCGTGACCTTGCTGACCCGCCGCGATGACCTCGGTCACGACGAGTTCGTCGACCACTACGAACACCACCACGTCCCGCTGGTCCTCAGCCGGGCGCCCGCGCCCGATCGCTACACGCGCCACTACCTGCCCCCGCGCGATCAGCGCGAGGACGAAGCGGACTTCGACGTGGTGACCACCGTGTCCTTCGCCGACGAGGAGGCCCGGCGGAGCTGGCTGGACCTGGTCCTGGCCGAAGACTCGGGCGTGGCCGAGGACGAGGCCCGCTTCCTCGACCGCGGCCGCACCCGTTCCTGGACCGTCCGGGAGTTCACCGGCACTACGGGAAGCCCGGTCCCGGCGGCACCGTAGGAGCGGGCCGCGGCCGCCGTGGGCCGGAACCGGATCGGCCATCCCGGACGGCCCGGCGCAGACCTGGTCGTGGGTGACCGGACCACCCCGGTGGAGCCGGGTCCCGCGGCCGTCACCGCCGCTGCCGCTCGACGCGGAAGACCGCGATGCGGTCGGCGGCCGCGGCGACGGTTTCCGGAGCGGGGCCGGTGACCAGGCCGCTCGCCACGAGCAGCCGGCCGGTGCCGGGGTCGTTGCGCAGTTGCCGCAGCAGCAGCCCCCGGCGTGGCCCGACGGGTACCTCGATCAGCAGCACCGCCGACGAGCGCCGCCCGCGGGTCAAGGTGGCGTGGGGGTCGGCACGGACGTTGGCCACCCAGGCCGATCGGGGGTAGGCCTGAAAGATGTAGCGCTGCCCGCCGATGGGGACCACTCCGACCATCGCGGTGCGCGGCTGCCCGGAACGCCTCCCGGTCGTGGTGAGCACCTGCGCCCGGCCGGTGGTGATGCCGAGCTTGGCCAGGACGGGCAGGACCTGGCTGACCGCGGTGACCCATCGCCGCCGTCGATCCCGGTCGATGAACCGTTGCACGTCGGGCCCCGCTTCCGTGGATGGTGTACGAACACCGCAGACCGTGCCCGGAGACGATCGGAAGGACAATCCTGTGGCAGGACAGGACGGCACCGGCACCGGCACCGGCCGGATCGCGGAAGACGCGGGCGCCGGCGCGCCGTTCCGGCGGATCGCGGCGGCGCTGCGCGACCGCGTCGCAGGCATGGCCCCTGGCGAGCGGTTGCCTTCGATCCGCGCTCTGGTCGGCGAATTCGGGGTCGCGTCGGCGACCGCGTCACGGGCGGTGGCGTTGCTGCGAGCGGAAGGGCTGGTCCAGTCGATGCCCCGCGTCGGCACCGTCGTCGCCCGGCGCGGCGCAGCGCAGCGGGTACGACGGAGCGGGGAGAACCCGTCGAGGGAGACGGTGGTGGCGCTGGCGGTGGAACTCGCCGACGTCGACGGACTGGCTGCGGTGTCGATGCGCCGGATCGCCACCGATCTGGGGCTCGCGACCACGACCGTGCGCGGGATCGCCGGAGGCGAGGACGAGTTGCTCACGGCCATGCTGGAGCACGTGTTCAGCGAAGTTCGACCGCGACCGGCACGGGGTACCGGCTGGCGGCACCAGCTCGCCGCAGCGGCCCGCCACCAGTGGGAGATCTACTCGGCCCATCCGTGGGCCGCCCGGGCGGTGTCGCTGCACCGGCCACACCCGGTACCGGCCCTGCTCGCCCTGGCTGAGTGGAACCTCTCGGCCCTGGAAGAGATCGTCACCGACCGCGAGCGGCGGTTCGACCTGCACCTGGTCCTCTTCGGCTACGTACGGGGCATGGCCGTCACCCTCGCCGCGGAACAGGAGGCCCGAGCTGACACCGGCGTCGACGCCGAGCACTTCGTCGACCACGATCCCCGGCTGCGGCGGGAGATGCACCGCTTCGCCGGACCGGCTCTGCGACGCGCCGGACCCTACGTCCACGATCTCGACCGGATCTTCCACACCGGCCTCACCACCCTGCTCGACGGCATCACCTGACCTAGCACAGCACCGCCCCGACCGCGCCCGTGGAAGGGCCTTCGCCGGATAGCGCACAGGACGCGATGAACGACGGAGGCGGGGCACGGCTGCTGACCCCCCGCCGCGGCCGGGCGCACCGCGGTCCTCCGGCAGCACGCGCTCAGCAGCGGCCTCGATGACGGCTCAGATGTCGTCCACGGTGAACGCGCGGAGGGCTCGACGCCACGGCCGCACGGCGCGACCACCATGGTCAGGGAGAGGTCGGCAGGCCCGGCGAAAACCCGTCCACCCGTGATCACGCATCCGGCGGACCGGCGTCGGCTACTCCGTGAGGTCCCGGTCCGGCAGGTCCCCGAGGGAGGCGAAGCCGGCCAGGTACGGGCCGACGTCGCCGCGGGTCGTCCAGGACCGCAGCTGGCCGGGGGATCGGCGGGACATCAGGGCGCGGGTGAGGTCGAAGGTACCGGCCTCGACGACCACCGCCGCCGCCTCGGCCGGTCCCTGGGAGGTCCACTGCCAGCCGTCGCCGTCGAGCCGGATGGGCGGCTGCTCCCGCACCGCGGCGCGGAACCGTTCGGCGAAGTCTTCGCGCAGCGCGGCCAGTCCGGCCGCCTCCTGCCCGCCGGAGACGCCGAGGGCGCCGCGCAGATCCTGTTCGTGGATGAGGAGGTCGCCCAGCGGCCGGGTGTTGTTCTCGCGCATCCACTGCCGCATCGGGCCGGCCAGCTCCCGCCACTCGGCCAGCAGCCCGGCCACCGTCCGGTCCGCGCGCCGGTCCACCTGGGCCTGCGTCCACTCCTGGTTGTGGTCGTCCGGCTCGTCGCCGGCCAGCACGTCGGCGTTCAGGCCGATCATGTGCGCCAGCAGTTCCCGGACGGTCCAGTCGGGGCAGGCGGGCACCGGCCGCCCGGCCTCGTCGCCGGAGATGCCCGCGGTCAGCTCGGCGACGCGGTGCCGGCCGTTCGTCCACTCTTCGATCGGTTCCACCGGTCGAGTGCACCACGCCCGCCCGGCCGCCGCTCGTTGTGCGGGCCCGGAGACCGGCACCGGGTGCGTCGTCCACGCAGTGGGGTCCGGCCCCTCACGCGGGCGGCAGGCCGTCCAGCCGGAAGCGGGCCCCGCCCCCGGGGCCGGGCTCGCACCGCAGATCGCCGCCGAGGGCCCGGGCGAAACCGCGGGCGATGGGCAGGCCCAGACCTGATCCGGCGTGCTGGCCGCGGGCGGTGTCCAGGCGGACGAGCCGGTCGAAGACGCGCTCGCGCTCGGCGTCCGGCACGCCCGGGCCGGTGTCGGTCACCGTCACCCCGTCGCCCGCGACCACCAGGGTGAGCCGGCCGCGGCCGTGCATCGCCTGCACGGCGTTGCCGGTGAGGTTGGCCAGGATCTGCGTGAGCCGGGCCGGGTCCCCGAGCACCCGGGCCGGTGGCCCGCCGACCTCCACGATGACGTCCGGGGCGGTCAGCCGGACCTGGTCGGCCTGGGCCTGCACCAGCTCCCGCAGCGGGACCGGGACCCGCTCCAGCTCCGCGCCCGCGTCGAGCCGGGCCAGGTCCAGCAGATCGGTCACGAGCTTCCCGGCGCGCTGCGATTCGCGCACCACCAGGAGCTGGAGCCGTTCCCGCTGGGCCACGGAGGTGGCCGACGACTGCTGCAGCAGGGCTTCGGCCGCGGCCTGCACCCCGGCCAGGGGGGTGCGCAGCTCGTGGGCCGCGTCCGCGACGAACTGCCGCAGGTGCGCCTCGGACGCTCGCGCGGCCTTCTCGGCCCCTTCGAGGGCATCCAGCGCCGAGTCGAACGCCGCCGCCGCACGGCCCAGCTCGGTGCCGGTCCGCTCCGGGGCCAGGCGTCCGCCGCGTCCGCCGGAGACGATCGAGCGGGCCAGGCGCGTCATCGCGTCCAGGGGGGCCAGCGCGAAGCGGACGGCCAGCAGGATCGCGATCGCGGCCACGACGAGCGCGGCGAGGCTGCTGATCACCAGCACCCAGCGCAGGCTGTGCTCCGCGGTCGCGATGAGCGATTCGTCCGCCGTGAGCGTCAGCCGGGCCCCGTCGATGCCGGCGGGGCCGGTGAGCGTGGCCCGGACCTGCCGGATCCGGGCGTCCGGGGGCGGGTCCGGCTCCCCGAGGACCGTGCCGTCCGGCAGCACCAGCGCCGCCTGCACACCACGGGTTCCCAGGCGCCGCAAGAGGTTTCGCGGCGGGACCTTCTGCTTCGCCCATTGCTGGGCGAGCTGGACGCGCGCGGTGAGCACGGAGTTGACGTCCCGTTCGGCCTGGGCGCGGAACACCGTGTCGACGACGAAACCGATGGCGATCAGCAGCAGCACCAGCACCACCAGGACGGCCGCGGTGACCCGGCGGCGCAGCGAGGTGGTGCGGAGGCCGGTCACGGGCCGCCCCGCAGGACGTAGCCCTGTCCCCGCACCGTGTGCAGTACCCGCGGGCCGTGCGCTTCGAGCTTGCGGCGCAGGGTGCTGACGTTGACCTCGACCAGGTTCGGGGCGTAGTCGCCGTAGCCCCACACCGCCGTGAGCACCTGCGTCTTGCTGACGACCCGGTCGCGGTGGAGCGCGAAGTAGCTCAGCACCTTCCACTCGGTCGAGGTCAGTTCGATCTCGGCGGCGCCGTACCGCAGGAGGCCGCCTTCGAAGTCGATGGCCAGCTCGCCGATCTCGACGACCGGGCGGATGCGGCCGGTCCGGCGCAGGACCGCGGTCACCCGGGCGACCAGCTCGGCGAGCACGAACGGCTTGACCACGTAGTCGTCGGCGCCGTCCCCGAGGCCGCGCAACCGGTCCTCCACGCCGTCCCGCGCGGTCAGCACCACCACGCCCGCGGCGGAGTGCCGCCGGATCAGCTTCAGCAGTGCGAAGCCGTCGCGGCCGGGCAGCATGATGTCCAGGACGACGAGGTCGGGCCGGTTCCGGCCGAGCTCGGTCTCGAGCCCGCTGCCGTCGGGCGCGGTCCGCACGGAGAAGCCGGCGCCGGTCAGCGCCGATTCGATCGACACGCGAATCGCTTCCGCGTCTTCGATCACCAGGATGCGCGGAGCGCCCGGCTCGTCCACGCGGCCCAGACTAGGGGACCGGTTCGCGGCCGGGTTCGCGGTCCGCCTCCCTGTGGATCGGCTTAAGAAGCCCGCGCCGGCATCGTCCGAACCGGACCGGGGCGGGCAGCATCGAGGTCATGGTGGTGCTTTCCGAGCGAGCGTCCGTCCGGCGGCTGCACGACCGCCTCGGCTTCGGCCCGCGGCCCGGCGACCTCGATCGCGGGTTCACCGAAACCCGGGACCGGCTGCTGGGCGGCGGACCGGACGCCGGGGCCGCGGGGACGCCCCCGCCCGAGCTCGGGCCCCCGGCGGGATCCTCCGGGCAGAACGCCGACGCGATGGCGAAGAAGCAGGACGGCGCCGAGGTGCGGGCCCAGGCCGACCGGGCGGCGGGCTGGTGGCTCGACCGGATGGCCGCCGCCGACCTCGCTTCGGTCGAGCGGCTGACCTGGTTCTGGCACGGGCACTTCGCCACCGGGGAGCAGAAGGTCCGCAGCCCGTGGCTGATGCTCGCCCAGAACCGGACCCAGCGCGAGCACGCGCTCGGCCGCTTCACCGACCTGGCCCGGGCCATGGTGGTGGATCCGGCGATGCTGCTGTGGCTGGACGGCAACAAGAACCGGACCGGCAGCCCGAACGAGAACCTTTCGCGGGAGTTCATGGAGCTGTTCGCCCTCGGCGTCGGGCACTACCGTGAGGACGACGTCCGCGAGGCGGCGCGGGCGCTCACCGGCTGGACCGCCGCGCGGGGCGCCACCGGCGCCCGGCTGATCCCGAAGCGCCACGACGACGGGGTGAAGCAGGTCCTCGGGGTCAGCGGCGACCTCTCCGCCGAGTCCCTGGTGGACCTGGTGCTGAACCGGCCGGAGTCCGCGCCGTTCGTGGCCGGGCGGATCTGGTTCCGGCTGGTGTCGGCCGCCCCGCCGCCGGCGGACACGCTCAACCGGCTGGTGGCCGCCTACGGCAGTGCCCGCGACATCCGCTCGCTGCTGCGCGCGATCACCGAAGAACCGGCGTTCCACGACAGCGCGACGTCGCTGGTCAAGCAGCCGGTCGAATGGCTGGCCGGGTTGCTGCGCGCGCTCGGTGTCCGTCCCGGCTCGCTCGACGCCAAGACCCGCGCCCGGCTGCTGTCCGGACTGCGCGCGATGGGCCAGATCCCGTTCCAGCCCCCCAGCGTGGGCGGCTGGGCGGCCGGCGGGGCCTGGCTCACCTCCTCCTCCGGCGTCGCCCGGCTCGAACTGGCCCGGCTGGTGGCCGCCCACGCCGACCTCCCCGCCGTGGCCACGGCGCACGACCGGGCCGCCGCGATCGGTGACCGGCTCGGCGTCGACCGCTGGTCCGACCGGACCCGCGCCGCGCTCGCGCACGTCACCGGAGACGTTCGTGAGCTGTCCGCACTGGCCGCCTGTGCCCCCGAATACGTAGTGAGCGGGTGAACGATCGTGCAGCAGCTCAACCGACGCCGCTTCCTGACCGCGACCGGGGTGACCGCCGCGGCGGCGCTCGCCGCCGGGGCCACCCAGGTCGACTGGGGCCGGCTGATGTCGGCGGCGCAGGACCGCCCGATCGACCCGGGCTCCCGGGTGCTCGTCGTGGTCACGCTCTACGGCGGCAACGACGGTCTCAACACCGTCGTCCCCGCGGCCGACCCCGCCTACCAGAAGGCGCGGCCCGATCTCGCCTACCGGGCCGAGGACGTCCTCGACCTGGGCGAGGGACTGGGGCTGAACCCGGGGCTGAAGGGGTTCAAGGGCCTGTGGGACAGCGGCCGGCTGGCCGTGCTGCGCGGGGTCGGCTATCCGAAGCCGGACCACAGCCACTTCCGCTCGATGGCGATCTGGCAGACCGCCTCCCCGGAGACCGCCGTGCCCTCCGGCTGGCTCGGCCGCTGGCTCGACGCCACCGGGGAGGACCCGCTGCGGGCGGTGTCGGTCGAGCCGGTGCTGCCGCCGCTGCTGGCCGGGGAGCGGACCGCCGCCGCGACCCTGCCGGTCGGCGGGCTGCACCTGCCCTCCGGCGCGCTCGGCACCGGGTTCGAAGGGCTCGGGGCCGTCCAGCCCGGGGAGGGCGTCTGGCAGGCCCGGGCGGCGCGGTCGGTCGACGACCTGCACCGCGCCGCGCACACCCTGGTCGGGGCCCCGGCGGACGGGGACCGGGCCGAGCCGCGCCAGGGCGAGCTGGCGGCCCAGCTCGACGTGGTCGCCGGTCTGATCGAGGCCGGCGTGCCCACCCGGGTCTATTCGGTGTCGCTGGGCGGCTTCGACACGCACGCGGACGAACGAGGCACCCAGCAGCGGTTGCTCGCCGAGCTGGACGGCGCGCTGTCCCCGTTCGTGGAGCGGATGGGCCGGACCGACCGGGGGCGCCAAGCCGCGGTCGTGGTCTACTCGGAGTTCGGCCGCCGGGTGACGGCCAACGCGAGCCAGGGCACCGACCACGGCACGGCCGGACCGGTGTTCGTCCTGGGCACCCGGGTCCGCGGCGGCTTCCACGGCGCCGAGCCGAGCCTGACCGACCTCGACGACGGCGACCTCAAGCTCACCACCGACTTCCGCGACGTCTACGCCTCCCTGGTGGAGGACGTGCTGGGCACCGACGCGGGCCAGGTGCTGCCGGGCCACACCGGCCGGATGACCGGCCTGTTCACCTGAGCGGGGCCCGGCGGCGCAAGCACCGGTGCGGCCGCGCAGCCGCCTGGGCCGCGCCCGGTCCGGGTTCAGTCCAAGGCGTCCAATCCCTGCTGCCAGCGCTGCCGCCGCTCGGCGGAACTCTGTTCCCACCACGGGGTGCCGCGCTCGCCCAGCGCGAGTTTCGCGGCGTGCACGCGAGCCCGGGCGTCCCGTTCGGCTTCGCTGTCCTCGTGCCGGAGAGCGGCGCCGACGTCGCGGCGGGCGTGCATGAGCAGGCTTCGCAGCCGAGCGGCGGCCTCTTCCGGGATTTCGGGGTCGGTGGCCCGCCAGCGGCGGCCGCGGATCACGATGAAGTGCCCGTCCGCCGTGCGTTCCGGCTCAGCCATCCGCGTGGATCCGGATCGGGCCCTGCCACGCACCGTCCGGATCGAGGGTCCGGCCCCGCTGGGTGAGCCGCACCGAACCGGCTCGGGCGAGCTGCCGGGCCAGCTCCCGGGCCCGCGGCAGCAGCGGGCGCCAGTCGTCGGCCACCGCCCGGGCGGCATCGGAGGGACAGGTGCTGCTGTCCGCGCCGCGCGCGCGGGCGAACGCGAGAATGGCGGACCGCAGCCGTTCGGCGCTGGGCCCGGCGCGCAGCGCGGTCCGGGCCTGGTCCGCACCGGGGCCGCTGCCCTCCCCGATCCGCTCCAGCTCCCGTCTGGGCCCGGACTGAGCAGCCATCGCCTACGCCCTTCCCCGCGGCGACACCGGCCACTCCGGCGCCGGGCCGGGCCGGCTCGGGCTCGCACCGGCCTTCGTCCGGGTCCGCCGCGGCGGTTCGCCGATCGGCCCGGGCGTCCGGGCCAGGGTGACCCCGTCCGGGACCGCGCCACCGGTTTCCTGGGCGAGGGGCTGCGGGCCGGTCCCCGGCTCCGCACCGGGCGCCCGCGCCCCCGGGCCCCGCTCCGGTCCGGCCCCCGTGGCACCACCGCCGGGAGCGGGGTGGTGCCGGGTGCGGGTGGTCAGGATGCGGATCCGCTCGTGGGAGCGGCCGGTGGCGGCGCCGATGCGGCGCAGGCCCCACCCGGCGGACCGGGCTTCGATCGCGGTGTCGCGGAGGGCGTCGAGGTAGAGGTGGGTGAAGGTGCGGTCGACGTGGGCCAGCGCGGTGAGGCGTTCGGCGATCGGGGCGGAAGAGAGCTCGGCGCACAACGCGCTCGCCTGCTCGTGGAGCTGGTCGATGCGGGTGTGCCACGGGTGCGCGGCGGGGGTCGGCACAAGAGGGCCTTCCGTCGGGGTGCGTCCCGCCCCCGGCGGGCCGGGCGGAACGGCAGGCCCTTGCCGCTGCGGCAGGGGAATCCTCAGCCTACCGCCCGAACGCCGCCGGCACCCGGATGACCAGCAGCGCCACGTCGTCCTCCGGGGCCCGGCCGCCGACCTCGTCGGCGATGAGGTCGAGCAGGTCCGGGAGCGGCCGCCGGCGCAGGGAGTCCAGCAGCTGCCCCGCCCGGGCGATGCCGGCGTCGAGGTCGCGTCCGCGCTGGTCGACGAGGCCGTCGGTGTAGAGCAACAGGGTCGCCCCCGGCCGCAGGACGGCCTGGTGCTCGCCGCGGCGGGGGGTGCGGAAGTCGGGGAAGATCATCAGGTCGCCGCGGTCGAGCTGCTCGACGGTGCCGTCCGGGTGGCGCAGCAGCGGCGGCGGGTGCCCGGCGGCGGTCCAGCTCAGCAGCCAGCTCCCGTCCCCGGCGGGCCGGAGGTGGGCGTGGACCAGGGTGCCGGAGGCGTGGAGGCCGAGGGCGCGGTTGGCGTGCTCGAGCGCGGACACGATCCGGGCGGGCCCGGCCCCGGGGTGGTCGAGGTCGGCCTGGCGCAGCATGCTGCGCCACTGCCCCATCAGGGTCGCGGCCCGGATGTTGTGACCGGTGATGTCGCCGATGCTGATCGCCACCGTCGCCGCGGCCCCGCCGTCCCCGGCCGCGGGCGGCAGCGGGTAGGCGTCGTACCAGTCGCCGCCCACGAGCTCCCCGCTGGCCGCGGGCCGGTAGAGCGCGGCGACGTCGAGCCCTTCCAGTTCCGGGAGCTCGGTGAGCATGGCTTCCTGCAGCTGCCGGGCGACGCTGACGCGATCGTCGAGGAACTGGGCCCGTTCGACCGCGCGGGCGGTGTAGCCGGCCAGCGCGGTGACCACGGCCCGCTCGACCACGTCGAGTTCGTGGCTGGTGTCCCAGCCGATGACCAGGGTGCCGAGGGGGATGTGGGTACCGGGCAGCGGGACGCAGATCGCGGTGCACAGCCCCAGCGCGGCCCAGGCGGCGGCCGCTTCGGCGCTGTAACCGCTCTCGATCAGGTCGTCGGCGCCCTGCACGATGACGGTGGTGTTGTCCCGGGCGGCGCGGGCGGTGGGCCACGCGTCGTCGAGGCCGTAGTGCTCGTAGGTGTGCTCCACCGCGGACCCGGCTTCGTGGTCGAGGTCGACCAGGCGGCGCAGCCGGTGCCCGTCGACCAGGATCAGGCCGACGTAGCTGGGTTTGAGGTCGCTGGTGACCAGATCCCGGACCTGCCTGCGCACATCGGCCAGGCTCGAGGTGCCGCCGAGGTCCTCCGCCGCGCGCAGCAGCAGCTCCGAGCGGCTCAGCGCGATCTTGGCCTGGGCGGTCGACTCGTCGGCCCGTCGCCCGGCCTCCTGCGCGTGCCGCTGGGCGAGGGCGGAACGACGGGACACGATCCGCAGCCGCAGCTCGGCCGAGCAGGCCGCGGCCAGGTCCTCCAGGTAGTCCAGCTCCGCCGCGCTCCACTCGCGGGGACTGGTGTCGATCGCGCACAACGATCCCAGGACGTGGCCGTCGGCGTCGGTCAGCGGTACCCCCGCGTAGGCGGCGACGGTCAGGTCGCCGGCGGCGGGGTCGGCGCACCAGCGGTCGTCGCGCCGGGTGTCGGGCAGCACCAGCGGTTCTCCGGACCGGACCACGTGCCGGCACAGCGAGTGCGTCAGCGGGGTGCTCCGGTCCGCGGCCCACGGACCGGCGAGCCCGGCCAGACCGGGGAACACCTGCCGATCCGGCTCGACCAGCGAAACCAGGGCGGCCGGGACACCGAGCACCCCGGCCACCAGCCGCGCGAACCGCTCCATGCCCGGATCGGGCGCCGCGGTCAGCCCGGTGTCCCGCAACGCCGCCAGCCGGCCCGCCTCGCCGGCCCGGGGGCTCCCACCTTCGGGCACCCGGGCACCCCTCGCCATCCACCCGCCGTCAACCATGGTGACGGCAGACTAATCGACCGACCCGGCCACCAGCGCCGGGCCTGGGCGCGAGCCGGTGCGGCGAGGTCAGTGCGCCGGGGTGACGCCGAAGATCCAGGTGACGCCGAACCGGTCGGTGAGCATGCTGTAGGGCGAGGTCTCGCCGGCGGACGGCAGCGGCGCGATGACGGTGCCGCCTTCGGACAGCGCCTTCCACGGCCCGCTGAGGTCTTCGAGGGTGTCGCCGTTGAGCATGAGGAACAGCGATTCGTCGTGCGTCAGCCCGCCGGCCCGGCGCCCGGTGGCCGCGCCGGTCCCGGCCAGCCCTTCGCCGGTGCTGCCGAACACGTCGTAGGCGGCCACGCGGAAGCCGTTCTCACCGGTCACGACCCCGAAGGCGACCCGGTCCGCGTCCGGGGCGCCGGGCGGCAAGGGGGCGAACCCGGAGGGGCCGCCGTCCGGGTCGTCCTGGGGGACGCCGAACTGGCCGTAGGTGGCGATCATCAGCCGGCCGCCGAACACGGACTGGTAGAACTCCAGCGCCTGGCGGGCTTCGCCGCGGAAGTTGAGGTGGGTGGTGGTGGTGACGCTCATCGGAGATCTCCTGGTGTGGAAGGGAAAACGATCGTTTCAGCGGTGCGGCCCCGGCCGGTCTTGCGCGGGTCGGCTCCCGGCCCGCAGCGCCGGGATGATCACGCCGTCGAGCAGGGTCCGGGAGAACTCGGCGGTGATGGGCTTCTGTTGCAGCGCGCGGCTCAGGCACAGCAGGGGGATGACCTGCGCGAGGGTGTCGATGTCGCCCGGGGGGAACTCCCCGCGGTCCACCGCGCGGCGCATCAGCCTCCGGTTGAGCTCGATCCAGGGCTCGATCCCGGCCAGGGTCGCGGCCTCGGCGAACCGCGGATCGGTCCGGGCCACCGCGAGCAGACCGGACACGACCTGCAGCCGGAGCCGCTGGTCCCCGGCGCCGTCCGGGACGAACGCGGCGATCGCGTCGTCCCGGTAGCTGCCGGTGTCCGGCAACCGGTCCGGGTCGGCGTCGGTGGCGCTCAACCGGGCCGCCGCGGCCAGCACCAGGTCCGTCTTGCTCGCCCAGCGCCGGTACACCGTGGCCCGCGCCATCCCCGCCCGCGCGGCCACCAGGTCGATGGTCATGCCCTCGTACCCGGTCTCGGCCAGCACTTCCAGGGCCGCGTCGAGGATCACCGCGTCCCGGGCGTGGTCCCGCCTGCGTCCCGCTTTCGCCGGAGGGTCCTTCCCGGCCTCGCTCGGTGCCATGCCAAAAACGATACTGCTCGATATCGATATTGGCAAGTATCGATATCGCCGGGCGTCAGCGGGCTGTGGCGATCCGGCCTGCGTAGCGTTGCTGCCAGGTGTCGTCGCCTTCGACCGTCACGATCACGTCGTAGTAGCCGTTTTCGGTGGGCCACGTCAGGATCGCCGGCAGCAGGGCCGGCACCGTGACGGTGCGCGGGCCGCCGCCGAAGTCGTTCGCGGTCAGCCGGTAGCGCAGGGGCTTGAAAGTGTTGTTGTGCAGGATGAACCGCACGCGCGCCTCGGGTTCGAGGAAGTTCGGCCGCAGCAGGTCGACGTCCACCCGCGGGTCACGGCCGGTGGGCGAGACCTTCCCGGCGAACGAGCGCACGAAGCCGTCGTTGGCGTAGATGGAGAACGCGTACTCGCCGCCGGTTTCCCCGGTGTCCCAGGTGTACTCGCGGGGCTCGGTCCCGGAGACGGTGAACGGCGTGCTGGAGAACGGTTTGTGCTTGTCCGGGAACACCTGGAAGCTCACCGCCTTGCCCGCCGGACCGCCGGCCAGGGTCATCTTCGCGGTGACCCGGCCCCGGCGGTCCGCCGAGACGGTCGCGTGCGGGTGGAAGCCCAGCGGCCGCGGCTTCAGGTGGCCGGCCTCGATCCGCACCGGCTGCTCGGCGGCCGGGTCCGCGAGGGGCACCGGTCCGGTCCTCGGGTGGGCGAAGTCGATCGCGCTGGTCAGGTCGCCCGAGATCGATCGGCGCCAGCCGGTGATGTGGGGACAGCGGAACGGCTTTCCCAGGTGCGCCGCCCACTTCTCCAGGAACATGATGGTCGAGGTGTGGTCGAAGACCTCCGAGGCGACGTACCCGCCCCGGGTCCACGGGGAGACCAGCAGCATCGGCACGCGCGGGCCGAAGCCGAGCGGGTACGAGCCCGCGTACTCCCCCGCGGTACCGGGCTCGGGGAACGGCGGCAGCACGTGGTCGAACTTCCCGTCGTTCTCGTCGTAGTCGAGGATGAACAGCGTGTGGTCCCAGATCTCCGGGTTGCCCTGCAGGATGTCGAGCACCCGCTTGGTGTAGCGCTCACCGTGGCGGGTGTCCGCGTCCGGGTGCTCGGACCAGCCGTAGGGCGCGACGAGCCAGGAAACCTCGGGCAGCGGGTGTTCCGCGCCCGGGCGGCAGGCTTCGCGGAAGTCCGCGAGGACCGCGTCGAGGTTGGCCTCGGAGTCGTCGTCCGGCGAGGTCGCGCCGGAGTAGTACGTGGCGTTGCCCCGCCAGATCAGCCCCGTGCCGGGCCGCAGCTTCGGGTCGTCGGCCGGCAGGCCCCGCGGGTCGAAACCCTTGAAGTACTTGAGTTCGTTGTCGCCGTAGTCGCCGATCCACGAGCTGAGGTACCCCTGGCGGCCGTTGCCGCTGTTGTCGGAGAACAGGCGCCAGCCGAGGCCGGCCTCCTGGAGCTGCTCGGGCACCGTGATCCAGGGCCGGCTGTAGTTCGACTCGTCGGTGTTGCCCGTCTCGGTGCCGGACGTGCCGCTCCACAGGTACTTCCGGTTGGGGTCGGTGGGCCCGAACTCGGAGCAGAAGTTCTGGTCGGCGATCGTGTACCGGGCGGCCAGCGAGTGGTAGAAGCTCATGTACGCGTCACTGTGGTAGTTCATGCAACTGGGACCGTTGTGCTGCACCCACAGGTCCCACTTGCGGTGCTCGGCGTCGCCCCACGCCCCGTGGTCGTTGCCCCACCGGCCGTCGTCGACCTTCGGCGTCACGATCGCGCCGGAGGCGTCCTTCTGCTGGAACACGCTGGTGCCGTCCTGGAACCGCAGCGCCTGCCGGTCGCCGAACCCGCGGACGCCGGGCAGCGTGCCGAAGTAGTGGTCGGTGGAACGGTTCTCCTGCATCAGGATCACCACGTGCCGGAGGTCGGACAGGTCGCCCCGGAATCCGCGGGGCAGCCGGTACCGCGGGTCCGCCGCGGCGTTCGCGGAGCCCGGCTCGGCGATCCCGCCGAGCACCAGCGCCCCGGCGGCGGCGCCCGCGCCCTGCAGGAAGCGGCGGCGCGAGGGGCCGGGGGCCGGGGTGGGGGGATCGGTGGGCATGGGTGCTCCTCGGTGCGGCGCCGGTGGTGGGGTCCGGCCCATCCAATCCAGCCGAAACCAACTCCGCGTGAACTTCCCCCGGCCGGAGACCGACGATCGTGCGCACGCGCCACCCGGCGCCGACCGGATCGCGGGCACCCGTCCCCTAAGTCCTTTTTGGTGGGTTACTCGATATTCCCGGCGATCTGCGGGTCCCATGATCCAGACCATCCGTTCGTAGGTGGTAGCGCTCAGATCGCTGGTCCTACATTGTCTACGCGTTGTTCACTTGAACGCGAATTCTCCCCAAACCCCCATTTTATTTTCTGCATGTCCGAAGGAGTCGAGGATGCAGATCAAAAAAGCGTCGGTTGTTGCGGTCGTGCTCGCGGCCGGGCTGGCCGCGGCCGCGGCCCCGGCGTCGGCCGCCACCCCGCACCACGGCGTCAAGCACGGCATGGGACTCAACCTCGCCGGACTGCGGGAAGCCAAGGCGGCGCACAGCGCCACCGCGCACTCCGCCGCGCTCCCGGTGCGGAACCGGGCCGGGGCCGCGCCCACCAGCTACGACCTGACGAAGTACGCGCTCTCGCCGGGCGACCAGGGCCAGGTCGGCTCCTGCGTGACCTGGGCCACCGGCTACACCGGTTACGGCGTGCTCATGAACGAGCAGAAGATCAGCGGCAAGCCGATGGCGCCGATGTTCATCTACTCCCAGATCGCCAAGGGCCAGGACGAGGGCACCAATGCCTCGGTCGCCCTGCCGATGGAGCAGAAGCAGGGAATCGACACGAAATCCGACTACTGGCAGGGCGATTTCGACTACACCACCCAGCCCGACCGGAATGAGCGGACCAACGCCGCGCACTACCGGATCTCCGGCTTCACCGAGCTCCCCACCAGTGGCAGCTCCGCCAAGAAGGCCATCGAGAACGCCATTTCCCAGGGCCAGCCCGTCGCCATCGGGTTCAACGTCCACCAGAGCTTCATGGACCTCGACAGCTCGAGCGCGAGCGACTACTCCTACCTGCCCGGTGACTCCTCCAGCGACCCGGTCGTCGGCGGACACGAGGTCACCATCGTGGCCTACAACTCCCAGGGCGTGAAGATCGAGAACAGCTGGGGCAACAGCTGGGGCGACGGCGGTTTCGTCACCGTCCCGTGGGACTTCTTCAGCACCGGCGACGTCGACGAGATCAACGCGATGGGTGCGCTCTCCCAGAGCTGATACCCGCGACCGTGGACCGTGGTGCGCACCGATCGCCGGGCGCACCACGGTTTCCGGCGTTTCCGCCCCGGAAACGCGCCGGCCCGGCCCAGCGGTGGAGGCGAAAAGCCGATCCGCGTGAACCCGCCCCCGGAACGCTCCCGTAGCCTGGCCGGGAAGACCACCGAGGACGGAAGCCGACGGAATGCCCTGGCCGGACCACCTGGACGACTACTGCGAGCGGGTCTCACCGGCGTTCTGGGCCGAACCGGTCAACGCGCTGAGCAACGCCGTGTTCCTGCTCGCGGCCGTGCTGCTCTGGCGGGCGCAACGCCGGGCCGGGCCGCCGGTTCCGGTCGATCTGACCGTGCTCACCGGGCTGATGGCCACGATCGGGGTGGGCAGCTTCGTCTTCCACACCCTGGCCACCCGGTGGTCGCAGGGGCTGGACGTGGCTCCGATCGGCCTCTTCGTCTGCTGCTACCTCGCCGCGTACTTCCACTGGTTCTGGCAGTGGAGGTGGCGGCGCGCCGGGCTGGCGGTGCTGGGGTTCGCGACGTTCTGCGGGGTGACCGCCGCCGGGTTCGGCAGCCACAGCCTCAACGGTTCGCTGCCCTACCTCCCGGTGCTGGCCACCCTCGCCGGGCTCACGGTGGCCCTCGCCCGATCCGCTGATCCGGAACGCGCGGAGCACTGGCCCGCGTTCGCCTCGGCGGCCATCCTGTTCGCCGGCGCCCTGGTGTTCCGCAGCGTCGACACCGGCATCTGCGCCTGGTTCCCGCTCGGCACCCACTTCCTCTGGCACCTGCTCAACGGTGCCGTGCTGTTCGTGCTGGGCCGGGCGCTGACCCGGCGCTGGCGGCAGGTCACCAGCCGGACCGGGAGCGGCCCCGGGCCGGCGTGATCGGGTGCCACCGGACGGTCGCCGCGCGCCGCGGGGCCCACGATCACCGCGCGCGGCGGCCCGGCGGGGTCCTCAGTGGACGGAGGACGCCGGTCGGCCCTTTCGGGCAAGCGGGCCAACCTGAAGACTCGCTGCACGTCTTCCCGGGTAGAGGCAAGCCAAGCGGAACGGGAGGAGTCAGCTCATGAGGCACGCGAGGAAAGCGACGACGGCAGGGGTGCTGCTCGCCGCGGCGGGGGTCGTCCTGACCGGGTGCGGCAACGGTGGTCCGGACGCCTCCGCGGGCGCCCCGTCCACGCCGGCCGCGCCGACCGCCTCGTCGGCGGCCACCCAGCCCACGCCGAGTTCCACGCCCACCGGGGATTCGGCGCCGGCCCAGCAGTCGAAGGCGCAGCTGCTCGCCAAGGTGCCCGGTCAGCAGGCCCTCGTGGTGGCCGTCCCCACCGGGTTCGAGGCCATCACCTACGACCAAAGTGGACACGTCGGCTTCTGGACCGACAGCCCGGAGGGCTGGCACAAGGACAGCACCGGCTCCTACCCCTACACCCCCGGTCACCACGCCCCGCCGGGGGCCAAGGCGACCGGCGCGGTGCTGTCCGGGATGAAGCACGCCACCTTCGTGCTGAACGGCGCCTTCAGCGAGGACAGCACCGGCAACGCCATCGCCTACACCGACGGCTCTTCCGGGTGGGGCATCATCACCGCCCAGCCCGGCGGCAACCTCGCCCCGGCGGGCCCGACCGTGGACAGCCGCAACAGCGGCGTCTCCCACGGCCTGGCCCTGACCGGCGGGCAGTTGCAGACCGAGGACTGCAACCCGGACCAGCCGCTGGCCGAATGCGGGACCAGCGCGGTGAAGAAGTCGTGGCGGTGGGACGGGCACCAGTTCGTCCTCGCCCACTGACCGGGGGCCGGGCGGCCGCCGGGGCGGGAGGACCGCTCAGGACACCCTGATCACCACCTTGCCGGAGGGGTGACCGTGCTCGACCGCGGCCAGGGCGGCCGGGGCGTCGGAAAGCGGGTGGACCGCGGTGATCACGGGCGCCAGGTCCCCTTCGAGGGCCAGCCGGGCGGAGCGCTCCAGGTTGCCGCGATCGAGACGGCGTTCGACGAAACGACCGCCGAGTCCGGACACCGACGCGTCACCCACGGAGATGACGGTGCGGGGATCGCGGGCCAGTGGGGCGACCGCCCGCAGCGAGGCGCCGCCGACCAGGTCGACGATCCCGTCGAACCCGTCCGGGACCAGCTCCCGGGCCGCTTCGACGACGTCGGCGGCGGGGTAGTCCAGGAACCGGGCCCCGGCGGCCTCGGCGGGCTCGCGCTTGCCCGCGCTCCCGGTGCCGGTCACCCGCAGCCCGCGCGCGACGGCCAGCCGGGCCACGGCGAGGCCGACCCCGCCGCCGACCCCGTTGACCAGGAGCGCGGCGCCGCCGGGGAGGTCGAGCTGGTCGAGCGCGTCCACCGCGGTCGTCCCGGCCACGGGCAGCGCCGCCGCCACGGTCGTGGACAGACCGGCCGGGACGCGGGCGGTGTTCTCCGCAGTCAGCACCGTCGTCTCGGCGTAGGTGCCGCCGCCGGTCAGGGCGAAGCCGAAGACCGCGTCACCCACCTCGAGCCCGTCGACCTCCTCGCCCAGCGCGAGCACGGTTCCCGCGGCTTCCATGCCCAGCACCCGGGGAAACGGGCGCCCGCCGTCGAGCCCGGGCACCAGCCCGGCGCGCAGCAGGTGGTCTAGGGGGTTCACCCCGGCGACGGCGACCCGGATCAGCACCTCACCGCGCCCGGGGGTGGGATCGGGCCGGTCGAACGACTCCTGCACCTCGGGTCCGCCGTAACGGCGGAAACCCCACGCCTGTCCCATTTCACGTCCTCCCGGAGCACCGGGCCCGGTGGTTCCCGGGCGCTGTGGCCATGCTGGGCGTTGACACCGGTGTCAGGGGCAAGCCGCTGAGACGCGGGTCACCGTCTTAAGCGGGCTGGGCGGACAGGTGCGCCTGGTGCCGGCCGTTGGCGCGGATCAGCCCGTCGAGCGCGTCGCGGGTTTCGACCAGGTGCGCGATGTCGGCGTCGATCCGGTCGCGCTCGCGGACCATGGTCTCGAACGCCGACTCGACCACGTCCACGTCGCCGGGGGTGTCCACGCACGGCAGCACACTGGCGATCACCCGGCTGGACAGGCCGGCGTCGAACAGCCGGCGGATGAGCGCGACCCGCTCGACCCCGGCGTCGGAGTAGTGCCGCTGGCCGGTTTCGGAGCGCGAACTGGCCAGCAGGCCCTGAGCTTCGTAGTACCGCAGGGAGCGCGCGCTCACCCCCGTGCGCCGGGACAGCTCGCCGATCCGCATACCGGGAACTTTACGCCCGCGCGCGGGCGTGAACCGGCGAACGGGCACCGCGAGGTTCCCGGCCACCGGTAGTGAACGGCCGGCTCGCCAATGCACCAACATTCCGCCGACCGTGGTAAATCGCGGCTGCATTCCGTTACCGGCTGAGTCTTCACCGATGATTCCGGTCACCGGAAAAACAATGTGAGATCCCGGTGAAAAGCCGACTTTCGTCGGTGGTGTCCCACTCCGATGCTGGGGATAGTTCTCCTCGCTTCCCCCAGTGTGCGCACCGCAGCTCTCTTTCGTCTTCCCAAACCCTGCTCGGAGGATGTTGATGACCGCACGGAAGAAATTCGCCGGTTTGACCGCTTTCGCCGCCGGCGCGCTGGCGTGCGCGCTGTGCGCCGCCCCGGCCGGCGCCGCCCCCGCGCCGATGTCGGCCGAGGCCGCGTTCGCCCAGGCCCAGAACACCGCCATCGCGCAGGCCGACCAGGTGCTGGCCGCGCTGGGGGACGCGTCCGGGGGTTACTACCTCGACAACGGTAAAGCCGTCGTCACGGTGCTCAACGACGCCGGAGCGCAGAAAGTCCAGGCCGCCGGCCTCACCGCGAAAAAGGTCAGCCACAGTTTCGCGGCGCTGACCGGAGTCAAGGAAAAGCTCGACTCCGTCCGTGACGTCCCGCAGACCGCCTGGGGCATCGACACCTCGACCAACCAGGTCGTGGTGACCGTTTATTCGGCGGCCACTCCGGCCACCGCGGAAAAGGTGACCACCGCGGCGAAGCAGTACGGCGACAGCGTGCGAATCGAGCACCGGACCGGCAAGCTCGAGCTCTACATCGCCGACGGCGACGCCATCCAGAACAGCCAGGCCCGGTGCTCGCTCGGCTTCAACGTCAAGCGCGGCAGCACCCCCTACCTGCTGACCGCCGGGCACTGCACCAACCTCGGCGGCACCTGGAGCGGCGGCGACGTCAGCGGTGCGCGGGTCGTGGAAAGCGACTGCCCCGGGGCCGACTCCGGCCTGCTGACCCGGCCCAACGGCAGCGGGCCCGGCCGCATCAACACCGGCCAGGCCATCACCAGCGCCGCGGCCCCGAAGGTGGGCGAGCGCATCTCCAAGCAGGGCTCGACCACCGGCGGCGGCACCGGCCAGGTGACCTCGGTCGACCAGTCGGTGAACTTCGACGTCGGCGTGCTCAACCACGAGTTCGGCACCACCGCCCACACCGACCACGGTGACTCGGGCGGCCCGGCCTACGACGGCTCGAAGGGCCTCGGCACCCTTTCCGGGGGCAGCCCGTCGGTCAGCTACTTCTACCCGCTGACCCGCGAGCTCTCCTCCTACGGCCTCACCCTGGCGTGAGCTGAAGATCGGCTGAGGCCGCTTCCGGGAAACCGGAGGCGGCCTCAGTGCTGTACCCACCTCCTCCTGCCCACCTCGGCTAATCTGCCGGGATGACCGAGGCATCCGGGGACCGCGCCCGGCCCGGAGGGCGTACCGCGCGCACCCGGCTCGCCGTGCACGCGGCCGTGCGCACGCTCCTGGGCGAGGGGCGCGACCCGATTTCCGTGCGCGAGGTGGCCGAACGGTCGGGCGTCCACGAGGTCACCGTCTACCGCCGCTGGAAGACCATCGAGTCCCTCGTCCTCGACGTGGCCGTGACGCACCTCAACGAGGAGTCGCCGTTCCCGGACACCGGCGACCTGCGGGCGGACCTGCTGGACTGGGCCCGGTCGGTGGCCGAGCAGGTCAGCACCCACGAAGGCTTCGCCCTCTACCGCGCGCTGGCCGCGGCCGGCTCGGCCCTCCAGCAGCCGAACGCCTCCCCCCACCGCGAGGAAGCCGCGGCCTACCTGCTCGAGCGGACCAGCCAGATCCAGCGGGCGATCGACCACGACTCCACCCGCCGCGCGAACCCGCCGACGGTCGCCGAGGTCTTCGACGTCGTGCTCGCGCCGATCTACCTGCGCGCCATCTTCGGGTACCAGCCACCCGGCGAAGCCCTGGACGTGCTGGTCGACCGCCTGCTCGGGCAGCACTGAGCCCCGCACCACAGTTCTGCAAGAAATATTGCGTTAGTGGCTTCCGCGCGCCCATACTCGCTTAACGCAAGTTTTCTTACATAAATGCGGCTCGGACCCCGCCGATCGAACGGCGGCCTGATCGCCTCCCGGCCCGCCGAGTCGTTCGAGCCCGACGAAAGGACCTCTCGTGACCGAGCACTACCCACCCCGGAGCGAGCTGCGCGACGGTATGCGCGTCGACTGGGACGTCCGCATCACGATGAGCGACGGCGTGACCCTGGCCGCCGACGTCTTCCGCCCCGACGACGACGCGCCGCACCCCGTGCTGCTGGCGGCCGGCCCGTACGGCAAGGGGCTGTCGTTCCAGGAGGGCTTTCCCTCGCAGTTCCAAGCTCTGCTGACCGAGCACCCCGAGGTCTGCGAGCACTCGACCAACGCCTACCAGGTGTGGGAGTACCCCGACCCCGAGCGCTGGGTGCCCCACGGTTACGCCTGCGTGCGGATCGACACCCGCGGGGCCGGCGGCAGCGAGGGCGCGATCGACTTCTTCTCACCGCGCGAGACCCAGGACCTGTACGAGAGCGTCGAATGGGCCGGCACCCGGCCGTGGAGCAACGGGAAGGTGGGGATGCTCGGCATCTCCTACCTGGCCAGCAACCAGTGGCAGGTGGCCGAGCTCGCGCCGCCGCACCTGGCCGCGATCTGCCCGTGGGAAGGCGCCTCGGACTACTACCGCGAGTACACCCACCACGGCGGCATCCCGACCGAGTTCCTGCCGAGCTGGATGCCGTACCAGGTCACCCGGGTCCAGCACGGCCGCGGTGCGGCGCCGCTGAACCCGCACACCGGCCGCCGCGTGTCCGGGAAACCGGTGCGGACCCCCGGGGAACTGGCGGCGAACGCCATCGCGATCGGTGACGTGCTGCGGGCGAACCCGTACGAGAACGACTACTACCGCCGCCGGTCCGCGGTGCTGGAGAAGATCACCGTGCCGACGCTGTCGGCCTCGAACTGGGGCGGCATGGGCCTGCATTCACGGGGCAACTTCGAGGCGTACTCCCGGATCGCTTCGCCCCGGAAGTGGCTGGAGGTCCACGGACTGGAGCACTGGACCGAGTTCTACACCGACTACGGGGTCGGGTTGCAGCGGGCGTTCTTCGACCACTTCCTCAAGGGCGAGGACAACGGCTGGGACCGGCGGCCCCCGGTCCAGCTCAAGGTCCGCACCCCGGACGGCTTCTTCGTCCGCCCGGAGCAGGAGTGGCCGCTCGCCCGCACCGGCTGGACCCCCTACCACCTCGATCTCGACGAGGGCTCGCTGACCGGGTCGGCGCCGGGCGGGGAGCAGGAGATCTCGTTCGAGGCCCGGTCCGAAGGCGTGCTGTTCACCCTGCCCGCGCTGGAGCACGAGGTGGAGATCACCGGCCCCGCCGCGGTGAAGCTGTTCGTGGCCTCGACCACCGAGGACGCGGACCTCTTCGTGACGATGCACCTGTTCGCCCCGGACGGCGACGAAGTGCTCTTCCCCACCGCGTTCGAACCCCACGGCCCGCTCGGCCAGGGCTGGCTGCGCCTCTCGCAGCGCGCGCCGGACCCGGAGCGCTCCCGGCCGTACCGCCCGTGGCACGCCCACACCGCTGCGGCACCGGTGAACCCCGGGGAGGTCTACGAGGCGGACGTGGAGATCTGGCCGCTTTCGATCGTCGCCCCGGCCGGGTACCGCATCGGGCTTTCGGTGCGAGGCCAGGACTACACCCACCACCTCCCGGGCCCCCACGAGCGGACCTACGGGCGGGAGCTGCGCGGCAGCGGCGCCTACTGGCACGAGCTGCCGGGCGACCGCGACCGGCCGGCCTACTCCGGGGTGAGCACACTGACCAGCCGGGACGGGCAGCGGCCGGTACTGCTGCTGCCGGTCGTTCCGGCTCGGTAGGGCTCCTCGGTGCCGGGCCGGTGGCGGAGGGCGGTGAGTTCGCCGTCCGGCTCGGCACGGACGACCGCGGCCGCCGCCGAGCGGCGAGGGTGGCGTGCCCCCCGAGGTCAGGCCCTGACCCCGGCGAACCGGCCGAGGGGCAGGCCCGCCACGTCCGGGAGGGCCGTCGCCGCACCGGCGATGCGATCGGCGTCGGGCTCGACGCCGGGGGTCACTGCACGCGGCCGGTGTCGACCCGGGGCTCGTCGCCCTCGTCGTCGCCCGGGATGTGCACGTCGGAGACGTTGATGTTGACCTCGACGACCTCGAGCCCGGTGATCTGCTCCACCGCGCCGATCACGTTCTTGCGCACCGAGCGGGACAGGTCGGCGATGGAGACGCCGTACTCGACCAGGATCTGCAGGTCGATGGCGGCCTGCTTCTCGCCGACCTCGACCGAAACCCCCTGCGCGACCGAAGCGGAAGCACCCGGAATGCGCTCGCGGAGGGCGCTGAACGCCCGCGCCGCACCGCCGCCGAGGTCGTACACCCCGGAAACCTCACGAGTGGCGAGACCCGCGACCTTGGCCACGACGTTGTCGGCGATGGTCGTCGTGCCCTGCTTCGAAACGAGGGCACCGGTGGTGGCCTTCTCGACCTCGGTCGAGTGGGCCGGGGTCTTGGCGGCGGCCGGGCTCGGGTTCGGGTTCGTCATGACGCCTCCTCGGTTCTTCGGGGTTCAGGGGTGGAAGCTCGCGGTGTCCCGTTTCGCTTCCACACCCCCTAGGACCCGGCCGACCGGAGATCGTCACGGGCCGCTTCTGTGTTCCCCGTCTCCTTCCGCTACCGGGCGTGGGTGCGCTCCTCGCGCAGGATCCGCAGGTGCACCGCGGCCCAGGTGCGAAACGGCCGCCAGGCCTCGGACACCTCGGCGAGCGTGCGACCCGCGCCGTAACGATGAGCGACCTCCTGGGCCAGCCGGCGCTCGTGGGCCGGGACGGCGTCCGGGGCGTTGGCGCCGCGCAGGACGACCAGTTCGGCGGCGAACGGCCCGAGGCCCTTCACCTGCTGGACCCGGCGGACCGCTTCCCCGGCCTCTTCGGCCCGGAGGGACTCCGTGGTGAGCAGACCGTCCAAGGTGGCCTCCGCGACGGCGTGCAGGTACTCGGCCTTGCGTCCGGGCAGATCGAGTTCGACGGCGCGCAACCGGTGTGGGGCGGGGAGGGCGCCGTCCTCGCCGTGCCGGCTGATCAGGTCTTCGCGCAGGCGCGCGGCCTGGGCGATCTGCACCCGCTGGGACAGCACGGCCCACACCGCGGCCTCGTAGGGCGAATGGAAACCGCAGGGCCGCAGGCCGGGCCACCGGGCCTGGGCATCGGCGAGGACGGGGTCGCGCCGGGCGAGGCCGGGCCAGCCGCGGGCGTCGACGTCCAGGGAGAGGAAGCGGCCGGCCTGCGCGGCCGCCCGGCCGAGATCACCGTCACCGGTCACGACGATGCGCGCCGCCGCGTCCTGCTGGGTGACCACGACCTCGGCCCGGCTCCAGTCGCCCTCGACGCGGAACGTCGTCCGCAGCTCGCCCGGATCGTCCCGTACGGGCAGCGCGGCGGGCGCGAAACCCTCCCAGAACCGCTTGCCGGTCTCGAGCGTCCACGGCCCGAGCACCTCGACGGTCACCTCATGGCGGGTCATGACCCTCCTCGATGTCAATATACTGACACACAGAAAGTATGTCATGCTGCTGACATGAGTCAAGGCGAACCGGTCGGACACCTGGACCAGGCGGTCGGCTACGTGCTGAAACAAGCGGCGACCGCGTTGCGCACGGCCATGGACGCCGCCCTGCGCCCGCTGGACCTGACCGTCCCGCAGTACTCCTGCCTCGAAGTGCTTTCACAGCAGCCGGGGCTGTCGAACGCGGAATTGGCGCGGGCCACGTTCGTCACGCGCCAGTCGATGAACCTGGTGCTGCGCGGACTGCAGGACCGTGGCCTGGTCGCCCGCCCGGCCACCGCGGACCACGGCCGGGCCCGGCCGAGCCGGCTCACCCCCACCGGCCGGACGCACTTGCTGGCCGCCAGCACCGCGGTGCGGGCGGTCGAGAAGCGGATGCTCGCACCGTTCTCCGCCGCCCAGCAGAGCCGGCTGCTGCACGACCTCACCTCGTGCGCCGCCGCGCTCACCCCGCAGGAGCCCGGCCGGTCGCCGGGTGGGCCGACCCGGATGGAGCGGGAGTAGGCGAAGACCGGAGCGCTCACGCTCGGGCGCGGCGGTGCAGCGTTGCCGCCGGTCTCCCCTGATCGCGCGGCCCACAAGCGGCGCCGGGTGACGAAGCCCGACAGCAAGGGTCCATTTTGGACAATGCGGCGCGGGCATCGGTGTCCGTTTCGAGCTGCATCGGCGATTCGCCGGTGCGGCACCGGCTGATCGTCCGGGTTCCGCCCGTACGGACGTGCGGGGCGGCTCCAGGTTGCGTCGGAGAGGTCCATACCACGATGACGCATCGCCGGGCCCCGTTCAGGGATCTCTACCAGTGAGAGCCGAGACGGTGCACCATCCGGCAGTTCGAGCGGCGCGGCCGCACCACCGCCGTGCCCCTACCTGAAGGAGAGCTGATGAACACCAAGCTGAAGACCCTCGCCTCGATCACCGTGGCCGGCGGGATCGCGGCCGGCGGCCTGCTGCTCACCGGCGGCGCGGCCTCGGCCATGCCCTCCGACACCCCGTGCGGCTCCGGCGACGTCGTCGTGACGGTCACGCCGGACCAGTCGCACTCCGCCGGCCAGGAGGCGTTCGTGCTGAACTACACGGCCGCGAACCCCACGACCAACTGCAAGCTGGAGGGCGTGCCCACCGCGGTCACCTTCACGCGCGGCCACGGTGAAGGTGACGCGAGCAACACCGTCGTGACCCCGGACCGCACCGACGGCAGCCCGGCCCAGCCGGTGAACCTGCGCGCCGGGCACCCGGCCGAATCCCGCATCCTGCAGGACTCGGCGGCGCCGGCCACCTTCCAGCCCACCGTGGTCAACCTCAACCTGCCGACCGGGCCGAACGGTGACTCCACCACCGTCGCGTGGCCCGCGGACGCCCCGCTGAAGGGCACCACGGCCGAGGTCACCGACGTTGCGAGCACCGACGCCGCCTGATCCCCGGTTCACCAGGCGACGACCCCGTCGTCGTCGAAAATCCGCCCCGCGGTCCGTCGTCCGGCAGCACCACCAGCCGGACGACGATCGCGGCGCCCCGCTCCGGCGTCCTCGGCACAGCAAACCGCCCGAACGGCCGGCTCCCGCTGCCGCGCCACCCGGCCGGAGCGCACCCGGGAATCGGCTCCAGGCGGCCAGGGCGATAGACCGCCCACCGGCTAGGGACAGCAGTTCCACCGCACACCCGAAGCGGCAGATCCTCCGTGGGCCCGAGCAATAGGCCCTTCGCGAACCCGGCGCAGCAAGGTCCCGCCGCACGCCCGGAGCGATAGGTCTTTCGCGCGCCTAAAGCGGCAGGCTATTCGCATACCCGGAGCGGCAGGTCCTCTGCAGACCCAAGGCGGCAGGTCCAACGCAGACCTGGGGCAACAGGCTCGTCGCAGACCCGGAGCGGCAGGTCCACCGCAGACCCAAGGCGCCAGGTCCAACGCAGACCTAGGGCAACAGGCTCGCCGCAGACTCCGGCTGCAGGTCCGCTGCACGCCCGGAGCGATAGGTTTTTCGCGTGCCTAAAGCGGCAGGCTCGTCGCATACCCGGAGCGGCAGGGCTTCCGCAGACCCAAGGCGGCAGGCCCTCCGCAGACCTGGGGTAACAGACTCCGGCGGCAGGTCTGCCGCACGCCGGGAGCGATAGGTCTTTCGGGCGCCTGAGGCGGCAGGCCCGGACCATTAGGTCCACCGCAGACCCAAGGCCGCAAGCCCTCCGCAGGCCCGGCGCCGCAAGCCCTCCGCAGACCCGGGGCGGCAAGGTCCGCCGCAGGTTCGGCGAGCAGGTCCACCGCAGGCCCGGGGCGGTCGGATGGCTCAGACGACCCCGGCGGCGATCAGCTGGTCCCAGACCGTGCTCTGGTCCACCACCTCCACTGCGAACTTCTCGGCCTTGGCCAGTTTGCTCGCGCCCACCTCGGCGCCGGTGATCAGCAGGTCGGTGGCGGCCGAGACCGAGGAGGCGATGGTGGCGCCGGCTTTTTCGCACAGGCGCTGGAAAGTGGGGCGGGGAACCTTCTCGCCCGATCTCGGGTCGCTGATCGCGCCGGTGACCACCACGGTCCGGCCGGCCAGGGGGGCGCCCGCCGCGACCACGGGGGGCAGGTCCTCCTCGCGCACGTCCAGGGAGACCCCGCGTTCGCGCAGGCGCTCCAGCTCGGGGCGCAGCCGGGTGAGGTGCTCGATCAGGGAGGCGGCGACCTTCGGGCCGATGTCCTCCACCGCCACCAGCCCGTCCACGCCCGCGGCGGCGACCTCCTCCAGGGAACCGAAACCGGCCCGGCACAACCGGGCCGCGGTGCCGTCGGAGGCCAGCGGGACGGCCAGGCCGATCAACGCGCGGCGCAGGCCGACCTGGCGGCTCGCGGCGATCGACTCGACCATGCGTGCGGCCGAGACCTCGCCGATGCGGTCGAACTCCAGCAGCCGCCCCTGAGTCAGCCGGTAGAAGTCCGACGGGTGCTCCAGATCGCCCGACTCGGCCAGCCGCTCGATCCACACCCCGCCGATCGCGTCGATGTCCGCCGCCGCCCGCGACGCCCAGTGGATCAGCCGCCGCACGGTCTGGGCCGGGCAGGAGACGTTGGTGCAGAACAGTTCCCGGCTGTTGCCCTGCTCGGTCGACGGCTGCCCGCACGAGGGACAGGCCGACGGCGGCACGATCTCCCGCTCCGCGCCCGTGCGCTTCGAAGCGTCCAGCACCCCGGCGACGAACGGGATCACGTCACCGGCGCGGCGCACCAGCACGGTGTCGCCGATCATGACGCCGCGGGCGCGGATCACCTCCTGGTTGGCCAGGGTCGCGCGGGTGACCGTGGTCCCGCCCACGAACACCGGCTCCAGCCGGGCCACCGGGGCGATCTTGCCGGTCTTGCCCACGTCCCAGACCACATCGGACAGCACCGTGGTCTTCTCCTCGGCGGCGAACTTGTACGCCAGCGCGCCCCGCGGCGAGCTCGACCGGGTGCCCGCCGCGGCGTACGCGCCCCGGTCGGCCAGCCGCAGCACCGCGCCGTCGAGGTCGTAGTCCAGCTCGTGGCGCCGCTGCTCGATCGCGGTGATCACCGCCTGCGCCCCCTCCGCGTCGGCGCAGCGGCGCATGTCGGCGGCGGTGAACCCGAGCGCGTCCAGTGCACGGTTCAGATCGGTCTCGGCGCTGTCGGGCTCGGTGTCCAGGTCGAAGGCGAAGAACCGCAGCCGCCGCTCGGCGACCGCGGCCGGGTCCTTGGCCCGCAGCGTGCCCGCCGCCGCGTTGCGCGGGTTGATCAGCGGTTTGCCCGGGTGCGCGGTGTTGTAGGCGGCGAAGGTGGACCGCAGCATCACCGCCTCGCCCCGCACCTCGACCCGCCCGGCCGCGCCGACCCGCTCCGGGACCCCTTCGGCCAGCGCCCGCACGAGCACGGTCACGTCGTCGCCGGTCGTTCCGTCACCGCGGGTGACCGCCCGGGCCAGCCGGCCGTCCTCGTAGACCAAGGCCAGGGACAGCCCGTCCAGCTTCGGCATCACCACCACCGGCTGCCCGGGGAACCGGTCGAAGAACGCCGCCACCTGCTCCGGCCGGGTCGCCTTGTCCAGCGACAGCATCGGGCGCGAGTGCCGGATCGGCGCGTGCAGCACCGCCGGCGCACCCACCTGGTCCAGCGGGTTCGGCTCCGGGGCGAGCCCCGGATTCGCCTCGATCAACCCCCTCAGCTCGTCCTCGATCGCGTCGTACTCCGCGTCCGCCACCACCGGCGAACCCCGGTAGTACCCGTCCCGCAGCACCACGATCCGGTCCGCCAGCTCCTGAATGCGCTCCCCGACGTTCACGGGACCAGACGTTACCCACCGCCACCGACAAAACCCGGCGACGCGGACCGAACCATGCGCAAATTGCATACCGACCATGAACATCATGCGTTGGACCCATCGGTGAACCCGGGCCTACGGTGGCCGGGCGGCCACCGGAAACCGGCCGCGGTACCAGGAAAAGAGGGCCCACCATGCCGATGACCAAGATCTACCTGCGCTCGGGCCGTACGCCCGAGGACAAGCGAGCCATCTCCGACGCCGTGCACGCGGCCCTGGTCGAAGTGCTCGGCATCCCCGAGGACGACCGGTTCCACGTCTTCCACGAGCTGGCCGACGAGGACCTCGTCACCGAACCCGTCATGTTCGGCCTCGAACGACGGCGCGAGACCATCGCGCTCCAGCTCCACTTCGGCCCGCGACCGGTGGAAACCCTGCGGGCGCTGTACTCCGCGATCGTCACCAACCTGACCCGCGACGCCGGCCTGCAGCGGCGCGACCTCGCCCTCAACGTGATCGAGTCGCCCTCGGCCAACTGGTGGATCGAGGGCCGGGTGCTCGACCCGGAGACCGGCTTCGACGAACGCATCGCCGCGGACAAGATCCCGGGCTGAGACCTCAGGCCAGCGGGAGCCCGGCCGCGGCCGCCCGCAGGCATTCGCCGAGCGCGGACGTCGCGGCGCCGGCCGGGCCCGGCCGGCGGGCCATCACCACCCGCCGGGTGACCGGGTCGCCGTCGGCGACCCGCGCGAACCGCACCCCGGCCGGGGCCGTCCCCACGAGGTAGGGCGGGATGGTCGTGACCCCGTGGCCCGAGCCGACCAGCGCGAGCTTGCCCAGCCAGTCGCGGGCCACGTGGCTGACCACGGGCCGGCGGGGCAGCGCCGGCCACACCCCCATGGCCGGCTCGCCCGCCGTCGACGGGCTCGCGATCCACGGCGCGGCGGCCAGTTCGGCCAGCGTGACCGAACCGCCGAGACCGAGGTCCCCGCGCGCCGGCACCGCGACCAGCAGGTCGCCTTCGAGCAGCGTCTCCACCGCCAGCGGCGGCTCCTGGTCGTCGAGCGGCCTCGCGGGCAGGCGGGAGGAGAGGACGGCGACGTCCATCGTCCCGGCCCGGACGCTGCGGGTGAGCGCCGGCGTGGACCCTTCCCGGGTGGTCACCTCCACCTCCGGAGCGCGGCGCCGCATCAACGCCAGCGTCTCGGGGATCAGGGCCGCGCCCACGCTGGTGAACACGCCGAGGCGGATCGAAACGGTGCCGGGCGCGGTCCCGCTCAGCGCGCGTTCGGCGCGGTCGAGCTCGTCCAGCGCCGCGGCGGCGTGCCGCAGCAGGACCGAACCGGCCGCGGTCAGCCGGGCCCCGGCGGCTCCCCGTTCGACCAGCCGCTCCCCCGCCGCGCGCTCGAGGGCGGCGATCTGCCGGGACACCGCGGACTGGCTGTAGCCGAGGGAGGCCGCGGCGGCGGTGAACGAGCCGGTCTCGGCGAGCGCCCGGTACATCCGCAGCGTGGTCGAAGACCATTCCATGAGCGAACAACATACCCACCGCCCGCTCCACGTGGTTTCCGCACAGCGGGGAGTACCGGGCCGGGCCCTCTCCCCGGTCCCGGCCCGCCTGCCGGTGCCTCAGCCGCGCGGGCTGCCGATCAGCTCCCCGCGTGAGCGCACCTTGAGCTTGCGCAGGACGTTGGCCACGTGCTGCTCCACCGTGCGGCGCGAAAGGAACAGCACCTCAGCGATCTCCCGGTTCGTGTGGCCGTCCGCCAGCAATTGGACGACGTCGCGTTCGCGCGGCGACAGCTCGTCGCCGTAGCCCCGGCGGCCTCGGCGCGAAGGCGCCTTCGCACCCGTCGAACGGAACGCGTGCCGGCAGCGGGCCGCGTCCCGGGTCGCGCCGAGTGCGTCGAAAACGGCGGCCAGTGCGCTGAACGTCGCCGCCGCACCGTCCCCGCAGGACAGCCGGCAGCGGGCGATCCGTTCCGCCACCAGTGCCGCGTGGTACGGGGCCGGCAGTCCTTCGTACCGGGCGCGAGCGTCCTCAAAGGACTGGACCGCCTCCGGCAGGGAACCCCGGTGGGCGGCCACGATCCCGCGCCCCGCCGCCAGCGCGGCCCGGGCCAGCGGGACGGCCAGCGCGTCGGTCCCCCGGTCCAGTTCGGCCAGCAGCGCCTCGGCCGCACGAGGCCGCCCGGACCGGCAGAGCCCTTCCACCGCGGCCGGCACCAGGTCCCCGGCCCAGGCCCAGACCCCCTTGGCCCGCACCAGGTCCAGCCCACGCCCGGCCTCGGTCACCGCCGCTTCGACCGCGTCCTGCGCCAGCAGCGCGGTCGCCAGGCCGCCGTGCGCGGCGATCACCACCGGGGTGAACGCGTTCTCCGGCTCGTCGACGCCGGTCGCGGCGAACCACGCCGCCGCGCGCTCCCAGGCCCCGCGCGCCGTGGCCAGCAACCCCCGCACCAGCGCGAGCTCGCTGGTCACCGGCAGCAGGTCGTGGTACTCGGCCATCAGCGCCCCGGCGCGCTCGTCGAGCCCGGACCAGCAGCCGGTCAGCCAGTCGACGTGCACACCGGTGGTCCGGGCGGTGCTGAGCACGTACGGCAGGCCCGAGTCCGCCGCGAGCTGCCGTCCGCGCCGCAGCAGGCCGGCCGCGCGGCGGTGGTGCCCGGTCCACGCGCCCGCGTCGGCCGCGTTGCAGTACAGCCGGGCCAGCTGGCGCTGCTCCTCGGGTGAGGCGGCGCTCGCGGGCACCGCGTCGAGCGACGCCCAGGCACCCGGATCGCCGATCTGGATCCGGGACGGGATGTTGTTGGCCATCAGGCCCAGCCGCAGCGCGCGGTCGGTGGTCCGGGCGATCAGCGCGTCGACCCGGTCGAGCCAGGGCCGGTGGGTGCGCAGCGGGGTCGCGCCGACCCACGGCTGGGCCAGCACCGCCATCCCCCGCGCGGCCAGGTCCGGCCGGTGGGCCAGACCGGCCAGCGCCACCTCGATCTCGACCCGCGCGGCCGCCGGCCCGCCGGGCTGGCGGATCAGGACCAGTCCGAGGCTCAGCCGGACCTGCGCGGCCAGGCCACCGGAGAGCCGGTCGTCGCCGAGCAGGCCCTCCAGGGCGGTGATCACCTCGGTCTGGGCGATGCCGTTGGCCGAGACCGCGGCGAGCTTCGGGGCGAGCCGGTCCACATCGGACGGTTCGAGACCCGGATCGGCGATCAGGTCCCGCAGCAGCCCGATCGCGGTGGCCGGGTCCCCCGCCTCGACCGCCCGGTCGGCCGCCGCCTCGCCGTAACGCCGGGCGTCGGCCGGCTGCCCGGCCTTGCGGCTGTGCTCGGCGAGCCGCGTCAACGGCGCCGGTTTCCGTTCGCGCAGCGCGTCCAGGGCCCGCGCGTGCAGTTGCTGGCGCCGCGGTCCGGGGATGGTGCTGTACGCGGCCTGCTGCGCCAGCACGTGCCGGAAACCGTAACGGCACTCCGGGGACTCGACCAGCATCGCCTTCTCCAGCGCGTGGACCAGCGCGGGCCGGCCCCGTGCTGGCCCCAGCCCGGCCACGGTCTCCAGCAGACCGGCCGAAGCCGGTTCGGCCAGTACGGCGGCGGCCTCGGTGATCCGCCGGGCCGCGAGCGGCAGCGCGCCGAGCCGTTCGACGGTCGCCTCCCGCAGCAGCGCGGGCACCCCGGCGGAGTCGAGCAACCGCCGGGCGGCCGCGAACCCGGCGTGCACCGCGCCCGCCGGATGGCCCAGGGCGTGCACGGTTTCCTCGACGACGAACGGGATCCCGGCCGTGCGCTCGTGCAGCCGGGCGGCGAACCCGGCCGAGACGTCCGGCTCGCCGAGCAGGGCCGCGGCCAGCCGCCGGACCCCGCCCGGGTCGAGCGGGCCGAGCCGGACCAGGGTGCTCGTGCTGCCCGGGGCCGGGCGGTGCGCGCGGCCGAGCGGGACACCGCCCGGCACCTCCTCCGGCCGATAGCTGACCAGCAGGGACAGCCCGGGCGGCGGTTCGCCCATCAGGAACCGCAGCAGCCGCCGGGTGCCGTCGTCGGCCCAGTGCAGGTCTTCGACCACCAGCAGCAGCGGGCCCAGCGCGTCGATCAGCTCCCGCACCGCACGGAAGAACCGGTGGGCCTCGGCCCGGCGGTCGCCCAGCGGCGCGGGCGGCGACGGCAGGCGGTCCGCGAGTTCCGGGAGGTAGCGGCCGAGCACGCCGGTCAGCGGGCTCAGCGGCTTGGCGGGCAGGTAGCGGCCGGCGTCGCTCAGCGCTTCGACGACCACGCCGTACGGGAAGGGCTCGCGCAGGTGCTGGCAGCCGCCGGCGAGCACCCGCCGCCCGGCCACCGCCGGTCCGGCCAGCAGCTCCGCGGTCAGCCGGGTCTTGCCGACCCCGGCCTCGCCCTCGACCATGATCACCGAAGGGGGGCGCGCGACGGCCGAGCTCAGCGCGGCCAGCTCGCCGACGCGCCCGATCAGCACCGGCGAACTGGTCCTCGCCACGATCCGACTGGTCATCGGCTGGCCCCCGATCCGGTCTGGAGATCCGGCATGGCCCCCAAACCGCCCGGGTCCGGTGAACGGAGCCTATGTCGCCCGATCGGGCACGGGAAGCGATCCGGCCCGGCCCGGAACTTTCGTAGGGCCGCCCCGGCGTTGTCAGGACGCGGTGATCGGCTCGGTGACGCGCAGGGGTGCGGCGGCACCGCTTCGGGTCCTCCCGCGTGGCCGGGACCCCGCTCCCCATCGGCCATCCCCTGCCGACCGCCGTCACCCCGCCGGTAGCGGGTCCAGGGCCCGGCGTGGGCGTGGCGGGCCCGGTCACGGGCTTCTAGAGTCCGCCCCATGTCCACCGAACCCCGGGGCCGAGTGGTCCTGCTCAACGGGCCGTCGAGTGCCGGCAAGTCCAGCATCGGCCGGGCCATGCTGGCCCGCCTGGCCGATCCGTGGTTCTTCGTGCCGGTCGACGGCATCAGCGGGATGCGCTCGACGCGGCACACCCGGGTGCTCGGCCCGGCCGAAATCGACGAAATGCTGCGCCGGACCCGGCTCGGGTACCATCGCACGGTGGCGGCGCTCGCGTCGGCGGGCAACGACGTGATCATGGACTACCCGCTCAGCGAGCCCTGGCGCCTCGAAGATCTGCTCGACGTCCTCACCGGTTACGACGTGACTCTGGCCCACGTCCGGTGTTCCGCCGCGGAACTCGAGCGGCGTGAACGCGTGCGCGGCGACCGCCCGCTCGGGCTGGCCGCCTCGCAGACGCAGGTTTTCGCCCACGACGACCACGACATCGTCGTGGACACCACCCACCACGGCGCCGGACACTGCGCGAGCGAGATCGTCCGCCGCCTCGACGGGCTCAGCCGGCCCAAGGCGTTCGACCGGCTCCGGGCTAGGACTGCGCGACCACCCCGGGCCGGGTGACCGCGGTGGCCCGGTCCCTTCTCGAACCACCCCGGCCCCCAGGACCACGTCCGGGCTTCGCGCCTAGCGTCCGTTCAGCACGCTCACCCGCAGCCGGGGCGAGGCGCAGATCTGCGCCTCGGTGTAGCGGTCGGTCACCCATTGCTTGTGCGAGAACAACTCCGTCTGGTCGTTGTGGTGCGCCGAGGTCGGATCGCTGGACTGGGAGTAGGTGAGCAGCGTGCTCGTGCGCGGGCCGTCCGGGGTCAGCTCGGTGGCCATCACGAAGCTCGAGCCGAAGACGACCGGCGGGAACCGGCCGTCCGCGCCGAGCGGTTCGCCCTTGCCGACCACGTTGTAGCAGCCCTCCGCGCCCGAGCAGCCGGGCACCGGCACCGCGGGTCCGCCCACGGTGGTCCGCTGCGCGGCGGAAAGCGGGGCGTCGAGGGCGACGCCGAGGCCGGTCAGCTTCGCCACCGCCGCGGCGAGGGCCTGCCGGACGACCGGGCTGGACTGGTTCAGCGTGGCGGGCGTGGTGGCCGGGTGCTGCGGGTCGAACGGCACGCTCCACAGGTCCGACGCGCGGGCCGCGCCGGTCCAGAACTGGCGCCACAGCAACGAACCCCGGCTGTCCGGATCGCCGCGCAGGTCCCAGGCCGCGAGCACCGGGCAGGCCGCGCCGACGTCCACCGTGCGGCCGTCCGCCGTGGTCAGCCGCGGGTTCGCCCGGCACAGCGCCACCACCGCGTCCCGCGCCTGCTCGGCGCTGTAGTTCCGGTCGCCGTACCAGAGCTGCTGCATGGTGGTCAGGTCGAACCTGGCCGGGCCGAGCCCGTCGGTGCCCTGCAGGCGCTCGGAGATCTGCTGCAGGCCCAGCCGGGTCCGCAGCGAGCGCGGGGTGCCGGTGTCGCCGTAGATCCGCGGGTAGGACAGCGGCTGGGCCGGATTGGTCAGCCAGGTGCTGTCGTTGCTGTTGGTGGTGAAGTCCTCGCGGGTCAGCGCCGGATTCGTGCGCGGGCCGAAGATCCCGGGCTCGACCGCGTCGGGGTCGCTGCCCCAGGCGCAGTCCGACCTGGCCCCGTCGAGCACGGTCTGCGCCGGGTACTGGGCCTGGCCCAGCGGGGAGTCGACGCAGCGGGCCGCCAGTTCGTCGGTCACGTGCGGGACCACGGAGGCGTCCGCGGTGTAGGAGACCCCGGTCGAGTCCGCCGCGATCGTGTTCACGAACGGGATGCCCTGGTACCGGTCCTGCGCGGCCCGCAGCTTCGCCACGCTGTCCGACTGGTCCATGGCCAGCCATTCGTCGAGCGAGCGCATGTTGTCGGCGCTCGCGCCCTTGATGGACAGCGCGGAGGCGGCGGTCCAGCCGGAGGCGATCATCGGGCCGTACCGCGAGGAGTAGAGCGTGCGGGTCACCTCGGCCCCGCCGCCGACCGGGACCGTGACCGTCTGCCGGGTCATGGCCTCCGGCCGGCCGTCGACGGTGTAGGTCGTCGGGTCGCCGGGAGTGAGCGCGAGCTGGTAGAGCGTGAACCGCTGAGCCGTGGAGACGGTGTGCGACCAGGCGAGGTGGCGGGTGTGGCCGATCTCGACCAGCGGGCTGCCGTACAGGCTCGCCCCGCTCACGTCCATCCGGCCCGGGATGGTCAGCTGCACCTGGTAGAACCGCTGCGCGCCGACCCACGGGAAGTGCGGGTTGGCCAGCAGCACCCCGTCGCCGGACTTGGTCCCGGCCCGGCCCACGGAGATCGCGTTGCTGCCGGCGGGCGGCGGGGCCGGCGCGTCCAGGCGCGCCGCGGCACCGGGGGCGGCGTTCGCGATCAGCGGCTTCACCGCGTCGGTGCCCCCGAACTGGCTGAAGCCGTACATCAGGCGGTAGACGTCGAGGTCGGTGATCGGGCGCACCCACGGCTGGGCCCGGCAGGACGGATCGGTCAGCCGCGCCGCGCCGGTGTCGCGCAGGAAGCGGTTGACCCCGGCCACGTAACCGCTGACCAGCCGCCGGGCGTCGGCCGACGGCCCGAGCGGGGCGGGCTGCGCCACGAGCCGGCCGATCCGCTCGTCGTTCGCGACCGCGCGGTAGTAGACGTCGCTGTCCAGGTTCGAGACCGGCTGGGCGGCCAGCGCGTCCCCCGAGTCCGCGGCCGGGCCGAACACCGCGGACCGGCCGCCGCCGGCGGTGAGCACGCTGGTTTCGAGCGCGCACAGGTTGTCCTGCGCGAACGCGTAGCCGTAGCCGTAGCCCAAGCCGCCGAAGTCGGACGCGAGCACGTGCGGGATCCCGAACTCGGTGCGGCGCACCACCGCCGAGAACCGGCCGTCCCCGGTTCCCCCGCCCGGCGCGGCCCCGGCCGGCGGCGCGGCCACCAGCCCCGCGGCCGCGACGACCGCCAGCACCATCGGCCCGAACCCACGCATACCCGTCCCCGATCACTCCGGCCAGAACCGTCGAAGCGATCCTAACGAGACCGGCCGGGAGAATTGCCCGATCTCTGCCCGATAGCACCTCGGGTGAGCCGGACCGGCCGCCGTCGGCGTAGACGCCAGGTGACGCCCAGGTCTCGACCGCGGAAACCCGCTAACGCCGGGAAACCCGGTGGCGATAGCGCCAGCGTGAAACTTCGTGCCAAGTACGCCGCCGTCACCCTGCTCCTCGCCGGGCTGACCGCCGGGATCGGAACCGTTCCTTCGGCCCAGGCCGACACTTCGGGCAAACCCGCCTGGTGCACCGGCCATGCGAACGTCTCCATCCTCGGCACCTCCGCCGACACCGGGTACGGCACCACCGGCTACCCGGCCGGCCGGGAGCTCCCGGCGCCCACCCCGTACGGCTGGACCACGAAGTTCACCAACGACCTGCACTCGGAGTGGGGCACCAAGGTCGACAACCGGGCCCACAACGGCGCGATGGCCAGTGATTTCCTGCCCGGCGGCCGGTGGAGCGACACCACCTCGGCCACCGCGGACATGGCCGGGTCCCAGCCCGATCTCGTGGTCATCGACCTCGGCGGCAACGAGTTCCTGATCCAGAAGGACCCCGCGCAGTTCGCCGCCGACTTCGCGAAGGTGATCGACAACGTGCGCGCCGCCCGGCCGGACGCGACCATCCTGCTGTCCATCTACGCCGAGCTCAAGTGGGCGAAGACCCCGTCGTCACCCGCCACCCAGACCCACACCTGGAGCGAGTACGCCGCGAAGATCCACAGCACCGCCGTGGACAAGGGCGTCGCGCTGGTCGACCTGCGCCAGTACATCCCGCCGGCCGCCTCCGCCACGCTGCCCAGCCCCTCGCCGTGGCTGTCGGACAACATGCACCTCAACGACGCCGGCAACCTCGCCGAGTACGGCGCCTACTGGGGCTGGGCCTCCTCGATCGCCTCGATCTGCTGAGGCGTCCGCCGGGGACGCCTCAGCGCTCCCGGGACGGCGTCGGCGGCCCGGAGCGGCCCGGGTCCACGACCGGCCACAGTGGACGGAAAGGGTGCAGTCCGCCGGGTCACTCCGTGCTGGTGGCCGGATCGCTGGTCGACGCCTTCCCGGTCTCGACGTGGCCGGCGAAGCGGCGGACGTAGGCCTGGTCGGCGTCGGTCGTGACGGTGATGTCATACCACTGGTTCGCTTGGCCGACCCCCCAGCCGGGCACGGTCCGCGAGGCGCCGGCCGCGACGTCGTAGGTGTAGCTGTGCGACGGGTCGTAGGCGTCGGTCCCGACGAAGCGGACCGCGCTGCCACCGGGGTTGACGAAGGTCAGGGTGACCTGGCCGCTCGCCGCGTCTTCCCGCGCGACGACCTCCGGCCCCACCTTCCCGACCGTGCCGCCCAGCTCGCGCAGCCAGCCGTTCGGGCCGAAGACCGAGAGCTGGAACTGCGCCGCGTCACCGCCCGGCAGGGCCCAGCTGTCGGTCTCCGAGCCGCCGGCGCCGACGGTGTAGACCCACGGGATGTCCGTGCGCACCTTCGAGGTGATGTAGAAGGACGCCCCGGCGGCCCCGGAGTTGATGAAGCTCAGGTGCATCCGGCCGTCCTTCGCCTCGGTGTCCACGGCGAGCTGGTACGGCAGCGGGCGGGCCTTGCGCAGCCCGCTCTCCTGCCGGGGCAGCGCTCCGGAAGCCGGCGGCACCGGGGTGTAGACCGGCGGGGTGCTGTGGTCGGCCGGCGGCGCGTAACCGCCGGTGTCGGGCAGTCCGGGGACGGTGCTGTTCGCCCCGGTGAAGTCGAACGCGCGGGTCAGGTCGCCGCACACCGCGCGCCGCCACGGCGAGACGTTCGGGCTGTGCACGCCGAAGCGCTGCTCGATCAGCTGGATGACCGAGGTGTGGTCGAAGGTCTGGGAGCAGACCCAGCCGCCCACGCTCCACGGCGAGAGGGCCAGCAGCGGGACCCGCGGGCCGAGCCCGTACGGGTTGTCGGTCTTGTAGACCGCCGCGGCGCCGCCCTGGTAGACCTCGCCGGTGGTGTCCGCTGTGGACAGTCCCCAGTTCGCGTTCAGCGGCGGGAACGGCGGGACCACGTGGTCGAAGAAGCCGTCGTTCTCGTCGTAGGTGATCAGGAAGACGGTCTTGCTCCACACGTCCGGGTTCGAGGTGAGCGCGTCGAGGACGCCCGAGATGTACCAGGCGCCGTAGTTGGCGGGCCAGGACGGGTGCTCGCAGTAGGCCTCGGGCGCGGCGATCCAGGACACCGACGGCAGGGCACCCGACTGCACGTCCGCGCGCAGGTGGTCGAACAGCCCGTCACCGTTCTCCACGCTGGTGCCGACGCGGGCCTTGTCGTACAGCGGGGTTCCGGACTGGGCGTCCTGGTACTGCTTGAAGTAGAGCAGCGAGTTGTCGCCGTAGTTGCCGATGTAGGCGTTGTCCCTGGTCCAGCCCCAGTCGTGGCCGGAGTCCAGTCCGTGACCGGCGTCCTGGTAGACCTTCCACGAGATCCCGGCCCGCTCCAGCACCTCCGGGAAGGTCGACCAGCCGTAACCGGCCTCCTCGTTGCCCAGCACCGGGCCGCCGCCCGCACCGTCGTTGCCGACCCAGCCGGAGTACAGGTAGTAGCGGTTGGGGTCGGTCGAGGACATCAGCGAGCAGTGGTAGGCGTCGCACACGGTGAACGCGTCGGCGAGGGCGTAGTGGAAGGGGATGTCCCGCCGGTCCAGGTGGGCCATGGTCGGCGGCCCCTTCGCCGGGACCCAGCCGTTCCAGGCACCCCGGTTCCACGCGTCGTGCGTGCCGTTCCAGTCGTGGTTGAGGTCGGTGAAGAAGGTCAGGCCGAGGTCGTCCTCGTCCGGGCGGAAGGGCAGGATCGGCTGCCCGCCGGAGCCGGGCTGGTGCCAGACCGGCGCCCCGCCGGGCAGGTGGACCGGCCGCGGGTCGCCGAAGCCGCGGACCCCGTTCATCGTGCCGAAGTAGTGGTCGAACGAGCGGTTCTCCTGCATCAGCACCACGATGTGCTCGACGTCGGCCAGCGTGCCGCTGCGGATCGCCGCCGGGATCGAGGCGGCGCGGGCGATGCTCGGTATCGCCGAAGCGGCCGCCGTGGCCGCGGCCAGCTGGAGGAATCTGCGGCGGTTCACGGTGGACATCGTTGTCTCCTCGCTGCCGGTGACCGCGAGATCCGTTGTCTCCCCACGGATTTCCGACTTCGTAGGATGCAAGGACGCCCCTGGCCGTGTCAACCGACGATCGGACCCAACCGGCGCCGTGGCGGGCTCCCGGGCCCGGTCCAGCCCCTCGGCGAAAGCGTCTTCGAACGGTCCTCGACCATCCACAGTGGACTTACCCGCCCGGTCGCCACGGCGTCGGACTGCGACTGCGCCGCCCGTACCCGCACGCCCGTGCTCATCCGGTCCGGCGTCGAGAACGCCACCGGGCCGTTCGGCCCGTCCGTGCGCCTCCCCGCCCCTCCACCAGCGCGACGGCCGCCGCCGCATCCCCCGCACGGGGGTCGGTGACCGGTGGTCCCGTCATGAGCCCGGGCCCGCGCAGTTCCACCAGTGCACACGGTGCCGGGCCCGCGTAGGGGGCGGGCCCGTCGCCGTGTCGCGGGCCGGTGCCTTTCGTGAAGTCCCCGGGGTACGGCCGGGAAGCCGTGGGCCGGAGCCGCAACCCTTCATCCGATCGAGCGTCTGATCCTTCGAGCAGGTTGACGGGAAGAGTTCACGAAGAAGGGACGACTGCGGTGAAGATTCGACAGGCGGGAGGGCGGGCGGCTCTGCTCGCGACGGGAGCGCTGGCCGTGGCGGCGGTGGCCGCCTGCGGCGGGGGCAGCCCGACGGCGTCCGGCAGCTCGCCCAGCGCCGCTCCCACCGCGACACCCTCGTCGAGCCCGGCCCCGTCCTCCGGCGGCCGGTCCCCGGAGGAGACGGCCCACCGGGACGGCGCCTGCCGGGCCGCCGACCTGAAGGCCGCGCTGGCGGACAAGCAGGAGGCGCCCACCGACGTGCAGGGCCAGCTCGGCGCGGCCGGCACGCACTACACGGTCAACCTGGTCTGGACCAACAAGTCCGATCGGTCCTGCTCCATGCAGGGCTTCGGCGGCGTCGACGTGGACGGACCGGACCAGGGCGCGGGCGGCAGCCCGACGTATTCACTGCCCCGCGCGGCCCTCACCCCGGAGAAGGTCACGCTCGCGCCGGGCCGGACCGCGCACACCACGATCCGCTACATCGACCCGAGCGGCTCGCCGGGCGGCAAGACGTGGACCCCGACCCACCTGTCGGTGACCCCGCCGAACGAGACCGAGCACCTGAGCGTGGCGTGGACCGCGGGCACGCCGTTCTACCAGGACGCGAGCGCCGGCCTCGTGGCCGCCGGCATCGGCCCCGCGCTCGACGGCTCCTGAGCCGGGGTCGGGTCAGTCGTCGCCGGGACCCGGTCCGGGCACCCCGGCGACGGCCGTGCCCTGATCCCCGGCGCGGGCCGCCCGGCTACGATGGACCGGCCGGGAACACCGCCGCGCCACCACCGCCGACGGGGTGCGGAGGCTCCCGGCCCGGCGTCGCCGCGGCCGCCGGGACACCCACGCGGTGCCGGTCGGTAACTTTGGGTGACAACCAGCGTGGTGTGCCGACCGCCGCCCCCGAGTCACTAACGTGGGGACCGCAGTACCGGCGCCGCGAGCTCAGGGAGTAGTCAACCGTGTCCGATTCGTTCGTCCACCTGCATGTGCACACCGAGTACTCCATGCTGGACGGCGCGGCCAAGGTCAAGCCCCTGCTGGCCGAGGCCGAGCGGCTGGAGATGCCGGCGATCGCGATGACCGACCACGGCACGATGTCCGCGGCGGCCGAGTTCTACCGGGTGGCGAAGAAGAGCCCGGTCAAGCCGATCATCGGGGTCGAGGCCTACCTGGCGCCGGAGAGCCGGTTCCACAAGAAGCCGGTGTTCTGGGGGCAGCGCAACCAGCGCGGTTCGGACGAGTTCGGTGAGGGCGGCGACGTCTCCGGCGCCGGCTCGTACACGCACATGACGATGTGGGCGCGCAACGCCGACGGCCTGCGGAACCTGCTCCGGATGTCCTCGCTGGCCTCGTTCGAGGGCTACTACCGCAAGCCCCGGATGGACCGCGACCTGCTGGCCGAGCACCACGAGGGCATCATGGCCACCACCGGCTGCCCGTCCGGCGAGGTGCAGACCCGGCTGCGGCTGGGCCAGCGCGAGCAGGCGATCCAGGCCGCCTCGGACTACAAGGACCTCTTCGGCGCGGACAACTTCTTCCTGGAGCTGATGGACCACGGGCTGCCGATCGAGCGGTCGGTGCGCGAGGGCCTGCTCGAGATCGGCCGGCTGCTCGACCTGAAGCCGGTGGCGACCAACGACTCGCACTACGTCACGCAGGACCAGGCCGAGGCCCACTCGGCGCTGCTGTGCGTGCAGGCGGGCAAGACCCTCAACGACCCCACCCGGTTCAAGTTCGACGGCGACGGCTACTACCTCAAGTCGGCCGACGCCATGCGCGAGTACTGGGACAAGGAGGTCCCGGGCGCCTCGGACAACACCCTGCTGATCGCCGAGCGGGTCGAGTCCTACGCCGAGGTGTTCGACTTCAAGGACCGGATGCCGCGGTTCCCGGTGCCCGAGGGCAAGACCGAGGACGACCTGCTGCGCGACGAGGTGGAGAAGTTCGTCCCCAGCCGGTTCCCGGGCGGGCTGTCCCAGGAGTACACCGACCGGATCGACCGCGAGCTGGGCATCATGGCGAAGATGGGCTTCTCGGCCTACTTCCTCGTGGTCGGCGACCTGGTGCGGTGGGCCAAGAACGAGAAGATCCGGGTCGGTCCCGGCCGGGGCTCGGCCACCGGCTCGCTGGTCGCGTTCATCCTGCACATCACCGACCTCGACCCGATCGAGCACAGCCTGCTGTTCGAACGGTTCCTCAACCCCGAGCGCGTCAGCCCGCCCGACATCGACCTCGACTTCGACGACCGCCGCCGCGGCGAGGTCCTGCAGTACACCATCGAGAAGTGGGGCGCGGAGAACGTCGCCCAGGTCATCACCTTCGGCACGATCAAGACGAAGGCGGCGATCAAGGACTCGGCCCGGGTGCACTTCGGCCAGCCCGGCTTCTCCATCGCCGACCGGATCACCAAGGCGCTGCCCCCGCCCATCGCGGCGCAGGACATCCCGCTCTCGGGCATCTTCGACCCGCAGCACGAGCGGTACAAGGAAGCGACCGAGGTCCGCACGCTGACCGACACCGACCCCGAGGTCTCCCAGATCATGGGCACCGCCCGGGGCCTGGAGGGGCTGATCCGCAACGCCGGCGTGCACGCCTGCGCGGTCATCCTCTCCTCCGAGCCGCTGCTGGACGTGATCCCGCTGTGGCGGCGCGACGACGGGTCCACCATCACCGGCTTCGACTACCCCTCGTGCGAAGACATGGGGCTGCTGAAGATGGACTTCCTGGGGCTGTCCACCCTCACCATCATCGAGGACACCGTCCGCGCGGTGAAGGACAACCACGGCCGCGACATCGACCTGGCCACCCTGGAGCTCGACGACAAGAAGACCTACGAGCTGCTGGCCCGCGGCGACACCCTCGGGGTGTTCCAGCTGGACGGCGCGGCCATGCGGAGCCTGCTGCGCGCGATGGCGCCCACGCACTTCGGTGACATCGCCGCGGTCCTCGCGCTGTACCGGCCGGGACCGATGGCCGCGAACGCGCACACCGACTACGCCGAGCGCTCGAACGGGCGCCAGCGGATCACCCCGATCCACCCCGAGCTGAAGGACGCGCTCGAGCCGATCCTGGGCGAGACCTACCACCTGCTGGTCTACCAGGAGCAGGTCATGGCCATCGCCCAGCAGCTCGCCGGCTACAGCCTCGGCGGCGCCGACCTGCTGCGCCGCGCGATGGGCAAGAAGAAGAAGGAGATCATCGAGAAGGAGTTCGAGCAGTTCCGCGCCGGCATGCTCGGCAAGGGCTTCTCCGCGCAGGCGTGCCAGACCCTGTGGGACGTCATGCTCCCGTTCGCCGGGTACGCGTTCAACAAGTCGCACACCGCCGGGTACGGGCTGGTGTCGTACTGGACCGCCTACCTCAAGGCCAACTACCCGGCCGAGTTCATGGCGGCCCAGCTGACCTCCAACGGCGACAACAAGGACAAGTCCGCGATCTACCTCGCGGAGTGCCGCCGGATGGGCATCAAGGTGCTCCCGCCGTGCGTGAACGAGTCGAACCTGCAGTTCCGCGCGATCGGCTCGGACATCCGCTTCGGCCTCGGCGCGGTCCGCAACGTCGGCGCGAACGTGGTCGACTCGATCGTCAAGACCCGCAAGGCCAAGGGCTCCTACACCTCGTTCAGCGACTTCCTGGACAAGTCCGAGCTGGTGGCCTGCAACAAGCGGGTGCTGGAATCGCTGATCAAGGCGGGCGGGTTCGACTCCTTCGACACCACCCGCCTGTCCATGGTCAAGGTGCACGAGGACGCGGTCGAAGCCGTGGTGCCGCTCAAGCGCCAGGAGGCCATGGGCCAGTTCGACCTGTTCGGCTTCGGCGGCGAGGACGAGGGCGACGCCGAGGTCGCCGCCTCCTCGTCCCCGCTGGCCCACCTGAAGTTCGAGGAGGAGGAGTACCCGCGCAAGCAGCTGCTGGCCTACGAACGGGACATGCTCGGCCTCTACGTCTCGGCCCACCCGCTCGACGGCGCCGAGCGCATCCTGCGCCAGCACGCGCCGAAGCCGATCGCGCAGCTGATCGACGACGCGCCCAAGGAGGGTGAGGTCGTGCTGTCGGGCATGATCTCCGTGGTCGACCGCCGGGTCAACAAGAAGGGCGAGCCCTGGGCGATCGTCGCGGTCGAGGACCTCGACGCGTCCATGGAGGTGCTGTTCTTCGCCAAGTCCTACTCGATGTGGCAGGCCGAGCTGGTGCAGGACTCCGCCGTGGCGATCAAGGGCCGGGTGAACTGGCGCGACGACAAGATGTCGGTCTTCGGCGGCAACGTGATCACCCTCGACATCAGCGACGCCGAACGCAACCCCGCCGCCGGCCCGCCCCCGTTCGTCATCCGCGCCGAGGCGGTCAAGCTCGACCGTGACGTGGTCGCCGAGCTGCGCGGCACCCTCACCGCCCACCGCGGACAGACCCCCGTGCACCTGGTCCTGGCGGGCAGCCGGGAGACGGTGTTCGTGCTGGACGACTACTCGGTGCACGCCACCGCCTCGCTGACCGGTGAGCTGAAGGGGATCCGGGGGATTTCGGTCGGGGCCTGAGCCGGGCCCGCCCGGGTGGCGATCCGCCCGGGTGGCGCAGGCGTGCCGATCCTGGCGATACCGGCTCCGAGCCGACCGTACGAAACCCCTGGAGGACCGTTGACCAGCGTCACCACCCGGCAGGGCGAGGTCCGGGGGTTCACCACCGGCACCGGGATCCAGGTCTTCCTGGGCATCCCCTACGCCGCGCCGCCGGTCGGCCCGGACCGCTTCCGGCCGCCGCGCCCGGCCGAGCCGTGGACCGGTCCGCGCGACGCCACGAGGTACGGTCCCACCGCGCCCCAGAAGTCCACTGAGGACGGACCGCTGGGCGAACTGGGTTCGCCCCCGGTCATCCCCGGTGACGACTACCTCAACCTCAACGTCTGGACCCCGGACCCGGCCGGGCGGGCGCCGGTCATGGTGTTCGTCCACGGCGGCTCGTTCACCAGCGGCTCCGGCGCACTGTCCACTTACGACGGAACCCGCTTCGCCCGCGACGGGGTCGTGCTGGTGACCATCAACTACCGGCTCGGCGCGGACGGTTTCCTCTGGTTCGGCGAGGGCGCGCCCAACCTCGGCCTGCTCGACCAGGTCGCCGCGCTGACCTGGGTGCGCGACAACATCGGCGGCTTCGGCGGGGACCCGGGCCAGGTCACCGTCTTCGGCGAGTCGGCCGGTGCGATGAGCGTGTGCAGCCTGCTGGCCATGCCGGCCGCGAACGGCCTGTTCCACCGGGCCATCGCCCAGTCCGGCGCGGGCCACAGCACGATCAGCCCGGCCACCGCCCGGCTGGTCGGCACCCGGCTGGCCGCCGTCCTGGGCGTGGAGCCCACTCGCGAAGCGATCGCCGGCGTGCCGATGGAGAAGCTGCTCGCGGCGCAGTCGCAGATCGCCGAAGAGGTCGTCGCCAGCCAGAGCCCGCGGCGCTGGGGCGAAGTGGCCCGCAACCTGATGCCGTTCGAACCGGTCGTGGACGGTGAAGTGCTGCCGGCCGCGCCGGTCGACCGCCTCCAGGCGGGGGTGAACCCGCAGGTCGACCTGCTGATCGGCACCAACAGCGAGGAGGCGCGGCTGTTCCTCGTGCCCACCGGAGCCGCGGCGAAGATCAAGAACCTGGTCGTGCACGCGGCGGCACTGCGCTACCGGCTGCCGCCGCTGCGGGGAGTGCGCACCTATCGCGCCCACCGCCCGGAGGCCACCCCGGGCGACCTGCTCGCGGCCATCATGACCGACTGGTACTACTGGATTCCCGCGCTGCGCCTGGCCGAAGCCCGCCCGGGCACCCACGTGTACGAATGCGCCTGGCGCTCACCGGCGTTCGGCCACCGGCTCGGCGCCTGCCACGCGATCGAGCTGCCGTTCGTCTTCGACCGCCTCGACGACCCCGCGGTCCGGGCCCTGCTCGGCGACCACCCGCCGCAGCCGCTGGCCGACGCCATGCACCGGGCCTGGGTCGGCTTCGCCACCACCGGCGACCCCGGCTGGCCCGCCTACGCCGCGGACCACCGCGTGGTCATGCGGTTCGACACCGACTCGGCCACCACTGTGGACGATCGCGCGGCCGAGCGGGTGCTCTGGGACGGCCGCCGCTGAGGCTACGGGCGCTTCCGGTTGGTCAGCACGGAGGTGCCGACGCCGTGCACCAGCACGCTGCCCAGCACCGTGATGACCATGATGGCCAGCGCGAGGTCGGCGGCCTCGTTGTCGAGCGAGTTGAACGCCAGCAGGCCGAACACGATGGACGCGGCCCCGCGCGGGGCCAGGAAGCTGACGGTCATCCGGTCCCGCCACGACAGGTCCGAACCCAGCAGCACGGTGAGCACCGGCGCGGCCCGGGCGACGGTGAGCGCGACCGCGGCGACGGCGATCGCCCCCCAGGTCACGCCGAAGTCGAGCAGGAGCAGCGCGGCGCTGCCGAACACGAACCACATCGCCAGCCCGCACAACGCGCTGACGTCGTCGACCAGGACGAACTCGGCCTCGGTGGCGTCCTTGCGGGCGGCCTTGTAGGCGATTCCGCAGAGGAACGCCGCGACGAACCCGTTTCCCCCGACGGCGATGGCGACCCCGTAGGTCAGCAGCGGAATGGCGACGGTCGCGACCCGCGTGGAGTGCTCCGTGGCCCAGCGGCGCGCGCTCGCCTCGTTCATGGCCAGCGCCGACAACCCGCCGACCACCAGGCCGACGACCACGGCCAGCGCCGCCGCGGGAATCGCCGTCTGGAGCGCCTCTCCGGCCGTCTCGGCCTGGTCGTGGCTGCCGGCCAGGGTGAGCGCGAAGATGAACACCGGGGCGACGATGCCGTCGTTGTAGCCGCTCTCCACGTTCAGCACGTGCCGGATCCGCTCGGGGATGCGCGAGTCCCGCACGACCGAGGTCGCCGGTGCGAAGTCGGTGGGCATGATGATGCAGGCGATCAGCAGCGTCGCCGCCCAGCCCAGCCCCGGCAGGGCGAGCAGCCCCACCCCCATGGTGACCAGGATGGCCAGCGGCAGCGCGATCAGCAGCAGCCGGATGACGGTCCGCCCGTCGTGCCCGAGGTACCCGCCCTTCACCGCCGTGGCGTCGACGAACAGCAGCAGCGCGAGGATGAGCTCGGCGATGTGCTGGGCGATCTCGGTGTTGAGCCCGCTGCCGAGCAGGTTCCGCGTGGTGAACCCGATGGCCAGCCCCGCGGCGACCATCGCCATCGGCGCACTGACCCGCCACCGCTCCAGCCGCCCGGCGGTCAACGCCCAGAGCAGCACGACCACTGTGGCAGCAATCACGCTGGGGATCACCGGCACTCCTCGCTCTCGTCAGGTGTGCACGGAGTCGGCACGCTCGAAGCGTAGTTAGCGGGCTTCGCCGGGGCCGGGAACGGGGTTCGGTCTCGCTGGATCGGGTGACCCGGCGGCTCGGGCCCGTTCGGGCTCGAGGAAACTCCGCCGAAGAGAATGCGCGCGGAAATCTCCGCCCACAGTGACCGGCCCGGCGCGTTCCGTGAAGTCCGCACTTCACGAAAAAACGCGCCGGGCCGGTTCATTCCGCAGTTTCGCCCGGGATTCGACCCGGCTGGATCAGGACTTGGCGGGCCCGGTGTCGGAACCGACGTAGGTGTCCTTCGTGCTGCCCGTCGGGCCGTCCGCACTCTGCTGCTGGTGCATCGGCGCACCGGCGGCCGCGTACCAGGTCCCCCCGGCCAGGCCCATCAGCGCGAAGGCCGCCGCCCCCGCCACGATCCGGTACCGCCATGCCCCGCTTCTGGTTTCGGACACCATTCCCACCCTCTTCTGTGATTTCACCGGTAACTGTCGCGGCCCCCAGTCCCGCAACCCCGATGATGCCCATACCCGCAGTGCGTTTCCAGCGACGGGGTACGGAAATGCAGGAATGACTGCCCGATACCCTCCGGCCGGCGCATTCGCGCCCGGAATTTCATCGGGGTTCAGCCGGCGAGCCGGTCGTCCCCGGAGTTGAGCAGGGCCAGCACGTCCTGGGCCTCGGGCAGGCCCAGCCGGACGAAGACGGTGTGGGCCCGGCGCAGGCAGGCCAGCGCGGCGTCGGTGTCGCCGCGGGCGCGCAGGGTCCGCCCGAGCACGGTGAGTGCGTGGCCGAGGTCCCGCTCGATACCGAGCTCCTCGCACCGGGCCACGGCTTCGGTGGCGTACTGCTCGGCCTCGTCGTACCGGCCCATCATCCGCAGGGTCTCCGCGAGCCGGTACAGCGACTGCGACGCCCGGTCCGGCAGCCCCGAAGCGCGGCTGGTCACCAGGCAGGCGGTGAAGTGCGCGACGGACTCGTCGTAGCGCCCGAGCTCGTGCAGGGCCAGGCCCAGGACGTAGTGCCCGGAAGCCTTGCCCGGACGGTCGTCGAGGCTGTCGGCCAGGGCCAGCGCGGATTCGCACAACGGCACGGCCTCGGCCGCCCGCCCGCTGCGGATCCGGGCCAGCCCGCTGTTCAACGTGGTCGCCGCCTCCGCCGACAGGTGGCCGAGCGCGCGGGCCAAGGCGACGGACTCGTCGTAGCAGGCCAGCGCCTCCTCGAAGCAGCGAAGGTACTGGCAGGCCACGCCGAGGTCGTTGAGCGCCTGGCGCAGGATGTCGCGCTCCCCCGTGCGGCGCGCTATTTCGACGGCCGAGCGGGCGTGCCGGGCCGCTTCGGCCGGCCGGGCGGCTCGCAGCGCCGCGATGGCGAGGATCAGCAACGCCCGGGATTCGCTGGGCTCGTCGGCGCAGCTCTTCGCGGCTTCGCGCACCACCGCCGCGGTTTCGGCGAGCCGACGGTAACGCGTGTCGTGGCTGAGCGGGCTCAGGCACAGCAGGAGGTCCGCGGCGACGCGCAACCGTCCGGGATCGCGGGCGCCCGGTGAGGCCGCGGCGCGGCGCGCGACCGCCGTGACGATCTCGAACTCCTCGTTCGCCCAGCTCCGGGCTTCGTGGATGTCGGCGAAGGTCAGCCCCGGCCCGGGCAGCGGGCCGACCAGGTTCGCCACCGGGTCGCCCGGGACGACGTGGGCCAGCGCCGCGCACGAGGTGGCCAGCAGGTGCTCGAGCAGCGCGCGCAGGGCCACGTCGGCCTCCTCCGGCCGCTCGGCGGCCCGCTGCGCGGCATACACCCGGACCAGGGAGTGGTAGTGGTAGCGCCCCGGCTCCGGCGACTCCAGCAGCGCGGCGTCCACCAGCGACTCCAGCAGCAGCTCCGCGGTGGCCTCGGTCGCCCCCAGCAGGGCGGCGGCCGAATCGAGCGAGACGGTCGCCGCGCCGGGCACCGACAGCAGCCGGAAGGCCAAGGTCTGGGCCGGCGTCAGCTGGTGGTAGCTCAGCTCGAAGACCGCCCCGATGGCCAGGTCGCCCACCCGCAGCTCGCTGAGCCGCCGCCGCTCGTTGTCCACCCGGTCGGCCAGCGCCCGCAGCGTCCACACCGGGCGGGCCGAGAGCCGGTTCGCCACGATGCGCACGGCCAGCGGGAGCAGCCCGCACGCCTCGGCCAGGCGGACGGCCTGGTCCGGCTCGGCCGCCACCCGTGCGCCGCCGACCACCGCGGTCAGCAGGTCCAGCGCCTCTTCGGCGGTGAAGGGGTCCAGCGCCAGGTGGGTGGTCAGCGGCAGCCCGACCGGGACGGAGCGGGTGGTGAGCACGACCCCGCACGAGGGCGAGCTGGGGATCATGTCCCGGACCTGCGCCGCGTCGCGGACGTTGTCCAGCACCAGCAGGATCCGGCGGCCGTCCACCAGCGAACGCAGGAGGGCGCGCCGGTCCTCCAGCCGCTCGGGCACCGCTTCGGGCGCGATGCCCAGCGAGGTCAGGAACCCGGCCAGCACGGTGCCCGGCCCGGCCGGGTTCTCCCCCTCACCGCCCAGATCGGCGTGCAGCTGCCCGTCGGGGTAGGCCGAGCGGACCCGGTGGGCCGCGCACAGCGCGAGCGAGGTCTTGCCGATGCCGCCCATGCCGACCACCGCGACCACGGCCGGGGTGTCCCGCCGGGTCTCGGTCAGCAGCCGGACCAGCCGGTCCAGATCGGCTCCGCGGCCGACGAAGTCCGGCAGGGTGGGCGGTAGCTGACGCGGCACGGGCAAGGGCACCGGCTTTTCCCGGGGGGTCGCCGCGGGCCGGTCCGGTCCGGCCGGGGCGGGCTCGGCCGGCGCGCCGGGACCGGTCTCCCCGGCCAGGACGGCGGCGTGCACGGCGGCCAGTTCCGGGCCCGGCCCCACGCCGAGCTCGTCGACGATCCGGCGGCGGAACCGGGCGTACACGGCCAGCGCGTCCGCCTGGCGCCCGGCCCGCTGCAGGGCGCGCATCAGCAGTCCGTGCGGGCGTTCGCGCAGCGGGTGGGCGGAGGTGAGCTCGGTCAGCGCCGAAGTCGCGAGCAGTTCGCCGTCGAGGCGGAGCCGGAGGTCGAGCTGCTCTTCCCGGGCGACCAGCCGCAGTTCGCCGAGCCGTTCGCGCTGCTGCTCGGCGAACGGGCCCGGCACCCCGGTCAGCGGCTCGCCGCGCCACAGCCCCAGCGCCTCGGTGAGCAGGGTCAGCGCCAGTTCGAGGTCCCCCCGGCCCCGCGCCGCCCCGGCGTCGCGGATCAGGGTTTCGGCGCACTGCCCGTCGAGGGCGTCCGGGGGGACGAGCAACCGGTAGCCGTCGCCGTGGGAGACCAGGACCCGGGGCCGGGCGGGGTCGGGCTCCAGCAGCTTCCGCAGCCGCCAGGCGTAGGTGCGGAGGGTGCGGACGCCGCCGCCGGTGGGCGGGGTCTCCCAGACCGCGTCGACGATGTGCCGGGCCGAGAGGCCGTGATCGGAGCGCAGGAGCAGGTAGGCGAGCATGGCCTGCTGCTGGGGTGGCCCGGCGCTGATCTCCCGTCCGCCGAGGTGGATGCGCATCGCGCCGAGCACCCCGAACCGCACCGGCCCGGCGCGGTCACCGCCCGGGTCGTCCGGTCCGACGGCGCCCGGCCGGACGGACGCGTCTTCTTCCGGCTCTCCCACTTGCCACCCCTGCGGTCGCGATCTGGGGCGCCCCCATTCCCCCCGCGGCCAGTCCGGCCGGGCCGGGTCCGGGGCTCGGTCAACGCCGGTGTTGACCGGACGCTGACCGCGCGTGGAGCGCGGTTCGCCAGACTGGGAAAACGTCAATCGAAGGCACCATACAGGACATCGGACGAGGTGCGGCCAACGCCGACGGCCCGGTCCCGGATGCCGCGGCCGCTCCGGCTCACCACCACGGAGGCGACCAGAGTGACGACGAGCCGCGACACCGTCCACCGGCCGGGCGCCCGCTCGCGTTCGTTCGCGCACCCGGCTCTTTCGCTGACCCCGGCCGAACTCGCCGGCGCGGTCGCGGGAGGACCGGGCCAGGTGCGGTCTCCGTCGCGGAGGGCCGCGAAGCACCCGGGCCGGACGTCGTGGCCGGCGCCGCGGATCGAGACCACCGTGGATTTCCCCGCCGTCTACGAGGCCGCGGCGGACGGGCTGCTGCTGCGCCCGTACCGGGTGGCGGACGTGCCCAGCCTGGTGACCAACGCCCGCGACCCGTCGACCCGCGCCTTCATGGCGAGCTCCCCGGCCGACCCGAGCACCGGGGGAATGCTGGAGTGGGTGCGGGACAACGGATCCCGGCCCCCGGCCGAGCCCGGCCGGGCCGGTTACGCGGTGGCGGACCCGGCCACCGACGAACTGCTGGCCGGCGCGGTCGTCCACCGGCACCGCCACCGCGACTCGGCCGAGCTCGGTTTCTGGGTCTGCGCCGATGTCCGAGACCGGGGCGTCGGCACCCGCGTGGTGCGCGCGCTCGGCGAACTGTGCTTCGCCCGGGGCATCCACCGGGTCGAACTGGTCATCCGGACCGGCGACGGGCCCAGCCGGCATCTGGCGGAAGCCACCGGTTTCCGGCGTGGGGCCCGGCTTCGCGAAGTCCCGCCCCGCCCCGGCGCCGGATTCGGCACCGACCCCGGGCGGCCGGACGGCGAACTCTGGGTGAGGGTGCGCCCCGGCGCCTGATCCAGCACCGGAACCGGCCGGGGGACGACACCGGCCGATAACCCGGTGCCGCCTAGATGATCCCGGCCCGCAGGGCGTAAGCGACCGCGTGCGAACGGTTGCGCAGCCCCAGCCGGTGGGTCAGCGAGTAGATGATGTTCTTCACGGTGTGATCGGCGTAGCGCATCCGGCGGGCGATTTCGTTGGTGTCACAGCCTTCCGCCATCAACCGGACCACGGCGACCTCGCGCTGGGAGAGCACGTGCTTGCGGGACGCGACCGTCCCGCTCCGCCGGGTTTTCCTGGCCTGGTCCAGCAATCGCAGCGAGTCGGTGTCCACCGCGGCCGCGCGCACGCACCGCGGCAGCCGGTCGTCGGTCACCGCGGCCCGCGGTAGCACCGCGACCACCGAAGGTTCGAGGGTGGAAGGCAGTTCCACCTCCTCCGCCGGATCCATCAGCAGCACAACGGGTTTCGTCTCCGCACCGAGCGCGGCCTCCAGTTCGGCGACCGCCGCCGGGTCCAGTTCGTCGAACGCGGCGACGATGACGTCGGCCCGTTTCCGGGTCTCCCCCCGGCCGACCACCACACCGTTGCGCCCACTCAGGCAGGCCACCAGGCCCGCCCCCGTAAGGGGATCGAGGGCGTGCACCGCCACCAGTACGTCCTCCACGGGATCCTCCCTCACCTTTCCACCGCGAAACCGTCAGGTCCAGGTGGGCATCGCGTCCGCCGCTACCGGGCGGGCCATCCGAGGCCCCGCTGGGAAAAACTTCCGAGCCGGCCTCTTGGAAAGAGACGCCCGGACCGGCCGGCGGTTGCTGCCGTTCCCGGAATTCAAGCGTCGTAACGGTTCTTCTTCTTTCCCCCGCTGGTACAGACCAGGAGACCTCGCCCCCAGTCAACACCGTGCCGCTACGGCACACTCAAGTGCTGATTGTGTAACAAAGCCCGCAGACTCCGGAGTTGCCCGTCCCGGCCCCCCTCCGCGGCCCCGCACCACAAGGCCATTCACGGCCAAGCCTCGTTTTCGGCCACGCAAACCACATTCTCGGTCCGCCGGACGGCACGACCCGCACCGCGCCGCAACGCCGAAGTGTTCACGCACGAAGAACGGCTCCGGCCCCGGCGGGAGTTCATTCCCCGGCCGAACGGTTCGACCTCACCCGGCCCGGCCGACCGAGCCGCCGGTCAGACTATGACGCAGATTACACCGGTTAACTCTTGAGTATGCCCGGACGGCACGGTGTTCTATACCGCTTTTAGCCCAAGACGAGGTAAACGGCACCCGACCGGAAGACCTCTTCGAACTGTCCATCCGGTGCCCTGGCGGCCACCCATCCAGACCCGAGGCGAGGCGGCGCATGCAACCCCATCTTCAGCCAGGCGAGGACTTCGCCCTTCTCCTGGAGCGGGAAGCCAGGAAGCTCCAGGAGCGGGGCGAGGCGCTGGCCGCGGCGTTCGCCGCCGCCGGTTCCACGGTGCGGTCCCAGGACGGCTCGGTGACGGTGAAGGTGGAGGCGAACGGTTCGCTCGACTCCATCGAGTTCGGCCACCGGGCCTGCACCCTGGGCCCGGCCAACCTCTCCGCGCTGGTGATGAAGACCGTGCGCGAGGCCCAGCGCAAGACCGCGGGCAAGATCGCCGAGTCCTACACCGAGATCAACGGCGAGGACCAGGCCGCCGCGCTGGTCCGCACCTTCCTGCCGAAGGTCGACGAGACCGGGGAAGACGCCCCGGACCACCCCGAGCCGGACAAGTGGGCCCCGGAGGCGCACGAGGAGCAGCCGCCGCCCGCCCGCCGCCCGATGCCGGGCCGCCCGATGCCGCCGCAGCCGGGTTATCCGCCGCCGGGCTACTCCACTCCGCCCTCCGGCGGGGCCGTGCCGCCGGGCGGGGCCGTCCCGCCGGGCGGGGCCGTCCCGCCGGGCGGGGCCGTGCCACCGCCTGGACGGCCCGCGCCGCCGCCCAACCCCGCGTCACCGCGGCCCCGCCGGCCACAACCCTCCGACGACGAAGAGATGAGGCCGTGGTGAGCGACGGGATCAAGGCGCAAAAGGAGGCGTTCGACGCGTTCGCCACCCACCTCGACCAGCTCGAGGAGCAGTTGCAGAAGAGCGCGGACATGGTGGGGAGCTGCGTCGGCGACCCGGGCATCTTCGGCATCGTCGCCGGTCAGCTCTACGGGGCCGGCGCCAGCATGCACTGCGGGAAGGCGCGGGACCACCTGCACGACTATTCGGCGAAGGTGAAGGACTTCTCCGACAAGGTGCGTGACGCCGCGAAGCACTACCAGGAAGGCGACGAAGCCGCGAAGGACGCGATCACCACCGCGGCCAACGGGCTCGGAGAGGTCGAAGTCAAGTGAGCGACAGCGAGTACCACCGCGGTGATGTCGGGAACAACGCCGGCATCAGCGCGGACGACTTCAGGGACCCGGAGAACCCCGGTGGCGGTGACACCGCCGGCGCCGGCTTCTTCGACACGGCGTTCGGGCTGAAGAAGGCGGTGGACGAGGGCGACTCGACCAGCATCGCCATCGCCTCGGTCGGCATGGCGGTCGACATCCTCGGCATGGTCCTCGACCCGCTCGGCTCGCTGCTCACCGCCGGGATCGGCTGGCTGATCGAGCACATTGTCATCTTCCGCTGGCCGCTGGACGTCCTGATGGGCGACCCGAAGGGCATCGACGCGGCCAAGGACGCGATCTGGGACGAGGGCAAGAAGGTCGCGCAGGAGTCCGAGAAGCACAAGACCGCCACCGAAGACGTCCTGAAGGGCTGGACCGGCAAGGCGGCCGACCAGTTCCGCACCGACATGGAGGGCGTCACCGCCCAGCTCGACGCGCTGGCCGGCTACGTCAACTTCGCCGGCAAGCAGATGTCGATCGCCGGTGCGCTGGTCGGCACCGTCCGCGGGGTCATCCGCGACCTCATCGCGATGACGCTGGCCGGCATCGTCAAGGCCGCGATCATCGCGGTCGCACTGGCGCCGTGGACCTTCGGCGCCTCGATCGTCGCGGCGGTCGGCGACACGATCATCGAGGTCGGGCTGGCCATCGCGCGGATCGGCGAGAAGATCGCCGACATGGCCAAGAAGCTCGCCGAGATGATCAAGCTCCTGGCCAAGACGCGCGGCGCGGCCGACGAGGTCGTGAAGAAGGTGGTCGGCGGCAACCTCGACAAGATCAAGGTGCCGAAGAAGCCGTTCACCCCCGAGCCGCCCCCCGGGCCCAAGCCCATCGAGGGAAAGCCGGGCGACACCCCCGGCACGAAGCCGCCCGAAGACACCCCGCCGGGCGGGAAGCCGTACGAGAAGATCGGCGACAAGGTCACCCGGGTGGTGAAGGACAAGCTGGTCAAAACGCTGGAAGAGCGGGTCCCGGACGCCAAGGAGCGAAAGAAGATCCTCGACCGGTTCGAATTCTGGACCGGCGCGCCGATCACCTTCATCAAGAACGACCAGGCCAAGGAAGCCGCGGAGGGGATCGAGAAGGTGGTGAAGATCATCAGCGATCCGACCTACGGCGCCCAGGGCCTGGGCGGGAAGTCCATCGTCGACCTGACCAAGGCCCTCCCCCCGGCCATTCAGGACGGCCCGAAGGACGACGCCCAGGACGAGGCGAAGTAGCCGGCCCCGATCGAACCGTTTACTGTGATACAGGCCACTCCCGTCCGCGTCCAAGCAGCTGTTGACCCTGCCGCACCGTCACGGTTTTGACTGGAGTACTCCGGCGCGAGCGCGCCGGGATCGGCCGCAGTTCCGGAAGAGGTGGGTAGTCGTGGCCTGGAGCACCCGGGAAATCGCCGAGCTCGCCGGCACGACGTTGCGAGCGGTCCGCCATTATCACACGATCGGGTTGTTGGAGGAGCCCGAACGCCGGGCCAACGGGTACAAGCAGTACGGCGTCGCCCACCTGGTGCGGATCCTGCGGATCAAGCGACTGATCGACCTCGGTTTCTCGCTGGCCCAGATCTCGGCCATGGGCGACACCGACGAGCACCCGGAAGAGGCGCTGCGCACGCTGGACGACGACCTGTCCGCGACCATCGAACGGCTGCAGCGGATCCGGGTCGAGCTCGCCCTGATCCTGCGGGAGGCGGCACCGGCCGACCTGCCGCTGGAACTGGGCCCGGCCACCGGCGGACTCTCCGGGAACGACCGCTCACTGGTCGTCGTGCTGGCCCGGGTGCTCGGCCCGCAGGGTTTGCAGGCCTACGCCGAAGTGCTCCAGAACCACCGGACGAGCCCGGAGATGTACGCGTTCGACCACCTGCCCGCCGACGCCGGCGAGCCGGCCCGCGCGGAACTGGCGTGGCGGCTGTTCCCCCAGGTCCACGCGTTGCTCTCCGGCAGCTCCACGCCGGAGGGCGTGCACCGTGACGCCCCCGGCGGCCCGCGGTTCGCCGCGCAGACCGTGGTCCAGGCCATCGGGGACCTGTACAACCCGGCGCAGATCGACGTGATCCGCCGCATCGCCCTCCGGAGCCGGGAAACCGGGAAGACTGAGCTGCCCCGGCCGGTCAGCGGGCACCCTCCATCGTGAGCAGGGCCAGCTTCGCCGCCTCGCCACCGCGGTACCGTCCGGGCGTCCCGTCCGACCGGACGACGCGGTGGCAGGGCACGATCACCGGCACCGGATTCGTCGCGCACGCCGTGCCGGCCGCCCGCACCGCGCGGGGGCGGCCCGCGACGGCCGCCACCTGCGCGTAGCTCCGGGTGTGGCCGAACGGGATGCCGGCCAGCCGGTCCAGCACGGCGCGCCGGAACCCCCGCACCGCCCGGAGGTCGACCGCGACCCCGAACCGCGGCCGCTCCCCCGCGAAGTACTCCTCCAGTTCCCGCGCGACCGGGTCGAGCCGGCTCGGCGCGGCGAGCACCCGCGGACTGACGGTGGTGGCCAGCGAATCGAGCACCGCTTCGTGGTCCTCGCCCTCGAAAGCCACCCGCACCAGTCCCTCCGGGGTGGCGGCCAGCAACAGCGGGCCGACCGGTGAATCGAAGGTGCGGTAGGCGACGTCGAGCACCCCCGCCGCCTGCGCCGAACCGGTCAGCCTGGTGCGCAGGATCGTCATGTCCACAGTGGACGCATTGTTGACCGCGATCATGTTCGTTCTCCTCCATCAGGGATACGCACGGCACCGACCACCCGGGCCGCGGCCACGGCCGGGGCTTCGTGCTCCCAGACGCGCAGGACCGCCCAGCCCGCTTCACGCAGGCGCGCGGTCGTGTCCGCGTCACGGGCCCGGTTCGCCTGGATCTTCTGCGCCCAGTACGGCCGGTTGGTGGCCGGTTCGGTGTAGTGGTCCGCGCAGCCGTGCCAGAAGCAGCCGTCGACGAACACCGCGACCTTGGCCCGGGTGAACACCAGGTCCGCCCGCCGCCGCAGCGCGGCGACCGGCCGCACGTCCACGCGGTAGCGCAAGCCGGCCGCGTGCACCAGCCGCCGGAGAGCCAGCTCCGGGCTCGTGTCGCGGGAACGGTTGCCCTGCATGGAACGCCGCACCGCCGGCGTCGAGGCCCAGGACGGGGGCCGGTCCGTGGTCTTTCCGGTCATACCCGGTAGACGCCGGCCCCCGCCGGGCTGTGAGGTCCGGCCGCCACCCCGGCGACGGGTTCGGCCGGCCATTTCGGTGTTACGGTCGGGCGCAGGGCCGAGATCGAGCGCGGGCTCACCGCCGCCCGGGCCCGCATCGAGGGCACCGCCGAGCTGCTCTCCCCGACGTGACCACGGCGAACCCGGCTCGGGTGCGTCCCGGAACCAAGGAGCCGCATGACTTTCGCCGAACTGCACCAGGGTCCCGAACCGCTGGTGCTGCCGAACGCCTGGGACCTGCCCTCCGCGCTGGCCATGGTGGCGGCGGGGTTCCCCGCCCTCGGCACGACCAGCTTCGCCGGTCGCGTCGAGCCACGGGCACCCGGACGGCGGCCGGGCGAGCCGTGACGCGAACCCCACCCTCGCGCTGTCCGTGCGCGAGCTGCCGGTGTTCGTGAGTGTCGACGTCGAGGACGGCTACTCCGACGACCCGGACGAGGTGGCCGAGTACGTCGCGTGGCTCCCGGTGGCCGGGATCAACCTCGAGGACAGCACCGCGGAGCGGCTGATCGCGCCGGAGCTGGCCGCGGCCAAGGTGTCCGAGGTCAAACGACGGAACCCGGAGCTGTTCGTGAACGCGCGGGTCGACACCTACTGGCTCCGCCAGGACGCCGGGCTGGAGCCGACCCTCGACCGCGCGCGGGCGTACTTCGAGGCCGGCGCGGACGGGATCTTCGTGCCCGGCGCGACCGAGCCCGCGGTGCTGCGGGAGCTCACGCAGAACCTGCCCGTGCCGGTGAACACCCTGCCGGTGCCCGGGCTCAGCGTGAGCGTGCTGGGCCGCTTGGGCGTCCGCCGCGTGAGCACCGGATCCCTGCCGTACCGGGCCGCGCTGCACCCCGCGGTCGCCGCGGCCCGCGCGGTGCGGGACGGAGCACAGGTCCCCCCGGCCCTCGACTACCGGCGGATGCAGGACCAGCTCACCGGCCACAGCCGCACCGCACGGTGACGGCGGCCGTATCCGAGGGGAAGACCTAGGCCCGAATTCCAGGTGATCGCCCGCCACCAAGGCCGCCCGGCAGCGAAGAGACCACCACCGCACCGAACTGGCCCTCGGACGGCTCGTCTCGTCCCAGTGACGACCTCACGTTCCGGTCGCGGCCACCGTCTCCCTGGTGAACCCCCGACGAAGGAGCCTCACCCAATGGGTACGACCTACGCCGGCCGTGTGGCCGCCGCGGACTGGGAAGCGGTCAAGACCGGACTCGACGACGTCGGCTGCGCGCTGCTCCCCCCACCGCTGCTGACCCCGGCGGAATGCCGGCGGATCATCGCCCTGTGGGACCAGCCGGACCGGTTCCGGGCCACGATCAACCTGCGCCGCCACCGCTTCGGCGACCACGGGGACTACAAGTACTTCACCGAACCGTTCCCGGAGCCGGTACAGGCACTGCGCGAAGCCCTGTACCCCCGGCTACTGCCGATCGCCCGGGACTGGTCGGAGAAACTGCGCTGGGCGGCCGAATGGCCCGAAACCCTCGAAGAGTGGCTCGAGGTCTGCCACCGCGCGGGCCAGGCCAAGCCGACACCGATCCTGCTGCGCTACGAGGCCGGCGGCTGGAACGCGCTGCACCGCGACCTCTACGGGGACAAGGTCTTCCCGCTGCAGGTGGTGGTGAACCTGAACGAGCCGGGCACCGACCACACCGGTGGCGAATTCCTGCTGACCGAGCAACGGCCGCGAGCCCAGTCCCGCGGCACGGCCACGCTCATCCCGCAGGGGCACGGGCTGGTTTTCACCACGCGGGAGAAGCCGGTGCCCTCGGTTCGCGGCTGGTCGAAGGGACCGGTACGACACGGGGTTTCCTTGGTGCGCAGCGGAATTCGGCACACCCTGGGCCTGGTGTTCCACGATGCCGGGTGAGCCGGGGCTCGGTGCCGGCTGATGCCGTTCACGCCCGGTCCCGTCCCGGAAGGGTTCTCCCCGTTGCCGTTCCGGCCGGCAGCGGTGGTTCCCACGCCCCGTCCTTGCCGCCCGGAGGAGGTGGCGGCACTGGTCGAAGCCGCCCGCTCGCTGAAGCCCGCGCCGGTGAGCGCGGTCGTGGGCACGGCTTCGGACGAGATCTCCCGGGCGAACGGCGAACTGCTCGCCGCGGCCTGGGCCGAGGGTGGCGGAATGGTGCTGGACACCGTCCGCTGGCCGGAAGCAGCGGCCTCGTGGCGGCGGCCGTCGCACCGGTTCGCCGGTCCGGAACCCGACGTGTGGCTGGTCGCCGCGACGGTGCCGGGCTGGGCGGCGATGGGACGGCGGCTCGTCACGGACACCGGCTGGTCACCGGAACGCACCTTCGTCACCGCTTCGCTGGCTGACCACGAGCTGATCGCCCTGGGCGGAATCGGCACCTTCGACGGGCTGTGCGGGGCCCACCCGGACGGTCGTCTGTGGACGGTCCGGCGGACCGTGCTCCGGCCCGGCGACTGAAATCGGGGACTACCGGCCGGGCATCCGGGGGCGCGCACCAGAAAACCCCGGTCGCCGTTTCCGGTGGCCGGGGTTCTGAGGGTGAGTTACGGTGTCGAGCACACCGGGTGGGATCGGGTCAAACCTGGGCAGGTAGCCGATCCCACCCGTGCCGACGTCGCACGGCGCCGTGCGCGCCCGGAGCGAGGAAGGATCCAGTACTTCCCCACGCTCCGGGCGCGCATCATGACACCGAGGCGAACCGTCGTACTCCGTGCCTCGGCCGGCAGTCCGCACACACAGCAGGCGGCCGCGGCTCAGAGGTCAGTTGCCCTGGACGCTGCCACCGTCGACGATGGTGCCCGAGGCGCAGTTGTACGGGGAAACACCGGCGGCGGTGTTCTCACCCGGCGACAGGATCGGCACACCGATGCCGTTCAGCGAGTTGCGGATCGGCACCTGCACGCCGAGCACGTTCACGTCGTTGCCGCAGATGCCCGGGGTGACGTTGACGTTGTGCAGCAGGTCGGTGTTGTTGAGGTTGAGCAGGCCGACCTGGCCGCTCTGGTCCCCGCCGTGCGGGTAGTCCGCGGTGCTGGCGGAGGCGACGCCGCCGAACAGGAAAGCACCGGCCGCCAGGGCGGCGGTCACGAGACCGATCTTCTTCAGCATGTGAATCTCCTCAGGAATTCCGGTAAACAAGACTTCATCGGTCGGGTGGGACGACCGCATCAGCGGTTTCGGCAATGAAGGTGTGTTATCCGAACCGTAAGTGAAACGTACTGAAAACCTGCAACGGTTTCCAGCCGGTTCCACCATCGTGTGAAGGGCCCGACCCGTGACCGGCACTTGATGCCCCGTTCAGGGGATTCGGTCCAGTTATTGCGCATCGGACCAAGAAGAATTGGGCCGCGTCGCAGGACAGAATATTCCGGATAGCGGCGAACCCCGCACCACCGGCGAAGGTGGCACGGGACCGGGCTGGAACTGCGCCTACCCGGGCCAGGCTTCCGCTTCCGCGGCGAGCGCGGTGGCGACGTCCAGCCGGTTCGAACGCACCTGCGCGGCCAGCGATTCCGGCTGCGGCCGCAGCAGCAGCCAGCCGGTCACGTCCCGGTCCGCGTACTGCGGGGACTCCCCGTCCCCGATCCCCAGCGCGTCGAAGTGCCGGCGCGCGGCCCAGGTCTCCGGGACCCAGGCCCGGGCCCACCGGAGCACGATCCGCGCGAGGTCGTTCTGCGCGTCGGCCGGGTGGATGAGCCGGTCCCCGGTGATGGCCACCAGGCGCGCGGTGTAGATGGCGCCCGGGGCGCCGATCAGCAGATGACTTTCCATTCCTCCCCCGAGTCCACCGCGTGGACGTGGAAACCGCCCGCGCACGAAGTCGTTCAGGAAGAACCACAGCCGGCGGGCCCATCCGGGAAACCCCGTCCTCCCTCGGCTGCTGGCTGAACCGCCAACCCATGATATGGATTCGCCGGAAGCGGCGGCAACCGCCCTGCCCCAGCGGAAAACCTCCAGTTGGAGGCACGCGCGCCGCGATTGCACCCCGTACGGACAACACGGCGAAGGGCTGACGCATCCGCGTCAGCCCTTCGCCGTGTTCGTTCAGCCGGGTTCAGCCAGGGTCAGTCGAGAACGTGCGCGGACGCCTCGGTCGAGTGGCTGTAGGACCCGGTCGGACCGGCCGCCACGTTCCAGGACTTGTACCCCGCCGCCTCCGGGACGGCCACGGCGACGGTGCCGTTCGAGGCCGCACCCTGCGGGCCCGCGGTCAGCGCGGAAGCGCTGTACCAGGCGTGATCACGCCCCGCCGCGCTGGCCACGTCCCAGGAAGAGGCCCCGGTCGGACCCGCGATGGTGGTTCCCTCGTGGAACGAAGCGTCCGAATCGTGGTGCACCGGACGGGAGTGGCGGTGGCCCCGCAGCCCCCGGTCCGTGGTGACGTCACGGGCCGGGCGGGCGGAGGTGTCCGCGACCCGGTCGGCCGACACCGTCCTGGCCGGCATCGTCTCGGCCGGGGCCGCCTCGGCCTGCTCCGTCTTTGTCGCCACCGGCTCCGCGGCCTTCACCGGCGCCGCCGTCACGACCGGCTTGCGCGCGGGTGCCGGGAGCTGGGCCCGGGTCCGCAGATCGTCGCCCGCGGGCCACTGCGGGCGGTGGCCGCCCCAGTGCGAGTGGCGCTCGCTGTGCAGCACCGCGGCACCGCCGATCCCGGCCACGGCGCCGCCGCCCTCGCTCCAGTGGTTGCCCCAGCCGTCGGTGCCGGACTTGTGGTGCAGCGCCCCCGCTCCGCCGATGCCGGCGAACACGACCGAATCCTCCTGGCTGCTGGACCCGCCGGGCCACCAGCCGATGGTGGCCGGCAGCACCTCGTTATGGTCGGTGGGCCCACCCGCGGCGAGCGCGGTTCCGGGCAGCGCGAGGCACAGCGGGGCGAACAGCAAGGCGGACAGTAGCGTCCGTTTTTTCGACATGACAGTTCTTTTCCTCTCAAGGGAAAGGCGCCCGAGATGAAAAACGTGGTGTCGCGAGCGAGCGCCGGGATTGTCGGGCGTCTTGCCCGCCGAACCGACCCTACTCCGGCTGCGCCCCGGATCTGCCCTGGTGAAAGGCGATCCGCCCAGCTGTGTTCCTGACTTCCGTCCAGTAAACCCGGAAAAACTCCGGTCCACCTGGGCAATCCCTTTTCCGCCCCGGTAAACCGGGATGCACGCCAGGGTGACACCAGGTTTCCGATTCGCTGACGGGGTTACGCGACGGCGAGAATCGGTGGCATGCGCTCTTTCCGCCGGGCCGGTGGCGCTTTCGCCGCCGCCGCCCTCCTGCTGCTCTCCCACAGCCCGCTCGCGTCGGCCGCCGGTGCGCCCCAGCTCCTGTTGCGGCAGGACTTCCCGGATCCCGACATCTTCAAGACCGGTTCGGGCTACCTCGCGTTCTCCACCGGCACCGGCTCCGGGAAGGTGCCGGTGGCCGGCTCGCCCGCCCCGGAGGGACCGTGGCGGGTCGTCGGCGACGCGCTCGCCGCCGGGCCGAAGTGGGCCAAGCCGGGCGGCGGGTTCTGGGCCCCGGACGTCACCGCGCTGGCGGACGGAACCTTCTTGCTGTACTTCGCCGCGCCGCTGGCGCCGAAGGGCCCGATGTGCCTCGGCACGGCGACCGCCACGAAGCCGACGGGCCCGTACCAGCCGGTCGGTGACCGGCCGCTGGTCTGCCGGCCCGAGGACGGCGGCGACATCGATCCGCAGGCCTTCGTCGACTCCGACGGCACTCGCTACCTGCTGTACAAGTCCGACGGCGTGGCCGTCGGCCCGCCCGCGGCGATCTGGTCGCAGAAGCTGGGCCCGGACGGGCGCACCCTCACCGGCCCCCGCACCGAACTGCTCCGCGCGGACCTCAACGCGGAGAAGAAGGTAGTCGAAGCGCCTTCGATGGTGAAGACGCCTTCGAGGTACCTGCTGTTCTATTCGGCCGACACGTTCCAGAGCTCCGGCTATCACACCAGTTACGCCTCGGCGCCCACTCTGGCCGGCCCGTTCGTGAAGGCGGACGCCCCGCTGCTGTTCACGGAACTGCTCGGTGGCCGGGTCGACGGACCGGGCGGCGCCGACGTGGTCGACGGGAGCATCTACTTCCACGGCTGGCTCGACGGCCGGCGCCAGGCCCGCGGCCTGTACCGGCTGCCGATCACCTTCCCGGACGACCTCCCCCGGCTCGGGTGAGGCGCACGAGAACGGCCGCCGCGCTCGGAAAGAGCGCGACGGCCGTGGTCACACGCCGCGGGGCACCGGAACCGGGACCGGGAATGTCGGTATCGACCCCGGTCCCGGCGCCGTCACGGCGCGGACGTGGGTACTCAGTTGTGCTGGATGCTGCCGCCGTCGGCCACGCCACCCGAGGCGCAGTTCTTCGGGGTCGCGCCGGCCGCGGTGTTCTTGCCGGGCGAAAGGATCGGCAGGCCGACGCCGTTCGCGGAGTCGCGGACGGGCACCTGCACGCCGAGGACGTTGATGTCGTTGTCGCACAGGCCGAGGGTGGCGTCCACGTTGTGCGCCACGTCGATGTTGTTCAGGTTGACCAGGCCGACCTGGCCGCTCTGGTCCCAACCGTCGTTGTCCCAGCCGTGGCTCTGGGTGCTGGCCGAGGCCATGCCGCCGAACAGCAGGGCGCCGGCGGCCATCGCCGCGGTCAGGAAGCCGATCTTCTTCAACATGCGGGTAACTCCTAGTGAGAATTGACGAACGGTTCGGCAGCCGCGGCGTTCGGCCACACCGTGCTGCCGCCGAGAAAGCTACGGACACCGGCGAGTGGTTTCCAGTTCGTTCCACCATCGTGTCAGTTCGCGCTTCTCTGACCGGGTTTTTGCTAACCCGATGGGGGAATTATCGGGCGATCGGCGGGGACACCAATCCAACCGCGATCACCCGTTCAGGCCCCCCGGGCGCGACGGTGTCCCGATGCGCCCCGCGCCTCACTGTGGTAACGGATAGCGAGCTGGACGACCTCCGCGACGAGCGGGTCCTCGGCGAGGTAGATCTGCCGCTTGCCGGACCGGCGGGAGCGGACCAGACCGGCCAGCTTCAGCTTGCCCAGGTGGTGGCTGACCGTGGCGACGCTCTGGCCGGTGCCCTCGGCGAGGGTGCCGACATCGCGCTCGCCCTCGGCCAGCAGCCACAGGATGTGCAGCCGCACGGTGGCCGAGAGCAGGGCGAACGTGCCGGCGGCGGACTGGAGCAAGTCGGGTGGCAGCGGTTCCAGTGGCAGTGGCTCGGGCGGCCGCGGTTCGAGCGGCAGAGCTTCGGACGGCGGGGGCTCGGACGGCCGCGGTCCGGGCGATCGGGGGCCGGGCGATCGGGGGCCGGGTGGGGTGGGGGTGGGCACGGGTCCATCCTCTCGGTTCGCCCTCGTAGCGTGACCTACGACCGATACTTGTACAAGCGTTTGACTGTTACGGTCCGGGTGCGCTCTACTGGAACCCGGCGGTCCCGGGCGGGACCGGCCTGTCGTGGGGAGGAGGTGAGCCGGGTGACCGGCGAAGGAAGTAGTAGTCGCGATCGCGCGGAGCACCGGCCCACCCGGCACCAACCGGGGTAGGTACGGCCGGGTCCGCGTGATCGGTGCCGCTGTCATCAGCGTTCAGCCAGTGCCCGTCAGCGCCAGTCAGTGCCCGTCGGGGCCAGTCGGGGCCAGTCGGGGCCAGTCAGTGCTCGTGAGCGCTCGTCTGGGCTTGATCCGGGCTCGATCCGGGCCGCTGTCGTCGCACTCCGCTCCGGCCTCCACGGACAGGACCCCCGATGCCCCGTTTTCCCACGCTGCCCGCCGCCGACCGGGGGTGCACCGCCGAACTCGCCGACGCCCCGGTGCTCACCGTCTTCCAGCGGCTCGAAAGCACGCCCAAGGGGCTGACCGAGGCCGAGGCGGCCGACCGGCTGCGGCGGCACGGCGACAACCAGGTCGCGACGGCCGCCCGGCCCGGCCGGGCCGTCCAGGTCTGGGCGGCGGTGCGGAGCCCGTTCGTCGCGCTGCTGACCGGGCTCGGTGTGGTGTTCGCCGTGGTCGGCGACCTGCGCGGCGCGCTCACCGTGAGCGCGGTGGTGGTGCTGAGCGTGGCGCTGCGCTTCTGGCAGGGCACCCGGTCCGAGCGCGCGGTGCGGGCACTGCGCGACCGGGTGAGCACCACCGTCACCGTGCGGCGCCGGGCGGCCGAGGGATTTCCCGCCCAGGACCGGGAAATCCCGACGAGCGACCTGGTGCCCGGGGACGTGGTGCAGCTGGGTCCCGGCGACGTGGTGCCCGCGGACGTGCGGGTGGTCGCGGCCGGGGACCTGGTGGTGAACCAGTCGGCGTTGTCCGGGGAAGCGCTTCCGGTCGCCAAGCGGCGGCCGGAGGGGCAGCGGCCGCACCGCCGGCGGTCCGCCCGGCCGGAGCTCATCGACTCGCCCGCGCTGGGGTTCGCCGGCACGGCGGTGGTCGGCGGCCGCGCGACGGCGGTGGTGGTCGCGACCGGCGCGGCCACCTACTTCGGCTCGCTGGCCGCGCAGTCCGCCGCGCCCCGCGGGGAATCGAGCTTCGACCTCGGGGTGCGCCGGGTCGGCTGGACGCTGCTGAAGTTCATGCTGGTGATGGCGCCGATCGTGCTGATGGTCAACGGCGTGGTCACCGGGGACTGGGCGCAGGCGGGCATGTTCGCCGCGGCCGTCGCGGTCGGCCTGACCCCGGAGATGCTGCCGGTGATCGTGACCACGAACCTGGCCCGCGGCGCGGTCCGGCTTTCGCGGCGGCGGGTGATCGTCAAGCGGCTCAACGCGATCCAGGACCTCGCGGCGATGGACGTGTTGTGCGTGGACAAGACCGGCACGCTCACCGAGGACCGCGTCGCCTACGCGCACAGCATCGACCTCTCCGGCCGCCCGGACGGCGAGGCGGCCGAATACGCCTACCTGGCCGTGCACTTCCAGTCCGACCGGCACGACCGGCTCGACCAGGCCATCGCCGAACAGCTCGCCGACGCGGACGAGGACCTGGTCACCGAGGCCCTGTTCGAACCGGTCGACGAGATCGCCTTCGACCACGAACGGCGCCGAGCCACCGTGGTGGTGAGCCACCCGGCCGGCCAGGAGATCCTGATCTGCAAAGGGGATCCGGACGAGGTCCTGCCGCGCTGCTCGCACGCCCGCCGCGACGGCGAGGTGGCCGAGCTGACCGCGGACGTCCGGGCGGCGGCGGCCGACCTCGTGCGCGCGTACGCCCGGCACGGACTGCGCGTCCTCGCCGTGGCCGCGCGCGAGTTCCACCAACACCTCGGCGGGTACGACGCCGGCGACGAGAACGAGCTGGTGCTGGTCGGTTACGTCGGTTTCGTGGACCCGGTCCGCGACGGCTCGGCCGCCGCCGTGCGCGAGCTGGACCGGCACGGGGTGGCGGTGAAGATCCTCACCGGCGACAACCCGTACGTCGCGGCCCAGGTGGCGGACCAGGTCGGCGTGCCGGCCGGTGAGGTCGTGCTCGGCCGCGAAATCGACGAGGCGGACGAGGCCGACCTGTGCGTGCTGGTCGAGCGCACCACGGTCTTCGCGAAGCTCACCCCGGCGCACAAGGCCCGGCTGGTCGCGGCGCTGCGGGCCAACGGCCGCGCGGTCGGTTTCGTCGGCGACGGGGTCAACGACGTGACCGCGTTGCGCACCGCCGACGTCGGCATCGCCCCGGACACCGCGACCGACGCGGCCAAGGACGCGGCCGACCTGGTGCTGCTGGACCGCGATCTCGGGGTGCTCGCCGGCGGGGTGGTCGAAGGCCGCCGGACGCTGGGCAACACGCAGAAGTACGTCAACATCACCGCCGCCTCGAACTTCGGCAACGTGCTGACCGTGCTCGCGGCGAGCGCCTTCCTGCCGTTCCTCCCGATCCTGCCGATCCAGCTCATGGTGGCGAACCTGCTCTACGACGCCGCCCAGATCGCGCTGGCCTGGGACCGCGTCGACCAGGACTACCTGCGCCGGCCGCGGCGGTGGGACGCGCGCGGGCTGACCCGGTTCATGCTCGTGTTCGGCCCGCTCAGCTCGATCTTCGACCTGTCCACCTTCGCGGTGCTGTGGTGGGTGTTCGACGTGGGCTCGCAGCCGCTGCTGTTCCAGACCGGCTGGTTCGTCGAAGGACTGCTCTCGCAACTGGCCGTGGTGCTGCTCCTGCGGGGCCGCGGCCGCCCGGCGCGCCCGTTGGTGCTCGCCGCGGCGGCGGCCGGGCTGGCCGGGCTGCTGCTGCCGCTTTCACCGCTGGCCCCGGGGTTGCGGATGCACCCGCTGCCCGCCGGTTACCTGCTGTGGCTGGCGCTCGTGCTCGTCGCTTACGGACTGGCCGTGCTCGCGGTCCGGCGCTGGTACGCGCGGCGCGCCCCGGCGTTGTGGTGACCCGGTCGAGCCTCCCGTAAGCGACGACCTCCCGAATTTCGGCGATGAAAGTGAGAGCGCAGATGACGACTGCGGAGATGGTGCTGCGCCTGGGCAGCGGTGTGGGGCTCGGCACGGTGATCGGGTTCGAGCGGCAGTACCGCGCGCGGATGGCCGGGCTGCGGACGAACGCGCTGGTGGCCGCGGGCGCGACCCTGTTCGTGCTGCTTTCCGCGCACGGCTTCAGCGGCGCCGCCGCCGACCCGACCCGGGTGGCCGCGCAGATCGTGTCCGGGATCGGGTTCCTCGGCGCCGGGGTGATCCTGCGCGAGGGCCTGACCGTGCGCGGGCTGAACACCGCCGCGACGCTGTGGTGCTCGGCCGCGGTCGGTTCGCTGTGCGGGGCCGGGCTGTACGGGGTCGCGGTGGCGGGCACGGTGGTCGTGGTCGCCGTCAACGTCGCGCTGCGCCCGCTGGGGCGGGTGGTGGACCGCCGCCCGGACACCGGCGCGGAGACCCCGGCGTCCTACACGTTCCTGGCCGTGACCACCGACGACGCCGAGGCGCACGTGCGGAGCCTGCTGGTGCAGGCGCTGACCCGCACCGAGTTCGCGCTGCGCTCGGTGACCAGCACCAACGTCGGCGGCGAGGGCAGCGGGCGGGTCGAGGTGCGCGCCGAGCTCTCGGCCGGCCAGCGCGACGACAAGCAGATGGAGTCGGCGGTCAGCCGGCTGTCCATGGAGCCGTCGGTGACCAGCGTGCGCTGGGAGACCGAGGCCTTCACCGGCCGTGAAGACGAGAGCTGAGCCCGATGTCCCTGCTTCGCCCCTTCCCCACCCGCGGCGCGGCGACCCGGCCCGGGGCCGTCGCCGCCGACGTGCTGGTGTTCCTCGGCGCGGCCGCGCTGCTGTGGCTGGTCGTGCGGCTCGCGCACGGCACCACCCTCCCGTGGGACGCGGCCACCGCACCGTCCACAGTGTCCACCGATCCGGCCGAACTCCCTTACTACGCCGGACGTTCGCTGCTGCGGATGTTCATCGCACTGGCTTTCTCGGTGGTCTTCACCTTCGTCTACGCCACCGCCGCGGCCCGGCTGCGGCGCGCGGAGAAGGTGCTCATCCCGGTGCTGGACATCCTCCAGTCGGTGCCCGTCCTCGGTTTCCTGTCGGTGACCATCACCGGGTTCATCGCGCTGTTCCCGGGTTCGCAGCTGGGCCTGGAGTCCGCGTCGATCTTCGCGATCTTCACCTCGCAGGCCTGGAACATGGCCTTCGCCTTCTACCACTCGCTGGTGTCGCAGCCACGGGAGCTCGACGAGGCGTCGCGGCTGCTGCGGCTCTCGCGGTGGCAGCGGTTCTGGCGGGTCGACGCGCCCAGCGGGATGATCGGGCTGGTCTGGAACGGGATGATGAGCTTCGGCGGCGGCTGGTTCTTCCTCACCGCGTCCGAAGCACTCAGCGTGGACAACCACGACTACGCGCTGCCCGGTATCGGCGCGTACGTCGCGACCGCCACCGACGAGGGCGACCTCGGCAAAGTGCTGCTGGCCATCGCGGTGATGATCGTGATGGTGGTCGGGGTGAACGTGCTGTTCTGGCGTCCGCTCACCGCGTGGGCCGAGCGCTTCCGGGTCGAAGACTCCGAAACGGCCGAAGCACCCCGAAGCGTCGTGCTCACCTTGCTGCGGCGCTCACGCATCCCAGCGTTCCTCGGCGGCCTCTTCGGCCGGCTGGTGTTCCCGCTGGACCGGGTGATGGCCGGGCTCGGACTGGCCGAACACCCGCTGCGGACCTCGCCGGTGCGCCGCCGGGCCGGGGACGTGGCGTTCACCGTGGTCGTGCTCGCCCTGATCGGCTACGGGCTGGTGCGGATGGCCGCCTTCATCGCGGGCACCACCGGCTTCGGCGAAGTCGGGCACGCGTTGTGGCTCGGGCTGATCACCTTCGCCCGGGTGCTCGCGCTGGTCGCGGCCGCGACGCTGGCCTGGGTGCCGGCCGGGGTGTGGATCGGGCTGAACCCGCGGGTGGCCCGGCTGGCCCAGCCGGTGGTGCAGGTGCTGGCCAGCTTTCCGGCGAACTTCCTGTTCCCGCTGGTCACCGGGGTGCTGCTGGCCACCGGGATCAGCCTGGACTGGGGCGGAATCCTGCTGATGGCCCTCGGCGCGCAGTGGTACATCCTGTTCAACGTCATCGCCGGGGCCAGTGCCATCCCGAACGACCTGCGCGAGGTCGCGTCGAGCCTGCGGCTGCCCCGGAAGCTGTGGTGGCGCAGGCTGGTCCTGCCCGCCGTCTTCCCCGCCTACGTCACCGGCGGCATCACCGCGGCCGGCGGCGCCTGGAACGCCTCGATCGTCGCGGAAGTCGTTTCCTACCACGGCACCACCCTCACCGCGACCGGCCTCGGCGCCTACATCAAGGACGCCACCGGGGCCGGGGACGCGGCGCGGATCCTGATCGGCGTGGCGGTGATGAGCCTCTACGTCGTCGGTCTCAACCGGCTGTTCTGGCGCCGGCTCTACGCCCTGGCCGAACGCCGCTTCTCCCTCACCTGATTCCGGAGGAACCCCCATGTCCGCTTCTGCGCGCACCGGCGACGTGCTGGTCAGCGTCGAAAAGGTGTCCAAGAGCTTCACCGGCGCGGCCGGGGACGAGCTGCGAGTCCTCGACACGGTCTCCCTCGAGCTGCGGGCCGGCGAGATCGTCGCGCTGCTCGGCCGGTCCGGCTCCGGCAAGTCGACCCTGCTGCGCACCATCGCCGGGCTGATCGAGCCGACCAGCGGCACCGTCCGCTACCGCGGGACCGAGCTGAACGGCGCCAACCCCGGCACCGCCATGGTGTTCCAGTCGTTCGCGCTGATGCCGTGGCTGACCGTGCAGGACAACGTCGAACTCGGACTGGCCGCCCGGAGTGTCGCGCCGGCGCGGCGGCGCGAGCGCGCGCTCGAGGCGATCGACCTGATCGGCCTGGACGGCTTCGAATCGGCCTACCCCAAGGAGTTGTCCGGGGGGATGCGCCAGCGCGTCGGCTTCGCGCGGGCGCTGGTGCTGGAACCCGACCTGCTGCTGATGGACGAGCCGTTCTCCGCGCTCGACGTGCTCACCGCCGAGAACCTCCGCTCCGAGCTGATGGGCCTGTGGGACGGCGAGCGGTTCCCGACCCGGGGCATCTGCATCGTCACGCACAACATCGAGGAGGCCGTGCTGCTCGCCGACCGGGTGATCGTGCTCGGCACCAACCCCGGGCACATCAGCGCCGAGGTCGCGGTCGGCCCGGCGCGCCCGCGCGACCGGCGCGCCCCGGCGTTCGCGGCGCTGGTCGACCGGCTCTACGACCTGCTCACCGGCCGCGAGCCGGACCACGGGGGGCCCGAGCCGACCGAGGCCACGCCCACCGCGCGGCCGTTGCCGATGGCTTCGGTCGGCGGGCTGGCCGGACTGGCCGGGATCGTGCACGCGCAGGGCGGGCGCGTGGACCTGCCCGACATCGCGGCCGAGCTGAGCTTCGAGATCGACGACCTGCTGCCCCTGGTCGACGCCGCGGCCATGCTCGACTTCCTGTTCGTCGCGGGCGCCGGCCTCAACCTCACCCCGATGGGCACCGCGTTCACCACCGCCGGCATCCAGGACCGCAAGAAGATCTTCGCCGAGCAGGCCCGCCACCGCGCCCCGCTGGTCCGGACCATCTTCAAGGCGCTGGCCGCGAGCAGCGACGGCACCCTGCGGGCCGCGTTCTTCCTCGACCTGCTCCGCCGCGGCTTCTCCGCCGAGGACGCCCGTCAGCAGCTCGACACCGCGATCGACTGGGGCCGCTACGCCGAGCTGTTCGACTACGACACCGACGCCGGCCAGATCACCCTCGACCCGGCCCACCGGAGCCCGCGGCCGTCGTAAGGTGGTGATCATGCCGGAACTGCCAGAGGTCGAGTCGGCCCGATCGGTGATCGAACGAGCCGCGCTCGGGCGGCTGATCGTCGAAGTGGACGACACCGACAGCTACGTGTGCCGTCCGCATCGACCCGGCGAGATCCGCGGGGCGCTGCTGGGCACGAAGCTGCGAGCGGCGCACCGCCAGGGCAAGTCGCTGTGGTGCGACACCGGGGAGGGCGGGCCGGTGCTCGGCCTCCACCTCGGCATGTCCGGCAAGATCGTGATCGCCGAGGGGGACGGCACCGAGGTCGACGGCGGCGACTACTGGAAGCGCGGCCGCGGGGCGGGCGACCACCGGTGGCTGCGGTTCGCCCTCACCTTCGAAGACGGCGGCCGGCTGATGCTGGTCGACCCGCGCCGGCTCGGCCGGATCGTGCTCGACCCGGCGATCGAGCAGCTCGGCCCGGACGCCGCGACGGTGACCCCGGCCGAGTTCCGGGCCGCGGTGGCCACCGGGACCGCACCGGTCAAGGCGCGGCTGCTGGACCAGCACGCCATCGCCGGGATCGGGAACCTGCTGGCCGACGAGATCCTGTGGCGGGCCCGGCTCAACCCGGCCCGCCCGGTCGACGAGCTGACCGCGCCCGAGGTGACGCGGCTGCTGCGCGCCACCCGCGCGTCGGTCACCGCCGCGCTGAAGAACGGCGGGGTGCACACGCTCACCGTCGTCGAGTTCCGGCGGCCCGGCGCCCGCTGCCCCCGTGACCAGGCGCCCATGGCGCGGGGCAAGGTCGGCGGGCGCACGAGCTGGTGGTGCAGCGCCGAGCAACCCGCACCGTGAGCACCCCGCACCGTGAGCACCCCGCCCTGGACAGTCCCCCCGTGCTGCAGAAGGATTCCCTCATGACCGAAGACGCCGGCGCCGCGCCCGAGGCCGCCGCTCCCCCGATCCACTGCCTGCGCTGGGCGGTCAAGAGCAGCTTCCTCGGGTACGTCGCGCGCATGCCGGACGGCCGCGCCTACCTGGGCCGCGGCGCCGCCGTGAACGATCGCAACGAGCTGCTGTTCCCGCTGGACGCCGACGCGGCCGCCGAACCCGGCCTGAAGTTCGCCTTCGGCGGCGACGTCCGGTTCAGCGGGCACTACGGTCTGCTGTTCGTGCAGATCGCCGAGCCCCGGGTGTACCTGCGCGAAGGCGCGGCCGAGCTGACCGTGGTGGACCCGGAGTCGAAGGAGCCGCAGCGGTTGCGGCTGGCCACCTTCACCCTGACCGGGCCGGAGACCGCGGACGGCCTGGACCACTGGCACGCCACGGATGTGCGCCTGGCGCCGGAGTCGGTGGACCTGTTCGGCGGCAGCTACCAGCCGGGCGAGCCGCTGGAGGAGCTGACCATCACGGTGCCGCACCAGGACTGAGCGGGGCCGGCCCCTGCGCCAGCGCCCGGCGGACGGCCGAGCGCAGCCAGCCGTGCCCGCCGTCGGCGGCCTGGCGGGGATGCCAGGCCATGCCGATGGCCAGCGGCGGCAACGGGAACGGCAGGTCCAGCAGCCGCAGGCCCAGCGAGCGGGCCACCTCGGTCATCGGGTTGGCCGCGGCCCCGGGATCGGTCACCGGGACCAGGCAGACGAGGTCGCTGCGGGTGGCCAGGGTCATCGCGGCCAGATGGCTGGGCAGCACGGCCACCACGCGCCGGTTCAGCCCGAGCCCGGCCAGCGCGGCGTCGGCCGGTCCGGTGAACCGGCCGCGACGGCTCACGACCACGTGCGAAGCGGCCGCGAACCGGGCCGGGGTGAGCTTTCCCGCGGTCAGCGGATGGCCCGCGCGCACCCCGGCCACCATCCGCAGGCCGAGGAGCTGTTCGCTGCGGATCTCGGGGTCGACGTGGTCGAGCGCGCCGATTTCCAGGTCGACCTGACCCTCCCGCAGCGCCGGGCCGCCCTCCAGGTCCTCGGCGCGGAACCGCACCGCCACCCCGGGCGCCTCCTCGGCCGCGACCGCCAGCAGCCGCGGCGCCACGGCGGCGGCGACCAGGTCGGCCGCCTGGAGGGTGAACGTGCGGTTGAGCGTGCCCGGGTCGACGTCGGTGCCCGGGGCGAGCAGCGCCCCGCACCGCCGCACGACCGCCGCCACCTCCTCGCGCATCTCCTCGGCCCGCGGGGTGGGCACCATGGCCTGGCCGGCGCGCACCAGCAACGGGTCGCCCAGCAGCCGTCGCAGCCGGCCGAGGGTGCGGCTCATCGCCGCCGGAGAGGTGTGCAGCCGTTCCGCGGCCCGGGTGACGCTGTGCTCGGCCAGCAGCGCGTCCAGCGCGACCACCAGGTTGGCGTCGATGATCTGCCTGTTCACCAGCGTTCTTCCGTTCTGGACAACTATTGCGTGCCGACATTCCCATTGTGGCGGCACCGGGGCCGGGGTGACCGTGGGGGCCGGACCCGATCATCGACCATGAAGGAGAAATCGTGGTGTCCCGACCCCAACCCGGCGACCGGCTGGCCGTGGTCAGCCAGAGCGGACCGACCGTCACCCTGTTCGACGCCGTCACGCACCGGGCCGAAAGCGTGCTGGAGGTACCGGCGCAGCCGCACGAGCTGTGCTTCGACGCCGAACACCGCCTGCTCTACTGCACCAGCAGCTACACCGACGGCTACTACGACCACAACGCCGGCCGCGCCCACCAGCTCACCCTGATCGACCCGGACACCGGCCGGATCGTCGAGGTGATCGACCTGTCGCCCGAGCACGGCCCGCACGGACTGGCCCTGGACCCGGTCCGGCGCCGGCTCTACGTGAGCGTCGAGGCCGGTCCGGCGGGCCCCGGCGGGGTGGTCGTGCTCGACACGACCACGCGGAAAGTGTTGCGCCGCATCGACACCCTCGCCCCCGGACCGCACTGGTTCGCCATCGACCCGGACGGCAAGCTCGGTTACGCGGCCAACAAGGAGGCGCCGTTCGTGACCGTGGTCGAGCTGGCCACCGGCGCACTGGCCGGCCGCATCCCCGTGTCCGGGAGCGAGGGCATTTCGGTCAGCCCGGACGGTTCGACCCTGGCGGTGGCCGCGCCGAAGGCCGATTTCTCCCGCCGGTCGACCGACCCGTCGCTGCTGCTGATCGACACCGGCAGCGGCCGGATCACGGCCACCCTGCCCACGGAGTTCACCGTGATCCCGGTGCACTGGACGGCCACCGGGCTGCTGCTGGCCGGTGAGGTGCGGACCCCGGCCGACCTCGGCACCCCCCTCGAAGGCGGCATCTTCGGTCCCGGTGTGCCCGGCGGGCGGCTGACCGTGTGGGCGGGCCCGACGGCGGCCGAGGTCGAACTGGTGGGCACGGCCGAGGTCGGTTCCCTGCCGCTGACGCTGACCTCGTCCCCCGACGGGTCCCGGGCCTACCTCGCGGCCATCGGCTCCTCCACCGTCACCGTGGTCGACCTGGCCGATCCGGCGCGGCCGGCCGTGCTCGACACCCTGGAGGTGGCGCGCGCCGGTGAACCCGGTGCGCACGGGCTCGCCTACATCACCGGCCCCCACGCCTGAGCCCGGCGAGACCGGCGCCCCTCGCTCGACGGGCGCCGGTCCGGCTCGCCGCAGGGTCCGCGCACCGGTTCGCCCGAGCCGGATGTTTTCCCGCGGGGGCGTCAGGATCAGCCGAGCCCGAGCCGGTCGAGGTAGGCGCTGAGCCGGGTGGCCGCGTCGAGCATGGCCCGGCCCTGCGCGGTGAGCTTGCGCTGCCAGTCGTCCAGGGCCCGGGCCAGGGTGGTGGTGCCACCGGCCGTGCGGACCTGCCGGACCACGGTGGCGATGTGCTCCAGCGGGTAACCGCCGCGGCGCAACAGGTGCGCGAGCTCGGCGTCGCGGACGTCGGCGGCGCGGTAGACCCGGTAGCCGGTCGCCGGGTCCCGCGCGGGCCCGAGGATGCCGGCCGCCTCCCAGTTGCGCACGGTCGCCGGGGTGACCCGGAGCCGGCGCGCGAGCTCGCCGACGGTCCGGGTCCGGTGGTCCGAAACCGGCTCCGCGGTCAGGTGGCCCACGGCCCGGCGCACCGTGGTGAGGGTTTCCCGGTCCCGGAGCAGCCGGTGGTGGCCGTGGTCGATGGCGGTCAGGGCGCCGTCGAGGTCGCCGCCGGTGAGCGCGGCCATGATCCGGCCGGCCGTCGAACGGCCGTACGCCGGGATGAGGGCCAGGAAGGCACTCAGCGCGGCCGCGTGCACCTCGGTGTAGATCCGGTAACCGCCGGCGGTGCGCTCGGCGGGCGGCAGGAAGCCGTCCCGCTCGTAATTGCGGACGGCCTGGGCCGAGATGCCGTGCCCGCGGGCGAGGACGACGGGTCTGAAGGTTGTCACCGGTTTGAAGCTTCACCCCATCTTGTCCTGGTCCGCTCGGCGAAAGTCTCAACCGAGCTTTCAAGGATACGCTTGAATCTCATGAATCCGGACCTCGCAACCTTCCTCCCCGCTTCCTGCGAACTGCTGGCCTTCGGCGAGCCGGCCCACTCGGAGCCGGTCTTCGCCCGGGTCCGCAACGAGCTGTTCGACCGGCTGACCGGCCTCGGGTTCCGGTCGATCGCCCTGGAGACCGACCGGGTGGCCGCGCTGGCCGTGCAGGACTTCGTCCACCAGGGCACCGGCACCCTCGACGCCGTGCTGGGCGAAGGCTTCTCCCACGGCTTCGGCGACCTCGAACCCAACCGGGCCCTGGTCTCCTGGATGCGCGAGTACAACGAAACCCGGCCACCGGAAGGAAAGCTGGCCTTCCACGGCTTCGACACCCCCACCGAGACGATGAACGCGCCCAGCCCCCGGAGCTACCTCGAACACGCCCGCGACTACCTGGGCCTGGACCTGGATCTCGCGATGCTGACCGGCGAAGACGAGCGGTGGAGCCGTACCGAGGCGATCCTGGACCCCGCGATGTCCCCCGGAGCCACCCCGGAGGCCGAACGCCTGCGCACCATCGCCGACGACCTGCTCACCCGGTTGTACGCCCGGGCGCCGGAGCTGATCGCGGCGACCTCGCGCACCGAATGGGTCCGGGCCCGGACCCGGCTGACCGGCGGCCTGGGCTTGCTGCGCTACCACAAGCAGTCCGCCGAACCGCTGGAGCGCGACGAGCGGATCTCCCGCCTGTCCGCCCTCCGGGACGCGCTGATGGCCCGGAACCTGCTCGAGATCCGCGAACTCGAGGCCCGGCGCGGTCCGACGCTGGTCTTCGCCCACAACCTGCACCTGCAGCGGGGCCCGAGCCACTGGGAGCTACCGGAGCTGCGGCTCACCTGGTTCGGCGCCGGTTCGATCGGTTCGTCCCTGCTGGAGGACCGGTACGCGTTCATCGCCGGCAGCATCGGCCGCAGCGAAGCGCTGGGCCTGGACTCCCCCGCCGCGGACACCTACGAGGGCGCGCTCCAGACCGACGCCACCTGGTCCCTCACCAGGGCCGACGCGATACCGAAATCCGGCACCCGCAGCGACATCCGGCCGGAAACGGGGTACTTCCCGCTCGATCCGGCCACTGTGGACGGAGCTGACGCCGTGCTGCACATCAGCGACGCGAGCCGGGTCTGAAGCCTCGCCCGGCGGTCGTACCGGCCGCCGGGCCAGGCGCCGCGCCGATCCGGCGGCGAGCGCGCACCGACGCCACGGAACCGGAATGGCCGACGATCAGAGCCGGGCCGATCACCTCGGCCCCCTAGTTTCGGATCGAAATGCGGTCGAGGAAGCCGAGGACCAGCGAGGCGATCTCGTCGCCCGCGCTCTCCAGCACGAAGTGCCCGCCGTCGAGCAGGTGGATCTCGGCGTCCGGGACGTCTTCGGCGAACGCGCGGGCGCCTTCGGGCGCGAAGATCGGATCGTTGCGGCCCCACACGGCCAGCACCGGCGGTCGGGTGGTGCGCAGGTACTCGTGCAGCGCCGGGTACAGCGGCGGGTTGCTCGCGTAGTCGCGGAACAGGGCCAGTTGCACGGCGTCGTTGCCCGGCCGCGAAACCAGCGCGAAGTCGTGGTTCCAGGTGTCGGGGCTGACCAGGCTCTGCTCCGGTTCGCCGGTGAGGTACTGCCACCGGATGCTCTCCCGGCTCAGGGCGCCGCGGATGTTCGCCTCGGTGACGGGATTGCGCTCACGCTGGTACTCCCAGACGGTCTTCCAGAAGTCCTCGATGAAACCCGCTTCGTAGCCGTTGCCGTTCTGCGTGACGATCGCGGTGACGGCTCCGGGGTCGGCCAGCGCGAGCCGCCAGCCGATCGGGGCGCCGTAGTCCTGCACGTAGATCGCGTACCGCTCGACGCCCAGCTGCCCCAGCAGCCCGGCGGTCAGCTCCGTCAACGCGTCGAAGGTGTAGTCGAACTCCCCGGCCGGCGGCGCGGCGGACAGCCCGAAGCCCAGGTGGTCCGGCGCGATCACGTGGTAGCGCGCGGCCAGCTCCGGGATCAGGTTCCGGAACATGAACGAGCTGGTCGGGAACCCGTGCAGGAGCACGATCACCGGCGCGTCGGCCGGTCCGGCCTCCCGGTAGAACAGCTCCTGGCCCCGGACAGTGGCGTAGCGGTGGTGCACGGCTGCCATTTCTAACCCCTTCGTCGCAACTTGACGGTTAGAGACAAGCAGGCTTGCCTCTAACTTGTCAAGTGGCATCGAGAGGTTAGAAAGGATGAGGCGGTGCTCCCGCTGGTCAGCCGATCTGGGGCAGCACCTCCTGCTGCAGCAACGCGTACAGCTCCCGGGCCTGCTCCACCGGGCCGAAGGTCGGGACGATCAGCTCGTCCAGGCCCGCCTCGCGCCAGTGGCCGATGGCGTCGACGAGCTGGGCCACGGACCCGCCGACGACGAACCGGCCCGGCTGGGCGCGCACGTCGCCGGCGGTCAGCACCGCCTGCGTGGTGCGGCGGATGGACCTCGGGTCGCGGCCGACGCGCTCGCAGTGCTCGTCGAGCACCGCGGACTTGCGGGCGAACACCTCCGGGTCGGACCAGCAGTTCCACTCGTCGGCGTACTCGGCGACCAGGCCCAGCATCCGGCGCTCCCCGGCGGCGCCGATCAGGATCGGCACCCGCGGCCGGACCACCGGTGTCCGCGGAGCACCGGTGACCCGGTAGTACTGGCCCTCGACCGTGGTCCGCGACTCGCTCAGCAGGCCGCGGAGCACCTTCAGGCCCTCCTCGAACCGATCGATCCGCTCGCGGACCGTGCCGAGCTCGATGCCGTAGGCGGCGTGCTCGTTCGCCTGCCAGCCCGCGCCCACCCCGAGCACGAGGCGGCCCCCGCTGACGTTGTCGATGGTCGCCGCCATGTTCGCCAGCACCGCCGGGTGCCGGTAGGTGATGCCGGCGACCAGGCTGCCCAGCCGCACCCTCGGCACCGCCGCCGCCAGCGCGGCCAGCAGGCTGAAGCACTCGTGCAAGGCCGGCTCCGCGACCTCGTCGGTCCCGGAGTTCGTCATGAAGTGGTCGGCCATCCAGACGCTGTCGTACCCGGCCTGCTCGGCCTCGTTCGCCACCGCGAGCACGTCCTCGGTCGACCACCCGGGGCTCAGCCACGCCCCGACCGCCAACTCCGCCACGAAGTCCTCCTCTCCTCGGCCCGCGGGTCGCGCGCCTGGTCCCCAGCCTGCCACGGGGGACCGACAATTCCGGAGATCGGCGGGCGCACTCCCGGTTTTCGTGCGGGAAGGGAGAACCGCTGACGAGGAGTTCGACGTGGCCGGTACGGACGACAACTCCGGGTGAGCCCCGGGATCGATGCCACCGCCGCAGGGCCCGGTGTCCCGCACGCCCCCGAATGCGAGGTCTCCTCCCCGTGTCCGACCCCTGCGCGGCCGGGTCCCTTCTCCCGGCCCGGCCCGGAGCCCGGAGTCCGGCCACTGTGGACGCTCACGGGCCGCCGCGCGGCGGTCCTTCCGCTCGGCCGGACCGCGGATTGGGCCGAATGGAGCAACCGGCCGGACGGAGGCGACGGTTACCAGGGTGAGCGCGCCGGATTCCCCGGACCACCGTGAGCAGATCCACAGTGGACTTCTCACCGAGTGGACTTCCGACCGACACCCGCGCCGCCCCCACCGCGCGAGCTCGGTTGCCGATATGGGCATCCACTGTGGATTCCAGAGCTGGACTCATCTACCACTGTGGATTTCTGTTATTCTTCGCCTGAAGTCGCGCGGATCCGCGCTACTGGCGAAATGACCGAGGAGGAAAAACCCGGTATGGCCCAGAAAGTCCTCGTCCAGATGGTGGACGACATCGATGGCGGCGTGGCCCACCAGACCGTGCCGTTCGCTCTCGACGGCGTTCAGTACGAAATCGATCTTTCCGACGAGAACGCGGACTCGCTGCGGGACGAGTTCGCCCGGTACATCGCGGCTTCCCGGCGCACCGGCGGGCGGAAGGTCCGGCCGACGGGCGGGACCTCGCCGACCGTGACCCCGGCCGACCGCGAGCGCTCGCGCCAGGTTCGGGCCTGGGCGATCGAAAACGGCTGGTCGGTTTCCGAGCGGGGGCGCATTCCCAGCGAGGTCATCGCCGCCTTCGAAGAGAGCGAACGCGAAGCCGCCGCCCCGCGCCGGCGAGGCCGGGCGAAGAAAGCCGGCGCGAAATCCTGAAGTCCGGCGTGCGCGCCCGGGAATTCTTCCCGGCCCGGGTGGGCTGAACCCCTCGCTTTTCCGGTTCAGTCCACCCGGACCGGGAACACCGCTGGTGAAAAAGCTTTCCGCCGCCGGGAATCGCTTTTCCCGCCGCTCAGGAACGTGGACGGCGCGGTCCGCCCTGGTCCTTGATCCGCGCGGCCTCCCGGCGGACCTCGGCCTGGGTGTCGCGCTCGCGCCGCAGCCAGTCCGGCCCGGCCGCCTTGAGCTGGTCGATCTGCTCGGTGGTGAGGGCCTCGGTGACCCCGCCGCGAGCCAGGCCGCCGATCGAGACCCCCAGCCGGGCCGCGATGACCGAGCGCGGGTGCGGCCCGTCGCGGCGCAGCTCGCGCAGCCACCCGGGCGGATCGGCCTGGAGGGCGTTCAGCTCGTCGCGCGAAACGACACCCGCCTGGAACTCGGCGGGAGTGGCTTCGAGGTACACGTCCAGCTTCTTCGCCGCGGTCGCGGGCTTCATCGTCTGGGGGGACTTGGGCGACGTCATGGCGACCAGGGTAACGAGCGCGTGCGCCACCTCTGATCACGCCCGGTAATCTGGCCTCGTGACAGGCTCGGAGGAACCCCCGTCGTTCAAGCTCGGCTACGTGCCCGGGGTGACGCCGTCGAAGTGGGTGCGGATCTGGCAGGAACGCTCGCCGCGCGTCCCGCTGGTCCTCGTGGCGACGCCCGCCGCCGAAGCCGCGGCGCTGGTCCGCGAAGGCGAGGCCGACGCGGTCCTGCTCCGCCTGCCGATCGACCGGACCGGACTGCACGCGATCCCCCTCTACACCGAGACGACGGTGGTCGTGGTGCCGAAGGACCATCTCCTCTCGGCCGCCGACGAAGTGTCCGTTTCGGACTTGGCCGAGGACGTCGTGCTGCACCCGCTCGACGATCCGCTGGACTGGGCGCAGCCGCCCGGCCGGCCCGCCCGGGCGCGCCCGGCCACGACGGCGGACGCGATCGAGCTGGTGGCCGCGGGCGTGGGCCTGGTGGCCGTGCCCCAGTCGCTCGCCCGGCTGCACCACCGCAAGGACCTGACCTACCGGACCCTCACCGACGCCCCGGAATCCCGCGTCGCCCTGTCCTGGCCGGACGAGGAGACCAGCGATCTGATGGAGCTGTTCATCGGCATCGTCCGCGGCCGCACCGTGAACAGCACCCGCGGCCGGCCGGTGGCCCAAGCCGGAGAGCCGGCCAAGCCGGACCGCCGATCCGGGGCCAAACCGGTCCGGGGCGGCAAGCCGAACGGCCGGGGCGGGCCACGCGGCTCGGGCGCCCCCAAGCGCGGGAAGCCCCGCCGCCGCTCGTGACCACTCCCCGCCCGGAGGTGGTGGGCGCACCGGGTCCGGATTCGGGCCGCCGACCGCGCCGGAGGGTGGGTGTGCGGCGGCCACCTTGACCACCCCACCGCCCGGTTCGCCGCCCTAGCCTGGGCTCATGCACAGCGAGAACCCCCTCGGCCGGTTCCTCCGGGCCCGTCGCGAACTCCTGGACCCCGCCGCGCTGGGTCTGGAGGCCGGGCCGCGGCGGCGGGTGGCGGGGCTGCGCCGGGCGGAGGTCTCGCTGCTGGCCGGGGTCAGCACCGACTACTACGTGCGCTTGGAGCAGGGTCGCGAGCGGAACCCGTCCACCCAGGTGGTGGACGCCCTGGCCCAGGCCCTGCAACTGGACGGGGAAGCGGCCGCGCACCTGCACGAGCTGGCCCGGCCCCGGCCGTCGCGGCGGCGGGCCAGGCCACGGGAACGCGTCAGCCGCCACCTGGTGCAGCTGATGGACGCCTGGCCGCAGACCCCGGCGCTGGTGCTCGGGCGCTGCCTGAGCGTGCTGGCCGGCAACACCCTCGGCCACGCGTTGTTCAGCGGCCACCCGCACGGCGGCGACCTGGTCCGCTTGGTGTTCCTCGACCCTGGGGCGCGCGAGTTCTACCCGGACTGGGAGCGCGTCGCGGCCAACACGGTCGGCGGACTGCGCGCGGCGGCGGGCCTCGACCCCGAGGACCCGCTGCTGATTGAAACCGTGGGCGAGCTCTCGGTGAAGAGCCCGGAATTCCGCCGGCTCTGGGCCCGCCACGACATCCGGCAGAAAGCCCGGGAGACCAAGCGGTTCCGCCACCGGCTCGTCGGCGAGCTGACCCTGCACTACGAATCCCTGACCGTGAACAGCGCGCCCGGGCAGCAGCTCGTGGTCTACCAAGCCGATCCGGGCAGCCCTTCGGCGGAGGCGCTGACGCTGCTCGGCAGCCTGGCCGCCGCGGAAGATCCGCGCCCGGCCGGGAAGACCGTGCTCACCGAGAACTGATTTTTTTCCGATATCAGCAATTCCCACCGGGGCAGAGCCTTGCCCGAAAAGGAGCAGTCATGAACACCGGCAAAGTCATCCTGGTGACCGGCGCGAGCAGCGGCATCGGTGAGGCCACTGCACGACGCCTGGCGGCCGACGGTCACCACGTCGTGGCCGGCGCGCGCCGCGAAGACCGCTTGGCCGAACTCGCCGCCGAAGTCCGTGCGGACGGAGGCAGCATCGAGGTCTGCCGCCTCGACGTCACCGACCGCGCGGACTTCGCCGAATTCGCCGGCCGCGCACTGCGCGAGCACGGGCGCGTCGACGTGCTCGTCAACAACGCGGGCGTGATGCCCTTGTCCCGCTTGGATTCCCTGCTCGTCGACGAGTGGGACCGGATGCTCGAGGTCAACATCCGCGGCCTGCTCCACGGCATCGCCGCCGTGCTGCCGATCTTCCAGCAGCGAGGCCGCGGGCACTTCGTCACCATCGCCTCCACCGGCGCGCACGAGGTCGTGCCCACGGCCGCGGTCTACTGCGGCACGAAGTACGCGGCCCGGGCGATCACCGAGGGCCTGCGCCTGGAGGTCGATCCGAGCATCCGCGTCACCACGATCAGCCCCGGCGTGGTCGAGTCGGAACTGGCGTCGACCATCACCGAGCCCGGCGCGCAGGAGGCCATGCGCACCTACCGCGCCCACTCGATCCCGCCGAGCGCGATCGCCGACGCCATCGCCTTCGCCCTCGGCCAGCCGCCGGAGGTCGACGTGAACGAGATGATCGTCCGCCCGGTCCGGCAGCGCTGAACCCCGCGGTCTCGGCCGGCCCTGGCAAACGTTTGCGCGGCAGTCCGGCCAGCTCGGCGACGTGGTGGACTTGCCCGGCGTGGCGGCTCAGCTCGCTCGACGTGACCTGGGCGACCGGCCCCTCGGCGGGGCGGCGCGGCGTCCGCACCGAGGATCGCCCGGCGGCGGGACTCCCGCTGCTCCTCGCTGTGCGCCCGCCGGAACGACGTCATGACCGGCAAGGTGTGGTTCATCACCGGGCCGAGAAGGGCCCCGGGCGGCGGGCGATCCGGCGAAGGACGCGATCCGCCGGTTCGGCGCAACGGCCGAGCCATCGGTCCCGGAGCTGGGCCCGTTCGGCGGCGGCGCGGCCCGGTCCGGCCGAAGGGGGCGGTCCGAACCGGGTGGTCGAGGCGTTCGGGGTGCCGGGGACCACCCGGGGCCCGCCGCGCGGTGCCTGGTCCGAGGCGGACGCGCTCGGTATGCTCACCTCAACGGCGTCACGATGGTGCCCGTGGTCCGGATCCTCCGGTCGCCCCTTCGCGTCGCCGGGAGAATTCCGCAGCGGCCCGGTCTCCGAGGAGGTCACCATGCCCGACCCGACGCCTGATGCGGACCGGACAGCGGTGTGGCGGGCCTACGACGCCCTGGGCGAGCTGACCGGCCGCATGCGCGCGGTCCTGGACGAGGCCCTGGCCGGCCGCCGCTCGGTCGCCGTGACCGGCTGGCGCGAGCTGGAACAGGCCGGCGAAGGCGCGCGGGCACTGGCCGAGGCCCGCCGCTGGAGCGAGGAGATCGCCCGCCTGGCCACCGCCGCCGCCGAGGCCATCGGGCGGGCCCAGCACTGCGCCCAGCGGCCGGCTCCGGGGGCCGCGCCCAGCTGACGGGGCCGCCGCGGCGGTCGGAAACCACGGCGTCCGGCCTGGTGTTCTGACTCACCCGCACCTTCACCGCGACACGATCACCCGCGGCACCCGCTCTAGCCGTCCGACAGCGACGCCAAGAGCTGCTCGACACTGACCCGCGGATCATCGCGGTGAGCCGACCACCGGGCGAACAACGCCTCGGCCGCGCGGAGCAGGTCCGGTGGCAGCCCGCTGTCGACGCAGGCGTCGGCGATCTCCGCCATCTCGCCCTCCCAGCGCCAGGCCCGTTGACCCGCGGAGACGATCCCGGCCGGCTGCCCGAGCGGCGTACCCGCGAGTTTCGCCCCCGCCAGCTCCCGCAACTGCTCGCCGACTCCGTATCGCTCGGCCAGCGCGTACGACTGCGCGGCGAGCGCGTAGGTCAGCTTGTTGTACGCAGCGAACGCCAGCTTGAGCGCCGACGCCCGCCCCACCGGCCCGTCCAGCACGACCGGCTCCAGGAACGTGCCCTCGAACAACCCCGCCACTTCCGGCGCTCTCGCACCCGACAGGTACAGCCGCGCCACGCCCTCCCGCCTCGGCGGGGGGCCGACGATGCCGCCGTCGACGACCGTCGCGCGGTCACCGAACCGCTCCTCGACCTGCTGGGTGTGGCGTGGGCTGATCGCGTTCGCATCGAGGTAGACCCCGCGGAACGCCGTGTCCGCGACCATCCCGGCCACCTCGGCGGCGAACGCGGGCGGGCAGACGCTGAGGATGACCCCGCACTCGGCCAGATCGGCCGGCCGCGGCACTTCGACCAGCCCGGCCTCCCGCGCCCGGCTGCGCGTCGCCGCGCCCCGGCCCTCGGACACCCACAGGGTCCGGACGCCCCGCGTGGTCAGCTGCGCGCCGACCGCCGCGCCCATGTCCCCGGGGTGCAGCAGGCCGACGGTCGGGCGCACCGGATCCGTCATCTCCGCCGCCTCGTCTTCCCGTCACCCGGCGATCCACCGTGGATCGGACCCGCGCCGGTCCCGGACGGGGAACGGCGCGGGTCCATCCTAAACCGGGCCCGGTCAGCGCGGGATCACTGCTGGTACGGCGCCGCGGCCGCCTTCGCCGCGGCGATGAAGGCCGGCTTGTTCTTGGGCCAGAAGGTGCTGTCCACGCAGCTGTACTTGGGCAGGAAGCCGCCGCAGGAACCACTCGACCCGCCGACCTCGAAGGTGACGCTGGCGACACCCAGCGCGCCGTAGGTGAAGTCGTCGGTGGTGCCGCTGGTCGCGTAGCCGACGGTGTCCTCGTTGGTGCCGACCAGGTAGCCGTTGGAAGCCGAGTACTTCGCGCCGAGCTTGCGGTACTGCGCGTCGTTCGGCGACTTCGACGGGGTGAAGCCCCAGGGGATGATGATGTCGTTGCCGTAGCTGTGCAGGGTGATCATGGTGCCCCGCGCGGTGGCCGGCGCGGGGTCGTTGTCACCGGTGCCGCGCTGGACCGGGTAGATCGACCGGAACAGCCCTTCGAGCGCCTTGGTCTCGGGCTCCGAACCCGCGCTCGCGCCCTGGTAGGTCTCGGCGCACGGGGAGTTCGAATCGCCGCCCCAGCGGAAGGTGGAGTTGCGGTTCACGTCGATGCCGATGTTCGTGCCGGAGCAGTTGCCGCGGGCGTTGTCGGCGTTCTTGCGCTGCAGCTTCGGCGAATTCCCACCCGAGGCGACGATGTCCACGCCGTCCGGGTTGGCCATCGGGACCACCCAGACCTCGGTGGTGTCCAGAATGGACTTGGCCGTGGCGTCGGTGGCGTAGCCGTCGGCCAGGTAGTCGATCCAGCGCCAGGCCAGCTCGCCGGTGGACAGCTCACGGGCGTGGATCTGCGCCATCAGCACGAACTTCGGCTTCGGCGAGGTGGTGCTGAGCGTGCAGTCGCCCGCCTGCTTCTTGGTCAGGCAGATCGCCTGCATGTCGTGCCCGCCCTGGCCCTTCGTCTTCTTCCACGACTGGCCGATGGTGTACTCCGTGGCCAGGTCGGGGTGCGCGGCGGTGACCTGCTTGAGGTGCGCCTCGTGGGCGGCCACCGTGCGGTAGCCGCCGTAGAAGGTGTCCGCCGCGGCCGTGTTCGGCGAGGCGGCGGACAGGTCCTTGTACACGGTGTCGGAGAACTCCGGTCGGTAGCCCAGCGCCCGCAGCTTCCCGGCGACCGACTGGTCACCGACCACGTAGGCGGAGCCGGCGGACTCATCGGCGACGTCGAAGCCCGCCTGGGCCAGCTCGGCGGCCTGGGCGCCGGTGGCGGGCACCCGCCAGTACACCGGGGCCGCCCCGGCAGTGGGCTGCGCGGCGGCGGACTGCGCGGCGGCGGTGCCGGCGAGCACCCCGCTCAGCGCCAGCCCGGCGGCGAGCGCGATCCGGAACAGGGACCTGGACGTCATCGGCACTCCTCGGGGACGCAGGGGCGAAGAACGTGTTCACGCGATTACCTGCTGCTGCGCCCAGTGTGGCCGCGCTGGACAAACCGGCCATACCCCCGAAAGTCGGTTCTCCGGCTCACTCCGCCGAGGTGAGGACGTGGCGGACGCTCGCCCGCAGCCACCGGTGCGCGGTGTCGCGGTCGTGGCGCGCGTGCCAGGCCATCACCGCCGGGACCTCCGGGGCCGGCACCGGCAGGGGGTGGCTCCGCAGGTCCGGTCCGAGCTGGTGGGCCGCCAGCCGCTCCGGGACGACGGTGATCAGGTCGGCCGCGGTGACCGCCTGCACCGCCAGGGCCAAGGTCGGCACCGTGAGCACCACGCGCCGGCTGAACCCCCGCGCTTCCAGGAGTTCGTCGACGCGGTCGCGCCGGCGCCCCCGGCGGGAGACGACCACGTGCGGCAGCGCGGTGAACCCGGCCGGAGTTCCGTCCAGGTCCCGGCGGGCGACGGCGACCAGGCGGTCGGTCAGCACGGTCGTCGAGCGCACGTCGGCGGGGTGCGTGGTCTCGTCGCTCAGCCGCAGGTCGACGTGGCCGCGGCGCAGTTCGTCGACGGTCGTACCCGCTTCGCCGAGCACCCGCAGCCCGATCCCCGGCGCGGCCTCGGCCAGCCGCGCGGTGAGCCGCGGCACCAGCGCACCGGCGACGATGTCGTTGCACAGCAAGGTGAACGTCCGGTCCACTGTGGCCAGATCCAGCTCCCGGTCCGCGGTGAAGATGGTCTCGGCCCGCACGACGAGCTGGTGCACCTCGTCGCGGATCTGCTCGGCGTAGGGCGTGGTCAGCATCAAGCGGCCGGAGCGGACCAGGATCGCGTCGCCGGTCGCGCGCCGGATCCGCCCCAGGGTCCGGCTCATGGCCGGCTGCGACAGGTGGAGCCGGTCCGCGGCGGCGCCGACGCTGCGCTCGTCGAGCAGAGCGTCCAGCGCGACCAGCAGATTCAGGTCCAGATGCATGAGGGTAATGCTAAGGATCAGCAGTATGCATTGGCAATCATAACGGCAGTCTCCTTCACTGGAGTCACAGCGGAAGGAGCACCACGATGCACATCGTGATCGCGGGCGGCGGCCTGGTCGGACTCACCACCGCGGCGGCGCTGCGGCCGCTCGGCCACGAAGTCACCGTTCTGGAGCAGGCGACGGAGATCCGCGCGGCCGGGGCCGGGATCGGGCTGTGGGAGAACGCGCTGCGCGTGTTCGACGAGGCCGGGATCGGCGCCGAGGTCCGCGGGCTGGGGCAGCCGGTCCACCTCCGGTTCTTCGACCCGTCCGGGAAGTCCTTGCGGGCCAAGGGGTACGGCGACAGCGACCACGAATTCCGGCTGGTCCCCCGCCCGGCGCTGAACACCCTGCTGGCCGGGTTCGTCGGCCCGGACCGGATCCGGCTCTCCGCCCGCGTGACCGGGTTCGAAGAACGCGACCACGAGGTCGTCGTCCACCTCGGCGACGGCGGGCGCCTGGCCGCCGATCTCCTGATCGGCGCGGACGGCGTCCACTCACCGGTCCGCGCGCACCTGCTTCCGGGCAGCGACGCCCAGCCGCACGGCGACCACTACGCCTGGCGCGCGATCGTCCCGAGCGGTGACGAAAAGCCCGAAGGCACCGTGGTGACCATCGGTCCCGAGCGCACGCGCGGCGGCTACACCCGCGTCGCCGAGGGCCGGACGATGTGGATGGTCAACCAGTTCGAGGCCGGCCCGAGGACCGGCGGCAAGCGTGACCGGGCCCTGGCCCGCGCCCGGCACCTCGCCGGAGCGGGCTGGCACGGCGAACTCCTGCGCATGATCGCCGAAACCCCCGAGGCGGCGATCCTGGAGAACCGGATCACGCTCGTGCCCCCGCTGCCGAGGTGGACCGGCCGCCGCGTCGCCCTCATCGGCGACGCCGCCCACGGTCTCTCGCCGCACATCGCCGCGGGCGGCACCCTTGGGATCGAGGACGCCGGTGTGCTCCGCACGGCTCTGAAGACCACGCCGGACCTGACCGAGGCGTTGAAGAGCTACGAACAGCCGCGGATGGAGCGGTTCGAACGGGTGCGAAAGTTCTCCGCGGACGTCGAAACCGTCACCGGGGCGGCCGAGTTCGCCGAGCGTTACGCCGCGTTCAGCCACTGGATGCTGACCACGACGCCGCTCGGCCGGTGAGGTCGCCACCGCCCTCCGCCACGAATTCCCCGTGGGCCGCGGTCCGATGCGGAAAACCCTTGCAGGCCACGCGAAGCGCTCGCTCTCGCACTGTCCGTCACTTTCGGGAAATCGTTATCTCGGAACGATCTCCAGCCCTACCGGCCCCGGCCCCGGTGTGTGAAACTCCACCGCATGCCAACAAGGGGGCTGCCCGCACCGTGGTCGCGGGCACCGGGAATGATCTGGCGGCAGCCGACGGTGGTGCTGGCGGTGCTCGCCGCCGCGGTGCTGGTGGCGTTGCCGGCCGCGGCGATCTCGCTCTTCCTCTCTTCCGCGGGCACCGAAACCCTGCAGACGCAGGCGAAACTGGCGTGCGAGTGGCCCGTCGGCGCTCAGTGGCAGGGCGAGCTGCCGACGGTGCCGGCCGTTCCCGGTTCGCCGGAAAAAGTGGGAAAACCGCTGTACGACGCGCGCGTCGCGGCGGCCACCGAAGCCGAAAAGGGCATCCCGGGCCTGTCCGAGCCGGTGACCACCCTGATGACCGGCTCGAACGTGGCGATCGCGAACGGCACCCCGGCGCACCCCGAGCAACGCCTGGTCAACCTGGTCTCCCGCGACGGTTTCGCCGGTCACGTCCAAGTGCTCTCCGGTGGCCCCGGACCGGGGATCTGGCTGCCGGACCAGTTCGCGAACCTACAACGGCTCAAGGTGGGCGACCCGGTTTCGCTGACCGCCGGCGCCCGCTCCGGTGGCGCCGCCGGAGCGGGCAACACCAAGGCCGCCGACACCGCGCCGGTCGCCACCCTGCGCGTCGCGGCGGTGTACCGCGACCTGCGCTCGCTTCCGGACGAGCAGTACTGGTGCAGCCTCAAGGGCCTCTACCGCGGCAGCCCGCTGAGCAACAGCGGCACCTACCCCATGGCGCTGCTCCCCGGCGAGGACCTGCTGAAGCTGCTCACCCCCGAGTCCCAGGTGGGGGCCCTGACCGAAAGCTCGGTCGACGCGACGGGACTGACCACGGCCAGCGTCGCCCCGGTGGTCGCCGGCCTGGAGCGGCTGCGGACGCTCGGCGCCGACCCCGGCGGCCCGCTGGGAGCCGCCTTCACCCACCAGCAGTTCACGTCCTCGTTGCGCGGGATGACCGAGCGGGCCGACCACGTGAGCTCGTCCCTGGTCGCCACCGTGGTGCCGATGGGCGCGGCGGGCGCGCTGGCCGGTCTGGTGATCGCGGCCGCGGCGGGCTCGTTCTGGGTGGACCGGCGCCGGGCCGAGCTGGCCGTGCTGTCGGCCCGCGGCGTCGGACCCGGGGCCCTGGTGGGCAAAGCGGTGCTGGAAACGGGCGCGGTGGTGGTCCTCGGCAGCGTCGCGGGCTGGTTCGCGGCCCGGTACCTGGTGGCCACCGTGGGCCCGAGCCCGCTGGTCACGCCGGGCGCGCTGACCGGTTCGGTGCTGTCCGCGGCCGGCGCGCTGCTGGTGACGCTGGGCGCCGTCGCGCTGGCGAGCGGACGCCGGATCACCGCCCACTTCGACACCCGCGCGAAGCGGGCCCGTCCGTGGCCGTGGGAGCTGGTCCCGCTGGCCGCGGCGGTCCTTTGCTACTTCGTGCTCGGCGACGGCACGGCCCTGGGCACCGGGGCGGCCGGTTCGGTGGCGGGGATCCCGCCGCGGCTGGTCGTCGTGCCGCTGCTGCTGGTGGTCGGGCTGGCCCTGGTCACCGCGCGGATCGTGCGCGCGACGGCCGGGCGGGTGAACCCGGTGCGGGTGAGCAGGCCGGTGTCGTTCCTGTCCTGGCACCGCATCGCCTCCGGCGCCGCCGCGGCCGCGGTGCTGATCGGGGCCACGGCGATCCCGGTGGCGCTCTCGGTGTACTCGAGCACGGTCACCGGTTCGGTGGACCGCACGCTGCACGCGGAGTCCCAGCTGATCGTGGGCTCCGACCTGGTCCTCGGCCTGACCGGGCCGGTGCGGGTCCCGCCGGAGCTGGCCGGCCGGTCCAGCCTGGTCAGCCGGTACGACTCGGGCCGGGTCGGGTCCACCACCGTCAACGTGCTCGGCGTGGACCCGGAGTCCTTCGCCACCACCGCGTTCTGGGACGACGCCCTGCCCGGCCCGACGCTGGCCGAGCTGATGGACACCCTGGCCGCGCCGGGCGCGCCCGCCGGGGTGCTGGCGGGCCTGCCCGCCACCCCGGGCACCGCCGACCTGGCGGTCGGCGGGCAGACCGTGCGGCTGGCGATCACCGACGTGGCCCAGCTGCCCGGGAAGAACTCCGGTTTCCCGCAGCTGATCGTCCGCCAGGACGTGCTCGACCGGCTCGCCGGGGGCAGCGCGCACCGGCAGCTGTGGGTGCGCGGCGACCCGGACCGGACGCTTCCGGCGCTCAGCGGCGCGGGCCTGCCGATCGGCACGGTCAGCCAGGCCCAGGACGTGACCGGCAACGGCGTCTACGCGGCGATCACCTACACCTTCTCCTTCCTGACCGCGGTTTCCGTGCTCGCGGGCGCGATCGTGCTGGTGGGCCTGCTGCTGTACCTGAACGCGCGGGCCCGGGTGCGACGCAGCGCGTACGTGCTGCTGCGGCGGATGGGGATCGGGCCCCGCGCGCACTGGCGGGCGCTGCTCTACGAGGTCGGCGGGCTGCTGGCCGCCGGGTTCGCCGCCGGTCTGGTGTTCGCCGTGGTCGCCGTGCTGGTGACCAGCCCCGGGTACGACCTCGATCCGGCCGCGGCGCCGGGCCCGCTGGTCTCGGCTCCCTGGCCGCTGACCCTGCGCCTGGCCGTCGCGACCCTGATCGCGGCGGTGCTGGCCACCCTCGCCGCCCAGCGCGCGGTCTCCCGCGCCCGTCCCGCGGAGGTGCTGCGTGACACCGAATGACCCGCCGGCCCTGAGCTGCTCCGGGATCACCCACCACTACCCGGCTTCCGACCACGAGGTGCCCGCGCTGCACGAGGTCGCGCTGTCGGCCGCGCGGGGCCGCGTGACCGCGCTGGTCGGGCCGTCGGGGTCGGGCAAGTCGACCCTGTTGCGGATCCTGGCCTGCCTGGAGCGGCCCACCCACGGCACGGTCGAGGTCGACGGGGTCGACGCCACCGCGCTGTCCGCGCGCCGCCGCCGTGAGCTGCGGCGCCACCGGCTCGGTTACGTCTTCCAGAACCCGATCGACAACCTGCTGGGCTACCTCACCGTCGAAGAGCACCTCGGCCTCGCCACCCGCCTGCGCCGCACCGGCCCGTCCGGCGGCGAACTGCTCGACGCGCTCGGCCTGGCCGGGCGCCGCACCCACCACCCCCGGCAGCTCTCCGGCGGTGAGCAGCAGCGGGTCGCGCTCGCCTTCGCCGCCGCCGGGGACCCGAGCGCGCTGCTCGCCGACGAGCCGACCGCGCAGCTCGACCGGGCGTCGGCCCACCTCGTCGGTGCGGCGCTGCACCAGCTCGCGGCGCTCGGGCACTGCGTGGTCGTCGCCACCCACGACCCCGAGCTGACCGGCGTGGCCGACGACGTCCACGAGCTGGTGGACGGGAGGATCGCATGAGCCTGCTGACGCTGACCGAGGTCGGCAAGAGTTACCGGCGCACCCCCGCGCTGCGCCCGGTCAGCCTGGACCTGGAGCCCGGGGAGCTGGTCGCGCTGGCCGGGCCGTCCGGTTCCGGGAAGAGCACCCTGCTGATGATCGCCGGCGGCTGGGAGACCCCGGACACCGGCGTGGTCACCCCGCACCCGCCGCTGCCGGACCGGCCCATGGCCGAGCAGCAGTGGGACCACGTCGGCTTCGTACCGCAGTCGATCGGCCTGTTCGAGGAGCTGTCGATCACCGACAACCTCGTCTTCCCGGCCCGGAACCGGCAGGACCGCACGGACGTGACGAAGCTGCTGGAAACCCTGGACCTGGCCAAGTTCGCCGGCCGCCGTCCGGCCCGGATCTCCCGCGGCGAGCAGCAACGCGTCGCCGTCGCCCGCGCGCTGGTCACCGCCCCGGCGCTGGTGCTGGCCGACGAGCCCACCTCCCACCAGGACCGCGCCCACGCCGAACTGGTCCTCACCAGCCTGCGCGCGGCGGCCGACGCGGGCGCCACCGTGCTGGTCGCCAGTCACGACCCGCTCCTCACCCAGCACGCCGACCGCACGATCACCCTCGCCGGCGCTTGAGCCCGGCCCCACCCCGCCTGCCCCCCGCGAAGAGCAGGGCCTGTTCCGCGCGGTCGTCGAGGCGGTGGAGCGCGAGGTCGAGGCGGCGCTGGCGCAGACGCCGGACCGGATGACCGGCCTGGCCACGGCGCTGGGCCCGTGTGATCGCCGCGGCCGGGGACCCGGCCCGCGGGCTCACCGGGGCCGGAGCACGGCCTCGACCAGGGCGGGCACCAGTCCGCGGGGGAGGCTCGAACCGGTCATAGCGCCGTAGACGATCGGCCCGATCAACGCGTCGAGCACGGCGTCGGGCCCCAGCCGCGGTGAGATCTCGCCGGCTTCGATCGCGCGGGCGAGCATTTCGCGCTCCTGCTCCCGGCGTGGGCCGAGGTACCGCCGGTGGAAGCTCTCGGCCGTCTCGGGGTCGTGCTGGGCTTCGGCCAGGAGCGCGAGCAGGACCTTGCCCGCCGGATCCCGGGTGACGAACCGGGCGAAGCCGCGCAGGTAGGTCTGGATGGTTTCGGCGGTGACCTTGCCGGCCGGCACCGGAGACCGCTTGCCGGTGTCCTCGATGAGGGTGTCGAGCAGGACTTCGACCTTCGACGGCCACCACCGGTAGATCGTCTGCTTGCCGACCCCGGCCCGCCGCGCGATCGCCTCCACGGTCAGCGCGCCGAACCCGTGCTCGACGAGCAGGTCGTCGGCGGCGTGCAGCACGGCCAGGCGCGCGGCTTCGTCACGCCGGTTCCCGGAACGCGTCCGGCGGGGCGGGGAACTGGCATCGGGCATGCCGACAGCCTACCGGTACCGCCCTTGTCGAGACGCAACGTCTCGTCTATGGTGAGTTTTCCGCCCCGAACAAGGAGTTCTGTCATGCCCGACCCTTCCCGCGCCCTCGTCATCGGCGCTTCCCGAGGTCTCGGCCTGGTCCTCGCCACCGAACTGGCCCGCCGCGGCTGGCTGGTCACCGCCACCACCCGCGGCCCCAGCCCGGCCCTGGCCGGTCCGCGCCTGGAAGTCGAAACCCTGGAGATGACCGACCCCGCCCAGCTGGCGGCCCTGCGCGAACGCCTCTCCGGCCGCCGGTACGAACTGCTGTTCGTCAACGCCGCGATCAACCGGGGCAACCAGCCCATCGGCGAGGTCCCGACCGAGGTGTTCGCCGAGGTGATGGTCACCAACGCCCTGAGCCCGCTGCGAACCCTGGAGGCCCTGCGCGACCTCGTCACCCCCGGCGGCACGGTGGCGATCATGTCCTCGGAGCAGGGCAGCGTCTCGCGGAACACCGAGGACGGCTACGAGCTCTACAAGGCCAGCAAGGCCGCGCTGAACCAGTTGATGCGCAGCTACGCCACCCGCAACGCCGAGGACGGCCGGACCAAGCTCCTCATCGACCCCGGCCACAACCGGACCGAACTGGGCGGACCGGACGCGCCCCTCACCCCCGAGGAGAGCATCCCGGCGGTGGTGGACGTGCTGGAGCAGCAGGCGGGCGCCGGCGGCCTGCAGTTCCTGGACCGCCACGGGGAGCCGGTGCCCTGGTGAGGTGACCGCACCGCTCGCGGTCCGGCCGGAAGGGGAGTCGTGGGCGATCGCTTCTTCCGCTTCGGTGCCTCCAGCGGCTTCGAAGGCGCGGGAACCGGCGTCCATTCAGGGGAAATCCTGACCGAATAGCCCGAATCTGCCGTATGGTCTAGACCATAACTCTCCTCCCCCTCCGCCCGCGCTCCACTCGCCGCGGCCGGTCGATCGCGCCTGTCCGGGGCCGCGGCCGGCCGTCACGGGAGCGGGCCCGCCTGTAGAAGGAGCCCGGCATGAAAACGAACCGCAAGCTCGTCGCCGCACTGGCCGGCGCGGCGATCGCCCCGGTCATCGTCCTGGTCGGCCCGGTCGGCTCCGCGAGCGCGCACGGCTACGTCAACGCGCCCGCCAGCCGGCAGGCGCAGTGCGCGCAGAACGTGGTTTCGTGCGGTGCGATCAAGTACGAGCCGCAGAGCGTGGAAGGCCCGAAGGGCCTGAGAAGCTGCAACGGCGGCGTCGCCCGCTTCGCCGAGCTGAACGACAACAGCAAGGGCTGGCGCGCCGCCCCGGTGGGCCGCACGGTGACGTTCACCTGGACGTTCACCGCCCGCCACAAGACCACCGACTACGAGTACTACATCGGCAACACCCGCGTGGCCAGCTTCAGCGGCAACAACCAGCAGCCCCCCGCCACCGTCTCGCACTCGGTGAACCTGGGCAACTACACCGGCCGCCAGACCGTGCTGGCCGTCTGGAACATCGCCGACACGGGCAACGCGTTCTACTCCTGCATCGACCTGCAGGTGAGCTGACCCACCGGCCGGGGCGCGGGCCTGGTCCGCGCCCCGGCCGACGGAATCAACAATGGATTCAGAACGCGAAAGACGGAAACGATTCAGGAAACGGTGCGGCGACCACTTCGGACGACCCCGAATGACGGCTTTTCCGGATCTTGCACCTCCCGTACAGTGCCAATAAGCAGCGAAACCTGATCGGGTAATCGGTGTTTGCATCGGATGATGGCGACCTTACCGTCACACGGGAAGGAAACGATGTTCGAAAGACTGAGAACTGCGGCCTCCACCAGGCGCCAGGCGTTCCACTCGAAGATGCAGGCCGCCGCTTACCGCTCCACTGTCAACTCACTCGATACCGCGCCGAGCCTCACCCATCGATCCACACCGACCCCGTGGATCGTCAGCCTCCAGTACGACGCACCCGCTTACAACCGCTACCACTGGCACAGCGCGACCGGCGTTCTCATCGCACCACGAGCGGTCCTCACCTGCGCCCATGTCTTCAGCCCCGGCGCTCAGAAACCCGGCACGATCCCGCTGACCGATCGGGAGTTCACCGCCCGCGTCGGCGGCACGGACCTGGACGAGGGCGTCGCGCACAAGATCACCGACGTCCGCCTCCACCCCGGATTCGATCCGGCCACAGCGGCCCACGATCTCGCCGTGGCCACCCTCGGCACCGCGGCCGAGCTGCCGGCACTCGAGCGGGACGACCGGAGCCCGGCTGTCGGTGACGCCATCACCATCCTCGGCTGGCCTCGCGGCCGCGACGGTGACGGCCGACTGGCCCAGGCCACGACCACGCTGATCGACCCGCGCATCGGCGGCACCGGTGAGCTGTGCGCCGCCAACCTGCCCGTGCCGAACGATCTGGGTGCCGGCTGTTCGGGGGGCGCCGTCCTGAAAGACGATGACGGCGCAGTACGACTCGTCGGAATTCTCAGCCACGGTGCCGGCGTGGCCATCGAGGAAGCGGGACCGCCTGCGGTCATCGTGGACGTGGTGGCCGAAGCCGATTTCATCAATCGGGTGGTCGCTGAACCGCAGTGAGTCACGTATCCTAAGGCGGTTTCGCGCATCTGGGTGACGTATGGCGTGCCACGGTTCACACCCACCCTGATTACGACACGAAGTGCGGTATAACAACAGTTCTTGGCAGGTGGCCGCACGGGGGCGGGCGTGGGGGAGCAGCTAGCAGGCGAGCAAAACACCGGAAACACGCTGAACAGCGTTTCCGGCCCGGTTCACGGCTCCCTGGTGCAGGCGGGCACGATTCAGAACGTTCACCTGCACAGCCATCAGGACATCCCGGTGCCTTCCCAGCTCCCCGGCAGCCCCCCTTTCCTGCCCTGCCGCGACGAGGAACTGATGAAGCTCGACAGATTCCTGGCCCGCACGGGTGCGGAGCCTCCGTTGGTGGTGATCAGCGGACCAGGCGGAGTCGGGAAGTCCGCGCTGGCCCTCCGGTGGCTGCACCAGGTCCGGGACCAGTTTCCCGACGGGCAACTCTACGTCGACCTCGGCGCCTTCGACGCGACAGGCCCGGTGCCGCCGGAGACGGTGCTGGCCTGGTTCCTCACCGCGTTCGGCCTCACCGAGGACGAGATACCCGAAAGCCTCCCTCGCCGGGAAGCGCTCTACCGCACCCATACGGCGCAGCGCCGGATCGCTGTGTTGCTGGACAACGCGGTTTCCGCGGGTCAAGTACGTCCTCTGGTCTCGTCCGCACAGACGGTACTGACCGTCGTCACCAGTCGCTGGCGTCTGCCGCGGTTGGCCGGTGAAGGATTGTCCGTGAACATGCGCCCATGGGACGTCGAGCAGTCCGTACAGGCGCTGACGTCATTGGTCGGCGAAGAGCGGGTCGGCGCCGAGATCACCGCCACCCACCAGATCGCGGCGGTCTGCGGGGGTCTTCCGCTCGCACTCTCGATGATCGCGGCGCAACTGCGGACCCATCCGAGACGCAGCGTGGCCCGTGAGGCCGACCGGCTCGGTGACGAAAGCCGCCTGCTCCGGCTGTCAGTCGACGGGGACCCCGAGCTGCAGGCCGTCTTCGACAGCTCGTACAGCAGTTTGACCGCGGAGACCGCCGCCGCCTACCGCCTGTGCGGACTGCACCCCGGCCCACGCTTCGGCCCCGAAGTCCTCGCCGACGTCTCCGGCACCACCGAGGACGAAATCGAGGACACCTTCGACCGGCTGGCCGAGGTGAACCTCCTCAGCGAGGAGGAAGACGGTAGCCACCGGTTTCACGACCTCGTCCGAGCGCACGCCCGCGCCACGGCCCAGCTCGACGAAGGCGCCGGCGAGAGCGCGGTGACCCGCCGTTTCATCGAGTGGTACCTCACCATGACCGTTCGTGCCACCGACGTCGTGCACCCGCACCGCTGGAAGCTCGAACCGCACTTCACCACCGGGGCACCCGCGTACCGGTCCTTCGCCTCCACCGAGGAGGCGATGACCTGGCTGCGCCGGGAACATCGATCCATCCGGCATTGTGTGCTGGAGGCCCGCGAACGCGAATGGCATGAACTCGTCTGGCCGTTCTGCGAGGCGCTGTGGGGCTTCTTCCTGCACCACCGCGACTACGCCGACTGGATTCGCCTTCAGCAGCAGGGCATCGATTCGGCGATCCACTGTGGACATCGGATCGCCGAGGCACGGCTGCGTTCCCAGCGGGGGTACGCGCTCGCCAAGAGCGGCGACTACGCCCAGGCGATGAAGGAGAACGAGCTGGCACTGCGCCTCGCCCGAGCCGAAGGACACGACGCCTCGGCCGCGACCGCGCTGTCCCAGCTCGGCCGCGCCGCACGCGACAACAACGACCTGCCCGCCGCTCTCGGTTACTACCGCCAGGCGCGAGACCTGGAGGCCCGGCTCGGGCACCGGCGCAGCGTCGCGCTGCTGAGCCGCCGGGTCGGACAGGTGCTGGGCCGGTCGGGCCGGGTGGCGGACAGCATCACCGAGCTGTCCGGCGCCGCGGCCGTGCTGGAGGAGACCGGCGACTCCGTGCAGCACTCCCGCACCCTGATGGTCCTCGGCACCCTGCTCACGCGGCACGACCGGCAGCCGGAGGGCCTCCGGCTGCTGCACGAGGCCCTCCGGATCATCACCGCCACCGGCTCGCCGCACTACGCTGCGGAAGTACTCTTCGAACTGGGCGAAGCCGAAGCCGCGGCAGGCCGGATGACTGAGTCCGCCGACCACCTGCGCCGGGCGTACGAGCACTTCAGCTCAGCCGGGGATCCGCGCGCGGGCGAGGTGCTGACCCGATTGCGAAACCCGGGTCCGGTGGTCGACGGGTGATCAACCGGCTGCCCTGAAGGCCGGCACCGCCGCGACGGGTGTCCACACCACTGCCAGCCAGGCTCCACGATGGGCACTGAGCAGGAGCGAACCCACCAGCCAGGCTTCGACCGCATTCATCCCGGCGCCCGTGGTGCAAACGACCACGTCCGCGCACGCACACCACCTCGCCGGCGCGCGGCCCAGCTCGGCGACGACCAGATCCGGGTTCGCGTGCAGCCGGGCCACCCCATCGGCGAGGACTTCCCACACGTCAGCGCCCCATGGGCCGGGGCGGGGACACCGGCAGCGCCGATGCGGCCGCCTCCGGTTCGGGAAGCCCAAGCAGCCGGTACATCTGCACCCTCATCAGGGCGGCAGCCTTCTCCGGGCGAGACGTGATTGCGGGCAGCAGCATGCGCTCCAGTCCGGCGCACTTCGAGCGGGCCGCCGCGTACTGCGCGTCCATCCCGCCCCCCGGGTGCCACTCCGGGGCCGAACGGCGTACCAGGTCCGCGAGGCTGCCGTCGCGAACGTTGCCCGCCGGGGTGGTGACGACGGAGACGGGGCAGCCGATCGCCGCGGCGTAGGCGGTGGTCGAACCGTGGTCGCCGAGCACCCAATCGGACGCGATCATCACCGCCTGCCACCCCTCGTCGGGTGGGACGAGCAGCAGGCCGTCACGCAGGCAGTCCGACAGCCACGCGGTCACCTGCCGCGCACCATGGACGGTCCAGACGTTCGGGTGCAGCACAGCGGCCACGCGCCCGGTCGAAGTCGAGCGGTTATCCAGCAGCCGGCGGCACAAGGTGGGGAACCGTCCGAACGCCGAGTCGGGCGACCACGTCGAGCTCACGGTGACCAGACGCTCGTGCGCGCCGATCCCGAGAGCAGCCCGGTAACGAGCGCGGTGCGGCAGTCCGGCGAGCATCCGGTCCGCACAGATGTCGCCGCCGACGAACGCCACAGGCACTGCCTCCGGGCACCGTTCCCGCAGTACCTCGAGTTCGGCGTCATGGGTCAAGGCCAGCGCGGCCGGCAGCACCCGGCCACGAAAGGTGAGCAGCTCACGGTCCAGCCCGGTGGTGACTGCCGTCGCGGCCCGGGCTTTTCGGCTGAAACGCCGGGACATCAGCGCGCCGGCCCCGTGCGGGACCAGGAAGATCGGCCCTCGCAGCTCGTCCAACTGACGGTGGCTCGCAGCCAGTACCAGGTCGAACTCGTGCTGCATCGCCTGCTGCCACGGCAGGACCACTCCGCGTTGCGCTCGTACGTAGTCCTCGACTCCATGCCACGCGTCGGTGGTGTGCGGGACCGTGAACAACACCTGCACCCGGTGGTCCGCCTCCAGCAACGGCAGCAGGTCCATCAGCCGGGTACCGGCGGTGACCGTCGGAACGACTACGAGCACGGACCGACAGCCGGTACGGGTGACCCGGGTGTGCGTGTCCCGCCCGATGGGACCTCTGATCCAGGTGGTGGACGACATCGCTCCTCCTCGTCATGAACCGGTGTGACGGGGACGAGCGTGCGGGCCGGACATGTCAGCCGCGGTTCACTGTTCAGGTCACCAGCGCTTCACCGACGCGGCAAACATGACAGATCAGTGTCATTGTCCATGCGTTCAGCAGTCGACCCGGCCTCCGATGTGCGAAACTGAATGGAAATTTCACGCGTACAGCAAATCCCGGGGAGGGGGTGCTGCACAGGTGGAAATCGCCTTCGGCATTATGGGAAGAACCGCGTTGCACATGCACGGGCGTCTGACCGTGCAGTGGGGGCGCCCCAGGGAGCACGCGGTTCTCGCCGCCCTGCTGTACCTGCCGAACCGCCTGGTCAGCGCCAAGTCCCTGCTTGACTGGGTATGGGGCGAAGAGGCGCAGGAGCCGCGCAACCCGGCTTCGACGTTTCGGACTTACACCGCGCGAATTCGTACCACGCTCCGGGACGCAGGTCTTCCAGCGGATTTACGCGCAGTGGACGGCAGTTTTGTACTGGAAACGGAGCCGGACCTGATTGATTGGTCCGCGTTCCGCCGAATGGTCGGCGAAGCACGACTGCTCGGCGCCGGCCACAGCCATGAAGAAGCCGGCGCGCTGCTCGAAGAAGCGCTTCGCCTGTGGCGCGACCAGCCTTTGCGCGATCTGCGGACCCCACCTGCCGACCGGGTCCGCCGCGCCGCTGTGCAGGAAGATTGGCTGCCCGCCAACAACCTCTTGCTGACCCAGTGGTCCGCGCTGGGACGGCACCAAGAGGTGCTGCGACGGCTCGACGAACTGCAGCGGCAGCACCGGACCGACCTCGGCTTGGCGAAACAGCGCCTCCAGACCCTGCACCTGCTCGGCGACCCCGACCAGCGCGACCAGTACTACATAGACGCTCGCAGGCTGTTCCGGACCCGGAAGGAAGAGGACGCGGCAGCCGAGCTGAAGCGGCTCCAGGACGAGCTGATCCGCGCCGAGGCTGTCGGTGCTCCTCCAAAACGACCGGCCATCCCTCGACCCCGCGACGGCGATGGAGCGGTTCCACCGGCGGACAGCGCCGGGCGTGCGTTGCTGCCTCCTGACATCGAAGACTTTGTGGGGCACGACGACCTCCTGCACACCCTTGATGAGCTTGCCCATACGTCCGGCGGAGAGTTCCACCCCGGAGTGATCGTCCTTGATGGATTAGCCGGTATAGGAAAAACGGCATTGGCCGTGCACTGGGCCCATCGCCAAGTGGGCCACCTCGCCGATCACGCGATCTACATCGACCTGCACGGCTACGAGGCCGGCCGCAGGCGTGAGCCGGAAGAAGTCATCGACGACCTGCTGTCGGCGTTGAGCGGACGGACCAGCAGCTACTCAGGCCCGCTGGAGCGGACCGCACGGCTGCGCGAGCTGCTCGACGGTCGGCGGACCGTGGTCATCCTGGATAATGTCCCGAAGTCCGCGCACGTCCAGCCGTTGTTGCTGACGCTGGCACCATGCCTGGTCATCGTCACCAGTCGGCAGACCCTGCCCGGGCTGCTCAAGCAGCATGATGCCCGTCACCGGTCGGTTCCCCCGCTGAGCGTGGAGCACAGCGCCGAACTGCTGACCAACCGCATCGGTGCCCGAGCGGCTACACAGCAAGAGGCTGTGGCCCGGCTGGCGCAGTTGTGCGAAGGCTTCCCGATGACTCTGCAGCTTGCCGCCCACCACATCGAACTCCATCGCGAACTGGCATTGCGACATTTCGCCGATGAGTTGCAGGACCGGGGCCGGCTGCTGGACATGGGCGACGAGGGCGACGACCCACCGGCGAGCCTGCGAGCGACACTTTTCGTGACCTACGGACACCTCCACCCCAACGTGCAGCGGCTCTTTCGCGTCCTCGGCCTCCCACCGGTACCGACGTTCGGCCTGGCCGCGGCGGCAGCACTGGCAGGGCTGCCGCCGCGAGCCACTCACCGCTACCTCGAAGCCCTTGTCGGCGCGCACTTCATCGACCACGCAGGTGATCAGGATCAGTACCGAATGCATGACCTGCTTCAGGTATTCGCCCACGAACTCTCCGCCGATCGGGAACATGCACAGGAACGCGACGCGGCTGAGCTGCGGTTGCTGTCGTTCTACTTGCACAGTGGGTTCGCGGCGAACCGCATGGCCTTCCCGTTCTACCCGATGGTGCCGATGCTTCCACTCGAACCGGACGTCACGCCGGCGGCCATCGAATCCGAGAAGGCCGGCGCGACCTGGTTACTCGATGAGCGACGAACCCTGATGCTCCTGATCGACTGGGCAGCTCTACGACACCCTGAATACGCCTGGCGATACCCGCATATCCTGTTCGCCATCTTCAGCCGTCACGGTTATCTGCATCATTTGCGAAAACCCTACGAAGTGGCGATCGCTACCTGTGCGGAGTTGGGCGACGTGGAGTCGGAGGCCGCTTCACGCAGTGACTTCGGCCGCATCCTGATGCGTTTGGGAGACCCGGACGGCGCGCAGCGGCAGTTCGATCTCGCCCTGGATCTCGCGCGCCAGAACGGAAGCGCCATGGGCGTGACGATTTGCCTGATGGAACAAGGTGAGATGGAACTGGACCGAGGCAACCCCGAGGCGGCGATCGGCCACTACGAGCAAGCGCTGGAAAAGGCCGAGGAGCTGGGCGCGGCCGGACCGCAGGCCGCGATCTTGCACGGGTCCGCCCTGGCCCATCGGCGGCTGTCGCATACCAAGGAAGCCCTGGATCTGTTCAGCCAGGCTCTGAAGATCCGCGAGCGGCTGAAAAACCGACACGGCGAGGCGCAAACGCTGGCGGAGCTGGCGGCCGCGCTCAACGGATGCGGCCGGTACGACGAAGCACGGACCTACGGGGAACGCGCGCTTGGGGTCGTCGAGGGGACCCGCGATCTCGAGGTGGCCCCTCGCGCCTGCGCAGTACTCGCGAAAATCCACTACAACCTAGGGCATCACGATCGAGCCGTCGGCTACGCCCGACAGTCGGCACGGCTTTCCGCCCGCACCCGAAACGTCGCCACGGAGGCGGACGCGTTCCACGTCCTCGGCCATGCGCTCCACGCCTCACGAAGGCTCGCCGCCGCCATAGAGGGCTGGCGGTTGTCCGTCGCCGCTTACCTTCACCTCGGCGATCTTCACCACACCAGGCACGTTCTAATCGATTTGGCCGACGCACAGGAGGAGTCAGCACGCTCGGTGCGCTAAAGTTAAATACTTTCGGGTTTACTCGGATGGAGTACTTGTAACCCGTCCGAGTTTGGCTCGCCAACCTAAAGAGCTTCGACTACGACCCCCAGCAATCCTTGTTCACCGACGTGGCTAAAGTTCCCCCGGTCAGGACACCCGCGACACCATTGACCGAGGAGAACTGAGTGCCGATCTGGAGCAGCAACAGGAAGACGGCGGCACTAGCTGCGCTGGCGGTCGGGGCCGTGATGGTTCCCGGCTACTGGCAGTACGAGACCGTGGCGGTCGCATCCAGCGGATCGCATGACGAGGGTGCCATCACTTCAGCCCAGGAGCACACCGCGGAGCCTCGCCCCGACGAACTTGACTGAGGCAGACCGGAGATCACCGGTCTCAGGTCCAGAGCCCAGGACCGGTGACTGCACGATCAGCCCCGGATCGTGGTGTTCTGCTTGCGCCCGACCAGGAACCACAGCAGTGGCCCGAGGAACGGCGCGCAGAAGGCGAACACCGTCCAGACCAGCTTCATGCCCCCGGTGAGCTCGCTGCCGAGGATGCCGACCAGTGCGGCGATGAAGAAGGCCACGGGCAGCAGGATCACGGCCACCAGCGCGATCCCGGCCGCGACGGGCGCGAGGTCCGGGGCCGCGGCCAGGGTGAAGGGGATGGTCATCGGTCTTTCTCCTCGTCGCCCGCGGGGGCGGTTGGTCCACATCGGACACCGGAGGGGTTCCGGTGGGACCAGTGTGGCAAGCCGCGCAGCGCAGCGGATCGGCTCGATGGCTCGTCCTGGCTAAGCCGAAAGTCGTATCTCCGGGCGCCGGGCCGGTTCCCGCCGACGGCGATCGCCACATGGCCCGGCCGGGCCGCCCCACGCGCGACGGGCCGCCGATCGTTCGCGGGCGTGAACTCGATCCGCGCGCATCACCGGGCCGAGCGGCTCGCCCGGCCGCCGGGAAGCTCCCAGCCGGCCTGGCCGCGCAGCGGGAAACCGGGTCCGGCGGTCCGGTTCGTCACGGCCGGAACGAGGTGAACATGTCCAGCAGCCCCTGCGGCGCACCCGCGCCGAAGCACAGTTCCAGACCGCGCGCCGACTCGGCGGCGGATTCCTCGCTGCGCGGGAACAGCGCCCGCTCGTACTCCGCCAGCGCGGCCTCGACGTCACCGGGGTGCGCGACCAGCGCCAGGCCCAGCTCGGCACCGTCCCGCATGGCGAGGTTCGCGCCCTCCCCGGCGAACGGGGACATCACGTGCGCCGCGTCGCCGAGCAGCGTGACCCCGGGCACCCGGTCCCAGCGGTGCCCGACCGGCAGCGCGTGGATGAGCCGCGGGACCAGCTCGCCGTCCGCGTTCCGCACGAGCGCGAGCAGGCTCTCGGCAAAGCCCTCGAACCGGTTCAGCAGCGCGGTTTTCCCGGCCTCGGAGTCGGTGAAGTCGATGCCGGACGTCCAGCTTTCGTCCGCCACCACCGCCACGTAGACGTGCAGGCTGCCGTCCGGTTCGCGGTGCGCGAGGAAGCCCCGCCCCTGGTCCAGCGCGAAGAACATGCCCCCGCCGACGACCGCCGCCTCGGCCGGGTGCCGGGTGTCGGCCTCGACCAGGTCCAGCTCCACGAACGAAACGCCGGTGTAGACCGGCTTGGCGTCTGAAAGCAGCGGGCGGACCCGCGACCAGGCGCCGTCCGCGCCGATCAGCACGTCGGTGGTGAAGGCGGTGCCGTCGGCCAGCGTCACCTCGTGCCGGCCGTCGCCGAGCGGCCGGGCGCCGGTGACCTTGGCTCCCCAGTGGACGGTGCCCTCGGGCAGGCTGGCGAGCAGCAAGTCGCGCAGCCGCCCGCGCTCGACCTCGGGCCGGCCGCCGTCGCCTTCGTCCTCTTCGGACATCCGGACGACGCCGTGCCGGTCGAGCACCCGCATGGCCTCGCCGCCGGGGTGGATGAGCTCGCGGAACTGCCGGTACAACCCGGCCGCGTGCAGCGCGAACTGACCGGAGTCCTCGTGGATGTCGAGCATGCCGCCCTGCGCCCGGGCGTCCGGCGAGGCGTCGAGGTCGTAGACGGCGGCTTCGATGCCGCCGTCGTGCAGCACCCGGGCGAGGGTCAGGCCGCCGAGTCCGGCGCCGACGATGGTGATGGTCATGGCTTCTCCTGGAGGTTCGTCTGGGGGTGCGTGGGTGTGGCGGCGATGCCGGACAACAGGACCCGCACCGACCACGCCATGCGCTCGCCCGGATCGCCCGAGGTGAGGTCGTCGCCGAGCGCGGCCAGCCGCGGGTGGGTTTCGGGCGAGACCGCCCGCACGGCGGAGCCGAGCGCGGCCCAGTCCTCTTCGGACTGGGCGACGACGTGCTCGGCCGCGGTGGCGGTCACGCGCTGCAGCAGCAGGTCGACGCCCCACGCGGCTTGACCGTCCGGAACCTCGCCCTCGGCCAGCAGCGCGAGCAGCGTTTCGGTCAGGTCCAGGTAGTGCCGGCCGCTGGGCCGGGCGACGAGCGCGGACTGCGCCAGCCCCGGGTAGCGGAACAGCACCTCGGCGTACGAGCCGAGCACCGCCGCCACCCGCTCGTCCCAGGTGCCCTCCGTGGTCAGGACGACCTCGCCGAGCAGCTCGTCGAGCACGGCCGCGTGCAGCTCGGCGGTGTTGCGGACGTAGACGTACAGCGAGGCGGCACCGGTGTCCAGCTCCTGCGCGAGCCGACGCATGGTGACTCGGTGCAGGCCCTCGGCCCGCACCACGCCGACCGCGACGGCCACGATGCCCGCCCTGGTCAGGGCCGGTTTTGCCGGACGTTCCCGGCGACTGCGCGGTGTGGTCATGGGCCAAGCTTAGCGAACATGTTCGTCAAGAACAAGTTCGGAACGAACATGTTCGTCGCCAGCGAGCCGAATCCGAGATAGGCGACCGGATCCGAACACCGCGCTCAACTCGAACGATTACCCAAAGTGAGAAGAAGCAGGGTTGATTCACCTATTCGTGGACTGCTCCTAGATCCACTTCTACCGCTAGTGTTGCCTGCAACCTGCTCCGCCTCGTGACATTCCCCCGACCAGGCGGCGGGCCAGGCCCCCTGGTTGGACCCCCTTCCGCGCCCAGGGGGCCGTCTCAACGCTCACCCCGGCCAGACACCCCGGCCAGACGCCCCAGCCGATGGCCCCGGACCCGAAGGCCCGGGGCGCGACCGCCGGGATCAGGACTCGAGCAGCGCCAGGATCTCCGCCGTGGTCCCGGTTTCGCCCAGGCGCGGGAACACCCGCTCGACGCTGTGACGGTGCCCCTCGGCGTCCAGGTCCGCCATCGCGTCGCTGGCCAGGGCCACGTGGTAGCCGTGGTCGTACGCCGCTCGGGCGGTGGCCTCGACGCCCATGCTGGTGGCGATGCCGCCCAGCACGATCTGCGTGACCCCGCGGCGGCGCAGGTGCAGGTCGAGGTCCGTGCCGTGGAAGGCGCCCACGTTGCGCTTGGTCACCACGAGGTCCTCGGGGTGGCCGGAGAGCTCGTCGACGATCCGGTCCCAGCCCTCGGGGCGGGTGCCGCCGCGGGACCGGCCCTCGGTGCGGCCGCCCGGCCAGTCGGAACCGTCGGCGGCCATCGTCACCCGGACGTGGACGACGGTCTGCCCGGCGGCGCGGAAGGCGTCCGCCAGCTCGGCCGCCCGCGAGATCACCTCCGGCCCGCTGTAGGGCTGCGTCGGCGCCGCGGCGACGCCGTTCTGCAGGTCGATCAGCACCAGCGCGGTGCGCTCGTCGATGGTCGAGACGGGCATTCGGTGTTCTCCTCGTCGGTAGGGGTGGGTGCCGGTCACTTCGCCGCGGCGGGCCGCAGCGTCCGGTCGAACAGGGTGACGGCCAGGAACAGCCCGCTGACCGCGAGCACGAACCAGGCGAGACTGTGCAGGCCGGCGGTGTCGGCCCGCGGGCCGAAGAAGCCGCCGGTGGCCGCGGACGCGACCATCGCGCCGAGGTACATGAAGGTGCGCAGCAGCCCGGAGGACGCGCCGATCCGCTCGGGATCCGCTTGGTGGTACACGGAGTTCTGCAACGCGAGGCTGTTGAGCCCCTGCGGCAGGCCGAGCACCACGGCCACGAGCACGAGCAGCCAGACCGAGCCGGCCCCGCCGAGGGTGAACAGCAGCGCGCAGGCCGCGATCTGCCCGGCGGCGCCGACGAGCAGCTTGCCGCGCAGCTCCCGGTACCGCCCGGTCAGCGCGGCGACCCCGATCCCGACCAGGAACACCGGCAGCAGCAGGAGACCGGCCCGGGAGGCGGACAGGCCACGGCCCTCTTCGAGCCACTGGGTGTAGCCGTAGAGGAAGGCGTACGAGACGACGTAGGCGAGCAGGCTGCGGACGTAGGTGAGCAGCAGCGGGAGGTTCCCGCCCAGCACGCGCAGGTCGAGGAACGGGTCCGTGGTGCGCAGTTCCCGCACGGCGAAGCCCGCGCCCGCCCCGAGCGCGATCACCGGCAGGTACCAGTGCGCGGCGTTCGGGTTCATCAGGAACAGCAGCAGCGAGACCAGCGTCGCGGCGAACAGGCCGATGCCGGGCAGGTCCAGCCGCACCGGACCGTCCGGGCGCTGGTGCCCACGCGGGAGGTACAGCCCGCCGAGGACCAGGCAGGCGGCCGAGAGCGGCAGGTTGACCGCGATCGTCGCGCGCCAGCCGCCCAGGCCGATCAGCAGTCCGCCGAGGGTGGGGCCGATCACCGCGACGGTCTGCGTGGTGATGGAGAGCAGGGTGAGCACACCGGCCGGGCGGTCGCGTCCGGTGCGCTCGGACTCACCGCGGATCAGCGACATCGCGGCCGGGTAGCCGGCGCAGGTGCCGAACCCGAGCAGCACCCGGGCGACGATCAGCACCGGCAGGTTCGGCGCGACCAGGCCGAGCACCCCCGCGACGCCCACCAGCGCGCCGCCGATCAGGAAGAGCCGCCGGGGCCCGTACAGGTCCACCAGCCGCCCGACCACCGGCTGGCCGATCGCGGTGGCCAGGTAGAGCGCGGAGACCAGCCACGCCGTCTGGGCCGGGGGCGCGCCGAGCGCCACCCCGATCGGCACCAGCGAGACGGCGATGATCGAGGAGTTGACCGGGTTCAGGATGGAACCCACGATCATCGGCGCGATCAGCCGGCGGTCGAAGGCTTCGGGGTCTTTCGGCCTGCGCCACCGGCTGGAGCGCCGGGTGGCATCGGGGGTCCGGGAGAGGCTTTTCACGGTGCGTCAAGCCTTTCGATCAGGGCCATGGCTTCGATGACCGTCCGGCGTTCCCGCTCGGACAGCCGTTCGTCGAGGGCGCGCACGAGCCATTGCTCACCGGCGCGGCGCTTCCCCTCGACGAACTCACGGCCGGTATCGCTGAGGGAGATGAGCTGGCGGCGCCCGTCGTCCGGATCGGGACGGCGCTGGGTGAAGCCGTGCTCGTCGAGGTGGGCGAGGGTGGCCGCCATGGACTGGGGACGCACGCGCTCGGCCGCGGCCAGCGCGCTCATCGACGCCGGGCCTTCCTTGCTCAGGCGGCTCAACACCGAGATCTGCGACGGGGTCAGCCCCTGGTTGTCGGAAGCGTCCTTCAGCCGCCGCCGGATGCGGCTGAAGACCACGCGGATCTCCCGCGCGGCGTAGACGGCCGAATCCGTCGCGATGCCCTCGTCCATACCTTCAGAGTAAACTGATCAGTCTTAACTGTCCAGCTTCACCTGAAGAGATTTCCGGGTGACGTGGATCGCCCCGGTTCGCGGAACACGACGGGGCCTGGTGCGTTGTAAGGAGTGTCGGTGCGGAGGGGTCCCCGGGCCTCACCCCTCGCCCTCCCGGACCACCGGGTCCTCCCGGGCCGGGTCGCGCATTCCGCCGAGAGGCGACCCCCGCACCGATGCCAGTCCACCCGCCCCCGCCGCGGCCCTCCCCCCAGCCGCGCGGGGACGGGACCCCGTGCTCCTGCTCCCGCCCGCCGGACCCCCAGCCGGCCGCCACGGGAGCGGGAGCACCCCCTCCCCCGGTCCGCAGGCAACGGACCGGGGGTCCCCCGCCACCCGCCCCTGCGCGCCCCCTCCCCCGGCCGGCCGCGCGGGGCGGGCACCCGCTCCTGCTCCCGCCGCCGGACCCACTGCCGCGGCGGGAGCGGGGGCATCCTCGTTCCCGTCCACTGTGGATGGTGGCGCGGGAGCGGATGTTTCAGGGCAGGGTGGTTTCAGGGCAGGGTGCCTGCCCCGGCGGGTGTGGGTCTCGTTGAATTGCCACTCAGTGTCCGGCTCCGCCCGGCCCGAGCGCCGGTTCTCCGCGATCCGGGGTCCACGGCCACTCGCGCACGGTGCGGTCGGCCAGCGCCGATTCGTCCGACGCGCGGGGGGACTGCCCGTCCAGGGACCTCGCCTCCTCCCGGTGGGGCCTCAGCCGGCTCCGCTCCAAGGGGTGGCCGTCTGCAGCAGTCCCAGCATGCCCGAGACCAGCCGCATCTGCTCGACCGTGCGGATGGCCGCCTCCAGCAGGCGCGGGGAGCAGACCAGGACCGCGACCGACTGGGCGCGGGAGAGGGCGACGTTCAGGCGGTTGCGGGAGAGCAGGAAGTCCAGGCCCCGCGGGAGGTCGACCGCGGAGGAGGAGGTCATGGTGGTGATCACCACCGGGGCCTCCTGGCCCTGGAACCGGTCCACGGTGCCCACCCGCACGTCGCCGAAGCCCGCATCCGACAGGTGCCTGGTGACCACGCGGGCCTGGAGGTTGTACGGGGCCACCACGAGGAAGTCCGCGTCCGTCAGCGCGCGGCCCTGCCAGGTCCGGCCGTGCAGCGAGGCCACGACCGCCACCACCTCGGCGGCCTCCTCGACCGAACGGGTGGTGTTGCCGTGGTGGTCGACCGACGCCAGGTACAAGCCCGAGGCGAAGCCCTCCACCGAGCGCGAAGCCGACGGGTGGGAGTGCAGCAGCCCCGCGTACGAAAGCCGCGAGACCGGTTCGCACACGGCCGGGTGCATGCGGCGCGTCTGGTCGAGGAAGTAGCCCAGGTGCGGCGGCATGATGTCCGCCTCGCCGATCAGGTGCCCGAGCGCCGACGCCTCGGCCCCGGCCGGGTGGGTGCCCTGCACGACCTGCGGCAACTGCTGCGGATCACCCAGCAGAACCACGTTCTTCGCGCACGTCGACACGGCCAGCGCGTCCGCGAGCGCGAACTGTCCCGCCTCGTCGATCACCAGCACGTCGAACGGCTCCTCGCGCACCGCGGCGTTCGCGAAGGTCCACGCCGTGCCGCCCACGAGGTGGCCGTTGTCGTGCTCTTCGCGCCACTTCACCAACGCCGGATTGGACTTCGGCTGCTCCCACGGCAGCTTCGGGTCCGGTGTGCGCTTCGCGCGTTTCGCGGCGGGCAGGCCGGCGTTGCCCAGCGCGGCCGCCAGCACGTTCTCCACGGCCTTGTGGCTGGTCGAGGTCACGCCCACGGTCCGGCCCGCCCGCACCAGGTGCGCGATCAGCCGGCCCGCCAGGTAGGTCTTGCCCGCGCCCGGCGGACCCTGCACCGCGAGCACCGAACCGTCGAGCGCGTCGACGGCCTCGATCACGGTCGCGACCAGGTCCTCGCCCGGCTCGGGCAGCGAAGCGCCGCCACGCAGCCTGGGCGAAGAGCGTCGCAGCAGGTCGAGGCCCGGGTGCGCGGGCAGCACCGGCAGCGCGTCCACGACCAGCCGCGCCAGCTCGGCCACCGCCTCGTCCTTCGGCGACGGGCGCACCGGGCTGCCCGGGAGCACCGCCGCGGGCCGGCCCGGCGACGTCGCGTCCGGCGCGCTGCTCTCCTCCAAGATCAGCTCGACCGCCGAGGCGGCGACCACCTTCGCGTCCCTGGCCGCCGCGCCGTACCGCAGCCGCACGTCGTCGCCCGGCGCGAACGGGTGCGGCCGGTCCGGGTCGCACGCGAGCACCAGCGTCCGCTTCGCCGTGCGCAGGCGGCCGGTCGGCGGCACCCACTCGCCGACGCTCATCGAAACCGGCACCGCACAGGTGGTGTCCACCTCGAGGTCGCCCAGCGGCGCCGCGAGCTGGCGGAAGAACTCCCACCACGCCGGGTTGGTCTCACGCCGGTGGTAGCCGACGGACGCGGCGAGCAGCGCGCGGGCGTGGTCGTCCGGCGTGAACTCGGCCGGATCGTCGGGCAGCCCTTCGACCAGCGGGTCGACCAGCGCCGCCATCGCGGCCGCGCGCTCGGCCCGGCGCTGAGCAGCGACATCCTCTTCGGACGTCCGAAGTAGAACGTCCTCTTCGGACTCGATTGGGGGCGCGACCGGTTCGATGCCCGCCTCTTCGCGGACCTGGTGCAGGAACTCCCGCAGCCGCAGGGTGGAGACGCAGTCGTACTCGTTGTAGTCGCCGATGCCGTGCAGCACCTCTTCGGCGCGCTCGGTCTCGCCGGCGTGCGAGAGCGTGAGGTACTCCTCGTACGCTTCGATGCTGGACACGGCCGTCTTCACGTCGCCTTCGCGCGCGGCGGGCATGTACAACGGCTCCAGGTACTTGATGGAGTACGACCGCTGCCCGACCCGCAAAGCCTTGCGCACCACGGCGTACAGGTCCACCATCGCGCCACTGCGCACCAGCTCGTCCACGGCCTCCTCGCGGGTGCCGTGCACCGCCGCGAGCCGCTTCACGGCCGTCACCTCATACGGCGCGTAGTGGTAGACGTGTGCTTCGGGGTACTCCGCCAGCCGCGCCGTCGCGAAGTCCACGAAGTCTTCGAACGCCCGCTTCTCCTGGGCGCGCGAGTGCGCCCAGAACGGCGTGAAGCGCTGCCCGCCCTCGTCGGTGGTGACAGCGCCGAAGAGGTACTCCAGCCCGCTGCCCGCCAGCGCGTACGGGTCGCCCTCCATGTCGAAGAAGATGTCGCCCGGGCTCGGAGCCGGCAGCTCGGCGAGCGCGTCCGAGCCGATCACCTCGTAGGCGAGTTCGCCGGTTTCGTCCTGGCGCACCTGGATCGCCGCCTGGGCGCGCAGCGTGGCGAAGGTGGTGACGGACATGTCACGCGGCCGGTCCTCCGGTTCGGCGGCGGCCAGCGAATCGATCGTGCCGAGCCCGGCCGTCGCCAGCTTGCGGCGCTGCTCGCTACGCATACCGGCCACCAGCGACAGGTCGCGGTCGGCTTCGCGCGCTGAAGCGCAGTGCTCGGCGTAACCGCAGGTGCTGCACGCGGGGCGTTCGTCGGCCCACAGCTTCTCGGGCAGCTTCGGAGGACGAGAGCGCAGACGCGAGCGAAGCCGATCGAGGAGCGGAAGGAAGTCGTCGACGCGAAGGGTGCGCGTGGTGCCGTCGCCGAGGAGGAGGTGCATGTCCGGACCGGACGGCCAGCCGCCGCGTCGCAGGGCATCGGCATACGCGGCCAACTGCACGACCGCGGCCGGCTTCGCGTGACGGGCGAGCTTGGTGTCGTAGACCTCGTAGCGGCCTTCCTCGTCGCGCAGCAGGAAGTCGGCGCGGCCGGTGAACTCCTCGTCGTGGAAGACCGCCTGGTAGACCACGGGCACCCCGGCTCGCAACGCCTCCGCGGTGGCCTTCGCCGCCACCACCGGGTCACGTTCCTCGATCTCGACGACCTGGGTCCGCTCGCCGCGCAGCCGGCCGAGCGTGGCCGCCTCGTGCGCGCGGCCGTGCTTGACGGCCAGCCGGTCCGGCCCCGAACCGGGCCGCGGCGCCCCGGGCAGCCCGGCCGCCAGGGCCTGGGTGAGCACGCTCCGGTGCTCGCATTCGAGCAGGTCGGCGAGATCGGAGGGCGTGTACATCGCCGCGAAGTCTGACACGGCCGTCCTCGGGGCCGGATCACCAGGAGGCCGACACGCCGAAGCTCGGCGGCCCAGATCAAGCGACCCGGCTCAAGCGGCCCGGTTCAGCGGCGCGGGGGCATCGCCACCACGTCGAAGTCGCGGGCCACGTGGATCTCGCCGTCGAAGAACTGCGCCGCCTCCTCGCCGAAGCGGTCGGCCTCCTCGTACGGGTAGCGCTGCGAGAAGTGCGTCAGCACCAGCTTGCGGACACCGGACTCCGAGGCCAGCCGGCCGGCGTCGGCCGCGGTGAGGTGGCCGTAGCGCTCGGCCAGCTCCACGTCGGCCGCGCGGAAGGTGGACTCGGCGACCAGCAGGTCCGCGTCACGGGCGCAGGCGTAGGCGCCGGGGCAGAGCCGGGTGTCCATGACGAACGCGAAGACCTGGCCCGGCCGCGGGTCGCTGACCTCGGCGAGCGAGACCGTGCGCCCGTCCACCGTGAGTGCGCCCTCGCGCTGGAGCCGGGCGACGTCCGGGCCGCGCACCCCGGCCGCGGCCAGCGCTTCGGGGCGCATGCGGACGCCGTCGGGCTCGGTGAAGCGGTAGCCGTAGCAGTCGATGCGGTGGTCGAGGGCGTACGCCGAGAGCGCTCCGTCGAGCGGGCCGTCGCCGGTGACCGGCAGTTCGGTCAGCTCCGCGGTCTCGTGGAACGACGTCGAGTACCGCAGCCGGTCGAAGTACTCCTGGCCCGACGCCGGGTAGTGGCAGCGCACCGGGTGCGCCACGGCGTCCATCGAGAGCCGCTGGACCACCCCGGCCAGGCCGAGGCTGTGGTCCCCGTGGAAGTGGGTGACGCAGACCCGGGTCAGCGAGTTCGCCGACACCCCGGCGTGGGTCATCTGCCGCTGGGTGCCCTCGCCGGGGTCGAAGAGCACCCCCTCGGCGTCGAACCGCAGGAGGTAGCCGTTGTGGTTGCGGTGCCGGGTCGGCGCCTGGCTGGCCGACCCGAGCACCACGAGCTCGCGCCGTGACATCCCGGCATTCTTCCCCGGACCCGCCCGGGACCGCCAGCGAACTGATCTTCGAGACCGGGAAAGCCGCCCGGACCACATTCCGGGCGGCTTTCCCGATCATCACGGCGAGACGATTGCGAACGGATAGCTATAGCGAGTACCCGGCTATTTTTGTTAAATCCGCGCGAAAACTTCCTGAATACCGAGTGCTTCCCGATACGCGGGCGCGGCTTCGGCCATCCGGGCCGCCAGTCCCGGGCCGACGGGCTCGCCGGTGCGCGCCCAGACGCGGCTGCTCTCGTACCAGTGGTCCCGCGTGAGCAGGGAGTACTGGTGCTCGCTCAGCCACGCCAGCGCGGCGCGGGTGCGGGCCCGGTGCTCGCCGAGCCGCAGGTCCGCCGTGGGAATCGGCAGGCCGAGGCCCTCGCAGACCGCCGTGACCAGGGTGCGCATCCGCACCGGGCGCGGATCGGCCAGGTGGAACACCTCGCCCGGCCGGCCCCGCCCCGGGTCCAGCGCGAACGCCGCGAAGACCCGGGCCAGGTCTTCGACCGCGACCACCGACGTGCGCGCCAGCCCGCCGTCGGCCCACGCCGGCACCGCGCGCAGCCACCGCACCAGCGTGGGGACCACGTGCCGGTCGCCCGCGCCGTAGACCAGGTGCGGGCGCAGCACGACCCCGCCCGCGGCCCGGACCAGCCGCTCGGCGGCCAGCCGGCTTCGGCTGGTGGCCGAAGCCGGGTCCGTGACCAGCGCCGATCGGCCCGGACCGGCGTCCCCGGGCCGCCGCACGGACTCGGCGGCGCCCCGGTGGTCACCGTCGCGGTACACCGCGCACGTGCTCAGGTACAGCGAGTGCCGCACCCCGGCCCGACGGGCCTCGGCCAGCAGATCGCGGGTGCCGTCCTCGTTGACGGCGGTGCCCTGCCGCGCGTCCCCGCCGATGTGCGAGGCCAGGTGGACCACGGTGCTGATCCCGGAGCAGGCCCCGGCGAGACCGGCCGCGTCGGTGAGGTCGCCGCGCCACTCGGCCACGCCCGCCTCGGTCATCCACGCCGGGGCCGGGCGCCGGGCGAGCACGCGCAGCCGCGGCCCGGCCCCGCGCCGGACCAGCTCGCGCACCACGGCCGCGCCGATGAACCCGCTCGCGCCCGTGACCAGGATGTCCGTCGGTCCGACCGCCCCCAGCCCGGTCGTCATGACCAGCGCATCCCGAGGGTCGCGACGGCGCTCTCGGTGCCGTTCTGCCGGAACCGCACGCGCATCGCCCGCGCGCCGTCCGAGGCCACCTCGCCCGCTTCGACCCGGATCAGGCAATCGGCGTCGAACTCCACGTACGCCGCGAAGTCGATCTCCGCGCGCAGCGGCAGCGCGTGCGGGTCACCGCATTCGAGCAGACACGCCTGCCGCGCGGCCTCGAGCAGCACCATGCCCGGCACGTGGTCCACCGCGTGGTCGAACAGCACCGGGTGGTCCGGGTCGAACTGCAGGGCGCAGACCCCCGGTTCCGCGGTCCGGGCCAGCAGCACGTCGCCGGACCGGTCGCGGCCGACCAGCGCCGGGGCGACGGTCGGCCGCACGGCGGCCTGGAACGGCGTCGCGGCGAAGTGCTCGCCCCGCACCCGGCGGTAGACGGCCGAGGAGATCCAGCGCCCGCTCTCCGACCCGGTCCCGACCAGCCGGCCGCCCCGGTAGCAGTCGAAGTCGAGCCGCATGCCGCCGCTGCCGCCGCGGTACTTCACGTCGTGCGCGCCGACCTCCAGGACCACGTCCACCGGGCGGCCGGTCGTGCCCAGCCCGGCCGGGTCGAGCGCGTAGGTCTTGCGGTCGGACAGGAAGCTGTGCCCGAACGGGACCCCGTACGAGCGGTGGGCGATCAGCAGCCCGGCCTGCCGGCAGGTCTCCGCGAAGAGCATCGGATCGTGCGCAGTCGGTGTGCACGGGCCGAAGAAGCTGTGCCGGCCCGGCCACTGGGCGCCGACCTCGAAGCGGTCCTCCCCGAGGATGTTGAGATCGGTGACGAACACCTCCGAGACGGCCGCGCGGTGCACCAGGCTCCGCGGGATCGTCTGTTGGAAATCCACCGACCACTTCAGCGGCTTGTCGGTTTCGGTGCCGATTCCGGTGCACGACCGGAGCGCAGGATTGATCAATGTGCCGACCATGTCGGTCCTCCCAGAAAGCTTTCCCCAGTAATCCCCAGTTCCCCCTCTCAATTTCTAGCGGAATCGGCCGCGCAAAACCATACCTACCTACCGGTTTTTTTCTCTGGCTCTTCACCGCCCGGCGACGTAGACTGGGCCGTCGACGCCGGAGGACGGGGCATCCCGGCCCGGACCCGGCCACTCGGAGAACGGGGGGAGCGCGACGTGGCTCGCCAGGAACGTGCGGAGCAGACGCGCAAGGCCATCCTCGAAGCCGCGGCCTCGAGGTTCGACGCGGTCGGCTTCCTCGGCGCGAGCCTGTCGGACATCCTGGCCGAGGCCGGGGTGACCAAGGGGGCGCTGTACTTCCACTTCAAGTCCAAAGAGGACTTGGCCGACGCGCTGGTGCAGGAGCAGTTCTCCGTGCTGGACCCGTCGTCGGCCCTGCAGTCCCCCGGGCTGCAGACGGTGATCGACTGGTCCCGCGACATGGCGGCCGGGCTGCAGTCGGACGTGCGCGTGCGGGCCAGCATCCGGCTCGTGATCGAGCAGGGCTCGTTCGTCACCCCGGCCAGCAGCGCCTACAAGCAGTGGATCGACATGGCGCACGGCTGCCTGCTCGCCGCCCAGTCCACCGGCGACCTGCGCAAGGAGCTCAACGCGCACGACCTGGCCCAGCTGCTGGTGGCCTCGTTCACCGGGATCCAGCTCAGCTCCGAGGTGCTGACCGGCCGGGCCGACCTGCCCGAGCGCGTCGCCTTCATGTGGAGCACGCTGCTCCCGGCCATCGTGCCGCCGCGGCGGCTGCACAAGTTCGTCCCCACGGGCGGTTCCGCCGCCTGAGGCGGGGTTTTCAGCCGGTCCGGCCGCGGACCGGCGAAGCCGGGGCGAGCCGTCCCGGGTCGATCAGGCGCCACAGCTCGCCCAGGGTGCGGCCCAGGTCGACCTCCGCGCCGATCGTGCCGCCGGCGACCACCGACTCCAGGCCCACGCAGGTCACCAGCACCAGCAGGGCGGTGGTGTCGAGCGGGACGTCCGCGGTGAGCTCGCCGGCCGCCCGCGCGTCGGCCAGGTACCGGCGGACCTGCGCGAACCAGGCCCGCGAGAAGGCCGCGAACCGCTCGTCCTTCGAGCCCATCTCCCGGGCCAGGCGGAAACTGGCACCGACGGTCGGATCGTGCTCGAGCCAGCCCATCAGCTCCCGGCCCAGCCCGGCGAGCCGGTGCAGCGCGGGCATCGAGGCGGACCGCTGGTCGACGTAGTCGCGCAGCACGGCCACGGCGGCTTCCTGCACCTCGTCGCAGACCTCGTCCTTGGAGGAGAAGTGGAAGTACAGGCCGCCCTTGGTGACGCCGGCCTCGCGCGAGATGTCCACCATGCTGGTGGCGGCGTAGCCGTCCCGGTGCAGCAGCACGGCCGCGGCGTCCAGCAACAGGAGCCGGGTCTGCTCCGCACGCGCCTGCTTCGCCACCGTCGTCCTCATCTCTTCGAGCCGGCCGTTCGGGGCGCACCCCTACCGGCCGGTTCACCCAGGATTACATACCAACCGCCCGGTTTACAAGGGGAAGATCGGCGGATAGACCCCCCGACCAGCCGATCGGCGCCGTTCCCGGTTAAACAGACCGACCTCCCGGTTTTGTATTGAAAACCGACCTCCCGGTTTGATACCCTCCGACGGTGGGACCAGTCATCGGGCCGGTGAGTTGGGGGCGCTGGGGGCGCCGCCGGCCGGGTCCCCCACCGACGCGAACACCGGAGGCACTCATGATGAACTACGAAATTCTCGGGCAGATCAGAGTCAGCGGCCGTCCCGGTGTCAGCGCGCCCCGGGCCCGCAAGATCGAGACGCTGCTGGCGGTCCTGCTGGCCAAGAACAACCAGGTGGTGACCACCGAGCACCTGATCGGCGAGATCTGGGGCGAGAACCCGCCGGCCCGGGCCAGCGCGGCGCTCTACGTCTACGTCTCGCAGCTGCGGAAGCTGCTGCGCGGCACCGGCGAGGCCGACGAGAGCCCGGTGGTCACCAGCCCGCGCGGCTACTCGCTGCACATCGGCATCGACGAGCTGGACGCCGACCGCTTCACCCGCCTGTACCAGGAAGGCCGCGCCCTGCACTGGGACCGCGGCTACGGCCAGGCCGCCGCCGTGCTGCGCCGGGCGGCCGACCTCTGGCGGGGCGAGGCCTTCGGCGGCTTCACCGACTCCCCCGACGTCCAGGCCTACGCCACGACGCTCGAAGAGAGCCGGCTGGAGTGCCTGGAGCTGCTGATGGAGACCGAGCTGCTGATCGGGCGGCACCGGGAGGTGGTCGGGCAGCTATCCGCGCTGGCCAAGGAGCACACCCTGCGCGAGACCTTCTACGAGTACCTGATGACCGCGCTGCTGCGGTCGAACCGGCGGGCCGAGGCGCTGGAGACCTTCGCCTCCGCCCGGCAGAACCTGGGGCAGCAGCTCGGCATCGAGCCCGGCAGCTCGCTGCGCAAGCTGCACCACAGCATCCTCGTCGGCGAGCTGTCGGACGCGGTCTGACCCGGGCACGAAAACGGCCCCGCCCTCCGCTGCCGGCGGAGGGCGGGGCCGTTTCGTCGTGGACCGGCCGGGTCAGCTGCGGAACACCGACACCACCGGGCCGCCCGGTTCGACCGGCTCGCCGTACCAGCCCCCCCAGCGGCTGTCGAGGGCAAGCTCGGCCAGCTCGGCCATCAGGTCCAGCTCGGCCGGCCAGACGTAGCGCGCCGGCTCCTCCGCCCCGGTGAGCAGCACGGTCTGGCGGAGGCGGTCGACACCGGCCACCCAGACGTCGGCGGCCCAGCGCTCCGGGTCCGGCTGCGGTCCCTGCACCACCAGCGCGCCCCCGGGCCGCAGCAGCCGGCTCAGGCGCCGGATCAGGCGGAGTTGCCCGCGCTGCCCGGAAAACCGGGTGAGCGCGTCAGCCGGGACGTACACGACGTCGTAGCGCGGACCGCTCTCGGCAGCGGCCCCGGGCGCGAGGCGGTCGGGGCCGGCCGCGGTGACCGCGTAGCCCTCCCCGGCCATCGCGTCGGCGACCGAGCCGCCGCCCAGGACCAGCACCCGGCCGCGGCGGCCGCCGACGCGGTCGACGACCTCGCCCAGGAACGCCACGGCGCCCGCGGGGTCGTCGGCCAGCGGGGCCAGCCAGGCGTCGAGCCCGTCGGCCGGCTTCTCGTCGATGCGGGTCGGCATCACGCCACCTCACTTCACGGACCTGGGTCTTCTCTTCACGAAGTCCTTCGGTCACCCAGCGTGCGCCAAGGACCTAAAGTCGACCTTGACCGGCTGGTACGGAGGGAGGGCGGCCCGCGCGTGGCGGGCCGCCCTCCCGGCGGTGCGGACGGCGATCAGCCGTGGGAGCGCTGGTGGAACTTCCGCACGGCGAAGAAGGCGGCGAGCGCGGTGATGGCCGCCCACCAGGCCAGCGCGAGCCAGCCCGTGGAACCGGCCGCGGTGCCGTTCATCAGCGCGCGGACCGCGTCGATCAGCACCGTCACCGGCTGGTTGTCGACGACGACGCGCAGCACGCCCGGCATCGACGCCGTCGGGACCAGCGCGCTGGTGGCGTAGGGGACGAAGACCAGGATCATGCCGAGACCGCTCGCTCCTTCGACCGTCTTGGCGATCGAGCCCAGCAGCGTCGCGAGCCAGAAGATGCCCGAGGCGAACAGGACCAGCAGGCCGACCGCGCCGAGCCAGCCCAGCACGCCGCCGCCCGGGCGGAAGCCGATGGCCAGGCCGAGCGCGACCATCACGACCAGCGAGAGCAGGCTGCGCAGCACCCCGGCGGTCACGTGGCCGACCAGCACGGCCGGACCGGCCATCGGCATCGAGCGGAACCGCTCCACCAGGCCGTTGGTCAGGTCGGAGGCGACGCCGACCACGGTGGTGGTGGAGTTGAAGCCGATGCTGACCGCGACCAGGCCCGGCACCAGGTAGTCCACGTAGGCCATGCCGGGCAGGTTGATCGCGCCGCCGAACATGAAGCGGAACAGCAGGAGCAGCACGATCGGCAGCGAGACCGCCTGGATCAGCATCTCCGGGTTGCGGGTGATGTGCTTGAGGTTGCGCCCGATCAGCACCCGGCAGTCGGACAGCGCCAGCGCGATCGGGGATCGGGTGGGAGCGTCGGGGATCTGCTTCCCCTCGGTCTCCCTGGACAGGGTCTGGGTCATCGCTTCTCTCCCGCGGTTCCGGTAAGGGTGGTGAAGACGTCGTCCAGGGTCGGCTCGGACAGCTCCAGGCCGGTGGTCTCGAGGCCGGCGTCGGCGATCTGGTTGAGCACCCGGCGGACCTCGGCCGGTGCGTCGATGGCGACGCTGACGGTGCGGTCCAGCAGCACGCCCTCGACCACGGTGTGGGCCCGAGCGGCCTCGGCCTCCGTGGCGAACGCGAGCTTGAGCCGTTCGGTGCCGACCTTGCGCTTGAGCTCGGCCGCGGTGCCTTCGGCGACCACCCGGCCCCGGTCGATCACCGCGATCCGGTCGGCCAGCTGGTCGGCCTCGTCGAGGTACTGCGTGGTGAGCAGGATCGTGGTGCCCCCGGCCAGCAGCTCGCGGATCGCGTCCCACATGGCCGAGCGGCTGCGCGGGTCGAGGCCGGTGGTGGGCTCGTCCAGGAACAGCACCGGCGGCGAGGTGATCAGGCTGATCGCCAGGTCCAGCCGGCGGCGCATCCCGCCGGAGTAGGTCTTGACCGGCCGGTCGGCCGCGTCGACCAGGTCGAACTGCGCGAGCAGCTCGACCGCCCGGCGCTTCGCCGCCGCCCCGGGCAGGTGGAACAGCCGCGCCATCATCTCCAGGTTCTCGCGGGCGGTGAGCAGTTCGTCGACGGCGGTGTCCTGGCCGGTGAGGCCGATCTGCTCGCGCACCTTGCGCTTGCGCCCGGCCACGTCGTGGCCGTTGACGGTCACGGTGCCGCCGTCGGCGTCCAGCAGGGTGCTGAGGATCCGCACCGTGGTGGTCTTGCCGGCGCCGTTGGGGCCGAGCAGCGCGAACATCGTGCCGCGCTCCACGCTCAGGTCGACCCCCTCCAGGACGTCCACGTCCCCGAAGGACTTGCGCAGTCCCCGCGCTTCGATCGCATAGCCGGTGACCATCGGTTACCTCTCCTCGTTCGGGTCGATCTCGAAAACGAACTTCTCGCGTGGGGAAACCGGCAAGGAGCCCGGAAACTGTCCGGGCCAGTGGACCCCACCGCGGGCGGGCGCGGCAATAATGGCCGGGTCGAGCGGTTCTAGGGGTCGACTAGTCATCGTCGCCCCCGCCGGTGGCCAGGCTGATCAGCGCGTCGGTGTCCAGGCCGTCGATGGTGTCCGCCTCGACCGGGGTGGTCCCGGCTTCCTCCGCCCGGTCCGCTCCGGCCAGCTCCAGCAGCCCGTCCAGCAGACCGGCGGAACGCAGCCGCTCCAGGGAAAGGCCCGCGAGGAGGTCGCGAACCCCTTGCTCGGTCCGGGTTTCCGCCGGTGCGGCCGGTTCGGCGACCGGTTCCGGGGCCAGCTCGCCGACCAGGTGCCCGGCCAGGATCCGCGGGGTCGGGTAGTCGAAGATCAGGCTGACCGGCAGCTTCAGCCCGGTGACCAGGCTGAGCTTGTTGCGGAACCCGGTCGCCGACAGGGAGTCGAACCCGACCTCGTTGAACGAGCGGTCCGGCTCCACCGCCTCCGGACCGGAGTGCCCGAGCAGCGCGGCCGCGTGCGTCCGCACCAGGGTGAGCACGGCCGGTACGCGCTTGTTCCGGGGCAGCGCCGCCAGCTTCTGCGCGAGCGTCTCGGTGTCCTCGGCCGCGTCCTGGGCCGCGCGGCGGCCCGGGGTCCCGGCCAGTCCGCGCAGGACGGCCGGGAGGTCGTCCCCGCCCGTGGCCGCCAGTACCCGGGGGTCGAGCGAGATCGGGACCAGCAGGGCCTCGGCCGAGCCCGCCGCCGAGTCCAGCAGCCGCAGTCCATCCTCAGTGGACAGTGCCGTGATGCCGGTTTCGCCGATGCGGTGCGCGTCGGCCTCCTGCACCGCCTCGCCCATGCCCTCGGCCCACAGGCCCCAAGCGAGGGAAGTACCGGCCAGTCCTTCGGCCCGGCGGCGGGCCGCCAGCGCGTCGAGGAACGCGTTCGCCGCGGCGTAACCGCCCTGGCCCGGCGCGCCGAGCACCCCGGCGGCCGAGGAGAACAGCACGAACGCCGTGAGGTTCGCCTCCCGGGTCAGCTCGTGCAGGACGAGGGCCGCGTCGGCCTTGGGCCGGAGCACGGTGTCCAGCCGGTCCGGGGTCAGCGAGGTCAGCACGCCGTCGTCGAGCACCCCGGCGGCGTGGACGACCGCGCGCAGATCCACGCCCGACAGCAGGGCGGAGACCGCTTCCCGGTCGGCCACGTCGCAGGCGGCGAAGGTGACCTCGGCCCCCAGCCCGATCAGTTCGTCGCGCAGCCGCGCCGCGCCCGGGGCCGCGGCCCCGCGCCGGCCGGCGAGCAGCAGGTGCCGCACCCCGTGCTCGGTGACCAGGTGCCGGGCGACCGCCCCGCCCAGGGCCCCGGTGGCGCCGGTGATCAGCACCGTGCCCTCGGGGTCCCAGACCGGGGCGCCCGCCGCGTCGGCTGCCCGGGCCAGGCGCGGCACGAGCACCGCGCCGGAGCGCAGCGCCACCTGTGGCTCGTCCGAGGCCGCGACCGCGGCCAGCGTGCGGCCGGTCGGGGTGCCCGCGCCGAGGTCGACCAAAGCGATCCGGCCCGGGTGCTCGGCCTGCGCCGAACGCACCAGCCCGGCCACCGCGGCGCCGACCGGATCGGGGTCGTCCCCCGGCTGCGTGGCCACCGCCCCGCGGGTCACCACGAGCAGCGAGCCTTCGGGCCGGGCCACGAACTCCTGCAGCAGCCCCAGCACCCGGTGCAGCTCGGCGTGCACCTCGTCGCCGCCCGAGGGCAGCACCAGAAGCCCGCTCGCCTCGGCGAAGGTGGGTGAAGCGTTCGCGTCCAGCGCGCCGGTGAGGCCGAACGGGTCGGGGCCCACCACCGTCCAGCGGGTGACCTCCGCGACCGCGTCGAGCTCGGCCGGCTCCCAGGCCACGCGGAACAGCGAGTCGCCGCCCGCCGCGACCGGCTGCGGGACCGCGGACATCGGCCGCAGCAGCAGCGACTCCACCGAAGCGACCGGCACGCCGGCGCCGTCCGCGATGTCCAGCGACACCGCCCCGGTACCGACCGGCCGGACGTGCACCCGCAGGGCACTGGCCCCCACCGCGTGCAACCGCACCCCCTCCCAGGCGAACGGCAGCGCCGGTTCGTCCCCGGCCGCGCCGGAGACGCCGATGGTGTGCAGCGCCGCGTCGAGCACCGCCGGGTGGATGCCATAACGGTCCACATCGGACACTTCGGCCGGGAGCCGGATCTCGGCGAACGCTTCGCCGCCACGCTTCCAGGCGGCGGTGAGACCGCGGAACGCGGGCCCGTACGCCAGACCGCCGGCGGCCAGCTCCTCGTAGGTGCCTTCGAGCGGCACCGGCTCCGCCCCCTCGGGCGGCCAGGCCGTGAGAGCGAACTCCTCCACCTTCCCGGCCTTGGCCAGCCGCCCGGTGGCGTGCCGCGTCCACGGGAGGCCCTCGGCCGCACCGTCGGCCCGCGAGTGCACGCTGAACGTGCGCTCGCCGCCCGCCGTGGCCGCGCCGACCGCGAACTGCACCCGCACGCCCCCGCGCTCGGGCAGGACCAGCGGGTACTCCAGGGTCAGCTCCGCCAGGCGCGGGCAGCCGGCCTCGTCGCCGGCGCGGATCGCCATCTCCACGAACCCGGTGCCGGGGAACAGGATCGAGCCACCGACCACGTGGTCGGCCAGCCACGGGTGCGTGCCGGCCGACAGCCGCCCGGTGAACAGCAGCCCGTCGGCTTCGGCCAGCTCCAGCCCCGAGCCCAGCAGCGGGTGGTCCTCCTGACCGGGCGCGGACGCGGTGCTCTCCAGCCAGTAGCGGCTGCGCTGGAACGGGTAGGTCGGCAGCCCGACCGCCCGGGCGCCGGTCGGCTCGTACACCGCGGCCCAGTCGACGTCGACGCCGCTGACGTGCAGCTGCGCGACACCGGTCAGCGCGGCCTCCGCCTCGTCCTGCTCCTTGTGCAGCAGCGAAGCGAACACCAGTCCTTCGGGACGCTCGTCGAGGCAGCCGCCGGCCATGCCCGTGAGGGTGGTGTCCGGGCCCAGCTCCAGGAAGCGGGTGACGCCGTCGGCCGCGGCGCGGGTGACCGCGTCGAGGAACCGGACGCCCTCGCGCACCTGCCGCACCCAGTACTCCGGCGACGACAGGTCGGCGGGCTCCCCGGTGACGGTGGAGAGCACCGGGATCCGCGCTTCGGCGTAGGTGAGCCCTTCGGCGACGAACCGGAACTCCGCCAGCATCGGCTCCATCAGCCGCGAGTGGAACGCGTGCGAGACGCGCAGTTGCCTGGTGCGTTCGAACTTCGCGGCCACCGCCGCCACGGCCTCGGCCGCACCCGAGACCACCACGGCGCTCGGACCGTTGACCGCGGCGACGTCCACGGAGCCGCCCGCGGCTTCGAGCACCGCCTCCGGGGTCGCCTCGATCGCCACCATCGCGCCCCCGGCGGGAAGCGCCTGCATCAGCGCACCCCGGGCGACGACCAGCTTCGCCGCGTCGGCCAGCGAGAACACCCCGGCGCAGTGGGCCGCGGCGATCTCGCCGATCGAGTGCCCGGCCAGCAGGTCGGGCTTGACGCCCCAGGACCGGGCCAGGCGGAACAGCGCGACCTCCAGCGCGAACAGCGCGGGCTGGGTGTAGCGCGTCTCGTCCAGCTCCTCGCCGCTTTCGACGATCTCGCGGATCGGACGGCCGAGGTGGCGGTCGACCGCGGCGCAGGCCTCGTCGTAAGCGCCGACGAACACCGGGAACCGCTGCGCGAGCCGGGCGCCCATGCCGGCGCGCTGAGAACCCTGGCCGGCGAACAGGAACGCGGTGCGGCCGCTCGCGGTGGCGACACCGCTGACGACGCCGCGCGCCTCCTCCTCGTCCACCAGCGCCGCGAGACCGCGGACGAACTGCGGCGAGCGGCTGCCGATCAGCACCGCGCGGCGGTCGAAGGCACTGCGGGTGGTGGCCAGCGAGAAGCCGATGTCGGCGAGGCTGCCGTCCGGCTCTTCATCCACGTAGGACATCAGCTGCTCGGCCCGGGCCCGCAGGGCCGCGGCCCCGCGGCCGGAGACCGGCCAGGCCACCGGGCCGTCGGGCTCGGGCCCCCCGCCGCCCACGACCTCGCGGCGGTCGCCCTCCTCCAGGATCACGTGGGCGTTGGTGCCGCTCACGCCGAAGGACGAGACGCCGGCCCGGCGGGTGTGCCCGTTGGGCAGCCACTTGACCGGCTCGGCCAGCACCCGGACCGCGCCCGAGGACCAGTCGATCTCCGACGACGGACGGCCGACGTTCAGCGTCGCGGGCAATTCGCCCCGGCGCATGGCCATCACCATCTTGATCACCCCGGCCGCGCCGGCCGCGGCCTGGGTGTGGCCGATGTTCGACTTCACCGAGCCGATCCACAACGGACGGTCCGCCGCGGTCTCCTTGCCGTAGGTGGCCAGCAGCGCCTGGACCTCGATCGGGTCGCCCAGCCGGGTGCCGGTGCCGTGGGCCTCGACGGCGTCCACCTCGGAGGCGGCCAGCCCGGCGTCGGCCAGCGCCGCGCGGATCACGCGCTGCTGGGCCGGGCCGTTGGGCGCGGTGAGACCGTTGGACGTGCCGTCCTGGTTGACCGCGCTGCCCTTGAGCACCGCGAGCACCGGGTGACCGAGGCGGCGGGCGTCGCTCAGCCGCTCCAGCACGACCACGCCGGCCCCTTCGGACCAGGTGGTGCCGTCGGCGTCTTCGGAGAACACCTTGCACCGCCCGTCGGCCGCGAGGCCCTGCTGGCGGCTGAACTCGACGAACGTCTCCGGGGTGGCCATCACGGTGACGCCGCCGGCCAGCGCCAGTGAGCAGTCCCCGCCGCGCAGCGCCTGCGCGGCCAGGTGCATGGCGACCAGCGAAGACGAGCAGGCGGTGTCCACGCTGACCGCGGGACCCTCCAGCCCGAGGGTGTAGGACACCCGGCCGGTGACGATCGAGCCGGCGCTGTTCGCGCCCACGTAGTCGTGGTACTGGACCCCCGCGTACACCCCGGTCGGGCTGCCCTTGAGCGAGACCGGGTCGATCCCGGCGCGTTCGAGGGCCTCCCAGCACGATTCGAGCAGCAGCCGCTGCTGCGGGTCGATCATCGGGGCTTCCTTGGGCGAGATGCCGAAGAAGCCCGCGTCGAAGTCGCCGGCGTCGTGGACGAACCCGCCGCGGGCCACGTAGGTGGTGCCGGGGCGGCGGCCGGTCGGGTCGAGCAGGCCGTCGACGTCCCAGCCGCGGTCGGCCGGGAAGTCGCCGATGGCCTCGCGGCCCTCCGCGACCAGCTCCCACAGCTGCTCCGGCGAGGTGATCCCGCCCGGCAGCCGGCAGGCCATGCCGACGATGGCGATGGGCTCGTCGCCGGCCGCCCGCACGGGCGCGGTGGCCCCCTCGGCGGTGGTGCCGGCCAGCTCGGCCAGCAGGTGCCGGGCCAGCGCGGACGGGGTCGGGTGGTCGAAGATCAGCGTCGCGGGCAGCCGCTGGCCGGTGGCCGCGGTGAGCCCGTTGCGCAGCTCGATCGCGGTGAGCGAGTCGAAGCCGAGCGACTGGAACTGGGCCGACGGCTCGATCTCGTGCGCACCGCTGTACCCGAGCACGGTGGCGGCGTGGCCGCGCACCAGCTCCAGCACGGCGTCACCGCGGTCGGCCTCGGGCCGGGCCAGCAGGCGGGCCGCGAAGGAGTCTTCGGCCGCCGCGGCGTTCGAGGCGATCCGCCGCCCGGCCCGGCCGGCCAGCCCGTCCAGGGTCTTCGGGATCCGGTCGAGGCGGCGCAGCGCGGGCAGGTCCAGCTTGACCGGGACCACGGTGGCCTGGCGGACGACCAGCGCCCGGTCGAACAGCGCCAGTCCCTCCACAGTGGACAACGGGACGATCCCGCCGGCCGCCAGGCGCGTGACCTCTTCGGCCGAGAGGGTGCCGCCCATCCCGCCGACCTCGCCCCACAGCCCCCAGCCCAGGGACAGCCCGGGCAGGCCGTGGGCGACGCGGTGCGCGGCGAGGGCGTCGAGGAAGGCGTTCGCGGCGGCGTAGCTGCCCTGGCCGGGCGCACCGAGCACCCCGGAGACCGAGGAGAACAGCACGAACGCCGAGAGCGCGGTGTCGCGGGTCAGCTCGTGCAGGTTCAGCGCGCCATCGACCTTGGGCCGCAGCACCGCGTCGACGCGCTCGGGGGTGAGCGCGGTGATCACCCCGTCGTCGAGCACCCCGGCGGCGTGGACCACCGCGGTGAGCGGGTGCTCCGCCGGGATCGCGGCCAGCACCGCGGCGAGCGCGGCGCGGTCCGCGACGTCGCACTGCGTGACCTCGACCGCCACGCCCAGCTCACCGATCTCGGTGGCCAGCCGGGTCAGCTCCGGCGTGCCCCGGCGGCTCAGCAGCAGCAGGCGGCGCACGTCGTGCTCGGTGACCAGGTGCCAGGCGAGCTCGGCGCCCAGCGCGCCGGACGCGCCGGTGACCAGCACGGTGCCGTGCGGGCAGAAGTACGCGGGCTCGGTCTCCGGCGCCGCGCGGACCAGCCGGGGCGCGAGCAGTACCCCGAGGCGGACCGCGGCCTGCGTCTCCCCGGAGGCGAGCACCGGCGGCAGGACGGCTTCGGCGACGGTCTCCTGGGGCGTGTCGATGTCGATGTCCAGCAGCAGGAACGCGTCCGGGTTCTCCTCCTGGGCCGAGCGCACCAGGCCCCAGACGGCGGACGCGGCCAGATCGGTCACGTCGGCGCCGCCCACCGAGACCGCGCCGCGGGTGAGGACCACCAGGCGGGCGTCGTCGGCGTGGTCGGTGGCCAGCCAGTCCTGCAGCCGGGCGAGCACGCGGTGGGCCGGTGCGTGCGCGTCCTGCGGGTTTCCGTCGGTGCAGTCGAAGATCTCGACGTTCGCAGTGTCCACAGTGGTCTCGGGTGCGACCACGCGCTGCCACTGGAGGTGATACAGCGGCGGACCGGCGTCGACCGGCTTGGTGAACGGGCGGAACACCGCCTCCGCGACCGTGGCGACGGGCGCGCCGGTGGCGTCGGCCAGCGTGATCTCGAAGCTCTCGCTGGTGCTCGCCGCGAACCGCACCCGCAGCGCGGACGCGCCGGTGGCGTGCAGTTCGAACCCGGTCCAGCAGAACGGGACCAGCCCGACGCCGCCGTCGCCACCACCGGCGACCCGCAGGGCGTGGGTGCAGGCGTCGAGCGCGGCCGGGTGCAGGCCGAAGCGCTCGGCCTCGCTGTCCTCGGGCAGCGCGATCTCGGCGAACACCTCGCGGCCCCGGCGCCACACCGCCCGCAGTGAGCGGAACAGCGGGCCGTAGCCGAGGCCGGTGTCGGCGAAGTCCTCGTACAGGCCGTCGATGGCGACCGGCTCGGCCCCGGCCGGGGGCCACTCGGTCAGCGCGGGGCCGCCGCGATGGGTCTGCGGGGCCACGGTGCCGGCGGCGTGTGAGGTCCACGCACCGGCCTCGTCCTCCAGTCGCGAGTGGACGGTCACGGCCCGGAGGCCGTCGTCGCCGGCGGCGCCGACGCGCACCTGCACCTGCACCCCGCCCCGGTCCGGGACGACCAGCGGGCTGCCCAGCGTCAGCTCCTCGATCCGGCCGGCGCCGACCTGGTCGCCGGCGCGGACCACCAGCTCCAGGAACGCGGTGCCGGGCACGGTGACCACGCCGCCGAGCCGGTGCTCGGCCAGCCAGGCGTGCGTCTCGACCGACAGCCGGCCGGTGAGCACCACGCCGCCGGTGTCGGCGAGCGCGACCGCGGCGCCGAGCAGCGGGTGCCCGGCCGAGGTCAGGCCCGCGGCGGCCACCTCGTCCCGGCCGACCCGGGCTTCGAGCCAGTAGCGCTTGCGCTGGAAGGCGTAGGGCGGCAGGTCGATCCGCCGCGCGCCCCGGCCGGCGAAGACCGCGGCCCAGTCGGGGACCAGTCCACTGACGAACAGCTCGGCCAGCGCGCTCAGCGCGGTGCGGGCCTCCGGGCGGCCCTTGCGCTGCACCGGGACCACCGCGGCGCCCTCGGCGATCCGGCGCACCAGGGCCGAGAGCACCCCGTCCGGGCCGATCTCGACGAACCGGCCGACCCCGTGGGCGCTCAGCGCGGTGATGCCGTCGTGGAACCGGACGGCGGCGCGGACCTGGTCCACCCAGTAGCCCGGGGTGGCCAGGTCGAGACCGGCGCCGACGGTGGAGACCACCGGGATCACCGGCGGGGTGTAGGTCAGGGTCTCGGCCACCGCGCGGAACTCCGCCAGCATCGGCTCCATCAGCGGCGAGTGGAACGCGTGCGAGACCTTCAGCTTCGAGGACTTGCGCCCGTCGAACTGCGCGACCACGGCGGCGACGGCGGCTTCGGCGCCGGAGAGCACCACGGATTCGGGACCGTTGATCGCCGCGACACTGACCTCGGCGGTCAGCAGCGGCAGCACCTCGTCCTCGCTCGCCTGCAGCGCCACCATCGCGCCACCACCGGCGGGCAGTGCCTGCATCAGCTTCGCCCGCGCCGCGACCAGGGTGCACGCGTCGGCCAGCGACAGCACCCCGGCCACGTGCGCGGCGGCCAGCTCACCGATCGAGTGGCCCAGCAGGAAGTCCGGCTTGATCCCCCACGATTCGAGCAGCCGGAACAGCGCCACCTCGAACGCGAACAACGCGGGCTGGGTGTAGCCGGTCCGGTCGATCAGCCCGGGCCGGTCCAGCACGGTCTTGAGCGGACGGTCCAGCCGCGGGTCGAGCTCGGCGCAGACCTCGTCCAGCGCCGCGGCGAACACCGGGAACTCCTCGGCCAGCTCGGCCCCCATCCCGGGCCGCTGGGCGCCCTGACCGGAGAACAGGAACGCGGTCCGACCTTCGACCTGCGGGCCGGTCACCAGGCCCGGTGCGCTCTGGCCGGCGGCGAGCGCGGCGATGGCGGCCTCCGGGTCTTCGGCGAGCACCACCGCGCGGTGCGAGAGCGGGGAGCGGGAGGTGGCGAGGGAGAAGGCCAGGTTCAGGGTCGAGGGAACCGCCGCCGGATCGCCGGAGGGGCGCTCCCGCTCCGAAATCGCGGCGTTCAGCCGGTCCGCCTGGGCCCGGAGCGCAGCGGCCCCGTGACCCGAGACCGGCATCGGCACCGGCAGGTCCGCGGGCCAGTCCTGCGTGGCGGCCTCACCGAATCCCGGCTCGTCGGCCTCGGGCGCCTCCTCCACGATCACGTGCGCGTTGGTCCCGCTCACGCCGAACGAGGAGACACCGGCCCGTCGCGGCCGGCCGGCCGGGGCCCACGGACGCGGCTCCCGCAGCAGTTCGACGTTGCCCGAGGTCCAGTCGATCTCGGTGGACGGCTCGGTCACGTGCAGGGTCCGGGGCAGCAGACCGTGGCGCAGGGCCATGACCATCTTGATCACGCCGCCGACCCCGGCCGCGGCCTGGGCGTGGCCGAGGTTGGACTTGACCGAGCCCAGCCACAGCGGGGCCCCCGGGCGGTCCTGGCCGTAGGTCGCGAGCACGGCCTGGGCCTCGATCGGGTCGCCCAGGGTGGTGCCGGTGCCGTGGCCCTCGACCGCGTCCACATCGGACGCCGAGAGCTGCGCGTTCGCCAGCGCCTGGCGGATCACGCGTTGCTGCGAGGGGCCGTTCGGCGCGGTCAGCCCGTTGGAGGCACCGTCGGAGTTCACCGCGGAGCCGCGGATCACCGCGAGGACCGGGTGGGCGTTGCGGCGGGCGTCGGAAACGCGTTCGAGCAGCAGGGTGCCCGCGCCCTCGGCCCAGCCGGTGCCGTCGGCGCTGTCGGAGAAGGCCTTGCACCGGCCGTCCGCGGCCAGCCCGCGCTGGCGGCTGAAGGCCAGGAACGGGCCGGGACGCGACATCACCATGACCCCGCCGGCCAGCGCCAGCGAGCAGTCCCGCTGCCGCAGCGACTGCACGGCCAGGTGCAGCGCGACCAGCGAGGAGGAGCAGGCCGAGTCGATGGTCACGGCCGGGCCCTCCAGGCCCAGCGCGTAGGCGATCCGGCCGGAGATGACCGAAGCGGCGTTGCCGGTGCTCAGGTAGTCCTCGACCTCACCGGCGAGCACCGAGGGCGGCAGCTCGTCGTAGTAGTCCTGCTCGCCGCTGCCGATGAACACGCCCACCGGCTGCTTGGCCAGCGAATGCGGGGCGATCCCCCCGCGTTCGAAGGTCTCCCAGGCCAGCTCCAGCACCAGCCGCTGCTGCGGGTCCATGGCCAGCGCCTCGCGCGGTGAGATGCCGAAGAACGGCGCGTCGAACTCGCCCACGTCGTGGACGAAGCCGCCTTCGCTGACGTAACTCGTGCCGGGCGCGTCCGGATCGGCGTCGAACAGCGTGTCCAGGTTCCAGCCGCGATCGGCCGGGAAGTCGCCGATGGCGTCGCGGCCCTGGGCCACCAGCTCCCAGAGGTCCTCGGGCGAGCGCACGTCGCCGGGGTAGCGGCAGCCCATCGCGACGATCGCGATCGGCTCGGCCTCGGCCGCCTCGACCGCGCGCAGCCGCTCGCGGGTCTCCTGGAGGTTCGCGGTCACCCGCTTCAGGTAGTCGACCAGCTTGCTTTCGTCAGTCATCTCGGGAACCCTCTTGTCGCTCCGGTGGTGCTGCGGGTGGGGGCGCTCAGGCGCCCAGCTCGTTGTCGATCAGGGCGAACAGCTCGTCCGTGGTCGCGTCCGCCAGGGCCGCTGCGGCGGTTCCTCCGGCGAGCGTCTGGTGCAGCGTGGTGACCATCGCCTGCAACCGGGCGACGATGCGGGACCGGTCGATCTCCGCCGCGTCCAGCCCGGCCGCCACGGCCTCCAGCCGGTCCAGCTCGACCTCCAGCGGGACCGCCGCCGCGCCCTCGCACAACTGCGTCCACAGGTACTCGGCCAGGGCCTGGGGGTTCACGTGGTCGAACGCGACGGTGGCCGGCAGCTTCAGCCCGGTGCCGGCGCCGAGCCGGTTGCGCAGGTCGACGGCGGTCACCGAGTCGAAACCCAGCTCCTTGAACGCGCGGGCCGGCTCGACCACCGCCCCACTGTCGTAGCCGGCGACCACGGCGACCTGTTCGCGCACCAGCTCCAGCAGCGTCCGCTGCTGTTCGGCCGCGGTGAGCGAAGCCAGCTGCCCCTTCAGGTCGCCCGTGGTCTCGGCCGGGGAACCGGTGTCGGCGGTGGCGAGCTCGGGCAGCCCGCGCAGCAGCGGCCGGGGCCGGGCGAGCTGGTAGACGGGGGCGAACGCGGACCAGTCGATGTCCGCGACCACCAGGTGGCTCTCGTCGTGGTCGAGCGCTTGGCCCAGGGCCTCGGCCGCCAGCCGCGGATCCATCTCGGCCAGGCCCATGCGGCGCAGCAACGCCCTCGCTTCGGCGTCGACCATGCCCCCGCCGCCCCAGGAACCCCAGGCCACGCTGGTCGCGGTCCGCCCGGCCGCGCGGCGGCGGCGGGCGAGCGCGTCGAGGTAGGCGTTGCCCGCGGCGTACGCGGGCTGGCCCGAGGTCCCCCAGACCGCGGCCCCCGAGGACATCAGCACGAACGCGTCCAGCTCGGTTTCGCCGAGCAGCGCGTCGAGCAGCGCGGCCCCGGTGACCTTGGCGCGGGTGGCGGCGGCGAACTCCGCCGGTGTGACGTCGGCCAGCAGCGGCTCGGCGGTCAGCACCCCGGCGGCGTGCACGACGGCGGACGGCGGGTGCTCGGCGAGCAGCGCCGCCAGCGCCGAACGGTCCGAGACATCACAGGCCGCGACGGTGACCCGGGTGCCCGAAAGCTCCTCGACCAGCTCCCGCGCGCCGGGGGCGTCGAGGCCGCGGCGGCTGGTGAGCACCAGGTGCCCGGCCCCGCGCCCGGCCAGCCAGCGGGCGACGTGCGCGCCGACCGCGCCGGTGCCCCCGGTGACGAGCACCGTGCCGCGCGGCCGCCACGGGGGCCGGGCCGCGGCCTCGGCGAGCGGCGCCCGCACCATCCGCCGGGCGAACACGCCGGACGGCCGGATCGCCACCTGGTCCTCACTGTCCACACCGGACACGACTGCGGCCAGCCGGGCCGCGTCCGCGACCCCTTCGACGTCGACCAGACCACCCCAGGTGCCCGGCCGGTCGAGCGCGGCGACCGTGCCGAGGCCCCACACCGCCGCGGCGGCCGGATCGGCGCCGGAGAACGCGTCCACCGCGACGGCGCCGCGGGTGACGACCCAGACGGGTGCGTCGACGGCGGCGTCCTGCAGGGCTTGCAGCAGGGTGATGGTCGCGGCGGCCGGGGTGCTCAGCGCCGGGGCTTGCGGGTGTTCCCGGGTATCGAGCGCCAGCAGTGACAGCACGCCGTCGAACGGACGGAGCGTGGTCGCTTCGGTGATCACCTCGGTCAGCGCGGCCCGCTCGGCGGGCGCGCTGACCCGGACCACGTCACCCTGCGCCGCGAGCGCGTCGGCCAGCTCGGCCGCTTCGGGCCCGCCGGCCGGCACCAGGACCAGCCAGGTGCCGTCGAGCCCGCCGGAGACCGCGCCCAGCGGGGCCCACGAGACGCGGTAGCGCCAGGAGTCCACTGTGGACAGCTCGGCCCGGCGGCCGTGCCAGGCGGCCAGGGCCGGGACGACCTCGGCCAGCGGAGCCGGCCCGACGCCGAGCCGGGCCGCGAGCGCTTCGACGTCACCGCCGGTGACCTCCTGCCAGAACTCCCGATCGGCCACCGGGGCCGCGGCCGGCGGCTCGGCGGTGGCTTCTTCGTGCCAGAAGCGCTGGTGCTGGAACGGGTAGGTCGGCAAGTCGACCAGCCGGCCGCCGGGCACCAGCGAGGCCCAGCCGGCCGCGCCGCCGCGGACCGCGTGCTCGGCCATCGAGGTCGCGAACCGGACCAGGCCGCCTTCGTCGCGGCGCAGGGTGCCGACGACGGCGCCGGCCCGACCGGTCTCGTCCAGCGTCTCCTGGATGCTCATGGTCAGCACCGGGTGCGGGCTGACCTCGATGAACCGCGTGTAGCCGGCCGCGGCGAGCTTCGCCACGACCGGGGCGAAGCTGACCGTCGTGCGCAGGTTGGTGAACCAGTATCCGGCGTCCACAGTGGATTCACCGATCGCCTCCCCGGTCACCGTCGAGGTCATCGCGACCGATCCGAGGCGGGGTTCGATCGGGGCGAGGTCGGTCAGCAGCCGCTCGGACAGGTGCTCGACGTGCGCGGAGTGCGAGGCGTAGTCCACCGGCACCCGCTTGGCGCGGAAGCCCTCCGCGACCAGCCGGTCCCGGAGCTCGTCGAGGGCGTCGCCGTCGCCGGAGAGCACGGCCGAGGTCGCGCCGTTGTCGGCGGCGAGCGAAATCCGGCCGTCCCAGGGCTCGATGCGGGACCGCAGCTCGGCCGCGGGCAGCCCGGCGGCGAGCATCCCGCCGCCCCGGCCGCCCAGCCCCTCGCCGATCGCCAGGCTGCGCAACGCGACCACGCGGGCGCCGTCCTCGAGCGACAGCGCGCCCGCGACGCTCGCGGCGGCGATCTCGCCCTGCGAGTGGCCGATCACCATGTCCGGCTCCACGCCGTGCGCGCGCCACAGCGCGGCCAGCGAGACCATCACCGCCCACAGCACCGGCTGCACCACGTCCACCCGGTCGGCGGGCGGGGTGCCGGGCTCGCCGCGCAGCACGGCCAGCACCGACCAGTCCACGAACTTCCGCAGTTGCGCGTCGCACTCGGCCAGCCGCTCGGCGAACGCGGGCGACTGCCCGAGCAGCTCGATCGCCATGCCGGTCCACTGCGAGCCCTGGCCGGGGAACACGAACACGGTCTTGCCGCGCACGTCGGCCGGGCCGGTGACCAGATCGGGCCGCGATCCGCCGGTGGCCAGCGCGCGCACCGCTTCGGCCGCCTGCTCGCGGTCCTCGGCCAGGACCACGGCACGGTGCTCGAAGGAGGCCCGGCCCGTGGCCAGCGTGTAGGCGACGTCGGCCAGTCCGTCGAGGCCGGCGTCCAGCCGGGTCAGCAGGTTCGCGGCGGCCTGGGCCAGTGCGGCCGGGGTCCTGGCCGAGAGCACCAGCGGGCTGACCGCCGGGGCCGGGGACCCGGCGGGCTCGGCTTCGGGGACGTCCTGTTCCAGGATGACGTGCGAATTGGTGCCGCTGACCCCGAACGAGGACACCGCGGCCCGGCGCGGGCGCGAGGTCTCCGGCCACTCGCGCGGCTCGGTCAGCAGCTCGACCGCCCCCGCGGTCCAGTCGACGTGCCGCGACGGCGTGCCGACGTGCAGGGTGCGCGGCAGCCGGCCGTGGCGCAGCGCCAGCACCATCTTGATCACCCCGGCGACCCCGGCGGCGGCCTGCGGGTGCCCCAGGTTCGACTTGATCGAGCCGAGCAGCAGCGGCGCGCCCGTGGTGCGCCGGCCGTAGGTCTCCAGCACCGACTGGGCCTCGATCGGGTCGCCGAGCGCGGTGCCGGTGCCGTGCGCCTCGACGGCGTCCACATCGGACACCGTCAGCCCGGCGTCGGCCAGCGCCGCCTCGATCACCCGGACCTGGGAGGGGCCGTTGGGGGCGGAGAAGCCGTTGCTGGCCCCGTCCTGGTTCACCGCCGAGCCGCGCACCAGGGCGAGGACCCGGTGACCGTGGCGGCGGGCGTCGGAAAGGCGCTCCAGCACGAGGACACCGACGCCCTCGGCCCAGGAGGTGCCGTCCGCGTCGTCGGAGAACGACCGGCTGCGCCCGTCGGCGGCGAGGCCGCGGCGGCTGCAGAAGTCGACGAACATCTCGGGGGTGCCCATCACCGCGACGCCACCGGCCAGCGCGAGCGTGCAGTCCCCGCGGCGCAGGGCCTGCGCGGCCAGGTGCAGCGCGACCAGCGAAGACGAGCACGCGGTGTCCACCGACACGGACGGTCCTTCGAGCCCGAGGGTGTAGGAGACCTGACCGGAGACGAGGCTGCCGTCCGGGCTGCCGCCGCTGTAGTCGTGGTACATCACCCCGGCGTAGACGCCGGTGGGGCTGCCCTTGAGCCCGTGCGGGTCCAGCCCGGCGCGTTCGAGGGCCTCCCACGAGGCCTCCAGCAGGATGCGCTGCTGCGGATCGGCGCGGCGCGCGTCACGCGGGCTGATGCCGAAGAACCCGGCGTCGAAGTCGGGGGCGTCGTAGAGGAACCCGCCGTGCCGCGTGTAGGTCTTGCCGGGGCGCTCGGGCACCGGGTCGTACACGCCCTCGAGGTCCCAGCCCCGGTCGGCGGGGAACTCCCCGATCACGTCGCGGCCCTCGTCGACCAGCTCCCACAGCTCGTCCGGGGTGCGGACGCCCCCGGGGTAGCGGCAGCTCATCCCGATGATCGCGATCGGCTCGGTGTCCCGGGCCTCCAGCTCGTGCACGCGCCGCCGGGCCTGCTTCAGATCGGCCGTCGCGCGCTTGAGGTAGTCGCGGAGCTTGTCCTCGTTGCCCATGGCTCGCCCGTTCATGAGATGCCCAATTCGTCGTCCAGCACGGCAAAAAGCTCGTCGTCGGTGGCCTCGCCGAGGTCTTCGGCGGCGCCTTCGGTGGCGGGGCCGTGCGCTTCGGCCCACTTGCGGACCAGCGCGTCGAGCCGCGCGGTGACCTTCGCGGTCGATCCGTTGAGCGAGCCGGCGGCGCCGCCCAGCCGGGCTTCGAGCCGGTCGATCTCGGCCAGCAGCGGATCCGCCGCGCCGCGGGCCGGCCCCAGCAGTTCGTGCAGCCGCCGCGCGAGCCGGACCGGGGTCGGGTGGTCGAACACGACCGTCGCGGTCAGCTTCAGCCCGGTCAGCGCGCCGAGCTGGTTGCGCAGCTCCACCGAGGTGAGCGAGTCGAACCCCAGCTCCTGGAACGCGCGCTCCGGCTCGACCGAGGCCGCGGAGCCGAAACCGAGCACGGCCGCCACCTGCTCCGTGACCACGCCCAGCAGGAACGCCTCCCGTTCGGTCTCCGGGAACGTGCTCAGCCGCGTGGCGACCGAAGCGCCCGCGCGGGCCACCCGCCGTGGTGCGGCCGGGCGGACCAGGCCGCGCAACGTCGGCGGCAGCGCGTCCGTACGGGCGCGCAGGGCCGCGAAGTCGAGCTGGACCGGGGCGAGGACCGGCTCCCCGGCCGTGAGGGCGGCGTCGAGCAGGGCCAGCGCGTCGGCCGTCGCCATCGGCGGGGTGCCGAGGCGGCGCAGCCGGCGCAAGTCGGCCTCTTCCAGGGCACCGGCCATCCCGCCGTCCTCGGCCCAGGCGCCCCAGGCCAGCGACGTGGCCGGCCGGCCCTGGGCGTGCCGGTGACGGGCCAGTTCGTCGAGGAACGCGTTCGCGGCGGCGTACCCGGACTGCCCGGCGGCCAGCACGGTGCTCGCCGCGGAGGAGAACAGCACGAACGCGTCCAGGTCGTGGGTCTGCTCGTGCAGGTTCCAGGCGCCGTCGACCTTCGGGGCGAAGACGCGGTCCAGCTCGGCGGCGGTGAGCGTCTCGACGCGGCCCGCGGCCGGGACCCCCGCGGCGTGCAGGACCGCGGTGAGCGGAGCTTCGAGACCGGCGAGCAGCTTCGCCACCGACCCGGGATCGGTGACGTCGCAGCTCGCGATGGTGAACTCGGCGCCGAGCGCCGTCAGCTCCTCGCTCAGCGAAGCCGCGCCCGGCGCCTCGGACCCGCGCCGGCTGGTGAGCAGCAGGCGTCGCACGCCGTGCCGGTGGACCAGGTGTTTCGCGACCACGGCGCCGAGACCGCCGGTGCCGCCGGTGATCAGGACGGTGCCCTCCGGGTTCCAGCCCAGCTCGGCCGGCGTGGGGTTCGCGGCGACCAGCCGGGGCACCAGCACCCGGCCGTCACGCACCGCGGTCTCGGGCTCCCCCGTGGCCAGCGCCGCTTCGGCCGCCTCCCCGTCGATCAGCACGAACCGGCCCGGGTTCTCGGCCTCGGCCGCGCGGACCAGGCCCCACACCGGGGCGAGCACCGGATCGACGTCCTCCCCGGACACCGAAACCGCGCCGCGGGTGACCACCGCCAGCCGCGTGTCGCCCGCCTCGGCCAGCAAGCCCTGGATCGCGGCCAGCACCCGCTCGGTCACCTCCCGCGCGGCGGCCGGCACCGGACCGTCCGGTGTGGACACTTCGAAGATCTTGGCCGGGGCGGATTCCCCGGTCCCGGAGGCGGGCTCCCAGCCGAGCCGGAACAGCGAGCCCGGGGTCAGCCGGTCCGGCGAGACCGGACGGGCGGCCAACGAGCCGACCGAGAGCACCGGGCCGCCGCTCGCGTCGGCGATCTGCAACGCGATGGCCCCGTCGCCGACCGGGGAAACCCGCACCCGCAGCGCCGAGGCCCCGGCCGAGTGCAGCGTGGTGTCGCTGAAGGCGAACGGCAGCATCGGCCGGGCCTCGCCGTCCTCCGGCGCCGGGCCGAGCAGCTGGGCGTGCATCGCGGCGTCGAGCAGGGCCGGGTGCAGGCCGTAGTCGCGGGCTTCGGCCCCTTCGGGCAGGACGACCTCGGCGTACACGTCGTCGCCCGCACGCCACATCGCGCGCAGCCCCCGGAAGGCCGCGCCGTAGCCGTAACCCAGCTCGGCCAGCCGCGCGTACGGGTCGTCCAGCTCCACCTCGACGGCACCGGCGGGCGGCCACTCGCCGAAGTCGAACGAGGGCACGACGTCCTCGGTGCTCAGGAATCCGGCGGCGTGCCGGGTCCAGCCGCCCCCGTCCGGTCGCGAGTGGACGGTGACGCGGCGGCGCCGGTCTTCCTCGGCCGCCTCCACCACCACCTGCACGGACACACCCTCGGCCAGGGTCAGCGGCGCCTCCAGCGTCAGCTCGTCGACGCGGGGACAGCCGACTTCGTCGGCCGCGCGGCGCACCAGCTCGACGAAGGCGGTACCGGGCAACAGGACCGAGCCGAGCACCACGTGGTCGGCCACCCAGGGCACGGTCTGCGCCGACAGCCGCCCGGTGAGCACCACCGCGCCGGTTTCGGGAACCCGCACCACGGCACTGAGCATCGGGTGCTCCGCAGGTAGCTGGCCGTGGTCGCCGGCGTCGCCGATCGTGGTGGTGACCGGCAGCCAGTAGCGGTCGCGCCGGAAGGCGTAGGTGGGCACCTCGACCCGGCGGGCGCCGGCGTAGAAGGCGTTCCAGTCCACGGGGACACCACGGGCGTGCAGGCTCGCGAAGGCGGTGACCACGGTGTGGGCCTCGTCGCGGTCGGCGCGCTGGGCCGGGACGAAGGCCAGCGCCTCGTCCTCCAGCGCGTTCCTCCCGGCGGCGGTGAGCACCGCGCCGGGCCCGATTTCGAGGAACGTCCTGACCCCTTCGTCCACCAGCGTGAGCAGGCCCTCGTGGAACCGCACGGTCGCGCGGACCTGCTCCACCCAGTACTCCGGGGTGCTCGGGTCGCCGCCCCCGGTCGAAACGATCGGGATCCGCGGCCGGCCGTACTGGAGCTTCCGGGCCACCTTCGCGAACTCCGCGAGCATCGGCTCCATCAACGGCGAGTGGAACGCGTGCGAGACCTTCAGCTTCGACGACTGGCGGCCGTCGAACCGCGCCACCACCGCGTCGACCGCGTCCTGCGCGCCCGAGAGCACCACGGAATCCGGCCCGTTGACCGCCGCGACGCTCACCTCGGCGGTCAGCAGCGGCGAGACTTCCGCCTCCGTCGCCCGCACCGCCACCATCGCGCCCCCAGCGGGCAACGCCTGCATCATCCGCCCCCGCGCCGCGACCAGGGTGCAGGCGTCCGCCAGCGACAGCACCCCCGCCACGTGCGCGGCGGCCAGCTCTCCGATCGAGTGCCCCAGCAGGAAGTCCGGCGTCACCCCCCACGACTCGAGCAGCCGGAACAACGCCACCTCGAACGCGAACAGCGCGGGCTGGGTGAACCCGGTCCGCCGCAGCAGCTCACCGTCTTCGAGGACCGTCCGCAGTGGACGTTCGAGGTGGGCGTCCAGACCGGCGCACACCGCGGCGAAAGCCTCGGCGAAAACGGGGTACTCCGCCGCCAGCACCCGGCCCATCCCGGCCCGCTGGGCGCCCTGCCCGGTGAACAGGACCGCGGTCCGGCCGGTGCCGCGACGGCCCCGGACCACCCCCGGCGCCCCGGCACCGGCCGCGAGCGCGGCCAGCCCGGACAGCAGTTCCTCGCGATCCCGGCCGACGACCACCGCGCGGTGGGCCAGGGGGGGGGGGGGGGGTCCAGCGCCGCGCCAGCGCGTCGTCGCGAGGGAGAAGCCGATGTCCGCCGCGGAGTCCTCGGGATGGTCCGCGAGCCGCTCGGCCTGGGCGGCGAGGGCATCGGCGGAGTCCGCCGACAGCGGCCAGGCCGCCACCGGTGGCTCACCGCGGCCGGCCGCTTCCGGCCCGGCCGCCTCGGTCTGCTCGATGATGACGTGGGCGTTGGTCCCGCTGATCCCGAACGAGGACACCGCGCCCCGGCGCGGACGGCCCGCCTCGGGCCACGGCCGGGCCTCGGTCAGCAGCTCGACCGCCCCGGCCGACCAGTCGACGTGCGGGGACGGCGCATCCACGTGCAGCGTCTTCGGCAGCACGCCGTGACGGATCGCCTGCACGACCTTGATCACCCCGCCGACCCCGGCGGCGGCCTGCGTGTGGCCGAGGTTGGACTTGAGCGAGCCGAGCCACAGCGGCTCCCCGGCCCGGTCCTGGCCGTAGGTCGCGATCAGGGCCTGGGCCTCGATCGGGTCGCCGAGCTTCGTGCCGGTGCCGTGTCCCTCGACCAGGTCGACCTCGGCGGTGGTCAGGCCCGCGGACGCCAGCGCCCGGCGGATCACCCGCTGCTGCGCAGGTCCATTGGGGACGGTCAGCCCGCTGGACGCGCCGTCGGAGTTGACCGCGCTGCCCCGGACGACCGCCAGCACCTCGTGCCCCCGGCGCCGGGCGTCGGAAAGCCGCTCCACCACGAGCACCCCGACGCCCTCACCCCAGCCGGTGCCGTCCGCGCCGGCGGCGAACGCCTTGCAGCGGCCGTCGTCGGAGAGCCCGCGCTGTTCGCTGAAGTAGACGAAGGTCTCGGGCGTCGCCATCACCGTCACACCGCCGACCAGCGCCATCGAGCAGTCACCGCGGCGCAGCGACTGCGCGGCCCAGTGCAGCGCGACCAGCGAGGAAGAGCACGCCGTGTCCACGCTGACCGCGGGGCCTTCCAGGCCCAGCGCGTAGGCGACCCGGCCGGAGACCACGCTGCCGGCGGCCGCGTGGCCCGAGTAGTCGTGGTACATCACCCCGGCGAAAACCCCGGTGCTGCTGCCGCGCAACGTCTCGGGCACGATGCCGGCGCGCTCCAGCGCGGTCCAGGACGTCTGGAGCAGCAACCGCTGCTGCGCGTCCATCGCGAGCGCCTCGCGCGGCGAGATGCCGAAGAACTCCGGGTCGAATTCCGCGGCGTCGTATAGGAAACCGGCCTCACGGGTATTCGTGGTGCCGGGCCGCTGCGACGACGGGTCGTACAGCGCGTCGAGCGGCCAGCCCCGGTCTTGCGGGAAGCCGCCGATGGCGTCGGTGCCCGAGGCCACCAACTTCCACAGCTCCTCCGGTGAGCCGGCGCCGCCCGGGTACCGGCAGGCCATGCCGACGATCGCGATCGGCTCGGTCTCGCGGAGGCGGGCCTCCTGCAGGGCCTGCTTGGCCTCACGCAGGTCCGTGGTCGCCCGCTTGAGGTAATCGAGCAGCTTGCGCTCGCTTTCGGCACTCACGCCACTACCCCCCTGCGGAAAACGCCGCCGGAGCAGAAATCGATACTCACGTCATCGACCACCTAACCGCGAAAAGGCTGGAGCACCACCAGGAAAAAGCTACCGAGGTCCTTTTCCCCGCCCCACCCCTAACGGCCCCACAATCAGCGGGTCAGCCGGGCCGCGACCGCGCTCGGGGTGGGCAGCGCGGTGATTTCCGCCCGCAGCGCCGCCGCGCCGGCCCGCAGCGCCGGGCCGGTCACCAGCTCGCGGACCACCCCGGCGTCCGGCGCCCCGCCGACCAGGCCGCCCCCGGCCGCGGCCACCCGCGTGGCCGGCGCCGAGGCGGTGAGGGAGAGCTGCGGAACCCCGAACGCCGCGGCGGCCAGGGCCAGCTCGGCGTCACCGTCGTGGATCACGGCCGCGCAGGTGGGCAGCACCGAGGCCGGGGGCGCCGCGTCGACCAGCCGGACGTTCGCGGGCAAGGCCGTCCCGTCCGGGAGGTCCGTCACACCCGCCGCGCAGACCACTTCGACGTCCACCTCCGCGACGGCGTCGAAGACGGGGCCGAACCAGGCAGTGTCCGAAAGGGACAGTAGTAACCGGCTGCGCCTGGCCTTGCGGCGCGACCAGGCCGGCAGCTCCACCGGGCCGAAGTACGGCACGTGCCGCACCGGGTGGGCCTCGCCACCGCCACCGCGCAAGGACGGCGGCACGGTGTCGAACGTCGTGTCGGCCTCACCCGCGTCCGGTTCGTCCCACGCGCCGAGCAGCCGCACGGCCACCGCGCCGACGGACCGGGCCGCAGCCGTCCCGGCGGGGGCCAGTCCGGCGGAAACCACCACCTGGGGCCGCCACAGCCCGGCGAATTCGGTCAGCCTCGGCGATTCGGCGAGCTCGATGCCTTCGCCGGCCTCGAGATCCACCGCCACGGTGGCGGCACGCAGGATCTGCTCGGCGAACGACGGCCGTCCGGCGATCTTCACGTCGTGGCCGGCCGTGCGCAGCGCCCAGGTGAGCGGCACCAGAGTGCGCAGACGCGCGGGGCACGACGGAGTGGCCAGCAGTACTCGCATGGAATTCACCCCAGAAAAGGAAAGCGGGCCGCACCCGGTGCGGATAGTCGGATTCGAGACTATCCACGCCCGAGCGGCCCGCGTACCCCTAACAAAATCACTGACCGGGCAGGGTGACCGCCTCGATCGGGCTGCGCCGCATGGCCAGCCGCGCGGACAGCGCGGTCACCGGCCAGACGATCAGGAACACCGCGAGCACCACGCCCAGGAACACCCAGACCGGTCCGGACGGGATGATCTCGCCGGTCGAGATCGCCATCGGCAGCACGGTGAACAACGAGATCACGATGCCCAGCACCAGCCCGGTGACCGCGACGATGCCGCCTTCGATGAACAGCATCCGCCGCACCTGCCCGCGGTCCGCGCCCGCCAGCCGTTGCGCGCCGAACTCCCGGCGGCGGCTCAGCACGGCCACGGCCAGGGTGTTCACCGCCGCGATCGCCGCGTAGGCGATGGCGAGCACGGCCAGCAGGTAGTTGATCATCGCCTCGACGTCCGCGCCGGCCTGGAAGTTCCGGGCCAGCGCGTCGTCCCCGCCGACGACGGCCCCCGGCCAGGCCTTGGCCTGATCGCCCAGCCTGGCCACCAGTTCGTCCGGGTCCGCGCCGGCGGCCGCCTTGACCAGCACCTGCGCGGGCAGGCCGCTGGTGGTGTGCGCGGTGAGCAGGTCGGCCGGCAGCACCATGCTCGCGTAACTCGACGGGCTGTCGAGCAGGGCGACCACCGCGACCTGGGCCTGCGCCCCGTCGCCGAGCCGCATGGTGATCTTGTCGCCCAGCTTGAGGTCGAGGTCGTCGGCCACGCTCTCGGGCAGCGCGACGGCGGTCCCGGTGAGGTTCTTCAGCGAACCCGAAGTGACCTCGGTGGACAGCACCGTGCCGCCCTGGTCCTGTGCGGCCACGCCGAGCAGGCGCAACGGATCGCTGCCGTTGCCGTCGTAGGGCTGCTCGATCCAGCCGGAACTGGTGACCAGCGGCGAAGCCGTGCCGACCCCGGGCGTGGCGCGGATCTGCGCGAACTGCTCCGGCGACACCCCGCCGGCGCCGGTGCTGACCACGGCGTCGGCCTGGAGCTGGTCGGCGTAGGCCGCCACCTGGGCCTTCTGCGCGGTGGTCTCCGAGTACACGTTGCCCAGCGCGACCGCGCTGGCCAGGGTGATCGGGGTCAGCGCCGCGGCGAACGCCACCGCGCGGGCCCGCGAGTTGATCACGGCCAGCGTGGCGTCGCGGCCCGCGATCCGGCGGATGAACGGGCCGAACCGGTCGGCCACGTACGCCATGATCTCCGGGCCGAGCAGCGCCACCGCGATGGCCCCGGTCAGCACCGCCGGCCCGCCGATCGCCGAAGCCGTGTCGGCCGGCATGAACACCGTGGTCAGGGCCAGCAGCACCGTCGCCGCGGCGAACACCAGCGCACCCGTGCGGCGCAGCGGGTTCACCTTCGCGCTCGGGATCGCGGCCTCGGCCAGCGCCTGGATCGGCCGCGCCCGCGAAGCCGCGAGCGCCGCGAACCAGGCCGCGCCGTAGGTGATGGCGAGCGTGGCCACGATCCCGGCGGCGAACGCGATGACGTCCTGCCGGAACGCCAGCTCCCGCGGCACGATGCCGATCGACTCGCTGGTCGCGAAGATCCGGTGGCCGATCAGGTGGCCGAGGAACGCGCCGCACACCGCGGCGAGCGCGCCGACCGCCATGGTCTCGGCCAGCACCATGCGGTGCACCTGCTTGGGCGTCGCGCCGGTCGCGCGCAGCAGCGCCAGCTCCTGCTGCCGCTGGCGCACGGTCAGGCTGATCGTCGCCGAGACGACCAGCGCCATCACCACCAGCACCATGCCGCCGAACACCGCGGCGAGCAGGATCAGCGGGAGCTGGCTGGCGTCGACGCCGAGGAACTCGGCCGCGCCGCGGTCGTCCCCGGTCAGCACGCTGACGCCGGGCACCTGGTCCGCGATGCGCCCGGCCAGTTCACCGGCGTCCACGCCCTCGGCCGGGAAGACCCCGACCAGGCCGACCCGGCCCTGGTGCGGGGAGAAGCGCTGGGCGTCCCCGCCGGAGAAGAAGAAGGCGGGCGCCTGCACGGTCTGCGCCGGCTCAGCGATCCCGGAGACGGTGAAGCCCTGCTTCTGCCCGTCCACGACGAGCTCGACCGGCCCTCCGGCGCCGACCCCGGCCGCGCTCGCGGTGGCCGGGTCGAGCACGACCTGGCCCGGCAGCCGCGGCGGCCCGCCCTCGCGCAGGGTGTAACCGCCGAGCGCGGCGGAATCCCAGCCGTGTCCATTGAGGACGGACGAGGACCCGGACTCCGGCGCGCCGTCGCGCAGCAGCACCGCGGCGAACGCCACGTCGGGCACCGCGCGCTGCACGCCCGGCACCGCGGCGATCTTCGCCACCTGGTCCTCGGGCAGCCCGGCGCGCTCGGCGTACGGGACCACCTGCGACTCTTCGTCCGGCAGCTTGAAGCCCGCGGAACCACCGACCACCACCGGCGCAGACGCCAGCCGCTGTGGCGACGCCGGCAGCACGATCGCCGTCTCGAACAGCCCGGCGCACGCGATCAGCAGCCCGCAGCCGATCAGGATGGCCACGAACGAAGCCAGCGAGGCGGCCGCGCGGAACTTCAGGCTCGACAGCGCCAGGCCGAGGACCACCCGCCGTGAGTTCACCCCTGCCCCCGGGCCTGCTTGGCCTGGGCGCCGAGCTGCGCCAGGGTGCTCGCGACCGCTTCGACGCCCGGCGAGGCGAGCTGCGTGACGACCCGGCCGTCCACCAGGAACAGCACGGTGTCCGCGTAGGAGGCGGCCACCGGGTCGTGCGTGACCATCACGATGGTCTGGCCCGCGGCGACCAGCTCGCGCATCAGCGTGAGCACCTCGAGCGCGGTGGTGGTGTCGAGCGCGCCGGTCGGCTCGTCGGCGAACACCACGGCCGGGCGGGCGGCGAGCGCGCGGGCGATCGCCACGCGCTGCTGCTGTCCGCCGGACAGCTCGCCCGGGCGGTGCTTAACCCGCTGCGAGAGCCCGACCCGGGCGATCACCTGATCCACCCACGCCCGGTCCGGCTCGCGGCCGGCCAGCAACGTCGGCAGGGTGACGTTCTGCTCCACGTTCAGCGCGGGCATCAGGTTGAACGACTGGAAGATGAACGCGACGTGCTCGCGCCGCAGCAGCGTCAGCTTCGTCTCGCTCTTGCCCTTCAGGTCGGTCCCCACCAGGGTGACGCGGCCCGAGGTCGGCTGGTCGAGCCCGGCCGCGCAGTGCAGCAGCGTGCTCTTGCCGGAGCCGGAGGGGCCCATCACCGCGGTGAAGCTGCCGGCCGGGAAGGAGACCGAGACACCGGCCAGCGCTTCGACCGCGCTGTCCCCGGAGCCGTAGGTCTTGTGCACCGCGTCCAGCCGGACCGGCGATTCGACTGAGGTCATCGTGGGCACGTCGTTCACTCCGTTCCGCCCCGGACGCCGCGGCGGGCCGGGTCGAAGTACCACCACAGGGCGAGGGCGACCCCGCCGACGCCGATCGTCCACAGCCAGAACGGCGACTTGAACGACATGCTGATCAGGCTCATCAGCAGCCAGATGACGAACTGCACGCCCCCGACCACGGCCCAGGCGATCGTGACGATCCGGCGGGCGGTGCTCCCGGAGGAGCGGGTTTCTTCGGTGCTCTCCGGCATGAGGCCCCCCATATCGGCGACGGCGGAGTGACAAGGTTAATTGTGTAAGGCTTGCGCAGTTTAGCGCACTCGGACCACCGGGGGAAGCCACCCCGCCCCGGGACCGGACCCGGCCCGGCCGGGTTCAGGAGGCGTCGCCGGCCGTCGCGCGCAGGCGGCGGTCCCAGTCCCGCACGCCCCAGACGCCCGCGACCAGCACCCCGCCGCCGAGCAGCACCCAGATCAGCCACAGCGGGTCCCACTGGCCGCCGATCGCGCCGATGAACAGCCAGATCAGCACGTTCACCCCGCCGACCAGCAGGAACAACCGGGCCGCGAAGCCCGGCGCCGCCTCCAGCAGGGCCGGGGCGGCCTCGCCCGACACGCCGTCGACCGCCCTGCGCAGGGCCGCGTGGCTGGTGGCCAGCCGGACGCGCGCCAGGCGCCGGGCCGCCTCCTGGCCGTCGTAGCTCCCGGCCGAGCGGGCGTGCTCGATCTCGGTGGCCGCCAGTTTCCGGTCCAGCTCGGTCACCCGGCCCAGCCCGGACCGGTTGGTCTCGCTCACGTTCGCTCGCCCCCAGCTCAGATTAGTGTAAGACTTGCACAGTTTACTGAAGGAGACCGGGGAGCGATAGATGCCGACACAAGACGATCCCCCGGACCTGCCGCCGGGACTGCGCCCCGCGTGGTCCGCAGCGCCGCGGCCCCGGCGCGGGCCGAAGCCTTCGCACACCGTCGCGCAGGTGGTGGCCGCGGCGGTGGAACTGGCCGACGAAGAGGGGCTGGCCGCCGCGTCGCTGCCCAACATCGCCGCCTCGCTGGGGCTGAGCACCAACGCGCTCTACCGCTACATCGGGTCCAAGGACGAACTGGTGGTCCTGCTGGCCGACACCGGCTTCGGCCCGCCGCCCGACGGCCTGGGCGACGAAGGTGGCTGGCCGGCCACCGTCCGGGCCTGGACGCACGCCGCGCTGGAGCGCTACCGCCTGCGCCCGTGGCTGCTGGACGTGCCCTTCCGCGGCGGCGCGGTGACCCCGCACCGGCTGCGCTGGACCGAACTGCTGCTGACCGCGCTGCACGGGGCCGGACTGTCCGATGTGGATGCCCTGGGCTGCGCCCAGCTGGTCGCCGACTTCGCCCGCGCCACCGCCGAACGCGGGCGGGCGCTGGCCGACCCCGGCTCCCCCGAGCGGAGCGCGGCGCTGCGCACGTTCCTGCAGCCGTTGCTCGCGGAGCACGGCTACCCGCGGCTGGCCGCGCTGGCCGCCGGCGGGCAGTACCCGGCGGCCACCACGGTGGAGTTCGGGCTGGACCGCGTGCTCGACGGCATCACCGGCCTGCTCGCCGCCGCTCGCGCCTGAAGCCGGCCGGGGGCGGCGCGGCGAACGCCACCCCCGGCCGCGGCTCACCGGTCCTCGAGCCAAGTGCCCACCGCCTTGGCGGTGGTGCCGGCGTCGGTGTCGACCAGGCTGAAGTGATCGCCCGGCACGGTCACCACCGCGTCCGCCCGGTGCCACGTCGTGCGCCAGGCGCCCGCGTCCTCGCCGGTCACGGCCGGGCCGCCACCGGTGGTGAAGCGGCGATCCGGCCGGACGAGCACCACCGGCGCGGCGACCTCGGCCAGTTCGACCTCCTCCAGCAGCCCCAGGTAGCAGGCCATCGCGGTCAGCTTGTCGCGGTCGAACGGGCCGTACTGCTCCTCGCGTTCGAGCATGCCCGCGGCCATGTCGGACACCGTGTCCGCGGTGGCCTCACCGCCACCGTCCATCTCGTAGCTGTCGAGCAGGACCACCGCCGCCGGGGCCGGGCCCGCCTTCTCCAGCCGCGAGGCCAGCGCGTAGGCCAGCACACCGCCGGAGGAGTAGCCGAGCAACGCGTACGGCTGCCCGTCCGCACCGAGCCGCACGCTTTCGGCGAGCACGTCCAGCATGGCCTCGACGTCGGCCGGCACCGGCTCGCCGGCCAGGAAACCGGGGGTGGGCAGGGCCGAGAACGACCGGATCCCGCGGAACTGGGCCGCGAGCTTCGCGTACTGGTACGCGCCGCCCATCGCCGCGGGCGGCGGCACCGCGAGCAGCCGCGGCGCGGCCGGTCCGGCGGCCAGTTCCAGCGGCCGGGGCGCCTCGGGCAGGTCGGCGGCCCCGGTGAACTTCGGCCGGAGATTGGCCGCCGCGCCGAGCAGCGCGATGCCGTCCTCCACCCGGCCGCCGCGGACCGCTTCGAAGAACAGGTCCTTCACCGGATCCCCCGCGACCGGGCCCGGGGCGGCCCCGGCGAGCAGGCTCAGCAGGTGCCCGGCCAGACCGGCCGGCGTCCGGTGGTCGAACACCACCGAGGCGGGCAGCGTCAGCCCGGTCCGCGCGGAGATCACGTTGCGCAGCGCGACGGCGGTGAGCGAGTCGAAGCCGAACTCCAGGAAGTGCGCCTCCGCGTCGATGCCGCCGGTGCCATCGGTGCTGTCGGTGCCATCGGTGCCGGGGTAGCCGAGCAGCGCCGCGGCCTGTTCGAGCACGAACTTCCGCAGCCCCTTCTCCGTCAGCTCCGGCGAACCCGGCGCCTCGACCGGCGCCGCCACCACCGCCCGGCGGCGGCGGGTGACCACCCGCTCGGAGGCCCCGGCGGACTCGGGCCGCTGCGCCCGGCGCAGCAGCACCGAGCCGGCGGCCGCGACCGGCGCCCCCGAAAGGTCGGTGAGCAGCAGCGCGACGGCGTCCTCGCCGATCGGGGTCAGCCGGGCCCGCAGCCGGGAGGCACCGGTGGCGAACAGCCGGAAATCGCTCCACTGCACCGGAACCCCGTCGATCACGGCCACAGTGGACAGTGCGGCGGCGTGCAGGGCCGACTCCAGCGCGGCCGGGTGCAGCCCGAACCGGTCGGCCCCCGCACCGGCGTCGAGGTCGATTTCGGCGAAGACCGAGCCGTCCGCGACCCAGGCGGTGCGCAGCCGGCGGAAGCCGGGGCCGTGGTCGAGACCGGCGTCGGCGAGCAGTCCGTACAGCTCGGTGACGTCGGCGGGGACCGCGCCGGCCGGGGGCCACTGCTCCAGCGGCTCCGGTTCCGGCCCCTCGTCCGGGGCCAGCCATCCCTCGGCGTGCCGGGTCCACTCGCCCTCCTGTCGTGAGTGGACGGTCACCGGCCGCTGCCCGTCCGCGCCGGGGGCGCCGAGGACCACCTGCACCTGCGTTTTCCCCGGGCCGAGGGCGAGCGGCACACCGGTGCTCAGCCGGACCAGCCGGCCGCAACCGGCCTCGTCCCCGGCCCGCACGGCCAGCTCGACGAACCCGGCGGCCGGGAACACCGCGGTCCCGTCCACGCGGTGCTCGGCGAGCCAGGGGTGGGTCGCCGGGGACAGCGTGCCGGTGAGCACCACGGTCGAGGAACCCGCCACGGTGAGCACGGCGCCGGCCAGCGGGTGTTCGCTGGAGCTCAGCCCGCTCGAAGCCAGGTCGCCGGTCTCCCGGCGGGCCTCCATGTCGACCGAGGGCCAGTAGCGGGTGCGGTGGAAGGCGTAGTCCGGCAGGGCGACCGGCTTCGCGTGGCGGCCGGCGAACATCCGCCGGACGTCGAGTCCGGCGCCGGCGGCGTGCAGCCGCCCGGCGGCCAGCAGCGCGCACTCCGCCTCCGGGCGGTCCTGGCGCAGCACGGGCACGAACACGACGTCCTCGGCCTCGCTCAGCGTGGCCTGCGCCAGCGCGATCAGCTCGCCGTCGGTGCCGAGGTCCACGAACCGGTTCGCGCCGGTCGCCGGCACGGCGTCGGCGAACCGGACCGTGTCCCGGCAGTGGGCGACCCAGTGCTTCGGGTCGCGCAGCGCATCGGTGACCGCGGTACCGGTCACCGTGGACACCACGGCCAGCCGCGGCTCGTCGTAGGTCAGCTCGGCGGCGATCTCCTCCAGCTCCTCCAGGATCTCGTCGAGCACCGGCGAGTGCACCGCGCAGGCGGTCGGGAGCCGGTCGGCGCGCCGGCCCAGCTTCGTGAAGTGGTCGGCCACGGCCAGCACCTCACCCTCCACACCGGACACGACCACCGCGCGCGGCCCGTTCACCGCGGCCAGCGAAGACCCCGGGCCGAGCAGCGGCGTGACCTCGGACGCCGCCGCCTCGAGCGCGACCACGGCGCCGGCGGGCACCTCCGCCATCAGCTGGCCGCGGTGCGCGACCAGCTTCACCGCGTCGCCGAGGGAGAGCACCCCGGCCAGGTGCGCGGCGGCGATCTCGCCGACGGAGTGACCGACCAGCACGTCCGGCCGCTGACCCCACGACTCCAGCAGCCGGAACAGCGCCACCGCGAAGGTGAACACCGCGGCCTGGCTGAACTGGGTCCGCTCCAGCAGTTGCGCGGCGACCGAGCCCGCCTCGGCGAACATCACCTCGCGCAGCGAGCAGCCCAGGTGCGGGTCGAAGTGCCCGGCCACGCGGTCGAATTCGAGCGCGAAGGCCGGGAACGCCCGGTAGAGCCCGCTGCCCATACCGGCGCGCTGGGCGCCCGGCCCGGGCAGCAGGTACGCGGTGGTGCCGCCGGAGCGGGCGCGGCCCGTCACCACGTTCGCCGAGCCGGACCAATCGGCGAGCGCGGCGCGGACCTCGGCCAGGTCGGTGCCGACCACGGCGGCCCGGTGCGGCAGCAGCGGGCGGCGCGCGGCCAGCGAGTACGCGACGTCGAGCAGTTCCGGGGTGGTGGTGTCCAGCAGCTCCAGCAGGGCCCGAGCCTGGTCCGGCAGCGCCGCGGCGGTCCGGGCCGAGAGCACGAGCGGCGGCAGCACCCCACCGGGGTCCGCGACCGGTTCGGTGCCGGGGTTCCGGCCGGCCGCGACCGGCTCCGCGGGCGCCTGCTCCAGGATCACGTGCGCGTTGGTCCCGCTGTAGCCGAAGGCCGAGACCGCGGCGCGGCGCGGACGCCCGGTCCGCGGCCAGTCCTGCGCCCGGTCGAGCAGCCGCACGGTGCCCGCCGACCAGTCGACGCCGGCCGTCGGCTCCGTGACGTGCAGGGTCGAGGGGAGCACGCCGTGGCGCAGGGCCCCGACCATCTTGATCACCCCGGCCACCCCGGCCGCGGCCTGCGTGTGCCCGATGTTCGACTTGACCGAGCCCAGCCACAGCGGCCGGTCCTCGGGCCGGTCCCGGCCGTAGGTCGCGAGCAGCGCGGTGGTCTCGATGCGGTCGCCGAGCGGGGTGCTCGCGCCGTGGCCCTCGACGGCGTCCACTTCGGACGCTTCGAGCCCGGCGGTGGCCAGCGCCCGGCGGATCAGCCGCTCCTGGGCGGCGCCGCTCGGCGCGGTGAGCCCGTTGGACGCCCCGTCGGCGTTCACCGCGGTGGACCTGACGACGGCGAGCACGGGGTGGCCGTGGCGGCGGGCCTCGGAAAGCCGTTCGACGACCAGCACGCCGACGCCCTCGCCCCAGCCGAAACCGTCCGCGGCGGCGGAGTAGGGCTTGCAGCGGCCGTCGCGGGCCACCGCCCCGTCCACGAACTGCGCGAACGGCGCGGGCGAGACCAGCGCGGAGACCCCGGCGACCAGCGCCAGCGAGCAGTCCCCGCCCCGCAGTGCCTGCGTCGCCTGGTGCAGCGCGACCAGCGAAGACGAGCACGCGGTGTCCACCGAGACCGCCGGGCCCTCCAGCCCGAACGCGTAGGCGACCCGCCCGGAGACGACGCTGCTGAGCGCGCCCGAGCCGCGGTAGAGGCCACCGCCCTGGGCGAGCGCGTCACCGGGGTCGTAGTCGGTCTGCATCACCCCGACGAACACCCCGGTGGTGCTGCCCTTGAGGGCCAGCGGGTCCAGGCCCGCGTTCTGCAACGCCACCCAGGTGGACTCCATCAGCAGCCGCTGCTGCGGGTCCATCATCACGGCCTCGTTGGGGCCGATGCCGAAGAACGCCGCGTCGAAGCCGGTGGCGTCGACGAACCCGCCCTGCGGGGTGCCGCCGTCCGGCGCGACCTGCGCCAGCCAGTGGTCCATGTCCCAGGCGCGGTCCCCGGGGAAGTCGCCGATGCCGTCGCGGCCTTCGGCGACCAGCCGCCACAGCTCCTCCGGCGAGTCGGCCCCGCCGGGGAACCGGCAGGCCATGCCGACGATCGCGACCGGCTCGTCGAGGTCCACGGCCACCGCGGTTTCCTCGGCCGCGGCCGGTTCGCCGAGCTCGCCGAGCAGCCGCTCGTGCAGGTGCGCGGCCAGCTCGCCCGCGGTCGGGTGGTCGAAGACCAGGGTGGCGGTCAGGGCGAGACCGGTGGCCTCGTTGAGCGCGTTGCGCAGCTCGACCGCGGTGAGCGAATCGAAACCGAGGTCCTTGAACGCGCGGTCGGCGTCGACCACGTCGGCCGAACCGTGCCCGAGCACCGCGGCGGCGTGCCGGACGACCAGCTCGCGCAGGTGGTCCAGCCGCTTCGGCGCGGGCAGCCGGACCAGCAGGCCCAGCAGCGAATCCGCCCCGGCCGCCCGGTCGGACACCGTGCGCCGCGCGAGCGGGACCAGTCCGCGCAGCAGGTCCGGCACGCCGCCGGAGTCGCGCCACGCGGGCAGGTCCAGCTTGATCGGCACGTACACCCCGCCGGGCGCGCCCAGCGCCGCGTCGAACAGCGCGAGTCCTTCCGGCGCGGTGAACGCGCCGAGCCCCCGCTTGTCCTGGGTCTCGACCGCCATGCCCGAGGCCCACATGCCCCAGGCCAGCGAGTGCGCGGGCTTGCCCTCGGCGCGGCGCCGGACGGCGAGGGCGTCGAGGAAGGCGTTCGCGGCGGCGTAGTTGCCCTGGCCCGGCGCACCGAGCACGCCGGCGGCCGAGGAGAACGTGACGAACGCCGAGACGTCGCCGGCCAGCTCGTGCAGGTGCCAGGCGGCCAGCGCCTTGGGGTCGAAGACGCGGTCGATCCGCTCCGGGGTGAGCGAGGGCAGCAGGCCGTCGTCCAGCACCCCGGCGGCGTGCACGATCGCGGTGACCGGGTGCTTCTTCAGCAGGGCGCGCACCTTCGCGCGGTCGGCCAGATCGACGGCGACCACCTGGGCCTGCGCGCCCAGCTCCTCGAGCCGGGTCACGAGCTCGGCCGCGCCGGGCGCGTCCGCACCGCGCCGGCTGACCAGGAGCAGCTTCCTCGCGCCCTGCCGTGCGAGGTGCTCGGCGACGAGCCGGCCCAGCGCTCCGGTGCCCCCCGAGACCAGCACCGTGCCTTCGCCCCAGCCGGGCGGCACGGCCGCGGGCTCCTGCCCGACTCGGGCCAGCCGCGGCGCGTGCGCCACACCGTCCACGATGGACACCGCCGACTCGTCGGCGGCCGAGATCGCGGCAAGCTGGTCCGGGCTCGCCGCCCCCTCGACCAGGACGATCCGGCCCGGCTCCTCCCCCTGGGCCGAACGCACGAGCCCGGCCACCGCGGAGCCGGCCAGGTCACCGTGGGCCCGCACGAGCAGCTTCCCGGGCCGGTTCTCCCCGATCCAGCTCCGGAGTGCGTCCAGGGCACTGTGGACGGCCTTCTTCGCCGCCGCCGCGTCGTTTCCCGGCTTCACCTCGTACACCGTGAAATCCGGTGCCTCGGGCACGTCCGGCAGCGCGACCGGGACCAGGTCCACCCGCAGCAGGGCGTCGGTGGTGCCCGGCACCGCCCGCGCGGCGGCCAGCTGCTCCTCGCTGATCCGGCGCAGCTTCAGCTCGCCCACCCGGGCCACCGGCGCTCCGGCGGAGTCCGCGAGCCGCAGCTCCACCGCCCGCTCACCGGTCGGGCGAACGTGCACCCGCAGCGTGGAAGCCCCGGCAGCCAGCAGTTCGACGTCCGACCACGCGTAGGGCAGCGTGGTGCCCTCCCCCGCCGCCGAACCGAGCCCGACGGCGTGCAGCGTGGCGTCGAACACCGCCGGGTGCAGGCCGAAAGCCTCCGCGCCGGGCCGGTCCGGCTCGGGCAGCGCGACCTCGGCGTACACGTCTTCGCCGGACCGCCAGGCCGCGCGCAGGCCCTGGAACACCGGCCCGTACACCAGGCCGTGCCCGGCGAGCATTTCGTACATGCCGTCGAGGTCGAGCGCCTCGGCCCCAGCCGGGGGCCAGGCCCTCAGGTCGAAGTCCGCGCGGCCGGCGGCCGGGGTCAGCCGGCCGTCGGCGTGGCGCACCCAGGCCGGCGCAGCGGCGAGGTCCTCGGAGCGGGAGTGGATGCTGATCGGGCGTGAACCGTCCTCGGCGGGAACGCCGATCCGCACCTGGATCCGGGCCGCGCCCTTCGCGGGCAGCACCAGCGGCGAGTGCAGCGTCAGCTCCCGCACCCGGCCGCAGCCCGCCTCGTCCCCGGCCCGCACGGCCAGCTCGACGAACGCGGTGCCGGGCAGCAGGATCGAGCCGCCGACCACGTGGTCGTTCAGCCACGGGTGGGTGCTCGGGCCGACCCGGCCGGACAGCACCAGCCCGTCGGCGTCCGCGAGCAGCGTCGCGGCGCCGAGCAGCGGGTGGTCCACCGGGTCGAGTCCGGTGGAGGTCACGTCACCGGAGTCCGGAGCGACCTCCAGCCAGTAACGCCGGTGCTGGAAGACGTAGGTGGGCAGCGGGGCCTGCCCGGCCCCGCGCGCGGTGAAGTGCGCGGACCAGTCCGGCACCACGCCGCGGACGTGCAGCGCCGCCAGCGCGGTGGCCACCGCCAGATCCTCGGCGACGTCCCGTCGTTGCGCGGGCACGGCGACGGCGGAGTCCGCCGCGGACTGCGGGACCACGGCGGTGAGCGGCGCGTCCGGGCCCAGTTCCAGGAAGCGGTTGACCCCCTCGGCCGTGAGCGCGCGGACCGCGTCGGCGAACCGCACCGGCTGGCGGACGTTACGCACCCAGTACTCGGGGTCGGTCAGCTCGGCCGAAACCTCGCCGCCGGTGACCGACGAGATGACGGTGAGCGCCGGCGGCTGGTAGGTCAGCTTCTCGGCCACGGCGCGGAACTGCGCGAGCATCGGCTCCATCAAGCGCGAGTGGAACGCGTGCGAGACGCGCAGCCGGGTCGTCCGGCGCCCGTCCTCGGCGAACCTGGCGGCCACCGCGAGCACGGCGGCCTCCGTCCCGGACAGCACCACCGACCGCGGGCCGTTCACCGCGGCCACGTCCACCGTCCCTTGTGGATCGTGCGCGGCCACCTCCTCGGGCGTGCCCTCGACGGCGGCCATCGCGCCCCCGGCGGGCAGGGCCTGCATCAGCCGCCCCCGCGCGGCGACCAGCTCGGCGGCGTCCGCCAGCGACAGCACCCCGGCGCAGTGCGCGGCGGCCAGCTCACCGATCGAGTGGCCGCACACCGCTTCGGGCACCAGCCCCCACGACTCGACCAGGCGGAACAGCGCGACTTCGAACGCGAACAGCGCGGCCTGCGTGTTCCCGGTCCGGGCCAGCGCCTCCGGATCGGTGTCGATCACCTCGCGCAGCGGCCGGTCTAGGTGGCGGTCCAGCTCCGCGCAGGCCCCGTCGTAGGCCGCCGCGAACGCCGGGTACGCGGCCGCCAGCTGCCGGCCCATCCCGGCGCGCTGGGAACCCTGGCCGGAGAACAGGAACGCGGTGCTCACCTCACCGCGCGCGACACCGGTGACCGCGCCGGGCTCCCCGTTCGCGAACGCGGTCAACGCGGCGAGCAGTTCGTCGCGGTCACGGCCGACGACGGCCGCCCGGTGGTCGAGGTGCGTGCGCCCGGCCGCCAGCGTGCGGGCCACGTCCAACGGCGGCAGGCCCGGTTCGGCGTTCAGGTGCTCCACCAGCCGTGACGCCTGCGCCCGCAACGCCTGCGGGGTGCGGCCGGACAGCACCAGCGGCACGGCGGCGGTGTCGGCCGCACCGGGGCCCGCTTCCGGCTCCGGCGCCTCCTCCAGGATGATGTGCGCGTTGGTCCCGCTCAGGCCGAAGCACGACACGGCGCCCCGGCGCGGCTGCTCGCCGCGCGGCCACTCCCGCGGTTCGGTCAGCAGTTCGACCTGCCCGGCCGTCCAGTCGACGTGCCGGGTCGGCCGGTCCACGTGCAGCGTCCGCGGCAGCACCCCGTGCTGCAGGGCCAGCACGATCTTCAGCACCCCGGCCACCCCGGACGCGGCCTGCGTGTGGCCGATGTTGGACTTGATCGAGCCCAGCCGCAGCGGGTGGCCGTCCGGGCGGTCCTGGCCGTAGGTCGCGAGCAGCGCGTGCGCCTCGATCGGGTCGCCGAGCTTGGTCGCGGTGCCGTGCGCCTCGACGACCTCGACCTCCGCCGGCTCGACCTTGGCGTTGGCCAGCGCCTGGCGGATCACCCGCTGCTGGGCCGGTCCGTTGGGCGCGGTCATGCCGTTGGAGGCGCCGTCCTGGTTGATCGCGGTGCCCCGCACGAGCGCGAGCACCGGGTGGCCGTGGCGGCGCGCGTCGGACAGCCGCTCGACCAGCAGCATGCCGCAGCCCTCGGACCAGCCGGTGCCGTCGGCGGAATCGGCGAACGTGCGGCAGCGGGCGCTGCGGGCGAGCGTGCCGTCGAGGGAGAACTCGACGAAGGTGCGCGGGGTCGACATCACCGAGACACCGCCGGCCAGCGCCAGCGAGCACTCGCCGGAACGCAGGGCCTGCACCGCGAGGTGCAGCGCGACGAGCGAGGACGAGCACGCGGTGTCGATCGTGACCGCGGGTCCTTCGAGCCCGAAGGTGTAGGCGAGCCGCCCGGAGATGACGCCGGAGGACCCGTAGCTGCCCTGGTAGTTGTGGTACATCGTGCCGGCGAACACGCCGGTGGCGCTGCCCTTGACCGAGTGCGGGGCGATACCCGCCCGTTCGAACGCCTCCCACGACGTCTCCAGCAGCAGCCGCTGCTGCGGGTCCATCAGCAGGGCTTCCCGCGGGCTGATGCCGAACAGGTCGGCGTCGAAGCCGAGGGCGTCGTGCAGGAACCCGCCCTCCCGCACGTAGCTGGAGCCGGGACGCGCGCCGGTCGGGTCGTAGAGCCGGTCGAGGTCCCAGCCGCGGTCGGCGGGGAACTCGCCGATCGCGTCGACCCCGCCGTCGAGGAGCCGCCAGAGGTCCTCCGGGGTGTTCGCGCCGCCCGGCAGCCGGCAGGCCATGCCGACGATGGCGATCGGCTCACGCGCCGCCTCGGTCAACCGGCGGTTCCGGTCACGCAGCCGTTCGGTCTCCTTCAGCGACGCCCGGAGCGCACCGACCAGTTTTTCCTCGGAGTTGCCCACGTGTCCTCGTTCCTTCCACGACACCCGATGCCGGACCGTGGTGACGATACGAGCGCCGCGGTGGCCGCTCCCACCCCTAGCCGCCCCAGCAACACCGTCGGCGAAGTGGCCGCCAAGGTCTGCTTTAGACGGTCTTTAGGGGTTGTCCGGTCCACCCCGCCGATGTCAGATTTCCTTCAGCTCCAGGGATTTCGTTCGTGCTCGGGGCTCACCGGACAGACTGGGGATCGGTATGCACAGGAAGATACGCAAACTGCTGGTCGTGGGGGCACACGGCGACGACGAGACGCTCGGCGCCGGCGGCACCATCGCCCGCCTCGCCGACGAGGGCGTGGTGGTCTCGCTCTGCATCCTGACCAACGACGACGGCTCGCGTTCGGCCACCGGCACCGGCGTCACGAACCGCACCGCGGCGATCGAGCTGGCGGCCAAGACGCTGGGGGTGGAGCGCGTGAGGATCGACGAGTTCGGCGACAACCGGCTCGACGCCGTGAGCCACCTGGAGCTCAACCGCGTGGTGGAGCGCGAGGTCCGCGACTTCGAGCCGGACACCATCCTGACCACCAGCATGTGCGACCTGAGCACCGACCACTCGCTGGTCAGCCGGGCCGCCCGGGTCGCGGGCCGTCCCGGCAAGGGCAGCGTGCAGGAGATCCGGACGTTCGAGATCCGCTCGGCCACCGACGTCGGCGAGGCCTCGGGGCTGCCGGTCACCTTCCGGCCCAACTGCTGGCAGCGCCTCGACGAGGCCCACCTCGAACGCAAGCTCGAAGCACTGCGGGCCTACGGCAAGGAGCTGGAGCCGTGGCCCAGCCCGCGCAGTGAGCGCGGGGTGCGCGCGCTCGCCGAATACCGCGGCTCGCAGGTTTCGGCCGGGCTGGCCGAGGCCTTCGAAATCGTCCGAGTCGTCCACTGAGGATCTCCTCCGTGCCAGGAACAGGTGAACCGCAATGACCAGTACCGTCGCTGAACACGAGACCATCGCCGAACTCAGCAAGCTGACCTCCGTCGCCGTGATCGGCATGGGCTACGTCGGGCTGCCGACCGCGCTCGGCCTGCACGCCGGCGGGGTCGGGGTGATCGGGGTCGACCTTTCGCAGAACCGCCTCGACGCCATCCGCTCGGGCGAGGTCGACCTGATCGAGAGCGATCACCGCCGGCTGGAGAAGGCCGTGCACCAGGAGGACTTCCAGCTCACCACGGAGGCGGCCCGGGTGGCCGAGGCCGACGCGGTGCTGGTGTGCGTGCCGACCGGGCTCGACGAGTACCTGATGCCCGACCTCGGCCCGCTGGAGAGCGCGTGCGCCGAGCTGATCACCCACGCCCGCGCCGGCCAGACGCTGATCCTCACCTCCACCAGCTACGTCGGCACCGCCGAGCGGCTGCTGGTGAAACCGTTGCTGGCCAGGGGGTTCAAGGTCGGCCGGGACATCTTCGTCGCGTCCAGCCCGGAGCGGATCGACCCGGGCAACGTCACCCACACCCAGGCCGAGACCCCGCGCGTGCTGGGCGGGGTGACCCCCGGGTGCGCCGCGATGGCGCAGCGGGTGATCAACGTGCTCACCCCGGCCGTGCACTGCGTCAGCTCGCCGGAGACCGCGGAGATGACCAAGCTGTACGAGAACACCTTCCGCGCGGTGAACATCGCCCTGGCCAACGAGTTCGCCGAGATCAGCGACGGCTTCTCGATCGACCCGATCGAGGTGATCGACGCGGCCGCGAGCAAGCCCTACGGGTTCATGGCCTTCCACCCCGGCCCCGGCGTCGGCGGCCACTGCATCCCCTGCGACCCGCACTACCTGCTGTGGCAGCTGCGCGCGACGAGCAGCAACGCACCGCTGGTCACGCAGGCCATGCACGCCATCGCGGAACGGCCGAAGCAGGTCGTCGAGCGGGTGCTGAACACCCTGTCCCAGGACGGCAAGGGACTGGCCGGCGCGCGGGTGGTGGTGGTCGGCGTGACCTACAAGCCCGGGGTGCAGGACGTGCGCTCGTCCTCGGCGCTGGACATCCTCGACCTGCTCGCCGCGAAGGGCGCGAAGGTCGGCTACTACGACCCGCTCGTGCCCAACGTGCGCGTGACCGGAGGCTCCCTCGACGGCATCGCCGAACCGGACGGCGGCGACTGGGACGTCGCCCTGATCCACACGATCCAGCCCGGCCACCGCTACGACTGGCTGGCCGGCTGCGCCACCGTGGTCGACGCCACCTACCGCTTCGACCGCGCGCTGTTCGCGAACTGAGAGGACCACTGACGTGCGTTACCTGATCACCGGCGGGGCCGGGTTCATCGGCTCCCACCTCACCGAGCACCTCATCGGCCTCGGGCACGAGGTCGTCGCCCTCGACAACCTCAGCACCGGCTCGCTGGACAACCTGACCCCCGTTTCCGGGCACGCGGGCTTCCGCTTCGTCAAGGGCTCGGTGACCGACCCGGCCGCGGTCGAATCCTGCATGCCCGGCGTCGACGCCGTGTTCCACCTGGCCGCCGCGGTGGGCGTGTTCACCATCCTCGACAAGACGATGGACAGCCTGCGCACCAACCTGCACGGCACCGAGAACCTGCTCGACGCCGCGCTGCGCCACGACGTGCCGATCCTGGTCGCCTCCACCAGCGAGATCTACGGCAAGAACACCGCCGACGGGCTGACCGAGGACGCCGACCGGATCATCGGCTCGCCGTTGAAGAACCGCTGGTCCTACGCCGAGGCCAAGGCGCTGGACGAGACCTTCGCCCACCTCTACGCGGTCGAGCACGGCCTGCGCACGGTGATCGTGCGGCCGTTCAACACCGTCGGCCCGCGCCAGACCGGGCGCTACGGCATGGTCATCCCGCGGTTCGTCACCCAGGCGCTGGCCGGCGAGCCCATCACCGTCTTCGGCGACGGCCAGCAGACCCGGTGCTTCTGCCACGTGCACGACGTGGTGCCCGCGCTGGTCGACCTGCTGGCCGACGAATCGGCGTACGGCCAGGTGTTCAACCTCGGCAGCGACGAGCAGACCACCATCTCGCAGCTCGCCGAGCGCGTGATCGACAAGACCGGGTCCGACAGCGTCATCGCGAAGGTCCCGTACGAGCAGGCGTACGGCGATGGCTACGAAGACATGCAACGCCGCATCCCCGACTGCACCCGGGCGTACAACCAAATCGGCTTCGTCCCCACCCGCACCCTCGACGACATCATCGACGCGGTGGTGGCCGATCGCCGTAGCTGATTCCTTCGCGGTCACGACAAGAGCCGCGTCCCGGATCCGGGACGCGGCTCTGCTCGCACGCTTCAGCCCGGTGCCAGTCCGCCGAGCTTGCGGTAGACCCGCTCCAGCCGTTCCCGCACCGCGCCCGTGGAGGTCTTCAGTGCCTCGGCCATCGCCTCGACCTCCGTGCCGCGCGCGGCGAGTTCGGCCACCAGCAGCTCGTCCGGGTCAAGCACCGTCGGCTCCCCCGGCCGGCTCGTCGGCCAGCCCCCCGGCCAGCGCGGAGCGCCCGGACACGCCGAGCTTGCGGTACACCCGGGTCAGGTGCTGCTCCACCGTGCTCACGGTGATGTAGAGCGTCTCCGCGATCTGGCGGTTGGTCCGCCCGTGCGCGGCCAGCTCGGCCACCCGCAGCTCCGCTTCGCTCAGCGAAGCCGGGTGCGCCGCGCCGCCGGGCTTCGCCGCCGCGCCCGGCCGTGGCCTCAATCCGTCCATTGTGGACACTCCCGCCGTCGAACCGGCCACAGTGGACGCCATCCGACCGGGTGCCGGCGCCCGCGACCCGGCCGGGCCGGCCTGCCGCGGCACGTGCACCGGCTTGACCAGTCCCGCGGACCGCTCCGCCCGCTGGCCCAGCTGGTTCAGCGCGCGCACGGTCTTCGCCAGCTCCAGCCGGTCACCGGAGGCCTTGAACGCCTCGGCCGCGCGGTTGAGCAGCCCGGGCCGTGCCGCGCTGTCCCCGGCGAAGGCCAGCACCCGCAGCGCGGAGCCCCGGGAGTAGCTGTCGGTGGGCACCGCATCGGTGAGCTGGTGCCGGGTCAGTTCCACGGCGAGCGTCGGATTGCCCAGCCGCAGGTTGGCCTCGGCCAGGTCGGAGCGCCAGGGCGCGACGACCGGCAGGTCGAGGCCCCGCTCCCGCAGGATCCGCCGGCACTGCTGGAAATCACTGACCGCGGCGAGCCCCCGGTTCGTCGCCAGGTGGAACTGCCCGCGGGCCCGCAGGTAGCGGACCCCGCCCAGGGTCGTGAACACCACGTCCGGCACCGGGTGCCGCAGCACCGCGGCGGCGGCCTTGAACGCCCCGGCCGCGGTGTGCGCGCTCAGCAGCGTGGCCAGCGGGTAGCTGATCGCGACCCCCCAGTTGGGCGCGTCCAGCCGGGCCAGCGCGCGGGCGGCTTGCTCGGCTGCGGCGGCGACATCGCCCCGGCGCAGCGTCAGCCCGGCGCCGATAGCGTCGAGCATCGCCTTCCACGTCACCGCGCCGCGGTACTCCGCCTCCTCGCCCAGCGAGGTGCACCAGCCTTCGGCGCGTTCGGTCTTGCCGTCGTAAGCCAGCGCCAGTATCGCGGTGGCCAGCGCCTCGAGCGAGGTGTCGGACAGCCGGCAGTTCTGCAGGATCCGTTCCGCGCAGGCGGAAGTGGCCTCGGTGCCGCCGGTGCGCCACACCGCGCCGAGCGTGCTCGCGGTGTGCCGCCACGGGTCGCCGGCCTCGGCCGGGCGTTCTCCCGGGACCGGCGGCGGGACCGCGCAGACGCCGTAGTGCCACTGCCCGGCCAGGCTCAGCTCGGCCGCGGTGCGGGGGTCGAGCGGCTCGAAGCCGGCGGGGTCGTCGCGCAGCGCGGCGAACCCGCGCTCGAAGGTCTCCCGGTCGCCGAACCACAGCGACTGGCGCACCAGGGCGATCCGGTCCGAACGGTCGAACTGCTCCCCGCCCTGGCGCAGCCCCTCCAGGTGCGGCGCGGCCGCGGCCGGGTTGACCCGCCAGGTGATCTTGGCCAGCAGCTGGGAGATCAGCTGCTGTTCCCACTTCGCCGTCGTCGCGGTGGCGGCCAGCTTGAGGCAGCGGGTGGCGAAGTCCACGTCGTCGCCGAGCATCACCTGTTCCGCGGCTTCGACCAGCACCGGCAACGCCCACTCGGCGCCCGCCTCGCCCGCCGCGACCAGGTGCCGGGCGACGTCCGCGGCGGCCAGGCCCCGGTGGTGCTTCACCTCGGCCGCCCGCAGGTGCAGGCGCACCTTCTCCGGACCGCGCAGCCCGCCGACCACGGCCGCCGCGGCCGGCGGCTGCCGGAACCGGACGCCGGTGACCAGTCCGCTGTCGGCCAGGACCCCGGCCGAGGCCTCGGCTTCGAGCGGATCGACCCCGGCGACGGTGGCTACCGCCTCGGTGGTGACCTCGGTGTCCAGCACCGCGATGGCCGTCGCCACTTCGCGCAGCGGCGAGCCGTAGCGCTGCAGCAGGCGCTGGACCGCCTCGGAGTAGGCCAGCCCGACGCGGCTGTCGTCGGCGTCGCCGCGGTACGCGTCGAGCAAAGCGTTGACCAGCAAGGGATTTCCGGCGGTCAGCCGGTGGATCCGCTCGGGCAGGTCTTCGGGGCCGGCGTCGGCGACCAGCTCCGCGATGGCCGCCACGGACAGCGGGGTGAGCTGCACGTGCCGGTGCGGCTGGGCGGCGAACCGCAGCCCGTCGCCGGTGTACCAGCTGTCCGGGTGGTTCAGCACGAGCAGCAGGGCCGAGGAGCGGGTCCGGCGCTGCAGCCGGAGCAGCAGCCGCGCGGAGGTCTCGTCCACGTGGTGGAGGTCGTCCACCGCGACCAGCACCGCGCGTTCGCGGGCCAGCCGGTGCACCGCGCTGGCCAGCCCGGCGATCCGCTCGTCCGGGTCGCCTTCGGTGAGCGGCCCGGTGACCGCCCGGGGCAGCGCGGGCCCGGCCAGCAACTGGTCGATCACCCCGCCGTCCACCTCGCGCTCGTCGGCCGCGCCGGCCGCGGTGAGCGTGAGGATGCCCAGCTCCCGAGCCCGGGCCACGACCTGGTTCTGCACCTGCGACTTGCCGCTGGCCGGGCCCCCGCCCACCAGCACGGTCTCCCCCGTCCCGGCGTCGCATTCGATCAACAGACCTTCGATAAACGCCAACGCCCCCCGCGGATCGTTTCGGCGGTTCTGCCCCCAGTGCACGCCCATCGTCAGCTCCTTGGCCGCAGGCGGTCATCTTCCTGCGAGAACGACAGTTCCAGCCGTGCCCTAAGTGCAGCCAACCGCGATCTAAAGTCACCCGAAGGGGTGTATCGACTACCGACTGTCGCGCTAGGCGGGGCCCGATCGGCCCCAGCAACGAATCCGGGCCCACCGCTAGGGGTTGCCGATCCGCCGTGGCCCCCGAAGACTCCCCGGACTGTGACTGCCGTGAACGAGACCTCCAGCCGGTGGATCCGGCGCTTCCACCGAGCCGGCGACGCGAGCGTGCGGCTGGTCTGCCTGCCGCACGCGGGTGGCTCGGCGACCGCCTACTTCCCGTTTTCGCGCGCGGCCGCCGCGGCCGGGCTGGACGCCGACGTGCTCGCCGTCCAGTACCCGGGCCGCCAGGACCGCCGGGCGGAACCCTGCCACGAGACCGTGGCCACCCTGGCCGACGCGATCGCGGACGACCTCGGGCCCCGGTCCGACCGCCCGCTGGCGCTGTTCGGCCACAGCATGGGCGCCACCGTCGGCTACGAGGTGGCCCGCCGCCTTCAGGCGCGGGGCACGCCCCTGCTGGGCCTGTTCGCGTCCGCCTGCCGGGCCCCGTCGCAGCAGCGCATCGAGTACGTCCACCAACGCGACGACGAGGGGCTGATCGCCGCGCTGAAGGAACTCAGCGGCACGAACACGGCGGTGCTGGGCGACGACGAGCTGGTGCGCATGGTCCTGCCCGCCGTGCGCGGGGACTACACCGCGGTGGAGACCTACCGCCACGAGGCCGGCCCCGAACTGCGGTGCCCGATCCAGGTCCTGGTGGGCGACGACGACCCGGTGACGAGCCTGGCCGAGGCGGACGCCTGGCACCGGCACACCACGGCCGGCTGCGCGGTGGAGGTCTTCCCCGGGGGTCACTTCTACCTGACCGACGGCTGGGAACGGGTGCTGGACACGGTGACGGGCCGGCTGCGCGAGTGGTCCGCGCGCGCCCGGTAGGGGTGGGAAAACCCCACCCGGCCTTCAGGTGCCGGCCCCATGGCCGCCCGGACCCGCGTTCGCGACACTGGGTGCATCAGCGAAACCGCCCGGAACCACCAGCCCTCGGAGGAAGCCATGATGGCGATCCAGACCGCTCCCGGCGTCACCCAGCGCATGCTCCCGAACGGCCACCTCGAGCTGTCCTGCCGCTCCACCCGCCGCCAGATCGAGTGCGAACCGGTCGCCGCGGCCATGTGGATCGCCCTGAAGCAGCACCACGGCGACGTCGACCGCGCGGCCGGCGTCCTGGCCGCCCTGTGGGAGACCGACGTCGAGGAAACGCGCTACGACATCATCGCGCTGGCCGGCTCGCTGTGCTCCCTGGGCCTGCTCACCGAGGCCTGATCCCCGAGCTTCACCCGGCGCCGCCACCCTCGACCGCCGCGCTCGACCAACGCCCGTCTCAACCGCTGCTCCCGTCCCCGCCGCCGTTCCTCGGCTGGCTGCCGCCTCCGGTGGCGCCGCCCTCGGCTGCCGCTCCGGGCTCTCATCGCCGGTCTTCGTCCTCGACTGCCGCAGCCGAATTCGAGCCGTGACCCCCCGCCCCGGCCAGGACCGCGTCCCCCGTGGTCGTGCCCCTTGGGCGGGCGAGGGTCCCCGGAGCCGTTCGGACCGTCGACCAGGCAACCCCTCGCCACCCGGTGAAACGGACGGGGCCGCCTGCGACGACATCGTCACGGACGGCCCCGGGCCCGGCGCGAAGGGGGAGTTGCGCGCCGGGATCCTTCCTCTCCGCTCAGCCCTGCGACTCCAGTTCCTCGTCCAGCAGGGCGAACAGCTCGTCGGCGGTGGCCTCCTGCAGATCGTCGCCGGAGGAGCACGCCGTGAGCAGCGCCTTCAGCCGGGCCACGACCTTCGCCCGCCCGTCCTCGTCCAGCACGGCTTCCCGCAGGGCCGTCTCCAGCCCGGAAAGCCGGGAGTCCAGCGGCGACGACGGTTCGGCCAGTCCCGCGCCCAGGAACTCGGCGAGGGCGGCGGCCGACGGGTGGTCGAAGATGAGCGTGGCCGGCAACCGCTGCCCGGTCACGGCGTCCAGCCGGTTGCGAAGCTCGATCGCGGTGAGCGAGTCGAAGCCGAGTTCGATGAAGCCCTTGCGCGGATCCACCGCGTCGCGCTTCTCGTGGCCGAGCACCACGGCCGCCGTGGCGCAGACCAGCTCGAGCAGCGCCCGGCCCCGTTCCGCGGCCGGCAGCGCGACGATCCGCGTCCACGAGTCGTCGGCGGTCTCGGCGCGGCGCCGGCTCGCGCCGGGACCGCCCCCCGCCCGGCCGGCCCGCACCAGGCCGGACAGCATGGCCGGCACGTGGACCTCGCCCCGCAGGCCGGACAGGTCCAGCCGCACCGGGACCAGCGAAGGCTGCGAGGTGCCGAACGTCGCGTCGAACAGTTCGAGCCCCTCGGCGAAGGACAGGCCGAACACGCCCGAGCGGGCCATCCGGACCAGGTCCGTCTCGGCCAGCTCGCCCGACATGCCGCCCTCGGACCACAGTCCCCAGGCCAGCGACACGGCGGGCCGGCCGAGCGCGGCGCGGTGGTGGGCCAGCGCGTCGAGGAACACGTTCGCGGCCGAGTAGTTGGCCTGGCCCGCCGCGCCGAGCGTGCCGCCGGCCGAGGAGTACAGCACGAAGGCGGCCAGGTCCAGTTCCGCGGTGAGCTCGTGCAGGTGCCAGGCCGCGTCCACCTTGGGGCGCAGCACGGTGTCCATCCGCTCGGGGGTCAAGGCCAGCAGCACGCCGTCGTCGACCACGCCGGCCGTGTGGACCACCGCGGTCAGCGGGTGCCCGGCCGGCACCCCGGCGAGCAGCGCCGCCGCGGCCTCGCGGTCGGACAGGTCGCAGGCCTCGACGGTGACCGCGGCGCCGAGCTCCGCCAGTTCGGCGGTCAGCTCCGCGGCACCCGGGGCCGCGGCGCCCCGTCGGCTGGTGAGCAGCAGGTGGCGCACCCCGTGCGAAGCCACCAGGTGCCGGGCGATCAGCCGGCCCAGCACCCCCGTGCCGCCGGTGACCAGCACCGTGCCCTCGGGATCCAGCGCGGCCGGGCGGTCCGGGTCCGCCGCGAACTTCGCCAGCCGGTGCACCCGCACCGCGCCTTCGCGGACCGCGATCCCCGGCTCGCCGGCGTACACCGCGCCGAGCACCGCGCCGAGCGGCACCGCACCGCCGTCGACGTCCACCACCGCGAACCGGTCCGGGTACTCCAGCTGCGCGGTCCGGATCACCCCCCACAACGCGGCGTGGGTCAGGTCGTCGGCGCCCTCTTCCGGCCGGGTGGCGATCGCGCCGGAGGTGACCACCACCAGGCGCGACGCCGCCAGCACCGCTTCGTCCACCCAAGCCTGCGCCAGCGCCAACAGGTGGTGCACGGCTTCGCGCGCGGCCTGCGGTGAAGCCGATTCGGGCGCCACGAACGGCGCGAACACCACATCCGGCACCGCCGCCCCGCCGTCCACCGCGGCCACCAGCGCGGAGAGGTCCACATAGGACTCCCCGGGCAGTCCGTAGGCCGGCGCCCCCAGCCCGGCGCACCGCCCGATCTCGGCCGCCGCACCGGGCCACGGCTCCCAGTCGACGCGGAACAGCGAATCGTCCACCGCCGAGCGCACGGCCGGCCGGAACGCGTCCGCCGCGATCGGACGCAGCGCCAGGGACTCCACCGTCAGCACCGGTGAGCCGGAGGGATCGGTCGCGGTCAGCGAGACCGTGTTCTCCCCCTCGCCCGAGACCACCACCCGCAGGCTCGACGCCCCGGCCGCGTGCAACGAGACCCCGGACCAGGCGAACGGCAGCACCGCCTCGTCCGCCGTCGGCCCGGCCAGGCCGATCGTGTGCAGCGCGGCGTCGAGCAACGCCGGGTGCAGGCCGAACGCGCCCGCGTCCACCGGCTCCGGCAGCGAAACCTCGGCGGCCACCAGATCGCCCGCGACCCAGGCCCGGGCCAGCCCCGCGAACACCGGCCCGTAGTCGAAGCCCTGCGCGGCGAGCTGGTCGTAGCGGCCGGTCACGTCGAGTTCGGCCGCACCCGGCGGCGGCCACTCGGGGGCGGCCACGGCCGAAGGCGGCCGACCGGCCGAAAGCCAGCCGGTGCCGTGCTGGGTCCACTCCCCGGGCGCGGCGTCGTCGGCCTGCGAGTAGATGCCCAGCGAACGGCGGCCGGAGTCCTCCGCGCCGACCACCACCTGCAACCGCACCCCGCCCGGCTCGGGCAGGATCAGGGGCGCGGCGAGCGTCAGCTCGTCGAGCCGGCCGCAGCCGGCCTCGTCGCCGGCCCGGATCGCCAGCTCCACGAACGCGGTGCCGGGGAACAGGACCGAACCCTGCACCACGTGGTCGGCCAGCCACGGCTGCGCACCCAGCGAGAGCCGGCCGGTCAGCACCACGGTGCCGGAATCGGCCGCCACCACCACGGCACCCAGCAGCGGATGCCCGGCGTCGCGCTGGCCCGCCTCCGCGACCCCGCGCTCCCGGGCGCCGGTCGGGTTCTCCAGCCAGTAGCGCCGGCGCTGGAAGGCGTAGGTCGGCAGCTCGACCAGAGCGCCACCCCGGTAGAAGGCTTCGTGGTCCACGGCGCACCCGACGGTGAGCAGACTGGCCACCGCGGCGGCCGCCGACTCGGCCTCGGGACGGTCCTTGCGCAGCACCGGCACGAAGGTGGCGCGCTCGCCCTCGCCGAGGCAAGACTGGCCCATCGCGGTCAGCACCGCGCTCGGACCGACCTCGACGAACGTGCGCACGCCCGCGTCGAGCAACGAGCGGACACCGTCGGCGAACCGGACGGGCTCACGCACCTGCCGCACCCAGTGCTCGGGACCGAGGGGCCCGGCACCGCCGAGCGCCGAGACGATCGGGATGGCCGGCTCCGCGTAGCTCAGCCCCCGCGCCACCGCGTCGAACTCCGCCAGCATCGGCTCCATCAGCGGCGAGTGGAACGCGTGGGAGACGCGCAGCCGCGAAGTCCGGGCGAAGTTCCCGGCCACCGCGAGCACCGCGTCCCGCACGCCGGACAGCACCACCGCGGACGGCCCGTTCACCGCCGCGATCCCGACCCCGTCGACCAGCAACGGCGTGACCTCGGCCTCCGTCGCCGCGACCGCGACCATCGCGCCGCCCTCGGGCAACGCCTGCATCAGCCGCGCCCGGGCCGCCACCAGCGCGCAGGCGTGTTCGAGCGAGAGCACGCCGGCGACGTGGGCCGCCGCCAGCTCGCCGATCGAGTGGCCCAGCAGGTAGTCCGGCCGGACCCCCCAGGACTCCAGCAGCCGGAACACCGCGACCTCGACCGCGAACAGCGCCGGCTGCGTGTACCCGGTCCGGTCGAGCTTTCCGGCGTCGCCGAGCAGGGAGCGCAACGGCAGGTCCAGGTGCTGGTCGAGCTCCGCGGCCACCGCGTCCAGAGCGGCGTCGAACACCGGGTGCGCCGCCGCCAGTCCGGCGCCCATCCCGGCGCGCTGCGCGCCTTGACCGGTGAACAGGAACGCCGTGCGCCCCGTCCCGGCCACGCCTTCGACCACCGCCGGCGGGTTCTGCCCCGCCGCGTAGCCGGTGAGCGCCCGCCGGGCCGCCTCCCGGTCGGGGGCCACCACGGCCGCGCGGAACTCGGCCCGGGTCCGGCCGGCCGCCAGGGAGTAACCGATGTCCGAAGGCGACGCCCCGGTGCGGAACGCGGCCAGCTCGCCCGCCTGCGCCCGCAGCGCTTCGGGCGTGTTCGCGGACAGGAGCCAGGTGACCGGTCCCGGAGCCGGGTCGCCCGCCGGATCCGGATCACCCTGCTCGACCAGCACGTGCGCGTTGGTCCCGCTGATGCCGAACGAAGACACCCCGGCCCGCCGGGGCCGACCGGTCTCCGGCCAAGGCCGCGCCTGGCTGAGCAGCGAAACCGAGTCCGTCCACTCGACGTGCGGCGAAGGCTCCTCCGCGTGCAGCGTGGGCGGGAGCACGCCACGGCGCAGCGCCTCCACCATCTTGATCACCCCGCCCACCCCGGCCGCGGCCTGGGTGTGGCCCACGTTCGACTTGAGCGTGCCGAGGTACAGCGGCCGCTGGGGGGTGGCCGCCTTGCCGTAGGTGGAGATCAGCGCCTGCGCCTCGATCGGGTCGCCGAGCCGGGTGCCGGTGCCGTGCGCCTCGACGGCGTCCACATCGGACAGTTTCAGCCCGGCGTCGGCCAGCGCCGCCCGGATCACGCGCTGCTGCGCGGGCCCGTTCGGCACGGTGATGCCGCTGGACGCGCCGTCGGAGTTCACCGCGCTGCCCCGCAGCACCGCCAGCACGTGGTGGCCGTTCTCGCGCGCGTCGGAGAGCCGTTCCAGCAGCAGCATCCCGGCTCCCTCGGAGCAGCCGACGCCGTCGGCGCCGGCGCCGAACGCCTTGCAGCGCCCGTCCGAGGAGAGCCCGTGCTGCTCGCTGAAGTAGACGAACATGTCCGGCGTCACCATCACGGTCACGCCGCCGGCCAGCGCCAGCGAGCATTCGCCGCGACGCAGGGCCTGCGCCGCCCAGTGCAGGGCGACCAGCGAGGAGGAGCACGCCGTGTCCACCGACACCGACGGGCCTTCGAGCCCGAGGGTGTAGGAGACGCGGCCGGACACCAGGCTGCCGTCGCTGCTCCCGGCGCCGTAGTCGTGGTACATCACGCCGGCGAACACGCCGGTCTTCGAACCGCGCAGGGTCGAGGGCACGATCCCGGCGCGTTCCACCGCCTCCCACGCCGTCTCCAGCAGCACCCGCTGCTGGGGGTCGAGGGTGCGGGCCTCGCGGGGCGAGATGCCGAAGAACTCCGGCTCGAAGTCGGCAGCCCCGTAGAGGAAGCCACCCTCCTTCGAATAGGTGGTGCCCGCCCGGCCGGCCGGGTCGAACAGCGCGGCGGTGTCCCAGCCGCGGTCGGCCGGGAACTCGCCGATCGCGTCCGTGCCGCCGGCGACGAGGTCCCACAGCTGGGCGGGCGTGCTCACCCCGCCGGGGTACCGGCAGCCCATGCCGATGATCGCGATCGGCTCGCTCATCGCCGCGGTGAGCTTGCGGTTGTCCGCCTTGAGCCGCTCGTTGTCCACCATGGACTGGCGCAGAGCGGCGACGATCTGTTCGGTCGACGGGCCTGCGCTCGCCGGGTTCACGCCGGATGGCTGCGTGGTCACTGGGATTCACCCCGTTCGTCGGTCGGGCTCCCGCCCATCGCGGACCGGACCAGGTCGGCCAGGTCCATCGCGGCGATGGCCGCGGACTCGTCGGTTCCGGCCGCGGCGCGGTCGGCCACGGCACGGTCGGCTGTCACCGCCCCGGCCGCCGGCTCGCCGATCTCCGGCAGCAGCTCGGCGGGCAGGTGCCGGGCCAGCGGCACCGGGCTCGGGTAGTCGAAGATCAGCGTGGCCGGCAGGCGCAGCCCGCTGGCGGGGCCGAGCCGGTTGCCAGTTCCAGCGCCGCCAGCGATCGAGCCCGGCGATCGACCCCGAGCGCCCGGCGCCGGGAGCGCCGCAGCGACCGATGCCCAGTCGGTGAGCCCTTCTCCGCCGACCGCCGAAGCGTCGTCGTAGCCGAGGACGGCCGCCGCGTGCTCGCACACCAGCTCCAGCGCCGCCTGCTCCCGCTCGGCCGCCGGCAACGCGACCAGCCGGTCCGCGAACCCGGCCACCGGGGCCGCCGGCCGGGGCCCGGCCACCGCGGCCACCCGGCGTGGGGCGGCCGGGACCAGGCCCCGCAGCAGCGGGGCCGCCGCACCGGCGTCCGGCAGTTCGGTCAGCTTCACCGGCACCAGCACCGGCTCACCGGCCGCCAGCGCCGCGTCGAACAGCGCCAGGCCCTCGTCCGCGGACAGCTCGGCCACGCCGGACCGGGCGATGTGCGCCAGGTCCACCTCGCCTTCGGTGCCCTGCCACGGACCCCAGGCCAGCGAGGTCGCCGGCAGCCCGAGGGCCGCCCGGTGCTCGGCCAGCGCGTCGAGGAAGACGTTGCCCGCCGCGTAGTTCGCCTGCCCGGCGGCGAGCAGCAGGCCGCCCGCCGAGGAGTACAGGACGAACCCGGCCAGGTCGAGGTCGGCGGTCAGCTCGTGCAGGTGCCAGGCCGCGTCCACCTTGGGGCGCAGGACGGTGTCGACCTGCTCCGGGGTGAGCGCGCTGAACACGGCGCTGTCGGTCTGGCCCGCGGCGTGCACCACCGCGGTGAGTTCCGCACCGATCGAGCCGATCAGCTCGGCCAGCGCCGCGCGGTCGGTGACGTCGCAGGCCGCGACCGTGACCTGGGCACCGCGTCCGGTCAGCTCCTCGGCCAGCTCGCGCGCCCCCGGCGTGGCCAGGCCCGTGCGGCTGGTCAGCAGCAGGTTGCGGGCACCGTGGTCCACCAGGTGCCGGGCCAGCAGCCCGCCGAGCAGGCCGGCGCCGCCGGTGATCAGCACCGTGCCGTCCGGATCCCACGCCGCGGGTTCGCCGAGCGCGCCGACCTTGGCCAGCCTCGGCACGAGGATCTCGCCTTCGCGGACGATCGCCTCCGGCTCGCCGGAGTTCACCACCGCGGGCAGCGCCCGTACCGAGGAAACCGCCGCGTCGACGTCGACCAGCTGGATCCGGTCCGGGTTCTCGGCCTGCGCGGCCCGCACCAGGCCCCAGACCGGCGCCTGGGCCAGATCGGGACCGTCCTGGGTGGACACCGCGCTCCGGGTGACCACCACCATCCGGCCGTCGGCGAACCGCTCGTCGGCCAGCCAGGACTGCAGGTGCGCCAGCGTCTGGTTCACCGCGCCGCGGACTCGCGAGGGCACGTCGCCGAACCCCGCCGGCACCGGCAGGACCAGCACTTCGGCCGCCGCCGGGACCTCGGGGCCGCCGTATTCCGGCACGCCGAGGCCGAGGTCGTCGGACCCGAGCACGGCCCAGCCTTCGAGCGGTCCGGCCGGGCGCAGCGCCGCCGCCGGCTGCCAGTCGATCCGGTAGAGCGAATCGGGCACCTTCGCACCCAGCTGGCCCTCCGACACCGGCCGGGTCACCAGCGACTCGATCCACGCCACCGGGGAGCCGGCCGCGTCGGCCAGCGCCAGGGAGGAGCCGTTGACGTCCTTGCGCACCAGCACCCGCAGCGCCGTCGCGCCGGAGGCCCGCAGCGAGACCCGGTTCCACGCGAACGGGATGGTGGTCTCGGTCAGCGCCTTCGGGCCGCCCGGGACCAGGTAGTCCGTCGCGCCCAGGGCCGAGTCGAGCAGGCCCGGGTGCAGGCCGAACTCACCGGCCGCCGTGCCCTCGGGCAGCGCGACCTCGGCGAAGACCTCGGTCCCCCGCGTCCCTTCGCGCCGCCAGACCGCCTTGAGGTTGCGGAACGTCGGCCCGTAGCCGAAGCCCAGCCCGGCCAGGTCGTCGTAGAGCCCGGTCAGGTCCACCGCCTCGGCCCCCGGCGGCGGCCACTGCGTCAGGTCGAACTCGTCGGGCCGTGCGCCGGTGGCCAGGGTGCCTGCCGCGTGCTGCATCCAGGCCGCACCGGGCTCCTCGGCGCGCGAGTGCACCGAAAGCTCCCGGGTGCCGCCGGTACCGGGCGCGCCGACCACGACCCGCAGGTCGACCCCGCCCTTCTCCGGCAGCAGCAACGGGGACTGCTGGGTCAGCTCGTCCAGCACGTCGCAGCCGACCTGGTCACCGGCGTGCAGGGCCAGCTCGACGAAGGCCGCGCCGGGCAGCATGGTCCGGCCCATGATCACGTGGTCGGCCAGCCAGCCGTGGGTGTCCACCGCGAGCCGCCCGGTCAGCACCGCGCCACCGTCGGGCAGCTCCACCAGCGCGCCCAGCAGCGGGTGCGCGGCGGGCTTCGCGCCGAGCGAGCTCACGTTCCCGATCCGCTCGGTCGGGTCGAGCCAGTAGGACTTGTTCTGGAAGGCGTAGGTCGGCAGGTCCACAGTGGACGCACCGCGGCCGGTGTACACGGCCCGCCAGTCGATCTTCGCGCCCCGCGCGTAGAGCGTGGCGAGCGCGGTGAACAGGGTCGGCACCTCGGCGCGGCCCCGGCGCAGGGCCGGGACGCCGACCACCCGGTCCGGCCGGGCCGCCCCGGCCGGGTCGCACTCGCGGGCCATGCCCGTGAGCACCGCGTCCGGGCCCAGCTCCACGAACCGGGTGACGCCGGCGTCCAGCAGCGTGGTGACCCCGTCGGCGAACCGGACGGCCTCCCGCACGTGGCCCACCCAGTACTCGGGCGAGCACAGCTGCTCGGGCGGGGCGATCCGGCCGGTCACGTTCGACACGACCGGGACCGCCGGGGCCGCGTAGGACAGCCGGTCCGCGACCGCGCGGAACTCGGCCAGCATCGGCTCCACCAGCGAAGAGTGGAAGGCGTGCGAGACGGCCAGCGGCTTCGTTCGCCGTCCGGCCTCGGAGAACACCGCCGTGGCGGCCCGGACCGCGGCCTCGGGGCCGGAGATGACCACCGAGCGCGGCCCGTTGACCGCCGCGATGTCCACGGCACCCTCCATGGCACCGCCCTCGCGCGGCAGCGCCCCGCGAACCTCGGCCTCCGTCGCCGCGATCGCCGCCATCGCCCCTCCGGTGGGCAGCGCCTGCATCAGCCGGCCCCGCGCGGAGACCAGCGTGCAGGCGTCGGCCAGCGAGAACACCCCGGCCACGTGCGCCGCGGCCAGCTCGCCGATCGAGTGCCCGGCCACGTAGTCCGGCACCACCCCCCAGGACTCGACCAGCCGGTACAGCGCCACCTCGATCGTGAACAGCGCGCACTGGGTGTACGCGGTCTGGTTCAGCCGCTGCCCGTCCGCCGAGTCCTTCTCGGCCCAGATGACCTGCTTGAGCGGAACTTCGAGCGAAGCGTCGAAGAGACCGCAGGCCTCGTCGAACGCGCCGGCGAAGACCGGGAAGACCTCGTACAGCCCGCGGCCCATGCCCGGCTGCTGCGCGCCCTGCCCGGTGAAGAGGAACGCGGTCAGATCGGCCGCGCTGACCGTGCCGGTCACGGTGCTCGCCGGGGTCTGGCCCTGAGCCAGTCCTTCGAGCGCCTTCAGCGCGGCTTCGCGGTCGGCCGCGAGCACCACCGAGCGGTGCTCGAGCGCCGCCCGCCCGGTGGCGAGCGAGTAGCCGACGTCGGTCAGGTCCAGCTCCGGGTGCGCCCGCAGGTGCCCGGCCAGCCGGGCCGCCTGGTCGGCCAGCGCGGGGCCGGCCGAGCCGGCGATCGGCAGCGGGACCACCGGCAGCCCCGGCGCCGTCCGGCGCGGTTGCTCCACAGTGGACGGGGGGGCCTCCTCGACGATGAGGTGCGCGTTGGTCCCGCTGATGCCGAAGGACGAGACCCCGGCCCGGCGCGGCCGGCCGTTCGGCCGCCAGGGCCGGGCCTCGGTCAGCAGCTCGATGTCCCCGGTCGTCCAGTCGACCACCGGCGACGGCGCGTCGACGTGCATCGTCTTCGGCAGCAGGTCGTGCCGCAGCGCCTGCACGACCTTCATCACCGCGGCCACCCCACCGGCGGCCTGCGCGTGACCGATGTTGGACTTGACCGAGCCCAGGTACAGCGGATGGCCTTCGGGCCGGTCCTGGCCGTAGGTGGCCAGCAGCGCCTGCGCCTCGATCGGGTCGCCCAGCCTGGTGCCCGTGCCGTGCGCCTCCACGGCGTCCACATCGGACGGTCGCAGGCCGCTCGCGGCGAGCGCCGCGTGGATCACGCGCTCCTGCGAAGGACCGTTCGGCGCGGTCAGCCCGTTGGACGCGCCGTCCTGGTTGACCGCGCCGGAGCGGATCACCGCGAGCACCTCGTGCCCGTTGCGCTGCGCGTCGGAGAGCCGTTCCAGCAGCAGCAGACCCGCGCCCTCGGCCCAGCCCACCCCGTCGGAGGCGGCGGAGAAGGACTTCGACCGGCCGTCCGGGGAGAGCACGCCCTGGCGGCTGGAGTCGACGAACAGGTCCGACTGCGAGAGCACCGTGACCCCGCCGGCCAGCGCCAGCCCGCACTCCCCCGCCCGCAGCGCCTGCACCGCGAGGTGCAGCGTGACCAGCGAGGACGAGCACGCGGTGTCCACCGTCATGCACGGTCCCTCCAGCCCGAGCAGGTAGGAGATGCGGCCGGAGACGACCGCGCCCGAGCTGCCGTTGGGGATGTAGGCGGCGACGTCGGCGGGCGCGCCCGGGACGCGGCTGCCGTAGTCGTCGTACATGGCCCCGGCGAAGACGCCGGTCAGGCTGCCGCGCAGCACGGTCGGGTCGATGCCCGCCCGCTCGATGGCCTCCCACGCCGTGGTCAGCAGGAGCCGCTGCTGCGGATCCATGGCCAGGGCCTCTCGCGGGCCGATGCCGAAGAAGGCCGGGTCGAACTCGGCCGCGTCGTGCAGGAAGCCGCCCCGGTTGGCGTAGGTCTTCCCGCGCTTGCCGCGCTCGGGGTCGTAGATGCCCTCGGTGTCCCAGCCCCGGTTGACCGGGAAGCCGCTGGTCGCGTCGACCTCGTCCACGAGCAGCTGCCACAGGTCCTCCGGCGACCGGACGCCACCGGGGTAGCGGCAGGCCATGCCGACGATCGCGATCGGCTCCTGCATGGACGCGTTGGTGCGGGCGGCCGTCGCGGCGCCCTTGGTGGCGGCGCCGCTGCCCGGCGCACCGAGCAGCTTGCCCTTGACGAAGTCGGCCACGGCCCGGGCCGTCGGGTGGTCGAAGATCAGCGTCGCGGGCAGCGAGAGGCCGGTGGCGGCGCCGAGCAGGTTGCGCAGCTCCACCGCGGCCAGTGAGTCGAAGCCCAGCTCCTTGAACGCGCGGGTTCCGTCCACTTCGGACTTGTCCGCGTAGCCGAGCACGGTCGCCACCTGCGTGCGGACGATGTCCAGCAGCACCCGGTCACGCTCGCTCTCGACCAGCCCGGCCAGCTCCGCGGCCAGCGCGTTGTCACCGGCTTTCGCCGCCTTCGCGACCCGGCGGGCCTTGGGCGGGACGAAACCGCGCAGCAGGGCCGGCAGTTCGTCGGTGCGGGCGCGCAGGGCCGGCCCGTCCACGCGCAGCGGGGCGATCACGGCGTCCTCCGCGGACACGGCCGCGTCGAACAGCGCGAGCCCCTGTTCCGCGGTGACCGCGGGCAGGCCCAGGCGCGCCATCCGGGCCAGGTCGGCCTCGGCCAGGTCGCCGCCGAGACCGGTGTTCTCCGCCCACAGTCCCCAGGCCAGCGCCTTCGCCGGCAGGCCGTGGGCCCGGCGGTGCTCGGCGAGACCGTCGAGGAAGGAGTTGGCGGCCGCGTAGTCGGCCTGGCCCGCGGGCAGCACCTGGCCGCCGGCGGAGGAGAACAGCACGAACGCCGACAGCTCCCGCCCGGCGGTCAGCTCGTGCAGGTGCCAGGCCGCGTCCACCTTGGGCCGCAGCACGGCGTCCGAGCGCTCGGCGGTCAGCGAGTCGAAGACCCCGCCGCCGGCCGTGCCGGCCGCGTGCACCACGGCGGTGAGCGGCACGTCGGCGATCAGTGCCTCGACCGACGCGCGGTCGGTGACGTCGCAGGCCGCGACCGCGACCGTCGCCCCGAGGTCGGTCAGCTCTTCGACCAGCTGCGCCGCCCCCGGGGCCGCGAGCCCGCGACGGCTGGTCAGCAGCAGGTCGGTGACGCCGTGTTCGGCCACCAGGTAACGGGCCAGCAGGCTGCCCAGCCCGCCGGTGCCGCCGGTGATCAGCACGGTGCCCTCGACCGGCCACGGCGAGCCGCCTGCGGACTCGGTCCGGGTGTAGCGCGGCACCAGCACCGAGCCCCCGCGGACGGCGGACTCCGGCTCACCGGAGGCGATCACCGCGGCGATGGTCTCCACGGAGGTGGCCGCGTCCGCGTCGACCAGGAACACCCGGCCCGGGTGCTCGGCCTGCGCCCCGCGGGCCAGACCCCACAGCGGTCCCTGAGTGACGTCCACTGTGGACGAACCCGCCGCCACCGCGTCGCGGGTGACCACGGCGAGCCTGGTACCGGCGAACCGGCTTTCGGCCAGCCCGGCCTGGAGCTCGGCGAGCAGCCAGGCGGTGTTCGCGCGGGCCGCCTCGGGAACGCCGGCCTCGGGCACCGGCGCGGTCAGCGTCACCACGTCCGGCACCGGCTCGCCGCGGTCGACCGCGGCGATGAGGTCGGCGAAACCGGCGTACGTGGCCGCCACCCCGACTCGGCCGCGCCCGACCGCGACCACCCCGTCCGCCTCGGCCGAGGACACGGGGACCGGCTGCCAGGCGATCTTCAGCAGCGCTCCGTCGGTCTGGCCGGCGGACCGGGCGGACAGTTCCCGGTGGACCGGGCGGGAGACCAGCGAGCCGACGGTCGCGACCGGGCGGCCTTCGCTGTCGGCCACCTCGATGGCCGAGACCTCGTCGCCGTCCAGCCGGACGATCCGCACCCGCAGCACCGAGGCGCCGACGGCGTGCAAGGTGACCTCGTTCCACACGAACGGCAGCAGCGTCGAGCCGTCCGGGTCCCCGAGCAGGTCGGCGTGCATGGCGATGTCGAGCAGCGCCGGGTGCAGGCCGTACGCGCCCGCCGTGGCCGCCGCCGGCTCCGGCAGCGCAACCTCGGCGAACACCTCGTTGCCCCGGCGCCAGGCGGCCTTGAGCCCCTGGAACGACGGCCCGTAGCCGTACCCGCGGTCGTTCAGCCGCTCGTAGGCGCCTTCGACCGGGATGACGTTCGCGCCCGGCGGCGGCCATTCGGCCAGCCCGGCGGGCTCGGGCCGCGCCGCCGCGGAAAGCGTGCCGAGGGCGTGCTGGGTCCACTCGCCGTCGCCGGCCCCCGCGGGACGGGAGAAGATCGTGATCGGGCGGCGGTCCTCGGCCGCGGCGCCGATGACCACCTGCAGCGCGACCGCCTCGCCCGGCGGCAGCACGAGCGGCGCCTGCAGCGTCAGCTCCTCCACCACCGGGTGCCCGACCTCGTCGCCGGCCGCGATGGCCAGCTCCACGAAACCGGTGCCGGGCACCAGGATCGCGCCCTTGACCACGTGGTCGGCCAGCCACGGCACGGACTCGGCCGAGAGCCGGCCGGTGAGCACCGTGGTGTCCGAACCGGACAGCGGCACGACCGCGCCCAGCATCGGGTGCGCCAGCGGCTGCTGGCCCACGGAGGTGACGTCGCCGGACGGCGTGGCGTCCAGCCAGTAGCGCTTGCGCTGGAAGGCGTAGGTCGGCAGGTCGAGCCGGACCGGGCCGTCGCCGAGCAGCCGGCCGAGCGCCGCGGCGCCGCGGACGTGCAGGGCGCCGACGGCGGCCAGCGCCGTGCGGACCTCGTCGGCGTCCCGCCGGCCGAGGGCCACGAACGCCACCGCGTCGGGGTCCGGCACGCTCTGCGGGCCGAGCACGGACAGCACGCTGTCCGGCCCCAGCTCCAGGAACGTGCGCACCCCGGCGGCCTCGCAGGCCGCCACCGCGTCACCGAAGCGCACGGCCTCGCGGACGTGGGTGACCCAGTACTCCGGCGAGCGCAGCTCCTCCTCGGTGGCGGGCCGGCCGGTGACGGTCGAGACGATCGGGATCTCCGGTGCGGCGAAGGACAGCCCTTCGACCACCGTGCGGAACTCGCCCAGCATCGGCTCCATCAGCGGCGAGTGGAACGCGTGGCTCACGCGCAGGCGGCGCGTCGACACCCCGTTGTCCTCGGCCGCGAGCTCGATACCGGTCACGACCTCGTCGACCCCGGACACGACCACGGAGGCGGGCCCGTTGACGGCGGCGATGCTCACCCGGTCCTCGTGCCCGGCCAGCAGGGCCCGCGCCGCCTCCTCGGAGGTGGCGAGCGAGATCATCGCGCCCGGCGGCTCGGTCAGCGCGCCCATCAGCCGCCCGCGCGCGGCGACCAGGGTGGCCGCGTCGGCCAGGGAGAGCACCCCGGCCACGTGCGCCGCGGCCAGCTCGCCGATCGAGTGCCCGGCCAGCGCGTCGGGGGTGATCCCCCACGACTCGACCAGCCGGAACAACGCGACCTCCACCGCGAACAGGCCGGTCTGGGTGTACTGCGTCTGGCCCAGCAGCCCGCGGTCGGCCAGCGGGGTGGTGCCGAACACGACGTCGCGCAGCGGCACGTCGAGCATCGGGTCGATGGCGGCGCAGACGGCGTCGAAGGCCCCGGCGAACGCCGGGTACGTCGCGTACAGCTCCTGGCCCATGCCGACGCGTTGCGCACCCTGCCCGGAGAACAGGAACGCCAGCTTGCCGTCGGTGGTGGCGCCGGTGCCGGGGGTGGCGCCGGTGGCCAGCGCGTCCAGCCCGCCGGCCAGCTCGGCGGCGGTACCGGCCACGACCACGGCCCGGTGCTCCAGCGAGGCCCGGGTCGAAACCAGGGACCGCGCCAGCTCGGCGACGTCGAGGTCTTCGTTCGCGGCCACGAAGGCGCGCAGCTTGGCGGCCTGGCCGCGCACCGCGGCGGCGGTCCGGCCGGACAACGCGACCGGGACCACCGCCCCGGGCCTCGGCTCCGCGGCCGGCGGGACCACGGCGCCGGCCGGGGCCTGCTCCAGGATCACGTGGGCGTTGGTGCCGCTGATGCCGAACGAAGAGACGGCGGCCCGGCGCGCGTGGGCGCCTTCGGGCCACGCCTGCGCCTCGGTGAGCAGCCGGACGGCGCCGGCCGTCCAATCGACCACAGTGGACGGACGGTCCACGTGCAGGGTGCGCGGCAGCCGCTCGTGGCGCAGGGCCATGACCATCTTGATGATCCCGGCGACGCCCGCGGCGGCCTGCGTGTGCCCGAGGTTGGACTTGATCGAGCCCAGCCACAGCGGCGGCCGCCCGGTCCGGTCCTGGCCGTAGGTGGCCAGCAGGGCCTGGGCCTCGATCGGGTCGCCCAGGGTGGTGGCAGTGCCGTGGCCCTCGACCGCGTCCACTTCGGACGCTTCGAGCCCGGCGTCGGCCAGCGCCTTGGCGATCACCCGCTGCTGCGAGGGGCCGTTCGGGGCGGTCAGGCCGTTGGACGCGCCGTCGTGGTTCACCGCGGAGCCCCGCAGCAGCGCGAGCACCGGGTGCCCGTTGCGGCGGGCGTCCGACAGCCGCTCGACCAGCAGCATGCCCGCGCCCTCACCCCAGCCGGTGCCGTCGGCCGCGTCGGCGAACGAGCGGCAGCGGCCGTCGGCGGAGAGTCCGCGCTGGCGGCTGAAGTCGACGAAGGTGTCCGGAGTGGACATCACCGTGACGCCCCCGGCCAGCGCCAGCGTGCACTCCCCGCGGCGAAGCGCCTGGATCGCCCAGTGCAGGGCGACCAGCGAGGAGGAGCAGGCGGTGTCGACCGTGACGGTCGGGCCTTCCAGGCCGAGCGCGTAGGACACGCGGCCGGAGACGACGCTGGCGAGGCTGCCGTTGCCGAGGTAGCCGGCGATGTCATCGGAGACGGCGCCGAGCCGGGTCCCCCAGTCGTGGTACATCACCCCGGCGAACACCCCGGTCGCGCTGCCGCGCAGCGAAACCGGGTCGATGCCGGCCCGCTCGAACGCCTCCCACGAGACCTCCAGCAGCAACCGCTGCTGCGGGTCCATGGCCTGGGCCTCACGCGGGCTGATCTCGAAGAAGTCGGCGTCGAACTCGGCCGCGTCGTGCAGGAAGGCGCCGTGCTTGACGTAGCTGTGGCCGGGTTTGCCGGGCTCGGGGTCGTACAGCGCGTCGACGTTCCAGCCGCGATCGGCCGGGAACGGGGTCAGCGCCTCGCCGCCCTCGGCCACCATCCGCCACAGGTCCTCCGGCGTCGCTATCCCACCGGGGTAGCGGCAGGCGATGCCGACGATGGCGATCGGCTCGTCGGCGTCCGCGGTGGTGACCGGCGCGATCGGCTTCGCCGGGGCCAGCCCGGCCAGCCGCGTGACGATGTGCCCGGCCAGCGCGCGCGGGGTCGGGTAGTCGAACACCAGCGTGGCGGGCAGCCGCAGCCCGGTGACGGAGTCGAGCACGTTGCGCAGCTCGACCGCGGCGAGGGAGTCGAACCCGATCTCGCCGAACGGGCGGGCCGGGTTGATCGCCTCGGCCCCCTCGTGCCCGAGCACCGCCGCGACGTGCGTGCGCACCAGGTCCAGGATCGCGCGGTCGCGGTCGGCTTCGGACAGGTGCGCGAACCGCTCGGCGAACTGCTGCTCGGGGGTCAGCTCCCCGGCCGGGACCGCGGCGGCGACGCGGCGGCGGCCGACCGGGGCCAGCCCGCGCAGCAGCGCCGGAACGTCATCGCCTCGCGCCCGCAGCGCGGACCGGTCGACGCGGGTCGGCACCACGGCCGGGGCTCCGGTGGCCAGGGCCGCGTCGAGCGCGGCCAGGCTTTCCGAGACCGTCAGCGGGGCCAGGCCCAGCCGCGCGATCCGGTTGCGGTCCACTTCGGACAGCGTGGCCCCCATGCCCAGCGGGGCCCCGTCCTCCGGGGCCCAGAGCCCCCAGGCGAGCGAGGTGGCGGGCAGGCCGAGTTCCCGGCGGTGCGTGGCCAGCGCGTCGAGGAAGGTGTTGCCCGCCGCGTAGTTCGCCTGGCCCGCGCCGTCGACCAGGCCGGCCGAGGAGGAGAACAGGACGAACGCGGTCAGCTCCAGCTTCGCGGTCAGCTCGTGCAGGGCCCAGGCCGCGTCGAGCTTCGGCGCGACGACGGCGTCCAGCTGCGCCTCGGTGAGCGTGCCGATCATGGCGTTGTCGAGGATCCCGGCGGTGTGCACGACGGCCGAGAGCGGCCGGTCGGCCGGCACCTTCTTCAGCGCGGCGGCCAGCGAGCGCTTCTTGGTGACGTCACCCGCGACGATCTGCACCGCGGCGCCCAGCCCGGTCAGCTCACCGGCCAGCTCGGCCGCGCCCGGCGCGTCCGCGCCACGGCGGCTGAGCAGCAGCAGCGAGCGGACGCCGTGCGTGGTGACCAGGTGGCGCGCGACCTGCGCGCCGAGCCCCCCGGTCCCACCGGTGATCAGCACGGTGCCGTCCGCGGTCCAGGTCGCGCCTTCACCCGCGGCGGGCGCCCCGGTGAGCCGGACCAGACGGGCCGAGCGCACGGAGTCACCGTCCACCCGCAGCTCGGGCTCACCCGAGGCGAGCGCGGTGGCCAGCGTGGCCGGGGAAAGCGCGCCCTCGACGAGCACCACCCGGCCCGGGTGCTCGGCCTGGGCCGAGCGCACCAGCCCGCGCACGGCGGCGTCCGCGAGCGTGCCCCCCGTCACCACGACCAGCCGCGATCCGGCGTAGCGCTCGCCTTCGAGCCACTGCTGAAGCACCGGCAGCACCCGGTGCGCGGTCTGCTTGGCCGCGGCCGGGAGAGTGCGGCCGGACCCCGAAACCGGCAGCAGGACGGCGTCCGGCACGTCCTCCAGCGAGCCGAGCGCGTCGCTCACCGGCACGTCCAGACCGGCGATGGAGCCCAGCGCGGCCAGCGAAGGCAGCTCGCCGGAGGCCGGGACCGGCGTCCACTCGACGGTGTAGAGCAGGTCCTGCGCCCGCGTGCCGAGGTCGGCGCCGCGGACCGGACGGGAGCGGAACGATTCGACCGACAGCACCGGCGAGCCGGCGGCGTCGGTCACTTCGAGCTTGACCCCGCCGGTCGCGGGCGAGGTGATCCGCACCCGCACTTCGGTGGCGCCGGAGGCGTGCAGCCGCACCCCGGTCCACGCGAACGGCAGGCGGATCTCGTCGGCTTCACGCGCCTCGCCCGGGGCGAAGTCGGTGGCGTGCAGCACGGCGTCGAGCAGCGCGGGGTGCACGCCGAACTTCGCGTCCCGGCCCGCGGCCGGTAGCGCGACCTCGGCGTACACCACGTCGTCGCGCTTCCACGCCGTGCGCAGGCCCTGGAACAGCGGGCCGTAGCCGTAGCCCTGCTCGACCAGCTCGGTGTACAGCTCCGCGGTCGCGACGACCTCGGCGCCCTTCGGGGGCCACTCGGTCAGCGGCTCCGGGGCGGTCGAGGCGTCGAGGGCCAGCACCCCGACGGCGTGGCGGGTCCAGACCGCGTCGGCGTCCTGCTCGGGGCGCGAATAGAACTCGATGGCGCGGCGGCCGTCGGCCTCCGGTCCGACCACGGCCTGCACCGCGACCGCGCCGCCCTCGGGCAACGCCAGCGGGGCCTGCAGGGTCAGCTCGTCGACCAGTTCGCACCCGCACTGCTCGGCGGCGTGCAGCGCCATCTCGACGAAGGCGGTGCCGGGCAGCACCACGGTGCCGGCGATGGTGTGCTCGGCCAGCCACGGGTGCGAACGCAGCCCGACCCGGCCGGTGAGCACGAGCCCGTCGTGGTCGGCCAGGCCGATCTCGGCGGCCAGCAGCGGGTGGCCGGAGGCGAGCTGCCCGAGGTCGGCCGCGTCGCCGTGGCCGGACGGCGGGATGAGCCAGAAGTGCTGGCGCTGGAAGGCGTAGGTCGGCAGGTCGACCCGGCGGGCCGGGCCGAAGACCGCGGTCCAGTCGACCGCCACACCGCGCGTGTACAGGCGGCCGAGCGCGGTGGCCAGCGTCGCGACCTCAGCGTGGTCGCGGCGCTGCGCGGGGATGAAATCGATCTGCTCGGCGTACGGGCCGGTGGCGGCCATCGCGGACAGCACGGCGTCCGGGCCGGCCTCGATCGCCGTGGTCACACCGGCTTGGGCCAGCGTCGCGAGCCCGTCGGCGAACCGCACCGGCCGGCGGACGTGCCACAGCCAGTACCCCGGCGAGCACAGCTCCTCGGGGGTGGCGATCCGGCCGGTCACGTTCGAGACCACCGGAACCGACGGCGGCGCGTAGTCGACGACCTGCAGGATCTCCCGGAACTCGGCCAGCATCGGCTCCATCAGCGGCGAGTGGAACGCGTGGCTCACGCGCAGCTCGCTCGTTTTGCGGCCTTGCAGCCGGAACAGCGAAACCACGGCGGCCACCGCGTCGCGCTCACCGGAGATGACCACGGACGAAGGCCCGTTCACCGCGGCGATGCTCACGCGCTCGTTGAGCAGCGGCTGGACCTCGTCCTCGGTCGCGGCGATCGCGACCATGGCCCCGACGCCCTCGGGCAGCGCCTGCATCAGCCGGCCACGGGCGGCGACCACCAGGCAGGCGTCCGGGAGCGACCAGACCCCGGCGAGGTGCGCGGCGGCCAGCTCGCCGATCGAGTGCCCCAGCAGCAGGTCCGGCTCGACCCCCCACGCCTCGAGCAGCCGCGCCGTCGCGACCTCGACCGCGAACAGCGCGCACTGCGCGTACTGGGTGCCGTCGAGCTCGTCGGCGTCCTCGCCGAACAGCACGTCGCGCAGCGGGCGGTCCATCTGCACGTCGAGGTGGTCGATCACCTCGTCGAAGACCTCGGCGAACACCGGGTGGGCCAGGTACAGCTCGCGGCCCATGGCCAGCCGCTGCGAGCCCTGCCCGGTGAACAGCATCGCGAGCTTGCCCGGCGTGCGGGTGCCGGTGACCACCCCGGGGCCGGGCTCACCGGCGGCCAGCGCGAGCAGGCCGCGCACGGCGTCTTCGGTGTTCTCGGGGTTTTCCGGGTTTTCCGGGTCTTCCGGGTTGTTGACGATCACCACGGCCCGGTGGTTGTGGGCGGCGCGCGTGGTGGCGAGCGAAAACCCCACGTCGGCCAGGTTCGTGCCCGGTTCGAGGGTCTGCGCGAGTTTCCCGGCCTGGGCCCGCAGGGCCTGCTCGCTGCGAGCCGAGACGATCAGCGGGATCGCGGGCAGCGAAGCACCGGCGGTCTCCTCCTCGACCGGGTCCACCGGGTCCGGAGCCTGCTCGATGATGACGTGCGCGTTGGTCCCGCTCACGCCGAACGACGAGACCCCGGCCCGGCGCGGACGTCGCGTCCGCGGCCACTCGCGGGCCTCGGTCAGCAGCTCGACCGCACCGGCGGTCCAGTCCACCTGGGCCGAGGGGGCGTCCACGTGCAGGGTCTTCGGCAGCACCCCGCGGCGCATCGCCTCGACCATCTTGATCACCCCGGCCACCCCGGCCGCGGCCTGGGTGTGGCCGATGTTCGACTTGATCGAGCCCAGCAGCAGCGGGGTCTCACGGTGCTGCCCGTAGGTGGCGAGCAGGGCCTGCGCCTCGATCGGGTCGCCGAGCCGGGTTCCGGTGCCGTGCGCCTCGACGGCGTCCACTTCGGACGGTTCCAGGCGTGCGTCGGCGAGAGCGCGGTTGATCACGCGCTGCTGCGAAGGGCCGTTCGGGGCGGTGAGGCCGTTCGAGGCACCGTCGGAGTTGATGGCCGAGCCGCGTACGACGGCGAGCACGGTGTGGCCGCTGCGGACGGCGTCGGAAAGCCGCTCCAGCACGAGAACCCCCACGCCCTCGGCGAAGCCGGTGCCGTCGGCGGCCTCGGCGAAGGCCTTGCACCGCCCGTCCTCGGCCAGTCCGCGCTGGCGGCTGAAGGCGGTGAACGTGCCCGGGCCGCCCATCACGGCGACGCCGCCGGCCAGTGCCAGTTGCGTCTCGCCGCGGCGCAGCGCCTGAACCGCGAGGTGCAGCGCGACCAGCGAACCCGAGCAGGCCGTGTCCACGGTCAGCGTCGGGCCTTCGAGCCCGAGCGCGTACGCCACGCGTCCGGAGACGACGCTGGGCGCGTTGCCGGTGAGCAGGTAGCCGTCGAGGCCGTCCGGGGCCTCGTGCAGGCGCGGCCCGTACTCCTGGGCCTCCGCGCCGATGAACACCCCGGCGGGCGTGCCGCGCAGGGTGCCCGGGTCGATCTTGGCCCGTTCCAGCGCTTCCCAGGCCGTCTCCAGCACCAGCCGCTGCTGCGGGTCCATTGCGGACGCTTCCCGCGGGGCGATGCCGAAGAAGCCCGCGTCGAACTCGCCGGCGTCGGGCAGGAAGCCGCCGGAGGTCACGTAGCTGCTGCCCGGGCGGTCCGGATCGGGGTCGTACAGGCTGTCGATGTCCCAGCCGCGGTCGGTCGGGAAGCCGGAGATGGTGTGCACCTCGTCGGCCACGAGCTGCCAGAGCTGCTCGGGCGAGGCCGCGCCGCCGGGGTACCGGCAGCCGATGCCGACGATGGCCACCGGCTCGTCCACCACGTCCGGCCGCCCGATCGGTCCACTCTCGACGGTCTCGACGCCGAACACCAAGGCGTGCAGGTGACGCGCGACGGCGGACGGCGTCGGCTGGTCGAAGGCCAGCGTGACCGGCAGTTCCAGGCCGGTGGCGGCGGTCAGCCGCGTGTGCAGCTCGACCGCCGCCAGGGAGTCGAACCCGTGGTCGGAGAACGCCTTCTCCGGGTCCACCACCGCCGGCCCGTCCGGCCGCACCGCCCGCAACGCGGCCCGGGTGGCCTCGTGCACGACCTCGGCCAGCAACGCGGCGCGGTCGCCCGGCGCCGATCGCGCCAGCCGCGCCGCGAAGCCGGTTTCCCGATTCTCATCACTCTCAGGCATTACGCACTCCACCGCGGTTGCAAGGCAGCATTTCAGGGTTGTCGACGGGATCGTAAGACGGCCCGCCGCCGGTCCGGATCCCCAGAAAAGCCGGTTAGGGGCGGGAAATCACCAGCTGACGCGCAGCTGCGAAGGCCCTCGGACGATCACGCCGTACTCCCACTTCACGCCCTCGCGGCCGTCCGCGAGCCGCAGGTCCGGGAACCGGGCGAGGACCGCCCCGAGCGCCTCCTGCAGTTCCAGCCGCGCGAGTTGCGCGCCGATGCAGTGGTGCGGTCCGTGCCCGAACGCCACGTGCGGGTTGGGGCTGCGCGTCAGGTCGATGGTGTCCGGGTCGGCGAACACCTCCGGGTCGCGGTTGGCCGCGTGCAGCGCCGGCAGCACCGGGTCGCCCGCGCGCACCACGACGTCGCCGAAGCGGATGTCCTCGGTGGCGTACCGGGCGAACATCGCCGCGGTGTTGATCGGCACGTACCGCAGCAGCTCCTCCACCGCGGTCGGCATCAGCTCCGGCTTCGCGCGCAGCAGCGCCAGCTCATTCGGGTTGGTCAGCAGCGTGAAGACGAAGCTCGGCAGGGCCGTGGAAACCGTCTCCACCCCACCGGTCAGCAGGCCGGCGCCGGCGATGGCGATCAGCTCGTTCTCGCTGAGCTTGTCCCCGGCGTCCCGGGCGTAGACGAGCGCGCCGAGCAGGTCGTCGGTCGGCTCCTCGCGGCGCTGGGCCACCAGTCCGGCCACGTAGGCGTCGAGCTGGTCACCGTAGACGTCGAGCACGTCGCCCTTCGCCGTGGCGTCGCCGACCAGGGCCTGCGTCCACTCGCTGAAGATCTTGTGGTCCTCGTTCGGCACGCCGAGCAGGTCGCAGATCACCGTGACCGGCAGCGGCCGGGCGAGCTGCTCGACCAGGTCGCCCGAATCGCCCCCGGCCACCATCTCGTCCAGCAGCCGGTCGACCAGCTCCCGCACGCCGGCCCGCATCTGCTCCAGCCGGCGCGCGGTGAACGCCTTGCCCACCAGCCGCCGCAGCCGCGAGTGGTCCGGCGGGTCCATGCCCATGATGCCGTCGCCCATCTGCTGGCGGCGCATCCGCGGCTGGTCGAGACCCTGGGCCAGCTCCCGGCTGAACCGCGCGTCGGTGGTGACCAGTTTGACGTCGGCGTAACGGGTCGCCAGCCAGGCGGGCTCGCCGAACGGCATCTGCACCCGGCTCAGCGGCTCCTCGCGCTGCAGGACGTGGTACTGCTCGGAAACGGAGATCTCGTGCATGTCGAACGGATAAGCGCGCACGGTCCGTCGGGTGCTCATCGCGCATCCCCTCCAATGGCGGTCATCGGCTGCTCCAGGAACTGGGCGTCGTAGGTGTTCTGGACGTGGGACAGCGCCGACATCAGCGTCGACGAGGTGATCTTGCCCGGGCTCCGGCGCTCCACCACGTGCCGCAGCGGCAGCGAACCGAGGTCGGACCAGCCGAGCCGGCCCTGGCTGTCGAGGTAGCTGCGGGCCTGCCCGGCGTTGTCCGGGTGCAGGCAGAAGGGGACGTCGAGCAGTCCGCGCTTGAACGCGACCACGATTGCGCGGCCGAGGTCGGCGTGGCTGTTGAGCACCGCGTCGACCAGCGCGACGGCCTCGCGGTAGACCTGGTTGTCGCTGTCCACCTCGGCCTTGGCGGTGACCGCGCGCGCGGTCGCGCCGGCGTGCTCCAGCGCCGCGACGTTCTCCGCGACGGTCGGGATCCGGTGCGCCTCCGCGACCGTCTTCACGATCAGCCGCTCCGATCCCGTGCTCACGGCCAGCTCGGCCGCCTTGGCCAGCAGGCCGCGCGCCCCGTCCGGGGTGCGCGGGAACAGGCCCATGTACGCGTAGACGACCACGTGCCAGGTGGCCCCCGGCAGCAGTTCGGCGCACAGCCGGCGCAGCGCGGACACGGCCTCCTGGTCCTGCGTCAGGTCGGTCTGCTGCGCGTAGCTGACCGAGATGCTGCGCAACCCCTTGCGGTAGAAGAACAACGCCTCCAGCACGCTGAGCGCCACCAGCTCGCTGGGCGGGCACAGCTGGCCCATCATGCAGCCGCCGAAGGTCTCCAGGTGCGGGCGCCCGGCCGGGTGCTCGGCGTCCATGAGCAGGTCGCAGCAGTGCGACCAGTTGCGCACGGCCTCGTCGAGCGGCGTGCGGCTGTAGGGCAGGCAGTAGGAGACGGGGCCGCCTTCGGTGGCGTGCAGGCCGGCGTCGATCATCGCGCGGAAGATGTCCGCGGGCCGGGCCGAGCCGTGGCGCACCTGGACCGGGAAGTCCGGGCCCTCCAGGCCCGCGAGCATGGCCCGGGTGACCTCGGCGGGGTGGTTGACGATCGGGTAGCCGTTCAGCGCGATCCCGTTGCGCAGGGCGTGCGCCACGGAATCGGTGTCGCCGACGCGGGTGTAGCTGTCGAGCGTGACCGTGCCGACCGTGGTCGCGGCCGCCGCCTTGGTCGCAGTCAGCCCGGCCCGCATCATCGCGGGGTCGGCGAAGCCGAGCCGCGGCTGCACCACGAGTTCGCCGGCCGCGTGCCGGCTCGCGACGAACTCTTCGAAGCTCATGCCGCCTCCCCGGAGGAGAACACGTCGGCGGGGCTCATGCCGCCTCCCCGGGAAAGAACACGTCGGCGGGGTTCACTTCCCCTCCACCGGCACCGGCAACTGGGCGGCAGCGCCGGGCAGGGCCGTCGCGAACTTCCGGAACGAGGCCGCCCCCTGGTGGTCGTCGAACACCGCGTCGAACCCGGCCAGCAGCAGTTGCCCGGTCTCCTCCTCGGTGAGCGGGCCGCCGACGCCGAGCTTGCCGCCGATCACCACCGGCAGTCCGCGCAGCGGCTCGAACGCCCGCAGCCGCCCGATCACCCGCAGCCCGTCCTGGTAGCCGTGGCCGTTGACGCTGCTCAGCACCAGCATCGCCGGCCGGCGGCTCAGGCACTCGGCCTCCAGCAGCTCGTCCGGCACGCAGGCACCGAGGTTGACCACGTCGAAACCGAGTTCGCCGACCAGCAGCTCCAGGTACACCAGGTTCCACGTGTGCGAGTCCGACGCCATGCTGCTCACGATCACCGTGCGCCGCTCCGGTGCGGCGACCGCGCCGCCGTAGGCCCGCATCTCCTCGCTCACGGCGAGACCTCGTAGGCCCGCTGGTAGTCCAGGCGCGACACCGAGACGACGTCCCCGCCGCGCACGACCACCTCCGTCGGGGCCGGGCGCCCGAGGAAGCTGATCAGGCTGGCGGTGACGCCGTACGCGCCGACGTTCGGCACCGTGACGACGTCGCCGGCCGCCAGCTCGGGCAGCTTGGCCGCCTTCGCCAGCGCGTCCCCGGGAGTACACAGTGGACCGACCAGGCTGCCGGTCTCGGTGCCTTCCTCCTCGATCCCGACCGCGGCGGGCAGCAGCCGGCCGAGGCCGGACAGCCCGCCGAGCGTGTTGATCCCGGCGTCCAGGATGACGAACCGCTGGCCGCGGCTGTCCTTGACGTTGACCACCCCGGCCAGCAGCGAGCCGCTGCTGCCGGACAGGTAGCGACCGGACTCGCAGGCCAGCTCCACTTCGCCGGCCCGCCACCCGGGCAGGTACAGGTCGAGCAGCACCTCCAGCCCGGCCCGCAGCTTCGGGTAGTCGGTGCGCGGGCCCGGCACGGCGTAGGGCGAGGAGAACCCGCCGCCGAGGTCCAGGAATTCCAGCGGCAGACCGGCCTCCTGGTGGAGCTGGGCGGCCGACTGGAGCACGAACTCGTATTCGCCGAGCAGGCTGTCCTCGTCCTGGGCGTTGCTCATGGTGAAGAAGTGCGCGCCGGCCACGCGGGCGCCGGCCACGGACTTGAGCGCGGGCATGAGCGAGGGCAGCGTCTCGGCGTCGATGCCGAACTGCGAGGGGCGGCCCATCATCCGGATGCCGCTGGACGCGTTGCCCTGCGTGGTGTTGACGCGCAGCAGGCAGGACGCGGTGACCCCGTGGCGCTCCGCCACGGCGCCGACGTGCCGAAGGTCCGAAAGCGACTCGACGGAGAACAGCCGGACGCCGGCGGCGATCGCCCGCGCCAGCTCCCCGTTGGTCTTCCCGGGTCCGGTGTAGAGGATTTCGTCCGGCTCGAAGCCCGCGGCCAGCGCGTTCGCCAGCTCGCCGGTGGAGCTGATCTCCGCGCGGCAGCCGCCGGAGCGCAGCTCACGCGCGATCTCGGGGTGCGGGTTGGCCTTCAGCGCGTAGTACAGCCGGAAGCCCTCGGGCAGCAGGCCGAAGAGCTGGTCGCGGGACTCGGCGACCACTTCGAGGTCGTAGACGTAGGTGGGCGTGCCGAACTCCGCGGCCAGCTCCGGGTAGTGACTCATGCCTGGGCACCTTCCACCAGCAGGGCGAGTTCCTTCGTGGCGTTCTTGCCGTGCGCCGTGAGCGGGAACTGCTCGACGACGTGGCACAGCGACGGGACCTTCTGCGGCTCCAGCCGCTGGGCCAGCTCCCGCAGGACGGTGGTCGGCGGGAGGTCGCTCTCCACGCAGATGGCGAGGTCGCGCGCGCCGCTCGGCGGGATCGCGCCGGCCGCGCGCACTCCGGGGATGTCCATCGCCGCCGCTTCGATCTCCAAAGTGGACATCCGGATGCCCTTGCGCTTGAACATGTCGTCGCGGCGGCCCTCGAAGTAGAGGTAACCGTCGGCGTCGAGCCGGCCGTAGTCGCCGGTGTGCAGCCGGAGCTCGCCGGTGGCCTCGTCGCGGCGGAACGCCCGGGCGGTCAGCTCCGGCGCGCGCCAGTAGCCGGGCATCACGTGCGGTCCGGCGGCGACGATTTCGCCGATGTCGCCGGCCGGCAGCTCGGTACCGTCGGCCGCGAGGATGTGCACGGAGGTTCCGGGCAGCGGCAGTCCCGACGCGCCGGGTCGCTCGGCGTCCTGCTCGGGCGGCATGATGGTGATCCGCTTGCACTCGGTCTGGCCGAACTGGCGGACCACCCGGGCGCCGGGGAAGGCCCGGCGCAGTTGGGCGATCGTCGCTTCGGGCAGCGCGGCACCGGTGTTGGTGAACAGGCGCACCGGCGCCGCGTCGGTCTCGCGCTCGGCCAGCGTGGCGATCATCGTGGCCAGCGAGGGGACGATGGGCACCACCGTGGCGCCGACCTCGCGCATCCGCCGCAGCAGCCGCAGGTCCGACTCGGCGTCGGCCAGCACGATCTCGCTGCGGCCGAGGGTGGCCAGCAGGACCTTGTACAGGCCGTAGTCCCAGGACATCGGGAACCGGCAGAACACCACGTCGTCGCCGCGGTAGCCGAGCACGGCCTGGATCGCGCGGGCGGCGAAGGTGACCTGCCGGTGCGGGCCGATCACGCCCTTGGGCGCGGCGGTGCTGCCGGAGGTGTAGATGAGCACGGCGACGTCGTCGGGGGCCACCTCGACCGGCTCGGCGCGCTCACCGGTGCGCAACGCCGCGTCCACCTCGTTCCACAGTGGACCGAACTCGGCCGGGGTGAGCACCAGCACCGGATCGGCGTTGGCCACCACGGAGTCGAAGTGGAACTTTTTCATCGCCGGGTTGACCGGCACGAACACCGCGCCGCGCCGGGTGGTCCCGTAGAACAGGGCGACGAGCTCGCGGTCGGTCGGCAGCTGCACGACCACGCGGTCGCCGGGCCCCACCCCGCGACGGGCCAGCACCGCCTCCACCGCCCGGCTCCACGCCGCGACTTCCGCGTAGCTCCACGCGCCGTCGCGGTCGCGCACCGCCGGGCTCCCCGCCGCGTCGGCCACCGCCGCGTCCAGCAGGGAAAACACCAGCGAACCGCCAGGAGAATCGTTCACGACTGCCACTCCCATGCACTCGACGGGCCTGACCCGCACGACCACCGGCCGGTCGCGGAGACCGTGGCCCCGACGTCGCAGAAAACTAGCCGCGGCGCCTCGGCCGGCCACACCCCTAACGGCCCCTAACCGGCCTCGCCGGTCCGGACGCGAAAAGGCCCGCCCGGCCCGGAAAACCGGGCGGAGCAGGCCCTTTCGGATTCGCTTCGGACAGTCCCGGCGGCGTCGGCTCACCCGACGGGCGCCGGGCTGAGCAGTTCGGCCGCCGTGGCCGCGAGCGCCTTGCGGTCGATCTTGCGGTTGGAGTTCAGCGGGAATTCGTCGACCGGCCGGTAGTGGCGCGGGATCACGCCCTCCGGTAGCACCTGCCGCAGCGCGCGGACCAGCTCGATCACCGGCCGCTCGCCGCCGGTGTAGAAGACGAACAGCTCGGTGCCGCCGTCGCCCGCGACGCCGAGCGCCACCGCGTCGAGCACCCCGCAGTCGCGCAACGCGTGCTCCACCTCGGTCAGCTCGATGCGCCAGCCGAGCACCTGCACCTGCGAGTCGAGCCGGCCCAGGTACGCCAGGTCCCCGCCGTCGAGGCGCCGGACCCGGTCACCGGTGCGGTAGAACCGGCGGCCGTCGCGGTCGAGGAACCGGCCGCGTTCGTCGGCCGGGTCGAGGTAGCCCGGCGTCAGCTGCGGGCCGGCGATCGCCAGCTCGCCCTCCTCGGCCTCCTCGGCGTCCCCCGGACCCAGCAGCAGGTGGTCGTGCCCGACGTGCACCGCGCCGATCGGGACCACGCCGTTCACCGCGACCCGCGGCGTCACCTCGTCGTCCCACCGGTAGCCGGCGACGGTGACGGTCAGCTCGGTCGGGCCGTACAGGTTCTCCGCGACCGCGTTCGGCGCCGCGGTCCGCCAGTCCGCCGTGTCCCGCACGGTCAGCGCCTCCCCCGCGAAGAAGCTCCACCGCAGCCCCGGCATCGCGCCCGGGGTGAGCCCGCCGGTGCGGCGGACCAGGTCGATCGCGCTCGGCGTGGAGAACCACACGCTCAGCCCGCGCTCGGCCACGAACGCCGGCAGGTTCCGGTAGGCCGCGCCCGGCAGCACCACCGCCGGCGCCCCCGCCCCCCAGGCGCAGAACAGGTCGAACATCGCGCAGTCGAAGTTCAGGTCGAAGGTCTGCGAGAACACGTCGTCCGGGGTGAAGTCGTACCGCTGGTCGAGCAGGCCGAAGTAGTGCTCGGTGGCGGCGTGGCCGATCCGGACGCCCTTGGGCCTCCCGGTGGAGCCGGAGGTGAACAGCACGTACGCGGTGTCCTCCGGCCGAACCGGCCGCGGCGCGGTCAGCGCCTGGGATTCGCGCGGGCGCAGCGCGGAGGGCTGATCCCCGCATTCGGGCGCCAGCCGGGTGACCGACGGCGGCGCCACGGCGAGGCCCCGGGCGTCCGCGACGATCGCGTCCACCCCGGCGGCCTCGACCATCTGCGCGGTGCGCGCCGCCGGGAAGTCCGGGCGCAGCGGCACCACCGTCGCGCCGGCGTACAGCCCGGCCAGGATCCCGGCGTAGGCGGTGACCCCCTTGCCCGCCAGCACCCCTACGGTGCGGGCGCCGGACCCGGCCAGCGCCCCGCCCCACAGCAGGGCCAGTTCGTGCAGCCGCTCGTAGGGCACGGCCTGGTCGCCGACGTGCACGGCCACCCCGCCGTCCGATCGTTCGAGCCCGCGCAGGAACCGCGAGTGCAGTCCGCCGGTGAAGCTGGTGTCCATCGTGTCCTCCGCGATGAATAGGGGTACGGATGCGTCGATCCGGGGCGGCGACGCGCGGTAGAGTCCAAAACCGAACCGGGCGGTCGGTTTTATGCCTGGCAGATCCGAACCTAGTCATCCGGAGCAGACATGTGGGACAGCACTTTCGACGAGACCCTTCGCACGTTCCTTCCGTTCTTGCCCGCCGAGGAGGCGCTGACCGCCGAAACCCCGCTGCGGGAGTACGGGCTCGATTCGCTCGCGACCGTGGAGCTGCTCTCCCTGCTGGAGCAGAACTACAACGTGCGCTTCACCGACGACGCCCTGAACCTGGAGACGTTCGAGAACCCCGGCCGCCTCTGGGCGACCCTGTCCGAGCTCCAGCCGGCTAGCTGACGCGGGTCGGTCCCGCGCCCCGGCGGCGCGGCTGCAGGGCCATCCGCGGGTTCACGGTGACCACCTCGAACCGGCTCGTGGTGGCGCGGACCCGGCCGAACAGCGTGTCCGGTCCCGCCACCCACAGCTTCCGCACGCCGAGCTGCTCCAAGGAGGACACGACATGCGTCCAGCGCAGGGGCTTGACGATGCTGTCCAGCAGCATCGTGCGCACCTGCTCGCCGGTGCGCACGATCGAGCCGTCCTGGTCGGCGACGATGGGCAGCAGCGGATCGTGGAATTCGAGGCCGCCCAGGACCTCGTCCTCGGCCTTGCGCCGCAGCGCCCCGAACGCGCCCGAGTGCAGCGGCGGCCGCATCGTGTACAACGACATCCCGCCCATGCTCCGGATCGCCTGCTTGAGCCAGTCGAGGTTCCGCTCGCGCAGCGAGACCATGTAGAAGTCGTGGTCGATGTAGCAGGAGATGTCGGACCACTCGCCGCGTCCCTCCAGCTCGGCCAGGGCTTCGTTGAGCTTCTCCTCCGGGGTCCGGACGAACGAGTGCGTGACCACGTCGGTGTACTCGGTGGCGAAGAACTCGTTGAGGCAGCGGGCCAGCTCCGCGGTCATCCACACCGCGTCGGGGAAGCTCAGCGAGCCGGCGTACACACTGGCCGGCTTCTCGCCGAAGCTCGGCCCGGTGCAGTAGTCGGGGCTGAGCTCGTACTCCTGCTCGGCCCAGGCGGCCAGGGCCAGGCAGGTCAGCATGAACCCGACCTGGGCGTACTCGGAGTAGTCGCCGTCGGCCTCGCGGAACCGGTCGACCAGCGGGTAGCCCAGCCGCTCGTTCGCCTCCCCGATCAGCCGGCGGGCGAACGGGTTGATCAGCAGGAACTTGCCGAAGTCGGCGAACCGGCACGGGCTCATCCCGGGGAACACGACCGCCGATCCGGCCCGGTTGGCCTCATCCATGACTGGCGACCTCTCTTTCGGCGGCCCGGCTCACGGACTCGCTGGGGTGGACGTGCTGCAGGAAGCCCAGGAGGACCTCCTGGAACCGCTCGGGCTCTTCGAGGTGCGGGACGTGGCTGGAATGCTCGAAGATCTCCCAGCGCACGTCGTGGATCCGGTCGAAGTACGGCTGGACGGTCGCCGGGGTGGCTTCGTCGTGCCGGCCGGAGATGAGCAGGGTGGGGGCCTCGATGTCGTCGAGGTACCCGATCACGGAGTAGTCCTTCAGCGTACCCGAGACGGTGAACTCGCTGGGCCCGTTCATCGTGGCGTAGACGGTGTTGTCCTCGGCCATCTCCATGAACGAGGCCAGGTAGTCGCTCGGCCACGGCACCGTCCGGCAGACGTGGCGGTCGTAGAACACCCGCATCAGGTCGAAGTACTCCGGCGCGGTGGTGGTGCCGGCCGCTTCGTGCGCCCGGAGGCGGGCGTCGACCTCGGGGGGAAGCTGCGCTCGGAGCACGTCCATCTCCTGGCGCCACAGCGGGTAGGAGGCCGGCGAGTTCGCGATCACCAGCCCGCGCAGTCCGTCCGGGCGTAAAGCGGCGTGGCGCGCGGCCACCAGCCCGCCCCAGGACTGTCCGTAAAGGACGTAGTTGTCCTCGATGCCCAGCCGGTGCAGCAGGTTGTCCAGCTCGTCGGCGAACAGCTCCGGGGTCCAGAAGTCCGCGCCCGCCTCCGGCAGGTGGGTGGAGCCGCCGCTGCCGAGCTGGTCGTAGTGCACCACCGGCCACCCGTGCCCGGCCAGCTCGCCGAGGTTGCGCAGGTAGTCGTGGGTGCTGCCGGGCCCGCCGTGCACCACGACCACGGACGGCCGCCCTCCGCTGCCGGCGCCGGGGACCCCGGTGACCCGGTACCACGTGCGGTGCTCGCCGAAGGGAACCCAGCCCTTCGCGGTGGGTGCCACGGCCATGCCCATCACCTCTTCGCCTTCCTCGCCCGGCCGCACCCCGAGTGCCGGTCGCCGGATCCGCCTTCATGTCTATCGGCCGCGGCCTCGCCCCCACCAGCCCCTAAGGGGCGGCTAAAGCGCGGCTAAGGACGATCACCTCCCTACTGCACAACGGATCCCCGGCGGAAGACCCGGCCGGCGCAACAGGGGTGCGCGACCCCTAGCCGCGGCTTCCCGGGTCGGCCGGCCCGCGCCTCGCGACTACCCTTTTCCCGTACCAGCAGTGGTTTTCCCCGCGACACCGGAGAGTGCGGCCATGCGTGTTTTGCTGATGGTCTTCCCCACGAGGACGCACGTCTACAGCATGGCGCCGGTCGGCTGGGCGCTGGCCGCGGCCGGGCACGAGGTCCGCTTCGCCGGGCAGCGCAACCCGCGCGAGGTGGAGTCGTTCGCCGAGACCGGTCTCGACGCGATGTGGTTCGGCGGCGAGCTGGACATCGCCCGGCACCGGCAGTTGCAGGTCGAGGGCGACAACGCGATGCAGGGCCGGTTCCGCATCTCCGAAAGCCGGCCCGAGTGCTACACCGAAGAGTACGTGCGCAACGTGTACGAGCACTGGGTCGAGGTGTTCCGCTGGACCACCCCGGAGCCGCTGCTCGACGAGCTGGTCCGGTTCGCCCGGCAGTGGCGGCCGGACCTGATCGTCTGGGACCCGATGATCTACGCCGCGCCGATCGTCGCGCAGGCGATCGGCGTACCGCACCTGCGGATGATGTACGCGGCGGACCAGACCGCGCGGATCGCCGCGCAGTACCGCGACCTGCGCGCGAGCCGTCCGGAGGACCCGGCGCCGGATCCGTTCGCGGAGTGGATGTCGGCGGCGGTCGGGCGGTTCGGCGCGGACTACGACCCGGCGCTGCGCCACGGCGTCAAGACGATCGACTGCCACCCGTCCTACCTGCGCTACGAAGGCGTCGACGTGGACTACGTGCCGGCCCGGTTCGTCGCGCACAACAAGCCGATGGCCATCCCGCGGTGGGTGCTGGAGCCGCCGCGGCGGCCACGCGTGCTGCTGACGCTGGGCATCTCGAACCGGCAGGTGCTCGGGGTCGAAGAGACCTCGGTGGCCGATCTGCTCAACGGTCTCGCGGACCTCGACGTCGAAGTGATCGCGACGCTCAACGCCGCGCAGCTGGCCACCGTGGCCAAGGTCCCGGACAACGTGCGCGCCGTCGACTTCGTGCCGATGAACGAGCTGCTCGCGAGCTGTTCGGCCATCGTCCACCAGGGCGGCGGCGCGACGATCGGCAACGCCGTGGTCAACGGCGTCCCGCAGCTGGTCATCCCCGGCACGACCTGGAGCGAGCGGGTTTCGGCGCTGGCGCAGGTCAAGCGCGGCAACGGGTTGCTGGTGGACCTGGAGCAGGTCACCCCCGGCTCGGTCCGCGAAGGCATCCAGCGGCTGCTGGAGGAGCCCGGCTTCCGCGAGAGCGCCCTCGAGGTCCGTGACGAGATGCTGGCCACGCCGACGCTGGACGAGCTGGTGCCGGAGTTCGAGCGGATCGCCCGATGCCGGTGACGCCGACGCCCGCACCCCGGCGGCCGCACGCCATCCGCACCATCGGCTTCCTGCTCGCGAGCCTCCCGATCCGGCTGCTGGCCTTCGTCCTGACGCTGGTGTCGGTGGTGCTCGGCATCACCACCACCATGCTGTGGGTCGGCATCCCGATCCTGATCACCGCGACCTCGGTGGTCCGCGGCTTCACCGGCCTCGAACGCCGCTGGGTGGGCACCATGCTGGGCATCGAGGTGGCCGAGCCGGTGCGGCGGCCGCACGGCCGCGGGCTGCTGCCGACCTGGCAGACCCGGCTGGTCGACCCGGTCACCTGGCGCGAGCTGGTGTTCGTGCTGGTGGCGCTGCCGCTGGGCATCGTCGAGTTCGTGGCCGGGCTCGTCTCGGTGGCGGTACCGCCGTTCGGCATCTTCGTCGCACCGCGGATCGGCGCGATGCACGGCGAGCTGACGTCCTCGATGCTCGGACCGGACCGGACGGCGCAGCTGGAGGCGCGCACGCGCCAGCTCAAGGACTCCCGGGCCCGCGGCGTCGACGCCGTGGAGGCCGAGCGCCGGCGCATCGAGCGCGATCTGCACGACGGCGCGCAGCAACGGCTGGTGGCCGTCGCGATGAGCCTGGGGCGCGCGCAGCTCAAGCTCGGTGACGACACCCAGGCGGACGTGCGGGAGCTCATCGGGGCCGCGCACCACGACGCCAAGCTCGCCGTCGCCGAGCTGCGTGACCTGGCCCGCGGCATCTACCCGCCGGTGCTGCAGGACCGCGGGCTCGACGCAGCGCTCTCCTCGCTCACCGCGCGCGTGCCGATCCCCGTGGACGTCGAGGTGACGGTGGAGCCGAGGCCGCCGGCGCCGGTCGAGACCACGACGTACTTCATCGTCAGCGAGACGCTCACCAACATCACCAAGCACGCCGGCGCCGACCGCGCGTCGGTCCGGGTCACCCGCGACGCCGACACCGTGGTCGTCGAGATCGTGGACAACGGCCACGGCGGCGCCTCGGTGCGCCCCGGCGGCGGGCTGGCCGGGCTGGCCGACCGGGCCGCCACGATCGACGGGGTGCTCACCGTGGTCAGCCCCGCGGGCGGGCCGACGGTGGTGCGCGCCGACCTGCCGGTCCGCTGGTGAAACCCCCGTCCAGCCTTCCGCCCCCCCGTCGAGGAGCCGTGAAATGCGCGTCGTGATCGCCGAAGACTCCGTCCTGTTGCGCGCGGGCGTGCAGAGCCTGCTCGCCGACGTCGGCATCGAGACCGCCGCCGCGGTCGACAACGGCGAAGACCTGCTGGTCGCCATCCGCGAGCACCACCCGGACCTGGTGATCGCCGACGTGCGCATGCCCCCGACCTTCACCGACGAGGGCCTGCGCGCGGCGTTGGCCGCCCGCCAGGAAATCCCGGGCCTGCCGGTGCTGGTGGTCTCGCAGTACGTCGAGGGCAGTTACGCGGTCGACCTGATCGCCGAGGGCACCTCGGGCGTGGGTTACCTGCTGAAGGAGCGCGTCGCCGACGTGGCCGACTTCCTGGAGGCGGTCCGGCGCGTGGCCGGCGGCGGCTCCGCGATCGACCCGGACGTGGTCGCGCAGATGCTCTCCCGCAGCCGTGATCCCCTGGACGCGCTGACCGCCCGCGAAACGGAGGTGCTCGGCCTGATGGCCCAGGGCCTGTCCAACGCGGCGATCGCCAAGTCGCTGGTGGTGACCCAGGGCGCGGTGGAGAACCACATCAGCAACATCTTCGCCAAGCTGGGCCTGGAGGCCAGCCGGGACGAGAACCGCCGGATCCGCGCGGTGCTGACCTATTTGGACAGTACGGCCGTGCAGACCTGATTCACTCGATCGATATCGTGCGGGTGTTCGATCCGGGCGGGTAGCTTGGAGGCATGCCCCCCTCCGCCGTACGAAGCCTATTTCCGACCATTGTGGACACTGTCGTTCTCCTTCTTCGGCAGCGTTTCCCTCGTTCCACCGTCAGCGATTCCCACACGCCCCCTCCCGAAAGACCGGTGGCCCGAAGAAGAAGACCGTACCCACGCCTGTCCATCCCGGCGTGGGTACGGTCGTCCTCGACTGGGCTCAGCGCACCGCCCGCCAACTCGTCGCCGACTGGAACCGGCGCGGCCGCCGTGACGCGGCCGCCGGTGCCGTCTTCTCCTCCGCCCGGCTCATCTCGACGGCCGCCCCGGCCGCCGACAGAACCGCGAACAACGCCGCCAGCTCGGCATCGTCCGGAGAGCCACGCAGTACCCGCACGTCCGGCCCTCCCGCCGCCGACGCTGCCGCTTCCAGCCCTCTCGCCCCCGGCTCTCCCGCTTTCGACATTGCCGCTTCCGGCCCGCCCGGTCCCGGCCCCATCGTCTCCGGCAGTCCCGGTTCCGGCGCTCCCGGCCCCGGCCCTCCTGCTACCGACGCTGCCGCTTCCAGCCCTCTCGCACCCGGCGTTGCCACTTCCGGCCATCCCGGTCCCGGCGGCGCTCCCGGCCCCTGCCCTCCCGCTTCCGGCCGTCCCGGTCTCGGTCCTTCCGGCCCCCGCCCTCCCGCTTCCGGCAGTCCCGGTCTCGGTCCTCCCGGCCCCCGCCCTCCCGCTTCCGGCAGTCGCGGTTCCGGCCCACCCGGTCTCGGCCCTCCCGCTTCCGGCAGTCCCGGATCCGGCGCTCCCCGCCCCCGCCCTCCCGCGCCCGGCAGTCCCGGATCCGGCCCTCTCGCTTCCGACCCACTCGCCTCCGGCGCTCTCGCTTCCGGCGCTACTGGCCCCGGCCCTCTCGCCTCCAGCAGTCCCAATTCCGGCGCTCCCGGCCCCGGCCCGCCCGCTCCCGACCCGCCCGCTTCCACCCCCCTCGCCTCCGGCGCTCCCAGCCCTTTCCTCCCCGTCCCGCCCATCAGACCGGCGGGTTCCCGTGCTTGCGCGCCGGGAGGTCGGCGTGCTTGGTCCGCAGCATGGCCAGCGAACGGATCAGCAGCGAGCGCGTCTCGGCCGGCTCGATCACGTCGTCCACGAGCCCGCGTTCGGCCGCGTAGTACGGGTGCATCAGCTCGGTCCGGTACTCCTTGATCTTGAGCCGGCGCACGGTCTCCGGATCGTCGGCGGCGGTGATTTCGCGGCGGAAGATCACGTTGGCCGCGCCCTCCGCACCCATGACCGCGATCTCGTTCGTCGGCCAGGCCAGCGAGACGTCCGTGCCGATCGAGCGCGAGTCCATCACGATGTACGCGCCGCCGTAGGCCTTCCGCAGGATGAGCTGGACCCGCGGCACGGTGGCGTTGCAGTAGGCGTAGAGCAGCTTCGCGCCGTGGCGGATGATGCCGCCGTGCTCCTGGTCCACTCCGGGCAGGAAGCCGGGCACGTCCACCAGGGTCACCAGCGGGATGTTGAACGCGTCGCAGGTCTGCACGAACCGCGCGGCCTTTTCGCTGGCCTCGATGTCGAGCACCCCGGCCAGCATCGCCGGCTGGTTCGCGACGATGCCGACCACGTGGCCGTCCAGCCGGGCCAGCGCGCAGACCACGTTGGCGGCCCAGCCGGCGTGCACCTGGAGGAACTCCCCGTCGTCCACGATCTCTTCGAGCACGCCGCACATGTCGTAGGCGCGGCTCGGATCGGTGGGTACCAGGTCGAGCAACCGGTCGGTGCGGCGGTCGGCCGGATCGCCGGCCGGCTGGTGCGGCGGGGCCTCGTTGTTGTTCGAGGGCAGCAGGGAGAGCAGGTAGCGCACGTCCTCGAGGCAGCTCCGCTCGTCGTCGTGGACGAACGCGGCCACCCCGGAGGTGCCGGCGTGCACGTCCGCGCCGCCGAGGCCGTTCTGCGTGATCTCCTCACCGGTCACCGCCTGCACCACGTCCGGGCCGGTGATGAACATCTGCGAGGTCCCGCGGACCATGAACACGAAATCGGTCAACGCCGGCGAGTACGCCGCACCGCCCGCGCAGGGCCCGAGCATCACGGAGATCTGCGGGATCACCCCGGAGCACCGGGTGTTGCGCTGGAAGATGCCGCCGTAGCCGGCGAGCGCGGTCACCCCCTCCTGGATCCGGGCGCCGGCGCCATCGTTGAGGGAGACCAGCGGGGCGCCCGCGGCCTCGGCCAGGTCCATCACCTTGTGGATCTTCTGCGCGTGGGCCTCTCCCAGCGCGCCGCCGAAAACGCGGAAGTCGTGGGCGTAGACGAACACCGTGCGGCCGTGCACGGTGCCCCAGCCGCAGACCACGCCGTCGGAGTACGGGCGGCGGTGCTCCAGCCCGAACCCGGTGGCCCGGTGCCGGCGCAGGGCCTCGATCTCGGTGAACGTGCCCGGGTCGAGCAGCAGCTCGATGCGTTCGTGAGCGGTCAGCTTGCCGCGCTCGTGCTGCCGGACGGTCGCGGCCTCGTCCGGCCCGCGCCGCGCCTCCTCCTTGATCTCGCGCAGCTCCACGAGCCGGTTGCCGAAGGCTCCCCCGACGGCCGGTGCCTCAGACATGCGCCCGCTCCTTGCCGGCCAGCCGATCCGTCAGGTACCGCAGGATCACGTCCTGGTGCCGGGTCAGGAAGAAGTGCCCTCCGGCCAGCGGCACCAGCTCGAAGTCGGCCGAGGTGTGCTCGGCCCAGGCGGCGACCTCGTCCACCGACGCCACCGGATCGTCGGTGCCGGTGAACGCCACCACCGGCGTCGCCAGTGGGGGGCCCGCGGTGGGCCGGTAGGTCTCGACCGCGCGGTAGTCGTTGCGCACCACCGGGAGGATCATCCGGACCACGTCCTCGTCGCCCAGCAGGTCCATTTCGGTCCCGCTCAGCCGGCGCAGCTCGGCGATGACCCCGTCGTCGGTGCGGGTGTGCACGCTCTCGTCACGCTGCCGGGAGGGCGCCCGCCGCCCGGAGACGAACAGTGCCTCCACCGGGTGGCCCGCCTGTTCGAGCCGCCGCGCCACCTCGTAGGCGATCATCGCGCCCATGCTGTGGCCGAACAGCGCCAGTGGCCGGTCGGTCTTGTCGTGCAGCAGCTCGGCCACCCGGTCGGCGATCGTGCCGATGCTGGTCAGGAACGGTTCGTGCCGCCGGTCCTGCCGTCCCGGGTACTGCACGGCGAGCACTTCGACCTCGGGTGCGAGCGAGCGTGAGACCGGGAAGTAGAAAGTGGCCGAGCCGCCGGCGTGCGGCAGGCACACCAGCCTCGCCGCGGACTGCGGCGCGGGATGGAACCGGCGGAACCAGTTCTCCTCGGTGTCCTCGGAAGTTCCGGCCATGTCGACCCACCGCCCGTTCGTCTACGACCGGGGCCCCCACAGCACCCGGCGCCGTCTCGACGAGCCAAGCTAACACCGGGCCACCCGGCCGAACGACCCCTAGCTCCCCCCTACCCGGGACAATCCACTATGGACGGAATCGCCCGCCGTGACCTTGCTCCGGCCGGGAGGCTCACGCCCCGGTGGACGAGCCCGGCCGGATGATCATCAATACGGTGACCAAGGCCCACACCAGGTTGAACACCCCCGTGACCATCCCCAGCCGAGCCGCCAGGCGGATGTCGACAGCGGCGGCCGCCCCACCGGAGGGCTCCGCTCCCGGCTCGGCCAACGCCGCGCGCTGGCCCGGCAGGACCAGCAGCACCAGCACGGCCGCCGCGACGGCGGTCAACCCGATGGACACCAGCACCCAGGCGTCACCGGTGACGTGCATGGTGCCCGCGACGGCGAAACCGAACACCGGTACCGCGATGCCCACCCACGCGTAAACCCGGCAGATCCGATGGAGCAGCCGTAGCGTGCCGGTGTCGCCGCGCTTGAGCGCGGCCGGGAACATGCTGGCGGCCACGGCCACGGGCCCGACGGCGAGGATCGCCGCCAGCACGTGGATCGACAGGAAGACTTCGCTCACGGACGATCACGCTAGCCCCGCCGCCGACCGGCCGGAAGCGGCCTGTTCGCCTGGTTTCGCCGGATTCTCGCCACCAGGCCGGAAAACTGTCCGTCCGATCAGGACTCGGCGGGGCCCGGCACCCGGACGGCGGAGAAGACCACCTCCCGCCGGAGCCGGAACCCGAGCGATTCGTAGAGCCGGATGGCGTTGACGTTCGACGCCGCCGTGTGCAGGAACGGCACCTCGCCCCGGGCCCGGATCCCGGCACCGACCGCGCGCACGAGCCGGGCCGCCAGCCCCCGCCCCCGGAACGCCGGGTCGGTGCAGACCGCGCTGATCTCGGTCCAGCCGGGCAGATGCATCCGCTCCCCCGCCATGGCGACGAGGGCGCCCTCGGACCGGAAGCCCAGGTAGGTGCCCAGCGAAACCGTCCGCGCCAGGAACGGCCCGGGCTGGGTCCAGGCCACGAGGTCGAGCATCTCCGGCGCGTCGGCCTCACCCAGCCGCACCGGGATGAGCCCTCCGGCCCTGAACTCTTCGGCGCCGGGTTCTCCGGTGCCGGGTTCTCCGGCCCTGAGTTCTCCGGCCCTGAGTTCTCCGGCCGTGAGTCCCCCGGCCCTGAGTCCCCCGGCGCTGGGTTGCCCGGCACTGGGTTCTCCGGCCCTGAACTCTTCGGGGCCTGGTTCTCCGGCGCTGAGTTCTCCGACGCTGAATTCTCTGGCCCTGAGTCCCCCGGCGCCGAGTCCCCCGGCACTGGCTCCCCCAGCATTGGAACCCTCGACCTCGAGCGCCTGCGTCGCCAGGCCCGAACCGTCGAGCTGGACGCCCGGGATGTCGTTCAGCCGCGTCCACCCCTCCGGCAGCGCCCCGGCCCCGCCGACGATCACCGCCGTCGCGCCGGGGCCGGCCAGGTCGGCGATGTCCCGCCAAAGGTGCTCGTCCGGGGCGTCGGGAACCCCCAGGAACGGGCTGACGTCCACGGGATACCGCAGCACCTGCCCCTTCTGTTCGGCGAAGTGCGCGTGTGGCCCCGTGAGGGCCGTCCACGCCGGGTTGTCCAGCGGTGACGAACTCATCCTGCCTGCCATTCCGTGCTCGGGATCCCGGTTCAGCATGCGTTCGCCGAGCCGCCCGCCGCCACCGGAATCCCACCTGGTGAAGCCCCGGGTGACGAGGGTCTCGGACCGCGCACGAATCGTCACGAGCGCCGCAGCGGGCCGGCCCGTTGCGGCCGTCCCGGAAGGTGGTTAGACAGGATGAGTGGAACTCGATGAGCTGACCGGTCTCCCGGACACCCGCCTGAGCGTCGCAACCGAAGCGGACGCACCGGAGCTGCTGGTGCTGCAACGCTGTTGCTGGGTGCAGGAAGCGCTGCAGAACGACACCCTGGAGATCCCCGCGCTGCACGAAAGCCTCGACGAGGTCCGCGAGTGGACGAGCTCCTGGCAGGTCTGGCTCGTGCGGCAGGGCCCCCGGCTGATCGGCGCGGTCCGCGGCCAGGTCGAGGACGGCGACTGGGAGATCGGCCGCCTGATGGTGGCTCCGGACCTCGCCGGCCGCGGGCTCGGCCGGTTCCTGCTCGGCCACGTGGAAAGCCAGGCCCCGGCGGACGTGCCCCGGTTCACCCTGTTCACCGGAGCCAAGAGCACCCGCAACATCACCATGTACGAGCGAGCGGGCTACCGCCTGACGGACCAGCCGGGAACGCCTTCGGGACACATCGAGCACGCCGTGTACCTGGTGAAAGAGCGCACCTGACCCGACCGGCCGACGCGAACGCGCGCGGGCTCAGCCGGGGTGCGGGTCCGCGAACGGCCGGCTGCGCAGTCCATCCAGGTCACCGAGCGCGCTGGTGCCAAGCGGCGCCGTCTGGCTGGCCCGCGATGGTGTCCCATCGGCCGCGCGGTCCGGCGACGGGCAGGAAACCCGCCGGTGGGATCGGACACGGCGCGGCCACTCCCCCGAGCGGCGAAAAGCCACCGCGGCCTCCCCCACCTCGCCGACCCACGCCCCGACCCACGGACCGCCAGCCGCCGTGATCCGCCGCTCCCCGAAAGGTGCGGCGAGCGAACCACCGAGCAGCCCGAACCCGACGGCGCGATCGCGCGTTCCGGAACAGCGTCGTCCGGCGGTGGCTGCCGCCGCTCGTCTCCCTACAGCTCGTCGAAGACCAGGACCGTGTGGGTCGAGAGCACGTCCGGCATCGACTGGAGGCGTTCGAAGACCAGGTCGCGCAGGCTGTCCGCGTCCCGGGTGCGGACGAACAGGATGAGGTCGTTGTCGCCGGAGACCAGGCCACCGTGCTCGATCTCGGAGATCTGCTTGAGCGCCGTCCGGACCGTGCGCCAGGAGTTCTGCGTGACCTTGAGATACACGTACGCGGAGAGCCCGTTGCCCATGCGCCGCGGGTCGGTGACAGCGGCGTACCCGGTGATCACGCCTTCGCGGTGAAGCCGCTCCACCCGTGTGTAGCAGCCCGCGCGCGAGATGTGCGCGCGTTCGGCCAGCGCGCGCATCGAAGCCCGGCCGTCGGCCTTCAGCTCGGCGATCAGCTTGAGGTCGACCTCGTCGAGTACGGCCGCCATTCGTCCACTCGCCTCGGCCATGCTCACCTCTCCCCACACCATTCATCCAGTCCACAAGATCTCAGCCGGCCATTGTTCCACACTTCGCCACGATCACTGGATACCTGATCGCCCGGGGGTGAGGATTCGCCTGAACCGTCTCATCGCCGTATCGGATCGGAGCTGCCGGTGACCACCACGGAACGGGCCGACGCCTCGCACCTGCTGCCCAGCGCCGAGCCGCTCGGGCTCATCGCCGCCGACGGCCGCCCGGTGCCCGATCCCGGGCTTCAGCTGCCGGACGGTGAAGTGCTGCTGCGGCTGTACCAGGGCATGGTCGCGGGCCGCCGCTTCGACACCCAGGCCACGGCGCTGACCAAGCAGGGCCGGCTCGCCGTCTACCCGTCCGCGCGCGGGCAGGAGGCCGCCGAGATCGGCGGGATCCTGGCGCTGCGCCCGCAGGACTGGCTGTTCCCCACCTACCGCGACTCGATGGCCGTGGTCGCCCGCGGCGTCGACCCGGTCGAGGTGCTCACGCTGCTGCGGGGCGACTGGCACTGCGGCTACGACCCCTACCGCGCGAACGTCGCGCCGCAGTGCACCCCGCTGGCCACGAACACCCTGCACGCCGTCGGCTTCGCGCACGCCGCGCGGATGAAGGGGGAGGACTCGGTGTCGCTCGTCCTGCTCGGTGACGGCGCCACCAGCGAGGGCGACACCCACGAGGCGCTGAACTTCGCGGCGGTCTGGCAGGCGCCGGTGGTCTTCCTGGTGCAGAACAACGGTTACGCCATCAGCGTCCCGCTGGCCAAGCAGACCGCCGCGCCCTCCCTGGCGCACAAGGGAATCGGCTACGGGATGCCGTCGGTGCTGGTGGACGGCAACGACGCCGCCGCCGTGCACGCCGTGGTCGAGCGGGCACTGGCCCGCGCCGCCGCGGGTGAGGGCCCGACCCTGATCGAAGCCCTCACCTACCGGGTGGAGCCGCACACCAACGCCGACGACGCTTCGCGCTACCGCGACCGCGCCGAGGTCGAGCAGTGGCTGGCCCGCGACCCGATCGCGCGGCTCGACCGGTACCTGACCGACCGCGGCCTGCTCGACGACGCGCGGCGGCAGGAAATCGATGCCCGCGCCGAAGCCGAGGCCGCCACCCTGCGCGAGCGGATGAACACCGACCCCGAGCTGGACCCGGCGGAGCTGTTTCGCCACGTCTACGCCCAGCCGACCGCCGCCCTGCGCCGGCAGGCCGCCGAGCTGACCGCCGAACTCACCCCCGGGAACCAGGCATGACCGCACTCGCCGAACCGACGTCCGCTCCGGGCACCCTGACCATGGCCGGGGCGCTGAACCGCGCGCTGGCCGACGCGCTGGCCGAAGACGGGCGGGTGCTCGTCTTCGGGGAAGACGTCGGCACGCTCGGCGGGGTCTTCCGGGTCACCGACGGGCTGGCCGCGCGCTTCGGCGAGGCCCGCGTGTTCGACACCCCGCTGGCCGAGGCCGGCATCGTCGGCACCGCCGTCGGCATGGCGATGAACGGGCTGCGCCCGGTGGTCGAGATGCAGTTCGACGCCTTCGCCTACCCCGCGTTCGAGCAGATCACCAGCCACCTCGCGAAGCTGCGCAACCGCACGCGCGGCCGGGTCGAGCTGCCCATGGTGATCCGGATCCCCTACGGCGGCGGCATCGGCGGGGTCGAGCACCACTGCGACTCCTCCGAGGTCTACTACACCCACACGGCCGGCCTGCGCGTCGTCACGCCGTCCTCGCCCGCCGACGCGTACGCGTTGCTGCGCCAGGCGATCGACAGCCCGGACCCGGTGATCTTCCTGGAGCCGAAGCGCCGGTACTGGGAGAGGGAGACCGCGCGGCTGGACCACCGCGGCTCGGACCTGGACCGTGCCGTCGTGCGCCGTCCCGGCACCGACCTCACGCTGATCTCCTACGGCGGCGCCCTGGCCACCACGCTGGAAGCCGCCGAGGCCGCGCAGGAGGAGGGTTACAGCGCCGAAGTGATCGACCTGCGCAGCCTCTCGCCGTTCGACCTCGACACCGTCGCCGCTTCCGTGCGCCGCACCGGGCGCGCGGTGGTGGTGCACGAGGCGAGCCGGTTCTGCGGTTACGGCGCGGAGGTCGCGGCCCAGCTGTCGGAGTCCTGCTTCCACTACCTGGAGGCGCCGGTGCTGCGCGTCGCGGGTTTCGACATCCCTTATCCGCCCCCGAACCTGGAGCAGCACCACCTGCCGGGGGTCGACCGGATCCTGGACGCGATCGAGCGGCTGCAGTGGGCCGACAGCGCCCCGGCGACCGGTGGGGGTGCCTGATGGCCGTGTTCAAGCTGCCGGATCTCGGTGAGGGGCTGACCGAAGCCGAGATCGTCGCGTGGCACGTGGCGGTGGGCGACACCGTGACCGTGGACCAGACGGTGGTGGAGGTCGAGACGGCCAAGGCGAGCGTCGAGGTCCCGGTGCCGTTCGCCGGGCGCGTGGCGACGCTGCACGGCACGGCGGGTGAGACCCTCGCGGTCGGCACCCCGCTGATCACCGTGGAGGAAACCGGTTTCGCCGAGCCCGGAGTCGTGACCCCGGCCCCGGCCAGCGGCAACGTGCTGATCGGCTACGGCACCGGCACCGCGCAGGCCCGGCGGGTTCGGCGTCCGCGCGGCTCGGCGCGGCCCGCGGTGTCCGCGGTGCCGGAATCCGCCCAGGACCGCATCCGCGTGGTGTCGCCGCTGGTCCGGCGGCTGGCCAGGGAGAGCGGGGTGGACCTCCGCGCGCTCACCGGTTCCGGCACCGGTGGGCTGATCAGCCGGTCCGACGTCGAACGCGCGGCCGTCACCCCGGACCCCGCCGCGAATCCCGGCCCGGCCGCCGACGAGTACCGGATCCCGTTGCGCGGCATCCGCAAGACCGTCGCCGACAAGCTCGCCCGGTCGCGGCGGGAGATCCCCGAAGCGACGGTGTGGGTCGATGTCGACGCGACCCCGCTGCTGGAGCTGCGCGCGGCGCTGAACGCCGACCCGGCCGCGCCGAAGGTCAGCCTGCTCGCCCTGTTGTCCCGCTTCGCCCTGGCCGGCCTGCGCCGTTTCCCGGAGCTGAATTCGCGGATCGAGGGGGCCGAGATCGTCGTCCCCTCGGCGGTCCGGCTGGGGTTCGCCGCGCAGACCGACCGCGGGCTGGTCGTGCCGGTGGTGCCGGACGCGCACCGGCTGAGCGTCGAGGAGCTGTCCGCGGCGCTGGCCGAGCGGACCGAGCGGGCGCGGGCGGGCACCCTGGCGCCGGCCGAGCTGACCGGCGGCACGTTCACCGTCAACAACTACGGCGTCTTCGGGGTCGACGGCTCCGCGGCCATCATCAACCACCCCGAGGTGGCGATCCTGGGCATCGGGCGGATCATCGACCGCCCGTGGATCGTCGAGGGCCAGGTGGTGGCGCGCAAGATCACCGAGCTGACGCTGGCCTTCGACCACCGGGCCTGCGACGGCGGCACGGCGGGCGGTTTCCTGCGGTTCGTGGCCGACTGCGTCGAATCACCGCTGAGCCTGCTGCGGGCCGTATGACTCACTCGACGCCGAGCATGACCTCGGTCGACTTGACCAGCGCGGTGACCGGTTTGCCGACTTCGAGCTCGAGCTCCTCGGCGGCGTCCTTGGTGATCGAGGCGGTGACGGACTGGCCGCCGTCGAGCCGCACGGTCACGACGGTCATCACCGAGCCGGGCTTGACCGCCGAGACGGTGCCGGTGAGCTGGTTGCGGGTGGAGAGGCGCATGTGGACAGTCCCGGGGTCTGGGTGGGCGAGAACGCCGCAACCGTAGGCGCTTTCCGCCCGGCGCGTCGGCCACGCGGTGCTCACGGACCGGAGGCTGCGTCGATAGTCACGCTCGTGGCACCGCACCTGCGGGACCGGTGACGGAGGCGACCGGCAGCCGCGAACGCTGTGACGTGCGCCGCCCCGGCCGGGCCCCGGGTCGGACACCACGGCAAGAAGAAGTTTCGGCTCCCACGGACCCGGGTAGACCAGAAGCACAGACCGCAGGAGGGATCCGCCGATGAGCGACAAGATGGAAAACAAGGCCGAAGAGCTCAAGGGCCGCGCCAAGGAGGCCGTCGGCAAGGCCACCGACAACGAGCAGTGGCAGGCCGAGGGCAAGGCCGAGCAGGGCAAGAGCAACCTCAAGCAGGCCGGCGAGAAGGTCAAGGACGCCATCAAGGGCGTCACCGACTGATCTGCCCCCATTTCTACGCAGAAGCCCCGAGACCCGGCTGGGTCTCGGGGCTTCTCCGTTTTGTCCCCTCTCGATGATTGCGTGATGCGCACTCTTTGCGTGATACGCAAGTTTGAGCTACCTTGGGTCCCATGCCCGACCGTCCGAGCCTGCGTGACCGCCGCCGTCAGGAAACCCGCTCCCAGATCAGCTGGGCCGCGGTCCAGCTGACCGTGCGGCGAGGGCTGCGCCAGGTCACCATCGAAGACATCGCGGCCGAGGCCGGCGTGTCGCCCCGGACGGTGAACAACTACTTCCCCGGCAAGGCCGAGGCCATCGTCGCCCGCCACCACGACCGGGTCCTCGGCATCGCGGAGAAGCTGCGCGCCCGCCCCGCCGACGAGCCGCTCTGGACCGCCATCACGAAAGCCGCGCTCACCCGTTTCGCCGAAGATCTCAACGGCGCGCCGGAGTGGGTTCCGGATCCACAGTGGATCGAAGGGACCCGGCTGATGCTGGCCGAGCCCGCCCTGCAAGGGGCCTTCCTCAAGGCTTACGCCGCCACCGAGGCAGCGCTGGCGGAGGCCGTCGCCGAGCGCACCGGTACCGATTCCAGCACCGACCTCTACCCCGTGCTGGTCGCCATCGCGGCCGGTGGGGCCATCCGCGCGACGATGCAGCAATGGGTCCGCGCGGACCCGCCGGGCCTGTTCAGCACCTTGCTGCGTGAAGCATTCGCCGCCGTCGCCGGCGGCCTCGCCCATCCTTGAACCCCAGGGGGGACCATGTCCACCATCGACGTCGTCATCGCGGGCGGTGGGCCCACCGGGCTGATGCTCGCGTGTGAGCTCAGCCTGGCCGGGGCCCGGCCGGTCGTGCTGGAGCGGCTGACCGAGCGCTCCGGCGATTTCCGCGCGAACGGCCTGGTCGGCCAGGTGGTCCGGCTGCTGCACCGACGCGGCCTGTACGAGCGCCTCTCCGTTAGCGAGGCCCCGGCCCCGGCCCCCCGGTACGTCTTCGGCGCGTTCCCGCTGGACCTCGCCGAGGTGCCGGACAACCCGCTGTACATCCTGCCGCTGCCGCAGCGGGAGCTCGAACGCGCGCTGGAGGAGCGGGCGCTGGAGCTCGGGGTGGAGATCCGCCGCGGGCACGAGGTCACCGGCCTCGACCCGGAAACCGGTGAGATCGACGTCCGGGGCCCCGGTGGCCCGTACCGGCTGCAGGCCCGGTTCGTGGCCGGCGCGGACGGCGGGCGCAGCACGGTCCGCAAGCTCGCCGGGATCGGTTTTCCCGGGGTCACCCACGAAAACCAGGTGTCCCGCACCGCGTCGGTCAGCCTCCCGGACTCCGTGCGCGACCCGGAGACCGGCGGGCTGCGGCTCGAAGGGGTGGGGGTCATCCGGCCGTTCGCCCACTTCCGCACCGAGACCGGGCTGTTCGCGTTCGCCCCGTTCGACCCGGCCAACCCGGGGGTGATGACCAGCGAGCGCGACCGGCCCGCCCCGGGCGACGAGGTCCCGGTCACGCTGGAGGAGGTGCGCGAAAGCATCCGCCGGGTGCTCGGCACCGACCTGCCGATCAGCCCCCCGACCGGACCGGGCCCGCACCAGCTGCGCCGCGTGATCAGCGGCAACACCCGGCTGGCCGAGACCTTCCGCCGCGGCCGGGTGCTGCTGGTCGGCGACGCCGCCCACGTGCACTCGGCGATCGGCGGGCCGGGGCTGAACCTCGGGCTCCAGGACGTCGCCAACCTGGCCTGGAAGCTCGCGGCCGAAGTGCACGGCTGGGCCCCGCCCGGGCTGCTGGACAGCTACGAGGCCGAGCGTCGCCCGGTCAGCCGCCGCGTCGTGATGCACACCGAGGCCCAGGGCGTGCTGACCGCACCCGGGCCCGAGGTCACCGCGCTGCGGGAGCTGTTCGGGGAGCTGCTGGGGCACCCGGACGTGGTGGCGCACCTGGCCGCGCTGATGGCGGGCTCGGACGTCCGCTACGGCGAAGACCCCCACCCGCTCACCGGCCGCTGGGCCCCGGACCTGCAGCTCGACGAACAGGACCGGCTGACCGAGGCGGCCCACGCGGCCCGCCCGATCCTGCTCGACCTCACTGCGGACGCGGCGACGGCGGCCGTGGCCGCCCCGTGGCGGGACCGCGTCGACACCATCACCACCACCGCCTCGGGCGAGGCTCCGACGGCGGTGCTGATCCGGCCCGACGGCTACGTCGCCTGGGCCTCGTCGGACGAGAAGCCGGACCCCGACGCCCTCCGCGAAGCCCTCGCTCGCTGGTTCGGCCCGGAGGCCGGCGCCACCGCGTGACGGCCAGGCTCGTCTTCATCCACTGTGGACACCGGTTCGCCGAGCCGGGCGGTGGTCGTCGGCCCGGCGGAGGTGGGGGTATGGAAAACAGCGAGATCGTGCTGGGCATCGATGTCGGCACGACCGCGGTCAAGGTGGCGGCGTTCACCTCCGGCGGGCGCCCGGCCGGCGCGCACTCGGTGGCGTACCCGATCAGCCGGCCCCGGCCGGGCTGGGCCGAGCAGGATCCGGAGGACTGGTGGCGCGCCTGCGTGAGGGCGTTGCGGACCGTCCTTTCCGGACTCCCGACCGGCTCGGTCCGCGCGGCGGGCATCGTCAGCCAGGTCAACACCCACCTGCTCGCCGACGCCGGGCTGAACCCGCTCACCCCGGCCGTGATCTGGCAGGACCAGCGGTGCGCCGGCCTCGCGCGGGAGCTCGACGCCCGGTTCACCGCCGAAGAAAAGACCCGCATCTGGGGCGGGCCGGTAGTGCTGGACGCGTCCTTCGCCGGGGCGCGCGCCGCGTGGTTCGCGCGGGAAAGGCCGCAGCTGTGGGCCCGGGCGCGCTGGTTGTTGAGCCCCAAGGACTTCATCGGCGCCCGGCTGACCGGGCGCGTCGCCGCGGACAAGCTCTCCGGCGTCCGGATCGCCGGTGCCGAGGGTTACCTGCCCGAGGCCGTCGCGCTGGTCGACGGACTGGCCGAACGGCTGCCGGAACTCCTCGAACCCGAGGCCCCGCTGGGCTCCGCCCCGGAGCTGGGCGGCGCGCCCGTGGTGGTCGGGACCATGGACGCGTTCGGCTCGGTGTTCGGCACCCGCACCACGGAACCGGGCCGGGGGCTGATCTCGTGCGGCACCTCGCTGGTGGTGGCCGGCGCGTCACGGCGCGGGAGGGCCGTGCGCGGGCTGGTGCGGTTCCCGCCGCGCGACGGGCTTTTCGTCCACGCCGGGCCGACGCAGGCCGCCGGCGACGCGGTGCGGTGGTGGGGCCGCGTGTCCGGCCAGAGCACCGAAGGCGTGTTCGCGTCGGCCGCCGGCGGCTCGCCGGGGGTGGTCTTCACGCCGTACCTGCAGGGCGAACGGGCGCCGCTGTGGGATGCCGAGGTGCGGAGCAGCTTCCTCGGGCTCGGGTCGGGCACCAGCCGCGCGGACCTCTCGCTCGCGGTGCTGACCGGCGTGGCCTGCTCGGCCCGGCACGTGCTGGAATCGGTGGACGAGGCATGCGGCGCGCCCCTGCCGTCCCTGACCTTCTCCGGCGGCGGCGCGCGAAGCGACCTGTGGACCCAGTTGCACGCCGACGTGATCAGCCGCCCGATCGAACGGCTTCGCGTGTGCGACAGCGGCGCGCTCGGCGCGGCCCTGCTGGGCGCGGTCGGCGCGGGCCTGTTCCCCGACGTGGAGACGGCGGCCGCCGAGACCGTCGCCGTCGAGCGCGTCTTCGAACCGGCTACGGACCTGACGCCGTTGTACAACGCTTATCGCGCTTCGTACGACGGTTTGGTGGAGGCTCACGCGCACCTCGCCGCGTTCCGCGCCGGCTGATGTAATGGCCGCATGACGAGGACCCTCCGCTACGGCGACGAGCCGAGCCAGTTCGTCGAGGTGCACGGCGCCGCACCGGTGCGCGGCACGGCTTTCCTGCTGCACGGCGGTTTCTGGCGCGCCCGCCACGGCCTGCACCAGCTCGACCCCCTGTGCGCCGAACTCGCCGCCGCCGGCTGGCTCGCGGTGAACATCGAATACCGCCGCACCGAAGGCGACGGCGGCGGCTGGCCCCGAACCCTCGACGACGTCCTCGCCGCGATCGCCACCGTCCGCGCGGACGGTGGCGATGCCGGTGCCGGTCCCGAGGTGGCGATCGGCCATTCCGCGGGCGGTCACCTGGCCCTCCTGTCCGCCGCCCGGGCGGGACTGTCCGCGGCCGTCGGCCTCGCTCCGCTCACCGACCTGCCCCGCAGTTCGGCCGAAGGCCTGGGCGAGAAGGCCACCGACCTCTTCCTCACCGCCCCCGACCCCGCCGCGTCCCCGCTGACCGGCCTGCCCCTGGGCCTGCCGCAGCTGATCGTCCACGGTGACGCCGACGTCCGCGTCCCCGTGTCGCACAGCCGCGCGTACGTCGCCGCCGCGCGGTCCGCCGGGGACCCCATCGATTACCTCGAGCTGCCGGGGCTCGACCACTTCCGGATCACCGACCCCGAGGGCGTGGCCTGGCCGCACGTGCGCACCTGGCTGGCCGGTTAGCCCCGGCCACCGGCGCTCACGAGTCCGGCGCGGCGCCGGGCAGTTCGGCCCGGCAGTCGACGTTTCCGCCGGTCTGCTTCGCCACCTCCTGCTTGTCCACCACGATCCGGCAGGTGACGATCCCGGACGCGGGCCGCACGCTCAGGGTCAGCGGACCCCCGCCTTCGGGGCTGCGGTCGATGATCACCGGTAGCTGCGTGGTCACCACCTCCGGCAGCTTCGAGCCCGGGTACCGGTATTCCAGCCGCGCGGTGCCCTGACCCTCCACCCGGAACTCGGCGGTGACCGAGGGCGACGGCGCGCAGGCCGCGAGCCCCAGCCCGGCCAGGCCCAGCAGGACGATCTTCCTCATGCCTCGCAGTCTTGCCCCGGCGGCGGGCCCGGCACCTCGCCCGGACGGCCGGGGCCGCTCGTACTTTCGGCCCGTGGTGTCCGCGCTGATCAGCCGCCCGGCTCAGGCGTCCGCCTGGACGAACTCGTGGCCGTCGGTGTTCTCGACCACCACCGAAGCGACGTCGGCCGGGTCGAGCGGCGCGGAACCGTAGAGCTTGGCGCCTTCTCGGGAGGACTGCTCCGACACCAGCCAGCCACCGGCCACCTCGCGATCGCCGTCCCGGCCGACCACCACGAGCCGGCACTTCTGACCGGCCGGGATGCCGGTCACGTCCGCCTCGACCCGCACCCAGCCCACGGCGGGCACGATGCGGGCCGTCAACCGGGTCCCGGTGCCCGTACCGGTGACGGTTTTCGTGCCCGGCACCGGGCTCGACGTCGCGGGCGGCGGCCCCGCATCCGAAGGCCCGCCCGTACCCGCCCGGCCGAGCAGCACCCCGGCCCCCAGCGCGACGGCGGCGATCACCACCGCGGCCCCGATGGCGGCGAACCGCCCGCGCCCGGCCGCGGTGCGCGCCTCCGAGCGGACCTGGCGCAGCGTGCGTTGCAGCAGCAGGTCACCGCGCTCGGGCGGGCCGTCCAGCAGGGCCTCGGGCGGCAGCGTGCCGAGGAATTCGCGCATCTCCTGCAGCGACTCGACCTCGGTGCGGCAGTCCGCACAGGTCTTCAGGTGCGCTTCGACGACCTGGGCCCCGCCCGCGGACAGCTCGCCGGCGACGTAACCGGACAGGTCCTCGTGCTCGTCGCTGACGCCCATCAGGCCACCCCCTCCGCCCGCTGGTTCCGGAACAGCTCGCGCAGCGCGCGCAGGCCGTAGTACGAGCGGGACTTCACCGTCCCCGGTGGGATACCCAGGGTTTCGGCGGCTTCGCTCACGGTCCGGCCGTGCAGGTACATCTGCTCGATCACTTCACGGTGCTCCGACGACAGCCCGTCCAGGGCGGAGAGCACCACCATCGAGTCCACCACCTGGTCGGAGTGGTCCCGCTCGACCGCGACGGTGGACGGCGACTCGGCGACCTCGGCGGGCCGTGCGTCGCGGGCCCGGACCTGGTCGATCACCAGGTTGCGCACGACGGTCAGCAGCCAGCCGCGCACCGATCCCTTGCCGTTGACCAGGCTGTCCGGATTGCGCCAGGCCCGCACCAGCGCCTCCTGCACGACGTCCTCGGCCGCGCCCCGGTCGCCGAGCAGCCGGTTCGCGTAGGCGAGCATGGCCTTGCCGTGCTCGTCGAACAGCGAGCGGACGAGCGCCTCGTCCGCCACCTCCCGGCGGTGACGGGATCTCAACCCGGCCATCCGGACCACCCTCCCGAACCGGCGAAGTTCCCCTCACCGTAGTGCGCGGAACCATAAGACCGCGTGAGCGGCTGGGCCCGCCGGGCTCACCCGGCCGCCCCGGTCCGCGCGCCGGGGCCGGGCGATCCGGGCGGCGCGGGTCTCGCCGGGGTCAGCCGACCGGTCCGCGGTCCGGCACCACCGTGGCGGTGGCCTGCCGCCCGCCCCCTCCCGCGACGGTGACCTTGAGCTGGTCACCGGGGTGGTGGGTGTCCATGATGGTGATCAGCGCGGTCGCGGACCCCACCGGCTGCCCGTCGATGGCGACGACCAGCAGGTCCGGCTTCAAGCCGATCTTGGCGGCGGGCCCGCCGGCGACCAGCGACTTGATCAGCGCGCCCGAGCCGTTGCCCCCGTCGACCACGGTCAGGCCGAGGAACGCACTGGGTCCGATGTGGACGGTCGACGAGGCTCTCCCGGCCACGATCTCCGCCGCGATGGCCGCGGCCTGGTTGATCGGGATGGCGTACCCCTCGTGCGGCCGCTGCCCCTCGTCGAACTGGTAGCCCGCCCCGGAAGCGGTGTCCACGCCGATCACCCGGCCCTGCGAATCGGCCAGCGAGCCGCCGGAGTCGCCGGACCGGATGTCGGCGTCGACCTGGATCAGGCCGGTCAGCGTCTCGGTGGCGCCGGTGGTCTCGTCGGACGCGGTGATCGACTGGCCCAGCGCGGTCACCCGCCCCGGCGAAACGACCGGCTTCCCGCCCAGCCCGCCCGCGTTGCCGAGTCCCACCACCCCGGCCCCGACCAGGACTTTCGCCGAGTCGCCGAGCTGCGCCGGGGTCATCCCGGACGCCCCGTCGAGCTTGAGCACGGCGATGTCGTGGCTCCGGTCGTACCCCAGCACCGCAGCGGGGTAGGGCCGCCCGCGGCCGGCGTCGACCGCCCGCACCTCGACCGCCCCCTCGACCACGTGGTTGTTGGTCAGGACCAGCCCGTCGGCGCTGAGCACGATCCCGGTCCCCGCCGCACCCCCGCCGTCGAGCCCCAGCTTCACCTCGATGTTGACCAGCGACGGACCGACCTTCGCCGCCACCGCCGCCACGTCGATCCCCGCCGGCCCGGCCGACGCCGGCGCGGGCGGTGGCGCCGCCGGCGACCGGTAGTGCTCCACGGCGACCCCCGCGAGCACGGCGAGCAGAACGACCACCGCCGCGATCCCGAGCCCGTGCCACCGCCGGCGCCTGGGCGCGGCCTCGCCCGCCCCCGGCGCGGCCGGGAGTGGCGCCGCCACGGCGACCGGCCGGGAATGCCGCGCCCACGGCGCCCCGAGCGGCCCGTCCACCTCCGGCCCGCCCCCACGCACCGGCTCAGCCGGTGACGCCGGTAATTCGGTCGGCGGCTCCGGAGACTGGGAAGACGGCTCCGGCGGCGGCGCCACGGGGTGCGGCGACGGCGGTACCGCGGCGGCGTCCGGCCGCGAGTCCGGCTCCGGCCCAACTCCGTCCCCCGGTGGAAAGACCGGCGACTGCTCCGATGCCCCACCGACCGGCGAACTCCGCTCCACCCCCGCCGCGGCCCCCGAAGACGGCACCGCCGAATCCCGCAACCCCGGCGCACCGGGCGGGGAGCTCGGCTCCGACCCCGACCCCGACGGCGCGGCGGGCTGCTGCGACCAGGTCACACCAGCCCGCGAATCCGCCCCCAGCGGCGGCTGCTGCGACCCACCGGACGGCAAGGGCGAACCCGACCCCGACTGCTGCTGCGACCACCATCCACCGGACTGCGGATTCAAGCCCGGCGCAAATCCCGACAGCGACACCACCGGCGACAGCGGCTGTGAACCCGACTCTGTCGGCGACTGCTGCTGCTGCTGCGACCACGATCCACCGGACTGCGGATTCGAGCCCGGCGCAAATCCCGACGGCGACACCACCGGCGACAGCGGCTGCGAACCCGGCCCTGTCGGCGGCTGCTGCTGCGACCACGGGCCACCGGACTGCGGATTCGAGCCCGGCGCAAATCCCGACGGCGACACCACCGGCGACTGCGGCTGTGACCCTGTCGGCGATTGCTGCGACCACGGTCCACCGGACTGCGGATTGAAGCCCGGCGCGAATCCCGACGGCGACACCACCGGCGGCCGCGGCCCAGGCGCACCCGGCTGCGAGTGCGAACCCGGCCCCGACTGCCGCGACCACGACCCACCCGGCTGCGACGGCGAGCCTGGCCCCGGCGACGACTGCTGCGACCACGGTCCGCCGGACTGCGGGTTCGGGTTCGAGCCCGCCGGGGGCTGGGGCGAGGGCGCGCCGGGGTGGGGGGCCGATCCGGGGGTGGAGGCCGGGGGCGGAGCCGGGGGCCGGGGTGGTTGCTGGGCCCAGGGTGCGCCGAGTGGAGTGTTCGGCTGTTCACTCATCGTGGGTCTTCACCTGCCGGTCGCATCGATCCCTCACCTGCGCGGGTCCGGGCCGGTGGGGTTCGGACGGCCCGATCGGGGAGAGTACTGCCGTCCGCCGGTCGCCGGGGGTCCGGTTCGGGGTGACCTGCCCTTTTGGCCAGTCGGAGACAGGCCGGCGCCCGGGGGCTCGGGTCTTCGCCGCGAGCCGCCGACCGACGGGGGGAATGGTGTTCGACCGCCCTCCGGACAGCCGGTCGCCCCCATCCGGCAGCCCGGGCAAGGGCCGCGTCACGACACGGCGCAAGCAAGACGGCACCGGTAACGCTCAGCGGCTTGACGCCCACTGTGCACAAAGGACCGGTCGCACCGGTGGCGGGGCGAGCCGCTTGGCTCAGGCGGCCGGTGGGCCCAAGTCGGTCAGCACCAGCGGGGTGTCCGCGGCGCCGCGGTGCGCGGATATCGCGGCCAGGCCGCGGCGCAGCAGGCGGTCCAGGGCCTGGCACTCCCACAGCGGAACCCGGCCGCCCGCGGACCAGAGGTAGCACTCGGTCGCCCCGCGGTATCCATTGTGGACTGACACCAGGCCCCGGCGCACGTCGTCCAGGGCTCGGGCTTCTTCCTCCGACAGCGCCATGACGACTCCCTTCGTCCCCGCCATGGTGCGCTGGGGCGGGGCTCGAGCCCATCCGGGAGCGCCGGTTCAGGGGTGGTCCGCGAAACGGGGTCGCCACGGCCGGTCCGGTCTGGCAGGATCCGGCTGCGTGCGGCCCAGGCGCGGTTTCGCCGGGGACGTCGTGGAGATCGCGTGCGACGAGTCCGGTTCCGAAGGGGAGAACCTCATCGGGGCGAACACGGACGTGTTCGCCCACGCCGGTGTGCGGCTCACCGTGGCCGAGGCCGCCGGGTGCGTCGGCGAACTGCGTGAACGGATCCGCTCGCCCGCGTTGGAGTACAAGGCGAATCACCTGCTCAGGAGCAAGCACCGGACGACGCTGGCCTGGTTGCTGGGCCCCTCCGGGCCGTTGCTGGGGGCCGCCGGTGTGCTGGTGGCCGACAAGGCGCTGTTCGCCGCGGGCAAGGTCGTCGACCTGCTCGTGGACCAGGTTCCCTACCCCGGATGCCTCAGCCGGCGCCCGGACGCGCGAGCCCTCGCGCTGCACCGGGCCGGGACCCGCATCCACGGAGTGACCGGCTGGACGGAATTCCTCCGCTCGTTCACCGATCTGCTGCGCACCTCGCCCCGCCGCGACGGGACGTCGCCCGCGGAGTTCTTCGCTCGGGCCGGGCAGTTCGCCGGGGCTCGGGCGCACGTCGAGGAGCTGCGGGCGCGGCTGCTGGCCGATCCCCGGCTCGTGCCGCCGCTGGACCCGCTGATGCCCGCCCTCGTCGACACCGTCGCGCACTGGCGGCCCACCGCCGTCGTCCACGACGAACAGCCGTCGCTCACGCCCGAGCGGCTCGACCAGCTGCTCGGGCCCGGGCCGGAACTGCGGTTCGTCGACTCCCGCACCGATCCCCGGGTGCAGGTGGCGGATTTCCTGGCCGGGGCCGCCCGCCGGATCGCCGAAGATCACCTGCACGGGCACGGGGACGCCGAGCTGACCGGGCTCCTGCGGCCGTACGTGCTCCCGGCGTCGGTGTGGTCGGCTTGGGGACCTCCGCCGCCGGGCCGTGGCCGGCCGTGAGTCGCGCGCCCCGGTACCGCGGAGCGCGTGCCGGCTAGAGGTCCTGGGGGCTGACCACGTGCACGGCGGCTTCCTCGGCGGAGGCAGCGCCACCGTCGATGCCGACGTCGGAAGCGTGCAGTTCCTCGTCGCCGGCGACGCCGAAGCCCTGGTCGGTCGCGACCAGGCGGCCCGCGCGCCGGTCTCCGACCTCGTCGTCGAGCAGTTCGCCGTCGCTGTCCTCGCTGTCGCCGAGGCCGTCGCTGTCGTCGTACGGGGTGTCGGGGGCTTCCCGGGCGAGGCGGCCTTCCCAGCTCTCACCGGCCAGCTCTTCCCTGGCCGTGGTCCCCCAATCGGTGACGGCCAGCGGACGCTCCGGCGGTGAGTAACCCTCGTCGTAGGGGTCGCCGTCCTGCAGGGTGTCCTCGGAGTCCAGCACGCCGGTATCGGCGTTGTCCTCGATGTCGTCGTCCACGACCGCTCCTCTCGGGTGCTTTTCCTGCAGGCTACTGCGAGACCGGCCCGGCACCACCCGGCGGGCCGAACCACCCGATCCGGGGTACGCGTCCGGCCGGTGGCCCGCGTCCGCCGTGGATACCCTCTCCGCATCGACGGTCGGGGAGGGACGCAGCGGTGACGCAGTGGGGCGGGCCGACGTTGCTGGCCCTGTTCGCCGGGTTCGGGCTCGCGTTCGTGCTCGTCGTGCCCTACGTCGCGATCAGCTATCGGCGGCGTGGCGAGTTCGGGGTGGGCCGGGCGGTCGCGGGCGTCGCCTTCCTCGTCTACTGCTTCGCGCTCGTCACGTACACATTGGTGCCGCTCCCCGACCTCAGCGCGGCGTACTGCGCCACGCACACCTCCCTGCGGCACCCGGTGTGGAACCCCCTCCAGTTCCTCAGTGACATGCGGCAGTTCGACACCGGTCTGCTGGACAACCCGGCGCTGCGGCAGGTGCTGTTCAACGTTGCGCTGTTCGTGCCGTGGGGTGTGTTCGCCCGGCGGTTCCTGGGCTGGGGGGCGGCGGCCGCGATCGTCGGCGGGTTCGGCGTCTCGCTGTCCATCGAACTCACGCAGCTGACCGGGGTCTGGTTCCTGCTGCCGTGCCCGTACCGGCTGTTCGACACCGGTGACCTGGTGGCGAACACCCTCGGCGCGGCGGTCGGCGTGCTGCTCGCCCCGGTGCTGTGGCGCGCCTCGCGCGACCGGCGGGACGCGGACGAGCCCCGTCCGGTCCGTACCGGACGACGGCTGCTGGGCATGGCGCTCGACCTGGTGGGCGTCACGGTTCTCGGCGCCGCGCTGCTGGTCTGCGTGCGCGCGGTGGAGTACCTCGGCGATCCGGCGCGGCTCACCGGCCCGGGCCGTCCGCTGCTCGACGCCACCCTGGGTAGCTGGCTGCCGGCCGTGGTGGCGCTGCTCGTGGTGCCGCTGGCCGGCAACGGCGCCACCATCGGCCAGCGCGCGGTGCTGCTGACCGTGGTCGGCCAGGACGGGGGGAAGCCCTCCGCCCTCGCGTCCGTGGTGCGCTTCCTGGTCGGCTCGGGCGGCTACTTCCTGCTGGCCGGCCTGGCGACGGCGACCGGGCACCCCTCCGCGCTGAGCGCCTGGTGGCTGGCGGCGAACCTGGTCTTCGTCTTCTTCACCCGAGCTCATCGCGGGTTGACCGGGCTGGTCGCCGGCCTCTCGGTGACCGACTCCCGGCCGGCCCGGACCACCACCAGCGTCTGAGGTGGACGTCGCGCCCCGGGTCCGGCGGCCGTCCACGATCGCCGAAGCGAGCAGTCGTCCTTTCGCAAGGTTTTGTCGGTCCTCACGGGCAGACTGGTCCCCGTGCACGAAGACACCGAACACTGCCTCCACGCGGTGCGGTCCAGAGATGACCGGTTCGACGGCTGGTTCTTCACCGCCGTGGTGAACACCGGGATCTACTGCCGGCCGAGCTGCCCGGCGGTGCCGCCCGAGATCGAGAACCTGTGCTTCCACCCGAGCGCCGCCTCGGCCCAGGCGGCGGGCTTCCGCGCGTGCGAACGGTGCCGCCCCGGCGCCTCGCCCGGCTCGCCGCGGTGGAACGAGCGGACGGACCTCGTCGCGCGGGCCCTGCGGCTGATCGCGGACGGGGTGATCGACCGGGAGGGGGTCGCCGGACTCGCGGCGCGGCTCGGCCACAGCGTCCGGCAGGTGGAGCGGCAGGTGCACGCCGAGCTGGGGGCCGGGCCGCTGGCCCTCGCCCGGGCTCAGCGCGCGGAGACCGCGCGGCTGCTCGTGGAGACGACCGAGCTGCCGATGGGCGACATCGCGCACGCGGCCGGTTTCGCCGGCCTTCGCCCGTTCAACGACACCCTGCGCGCGGTCTTCGCCTTGGCCCCCGGCGAACTGCGGGCCCGCGCGAAAGGCACCGAGATCGCCGCGCCGGGCGGGATTTCGCTGCGGCTGCCGTTCCGCGAGCCGCTGTGCCCGGACAACCTGTTCGGGCATCTCGCGGCCACGGCCGTGCCCGGAGTGGAGGAATGGCGAGACGGCGCGTACCGCCGGACGCTGCGGCTGCCCCACGGCCACGGCATCGTCTCGCTGCGCCCGGCGCCGGGCCACGTGGCCTGCCGGCTGGACCTCACCGACCTGCGCGACCTCGCGGCGGCGATCAGCCGGTGCCGGTGGCTGCTGGACCTCGACGCGGATCCGGTCGCCGTCGACGAACGACTGGCGGCCGATCCCACGTTCGCGCCCCTCGTCGCGAAGAACCCGGGCCGCCGGGTGCCGCGCACGACCGACCCGGACGAGTTCGCCGTCCGTGCCGTGCTCGGCCAGCAGGTGTCCACGGCCGCGGCCCGCACCCACGCCTCGCGGCTCGTGCTGGCCCACGGCACCCCGATCGAGGACCGCGAGGGCGGGCTCACCCACCTGTTCCCGCTCCCGGAGCAACTGGCCGGCCTCGATCCCGACTCCCTCGCGATGCCGAAGTCCCGCCGGGCCACCCTGCTCGGCCTGCTCGACGCGCTGACCTCCGAAGAAGTGGACCTGAGCCGGGGCGGTGACTGGGACCAGGCACGGGCGCGGCTGGGCGCGTTGCGCGGTTTCGGGCCCTGGACGGTGGAGACCATCGCCATGCGCGCGCTGGGCGACCCCGACGCGTTCATCCCCACCGACCTGGGGATCAAGCTGGCCGCCGAGGCATTGGGGCTGCCCGTGAAACCGGCCGGCCTGATCGAGCACGCCGAGCGCTGGCGGCCCTGGCGCGCGTACGCCGTGCAGTACCTGTGGGCCACCGGCGACCACGCCGTCAACCGCATGCCCACGGGATGAGGAGCGACCTTGACCACCACGGCGCCCACGACGGTGGACAGCCCGGTGGGCGAGCTGGCCCTCGTCGCCCGCGTCGCCGCCCTCTACCTGACCGAGCACCGGCACCAGCCGCCGTGGAATACCTTCGGCGAGCGTGACGAACGGCCGTCCCACGCGGTGATCGCGCAGGTCGAGGCGTACTTCGCGGGCTCGCTCACCGAATTCGACCTGCCGCCGGCCTGGTGCGGGACCCCGTTGCAGCAGACCGTCCGGCGCCCGTCGACCACCATCCCGTGCGGCGAGACGACCAGCTACGGCGAGCCGGCCACGCGGATCGGCCGCCCGGCCACCTCGCGCACGGCCGGGCCGTCCAACGGCCGGAACCCGGTCAGCATCGTCGTGCCGTGCCACCGGGTGGACGGCCGCGACGGCGGCCTCACCGGCTACGGCGGCGGGCTCGACCGCAAGCGGCACCTGCTGGACTTCGAGCGCGGTCACGGCCCGGCCGGGCCGACGCCCAGTGAATCCGGCCCAGGACGGCCGAGCCCGGCGCTGTGCTGAGCCAACCACGGCGGTTTCGGTGCCGGGGGCGGGCGGGTATCCCGCCCACGAGAACCGCCGATGAAGGAGTGCGTTGTGGCCATCGAATCCGTGAACCCCGCGACCGGTGAACGGCTGCTCTCGTTCGACGCCCTGACCGAGAGCGAACTCGAAGCCAAGCTGGTGCAGGCGGCGGAGGCGTTCGCGAGCTACCGGCACACCTCGTACGCCGAGCGCGCCGACTGGCTCCGGCGCGCCGCCGATCTGCTCGACGAGGAAGCCGAGGAGCTGGGACGGCTCGCCACGCTCGAAATGGGCAAGACGCTGGCGTCCGCCGTCGGCGAGGTGCGCAAGAGCGCGAAGGGCTGCCGCTGGTACGCCGACCACGCCGAGGAGATGCTGGCCGACGAGCACTGGCCGGTCGAGGGTGCGCGGGTGCTCACCCGGTACGAGCCGCTGGGTCCGGTGCTCGCGGTGATGCCGTGGAACTTCCCGTACTGGCAGGTGTTCCGGTTCGCGGCGCCGGCGCTGATGGCAGGCAACGTCGGCTTGCTCAAGCACGCCTCGAACGTCCCGCAGTGCGCGCTGAAGATCGAGGACGTGCTGCGCCGCGCGGGCTTCCCCGCCGGGGCGTTCCAGACCCTGCTCATCCCGTCCTCGGCGGTCGAGGGCCTGGTCGAGGACGAACGGGTGCGCGCGGTGACGCTGACCGGCAGCGAGCCGGCCGGGCGCCGGGTGGCCGCGACGGCGGGCGGGGCGATCAAGCCGAGCGTGCTGGAGCTGGGCGGGGCCGACGTGTTCATCGTGATGCCCTCGGCCGACGTCGAGGAGGCGGCCAAGCAGGCCGTGGCGTCGCGGATGCTGAACAACGGGCAGTCCTGCGTGAACGCCAAGCGGTTCGTGCTGCACGAGAGCATCGCCGACGAGTTCCTGCGGCACATGGTCGAGCGGATGGAGGGGCTGAAGATCGGGGACCCGATGGCCGAGGACACCGACCTCGGCCCGATGTCTTCGGCCGACGCGGTGGAGACGCTCGACCAGCAGGTGCGTGACACCGTGGCCGCGGGCGCCCGCCTCCTCACCGGCGGCCGGCCGCTGGACCGCGAGGGCTGTTTCTACCCGCCGACGGTGCTCGCCGACATCCCGGACGGCTCCCCCGGCCACCACGAGGAGTTCTTCGGCCCGGTCGCGCTGGTCTGGCGCGTCGGCAGCGCCGACGAAGCGGTCCGCGTGGCCAACGACTCCCCCTTCGGCCTCGGCGGCTCGGCCTGGACCACCGACGAGGCCGAGCAGGAGAAGTTCATCGCCGAGGTGGACACCGGCATGATGTACCTCAACAAGTTCACCGAGTCCACCCCGGAGGTGCCCTTCGGCGGCACCCGCAACTCGGGCTACGGCCGGGAACTGGCCGCGTTCGGCCCCCGTTCGTTCGTGAACCCGAAAACCGTTTGGGTGCAAGGAAAGTAACCCGCGTTCAGCCGTCCGCACCCGAGGGGCCCCGGTCGGCGAAGCGAGGACGGGGACCGGCCGTGGGTCGGGCTCCGTCCCCAGGGAGTGGACGGCGCCGCGGACCCGGGCCGGGGGTTGGAGGGTGGGCCCCGCAGCGACCGCGGCGGGCGTGGCTATCCTGCCGGGGACGGTGCCGGGGATCCGTCCAGTGGGTTTTTCGAGGATGAGGACAGTGCTGTGGTCACAGGTAAAGTTGTGCACTTCGATGAGAATCGCGGGTTCGGTTTCGTCTCGCCCGACGACGGCGGGGACGATGTCTTCCTGCACGTGAACGACATTCAGTTCGACAAGCGGCTGCTCGCGCCGGGCGTACAGCTCCAGTTCGACACCGAAGAGGGCGACCGGGGACTGAAGGCCTCCCGGGTCAGCCTGGTGGAGGGCGGTTCGGGCCGGGCCGGGTCCGACTCCCGGTCCCAGCAGGACTCCCGCCCCCTGCACGACGACGGTCTCTGCGACGTCCTGCCGGAGCACGAGTTCCTGGAGGAGGTCACCGAGCAGCTGCTGGCCAAGGCGTCTTCGCTGACGGGTGAGCAGATCCTCGCCGTGCGGCGGTGCGTGACGGGGCTGGCGCGGTCCCACGGCTGGATCGAGGGGTGACCGCGGTCGCCGCCGGATCGGTGGCGACCACCGCCTCCCGGCGGCGGTGAGCACGGCTCTCCGTCCGAAAAGGGCATTCACCGCTCCGAGACCGAGGCTCGGTTCCGGCTCCCGGATCGGGGCGGTGATCCGCCGGACCGCCGCCATCAGCCCCGCGCGCTCGATGAGCACCGCATTGCCGGCATTCGGCCGCACGAGCACCGAGCACCGACGCGCCGACCTGAACGCTCTTTCCTTGTCCCGCAATGATTTCAGTGCCACGACCAGCCCTCCCCGCCGGCCTTCGCCGACTGAGGCAGAAGCTAGCAGCGGGCACCGACAAAACCCGCGCCCCGATCACGCGAGCGGGATCGAACCGTTGCGGTACAAGGAAAAATCAATCAGAAGTCAGGTCGAAACCCAGTTCCCTGGCGGCGTCCGCCGGGGTCGGCTGCGACCAGCGGGCGACCACGGCGGCACTGGTGGACAGGCTCCGCAGCTCCGCCCGGTCCAGGTACAGCATCCCGCCCAGGTGGTCGGTCTCGTGCTGGACGATGCGGGCGGGCCAGCCGGCCAGCTCCTCGTCCACCGACGCGCCCGTCTCGTCCTGCGTTTCGAGGCGCACGCGCAACGGGCGGGAAACCACGGCCTGCCAGCCGGAAACGCTGAGGCAGCCCTCGAAGAACGCGGCGCGCTCCGACCCCAGCGGCGTGTAACGCGGGTTCACCAGCACGCGGAACGGCAGCGGCGTCATCCCCCGCGCCCGCAGCGTCGACGGGTCCGCGCCGGGCCGGTGCTCGGCCACGGCGATGCGCACGGGCAGGCCGATCTGCGGCGCCGCCAGGCCCACTCCGGGAGCCTCGTGCATGGTCACCTTCATGCCCTCGACCAGCGCGGCCAGTGCTTCGGCGGACAGCTCCCCCTCGTACGGCCGCGCCGGGTTGCGCAGCACCGGATCGCCCGCCTGGACGATGGGCCAGGGCAGCGGCCGGGTGAGCAGTTCGGCTACCAGTTCGGCGAGCAAGCGCTCCCCCTCCTACAGCAGTGTGCCGAAGACGACCGCGAAGAAGTCGTCCAGCGGGGCCGCGGACTTCGCCGCCTTGGCCCGGATGATCGCACCCTCCCACGCGTCCAGCACGAACCGACCCAGCCGGTCCGCGTCCCGGTCGGCCGGGACCTCGCCGGCCCGCTGGGCCTCGCGGATCGCCTCCGTGATCCGGCCCGACCAGCCGCGCAGGCCCGCCTCGACCTGCTCGCGGATCAGCGGGCTGTGGTCGGCGCGCTCGGCGCCCATGTTGCCGATCAGGCAGCCCCGGGTGAACTCGGCGGCGACCAGCCCGTCGCGCAGCACCCCGAACCGGGCCCGCAGGTGCTCGATCGGGCCGCGGCCGTGGGGGACGGCGCCCCAGGCGGACTTCGCCGCGTACCGGGCCACGACTTCGGCGCCGAGATCCTCCTTGCTCTTGAAGTGGTTGTAGAACGACCCCTTCGGCACGCCGGCGGCCCGGGTGATGGTGTCGACCGAGCAGGCCGCGAACCCGTGCCGGTGGAACTGGGCGACCGCCGTCTCGACGATCACCTCACGAACGCTGGGGCGAGGCATCACGTGAGCATATGACCGGTCGTCTCACCTTGCCAAGCGGCCGATCTGCGGCATGCTGGGCGACGTGGCCTACGACGTGAACACGATCCGCGAGCACTTCCCCGCCCTGCGTGAGGGCGCCGCCCACTTCGACGGGCCCGGCGGGTCCCAGGTGCCGGACGTGGTGGGCGAGGCGGTCGCCGCCACGCTCGGCGCGGCCATCTCCAACCGGGGGTCGGTCACGGCCGCCGAGCGCCGCGCCGACGGCATCGTCGGCGAGTCCCGCCAGGCCGTCGCCGACCTGCTGGCCGCCCGGCCCGAAGGCGTGGTCTTCGGGCGCAGCATGACCCAGCTGACCTACGACTTCTCCCGGACCATCGCGAAGGACTGGCGGCCCGGCGACGAGGTCGTGGTCACCCGGCTCGACCACGACGCCAACATCCGCCCGTGGATCCAGGCGGCCGAGGCCCGCGGGGTCACCGTGCGCTGGGCCGACTTCGTCCCGGAGACCGGTGAACTGCCGGTCGAGGCGGTGGCCTCGCTGCTGTCGCCGAAGACGCGGCTGGTGGCCGTGACCGCGGCGTCCAACCTGCTCGGCACCCGGCCCGACATCCCGGCGATCACGGCGAAGGTGCGTGAAGCGGGTGCGCTGAGCTACGTCGACGGAGTGCACCTCACCCCGCACTCGCCGGTGGACCTCGCCGAACTGGGCGCGGACTTCTACGCGTGCTCTTCGTACAAGTTCCTCGGCCCCCACCTGGGGCTGCTGGCCGCCGCGCCGGAGCTGCTGGAGACGCTGCGCCCGGACAAGCTGGCGCCCTCCAGCGACGCCGTGCCCGAGCGGTTCGAGCTGGGCACGCTCCCTTACGAGCAGCTCGCCGGGCTCACCGCGGCGATCGGCTTCCTGGCCGGTCTCGTGCCTGGTGAGGGCACTCGTCGCGAGCGCTTGCTGACCTCGATGGCCGAGCTGGAAACCCACGAGGGGTCCTTGCGTGAACGCCTCGACGCCGGTCTCGCCGCGCTGCCCCGGGTGATCCGCTACGGCTCGCCGGACCGCCGGCGTACGCCCACTGTGCTGTTCTCGGTCGAAGGCGTGGCGCCGAAGGACGTGTACGAGCACCTGGCGCGACACGGCGTCAACGCGCCGGCCGCGACGTTCTACGCCATCGAGTGCTCCCGTCACCTCGGCTTGGGCGACACGGGCGCGGTCCGCGCGGGCATCGCCCCCTACACCACCACCGCAGAGGTGGACCGCCTGGTCGGCGCGGTCGCGGACCTGGTCGGCGGGTGAGCACGATCGACGAGGCCCTCCGAAGACCGCAGCGGGCGGATGCTCTCGAACGGCTGCACTCGGCTGTGTCCTCGCTCACCGAGGGGCTCGATCAGGCGCCGGACGTGTTCGACGTGGTGTGCGCGGAGGCGGTGCGGGCCGTACCGGGAGCGACGACGGCGAGCTTCACCACCGGCGAAATTTCCGCGAACGAGGCGGACTGCCTCACCTCGCCGCTGACCGTCGGCGGCACCCCGGGCACGCTGGCGGTGTACGCACGGGATGGCTTCCCCGACGATGCGCCCGCCGCTCTCGCGCTGTACGTCGCCATCGTGCGCTTCGGATTGCGCGCCCGTCATCACCGTGACAGCGCGGAATCCCTCGCCGAAGTGTCGAAGGAGGCGCTGAAGTCCCGGGCCGTGATCGAGCAGGCCAAGGGCATCCTGATGGCCGCGCACCGGATCAACGCCGACGAAGCCGCTGGGCGACTCCTCGAACAGTCCCGGCGCGAAGACGTGAAACTGCGCGAAGTGGCGTCCCGGTTCGTCGGCGAGGCGACCTGAGCCGGACCTCCGGCGCGGGTGAACGCCGAGCGCCTCGACTCACCACGACGAGCGTCGTGGTCCCGCTCACGCTGGCGACATCGCCGAGAGGTGACGAACCGTTCGCCACCCGCCAAACCGGTGGCCGACCACCCCGCCGAGGTCACGCGATTTCACTTGCCGTGTCCGCCATCACCCAGAGGCGTTGAAAACAGCGGAATCGCCCCACCGGTGACTATCCGTTCCCGAATGGGCCTCATCGGGTGAAAACCATTCTCCGCCCCACCTCGGGCCCGGTTTTTTCCCTATCTTTCACAGGACCCTCCAGCCCGGTCAGCAAAGGGGAACGGCCATGACCCAGTCGCTCGAGGTTACGACCAAGGAATTCTGCGTCCAGTGGCCGATGCAGGGCCATGAGGGCGGCCAGGTCCGCTTCACCCTCTCCGGTCAGGTGAGCCTGCTCGACGGCAAGCGCTTCTACAAGATCGACGGGGTGCTCTACATCTCCGAAGGCAGCACCTATTGCCGGGAAATCGGAAATCCGCGGCTGTACGTCCGGCGCAACGGCGTCGAGGCGAGCGGACGGCAATGGGGCTGGGAAACGATCAGCTCCCGCCGGACCGCGAACCGCCTCTGCACGATGGACGGCTATTTCGTCCGCACCGGCTACTGGGCCCCGGCCGACCGGGCGATCCAGCTCGGCATCGTCGCCGAAAGCGGGTTCAACCGCCGCAAGTCCCACAGCCCGACCGCCACCCTCCGGCTGGTCGACTGACCCCTTCGGCGGTGGGTCCGCTCACCCCCGTGCCTCGGCCCGGACGCCCGGGGTGCTGAGGAACACACCGGTTTCTGCCGGAATCCCGGTGAAACGTTGTACCGGACACAGCGCATCCGAGCTGGTCAGGGGACCATGGGGGACATGCGGAACACGGTCCGGGGTGCTCGCCCGCCCCACCTCTGCCGGCGAGTGCTCCGGCGGCTCGGCGCCGTCGGCAACCCGCTGGTGCGGCGGTCCGACCGGCTCGAGGGCCTCATCCTCGCCACGACGGTCCTGCTCGCCCTGCTGGCGCTCCCGCTGGTGGTGGCCCTGGGGCGGGCGGACGTGGCCATGGAGGAGTCGGCCGCCGACGCCCAGACCGGCTCCCGCCACCAGGTCACCGCGACCGTGCTGAAGACCGCGCCGCAGCCCGCCTCGGTGGGCGACGGGGCGCCGATCACCCAGCACTCGCGCGTGACCGCCCGCTGGCGGCTGCCGCACGGCGGCGCGCCGCACACCGGCGTGGTCACCGTGCCCGCCGGGGACGCGGCCGCCGGTTCCCGCACCCCGATCTGGCTGGACCACCGCGGCAGGCAAACCACTGCGCCGCTGACCCGCGCCGACGCGGTGACCAACGGCGTGCTCGTGGGCGCCTTCGCCTGGCTGTGCGCGATCGGGCTGCTGGCCGGGGCCTACTGGGTGGCCCGCGGGGTGCTGGACCGCCGGCGGGCGGCCCGGTGGGCGGCCGAGTGGCAGCAGTTCGCCGGACCGGAGGCGGTGCGCTAATCCGTCCACAGTGGATGGATCAGGCGGGCTGCGCCGCCGCCGACCGCGACCGCGGGAGGTCGGCCAGCAGGGTCTCCCCCTTGACCAGCCAGGCCAGCGCGAAGGCGAAGATCGCCAGCGACTCCAGCCAGACCGTCGGGTGCAGCGAAGCCGTGGCGTCGTCGAAGAAGAAGCCCACGACGACGATCAGGGCCAGGCTCACGAGCATCACCACCCCGCACGCGCGGTACAGCGCGTTGCGCGCCTTTTTCCTCGGCGTGAGCACGGCACCGTCCGATTTGGTGAACAGGAACAGGCAGAAGAAGGCCAGCGTCAGGAAGAACACCGCGGCGAAGACCAGGTGGGCGACGCCGATCGCGTGCTCGGTGCCGGTCGGTGACGCCGGACTGGTCGGGAACAGCGCGACGCCGATCCCCGCGACCGCCGCGATGTCGGCGGCGACGTCGTCGACCCGGCCGTAACCGCGGTAGGAGATCAGGAAGACGCCCATCGCGCACAGGATGCCGACGAAGACGTTGCGCATGTCGCTGTAGTAGTAGCCGCTCAGCGAGCCGAGCAGGCCACCGCCTTGCAGGACCTCCTTGCCGGCGATCATCAGGATCGGCAGGGCGAAGCCCAGCACCCCGATCCCGCGGCGGAGGAACAGGTACGAGCGGACGAGTGCGTTCACGGTGGGGCCTCCCGGGTGGCCGACGCTGCCTCGGTCCAAGTTATCGGCTCCGCCGCGGACCACCCGGGGAAGTCGTCCGGTCGGCCGAACGACCCGGGCCCCGTCCGCCCCGCTCAGCTCGCCACCCGGTCGCGGTATTCCCGGTACCGGACCGCGTTCGCGGCCCGGTAGCCCAGGTGGTCGAGCAGCTTGCCGGACACCGGACCGGTCATCATCCGGTAGCCGCGGTTGCGGTTGCCGATCGCCCGCGGCGTGGCCGGCACCAGGAAGCCGGCCGAGCCGGCGCCGTTCTTGTGCCCGACGCGCGCGGGCTTGCGCAGCCGCCGCTCGTACCGCGCGAACGCGGTCTCGTGGTCCCCGCCGGCCGCGGCGAGCTCACCGGCCAGGATCTGGGCGCCCATCATCGCCAGTCCGGTGCCGGAGCCACCGGGACCGGCGCACCACGCGGCGTCGCCGAGCAGCACCACGCGGCCGGAGGACCACCGGTCGAGCCGGATCTGCCCGACGGTGTCGAAGTAGAGGTCCACCGCGTCCGGCACCGCGCGCATCAGCCGGGGGATCTCCCAGCCCGAGCCCGCATACACCTCGGCCAGGAGCTCCTGCTGGCGCCGCCGGTCCGGACGGCCGTAACCACGCGGGTCCCCGCGGAAGAACAGGCCGACGCTGACCGTGCCCGGCTCGCGGTTGCTCGCGACCATCGCGCTGCGCCCCGGCTCGCTGTAGACGAGGCCGCTGTGGTCCAGGCCGAGGTGGTTCGGCGCGGTGAAGCCCGCGAAGTGGTAGCCCAGCTCCCGGCGGAATGCCGTCTCCGGGCCGAACGCCACCGCGCGGACCCCGGAGTGGACGCCGTCCGCGCCCACCACCAGGTCGAACTCGCGGGGCGCGCCGTGGCGGAAGGTCACGCGGACCCCGTCGGCGGTCTCGGCGAGCCCGGTGACGCGGTCGCCGAAAACGTACTCGGTGTAGTCCCGGGTGCGGTCGTGGAGGATGCGGGCGAGGTCGCCGCGCAGCACCTCGACCTCGCCACTGATGAAGCGGGCCGGCACGGTGAACGCCGTCCGGCCGGCCCGGTCGAGCACGAGCTGGTCGCCCATCGCGGTCTCGTGCGCGCGCACCTCGTCGGCGATCCCCATGGCGCCGAGCAGCTTCACCTGCTCACCGCGGAAGTCCACGGCTTGGCCGCCGGGCCGCAGCGCCGCCGCCGCCTCGACGACGGTCACCGAACAGCCGTGCCGGTGCAGCCAGTAGGCGGCCGAGGGCCCGGCCACGCCGGCGCCGGAAACAAGAACGGTTCTGGTCATCGCTGAATCCCCTTCGCGGGTTCGGATTTCGATGACGCCAGACTGCGATGCGGCGCTGACGGTGCCCGCACCATTCGCTGACGGTGCGCGTGCGGGACCGTCAGCGCGCGGGGGGACCGCCGTCGGCGTCCTCGTCGAGCCGCGCCAGCATCCGGTCGAAGGCCCGGCCGAGCACGCCCAGCTCCTCGCCGGACAGCGGGTCGAAGAAGTATCGCCGCACGGTTTCCACGTGCTGGGGCGCGGCCGTCTCGATCGCGCCGCGACCGGCCTCGGTCAGCCGCACCATCGAGCCGCGAGCGTCGTCCGGGCAGTGCTCACGCGAGACCAGCCCGCGCTTCTCCATCCGGCTCACGTGGTGCGAGAGGCGGCTGCGGTCCCAGTCGACCTCGAGGCCGAGGTCCCGCATCCGCAGCACCGCGCCCGGAGCCTCGGACAGCGGCACGAGCAGCGCGTAATCGGCGCCGGACAGGCCCGCGTCGCGTTGCAGCTGCCGGTCCAGCGCACCGCCGAAGTCCCGGAGCAGCCGGTGGTAGGACCGCCAGACGTGCGCCTCCCGCTCGTCGAGCCACCGCGCGTCCGCCATCCGCTGATCGTACAAAATTGTTGACACATCATCACGGGCTCGGCCAGGAAACCGGGTAGAGGCGGCCCATCAGCTCCAGCACCTCGTCGATCATCCGGTTCGCCGCGGCCTTGGCCGGGGCGCCGGCCACGGCCAGGCCGGCCTCGGTGGACATGGCGGTCAGCGAGAGCACGAGCATGTCCGACAACGGCCGGGTGTGCCCGTTGACCAGGGTGGCGTTGGCCGTGAGCCATCCGCGGAAGCGCTCGCGGGAGAGCAGGCCGAACCCGGCCGGGCCGGTGCCCGAGAGGAACAGTCGGGACAGCTTGCGCTCCTGCCAGCAGCCTTCGAGGTAGGCGCGGGCCCCGGCGACGAACAGCCGCAGCGCGTCCTGCTCGCCCGCGGCCAGCGCCCTCCGGAACGCCTGGACCGAGCGGTGCTGCTGGCGGCGGTTGTACTCGTGGTAGACGGTGGTGTAGAGCTCGGACTTGGCGGCGAAGTGGTGGTAGAGGCTGCCGATGCTGGCGCCGGCCCGTTCGGCGATCGCGACCATGCTCGCGCCCTCGTAGCCGGCCGCGGCGAACACCTCGGCGGCCGCGTCGAGCAACGCCGCCCGGGTCGCCTGCGCCCGCTTGCTCACTGTCGCCTCGGTCATGGCGTGATTGTGCTATACCCACCTTCTCGGGGCACCGCACCGGAGCGGGGCCGAGAGCAGCGAGGTGCGTTGTGACGAACCGTGCTTGGCGCTCCACCGCGATGCCGGCGGCGCTGGCCGTGCTGGCCGTGCTGGCCGCATCGATCCTCCTGGGCTCGACGGCGCCCTCCGCCGGGGCCGCACCCGCGCGGGTCGGCCTCACCACCGTCTCCAATCCGCGGCCCGACCTGGTCAGCGGCGGTCAGGTGCTGCTGCGGGTCACCGCCCCGGACCCGCGCGGGGTGCGGGTGAGCGCGGGCGGGCACGACGTCACCGCCGTCTTCCGCGCCCAGGCCGACGGCAGCCGGCTCGGACTGGTCGGTGGTCTGCCCGAAGGTCCCACCGACATCACCGCCACCGCGGGCCGCGGCGGCCGGGCGAGCGTGCGGGTGGTGAACCACCCGGTCACCGGGCCGGTCTTCTCCGGCCGCCGGCAGCAGCCGTTCTACTGCGAAACCACGGCGTACGGGCTGCCGCCGGCGACGATGCCGCTGTGCAGCGCACCGACGCAGGTGACCTACCGGTACCGGACGAAGGCCGGGGCGTTCCAGCCGCTGGCCGATCCGGCCAGCCGCCCGGCCGACCTGGCCACGGCCACCGTCGGCGGCCACCCGGTGCCGTACGTGGTGCGGGTGGAGCGCGGGACGATCGACCGCGCGGTGTACGAGATCGCCGCGCTCGCCTCCGAGGCCACGCCGCCTTCGCCCTACACCAGGGGTCCGGGCTGGAACGGCAAGCTCGTGTACACCTTCGGCGGCGGCTGCAACGCCGGCTACCACCAAGGCGCCACCACCGGCGGGGTGCTCGACGACCTGTTCCTCGCCCAGGGCTTCGCGGTCGCGTCGTCGAGCCTGAACGTGCTCGACAACAACTGCAGCCCGATCATTTCGGCCGAGGCCGCGATGATGGTCAAGGAGCACTTCGGCGAGACCTACGGCCCGGTCACCCACACCATCGGCTGGGGCGGGTCCGGCGGGGCGATCCAGCAGTACGACATCGCCGAGGCCTACCCCGGCATCGTCGACGGCATCGTCCCCGGAGTGTCCTTTCCGGACCCGGAGACCACCTTCGGCCCGGTGACCGACTGCCGGCTGCTGAACCGGTACTTCGACCACGCTTCGTTCACCGACGCGCAGAAGCTCGCGGTCGGCGGCTGGAACTCCTACGACACCTGCGTTTCGTGGCAGCGGACCTTCGCCGACCGCGCGACCGCCACCGGGAGCTGCAACGCGGCCATCCCGGTCGCGGTGCGGTGGGACCCGGTGACCAACCCGGACGGGGTGCGCTGCAACTCCGACGAGCAGTTCGCGAACCAGCTCGGCCGCGACCCCGGGACCGGGTTCGTGCGCAGCCCGCTGGACAACGTCGGTGTGCAGTACGGACTCGGCGCGCTGCGCGCCGGCGAAATCACCCCGGCCCAGTTCGCCCACCTCAACGCGTCGGTCGGCGGCCTCGACCACACCGGCCGGCCGGTGCCGCAGCGCACCGCGGCGGACCCCAAGGCGCTGGAGGCGGTCTACCGCGACGACATCTACAACTCGGCCTCGCTGGGCCTGCGCAGCACGCCGATCATCGACCAGCGCACCGACCTCGACTTCGCCGGGACCGGGAACGACATCCACACCAGCGACTGGTCGTACGTCCTGCGCCGGCGGCTGCTCGACGCGAACGGGACCGCGGCGAACCAGGTGATCATCGAGAACCAGCCGTCCGCCGACCAGCAGGCCGCCGCCGGCGCCTACGAGCTGGACGCGATGGACCGCTGGCTGGACGCGATCGACCGGGACGGCTCGCCCCGCCCCGCCGCGGCCAAGGTGATCGCGGACCGCCCCGCCGACCTGGCGGACGGCTGCTACCTCTCGGCGACCCAGCGGGTGCGGGAGAAGCTGACCTACCCCTCGGGCGGCAGGTGCGGCGCGGCGTACCCGGTGGCCGGGAACACTCGGACGGCCGCGGGCGAGGGCCTCGCGATGAACACGCTGAAGTGCCGGCTCGAACCACTGGACTTCCGCGCCTACCCGGTGCGGTTCACCCGGGCCGAGCAGGCCGAGCTGCGGTCGGCCTTCCCGTCCGGGGTGTGCGACTACCGCCGTCCCGGCCTCGGCGAACGGCGTCCGGCCGGGCCCTGGCTGAACTACGGGAGCCGCTGAGGCCCGGGTGGGGCCATCCCGGTCCGGGGCGGCGGACTGCGGCCCGGGCACCGTGATGGGATGCTGGGGTCATGACTCATTACGCACTGGCGCAGGCGGTCACCGTCGCGCAGGACCTCGAAGCGAAGGGCTTCCTGGGCACGGTCGGGAAGATCGCCGCGGCCACCGTGATCTTCTTCATCGCGATCGGCCTGATCGTCGGCTTGATCCTCGGCTTCTTCATCGGCCGCGCGGCCGGGCGGCGCCAGGGCGGCGGCGCCTGAGACCGCTGTCCACAAAGGACCCGGTTCGCCGGCCGGACCGGCGAACCGGACCCGTGTTCCCCCGGAGGGGCGCCTCCCGCGCGACGGCGTCCGGCCTTTCCCGCGAGAGGGATCAGTAGTCGTCGCGCCCGGTGAACTGCTGCTCCAGCAGTTCGGCCGAGCCGGCGACCAGCTCCAGCGGGTCGATGAACTCGTTGATGTCCAGGTTGACCAGCGGCAGCGAGTGCCGCAGGACCAGGTGCTCGCCCATCACCACCAGCCCGCCGACCACCGTCGTCTCGCCGACCTCGGTCAGCACGGAGAGCAGGTCCACCTCGTCCGCGCGCGCGAACGGGGTGGCGATCTGCACCCAGTCCTCCCGCTGGTCGAAGACCTCCCGCGCGATCACCATGACCTGCGCGCGCCCCTCGGTGTCGGCGTCGTCGCCGAACACGATGCGAATCCGGATCTCGTCCGGCTCGTCGAGGATCACCCGGTACTCGTGCCTGATGTACCCGACCAGATCAGCCCACTCCGCCACGCGCTTTCCTCCCGTTTCGCTCCGTGCACGGCCAGGGTAGTGAAGATCGGGCGGCCCGGGAACGGAAATCTCCGGTCGAGGGCCGGATCGGGCGGTCAGAGCCGCTTCCACGCCCCGGTCAGCGTCTCGCGCAGGATCTGCTCCATCTCGTCGAATTCGCGCTGCCCGCAGATCAACGGCGGGGAGAGCTGCACCACCGGCTCCGCGCGGTCGTCGGCCCGGCAGTACAGGCCGGCCTCGAACAGCGCGTCGGACAGGTAGCCCCGCAGCACCCGCTCCGATTCGTCCGCGGTGAACGTCTCCTTGGTCGCCTTGTCCTTCACCAGCTCGATGCCGTAGAAGAACCCGGCCCCGCGGACGTCGCCCACGATCGGCAGGTCCAGCAGGCGCTCCAGGGTCGAGCGGAACGCCGATTCCCGCGCCAGCACCTGCCCGTACAGGTTTTCGCGCTCCATCAGGTCCAGGTTCGCCAGCGCGACCGCGCAGGAGACCGGGTGGCCGCCGTAGGTGGAGCCGTGCATGAACGTGGTGGACCCGTGGGCGAAGGGCGCCATCAGGCGGTCGCTGGCCAGCACTGCGCCCAGCGGCGCGTAACCCGAGGTCAGGCCCTTGGCCGTGGTGATCAGGTCCGGCTGGTAGCCGTAGCGCTTCGCGCCGAAGTCGTGGCCGAGGCGGCCGAAGGCGCAGATCACCTCGTCGGAGACCAGCAGCACGTCGTGGCGGTCGCAGATCTCGCGGACCCGCTCGAAGTAGCCCGGCGGCGGGACGAAACAGCCGCCGGTGTTCTGCACGGGCTCCAGGAACACCGCCGCCACCGTTTCGGACCCCTCGAACTCGATGGCCTGCTCGATCTGGTCGGCGGCCCACCGGCCGTACGCCTGGTAGTCGTCGGCGTGCTCGGTCGCGCGGTAGAAGTTCGTGTTCGGCACGCGCATCGTGCTCGGTACCAGTGGCTCGAAGTCCGCCTTCGCACCCGGGATGCCGGTGATGGACAGCGCCCCCTGCGAAGTGCCGTGATACGCCAGCGCACGGCTGATCACCTTGTGCTTGGTGGGTTGGCCGACGAGCTTGAAGTACTGCTTCGCGAGCTTCCACGCCGTCTCGACCGATTCCCCGCCGCTCACGGTGAAGAACACGCGGTTCAGGTCGCCGGGCGAAGCCTCGGTCAGCCGCTGGGCGAGCTCGATCGCCGACGGGTGCGCGTGGCCCCACAGCGGGAAGTACGCGAGCTGCTTCGTCTGCCGCGCCGCGGCTTCGGCCAGCTCCTCGCGGCCGTGCCCGACCTGTACGGCGAACAGCCCGGCCAGCCCGTCGAGGTAGCGCTTGCCGCGGGAATCCCAGATGTACGCGCCCTCCCCCCGCACGATCACCGGGACCTCGGCGGTCTCGAAGGCGGAGTGGCGCGTGAAGTGCAACCAGAGGTTGTCGCGCGCGGCGCGGGCCTGGCCGGCGGCGGAGACTTCGGCGGATTCGGCGGTGGGGCTCATAGCTCCCTCGTTACGGCCTCGGGGCAACCGGCCGCAGGGCGCGGACCGGCCGGACCTCTCGGTTATCGCACGAACGGAGCCCTCGCTGCAAGCGGATCGGTTGAACCAAGATCCTCTAGCAACCGATTCACGGTAATATTTGCCGGTTAACCTTCGGATTTAGTCGTCACGCTCCGCGCGGTACCCCACTGGTAGGACTGCTTCCGCAGCTTGAGGTACACGAGCACCTCCGCGTTGCGCACGCCGGGCAGGGCGCGGATGCGGTTGGACGTCAGGTCGAGCAGCGCTTCGTCGTCGGCGCACACCGCTTCGCACAGCACGTCGAAGCGGCCGGCGCAGAGCACCACGTAGGCGATCTCGTCCATCCCGGCCAGCGCATCGGCGACCGGTTCGAGCGGACCGTCCACGTTGATCGCCACCATCGCCTGCCGGAACAGCCCGACCTGCAAGGGATCCGAGACCGCGACGATCTGGATCACCCCGGAGTCCGAAAGCCGCTGCACCCGCTGGCGGACGGCGGCCTCGGACAGCCCGACCGCCTTGCCGATCGTGGCGTACGCCCGCCGCCCGTCCTCCTGCAGCTGCGCGATGATCCGCGTGGAGATTTCGTCGATGACCGGCGGCGCCGGCCGGCCCGGATTCGGTTCCTGACTGCTCACCACGCCGATCATCCCCGCCTCGGGCGGCTGTGGGCAAACCGCGTCACCCGGCGGCGGAACGTCATCGAAAGCGACAGCCCGGCCCGTATCGACGACGGATTTAGTCGTCTTGACGGCGTTGACATCACCGAATCGGTGCTGTTCCATCCGGCGAAAGATCGTGCCGTTGACGGAGGGAACTCCTCCCATGCCCCTTGACCCGGCCCCCGCCGAACCCGGCCTCACCGAGATCCCGGCCCGCCGGGGCCTCACCCGCTCGATCGGCGTCGGCGGCGGCACGCTGCTGACGCTCAGTTGCGTGACCCCCGCGTCCTCCCTGTTCGTCCTCGTGCCCCCGCTCTTCGCGCAACTCGGCACCGGCACCGCACTGGCCATCGCGCTCGCCGTCCTGCTGTGCGTCGGCATCGCCTTCTGCTATTCCGAACTCGGCACGCTCGTACCCAGCGCCGGCGGCGAGTACGCGATGGTGACCACGGTGCTCAACCGGTTCGCCGGCTGGATCACCTTCGTGCTGTCGTTCGTCGTCATCCTGGTGGTGCCGCCGATCATCGCGATCGGCGTCGCCGGCTACGTGAGCGCGATCGTGCCCGTCGCCCCTTCGGTGGCGGGCGCGATCGTCATGCTCGCCGCCACCGGGATGGGCCTGCTGAACCTGCGTTCCAACGCCTGGCTCACCGGGATCTTCCTGACGATCGAGATCGCCGCCGTCGTGGTCGTCTCCGTGCTGGGCTTCAGCCACCTCAGCCAGCCGGCCTCGGTGCTGGTGCGGCCGGGATTCGGCGGGGCCGACGGCCTCGGCCTGGTGGCGGTGGTCGCCGGGCTCGCCGTGGCGTTGTTCGTGGTCCAGGGCTTCTCCACCGCCGTCTACCTGGCCGAGGAGATGCGGGAGCCGCACAAAACGGTTTCCCGCACGGTGTTCTGGACGCTCGGGATCAGCGCGCTGGTGATCCTGGTGCCGGTCGTCGCGATCACGCTGGGCGTGGGCGACCTCGGCGCGCTCGGCGGGGTGGACCTGACCGCGCTCGTGGTGGGCTGGAGCTCTTCGACCTTCGGCACCGTGGTCAGCCTGGGCATCGCCGCGGCGATCGTGAACGCCGTGATCGTGATGGTCATCCAGAATTCGCGGGTGCTGTTCGCTTCCGGCCGCGACCAGGCCTGGCCCGAACCGGTCAACCGGGGGCTGAGCGTGGTGAGCGAACGGTCCGGCGCCCCCTGGGTGGCGACGCTGGTGGTCGGGCTGTCCGAGGCGGTCCTGTGCTTCGTGCCGGTGGAGACGCTGAGCGGGGTGACCGGGGTGGCCGTCGTCGCGCTGTACCTGGCCGTCGCCGTGACCGTGCTGGCCGCGCGCCGCGCGAAGCACCGCGGGCCGCGGGTCTGGCGGATGCCCGGCTGGCCGGTGGTGCCGGTGGTCGTGGTGCTGGCGCTGGCCTACGTGCTGATCGAGCAGAGCGCGCTCGACCTCGGCCTCACCGCGGCGGTGCTCGTGGTCTCCGGCCTCTACTGGTTCGGCTACCTCCGCCGGCGCGCCGATCGCTGGCTGGTCACCGTTCCGCCCGAAGCACCGTGACGCGCATGGTGTCCACAATAGACACGATCAGGCGGCGACCGGCATCGGCACCCCGAGCGAAGCGGTGACCCGCATGACGAACTCGGCGTTGGACCGGGTGCCGCGCACCTGCTCGAGGAACTGATCGACGGCGTGCTTGGTGTCCTTTCCGGACAGGGCCCGGCGCACCTCGGCCATCACGGTCAGCTCGGGGGCGGGGACGATCAGCTCGTCGCGGCGGGTGCCGGAGCCGAACAGGTCGACCGCGGGGAACACCCGCTGGTCGGCGAGCGCCCGGTCGAGCCGGATCTCGGAGTTGCCGGTGCTCTTCAGCTCCTCGAAGAACACGGTGTCGGCCAGCGAGCCGGTGCCGACCAGGGCGGTGGCGATGACGGTGAGCGAGCCGCCTTCCTCGATGGTGCGCGCGGCGCCGAGGAGGCGCTTCATCGGCTGCAGGGCACCGGCGTCCACGCCGCCGGAAAGGACGCGCCCGGACGGCCGGGCGGCCAGGTTGTAGGCGCGGCCGAGGCGGGTCAGCGAGTCGAGCAGGAGCACCACGTCGCGCCCGGTCTCGACCAGCCGTTTCGCCCGCTCGACGGCCAGCTCGGCGACCGCGACGTGCTCGGCCGGCGGCCGGTCGAAAGTGGACGCGACCACCTCGCCGCGCACGGACCGCTGCATGTCGGTGACCTCCTCCGGCCGCTCGTCGGCCAGCAGCACCATCAGGTGCGCCTCGGGGTGGTTGACCGCGACGGCCTGCGCGATCGCCTGCAGCACCGAGGTCTTCCCGGTCCGCGGCGGCGCGACGACCAGGGCGCGCTGCCCCATTCCGATCGGTGCGACCAGGTCGAGCACGCGGGTGGTGAGCTGGTGGCGGCTGGTTTCGAGGACGAGCCGCCGGTTCGGGTGCACCGGCGTGAGCCGGCCGAACTCGGGCCGCTTCCCGCCGGGCCGGTGCCCGTTGACCGAGGTGATGGTGTCCCCGTCCCCGCTGATCTCGTCGCCGCGGCGCAGGCCGAACCGGCGGACGAATCCGAAGGGGACAGTGGTGCCGCCCGGGCCGTAGCCCAGAGTGGCCTTGGTGCCTTGGATATCAAGAATTCCTTGGTATGACATGGTTTTCTCCCAGAATGATGAGACGATCGGCGCCCAAGCGCGGATCGAGTGGTGCGGAACGAAGAGCGGCTCGGGATGAGCCGGACTGGGGGGAAGAACTGGTGTCTTCCGCGAACTCCCCCGGGCGGCGGGTGGGCCGACTTCCGTGAGGATCGAGATGAGCATAGCGCACCGGGGACCGTGGCCACAACACCCTGGCGTTGCCGGGATCGCGCACGAGCCCAGGCGGCCCGGCTCGGCTCCGTCGTTCCGCGGAGGCGGCGTCAACCCGCGGGTCGTCCCTGATGCTGTGCGGCTCGGATCAGTTCGACCGGACTGCACCAGGATCCCGGGCCGTCGACGTGGGGAACAGTGCTGGTCACCCATTTGTTCCCGGTCCACGCGCCGACCACCACCGCGCGGACCTGCCGACCCCTTCATCCAGCGCGAACGGCTCGGTGGGCGTGACGGGGAGGCAGCACGGCAAGTCCGGCACGTAGTGTTCGTGGGCTTCGCTCTCGTCGCCCGCCCAGCTCAAAGCAGCTCGGGCGTCAGAGGGGGAGCCGCCATCGCCTCGTCGAACGGGAACATCGGCCGCTCGATCGCGGCGTGCCCGAGGCGCAGGAGGTCCTGGTCGACGCCGCCGGGGGTGAGCGCGAGCAGCCAGTCCGCCGCCATCTCGTACAACTCCGGTTCCAGGTAGCCGATCTTCACCAGCACCACGTCGGCCTCGCGCGGGTGCAGGCCCAGCGCCAGGAAGTCCGACTCCAGGTGGTACGGCTTGCGGCGCGCGGTCACGATCACCCGCAGACCGCCGACGGCGAGCGCCACCGCCGTGCCCGCGACCGGATCGGCCTCGTCGATCGCCTCGACCCGCGCGGTCAGCGGGACCGGGCCGTGCGGGCCCGAGTCGACCTTCCCGCCCAGCTCGACCGCCACGGTCGCGCCGACCCCGGCTTCGACGGCGACGGCCACGGCGGCCGGGTCCACGATCGCCGCGTACAGCGTCCTCAGCCCGGAGTCCACCACGGCCGGTGTCCGCAGCAGCCCGTCCAGGGTCCACGAGGTGTCCCCCGCCCCGCCCGCGGTCGGGTTGTCCCCGGAATCGCTGACGAAGAACGGCCGTTCGGCCGATTCCACCGCCCGCGCCAGGCACTCGGCCAGGGTGCCGGTGGGCGCGACGAAGGAGAAATCACGGCGAGCGTCCCAATAGGACCGGGCCAGCCGGGCCGCCTGCGCGGTGATCACCTCCTCGTCGTCCCCGGTGACCACCACGGCGGCCTGACACCGAGGCTCGTCCGCCCACGCGTAGCCGACCCAGATGGCCGCGTCGAGCACGCCGTCCAGCGCCTCGACCTCGTCCACGGCCGCGTACACGCTCTTCGCCGGCTCCAGCCGGGTGCTGGTCTTCTCGCCCGGCAGCAGCACGGGCACCTGCACCCACGCCTTCTTCGGCTTCCCGCTGGAACGGAGCCTCGCGACCAGGTTGCGGGCCGCGCGCTCGCGCGTGTCCCACGCGTCGGTGTGCGGGGCCTTGCGGTAGCAGGTGATCAGGTCCAGCGCCGTGGCCAGCTCACGCGAGACGTTGCCGTGCAGGTCCATCGACGCCGAGACCAGCACGTCCGGACCCACGATCGCCCGCACCCGCGAGGCCAGCCCGCCCTCGGCGTCGGTGCGGCCGACCACGCTCATCGCGCCGTGGATGTCGAAGAACAGCCCGTCGAGCCCTTCGGCCGCCCGCAGCCGTTCCAGGATCTCCCCGGACAACTCGGCGTACGCCTGCTCGGTCACCGCCCCGCCGGGCAGCGAGCGGGCGTGCACCAGCGGCACCCACTCGACGCCGTCCGTCCACTCCGGACGTTCGCGCAGGAAGCCGTACCGCGCCAGCAGCTCCGCCCCCCGGGTCACCTGGAAATCGTCCACCACCGACCGGTGCGGGGAAAACGTACTCGACTCGATGGCGATGCCCGTGATCCCGATCCGCAGTTTCCGCACCACGGCCTCCGTTCCGAAATCAAGACTCGCCTGATCGTGCCACCCAGCCCCGCTCGACGCCAAGGCCGATGAGCTCTTGGGCGAGCTGCCAGAGCGCTGGGGCACCATCGCCGATCACCTCCTTGCGCTGCCGGACTTCCCGGTCCGTCACTCCCGGGGTCCGCCAGGTACCGCCGGCGTTGGTGAAGTTCAGCAACAGGGATTGGAACCGGTCCATCGACCTGGCGAACCTGGCTTCGGGAGTCCGGTGAGCCTCGAACTCCTCCCAGAGGCCGCGGAACTCTGCCTCCTGGTCCACCGGCAAGAGGGCGAACAACCGGTCCGCTGCCGCGCTCTCCCGCTCCCGCTGGTCCGCCGATGCGACCGGGTCGAAGAGAAAGGTGTCGCCGGCATGAATCTCGACCAGGTCGTGGAGCACGACCAGTCTCATCGTGTGGCCCACGTCGATCGGCAGGGCAGCGTACTCCGCCAGCAAGGGCACGAGCACCGCGAGATGCCAGGAGTGCTCCGCGTCGTTCTCGCGCCGGTCGGCCGAGGCCAGCGAGGTCCGTCGCACGACGGTCTTCAATCGATCGATCTCGACGGCGAATCGGAGCTGTGCCAGTAGCCGCTCGGGCAGTCCAGCCGGCAGCCCGGCCCGGTCCACGAGAGTTGGCTCCTCGGTCATCGCGCACCTCTCTCGACTTCGTCGTACAGCTGCGAAACATCAATTCCGCTGCTGCTCCGGTACTTCCGCCCGACCTGCTGATAACTGACACTGTCACCGTGGGGTGCCACGAAGACGATCTTGCCGAAAGCCATGCGTGGGTAGACCCGTACCGCACGAGCGACCCTGATCTCTAGAGTCCAGCGAATCGCGTGACCGACGTGCCCCAGCGGGGCGGAAACGTGCACCCACACCCCGAGCGCGCCGACGCTGCGATCCCCATTGATCAGCTGCGCATACGCCTCGGAGCAGGTTCGTTCGTGGGTGATACCGAGGTAGAGTTCTCCGGGAACGAGCACCATCCCCTCCGGCCGGATCTCCTGCTCGGTGAATCGGGTAACCGCGGCCGCGTCGAGCACGGGATCCGAGCACACCCGGATGACGTCCCCGAGGTGCCAGTCGTAGGCATTCGTCGAAACGTGCCGTTGGTCGAACGGCTCGATCAGGATGTCCCCGCTTCGGACAGCGGCGATGATCTTCTGGCGGGTCAGGATCATCGACAGCTCAATCCCGACCGGAGCCCGCAGCCAATACCACCCGTTCGCCCGATTCCGACACCAGCTGCACATAGCGGTCCGGCGCCGCAGCACGACGCGACCGGGCCAGCTGGGCCATCACCGATCGGTGCAGCCGCATCGGATCGAAGCCGGCTGCCGGACTCGGGATGTACGCGATCAGTTCACCGTCTTCGCACACCGCGAACGCCCTGGGGCACGCGGAGACTGCTCGGACGATTTCCTCGACCACGCGGAGATCGACGAGGATCCCGTCCTTCCGCATCCAGCGCCCCTCGGGCCCCGGCGCCGGAGCATCGGCGGCTAGCTGAGCCGCCTCGACGCCGGTATCGGACCGCAACTGCTTCAACAGCAGAGATTCCAGAGTTCGCAGGAATTCGTGCGCGTGCTCTTCCGACACCAGTTCGGTGTCGACGATCACGCTGAACACCTCGCAATCCGCACCGCTGTAAGGCTCGAAGAAGAACTCCAAGTTCTGGCGTTGCCAACCGGCCACGGTCCTGATCCGGGTCAGGGCTTTCTGCCCCTCGGCGTCCTCGATGGACGGCTCGGCCTCACTTACCGCCTCCGGCCGCGACAACCGGGAATCATTGAAGAAGGTGCCGAACCTGGTCACTGCTCCTCGTCGTCGGTCCGCGCTGCGGATGGCCTCCGCCAGCCGCACGGGATCGCACTGTGCGTGGGCCTGCGCGTTGAGATATGAGCGGGAGGTCACGGCCGCGATCTCGCTCAGTGAACAACCGTTCGTCTTGACCGCGACCAGCGCGTTTCCCACGGTGATACCCGCCAGCTCGGCGAGGCCGGGCAGGAACCGGTTACCCACGATCAGTTTGAACAGGATGGTGTCCCGGCCAGTGATCGCGGCCAGCACCGTAGCCACCGAGCTGAGCAGTACCGTCGAATTGGTCACGTTCAGCCGGGACGAGAGCAGTTCCAGCGCCGTCGCCGCCGCCGGAGAGGCCATTTCGACCCGGACGAAACGGAGCTCCGCCGGCTTGCCCAGTGACCCGTCGAAAGTGGACGGGGGAGCCGAAGCCATGGTCTCCAGCCAAAGGCCGACTGCCCGCTCGGACAGCTCCGCTCCTTCCGCCGAGCGCTCGAAGACCGCCCGCGAAACCGGCTGAACACCCGGGCCGGGCAGCTCGGCGTTCGAGACCAGACGTTCGAGGTCCGCGGTCAGCAGGTCCACTCCGGTGCGGTCGAACAGTATGTGCGACAGCACCATCAGCAGTCGGCGCGGGGCGGCCCCGTCCTCGAGAACGGCGATTCGCAGGGGCAACTCCCCGGGGAACCGAAACGGGCTCGTCCGCATCTCCTTCAAGATCCGTTTCGCAGCGCTGTCCGGATCCTCGTCTCGTTCCACCCGGACCGGGACGGAACCCGTCTTCACCACGTCCTGCAGGAGTTCACCGCTATCGTCGAGGTACACCTGGGTTCGCAGGGTGTCGTGACGCGACAGCAGCAGCCCCATCGCGTCCAGCACCTGTCGCCGCGAGACCGCACCGGGCAGCGGGACTTCTACTTCGATGTTGAAGTATGCGTCGTCGGGCATCAACCACTGCGCATCGTTCCAGAGCAACCGCTGGGACCACGTCGCCGTTTCTCGCTTCGCCGCGTCCGAACCGAAGCTGAGCTGCTCGTCGCTCTGCCTCACACCCGTCCCCTCCGGTCGAGTTCGTAGCGACCGAGGTCACCGATCGCCGAATCGCACGGCCAACTGCAGAAGCCGATCTCCTCGAAGAACGGCGTGCCGTCGTCGGCCCGGTACTGCGCACGCGGATGATCGAGGTGGACTATCGGGTCGGCGTGCCGGTCCAACGCGCCGTACCGGTCGACGCGCCATTCGAAGTCCTGGTCCTCACCTCCCCAGCCGGCGAACCGTTCGTCCATTCCCCCGATCCGGCGGAACAGACTCGTCCGGAGCCAGAGGCAACCACCCGGCGGGCGGCGCAGGTACACCCCGCGCAGCAGCCGCTGATCGACTTCCGGGCGACCACTGACGCACCGGTTCCGGATCGCCCGCCTGCTGCTGTCCTCGTCGAGGAAGAGCAAGTCCTGGAACGGCCAGTGCGCCTGGGTCCCCGGCTCGCCGAACCGCGCCAGCGCCCGGGCCACGAAATCACGGTCGACGAGTATGTCCGCGTCGAGGACGCACACGGCCTCGGCCGGTGCGGCACCGTGGACGACTCCGACGTTGACGGCCCAGGCCTTGTTGAATCGGCCGTCGTTGTACGCGTGGAGGTAGGTGTCGCACAGCGGCTGGATCTCCTGCCGCCACCGGGGGACCTCATCGGTCTCCACCACGACGATCCGGTACCGGCTGCGACCGGCGGTCTGGTCGTTCAGCGAAGCGAGGACCCAGCGGAGGTTTCGCAGCCGCGCGGTTCCTCCGCTCCCGCGAAACGGGATGACCACCGCGGCGTCGACCGGCTCGCCGGCGCGAGGCGGTGGCGCGTTCGGCACCGCCGCTGCGATCGGCACCTCATCGGCCGGACCGGGCCGCCACGCCTCGCCCACATGTACGATAAGGCGGGACAGCTTCTCCGCCTCCATCGCCGCCACGCACAGCTCGGATGGCTTGTCGGGATTCTCGCTGGCGAAGTAGTGCGCCACCTTCCGCACCAGCTCATGGTGGACGGCGCCGTCGCCCGGTGTCTCCTGGAGCCGCACAGCCAACGCGCCGATCCCGTCTTCGTCGAGTGCTCTGGCCGCCCTCGTGACCGTCCGGTGCGCCGGCACGGACCAGTTCCAGTAATCCGGCGCCGCGGTCTGGGCGAACACATCGACTTCCAGCACCACGCTGCCGGCGACCGCCTTCGCCAAGGCAAGCGGCCCAGCCGTAAGGAAATTGCCGGCGGACAATGAATTCCTCATCAATGCATCCCACCCCTTACGGAAAATTCCGCGAACATGAGCCAGTTGTTCACGTCAGCGAACAACTGCAGAACTCATAGAGAGAAACCGAGCACGGAGACATCCAGGCCGAAGGTGAACGGATCCGCTTGCACCATGGCGACCGACCCGTCACGCTACCAACCCGGCCGATCACTGGCAAGAAGGATGATCCGACCTACCAACTGCTGATCACTGGGTGTAACTGCGATCCCGGGCGCCGATCGGCCCTTCGAGTTACCGTCCTGGTTGCGAAACACCCTTGGCCACAAGGCTTCTCGTCTTGTCCGGCAGCTTGCCCGGTGTCCGCTTGACAGCCACAGGTTGGACGTGGTGCTGTGAATAGGCGCTACAGTGATTCTGCGCCTCCGGATCGTTTTCGACGACGTTCGAACTCCGGGTATGCGCAGGAAAATCGCGCTGACACACGGAAGGCTTTCGGCCGCTCAGGACTTCCGATCGCCACGGAGAACTCCTCGACGGCCGTCCCGCCCGAAATGACCCAGCGTGCGCCCCGCAGCCAGCGCCACCAGTTCTGCGCCTGAACCGCACTAACTATTCGCCGTGCGCCGGCGACCGAAGAGTCAAGGCGGAATACCTATGCAGACAACAGCTCAACTAGCGGCGGTACGGCCGGACGCGGAGACCGCGGAGAAGGCGGCGGCCGTGCTGCTCGAGTCCCTCGGGCTCGACCTCAGCAACGGCGCGCTGGCGGACACCCCCCGGCGCATCGTCGCCGCATACCGGGAACTGCTCAGCCCGCACACGTTCGAGATGACCGTCTTCCCCAACGACGAGGCCTATTCCGATCTGGTCATCGCCCGCACCATCCCGTTCCGATCCCTGTGCGAGCACCACTTGCTTCCCTTCTACGGCAACGCACACGTGGGGTACATCCCGGGTGGGTCGATCCTCGGGCTCTCGAAGCTGGCCCGCGTCGTCGAAGCGTGCTCTCGCGGATTCCAGATCCAGGAACGCATGACCGTGCGGATCGGCGACTGGCTGGAGGACCGGCTGCAACCCCGCGGTGTCGGAGTGGTCGTAGAGGGGGTCCACACCTGTATGACCGCCCGCGGGGTCAGAGCCGTCGGTACCTCGACCACCACGATGGCCTTCCGCGGCCTGCTCCGCGAATCCGCGGAGGATCGCCGGGAATTCCTGGACCTCGCTTGCCGTGGTGGCGAACCGGTGTGAGCAACTCCGATCCCGCCTCGGTCTTCGCAATGTGTCTCGGGCCCGGGGGTCCGGGCGATCCCGCCGGCCCGGGCGAGAACTCTCTCGCGGACGGTGACGCCTCCTGCACCGGCGCCGAAGTCGCCGCCCTGATCTCGGCCAACAGCCGCGCGTTCGCCGGTCAGGGCGTCGGAGCGGGCACACTCGTGGCCATTCCCGCCGTTCGTTCCGCGGCGACGGTGGTGGCCGTTCTGTCACTGTGGGCCGTGGGGGCGGCCTACCTGCCGGTCGCCGTCGGCGGCCGGCCGGCCGGCGACGTCCCACCGGTCGACCGGGTCCTCCGGCTCGGCAACGGCACAGAACTCCACCTGGACGCTCCACCGGTGCACCTCGCGCGAAGGCCGGGCGATCCCGCCTGCGTGATCGGGGAAGAACTCCTCGGAGCCGCCGAGCACCCCGACGAGCTACCCGCCTATGTCATGCGGACCTCGGGCTCGACCGGCCCCGCGAAGTACCCGGTGATCACCCGCGGCGGTCTGCGGACCGTGTTCGGACTGCTGAAGGACGTGCTCGCCCCGCTCGTGCCCCCGGGAGCGAGGTGGACCCAGGTGCATTCACCGATCTTCGGCTTCTCCGTCTTCGAGCTCCTCGGGCCGTTCACGACCGGCGGTTCGCTCGTGGTCCTGCCGTCGGTCGAGAGCCTCGCGCACGGACTGCTCCACCCCGACCGCAGGACGGGGCCGGTCGTGGTGTCGCTGACGCCCTCGGAACTGGCCCTCGTGCTGGACCGGGCCGAGCGCGGCGAAAGCCGGCTGCCGAGCCACATCGTGCTGAGCGGGGAGTCGGCACACAAAGCCCCGCTCGCCCGGTTGTTCGAGCTCGCCGGAGCGCATCCACCCGTGGTGCTCAACACCTACGCGGCCGCCGAAACCACAGGTCAGGTGACCACGGGTCAGGTCACCCGCGATTCGGTTCCCCTGGTCCTCGCCGGCGATGTGGGGACTCCGCTTCCCGGGGTGGAGGTGGTCATCCGCCGGCGCGACGGAACCCCGATCGGTCCGGCCCCATCCGGTGAACTCGGAGAGATCCACGTGGCGGGCCCGACACTGGCCGCCGGGTACTTCACCGGCGGTGAGGACGACCGTCGCTTCACCGTACGGGACGGCAGGCGGGAGTACGCGACCGGCGACCTCGGCGCCTGGGGGCCCGGACGACGACTGCGCGTTCTGGGTCGAACCGGCCGCACGGTCAAGATCGGCGGAAAATGGCTCGACCTGGAGGAAGTGGAGCGTCTGGTACTGGCCTCCGGGATTGCCGACGAAGTCTGTGCGGTAGCCGGCACCTACGGCGAGGAACAGGATCGCCTCCTGGTGGCCGTCGTCCTCCCGCGAGACGGTGGGCCGGGCCCGGAGACGGTGCGTTCCCGGCTGGTCCGTGCCCTCCCCTGGCGGATGACTGTGTGGCTGTCGATCATGCAATCGCTGCCGCGCACTGATTCCGGCAAAGTCGATACGCGGTCGGTAGGAGAATCGACTCGGACTGCCGCCCTGCGTCGCCCGATCACCGACCGGTCGGTGGCCGGACACGTCACCCGCGCGTGGCAGGAACTGCTCGGCGACGGGGCCGGCCCGGACGTCAACCTCTTCGAGCTGGGGGTCGACTCGCTGGGCGTCACCCACGTCGCGAGCCGTCTGTCCGCCGAGCTCGGGCGCCGGATCACCCCCGCGTTCCTGATGGACCGCCCTCGCATCTCACTTCAGATCGCCGCACTCGAGCACTGGGCCACCGCGACCCGAGGGGTCAGGGTGCCGGATCCGCATAACGACTCCGTGGCCCGGCGGCGCAAGACGATCAGAGCCGGCCAACGACCGAGGGGAGAGCAACAATGAGCACCCGGGAGATCTTCGTACTGGGCTACGCCTGCCGCACGCCTGCGGGCGCGACCCCCGAGCAGCTCTGGGATGCCGTGCTGCACGGCCGGGACACCATCACCCGGGCCTCCACCAATATCGGTGCGACCTCGGGAAGCCGGGTGCACGCCTACGGCGTTCTGCCGGGTTTCGAAGACTTCGACGCCGGCTACTTCGGTTATTCGCCGCGCGAGGCGGCCGATATCGATCCTCAGCAGCGGTTGCTGCTGGAGTGCGCCGTCGAAGCGCTCGAATCATCCTGTGTGCTGCCCGCGGCACCGGAGTACGACCTCGGGGTCTTCGTCTCCTCGGGGCTGAGCAGCTACCTGCTGAACACGTGGGACCGCTCCGCGGACGAAATTGCGGCGCTGCCGGCGCTGCTCGGCGGCGACCCGCACTACGCCGCCACCCGGATCGCTTACAAACTGGGGTCTACCGGCCCGGCCGTCTCCCTCGGCTCGGCGTGCTCTTCGTCGCTGCTGGCTGTGCACTACGCAGCGCAGTCGATCCTTTCCGGCGAATGCGACATCGCCCTCGCCGGCGGCATGGATGTCGAGTTCCCCCAGCCGATGAGCTATCTCCACCAGCAGGGCGGAATCATGTCGCGGGACGGTACGTGCCGCCCCTTCGACGAGGCGGCCAGCGGGACGGTGTTCGGCTCCGGTGGTGGCCTGGTCGTGCTCGCGGACGCGGAGACGGCCCGCAAGCACGGACTTCCCGTCCGCGCGGCGCTGGCCGGATCGGCAGTCAACAACGACGGGGCCGAGAAGGCTTCGTTCACCGCCCCGCGCGGCAGCAGGCAGCGGGACGTCATCCGGCAGGCCCTGGCGGTCGCCGCGATCGAGCCCGCGCAGGTCCGGTACCTCGAATGCCACGGAACCGCGACCGAACTCGGCGACCGGACCGAGCTGACCGCGCTGGAAGAAGTGTTCGGCGAGAGCTCACTGCCCGCTCTGGGTTCCGTGAAGGCGAACATCGGGCACCTTCGCGTGGGCGCCGGTGTCGTGAGCTTCATCAAAGCCTGTGAAATCGCCACGCGCGGAGTGATCCCGCCGGCCACGAACGTTACTGCCCCGGTCGTGGCGGCAGCGGCGATCGACGAACCGCGGCCACTGCGGCCGGAGAGCACCGAACCGCCGTTCATCGGGGTCAGCTCGTTCGGGTTCGGCGGGACCAACGTCCACGCGGTGCTCACTTCGGTTTCGCCCGGCGAGCAGCGGACCACGGTGGACGACGACGGAACCGTCTCGATCCGGCTGTCTTCGGCCGGCCCTGAGTCCTGTCTCGCCGGGGCGCGGGCCCTCGCCGATCACCTCGTATCGTCCGGCGTGCCGGTCGCCGCGGTGGCGCGCACCCTGGCCACCGCGCGGCAAGACCGCGAGTACCGCTACGCGGCCGTCGGCACCGATCGCGCGGATGTGGCCGAGAACCTCCGCCGGCCGGGTGAGACCTCGGTCGAGGGCTGGCTGGCGCCGGTCGGCCGGATCGTGACCGTCCTGCCGGGCCAGGGAGCAGAACCGCTCCGGCTGGCCCGGGCCCTGCATGGCTGGGAACCAGCCTTCACCGGCGAGTTCGACCGGCTCTGGGAGGAAGCCCGCCGGCGCGAGCCGGACCTGCCCGGCATCGCCGAGTTGTTCGCCGGACCGCCGCCCGGGGGCCCGGCCGGTCAGGTGCTGCACCTGGTCGTCCAGCTCGCGCTCTGCACCCAGCTGGCCGCCCGCGGGGTGCGCCAAGACCTGATCGCGGGCTATTCCATCGGGGAGTATGCGGCCGCCGCAGCAGCCGGCCTGATCGGGCGGGAAGCCGCCATCGACCTCGTCCTGGTCCGCGCGCGCCTGCTGAAGGGCGCGCCGCCCGGTGACATGGTGGTCGTCAACGCCGGCCAGGAGACCGTCTCGGCCCTCTTCCCCGACCGGATCCCCGCGATCACGATGTCCCCGCGTCGCCACGTCTACGCGGTGCTGGAGGAGGATCTGGCCGAATTCACCACGACGCTGGCGGCCGAGGCCATCGGGGCGAAAGTGCTGCGGCTCGGCGTGCCCTATCATTCTCCGGTGCTGAGCGGGCTCGCGGAAAAGCTCGTGTCCCTCACGGTCGGCCACGCTGCGCAGCCGAACGACGCCTTCATACCGACCGCGGAGGGCGATCCCGCAACGGGAAACGACTACTGGGGCACCCACCTCAGTGGCCCGGTGGACTTCTCCCGTGTGGGGACCACGGTGGCCGAGCTCCAGCAGACGACTCCGTGCACCATCCTCGACCTGAGCGGAGACGGTCATCTGGCCCGCGTGCTCGGCGAGTCCGGCGCGGACACTTCAGACGCGGTAAAGCTTTTCGCGACGGGAGAAAAGCTTCGCGAAAACTATCTGCTGGGTCTGGCCAGACTGTGGATCCGCGGGTTCGAAGTGGAAACGCTGGCTCCGGGACACGAAGACGGCGGCCTCGTCTCGTTGCCGTCTCGGAGCTTCGACCGGCAACGGCACCTGGCTCAGCCCAGGGCAACCGCGGCCGCAGCGGGCAGCGGCACCACTCGGCGGACCATCCAGCGCGAGGATTCCCTCGACGACTGGATCTACCACCCGAGCTGGCGCCTCCGACGTCGGCCGAAGCCTCGTCCGCGTCCAGCGGGGGAAGAGCGCTGGCTCGTCTTCGCCGGTGAAAGCCCTGAGCAGCAGGAGATCGCGCTGGGGCTGGCCAGGACCGGAACGCCGTGCACGGTCATCGCGCCGGGCGGTGAGGGTGACGGTGTCATCGCCGGCGACGAGGAGGCCATTCGTCGGCTGATCGCCGACCTCGAGGTCGAAGACCAGCCGATCACCAGGATCGTCCATCTGTGGTGTCTGACGTCGCTCGCTGATGGCGGCACCCTCGAAGCACGGCTGGAGTCCAAGGAAAACGAGCTCCGACTGGGCTTTTACACCCTGCTCTACGCGGTGCAGGAGCTCGCGGCGAGGCAGGGTGCTGGTCCACTGGAACTCGACATCGTGGCCACCGGGATCCATCCGGCCGGGGCCGACGGGGAGGGAGTGATTCCCGAACGAGCGCTGCTGCTCGGACCCGCACTGGTGATGCCGCAGGATCTGCCCTTCGTCTCCGCGCGCACCATCGACACCACGGGGCTGACCGCGGGGCAGCTGGTTCCGGAGGTGCTGGCCGAGCTGACCTGCCTCTCCACCGATCGTAACGTCGCGTTGACCCCGGGCCAACGCTGGGCGCGGTGCTTCGAACCCTGTTCGCTCGCGCCCGTGGACGAGGAGAAGATGCCGCTGCGTCTGCGGGAGCGCGGCGTCTACCTCATCACGGGCGGCCTCGGCGGCATCGGTATGACTCTCGCTGAGTACCTTGTGCGGACCTGCCGGGCGCGGCTGGTGCTCACGGCCCTGGAGGCGGTGCCGGACGAAGAGTCCTGGCTGGGCGACGGGCCCCTTCCGCAGGACCCGCTCCTGGCCGAACGGGTGATCCGACTGCGAAAATTGATCGAACTGGGCGGTGAGATCCTGGCTGCCCGGTGCGATGCGGCCTCAGCCGGGCAAACCACCGAACTGTTCCGGCGGATAGACGAGCGTTTCGGCCGGCTGGACGGAGTCGTGCACGCGGCCGGGGTCTTCGAAACCCAGCGGGCGTTCCGCGGACTCGAAGAGACCACCGCCGAAGACTGCGAGCGCCGGTTGCTGCCGAAGGTCGATGGGACCATCGTGCTCGCGGAGCACCTTCGCGGACGTGAACTCGACTTCGTCCTCATGCAGTCCTCCCTTTCGGCGCAGCTGGGTGGGCTCGGTTTCTACGCCTACACCGCCGGAAACGCGTACATGGACGCGTTCGCCGAGCGCAACCGGTCGGCCGACGTCCCGTGGATGAGTGTGAACTGGGACGGCTGGATCTTCCGCGAGCGCACGGACGACGCCGGTGGGCAGTCGGTGGTGTCACCTTCGTTCGCCTCCCCCGACTTCGGTGTCGTCGCCGAGATCGCTATCAGGCCCAGCGAGGGCGCGGAAATCTACTCGCGCATGATGAACCTCGCCCAGCCGGAGCAGGTCCTGGTCTCCACCGCGGATTTCGAAGCCCGGTACGAGCAGTGGGTGCGTCGGCCACTGGGACCGAGGCCTTCGAAAGGCGCCGGCAAGCCTGCCTCGCTCGACGACGTCGAAGAAACCGTGGTTTCGCTGTGGCAGGAAGTCCTCGGTGTCACCGAAGTGGCTCCGGACAGCAATTTCTTCGCACTGGGAGGAGACTCCTTGCTCGGCGTGACCCTCGCTTACCGGCTCGGCCAGGCCTTCGGGACCGTGCTCTCGGTGATCACCATGTTCGACAATCCGACGGTGCAGGCGATGTCTTCGGAAATCCGCATCGCGTCGCCCGCACTCCGGGAGGAAGGCTCGCTTCGATGACTGCCACCCACCCGGCACCAGCCGGGATCATTTCCGGCCGGTCCACCGCGTTCCGGGTCCGGAAGCTCTTCGACGATCTGCCGTGCTGCCACCGTTCGTGGGCGCACGAGGGCAAATGCGCTTTCCTGCACGGATACGAGCGCGTCTTCGAGCTCGAATTCTCCTGTTCCGAGCTGGAGCCGGACACCGGTTTCGTCGTCGATTTCGGCGGGCTCAAGGAGGTCCGGGCCGCGTTGCGCGATCAGTTCGACCACACCACTGTCATCGCCGAGGCCGATCCCGAGCTTCCGCTCTTCCGTGAACTCGCCGCCAAGGGCCTGCTCGATCTTCGGGTGATGCCGAGTCCCGGCATGGAGGGGGCAGCGGCCTGGGTCTACGACGTCGCCTCGGAGATCGTCCGCCGCACCACCGGCGGACGTGCCTGGGTCTCGCGGGTCGAGGCACGAGAGTGCCGCAAGAACGCGGTGACGCTGGACGGGACCGCTCCGGGATGAGTGCGCAGTCCCGCCACGGGCGGCTCGCCGCCGTGCTGCCCGGTTACGCCGGTCCGTGCCGGGAACGGTGGCTGGTGCTGCACGGCTGGGGCCAGGACGCCTCGTACTGGACACCCGTGGCGAGGCGGCTGGCCGCAGCGGGCATCGCTCTCCTCTGCCCGGACCTGGCGGCATTGGCCCGGTCCAGCGCGGCACCGGCGGGCTCTCACGCCCGGATGGCCGGGCTGATCGGGCTGCTCGCCGAACTCGCCGCGCGGGCGCGGGTGTCCGTGGTGCTCGGGCACTCTTCCGGAGCCCCGCCGGCGACGTTGCTCGCTCACGAACTGGGAGCGGTCCGGGAACTCGTGCTCCTCGAACCGCTTCCGCACCAGATGGGAGTCTCGATGTCCCTTCCCCCGTCCACGCCCCGGGTACGCCCCCGCACCACAGGACCACACCTGCGCGAGCACTATCCGTTCGCCAGCGAGAACACCCTTTCCACCATCACCGCCGCGACGCCAGGCCCTCCGCCCGGGGCGGCACCGCCCCGATCCACCGAAGACGGCGACCGGCAGGCCGCGATCCGGAAGGCTCTGCACACGCTGCCGGTCGACCTTCTGCTGGTGCGGGGCGCGTGGTCGGCGTTCCTGACCGCTGCGGGAGCCGGTGCGATCCTGGGCTCCGTGCCGCGCGCCGTCGAGCGGGTCGTCACCGGGGCAGGCCATTCCGTCCACGTCGACCAGCCTTCGGCGCTGGCGGAGGTGCTCGCCGGCCCTCGGATCGCGGCCCAGCACGGCGGCCCGCAGGCATGACCGAACCAGTGGCGAGCCGGCCGGCGGCCGGCCTTCCGGGCACACCGCCCGGAATGTTCGCGGCCTTGCGGCGGAGGGACTTCCGGCTGCTCTTCGCCGGCCAGTCGCTGTCGATCGTCGGCGATGGCGCCTACACGATCACCCTGAGCTGGTTCACCTACGACCTGACCAGGTCCGCGGGCAGTGTGGCCCTGGTGCTGGGCGTGGTGACCGCGGCCAAGCTGGCCTCCCTGCTGTTCGGCGGTGTGATCGCCGACCGGGGGAACAAACGACGGCTGATGCTGGGCATCGACGGTGCGCGCGGGCTGGTGATGGGGGCCGTCGCGGCGATGACGCTCACGCATCAGATCACCCTGACCGTCCTGGTGCTGTTCGCCGCCGTCGTCGGACTCCTGGATTCGCTGTTCGGTCCCTGTTTCTCCGGGCTCGTGCCCTCGCTCGTGCCTCCGGGAGAACTGGCCTCGGCCAACGGGCTCGTCGGCTTCATCCGTTCGGCCGGCGTGGTGGCCGGGCCGGTCATCGGGGGCGCACTGTATGCCGCGCTCGGCCCCGGCATCGTCTTCGCCCTCGACGCAGGCACCTTCTTCTGGGCTGCTGCCCTCATCTCGCTGGCCCGAACCGCGGGCGCGCGGCCGTCCCGGCCCGGCACCAGCCCGCTCCAAGACGCCGTGGAGGGGGCGCGGTACGTACGGACCACCCCGCTCCTGATGTGGTCGATCCCGATCGCCGCGCTGGCGATGATGCTCTCGGACGCGCCGACCCAGACACTGCTTCCCCGGCTCGTCTCCGAGCGTTTTCCCGGCGGTGCGCTGACCCTGGGCGCGTTCGAGACAACGCTCGGGATCGGCTATGCGCTGGGTGCCCTGCTGTGCGCCCGCAAAGCAGTGGCCCGTCGGAGAGCCGTCGTCGTCTTCGCCGGTTGGGCGGCCGGTCACGTCCTGTGCGCGGTGCTCGCCCTCCAGTCGGACACGATCGCGGCACTGAGCTTGTCGGTCGCCCGGGGGTTCGCCGCCGGGTACGCGTCAGTGCTCTGGGAAACCCTGTTGATGAGCCTGGTCCCGAAGGACAAGCTCGCCCGGGTGTTCAGCCTGGACTCGTTCGGCGCTTCGGGCATGCTGCCCGTCGGGTTCGTGCTGGCCGGACTGCTGGCCCCGCTGGCACCGGCGGGCACGATCATCGCCTGGGGGCAGCTCACCGCGGGAGCACTCATGCTCAGCCTCCTGCTCGTCCGGTCGATCCGCACCGTGGATCATCGGGAGGCGTTGTGAGCGGCACGGCGATCAACGCGGACACAGTCAGGAAGCTCGTCGATTCCTGGCACGGACGCGCGACGGTGCGCGACGGCTACCGGCCGACCTCCGAAGACTACGACCTCGCGATCCCGGACTACCCGGTCAGCCTGATCCCTTTCGCCGGACACCCTTCGTACCGGACTCTTGATGACGAGCGCCGCCAGAGGATCACCACGCTGGGCTGGCTCGCCTACAACGAGCGGGTGATCCGGGCCGAGGAAGACGTCGTCAACCCGACGCTGGAACGTCTCGGCCGCCGGGTGTACCCGGGGCCGCTCGGGCCGGATCTGGCCGAGCTGGCGCGGCAGTGCTACATCGACGAAACCTGGCACACCTACCTGCACATGATCGCCGCACGGCGCACCCGCTTGGTCCGTGGCGTCACCGTCGAACCGGACTACCCGAAGGCATTGTTCCTGCGTTCGCTGGAAGTGCAGGCGGCCGCGGCGCCGGAACGCTGGCAGCGGGACTTGCTGTTCCTGCTGTGGACCACCGTCGGTGAGGTGACCGTCAACGCGCTGCTCGGGCTCCTCGCGCACGACCGCACCATCCAGCCGCAGCACGCCCTGGTGGCACGTCTGCACGCCCGTGACGAATCGGCGCACGGGGCGGCGCTGACCGAGCTGGCGAAGGACGTCCACTCGCGACTGGACCGTCGACAACGAGACTTCTTCGCGGCCCGGATCCCGGTCGCGTTGACCGCATTCTGTGCCGAAGACCTCTTGTGGTGGGAGCAGATCCTGCGGAGGTGCGGCGTCGCTGCCCACCGAGAGATCATCCAGGACACCCTGCGGGAGCCGGGAGCCAGCCTGCTGGTGCGGGACTTCGGCGGGATGCGACGGCTCGTGCGCGAACTCGGGTTCGAGGACCGGGTCGACTTCGGCGCCGTTTCGCAGGAGGGGCACCCATGATTCTCACCGGTCCGGAGATCACGGCCGCGGTCGGCGACGGGCGGATCCGCATCTCGCCGTTCCAGCTCGATCAGGTCAACCCGAACAGCTACAACATCTGCCTGGGTGAGGAGCTCGCCGTCTACGAAGACGGGGTCATCGACGCCCGCGCCGACAATCCCACCCGGGCGATCGGCATCGGACCGGACGGGTACGTTCTCCGTCCGGGCCAGCTCTACCTGGGCCACACCCACGAAGAGGTCGGCTCCGACCTCTACGTGCCGCTGTTGTTCGGACGGTCGTCGGTCGGCCGGCTCGGGCTGTTCGTCGAGATCACCGCGCCGATCGGGGACATCGGCTTCCACGGCCAGTGGACGCTCATGCTCTCACCGGTCCGGCCGTTGCGCGTGTACCGGGGCATGAAGATCGGGCAGATCATGTTCTTCGTTTCCCTCGGCCGAGTCGACCTCTACTGCGGGAAGTACCAGGCCTCCCGGGGGCCGCAGAAGTCCCGCTCCTGGGTCGACGCCGCCCTTCCGGCCTCGGCGGGCTGAGCCGTGGCGGAGGGAACCACGCCCCTTCGAGTCCTCACCGGGCTCGATCTGCCGTGGGGCAGCGCCGGCGGCAGCGTCGAACTCGTCCACGACCTCTACCTGGGTGACGGAGGACCGTTCGAGACCAAGGTCTTCATGCTGAAGCCGGACGGGCAGCCGGCCCCCAGCACCGGCCAGGCCCGGCTGCACCTGCTCGACGGCCGGGGAAAATGTCTTTCCGGCCTGCGGTTTCCCCGATATGTGGCCAGTCTCCGGGCCCAGCTGTCCTCGATGTTCACCGTCGCCGACTTCGATGTGCTCCACCTCCAGCATCTGGCGTTCGGGGCCACTCCGGCGCTGCTGACCGAGTGGGGCGACCGCCCGTCCCTGGCGCTCGTGCACGGCACCGACCTGATCTTCGCCACCCGGGTCCCAGCCCAGCGGGCGGTCTTGCAGCAGGCTCTCGCGACCGTCGGCGCGGTCGTCGTACCCACGATGGCCATGGCCGACCGGCTGCGGGACCTCGCGGGCGGCCGGCGACACCGCATCGAGCACATTCCGTGGGGCATTCCCGACCGTTTGGTGGACACGGGTTCGCCACGGACCGGCTTCCGCCCGGACGGTATTCTTCGAGTCCTCTACGCGGGGCGGCTCTCCGCGGAAAAAGGCTTCGCGCACGTGCGAGGGGCCGCCGCGGAAACACCCGGAACCGTGCTGAGCGTCGCTGCGCCGCGGCACGAATTCGACCGTCTGGGGGCGGAGCCCGGCCTGCGGTACCTGGGCTGGCTCAGCCGCCACGAGTTGCAGGCCGAGTTCGGGAACCACGATCTCCTCGTCGTCCCGTCCACCGACATCGAGGCCTTCGGTCTCGTCGCGGTCGAAGCGCAGGCCGCCGGTCTCCCCGTGGCCTACCAGCCGGTACCGGGTCTCCGCGAAGTGCTCGGAGACACGGCGCTACCCCTCGACTTCATCCGCGATCCGCAGTGGCTCCGCCGCCTGCTCGGCGAACTCCGCGAGGACAGCTCGCTGCTGTCCCGGCTGAGCACCACCGGCCGGGCGAACGCGATGCGCTACCGCGTGAGCCGTGCGAGTCACGCGCTCTCCGCTTTGACCGCCGACCTGCTGAACAACCGATGACCGCGCCGCTCACGCCCGCGTCCTCGCGGCCCTGTGTGTTCTGCCGGATCATCCGGGGGACCGCCCACGCCGAGATTCTCTACGAAGACCGTGAAACTGTGGCGTTCCTCGACAACACGGCGGTGACGGTGGGGCACACCCTGGTGATTCCCCGACGGCACGCCGAGGACATCTGGGAGATCGGGCCGGTGGAGGCCGCCGCGGTGATGACCACGGCCCACCACATCGCGGCCCTGCTGCGGCGGCGGCTGGACCCGCCCGGGCTCACTCTGTTCCAGGCCAACCGCGCGCTGGGCTGGCAGGACGTCTTCCACCTCCACCTGCACGTAGTGCCCCGCTACGAGAACGACCGCCTGTCCCGGCCCTGGCGAGCCACGTTCGCCGATCGGGCCGTCCTCGGCCGGACTCGCGCACTGCTGCTGGGCGAGACCTGAGCGGTCAGGCCGATCCAGACCGCGCACGAGCGGCTCGACGGCTCCGGTGCCTTGGACCGGAGGACATCAGGGTGCCCCTCATCGTCCACAACCCTTGATCAGGCCGGCCGCCTGAACGACTTCTTACAGTAATCGTACGATTACTGATATGCCGACGAGCCGGCCCAGCTCCAGGACCCCGGCCAGGCCGGGGGATCCCCGAGCCGAGAGGCCGGGCAGCGAGGCCGTTGCGGAGGTAATCTCCTCCCGAACCGGTGACGTGGGGAGGAGGCCAGGCGGGTCTGATGACAACCGGAAGGGCAACCCCGCGACCTGCCGACATTGGTCCACTTGGTCTATACCATTCGAAGGTCAGTGATCCACTACCATGCGGTGGTCCGGTATCACGGCGGCACGGCCCACGAGGGGGATTCCATGCCCGCCATCAGGCGCAACATCGTCCCGCTCAGGTACTCCGACCCGAGCGTGGTCGCCTACGTCCGCAGTCCGAGCGACTGGCTGGTGTCCAACTGCGGGTGGATCCGCGGCCGTGACGGGGTCCTGCTGGTCGACACCTGCGGGACCGAGCGCGACACGTTGGACCTGGTCAAGGACGTGCGCAAGTACTCCACCGTCGAGATGCCGCTCACCCTGGTGATCACCCACGGGCACGGCACGCACCACAACGGCGCGGGCGTCGCGCTGCGCAACGGCGGGCGGATCCTGGCCGCGCCGGCCGCGGTGCCGATCGTGCGGGGCGGGGCGCAGCGGAACGAGGACTTGTTCGACTTCGGCGACTGGGGCACGCTCGAGGCGCCGGACCCCGAGGCGGTGTACGCGGTCACCGCGCCCGCGGAGATCAACCTCGGCGGGGTCGTCGTCGAGATCGTGCCCTTCCCCGGCGTCGCGCACACCGACGGTGACCTGGTGTTGTTCGAGCCCCGCACCGGCACCCTCTTCACCGGCGACCTGCTGTCGGTCGGCGCGACGCCGATGGCGGTGCACGGCTCGGTGCCGGGCTGGCTCGACGCGCTGGAGTGGATGGACAAGATGTTCCCCGGAGTGCGCACGTTCGTGCCCGGCCACGGCGGGCTCAGCCACCCGGGCAGCTTCCCGATCGCCGTGCTGCGCACCTACCTGCACTGGCTGCTCGACGCCACCGCGGCCGAGGGCACCCCCGACTTCGCCGGGCTCGCCACCATCGCCCGCCGCCGCTGGCCGCACTGGACCAACCCGGAGCGCCACGTCGGCAACCTCATGCGTGCCCACGCCGACCAGCACGGCGGCCACCTGCAGGAGGACAAGGCGATCAGCGCCATCCTGGACGCCGCGGGCGGTAAGATCGACCTCGACGCCCGGCTCGATCCGCAACCCCGCGAACCGTAACCCCGAGACCCGCAACCCCGCGATCCGGAGCCGGGGGACAGCCGGGCGGTCCCGCTGCCCGAATCCGCCGGGGCCGTTGCCGTCGGCGAGCGCCGGCGGCAACACTTCCAGCGGTCAGCGACCACGAACCGAAAGTGGGTCAGCATGCCGAAAACCTGCCCGGAGTGCCACGGGTCGGGACTCGACCGGGACCGGAAGGCCTGCGGGCGGTGCGGCGGCCTCGGCGACGTCTACGAACTGCGCCCGCCCCGGCCGGCACCGGCGGCCCAGAACTGACCCGGCCCGGGTCCGGGAACGGAAAAGGGGCTCGTCACCGGCTGGCGACGGGCCCCTTTCCCCCACGGTTCAGGCGTTCGCCTTCTTCCGCGGCGCTCGCTTGCGGGCGGGCTTGGCGGGGGCCTCCTCGACCGCCGCGGTGTCTTCGACCGCCGCGGTGTCCTCGCGCTCCTCGTAGGCCTTGACGATCTCGGCCGGCAGCCGGCCCCGGTCGGAGACCGTGAAGCCGTGGGCCTCGGCCCACTCGCGCATCAGGCGGTTGCGCTCGCGGTCGGCCGAGGACGACGACGGGCGCGGGGCCTGACCCGCGGCCAGGCGGACCTTGCGGCCGCCGATCCGGCGGGAGGCGGCCACGTACCGGGCCAGCTCGTCACGAAGAGCGGCCGCGTTGTCCTCCGACAGGTCGATCTCGTAACTAACGCCGTCGAGACTGAACGGGACGGTCTGCTCGGCGATGCTGCCGTCGATGTCGTCGACCATCTCGACGTGAACCTTCTGCGCCATGGTTCGTCGTTCCTTCACCTTCTACAGGATGTGCCTGGCCGAACCCTATCCTGTCGACTAATGTTGCGCTGTGTCACACGCCCATTCCTCCCGGGACAGGGCGTACTCGACATCCCCGTGTTCCGCGCCTTCGAGGTATTCCGGCCATTCGAGCCAGAACGTGCGCACGTGCCGCAGCCCGGCCTTCTCCAGCACCCGCCGCGAACGCCGGTTGACGGTCATCGTGGTGGCGACGAGCCGTTCCACTCCCGCGTCGCCGGTGAACACGCGCTCGACCACCGCGCGCAGCCCCTCGGTCGCGAAACCCCGTCCCCACACCGCCGGCCGGAGCCGGTAGCCCACTTCGGTGCCCTCGCTCAACCCGGCGCTGACGGCGGGGCGGGCGGAGAACCAGCCGGCGAACCGGCCGGTGGCGGTCTCCTCCGCGGCGAAACAACCGTGCGCCGCGGGCAGTTCCTCGTATTCGGCCAGGAACCCCGGGAGGATCGAGCCCTCGACCACGGCCCGCGGCACCGGGCGCCCGTCGTCGATGAACCGCATCACTTCCGGATCGCCGTGCAGCGCGGCCAGATCGGCGGTGTCGGCGGTGGTGAAGGGGCGCAGCCGCAGCCGTGGCGTTTCGGTCCAGGTCGTCACGCGCGGATGACACCAGCCCCGGCGGCGGTCCGCAACCGGATTCCCGGAAGGACCGGAGGCCACCGGGCAGGATCGCCCGGTGGCCTCCGGCCGGCTCGGTCAGCCCCCTCAGCGGTGGGTGAGCGCACCCGTCTTCGGGTCGAGCGGGAGCTTGCCCGCCCGCGGCCACCAGAAGTCGAACATGTTCCACAGCCCGGCGGACCGGCTGTCGAACGAGGAGTCCCCCACCCGGCCGGTGAACCAGTTGTCCTCGATGAAGCCCAGCACCGAGGTCTGGTCGGTGCGGGTGTGGTCGACGAAGTTCACCTTGCTGTAGGGCGAGATGACCAGCAGCGGCAGGCGCGGGCCGTAACCGCAGCGGTCCGCGTACGCGCCCTGCGTGGTCGGCTTGCCGGTGCACACCGAGGAGTCCTGCGAAGCGTCCTTGGAACCGTTCACCACCGTCGCGCCGACGTGGTCGTACCAGCCGTCCGAGTCGTCGTAGGCCAGCACGACGGCGGTGGAGCGCCAGTCCGGCGACTGCTGGATCCGGTTGATCTCGCCGACCACGAACTGCTGCTCGTCCAGCGGGTCGGAGTAGCCCGCGTGGCCGTCCTGGTACTCGGGCGCCTTGAGGAAGCTCACCGCGGGCATCGAGCCGGCCTTGAGCGAGTCGTTGAAGTCGCTGACGTCGTACTGGTGGTTCGCGCGGTCGGTCTGGCCGATCGCCTGCACCGAGGACGGCGGCAGGTGGTGCGGGTTCGCCGTGGACGCGTAGTACTGGAACGGCTCGTGGTGCGGGCTGTAGTCCACGGAGGACTGCGCGCCCACGTTCGCGTGCTTCGCGCCGCACTGGGCGTAGCCGTTCGCGGTACCGGTCGGCTTGAAGCCGCCCTGGAACCAGCCCCAGGTGACGTGCCGCGAGTTGAGCAGGTCACCGACGTTGCGGCCCCGCATCTTCCCGAGGTTGTCGGTGGCGGTGTGGTTCTTGTCGGAGCAGTCGTCCCACGCCGGGTCCGGGTCGTTGATCACCGTGCCGACGCCGTCGGCGTCCGGTGACTGGGTGACGTAGGAGTCGGTGACCGGCTCGTGGGTGACCGGGCCGACCGCCTGCATCCCGTGGGTCTGGCCCGAGATCAGGTTGATCGCGCCCGGGGTGGACGGGCCGAACACGGTGTTGAACGAGTTGTCGCTGAGCGCGTAGTTCTGCGCGTAGTTCCACATGCCGGTGACGGTGTTGCCGTCGTAGTAGTCCATCACCAGGCCCGGCTCGCCGAACAGCACGGGCTGGCCGGTGCACTTGTCCGTCTCGGTCTTCTCGACGAACTTGTCCATCCGGCCGCCGTTGAACGCGGCCTGCTCGGCGCCGTAGTTGTGGTTCTGGTCGCAGGTCAGCGCCTGGTCCGGGCCGAGGCGGTGCGGGTTGTAGGCGTTGGGGTTGTCGGTCAGCAGCCGGTGGTCGAGGCCGTTGACCGGCGGGGTGCGCCGGGCGGCCTGGAACGGGGTGCCGTCGGTGCCGGCCGCGTTCGGGTAGGTGCCGAAGTAGTGGTCGAACGAGATGTTCTCGCCGAAGATGACCACGACGTGCTTGATCGGGGTGAGCGTCGGCAGCCACGACGCGGGCCGCGGGTGCAGCGGCTGCGCTTCCGCCGTCGTCGCCGCGGAGCCGGTGACGATCGCCAGCACGGCCGCCGAAGCGAGCGCTCCGGCGCCGAGCAGCCGCCGCGACCGGCGGCGACGCCGGCCGATTCCTGTGTCCACTGGGGAATCCTCCTGGTTTCGGTGACCTCGTGGTGGGAACTGGGGTCCGGCTCAGGCGAGCAACGCCCGGCCGAAGTGGTCGCCCGGACCGGTAACGCCGGGCAGCGCGAAGAAGTAGCCGCCGCCGAACGGGGAGATGTAGTCGACCAGCGGCTCGTCCGCCAGCCGGTGCTGGACCGCCTCGAACTGCCGCTCCAGGTCCTGCTGGTAGCACAGGAAGACCAGGCCCATGTCCAGGTTGCCGTTGGAGTCCACGCCGCGGTCGTAGTTCACCGCGCGGCGCAGGATCCGGCTGTCGTCGGTCTCCGGGGTGCGCGGGTTGGCCTTGCGGATGTGGCTGGTCAGCGGGATCACGGTGCCCACGGGGTCCTCGGCGTAGCGCGGCACGTCCTGCTCGTCCGCGCCGTCGAGCGGGGCGCCGGTGTCGCGACGGCGGCCGAACATGTTCTCCTGCTCGGTCAGCGAGACGCGGTCCCAGAACTCCACCAGCATCCGGATCAGCCGCACCACCTGGTAGCTGCCGCCGGCGGTCCACGCCGGCTCGCCGCCGCCGGACACCCAGACCAGGCGGTCCATTTCGGACTCGGCCGGGTTGGCGGTGCCGTCCTTGAACCCCATCAGGTTGCGCGGGGTGCCGGACGGGCGCGGCTGCGAGCTGAACCCGTTGATCTTCCAGCGAAGCTGCATGCCGCCGCGGGTGGCGCGGGTGATGTCGCGCAACGCGTGCAGCACGGTGTCGGTGGACTCGGCCGAGAGGGTGAGCGACAGGTCGCCGTGGCACTGCGCCGCGTCGAGCGCGTCGTTCGGGAACATGGTCATGGGCTTGAGCTTCGACGGCTTCCGCGCGGCCAGCCCGTACCGCTCGTCGAACAGTGAGGCGCCCGCGCCGAGCACCACGCCGAGGCGGCCCGGCGGCACCACGGGACCGAGCACCCCGGAGTCGGCCGGCGGCGCGGTGATGCCGAGCGCGGCCGGCGCCCCGCCCGTGGTCAGGAACCGCGCGCGGTCGGTGATCTCCCGGAACAGCTCGGTCAGCTCCGCGCGGTTCCCGGCGATCACGTCGAACGACGCGACCACGCTCTGCGCCGGCGTCGGCCGCAGGATCGCGGACTGGTGCGGGCCGTGGAACGGGACGGCGTCGGCGTCCTGGGCGTTCTCGCCGCGCTGGCCGGCCGCCGCCGAAGCGCCCACGCCGACGCCGGCCACGGCGGTCAGCCCGGCCCCGACGACGGTGCGGCGCAGGAAGTTGCGGCGCGAGGACTGGGTGCTCAAGAAGTTCTCCTCGGTTCGGCGATGGCCGCGATCGGCGCGAGCTGCTCGGTCAGCTCGGCGACCTCACCGTTGACCTTCCGGCGCTGCGGGGGGCTCAGCTGCCCGACCGGTGTCCAGCGGCCGTCCCCGCCGCGGGCGCCGTCGAGGGCGGCCTCGGTGCGCTTCATCCAGCGGTCCACGGTGGGCAGCTGCGGGAAGCGCGGGGCGAGCACCGGGCGCAGCACGTCGAGCACGGCCTGGACGCCGTCGAGGTTGGCGCGCGCGGTGGCGAGGTTCGTGCCGCTGCCGTAGTCGGTGCGGCCGGTGAGTTCGAACTGCAACGCGTTCTCGACGATCTCGTGGGCGCGCAGGCCGAGGTCGTTGGGGTCCACCTGGCTCTGGGCGAACGACTCCCGCAGCGTGTGCGCGTCGCGGTCGAGCTGGTCCGCGACCGCGCCGAGGGCACCGAGGTCCTCACCGTGCCAGAGCCCGTGTTCGAGCCGGTGGAAGCCGGTGAAGCCCGGGTCGGTGACGCCGCCGGGCAGGCCGTCGGTGGTGCCGTTGAGCGCGCCGTCCGAATCGCCGAACGCGTCGTAGGCGGCGCCGAGGCGTTCGTAGGTCAGGTGCGCGGTGAGCCAGGCGGCTTCGGCGCCGTCTCGGTCGCCGCGGTGCACGGCGTCCTCGACCGGGGCGAGGTCCGCGACGAGCTGGTCCAGCCCGTGCGACACGTGCGCCTGGTACGCCTTGAGCGGCTGGAGCAGGTCGCCGGTGGTCACCGCCGCGACACCGGGACCGCGCTCGGCGCCGCCCCTGACCGTGCTCGCCGGGCCGATGATGGCCGGGGCGTCATCCGGCAGGCAGCGAAAGGCGTACTGTCCGTTACCCAGGGTCACCGGCAGGGGCCGGGTGGTCCCGGCCCCGAGCCCTTCCACCTCGCCGTAGACCACGCCGGTGCCCGGGTCGATCAGGTCGACCTCGGAGGTCACCGAACCGGTGTTGCGGAGGGTGAAGGTCTGCGCCCCCGGCCGGGGGTCGGTCCAGCCCTGGCCGCAGGCGGAGCGGGAAATGGCGATCTCCGGGTCCCGCGCCGGAGCCCGCTGCGGCCAGACCGCGACGACGATCCCCGCGACCAGCACCACCCCCACGGCCGCCACCACCCAGCGGGCACGCACAGACCCCGGCACGTGAACACTCCTGCCACTCGTTCGGACTACCGGATCCGAATTATGCGTGCGGAAAGTGAACAAATGAGGGGTGCAGCCACCCACCTACCGGGAATTCACCAGGACTTCAGCCGGCGGCTCACGAAATCGGATATAGCGAACAAAGCCGCCCCGCCGATCGGGTCCGATTCGCTCGGTATGACGGCTTTCCTACGGGTGTGACCGGTGCTCCCGCGCCAACTGCTCGGCCCGTCGCCGCAGCAGGGACCGGGCCTGAGCCACGCACCGATCCGCGTCCGGTTCCACCTCGGTCAGCGCGTAGACGGCCGTGAACCCCGCCGCCCGCCACCGCTCGGGTGGGAGCAGGCACCGGCCCACGACCGCGACCACCGGGACGCCGGACGCGGTGGCGGCGCGCAGGACACCCACCGGGGCCTTGCCCCGCAACGACTGCTCGTCCAGTGACCCCTCACCCGTGACCACCAGCCGGGCGTCCCGGACGGCGTCGGCGAACCCCAGCAGCTCCAGGACCAGGCGGCTGCCCGGGCTCATCCGCGCGCCCAGCACGGCCAGGGCCGCGAAGCCCACGCCCCCGGCCGCGCCCGCTCCGGGCGACTCGGCGAGCTCCGGGCCGACCACCTCGGCCAGCCGGCGCAAACCGCGTTCCAGCGTCACCACGTCCTGCGGCGACGCGCCCTTCTGCGGTCCGTACACCGCCGCTGCGCCGGTCGGGCCCAGCAGCGGGTTGTCCACATCGGAGGCCAAGGAGATCGTGACCGGAACCATCCCGGAGAAGTCCACCGTGGACAGCGAGGCCAGCGCGGCGCCGCCGGGCGGGAGCGGGGAGCCGGAAGCGTCCAGCAGACGGGCCCCCAGCGCCGTCAGCATTCCGGCGCCGCCGTCCGTGCAGGCACTGCCCCCGACCCCGAGCACCACCTCCGAAGCGCCCGCCGCCACCGCCGCGGCGATCAGCTCACCGGTGCCGGTGCTGGACGCCGTCAGGGGTTGCCGCACGCCGCCGGGCAGCCGGTGCAGGCCGGACGCCTCCGCCAGTTCCACCACGGCGACTTCGCCCCGCAGTGCGAAGTACGCCGTGGTCCGGCGCCCGGTCGGGCCGTGCACCCGCGCCGGGACCCGGCGGAAACCGGCGGCGACGGCGGCTTCGACCGTCCCGTCGCCGCCGTCGGCCACCGGCAACTGCCGAACCGGTTCCGGCGAGACCGCCGCGAAGCCCTCGGCCACCACCGCCGCGACCTCGGCCGCGGTCAGCGAGCCCTTGAACTTGTCCGGGGCCACCAGCACCGTCACGCCGCCTCGGCTCCGGCCCGGTAGGCCCGCCAGTCGCCGATCTCCGTGATGTCCCGCAACTGCACGTGCGAGGTCTGGGGCCGGCGCAGCAGCATCGCGAACGCCGAACTGCCGTCCGCCAGCTCGATCACCCCCAGCTCCAGCTCCGGCGGCTCCGCCGGCAGCACCCGGTCGCGCAGCGCGTCCAGTGGCACGTCGTAGACCTCGCCGCTCACCGGCGCGCCGCCGTGGGCCACCGGGACCAGCGCCGGGCACTGTCCGCCGACGGAGTAGAAGCGGTACTTGGGCGCCGTGGTCGTCGCGGTGACCAGCGGCGCGCCGTCGAGCAGGTGGTGCAGCGGCTCACCGCGCATGGCGCCGCCGTTGAGGAAGATCAGGGCCACGGGAGGTCCTTCCTAGAGGATCGCCTTGACGACGTCGATTCCGAAGTAGACGGTGAACACCAGCGCCAGCACGGTGAGGATCCAGCCCGCCTCGCGCCACTTGCCCTTGCTGGTCTTGATCAGCACGTACGCGATCAGGCCCGCGCCGACGCCGTTGGTGATCGAGTAGGTGAAGGGGATCAGCGCCGCGGTGAGGAAGACCGGGATCGTGTAGTCCGGGTCCTGCCAGGGGATGGAGCGGCACTGGGCCACCATCATCCCGCCGATCACCACCAGCGCGGGCGCGGCCGCCTGCGCCGGCACGATGCCCGCGATCGGGGTGAACAGCAGCGTCGCGGCGAACAGCAGGCCGGTGACCACGCTGGCCAGCCCGGTCCGCGCGCCCTCCCCGACGCCGGCCGCGGATTCCAGGAACACGGTGTTCGGCGAGGCGCCGGACAGCCCGCCCGCGATCGCGCCCGCGCCGTCGACCAGCAGGATGCGGCCCATCTTCGGCACCCGGCCGTCCTTCGACAGCCCGGCCTCGGCCGAGACGCTGGTGATCGTGCCCATCGCGTCGAAGAAGCCCGAGAGCACCAGGGTGAACAGGAAGATCGTCGCGGTCAGCGCGCCCGCCGAGGCGAAGCCGCCGAACAGGTCCACGTGCCCGAGCAGCCCGAAGTCCGGGGCCGCCACCACGTGGCTGGGCAGGGTCGGGGTGGTCAGTCCCCAGTTGCCGACGCCGAAGCCGTCGTGCAGCACCACGGCGGCCACGGTGGACACCGCGATGCTGATCAGCACCGCACCGGGCACCTTGCGCGAGGTCAGCACGGTCATCAGCAGCAGGCCGAAGCAGAACACCGCGATCGGCCAGCCGTCGAGGTGCCCGTCGAGGCCGAGCCGGACCGGCACGGTGGTGCCGGCCGCGTCCGGGACCCGGGTCACGAAGCCCGCGCTGACCAGGCCGACCAGGGCGATGTAGAGCCCGATGCCGACCGTGATGGCCATCTTCAGCGGCGCCGGGATCGCGTTCATGATGCGTTCCCGGATCCCGCTGACCGCCATCGCCACGATGCAGACGCCCTCCAGCACCACCAGCCCGAAGGCCTGGGCCCAGGTCATCGACGGCGCCATCTGGAACGCCACGATGCCGTTGATGCCGAGCCCGGCGGCGAGCGCGAGCGGCGCGTTGCCGACCAGTCCCATGAGGACGGTCATCACCGCGGCGGCCAGCGCGGTGGCGGTGGTGACCTGGGCGGCGCTGAGCTTGGCGCCGGTGATGTCGGCGGAGGCGCCGAGGATGAGCGGGTTGAGCAGCACGATGTAGGCCATGGCGACGAACGTGGTCACCCCGCCGCGCACCTCCCGGCCGACGCTCGTGCGCCGTTCGGTCAGGTCGAACAACCGGTCCGCGACGGACTTGCGGATCGGGTCTTGCTCCGGGCTCACAGCGTCTTCGGTGCGGACCTGGGTCATGCGTCCTCCCCTTGCCGGTGGGCGTGCTCGCCCCCGCGCCCCGGTCAGGCGCGGGGCGGGGGCGAGCGGGACGTTTCGGTTTTTCGTGGTGCTCCGGTCAGCACCGAGCTCAGTAGTCGATCCGGTCCGACCGGTCGAGCCAGGCGTCGAAGGGGGCGAAGCCGTTCTTCATGGACAGCCGGGAGACGGGTACTTCCCATTCCGCGCGGGCGTTTTCGAACAGTTCGTAGAACGCGCGGTCGTCGAACCCGGCCTTGGCCGCGTCGTGGCGGTCGGCCGCGTAGACCACGCGGTCCACCCGGGCCCACAGCGCGGAGGCCAGGCACATCGGGCACGGCTCGCACGAAGAGACCAGCACGCAGCCGGTCAGCTTGAACCGGCCCAGCGCCTGGCAGGCCGCGCGGATCGCGATGACCTCGGCGTGCGCGGTCGGGTCCAGAGCGGACGTGACCTGGTTGACCCCGGTGGCGATGATCTCGCCGTCCTGGGCGATGAGCGCCCCGAACGGCCCGCCGCCGTCGGCGACGTTGCGGGTGGCGATGCGGACGCTCTCGGCCAGCCAGGCGTGTTCCAGCTCGGCCACGGTGGTGACGGTCATTTCGTTCAGCTCCCAGGAGGGTTTCAGGTACCGGTGATGTGCTCGGGGCGGATCGGCACGCGGGGCAGCTCGAGCCCGGTGGCCGCGCGGATGGCGTTGGCGATGGCCGGGGTGGCGGAGATGGTGGGCGGCTCCCCGACCCCGCGCACGCCGTACGGGGAATGCGGGTCCGGGCGCTCCAGCACGTCGATCCGCATCGGCGGCATGTCGAGCACGGTCGGGATCAGGTAGTCGGTGAACGAAGGATTGCGCACCTGGCCGTCGACGACCTGGATCTCCTCCATCACCGCCAGCCCGAGCCCCTGCGCCGAACCACCCTGGATCTGGCCCAGCACGGCATCGGGGTTCAGCGCCTTGCCCACGTCCTGCGCGCAGTCCAGCGCGACCACCTTCACCAGACCCAGCTCCACATCCACGTCCACCACCGCACGATGGGCCGAGAAGCCGTACTGCACGTGGGCGTCGCCCTGGCCGGTTTCCGGGTCGAGCGGGAAGGTCGGGCGGTGGTGGTACTCGCGGGTCTGCTCGATGACCTCCTCGCCCAGCAGTTCGGCCAGCCCGGCGAGCACCTCGCCGTCGCCGGCGACGATCTTGCCTCCGGCCAGGGACATCCCGGAGGCCGGGCGGGCGAGCCGGCGTTCGGCCAGCGCGTACACGGCTTCGGCCACCGCGCGGCAGGCGTTGCGCACCGCGCCACCGGTGACGTACGTCTGGCGCGAGGCCGAGCTGGAACCCGCGTCACCGATGCTGGTGTCGGCCGGGAGCACGGTCACCCGCGGCACGCCCAGCTCCGTGCGCGCGATCTGCTGCTGGAGGGTGACCAGGCCCTGGCCCACCTCGGCCGCGGCGGTGTGCACCATCGCGACCGGTTCGCCGCCGATGACCTGCAGCCGCACGCGGGCCGTCGAATAGTCGTCGAGACCCTCGGCGTAGGAGATGTTCTTGATGGTCACGCCGTAGCCGACGCCACGGACCACGCCCTCGCCGTGCGTCACGTTGGACGCCCCGCCGGGCAGGTCGCGGATGTCGGCTTCGCCGATGCGCTCGGGTGGCAGCGGCAGGTCCTTGAGCCGCTGGACCAGCTCGCCCACCGGCGCCGGGAAGTCGACGAGCTGCCCGGTGACGTTGGTGGAGCCCTCGCTCATGGCGTTGCGGATCCGCAGGTCCGCGGGGTCCATCCCGAGCGCGGCGGCGAGCTTGTCCATTTGCGACTCGTACGCGTACGTCGGCTGCACCGCACCCAGGCCGCGCATAGCGCCGCACGTCGGGTTGTTGCTGTACACGCCCCAGCCTTCGATCTTCGCGTTCGGCACGTTGTACGGGCCGACGCTGAGCGTCGTGCCGTTGCCGACCACTACCGGGGTCTTGGACGCGTACGCGCCTCCGTCGAAGTACAGGCGCGCACGGACGTACACGAGGTCACCGTCCTTCGTCGCGCCGTGCTCGTAGTACATCTTCGCCGGGTGACGGTGCACGTGGCCGAAGAAGGACTCTTCACGGTTGTAGACCATCTTCACCGGACGCCCGGTGCGAAGCGCCAGCAGGCACGAGTGGATCTGCATGGACAGGTCCTCCCGCCCGCCGAACGCACCACCCACGCCGGACAGCGTCAGCCGCACCTTCTCCGGCGGCAGGCCGAGCGCCTTGGCCGTCTGCCGCTGGTCGACGTGCAGCCACTGGGTGGCGAGGTAGAGGTCGACCCCGCCGTCCTCGTCGGGCACGGCCAGCCCGGACTCCGGGCCGAGGAACGCCTGGTCCTGCATGCCGATCTCGTAGACGCCGGAGACCACCACCTCGGCCGCCGCGTCCGGATCGCCCTTGAGGATCCGCTGGTAGCGCACCAGGTTGCCGCCCGGGTGCAGCTTCGGCAGGCTGGTGTCGTGCGCGGCCCGCTCGGGGTCGGTGATCGGCTCCAGGACCTCGTACTCCACCTCGATCTGCTTGAGCGCCTGCCGGGCGATCTCCGGGTGGTCGGCCGCGAGGATCGCCACCGGCTCGCCCTGGAACCGCACGAGGTCCTCGGCCAGGGCGGGGGTGTCCTGGTACTTGAGGCCGTAGACGTTCTCGCCGGGCACGTCCTCGTGCGTGAGCACCGCGTGCACCCCGGGCTGGGCCAGGGCGCGGGAGACGTCGAGGCGCACGATCCGGGCGTGCGGGTGCGGGCTGCGCAGCGTCGCGCCCCACAGCATGTCCTCGTGCCACAGGTCCGAGGAGTAGGCGAACTCGCCGCGCACCTTGAGCGTGCCGTCCGGACGCAGCGGGCTCGCGCCGATGCCGCCGCTGACCGTGCCGGCCAGCTCCTGAGGGGACCGGGCCGGTGCCTTTGCCGCCGTCATGCGGCCACCTCAACGGAGGCGGCGAGCCGCGACTGTGCTGCCACGGTGGCCAGGCCTGGTGCTGATGATTCGGACCGGTAAGCCGTCCTCATGCGTTTTCCTTCCGCGCCGCCGCGAGCCTCACCGCGTCGAGGATCTTCTCGTAACCGGTGCAGCGGCACAGGTTACCCGCGAGGGCCTCGCGGATCTCGGCGTCGCTCGGGTCGGTGGTGCGCGCGACCAGGTCGTGCGCGGTGACCAGCAGACCGGGGGTGCAGAAGCCACATTGGACCGCTCCGCACTCTACGAAGGACTCCTGGATCGGGTCCAGCCGGTCGCCGTCGGCCAGCCCCTCCACCGTAGCGACCTCGCGCCCCTCGGCCTGCCCGGCCGCGACCAGGCAGGAGCACACCGGGACCCCGTCGAGGTACACCGTGCAGGAACCGCATTCGCCCTGTTCGCACGCGTTCTTCGAACCGGCGAGGCCGAGCCGCTCGCGCAGCACGTACAGCAGGCTCTCGCCTTCCCAGACGTTGTCCGCCTGACGCTGCTCGCCGTTCACCACCACGTTCACGCGCATTCGGCTCGCCTCCCGTCGCAGTAGTCGGTCCAGGCCCAGGTCAGCGTCCGCCGGGCGAGGACGGACAACGCGTGCCTGCGGTAGTCCGCGCTGCCGCGGACGTCGTCGATCGGGGCCGCGGCCTGCGCGATCAGCTCGCCGAACCGGCGCTTCACCGAATCGGCCAGCGCCCGGGGCCGCTCCCACTGGTTCTCGGCCGCCAGCTCACCGGCGATGAACTCTTCGGCGTCCACGGCCCGGCGCGGGGTCGGGGCGGCCGAGCCGACCCCGGTCCCGACCCGGCCTCGCTCCGGGTGCAGCGCCAGGCCGAAGGCGCAGACGGCGATGACCATCGCGTTGCGGGTGCCGACCTTGCTGAACTGCTGCGGCCCGGCGGCCGGGGCGAGGTGGACGGCGGTGATCAGCTCGTCCGGTTCCAGGACGTTGCGCTTCACGCCCACGTAGAAGTCCTTCGCTTCGACGCGGCGGGTGCCGCGCACGGAGGCGATCTCGACCTCGGCGCCGGTCGCGAGCAGGGCCGGGTGCGAGTCACCGGCGGGCGAGGCCGCGCCGAGGTTGCCCCCGACGCTGCCGCGGTTGCGGATCTGCGGCGAGCCCACCGTCCGGGCGGCCATGGCGAGCCCGGGCAGGCGCTCGCCCAGCTCGGCGATGATCCGGGTGTAGGGCGTGGCCGCGGCGATCCGGATCCGGCCGTCCACGGTGTCGTGCCCGTGCAGTTCGCCGACGCGGCCCAGGTCCAGCAGCGCGGCCGGGCGGCGGTGGTCGAAGTTGATCTCCACCAGCACGTCCGTGCCACCGGCGACGGGCACCGCGGCCGGGTGCGCCGCCTTGGCCGCCAGGGCCTCGGCCAGCGAGGCGGGGCGCAGGAAGTCCATTCCGGCCTCAGCTCCAGGCCGGGCCGGCCGGCGGCGCGTCGTCGCGCCGCACGGTGCCCTCGATCAGGCCGTAGGGCCGGTCGGCGGCGTGGAACACCTCGCCGGGGTTGTCGAGGCCGAACGGGGAGAGGTCGGTCAGGAAGTGGTGCTTGTTCGGCAGCGAAAGCCGGACCTCGGCGATCTCCGGCACCGTCTCCAGCACACGCGAGCCCATCGCGTACAGCGTCTGCTGCAACGACAGGCTGTACGTTCCTCCGAACGCGTCGAGCAGCGAAGCCAGCGCCGTGTCGTACGCGCGGGTCCAGTCGGCCTCGTCGACGGTGAAGCGCCAGGTGGCGGACACGGCCGTGGCCAGGATCCGGTCCTTGGTCTCGGCCAGCGTGGTGTACTCCTCACGCGGGAAGCCCCAGAACTCGGAGCCGGTGGAGTTCAGCACGGTCAGGTCGCGCACCCCGCCGAGCACCCAGGCGCGCTCGCCGTCGAAGGTCACGGTGGTGGTGCGGGTGCCGCCGCCGGAACGGGCGAACGAGTGGTGCGCGGGCCGCCCGCCCACCTGGAGCCGCTGCCACGGGTAGGACTCGACCTCGACGCGCGCGCGGTGGATGCTCTCCTGCGACGTCACGAAGTGACGGGCCAGGCGCAACGCGTAGTCCTCGATCTCCCCGATCCCGTCCCGGGCGAACGCGTGCACGGTGTTCTTCTGCGTGTCGGTGGCCAGCACCTTGTCGTTGGCCCCGGTCAGGTGGGTGTCGCTCATGTCGCCGGAGAGCGACACGCTCACGTTGAGGTCGGTGATCCGGTGCTCGTCGCCGTCGCGGTCGACGCGCACGAGCCGGTTCTCCGCCTTCCCGTAGCGGTTGTCACCCAGAACGATCGCCATGGTCTTCCCTTCCGCGCTGTGCCTTCGGTGTCTTGGCCTGTCCTCTGCGTCTCCGGAGTACACACGCCGCGACGTGGCGCGGGCCACGGCAGATCCGCTGAAAGCCGCGGGGTCCGCGCGTACCTTTTTCGTAGGTTCCTCCAAACGACGCACCGCACCGGGTGTGCGGTACTGGGTGTGCGGTACTGGGGGGACGGAGTCCGGAAGGGGGTGCGCGGGTGCGGCTCGGTGCGTTGCTGGACACCCCGGGGCTCGGGCTGACCCTGCTGGCCGGGGCCGACTCGCTGGACCGCGAGTTCGACCGCGTGTTCCAGGCGACCCTGCAGGACCCGACCCGCTACCTGGACGGCGGTGAGATCGTCCTGTGCGGACTGCGCTGGCTGCCCGACCCCGCGGACGCGGACCAGTTCGTCGGCACCCTCGCCGCCGCGGGCGTGGTCGCGCTGGGCGCGGGCACGGCCGAGGTCAGCGGCCCGGTGCCGGAGTACCTGGTGAACTCGTGCCGCCGGGTCGGGCTGCCCCTGTTCGAAGTCCCACTCTCGGTGTCCTTCGCGACGGTGACCGAACGCGTGATCCTCGGCCTGGCCGCCGAGCGCGACGCCCCGGCCCAGGACTCGCACCGCCGGCTGATCGCGGCCGTGACGGAAGGCCGGGGGCTGCCGGCCCTGGTCGCCGCGGGCGCGGCGGAACTGGCGGCGGACTGCTGGGTCCTGAGCGCGACGGGCCGGCTGATCGCCGGACCGGACACCTTGCCGGCGCCGCGGCGCGCGCTGCTGGCCCGGCGCTTCCTGCGGGCGGAACGGCTGCCGTTGACGGTGGAGGGGACCCGCCCGGGCGAACTCGACCCCGGCGAGCCGCCCCCTAGGCCCTCGAACACCGCGAACACCGATGGGCGCGCGGCCGGTCCGAAACCGGCCGCCCCACCCGCTACCGACCGAGCACCCGGCCGGCACCCCGCCGCCCCATCCACCGCCGACCACCCACCCGGCCGGCACCCCGCCGCCCCATCCACCGCCGACCACCCACCCGGCCGGCACCCCGCCGCCCCATCCACCGGCGACCACACCCCCGGCCCGGACCCGGCCGGCGCCCCGGTCCGCGAGCACACCCCGCCGGGCACCCGCGGCCCGGCCGGTCCCCTCACCCTGGTGGCCGCGGCGAGCCGGTCCGGGCACCGGGTGGCGAGCTGGTTCCTGGTGGTCGACGGGGACTGCTCGGCGTGGCCGTCGTGGCGGCGCGAGCTGGCCTCGGAGCTGGCGCCGCTGATCGGGCTGGAGCGGGCGCGCGTCGACGAGACCAAGCGCATCGAGAACCGCGCGGCCGAGCCCGTGCTGCGGCTGGCCCTGTCCGGCTCGCCGACGGCCGAGCTCGCGTCCCGGCTCGCGGCGGCGGAGTTCCCCGCACAGGTCCAGCTGGTGGCGCTGTCCGCCGAGGTCGCGGGCGGCGGCCCCGGCCTGACCCCGGCGCTGGTGCAGGAGCTGCTGGCCGCCGTGACCGGGCCGACCCTGGTCGGCACCGTGGACGGCGAGACTTTCGGCCTGTTCCCCGCTTTCCTGCGGCTCGACCGCGTGGCCGCGCACCTGCGCGAGGCCGTCCGCGCCGTCGAGCCGGCCCTGGGCTCGGCTCGCCTGTCCATCGGGCTGAGCCGCGCGCCGGACGCGGCCGGCCTGGGCGCGGGCATCCAGGAAGCCCGGCACGCGCGGACGCTCGCGGCGCTTTCCCCGGGCCGCGCGAACGTGCTGGCCGGCGACGAGGTCGCGTCCCACCTGCTGCTGCTCGCCGCCGTCCCGGAGGACCTGCGCCGCTCGTTCGGCGACAAGGTCCTCGGCCCGCTCCTGGCCTACGACACCGCGCACGGCTCCGAGCTGCTGCGCACGCTCAAGGCCTTCCTGGAGCACTCGGGCTCCTGGACGCAGACCTCCGCGGCGCTGCACCTGCACGTGAACACCCTGCGCTACCGCGTGAGCCGGATTTCGGACCTGACCGGCCGGGACCTGGGCCGGTTCGCCGACCGCGTCGACCTCTACCTGGCGGGCTGCTTCACGCAGGGCTGGGGCTGGTCGTGACGCGGTCCACCACCCCGATCGACCGGCCCGGCCAACCAACCCACTGACCGGTTGGTCGCTAGCCTGGCCGACATGGCCCGTGACGCGGAACAGACGAAACGACGACTCCTCGAGGCCGCCACCGGCGAATTCTCCGCACACGGCATCGCGGGCGCGCGCGTCGACCGGATCGCTGCCGCCGCGGAGTGCAACAAGGCGATGATCTACTCCTACTTCGGCAGCAAGGAGCAGCTTTTCGACGTCGTCTTCGCCGACGCGACGACGGCGTTCTTCACCGCCGTGCCGTTCGATGCCGCCGACCTCGCCGGTTACACCGGGCGCGCGTTCGACTACTACGAGGACCATCCCGAAACGCTGCGACTGTCCACCTGGTACCGGCTCGAACGGCCCGCCGACCAGCACCTGCGCGCCGTCGCCGAGGCGAACGACGTCCGGCTGGGCGAGATCGGCCGCGCCCAGCGGTCGGGCGAGGTGCCGGGGCAGCACTCGCCGGTGCAGTGGCTCGTCCTGGTCCAGGCCCTGTCCGCGGCCTGGCACACCACGAACCCGGAACTCGGCCCGAGGCTGCCCGAGGCCCGGTCCGCCCGGCGGCGCACCCTCGTCGAAGCCGTTCAGGCATTGCTGGACCGGAAATAGCCGGGTTCTTTTCCGCGAAGTGCGGAAAACAACGCCAGAACGCCGGTGCCGGCGAGAACGACGAAGGCGGCGGCCGACAACCCGGTGCACACGAGCGGCGCCGCGAAAGGCGGAATTCCGGCAAAGGCCTCGATTCCGATGACCACCGTCAGCACGGTGTCCGCGAGAACGGCGAGCCACACCAGCCGGAGCCGCCGGCGTTCGGACCAGCCGGTGAACCCCAGCAGCCAAGCGAGCCCGGGCAGCACCAGGATCGCGTGCATGGCCACGGCGTGCAGCGGCTTCAGCGCGCCCGCCGTGGTGTACGCCGACTGCGGGTCACCGCCGCGGGCCTCGCCGACGCCACGCGCGATCATCACCGCGCCGGTCGCCAGCGCGAGCACCAGCACCAGCAGGCCGAAGCGCACGGCCACCCGCCGGCTCGGCGGCATCGCCCCCGGGGACCGGAAAGCGGCGACGGTGAAGCCCAGCCCGGCCAGCACGATCACCCCGCCGCCGGCGGCGAGGGTCAGGGAAACGGCCGTGTCGACGCCGGTCTCGAAATTGAAATGGGACGGAACGCCGCGCCACGCCTGCACGGTCACCAGCGCGACTTCGGCCACGCAGGCGAAGAGGAACGAGCCGAGCAGCGCGGTCCGGCCGCGAACCGTCAGGTACGAAGTCGCCCACGCGACCGTCGCCAGAGTGAGGCCGAACGACAACCCGAAGGTGACCGCTTTGCGCAACGAGACCGGCCCGAGCCAGGTGCCACCGGAAACCAGCAGCACCACGGCGTTCACCAGTCCGCCGGCGAAGAGCACGGCGCCCACCACGTACGCGGCGCGCTCGACCGGCCGGCCGTCGCGCCAGATCCGGCCCACGGCCGTCTCGATCGGAGTCATGCCGCCGAGTCTGGCGACCCGGCCACGTTTCGTCGTCGTGCCGGGGTCGACACCGGTGTACGCAGATCGACGTACGCCGGCCCGGTCGAAAGGGGATCAAAAAGCTCGGGTAAAGGAATTCCGGAGCCATTGACCGAATGCTGACTTTGCGGGTGCGCGGCGACACTCGGGAGGAGGATGCCAGGTGGGCGCCGGAGTTCTACGCTGAAGTCATGTACATAGCCCTGCTGAACTACACAGCCCCTCGAAACGAAGTCGACTACGCGCTTCCGGAACACGCCGAATGGATGCGGAGCCACTTTTCGCACGGCTTGTTCCTGGTTTCCTGAAACGGGAACGGGGAGACCGACCAGGTCATCCTCACCCGGCCGTGCCTACGCGGCAAGCTGGACGCCGTGCTCGCCACCGATCCGTTCGTCCTCCAGCGCCTCGCGCGCTACACCGTGATCGAGTTCTCCGCCACCCGCACGTCCCACGAATTCCACGCCGTCAACGAGGCCCTCGCCTCCTGAGCCGGTCGAAGGCCCGCACGCAGGTGGCCTCCGGCCCCGCCGCCCGCCACCTGCCGGCCACGACGACGTCGTGCCCCCGCCTATGATCGCGGGGACCGACGCACCGGCACGGGAGAGCACATTGAAGACGCCCGACCTCGTCTTCCGAGGCCGACGCCTCACCAGCGATCGCGCGCTGGTGATGGCCATCGTCAACCGCACGCCCGATTCGTTCTACGACAACGGCGCCACCTTCGACGAGCAGCGCGCGCAGGAGGCCATCCGCCGGGCGCGCGCCGAGGGAGCGGACCTCGTCGACATCGGCGGGGTGCCCGCCGGCAAGGGTCCCGAGGTCACCGTGGCGGAGGAGATCAGCCGCGTCGTGCCGGCCGTGGCCTGGGCCCGCGAGACCTTCCCCGAACTGGTGATCAGCGTCGACACCTACCGCGCCGAGGTGGCGGACGCGGTCTGCCGCGCCGGGGCGGACCTGGTCAACGACAACTGGGCCGCCGTCGAGCCGGAGATCCTGGACGTCGCCGCCCAGCACGGCGCCGGCTACATCTGCGCGCACACCAACGGTTTGCGCCCGCGCACGGAAGCCGTCCGGCCCGAGTACGAAGACGTGGTCGCGGCCGTGGTCGAGGGCACCACCGCGCTGGCCGAGCGGGCGCTGGAGCGGGGGGTGCCGCGCGCGGGCATCATGATCGACCCCTGCATCGACTTCGGGAAGAACTCCTACCAGTCGCTGGAGCTGCTGCGCAACGTCGAGGCACTGACCGCGACCGGCTGGCCGGTGCTGATGGCGCTGTCGAACAAGGACGTGATCGGCGAGACCCTGGACGTGCCGGTCGGCGAGCGCGTGACCGGGACCCTCGCGGCGACGGCGGTGGCCGCGCTGCACGGGGCCGCGATGTTCCGCGCGCACCAGGTGCGCGAGACGCGGCAGGTGGTCGAGATGGTGGCCAGCATCGCGGGCACGCGCGCCCCGGCGAAGGTGGTGCGCTCGCTGTGATCCGGCCTGGTCCCCGTGACCTGACCGACGCCGTTTCGAAACGCCCGTGACTCCGGCCCGGCGAACCCGCGGTGGCCGACGGTGCCCTCGTCGCGAGCGCGGGCCGACGTCGGCGGGGAGCTTGGGTTGAGTCCGCGACGCCTCGGTGATCAACGAGGTTGACGACCGTCACCAGCTCCGCCGCTACTCGAGAGCGGCAGCGGCCTTTTTCGCTGCTTGGTCCGCTGCCGTGAAAGCGGTGCGGGCGGCTTCGAGGTCGGCGGCGGCCTGGGTGGCGCGGGTTTCCGCCTCGGCGAGGCGGGTGCGGAGGTCGGCTACGCGGGCGTCGGACTGCTCGGCTGCGCGTTCCGCGCGGGTCAGGGCGCGTTCGGCGTCGGCGCGTTCGCGCTGGGTGGTTGCGGCTTCGCGGCGTCGTTCCTCGCGGCGGGCTAGGGCCTCGCGGTCCTTTTCCGCCTTTTTCCGTTCCGTGGAGCGGGAAGCGTGCTTCGCCGGTGACGGCCGGTCGGGCTTGGACGTCTTCGGCTTCGGCGCCGAGACCGGCAGGGACAGCCACTGGTCCGTGTCCGGCTGCACCATCGACGTCAGACGACCGGCCAGGGCCAGCTCGGCCACCGACGGGTCCGCGACCACCGCCTCCAGGGTCTCCTCCACTTCGCGGGCGACGGGCTCGCTGAGGCCCGCAGCCTGGGTCATGATCCGGCGGACCAGCTCGTGGCGGCGGTGGGCCAGCTCGCGCAGTTCGGCGCCCGCGAGGTTGGTGTGGGCCTCCCGCAGGCGGGTGCCCAAGGCGGCCAGCTCGCTCAGCGAAGCCGCACCGGCCAGGCGGTTCACGAAGAAGGCCGCGCGGGTCGGCTTGCGCAGGGCGCGGATGCGGGCCGCCAGCTCGCGGTCGCCGGCGGTCGTGGCGGCCCGGGCGGCCTCGGTGCGGGCCGCGACGAACTCGCCGGGCTCCCCCGCGTAGAGGGACTCGGCGACGGAGTCGAAGTCCGGAGCGTCCACCCCGTCACCGAACCACACCCGTGGTCCGATTGCGACGGACGGCGTAGCGTGCATCCCCACCGCAGGTCGAGCGAGGCGAGGACGGTGCCCATGACGTCATCGGGCCGGATCACGCTGGCGGCCAGCCCCCTGGTCGCCGGCGCGCTGCTGGCGCTCCAGCGCGCGACCGGGCTGCCCGTCGCGATGGGCGGCCCCGTGTCGGCCGGTTCGCGGGCCCTGGTGATCGACCAGTTGCGCGGCACGGCGACGCGCTCGCTCCAGCACCTGCGCGTCGACACCGGCGCCGGGCTCGGGGGGAAGGCCGTGGCGCTGCGGCGGCCGTCCACGGTGGTCGACTACCTCAGCGCGCAGGGCATCACGCACAAGTACGACCGGGCCGTGGCGCCCGAGCAGCTTCGGGCCGTGCTCGCGCTGCCGGTTCGCGTCGGTGCGTCGACGCGCGCGGTGCTGTACGCCGCGACACGGGATTCGATCACGTTCGGCGATCGGGTGCTGCACGCGGCGAGCGCGGTGGCCGCGCGGCTGGAACGCGACATCGAGGTGGAGGAGGAGGTCCGCCGCCGCATCGCGGCCGAGGCCGGCGGGCCCCCGGGCGAACACGGCCGGCGGCGATCCGGCGAACAGCGGGAGCTGCTGGCCGAACTGCTCTCCATCGCCGGCTCGGTGCGCGACCTAGAAGCCCGCGACCGGCTGCTCGGCCTGTGCCGGCGCCTGGCCCACGAAGCCGGCGAAGACGGCAACGGCGACAGCAGCTTCCGGATTTCCCCGCGCGAACTCGACGTCCTGCGCCTGGTGAGCGCCGGCCGCACCAACGACGAGATCTCCACCAGCCTCGGCCTGCAGCCCGGCACGGTGAAGTCCTACCTCAAGCACGCGATGCGCAAGCTCGACGCCTCGAACCGGATCCAAGCGGTGAACCGGGCCCGCGCGGCGGGCCTGCTGGACTGACCGGCCACCCCCTTTGTGGGGTGGCCGGCCCGACCGGCGACCGGTCATCATCCCCCCCGTGGGCGGTGCTGCCCACCCGTAGTGAAGGGACCGGCACGTGTTCTACGACCTCGGCGTCCGCGACTTCCTCGACCGCGCGGAGTCGGTCTACCCGGACCGGATCGCGGTGGTGGACGAACCCGTCCAGCCCGCCGCGTCGTGGGGCCGGCTCACCTACCGCGAGCTGGCTCGCCGCGCGAAGGCGCAGGCCGCCAACCTCGACGCGCTCGGCGTGCCGGTGGGCGGGCGCGTCGCGATCGTTTCGCACAACTCCGCGCGGCTGCTGACGTCGTTCTTCGGGGTCTCCGGCTGGGGACGGGTGCTGGTGCCGGTGAACTTCCGGCTCGCCGCCGCGGAGGTGCGCTACATCGTCGAGCACTCCGGGGCCGAGGTGGTCATGATCGACCCGGAGCTCGAACCGCTGCTCGACGGCGTCACCGCGAAACACCGGTACGTGCTGGGCGAGCACGACGAGCCGATCTTCGGCGGCGAGGGCGAGCCCCGGCCGTGGGCGGGCGACGAGTCCGCCACCGCCACCCTGAACTACACCTCCGGCACCACCGCGCGGCCCAAGGGCGTCCAGCTCACGCACCGCAACCTGTGGCTGAACGCCGCCGTGTTCGGCCTGCACACCACGCTGAACGACAACGACGTGCTGCTGCACACCCTGCCGATGTTCCACGCCAACGGCTGGGGCATGCCCTACGCCGTCACCGGCCTCGGCGGACGGCACATCGTGCTGCGCAAGGTGGACGGCACCGAAATCCTCCGGCGCATCGAGGACCACGGCGTCACGATCCTGTGCGCCGCGCCCGCGGTCGTCACGGCCGCGCTCGACGGCGCGGCGAAGTGGGAGGGCGAGGTGCCCGGCCGCGACCGCGTGCGGATCGTGGTGGCCGGAGCGCCGCCGCCGACCCGCACCATCGAACGGGTGCGGGCCGAGCTGGGCTGGGAGTTCATCCAGATCTACGGCCTGACCGAGACCTCGCCGCTGCTCACGGTCAACCGGTTCCGCAGCGAATGGGCGGACCTCGACCCGCACGAGCAGGCCAAGCGGCTCGGCCGGGCCGGCGCGCCCGCGCTGGGCACGCGGGTGTCGATCGACACCGACGGCGAGGTGCTGGTCCAGTCCAACACCAACCTCGACGGCTACTGGGAGAACCCGGAGGAGACCGCCCGCGTGCAGGAGGGCGGCTGGTTCCACACCGGCGACGGCGGCTCCTACACCGACGGCTACCTCACCATCGCCGACCGCAAGAAGGACGTGATCATCACCGGCGGCGAGAACGTCTCGTCCATCGAGGTGGAGGACGCGCTCTCCTCGCACCCGGCCGTCCGCGAGGTCGCGGTGATCGGCATCCCGGACGAGAAGTGGGGCGAGCTGGTCACCGCCCTCGTGGTCACCGACGGTTCCCCGGTCACGGCCGAGGACCTGATCACCCACTGCCGCGGTCACCTGGCCGGGTACAAGTGCCCGAAACGGGTGGAATTCCTCGACGAGCTGCCCCGCACCGCGACCGGCAAGATCCAGAAGTTCAAGCTGCGCCGGCCGTTCTGGGAGCACCAGGAGCGGCAGGTCAACTGAGCGCACCGGCGTTCAGCCGACCTGCCGCACGAGGTCCAGCGCCCGGCCCAGAGTGGTGAGCTTCGCGTCGAGCGTGTCGCCCGAGGGGTACAGGCGGACGGTGTCGACACCGGCGTCACGCCAAATGCGCAGCCGCTCGCGGACCATGGCCTCGGTGCCGATCAACGTCGTGCCCAGCACCATCTCGTCGGTGACGAGCGCGGTCGCGCCGGCCCGGTCGCCGGCCAGCCAGCGCTCACGGACCTCGGCCGCGACCTCGGCCCAGCCCTGGCGGCTGTACGCGTCGTTGTAGAAGTTGGTGCCGGCCGAGCCCATGCCGCCGAGTGAGAAGGCCAGCTCTTTCCTGCGGCCGCCCACCATCGTGCGCAGCTCACCCTCGTCGGCGGCGAACGCGACTTCGGCACCCTGGCAGACGTCCAGATCCGCGCGCGTCCGGCCGGACTTCGCGAGCCCGGCGTCGATGGGTCCGAAGTAGGCGCTCGCGCCCTCGGGCACGAAGCTGGTGCCCAGCCAGCCGTCGGCGATCTCGCCGGTCAGCTCCAGCAGCCTCGGCGAGAGCGAGGCCAGGTAGATCGGGATGTCCTCGTTCGGCTTCGTCGACAGCCGCATCGGCCGCGCCTCTCCCGGCCACGGGATCTCGAAAGCCTTGCCGGAGAAGGAGATCTTCTCCCCGGCGAAGGCCCGGCGGATGATCTCGACCGTCTCGCGCATCCGCGTGAGCGGTTTCGCGAACGGCACGCCGTGCAGTCCCTCGATCACCTGCGGGCCCGAGGGTCCGAGGCCGAGCGAGAACCGGCCGCCGGACAGGTCGGCCAGGGTCAGCGCGGTCTGCGCGATGGCGACGGGCGTGCGGGTGCCGAGCTGGATGATCCCGGAGCCGAGCCGGAGCCGTCGCGTGCGCCCGGCGAGGTAACCGAGCACGGACGGCGCGTCGGCGCCCCAGGCCTCGGCGACCCAGCACCCGTCCAGGCCGAGCTTTTCCGCTTCCACCACGAAATCCAGCGTGTCCGCCCAGCCCGCGGACGCTTCGACGGTCGTCGCCGTCCGCATCAGCGACCGGCCTCGACCCGGTCCTTGACGGCGGCGACGGTCGCGGTCATGGCCTTTTCCCACTCGCGCAGGCGGACGAAGACGATCTTCTGCTCCTGGTCCGGCCTGCGGTCGATCGCGTAGGACAGGCCGGAGCGCGCCGGGCCGAGCCGGGCCCACTGGACGAGCCGGGTGCCCCCGCGCTCCGGCTCCAGCGTGAAGCGCCAGGTCGACGCCGGGTTGTCCCGGTCCCCCACGGCCCAGGCGAACACCCGGGGCTGCTCGTACTCGACGACGTACGACTTGGTCTGCCACTCGCCGAGCGCGTCGTGCTTGCTGCGGCCGAGGAACGCGTGGCCCAGCCCCGGACCGGAAGCGCCGTCGCACCACTCGGCGGACTGCAACTCCTGGCTCATCGACGGCATCAGCCGGATGTCGGACACGAGCGGCCACACGCGCTCGGGCCCGCCGCTGATCCAGATCGTGGCCTCGACCGTGGGCTGATCCGCGTACCGCGCGCCGGTCCACTCCATCGTGATCCGCCTCCTCCGGGGGTCGAAGTACCGCCGATCACGATAGTTGCTTGATAAGACTCACCTTGTCAACGCCGCGCGCCCCGGTCCGGCTGCGCCCTTCCTAGGCTTCCTGCCGGGCGAACCGCTCCTCGACGTCCGGACGGTGCGCGATCCGCTCCGGGAAGCCGGGGCCGCGATGCATCCGCGTCTCCTGCGCGGTGAGCCGCTGCCCGCATTCCGCGCACACCACTTCGGCGTGCGTCTCGTGCCCGCAAGCCTTGTGCTGCATGGTGATCGGCGGACCGGCCTCGGTGGCGAGCCAGCGGTCGCCCCACGCGGTCATCGCCGCGAGCACGCTCCAGAAGTCCGCGCCCTTCTCGGTCAGCACGTAGTCGTGCCGCACCGGTTCGGTCTGGTACGGACGCTTCTCCATGAGCCCCTCGTCGACCAGCCGGCGGAGGCGGTCGGCCAGCGTGTTGCGGGCGATGCCGAGCGCCTGCTGGAACTCGTCGAAGCGCGTGACGCCGTAGAACGCGTCGCGCAGCACCAACGGCGTCCACCAGTCCCCGAGCAGGTCCATGGTCCTCGCGATGGAGCACGGCCACTGCGCGAAGGAAGTCCGTTTCATGGCGCCGAGGGTACGCCGTCTCACGGTGAAACCCAGCAGATGAACGGGCTGATCAGAGCCGATGTCCGACGGTCACGTCCACGTGTCCGGGCACCTCGTCGTGCTCGTCGCCCACCGAGAGCGTGCCGGTCGGCTCCACCAGCAGCACCACCGCGCCCGCCTTCGAAGACGGCTTGTGGAAGGTGCCGCGCGGGACCACGAAGACCGAGCCGCGCGCGATGGTGACCACGCGCTCGCCCGCGGGCTCCCGCAGGCCGATCTCGATCTCACCGTCGAGGACCAGGAAGAACTCGTCGGTGTCCTGGTGGACGTGCCACACGTGCTCACCGGCGAAGCGGGCCAGGCGGACGTCGTAGTCGTTCACGGCGGCGACGATGCGAGGGCTCCACACGGCGTCGAAACCGTCGAGGACGGACTGCAGGCTGAGGGGGTTTTCGCTCATGCACTCGATCTTCGCGCCTGGTCATCCCGCTCCGGGAGTGCTAGGAATCGCAGATGCCGCAACAATCCTCGCACCGGGTGGCGATGGTGGTGGACCACGGCTCGAACCCGTTCGAAATGGGCGTGGCCACCGAGCTGTTCGGGCTGCGCCGGCCGGAGCTCGACCGGCCGTGGTACGAGTTCACCCTCGCCGCCCCGAGCCCGGAAGTGACCATGCACCTGGGGATGTTCACCCTGTCCGGCGTCGCGGGCCTGGACGCGGTCGACGCGGCGGACACGGTGATCGTGCCGAACCGCCCGGACCCGCAGGTGCCCGCGCACCCCGAGGTGGTGGCGTCGATCCGGCGGGCGGCGCAGCGGGGCGCGCGGCTGATGAGCTTCTGCACCGGCGCGTTCACCCTCGCCGAGGCGGGTGTCCTGGACGGACGCCGGGCGACCACGCACTGGCGCTGGGCGGCGGAGTTCACGGCCCGGTACCCCGAGGTGCGGCTGGAACCGGACATCCTGTTCGTGGAGGACGTCACGGCGGGCACCGTCGTGCTCACCGCCGCCGGCAGCGCCGCCGCCCTCGATCTGGGCCTGCACCTGATCCAGCGCGACCACGGCGCGGAGGTCGCGAACGCCGTCAGCCGCCGGCTGGTCTTCGCCGGGCAACGGGACGGCGGCCAGCGCCAGTTCGTGGCCCGGCCGGTGCCCGCGGTGCCCGACACCTCGCTCGCGCCGGTGCTGGAGTGGGCCCGGGCGAACCTGGACCGCGCCCTGACGGTCGCCGAGCTGGCCGACCGCGCCGCGACGAGCGCGGCCACTCTGCACCGGCGCTTCCGCGCGGAACTCGGCACGACCCCGTTGTCCTGGCTGACCACCGAGCGCGTCACGCTCGCGTGCCTGCTGATCGAACGCGGCGAGCCGCGCCTCGACCACATCGCGTCGGCCAGCGGCTTCGGCACGGCCGCCAACCTCCGCGCCCAGTTGCGACGGCACACCGGGCTGAGCCCTTCGGAGTACCGGCGACGCTTCGGGCCCACCCTCTGATCCCCAGCCCGGCCGGGCCCGGTGCGGGGCGGCGACCAGCACCAAGTTCCCCGTGAAACCTTCGTGAAAAATCCAGCGAAAACGACAGTCGACCGACGATGGATTTATGCCAGATGGACGAAACTTGACCGTCCCGGACAAATTCCGCCCGGTCCCTCACCCAATCCCGTCGGTATCGGCTAGCTTGGCGGGCGGTGCAGGTCCAACAGACGGGGAGTGACCACATGCCGAAATACCGGCCACGCCCGGAGCGCGGGTTCTCGGTCCGGCACCGGACGGCCGCCGCCCTCGCGGGTGGCGCACTGATCGTGCTGCCGACGATCACCGCGTCCGGCCTGCCGATCCCCCTCGCCGTGCAGCACCCGCTGGGTGCCGGCCGGCCGGCGCTGGCCGCCCCGCTGTTCCCGCCGGACCTCCCGCTCCCGCCGCTGGCCGTGGACGGGAGCCTGCCGCAGCCGCCGGTCCCCCAGCCGCTGGTGGTGCCCGGCGCCCGGGCCGGCAGCGGGTCCTCGGCCCTGTCCGGGCCGCTCGGCATCCCCGGCAGCGTGCTCAAGGCCTACCAGAACGCGGCCGCCATCATGGCCGAGGAGCAGCCCGGCTGCCACCTCGACTGGGCGCTGATCGCCGCCATCGGCCGCATCGAGTCGAACCACGCGCGCGGCGGCTACGTGGACAGCCGCGGCAACACCCTGGAGCCGATCCTGGGCCCGGTGCTCAACGGCGCCGGCGCGTTCGCCGCGATCCGCGACACCGACGGCGGTCGTTACGACGGTGACCGCGCGTGGGACCGCGCCGTCGGCCCGATGCAGTTCATCCCGTCGACCTGGAGCGGCTACGCCTCCGACGGCAACGGAGACGGCGTCGCCGACCCGAACAACATCTACGACGAGTCGCTGGCCACCGCGCGGTACCTCTGCTCCGGCGGGCTGGACCTGTCCAGCGACCAGATGCAGCGGCTGGCCGTGCGCCGGTACAACAATTCCCAGTCCTATGTAGACACCGTGATGGCCTACGCCGCGGCGTACCGCGGCGGGGTCTCGACCCTGCCGGACAGCCAGGTCCCGATCGGCGCACCGCCGGGGCCGGGCGCGGTCGACGCCGCCGCGGGCAGCCCGGGCGGGGACCCGGCGCCCCCGGTCACGCAGCCGGCGCCGCCGTCGGTCACGCCGCCGTCTTCGTCGCCGACGACCAGCACGACGCCGACCAGCGGCGCCCCGACCTCCCCCTCGACCAGCCCGAGCGGCTCCACCACCCCGACCACGCCCACCAGCGGCAGCACGAAGCCGTCCAGCCCGTCCAGTTCCACCACCCCGACCAGCTCGACCACCCCGACCACGCCGAGCAGCCCGGCCACGACCTCTTCGGGCGCCCCGGCGGACTCGGGTGGCTCCGCCCCGGCGACCACCACGACACCGGCCGGCTGAGCACTCCTTCTACCGCTCAGGCGGTTACTTACCTCGAAGTGCCTGCTTTCTTCCGGAGAGTGGCTCTCTTAGGGTGAGCGAAGACCGTTCACTCATCCCGAGGAGCACTCATGAGCATCGTCATCACCGGGGCCACCGGCCGGCTCGGCCGGCTCGTCGTTGCGGACCTGCTGGCGGCGGGCGTCGCGCCGGACGACATCACCGCTGTGGTGCGCGACGAGGAGAAGGCCGCCGGGCTGGGCGTCCACGTGCACGTCGCCGACTACGACCGGCCGGAAACGCTCGAGGGCGCGTTCGCCCCGGGCGACCGCGTGCTGCTGATCTCCGGTTCGGAGATCGGCAAGCGCGTCCCGCAGCACACGGCCGTGATCGACGCCGCGAAGGCCGCGGGCGTCGCGCACCTCGCGTACACCGGCATCTTCGGCGGCCCGAAGGCGGACTTCACCCTCGCCGACGAGCACCGCGTCACCGAGGACCTGGTGCTCGCTTCCGGTCTGCCGCACACCTTCCTGCGCAACAACTGGTACCACGAGAACTACACCGCCGGCCTCGCCGACCGGATCGCGCAGGGCGCTGTCACCAACGGCGTCTCACCGGAGGCCCGTATCGCCAGCGCTTCGCGTGCGGACTACGCCGCCGCGGCGTCGGTCGTGCTGCGCACCGAAGGGCACTTGAACGTCGCGTACGAGCTGAGCGGCGACACGGCGTGGACGTTCCCGGAGTTCGCCGCCGAGCTCACCCGCCAGAGCGGGCAGCCGGTCGCGCACCACTCGGTGAGCCCGGAAGAGAACGAGAAGATCCTGGTCACCGCGGCCGGACTGCCGCCCGCTTTCGCCGCCGTGCTCGTGGACGTGGACGCCGCCATCAGCCGGGGCCGCCTCGCCGGCACCCCGGGCGAGCTGTCCCGCCTGATCGGACGCCCGACCACGCCGATCGCCGACTCGATCGCGGCGGCGCTGGCCGGCTGAGCCGCGCGCCCCGGTGCGAACCTCCCTATAGTTCGGACGGTCCGAAACCTCGAAGCACCGGAGGGATCGTGTCCTGGAACCCCGGGTCGCCGCCCGACCTGTCCGGCCGGACCTACGCGGTGACCGGGGGCAACTCCGGCATCGGCTACTTCATCTCCGAGCAGCTCGCCGCGGCCGGCGCGCACGTGGTCATCCTCGGCCGCGACCCCGGGCGCCTGCGCACCGCCGTGGATTCCATCCGCGGTCAGTCCGGCGCCGCGGCGCGGCTGAGCACCCTCCCGCTGGACCTGGCCGACCTCGATTCGGTGGCGTCGGCGGCCGAGGCCCTCGCCGGGCTGGGGCGGCTCGACGCGCTGATCGAAAACGCGGGCACGACCTCTCCCGGCCGCACCCGGCAGACCACCGAGCAGGGCTTCGAACTGGCCCTGGGCACGAACCACCTGGGTCACTTCGCGCTGACCGCGCTGGCCATGCCGGTGCTGAAGGCGACGCCCGGTAGCCGGGTGGTCCCGATCGGCAGCCTCATCTCACTGCTGGTGAAGTTCGACCTCGACGACTTGTCGAGCGAGCGCGGGTACTCGCAGTTCCGGGCGTACGGACTTTCCAAGCACGCCGTGGCCTCTTTCGGCTTCGAACTGGACCGGCGGCTACGCGCGTCCGATGTGGACGTCCACTGTGTCCTCGCCCATCCCGGGCTGTGCCTCGACGGCGCGAGCCCGCGGCGCGAAGGCATCAGCGAGCCGTCACCGGCGCGCTTCTCACCGATCACGCAGGGCGAGCACCACGGCGCTTGGCCCGCCGTGCGCGCGGCCACCGACCCGTCGGCCCGGGGCGGCGAGTACTACGGCCCGAGGTTCGCCGGCGTGGGCCGCCCGGTGCGGCAGCGAGCCGTCGCCGCCGACCGCGACCCCGAGAAGGCCGCCCGGCTGTGGCAGCTCTCCGAGCGGCTGACCGGCGTCGAATTCACCGTGTGAGCAAGCGCGACCGCGGGGGAACCGGCTGGCCCGGCTCGACTGTCTGGGCGCGAGCAGGCCGAGGCGTTCGAGATCCCACACCGGCTCCGGCCGGGCACGGCCGATCCGGGACCTTGGACCCATCCGCCGCGGACCACACCCGGTTATCGTGAATTCCGAGGTGGAGGTGGTTGCGGTGACCGAGCGCAAACCGATCGGCGCGTCCTTCGGGTCCTGGGTGGACCGGCAGATCGCGGCCGCGGAGCAACGCGGCGAATTCGAAAACCTGCCCGGCGCCGGAAAGCCCCTGCCGAAGCCCACCGGCCGGGACAGCGCCACCGACTGGGTCGTGCGCCGGTTGGCCGAGGACGACCTGCCCGCGATCGACCTGCTGCCGCCTTCCCTCGCCTTGCCCCGGGAAGTCCAGGACCTACCGGCGAAGCTGGCCAGGGCGCGCACGGAACGCCGCGTCCGCGAAATCCTCGAAGACCTGAACGACCGCATCCGGGACGCCCACCGCCGCCCCCAGGTCGGACCACCGCTGACCGTCGTACCCCTGGACGTCGAAGAGACGGTCGAGCAGTGGCGCACCGGCCGCGAGTGACCACCCAGTCTCTTCCGACTGGGACGGCTCTCATCCGGGCACCCCACCAGCTTCCCGCCACGGCTCGCTGACTCCGCGCCCTGGTTCTCCCCACGCCGCCCGTCGATCCACAATGGACACCGTCGACCGTTCACCCCATCAAGCGACTGCACATTCGCTCACCTGTTCGATATCATAGCAACCATGAAACCACCCCGCCAGACCACCGAAGTCACCCGCCGCCTCGCCCTGTCCACCACCGAGATCGCCGCCATGACCGCCCTCGCCACCACCCTGGCCGAAGACCTGCCGGAGACCGCCAAAGCCCTGCAGAGCGGCGAAATCGACCTCGGCACGGCCGCGGAAATGGCCGCACTCGGCGGCTACCTGACTCCGCACCAGGCCCACCTGGCCGCCGACGTGATGAAGCCCGGCTCTCCCGAGTGGCGCTGGCTCACCCCCACCTCCGGCAACCCGCGAACCACCCCCACCACCGCCGCAACTCCGGCCGCCGCCCCCTGACCCGCTCATCTCCCCGCCCCACCCCCTGCCCCTTCCGCGCGCCAAGAAGCCCCTCGACCACCTCGCACCTCTGACCAACTCGGCCCAAGGACACCCCGGCCACCTGACACCCCCGACCGATCCAGACCCAAGGACGACACCAGCCACCCCATACCCCCCGACCAACCCCAAACTCGAGATCAACCCCAGCAACCTCACCCCCCGACCAACCCCGCCCTCAAGACACCTCGACCACCTCACCCCTGCCCCTCACGGACCCAAGGACGCCCCAGGCCACCTAACACCCCGACCACCCCGGACCCGAGGGACGACGCCAGCCACCTCACAGCCCCCAACGAACCCGGCCGCAAAGACGACCCCGACCACCTCACCCCTGACCCTCTCGGACCCAAGGACGCCCCTGGCCACCTCACAGCCCAGCACACCCCTTGATCACCTCACACTCACGCGCACCTCCTCATCACCTTGAAACCCGGCATACCCCCTAACCACCCCACCCGCAAGCACGCCAGGCGCTGCACCCGCGATACGCCAGCCGCCCCACCGACTCGCCACAACCCCGACGCCTGGAGTCGGTTCGAAATGAGTGGGCGAAGGCAGGTCAAGGACCAGACAGGGCCCAGACTGGCTTGGTCGACCGGATGGCGGACGGGGTGTAGCGAGCGCCGGAGATCAAGTGGCGCCGAGAGCCGGGTTCGCTGAAGGCCGGATTCCACAGTGGCCGAACGAACCGGGGCCGACCGAGCTGGGGCCGACGTGGTCGCAGGCCGGAGGAATTCGACGGGCCAATGAGCAGGATCTTGGTGACCGACAACAGATCCCAGCCCGCGCAAGATCTCCTCCACCGGCGTGACGTCGTCCGGGAAGCGCATCCGCCAACGGACGGTCCGGTCAAGGAACGGACCGGAGTCCGGCGGTCGGGACCGCTCGCGGTCACCGAGCTGCGGATGGGCGAGGCGCCACAGCGGTCCTTGGCCGCGACGGCAATATTCTCCCGCTCCGCGCTCAAGGATTCGCCGGGCAGCTTCTCCGGCTTGCCGAACTCATGGCCGTCCGCCGTGCCGATCGGCGCGCCGTCAACCCCGGCGAAGCGGGCGGAGACCTTGCGCAGCCCTCCGTCTCAACGCCCGTGCCCAAATCGCCCAAGCCCAGCGCGGACTCCGAAACCGGCGCAACCCGTGCGCGACCGTGATCACCTGCGCTCGAGGACCAACCGCCCATCGGGTCGTCAGTCGGCGAATCCGGCTACGCTGGGTGGTCCAGGTCCGATCGACGAGGGATGACCACTGTGATGCGTCGAGTTCGCCGGGCCGCCGCGCTGGTGGCCGCCCTGCTCCTGTTGTTCGGCGAGCCGTGGTCGGTGCTCGTGCTGCTGCCGGGCTGGCCGGTCGCGGGCACCGTCGTCGGCACCGTGCTGTTCGCGGCGGCGATGGCCGGCTTGCCGCTCCTGATGTTCCGCGGCCACGGGCCGGCGCAGAGCGACGCGGCCGCCCGCGCCGGCGATGTGCTGCTCGGTTCGATCTGGGTGCTGTTCACCTGGAGCGTGCTCGGTCACGTGCTGCGGCTGGCGCTGGCTCTGTCCGGTGTGGACGATCCGGCGCGGCCGCGGATCGTCGCGGGGGCGGTGCTCGTCGTTTCGGCGGTCCTGCTCGTGACGGGCCACCGGATCGCGATGCGCGTGCCGCCGGTCCGGGAGGTCGACGTGGTCATCCCGCGGCTGGGCGCCGGGGTCGACGGGCTGCGCGTCGCGGTGATCACCGACACGCACTACGGGCCGATCGACCGCACGAGGTGGTCCGAGCGGCTGGTGGCCGAGCTGAACCGGCTGCAGGCCGACGTCGTCTGCCACGCCGGTGACCTCGCGGACGGATCGGTGGCCCGGCGCCGCAAGCAGGTCGACCCGCTCGGCGGCGTCCAGGCCGGGATGGGCCGGTTCTACATCACCGGCAACCACGAGTACTTCGGCGAGGCCCAGGGCTGGCTCGACCACATGACCTCCCTCGGCTGGGACGCGCTGCACAACCGCAGCACCGTCGTGGAGCGCGGCGGCGACGGGGTGCTGTTCGCGGGCATCGACGACCCGACCGGCGCGGCTTCCGGGCTCCCCGGCCATGGCCCCGACCTGCCCGCCGCGCTGTCCGGCGCGGACCCGGGAATGCCGGTCGTGCTGCTGGCCCACCAGCCGAAGCAGGTGACCGGGGCCAGCGAGGCCGGCGTCGACCTGCAGATCTCGGGGCACACCCACGGCGGCCAGATCTGGCCGTTCCACCTCCTGGTCCGCCTCGACCAGCCCACCCTCTCCGGCCTCACCCGCCACGGCGAACGCACCCAGCTGTACAACAGCCGCGGCTCCGGCTTCTGGGGCCCGCCGTTCCGCGTGTTCGCGCCGAACGAGATCACGCTGCTCACCCTGCGCCGCACCGAGAAGCCCGCCTGAATCCGCACTGAGCCGCCCGCCACTGTCCCTTGCCGCCGCGGGACGGCGTGAGGCAGGCTGCCGGGGTGGTCACGCGAGCTTTGATCTTCGACTTCGACGGCACGCTGGCCGACACCGAAGCCGCGGTGCTGCAGTCGTGGCAGGAGACGTTCCGGAGCCAGGGCGTCGAGCTGCCGCTGGAGGTCTGGCACACCGTCATCGGCACGCAGGACACGGCGTCGACCATGCTGGCGCTGCTGGGCGAACACGTGCCGGACCCGGAAACCCTGCGCCCCGGGATGCGAAACCGGGTGCTGGAGCTGCTGGAATCCGGTGGTCCGCGCGAAGGCGTGGTCGGCTACCTCGACGCGGCGGACGCGCGCGGGTTGCGGCTCGGCGTGGCGTCCAGCTCGTCCGGCACCTGGGTGAACGGCCAGCTCGACCGCCTGGGTCTCGCCGCTCGCTTCACGGCCGTGGAGACCGGCGACCGGCATGCGGCGAAACCCCTCCCGGACACCTACCTCGCCGCGCTGGCGACGCTCGGCGTCCAGGCCGGCGAAGCCGTCGCGTTCGAGGACTCACCGCACGGGGTCAGCGCCGCGAAGGCCGCCGGGATCACCACGGTCGCGGTGCCGAACCCGATCACCGCGGGCCTCGACTTCGGCCACGCCGACCTGGTCCTGCCTTCGTTCACCGACCGGTCGCTGGACGATCTGCTCGCGCTGCTACGCCGAAGTACCACCTAAAGCAGCTCGACGAGCCGGTCCAGCAACGGCAACTGCCCCTTCAGGAGCTTTTCCCGCGCCGCGGCCAGCCCGAACCACTCGACCCGGTCCAGCTCGGGGAACTCCTGGCGACGCCCGGACCGCGGCGGCCACTCCAGCTCGAACGTGCCGGGCACCACCGCCGCCGGGTCCAGTTCACCCTCGACGGCCCAGGCGGTGACCACCTTCCCGCCCGACTGCTTGACCTCCCCGAGCGACCGGTACTCCCCCTCCGGCGCCGGCAGCCCCAGCTCCTCGGTGAACTCGCGCCGCGCGGCGGCCTCCGGTTCCTCGTCCGGCTCCAGCTCACCCTTCGGCAACGTCCACGCGGCCGCGTCCTTCTTCGCCCAGAACGGGCCGCCCATGTGCCCGAGCAGCACCTGGACCTCGTCGCCCGGACGGCGGAACAGCAACAGCCCGGCGCTGTGTTTGGCAACCATCGGCCCAGTCTGCCGCCCCGTCCCGGCCGCGGCCGAAGCCGGTCGGAAAAACCTTCCGGACGGGTGTCGATCGGCGCCCGGGCCGTTCGACGTCCCAGTGGAAGCACCGAGAACGCCCCAGCGGAAGGAACCCCGTCATGAGCACCACCGCCGACCAGACCGTCCGGATCACCGAGCCGAGCACCGCCGAGGGGACCCGCCCGGACTGGACCGCCGAAACCCGGTCCACCACCGCGCAAGCCGCCGCCGGCCCGATGATCAGCTCAGTCCGCGAGCGAGTCGCCGAACTCCGTGACCGGGCCCGGCCCCGGGTGCTGGCGCTGTTCCGGGTGATGGTCTCGTTCCTCTTCCTCGGCCACGGTCTCCAGGGCTTCGGGCTGCTCGGCGGGATCGACGGGGCCGGGGCGGCGACGCCGTTCGGGCAGTGGCCCGGGTGGTGGGCCGGGGTGATCGAGGTGGTGGGGGCGTTGTTCGTGCTGGCCGGGTTCCGGGCCCGGTCCGCGGCGGTGGTGCTGTCCGGGACCATGGCGTACGCCTACTTCACCGTGCACGTACCGATGGGGCTGCTCCCGGTGCACAACCTGGGTGAGCCCGCGGCCCTCTACTCCTGGATCTTCCTGCTGATCGCCGTGGCCGGGCCGGGCTCGTTCCGGCGGGCGCCCGCGGCTCGGTGACCGGCCGCGGCCAGGTCGTTGCGGTCCAGGACGTGCTCCATCAGGATCGTCAGCACCTGCTTGGTCGAGTCCCGCTCCCGCGCGTCGCACAGCAGGAGCGGGACGTCCTGGCTCAGATCGAGGGCCGCGCGCACTTCTTCGGTGCCGTAGCGGTACGCGCCGTCGAAGCAGTTGACGCCGACGACGAACGGCAGACCGCGGCGTTCGAAGAAATCCACCGCCGGGAAGCACGACTCGAGGCGCCTGGTGTCGGCGAGCACGACCGCGCCGAGCGCGCCCTCGGCCAGCTCGTCCCACATGAACCAGAACCGGTCCTGGCCCGGGGTGCCGAACAGGTACAGGATCAGCTCGGGGTTGATCGTGATGCGGCCGAAGTCGAGCGCGACGGTGGTGGTCGTCTTCCGCTCGACGCCCGCGAGGTCGTCGATGCCTTCCGAGGCCGAGGTGATCACCTCTTCGGTGCGCAGCGGCGGAACCTCGCTCACCGAACCGACCATCGTGGTCTTGCCGACCCCGAATCCGCCGGCGACGAGGACCTTCACCGCCGTCGCGGTCAGGCGCTCAGAGTTTCCGGATGCCATCGAGAACCGCCTGGAGTACGTGCTGGCTGGGGGCTTCGCTCGCCGGTGCCGCGGTGCGGAACAGCACCAGGTTCCGCTCGATCAGGTCGCTCAGCAGCACCTTGACCACGGGCAGCGGCAGATCGACCCGGGCGGCCACCTCCGCGACCGAGGCCGGTTGCTGGCAGAGGCCGAGGATCCGGGCGTGCTCCGGCTCGCCGACGCCCGACTCCGGCACCGGGTGCAGCGCGACGACCAGGGTGATCAGGTCCAGGGCGAAGCGGCCGGAGCGGGTGCGCCCGCCGGTCACCGCGTAGGACCGGACCAGGGGGCCGGCCTCCTCGTCGAACCAGGTTTCACGCGGGACGCTCACGGGGAGGTCCGCGGGAGCGCCCCGGCCCTCGGCGCCGCGGTCAGCACCGCCCCCACCCGCTTGACCATCAGGTTCATCTCGTACGCGACCAGGCCCAGGTCGGCGTCCGCACCGGCCAGCAGGGCCAGGCCGGCGCCGCGGCCGGCGGCGGTGACGAAGAGGAAGGCGTGGTCCATCTCGACCACGGTCTGGCGGACGTCTCCGCCGCCGAAGTGCCGCCCGGCGCCGCGGGCCAGGCTCTGGAACGCCGAGGCCATCGCGGAAAGGTGCTCAGCGTCCTCTTCGGACAGTGCGGCGGACCGGCCGATCAGCAGGCCGTCCGAGGACAGCACCACCGCGCGGTCGGCGCCGGCCACCCGCTTGACCAGGTCGTCGAGCAGCCAGTCGAACTCGCTGGCCCCGTTGTCGGTCATCGCCCTTGATCTCCGTAGGTGGTGTCGAAGGAACCGGCGTCCGCCACCCGGGCCTGCCGGGTGCCCCGCTGGAACGCCGCCAGCCGGTCGCGGGCGGCGTCCGCGGAGTCCTCGCGGACGGCTTCCCGCTCCGGTTCGGCCCGGTCCGCCCGCAGCTGCGGAACGAGGTTCTGCTGCCGGCGCCGCTGCGGCAACGGCGGACGCCCGGGTGCCTCGGGCCGGCGCGGCTGCTGCGGCCGGCCGTTCTCCGGCGCCGTTCGCGGTTCCTGCGCCGGCCACGCGGGCTGCGGCGGTCGCGGCGGACGGACGGGTGACGGCTCCGGCGACGGCTCGGCCACGGCCGGGTCCACCGGGGCGGCGCGGTGACGCGAGCGACGCCCGACCCGCGTGAAGTCCGCGACGGGCCCCCGCTGATCCACAACCGGTCCCGCGGCCACGGGAACCGCGTCCACGGACGGCCCGGCAGCTGAGTCCGCGGCCGGAGCCTCGTCCGGCGTCACCTCGCCGGCCGGGGCCAGCAGCGCGCTTCGGACCAGGACGATCGCCCGCGTGCCGCCGTACGCGGATTCGCGCAGGTGCACCGAAATCCCGTGGCGCGAAGCCAGCCGCGCGACCACGAACAGGCCGAGCCGGGGTTCGTCGGACAACGCCATGACGCTGAAGTCCGGCGGGTCGGCGAGCATCCGGTTCAGCTCCCCGGCCTGCTCGTCCTCCAGCCCGAGGCCCTGGTCCTCGACCTCGATGACCACGCCCCGGCCGACCACGTTGCCGCGCAGCTCCACCCGGGCGGTGGGCGGGGAGAACGAGGTGGCGTTGTCGATCAGCTCCGCGAGCAGGTGCACGAGGTCGCCGACGACCGGACCGCGCACGGCGACCGGCGGCAGCGCGGTGGTCTTCACCCGGGCGAAGTCCTCGGTCTCGGCCGCGGCCCCGCGGACCCGCTCGGCCAGTCCGCCCGGCTGCCGCCACCGCCGCCCCGGCTGGCCGCCGCCCAGGATGATCAGGTTCTCGGCGTTGCGGCGGGCGCGGGTGGAGAGGTGGTCGAGCTGGAACAGCGTGTCCAGCTGGTCCGGGTCCTCCTGCTTGCGCTCGGCCTGGTCGAGCACCTTCAGCTGCCGGTGCACGATGACCTGGCTGCGGTGCGCGATGTTCAGGAACACCGCCTTGGTGCCCTCCCGGGTCCGCGCCTCTTCCACGGCCGCGGCGATGGCGGCCGACTGCGCCGTGTTGAAGGCGTCGGCGACCTGGCCGATCTCGTCGGCGCCGTGGTCGAGCAGGTGGCCGCCGGCCTCGAGGTCCACCGGCTGCCCGGCGCGCACGCGCTCCATCAGTTCGGGCAACCGCACCTCGGCCGCGTCCAAGGTGTCCTCGCGCAGCCGCGCGAGCCGGGAGATGAACCGCCGCGACAGGCGCAGTGCGACCAGCACCACCGCGATCGCCACGAGGATGGCCACGACCCCCGCGATGATCGAGTCGGCCAGCGTGCGGTCCGCGTCGTCGATCGCCGCGTCGGTGGCGTTCGCGCTCTGGGTCGTGAACAGCGTCATCATCGTGGCCGCCACCTGGTGGGCGGCGGTGCGCCACTGCTCCGGCGAGACCGGCAGCCGCGGGTTCGCGCCGCCGGTCAGGAAGGCCGCCTCGACCTGGTTGACCGTCTTCCACTCCGGGCTCGCGACGAGCTTGTCGTAGCTCGCGCGCACCGGGGGGATCAGCTGCGGCACGGACTGTTCGAGCTCCGCGTGGTACGCGCCGACCTCGCCGAGGTACGCGCGCAGCTGGTCGCCGGCCAGCCCGCCGGCCGCGAGCCCGGCCGTGGACAGGGCGTCGCTGCGCTGCATCTGCTCGGCCGCGTTGAAGATCGGAATGGCGGACAACCGCGCGAACGCGTTCTCCGCGCCGCGGGCGGCCTGAGCCAGCCCGGCCACGCCCTGGGTGAACTGGTCGATGATCCGGTTGTAGAAGTCGAACGCCTGCAGCAGCGGGACCTGACCGGCGTCGACTTGCCGGCGGAGCTCGTGGATCTTCGCGTACAGCGCGGCGAACGTCGAGATGTTCTGCTTCACGCTCGCGGGCACCGTGCTGTCATCGGCGAAATTGCCTTGCAGCACCGCGCTGATCCGGTCGGCCGCCTCGTCGGTCTTCGGACGCGCGGCGAGCAGCGTCGCCCGCACCGCGCCCTGTCCGGCGATGACGCTCATCGTCAGCCGGCGCTCCTGCTCGGCGGCGAGGATGAACGGGATACCCGGTCCTTCGGAGCTGCGGATCTTGTTCGCGTAGTCGCGCGCCTTCACCGCGTCGGTGATCAGGTAGCCCGCCAGCGCGACGCCGACGAGCACCAGGACCACGCTCGGAATCAGGGCGATCGCGAGCACGCGGGAGCGAATCGACGGCCCACGGTCACGTAGAACGGAATTCTGTTTCACCGTGGCCCGCATTCCTTCCGGCGGTATCTGCTGTTCGGGTCACCCCACCGCGCTCGGCATCGCCCGCGACGACGTTATGAGGCGCCGGGGAGCACGTCAAGCCCAGGCCCGGCCTGGTGCAACGACTCACAATCTGGTGCGGGGCTTGGGAAATCGATCACGGCCCGCGTCGCGTCACCGGCGCCGGCCCGGTGGGGGCGGACCGGAAAAGGATTCGGTGAGATCCGTCACGGAAAAGGGGGTGGAATTGCCGACGCCCGCGGCGAAATCGCACTTACGGTGACCGGATCGGTCCTTTTCAGTGCCGAACGCCGTTCGGCCGTGGCCGGTCCCCGCGGTGGAAGAGGTCGTGCAGGAGCTCCCGGCAGGCCCAGGCGAGCACCGCGATCGAGCAGGTCAGCACGAAGACCAGCACCGCCTCGACCGGGTGGTGGGTGAGGACCCCGCCGAATTCGGCGACCAGGAATCCGAGCAGCACGCCGGCCAGCAGCGTGACGAGATAGGAGACCGGCACCTCGCGCCCGCGCTTCCCGCCCATTCCCGTCCCCTTCCCAGCCGGTTCCCCCGCACCGCGAGTCCGGCGGCCGCACGGGCCGGGCAGGCTCCCGACCTGCGGGAAGCAAGGGGAAATCATAGCGGCGAAACCGCGGGTCCGGGTCCACCGATCACCCGGAGGGGCGAGGCGTGAATCAATTCAGCGACGAGCCGAAGCCCTTGTCGTGAAGGCGATTCGGATCTGCTTCGCACCGTGAGCTCGTCGGCCGGGGTGTTGCCGGAACATCGGCTCCCAGCCACCCGAAGCAGGCCGGGTACGCCTGTCGGTCCGCTCGCGGCAGCTCGGTCCCACGGCCGCCACGAGTGCGCCGCCCGGCCCGCGGCCACCGTCGGCACCACCCGCGGACGCTCCCGCGCTTCCCAGACGACCCCGCCGTCGAACCAGGCCGGGCCGGTCCCGGCTGGTGGGTGAATGACCGTTACGGCCGTTTCGAAGCAAGATCCAAGCTGGCCGCGATTGTCTATCCACACCGGCGGAGAGCCCCTACAGTGGCGTCACCAGGCCGCCAGTGGAGGAGGGGTCAGCGTTGACCACGCTCAAGTCCGTCGCCGAGCAGACCGAGGGTCTGACCATCCCCAGCCTGCTCGCGCGCAACGCCGCCGAGTACGGCGAGCACCCGGCGGTCACCTCGCTCGACCTCGACGGCCACCCGACGCTGACCTGGGGCGAGTACCGCACCGCGGTCGCCGAGGTCTCCCGCGGGCTGGCCGCGCTCGGGCTCGGGGCGCGCGACCGGATGCTGATCATGGCGCCCGGCAGCCCGGACCACCTCGTCGCCGACCTCGCCGCGGTGCACTTGGCCGCCATCCCGTGCACCGCGTACGCGACGCTGAGCTCGGAGCAGATCCGTTACGTGGCAAGGCACAGCGCCGCCCCGGTGGTCGTGCTCGCGGGCCCGGACGAGCTGTCGCGCTGGCTCCCGGTGCTCGACGACCTGCCCGCGCTGCGCCGCATCGTGGTGCTGGACGCCGAAGCGATCCCGGCCGGCGACCCGCGGTTCACCTCCTTCGCGGACGTCCGCGAAGGAGGCCGCGCCGCGATCACCGCCGACCCGGACGGGTTCGAGAACTCGTGGTCCTCGATCCGGCCGGACGACCCGCTGTCGATGATCTACACCTCCGGCACCACCGGCGACCCGAAGGGCGTGGTGCTCTCGCACCGCAACGCCATCCACCAGGGTTACGCCCTGAAGGAACTGCACGAAGCACCGATGCACCTGACCAACATCGCGTACCTGCCGCTCGCGCACATCGCCGAACGCGAGATCTCGGTGTACCTGCCGATCCTGTGGGCGGGTCACGTGTACACCCTCGCCGACCCCTCGGCCGTCGTCACCGCGCTCGGCCAGGTGCACCCGCAGAACTTCTTCGGGGTGCCGCGCGTCTGGGAAAAGATGGCGGCCGGGCTGAAGACCATGCTGGGCGGCCTCCCCGAGGAGCGGCGCGAGGCCCTGCTCGCGGCCAACGCGCTGCTGCAGGAGGGGTACAAGCTCCGCAGCGACGGCCAGGAGGTCCCGGCCGAGCTGGCCGAGCGCATCGCGAAGACCGACGAGACCGTGCTGGCCCCCATCCGCGCCATGCTCGGCCTCGACCGGCTCCTGGTCCAGAGCAGTGGCGCGGCCGCGCTGCCGCTGGAGGTGCTGTACTTCATCGCCGGGCTCGGGGTCGAGATCCTGGAGGTCTGGGGCCTGTCCGAGACCACCGGCGCGGTCACCGCGAACGGCGCGAGGGCGTTCCGCGCGGGCACCGTCGGGAGGCCGCTGGCCGACATGGAGGTGAAGCCGGCCGAGGACGGCGAGCTGCTCGTGCGCGGTCCCATCGTGTTCCTCGGCTACCTGCAGGCGGACGGCTCGATCGCGGACGCGACCGACTCCGACGGCTGGTTCGCCACCGGTGACATCGGCACCGTCGACGAGGACGGCTACGTGCGGATCACCGACCGCAAGAAGGAACTGATCATCACCTCGAGCGGCAAGAACATCGCGCCGACGCACATCGAGGGCCTGCTGAAGGAGCACCCCCTGATCGGCCAGGCCGTCGCGATCGGCGACGCCAGACCGTACGTCACCGCCCTGATCGTGCTCGACGACGAGATCGCCCCCGGCTGGGCCGCGGCGAACGGCGTCGAGGCCGCCGGATCACTGGAAGCGCTGGCCGCCGACGAAAAGGTGCGCGCGGAGATCGAGCGGGCGGTGGCCTCGGCCAACCACCGCCTGGCCCGCGTCGAGCAGATCAAGCGCTACCACGTGATCACCCGCGGCTGGACGCCCGAATCCGGAGAGCTGACCCCGACCCTGAAACTCAAGCGGCGCGTGATCAACGACCGGTACCGCGAAGCCATCGCCGGGCTGTACACCGGTTCCCGCGAACCGGCCGCGGGGGCTTGAGCCGGCCACCGGAGCGAGCCCCCGCCGTCAGGCGATCCGGCTGGGGGTATCCGTCCACTCGCGCAGACGCGGTGGCACCCGCTTCTCCAGCCCGTAGTTCTCCAGGTGCGCGCCGAGCACCTCGTCGAACGCCTTCTGCACCGACTCGGTGTCCCACACCGGGCGTTCCAGGATCGGCTGCTTCAGGTACGGCTGGCCCATCACGTGCAGGTGCGGACCGTTGCACCGGATCAGCTGGCCGGTGATCCCGTGCGCCCCCTCGCCCAGCAGGAACAGCACCACCGGCGCGATCTTCGACGGCGTCCGGTCCGGCGGGCAGGCCCGCAGCGCGCGTTCGGACTTCCACACCATCCGCGTGTGCGCCACCGGGCACACGGCGTTGACCCGGATGCCCGCGTCCTCCAGGTCGAGCGCCCAGGAATAGGTGAGGGACGCGACCGCGCCCTTGCTCGCCGCGTACACGCCGAGCTGGCGCTGGCCGAGCGAGGCGCCGGAGGAGATGTTCACGATCGAACCGCCGGTGCCGGCCGCGACCATGGCCTTGACCGCGGCCAGCCCGGTGTACACCACCCCGAGGACGTTGACCTCGACCAGCTCCCTGGCCCGCTCGGCGTCGTCCTCCCAGGGCAGGGCTTCGTAGTTCAGCCCGGCGTTGTTGACCAGCCCGTCGATCCGGCCGAACTCGCGCACGCAGTCGTCCACGATGGCCTGGGCCTGGGCCGGATCGGCCACGCTGTGCCCGCTGGCCACCGCCCGGCCGCCGCGCGCGCGGATATCCGCCGCCGTCCGCTCGGCCAGCGCCGGCTCGACGTCGTTGACCACCACTGCGCCGCCGGCGCGGGCCACGTGCCGGGCGAACGCCTCGCCGAGCCCCCGGCCGGCTCCGGTCACGACCACGGCCTTGTCCTGCATCAGCCCGTCCATAGCCACTCCAGCCTCTCCCCGCTGCCTGCGCCGGCGGGCGAGGGGCCGCACCGCCGGGCTCCCCTCCAGTGTTCGGCCCGTCGGCTCCGGTGGCGGTGGCGACGGCGGCGAACGGTGCCGGGGCTGCGCCGAACGAGTGAGCATCGATCGGCCCGCCGGTACCTCCCGACGGGTCAGCGGGGCGCGGGGCCGGGGTAGCCCGATCGGCTCAACCGCCGCCGGGAAGCGCGTTCGCGGCCGGGCCTCCGCGTGATCGGCGGCATACTGGCCGTGGTCGGCGGGGACCGCACCTGTGACGCGCTGACCGGCGCTGTCACGGCCGCAGGCAGAATGCGGGCACGCCACTGTTCGCCCGACCGGGGAGGGGGAAATGGTCACCCCGTGACGACCCACGCCAGTCCGCCGCTGACCGCGCCCCTGCGCAACGTCGAGTACCGCGTCCTGTGGGCGGCGGAAGCCATTTCCAGCGCCGGTGACCAGCTGGCGAAGGTGGCGCTGTCCATCCTCGTCTACCACCGCACCGGCTCGGCGCTCTGGGCCGCGGTGGTCTACGCGCTGACCTTCCTGCCCGCGCTGGCGGGCGGGCTCGGACTGTCCTTCCTGGCCGACCGCTACCCGCGCCGCGTGGTGCTGGCCGCGAGCGCGGCGGCGCAGGCGGTGCTGGTGGGGCTGATGAGCATCCCGGGGATGCCGCTGGCCGTGCTGTGCGGGCTGCTGGTCGTGGTCCAGCTGGCCGCCTCCCCGGCCAACGCGGCGCAGAACGCGATCACCCGCGAGGTGTTCGAGGACGACGAGCTGTACCTGCGCAGCCAGGACCTGCGCGGGATCACCACCAACACGGTGCAGCTGCTCGGGCTGGCCGGCGGCGGGGTGCTGGTGACCGCGGTCGGGTCCTCGTGGGCGCTGGCGCTGGACGCGGTGAGCTTCGCCGTGGCCGCGGTGATCGTCCGGGTCTGGGTGCTCGACCGGCCCGCGGCGGGCGGGGAGCGGACGACCTGGTTCGGGGCGACGCGGTGGGTGTTCGGGCAGCGGCGGCTGCGGCCGCTGATCGCGCTGTCCTGGCTGGTCGGGCTCGCGGTGGTGCCGGAGGGGCTGGCCGCGCCGCTCGCCCACCAGCTGGGCGCGCCGTCCGCGGCGGTCGGCTGGCTGCTGGCCGCCGACCCGCTGGGCTTCGTGGCCGGGGCCTACCTGCTGTCCAAGTTCGCCACGGCACCGGCGCGGCAGCGGCTGCTCGGGGTGCTGGCGACCCTTTCCCCGGCCCTGCTCACGCTCTTCCTGCTGCGGCCGAACCTGCCGGTCGCGCTGGTCCTGCTGGCGCTGGCGGGGGCCACGGGCGCGTACATCATCACGGTCACCGCCACCTTCTCCACCTGGGTGCCGAACGACCGGCGCGGCGGCGCCGGCGGGCTGTACCGCACGGGGCTGCGCGTCGCCCAGGGTGTCGGCGTCGCGCTCGGCGGCGTGGTGGCGCAGGCGACCGGCTCCGCGGTCACGGCCATCGCACTGGCCGGGCTGGCCGGCGTCGTGCTGGCGATCCCCACCGCGCTCGCCTGGACCCGGGTCCGGCGCACAGCCACCAGCGGCACCGGGCTCTGATCCACCGTGCTTTCACGCTTCGCGCGCGAAATCCACCTCCGGTCGCCGGGTCACGGAACCGCCACGACCACTTCCGGCTCAGGCTTCACGGTCCGACATCGTCTGGCACCTCCTCGTGACGGTTATCCGGCTTCGGAAAAGGCGGTAACGATTCAGGCTTCACGGTCCGACATCGGGAAAACACCTCCTGCCGAAGACCACGAGGAGGCGGAAGGGACCGGTGCGGTAATGCGCATTCGGGTTTCACCAGTCGTCGGGGGAAGGGGAGGAGTCACTGCCGGGAAGTCAGTGAGTGCGATGATAGCGGTAAACGGTAACGCCATCACAGCGGGAACCGTCACACTCCGACCATCCGAGAGACCGGAGGAGGCCGAGCCCGATGCCCGAGAACGGACACGCGCGCGGTGAACCTGCGGACTCCGATACCGGGATACCCGAAACGGGTCAAGATCACCCCACCCGGAACCCGGATTCCCCGGTTTCCGCACAAACGGCGACCGCACGGTCGCACGGAGTCGGCGGCCGGCTGCGCGAGCTGATTTCCGCGAATCCGGTGTCCTCGTGGGATCTGTGGACGAAGCCGCGCCCGATGATCGTTTTCCTGCTTTCCTGGGAAGCGGTCTCGGTCGCGCTGCTGACGTTCGCGATCGTCACCACCGGCGAGACGGCACTCGTCGACTGGGCCCGGTTCGGCATCCTCGCCGCCTGCGCCACCGTGCACATCCAGCTCACCCGCCGCCAGGAGGAGCGGCGGCGCAACCGGGTCACGGCCGTGCACATCGACCTGTCCGGCATCTGGATCTTCCCGGGCGCGCTGCTGCTGCCGATCCACCTGACCCTGCTGCTGATCGCGATCGTGCGGACCCAGCGCTGGTTCAACTCGCGGAGGCCGCCGCACAAGTTCCTCTTCACTTCGCTGACCCACGCCGTTTCGGCGCTGCTGGCCCACCAGCTCTACCAGGCGTTCGCCTCGGCGGAGGTGGCCCGGCTCGGCCCGGCCAACTCACTGCCGGTCTTCGGCATCCTGATGCTCGTCGGCTTCTGCTACGCCGCGCTGCAGGCGATCGTGATCGGCAGCCTGCTGGCGCTCGGCGGCACCTCGGCGCCGACGCTGAGCAACGTGCTGGGCACCAAGGACGACAACCTGCTGGAGCTCTCGACCATCGGGCTCGGCACGATCGCCACCATCCTGCTGGTGGAGATCCCGCCGGCGATCGTGATCCTGGTGCTGATCACCGTGCTCGGCAACCGGCTGGCCGAGATCAACCAGTTGCAGTCGGAGGCGCGCACGGACCCGAAGACCGGGATCTTCAACGTGCGCGGCTGGTCCGAATCGGCCGAGCGCGCGCTGGCCCGCTCCGCGCGCGGCGGCGAAACCCTGGCGCTGCTGATGATCGACCTCGACCACTTCAAGTGGATCAACGACACGTTCGGCCACCCGGCCGGCGACGACGTGCTGCGCACCGTGGCCCAGACGCTCGACGAGATCACCCGGCCCAAGGACATCATCGGCCGGTTCGGCGGCGAGGAGTTCCTGATCCTGCTGCCGGACGTCGACCAGACGGCGGCCAAGGTGACGGCCGAGCGCATCCGCGTCGCCCTCGCCGAGCAGCAGACCGTGAGCACCGACAAACGCGGCGGGCAGGCCCGGATCAGCGACCGCACCGCCTCGATCGGGGTGGCCCTGCTCGGACCGGACGGGTCCACCGTGGAGCAGTTGCTGCACGCCGCGGACGCCGCCGTCTACGCGGCCAAGGAGGGCGGGCGCAACCAGGTGCGGTTCGCCGAAGCGGGCTGAACGCGCGGCGGCACCGTCCGGAATCAGGCGGTATGACCCGCGCTGTCGGCCTCGGCGGTTCTCCCCCGCCGCGCGCGGGGCTGTCCCTCTGCCGGGTCCGCGGCCGGGCTGGCACCCTGGGGGCATGCCCGACACCGACGACCGCGCTCCGGCCGCCGCCCGTCCCCGACGCCGGTGGTCGACGTCGGGGTGGCTGCTGCTCGTGCTCTTCATCGTGTTCGGCTTCGGGCTGATCGCTTCGCGCCCGGCTTCGCCGCCGGACCAGGGGCCACCCACCGGTGACGTGCTGGCGGCGCAGAACGCCATCGACGCGCTCGTCCACCCGGGACCGTGGCCGAGCGCGCTGGCCCGGCTGCCGAAGGATTTCACCGCCGAGACGGGTGTGCGGCCGGGCGTGCTGACCGCGCGGGACGGGACGGTGCGGGCCGTGCACGTCGACGGCGGCTGCTCCGCCCCGTGGGGTGACGACAACACGAAGTGGGACTACTCCGTGCCGTGCAAGGCGCACGACCTCGGCTACGACCTGCTGCGGTACGCCGACAAGAAGGGTCACCCGCTGGACCAGGCGGCGCGGGCCTCGCTCGACGCCCAGCTGTCGAAGGACATGCACCACACCTGCGACCTGAACCCGATGGACTCGCCGCGCACCTGCCGGCTCGTCGCGACGCTGTACTCGGCCGGTCTGGTGATCAACTCCTGGCACCAGCGCTGGGGCCCGCCGGTGGGCGACCCGATCGACGCGATGGTGGCGGGGGTGCTGGTCATCGGCGCCCTGCTGGTGCTGCGGCTGCGGAGCTGGCCCGCGGCCCGGCGGCGGTCCGGGCCGGTCCGGACCGGGCCGCCGAGCCGCTGGGCCCTGCTCGGGGCGGGGGGCGCGGTGCTGCTGATGCTCGGTGAGTCGGTGACCGCGCTCGCCGACTGGGCGGGCGCGCCGGAGTCGGCGCTGTGGCCGTTGACCTGGCTCGCGCAGCTCACCCCGCTGCTGTTCTTCGCCGGCGGTCACGCGAACGCGGCGGGCTGGGCGGCCGAACACGACCGCGGCTACCGGCACTACCTGGCCGAGCGCGCGAGCCCCCTGCTGCGACCCGCGCTCATCTTCGCGGTGGTGGCGCTGCTGGTGCCGCTGGCCCTCGAACTGCTCGGCATCCCGGCCGGCACCAGCGCCACGGTGATGCGGATCGCGCTGCACCCGCTGTGGCTGCTGGGCGTGTACCTGCTGATGATCGTCGGCGCGCCGGCCCTGCTGGCGCTGCACCGCCGGTCCCGCCGGGCCACCGTCTTCACGCTGGCGGCCCTGGTCGTGGCGGGCGAGCTGACCGCGGTCCGGTCGGGCTCGCAGCTTCCGCATTACGGCGCGACGCTCGCGCTGGCGTTGCTGGCCCAGCAGTTGGCTTTCGCGCACGCGGACGGTGTCCGGCCGTCCCGCCGGGTGCTGGCCGGGGCCGCGGTGGCCGGGGCCGGCGGGCTCGCGGTGGCGAGCTTCGCGCTGGGTGCTTCGCCGACGTTGCTGGGCAGCCCCGGCGCGCCCGCGGCCCTGTCCGCTCCGCCGTGGGAGGTGCTGCTGCTGGGGGTCGCGCAGGCGGGCCTGGCCGGGCTGTTCGCGGCTCCGTTGCGGCGCTGGGCGGCACGGCCGGTGGTCCGGCGGGTGGTGGGACCGGTGCTGCACGCCCCGATGAGCCTGTACCTGGCCTTCCTCGCGGCGATGCTGCTGCTCGTGTCCGTGGTGTACCTGCCGGGCCCGGTCGCCGAAGACCTCCGCTGGCTGGCCCGGCCGCGGACCGCGATGGCCGTCGCGCTGCTGGCGGTGCCCGCGCTCGTGGTGTTCTGGTGGTTCGAACGCCGCCCCCGCCCCGGTGCCTTCGAGTTCGAGCCGCCGGCCCGCGTCCGCACCGGGCCCGGGTGGCACCCGGTGCTGCTGGCCCGGGCCGCCGCCGTGCTCGGCATCGGGTACGCGACGGCCGGCGTGTTCGGCCTGGCGCTGGCCCGCTTCGGCGACGTCGCCGCGGACGCCGACCTGCTCGGCCTCCGCTTCGACCCGGTGCAGAGCCTGGTCCACCTCCTGCTCGGCGTGCTGCTGCTGCACACGGTGCGGACCGGTGCCACGGCCACGGCCGGCACCTGGCTGGCCTGTGCGCTCGGCTGCATCCCGGCGCTGGTGGCCGCCTCCGACGGTGAGCCCTCGGGCGCCGCGACGGTGGTCCTGCACGCCGCGACCGCGCTGTTCGCCCTGGTCGCCGCCGCGTCGTGCCTGGTCCCGGCCCGGCGGGCGGCCGGGGTGTCGCCGGGTTGAGCGGGAGCCGTCCGCCCGTGCGGGGTACCGCCGGTCGGGCGAATCGGGTGCGGATGCCGGAACATGGGTGGTGCGCGCCACACGAAGAAGGGGATGTGTAAACCTACGGCAACCACGTCCCGGCACCATGCGTCTTCACCACCGGGGGCCCGTGGCACCCCAGAGGACAGCACCGACGAGAAGGAGCCGACGCGTGGACAACCCGCCTCGGAACGGGCCCGGCGACCGCCGCCCGGCCCGCCCCCGGTCGGGCACGCCCGAGCGCAGCCCGGCCCGGCGCGTCCCGCCGTCCGGTCGCTCCTCCCGTGAAAGCGCCGCGTACGGATCCTCCCGCGAACCGCACCCGGTCCCGCCCCGCCGCCCGGGTCCTCCGCCCGGCCGCCGTCCGGCGCAGCGGGCCCGCCGCAACTCCTTCCGCGGCGCCAAGGTCTCCCTCGCCGTGGTCTCGCTGCTGGTCATGGGGCTCACCGGGTACGCGTGGGCCTCGCTGCAGGGCCTGGTCAACGGCCTGAACTACGCCGACGTGATCGACCCGAAGTCCGGCGGCGACCAGCCCGCCGACGGCGCCCGCGACATCCTCCTGGTCGGCCTCGACAGCCGGACCGACCCGCAGGGCAACCCGCTCCCCCAGGAACTGCTCGACCAGATGAGCGCGGGCGAGTCGGACGGGGAGCTCAACACCGACACGCTGATCTTCGTGCACATCCCGAACGACGGCAGCAAGGCCGTGGCCATCTCGCTGCCGCGCGACTCCTACGTGGACATCCCGGGCGGCTACGGCAAGCACAAGATCAACTCCGCGTACGCCCGCGCGATGCTCCAGGCCCGCAAGGAGCTGCAGAAGCAGGGCGTGACCGACCCGAAGCAGCTCGACGTCCAGGCCAACCAGGCCGGCGCGAAGGAGCTGATCGCCACCGTACAGGAGCTCACCGGGTCGACGATCGACAACTACGCGGCGATCAACCTGCTCGGCTTCAGCGACATCACCACGGCCATCGGCGGCGTCGACGTCTGCCTGTCCGACAACGTGGACGACAAGTACTCCGGCGCGAAGTTCACCAAGGGCCAGCACACGATCTCCGGGATCCAGGCGCTGGAGTTCGTGCGGCAGCGCCACGGCCTGCCCCGCGGCGACCTCGACCGGGTGGTCCGCCAGCAGGTGTTCATGGCCGGGATGGCGCGCAAGGTGCTCTCGGCCGGCACGCTGGCCGACCCGACCAAGCTCAACGCGCTGATCGAGGCGATCAAGAAGTCCGTGGTGCTGAACCAGAACTGGGACATCTTCGGCTTCGCCGAGCAGATGAAGGGCCTGACCGGCGGCCAGCTCGAGTTCCGCACCATCCCGGTGGAGAACGTCGACTACCAGACGCCGGGCGACGGCTCCGCGATCAAGGTGGACCCGGCCGCGGTCCGGGCGTTCGTGCAGGGTGTGGCCCCGCAGCAGAGCCAGGGCCAGACGCCGCCGCCGGCCGACGACAGCGCGAACAAGGCGACCACGGTCGACGTGCGCAACTCCTCCGGCCGCACCGGGCTGGCCGCGAGCGTCGCCCAGCAGCTGACCGCCAAGGGCTTCACCGCCGGTGAGACGGCGAACGGGACCTCGCGCAAGACCACGGTGATCTGGGTGCCGAAGGGCCGGAAGGACGCCGGGCAGGCGGTCGCCGACGCGCTGGGCACGAAGGCCACGGTCCAGGAGGACAAGAGCGTCGCCGCCGGGCACGTGATGATCTTCCTCGGCACCGACTACAGCCCGTCCGACTCGGCCTCCAGCAGCTCGAACCCGGCCGCTTCCGGTGCCTCTTCCGGTGCCACCGCCCCGCCGTCGTCGAACGCCGCGCCCGACGACGGCTCGGCCGGCAACCCGATCACGGCCGACGGCGTGCCCTGCGTCAACTGAGCTGTACGGGTCACCGCGTTACCCCGTTCGGGGTAGCTGGTGAAATTGTCACCAAACTCTTCGGCCAAACCGCGTAAGGAAAAGCGCGCTGCCCACTTTCATACACGTGAGAAGCGCACGCGTTCGCAGCCACGACAGCGGACGAGGCGCGGAGGGATCGTGGATCAGGGCAGGGGACGAGGAGTGGTGATCGACGTCGAGCACTACCAGCGGATACTCGGAGACGAGCTCCGCAAGCTCAGGCGCGGGCGCGGCTGGACGCGCAAGGAGCTGAACCGGCATCTGCAGAGCGAGATCTCGCTGCAGACGCTGGCGACCTACGAGCTGGGTACCCGGCAGTGTTCCGTGGTGCGCCTGGTGGAGCTGTGCGTCGCCATGGACGAGCTGCCGCAGGACCTGCTGGCCAAGGTGCACCGGCGGGTGTTCGTCGAGGAACCCGGCCGGGTCCGGGTCGACCTGCAGCGGGTGATCGCGGAGGCGGCCCCGGAGCTGCTGCCGCTGCGCCGCTGGGCCGAGGACCGCCTGCGCCAGGCCGCCGACCCGGGGCCGGACTCGAGTTCGGCCGAGGTCTCGCTCGATCTGGCGGCCCTGGAACGCATGGCGGAACTCTGCGCCCTGCCCTCGGCCGACCTGATCACGCACCTGCGCGGGCTCGGTCCCGGCTGACGGCCACGCGCCGGGTCCGGCGACATTACTTTGAGTAATTTACCGCCGGTAGAGTGCCCGGGGTGACCACCGCCAAGCGCAAGCGCATGCCCCGGGCCGAACGCGAACGGCAGATGATCGAAGTCGCGGAGCGGGTGTTCGGCGAACGCGGGTACGCGGCGGCTTCGATGGACGAAATCGCCGAACTGGTGGGCGTCTCGAAGCCGATGCTGTACGAGTACTTCCGCTCGAAGGAAGGACTGCTGCTGGCCTGCATCGGCCAGGCCCGGGCGGCGTTGCGCGAGGTCACCGAGCAGGCGACGGCCGGCGCCGAAACCGCGGAGGAGGCCCTGCGCCGCGGGCTGCTGGCGTTCTTCGTGTTCATCGGCGAGCACCGCCCGGCCTGGTCGCTGCTGCGCCAGGAGATGGCGCTGATCGGCACCCCGGCGGCCGAGGAGATCGAGCAGACCCGCCGTCAGCAGACCGGCCTGATCGCCACGCTGGTCAGTGGCTACTTCGACCTCGAGGACACCCAGCGGGCCGAGGCTTCGGCCGAACTGGTCGTCGGGGCCTGCGAACGGCTGGCGATCTGGTGCGAGCGCTTCCCCGCCGTCACCCCCCAGGCAGCGACCGGATACGCCATGGACCTGCTGTGGTCCGGGCTGTCCCGGACCACGCACTGAGATGCCCGTGAAGATGCGCGTGCATTAGGCCATTCGGTCGTCACTCAGCGCGTTTTCCGTCTCGTTACTTGTGACACAGAGTTTTCCTACGGTATCGATGACACTGTAGAAAGACTGATGGAGAGTCGCGGGGAGCTGAAAATCGCGTCATGAGCGCGCGGTGGCCGAGTCCCGGCCAGTGACGCATGCTGATGACGAGAGGGGTGGACAGTGGTGGAGACGATCACAGCGACGTACCGGCACGACGACGAAGACTGGACGATCACCGTCTCCGGCCTGGGCCGGGAGCTGTCGGCGAAGGCGCCGGGGATCATCGCTGCCCGTGACCGCGCGGACCAGTTGGTCGACCAGGTCGCCCCGGACGGGCGACCCACGGTCGTGCACCTGCTCAACGGGAGCGCGCTGGAGTTCACCAGCACCTACATGACCGCCCGGCTGACCCTGCCGGAGATCGAACCGCTGCGGGTGCCGCCGTCCGGCGGGAGGTCCGGACCGGGCAGTGGGGGTGCTCGTGCGGACGCCGATCCGGCCGCCGGTCCTGCTCCCACCGGCTCGGGGACGGCTTCCGACGCGGCCCCGGAGCCCGCCTCGTCCGAGGTGTCCGTGCCCGACCAGGCTTCCGGGAAGCCGGCCAAGCCACAGCTTCCGGCGAGCAAACAGCTCCCGAAGGAGGTCGAGGACCGCCGGCCCGAGGAGCCCAGTCACCCCGCCGTGCCCGCGGTCGCCTCGGCCCAGCCGCCAGCCACTCGCGCCTGACCTGACCGTCACGCCTGGCTCTCGGCAGCCCGCGCCGCCGGGACTTCCCGCGGCTCGTCCGCCCGCAGGGCCCTCGCGCGCACCGGACGGAGCGGCCCGACCGACCGTCACCGGTCGATCGGGCCGTCAGCCGGTCAGTGCCGGCTCATCGGGGCCGGCTCAGCGGAACAGCTTGCGCAGCAGCAGCACCGCGATCAGCGCACCGACGCCGATCAGCGGGTACTTGACCTTGGGGTCGTCCAGCTTGGCGCGGGCGCCGTCCTTGGCCGCGTTCGCCAGCCGCTGCGGATTGGCCTTGGTGCCGAGCTGGTCGAGCGTCGTCACCAGGTTGGTCCTGGCCTGCTCGATCTCACGCTCGATGGTCTCGGGGTCGCGAGCCACGTGCCCTCCTCGCCGCATCGGACTGTAGGAGCCCACGGTAGAGGACTCCCCACCCCCGGCGGCCACTGGCCACGCCGAGCCGACCCGAACGTGGCGCACGCTACGATTCGCGGAGGTCCCCGGGGGCCGTAGCCCAATTGGCAGAGGCACACGGTTTAGGTCCGTGCCAGTGAGAGTTCGAGTCTCTCCGGCCCCACTCCCCGGCCCTGACCAGCGAAGCAGCAACCGAGCTTCTACTCGGATCGACTCGTTTACCGCAGAATTACCGCAGAAGGTTCGCAGTACAGTGGTCTCGTACCTCTTCGCGTGGCCCCGGGTGGCTCCCGGGGCCACGCGAAGAGGTCTCACCGCGAACAAGGGTGGTCATTGTGACCAACACCGACGGCCTGTCCGTGGGCAGGAAGATCCAGTTCTACCGCGAGCGGGCCGGAATGTCCCGGCCGGTTCTTGCGGGCTTGCTAGGCAGGTCCGCGGAGTGGCTGAAGGCCGTCGAGAAGGGCCGGATCCAAACGCCCCGGCTGAGCATGCTGCTTCGCATCGCCCAGCAGCTCGAACTCGACGATCTCGCCGACCTGACCGGCAACAGCCATGCAGTCCCTGTCACCGTGTACGCCGGGGCTCAACACGCGGCGTTGTCCGAGGTACAGGCCGCGCTGACCGAGTACCGAGTCAGCACCACCGGCTCGCTGGCATCCGTTCCGCACCTCGCCGAGCGGTTGCGCATGGCGTGGCTGGTGCGGCATTCGTCCTCCGACCATCGCACCCAGCTCGGCAGCCTGCTGCCCGGACTGATCCGTGACGCGCAGACCACTGCCCGCGCCCTGCGCGGCGAAGAGCGCCGCGCCGCTCGGAAGGTGCTGTCCGGGGTCTACCAGCTGAGCGATTTCTACGTGGCGTACCAGCCGTCGCCCGAGCTGGTGTGGATGGTGGCCGACCGCGCCATGACCGAAGCACAGGAGGCGGACGACCCCTACTCCATGGCCGGTGGCGCCTGGGCAATGGTGCAAGCGTTGCGCGACGCTGGCCGGTGGGCCGAAGCCATCACGCTGGCAACCGACGCGCGCGACCAGCTGCTCCCCTACCTTGAGAACGCACCGCTCGATTGGCGCGGCATGGTCGGAGCCCTGGAAGCCGAGATCGCCTACGTGTACGCCAGACGTGGACGACACGGCGAGGCGTGGGCTCATTGGGAGGCCGCGGAAGCCGTCGCCCGACGCCTCGGTGCCGGCTACCGCCACACCCAAACCAGCTTCTCGCAGAGCGTCATGGGTGCCCACGCCGTGACCCTCGGCGTCGAGCTACGCCGCGCTGGCGAAGCACGCCGCGCCGCTGGCGCGCTCGATCCGGACGCGATCCCATCCCTGGCTCGTCGCGGTCGGCATCTCATCGAGGTGGCGCGCGTACACGCCCAACAGGGTGACGACCTCGCCGTGCTGACCCTGCTCGACCGTGCCCAACGCGTCGCCAGCGAGACCATCAGCTTCAACGGATTTGCCCGAGACATGCTGATCGACTTGGCCAAGCAGCCCCCGGCCGGAGAACGCGAAGCGGTGCGCGACCTCACTCGGAGAGTGGGTCTCGTGATCGCTTGAGGCCGACCGGGTGAGGGTACGAAAGGTACCCCTCTACTATTCGGTCACTCTTAGTGTCGTCCTCATGACACGGGGATGGTGTGGAGAGCGAATCATGGGCGAACTGCCGGCCAGCGAGGTCGATCGCCTGCGGTACGCCGTGCACTTCAACGCGAAGGACACCCGTAACCACCGATACGACCGTGAGCACCTGGCCGTGTCGGACCGGCCGTACAGCCCCGAGTGCAGCCGCTACAAGTACGCCATCCCCGCCCGCTGGGCATGGCGCGGCGAACTGTCCGAAGAACTGGGCGACGACCGGGACCGCACCCGGGACTGCCCGGTGTGCTTCCGCCTGGTCCGGCCGAGCGCACGCGCGGGCCGAGCACGAAAACGGTCGCCGTAGCGAACCCGTCCGCCCTATCCCAGCTCGACGCGATCATGGGAGAGCTGAACCGGGTGCGCGACTCACGCGACGTGAGCCTGAGCGCCTGCGCGCGGGATCTGGGAATTAGCGCCGCCACCTTCCTGACCTGGCGTACGCGGGCCCTGAACACCACCACCCTGCCTGCGCTCGATGCCTACGCCCACCATCCCGGATACTCCATACGGTTGTGGCTGTTCAGCGATACCCCGACCACTCCGGCACCGGCACCGGTTGCCCCGCCCTCTCCGGCCGAGCACGATCGGGCGCATGCGCTTCTCGATCAACATTCCCAACTTCGGCGACTTCGCCGACGCCAGGACCGTCGCGAAGGTGGCCGTGGCCGCGGAGGAGGCGGGCTGGGACGGGTTGTTCCTCTGGGACCACGTGGTGCACGACAAGGCCGAGCGCCGGGGGCAGGCGTTCGGCGACCCCTGGATGCTGCTGACCGCCGCGGCCCTGGCCACCTCGCGGATCCGGCTGGGCCCGCTGGTCACCCCGGTGGCGCGGCGGCGGCCCGAGCAGCTGGCGCGGCAGGTGGCCACGCTGGACTCCGTCAGCGGCGGGCGGGTGATCTTCGGCGCGGGGCTCGGCGGGCCCATCGACGACGAGTTCGGCAGCTTCGGCGACACGACCGACCCGGTGGTGCTGGCCGAGCGGCTGGACGAAGGGCTCGGGCTGCTGGAGCGGTACTGGTCCGGCGAGCGGGTCGACCACCGGGGACCGCACTACCGGGTCGACGACGTCACGCTGCTGCCCGCGACCGTGCAACGGCCCCGGCCGCCGGTGTGGATCGCCGGGTACTGGCCGCGGCGGCGGCCGATGCGGCGGGCCGCGCGCTGGGACGGGGTCGTGCCGCTGTTCGCCGACGCCAGGCACGGGGAGGCGCCGCCGGCCGAGCAGGTGCGGGAGCTGGTCGAGTACGTCCACGAGCACCGCGAGCCCGGGCCGTTCGAGGTGGTGGTCGGCGGGGCCAGCCCCGGCGACCGGGCCCGGGCGCGCGACCTGCTCGGCCCGCTCGCCGACGCGGGCGCCACCTGGTGGGACGAGCGCCGGCTCCAGACCCGTGAAGACCTCTACCGCCTCGAACCGATCCAGCGCCGGATCGAACAGGGACCGCCCGTGCTCTAGCCGTCCTCGTTCGGTCCAGGACCGCTGCTTGGAGTTCATCACCGCCGAGGTCGAGCGAGATCCGGCGTTGCGCCGCACCTGACTCGGTTCCGCCTCGGCATCACCAGCTCTTGGGGGCGCCGGGCCCGTTAGGCTGGCCGCAGGACCGAGGGACCGGGAGGCGGGCCGTGGCGAAGCGCAGTCCGATGAGCTGGCTCAACCAGTTGACCGACTGGTTCGAAAGCCGCGGCGTCTACATCCCGGGCGAGGAGAGCCGCGCGGTCGACCCGGTGCGCGACTTCGGCTGGCTGATGGTCGCCTGGGGCGCGGGCGTGGCGGTCTTCATCCTGCTGTTCGCCTTTGCCGTCTGAACCCCGCCGTTTGAGCCCCGCCGAGCGAGTGGCGTTTCGGTGACAACTGTCACCCGGCGTGCGCTTTCGGTCACGGATCGGCCACGGGTCGACACCAGGTGCGCGTCTTCGTGCGCGCGCAGGTGCATGTGCGGCCACAGTGGAGCGGGTCCGCTTCGGCAGCTAGGCCGAACGGCCCCGGCCCGCACCCCGACTGGAGTACCCCACGATGGCGCTCGCGCGCACCCCGAAGCTGTTGCTGTCCGCTTGCCTGCTGTTCGGGGTGGCGGCCTGCGGGGTCGACGCTCGGGAGGGCGCGGCGGCACTCGGCGCGGGCGCGCCGGCGAAGGCCGCGGCCGCCCAGTCCGCGACCGAGTCGCAGTTCGGCACCGAGCACCGGTTCGCCAGCGGGATCACCATCTCGGTCTCGGCCCCGCAGTCGTTCAAGCCGAGTGCCGCCGCCTACCCCCGCAGCCAGCGCGCCGCCTCGTTCGACATCGAGGTGACGAACAACGGCGCCGACGCCTACAAGCTGTCCGGCCTCGCGGTCACGGCCAGCATCTCCGGCCGCCCGGCCAAGCAGGTGGTGGACGCCACCCAGGGCCTGAACGGGATCTTCGACGCGGGCAAGGACCTGCAATCCGGCCGCACCGCGCGGATGACCCTCGCGTTCGCCGTGCCCGAGCAGACCACCCAGCTCAAGGTGCTGCTGCGGCCCAGCGCCGCCGAGCCCGGCGCGGTCACCTACGGCGGCGCCGCCTGAGGCCCGGTCGCCGCGGCATCCGGCCCAGTACGCTGCCGTCATGACCGAGCAGCGACTCTCCCCCGGCGACGCCGCCCCCGACTTCACCCTGCCCGACAGCACGGGCCAGGAAGTCTCGTTGAGCGACTTCCGCGGCCAGGCCGTGGTCGTCTACTTCTACCCGGCCGCCGGCACCCCGGGCTGCACGAAGCAGGCCTGCGACTTCCGGGACAACCTGGCCGAGCTGAACAACGCCGGCTACCAGGTGCTGGGGATCTCCCCGGACAAGCCGGAGAAGCTGGCCAAGTTCACCGGGGCCGAGGAGCTGACCTTCCCGCTGCTGTCCGACCCGGACAAGACGGTGCTCACCGCCTGGGGCGCGTTCGGCGAGAAGAAGAACTACGGCCGCGTGGTGCAGGGGGTCATCCGCTCGACGTTCATCGTGGACACCGAGGGCAAGATCGTGAAGGCGCTCTACAACGTCCGGGCCACCGGCCACGTGGCGAAGCTGATCAAGGACCTCGGCCTGGCCGCCTGACCCGGCACCGGTGTGCGCCGGACTCCCTCGGCGACCACACGGCCAGAGGCCGAGCAGGGCCGACAACGTGCTGATGCCAAGGCTTCGGGCCTGCTGCTGTCGCTGGCTGCTTCGCCCGGCCATCGGGCCGTGGGCTGCCCGCGCTGCACCTGGTCGCGCCCCCCGCGGCTAGGCCGGGCCTTCCGAGGGGAGGCGGAGCGTGAAGGTCGAGCCGTGGCCCGGGGTGCTGGCCACCGCCACCGCGCCACCGTGCGCTTCGGCCAGGTTGCGGACGATGGCCAGGCCCAGCCCGCTGCCACCGGAGCCGCGAGCGCGGGAGCGGTCCGCCCGCCAGAACCGGTCGAACACGTGCGGCAGGTCTTCGGAGGTGATGCCGACGCCGGTGTCGGTCACCTCGAACACGACGTCACCGCCCTCGCGGCGACCGGTGACGGTGACCGCGCCGTCTCGGGGGGTGTGCCGCACGGCGTTGGACACGAGGTTGTCCAGGGACTGGCGCAATCGCACCGGGTCCGCGGTCAGCTCGGGCTCGTCCATCGGCGTGACGGTCAGCCGGACGCCGGACGCTTCGGCGCGCGGGGCGTGCGCCGCGGCCAGCTGGGTCAGGATCACGTTCGCGTCGATCGGCTCCGGGTGCACCCGCAGCGAGCCGGCGTCGGCGAGGGCCAGGTCCTGCAGGTCGTCGACGATGTGCTGCAGGTGCAGCGCCTCCTCCAGCAGGGACGCGGCCAGCTCCTGGTCGAGCCGGCTGATGCCGTCCTGCGTGGCCTCCAGCCAGCCGCGGATGGTGCTCAACGGGGTGCGCAGTTCGTGCGCGATGTCGCTGACCATCGCCTTGCGCGCGGTCTCCAGCCGCTCCCGCGTCTCGGACATCTCGTTGAACGCCACGGCCAGCCGCGCGATCTCGTCCTTGCCCCGCACCCGTACCCGGGCCCCGGTCTCGCCCGCCTTCATCCGCTGGGCCGCGCCGGTGAGCGCGTGCAGCGGCCGGATCAGCCGGATCGAGGCGAGGCCGGTGACCACGATGGTCAGCAGCAGGATCCCGCCGGCCAGCGCGATCAGCCGCACCCGGTTCTCCGAGGACAGCGTGAACCCGCTCGGCGGCTGGTCGCTGCCCTTCTCCGTGATGTAGAGCCACGCGGCCGGCGCGACGTACGGCGTCAGCTGCTCGCGCCGGGCCGAGGTCACGCAGCTGCGGGTGGCCGGGTCGGTGGCGGTGGAGACCGGGCCGTCGAAGGTCCAGGTCATCGGTGGGACCCCGACGGCCGGAGAAGACGGGTCAGTCCGCCCGAAGCAGGCGCTGACCAGGCTGTTCAGCTTTTCCAGCGCGATCTGCTCGGTCTTGACCGGCTGCTCCAGGCCGATCCCGCCGCAGCGGGTCAGCGCGTAGGACTCCGGCGCCACCACCCGCGGGTGCCCGCCCGGGCCGACCTCGATGTCGGCCAGTCCGGAGTAGTACTCCATGCACGACTGCACCTTGCTCGCGAGGTTCAGCAGGTCCTCGCGCTCGTCCGCCGTCAGCGCGTACGGCCCGACGGCGCTGGGGTCGATCCGGTCCGGCGTCGAAGGGACGCCGAGGCCCGGGTCGACCGACAGCGGGTCGATCACCACCGACGGCTGCGCGGGCAGCCGCCGCGGCTCCGCGTCCGAGCCGGCGATCACCTTGCCCTGCGGGGTGGTCAGCACGACCCGGCGGCCGGTGGCCTCGGCGTACTTGCGCACGACCGGGCCCGCCCCGGTCCAGTCCGGGTGGGCGGCGGCGTAGGAGAGCAGTCCCTGGTAGATGCTGCCGTCGTCGGCGAAGACCTGGCCCTGCTCCTGCTGGATCGCCCCGGTGGTGGTCTTCGCGGCCAGCAGCGCGGTGGCCGCGATCGCGCACAGGGCGACCAGCGCCGAAACCGCGATCCAGCGGATCAGCAGGCTACGGCGCATCGGGCGGCCCCGCCGTCAGCTTGTAGCCGACCCCGTAGACGGTCAGCAGCCGCGTCGGCTTGCGCGGCGCCACCTCGATCTTCTTGCGCAGGTTCATCACGTGCACGTCGATCGCGCGCTGGGTGATGAACCGGTCGAAGCCGTGCAGGTGCTCCAGCAGCTGCCCGCGGGTGAACACCTGGTCCGGGTGCGCGGCCATCACCTCGAGCAGCCGGAACTCACCCGGCGTGGTGTCCACCGGGTTCCCGTGCACCCGCACCTCGTGCCGCCCGACGTCCACCGCCAGCGCGCCGACGCGCATCGGCCCGGCCTCGCGCTCCGCGGACTGGGTGCGGCGCAGCAGGGTCCGCACGCGGGCCATCAGCTCACGGGGGCTGTACGGCTTGGTCATGTAGTCGTCGGCGCCGAGGTCGAGGCCGCGCAGCAGATCGTCCTCTGTGGACCGGGCGGTGAGCATCAGCACGGGCACGTCGGACTCCGCGCGCAGGATCCGGCACACCTCGAGCCCGTCCAGCCCGGGCAGCATCACGTCGAGCACCAGCAGGTCCGGCCGCCGGCGGCGGACCAGCTCCAGTGCCTCGCGGCCGTCGGGCACGACCACCACCGAGTGGCGCTCCCGCTCGAGGTAGCGGCGGACGAGCTCCGCTTGCTTCGGGTCGTCCTCCGCCAGCACGATGTCTGCACACATGCAGCGAGCATATGGATCACGGCGCCCCCGGGCGAACGGCGCCGGGCCGGCCCCGATGAGCGCGCCCGGCGCCCATCGGGACGGGTGGTCAGGAGCCGGCGAGCTCGCGCAGGCCCGGGATCAGGGCGCGCAGGGCCCGGCCGCGGTGCGAAGACGCGTCCTTCTCCGCCGGCGGCAGCTCGGCCGAGGTGCGCTCCCCGCCGTCGGGGACGAAGATCGGGTCGTAGCCGAAACCGTTGGTACCACGGCGTTCCCGGATCAGCGTGCCGCGCCACTCGCCGCGGACCACCGTCTCCGCCCCACCCGGCAGGACCAGCGCGGCAGCGCACACGAAGGCGGCGCCCCGGCGTTCGTCGGGGGTGTCGGTGAGCTGGCCGAGCACCAGGTCCAGATTGGCCTCGTCGTCGCCGTGCCGCCCGGACCAGCGGGCCGAGAGCACCCCCGGCATACCGTTCAGCGCGTCCACGGCCAGGCCCGAGTCGTCGGCGATCGCGGGCAGGCCGGTGGCGGCCACGGCGTCGCGGGCCTTGGCCACGGCGTTGCCCTCGAAGTCCGGCGCGGTCTCCGGGGCCTCGGGGAACTCCTCGACCTCGTCCAGCCCGACGACCTCGATGCCCGAAATCCCCTCGGCCTCCAGGATCCGCCGCAGCTCGCCGAGCTTCTTCGGGTTGCGGCTGGCCAGCAGCAGCCGGGTCACTTCGAGCCCTTCTTGCGGTCCGGGCGCGGCTCGGGCAGCTCGCCCGGGTACGGCCGGGCCAGCGCCTCGTTCTGCATCCGGGTGAGGTCCGCGCAGCCGGCCAGCGCCAGGTCCAGCATCCGGTCCAAAGTGGACCGGGCGAAGGTGGCGCCCTCGCCGGTGCCCTGCACCTCGATCATCGTGCCGGCGTCGGTGGCCACCACGTTCATGTCGACCTCCGCGCGCGAGTCCTCCTCGTAGGGCAGGTCAAGGCGCACGCGGCCGTCCACCACGCCGACGCTGATCGCGGCGACCGAGGCGGACAGCGGCTGCGGGTCGTTGAGCCGGTTCGCCGCGCCGAGCCAGGTGATGGCGTCGGCGAGCGCGACGTAGCCGCCGGTCACCGCGGCCGTGCGGGTGCCGCCGTCGGCCTGGATCACGTCGCAGTCGATCACGATCGTGTTCTCCCCCAGCGCCGCGAGGTCGATGCACGCGCGCAGCGAGCGGCCGATCAGCCGGGAGATCTCGTGGGTGCGACCGCCGATGCGGCCCTTGACCGATTCACGGTCGCCGCGGGTGTTGGTCGCCGACGGGAGCATGGCGTACTCCGCGGTGACCCAGCCCAGCCCGGAGCCCGACCGCCAGCGCGGCACGCCCTCGGTGACGCTCGCGGCACACAGCACGCGGGTGTTGCCGAACTCGATCAGCACCGAACCGGCGGGCCACTTCTGGAAGCCGCGGGTGATCTTGACGTCGCGGAGCTGGTCGTCGTTCCTGCCATCTTTTCTCGACACGGGGTGCACTCTAGGACCTGGCCCCGACCGTTCGCCGCTCAGATGTCGTAGACCTCGCCCTGCGCCACGGCGCCGGAGTCCGGGAACACCGCCACGGCCTCGGCGAGCACCGCGCCGCGGTCGGTCCACGGGGCGATGTGGGTGAGCAGCAGCCGCCCGACACCGGCGTCCTTGGCCAGCTCGCCCGCCTGCTTCCCGGAGAGGTGGACCCCCTCGGGCCGGTCCGCCGCATCGGTCCAGGAAGCCTCCGACAGCAGCACGTCGGCGCCGTCGGCCAGCTCGCCCAGCGCGCGGCACGGGCCGGTGTCGCCGGTGTAGGCCAGGATCCGGCCGCCGTAGGAGATGCGCAGGCCGAACGCCGGGGTCGGGTGGTGCACGGCGACGGCGGTGACCTCGAACGGGCCGATCCACCTCCGTTCCTCGCGCAGCGTATGGAACTCGTAGACGTCCGAAAGGTCGGCGCCCGCCCTCTCGTCCGCGTCGGCGGCGTACGCGTGGGCGAGGCGCGAAGGCGCGTCTGGCGGCGCGTACAGCGGCAACTTCCGAGGCCGGCCCGGATACGGCGGCGCGGGGTGGTAGCGGCGGAGCACGGTGAGCGCGTTGACGTCCGCGCAGTGGTCGGAATGCAGGTGCGACAGCAGGAGCGCGTCCAGCTCGAACGGGTCCAGCACGGTCTGGAGCTGGGCGAACGCCCCGTTGCCGAGTTCGAGCCCGAGCTGGAACCCCTCCGCCTCCAGCAGGTAGCCGGAGGCCGCGGTGTTCGGCCCGGGAACACTGCCCGAGCAGCCGAGGATCGTCAGTCGCACCCCGACACCCTAAGCTTCCCGGGTCCGTTCTACGCGCTGGTGGGAGCGAGGACACCCGGGGCGAAGCCCATGAACCGCTGGGCGAGCCGCGTGAACGGCTCCGGCGAGCCGGTGGCCAGGAACTCGTGCCGCGGAGGGGTCTCGCGCTCGGCCAGCAGGTCCTGCTCGGTCAGCACGCGGAACAGGTCCTTGGCCGTCTCCTCCGCGCTGGACACGAGCGTGACCTCCTGGCCCAGCACGATCTGCAGTACCCCGGACAGCAGCGGGTAGTGCGTGCAGCCGAGCACCACCGTGTCCACCTCGGCGTCCAGCAGCGGTTCGAGGTAGCCCTGCGCGAGGCCGAGCACCTGGCGTCCCGAGGTGATGCCGCGCTCGACGAAGTCGACGAAGCGCGGGCAGGCGACGCTGGTGAGCTTCACCTCGGGCGCAGCGGCGAAGGCGTCTTCGTACGCTCGCGAGCGAATCGTCCCCTCCGTGCCGATGACCCCGACGCGCTTCGAGTGCGTCGCGACCACGGCGCGCCGGGCTGCGGGCAGCACCACCTCGACCACAGGAACGTCGTAACGCTCCCGCGCGTCTCGCAGGCATGCGGCCGAGGCGGTGTTGCAAGCGATCACGAGAGCCTTCACGCCACCGTCGACGAGCTTGTCGAGCGCGGCCAACGCGTACTCGCGCGCCGTGGCGATGGGCAGCGGCCCGTACGGGTTGTGCGCGGTGTCGCCGACGTAACGCAACTGCTCCGAAGGCAACAGCTCCAGGATCGAGCGGGCGACGGTGAGACCGCCGACGCCGGAGTCGAAAACACCGATGGGCGAGCTCGGGGAGATCACGCTCCGAGGCTACCTCCGGGCACGAGCTTGGCCGCCCGGGCTCTCCGGTCACCACGCGAGGTCAGCCAGGCTGCGAGGACGCCGGCCAGCGCGCCGAACAGGTGGCCCTGCCAGGAGATGCCGGTGGTGCCGGGCAGCAGGCCCCAGAGCATTCCGCTCCAGATGCCGAGCAGCACCACGGCGACCAGGATCTGCCCGGCCGAGCGGTTGAAGAGGCCGCGCACCAGCAGGTACGCGAGCCAGCCGAAGGCCAGCCCGGACGCGCCCACGGTGTAGGTGCCCGCCGGGCCGACCAGCCACACACCGGCCCCGGAGACCAGCCAGACGATGGCCGTGACCACCACCCAGCGCCCGATGCCGGCCGCCATGGCCAGGAAGGAGAACACCAGCACCGGCACGGTGTTCGAGAACAGGTGCGACCAGCCGGCGTGCAGCAGCGGCGCCCACAGGACCCCGTCGAGCCCGGACAGCCGCCGCGACAAGATCCCGCCGTGGTCGAGGTCGCCCGGGAGGATCACGTCGGCCAGCTCCACCAGGTACAGGACCAGGGTGAACGACAGCGCCACGATCGCCGCCGCCCGGGGGTTCGGCGGCAGGATCCGCTTCGCCACGTCCGGGGGCCGGTCCCCGGACGGCCCGGGCAGCGCTGGTGACGGGGGCAGTGGGGTGCTCACCGGTCCAGGCTACGGCGCACCCCGGGCGTCGTGCCTCGGGTGAAATCCCCGATCTCGGCCCGGTGGCGCGGGCAGCGGCGCCGAGCCCAGCGCCCAGTCGGCCGCCGCCTCCGCGTGCAGCCGGGTGGTGGGGAAGCACGGCACCGGGCTGTCCGTGGCGTCCACGAGCAGCTCGATCTCCGTGCAGCCGTAGATCACACCCTCGGCCCCGGCCTCGGCCAGCCGCCGGATCACCCCGCGGTAGGCCTCGCGGGACTCGGCGCGCACCACTCCCCGCACCAGCTCCTCGTAGATCACCCGGTGCACCAGCTCCTGGTCCGCCGGCGAGGGCACCAGCACCTCCAGCCCGTGCGCGGCCAGGCGTTCGCGGTAGAACGGCCGGCTCATGGTGAACGCGGTGCCCAGCAGCCCGGTCCGGCGCAGTCCCGCGGCGCGCACGGCCGAGGCCGTGGTGTCGGCCAGGTGCAGCAGCGGAAGGCCGAGCCCGTCGACGATCCGGTCCGCGACCTGGTGCATCGTGTTCGTGCAGAGCACCACCACGTCGGCGCCCGCCGCCTCCAGCGACCGCGCGGCTTCGCCCAGCAGGGCGCCCGCGTCGTCCCAGCGGTCCTCGGCCTGCATGGCCTCGATCTCGGCGAAGTCGACCGAATACAGCACCACCCGCGCGGAGTGGAAACCGCCGAGCGCGGCCTTCACCCGCTCGTTGAGCAGGCGGTAGTACTCGGCCGAGGACTCCCAGCTCATCCCGCCCAGCAGGCCGACGACCTTCACGCCCAGAGCTGCCCGTCCAGCCGGGCCGCGGCCTCGTCGAGCGAGCCGGAGTACGCGCCGGTCGAGAGGTACTTCCAGCCCGCGTCGGCCACGACGAACGCGACGTCGGCCGGCTCGCTCTTCGCCGCGGCCTTCTCCGCGACGGCGAGCGCCGCGTGCAGCACCGCGCCCGTCGAGATGCCCGCGAAGATGCCTTCGTGCTCCAGCAGCTCACGAGTGCGCCGAAGCGCGTCGTACGCGCCGACGGAGTAACGGCCGTTCAGCACGCTGGCGTCGTACAGCTCCGGCACGAACCCCTCGTCGAGGTTGCGCAGGCCGTACACCAGTTCGCCGTACCGCGGTTCGGCCGCGATGATCTGCACGTCCGGCTTCGCCTCGTGCAGGTAGCGCCCGACGCCCACGAGCGTCCCGGTCGTGCCGAGGCCGCCGACGAAGTGGGTCACCGTCGGCAGGTCCTTCAGCAGCTCCGGGCCGGTGCCGCGGTAGTGCGCGTCCGCGTTCGCCGGGTTGCCGTACTGGTAGAGCATCACCCAGTCCGGGTTCTGCTCCGCCAGCTCCTTCGCGCGGCGGACGGCCTCGTTGGAGCCGCCCGCGGCCGGGGAGAACACGATCCTCGCGCCGTACGCCTGCAGCAGCTGCTTGCGTTCGGTCGAGGTGTTCTCCGGCATCACGCAGACCAGCCCGTAGCCCTTGAGCTTGGCCGCCATGGCCAGCGAGATGCCGGTGTTGCCCGAAGTCGGCTCCAGGATGGTGGAGCCGCGCCGCAGCCGCCCCTCCCGCTCGGCGGCTTCGATCATCGCCAGCGCGGGGCGGTCCTTGATCGAACCGGTCGGGTTGCGGTCCTCGAGCTTCGCCCACAGCCGCACGTCGTGCGCCGGGGAGAGCCGGGGCAGCCCGACCAGCGGGGTGCCGCCGAGGGCGTCCAGGAGCGACTCGTAGCGGGCCATGGGTCAGCGTGCGCCGCCGGCCACGGCGGGCAGGATCGTCAGCGTGTCGCCGTCCTTGACCTCGGCTTCGAGGCCCCCGGCGAAGCGCACGTCCTCGTCGTTGACGTAGACGTTGATGAAGCGGTGCAGCTTCTCCTCCTTGACCAGGCGCGCCTTGAGCCCGGCGTGGCGCGACTCGACGTCGTCGATCACCTCGAGGACGGTCTTGCCCGCCGCCTCGACGGACTTCTCGCCGCCGGTGTGCGTGCGCAGGATGGTCGGGATGGACACGGTCACGGCCATGGGTTTCTACCTCCGGTGGGTTCTCATCAGGCTGACGCGCGGGACGCCGCCCTTTATTCCGGGAGCTCAGCCGAGGATCTCGACCGGCTCCTCGGTGATCTCGGCGTCCACGATCCGGTAAGAGCGGAACTCGGGCGCATCGGGGTCCCGGGTGGACACGAGCACGTAGTGCGCCCCCGGCTCGGCGGCGATGTTCGCGTCGGTGCGCGACGGGTAGGCCTCCGTCGCGGTGTGCGAGTGGTAGATGACCACCGGCACCTCGTCGTTCGCGTCCATCTCGCGGTAGAGCCGGAGCAGGTCGCCCGAGTCGAACTCGTAGAACGTCGGCGACCGGGCCGCGTTCAGCATGGGGATGAACCGTTCGGGGGAGTCGCCGCCCTCCGGCCCGGCGACCACCCCGCACGCCTCGTCGGGGTGGTCACGGCGGGCGTGGGCGACGATCTCGTCGACGAGTTCACGGCGGATCCGGAGCACCACCACATCTTAGGTGGTGGACGCACCCTGTCCAGATGGTGAGAGTCGCAGCTCGGAGGCTCAGACCGCCCCGGGCCAGACGTCGCGGTAGGCCACCGCCCCGCCGGCCGCGGTGGCGGACAGCAGCCCGTGCACCATCGCCCGGGCGAACACCCGGGCGGCGGCCGAGCACAGCGCGTCCAGGGCCTCCGCGCGCCGGCCGTCGGCGAACGAGCCCGGCTCGACCGGCAGCGGCCGAGCCCCGGTGGCCAGCGCGAAGACCGTGTCGCCGTCGAACATCGTGTGCGCCGGGCGGACGGCCCGGGCCAGCCCGTCCTGCGCGGCCACGGCCAGCCGCCGGGCCTCGGCCTTGGACAGAGCCGCGTCGCAGGCGACCACGCCGATAGTGGTGTTCAGGCCGGTCCGGGCCGGTAGCACCGAACCGGGCCGATCCGGCCAGCGCACGCCGAACTCGCCGTCCACCTCGTGGTCGGCCGCGAAGGCGCGGCCGGTGGCGAAGTCCACCGCCTCGCCGGACGCGTTCACCGCGGCCAGCGCGCCCACGGTGAACCCGGCCACGACCTCGCTCGCGGTCCCGATCCCGCCCTTGAGCGAGCCGACGACCGCGCCCGTCCCGGCCCCCACCGTCCCCTGCGCGACCGCGCCCGGGTCAGCGGCTTCACAGGCGGCGTAACCGAAGGACGCGTCCGGCCGGTTGCCCCATTCGCTGCGGGGCAGGTCGAACAGCACCGCCGCGGGCACGATCGGCACCACCTCGTGCGGGGCCCGGCCGACCGGGAAGCCCAGGTTCCGCTCGCCGAGCCAGCGCATCGCCCCGTCGGCCGCCGCCAGCCCGTACGCGCTCCCGCCGGACAGGCACACCGCGTTCACGCGCTGGACCAGGTTCTCCGGCTCCAGCAAGTTCGTCTCGCGGGTGCCGGGGGCGCCGCCGCGCTGGTCGACCGCGCCGGTCGCGCCGCCGGGCACCAGCACCACCGTGGTGCCCGAGGCCCAGCCCCCGCCGAGCCGCTGGTGGTGGCCCACCAGCACGCCGGGCACGTCGGTCAGCCCGGTCACGCCGTGAGCGCCTGGATCAGCGTTTCCTGCACCCAGGTCAGCCAGTGGTAGACGCCGAGGTGCGGGGCGCGCGGATCGTCTTCGGGCAGCTCGTCCGGCATGTCCTCGGTGACGTCGAGGGCGGTGCCCAGCGCCAGGCGCACGTCGTTGAGCGCGCCCAGCCAGGCGTCGGCCTGCTCGAAGCTCAGCCGCACGTTGCCGCCGTCGCGGGGCAGCGTGTCCAGCACGATCTTCGCCACGCCGACCTTGGCCTCCAGCAGCTCCGGCTCGTGCAGCGAGCGCATCGCGGCGGCGGAGTCGAGCTCCTCGCGCGTGGGGTTGTCCGGGTCGAGCTTGTGGAAGTCGGGCAGCAGCCGGGAGAGCACCGGGTCGTCCGGCGATTCCGAGGGCCCGGTGCGGATGCCGGTGAGCTCGGCCAGCTCGTCCTGCGGCGCCTCCTCGGCGCGGGCGGTGAGCATGTCCTCGAGCTGGCTGACCAGCCCGCGCAGCACGGCGGCCTCCTGCTGCTCGAAGGCGGCCAGGATCGACTCGCCCTTGCGGCGCCACGGCTTCATGAAGGCTGCTCCATGGTCGCCCACAGGCCGGCCGCGTGCAGCTTCGCCACGTCGACCTCCACCTTCTCCTTGGAGCCCGACGACACGATGGCCTTGCCCTTGTGGTGCACGTCGAGCATCAGCTTCGTGGCGTGGTCGCGGCTGTAGCCGAAGAGCTTCTGGAGCACGTAAGTCACGTACGACATCAAGTTGACCGGGTCGTTCCACACGACCGCGCGCCACGGCTGGTCCTCCTCGGCGGACTCGACCCCGAGTGGATCAACCTGCGTCTGTTCGGATGCGACAGGCGTGGACATGCACTCCATGGTGTCACGGGGTGCACCGGGTACGCCGCGCCAGGTCCGGCCGTGTGGGTGAATAGGCTGACCCCATGGGTTCACCCGAGCCGGTCACCAGCGCCAGCACGGCGCTGCTCACCGACCACTACGAGCTGACCATGCTGAGCAGCGCGCTCGCCGACGGAACGGCCGATCGGCCGTGTGTCTTCGAGGTCTTCGCCCGGCGCCTGCCGGACGGCCGCCGCTACGGCGTCGTGGCCGGGACCGCGCGCGTGCTCGAAGCGATCGCGGACTTCCGGTTCACCGACGCCGAGCTCACGCAGCTGGAGCAGACCGCCGTGGTGGACGACGCGACGATCTCCTGGCTCGCCGACTACGAGTTCTCCGGCGACATCGACGGTTATCCCGAGGGGGAGCTGTACTTCCCCGGTTCGCCGCTGCTGACCGTCACCGGCGGCTTCGGCGAGGCGGTGGTGCTGGAGACCCTGGCGCTCTCGATCCTCAACCACGACAGCGCGATCGCCTCGGCCGCCGCGCGGATGGCCGGGGCCGCGCACGGACGGCCGATCATCGAGATGGGGGGCCGCCGCACGCACGAGTACGCCGCGGTCGCCGCCGCGCGCGCCGCCTACCTGGCCGGCTTCGCCACCACGTCGAACCTCGAGGCCGGCCGCCGCTACGGGATCCCCACCCGAGGCACCGTCGCGCACGCCTTCATGCTGCTGCACGACAGCGAGGAGCAGGCGTTCCGCGCCCAGGTCGACAAGATGGGCGCGGACACCACCCTGCTGGTGGACACCTACGACATCACCGCGGGCATCGAGACGGCCGTGCGCGTGGCCGGGCCGGAGCTGGGCGCGATCCGGATCGACTCCGGCGACGTCGGCCCGCTCGCCCGCAAGGCCCGCGACCAGCTCGACTCCCTCGGCGCCAGGGACACCCGGATCGTGGTCTCCGGCGACCTCGACGAGCACGCCATCGCGGCGCTGCGCGCGGAGCCCGTGGACGCCTACGGCGTCGGGACCTCCGTGGTCACCGGTTCGGGCGCACCCACCGCCGGCATGGTCTACAAGCTGGTCGAGGTCGACGGCCGGCCGGTGGCCAAGCGCAGCGCGCACAAGGAGTCCCGCGGTGGCCGCAAGTCCGCGCTGCGCCGCCACCGCGGCACCGGCACAGCGATGGAGGAGGTCGTTTGGACGGCCGCCGCCGGGCGCCCCGAACCCGGCGAGCACGACCGCGAACTGCAGATCCCCCTGGTCCGCGGCGGCCGCACGGTGGATGATCTGCCCACGCTGGACGACGCCCGCGCCCGGCTGCGGCGGGCGCAGGTCAGCCTGCCGTGGGAGGGCCTGAAGCTCTCGCACGGCGAACCGGCGATACCGACGACGTTTCTGTAGGGAGCCGAGCATGGGAACCGCCCTGATCGTGGTGGATGTGCAGAACGACTTCTGCGAGGGGGGTTCGCTCGGCCTGCCCGGCGGGGCCGCCGCCGCGGAGGCGATCTCGGCCCGGGCGGCCGAGGGCGGCTACAGCCACGTCGTCGCCACCCGCGACCACCACATCGACCCCGGCGACCACTTCAGCGACACTCCCGACTTCGCCACCAGCTGGCCGGTCCACTGCGTCGCGGGCACGCCGGGTGCCTCGTTCCACCCGTCGCTCGACGTGGCGCCGATCGAGGCGGTCTTCTCCAAGGGCGAGTACGCCGCGGCGTACTCGGGCTTCGAGGGCAAGTCCAGGGACGGCAAGACGCTCGAAGAGTGGCTGCGCGAGCACGAGGTCACCGACGTCGACGTGGTCGGCATCGCCACCGACTTCTGCGTGCGGGCCACGGCGCTCGACGCCGCCGAGGCGGGCTTCGGCGTGCGCGTGCTGCTGGACCTGACCGTCGGCGTCGCCCGGCCCAACGTGGACGCGGCGCTCAAGGACTTCGACGAGGCCGGCGTCGCCCACTCCGGCCGGGCCGTGGTGCAGCCGACCGCCTGAGGCAGCCCCCGCGGCGCCCCGCCCCGCCGGAGGCCGCAACCCCCTGCACCACCCGGACGGGTGGGGTGGTGAGGAACGCAACTTGTGGGGTCACCGCGAACACCCGGGCGTTAACCTCCTCGGACGTCCGTTCTCGTTGTGGGAGGTCCCGTGTCCTCGCTGTCCCTCACCGGCCACCGCCAGGTGCTGGCCGACCTGGTGCCCGGCACCCTCGTGCGCGACCTGTCGCTGGTCGCCGGAGGCGCGCTGCTCACCGGCGCCGCCGCGCAGCTGGTCATCCCGGTTCCCGGCAGCCCGGTGCCGATGACCGGCCAGACCTTCGCCGCGCTGCTCGTGGGCGCGTCGCTCGGTATGCGCCGCGGCGCCGCCTCGATGCTGGTGTACCTGCTCGTCGGTGCGGTCGGCGTGCCGTGGTTCCAGGGCGCCACCTCGGGCCTGTCCGGCGCCTCGGCCGGTTACATCGTCGGCTTCGTCTTCGCCGGGGCTCTCGTGGGCGCGCTCGCCCGCCGCGGCGGCGACCGCACGCCGCTGCGCGTGGTGGGGACCATGGTGGCCGGCAACCTGGTGATCTACGCCTTCGGTGTGCCGTGGCTGATGGCCGCCACCGGGTACGACCTGGCGACCGCGTTCGACAAGGGCGTGACGCCGTTCCTGATCGGCGACGCGCTGAAGACGCTCGTCGCGGCGGGCGTGCTGCCGCTGGCGTGGGCCGCGGTGTCCCGGCTCCACCGGGAGGACTGAGCCACCGGCGTTCCGGTGCGAACGGGCCGTTCGCACCGGAACGCGGAATCCTGTCGGGCCCGGCGGCTATCGTGTCTCGCTGTGCCCGTCCGAACAGACTTCCCCGGCGTCCTCGAACTCCTGACCCACGCGGTCGAGTCGGTGGGCGGAGCCGAACGCCCCGGCCAGGTCGAGATGGCCGACGCGGTCGGCCGCGCCATCCGCACCGGTGAGCACCTGGCCGTGCAGGCCGGCACCGGCACCGGGAAGTCGCTGGCCTACCTGGTGCCCGCGATCCGCCACGCGGTCGAGAAGGAGGCCACGGTCGTGGTCTCCACGGCCACCATCGCGCTGCAGCGCCAGCTCGTCGACCGCGATCTGCCGCGGCTGGCCAAAGCGCTCAAGAAGCCGCTCGGGCGGGAGCCGACCTTCGCCATCCTCAAGGGCCGCCGCAACTACCTCTGCCTGCACCGGCTCGACACGGGCGCGCCCGAGGAGCCGGAGGACGCGCAGCTGTTCGACCCGTTCGCGGTGTCGAGGCTGGGCAAGGAGGTCACGCGGCTGCGCGAATGGTCCTCCGACACCGAAACCGGCGACCGCGACGAGCTCGTGCCCGGGGTCGGCGACCAGGCCTGGCGCCAGGTTTCGGTCACCGCCAGGGAATGCCTCGGCGCCGCGCGCTGCCCGATCGGCACGGACTGCTTCGCCGAGCGCGCGCGGGCGGAGGCGGGCCGCGCCGACGTGGTGGTGACCAACCACGCGCTGCTGGCCATCGACGCGCTGCAGGGCTACCAGGTGCTGCCCGAGCACGACCTGGTGATCATCGACGAGGCGCACGACCTGGTCGACCGGGTCACCTCGGTCGCCACCGGCGAGCTGACCAGCGCCATGATCGCCGCCGCCGCGCGCCGCTGCGGGCGGCTGATCGACGCGGACGTGGCCGACCGGCTGCTGGAGGCGGGCGACGGGCTGGCCCTGATCACCGACGACCTGCCCGCGGGCCGGATCGACACGCTGCCGCAGGCGCTCCAGGGCGCCGTGCCGGCCGTCCGCGACGCGGCGAAGGCCTGCCTCACCGCGCTGGGGTCCGACCGCAAAGAGGACGTCGAAGGGGCGACCGCGCGCAAACTGGCCCGCACGCTGCTGGAGGAGGTGCACGACACCGCGGTGCGCCTGCTGGAGGCGTTCGACGAAGACCAGGCGCACCAGCGGGACGTGGTCTGGCTGACCGGCGACAAGTACTCCGCGAACCCGCGGCCACCGGCGTTGAAGGTGGCGCCGCTGGGCGTGGCCGGGCTGCTGCGCGAGCGGGTGTTCAACCTCAGCACCACGGTGCTGACCTCGGCCACGCTGACCCTCGGGGGCACGTTCGACACGATGGCGCGCCAGTGGGGCCTGCCCCCGGGCGGCGCCCGGGTGGAGAAGGCGCCGGGCGCGGCCACGGACAAGGCGGCCCCGTCCGACGGGGACAAGGGCCCCCGGTGGACCGGCCTGGACGTGGGCTCGCCGTTCGACCACCGGCGCAACGGGATCCTGTACCTGGCCAAGCACCTGCCGCCGCCGGGCCGCGACGGGCTGGCGGAGTCCACAATGGACGAGCTGGCGGCGCTGGTCGAGGCGGCGGGCGGGCGCACGCTCGGGCTGTTCTCCTCGATGCGCGCGGCCAAGCAGGCCGCGGAGGCCATGCGGGAGCGGCTGGACCACCCGATCCTCTGCCAGGGCGACGACGCCACCTCGCTGCTGGTGCGCAAGTTCGCCGACGACCCGCGCACCTGCTTGTTCGGCACCCTGACCCTGTGGCAGGGCGTGGACGTGCCCGGCCCGTCGCTGCAACTCGTGGTGGTGGACCGGATCCCGTTCCCGCGCCCGGACGACCCGGTGTCCTCGGCCCGCCAGCGCGCGGTGGAAGCCCGGGGCGGCAACGGTTTCCTCACGGTGGCGGCCACCCACGCGGCCCTGCTGCTGGCCCAGGGCACCGGGCGGCTGCACCGCTCGGTCTCCGACCGCGGCGTGGTGGCCGTGCTCGACTCGCGGCTGGCCACCGCGCGCTACGGCGGTTTCCTGCGCGCCTCGCTGCCGCCGTTCTGGCCCACCACGGATTCGCAGGTGGCGCGGGACGCGTTGAAACGGCTGGACGCTGCCGCGCCCGCGTGACGGCGGGCACAAGCGCAGCGGGTACGGTGAGCAGAACGAACACGACAGGGGAGCACCGGTTGACCCAGGATTCGTCCAGCGCACGCTCCCGGACCGTCAGTGTCGACGACACCGGGGTGCGGCGCGTTCTCGCCGACGGCAGCGAAGAAGCCGTGACGTGGTCGGACCTCTCGTCCGTGATGGTCAGGGTGATCCCGGACGGCCCCTGGAACGAGGACGTCTTCTTCATGCTCGTCGGCCACGACGGCAAGGGCACGGCCGTGCCCAGTGGCGACCCGGCCGCCGACGCGCTGATCGAGCGGTTGCAGTCCCTGCCCGGCTTCGACAACGACAAGTTCGTCGAGGCCATGACCACCGACGCCGACCAGGCCTACGTCGTCTGGCAGAGCTGAACGTCCGCCCGAGCTGAGTCGGCTTCCGCCCCGCCCGGCCCGCCGCAGCGGGACCCGGCGGCTCAGCGTGGTCCGAAGGCGGCGCGGGGGTCGTTCGGGCGGGCTCAGGTGGTCGGGAACTCTTCGGTGACCGGGATGCCCTTCTTCACCGTCCGGCTCACCGTGCACAACCGCTCGATCGCCCGGTCGACCGCGCCGGCCAGCGCTTCCCGCTGACCCGGTTCGAGCCCGGACACGTCGAGATCGAAGGCCACGTGCACCGCGTCCAGCTCGGACGCGCCCTCCCGCCGGTCGGCGGACACGGCCACCCGGAACTCCGAGTCCGCCCCCACCCGCCGGGTGATCAGCTCTTCAGCGGTGACGGCCGAGCACCCGGCCACGGCGATCTGCAGCAGTTCGGCCGGGGAGAACGCACCCTCGGCGCCGGTGCGGCCCAGCCGCACCTGGGCCCCGCGCTCGTTGCGCCCGACGAAGCTGTGCTCACCTTCGCGCTGCACTTCCAGGGTCACGTCCTGCTCCTCGTTTCGATGCCAAGAACCTGCCCCGGGACAACCCCGGGACGGGCGACGGTGTTCCGCCTCCCACCGGCTGGACCCGCCACCCGCGCCGTTTCAGCCGGGGCTCAGTGGAGCTGGACCGCCAGCACCGTGATCGTGCCCGGCTCGACCTCGGTGAACCCGGCGTCCCGGACCGCGACCACGCGCTGGTCGCGCCAGCCCGCGGCCGGATCGTCCACCGGGCACAGCTCCTTCCAGCGGGCGGGCGAAGGCGTGCGGACCGCCACCCGGTAACCCCGCTGCGCCCACTCGGCCAGCTCGGCGTCGCCGAGCAGCGAAGCCAGGATCATCGTGGCGTGACCGACCTGGGCGGAGGCCTTGCCCACGGTCATCGGCACCTCGGGGTTGAGCAGCAGCAGCGGCACGTCCTCCGGCGCCGGTGGCGGGGTGTCGGGCGGCAGCTCGCTGCCCGAGATCTGTAGCCGCGACACCTCCTTCGGCGTCTCGGCCACCAGCCCGGGCACCAGCGCGCGGGCCTCGGCGCCGTCGACCTCGACCGTGACGCCCGGCAACGCCTGCACCGCCCGCCAGTGCGCGCCTCGCGCCCGGCGCGCGACCTTGCGGATGCGGTTGTCCAGCCAGGCCTGCATCGGCTCGGCCCACTCACCGCCCGGTCCGGCGCGCTCGTCCAGGCACACCGCCAGCGCGGCCGCGGCCGCCGCCTCCAGCAGCGGGGTCCGGCCGGGCGGCTCGGCCCGCTCGATGCGCAGGATCACCGGCATCGCCCGGACCTGGTCCGGCTGTTCCTCGGAGGTGTCGGAGGTGGCCTCGGCGGGCAGTGCCAGCCACTCGGCGTAACGGTGGCCCAAGGGCGCCAGGAGGTGGTTCACGGCCGGGCCGGTTCCAGCCCGTCGGCCGCGTCGGCGGCCTCGACCTCGGCGCGCGTGACGCCGAGGACGAACAGCACGGCGTCCAGGTACGGGTGCGAGAGCGCGGTGTCCGCGACCTCGCGCAGCGCCGGCTTGGCGTTGAACGCCACGCCCATCCCGGCCGCGGAGAGCATGTCGATGTCGTTGGCCCCGTCGCCGACCGCGACGCACTGGCCCAGCGGGATGCCGTACTCGCCGGCGAACCGGCGCAGCGCCGTCGCCTTGCCCGCGCGGTCGACCACCTCGCCGACCACGCGGCCGGTGAGCTGGCCGTCGACGACCTCCAGCTCGTTCGCCGCCGCGAAGTCCAGCCCGAGGTCATCCACCAGGTGGTCGATGATCTGCGTGAACCCGCCCGAGACGACGCCGCAGCGGAAGCCCATGCGCTTGAGCGTGCGGACCGTGGTGCGCGCGCCGGGCATCAGCTCCAGCGAGGCCGCGACCTCGTCGAGCACCGTCGCGGGCAGCCCGGCCAGCAGGGACACGCGCCGTTCCAGCGATTCGGCGAAGTTCAGCTCGCCGCGCATGGCGGCCTCGGTGATCTGGCGGATCTCCGGCTCGACCCCGGCGTGGGCGCCGAGCATCTCGATCACCTCGCCCTGCACCAGGGTCGAATCGACGTCGAAGACCACCAGCCGCTTGGCCCGGCGGGTGATGCCCGCGCGCTCCACGGCGACGTCGATGGCCACCTGGGAGGCCGCGTCCGCAACCACCGAGCGCAGTTCGGCGTCAGCCTCCGCCGTGTCCTGACCGACCGAGACGTAGAGCTCCAGCCCGGTCACCGGGTAGTCGGCGACGCTGCGGATCGAATCGATGTTCGCGCCCATGCCCGCGAGCCGGCGCGCCACCTCGGAGAACGCCCGCGCCGTCACCGGGCGGCCCATCATCACCAGGACGTGCGAGGAACCGCGGCGGCCGAGCGCGAACGGGTCCGCCCCGATCGCATCCCCGATCCGCACGTCGACCTGCATGCCGACGCTGGCCATGGCCTGCTCCACGGACTCCTGCAGGCCCTCCGGGTCGCGGTACACGCCGGCCAGCACACCGAGCACGAGCTGCCCGCGGATGACCACCTGCTCGACGTCGAGCACGTCGACGTCGTGCCGCGTGAGCACGGCGAACAGCACGGAGGAGACACCGGGCTGGTCGGGACCGGTCGTGGTGATCAGGACGGGCGTCTGGGTCACTGGGCTCTATCCCTCGTTCGGCCGTTCGGACGGGCAACGCTCAGGTCTGGACTGCCGGGCCGGGACGCAAGAAGGGCGCGTGCCCGGCTTCACCTCAGCCGGGCACGCGCCTCTTCACACCGACGAGCGTTACTGCTCGCCCGAATTGTCCCTGTCGTGATTGCCCGGGATCAGCGCGTCGACCAGCTTCTGCGAAGGGGCGCCGCCGTGGCGCGGCTTGCCGAAGAAGCCGATCTCACCCTCCGCGTGCAGCCGCTCGATCATGTGCGGGTAGTGCAGCTCGAAGGCGGGCCGCTCGGACCGGATCCGGGGCAGCTCGGTGAAGTTGTGCCGCGGCGGCGGGCAGGAGGTGGCCCACTCCAGTGAGTTGCCGTAGCCCCACGGGTCGTCGACCGTGACGATCTCGCCGTAGCGGTAGCTCTTGAACACGTTCCAGATGAACGGCAGCGTCGAGGCGCCCAGGATGTACGCGCCGATCGTGGAGATCGTGTTCAGCGTGGTGAACCCGTCGCTGGCCAGGTAGTCCGCGTACCGGCGGGGCATGCCCTCCGCGCCCAGCCAGTGCTGGACCAGGAAGGTGCCGTGGAAGCCGATGAACGTGGTCCAGAAGTGCCACTTGCCGAGCTTCTCGTCCATCATCCGGCCAGTGATCTTCGGGAACCAGAAGTAGATCCCGGCGAAGGTCGCGAACACGATGGTGCCGTAGAGCACGTAGTGGAAGTGCGCCACCACGAAGTAGCTGTCCGACACGTGGAAGTCGATCGCCGGCGCGGCCAGCAGGATGCCGGTCAGACCGCCGAACAGGAACGTGACGATGAAGCCCATCGAGAAGATCATCGGCGTCTCGAAGGACAGCTGGCCCTTCCACATGGTGCCGATCCAGTTGAAGAACTTGACGCCGGTCGGGACGGCGATCAGGAACGTCATGAACGAGAAGAACGGCAGCAGGACCGCGCCGGTGGCGTACATGTGGTGCGCCCACACGGCCACGGACAGGGCGGCGATCGCCAGCGTGGCGAAGACCAGGCCCTTGTAGCCGAAGATCGGCTTCCGGCTGAACACCGGGAAGATCTCCGACACGATCCCGAAGAAGGGCAGGGCGACGATGTAGACCTCGGGATGGCCGAAGAACCAGAACAAGTGCTGCCAGAGGATCACGCCGCCGTTGGCCGGGTCGAAGACGTGCGCGCCCAGGTGCCGATCGGCCAGCAGGCCCATCAGGGCCGCGGTCAGGATCGGGAAGGCCAGCAGGATCAGGATGCTGGTGACCAGGATGTTCCAGGTGAAGATCGGCATCCGGAACATGGTCATGCCCGGGGCGCGCAGGCAGATCACCGTGGTGACCATGTTGACCCCGCCGAGGATGGTGCCCAGACCGGACACGACCAGACCGGAGATCCACAGGTCCGCGCCGACGCCCGGGGAGTGGATCGCGTCCGACAGCGGGGTGTAGGCGAACCAGCCGAAGTCGGCGGCGCCACCCGGGGTCAGGAAGCCGGAGAGGACGATCAGGCCACCGAAGAGGTACAGCCAGTAGGAGAACGCGTTCAGCCGCGGGAACGCCACGTCCGGTGAGCCGATCTGCAGCGGCAGCACGAAGTTCGCGAAGCCGAAGAGGATCGGCGTCGCGTACAGCAGCAGCATGATCGTGCCGTGCATGGTGAACAGCTGGTTGTACTGCTCCTGCGACAGGAACTGCTGGCCCGGTCGGGCCAGCTCGGTGCGGATGAGCATCGCCATCGCGCCGCCCGCCATGAAGAAGGCGAACGACGTGACCAGGTACATGATGCCGATCTGCTTGTGGTCCGTCGTGCGGAACAACCGCAGCAGGTACGAACCCTTAACCGACTCGCGCGCGGGGTACGGGCGCGTGGCGATCGGCTTGGGGGCTACGGCCGTCACTCCTGCCTCCAACACTGAAACCTTGTGGTGGTCAACATCCGGGACACCGCCGGGCCGAACGGACCGATCCGGCGGATAAAGGGGATCGTAGCCCTCGCTACCGACAGTCGCGCGCACCGGCTGGTCAGATCACCGCATGACCGACCCCCACACGGTCTCGGCGGTGGCGGCGGCGACCGCGGTGGCCCGCCGGCTGGGGTGGCCGGCCAGCTCCACGCAGGTGCTGCACGAGCGGTCGAACGTGCTGGTGAGAATGGGTCGGGTGGTGGCCAGGGTGCCCGGGACCACGCTGCTCCTGCGGCCGGACGCGACGGACTGGCTGGAGCGCGACGTGGCCCTGTCCGCCTTCCTCACCGATCGTGGTGTGCGCGTCGTCTCACCCACCACGGATCCCCCGGCCGGCCCGCACTTCGCCGAGGGCCTGCCGGTCACGCTCTGGCACTGGACGCCGCACGATCCGGACCATCGGCACAGCCCGGGCGAGCTGGCGGGCTCCCTGGCCCGGGTCCATTCGGTACTGCGCGACTTTTCCGGCGAACTGCCCGTCCGGGGCCCGCTGGCCGAGCTGGAGACGATGCTCCGGCTCCACGGCGACGCCATGGACGGGGCGGCGGACCGGATCCGCGCGGAAGCCGCCCGGATCGAAGCGGGGCTGCCGGCCGCTCCCGTGCAGGCGCTGCACGGGGACGCGCACCCGGGCAACGTCGTCGCCACCGCGGACGGTCCGTGCTGGCTCGACTTCGAGGACACCTGGCGCGGACCGCTCGCGTGGGACCTGGCGATCCTGCTGGAGCAGGGCGGGCCGGAGCTGCTCGCCGCGTATCCGGCCGAAGCCGACGAAACCGCCATCGCGGGTTATCTGCGGCTGCGCGAGCTTTTCGCCGTGGGCTGGCGGTTCCTGATCGCGAAGCGGTTCCCGCACCGCCTCGGCGAGGCCCGCGCGGCGCTGGCCGGGTACTTCGGCTGAGCGGTTTTCAGCCGAACGGGTACCAGCCCAGGATCGCTTCCACCACGCCCGCGGGATCCTCCAGCGGCGTCAGGTGGCCGACGCCGGGGAGCACGGCGAGAGTGGCGTCGGGCAGGGCGCCGACCATGGTGCCGGCGGCTTCGAGCGGGGTGATGGCGTCCCGCTCACCGACGATGACCAGCGCTGGGACCTCGGCCGCGCGCAGGGTCTCGACCGAGTCCGGCCGGGCGCGGAGGGCACGCGCCGCCCAGGCGACCCCAGCGGGCGGCTGCTCGTCGATCAGCCCGCGCACCCGCTCGACCACGCCGGTCGCGGCGGTGTCCGCCAGCAGGGTGGGCAGACTGGCCTCGGCCAGCCACCCGGTGACACCTTCGGCCTCGGCCCGTTCCGCGACGTCCAGCCGGGCGCGGGCGGTCTCGGGCGGGTCGGCGGTCGCCTTGGTGTCGATGAGCACGAGCCCCCCGACGCGTTCCGGAGCGAGGCGCAGCACCGCCATGGTCAGGTAGCCGCCCATCGAGCAGCCCCCGAGGACCACCCGGTCCAGCTCCAGCCGGTCGAGCAGCGCGACGACGTCCCGGGCGGCGTCGTCCAGGCTCGGCTCGCGGCCGTTCCCGGGCAGCGGGCTGCGACCGAGCCCGCGCTGGTCGGGGGTGATGAGCCGGACGCGTTCGGCGAGCGGCGCGCGCACCGGGTCCCACATCCGGGCGTCGAGCGGGAAGGCGTGCAGCAGGAGCAGGGGCAGTTCGGTCATGCGGCCCATTTTGTCGGACCTCCGGGCTACCTTCGGCACGTGCTGACGGAGATCAAGACCGAGCGACTGCTGCTCCGCCCTTTTCGTGAGGCGGACCGGCCGGAGATGGTGGCCATCGAAACCGACCCGAGAACCAACCGCTACCGCGTGAACCCGCCGGACGGCCCGGCCGCGGAGCACAGGTTCGACACCTGGCTGGAGCACTGGCGCGACCACGGTTACGGCTACCTGGCCGTGTTCGGCCCCGAGTCCCCGGCCCTGCTGGGCCTCTCGGGGGTCCGCTCGCGCGACTTCGACGGCGGGAAGGTGCTGAACCTGGGCTACCGCTTCCACCCGTCGGCCTGGGGCAGGGGCTACGCGGTGGAGGCCGCGAGCGCGTCGGTGGACTGGGCGGAACGAGAACTGGCCCCGACACCGGTGCTGATCTCGGTGAACGTGGTCAACCAGCCGTCCCTGCGGGTGGTCGAGCGGCTGGGGTTCACCCGGTACGAGGAGACGGAGGAAGGGGATGGGGCGGTGGTGCGGCACTACCGGAGGTGACGGGACGGGGTTGCTGCTCGGGGTGACCGGCGCGGGCGTCGGGAGTTCGGAAACCGCCGGGCTCGAACCTGGCCGGACGGTTTCGGCGCGACTCGTACGGGCCCAGTCGGACGGCTTCGGCGCGACTCGTCCGGGGCATGTCCGGGCGGCTTCGGTTTGATCTGCTCGGGCACGGCTGGACGGTTTCCGCGCGACTCGACCGGGCACGGCTGGACGGTTTCCGCGCGACTCGACCGGGCACGGCTGGACGGTTTCCGCGCGACTCGACCGGGCACGGCTGGACGGTTTCCGCGCGACTCGACCGGGCACGGCTGGACGGTTTCCGCGCGACTCGACCGGGCACGGCTGGACGGTTTCCGCGCGACTCGACCGGGCACGGCTGGACGGTTTCCGCGCGACTCGACCGGGCACGGCTGGACGGTTTCCGCGCGACTCGACCGGGCACGGCTGGACGGTTTCCGCGCGACTCGACCGGGCACGGCTGGACGGTTTCGGCGCGACCTGCTCGGACCTGGCTGGACCGCTTCGGCGCTTTTCGCTCGGGCGCGGTTGGATGACTTCGGCCCGACCCACCCCGACATGTCTGGGCCACCTCGGCGCGACTCGACCGGTCATGGTTGGACGACCCGACCCACCCCGACATGGCTGGACCGCTTCGGCGCGACTTGGCCGGGCATGGCCGGGCGGCTTCGGTCTGACCCGCCGGGGCACCACCGGACCGTTTCGACGCGACGCCGCCGGGCGCGGCTCCTTCCGTGGCCGGCTCGGGGTGGCTTCGGCCGCGGGTGGCGGTCGCGGGTGGGGGGACCTCGGTGGCGGGGAGGGGCGGGCCGGTCACCAGCGGCGGGTCGGCCGGCGGCGGCCGCGGGCGTCCCAGCAGGGGCGGTGCCAGTGTCGCCGGTCGGCGACGGAGCCGGTTTCGTCCGCGGGCCAGACCACCAGGTGCGGGGTGCCGGAGCGGATCTCGTGGTCGCAGCCGGGGCAGCGGTAGGTCTTGGTGGCGTGGGACCCGGGCACGGTCCGGACCAGCCAGTCCCCGTCCTGACCGGACTCGGTGTGCGCCCACCCACTGGTGGCACCGGGTTCGGGACGAGCGGCGCGACCGTCCCGGTCACGCCCAGGACGGTTGCGTCGAGGCACACCGAAAACGGTAACCGGCGGCCGGACACGACCGCACAGGAGTCTCACCCCACCCGCGAGCATCCCGCCCCGGCTCCCGAGAACCCCTGGCGGAGGTGCCACCGCAGCGGAAGCCGCGCGCATCGGCGGCAAACGGTTTCCGGCGCGGCCGGTCCTGCGGCATGGCGCGTTGCAGTCCTGCGGCACGGCGCGTTGCAGTCCTGCGGCACGGCGCGTTGCGGTCCTGCGGCATGTCGCGTTGGCACGGCGAACTCGCGCGGTCAGCCCTGGACCAGGGCCAGCGGGACCAGTTGCTCGGCCTCCGTCAGGGAACCGTGCTGGCCGATCAGCGAGGACTCCACGGCTTCGGCCAGCTCGCGGACCAGGCCGAAGGTTCCGGTGGCCGCGGCCACGACGTCGCCGATCCGGGGACGGACCCGGTCGCTCACCCGGTGGCCGAACCAGCCGCGGGTGATGGCCTCGTCGCGGGGCAGGACCCAGGCCCGGTCGCCGAGCACGGTGCGCCAGGCCGCCAGGACGTCGGCCTCCGCGCCGGGCTCGGTGTAGACGTGGCGGGCGCGCACTTCGCCGCCGAAGGCACGGACACCGGCCAGCAGTTCGGGGGTGTCGTCCAGGTCCAGCTTCTCCTCGACGGTCACCATGCCGTGGTCGGCCACCACCGCCAGCAGCGCACCGGGCGGCAGTCCGTCCACAAGGGACTCCACCAGCCGGTCGACCTGCCGCAGCTGCAGGCGCCAGGGCGCCGAGCCGGGACCGTACAGGTGGCCCAGCAGGTCCAGCTCGCTGTGGTAGGCGTAGCAGAACGAGCGCGACGACAGCACGTCCAGCGTTCGCGCGGCCAGATCGCCCAGCGCGTGCACGCCGGCGTAACGCGCGCCGTCCTGGGTGGCCCGGGTCAGGGCCGTGTCCGCGAACTGCGCCGACGACACCACCACCGCGTCGACCCCGGCCGCGGCCGCGCGTTCGAAGGTCGTCGGCAGCGGCTGCACCTCACGCGGCGGCAGAGCGCCGCGCAGATCGCCGCCGTCGGTGTGGGAACGCCAGCGCAGCGCGTTCAGCACCCCCGCCCCCGGCACCTCGAAGGTGTACCCGACCATGCCGTGCTCCCCCGACGCCAGGCCGGTCCCGATCGCCGCGACACCCGCCGCGGTCGTCGAAGGGAATCCCACGCGCAGTGGTCGCTTCGCGAGTTCGGTGAGCACCGGCGCGTCGGCAGCGTGCTCGGCCAGCAGTTGCCAGCCGAGCCCGTCGACGAGCAGCACGCACGCGCTGCTCGCGTCGGGCAGCGAAAGGGCGTTCACCTCCCCCGGCACTCCGAGCGAGCCGAGCAACGCCGGGACAACCTGGCCGAGGTGCGGGAAATCCGCGAGCGGGGGAACATCCACTCCCCCAGCCTCCCACCGGCCGACCCGATCCGACCATCGTCATCCCTCGCCGGGTGGCGGCACCCGGTCGGCACCGCGGTTCCGGCCGAGCCCACCCCAACCCGGCCCAACCCAACCCGGCCCGGCCCAACCCGGCCGGGCCCAACCCAACCCGGCCCGGCCCGGCCCGGCCCGGCCCGAGAACCGAGCCGGGCGCCGCCGCCACGGTCCGGGCGTCCCCTGCCCCGGGCCGTCCTTCCCCCACGCGGCCCCGGCAGCGATAATTCCCGCCATGCCCACCTACGCCTACCGCTGCCGCGACTGCACCGGGACCTTCGAGCTGCACCGGCCGATGAGCGAATCCGCCGCCCCGGCGCCCTGCCCCGAGGGGCACACGGACACGGTGAAGCTGCTGACCACAGTGGCGCTCACCGGGGCGGCGGCCGCGCCTGCTTCCCCGGGTGGCGGCTGCTGCGGGGGCGGCTGCTGCGGTTGAGCACCGGCCGCCACCGAGCGCCGGTCCTCAGCCGGCCTTGAGCGCCTGGTCCAGGTCGTGCCACAGGTCCTCGACCGCTTCCAGGCCGATGGACAGGCGGATCAGCCGGTCGGTGATGCCCGCCTCCTCGCGGTCGTCCGCGGGGACGACGCGGTGGGTCAGCGAGGCGGGGTGCTGGATCAGCGTGTCCACGCTGCCGAGGCTCACCGCCGGGGTGATCAGGCGGACGGCGCCGATCAGCGCGTGCGGGTCCCCGGCCACTTCGAACGCCACCAGCGGACCGCCCAGTTTCGGGTAGTGCACGGCGTGGACGGCCGGGTGCGCGGCGAGCCGCTCGGCCAGGATGGCCGCCGTGGCCGAGGCCGCCGTAACGCGCAGAGGAAGCGTCGACAGACCGCGAAGCAGGAGGTAGCCCGCGAGGGGGTGCAGGACAGCGCCCGTCGCGAAGCGGATTTGGCGTAGGCGGGCCGCTTCTTCGGCGTCGCAGGCTACGACACCGCCCATGACGTCACCGTGACCACCGAGGAACTTCGTCGCGCTGTGGAGCACGATGCGGGCGCCGAGCCGTCCTGGGCGCTGGAGCACGGGCGTCGCGAAGGTGTTGTCGACGAGCAGCGGGACTTCGCCGCACGCCGAGGCGAGAGCCTCGATGTCCAGCTCGGTCAGGGTCGGGTTCGCGGGCGTCTCGACGAACACCAGCCCGGTGTCCGGCCGGATCGCCCCCGCCAGCTCCCTAGGCGCGACCCAGGTGACCTCCGTGCCGAGCAGGCCCGAGGTGAGCAGGTGGTCGGTGGAGCCGTACAGCGGGCGAACCCCGACGACGTGCCGCTTTCCCTGGGTGACCGCGGAAAGCAGGCAGGCGGAGATCGCCGCCATGCCGCTGGCGAAGGCCACCCCGTGCTCGAAGCCCTCCAGCTCGGCCAGCGCCTGTTCGAACCGCTCCACGGTCGGGTTGCCGATCCGCCCGTAGATGCCGGTGACGTTCCCGCCCGCGGTGAACTCGTCGATCCGGCGAGCCTCGTCCGCGCTGTCCCGCGAGGGATAGGTCGTGGAGAAGTCGAGCGGGGCGGCGTGCAGGCCGAGATCGGTCAGATCATCCCGCCCGGCGTGGACGGCCCGGGTGCGCAACGAAGAAGTCATGGGACACAGGTTCGGACGAAAACCGGTCTCGAAACAAGTGCTTCGGATATCATTCGGCCATGACTGGATCTGTCGAACTGAGTCCGGTTGATCTCGAAATCCTGCGGCTGCTGCAGAACGATGCCCGGATCTCCAACAAGGACCTGGCCGCCGAGGTCGGGCTGGCGCCGTCCACCTGCCTCGACCGCGTGGCCCGGCTGCGCGAGTCCGGGGTGATCACCGGCCAGCACGCGTCGGTGGACGCGGCGAAGCTGGGCCGTCCGCTGGAGGCGTTCCTGTTCGTCCAGGTCCGCCCGCACCGACGGCCGCTGGTGGACCCGTTCGTCGAGCACCTGCTGGCCCTGCCGGAGGTCCGCGCGGTCTACCACCTGACCGGACCGGACGACTTCCTCGCCCACGTGGCCACCGACTCCGCCGCCGGACTGCAACGCCTGGTCCTGGACGAGCTGACCGCCCGCGACGAGGTGGCCCGGGTGCACACGAACCTGGTCTTCCAGCACTGGAGCGGCGGGCCGCTGCTGCCCCCGGTCTGAGCATCAGCCGCGCCCGGGCTCAGCCGACCTGGTCGCGAGCCCGGGGCAGTCGATCCGGCGGCGGCCGACTCGGCCGCAATCAGGCCGGTCTCAGTCACGCCGGCCACCGCACAGCATCGGCCGGCCCGGCAATAGCCGCCGGGTGTTCGTCCTCTTGGTTCGGTCGCGCAGATCCATGCCGGCAGCCTAAGCAGCACCACCGACAATTCTGGCGCACAACCACCCCACGGCGCAGATTTTTTCTTATACAACAACAAAAAATGATGGATGATAAAAACCAATCGCCGGGAAACCGGCAAAACAGGTAGCGTCAGACCGGTGAAGATCATCCTGCTAGGCGCGTCCGGGCTGATCGGCCAGGCCGTGGCGGCCGCCCTCACCCCGCGGCACGAACTGGTGCCGGTATCCCGAGGCGGCGAAACCAAAGCCGACCTCACCGACCCGGCATCACTCGACGCGCTGTTCGAGAACCCCGCCGACGCCGTGGTCTGCTGCGCCGCGAACGTCCCCCTCCGGCCGCTGGCCGAACTCACCGAGAGCCAGGTCCTCGAAGACCTCCACGGCAAGCTGCTGGGCCAAGTCGCGCTCGCGCGGCGGGCCGCCGACAAGCTCAACGACGGCGGCTCGATCACCCTCACCGGGGGCACGTTCACCGAGCCGTTCCCCCATAGCAGCCTCGGCGCGCTGGTCAACGCGGGCCTCGCCGGATTCGTCCGCTCGGCCGCCGCCGACCTGACTCGCGGGCTACGGATCAACGCCGTCAGCCCCGGCTGGGTCAGCGAAACACTCGAAGCCATGGGCAAGGACGGCAGCGGCGGCACCCCCGTCGCCCGAGTCGCGGCGGTCTACGCCGGACTCGTCGAGGGCACCGCGCGGGGAACCACGGTCACCCCTCAGTAGTCCTTGAATCCCTGGCCCGTCTTGCGGCCCAGCCGTCCCGCCGTCACCAGGTGTTCCAGCAGTGGCGCTGGCGCGAAGCCCTCCTCGCGGAACTCGTCGAACAACGTCCGCTCGATCGCCAGCGAGACGTCCAGGCCGACCACGTCGAGCAGTTCGAACGGCCCCATCGGCAGTCCGCAGCCGACCTTCATCGCGGTGTCGATGTCCTCGGCCGACGCGTAGTGCGCCTCCAGCATCTTCACCGCGTCGTTGAGGTAGGGGAACAGCAGCGCGTTGACGATGAAACCCGCCCGGTCCCCGCAGCGCACCGGGTGTTTGCCCACCGCGGCGCAGACGGCGGTGGCGGTCGCGACGACGTCCGGCGCGGTCGCGATCGTCGAGACCACTTCGACCAGTTTCATCGCCGGTGCGGGATTGAAGAAGTGCAGGCCCAGCACGTCACCGGGGCGTGCGGTCGCGGCCGCGCACCCGATCACCGGCAGCGAGGAGGTGGTCGTGGCCAGGATCGCGCCCGGCCGCACCACCTCGTCCAAGGCGGCGAAGACCGCCTGCTTCACGGCCGGTTCCTCGGCCACCGCTTCCACCACCAGGTCCACTTCGGCCAGCGCCTCGAAATCGGTGACGGGCACGATCCGGGCCAGCGCGGCGGCCGCGTCCTCTTCGGACAGACGACCCCGCGCCACGGACCTGCCCAGCGACTTTTCGACCTTCGCCACGGCCGCCACGGCCTTGGCCCGGCTCCGGGCCCGCAGCACCACGCCGAACCCGTGCTTGGCGAACACTTCGGCGATGCCCGTGGCCATCGTCCCGGTGCCGACCACCCCCACCTCGCGCACCGCTCGCGGCGGCGGTGATTCCACTGTGGACGCCGGGATGAGCCCGTCCGCGACCACGGCCGGCGAGCCCGGCGCTTCGTAGGGGTAGAAGCCCCGGCCGGTCTTGCGGCCCAGCCGCCCGGCGGTGATCAGCTGCTTCAGCAACGGCGCCGGCGCGTGCAGCCGGTTGCGCGACTGGTGGTACATCGTGTCGAGGATTTCGTACGCCGTGTCCAGCCCGATCAGGTCCAGCAGCGCGAGCGGACCCATCGGGTAGCCACAACCGAACCGCATCGCCGCGTCCAGGTCCTCGCGGGTGGCGTACCGCTGCTCGTACATCCGCACCGCGTGGTTGAGGTAGCCGAACAGCAGCGCGTTCGCGATGAACCCGGCGCGGTCGCCCATCACCACCGGCACCTTGCCGAGCCGTTCGGCGAACGCGACCACGTCGGTCACCACCGCCGGCTCCGTGACCACCGTGCGCACCACCTCGACCAGTTCGAGCACCGGGGCCGGGTTGAAGAAGTGCAGCCCCACGACCTTGCCCGGCCGCGCCGTGCGCACGCCGATCTCGGTGATCGACAGCGAGGAGGTGTTCGACGCGAAGACCGTGTCCGGCCGCGTCACCTCATCGAGCCGGGAGAAGACCTCGGCCTTGGCCGCCAGGGCCTCCGGGATCGCCTCGATCACCAAGTCCACTTCGGACAGTGCGGCCAGCGAGGTCGAGCAGCGGATGCGCGCCAGCAGCGCGTCGCGGCCGGCTCGGTCGAGCTTGCCGCCGGCCAGCGCCCGCCCGGTGGAGTGGCGCAGGCGCTCCTCGCCTCGCGCGACCCCGGCGTCGTCCAGTTCCACGGCGATGACGTCGATCCCGCTGCGCGCCAGCACCTCCGCGATGCCGGCACCCATCGTGCCCAGGCCGACGACGCCGACCTTCGAGATGTCCCGTGCCATCGAGCCCTCCGGAGGTTACTCGCGGGTAGTATGGCTCACTGTGACACGGGTGCCCGGCAAAAGCACTTCCGGATCGAGTCAGACCGACCCGGATCACTCGCCGAAGTTCGTCTCCACCAGCGCGGTCACCTTCGCCAGGGCCTCGCCCGCCTGCGGTCCGTACGCCCGGACCACGATCCGGTCGCCCTGGCGCGCGCCCAGCGACATCAACGCGAGCACGCTGTGCCCGTCCGCCTCCCGCTCACCCAGCCGCACGGAGACCTCGGCCTCCAGCCCGGCCAGGCTGCGCACCAGCACCGCGGCCGGGCGGGCGTGCAGCCCGACGTCGTTGACCAGCGTCAACGCCTTCTCCTCCACACCGTCGGCCGCGGAGTCGACCGCCAGCAGGTCGGGCGCCAGACCGGCGCTCGCCGCGGCCTCGCCCACGGCTCGGCGGTCCGCGCCGCCCTGCGCGGCCACCGCCGCCGCCACCGCGCCCTCCACCAGCGGCGCGTCGACCACCACGGCCGAGGCCGGGTCGGCCAGCGATTCCACCGCCAGCTCGGCGGTCATCTGCGCGCTGCCCAGGTCGTAGAGCAGCACCACCCCGTCGCCGGAGTCGGCCCGCTGGACGGCCGCGACCACCTCGTCGTAGTCGGTGCCGATCCCGCCGTCGCCGGCGAGCCCGCCGGCCGGGCGGATGCGGACGTCCGGCGCCATCTGCCCCGCCAGCTCGGCCAGCCCCTCGGCCAGCTTCGCGCTGTGCGACACGAGCACGATTCCGACGGTCACCGGGCCGCCCCCGCGAACGCGCGCAGCAGCAGCGCCGTGGACCGGGCGCCCGGATCCAGGTGCCCGACGGCGCGCTCGCCCAGGTAGGACGCCCGGCCCTTGCGCGGAACCAGGTCCACTGTGGACTCAGCTCCCCGGTCGGCCGCGCCGGCGGCGGCCGCGAGCACGCCGGCGACGGTCGCGTCCGGAGCATCCGCGGCGGCTTCGGCGGCCGCGACGGCGGGGACCAGCGCGTCCACCATCGTCGCGTCGCCGACGACCGCCTTACCGCGCGCCTGAACCCCCTCCAGCGCGGCCCGCAGCGCTTCGAGCAGCAGCGGCACGTCGATCTCCGCGGCGTCGCCCAGCTTCATCGACGCACGGAGGAAAACCGTGCCGTACAAGGGCCCCGCCGCCCCGCCGACCTTCGAGATCAACGTGGTGGCGGCCAGCTTCGCCACGGCTCCCGGGGTGGGGGGCACCTCGGTCTCCAAGGCCGAAACGATCGCGGTGAAGCCCCGGCTGAGGTTCTCGCCGTGATCGCCGTCCCCGATCGCCCGGTCGAGCTCGATCAGCTCGGTGCGGTGCTCGGCGACGACCTCGGCCGCGGCCCGCAGCGCCACGGCGGCTCCTTCCGCAGAACAGCCCATCAGATCCCCCACCGCAGCGCGGGCGTCCACACGGGCGCGTCCCACAGCTCGGTCAGCTCGTCGTCCAGTTTCAGCAGGGTCAGGCTCATCCCCTGCATCTCGAGACTGGTGATGTACGGGCCGACGAGCCTGCGTTCCACCACGATCCCACGCTCGGCCAGCAGCCGCTCGGCGATCCCGTGCGCGAGGTACAGCTCCACCAGCGGGGTGGCGCCCATCGAGTTGGTGAACAGCAGCACCCGGTCCCCCGGCTGGTACGGCAGGTCCGAGACGACGGCCTCGACCAGCCGGGCCACCAGCGCGTCGGCCGGCTCCAGCGGGATGCGCTCGCGGCCGGGCTCGCCGTGGATGCCGATGCCGAACTCGACCTCGTCCGGGCCGAGCTCGAAACTGGGCTCGCCCCCGTGCGGCACGGTCGGCGCGGTCAGCGCCACGCCGATCGAGCGCACCTGCCCGATCACCTTGCGGGCCACCGCTTCCACCGCGTCCAGCGAGTCACCGCGCTCGGCCGCCGCGCCGGCGATCTTCTCCAGCAGCACCGTGCCGCCGACCCCGCGTCGCCCGGCGGTGAAGGTCGAATCCTTGACCGCGACGTCGTCGTCGATCACCACGCTGCGCACGTCGAGGTCCTCGGCCGCGGCCAGTTCGGCGGCGGTCTCGAAGTTCAGCACGTCACCGGTGTAGTTCTTGACGATCAGCAACGCCCCGGCGGGCCCGGTGGTCGCGGCGAGGGCGGCCTGCACCGCGTCCGGCGTCGGCGAGGTGAAGACCGGGCCCGGCACGGCGGCGTCGAGCATGCCGCGGCCGACGAACCCGCCGTGCAGCGGCTCGTGCCCGGACCCGCCGCCGGAGATCACCGCGACCTTGCGCGGCGCCGGCGCGGCGGCCCGGACCACCAGGGCCGGGTTGCCGCGCACCCGCAGGATGTCCGCGTGGGCGACCGCCAGGCCGCGCAGCGATTCGGCGACCACATCGGCCGGATCGTTGATGATCTTCTTCAAGGCGGGCCTCCGGCACGTCGGCGGTGAGTGCGCCCCCAACCTAGCCGCCCGCGACCGTCCACCGCCAAGGCTCAGGGCCGCGGCAGCTTCGGCGCGAGCTGCCGGGCCAGCCCGACCGCCTTGCCGCACGGGTCGTCCTGGTCCGGCCGGGCGTCGTAGTTCGTGTACCGAAGCTGGGCCACCTCGACGCGGTCGTCCAGCCAGGGCCGGTGCTGCCACTGCACCTGGCAGTCGGAGCGGCCCGACGGGTCCAGCTTCCGGAACGCCTGGTTCGGGGTGCCCACGTCGGCCTTGAGCCAGCCGTCGCCCTCCAGCGGCGGGCCGGCGGGGTAGAACAACACGGTCACGCTCGCCCCGGTGCCCCAGGTGCAGCTGTGCAGCGAAACCGCGTGGGCCTTGGCCCCCTTGACCACGGTGCCCACCGCGTCCTCGGACAGCACCGCGCACGGGTCGGCGTCGATCAGGGAGCCCTGGGCTTCGGCGTACTTCTGCGGGGCGGAGTGCAGCTTCTGCACGGCCGCCGCGAGCAGCGTGCGACCGGCCCGGCACGGGTCGCCGCCCTGGTAGTCGATGGCCAGGGAGAGGCCGAGATCGGGATCACGCGAGGTGAGCGCGCTGAGGGTGCAGGAGTCGTCGCTGCCGGTGTTCTCGACCTGCGGCAGACCGCCGACCTGGCCGTTGCCCTTCGAGGAGGCGAAGCTGACCAGGCCGCCGAGCTGGACGTCGACCGAGATCTCCTTGCCACCCGGGTCCTTCACCTTGGCCCGGCAGTCGTCGAACCGGACGGTGGACGGCACCGGGTCACCGTCGGGCGTGCCGAGCGCCGCCAGCGATGCCCGGTCCACGAACTGGCAGGGCAGCACCGGGCGCAGCGCGGCGGCCGCGACCGCCGGGTCGGTGATCGGCCCCGAAGAAGCCGAAGAGTCCCCGCTCGCCGCGGGGACCGTCGTGCGGGCGAAGTTCTCCTTGCCCAGGTCCGGGCCGCCGCAGGCGGACACCGTCAGGACTCCCGCCGCGACCAGCGCGGACAGCTTCGGGAACCGGCCGCGCCGGCGCTCGTGCACCACGCGGAGCACGGTAGCCGCCACCGGCGCGGCCTGTCCGGACAACCCGGTTATTCGACCGGCGCCGGTGGCTCGGCGATGTTCTCGGCCGGCTGCGCCTCCGGCGGGACCACGACCGGGCGCACCAGCGCCCAGGCCACGAAGATCGCCGTGACCACGAGCAGGCCGATACCGGCCCACAGGTTGATGTTCACCCCGGCGGCCTTGTCCAGGTCCGCCTGGGAGGTGAAGGCCGCGCCCATCACCGTCAGCACCACGCCGTACACGCCGGTCAGCAACGCGATGATCAACCGGATGTCGAAGGCGCCCGCCTTGCGCGGCCGCGAGGACTGGTCAGTCATTCCGACCTCCTAGAAGATGACGTTGAGGGCGACGGTCAGGACGAACACGATGCCGGCCAGCAGGGCGGGCTTGCGGTACCAGCCCGAGTTCTCGCCGGTGTCGTCGTGCTTCAGTGACTTGCGCGGGGTCAGCGAGTAGACCAGGCCGACCAGCTCGCTGTCCGGCTTGGGCCGGGTGACCAGCGAGACGCCGACGCTGATCACGATGTCCACCACGAAGGCGGTACCGGCGGCCACGAAGCTGATGCCCTGCCCGGTCAGGCCGATGATCCCGGCCTTCGACAGGCCCCAGATCAGGATCGCGGACACCGTGCCCGCCACCAGCCCGATCCAGCCCGCGCTGGCCGTCATCCGCTTCCAGAACATGCCGAGGATGAAGGTGGCGAACAGCGGCGCGTTGAAGAAGGAGAACAGGTCCTGCAGGTAGCTCAGGATGTTGCCCGAGTTCGACGCGATGAACGCGGTGCCGATGGCCAGGATCGTGCCGGCCGCGGTGACGATGCGCCCGAGCCGCAGGTAGTAGCCGTCCGGCTTGTCCTTCTTCACGTACGACTGCCAGATGTCGTAGGTGAAGACCGAGTTGAACGCGCTCAGGTTGGCCGCCATGCCGGCCATGAACGAGGCGAGCAGACCGGCGATGGCGATGCCGAGCATGCCGTTGGGCAGCAGGTCGCGCATCAGCAGCAGCAGGGCGTTGTTGAACGTGACGCCGCTCGGCGCGTCGCCGCCCTGGAGCAGGATCCCCTTGTCGTGCAGGTACTCCGGCACGGTGACCGCGGCGATCATGCCGGGGATGATCACGATGAACGGGACGAGCATCTTCGGGAACGCGCCGATGATCGGCGTGCGCCGCGCGGCCGACATGCTCTTCGAAGCCATGGCCCGCTGGACCTCGACGAAGTTCGTGGTCCAGTAGCCGAAGGACAGCACGAAGCCGAGGCCGAAGATGATGCCCAGCACCGAAAGGAAGTTGTTGCCGAAGCCGGTCAGGTTGTCACCGGGCCAGGAGTGCAGCTGTGCCGTGCCGCCCGGGCTGCCGGTGACCTTGTCGACCAGGCCCTGCCAGCCGCCGACCTTCACCAGGCCGACGATGGTCAGCGGCAGCAGCGCCACGACGATCACGAAGAACTGGAGCACCTCGTTGTAGATCGCCGCGGACAGCCCGCCGAGCGCGGTGTAGGAGAGCACGATCACCGCCGCGACGACGATCGAGATCCACAGGTCCCAGCCCAGCAGCAGCTTCACCACGCTGGCCAGCAGGAACAGGTTCGCCCCGGCGATCAGGATCTGCGCGGCGGCGAAGCTGATGCCGTTGACCAGGTGCGCGACGTTGCCGAACCGGCGGCGCATGAACTCCGGGACGCTGCGCACCTTGGAGCCGTAGTAGAACGGCATCATGACCAGACCGAGGAACAGCATCGCCGGGATGGCGCCGATCCAGAAGTAGTGCACGGTCGGCAGTCCGTACTGGGCGCCGTTGGCCGACATGCCCATCACCTCGACCGCGCCGAGGTTCGCCGAGATGAACGCCAGCCCGGTCACCCAGGCCGGTAGCGATCGTCCGGAGAGGAAGAAGTCGAGACTGCTCGACACCTGCCTTCTGGCCAGATAGCCGATGCCGAGCACCAGCACGAAATAGAACGCCAACTCGATGTAGTCGATTGCACTAGCGTCGAGTCGCAGGTTCGCGTCGGCAAGGACGTGCACCCGACCCACCTCCGAATCAAACAATTTCCCACAGGAACCACCACGTTCCTGCCAGGCGGGACAGTACTGCATGGATTCAGGCTCGGCACCACGACGTGGCGGTTTTAGCCCGGAAGGCCCGCCCAGCACGGGGCAAGAGGGGCAAAAGAGGCTCCGGAGCGGGGGCGCACGGGGGCTCAGGCGGATCACCGGCGGCGCGGGCCGGGGGCCGGAATCCGCCGGCCCGGCTCAGAACAGCCGGAACTCGTCGGACTCGATGCCGCGCAGCGCGTCGTAGTCGAGGGTCAGGCAGCGGATGCCGCGGTCCTCGGCCAGGGTGCGGGCCTGGGGCTTGATGATCTGCGCGGCGAACACGCCCTGCACCGGGGCCAGCCGCGGGTCGCGGTTGAGCAGTTCGAGGTAGCGGGTCAGCTGTTCCACGCCGTCGATTTCGCCGCGGCGCTTGATCTCGACGGCGACGCTGCCGCCGTCGGAGTCGCGGGCCATGATGTCGACCGGGCCGATGGCGGTGGGGAACTCGCGGCGCACCAGGGTGTAGCCGTCGCCGAGGGTCTTGATGTGCTCGGCCAGCAGTTCCTGGAGGTGGGCCTCCACGCCGTCCTTCTGCAACCCCGGTTCGGCGCCCAACTCCTGGGCGTAGTCGTGGTAGATCTCCTCGATCGAGATCACCAGCTTCTCGCCCTGCTTGTTCTCGACGATCCACAGCTTGCCGTCGGCGATCAGCCAGCAGGGCGGGCTCATCCAGTTCAGCGGCTTGTAGGCGCGGTCGTCCGAGTGGACGGACACGGAGCCGTCGGACTTGACGAGCAGCAGCCGGGTGGCCATCGGCAGGTGGGCGGTCAGACGGCCGGCGTAGTCGACCTGGCAGCGAGCGATCACGAGACGCACCCGCCGAGGGTAGGGCAGCCTCGGCGATACTGGGCGAGTGGACCCCATTCAGCGTGTCGCGACCCGCGAGGTGTACCGGAACAACTGGATGACGGTGCGGGAGGACGCCATCCGCCGCCCCGACGGCAGCGCGGGCATCTACGGCGTGATCGACAAACCGACTTACGCGCTGATCATCCCCCTGGACGGCGACCGGGTGCACCTGGTCGGGCAGTTCCGCTACCCGGTGGGGGCGCGGCGCTGGGAGTTCCCGCAGGGCACCGCCCCCGATCTCGCCGAGGTGCCCCCGGCCGAGCTGGCCCGGCGCGAACTGCGCGAGGAGACCGGGCTGCGCGCGGGCACGATCACCGAGATCGGCCTCCTGGAGGTCGCCCCCGGGCTGACCAGCCAGCGCGGCCACGTCTACCTCGCCACCGACCTGACCGAGGGCGAGCCGGAGCGGGAGCCGGAGGAGCAGGACATGACCACGGCGTGGTTCGCCCGGGACGAGGTGGAGAAGATGATCGCCACCGGCGGGATCATGGACGCGCAGAGCATCGCGGCTTACGCGCTTCTGCTGTTGCACGAGCGGCGCTGACCCGGGAGTGCCCGAGCGGATCGAGGGCGGGGTGAGCGCCACGACCAGCCGGGCCCCGGACGGGTTCCGCCCCGTTCAGTCCGGCCACCGCGCGGCGCGCTTCTCCAGGAAGGCCGCCATTCCCTCCCGCGCGCCGGGCAGCTGCGACGCCGAAGCCATCACCTCGACCGCCAAGGCGTAGGCGTCGGCTTCCGGGCGGTCGAGCTGGGCGTACAGGGTCGCCTTGCCCATGGCCTTGCCGGCGCGGCTGCCCCGGGTGGCGCGGGCGAGCAGTTCCGCCACCGCGTCGTCCAGGGCCTCGTCCGGCGCGACGCGGTTGACCAGGCCCCAGTCGAGGGCGGTGGCCGCGTCCACGACGTCGCCGGTGAGGGCCAGCTCCATCAGGCGCTTGCGGCCGATCGAGCGGGCGACCGGGACGGCGGGGGTGTGGCAGAACCAGCCGCCCTTGCCGCCCGGGAGGGCGAAGCCCGCGGACGCCGCGGCGACGGCCAGGTCGCACGAGGCCACGAGCTGGCAGCCCGCCGCGGTCGCCAGTCCGTGCACCCGCGCGATCACCACCTGCGGGACCGACTGCATCGTCTGCATCAGGTCGGTGCACAGCGTCAGCAGCGCGCGCACGCCCATCAGGTCGCGGGAGGCGACGTCGCCGAAGTCGTGGCCCGCGGAGAACACCGGACCGGCGCCGGCGAGCACGATGCCCGTCGCGCCGGTCTCGCCCGCCGCGCGGAAGGCCGCGAGCAGTTCGCGCAGGTGGTCGGCGGACAGCGAATTGCGCCGGGCCGCCCGGTTCATGGTGACGGTGATCGTGTCGCCGTCCTCGTCCACGAGGATGTGCTCGTACTCGCCCATGCCCCGACCGTAACCCCGCGGCCTCAGGAACGGAACGTGCGCCGGTAGGAGTCCGGGGCCACGCCGACCTCCGCGCGCAGGCGGCGCCGCAGGTTCGCGGCCGTGCCGAGCCCGGACCGCTGCGCGACCCGCTCCACCGGCAGCTCCGTGGTCTCCAGCAGCCGCTGCGCGTAGCGGACGCGCTGCCCGCGCAGCCAGCGCCCGGGCGTCACCCCGGTGGCCGCGGCGAAATCGCGGTGGAACGTGCGCGGGCTCATCCCGGCGTGCGCCACCAGATCGTCCACGCCGATGTCCTCCCCCAGCCGGGCCAGGGCCCAGTCCATAGTGGACGAAAGACCGGGCCGGGAGGCCGGGGCCGGCGCCGGGTTCTCGACGTACTGCCGCTGCCCGCCCGCCCGCGCGGGCGGCATCACCAGCCGCCGGGCCAGGCGGGCCGCGACCTCCGCGCCGTGGTCGCGGCGGACCAGGTACAGGCACAGGTCGAGGCCGCCGACCACGCCCGCCGAGGTGAGCACCCGGCCGGACTCCGTGTACAGCACGTCGCCCTGCACCTCGGCGGACGGCACGGCGGCGGCCAGCGCGTCCAGGTCACGCCAGTGCGTGGTCGCCGGGCGGCCGTCCAGCAGACCGGCCGCGGCCAGCGTGAACGCGCCGGAACACAGCCCGGCCACGGTCGCGCCCGCCCGGTGCGCCCGGCGCAACGCCGCCCGGGCCGAGGCCGGCACGTCCGCTCCCGGATCGCTGCGGCCGGGCGCGAGCACGAGGTCGCAGCCGTCCAGCCCGGCCAGCCCGTGCGTGGCCGCGACCTCGCCGAACGGCGAGACCGGCGTGCGTCCGCGCCCCGCCGCGCACAGCCGCACGGAGAACGGGCCGATCCCGCTGCCGGTGCGGTCCTGGGCCCACACCTCGGCGATCACGGCGAGGTCGAACATCCGGCTGCCCGGCAGGAGCAGCACCCCGATCGTGCGCATGGCGGAAAAGTATCGCATCGCGCGCCTTCTGCCACTGCCCGCGAGACCGGCCGGGCGCCAGGATCTCCGTATGACCGCACTCATCCTGATCGATGTCCAGCGAGGGTTCGACGAGCCGGGCTTCTGGGGCCCGCGCAACAACCCCGGCGCCGAGGCGAACCTGAAGGCGCTGCTCGAGGCGTGGCAGGAGCGCCGGCTGCCCGTGGTCCTGGTGCACCACGACTCGGTGGAGCCGGGCTCGCCGCTGCGCCCGGGCCAGCCCGGGCACGACTTCAAGCCCGAACTCGACGGCGCCCGCCCCGACCTGGTGTTCGGCAAGAAGGTGAACTCGGCCTTCATCGGCGACGTCGACCTCGACGCCTGGCTCAGGACCCGCGGCATCACCGGCTTCGTGCTCGCCGGCATCCAGACCAACTTCTGCTGCGAGACCACCGCCCGCATGGGGGGCAACCTCGGCTACGACGTCACCTTCGCCCTCGATGCCACCTACACCTTCGACCTGCCGGGCCTGGACGGCGACGTGGTGACCGCCGACGAGCTCTACCGCGTGACCGCGGCGAACCTGGCCGGCCAGTTCGCCACGGTCAGGTCAACGAAGGACATCCTGACCGGACTGGACTAGCCGGCCAGGCCGTGCCGCTCGCGGACCAGGTCGACGATGCCCGCCATGATCCCGGTCAGCTCGTAGTCCTTCGGCGTGAACACGCGGGCGATGCCGCGCCCGGTGAGCAGCGCGGCGTCGTCCGGCGGGATGATGCCGCCGACGATCACCGGGATGTCGGCGGCGCCCGCGGCCCGCAACCCGTCGACCACCAGCGGCACGACCTCCAGGTGCGAGCCGGACAGCACCGACAGCCCGACCACGTGCACGCCCTCCTGCACCGCGGCCGCGACGATCTGGTCCGGGGTCAGCCGGATGCCCTGGTAGACCACCTCGAACCCGGCGTCGCGGGCCCGGACGGCGACCTGCTCGGCGCCGTTGGAGTGCCCGTCCAGACCGGGTTTGCCGACCAGGATCCGCAGCCGCTCGCCCAGTTCCGCCTCGGTGGCCCGGATCCGGGCGCGCACGCGCTCCAGCTCCGGATCACCCGTCCCGGCCGCCGGGGCGGCGGAAACGCCCGTCGGCGCGCGGTATTCGCCGAACACCTCGCGCAGGGCGCCGGACCACTCGCCGGTGGTCACGCCGGCGCGGGCACAGTCCACAGTGGCCTCGAACAGATTGCCCGAGGTCGCGGCTTTCGCCTTCAGCGCCGCCAAAGAAGCGTCGACGGCGTCTTGCTCGCGGTGCGCCCGCCAGCTCTCGATGGCCGACACCGCAGCCTTCTCGACGGCCGGGTCGATCGTCTCGATCGCTTTGAGCCCCTCGGCCTGCAACGGCGAAGGCTCGCTGGTGTCGAACTTGTTCACGCCCACCAGCACCCGCTCGCCGTTCTCCATCCCGCGCCGGTAGTCGGCGAGCGAGGTGACCAGCTGCGACTTCATGTACCCGCTTTCGACGGCCGCGACCGCGCCGCCGAGGTCCTGCACCCGCGCGATCTCCTCGCGGGCACCGGCCATGATCTCGTCCACTTTGGCCTGGACCACGTGCGAGCCGTCGAAGAGGTCTTCGTACTCCAGCAGATCGGTCTCGAACGCGAGCACCTGCTGCATCCGCAGCGCCCACTGCTGGTCCCACGGCCGCGGCAGGCCCAGCGCCTCGTTCCAGGCCGGGAGCTGGATCGCCCGCGCCCGCGAACCGCGCGAAAGCGCGACGGCCAGCATCTCCAGCACGATCCGCTGGACGTTGTTCTCCGGCTGCGCCTCGGTCAGCCCCAGCGAGTTCACCTGCACGCCGTAGCGCAGCCGCCGCGCCTTCGGATCCTCGACGCCGTAGCGGTCCCGTGTCAGCTCGTCCCACAGCGCGGTGAACGCGCGCATCTTGCACATCTCTTCGACGAACCGCACACCGGCGTTGACGAAGAACGAGATCCGCGCGACGACCGCCGCCATGTCGGACGGCTCCACCTGACCGGAGTCGCGTACGGCGTCGAGCACGGCGATGGCGGTGCACAGCGCGTACGCGACTTCCTGCGTCGGCGTCGCGCCGGCTTCCTGGAGGTGGTAGCTGCAGATGTTGATCGGGTTCCACTTGGGCACGTGGCGGACGGTCCACGCGATCATGTCGGTGATCAGCCGCAGGCTCGGCCCGGGCGGGAAGATGTAGGTGCCGCGGGACAGGTACTCCTTGATGATGTCGTTCTGCGTGGTGCCGGTGAGCTTCGCGAGCACCTCGTCCACGTCGCGGCCTTCGGCTTCGGCCTGCTCGCGCGCGACCGAGACGTACAACGCGAGCAGCCACATCGCGGGCGCGTTGATGGTCATCGAGGTGTTGGCCTCGGCCAGCGGGATACCGTCGAACAGGCGCCGCATGTCACCGATGTTCGAGACCGGGACGCCGACCTTGCCGACCTCACCGCGCGCGAGCACGTGGTCGGGGTCGTAGCCGGTCTGCGTGGGCAGGTCGAAGGCGACCGAGAGGCCGGTCTGCCCCTTCGCGAGGTTGCGGCGGTACAGCTCGTTGGACGCGGAGGCCGAGGAGTGCCCGGCGTAAGTGCGCATCACCCAGGGCCGATCGCGCTCGTGGTCGGATGGGTACGGCACGGGCCACCTCCGGCATCGGGTCCGCCGATTGTACCCACCAGTAACATCCGCCGGGCAGTGCGATCGAACACGTACGGGTGCCGGTTTCCTGCGGGGTTCGCGCCGTTCGAACGCCTCCGGACCCCGCGCGAACCGGTGTTCAGGACGGCCGTCCTGGAAAACCGGCCACCAGCCCGATGCGGCCCTGGCCCTGCAGCCCCGGCCGCGGTTACCGTGCCGGTCATGACGTGGGGTGTGTACGGCGGGTTCCTCGCCATGATGATGCTGCTCGCCGCCGCGCCGGGACCGGACAGCATGGTGGTGCTGAAGAACGCGCTGTCCGGCGGCGCCCGCGGTGGCGCTTGGGCTTGCTCCGGCATCGCCGTGGCGAACTTCCTGCAGGGCAGCGCCGCCGCGCTCGGGCTGGGCGCGGTGATCACCGGCTCGCGGCCGGTGTTCGAGACCGTGAGGTGGCTGGGCGTGGCCTACTTGGGTTACCTCGGCTTCCAGGCCCTGCGCGGCGCCTGGCGTGGCGACCACCAGGTCTGGCTCGACGCCCGGCGTCGGCGGCAGACGCCGTTCCACCGCTGGCGCGAGGGCTTCCTGTCCAACCTCACCAACCCGAAGGTGCTGGTGCTGTACCTCTCGGTGCTGCCCCAGTTCCTGGTGCCGGGCGTCACCACCACCGGCGACGCGCTGCTGCTGGCCTACACCGTGGCCGCCGTCGGCGTGGTGTGGCAGGTGCTGCTGCTCCTGTTCGTGCACCGGGTCCGCGGCTGGCTGGACCGGCGCCGGGTGCGCCGCACCCTCGACGCCGTCACCGGGACCGTGCTGATCGGCTTCGGCGCCGCGCTGGCGTTGGAGGGCTGAGCACCACGGCCGCCTGGAGCGGGCCCGGTGAACTGCTGCCGAGCGAGGAACCGTTGGGCCGCAGGGCTTTCCGGGTGGGCTTCACCAACCGTGGGCACCTTCCGCCGCGCATTCGGCCACCGCGCCGTCCGCGCCCGGACGCTAGCCGAGCTCTTCGTTCGCGAAGGTGCGGAAGTCGCGGGCCGGACGGCCGGTCACGCGCTCGACGGTGCCGGTCACGCGGTCCTCGGAGCCCTCCCGGATGTCGTCGTCCATCGCCGCCAGCACTTGCGCGAACTCCGCGGGGAGGCCGGCTTCGGTGTGCCGCGCCGCGAGTTCGGCCGGGCTGACCGCGCGGTGGGTGACGGGATGGCCGAGCCGTTCCGCCACGATCGCCGCGGCTTCGGCGTAGCTGAGGCCGCGGGTCCGGTGAGCACGTGTTCGGTGCTGTGCGGTTCGGCGTCGGTCAGCGCGTGGACGGCGACCGCGGCGATGTCGGTGGCGTCCACGAACCCGACGCGAGCCTCCCCGGTCGCCGTCACGATCTCGCCCCTTCGCGCCTGCTGGGCCAGCACGTGCTCACCGGTGAAGTTCTGCATGAACCACGACGGCCGCAGGATCGCCCAGCCCGGCGGCCGCCGCACCAGTCCGTGCAGTTCGCCGAGACCGGGTGTGGTGTCGTCCACCGCCGACGAGCTGAGCAGCACCACCCGGGCGGCCGGCGCGGCCGTGAGGAACGGCTCGACCAGCGGCCGCGGTTCGGCCACCCCGATCGGGGCGACCAGGTAGACGGCGGTGACCCTGTCGAGCGCCTCGGCGTGGGTCGCGCGGTCGGCCCAGTCGAACCGGACCTGCCCGGGGCGCGTCGGCCGCCGGGTCGCGGCCCGGGCCGGGATCCCGAGCCGGCGCAACTGCCGGAGCACCCGCCCGCCGGTGGTCCCGGTCGAGCCGAGCACCAGCACCTCAGGCATCCCGGCCCCCGGCGAACGCGGTGAGCAGCCGGTCGGCGCCGCCCAGGGCCTCGGCCGCGGCGAGCGGGCTCCAGTAGTCGCGGTAGTGGCGGATTTGGCCGTCACGGACGGTCAGGACCGCGACGTAACCGAGCTGGTAGGGCTTCCCGCTCGCGACCACCACCCCGGCCACCTCGAACTCGACCACGGAAACCTCGGGGTCGGTCGTCTCGTGCCGGGTCTTCGCGATGATCTCACGGATGTCCAGCAGGTCCGGGTAGCCCCGCAGGTATTCGGCGATCGCCGCGCGGCCCTCCAGCCGGCGCGGGTACCCGGGCGAGGCGAACGGGAACTCCAGCACCCCGTCCTCGGCCCACAGGTCCGCGAACCCGGCCATGTCGTGGGCGAGCAACCGCTCCAGGGCACGATCCACGAGGTGCATGACTTCCTCCCGTCTCCGTCGGGACGATACTGAACCGTCCCGACGAAAACGGTACGCGAGAGGAGGCGGGAGTGTCCACTAGCGAAAGGCAGGCGCTGCGGCGGAGCGCCTACGTCCGATCTGGGCCCGAGGCCCGGCTAGGCGCGTTCCGGCTCGCCGGCCACGCGGTCGATGCGGGCGCCCAGGCGGTTCAGGTTCTCGACGAAGTGCGGATAACCGCGGTCGATGTGGAAGACGTCCCAGACCTCGGTGACCCCGTCCGCGCAGAGGCCGGCCAGGACCAGGCCCGCGCCGGCGCGGATGTCGGAGGCCCAGACCGGGGCGCTGGAAAGGCGCTCGACCCCGCGGACGACCGCGTGGTGGCCGTCCGTGCGGGCGTCGCCGGAGAGGCGGATCATCTCCTCGATGAAGCGGAACCGGGCCTCGTAGACGTTCTCCGTGATCATCGAGGTGCCCTCGGACACCGCGGAGAGCGCGACCGCGAACGGCTGCAGGTCGGTGGCGAAGCCGGGGTAGGGCAAGGTCACCCAGTCGACCGCCTTCGGGCGCTCGGGCTGGACGATCCGGAAGCCCTTCTCGTCGAACGTGGTCACGTCCGCACCGCCCAGGCGCAGCTTGTCCAGCACCAGGTCCAGGTGGTGCGGGTTGACCCCGCGCACGGTCAGGTCGCCCCGGGTCATGGCGGCGGCGAACGCCCAGGTCGCCCCCACGATCCGGTCGCCGATCACCCGGTGCCGGGTCGGCTGGAGCTGCTCGACGCCGTGCACCGTGAGCGTCGACGTGCCGGCCCCCTCGATCTTGGCCCCCATCTCGACCAGCATCTCGCAGATGTTGATGATCTCCGGCTCGCGCGCGGCGTTGTCGATCACCGTGGTGCCCTCGGCCAGCACCGCGGCCATCAGGATGTTCTCGGTCGCGCCGACGCTCGGGAAGTCCAGCCAGATCTGCGCGCCGACCAGCGTCTCCGCCCGGGCCACCACGCAGCCGTGCTCGATGGTGCTGGTGGCGCCCAGCTTGCGCAGGCCGTTCTGGTGCATGTCCAGCGGCCGCGAGCCGATCGCGTCACCGCCGGGCAGCGCGACCACGGCCTGCTTCAGCCGCCCGACCAGCGGACCGAGCACGCAGACCGAGGCCCGCAGCTTGCCCATGGCCGGCGAGTCCGCGCGGTGCGACAACTCGGCCGGGGTGGTGATGGTCGCCGTGTCGCCCTCGATCACCACCTCGCAGCCCACGCTGCGCAGGACATCACCCATCAGCGGGACGTCCAGGATCTGCGGGCAGTTGGTGATGGTGGTCGTGCCCTCGGCCAGCAGGGCCGCCGCCATCAGCTTCAGCACGCTGTTCTTGGCTCCGACCACGTCGACCTCGCCGACCAGCCGTGCCCCGCCGTGCACGTCGAAGTGCTCGCTCATGGCCGCCAATCATGCCCTCCGGTCCAGTTTTGCCTTACGCGGGGCCGGTAGAGTCCCCCTCATGGTGGTTCGCATCAATCGCGTCTACACGAAGGTCGGCGACAGCGGCAGCACCGCGCTGGGCGACGGCTCCCGGGTGCCCAAGACTTCGCCGCGCCTGGGCGCGTACGCGGAGACCGACGAGGCCAACTCGGTGATCGGGCTGGCCGTCGCGGTCGGCGGGCTCACCGAGGAACTGGCCACCGTGCTGCGGCGGGTGCAGAACGACCTGTTCGACGTGGGCGCGGACCTGTGCCTGCCGATCCAGGACGACCCGCCGTACGAGCCGCTGCGCATCACCGAGGCCTACCTGGCGCGGCTGGAAGGCTGGTGCGACGAGTTCAACGAGCGGCTGCCGAAGCTCACCTCGTTCATCCTCCCGGGCGGCACCCCCGGCGCGGCCCACCTGCACCAGGCCCGCACGGTCACCCGCCGCGCGGAACGGGCGGCGTGGGCCCTGATCGAGGCCGAGCCGTCCACCACGAACCCGATCGCGGCGAAGTACCTGAACCGGCTCTCCGACCTGCTGTTCATCCTGGCCCGGCTGGCCAACCCCGAGGGTGACGTGTTGTGGCAGCCGGGCGGCTGATTCCCTAAAATTCCGAGCCCGTAAAACTCCGAGCCCGGGCGGAACGAGGACGCCCGGCACCCGGGGCGAGCCTTCAGGACGCCCGGGGCAGCCTTCGCCCCGGCGGGGCCGATTCGAGCCAGGACAGGAACCCGGTCAACGCGCCCGGCCCCATGGCGATCTCGATCGCCTCCTGCGTGGGCGACTCACAGCGCAGGACGGTCGCACCCTCGGGCACCGCGTAGGCCTCCGTGCCCGAGGGGTCCCGGCGGTCGGCGATCTGCATGCTCGCCCGCTGGAAGACCCGGTCCGGGCCGGAGCGCAGGCTCCACACCCGGTACCAGACGAACTCGTCCCCCTCGTAGCGGCCGAGGCCGAGGTGCCAGCTCGAACGGGCCGCGTCCGGGCGCCACCGCAGGGCGACGCTGACGCCACCGCCGCGGCGCATCCGGATCCAGCGCTGGCCGTACCAGACGACCACCACCGCGAGCACGGCCAGGAGACCCAGCACCACGATGGCGATCTTCACGGCCCGGCTCCTGCCCGTCGCTCGATCAGACCGGTTGACCGGCCGCGCGCAACTGGGCCGAAGCCCTCGCCCGCTCCGTCTCGTCGTCTCCGGTCAGGGCCGCCTTGGCGGCTTCGACGTCGATCTCGTCGGAAAGCTCGGCGCTTTCGGCGAGCACGCTCACCCCGCTGCCGGTCACCGAGAGGAACCCGCCGTGCACGGCCGCGGTGAGCACCTCGCCGTCGGTGGTGGTCACCTTCACCACCCCACCTTCGACGAGCTGGCCCAGCACCGGCTCGTGGCCGGGCATGATGCCGATCTCGCCCTCGGTGGTCTGGGCCACCACGAAGGTGGCGGTACCCGACCAGAGCCGGCGCTCCACGGCCACCAGCTCCACGGACATCTCAGCCACGTAGCACTCCTTCGCTCGCCGGTGTCACCACCGAGTGTAGTAGGTCAGGCTCCGGTTACGAGAACGGCGGGGGCTGAAGTCCACAATGGACACAGCCCCGCCGTCCCCGAGGAGTCACTTCTTGGTGATTTCCTTGTACTTCTTCTCGAGGTCTTCGAGGCCACCGATGCCCAGGAACGCCTGCTCCGGGTAGTGGTCGAAGTCGCCCTTGGCGATGCGGTCGAACGACTCGATGGTCTCCGACAGCGGCACCGTCGAGCCCGGGATCTGCGTGAACGCCTCCGCGACCAGCATGTTCTGGGAGAGGAAGCGCTCGATCCGGCGGGCGCGCTGCACGGTGAGCTTGTCCTCTTCCGAGAGCTCGTCCATCCCGAGGATCGCGATGATGTCCTGCAGCTCCTTGTACTTCTGCAGGATCCGGATGACCTCGGAGGCGACCCGGTAGTGGTCCTCACCGACGATGGCCGGGTCGAGGATCGTCGAGGTCGACGCCAGCGGGTCCACCGCCGGGAAGATGCCCTTCTGGAACACCCCACGCGAGAGCTCCGTGGTGGCGTCCAGGTGGGCGAACGTCGCGGCCGGGGCCGGGTCGGTGTAGTCGTCCGCGGGCACGTAGATCGCCTGCATCGAGGTGATCGACCGGCCCCGGGTCGAGGTGATCCGCTCCTGCAGCTGGCCCATCTCGTCGGCCAGCGTCGGCTGGTAGCCCACGGCCGAAGGCATCCGGCCCAGCAGGGTCGAGACCTCCGAGCCGGCCTGGGTGAACCGGAAGATGTTGTCGATGAACAGCAGCACGTCCTGGTTCTGGACGTCGCGGAAGTACTCCGCCATGGTCAGCGCGGAGAGCGCGACGCGCATGCGCGTGCCCGGCGGCTCGTCCATCTGGCCGAACACGAGGGCGGTGTCGTTGATGACGCCGTCCTCGCTCATCTCCAGGAAGAGGTCGTTGCCCTCACGGGTGCGCTCGCCGACCCCGGCGAACACCGAGGTGCCACCGAAGTTGCGGGCGACACGGGTGATCATCTCCTTGATCAGCACCGTCTTGCCCACGCCGGCCCCGCCGAACAGGCCGATCTTGCCACCCTGGACGTACGGGGTGAGCAGGTCGACCACCTTCAGGCCGGTCTCCAGCATCTCCGTCTTGCCTTCGAGCTGGTCGAAGGAGGGCGGGTTGCGGTGGATGCCCCAGCGCTCGAGGTCGTCGCCGTAGCCGGGCTCGTCCAGGCACTCGCCGAGCGCGTTGTAGACGTGGCCCTTGACCTTGTCGCCCACCGGGACGGTGATCGGCTTGCCGGTGTCGGTGACCTCGGCGCCGCGGACGAGGCCGTCCTGCGGCTGGAGCGAAATGGTGCGCACGAGGTTGTCGCCGAGGTGGCTCGCGACCTCGAGGGTGACCGTCTTGCGCAGCTGCTCGAACTCGATCTCGACCTTGAGCGCGTTGAACTGGTCGGGCACGGAACCGCGCGGGAACTCGACGTCGACGACCGGACCGGTCACCGACACGATGCGCCCCTTGGCGCGCGGGGCTTCAGTACTGGTCATCAATCATCACTTCCTGCTGCGGTGAGCGCGTTCGCGCCACCGACGATTTCGGAGATCTCCTGGGTGATCTGGGCCTGGCGGGCCTGGTTCATCTCCCGCGTCAGGTTGCCCACCAGGTCGTTCGCGTTGTCCGACGCGGCCTTCATCGCGGTGCGCCGGGCCGCCAGCTCGGACGCGGCCGATTCCAGCAGCGCCGAGTAGAGGCGGGTGTTGATGTACTTCGGCAGCAGCGCGGACAGCAGGCGGTCGGCACTAGGCTCGAACTCGTAGCTCGGGAGCAACCCGGGCTGCGCTTCTTCGTCGCTGTACTCGACCTCCAGCGGGGCGACCCGCTTGGCCACCGGGCGCTGCGTCAGCATCGAGACGAACTCGGTGTAGACGACGTGGATCTCGTCGACCCCTTCGATGCCGTCGGCGTTGCCGGTGGCGTCGTCGGTGCCGGCGAGGAACGAGGCCACCAGCGTCTCGGCGGCCTGGACCGCGTCGGCGTACCCCGGCTGGTCGGAGAAGCCCGTCCAGCTCTCGGTGACCTCGCGGCCGCGGAACCGGTAGTAGTTCAGTCCCTTGTTGCCGGTCACGTAGACCTCGGGCTGCTTGCCCTCCTCACGCAGGAGCTTGAGCAGTTCCTCGGTCGCCTTGAGCACGTTGGTGTTGTACCCACCGCACTGGCCCTTGTCGCTGGTGACGACCAGGACCGCGGCGCGCTTCGGGTTCGGGCGCTCGACCAGCAGCGGGTGGTCGAGGTTGGCCGCCGCACCGGCCAGCGCCGAGAGCACCTTGGTGATCTCGTCGGCGTACGGCCGGGAGGCGGCGACCTTCGCCCGCGCCTTGGTGATGCGCGCGGTGGCGATGAGCTCCATCGCCTTGGTGATCTTGCCGATCGATTTGGTCGCCTTGATCCGCGACCTCAGTTCCCGCAGCTGTGCGGCCATGAGCTACCAGCTCACTTCTTCGGCGCGGGCTTGTTGACCTTCACGGTCTCCTGCCCGACCTGGTCGGCGTCCATGGCCTCGGCGTCCGCCTCGGCCAGGTTCTTGCCCTCGGAGGTGGTGAACTCCTTCTTGAACTCGTTCACCGCTTCGACCAGGCTCTCGCGGGCCTCGGGCGAGAACTTGCCCGTGTCGCGGACCGAGCCGAGGATTTCGCCGTGCTTGCGGCGGGCCGAGTCGAGGAACTCGTGGCTGAACCGGCGGACGTCCTCGGTCGGGACCGAGTCGAAGTGCCCGTTCGTGCCCAGGAACACCGTGGCGACCTGCTCCTCGACCGGGACCGGCGAGTACTGCGGCTGCTTGAGCACCTCGTACAGGCGCGCACCGCGCTCGAGCTGCGCCTTGGAGGCGTCGTCGAGGTCGGAGGCGAAGGCGGCGAAGGACTCCAGCTCGCGGTACTGCGACAGGTCGATCCGGAGCGAGCCCGAAACGTCCTTCATCGCCTTGACCTGCGCGGCACCACCCACGCGGGACACCGAGATGCCCACGTCGATGGCCGGGCGCTGGCCGGCGTTGAACAGGTCCGACTGGAAGAAGCACTGGCCGTCGGTGATCGAGATGACGTTCGTCGGGATGTAGGCCGACACGTCGTTGGCCTTGGTCTCGATGATCGGCAGTCCGGTCAGCGAGCCGGCCCCCAGCTCGTCCGAGAGCTTGGCGCACCGCTCGAGCAGGCGGGAGTGCAAGTAGAAGACGTCGCCGGGGAAGGCTTCGCGGCCCGGCGGGCGGCGCAGCAGCAGCGAGATCGCCCGGTAGGCGTCGGCCTGCTTGGTCAGGTCGTCGAACACGATCAGGACGTGCTGGCCCTCGTACATCCAGTGCTGGCCGATGGCCGAGCCGGTGTAGGGGGCGATCCACTTGAAGCCGGCGGAGTCCGAGGCCGGGGCCGCGACGATGGTGGTGTACTCCATCGCGCCCGCGTCCTCGAGGGACTTCTTCACCGCGGCGATCGTGGAGCCCTTCTGGCCGACCGCGACGTAGATGCAGCGAACCTGCTTCTTCGGGTCGCCGGTCTCCCAGTTGGCCTTCTGGTTGATGATCGTGTCGACCGCGACCGCCGTCTTGCCGGTCTTGCGGTCGCCGATGATGAGCTGGCGCTGGCCGCGGCCGATCGGGGTCATCGCGTCGATCGCGGTGATACCGGTCTGCAGCGGCTCGGACACCGGCTGGCGCTCGACCACGGAGGCGGCCTTGAGCTCCAGCGGGCGGCGGCCCGTGGTCTCGATCTCGCCCAGCCCGTCGATGGCCTGGCCCAGCGGGTCCACGACCCGGCCCAGGTAGCCGTCGCCGACCGGCACGGACAGCACCTGCCCGGTCCGCTTGACCTGCTGGCCCTCTTCGATGCTCTCGAAGTCACCCAGGATCGCGACACCGATCGAACGCGCGTCGAGGTTCAGCGCCACACCGAGCACGCCGCCCGGGAACTCGAGCAGCTCGTTGGCCATGGCCGAGGGCAGGCCCTCGACGTGGGCGATACCGTCACCGGCGTCGACGACGACGCCGACCTCTTCCCTTTCAACGGAAGGGGCGTAACTCGAGACGTAGTTCTCGATCGCGTGGGCGATCTCGTCCGAGGAGATCGTCAGCTCCGCCATTTCGTTCCCGCTCTCGCTTCTGTTCTGTCCAGTGTGCAAAGTCTGTTGGGCCGGCCCGGGTAGGCCGGTCAGGCCCGGCTCAGCCGGCCGCGCAGCGCGGCGAGCTGTCCGGCCGTGCTGCCGTCGATGACCTCGTCGCCGACGCGGACGACGAGCCCGCCGCCGAGCCGGGGGTCCACCTCGACGTGCAGGGCCATGGACCGGCCGTAGATCCCGTCGAGCTTCGACCCGAGCTGGGCCTGCTGCTCCCCGGTGAGGGCGTTCGCGCTGGTCACGTAGGCCACGGAGCGCTGACGCCGTTCCGCGGCCAGCTTGACCAGCCGGTCGAGCCCGATGCCGACCCCGCGCCCCTTGGCCCGGCGGACGACCTGCTCGACCAGGGTCTCGGTGACCACGTCGACCCGGTCCGCGAACAGCCCCCGGACCAGGGCCCGCTTGGCTTCGGCGGGACCGGCCAGGTCGGAGAGCGCGGCCTCCAGCTCCGGGGAGCCGGCGACGATGCGCGCCACCTGGAAGAGCTGGGATTCGACGGTGTCGACGGTCCCGGTCTGCTCGGCCGCGGTGAGCAGCGCGGAGCGGCCCACCGACTCGAGCCCGTCGGTCAGCTGACGCGGGCTGGACCAGCGGCTACCCGCCACGGTGTCGAGCACCTTCAACGCCGGCTCGCTCAGCTTCCCGTCGAACAGGCGACGGACGAGGCCCTGGCGGGCCTGCGGCTCGACCGAGGCGTCGCCGACGGCCCGGCGCAGGCCGATCTCGCGGTCGAGGAGGTCGACGACCGAGAGCAGCTCGTCGCCGACCGAGGTCGACACGGTGGCGTCGGCACCGGCCAGCACCTCGCCGAGACGGTTCTCGGCGAGGTCGAGCGCTTCACGGCTCGCAGCATGCAGCGTCATCCTGGTCTACTTCCCCGCTCCGATTTGAGCACCGTCGCCGGCGGTCTCGAGCTCCTGCAGGAAGCGGTCGACGGTGCCCCGGCGACGCGCCTCGTCCTCGAGCGACTCGCCGACGATGCGGCTGGCCAGCTCGACCGCGTTGCGGCCCATGTCGGCCCGCAGCTCGGCGATGATCTGGGCCTTCTGGGCCTGCAACTGGGCCTGCCCCTGGGCGACGATCCGCTGGGACTCGGACTCGGCCTCGGCCCGCAGCTCCGCCTTGATCTGCTCGGCTTCGAGCCGCGCGTCGTCACGGATCTTCGCGGCCTCGGACCGGGCTTCGGCCAGCTGCGCCTTGTACTGCGCCAGCGCCCGTTCGGCCTCGGCCTGGGCCTTCTCGGCCTTCTCGATACCGCCTTCGATCTTCTGCGCCCGCTCCTCGTATGCGGTCTCGAACCGAGGGACCACGTACTTCTTGAGGATGAACAGCAGGATCAGGAAGGCGACGATACCGAGGATCAGCTCCGAGAGATCCGGGATGATCGGGTTGCTGGCCTCGGCCAGCACCATTTCGGTCTTCAGCACAACGTCTCCTTAGGCGAGAAGCAGACGACTCAGGAGGAGGCGATGAAGTAGATGACGATACCGATCAGGGCGAGCACCTCGGTGAGCACGAAGGTCGCGTAACCGATGCCCTGGAGCTTGCTCTGCGCCTCCGGCTGCCGGGCGGTGCCGTTGATCACCGCGGCGAAGATCAGGCCCACGCCGATGCCCGGGCCGATCGCACCCAGGCCGTAGCCGATCGCGGCGAGACCCTTGTTGATGCTCACGGTCTGCGCGGCTTCCTGGGCCAGAAGGATGTTGCTCACGTGCGTTTCCCTTCACTTCGGTCCGCGTACTCACGCGGATCGGGGCTTGTGTTTTTCTCAGTGCTCCGCGGCGAGCGCGGCGCCGATGTACCCCGCGGACAGCAGGGCGAAGATGTAGGCCTGCAGCACCTGGATGAAGGCCTCCAGGAAGGTCAGCCCGATGGCGAAGATCCAGGCGATCAGCGAGACCGGCTTCAGCGCGAAGCTCGAGGTCTCGGTCAGCAGGAAGGTTCCGCCGAGGGTGAACACCGCCAGGATGAGGTGGCCCGCGAACATGGCGGCGAACACTCGGATGGCGAGCGTGAGCGGGTTGAGGAAGAACTTCTCCGCGAACTCGATCACCGAGAACAGCGGCAGCACCAGGCGCGGCACCCCGGCCGGGGCGAGTTCCTTCTTGAAGTACCCGCCGAGGCCGTGCCGCTTGATCCCCACGTAGTGGTAGACCGGGTACACCACGAGCACCGACAGCGCGACCGGGAAACCGAACCGCGCCATGGTCGGGAACTGCAGGAACGGGATGATGCCGTACAGGTTGTTCATCAGGATGAAGGTGAACAACGCGAAGATCATCGGCACGAAGCGCTTGAAGTCCCGCGAGCCGATCTGCTCACGCGCGATGTTGTTCCGGCTGAAGTCGTAGATGGACTCGGCGACGTACTGCCCCTTGCTCGGCACGACCTTGAGCTTGCGGGTCGCCAGCAGGAAGTACGTCGCAATGATGATCACCGAGAGCACGACCAGGAGCATCGGCTTGGTGACGAAGCCGAACAACGGCGGCAACTCGAAGCTTTCCGCACCCGGAGGTGCGAAGTTCGCACCCTCGGTCAGTACCAGCGCGCCCACTGGGCTCCTCCCGGTTCTCCCGGCCGGCGTTCACTCCGCCGGGGGAATCGTCACGATCTGGACTTAACGTACCCGACACGCGCCGGGACGCCGGAGGCGGCTTACCCACGGTGCGCCGAAGCCGGTCTGCACTCGGGGATGTCTCGCGTGAACACTGCCCTGCGGTCTACTTCGGACCTGCAGCGGAAGGCGTAACCATCGGTCGCCACACTGCTGATCGCGGTTCGTCGTCGGGAGTGCGCGGCCGAGGCCGCCACCCATGACGCGGACCATACCAGCAGGTCAATGAGCGCCGTACGGGCGTACTCCTAACCAGCCGAACGGCCGAGGACCTAGGTCCCGCCCAGGCGGGGACCCCCGTCCCGAACCGGTCGCCGAACGCGGTCAGCCCGCCGGCGAAACGACGATCGCCGGCAGGTTGGTGCGGCGGAAGGCGGCGAACTCCGCGGCGGCCGCGACCAGGATGGCCACGATCATGGTGATGCCCAGCGACATCGGGTGCAGCGCGGTCACGCCCTTGAGCAGGGTGAGCGCGCCGAACAGGACGATGACCTTGACGACGTACCCGCCGAGCGCGACCACCATGACGAACATCGGGTCCTGGCCCGCGCTGAACCGCATCATGCCCAGCGTGGACAGCGAGGCGAGCATCGCCAGCACTCCGCCGACCAGCGAGCCGAGGAACCCGGGCAGTCCGTTGAGGACGCTGAACAGCACGATGCAGGCCAGCACGAACGGCGGGGTCGCCAGCAGGGACGCCCGGGTCATCGCCAGTGCGGCCTTGCGCACCGGTGCGGCGTGCGGGTTCTCCTGCGCGGTGGTCTCGGCGTCGCTCACAACTGGCTCCCTGCTCGGTTCGACCCACCAGTGTAGCGGTGGCGGTTCTCCGGGCCGGTGCGGGCCCGGGCGCTAAAGGCCCGGGCGGTGGCGGGCGCGCAGCCGCGGGACCACCGACACCAGCACGGCCGCGGCCAGCGCCAGCCCGATCACCCAGAACTTCACCGGGCCGTCGAACAGGGTCACCGAAACCGCGCCGAAGGCCAGGATCCCGGCCCACAGGTAGATCAGCAGCACCGCGCGGCGCTGGGAGTGGCCGATCTCCAGCAGCCGGTGGTGCAGGTGCATCTTGTCCGCCGCGAACGGGCTCTCCCCGCGGCGGGTGCGGCGGATGACGGCCATGATCAGGTCCAGCAGGGGCACGAACAGCACCGCGATGACCACGACCAGGGGCGAGAGCAGCGCCAGCGCGTCCGAGGCGCTGAAGTGGGTGTAGCTGACCCGGCCGCTGGCCGAGGTCGTCGCGCCGGCCAGCACCAGCCCGATCATCATCGAGCCCGAATCGCCCATGAAGATCTTGGCCGGCTGGAAGTTGTACGGCAGGAAGCCCAGGCAGGCCCCGGCGAGCGTGGCCGCGATCAGCGCCGGGGGGTACGAGCCGACGTCACCGCCCGCGCTGTCGAGCAGGCTCAGCGAGAACACGCAGGTGGCCGACGCGGCGATGAAACCGAGCCCGCCCGCGAGCCCGTCGAGCCCGTCCACGAAGTTCATCGCGTTGACCATCACCACGACCATCAGCACGGTCAGCAGCGCGCCCTGGTTCTTGTCCAGCACCAGCACCGAGCCGAACGAATCGCCCTGACCGCCCCACGGCACCCAGAACGACACCCACTGCACGCCGAAGATGACCAGGATCCCGGCGCACATCACCTGGCCGGCCAGCTTCGTCCAGGCGTCCAGCTCGAACCGGTCGTCCAGCGCGCCGATGAGCGAGATGACGCCGGCCGCGAGCAGCACGCCGACCGAGTCGAGCGAGACGTCGAAGCCGTGGCTGAGCGCGGGCAGCTGGTGGGCCAGCCCCATCGCCGCGGCGACCCCGAGGTAGATCCCGACCCCGCCCATGCGCGGGATCGGCGTCACGTGGACGTCGCGGGCGCGCGGGTTGGCGATCGCGCCGATGCGGATCGCGACGCGGCGGACGACGCCGGTGAGCAGGAACGTCGCAGCCGTCGCGGTCAGCGCGACGAGGAGGTACTCCCGGATCGGGAGAAGTCCTTGCACAGGGGGCATGACCGCGTCACGCCTGCCGGGGGGTCCGAGTCACCGCGTCACGCTACCGCGACCGGGGGACGGCGTTGCGGACGACTGTCACCGGATCGCCGCGGTGCCCCGGAGAGACCACTGTGGACACTCCCCCGGCTCAGGCGAGCGTCTCGACGCCGATGCCCATCACCTCGGCGATCGCGGCCCGGGTGACCGCGCCCTCGCGCAGGATCACCGGGGTGTCGCCGGTCAGGTCGACGATCGAGGAGGCCACCGGCTCGCCGCTGGAGCCGCCGTCGAGGTAGACCGAGACGGAGTCGCCGAGCTGGTCCTGGGCCTCGGTCGCGGTGGCCGCGGGCGGGCGGCCGGAGACGTTCGCGCTCGACACGGCCATCGGGCCGACGTCGCGCAGCAGCTCCAGCGCGACCGGGTGCAGCGGCATCCGCAGCATCACCGTGCCGCGCGACTGCCCGAGGTTCCACTGCAGGCTCGGCGCGTGCGGCAGCACGATGGACAGGTCGCCCGGCCAGAACGCCTCGATCAGCGCCCGGGCCTGCGGCGGCACCCCCAGCACAAGTCCGTCCACAGTGGACCAGGATCCGACCAGCACGCCGACCGGCATGTCCGGTCCGCGGTTCTTGGCCCGCAGCAGCGCCTGCACCGCGCCCGCGTCGAAGGCGTCCGCGCCGATCCCGTAGACGGTGTCGGTGGGCAGGACGACCAGCCGGCTGGACCGCACTGAGGCGGCCGCGGCGGCCAGCCCCTCGGCCCGGGGCTCACGCTTGCTGCAGTCGTAAACCGTGCTCATGCCGCGAAGCCTAGCCCCCGGCCCCCGAATCCGGCGGTCAGGTGCCGGGGACCGGCGGCTCAGAAGCCGATCGCGACGCAGGTGGTGGTGCTCGTGCGCGAGGGGTCGGCGATCGAGGTCGCGGTGAGCCGGACCAGCGCGGTGTACGCGGCGCCCGCCGACCGCTTCGCGTACGCCCGCACGGGCGCGGCCTGGCCGAACTTCGCCGTGGCGAGCTCGTTGGGCAGCCGGACCTCCCAGCCCTTCGCGTCGGTGCCGGCGCTCAGCCGGTAGGTGTCGGAGTCGTACGGGGCCTTCGCCCCCCGTGCCGAACCGGTGTTGACCAGGCGGGATTCGCAGGTCGCGAGCCCGCCTTCGGTGAACGCGGGCGGGCCGGGCCGCAGGACCGCGCCGCGGTCCTGCGGTCCCGAGCCGTCGAGCGAGGCCACCGTGACGGTGTAGGAAAGGATGCCGCGGCCATCGCGTTCGACGTCGGTGACCAGGAAGTGCAGCCGGTTCGCCCGGTCGGTGTACTCGTACCCGCCGGAAGCGCCGGTGCCCGCCTTGAACGCGGCGTCGTCGAGTTGCCGGTAGTCGCCCACGGTGACCTTCGCCGGCGTGCCGTCCGGCTTCACGTAGTCGGTGAGGCCGATGTCCCGCGGGTTGGCGTCGACGATCCACTCGAACGGCGCGGCGTCGCGGTTCTTGGTCTTGGCCAGCAGCACGCCGGAGTCGGGCGCGAAGGAGTCCGAGCCCATCCGGTCGACCACCTCGACGGTGTAGTTGTCGTAACCGCCGCCGTCGCACAGCGGGTCGGTGGCGCCGTCGCACTTCGGCGACCTGTCGCCGCCGGGCATCGCGATGGTGATGCCCGCGTACGCGCCGGGCCGCGGCGCCGCTTCACGCGCGGTGACCCGGGCGGTGACCGGCCCGGTCTCGGCCAGCCGGTCGCGGTCGAGCCGCAGCACCCGGGCGGGGTCGGTGATGCCGAGCTTCAGCTTGTTGCGCAGCATGTGGTGCGCGCCCATCGAGCCGCCCGCGGTGGCCGGGATCTGCCAGCGGGTGTGCGGTCCGCCGGGTCCGTTGAAGCTGCCGCGCGAAAGCATCTCCCACGGTCCGGTGTAACTGCGCTGGGGCGGGTCGCCGAACGGGTTGTTGTAGTTGTCGCCGATGCCGAGGATGTGGCTGAACTCGTGCGCGTAGACCGCCTGGCCGGAGCTCTCGGCCTGGGTCGAGGAGCCGTTCTGCGCGTTGGGCCAGATGCTCGCGGCCGAGGCCCACGAGGTCCACGGCACGTACCGGGTGCCGGCCCAGTTGGGCAGGCTCTCGTCGCCGGGCGGGCCGAACTCGTCCGGCACCGACTCCCGGTCGCCGAACTTCATCTCGCCGAACTCCTGCCAGGTCGAGCTCTCGTCCTGGCCCGCGGAGAGGAAGAAGACGAAGTCGAACCGGTCGGCCACGGCACCGACGTCGGCGCGCCAGGCGGCCGCGGCGTCCGTGCGCAGGTTCCGGTCGCAGTCCGCGCCCTTCGGGCAGGCCCCGGACTGGAACTCCATGCCGTACTCGAAGGACTGGCCGGGCATCCGGTACGGGCCGAACGCGGTCAGGTCGACGCCGAGGCGCCCGCCCGAGTCCTCCATCCAGTACTCGTTGATGGTGTGCCCGTGGTTGAGCGCCTCCGGCTTGTTCAGGAAGTCTTGGTAATACTTCGCGACGTCCGCTCGCGGCACGTCGTGGGCGCTCGGGCCGGGGTTGCCGAACACGGTCGAGTGCGGCGCTTTGGTCACCACGAAGTCCTGGTCCGGGTAGTCGGTGAGGACCACGGCACCCTTGAACGTGCGCTGGGTCGGCTTCAGGGCCGGGTCGGCCCAGTTCGTGCCGGGGACCTGGCGGTAGTCGCCCCAGGTCATGCTGCTCTGGTCGGCCCACCGCGCGGCGTCGAGGGGCGCGGGCCAGCCCCGGGTGAGCGGGTCGGCCGCCGCGGTGCCCGCGGCCAGTGCGGGCAGCAGGGCCGCGGCTACGAGCACCGCCGGCACCCGTCCGGTGCTGGTTCGCCTGCGTCGGTTCCCGGCGGATTTCATCCGCGCTCCTCCCAGCCGGCCGCCGCGGGGAGGACGGCACGGGACCGACCGTAGGGCCGCCGGTCGGGGCGGCGGGCGAAGTCCACCCCGCTGCCTCACGACGAAAGTCGGGCATCGGGAGCGAAACCGCTATCGGCCCCGGAAGGGGAGGAACAGCGGCGGCCTCGCCGGGTCCGGCCGGACCGCAGCCGCGACCGGGCGCGCCGCGGCCGATCAGGGGACCCGACGCTCAGCCCAGGCGGCGCGCCGTGACGAAGCGGGCGCGGCCGGAGTAGTCGTTGTGGTCCTCGACCCCGGTCAGCACGCGGCGGGCGCGGACCAGGGCCGGGGCGGCCGAACCGTGGGTGTCGTCGTGCTCGATGGCCAGGCCGCCGCCCGGGCGGAGCAGGCGGGCCCCGGCGGCCACGGCGTGGCGGATGACGGCCAGGCCGCTCTCCTCGGCGAACACCGCGCGGGCCGGGTCGTGCTCGGCGACCTCCGGGGGCACGTAGGTGCCCTCGGGCACGTACGGCGGGTTGCACAGCACCAGGTCGACGAGCCCGTCCAGCTCGGCGAACATGGTCGGGTCGGTGATGTCGCCGGAGTACAGGCGGATCGGGGTGTTGCCGGCGTCGGAGTGGACGTCGGCGTTGTGGCGGGCCCAGGCCAGCGCCTGCGCGTCCACGTCCACCGCGTAGACCACGGCGTCCGGGCGTTCGTGGGCCAGCGCCAGCGCCAGCGCGGCGGAGCCCGTGCACAGGTCCACCACCACCGGGTACTGGCGGCCCTGCAGGAACTTGAGCCCCCACTCCAGCAGCAGCTCGGTCTCCGGGCGCGGGACGAACACCCCCGCGCCGACGTTCACCGTGATGTTGCCCAGCGCCGCCCAGCCGGTCAGGTACTGCAGCGGGATCCGCTTGGCCCGCTGCGCGACGAGCTGGCCGATCGCCTCGATCACCGGCGGGTCGACCAGCGGCACCATCGGCAGCCGGCCCCGTTCGACGCCGAGCACGTGCGCGGCGATGAGGTCCGCGTCCGACCGGGGGGACTGGACACCGGCCTCGGTGAGGATCCGGGTCGCCTCCATGATGGCCAGGCGCAGCGGCTGCCGATTCACTGGTCGTCCTTCACGTCGTCGAGCCTGACACAGCAGGGGGAAATCCCAGGGTATCGACACCGGACCGGAAGGCGGTCGCACCCGGCCGGGGCGCCCCGCCGGTGAGCGGCCGGTCGCCTACGGTCAGCTCCACCGGCATCTTCCCCGGCGGCAGCAGCCGGCGAAGACCTTCGACGCCACTCGCACCACCGGCGCCGAGCGGACAGCGGCGGCACTCGGTGGTGACGCCACCGGCGTCCTCAGCCGGACTGCGAAGCCAGCCGCTCCTCGCGGTCGGCGGTGGCCAGTGCGTCGAGCACGCCGGTCAGCTCGCCGTCGAGGACCTGGTCGAGGTTGTAGGCCTTGTAGTTGACCCGGTGGTCGGAGATGCGGTTCTCCGGGAAGTTGTACGTGCGCACGCGCTCCGAGCGGTCGACCGTGCGAACCTGCGAACGCCGGGCGTCGGAGGCCTTCGCCGCGGCCTCCTCCTCGGCGATGGCCTGCAGCCGGGCCTGCAGCACCTGCAGGGCGCGGGCCCGGTTCTGGATCTGCGACTTCTCGTTCTGGCAGGACACCACGATGCCGGTCGGCAGGTGGGTGATCCGCACGGCCGAGTCGGTCGTGTTCACGCTCTGACCGCCGGGGCCCGAGGAGCGGAAGACGTCGATGCGCAGTTCGTTCGGGTCGATCTCGACCTCGACCTCTTCGGGCTCGGGGTAGATCAGCACCCCGGAGGCCGAGGTGTGGATGCGCCCCTGCGATTCGGTGGCCGGCACGCGCTGCACGCGGTGCACGCCGCCCTCGAACTTCAGCCGGGACCACACGCCGTCGACCTCGGCCGTCTTGCTCTTGATCGACAGGGTGACGTCCTTGTAGCCGCCGAGGTCCGAGTCGGTGGAGTCGAGCACCTCGGCCTTCCAGCCGTGCCGCTCGGCGTAGCGCAGGTACATCCGCAGCAGGTCGCCGGCGAACAGCGCCGACTCCTCGCCCCCTTCGCCGGACTTGATCTCCATGACCACGTCGGAGCCGTCGTACGGGTCGCGCGGCAGGAGCAGCTCGGTCAGCCGGGACTCGAGGTCCGGGATCTTCGCGGCCAGCTCGGTGGCCTCTTCGGCGAAGGTGGCGTCCTCCGCGGCCAGCTCACGGGCGGCGGTCAGGTCTTCGCGGGCCTCGTCGAGCTCGCGCACCGCGCGCACGACCGGACCCAGCTCGGCGTAGCGGCGGCCGAGCTTGCGCGCCCGGGCCTGGTCGGTGTGCACGGCCGGATCCGCCAGCTGCTCCTCCAGCCGGGCGTGCTCTTCGAGCAGCCCCTTGAGCGACGTCGAATCCACGTGTGCCTCTTTCCCGGCCTCGGCGAGCTGACAACGGACAGAAGAACGGCGCCCACCCGAGCGTGCGGGTGGGCGCCGTTGGTCGAGCTACTTGGCTTCGGTCTTCTGCCGCTTGCCGTAGCGCTTCTCGAACCGCGCGACCCGGCCACCGGTGTCCATGATCTTCTGCTTGCCGGTGTAGAACGGGTGGCAGTTCGAACAGATCTCGACGTGGATCTCGCCCGAGTCCTTGGTGCTGCGGGTGCTGAAGCTGTTCCCGCAGTTGCAGGTGACCTGGGTGGTCACGTAATCGGGGTGAATACCGCTCTTCATGGTGTCCTCTCTCGTTGGCCCCGGGTCCCCGGATATCGGGGTGAACCGGTGCCGGACTTCAGCGGGTCATTCTGCCAGACGGGCTGACAGTGGCTTCAACACACCCGTGCGACCTGCTATTCCGGGACGAAAGCGGCCCGCCCCGGAGTGCACCGGGGCGGGCCGCTCTTTCGCGCGCGGGACGAGCTCAGTCGTCGTCGTTCGAGCCGAGGGCCGTCTTCGAGACCTGCATGAGGAACTCGATGTTGGTCTTCGTCTTGCGCAGCCGCGAGATCAGCAGGTCGATGGCCTGCTGGGAGTCGAGCGCGTGCAGCACCCGGTGCAGCTTGTGCGTGACCGCGAGCTCGTCCGGCGAGAGGAGCAGGTCCTCCTTGCGGGTACCGGACGGGTTGACGTCGACCGCCGGGAACACCCGGCGCTCGGAGATCTTCCGGTCCAGCTTGAGCTCGGCGTTGCCGGTGCCCTTGAACTCCTCGAAGATCACCGTGTCCATCGTGGAGCCGGTCTCCACCATCGCCGTGGCGAAGATGGTGAGCGAACCGCCGTTCTCGATGTTGCGCGCCGCGCCCAGGAACCGCTTCGGCGGGTACAGCGCGGTCGAGTCGACACCACCGGACAGGATCCGGCCGGACGCCGGGGCCGCCAGGTTGTAGGCCCGGCCCAGGCGGGTGATCGAGTCGAGCAGCACGACCACGTCGTGGCCCATCTCGACGAGCCGCTTGGCCCGCTCGATCGAGAGCTCCGCGACGGAGGTGTGGTCGGACGGCGGGCGGTCGAAGGTGGAGGCGATGACCTCGCCCTTCACCGACCGCTGCATGTCGGTGACCTCTTCCGGACGCTCGTCCACGAGCACGACCATCAGGTGGCACTCGGGGTTGTTCGTCGCGATCGCGTTGGCGATGTCCTGCATGATCGTGGTCTTACCGGCCTTGGGCGGCGACACGATCAGGGCGCGCTGCCCCTTGCCGACCGGCATGATCAGGTCGATCACGCGGGTGGTCAGCTTGTGCGACTCGGTCTCCAGGCGCAGCCGCTCGTTCGGGTAGAGCGGCGTCAGCTTGGTGAAGTCCGGGCGGCGCTTGGACTCGTCCGGGTCCAGCCCGTTGATCGAATCGACGCGCACCAGCGGGTTGAACTTCTGCCGCTGCTGCTCGCCGTCGCGCGGCTGGCGCACGACGCCGGTGATGGCGTCCCCGCGGCGCAGGCCGTATTTGCGGACCAGCGAAAGCGAGACGTACACGTCGTTCGGCCCGGCGAGGTACCCCGAGGTGCGGACGAACGCGTAGTTGTCCAGCACGTCCAGGATGCCCGCGACGGGCAGCAGGACGTCGTCCTCGCGGATCTCGGTGTCCGGCGAGCCGCCTTCGCGCTGGCCGCCCCCGGTGCCGCGGCGGCGGCGGTCGCGGAAGCGACGGCCGCGACGGCCGCCTTCCTCGTCGTCGTCCCCGGGCTGCTGGCGGTTGTCCTGCTGGCCGCGGTTGCCGCCGTCCTGCTGGTTGTTGCGCTGGCGGTTGTCCTGGCCGCCCCGGTTGTCCCGGTTGCCGCGCTGGTTGTCGCGGTCGCCACGCTGGTTGTCGCGGTTGCCGCCGTCCCGGTCACCGCGGTCGCCGCGCTGGTTGTCGCGGTTGTCCCGGTCGCCGCGCTGGTTCCCGCCGTCCCGCTCGGAGCGGTCGGAGCGGTCCGAGCGGTCGCCCCGCTGCTGGTTGCCGCCGTCGCGGTCACCGCGCTGGCCGTCGGGGGCGCCCGCGGCGCGGTTGGAGCCACGGCGGCGGCGGCCACGGCCGCCTTCCTCCTGCGGCTGCCCTTCGCCGTCCTGACGCTCCGGCTGCGCGGCCCGCGGCTCGGCCGGGGCCGGGTCCACGGGAGCGGAGCCCTGCGGCGCCTCGGCCACCGGGGCCGATCCGTTGCGCTCCACCCTCGGCGCCTCGGCCGGGGTTTCTTCGCGCTTCTTCGCGACGCGAGCCGACTCCTCGGCCTTGGCCGGCCTCGGGGCCTTGGCGGTTTCGGGAGCGTCGCCGACACCTTCGAGCGGGAGCGTCTCCGCCGTACCGGCGGAACGCTTCTTGGTCTTGCCCTGGCGCTCGCGGATGGCCGCGATCAGGTCACCCTTGCGCATCCCGGTGGTTTCGCCCACGCCCAGTTCGCCCGCCAGCTGGCGGAGCTCGGCGATGACCATTCCGGACAGGCCCCCGGTGCGGCGCTTCGGAGCGGCCGCGGCCCCATTGCTCTCAGCGGCCGCGGCGGGGGTCTCCACGTCGCCGCTCAACAGATCGGTGTTGCTCACACATGTCCTTCCTGACCGATCCACGCCTCCAGGTGGATCAGCGGACTGCCGCCGATCGCGTCTGATCGCGAAACGGCATTTGCTTCCGATGCGGACGAGTCGCGCCTAGCCGTGCGAGACACAGCGAGAGCGCCGCCAGCACAGGGGTGTTTGCCTCCCCCAAACGGAGGAGGCGGAACTCGGCACCGCCGAAACCGGAAACCCGCCTGCGTCCTCCGCTTTCCCGCTGTTCGTGCGGTGCGGATCGGCGGATCGACGAAGGATGCGATCCGGAGACTCCCGAGGAGTGGACAGGACCGGCACCGGGTGCGGAAACGCACGGTGATCGAACGCCCCCGAGGGTAGACCGACGCACACCCGGGTGCAACAACCACCCCCCGCGTGGCGCGGCTGCCCCCTGCCCCGTGACCGGGGCTTTACCGAGCCGCAACCTGCACTCCGGTGAGGTCCACGCCCAGCTCGGTGACGTCGAACCCGGCGATCCCGGCTTCCGGCGGCAAAACTCCCGTGGTGGTCAGCGCCAGCACGGTCGGCCCGGCCCCGGAGATGGCCGCGGCGATTCCGTGGGCACGGAGCGTGCGCACCAGCTCGGCGCTGGCCGGGTACGCGCTCGCCCGGTACTCCTGGTGCAGCCGATCCTCCGTGGCCGCGAGCAGCAGCTCGGGCCGGGTAGTCAGGGCCAGCACCGAGAGCGCGGCCCGGCCGGCGCTGTGGGCCGCGTCCGCGTGCGGGACCTGCGCGGGAAGCAGCCCGCGGGCGGCGTCGGTGGAGGACTTCGCCGCGGGCACGGCCACCACCGGCCGGATCGCCGGGTCCGGCGTCACCCGCTCGGCGTGGAACCGGCCGTGCTCGGACCAGGCCACCACCAGTCCGCCCAGCAGGCTGGCGGCCGCGTTGTCGGCGTGGCCCTCGAACCCGGCCGCCAGCTGGAGGGCCTCGTCGTCGAGCGCGGCACCGGCCAGCGCGTAGCCCAGCGCCACCCCGGAAACCACCGCGGCGGCCGAGGAGCCGAGCCCCCGCGCGTGCGGGATGGCGTTGAAGCAGCGCAGGTGCAGCCCCGGCGGCCGGACGCCGAGGTGCGCGCAGGCCCGGCGGACCGCCCGCACCACCAGGTGCGTCTCGTCGGTCGGCACGTCGGCGACCCCGCCGGCCCCCGCGTCGACCACCTCGACCTCGAGACCGCCGTCGGTCACCTGCAGTTCGACCACGTCGTGGCGGGCCAGCGCCAGGCCGAGCGCGTCGAAGCCGGGGCCGAGGTTGGCCGTGGACGCCGGGACCCGCACCCGGAAGCCGGCGCCGGTCTCGGGCCCGGTCACGGCCGCAGGTCCAGCGCGGTGGCCACCGCCGAGGGGTCCACCGCCAGCGGCTCGACCTCGACGTTGCCCTCCAGCGCGGTGGCCGGGTCCTTGAGCCCGTGCCCGGTCACCGTGCAGACGACGGTGGCGCCCTTCGGCAGCCGGCCGTCCGCGGCGGTGGCCAGCAGGCCCGCGACGCTGGTGGCCGAAGCCGGTTCGACGAACACGCCCTCCCGGCTCGCGAGCAGGCGGTAGGCCTCGAGGATCTTCTCGTCGGTGACCGCCTCGAACAGCCCGCCGGAGGACTCCTTGGCCATCACCGCGCCGGCCCAGGAAGCCGGGCTGCCGATGCGGATCGCGGTGGCGATCGTGTCCGGTGCGGTGACCGGCGCCCCGTGCACGAGCGGGGCCGCGCCCGCGGCCTGGAAACCGAACATCCGCGGCGTGTTCTTCACCACACCGTCTTCGGCGTACTCCGAATACCCGCGCCAGTACGCGGTGATGTTGCCGGCGTTGCCGACCGGCAGGCAGTGGACGTCCGGCGCGCGGCCGAGCACGTCGCAGATCTCGAACGCGGCCGTCTTCTGCCCGGCGATGCGCACCGGGTTCACCGAGTTCACCAGCGTCACCGGGTAGTCGGCCGAGGTCTTGCGGGCCAGCTCCAGGCAGTCGTCGAAGTTGCCGTCGACCTGCAGGATGCGCGCGCCGTGCAGCACGGCCTGAGCCAGTTTGCCCATCGCGATCTTGCCCTGGGGCACCAGCACCGCGCAGGTGAGCCCGGCGCGTGCGGCGTACGCGGCGGCCGAGGCCGAGGTGTTGCCGGTGGACGCGCAGATCACCGCCTTGAGCCCGCTGGCCAGCGCGTGCGTGATGGCCACGGTCATCCCGCGGTCCTTGAACGAGCCGGTCGGGTTCGCGCCCTCCACCTTGAGGTGCACCTCGGCCCCGGTGAGCTCGGACAGGTGCGGAGCCGGCAGCAGCGGTGTGTCGCCTTCGCCCAGCGTCACCACCTTCGCCCCGTCCGGCACCGGAATGCGGTCGCGGTACGCCTCGATGATCCCGGGCCATGCGCTCATGCCGCCGCCTCGATTCGGAATTTCACCCTGCGCACCAAGGAGGCGCCGACCTGAACAGCGATGATTCGCTTGCCAGCTGCGCTCATGCCGCCGCCTCGATTCGGAGTTGCACCCTGCACACCAAGGAGGCGCCGACCTGAACCACGATGATTCGCTTGCAAGCTGCGCTCATTGGTCTTCGCCTTCCACGCGCATCACGCTGACGACTTCGTGCACCACGTCGAGCTTGGCGATCTCGTCCACAGTGGACTGCAACGCCGAGTCCGGGGCCAGGTGGGTGACCACGACCAGGCTGGCCGTGTCGTTCGCGTCGCGCTGGCGCACCGCGGCGATGCTCACGCCGTGGCCCGCGAAGGCCTGCGCCACCTGCGCGAGCACGCCCGCGCGGTCGGCGACGTCGAGGCTCACGTGGTAGCGCGTGGGCGTCTGGCCCATGGGGCGCACCGGCAGCGCGGCGTGCGCGGACTCGCGCGGGCCGCGGCCACCCGCGACCCGGTTGCGGGCCACCGCCATCAGGTCGCCGAGCACGGCGCTCGCGGTGGGCGCGCCGCCCGCGCCCTGGCCGTAGAACATCAGCTGCCCCGCCGCGTCGGCCTCCACGTAGACGGCGTTGAACGCGCCGCCCACCCCGGCCAGCTGGTGGCTGCGCGGGATCATCACCGGGTGCACCCGGGCGGACACGGACTCGGCGCCGTCGTCGGCCTTCACCCGCTCGCAGATGGCCAGCAGCTTCACCGTACGACCCAGCACCCGCGCGGCGACCAGGTCGGCCGCCGTGACGTCGGCGATGCCCTCGCGGTGCACGTCCGAAGCGGTGACCCGGGTGTGGAAGGCCAGCGACGCCAGGATCGCGGCCTTCGACGCGGCGTCGTACCCGTCGACGTCCGCGGTCGGGTCGGCCTCGGCGTATCCGAGGCGCCCGGCCTCGTCGAGCGTCTCGGCGTAACCCGCGCCGGTGGAGTCCATTGCGGACAGGATGTAGTTGGTGGTGCCGTTGACGATGCCCATCACCCGGGTGATGCGGTCCCCGGCCAGCGATTCGCGCAGCGGCCGCAGCAGCGGGATGGCGCCGGCCACGGCGGCCTCGAAGTAGAGGTCGGCCCCGGCGGCGTCGGCCGCTTCGAACAGGTCGGCCGAGTACTCGGCCAGCAGCGCCTTGTTGGCCGTGACCACGGACTTGCCCGCGCGCAGCGCGCTCAGCAGCCAGTCGCGGACCGGCTCGACCCCGCCGACCAGCTCGACCACCACGTCCACGTCGGCCCGGGCGGCCAGGCCCGCCGCGTCGTCGGTGAGCAGTTCGCGGGGCAGCTCCGGGTGCTTGCCCGGGCGGCGCACGGCGATACCGGCCAGCTCCACCCTCGCCCCGGCGCGCGCCGCCAGTTCGTCGGCCTGCTCGACCAGCAGCCGGGCCACCTCACGGCCGACCGTGCCGCAGCCGAGCAGGGCGACCCTGATCGCGCGACCGTCCGAAGCCGACAGTGCCGGCGGCGGGGAGCCGGTGGCCCCAGAAGACTCGGTGGGCACTTGTCAGACCTCCAGGCGCAGCATGTCGTCCGTCGTCTCCCGCCGCAGCAGGACCCGGGCGCCGCCGTTGCGCACGGCCACCACGGCCGGCCGCGGCTGCCGGTTGTAGCCGCTCGCCATGGAGTAGCAGTAAGCACCGGTCGCCGCGACGGCCAGCAGGTCGCCGGGGGCCAGTGTGTCGGGCAGCCAGCAGTCCCGGACCACGACGTCGCCGGACTCACAGTGCTTTCCCACCACTCGGGACAGGGTGGCGGCCGCGGGGTCGTTGCCGTCGGCCGAGCGCGAGACCACGCGGCAGTCGTACACCGCGTCGTACAGGGCGGTGCGGATGTTGTCGCTCATCCCGCCATCGACGCTCACGTAGCGGCGGGCGGTCTCGTCGCCGAGCGCGACGTCCTTGATGGTGCCGACCTCGTACAGCGTGATCGTGCCCGGTCCGGCGATGGCGCGGCCCGGCTCCCCCGCGATGCGCGGCACCGGCAGGTCCGCGTACGCGCATTCCTTGCGCACGATCTCGCGGATCTGCGTGATCATCTGCGCGGGCGGCGGCGGGTTGTCCTTTTCGGTGTAGGCGATGCCGAAACCGCCGCCGAGGTCGACCAGGTCGAGCTGGTCGAGCAGCTCCCGGCCGTGCTCCTTGGCCAGTTCGGCGAGCAGCCCGACCACGCGGCGGGCGGCGACCTCGAAGCCGTCGGCGTCGAAGATCTGCGAACCGATGTGGCTGTGCAACCCGGTCAGCTTCAGCGAAGGGGCGTTCAGCACCCGGCGGACGGCCTCGGCGGCGTCGCCCGAGGCCAGGGAAAAGCCGAACTTCTGGTCCTCGTGCGCGGTGGCGATGAACTCGTGCGTGTGCGCCTCGACGCCCACCGTGACCCGCACCAGCACCGGCTGCACGACCTCGCGCCGCGCAGCCACCTCGGCCAGCCGGGCGATCTCGAAGTAGGAGTCGACCACCACGGTGCCGACCCCGGCCTCCACCGCGTATTCCAGCTCGGCCACCGACTTGTTGTTGCCGTGGAAGGTGATCCGCTCGGGCGGGAACTCGGCGCGCTGCGCGACGGCCAGCTCGCCGCCGCTGCAGACGTCCAGGCTCAGCCCCTGCTCGGCCACCCAGCGGGCGATCTCGATGGAGAGGAAGGCCTTCGACGCGTAGTGCACCAGCGCCGGGTCGTCGAACGCCTCGGCGTAGTCGGCGCAGCGGGACTTGAAGTCCGCCTCGTCGACCACGAACAACGGCGTGCCGTAGGTCTCGGCCAGCTCGCGCACGTCGACCCCGGCGATCCGCACCACCCCGTCGGCGGCGCGGAAAGTGTTGCGCGGCCACACTTTCGCGGGAAGCAGGTCGAGCTCGACGGCATTCGCGGGCGGGAACCCGGAGGCGTCGGCATGGGGGTGGACGTCGGCGTGGCGGGGGCCCGCGGGGTGCGCCATGGGTTACATCCGTTCCGGAGCGGAGACACCGAGCAGGGACAGTCCGTTCGCCAGCACCTGGCGAGCGGCCTCGCACAGCGCGAGACGGGCGTAGGTCAGAGGGGTGGCCTCCTCGTCGCCCTGCGGCAGCACCCGCGCCTCGCGCACGGCGTAGAACTTGTGCAGCGCGCCGGCCAGCTCTTCGAGGTAACGCGCGACCCGGTGGGGCTCACGCATCTCCGCGGCGCGGCGCACCATGGCGGGGTATTCGCCGATGGTGCGCACCAGGTCGCCTTCGACCGGCAGGGTCAGCAGTCCGAATTGGACACCGTCGACGTCCGCGACGATCGCCTCCGGCTTCAGACCGAGGTCGGCCGCCGAGCGCTGCATCGAGCGCAGCCGGGCGTGGGCGTACTGCACGTAGTAGACCGGGTTGTCGTTGGAGTGCTTGCGCAGCAGGTCCAGGTCGACGTCCAGGGAGGAGTCCACGGAGTAGCGGATCAGCTCGTAGCGCGCCGGGTCGACCCCGACCGCCTCGACCAGGTCCTCCATGGTGATCACGGTGCCCGCGCGCTTGGACATCCGCACCGGCTTGCCGTCGCTGACCAGGTTCACCATCTGGCCGATCAGCACCTCGACGCTGGCCGGGTCGTCGCCGAAGGCCGCGGCCGCCGCCTTGAGCCGGGCGATGTAGCCGTGGTGGTCCGCGCCGAGCATGTAGATGCACAGGTCGGCGCCGCGGTTGCGCTTGTCCTTGAAGTAGGCGAGGTCGCCGGCGATGTAGGCCGGGCGGCCGTCGGTCTTGATGACCACCCGGTCCTTGTCGTCGCCGTACTCGCTGGAGCGCAGCCACCAGGCGCCCGCGTCGAAGTAGAGGTTGCCGGAGTCCTTGAGCTGTTGCACCGCGGCGTCGACGGCGCCGGAGGCGTGCAGCGAGTTCTCGTGGAAGTAGACGTCGAAGTCGGTGCCGAACTCGTGCAGGCTCTGCTTGATCTCGGTGAACATCAGCTCGATGCCGATCCGGCGGAAGGCCTCGTGCCGCTCGGCTTCGGGCAGCGACAGCGCGCTCGGCTCGGCCTTGATCACCTCGGCCGCGATGTCGGTGATGTACCCGCCCGCGTACCCGTCCTCCGGGGCCGGCTCCCCCTTGGCCGCGGCGATCAGGGAGCGCACGAACCGGTCGATCTGCGCTCCGGCGTCGTTGAAGTAGTACTCCCGCGTGACCTGGGCGCCCTGCGCGGACAGCACCCGGCCCAGCGCGTCGCCGACCGCGGCCCAGCGGGTGCCGCCGAGGTGGATCGGCCCGGTCGGGTTGGCCGAGACGAACTCGAGGTTGATCACGCGCCCGGCCAGCGCGTCGCCGCGGCCGTAGCCGTCACCCGCGGCGAGCACCTGGCGGACGACCTCGCCCTGGGCCCCGGCCGCGAGCCGGAAGTTGAGGAAGCCGGGGCCCGCGACTTCGGCGGCGTCGACCCCGTCGGCGGCCGCGACGACCTCGGCCAGCGCCTCGGCGAACTCGCGCGGCTTCAGGCCCGCCTTCTTGGCCACCTGCAGGGCGAGGTTGGTCGCGTAGTCGCCGTGCTCGGGATTGCGCGGGCGTTCGATGGTCACCTGCTCCGGCAGCACGGCGGCGTCGAGGCCCCGTGCTTCGAGCACCTCCACGGCGGAGCGGCGGACCAGGTCGGCGAGAGCGGCGGGAGTCACCCGCTGAATTCTAGGTGTGCCCAGGTCGGACGCCCACGGCGGCCGGGCGGTGCCGGGAGCGCGGTCACACCCACGGTGATCGCACGAGGTGTTCACGGTGATCAGACGCCAGTTCTCTACACTGGCCTGGGGCTGGGTCCGTCCGGATCCCTCCAATCCCTCACGAGGAGATCGCGGGAACCATGGCGAACGGGACAACCAGGAAGAAGGGGACGCCCGGCGGGGCGGTCAAAGCGGCCAAGGGCCGTTCGGTCGTCGCCAAGAAGGGCACACCGTGGGGCACCATCATCGGTGTCGTCGTGGTGGTGGCCCTCCTGGCTTCGGTGATCACCTACTACCTGGCCAAGTCCGAGCCGCAGCGCGAGCAGAAGTCGCGGGACGAGGCCGCGGCCGCGTTCGCGCCGACCGCGGGCAACCCGGACCCGTCCAAGAAGATCCCGGGCGTCGTCACCGGCACCTACGCCGGCTCGGTGCACATCCTGCCGACCGAGCGCGTGGCCTACGACCACTCGCCGCCCTTCGGCGGTCCGCACGACGGCTTCTGGGCCGCCTGCAACGGCGTCGTCTACCCGAACGCGGTGCGCAGCGAGAACATGGTGCACAGCCTGGAGCACGGCACCGTGTGGATCGCCTACAACCCGCAGCAGGTGACCGGGGACCAGCTGGCCCTGCTCTCGGCGCGGGTCAAGGGCAAGCCCTACACGATGATGTCGCCGTACCCGGGTCTGGACCAGCCGATCTCGCTCCAGTCCTGGGGCCACCAGCTCAAGCTGGCCAAGGCCGACGACCCGCGGATCGACCAGTTCATCGCCGCGCTGCGGACCAACCCGAACGGGGTCTACCCCGAGATCGGCGCGTCCTGCGACGCGCTCGGCCCCGGCCAGTTCGACCCGTCCAACCCGCCGCCGTTCGACCCGAGCAAGCCGGGCCCGGACGCAAAGCCGATGGACTACAAGGGCAGCACCGGCGCCCAGGGTGACGCCGGTACCGTGCCGGGCTCGGGCGCGCCCTCGGCCCCGCCGGCCGGACAGTGACGTGAGCGCCGACGTGAGCGCCGAAACCGGCCTCGAACCGGAAACCGGCGAACGGCCGAACTGGTCGCGCTGGGTGGTGATCGGCGGAGCGCTGCTCGCGGTGCTGCTGATCGGCGCGGCCATCGGCATGTTCGCCACCCGGCTCACCGACGGCGGCCCGTCGGCCTCGGCCCCGGGCGCGGGCTCGGTCGAGGTCGGTTTCGCGCAGGACATGTCGGTGCACCACCTCCAGGCGGTCACGATGGCGAACTGGGCGCGGGACCACACCACCGATCCCGAGGTGAAGCAGCTCGCGTTCGACATCGAGAGCACGCAGACCGACCAGGTCGGCCGGATGAAGGGCTGGCTCATGCTGTGGGACCAGCCCGAGCAGACCACCGGCGCGTACATGACCTGGATGAGCGAGCCGATGGGCCACGCCGGCATGGCCATGCCGACCAGCGCCCCGGCCGGCGGCGCCCCGATGCCCGGCATGGCCACCGATGCGGAGCTGGCCAAGCTGCGCACGCTCTCCGGCCGGGCGCTGGACGTCGATTTCCTCCAGCTCATGCTGCGCCACCACCAGGGCGGCACGGCGATGGCGGAGTACGCGCAGGCCCACTCGAACCTGCCGGCGCTCAAGCAGCTCACGGTCAGCATGCTGGCCTCGCAGGGCGCCGAGATGGACCAGATGAAGCTGATGTTGCAGGCCCGGGGCGCTCAGCCGCTGCCCGCGCCCTGACCACCCGCCCCAGGAGCGGGGCCGCCCGGATTCACTCGGGCGGCCCCGCTCCTTGGGCGTTCTACCAGGACAGCTCCTGACACCTTCGCGCGCAGTGCGGCGCCTCGACCTGCAGCGTGGCGTGCCTGATCGAATACCGCGCCGAGAGCAGGTCCTGCGCCTCGGTCAGCACGGCGGACTGCTCGGCCTCGCCCTTGAGGGTCAGGTGGGCCGAGGCCACCTCCATGCCGGAGGTGAGGGTCCAGACGTGCAGGTCGTGCACGTCCTCGACCCCCGGCAGCGCGGCCAGCTCGGTGCTGATCTCGCCGACGTCGACTCCGGTCGGGGCGTGCTGGAAGAGGATGCGCAGCGCGCGCCGGGCCAGCGTCCAGGTGCGCGGCAGCACGAACAGCCCGATCGCGACGCCGATGATCGGGTCGGCGTAGCGCCAGCCCGTGGTCAGGGTGATGGCCCCGCTGAGCAGCACGCCCACCGAGCCGATCAGGTCCGCGATCACCTCGAGGTAGGCGCCGCGGACGTTCAGGCTCTCCTTGGCGCCCGAGCGCAGCAGCAGGAACGACACGATGTTCGCGACCAGCCCGGCCGCCGCGGCCAGCAGCACCGGCAGCCCGGCCACGGCCGGTGGGTCGCTGATCCGGCCGAAGGCCTCCACCAGCACGTAGCCGGCGACGCCGAACAGCAGCACGGCGTTGGCCAGGGCGGCGAGGACCTCGGCGCGGTACATCCCGAAGGTGCGGCTGGGCGTCGGGCCGCTGCGCCGGGCCAGGACGATCGCGGTGAGCGCCATGCCGACGCCCAGCACGTCGGTGAACATGTGCGCGGCGTCGGAGATCAGCGCGAGCGAGCCGGTGGCGAAACCGACCACGAACTCCAGCACCATGAACCCGGCGCCGATGGCCAGGGCGATCACCAGCGCGCGCACGTACCGCCCGGAGGCGCTGCCCGGCGCGACCGCCTGTCCGTGCCCGTGTCCGTGCCCCATGCTTCGCCTCCCTGATCGGTGCCCGGCAAGACCGTGCTCCAGCGTGGTCCCAGGGAAAATATATAGTCACATGCGCATATGTGCAATACAGGCTAGCCTAAGTTCACCTTAGCGAGGGAAAGGCGATCGGGACCAGCCCCCGGACGTGGCCCTTCCGGGGGCTGGACCGGCTCAGCGGAAGAGGCGGAAGAACCCGCGAACCTGCTCGACCAGCGACTCCGGCTGCTCCAGGGCGGCGAAGTGGCCACCGCGCGGCAGCTCCTCGAACCAGCGCAGGTCGGTGAACCGCAGCTCGGCCTCCCGCCGCGACGGGCGGGAGATCTCACGCGGGTAGACCGAGAGCCCGGACGGCGCCGTGACCTTGTTCCGGAAGCCTCCGAAGCTCTCCCAGTACAGCCGCGCCGACGAGGTGGCCGAGGCGGTGAACCAGTACACCGAGATCGCGTCCAGGATCTTCTGCCGTGACACCGCGCCTTCGGGGTGGCCGTCGTTGTCGGTCCAGGCCCAGAACTTCTCGGCGATCCAGGCGGCCTGCCCGGCCGGGGAGTCGGTCAGCCCGTAGCCGAGCGTCTGCGGCCGGGTCGACTGCTGGCCGGAATACCCCCGGCCGGTGCGCTGGAACTCCTTCGCGGCCTCGAGGTTGGCCAGCTCGGCGGGCGTCGGGTCGTCGAAGGTGCCCTGCGGGGCGGCCCCCATGTTGACGTGCACGGCGGCGACCCGCTCGGGCGCGACCTCGCCCAGCGCACCGGACACCGCCGAACCCCAGTCCCCGCCCTGCGCGCCGTAACGCTCGTAGCCCAGCGAAACCATCAGCGCGTCCCACGCCCGGGCGATGCGATCGACGCCCCACCCGGTCTCCGTGGGCTTGTCGCTCCACCCGTATCCCGGCAACGAGGGCGCGACCACGTGGAACGCGTCGGCCGGATCCCCGCCGTGCGCCCGCGGGTCGGTCAACGGCCCGAGGACCTCCAGGAACTCGAGCACCGAACCCGGCCACCCGTGCGTGAGCACCAGGGGGAACGCCCCCGGCTCCGGCGAACGGACGTGCAGGAAGTGGATCCCGAGCCCGTCGACGGTGTCGCGGTACTGCGGGAAGGCGTTCACCCGCGCGGCGAAGCCGAAGTCGTAGTCCTCGGCCCAGCTTCGGCACAACTCCTGCGCGTAGGCCAGCGGCAACCCCTGTGACCAGTCGTCCACCGGCTCCGCCTCCGGCCACCGCGTCCGCCGCAACCGCTCCCGCAGATCCGCGATCTCGGCTTCGGTGATCCTGACCTCGAACGGCTCGGCGGCCACAGTGGGGCTCCCTTCCCTCGGCCCGTCCGACGTTAGCAGCGCCGGCGAGCGTGATCACGTGGTGAGACCCGCCCGGTTGTCGGCGACCCCAGGGGTGTGCGCTAAGCTTCCCCCGTCGCGTCAAGCGGCGGTCAGCCCTCGTAGCTCAGGGGATAGAGCACTGCCCTCCGGAGGCAGGTGTCGCAGGTTCGAATCCTGCCGAGGGCACAGGCTTTGAACACGCGAAATCGGCCCCCACCAGCGGAAACGCAGTGGGGGCCGATTCGTGTCTTACCCGGCGGACTACAGCCGACGGCGGCGGAATCCGGGCGCCAGCGGCCAATGTGCGGCCAAACCCTCACAAGACCGAGCCCAGAGCCGTCTCCACCTGGCGAGGCGCAGCTTGCTCACCGCCGTCGAGGAAGCTGGCGTAGACCTCCAGCAGGACCGCAATCGACTGACCCGCCCATTGCGTGACCGTTGCCGCCGGCACCCCGGCAGCAAGCCACGTGCTCACTGCGGCGTGCCGCACTGGCAACCAAAGGGCCCCGCAGGACGTAGGGCGTGAACGTCGCCTCACGCGCCGCACGGAATACCTCGGTGTAGGTGGACCTTCGAGACTGGTCCTCCGCGCTCACCGACGAACAGGCGTCTATCCGAGCCGTAGCCGAATCGTTCGACGTGTCGCCACAGGATGGCAGTCAGTTCCGGCACGCCCGGCACCGGCCACACCTCCCCTGCGGACCGCGACTTGAGCGGCCGGTCCTCCCCCACCGTGCCCGTGTCCGTCCACCGGGCGTCGATGTAGGGCCTTGATCCTTCGAGGCAGAGCCACTTCCCGCATCGCATTGCTGCGGCGGCAGCGCCAACTGCTCCCTGCGGAGGTTCGTGCCTCCTCCGGCCGGAGCGCGGCGGAATGCATCAGGCCGGAGATTGCTTCGAGATGCGCTCCGCTCCGGGAGTCTCACCGGTGGTTCGCAGCAGTGTGTGTGCTTGCACCAGTCAGGGCGGCGGTCTCGTGCGCGGGGTGCCTTCGCGGCGCCCCCGGGCCAGGTTTCGCGCTGGTGAGGCGAGGCCCCGCGCATTTCCGCCGGGGCCGGTGAAGCCGGTCCCTCCCGAACCGCGGCTTCACCGGCCCGTCCGGCTGCGTTCAGGCATTCACAGCTGGTAGGCCCAGAGTTCGTAGACGCCGACCTTGTTGTACCGGCACTGGTGGGGCAGGCTCGGGTTGAGCGGGCCGCCCTGGCCCTTCTGCCAGGCTTTCTCGCAGGCGGATTTGGTCTTGTACCACATTCCCGTGTACACGAAGCCCGACGCGGACGCGGACGCGGGGGCCGCGGCGGCGGTCAGCACGCTCAGCCCGGCCAGTACGGCGATCACCATTCGTTTCACCACATTATCTCCTTCTCCGAAATTGAATTCTTGTTCCGCTCAGGAATAGATGACCAAGTCCCAGATGGTGTGCGGGTGCGGGCCCTTGTTCGGCTCGGCGACACAGGCGAAGTTGTGCACCTTGGCCTGCTGGGCCAGCTTGTTGCCGGCGGTGAGGCACGCTCCGTACGACGTGTAGTGCCGAGGGCTGGCGTCGGCGAGCGCCGGGAAAGCGGCTGAAGTGACCGCGAGAGCGATACTGGTGAGACAGGCAGCCGTCAGCGGGCGAAGACTCTTCATTCTCGATCCTTTTTCTCGAGGGTTCGATCACGCCGGTTGAAGCGGGGAACCGGGGGCGCGCAGGGTGCGCAGGGCGTGGTGCAGCCTGCTCTTGACCGTGCCCACCGGAATTCCGAGCGCCGCCGCGGCCGAGCCGGCGGTGCGATCGGCGAAGTAGACCGCCATCAGGGTGTCGGAGTGCGAGGCCGAAAGGCTTCCGAGGGCGGCGCCCACGACGATCCGCTCCTCGACTTCTTCGACTGGGCTGGACACCGTGGCCACCGCTTCCAAGCCCGACGCGGGAAACTCGATCTCGAGCGGGCGCGCCCGCCGGCGGCGGTGCAGGTCGACGGCGACGTTGTGAGCCACCCGGATGAGCCACGCGCGCACCGGCCCACGGTCCTCGGCGAGGCGGTCGAGGTGGCGCCACGCCCGCAGCCACGTCTCCTGGACGACATCCTCGGCCAGGTACCGATCACCGGTCAGGCCGGTGGCGTAGGAGCGCAAGGCAGGACCGTGGACTCGGACGATGTCGTCCAGCGTGGGCATCTCGTTCCTCCGTGGTCGATGCGCTGTCCTGGATGAGCATCGCCGCCCGGGGCCGGGAAGTCGCCGGTACTGTCCCTCCGGCGCGGGGTACTGGCCCGCGAATTCCGCGGGGGCCGCCCCCGGTCCCCGGGTAGGGCTGTCCCTCGAACCGGGCCGAGGCCGGACCAGGGCCCGGCCTCTCCCCAGGCCGATGAACCCCGGCGGACCCGGATGCCGTGTAGCTGGCAGGGCGGTGACGAACACGAGCCCGCACCGGTCTCCGGGGGATCGGACGCGATCCGGGTTCCCCCCCGGCCCGGGCGCCGGGATCGCCGCCGATGGGTGATCCCGGGGAAATCACCGGCCGATTCAGGATCGAGATGAGGAGTTCCGCATGAAGAACACCATTGCCCGGTTCGCCGGGCGCGGGGCCGTGCTGACCATGGTCGTGGGTACCGCGCTCGGTGCCGCGGTGGCCGGCAGCGCGGCGGCCGACATCCCCGGGGGCGACAGCAGCCCGGGAGAGTTCGTCCTCTGCTCCAGGGGCGGTTACGACTCCTACGCGACGTTCCCGGGCCGCGGAGGTCTCAGCACCGCGGTCGTCCCGCGCGGTCACTGCGAGACGGTCTCGCTGACCGGGAAGAGCCCGGAACCGGTCCGGTTCTTCGTCTCCCCCGGCGGCAAGTTCATCGCCGCCACGTCGTACGACCCGCGCACCGGTCTGGACGTCAGCACCGTCAAGGGGCCGGACATCCGCTTCTGAGATCCGGTTTCCCCGCCCGCGCCGGGTGCGGGACCCTTCGGGGCTCGTGCCCGGCGCGGGTGTACGCAAGGGATGCGGCGGGGCAGCTCGGGACGGGGCCGGTCGGTGACTTCGAGCGGGCCGGACCAGCACCGGTCTGCCCGCTCCGGCCCGTTGCCTACGCTGAGGCCGGCACGCGCGGCACGGTGCGGGTGCGGGTCAGGAGGATGCTGTGCGGGTAGCCATCGCCGAAGACGGCGCACTGTTCCGTGAAGGTCTCGTGCTGCTGCTCACCGCGGCCGGCCACCAGGTCGTCGGCCAGGTCGGCAGCGGTACCGAGCTGCTCGCCGTCGTCGCCACCGAGCCGGTCGACCTGGCCATCCTCGACATCCGGATGCCCCCCGAACCCGACGGCGGTCTCACCGTCGCCGAACGGATCCGGGCCGTCCACCCGGAAATCGGGCTGCTGCTGCTCTCGCACTACGCCGAGACGCACTACCTGACGCGGGTGCTGGAGATCGGCACCGAGCGCATCGGGTACCGGCTCAAGGACCGCATCGCCAGTGTGCAAGTGCTCGCCGACACGCTGCAGCGGATCGCCGAGGGCGAGATAGTCCTCGAGCCCGTTCTGGCCAAACGGCTCGTCGAGATCCCGGGCGATCGCACGAACAGCCCGCTCGCCGCGCTGAGCGATCGCGAGCTCGAGGTGCTCCGCCTGATGGCGGAGGGCCGCGCCAACAACGGCATCGCCCAGGAGCTGTTCGTCTCGACCAAGGTGGTCGAGAAGCACACCGCGTCGATCTTCACCAAGCTCGGCCTTCCCGGTGACGCGACCGTGCACCACCGCCGCGTCCTCGCGGTGCTCGCCTACCTGCGCTCCGCCCGGATCGACGGGGGTTGACCGCCGTGTCCGCAGGCAAGGCCCCGCACGAGCTCGCAGCGAGCGTGCCACCCGGCCGGCTCGCCGAGGCGCTGGTGCGCGAACTCGCCCTCGCGGTCGACGGTCAGGTCACCCACCGCCAGGACGGCCGCGTCGTCACGAAGTGGCCGCGGGCCGGTGACTACCCCGGTGAAGTGGCGCGCGAACCCGTCGCCGGAGGCGGGTCGTTGCACGTCGCCGGTCCGCGTCGGTGGGGGGACCGGGAGCGGGCGGCGCTATGGGAAACCGCGAGCTGGCTGGCGATCGCGGTGCGGACGGGGCGGTTGCGCGGCGAACGGGATGAAGCCGAGGCGCGGGCGGCGGCGTTGCGCGTCGGGGTGCGGACGGCGCGGGCGCGGCTGGTCCGGGTCCGCGAGCTGGAGCGGCGACGGCTGGTCCGGGCCATCACCGCGACCACGCTGCGCGATCTCGACGAGGTGCGCACCCGCCTGGTCGCCGCGTCCGACCCGCCCCTGGACCGCGAGCTGGCCCGGGTGAACGACGCGCTGGACGAACTGCTGGAGAACTTCCGCGGGGTGGCTCGCGGGGTGTACCCGGCGCTGCTGCCCGACCGGGGGCCGAGGGCCGCGCTGGAGGAGCTGGCGGCCACGTTGCCCCGGCCCGTGCGGTTCCGCGGCGACCTGGGCCGTCGCGTCGAGTGGCAGCTCGAATCCGGGCTCTACCACGCCGTCGCCGCCGTGCTGAACGTCGTGGCGGGCGCCAGGGGCGGCGCCGATGTGGTGACCGTCGAGCTGCGCCGGGACAACGCTTTGCGCGCCCGGATCGCCACCGCGACCCAGTGGAGCACCGAGTGGCTCCGCGACGCACTCGAACACGACGCCGAGCGCGTCGTCCTGTTCGGCGGGACGATGCGGTGCGAAGTGCGCGACGGCCACGCCGAAGTGGAGGTGCGAGTCGCGGAGCGGCTGGAACCCGGCCACACCGAGCGGCCGCTGCCCCGGTACGAGGGGAACTTCGCCTACACCCGCGTCTGGGAGCTGGTGCAGGAAGGCCGGCGGGCCACCGCTGATGGCCCCGACCGGCCGCTCTGGGACGCGGTCGCGGTGCGGCTGGCCCAGCCGCCGAGGCTCGCGGTCATCGACGCCGCCGGTGCGGCGAAGCCCGGTCTGGCCCGTGCGGGCGTGCTCGCGGTGACGGTGCTCGACGTCGATCCGCCGGCTGACGCGGCACTGGCTCGGGAGTTCCTCGCCGACGAGGGCCCTCGTGGCTCCGTGGACGCGGTGCTGTGTCCCGGCTCGCCGCCGCCCGAGTTCCGCGACGCCTTGCGCCAGGGCCGGCAACGCGTGGAGCTGAGCGAGTCGGCGGACCCGACGGAGCTGGTCGGCAAGCTCGTGAACTGGGGACCGGTCATCGCCACTCGCCGGGCGCTGGTGACCGCGCGGGAGCTGGTGCCCCGGCTGCCCGAGGGCCACCCCCTGCGCTGGTCGTTCGAACGATTCGGCGTCGAGACCCATGCCCTGGCCGAGCTGGACCTGCTCGACGAGCTTCAGCGCCGCGGCTCACCCCTGCTGCGCGGCGCCGCGCCCGAGGTCTTTGCGGCGGCCACCCGGTTGCTCGGAGCGCTGGGCCCGGATCCGTGCAGCCGTCTCGGCCTGGCCTCGGACGCCGGAGAGCACCAGGTGCGCGCGGCCGCTGAGCAGGCGCACTGGTGGTGGCGTTCGCGCGCCGAACAACCCGCGACCGGCGGACGCGACCGCGCGGCGTGCGAGGTGCTGATCCGCACCGCCGAGGAACTGCTCAGCCCGGGAGGAGACCCGTGACGGTGGTCCCGCGGCCCGGCGCGGAGCGCACGGTGACCACTCCCCCCACCGCGCTCGCCCGCGCGGCCAGGTTGTGCAGCCCGGAGTGGGGCGAGCGATCGGTGAAACCGGCACCGGTGTCGGTGACGACGAACTCCACCCCGCTCCCGGTGTCTCGCACGGTGACGCCGATGCGTGCGCCCGGCGCGTGCTTGTGCGCGTTGTTCACCGCCTCCAGGCACGTGAAGTAGACCGTCGACTCGACGGCCGGGGAGTACCGGCGGCGCAGGTCCGCCAGGTGCAGCACGACGTCGTCGAGGCCGGAGAACTCGGCGGCGAGCCCGGCGGCGAGGCCGTCCGCGGCCAGCGCGAGCGGCAGGATCCCGGCGGCGGTGTCGCGGATCACCCGGTGCGCCGTGTCCACCCGATCCAGCAGGGCGACCCGCCACGCCGGGTCGTCCGTGGCGCCGGCCAGCGCGAGCGCCAGCCGCAGGGCGACGAGCTGGTGCTGGGCGCCGTCGTGCAGGTCGCGTTCGAGTGCGCGGCGTTCCTGTTCGAGCTCCACGATGGCCCGCCACCGCTCATCGATCAGCTCGCCGGCGGCGGCGTCAGCGGCCCGGCGCGCCCGGTCAACGGCGGTGACCAGGTCCACCAGGGCCAGTGGCGCGCCGAGCACCGCGACCAGGCGCGGCAACGGGCCCAGCGAAGCCGGTGAGACGGCGAGCGCACCGTGCCGCTCACCGCCGTGGGCCACCGGCCGCTGCCACCAGCTACCCGCGTCGCGTCCCCACCGGTGCCGTTCGGTCCCGATGCTCAGCTCGCACCCGGCCGCGCCGAGGCCGGTGCCGATCAGCTCGGCCAGGATCGCGGGGTGCGGCGCCGCCCCGGCTTCGGCCAGGTAGTCCGCGACTCGGTGGATCGCCCGCTTCTCTCGCGCCCGCACCGCGGAGAGGTTACTTGTTCGTGATCACCGGACCCTCCTCGGTCGCACACGGGCGCTAAGCTCGGCCGGCCGTACGCCGCGCTCGGGGTCCGCGGACGAACAACCGATCGCAGAGGGAACAGGGCTTGATGTGGTACGCAGCGGGCATCGATCTGGGGACCTCGTTCGCTGCCGCCGCCGTCGCCGGCCCGGGCGGGGCGGACGCCCGGGTGGTGCCCCTCGGCCCGGACCTGCTCGCTGCTTCGGTCGCTTACCAGACGGACGACACCAGGATGCTGACCGGCGCCCGGGCACTGGCCGCCGCCGATGATCCGGCGCGGCTGGCCCGCAACTTCAAGCGTCGCCTCGGCGATCCGACCCCGTTGGTGCTCGGTGGCTCCGCGCACTCCGCGGCCGCCCTGATGGCTGCACAACTGCGTGCGGTGCTGGGCGAGGTGGCCGGTTTCGCGGGAGGCCCGCCGGCCTCGGTGGTGGTGACCTGCCCGGCCATCTGGGGCCCGTACCGGCGGGAGCACTTCACCGAGGTCATGCGCCTGGCCGACGTGGCCGACTACCGGTTGATCACCGAACCGGAAGCGGCGGCGACGCACTACTCGGGCGAAAGCCGGCTCGGCGACGGAGAGGTGGTCGCCGTCTACGACCTCGGCGGCGGCACCTTCGACACCACGATCCTGCGGGTGCGGGGGGCCGGCACGCAGATCCTCGGCACCCCGGGCGGCATCGAGCACCTGGGCGGCGCCGACTTCGACGAAACGCTGGTCGCGCACGTCGACCGACGGCTCGGCGGCGCGGTCACCGGCCTCGATCCGGCTAGGCCCGGCCAGGCGTCCGCGCTGGCCGAAATCCGCGCCAGGTGCGTGCGGGCCAAGGAGGAGCTGTCGGTCGAACCGGACGTGCGGCTCACGGTGCCGCTGCCCTCCGGGCCCCGCGAGCTGACGATCACCCGGGTCGAGTTCAACGAGATGATCCGGCCGTCGATCCGGTTGACGACCGAGGCGCTGCGCCGCACGGTCGCCTCCGCCGGGCTGCGGCCCGAAGACCTGTCCGCGGTGCTGCTGGCCGGTGGCTCGTCCCGCATCCCGCTCATCGCCCAGCTCGTGGCGCAGGAGTTCGACCGGCCGGTGCGGGTCACGCTGCACCCCAAGTTCACCGTGGCGCTCGGCGCGGCCGTCGCCGCCGCCCGCCCGGCGGCTCCGGCGCAACCCTCCCCGTCCCGAACGGTCCCGCGACCGCACCGGCCGCCACCGGACCCGAGCCCGGGGTGGCCGGAACCGGGACCCGGGACCCGGCCACCGGCGCCGGACCGGTCATCGGAGCCCGATCGGCCGCCGGCCCCGCGCCGGTCGCCGTGGCCGATACCGGCCGTGGCGGCGGCGATCGTCGTCGTGCTCGCCCTCGGCACGACGTTGTTCCTGCTCGGCCGGATGAACTCGGAGTCCTCCATCCCCGGCGGCGACCTGGAGACCGGCGTCTACGACGCACCCACCCCCACCGGGCCGGTCGCCTCCGCGGAAACCCTGCCGATCTACGGCAACGGTGCGGTGGCCCCGTTCACCGGGTTCATCGGCCCGGTCCAGCCCCTGGCCGACGTCCGGCTGAAGCCGGACGGCAACCGGAGCAAGGGGATCACCGCCACGCCCGCCGACGGTGGCCTGCGCGTGCACTGGGACGGAACCGTGCCGTCCCGGTTCTCCCTGCGGACCCCCGAGCGCGCGCAGGATCTCAGCTCCTATGTGGACAGCAGGGGGGTGCTCACGTTCGACATCGTGGTGAACAGCGCCCCCCGCAACCGGGTGCTGCTCTCCGCGTTCTGCGGCTATCCCTCGTGCCGGTCGGTGCTGGCGGCCGGGGACCTGTTCAAGCAGATGCCCGCCGGACGGCGTACGACGGTGAAGATCCCGTTGGCCTGCTTCATGGAAAACGGGCTGGACGTCAAGCGCACCGACGCGCCCTTCGCGTTGTATGCCGACGGGGAGTTCGACGCCACGTTCGACAACGTGCGCTGGCAGAAGGACGCCGCCGACGACAACGGGGTCATCTCCTGCGCTGAGCTCGACCCGCACGGCTGAAGGGGACGAGCGGCCACTTCGGCTTTTCCGGCGAACCGCGGCCGATCGCTACCCCACCGACACCCCGACGGTCGCATTGGCGAAACTGCCCCGGACCGAGACCTTGGTCGGCCCGACCTGCTTGCTGAAGGTCCGGCCGGTGAACACGTCACGGCGCTGGCCACCGGAGTTGATGACGGTGACGGTGAACCGGCTGTTGTCCTCGACCAGCATTCGCGTGCAATTGCCGCGGGTCGCCACGAAGGTGCTCTTGCCCCCCGCCCTGGCCTGCGCGGTGAAGCTCCCGTTCCCCTGGTTGCACACCGAAAGGTATTCGAGCTGGGCGGCGTTCGCGACTCCGGCGGACCCCATCATCGCGGCCCCGCCGATCGCGGCCCCGGCGACCACCGCGACCGCCCGGGCGGTGAAACCACGCTTGACCGACATCAGCAATCACGTTCCTTATCACAGCGAAAACTACCTGACCCTTGGCGCACAGTTTTCCGTTCACCAGCCCCAGCGTCATCGGGGCTGTCCCTTCGCCCCGGGACGACAACCCGAACGCCTCCGAGGGCCCTCCCCCTCACCGACGGTGGGGATGGCCCCCGAAACGGACATCGGCCGGGGTGAATCGTGCCGGTCCGGCCGATATGACAGATGACAGGGGTCTTCCCGCTTCCCCGATGGTCTTCTGGGCGAGAAAAAGCGTCCTTTGCGAAAGAGGGGTAGATGAAGACAACCCGATTTGCCGTGGTGCTCCCGATCGTGATCGGCTCGCTGGTGAGTGCCGGGCTGCCGGCTTCGGCGGACCCCGCATCCGGCTCGGAGCCGCTGAACTCCACCGCTGTCCCGTCGCGGTACACCCAGCAGACGCTGGACTGGCACCTCTGCGCGGACGCCGAACTCCCCTCGCCCCGGCCCGAGGGCACCGGCGAGCTCGAGTGCGCGACGTTCCGGACGCCCCGCGACTGGGACCACCCCGGACAGGGGGCGGACCTGACCATCGCGGCCAGCCGGCTGCGGTCCACCGGGGAGACGACCGCGTCGCTGTTCACCAACCCCGGCGGTCCCGGGGTCCCCGGCCGGCCGCTGCCCGCGGTCCTGCGCAACCAGAGCCGGGTGCGCGCGCACCAGGAAATCATCGGCATGGACACCCGCGGCACGGGCCGGAGCACGAGCATCAGCTGCGGCACCACGGCCGCCGGCGCCGATCTCGACGCCCGGGACCCGGCCGTGCGGGGCCGGATCGCGGACGCGGTCCGCGACTACGAGCAAGCCTGCCAGCGCAACTCCGGGGAGCTGGGCTCGCTGGTCGACACGTTCCAGAACGTGAAGGACCTGGACCTGCTGCGCATCCTGCTCGACCGGCCGAAGATCAACTGGGTCGGGTATTCGGCCGGTACCTGGCTCGGCGCGCACTACGCTCAGCTGTTCCCCGACCGGACCGGCCGGTTCGTGCTCGACTCGACCACCGTGTTCACCGCGAGCTGGCAGCAGTCGTTCAGCCTCCAGCCCTACGGTTTCGAGCGCCGCTGGCGGCAGGACTTCCTGCCCTGGATGGCGAGCTACGACGGCAAGTACCACTTCGGCACCACCGGCGAAGCGGCGCGCAAGAGCTATGAAGACCTGCGGTCCGCGCTGGGCCGCAAACCGGTCGACCTCGGCGGGACCTCGGTCGGCCCGGCCGTTCTCGACGACCTCGTCGTGAGCAACCTCAAGCACAAAGCGGCCTTTCCCGCGCTGGCCGAGATCCTGTCCCTGATCCTGAGCTCGTCCCAGGGCGCGGCTCCGGCCGATCGCCACGGGGCCGCGGGGGTGGCCGCCGCCGCGGACGACGAGAACGACGTCATCTCCAGCGCCACGCTGTTCGCGGTCCTGTGCAACGACGGCCCCTGGACCGGCGACCGCCAGTCGGTGATCGACCGGACCGGCTACCTCGCCGAGCACGGGGCGCCGCTGTTCGCCGGGACCTGGATGCGGTTCCAGATGTGCGCCTTCCACCAGGGCCCGACCCGTTCGCTGCCGGTGATGAACGGCCAGGGGGTGCCGCCGGTGCTGATCGTCCAGTCCGAACACGACCCGGCCACGCCGATCGAAGGCGCCCGCCGGGCGCACGCCCAGTTCCGGAACTCCCGGATGATCACGGTGACCGACGAGGGCGACCACGACATCTACGTCCGCAGCGGCAATCCGGCCGTCGACCGGCTCGTGGAGGACTTCCTGGTGGACGGGACCGTCCCAGCCGACCAGAGCGTGCGCGGCGTGGGCCTGCCCCGGCCGTGACCCCGCGGCCGAGCCGCGGTCACGTGATCCCGGACGCCCGATCTCGGATCACCGTGACTGCGGCTCGGACCCGGCACCGGCCGCGCCGAAATCGGTCCGGCGAGAGCTTGCGGTGGCGGATCACGGACTGGTACTGCAACGGCAGTTGGTGGTGCTGTGGTGGATCTCCGTTGTGGTGGTCGATGTGGTGATGGGGTAGCTGGACCGGGTGCATGAGCGGATCGCGGGCTGCCTACTACGTCTGCTACGGACCTCGCAGAGCAACGCTGCTGGACCTGGCCTGGATCGCCGGGACTCGCTGGCGGATCGAGGAGTGCTTCCAGCAGGCCGAGAACGAAGCCGGACTCGATCCCTACCAGATCCGGTCGTGGCGGGCGTGGTATGCCCACATCACCCTCGTCCTGCGTGTCACCGACACCGCCGACCACATCTGGGACTGATCCCGGTTCCGGCGCCGACGACAACACCAAGCCCGCCTGCAAACAACGCGGCTACCCACTCACCTAACCGCCGTTGTCGCCCTGAACCGAGAAGAGGACGGCTTGGTCGATATCGGCGCGGATCCGTAGGCGGATCAGCGAGGCCCACGCTTCGTCGGTCAGAACTTCCTCTCGCACACCGTGATCACGGAAACTCCTCGGCAAAGCCGACCCGTCACCTCTCGTTCTGGACCGATCCCTAAGCGCACAGCCCGGTCCGCCAGGCCCAGGCGGCGATCTCCACCCGGTTCCGCACGCTCAGCTTGCGCTGCACGTTGGCCAGGTGCGTCTTGACCGTCGCCTGGGTCACGTACAGCTCCGCCGCGATCTCACCGTTCGTGCGGCCTCGCGCGACCTGCCGGACCACGTCGAGCTCTCGCGCGGTCAGCGGCTCGTCCGGCGTGGTGTCCGGGGTCGTCGGGTCGGAGCGGTCCAGGGCGAAGTGCGACAACAGCCGCGTGGTCACCGTCGGGGCGATCAGGGTCGCCCCGGCCGCGGCCGCGCGGACGGCCTCGACCAGCAGCGCCGGAGACATGTCCTTGAGCAGGAACCCGCACGCCCCGTTGCGCAGCGCCCGGTACACGTACTCGTCCAGGTCGAACGTGGTGGCGATCAGCACGTTGAGCGGGTGCGCCGCGCCCGGGCCGGCCAGCAGCCGGGTCGCCTCCAGGCCGTCGAGCTCGGGCATCCGGATGTCGAGCAGGCACACCTCCGGGCGCAGCCGCCGGGCCTCGTCCACCGCGGCGCGGCCGTTCCCGACCGCGGCGACGACCTCCAGGTCGGGCTGGGAGTCCAGGATCATCCGGAACGCCGAGCGCATCATCTCCTGATCGTCGGCGATCAGCACGCGGATGCTCATGGCCGGTCATGATGGCAGAGCCGGCGTCAGCGGCAGGAGCGCCCTCACGCGCCAGCCACCGTCCGCGGGCCCCGCCGTGAGCGTGCCGCCGGCCACCTCGACCCGCTCGCCCAGCCCGATCAGGCCGAATCCGCTGCCGGAGGTGTCCGATGTGGACGTTCCGTCGTCGGTCACCACGACCTCCAGCCGCGCGTCCGGCCGGGTGCGCACCCGCACCCCGACCGCGGTGGCCCCGCCCGCGTGGCGCAGGACGTTGGTGAGCGACTCCTGCACGACGTGGTGCACCGCGTCGAGCACGGGCGGGGCCAGCCGGGTGGTGGCGAGGTCGTCGTCGAGGTCGGTGGTGACCGGCGGGCCGGCGAAGTGCCCGACCGGCTCGGCGACCGCCTCGCCCAGCGTCGTGCGGGCCGGCGCCGGTTCGTCGTTGCGCAGCACGGAGATCATCCCCCGCATCGACGCCAGCGCCTGCGCGCCGGACCGCTCGATGCCGGCCAGCAGCTCGTCGAACACCTCGGGGCCGGGCCGCTGCCCGGCGCCGGAGGTGAACCGGACCGCCTGGGTCTGGGCGACGATCGCGGTCACGTGGTGGGCGACGAAGTCGTGCAGGTCCCGGGCGTAGGCGAGCCGTTGCGCCTGCCTGGCCAGCTCGGCGGCGTCGATCCGGCGCTGGTCGTGCAGGCGCAGGTACATCCCGAGCAGGATCGCCAGCAGCAGGCCGAAGCCGAGCACCAGCACGGCGTACTCGAGGTACGGGCGCCCCAGGTCGTAGCAGCGGGTGGGCGTGAGCACGATCGCGAGGTACAGCAGCGGCACCACCAGCACCGAGCGGCCCGGGCGCAGGTCGATCACCGACCGCACGGTCAGCAGGACCAGCGCGACCGTCTCCACCAGGCCGAAGGTGTTGTCGAGCCCGTCGGGCAGGACCTGGCACAGCGCGGTGAAGGCGAGCGAGACGACCGCCAGCTCCGCCACCACCGTGGCCCGCACGGTGGGCATCGCCAGCACGACCAGCGAAAGCAGTCCGCAGATCAGCAGCCCGGCTCCGGTCGCCACGGTCTCCGCGCTCAGGCTTTCGAGCCCCACGACCCCGGCGGCCAGCACGCCCAGCCCGAGCAGGAGGCGTTGCGCCCAGGAGGTTCTTCCGATCAGGACCAGCATGACGGCCACGGTAGGACAGGTGCCCGGTTCCGGGCCTCATCCCTTTGGCGGAGTGGCCCCGGGTCCACTCGTCAGTCCGGTTGAACCGCCGGGGCGGGCACCCGCGCGAGCATGGCCGCCATGAACGAACGAACGGTGGCCGAGGTCGAACAGCTCGGCAAGGTCCACGGCGAGGGCGGGGCGGCCGTGGTGGCGCTGGCCGGGGTCACCGCCGCCTTCGGCCGCGGCGAGTTCACCGCGGTCATGGGCCCTTCGGGCTCGGGCAAGTCGACCTTCATGCACTGCCTGGCCGGGCTCGACCGGCCGACCACGGGCCGGGTGCGCCTCGGCGGGGCCGACCTGGGTTCGCTGGACGACGAGAAGCTCACCCGCGTGCGCCGCGAGCAGATCGGCTTCGTCTTCCAGTCCTTCAACCTGCTGCCGACGCTGAGCGCCTGGGAGAACATCCTCCTGCCGTTGTCGCTGTCCGGCCGGAAGCCGGAGCCGGACTGGACCGACCGGGTCATCGCGGCCACCGGGCTGGCCGCCCGGCTCGGCCACCGGCCCGCGCAGCTCTCCGGCGGTCAGCAGCAACGGGTCGCGTGCGCGCGGGCGCTGATCACCCGGCCGGCGCTCGCCGTCGCCGACGAGCCCACGGGCAACCTGGACTCCCGCTCCGGCGCGCAGATCCTCGGCCTGCTGCGGCGCAGCGCCCGCGAATGGGGGCAGACCGTGCTCATGGTCACCCACGACCCGATCGCCGCCGGTTACGCCGACCGGGTCCTCTTCCTGGCCGACGGACGGCTGGTCGACGAGATGCCGCAGCCGACGGCCGGCCGCGTGCTGGACCGGATGCGCCGCTTCGAACCGCAGGAGGTGCGCTGATGCTCCGTCGCGCGTTCCGCTCGATCCTCGCGCACCGGGCGCGGTTCCTGCTGCCCACGCTCGGGGTGGTGCTCGGCGTCGCGTTCGTCGTCGGCTCGCTGCTCTACGGCGACGCGGTCCGGTCCTCGGTCAGCCGGGCCCAGGCCCACGCACGGGCCGACGTCGCGGTCGAGGTCCGGCCCTCGACGATCGACACCCCGTTCGGCGACGACGTCGTCGGGCCGCTGCACGCCATTCCCGGCGTCGCGCAGATCCGGCCGACCGCCGACGGGTACGCCTTCCTGGTCGGCAAGGACGGGCAGCTCACCGGGCCGCCCGAGCGCGCCGGCGGGGTCAGCTACGACCCGGCCCGGTACCCGCTGAGCACCGGCCGGGCGCCCGCCGGCCCGGGCCAGGTCGTGCTCGACCGGTTCACCGCCGAGCGCACGGGTTACCGGGTCGGCGACCAGGTGCCGGTGATCGTCGACGGCAAGGTGCACCAGGTGGAGGTCACCGGGCTGTTCGCCGCCGAAGATGCCCGGCTCGCCGGGGGCGGCACGCTCGTGGCGTTCGACCTCACCACCGCCCGCGCACAGTTCGGCCCGGCGCCGGGCAGCTACACGGCGGTGGACCTGGTGGCCACGCCCGGCGTCAGCCAGGATGAGCTCGCCGCGCGCGTGCGGGCCGCGCTGCCGCCGCCGACGTTCGACACCGAGACCGGGTCCTCGCTCGATTCCGTCCGCGGCGACGACAAGCTCACCAAGATCCTGCTGCTGTTCGCGGCCGTGGCGCTGTTCGTCGCGGTGTTCCTGGTGTCGAACACGTTCACCATGCTGTCGGCGGCCCGCGCCCGGGAGAACGCGCTGCTGCGGGCGGTCGGCGCGTCCCGGCGGTACGTGCTCCGGGGAGTGCTCGCCGAGGCCGGGGTACTCGGCCTCATCGCCACGGTGCTCGGCTACCTGCTGGGGATCGGCGTGGCCGTGGTGCTCGACCGCGGGTTCTCCGTGATCAACGGTCCCGGCGTGCCGCTGCGGGTGTTCAGCGGCGGCGCGGTGGCCGCCGCGCTGGGGGTCGGGGTCGGGGTGACGCTGGTCGCCGCCTACGTCCCGGCCCGGCGAGCGGCCGCCGTCCCGCCGATCGCCGCGCTGCGGTCCGGGCTGCCGCCATCGGCGAAGTCGTTGCGGCGCCGCACCTTCGTCGGGGTGGCGATCACCGGGCTCGGCGCGCTGACCACCGCGGCCGGAATCCGGTCGCAGGACCTGATGTACCTGGGCGCGCCGCTGCTGATGATCGGGCTGATCGTGCTGACGCCGTGGCTGGCCCTCGGCCTGACCGGGCTGCTGCGCAGGCCGTTGACCCGGCTGTCCGGGATCCGCGGCACGCTGGCCGTGGAGAACACGCGCCGCAACCCGCGCCGGACCGCCGCCACGGCCGCGACACTGATGATCGGCCTGTCCGTCTGCGCCGCGATCACGGTGATGATCGCCTCCGTCGCGGCGAAGCACGCGAAGGAGGCCGAGACCGACACCAAAGCCGACATCCAGATCACCGCGATCCCGTTCGCCGACCTCAGCTCCGAGACCACCGCCGAGGTGGCGAAGCTGCCCGGGGTGCAGGCGGTCAGCCCGATGATCCCGGCGTCGATCGAGCTCGGGCAGCGCCGGTTCCTCAGCGCGACGGCGGTGGACCCGTCGAGTGTCCAGGGCTTCCTTCCGCTGACCGTCACCAAGGGCTCGCTCGACCACCTGGCCGGCGGCATCGCGGTCTCGACGGAGACGGCCCGGAGGTACGACCTGGCGGTGGGCTCCGAGGTGTCCGGCTCGCTGCAGGCGCGTAGTTCGGCCGATCAGCCGGTGTCCCTGCCGGTCGTGGCGATCTACGACGCGCCGTCGTCCTCGCTCCAGAGCTCGCTGATCCCGGCGCGGCTGGTGTCCGCGGCGCCGCAGCGCATTCTGGTGCGGGCCGCCCCGGGCCAGGACCAGGTGGTGCTGCGCGGGCAGATCCAGCGAACGCTCGCCAACCCGGTGCTGACGGTCCAGACGAGGTCCGAAGCCGCCGCCGCGGCTTCGGACTCGGCGGCGGCGTTCCTGAACATCCTGTACGCGCTGCTGAGCGTTTCGGTGCTGATCGGCGCCCTCGGCGTGGTGAACACCATGACGATGTCCACCCTGGAGCGCGTCCGCGAGATCGGCCTGCTGCGCGCGGTCGGCCTCGGCCGCAAGCAGGTCGGCTCGGTGCTGCGGTGGGAATCGGTGCTCACCGCGATGCTCGGCGCGGGCATCGGCCTGGTCACGGGCGGCGCCCTCGGGGCGATGGGCGTGCTGAGCCAGCCGGGGCTGACGCTGGTGGTGCCGTGGCCGCGGCTGGCGGTGTTCGTACTGGTGACGCTGGCGATCGGGGTGCTCGCCTCCCTGTGGCCGGCCCGGTCGGCCGCGCGGACGCCGATCCTGACCGCGATCCACGCGGACACGGAGTAGGCGCGGTGCCCCGGGCCGGTCGTTGGACGCCGGCCCGGGGCGCTGTCCGAGCGCTCCACCGTGATCGTGGCGGCGGCTTGCCGGGTCCTCGGGCTGGGGCCGCATCAGCAGGCAGGCCGTTCACAGCCGTTCTTGTCGCGGTACGGGCCGTTGGTGCTGTACCCGAAGATGTCCGCAGATGATCGACCGTGGGTACTCGGCCAGCAGACAGCCCGCGCCGAGAACGAGGCACTCCGCCGTAGCGGGTTGCAAGGTTCTGCTTGTCCGCGTGGGCCAGCAGCTCGCCCAGGGTCTGGGGCTGCCCGCGGACTTTCGAGCCGAGCGCGAAAGCGACCCAGCCCAGACGCTCGATCTTGATCAGCTTCAGAAAACCAAGGGAATGTCTTGTCCATACCCGAAATATCGAGGCCGGGCCCGCATTAAGCAGACCCGGCCGAGCCCGCGACGCCGACGGTGGGGGAGGAACCGCAGCGGCGGGCTGATTTCTGGATACCCGCACGGCGATGTCCTCAATCGTGTGACGCGAGCGGATGTTCCGAGCCGTGGGACTCGGCGGTGGTGGTCAGCGGATCTACAGACCTGGGCGTCCCGTCAGCGGGAGCCTGGTTCTTCTTCGGTAGGGGGAGCCGACCTTCTCCATCGCCGGCGCGCGGGCGGGCTGACGAGCTTGCGCCTCAACGCGCGACGGCCTGGGGTGGGCGTGCCGGGTGACGGGTCCTGAGGTTCGGCGGAATGCTGTTGATCAGTCGGGTCTCGACGCTGATCTTCGGGGTGGGGAGACCGCTCCATCGGGCGGTGGTCCGGCTCGGACGAGTGCTGGTCCGCTGGCTCGACGGGGTGGTGAAGGTGGTCTGGCTCGCCGGGGCGACGACGCTGGTTCAACGGCGCGCGATCCGACTCTGCGGGTTGGCGGAGCTGGTCTGGACGCGAGCGGTCGGGCTCAGCGGAGCGATTGAGCTGGCGATCCGGCTCTGCGGAGTCGGGAGACGGGGACGGCAATATGCGGTCCGGCTCGGCCGCGTGGGGGCGACCGGTCCGGGGCCGGTGGGAGGGCATCGGGCTGAAGCTCGCGACACCGGGCGTGCGGCGGGCCGGGAAGGCTCGGGGCTGCGGTAGACCGGCATCGGGCCACGTCGTGGTGTCAGGGTTTCGGCGGGGTTGGGCTGGGCCGACGCGGCGATGGTCCGGCAGACGGATCGGTTGGGTCGGAGTCGCGCCGGGCGACTCGAACAGCTCCGGCGGGGTGGGATGGTGCGGGCTCGCTGGCCGCACCGGATCTGACGCCAGGTTCCGGGTGAGTGATGGTGCGCTGTCCTGCCGGGATGGGTGCGGACTGTTGGCGCTGGATGATTGGGGCGTTACGCCCCGACGAGGCGGGCGATCCGTGCTGGCCGGGTCTGACCACCGGGCATCTGGCGGAGGGAGGTGGGAACGGTCCTCGTCACTTGGCCATGACACCCCGACATCCGGCTGAGATGGGTGCAGGCTGGTCGGCCAGGACGACCCGGCGTCTGACTGAGGTGGTTGCGGGCGGTCCACACCGGTTGGCCAGAGCGGCCCAGCGTCCGGCTGAGGTGGATGCTGGCGATCCACGCCGGTTGCCCAGGACGGCGCGACGTCCGGCCGAGATGGGTGCAGGCGGTCCACACCGGTCGGCCAGGATGGCGCGACGTCCGGCTGGCGGGGGCGGGGCTCACCGGTTGACTTCGGCGGCACGACTTCTTGCTCAGATGCACGCGGGCGATCGGCGCTGGTCGGCCACGACGGGTCGACGTTCTGTTCGGGTGCGCGGGGGTGGTCGACGCTCGTCGTCCTCGGCGTGTCGTTCGGGTGGGGCTGGTTGGAGTGGGTGGGCCTGGGGGTGGCGTTCCGGTCAGGCTGGTGCGGGTCGGCGGGGCTTGATGTGCCGCCCCGGTGAGGTGAGGCGGGGTGGTCTGGGGGTGGGACGAGGAACGGGGTCTGACTCGGGCGGTTTCTGGGCGCGGTGCCGCGGGTGGCGGGGTTCGGGACGGGACGTTGAAGGGCCGACGGATAGCGGGCGAAGGGATCGTCCGTAGGGGTGTCGGTGTCGTGACCGGTCTCAGCGTGAGAGCGCGAGCCTGACCGGGGTGGGGAAAGGGCGCGGCGACGGGAGCCGGAGCGGGAGGTGGAAGGGGCGCGGGAAGGCTCGTCGGAGGCGGCGTGGGTCGGCGAGTGGGAGGCAGCGTTGCCGGGCGACTCCCGGCTGGGATCGGCGCCAGTAGGTGCGTGGGAATTCATGGCAGGCGAAGTCCGGACGGGGGTCTTGCGGGCGGAGACCCCCGGGTCGGAGGCGGCGCGCGAAGAGGCTCTGGAACTTTCTTGGACAGGCCGATCTCGACCGGAAGTGGCGCCGGAAGGCGGATCTGAATGGGAGGCGGCGGGCGAGGCCGGGTTGAAAGCCGCACCGGTAGGTGATACGGCGCCGGAGTCGGCGTGGGGCGGCGACACCGGGCCGTGGGTAGCGGGCGAGGTCGGGCCGGAGGCGGCACGGGTTGTGGACACCGGGCCGGAGACGGCGGAGGTGGAGGCAGCGGCGGCGCGGGCTCGCCAGTCCGATACGGCGGCGGCGCGGGCTCGGGAGGCTCGGCGGGCGCGTACGAAAACCAAAGCGGCGAGTGCGGCCAGCACGAGAACGACGGCGGCTGTCGCCGCGGCCCACCAGGGTGTCATCGGGCGGCTCCCGTCGTTGTGCGGTCGCCGCAAGGATGCCCGGTGCGGGCATGATCAGCCAGAGCAGCACACGCGTGAGTGACACCCGGCCGGGGAGGGGTTATTCGTAGACGACGTAGGCCGGGGTCGGGGTGAGGGAGAGGACCTCGGTGGGGGTCATCAGCGCGGCGCCGTGGCGGGTGTCCTCTTCGAAGAACAGCTTGAAGCCCGCCTGGACGTGCTCCGGCTTGTCCGCCATCAGCTTGGTCCAGGTGGCCTTCTTCGCGCCGGCGCTGCCGATCCCGTCGACGATCTTCACCGCCGACACCCCCGGGTGCGCCTTCAGCGACGCTTCGTCGGTCACCACCGACGCGGCGACCTGGTGGTAGGCCATGATCTTGTCCGGCAGGTGGTGGCTCTGCGCCAACTCACCCAGGTACGCGGCGACGCCGTCCAGTTCGGTGCCCGTGGTGTGGCCGAACTTCTCCCCCGGCACGACGCCCGGCTCCACCGCCCACTCCGGGTCGAGCGCGACACCGACGTCCGGCTCGGTCAGCCAGTGCTCGTACGCCTGCACCTCCGGCAGGAAGTCCGCGCGGCCGGGCTGGATGTTCAGCAGCAGCACGCCTTTCAACGCGCGCGCCTCGTCCAGATACTCGCGCACGGTGTCGTCCGACGCACGGGTGCGGAACATCCCGTCGGGCCCCGGCGTGCGGTGCGAGGCAGTGGCGATCAGCTCGACGACAGGGGTCACCGGACGGGTCTGCGGGAAGGTTCCGATCTGGTCCATCAGCTTTCGACCGGCCGCGGACAGGTCGCCAGTCATTTCGCCGAGCGCTTTCGCCCTGGGTGCGCCGCAGAAGCCGACGAGCAGGCCAGTCGCCAGGGGGTTGGGCTGAGGCGACGGTGACGGCGAGGTTTTCGGCGGAGGCGGAGACGACGGAGAGGGGGGTGGAGATGTCGGCTCGGTCTGCGATCGGGCGTCCCGAGGCGGGGCACCGCACGCACTCAGGGCCAGTCCGGCAAACACCGTCGTGAACACCGCACGACGAGAGAACCCCCGATCGTTCCGCATTCCCACCTCCGATCGAGACTCCCCTATTACCCGACAAAATTACCCGAACGGAGGATAGGTAAACCTCCACGTAACCTTGATCACCGAGATCGGCCAAACCGCAGGTCAGGCGATTGTGACAGCGAGGCTCGACCCCGGACGCGGGATCGACGGACTCAAGCCCAGCTACGCACTGGAGTTGCCGCGCCTGCTCAAGCACGGGCCGACGGCCAGCACCGCGGGCGTCGACCGGCCGTCCGCGGAACGGCGCGCGACCGGGGCGGCGATCGCCGAGCCGGAGGCCGAGATTCCGGACGCGCTGGGCAACCTGGTGCACGACCCCGAGAAAGCGTTGCAGTACCAAAGCTTTCACGACCGTATCGCGGAGAAGCCGGCCGATGGACCTGGCTGGGCCGAAGCTTCCGGATGAGGCGAAGCGAGCGGAGGATCCCGGGCCTCGAACTCCGGACAGCCGAAGGCCACGCATCAGCCGGGGAGGGTCGGCGTGGCCTTCGGAATCGGAGGAGGGCCCGGTGCGGGCGTCGTTGGTAGGCACCCATCCTTCCTACCCCGAACCACCGACAATTTTTGCGAGGCTCAGGGCAAATGGCTCCGTAGCGAGGAAATCCGGTCGACGGCGGCGGTGAAGTCCGCGCGCGGGAGGCTCCCGCCGGTCAATCCCGCAGCCAGCGAGTCGGCCGCGTCGTCTCCCTGCTGGACGTCACGGGCGGATGCGAGGATCAGGTCCATCCCCGCCTTCGCCGCCAGAGCCGCGCGGTTCCCGGTGCTCCCGTACGCCTGCAGCGAGCCGGCCTCCAGCGCGTCGGTGATCGTCACCCCGCAGAAGTGGTTGCGCTGCCGCAGTTCCTGCTGCACGACCGTCGGCGAGAGACCGGCCGGACGGCTCGGGTCCAGTGCCGGGTACACCGCCCACGACAGCATCGCCAGGTTCACCCCGGCGCCCACCGCCGCCGGGTACGGGGCCTCGTCCTGGGCGCGCAGTTGCGAGAGCGGCACGTTCACCGTCACCGGTCCCACGTCGGTGTTCTGCCCGGCCGGAACCGCGCCGAGACCCGGGAAGTGCTTCGCGGTGGCGGCGACGCCCGCGGCCTGCTGCGCGGTGATGAAATCGCGCCCCAACTCGGCCGCGGTGGCCGGATCGTCGCTGTAGGAGCGGCCGAACTCGTCGATGAAGTTGCCCTCCTGCCGGTAGACGTCGAGCACCGGCGACAGGTTCACGTTCATCCCGGCCCCCCGGAGGTTCTCCCCCGCGCCGGTGCCCGCCGCCTTCGCCGCCGCCTCGGGATCCGCGGACCGGCCCACCTGCTTCTCCGACAGCACGGGCTCGCCCGGCAGCCGCCGGACCTTGCCGCCCTCCTGGTCGGTCATCAGCAGCAGCGGCTGGTGCACCGGGCTCTGCGCGGACGCGTCGCGCAGTTGCTGCACGACGCCCGCGATCTGCTGGCTGCTCTGGACGTTCTCACCGAAGAAGATGACCCCCGCCGCCTCACCGGCACGGATGCGCTGCAGCAGCGCGTCCGGCGGGGTGAGACCGGGGTAGGAGTAGATCACCCGCTGGCCGGCGAGCTGCCGCGAGGTGAGCCCGGCCGGGCCGGGGGCGGCGGCCGCGGTGCCGGCCAGCGCGGCCACGGCGGCCAGGACGAGCATGGACCTTCTGGGCGTCACGAGACTCATGGTGTTCGGCTCCCTCCAGGTTGGTCCACGGTAACCCCTCGGACCGCCTGAGGGAAACTTTCCGGCCGAACGCGGCGCGATGTCCGGAATGCGCCGGTTGACGAGTCCTTAATGGACAATCGATACCGCGTCGGCCGCGACGGTCCCCGTGGCCGGACCACCAGGCCGGTTACGCTACGGCGGTGGCACCGAGCTTCTTCCTGACCCGGGTCCTGGCCGCGCTCGACCAGGGCGGCCCGGCCGTGCTGTTCCACCACGAAAACGGGGTGACGACCTACCGCGAGGCGCACGACATCCTGCTACGGCTGTACGGCGGGCTGGACGGTTTCGGCGGTTCCGGCCCGATGATCGCGATCGATGCCCGAAACCGGCCGGAGACCGTGCTGGCCCAGCTCGCCGCGCAACTGCGGGGCGCCGAGGTGCTGCTGGTGGCCGCGTCTTCGAGCCGTCCGGCGCGGGCCGCGGTCCTCGCCTCCACCGGCGCCGAACTGCTCACCGACGAGCACCTCGACCGGCTGGCGGCCGCGCGACCGTCCACTCCGGACTCGCTACCGGCCGGGGTCACCACGGTCTTCCCCAGCGGCGGCACCACCGGCGCGCCCAAGCTGATCCGGCACAGCGGCATCTACGACGGCATGGCGCAGATCTTCGCCCCGGACCCATCCGGTCCGGGCCGGATCCTGGTCACCGCGCCCCTGACCCACATGACCGGCAACGCGGCGGTGCTCGGCGCCATCCTCTGCGGGCACACCGTGGTGCTGCGCAACACTTTCGATGCAGAACGACTGCTCTCCGACATCGCCGGGCACGGCGTCACCTCGCTTTCGCTGACGCCGCCGAGGCTCGGCGCCGTGCTGGACAGCCCGGCGCTGGCGACCACCGACCTCAGCAGTGTGCGATCCCTCTCGCTGGGTGCCGCGCCGCTTTCGCCACGACGCCTGGCCGAGGCGCTGGAGGTCTTCGGCCCCGTGGTCGGGCAGGGGTACGGGCTGACCGAGGCCCCGATGATCGCCGCCATCTCCGCCGCCGAGCTGATCGGGCGGCCCGAACGGCTCGGTTCCGTCGGCCGGATCGTGCCCGGGATGGAAGCCCGGATCGAGGACGGTCAGGTCCTGGTCCGCGGACTGTCCATGATGGACGGCTACCAGGACCATCCGCCGATCGGGGCCGGCTGGCTGCCCACCGGCGACCTCGGCCGGTTCGACGAGGAAGGCTACCTCTACCTGACCGACCGGGCCGGCGACGTGATCGTGACCGGCGAGCACGGCACGAAGGTCGCGTCGACCACGGTGGAGCACGCGCTGCTGGCTCACCCCCAGGTCCGCGCGGCAGCGGTGTTCGGCGTGCCCGGTCCCGGGGGCGAGGGCGAGCGGGTGCACGCCGTGGTGGTCGTGAACGGCCCGCTCGCTCCCGGCGACCTGCGCGAGCACGTGCGGGCCGAGCTGGGCGGGGAGCACTTCGTGCCGTCCGAAGTGGACTTCACCACCGAGCTGCCGCTCACCGCCGTGGGCAAGGTCGACAAACGGTCCCTGCGGGCGCCGTTCTGGGCCGGTCACGAACGCGGTATCGCCTGACCGGACGCCGAGGCGGATCGAGGCGTGGGCGGCGTCCCCGCCGGCCGGAAGAGGTGCGAACCCAGCGCTCACCGACTGGCCCCGCCGGTGGAGGAGTGCACCGCTGCGTGGGATCCCACCCCCCGTGAGCCGGGGTGGTTCGGCTGGAGCGCGAACCGGCCGGACTCCGACCGCGGAGGACTCAGGTGAGCAGCGGACAGTGCTCGCGCTCCAGCGCGGCCCAGCCGCCGACGGGTTCGACGGCCCGCGGCTCGATCCGGCCCGCACGCAGCACGAGGTCGAAGCGCTTCTCCCGCCAGGCGTAGGAAAGCAGCTCTTCGTACTGGGCCCGGGGCAGCCAGCCCTTCGCCCGGGCGGCCTCCAGCCGCACCAGGTGCCGGACCAGCTTGACGCTGTCGCGGTCCTGCTCCCGCAGCCGGGTCAGGAAACCCGGCACCAGCTCGGCCTTGCCGTCCCGGAAGGCCCGGTAGGCCAGGAAGAGCGCGGTCGCCGCCAGGATGTCGGACCGCCGCACGCCACCCTCCGCGGCGAGGTGCGCGGCCAGCCGGAAGCTGCGTTCGCCGGCGCCCGCGACCACCGCTTCGGCCAGCGCTCGCTGCTGGCGGGTGAGGTAGTCTTCGCCCTCGGCCGCCGCGTCGTCCAGTTCCTTCACTGCACCCTCCCCCTGCGGCCGGGACCTCGCCCAGCCGACCCTCATGAGTAGGACCTGCGGCGGCGCGGCCGATACCTCGGGTACCCCGGCGCGTTCACCTCTGTGCAGGCTAGCGGTCACGATGTGTGCTCCGGGGTCGGCCCGGACACCCCCGCCCGGCGTTTCCTGCAGTAGGTTCGGGACAGATCTTCCGCACCCGGGGGCACCATGTCGGACGAACCGCTCACCAGGGACGATCCCGTCGCGCGCCTGGCCGGCTCGTCCCTCGGCGTCCTGTTCGGCGCGGCCTGGTGGTTCGCGGGCGCCACGACCATCCCCGACGCCACCGACGTCCTGCGCGGGCTGGACGCGGTGATCGTGCTCGCGTTCGCCGCCTGGGCGGTGGTGCTCGGCCGGTCCGCGGCCGCTCGGGCCGACGGCTCGCCGGGCCGGGGCCCGTCCGGCCGGCGGTACGGCGTGGTCGTGCTGCTCCTGGTGGCCGTCGTCGTCGCGGGCTCGCGGGTGCTCGGCTCGGTCGTCCACCGGCCCGCCGCGGTCCCGGCCTGGGTGCTGTTGTGCCTCGGGCTGCACTTCCTGCCGTTCGCGCGGATCTTCGGCTCCCGCCGCTACCTCGGGCTCGGCGCGGCCCTGGGCCTGCTGGCCGCGCTCGCCGTGGTCCTCGGAGGCACCGGGCAGACCTGGGCTTGGCTCGGCGTGCCCGGCTTCGGCGGCGCACTGGCCCTGTGGGCCGCGGCGGCCGCGGGTTTCGTCGAAGCGCCCTGGTCCGGGCGCTGACGACCGGGTGGTCCGGACGGCCCGGGCCTGATCCGGGACGGACTACGTGACCGCCCGGATCAGCAGGCAGGCCGCGGCCGCCACCGCGGCGGCGGCCGGGAAGGTCAGCACCCAGCCCAGCACGATGTCGCGCGCGACGCCCCAGCGCACGGCCGACACCCGCCGCGTGGCGCCGACCCCCATGATCGCCGCGGTGATCACGTGGGTGGTGGAGATCGGGGCCTTCACCACGAATGCCGTCAGGTACAGCACGGAGGAGGCCACGGATTCCGCGACGAAGCCGTGCGGCGGGTCGAGCGGGAAGACGCGGCGGCCGAGCGTGCGCATGATCCGCATCCCGCCCGAGTAGGTGCCCAGCGACAACGCGGCCGCGCACAGCAGCGTCACCCACAGCGGCACCGCGAAGGAGGATTGGGCCCCCGCCGCGACCAGCGCGAGCACGATGATGCCCATGCCCTTCTGCGCGTCCTGCAGGCCGTGGCCCAGCGCCAGGCCGGCCGCGGAGACCACCTGCAGCCGGCGGAAGTTGCGGCCGACGCGGTGCGAATTCGCCCGGCGCAGCAGCCACAGCACCCCGACCATCACCAGGTAGCCCAGCCCCAGCCCGAGCAGCGGCGAGACGATCATCGGGATCAGCACCTTCTCGGCGATGCCCGCCCAGTGCACCGTGCCCGCCGCCGCCAGCGCGGCGCCCACCATCCCGCCCACCAGCGAGTGCGAAGACGAGGACGGCAGCCCGAAGTACCAGGTCACCAGGTTCCAGGTGATGGCGCCGACCAGCGCGGCGAACACCACGGTGAGCGCGGAGCCGTCGGCCGGGACGTCGATGATGCCCTTGGCGACCGTGGCGGCGATGCCCGTGCTCAGCAGCGCGCCGGCCAGGTTCATCACCGCGGCCAGCGCGAGCGCGGGCCGGATGCCGAGCGCGCGGGTCGAAACAGCGCTAGCGATCGCGTTCGCGGCGTCGTGGAAACCGTTGGTGTAGTCGAAGAAGACGGTGAGGACGATGACGGCGACCAGAGCGGCCGGGCCGGTCATCAGGACTCCTTGACCGCGATGGTCTGCACGACGTCGGCGATGTGCTCGAAGGCGTCGGCCGCCTCTTCGAGCTGCTCCACGACTTCCTTGGTCTTCAGCACGGTCAGCGCGTCGGCGCCGGGCTGGAACAGGTCCGCGAGCAGGCGGCGGTAGATGCGGTCGGCCTCGTTCTCCAGGTCGTTGATCTCGACCCAGAACGGCTCCAGCTCGCCGACCTTGGCCAGTCCGGGCATCGACCGGGCCGTCAGCCCGGCCGCCCGTTCGAGGACCTTGACCTGGGCTTCGACCCCGGGCGGCAGCTCGTCGACCCGGTAGAGCACGGCCAGGTCCGCGGCGGCGTCGATGGCGTCGAGCACGTCGTCGATGCGCGCGGCCAGAGCCTGGATGTCCTCCCGGTCGAACGGGGTGATGAACGACTTGTTGAGCTGCACCATCACCTGGTGGGTGAGGTCGTCGCCGAGGTTCTCCACCGCGTGGATCCGCTGGGCGATGGCCTCCCGTTCCACCGGCGGCGCGGCGACGAATTCGCGCAGCAGCGCCGTCGCCGTGACGAGGTTCCCGGCCGCTTCGGTGATCAGGTCGAAGAACTCCGTCGAGCGGGGAGTCAGCCGCATCCGTCCGTCCTCTCGTTCAGCCCGCCCCACCCGGGCACCCGGGTGGACACGGGATGAACATATAGGGCCGAAAGGGTGACGGCGGCCCGGGGATCAGGCGACCTCGCTGCGGCCTTCCCCGGGGGTGCGCAGCCCCAGCATTTCCAGCAGCCGGGCGCAGTCCTGCGCGTCGTCCGCCCGGGCGGCCACCGCGAGCGCCGCCTTGCGGCGAATCGCTTCCCGACGACCGGCGTCTTCCGGTTCGAGCAGTTCCGGGGCGGCTGGCAGCGGGGTGGTGAGCTCTCGCACGAGCGTCTCCTCTCGGCCGGGCGTCCGGCGTCGGCGCCGGGAAGTCCCTCCCCGCCTACCCGGGGCCGCCGAAACCGAAACCCGGCCCGTCTCAGAGCCAGTCGCGCCGCTTGAACGAAGCGTACAAACCGACCGAAAGCAGCACGATGACCACTGTGGACACCCAGAACCCGGCGGTCGTCTGGAAGCCCGGGTAGGGCACGTTCTGCCCGTAGAACCCGGTCACCGCCGTGGGCACCGCGATGATCGCGGCCCAGCTCGTGACCTTCTTCATGATCAGGTTCATCCGGTTGCCCTGCAGGTTCAGCTGGGTCTCGCGCACGGTCGCGACCAGGTCGCGCAACGATTCCGTCCACTCCGACGCGCGCAGCACGTGGTCGTAGACGTCCTGGAAGTACGGCATCATCTCGTCGTCGACCAGGTGCTGGTCGCGGCGCATCAGCGCGTTGACCACCTCGCGCATCGGCAGCACGATCCGGCGCAGCGCGGTGAGGCTCTTGCGGAGCCGGAACGAGCGCCGTTGCAGCTCCCGCTGGTCGGGCCGCTCGTCGAAAACCAGGTCCTCCAGCGCCTCGATCTGGTCGTCGAGCGCCTGCACGCACTCGAAGTGCCCGTCCACGACGTAGTCCAGCAGCCCGTGCAGCAGGAAGGAGATACCGGACTTGGCCAGGTCGGGCGAAGCGTCCCAGCGGTCGGTGACGGCGTCGATGTCGAAGCCGTCGTCCTTGCGCACGGTGACCAGCGCGTGCGGGGTGACGAACGCGGCCAGCTCGCTGCGGGTGACCTCGCCGGTCCCGGGATCGAACCGCGCCGAGTACGCGGTCAGGAACGCGTGGGTCTCGTACCGGTCGAGCTTCGGCCGCTGGTGCTCGTGCACGGCGTCCTCGACGGCCAGCGCGTGCAGGCCCAGCTCCTCGCGGATCGCGGCGAGATCGGCCTCGGTCGGCTCGCAGAAGTCGAGCCACACCGTGGCCGCAGGGTCCTGCAGGTAGTCCGAAACGCGCTCGACCGGGAAGCCCCGCTCGGCCAGCACGCCGTCACGGTAGACCCGCGTGTGCGCCACGCCCGTTCCGCCTTCCGCCGGGGGAAATCCAGTTCCGCTGAACGTACCCGGCGGGGACGGCGGCCACACCCGCGCCTTCGCCGGCCCGATCGGCCGGTCCGGCCGCCGCAGACCTACCGGTCCGTGGCGTCGCTGCCGCCCTGCTGCTCGGCCAGGAAGCGCTCGAACTCCGAGCCCAGCTCCTCGGCGGTGGGCATGTGCTCCTTGGACTCCGCCAGCAGGCTGTCGTGCGCGGAAGCCTCGACGAACGTGTCGTACTGGCGTTCCAGCGCGCGGACCACGTCGGCGACCTCGTCGGACTCCGAGACCTGGCGGTCGATCTCCGCGGTGGCCACGTCGGCCGCCGTGCGCAGCTCACCGTCGGGCAGGCTGAGCCCGGTCGCGCCGCCGATCGCTTCCAGCACCTTCATCGCCGCCGACGGGTAGGCCGACTGGGCCAGGTAGTGCGGCACGTGCGCGGCGAAGCCCATCGCGTCGTGACCCAGCTCGCCCAGGCGGTACTCGATCAGCGCCGCGACACTGCCCGGCACCTGCATGCGGTTGGGCAGCGGCTGGTGGTCGCCCACCAGCTCACCGCGCGTCGCGTGGGTCGTGACGCCCAGCGGACGCGTGTGCGGGGTGCCCATCGGGATGCCGTGGTAGCCGACGGTCAGGCGCACGCCCCAGCGTTCCACCAGCTGCTTGACCGCGGTGGTGAAACGCTCCCAGTCGTGGTCCGGCTCCGGCCCGGTGAGCAGCAGGAACGGGGTGTCGTCGGTGTCGTGCATCAGCCGGACGACCAGCTCGGGCGCCTCGTAGTCCTCCCAGTGGTCCACCGCGTAGGTCATCGGCGGGCGGCGGGAGCGGTAGTCGATGAGCCGGTCGACGTCGAAGCGCGCGATGACGCGGCCCTCGACCTCGCTGGTCAGGTGGTCGGTGACCAGCCGGCCGGTCGAGCCGGCGTCCATGAAACCTTCGAAGAAGTGCAGGAGCACGGCTCCGGAAAGGTCGGGGACGTCCGAATCCACCTCGTACAGTTCCTCGGGATCGAACCCCACCGGAATCCTCCTGCTGCTCGCTGTCTTACCCGGACGTGTCGAAGTACAACGCGGCCCGACCGCGAATCCATCCCACCCGGGTGGCCGAAATAGTAACGCGACGCACTCACCGCACCCCCGGATCGGGGCATCGCGACCCTCGTCGAGACCGGCTCGACCCGCAACCGGGCACGCTGGGCAGACCCCGGGGGGTTCGGGCACGCTGGGCAGGTGACTGCGGAGAGCACCCCCACCCTGCGCTTGCGCCTGCGCCCACCGGCCCACCGGGTGAGCCGCAAGGCCATCGCCTACTGGGCCGCCTCGGCGGCGATCGCCTGGACCGTGGTGATCGGGGTACAGGCGGTGGTCGTGGCGGTCGACGACGATCCGCCGTCCTGGCTGTCGGTGACGCTGGTGATCTCCTGCGGGCTCGGCGCGCTGCACCTGGTCGTGATGCCGCAGTGGCGCTACCGCGTGCACCGCTGGGAGGTCACCGGCGAAGCGGTGTACACGCAATCCGGCTGGGTGAAGCAGGAATGGCGGATCGCGCCGATCTCGCGGATCCAGACCGTGGACATCGAGCGCGGGCCGATCGAGCAGCTCTTCGGGCTGGCCGAGCTCAAGGTGACCACGGCGTCGGCCGCGGGGGCGCTGCACATCGAAGGGCTCGAGCACGGGCGCGCGGTCGAGCTGGCCGACGAGCTGACCCGCACCACCCAGGCCTCCCCCGGTGACGCGACATGAGCGGACTGACCGCCGAGGAGAGCAGCCCGCCGGCGTCGGCCGAGGGCACCGCCGAAGCCCCGTGGCACCGGCTCGACCGCCGCATGCTGCTCATCCGCCCGGTGCTGGACGGGGTGAAGTCGCTGCCCCTGCTGATCGGCGCGCTGCTGCTCGGGCACGGCAACCACTGGCAGTGGGCCGGGCTCGCCGTGACCGCCGTGAGCGTGCTCGCCGGCATCTCGCACTGCCTCACTTCGCGTTACCGCGTCACCGCGACGCAGGTCGAGTGGCACACCGGTCTGCTGCTGCGCAAACAGCGCGCCGTGCCGCGCGACCGGATCCGCACCGTGGACGTGGTGTCCGAGCCGAAGCACCGGCTGTTCTCCCTCGCCGCCGTGCGGATCGGCACCGGGCGGCACTCGCACGGGCCGGGACCGGGCCGGGACGAGCTGGTGTTCGACGCGGTCGGCGGCGCGGAGGCCCAGCGGCTGAGAACCCTTCTGCTGCACCGGAAACCCGTGGATCCGAGCCTGGCCGACGACGCGGACGACGCCGCCGAGCCGCCGGAACGCCTGGTGGCCGCCGTCGACAAGCGCTGGGTGCGGTACGCGCCGTTCACCCTGTCCGGCCTCGCCGTGGTCGGCGCGATCGTCGGCACGCTGTACCACTTCGTGCACGAGCTGCACCTGGACCCGGTGCGCTACGGCCCGCTGCGCGAGCTGGCCGAGCGGTTCGCCACCGCCCCGGCCTGGCTGATCGTGCTGTCCGCGGCGGCCGGGCTGCTGGTGGTGGTCTCGGTGCTCTCGGTCGGCGGTTACGTGCTGTCGTTCTGGAACTTCCGGCTCACCCGCGAGGTCGGCGGCACCCTGCACATCCGGCGGGGGCTGGTCACCACGCGGTCGGTCTCGATCGAGGAGGAGCGGCTGCGCGGCGTCGAGGTGGAGGAGCCCCTGCCGTTGCGGGCGGTGGGCGGCGCGAAGTGCGTCGCCGTGGCCGCCGGGCTGCGCGAAGGCAAGGGCGCGGACAAGGGCGGCGGCCTGCTCCTGCCGCCGGCCCCGATCGGGCGGGTGCACGAGGTGGTGGCCGACGTGCTGGGTGAGGACTTCGCGGCCGTCCCGCTCGTGCGGCACCCGCGCCGGGCGCTGACGCGGCGGATGATCCGCGCCGTGACCGGGGTGCTGCTGCCGGCCGCCGCCCTGTTCCTGGCGGCGTGGATCGATCTCCTGCCTTCGTGGCCGTGGCAGGCGGCGCTGGCGCTGCTGCCGTTCGCGGTGCTCGTGGGCTGGGACCGCTACCGGACGCTGGGCCACGCGCTGGCCGGGCCGTACCTGGTCACGCGTTCGGGATCGCTGGCCCGCACCACGGAGATCGTCCGCCGCGACGGGCTGACCGGGCTGGTCGTGCTGCGCTCGCTGTTCCAGCGGCGGGCCGGGCTGATCACGGTGATCGCGCCGATCGCCGCGGGCCGGGGGCACTACCACGTGGTGGACGTCGGCGAGAGCGACGGGCTGGCGCTCGCCGACCGGGCCGTGCCGGGGCTGCTGAGCCCCTTCCTGATCGCTGAACCCGTTGGTGGAAACCAGTTTCCCGAAAGCGGCGAGGCCGCCTAGGTTGGACGCGTGATCCGGCTCGCCCGCCCCGAGGACCTGCCCGTGCTCCGCGAGGTCGAGCGCCGGGCGGGCGCGGTCTTCCGCGATCTCGGCATGGCCCGGGTCGCCGAAGACGAACCGCTCTCGGTGGCGGAACTGGCCTCGTTCGCCGAGGACGGGCGGTGCTGGGTCACCGAGGAGGACGGGGCGGTGCTCGCTTACCTGATCGCGGAGGTGGTGGACGGCCTCGGGCACATCGAGCAGGTTTCGGTGCGGCCGGACCACGCCCGCCGCGGGCTGGGCCGCGAGCTGATCGAGACGGCGGGCGGGTGGGCCGCGCGGCTCGGGCGGCCGGCGCTGACGCTCACCACCTACACCGGGGTGCCGTGGAACGGGCCCTACTACGAGCGGCTCGGATTCCGGGTCCTGGAGCCCGCGGAACAGGGTCCTGAGCTGCGGGATATCCGCGCCGCGGAGGTGGCGCGCGGTCTCGACGAATGGCCGCGCGCGGCCCTGATCCGCAACCGCTGACCTGCGGTTTTACCCACTCAGGCGACTTCGGTCGCCCACGCGGGGGACCCGATTTGCCAGCTCGTTCGAACACGTGTTCTACTGATCGAGCCGGCCCCGGAGGGGGAAGCTCCGCGGGTCGGCTCCGACTCAGAGGAGACAGCGTGGCGGTCAAGATCACCCACCTCACCAACGGCCAGCAGGTCCGCTTCGCGAACGCCGACGGGGCCCGCCGGTACGCCGAGATCATGGGTGGCGGCATCGACAAGTGGAACTTCACCGTGGTTCCGGGCGAGAGCGGGCTGCCGAAAATGTCGGGGTCGGTCGTTAACGTCCCGGTATGGCGTATGACTTCCAGGTAACCGTCGACGCGGCCGACCCGCACACCCTCGCCGACTGGTGGGCCGGCGCCCTCGGCTGGAACGTCGAGCCCTCCAACGAGGCGTTCATCCGCGAAATGGTGGACAACGGCTATGCGAAGGACGAGTACACCGCAACCCACCACGGTGTCCTCGTCTGGCGCACCGGCGCCGCCATCGTCCACCCCGATTCCGGGCGGCGCCTGCTGTTCCAGCTGGTCCCCGAAGCGAAGACCGCCAAGAACCGGCTGCACCTCGACCTCCGGGTGGGCCCGGACCGGATCGAGGCCGAGTTCGAACGGCTCACCGCCCGCGGCGCCACCTTGCTCCACCGGGGACGGCAGGGTCCGCGGAGCTGGATCACCGCGGCGGACCCGGAGGGGAACGAGTTCTGCTTGAGCTGAGCGGGCAGGCGGGTGCCCGCGGCTGAGCCTCTCGGGCGGCGCGCGAAACGATCTCCCCTCCCCGGAAACCGGCGGCGCGGCACCGAGGTCGAGCCAGCCGCCCGACTTCGACCCCGCCGAGCGGAGTGCGACGACCAGGCCCACCGCTTTGCGGCACCTCGCCCACCCGGGCCGGGGCTTCCGCGAAGCTCACCGCCGCGCGTCACCCCATCCGGGCCGAAACCTCCGCACGGCTCACCGCCGTGCGCGTCACCCCATCCCGGCCGAGACCTCCGCAAGGCTCACCACCGCGCGTCACCCCATCCCGGCCGAGACCTCCGCAAGGCTCACCGCTGCGTACGTCAACTCGCCTCACCCAGGCCAGGACTTCCACAGCCCCGCCACCCCACCTCGGCCAGGATCTCCGCGAGGCTCACCACCGCATGCGTTGCCCCGCCCACCCGGGCCGGGGACTTTCACAAGCCCCACCGCCGCGCGTCACCCCACCCCGGCTAAGACCTCCACAAGGCTCACCACCGCGCATCACCCCACCCCGGCCGAGACCTCCGCGAGGCTCACCGTTGCGTACGTCACCTCGCCTCACCCCGGCCAGGACTTCCACAAGCCCCGCCGCGCGTCAGCCCAGCCCGGCCGAGACCTCCACGAAACTCACTACCGCGAGCGTCACCCCGCGCCAACCCCGGCCGTAACTTCCGCGAGGCCCGTCGCCGCGCATCACCCGGGCCGAGACCGCCGCAAGGCTTACCCTCGCGCGCACGTCACCCCGCCCTACCCCGGCCGGAACATTCACCAGCGCCACCGCCACACACCACCTGCCCCGGCCGGGACTTCCGCGAGACTCACCCGCGCGGACGTCACCCCGGCCGGGCCGAGGCTTCAGCGGCACGCAAGGTCAGCCGATCACCCCGCCCAAACCGGGGCTTCCGCGCGGACCGCCGCCGCACACCACCCTCACCCGAGTCAGGGCTCCGCACTTCCCGCCACACCTCACCCCATTCGAACCAGGGTTGCCGTCCGGTCCGCGGCCAGGTGAAACCAGCCGATCCGACGAGTGCGACCAGGCCCGGCACTCACTGTCCGAGCCGGTCCAGCGCCTTCGGGATCGCGGCCGCCAGCAGGTCCAGTTCCGCCTCCTCGGCGATCAACGGCGGGGACATCACGATGCCCTTGGCCACGGTGCGGACCAGGACTCCGTCGTCGCGGATCAGGCGTTGGAGGCGGGCCGGGGCGGACGGGTCGGCGGTGAGGGTTTCCGGGGTCAGCTCGACCGCGGCGAGGAAGCCCAGCCCGGCGCGGACCTCGGCGACCAGGCGGTGCTCGGCGGCGCCGGAGAGGGCGTCGGCCAGTGGCTTCTCCAGCTCCCGGCCGCGGGGGATCAGGTGGTCGCGCTCGTAGATGTCCAGGGTGGCGAGCGCGGCGGCGCAGGCGACCGGGTGGCCCGAGTAGGTCGGGCCGTGGCGCAGGATCGGGGCGCCCGGCTCACCGGTGAAGAACGGCTCCGCGACGTGCGGGGCGACCAGCAGCGCGGCCAGCGGCACCGTACCGCCGGTGATGCCCTTGGCCGTGGTGATCAGGTCCGGCCGCACGGCCCAGCGGTCGATGCCGAACCAGGTGCCCAGCCGGCCGAACGCGGCGATCACGCAGTCCGCCACGAACAGCACGTCGTGGCGGCGGCAGATCGCCGCGACCTCCTCGATGTAGCCCTCCGGCGGGAGCAGCACGCCGCCCGCCCCGATCACCGGCTCGCAGAAGAACGCGGCCACCTGGTCGGCACCGAGCCGGTCGATCTCGGCCTCCAGCGCCGCCGGGCTGTCGTACGGGATGTGGGAGAAGCCCTCCAGCAGCGGCCCGAAGTTCTGCGCGTTCACCGCGATCCCGCCGACCGCCGTGCCGAAACCGTGGGTTCCGTGGTAGCCCTGCACCCGGCCGATCACGTGGGTCTTCGACGGCCGCCCGGTGTTCGCGAAGTAGGCGCGGGCGATCTTCACCGCCGTGTCCACCACGTCGCCGCCACCGGAGCCGAGGAACACCTTGGACCCGGGGGTGGGCGCCAGCTCGGACAGCCGCGCCGCCAGCTCCAGCGCCGGCTCGTTCGCGTAGTCGCCGAAGAGGTTGTACGAGTCGAGCTTTTCCAGCTGAGCCGTCACGGCGCGGGTGATCTCCGGCCGTCCGTGGCCGAAGTTGGCGTACCACAGGGAAGCGGTCGCGTCGAAGTACCGGCGGTCCGCGTCGTCCCAGACGTACGAACCCTGGCCGCGGGTGATGATCATGCGGTCACCGTCCACGGCGCCCATGTCCGCGAACGGGTGCCACAGCGGGTTGTGCGGTTGTCCGGCCATCTCGTTCCTCCTCGAAATCGGGGCCACGTCAGAACTCCGCGATCTCCGCCGCGGAATAACCCAGCTCGGCCAGCACCTCGGCGGTGTGCTGGCCCAGCGTCGGCGGCGCGGACGTCGGCCGCGGCCGGGTCTCCGACGCCTTGATCGGGAACCCGTTGCCGAAGTAGGTCCCGACGGTCGGGTGCGGCAGCCGCACCACCTGGTCCCGCTCGGCCGCCCACGGATCGGCGTACACGTCGTCGATGTCCTTGATCGGCGCGGCCGGGATGCTCACCGCGTCGAACGTCTTCATCCAGTCCTCGACGGTACGCGTCCCCAGGACCTCGCCCAGCCGGGTGTTCAGCTCGTCGCGGTGGGCGGCGCGCGCGGCGTTCGTGGCGAACTTCGGGTCCTCGGCGATGTCGAGTCCCAGCACCCGGCACAGCACCCGCCACAGCTTCTCGCTGCCGATCGCGACGATCAGCCAGCCGTCGGACACGGGGTAGGCCTGGTACGGGACGATGCTGGGGTGCGCCGAGCCCATCCGGCGCGGGCGCGGGGCGTCGTAGAAGTGCGCGCCGGCGGCGTAGACGTGCCAGGCGAGCTGGGCGTCGAGCAGCGAGACGTCCAAGTACTGGCCGCGCCCGGTGGTGTGCCGGGCCTGCAGCGCCATCAGCACGGCGATGATGGCCCAGGTGCCCGCGTTGAGGTCGGCGACCGGCAGGCCCACCTTCGCCGGGGCGCCGTCCGGTTCGCCGGTCAGCCCCATCACCCCGCCCATGGCCTGGGCGACCAGGTCGTAGCCGGGCCGGTCGCGGTACGGGCCGGTCTGGCCGAACCCGGTGATCGACACGTGGATCAGCCGCGGGTTCAGCTCCGCCAGCTCGGCGTAGGACAGTCCCCACTTCTCCAGCGTGCCCGGGCGGAAGTTCTCCACCAGCACGTCGGCGCCGGCCACCAGCCGCCGGACGGCTTCGCGGCCGCGCTCGCTCTTGAGGTCGAGCACGATCCCCCGTTTGTTCCGGTTGGCGGCGAGGAAGTACACCGTTTCGGCCGCGCCGTCCTCACCGACGAACGGCGGCCCCCACAGCCGGGTGTCGTCCCCGTGCCCCGGCGGCTCGACCTTGACCACGTCCGCGCCCATCTCGCCGAGGTACTGCGTGCAGTACGGCCCGGCGAGGATGCGGGACAGGTCGAGGACCTTGATCCCGTCGAGCGGACGGACCTCGGGCATGGACGTCTCCTCGCGGTCGGGGCCTGGTCTCCTTTCTACCCGGCGGCACCCGGATTCCCTACCAACGGCCGCTTGACGGGCACGTGCTCACTGATGTTGATTGTTGGTTGAGTTTGTGCAGAGTTGCGCACTCATGGAGGAATCTATGCGTCGTTTTGTGGGTCTCATGGCCGCCACCACGCTGGCCGCGGGCTTGACCACCGCTCTGACCGCCCCCGACGCCGTGGCCGCCCCGTCCGCCGCCCCGGCCCCCTTCACCGCCCAGCAATCCGCCGGCGCCCGGCCGCCGATGGGCTGGAACAGCTGGAACAAGTTCGGTTGCAACATCAACGAGGAGCTGATCCGTGAGACCGCGGACGCCATCGTCAGCTCCGGTCTGAAGGACGCCGGCTACCAGTACGTCAACATCGACGACTGCTGGGCCGAGCACGACCGCAACGCCGAGGGGAAGTTCGAGCCCAACCACCAGCGCTTCCCGCACGGCATCAAGGCCCTCGCCGACTACGTGCACAGCAAGGGCCTGAAGCTCGGCATCTACACCAGCGCGGGCACGATGACCTGCGCGGCGACCATGCCCGGCGGCCTCGACCACGAGGACGTCGACGCGCAGACCTTCGCCGGCTGGGGCGTCGACTACCTCAAGTACGACAACTGCAACAACCAGGGCCGCCCGGCCATCGAGCGCTACACGAAGATGGGCGAGGCGATCAAGAAGACCGGCCGCCCGATGCTCTACGCGCTGTGCGAGTGGGGCGAGAACCAGCCGTGGCTGTGGGGCAAGGGCGCCGGGGCGCAGCTGTGGCGCACCACCGGGGACATCAGCGACAACTGGTCGAGCATGACCGGCATCCTCGACCAGCAGGTCGGGCTGGAGAAGTACTCCGGCCCCGGCGGCTGGAACGACCCGGACATGCTCGAGGTCGGCAACGGCGGCATGACCGACGCCGAGTACCGCTCGCACTTCGCGCTCTGGTCGCTGATGAACGCGCCGCTGCTGGCGGGCAACGACATCCGCACCATGCCGGAGGCGACCCGGAAGATCCTGGAGAACAAGGAGATCGTCGCCCTGGACCAGGACTTCGCGGGGACTCAGGGGCACAAGGTCCGCGACGACGGGGACACCGAGGTCTGGGCCAAGCCGATGTCCGACGGCTCGGCCGCCGTGGTGCTGTTCAACCGCGGGCTGGGCTCGGCCACGATGACCAGCAGCGCCGCCGAGCTCGGCCTTTCCGGCCGCGACTTCCGCGTCCGCGACCTGTGGACCGGCGCCAACACCGAGAGCACCGGCCCGCTCCGGGCCCAGGTGCCCAGCCACGGCTCCGCGGTGTTCCGCGTCTGGCCGGCCAAGGCCCCGAACGCCGCCCCCGCCACCACGCTGTCGCTCGACCCGGGCCAGTACTTCCCGGCCGGCCGGCCGTTCACCGCGAAGCTGAGCCTGAGCAACGACGGCAGCACCCCGGTCGTCGCGGCCCGGGTGAAGCTGACCGCGCCGGCCGGCTGGCGGATCGACGGGCGCGGCGAGGTGTTCGTGCCGGCCGTGCTCCCGGGCCGAACCTGGTCGCGGTCGGTGGAAGTGCTGCCGGTCAAGCCCACTGGCGACCAGGTCTCGATGTCCGCGAGGGCCTCGTACTTCACCGCCTGGGGCGCCCGGACGCTGACCGCCGACGCGAGCGGACCGGTCGTCACCCCGCTGCCTTCGGGGGTGACGCCGATGTCGAAGGCACCGTTCGTGCTCTCGGAAAACGGCTGGGGCCCGGTCGAGCGCGGCACCAGCAACGGCGAGAACCAGGCCGGTGACGGTCACCCGATCACCATCGACGGCCAGGTCTACCCGGACGGCCTCGGGGCGCACGCGCCTTCGCTGGTCCGCGTCTACCTGGGTGGCGGGTGCACGTCGTTCAGCTCGATCGTCGGCCTGGACGACGAGCTGGCCGCGGGCAGCGTCACCTTCGAGGTCCGCGGTGACGGCAAGACCCTGGCCTCGACCGGCGTCCTCCGGCCCGGCGCCCCGGCGCAGTCGGTGAACGTGCCGCTCAAGGGGGTCAAGGCGCTCGACCTCGTGATCACCGACGGCGGCGACGGCAACGACTCCGACCACGCCGACTGGGCCGACGCGGCGGTCTCTTGCTGACGAGCTCCGGCCTGACCGCACGGCCCGTCCGGGGTGACCCGGGCGGGCCGTCCGGCTTCCGGGCCGTCTAGGTGGTCGGCGGGCTGAGCTTGGACGACTGGCCGGAGCACGTCCCGCTCTCGTCGCCAGCTCACCGTCCGCACCGCGGGGCCGGTCAGCGACCTCAGCGGACCCCGAGGTCGAAATCCAGGCTGTAGCGGTTCGACGGCATCGCGCCGGCGGCCTTGGCGCCGTCCACCGGGAGCACCGCGCCGCTGATGAAGCGGGACTCGTCGCCGGCCAGGAAGACGATGGCCTTCGCCACCTCCCATGCCTCTCCGACGCGGGCGGCCGGGGTGCTGGCCACGAGCTGGTGCTGCTTGGCCTCGAAGTCGTCCGGCGAGGCCAGGGTGGAGCGCAGCATGTCGGTGTCGATGGCACCCGGGTTGACGGTGTTCGCGCGGATGCCCTGGTGCGCGTGCGCCACCGCGATCGACTTCATCAGGCCGACCAGGGCGTGCTTCGTGGCGTTGTAGACCGGATCGGCCGGGCGGCCCATCATGCCGCCGTTCGAAGACGTCGTCACGATGCTGCCCGCGCGCTGCTCGATCATGTGCGGCAGCACCGCGCGGGTGCCGAGGAAGGCCGCGCGCACGTTCAGCGCGAAGATGTGGTCGAACTCCTCCAGCGTGGTCTCGGCCAGTGGCTTCGCCAGGTGGATGCCGACGTTGTTGACCAGCACGTCGATCCGCCCGGCCACCGCCAGCGCGCCGGCCACGAAGTTCGCGACCTGCTCCTCGTCCGTGGCGTCGGCCAGCGAGAACTCCACGCCCTCGACCGGCGACTCGGGCTCACGGATGTCACTGGCGAACACCTTCGCGCCCTCGGCGGCGAACTCCCGCACCGTGGCGAGCCCGATCCCCCGCGCCCCGCCGAAAACCACCGCGACCTTGCCGGCCAACCGACCCATGACGTCCAGTCCTCGCTCTCTGCTGCGGGTGTCCCGGCCGCGTCGAGTCCGTGGTCCCCAGGCAGCCGCATCGGCGCGTCCGGCGCACCGGTGTAGCGGACCACCACACCGTACCCGGCCGCGACGTCGTCGAACCGTCCTCCGGCGCTCGCCGGTGCAGCGCGCGGCTCTCCTACGGCAGGTCCCGACTCCCGACCATCCCTGACGGCACCGGACCCTCCACCGTCCACACCGGACACCATCTGGCTCAGGCGATCGACGTCCCAGGCAATTCCGCCTCGCGCTCACCGTGATCCGCCAGCCGGTTCCGCCGGAGTCCACGCGCAATGAGCGCTCGTGCCCTACCAGCGGGGCGAGGACGATACCCCGCCAGTCCAGCTCCCGGCCGAGGCGGACCACGAAGTCTCGTCCAGTCCGATGCCGAGGTCGACGCCAGCCGGTCAGCGGTGCTTGCGGTACCACCGCGGCGAGGTGTTGAGCGGCGGCTTGAGCTTCGCGCGCACCACCAGCACGTTCGGCTCGCCGGACTCGATGAATTCGCTCAGCAGCCGCCGGAACGCGCGGCCGAAGCCGGCCACCCGGTCGGCGTGCACGCCGAACGCGCGGGCCAGTCCGACGAAGTCCGGGCTGTCCCAGTCGACGCCCCGGTGCGGCAGGCCCTCCTGCTCCTGGTCGTAGCGGAGCATGCCGTAACCGCCGTCGTCGACGACCACCACCGTCACCGGCAGCTGTTGCTCGGCCAGCGTGGCCAGCTCGCCGACGGCGTAGAGGAAACCGCCGTCGCCGGTCACGCAGATCACCCGGCCGGTCTCCGCGGCGGCGGCGCCGAGCGAGGACGGGAAGCCGTAGCCGAGGGTGCCCCAGCCCATCGGGTAAGCGAGCTTGCGCGGGCCCCGCACGCGGTGGAACCCGCCGACCCAGTAGCCGGCGACGCACATGTCGGAGACCAGCACCGCGTCGGCCGGGAGCACTTCCTCCAAAGTGGACAGGAAGTCGGCCGCCTGCGGGTCCTCGTCGCGGATGCGCTGGCGCACGCGGCGGCCGATCACGCCGAGGCGCGCGGTCAGTTCGAGCAGCCCGGGGCGGCGCTCCGGGCGCAGCGACTCGACCACCCGGCGGGCGTCGCCGACCAGGGTGATGTCCGGCCGGTAGTTCTTGGCGGCGTCCGCGGCGTCGACGTTCACCGCGATCAGCTTCGGCGGCTGCGGCATGAGCCAGTTCTGGGTCATCAGCCCGTCGAAGTCGGTGCCGATGGCGAGCACCACGTCGGCCTCGTCCCACAGCTCGCCGACCTCGGGCGAGTGCACCGGATTCGGGGCCAGGCAAGGATGGTCCAGCGGCAGCAGCCCGCGCGCGGCGAACGTGGTGAGCACCGGCGCGGCCAGCCGCTCGGCCAGCTTCCCGATCGCCTCGCCCGCTTCGGACCGCAGCGCCCCGCCCCCGGCCCAGATCACCGGCCTCCGCGCGCCCGACAGCATCGCCGCGGCGCGGGCGAGGTCGGGCAGGTCCAGCACCCGTTCCGCGGGCGGCGGGGGCGGCTCGCGCGACTCGGACCCCTCCCTCAGGTAGTCCGCGGGAATGCCGAGGTAGACGGGGCCGGTCTGCGGTTGCAGCGCCAGCCGCGCCGCCCGGTGCACGGTGGTGCCGATCTGGTCGGCGCGGTGCACGGTGAACCCGGCCTTGGTGACGGGCGCGAACATGGCTTGCTGGTCGGAGGTCTCGTGCAGCACCCCGCGCACGACCCCGGGTCGCTTGAGCGTGGAGGGGATGTCGGTCGCCACCACGAGCACCGGCGCGGCCGAAGCCATCGCCTCCCCGATCGCCCCGAGCGTGTTCGCCGCCCCCGGCCCGGTCGTCACCAGCGCGACGCCGAGCTTCCCCGTGGCCCGGGCGTAACCGTCCGCGGCGTACCCGGCGGTCTGCTCGTGCCGCACGTTGACGATCCGGATGCCGATCTCCGCCAGCGCCTCCCACAACGGCAGGTTGTGCACCCCGGGCAGCCCGAAGACGACGTCGGTCCCGAGAGCCTTCAGCGCGTCGCCCAGATGCTGAGCCCCAGTCCGTCCTGCCACGGCCGCGATCGTATCCGCCCGCCCCACCGCGCCGCACAGACGTCACCGGACACCGGTTGTCATCGTCAGAAGTTCACCTCGGCCACACACGCGAGCCGACGACCGACTCGGCGGGACCGGATGCATCGGCCGTCCGGCTGTCCGGCGCGGCAGGCGGTGGCCAGTCCGGTCCGCCCTGCGTGGACCGTCCGCGGCTCAGGCCGAGACCACGCCGATCCGGCCGACGGACTTCAGCCGATGGTGTCCGTTCACGGGCCCAGCCCAACCCGCCGCCCAGCTGGCTCTCCCATCCGTCCTAGGCAGCCGGACCACCACCGCGGCGCCTGCCCGATACTCCCCACCTCGACGACCAGCACCTCCCCGTCAGCGCTCTGTCACGACCAAGCTCTCCGGCCCACCTCAACCAGATCTCCCCCAAGCACCCGGCGCCTCTTTGCAGATCAGCACCACCCACACCCCCAGCCGAACCGACCCCCGTCTCCGGAAACCGAATCTCGGCACTAACGCGTCCAGGCAACAGACCAGGTTCACGCAGTGTGTGACGACGGCGGTTTCGCCCGCCAGAACACCGACGGCGGACCGGGCAGACCAAACCCACCTCACTCGTCATCGTGAGCACGATCGACCTCGCCCCGACCCCTGCAACATCGCGCAGATCTCGATGCCCGACACGACGCCCAGACCCCGGCCCAGACCCCGGCCACACCCCCGCCCTCCTCAGGGGGCGTCCCATGCCCAGCTTACCGTCGCCCGCCGTTCGGAACGGGGGGCTCGGGGCGGTGGAGGCCGAGTTGTCCACATCGGGAGAGGGCTGTGGACAAGATCGGTCTCGGCGGTTTCAGGTGGGGTCGGGAGGGTAATAATCGCCGGAGGAAGGCCGGTAGCAACCGGGGGAATCGTGCGTAGACTTCGGGCTCCGGGCGCGATGGAGCCCCGGGGGCGTGGAAGCGGAAGGTGGGCCGAATGCCGTTGATGCCTGTGACCGACTCGATGTTCCTCATGGTCGAGACCCGCGAGCACCCGATGCATGTCGGCGGCCTCCAGCTGTTCCGCAAGCCCGAGGACGCGGGCGACCACTATCTGCGGGATCTGCGGCGCAGCATGCTCGATTCGGACACCATGCGCAGCGTCTTCCGGCGGCGGCCGAGCCGTCCGGTGAACACCCTCGGTCACGTCGCCTGGTCCAACGACGTGAAGCTGGAGCTCGACTACCACTTCCGGCATTCCGCACTGCCCCAGCCCGGCCGCATCCGCGAACTGCTGGAGCTCACCTCCCGCTGGCACAGCACCCTGCTCGATCGCCACCGGCCGCTCTGGGAGACCCACCTCATCGAGGGGCTGCAGGACGGGCGGTTCGCCGTCTACACCAAGGTCCACCACGCGCTGATGGACGGCGTCTCCGCGCTGCGTCACCTCCAGGGCACCCTTTCCGACGATCCGAACGACCTCAACTGCCCACCGCCGTGGGGCACCCGCCAAACGGAAAAACCACGCCGGGACAAGGCACCGGCCTCGTTCCTGGAGACCGCGGGCAAGACGTTCGGGCAGGTCGCCGGGATGGCGCCGGCCGCGGCGAAGGTCGCGCGCGAAGCCTTCCGCGAACACACCTTGACCTTGCCGATGCAGGCCCCGAAGACCATGCTGAACGTGCCGATCGGCGGAGCCCGGCGGTTCGCCGCGCAGTCCTGGTCGCTGGACCGGGTCAAGGCGATCGCGATGGCGGCCGGTGTCTCGCGCAACGACGTCGTGCTGGCCATGTGCTCCGGCGCCCTGCGTGACTACCTGATCGAACAGAGCGCCCTGCCGGACGCACCGCTGATCGCGATGGTGCCCGTCTCGTTGCGCCGTAAGGCTGACGCCGGCGAGGCTGCGGGCAACAGCATTGGGGCGCTTCTGTGCAATCTCGGCACCGATCTCACCGATCCCGCGCTGCGGCTGGCCGCAGTGCACACGTCCATGCGCAACGGCAAGAAGCTGTTCTCGGAGCTGACCCCGCTGCAAACCCTGCTGCTTTCCGGGATCAACGTGGCCCAGCTGGGCGTCTCGCCCCTGCCCGGGATCGTCAACAACACCCGCCCGCCGTTCAACCTGGTGATCTCCAACGTGCCCGGACCGCGCAAGCAGATGTACTGGAACGGCGCCACCCTGGACGGGATCTACCCGGCCTCGGTGCTGCTGGACGGCCAAGCCCTCAACATCACGCTGACCAGCAACGGCGGCAACCTGGACTTCGGCATCACCGGATGCCGACGGAGCGTGCCCCACCTGCAGCGGATCCTGACCCACCTCGACACCGCGCTGGCCGAGCTGGAGGGGGCGACCGGACTGAAGTGAGCGGTCTCGCCGTTTCCGTCAGCGGCCGTAGCCCGCACCGCCTCCCCGCGCTGGCGTCGGTTCAGTCAATGCGCTCCCGGCTGGCGCCGCCGACCTGGATCGCGTCGGCGGTGACGCGGTTGATCCCGGTCAATTCCTCTGGGGTGAGGTCGACCGGGGCCGTGCCGCCGAGCTTCTAGGTGCCGAGGACGATCCTCGAAACCGGCATGACCTCCGCGGCTCGGAATCGTCGTACGCATGCGTTCAGCACAACACAGCCCCGCCGTAGTACCCGCCGGGGACCGGTCCCGTCCACCGGATATCAGGTTGACGCATCGCCGCCGCTAATCGGATACTCGGCCCGGTGAGACTTCGATGAGCCTCGTAGAGCCGCTACGGCACCGGGGTTTCCGCGCGCTCGTGACCGGCCGGACGCTCGCCACCTTCGCCAACTCCGTGGCCCCTGTCGCGCTCGCCTTCGCGGTGCTGGACCTCACCGACTCGGCGGCCGACCTCGGCCTGGTCGTCGGCGCCCGCTCGATCGCGAACCTGGCCCTGCTGCTGCTCGGCGGGGTGCTCGCCGACCGGCTGCCCCGATCGGTGATCATGCAGGGCACGGAGGTCGCGGCCGGGGTCACGCAGGGGATGCTCGCGGTCAGTGTCCTTTGTGGATTCGCGTCGGTCCCGCTGCTGGTGGGGCTGAGCGTGGTCAACGGCGCGGTGTCCGCGATCTCGCTGCCCGCCGCGGCGGCCATCACCTCGCAGACCGTGCCTCGTACGCTGCTCAACCAGGCCAACGCGCTGCTGCGGCTGCTGTCCAACACCGGCCGCATCGCCGGAGCGGGCGCTGCGGGGGTGATGGTCGCGGTCGCGGGTTCCGGCTGGGCGGTGGCGGTGAACGCGCTACTGTTCTTCGCCGCCGCGGTGGCCTACCGCGGAATCCTGCTGCCCCGCGGCGCGCGGGCCGAGATCAGCCACCCGATCGCGGACCTGATCGCCGGCTGGCACGAGTTCCGCTCACGCTCGTGGGTGTGGATCGTGGTGGTGCAGTTCGCCTTCGTCAACGCCGCGGGTCTCGGCACCCTCATGGTGATCGGCCCGGTGGTCGCGGACGAGACTTTCGGCCGTTCCGGTTGGGGGCTGGCGCTCGCGATGTCCACCGCGGGCGCGCTCGTCGGCGGCCTGATCGCCGCGCACTGGCGGCCGCGCCGGGCGCTGTTCGCCGGGGTGGTGCTGGTGACGCTGGAGGCACTGCCGGTGCTGAGCCTCGGCCTGTGGCCCGTGCTCGTCCCGCTGCTGGTGGCGATGCTGCTGGCGGGTGTGGCGATGGAGCAGTTCAGCGTGGTGTGGGACGTGTCGCTGCAGGAAAACGTGCCGGAAGACAAGCTTGCACGCGTGTACTCCTACGACATGGTGGGCTCGATCGTCGCGATGCCCGTCGGGCAAATCGCGGCGGGCCCGCTGGTCGAGGTGTTCGGCCGCGAACCGGTGTTGCTGACCTGCGGTGCGCTGATCGTGGTGTCGACCCTGCTCGCGCTGGGCAGCCGGCAGATCCGCGGACTGGTGCGGAAGGAGCCAGTCAGCTCGGGCGTACTCGCAAGAAGTTGACCGCGCTGGCGGTGAGTTTCAGCTCGCCTTCGGCGTCGAAGACCTCCATCCGCGTGCGGACCAGGCCGCGGTCCGGCTTCGACTTCGAGAGCCGCGCCTGCGTGACGGTCGCCCGCATCCGCAGCTCGTCCCCCGGCCGGACCGGCCGCGGCCAGCGCAGCTCGTCGACGCCGGGGCTGCCGAGGCTCGCGACCGAGGACAGGTAGTGGTCGGCGAACATCCGCATCATCAGGCTGGAGGTGTGCCACCCACTGGCGATCAGCCCGCCGAAGGGCCCGTTCTTCGCCGCGACCGGGTCGGTGTGGAAGCTCTGCGGATCGAACCGCCGGGCAAACTCGAGGATCTCCGCCTCGGTCACCACGGCCTCGCCGAACTCGTACACCGCCCCGAGCGGGTAATCCTCGAACCAGCGGTCATCGATCGGCGTCGTGAACTCCGTCATGAAAGCAGCCTGCCACACCAACCTGGCGCTTCGCAGAAAAGTGTTAGCAGTTCTGGCCAGCCTTTCGGCGAGGATCCGCACTTGCCGCCGATCACGCGGGGATATGTCCTATCGTCACGCCACAAGTGGACTTCCCGAGCTGCGGCCGCCCGTTTCACGCTACGGCAAGCCTCGGCCCGAGCCGGAATCCGGCAGCGAGTCGAGCCGCCGGGCGTCAGCGGGGCACGGTCACCGGCGGCGGGATGGCCGGTGACCGACGACGCGGATTTTCTTGAAGCTGCACCGCCCTCAAGTTCGGCAGCGCCAGATTCGGGGCAGCTTTCACCGCCGCGGCGGTGGCCAGTCGATTTCGCCAGCACAGCAACGGATAAACGACAACAGCTAAGGCAAAGATTCCAGCCCGCTCCCACCGATGGCGCAACTGGTCAGCGACAGCCGGCGCCTTGCCGCCGCAACGCGGGAAGTGCTGCAAGTCAAACCTTGGGTGGTGGCCTAGCTCTGCAGTTCCGGCAGCTTCGTGAACGGCACCGGATCCGAACGCTCCCTGACCAAAGCGATCTGCGACGTGAGCGCGCCCGACGCCGTGACTACCTCCGGCGTGCTCGCCGAGGTGCTGCAGCAGCTCGGCCTGCGCGACATCTCGGTTCTGACGCCCTGCGACGCCGGCCTCACCGGGAAGCTGCACGACCTCCTGGCGGAGCTGAGTGTGCACACCTTGTCGAGCGACCACCTCGGGCTGGACGGCGGCCTTTGGAAGGTCGACTACCGCCTCATCGCCGAGCGCATGCTGGCTGCCGACCACGGCGACGCCGGGGTGATCTGTGTCAGCTGCACCAACCCGCCGACGCTCGACCGGACCGAGCCGCTCGACAAACCGGCACCGACCGCGAACCAGCTGACTATGTGGGCCTGCCTGCGCCGGATAGGCCTGCCCATCCGGCGCCGGTGGCTGCGCGAAGTCGCCTGAACCATCCGCAAGCGTTGTCGACAATCTGCGGACCCCGGACGATGTGTGCCCACGATCGGCTTCATCTGCCCCGACCACGCGGCCGAGGACGACTACCTGGCTCGCGAACCCGGCCGCACCCCGGGGCCACGGCACCCGGCGGTGCTCAGCCATCGCCGCGCACCCCCAGCACGGGCTGGCCCCCGCGACCGTCCCGATAGGACAGTGACCAGGGATAGGCGCCGGACTCGTCCGCGTGGACGAGCTGGAGCGCGCGCACATCGGGGCCGTACAGGGTGATCGCCAGCGAGAGGTGGGCGGAAGGCTCGTCCAGCGCCACGACCTCCATCGGCGGACCGCCACGGAGCTGAAGCACTTCGCCGGGGCTAGGTGGGCCGGTTGTCAGCGATTCGGCGGCCACGGCGTCCAGCACGAGCGCCGACAACCCCGGGTCCAGACCGGTGACGACCAGCTCCGGCCGCCCGTGGCCGGACAGGCCGGCGGTGTAGGCCCAGGGTGGCCGCAGACCCTCGGCGAGCACGGTCTGGACGATCCAGCCGGTCTCGTCGATCCGGCCGAGGACCCCGTTCAGGTACTCGGCCACGGACGAGTCCGGAGGCGGACGAAGTTCTCGCCGGACCGGGTTTCCCGGACGGAGTTGGGGTTTCAGGTGTTCGGGCCCGGCGCTCTCCGACCGACCACTCCCGCACAACCAGCACATCTCGGCTCTCCTCCCCTCGTCCCAGTGGGGTTCCATCGGGACGAAAGGATTCAAGCGCGGGGCACCGACAAAAATCAGCGGAGGGCTTCGGTCACCGCCGTGCCGAGCCGGTTGTGGTAGCTGTACCGCCGAGATCGGGGGTGAGCTCGGTGCCGACGGTCAGGTCCCCGTCCGCGACCATGCGGATCGTTTGTGCAGCAACGGTTTAACTTAGGTATTCGAGCGGCCGGGATCTGCGCCACCGGGTTGGCGATTCCCGGCCCGGCGATGTCCGGGGCACTTCCGTGGACCGCCTCGAACATCGAGGGGTACTCACCCGATGGGTTGATGTTGGCCGAAGCGACCAAACCCAGTCCGCCGGTCACGGCGGCGGCCAGATCGGTCAGGACGTCGCCGAGCAGGTTCGACCCGACCACCACGGCGAGCTGGAGAACCAGCGGAGGAACTCGGCGGCGTCGGTGATCTCACCGGCGCCTCGGCCCTTTCCAGGGTTATGGGCAGAGCGAGTTCGTCGCGGCACTCGCTCAGTTTGCCGTAGACCCGGCGCAGGATCTTGCCGTGGTCGCGGCAGCTCGCCTGCGCCGTGGCCGCGTCCAACGCCGCGAGACCGTCCTCGGCGGTGGCGTCCGCGACCTGGCTCAGCACGGCGCCGCCTGGCCCGACAGTCCACCCGGCGGCCGAACGCGATCGTGTTTCAGGGCGGCTTATATGGCCGCACCGTGGCCGCCGCGCCGATGACCATCTGCGACACCCGGTTCGGCGTTGGCATCTCGCCGCTGATGGCCGGGGTGCACGTCGAGCCGGTGCTCGGTGAGGTCGGTTAGGTGCCCGGCAGCACCGAGTTCTTTGCCAGTCTGCGTGAACGCGCCGACCGACACGGGATTCTGCTGGTCCTGGACGAGGTGTAGACCGGTTTCGGCCGCACCGGCAGGTTTTTAGGGCCACGACTACTTCGATGTCCCTACGCGCGCAACAAGGTCTACGCGCTCGTATCGCCTTTCGCGGAGCCCAAGTCGGGCCGCGAAAACCGACAGTCACGCCGATTCTCGGCGACGTGGTCTACTTCGGATTCGCGGCGTGAGAGATGGGCAACCCCGCGTACGGCAACGAGGCGTACAGCGATCAGGGCATCACCGACCTGCCAATCTCCGACGGCCGCAGTAACCTCCTAATCAACGGTGACGCCGACTGGGTGCCCGGCAACGTGCTCGCCACCATCGAGGGGGGCTTGGCCGAGAGGGGGGAGGCGGCGCAGGAACGGCGGTACTTCATGGTGAGCATCGTTGATCACCTGTCAGGCTGCTGAGCGAGAGCAAAGCGGCACCCGGGACTACCTTGGACTCCAGGACCCGGCGAAGATCGAGTTGCCGCGCCGGGGCGAGTCGGGCTTCGAGCAGAGAGCGAGCACCATGAACGGCGCCCAGTCCCTGATCCGCACGCTGGCCGACGCCGGGGTGGAGGTGTGCTTCTCGAACCCCGGCACCTCGGAGATGCACTTCGTGGCCGCGCTCGACAGCGTGCCCGAGATGCGAGGGGTGCTCGGGCTGTTCGAAGGGGCCGTGACCGGCGCGGCGGACGGGTACGCGCGGATGGCGGAGAAGCCGGCCGCGACGCTGCTGCACCTCGGCCCGGGGCTGGGCAACGGACTGGCGAACCTGCACAACGCCCGGCGCGCGCACACGCCGGTCGTCAACATCGTCGGTGACCACGCGACGTACCACAAGAAGTACGACGCCCCGCTGGAGTCCGACATCGACGCGATCGCCGGCTCGCTGGAGGGCTGGGTCCGCCGGTCCGAGCTCGCTTCGGACGTCGGCGCGGACGGGGCGGCGGCCGTCGCCGCGGCGCAGGACGCGCCCGGCCGCGTCGCGACCCTCATCCTGCCCGCGGACGCTTCCTGGGGCGAAGGCGGCAAGACCTGCGCGCCGATCCCGCCGCGCGCGCCGCAGGCCGTCGACGCGACCACGATCGAGAAGGTCGCCGAGGTCCTGCGCGGCGGCGAGTCCACCGCGCTGCTCATCGGCGGTGACGCCTGTCGTGAGCCCGGGCTCCTGGCCACCAGCCGGATCGCGGCGGCGACGGGGGCGAAAGCGTTCGCGGAGACGTTCCCCGCCCGGCTGGAGCGCGGCGCCGGGCTGCCCTCGGTCGACCGGCTCGGATACCTGGCCGAGCAGGTCACCCACCAGCTCGACGGGGTGAAGCACCTGATCGTGGCCGGGGCGAGGTCGCCGGTGTCGTTCTTCGCCTACCCGGGCCGGCCGAGCAACCTGGTGCCGGAAGGCGCCCAGGTGCACGTGCTGGCCGAGCTGGGCCGCCACGTCACGGGCGCGCTGAAACAGGTCGCCGCGCTCGTCGCGCCGGACACCGCGCCGGTGCTGCAGGCACCCTCGCGCCCGGCGCGGCCGACCGGTCCGCTGACCGCACAGAACTGGGCCGACGTGATCGGCGCGCTGCTGCCCGAGCGCGCGATCATCGTGGACGAGGCCAACACCTCCGGTCTGCTGATCCCGGCGGCCACGGCCGGAGCGCCGCGCCACGACGTGCTCACCCTGACCGGCGGCGCGATCGGTTGCGGCATCCCGGTGGCGACCGGGGCCGCGGTCGCCGCGCCGGACCGCCCGGTGGTGAACCTGCAATCGGACGGCAGCGCGCTGTACACGATTTCGGCGCTGTGGACGCAGGCGCGCGAGAACCTGAACGTCACCACGGTGATCCTGAACAACCACGCGTACGCGATCCTGAGGATCGAGTTGCAGCGGGTCGGCGCCGCCGCGGGCGGGCCGAAGGCCAACGACCTGCTCGACCTGAGCCGCCCGGACCTGGACTTCGCGAAGATCGCCGAAGGGCTGGGGGTGCCGGCGACGCGGGCGAGCACGGCCGAGGAGCTGGCCGAGCAGTTCACCCGGGCGCTGGCCGAGCCCGGGCCGCACCTGATCGACGCCGCGGTTCCTCCCCTGGTCTGACCTCGTGGGTCCAGGACGGTTCTACCCGTTTCGAACGCTCACGAGCTCGGGCACCGGAGCGCGTTTGACCGCGCGGGGGACCAGGGTGGTGAACACCAGCCCGACCACCGCGGCGAGGGCGGCGACCGCGAACGTCGCGCGGAAGCCGGTGAGCGACGGCCAGGTCAGCCCGCCCGCGGTGATGGTCAGCTGCGCGAGCATGGTGGCCATCACCGCGCTGGAGGTGGACGTGCCGACCGAGCGCATCAGGGAGTTCAGGCCGTTCGCCGAAGCGGTTTCCGTGACCGGCACCGAGCCCATGATCAGCGCGGGCATGGCCGCGTAGGCGATGCCCACCCCCGCGCCGATGATCACCGACGCCGCGATGATCTCCAGCGCGTTGTCCATCAGCACGATGGCGAAGACGTAGCCCAGCGCGATCACCACGGCGCCGGTGATCAGCGTGGTCCGGGGGCCGTAGCGGTTGGTCAGCCGCGCCGAGACCGGGGACAGCAGCATCATCACCAGCCCGTTCGGCGCCAGGCACAGACCGGCCTCGACCATCGTCCGGCCGAGGCCGTACCCGGTGGACGCGGGCGCCTGCAGCAGCTGCGGGAACGACAAAGCCATGGCGTACATGGAGAACCCGACCATGATCGAGGCCAGGTTGGTGAACAGCACCGGCCGCCGCGCGGACACTCGCAGGTCGACCAGCGGTTCGCGGCGGCGCAGCTGGTACCAGCCCCAGCCGAGCAGCACGACCACGGCCGCGGCGGCGAAGCCGAGCGTGCGCGGGCTGCCCCAGCCCCAGGCCGCGCCCTTCACGATCGGGAGCAGCAGGCCGGTCAGCCCGGCCACGAGGCCGAGCGCACCGAAGTAGTCGAACGGCGCGGGCGTGCGCAGCGGCGACTCCGGCACGTACCGCGTGATCAGCAGCGCGCACACCAGCCCGAGCGCGGCGGAGCCCCAGAACAGCACGTGCCAGTCGGCGTGCTGGGCGATCACCGCCGCCAGGGGCAGGCCGATCGCGCCGCCGACGCCGAGGGTCGCGCTCATCAGGGAAATCGCGGCGCCGACCCGCTCGGACGGCAGCTCGTCGCGCATGATGCTGATGCCCAGCGGGATCACGCCCATGGCGCAGCCCTGCAACCCGCGTCCGGCCACCATCAGCGCGAGCGAGCTGGTCAGCGCCGAAAGCACCGAGCCGGCCACCAGCACGGCCAGGCTCGCCAGCAGCACCCGCCGCTTTCCGTAGAGATCGCCCAGCCTTCCGCTCACCGGGGTGATCACCGCGCCGGCCAGCAGCGTCACGGTGACCACCCACGACGCGTCGGCCGGCGCCGCGTTCAGCAGCTTGGGGAACGCCGGGATCAGCGGCACCACCAGCGTCTGCATGAACGAGGCGACCAGCCCGCACGACGCCAGCACGACCACGATCGCCCGACTGCCTCCCGTGGACTTCAAGCCCGAGCCCTCCCAATCGAACGCGACATCCGAACGCGATACCGGAACGCACGGTACCCGGCAGCACCGACATTCCCGTCGCTTCGTGATCGAACCGACTTAGCGGACTGATCCGAACGGAGCAGCCGGGCCGGGCCGGTGGGTCTCAGAGCCAGTTCTTGACGCCGCCGTGGCCGGAGCAGGTGCCGGAGCGGTGCTGGCTGTAGCTGTAGCTGCCGTCCTTGCACAGGGCCGTCGCCCCGGCCGGGTTCGACGAGGGGCGGTGCACGCAGTTGCCGCTGGAGTTGACGTAGTAGTCGCCGCCGCATTCGGCAGCCGGAGCGTGGGTCGCCGGGGCCGGGGCGTGCGTGGCCGGCGCCTGGGCCGCCGGAGCGTGGGTGACCGGAGCGTGGGTGACCGGCGCTTTCTTGATCGCCGGGGCCTCCGGAATCGCCACCTCCGTCGTCCCGGCCGGTGCGACGACCGGTGCGACGGATGAAGCGGACGTGATCGGAACCGAGACTTCGGACGGGGCCGGCGTGGCATAAGCCGGCGAAGACGAGGTGGTGACGACCGGGCTGAACCCGCCGGAGTTCTTGGCGGGCACCGTGCCCACCCCGCACCCGGCGACCAGCGCCCCGGCGGCCAGCACCATTCCCAGCTTTCGCAGCATCGCGGCCTCCCTGTTCGAAACGAACTTCGTGCCGCATTGTCGGGGGAATTCCGGAAACTGTTACACCGGTTGACGAATAAACAAAAGCCGGGCATTTCCGTTATTCGGCCACCGGGAAGCGATTCGACACCGCAGAGGCCGAAGGCTCCCGCACGACGCGGGGTGATCGCAGGCGCCGGTCACAGGGCCCGACCCGCAGACCGCGGCTCAGCCGTCCGCCGGGCACCACGGGCCGGAGGTGTGGCCCACGGCCAGCCCGCAGAAGCCCTGCAGGGTCCTGACCACCTCGCCGCCTTCGACGCGCAGCACCGCGACCGGCTTGGTCTCCGGCACGTTCCAGCTGATGTCGCCGCCGTAGTCGATGGTCCCGGTGACACCCACGGCCACCAGCACGAGCACCGTCAGCGGAACGCCGATCCTCATCCACCGCGTCGGACGCGCGGCGCTTGGGCTGCAGCGTGGCTGGTGGCGACCACGAGCAGCGGGTCGAACATCCCGGTCTGGTTGCACACGTCGTTGATCGGCTTCAGCAGCCGGTGGCCGCCGTTCACGGTGCTCGCGTGGTCGAGCAGAAAGACCGGGTAGGTCATCCGGCGACGGCGCCAGAACTGCGCCGGGCGCAGCCGGTAGCTGCGGCGGAGGTCTTCGAGGAACGCGTTGACCAGCAGCCGCCCGACGAACTCGGGTGACTCCCGCTGCCACTCGCCGTCGGTCAGCCGCAGCGCGAACCGCGCTAAGCGGCCCGGCATCTCCGGCGCCAGGTGCGGCTGGCGCAGGAACCAGCGGTACCGCCCGGACAGCCCCGGCACCCGCCCGGGCACCGCGAGCCGGAACGTGGCCATGGTCAGCAATCGCAGCGCCAGCAACGGGATCCGCCACGCGTCGTCCTGCAGCACCAGCTCCTGGCCGACGTTCTCGATGGCCGAGCGGAACCGCACCACCAGGCCGTTCTCCTGCAGCCGTCCGCTCCGGCTCCGGATCGGGCCCGGCCGGCTTCTCCCCCCATCAACTAGACAACCAGGGTGCACAGTCAGGTGCCGCGGGAGCGCGGGCTGCGCAGGAGCTGGTTGCGCGCGTCCCACAGGAGGTTTCGCACGGCCTCGACGCCGGCGGTGGTCGCGACGTTTTCGGTGTCGGTCGCCTCGCGCCGGTCGAGCGGCAGGTAGGCGTACCACTCCCACGCCGGGACGGGGCGGGGTCCCGCTTTTCGCCGTTCCACCGGAAAACGTGGCCTTTTCGCAGTGGCAGTTGGGCCGAACGGGGAAATTCCGCTCGCAGAACCAGGACCGGCCCTAGTGCACAGCGAAAGGGCCACCCCGCGGAAACCCGCGAGGTGGCCCTTTCACCTTCGGAAACCGGTTATTCGTAGATCTCGCCCTTGGCCGCCTTGGCCACCAGCGATTCTGGCGGCGTGAAGTGGTCGCCGTAGCGGGCGGCCAGTTCGCGGGACCGGTCGACGAAGCCCTGCAGGCCGCCCGGGTAGCCGTTGATGTACTGGATGACCCCGCCGGTCCAGGCCGGGAAGCCGATGCCGAAGATGGAGCCGATGTTGGCGTCCGCCACGGTCTTCAGCACGCCCTCGTCGAAGCACTTCACCGTCTCGAGCGATTCGGCGAAGAGCATGCGCTCCTTGAGGTCTTCGAACGGGACCTCGGCGGTGCCCGACTTGAACGCGTCGCGCAGACCGGGCCAGAGGCCGGTGCGCTTGCCGTTCTCGTCGTACTCGTAGAAGCCCGCGCCGGTGGAGCGGCCCTTGCGGTCGTACTCGTCCAGCATGCGGTCGATCACGGCCTCGGAGGCGTGCGCCTCCCACTGGCCGCCCGCGGCCTCGATCGCCTCGCGGGTTTCCTTGCGGATCTTGCGCGGGAGGGTGAGGGTCAGCTCGTCCATCAGCTGCAACGGCGGGGCCGGGTAGCCGGCCTGCGAGCCCGCCTGCTCGATGGTGGCCGGCTCGACCCCCTCGCCCAGCGCGGCCACGGCCTCGTTGATGAAGGTGCCGATCACGCGCGAGGTGAAGAAGCCGCGGCTGTCGTTGACGACGATCGGGGTCTTCTTGATCTGCTGGGTGTAGTCGAAGACCTTGGCCAGCGTGGCCGGCGAGGTCTTCTCCCCGCAGATGATCTCGACCAGCGGCATCTTGTCCACCGGCGAGAAGAAGTGGATCCCGATGAAGTCCTCGCTCCGCCGCACGCCCTCGGCCAGCGTGGTGATCGGCAGGGTGGAGGTGTTGGAGCCCAGCACCGCGTCGGCGTTCACGACGCCCTCGATCTCGCCGAACACCTTGTGCTTGAGCTCGACGCTCTCGAACACGGCCTCGATCACGAAGTCGACGCCGGCGAAGTCGGCCGCTTCGGCGGTCGGCTTGATCCGGGCCAGCAGCGCGTCGGACCTCTCCTGCGTGGTCTTGCCGCGCGAGAGGGCCTTCTCCTCGATCTTGGCCGCGTAGCCCTTGCCCTTGTCCGCGGCTTCCTGGCTGACGTCCTTGAGCACGACGTCGATCCCGGCCTTCGCCGAGACGTAGGCGATCGCGGCGCCCATCATCCCGGCGCCGAGCACGCCGACCTTCTTGGCCGTGTACTTCTCGAAGACGCCCGCCGACGCGCTTCCTCCCGCGGAGGCGGCCTCCGGCACCGGGCGCGAGCCGCCCGAGTTGATCGCCTGCAGGTCGAAGAAGAACGCCTTGGTCATGTTCTTCGCGACCTGACCGGTGGCCAGGTGCACGAAGTAGCGCGTCTCCACCGTGATCGCGGTGTCGAAGTCGACCTGGGCGCCCTCGATCGCGGCGGACAGGATCGCGCGCGGGGCCGGCATCGGCGCGCCCTTGAGCTGCTTGCGCAGGTTCGCCGGGAACGCGGGCAGGTTCGCCGCGAAGCTCGGGTTCGACGGGGTGCCGCCCGGGATCTTGTAGCCCTTGACGTCCCACGGCTGCACGCCGCCCTCGGGGTTCGCCTTGATCCACGCCTTGGCCGCGGGCACCAGCTCCTCGACGGTGTCCACCACCTCGTGCACCAGGCCCAGCTCCAGCGCCTTGCGCGGCTTGTGCCGCGTGCCCTGCAGCAGCACGTTCAGCAGCGCGCTCTGGATGCCCAGCAGCCGCACGGTGCGGACCACGCCGCCACCGCCGGGCAGCAGGCCCAGGGTGACCTCGGGCAGGCCGATCTGGCTGCCCTTGGCGTCGGCCGCGATGCGGTGGTGCGTCGCGAGCGCGATCTCCAGTCCGCCGCCGAGCGCGGCGCCGTTGATGGCCGCCACCACCGGCTTGCCCAGCTGCTCGATGCGGCGCATCCGGCCCTTCATCTGCGCGCTGGACTCGGTGAGCTCGGCCGCGTTCTCCGGCTTGGCCCGGATCAGGTCGTTCAGGTCCCCTCCGGCGAAGAAGGTCTTCTTCGCCGAAGTCAGGACCACACCGGTGATGTCGTCCTTCTCGGCCTCGAGCCGGTCGACGATGACGCCGAGCGACTCGCGGAAGTCGGCGTTCATCGTGTTCGCCGACTGGTTGGGGTCGTCCAGGGTCAGCGTGACGATGCCGTCGGAGTCCTGGTCCCAGCGGATGGTCCTGCTCTCAGCCATTGTGGTCCTCACACCCGCTCGATGATGGTCGCGACGCCCATGCCGCCGCCGATGCACAGGGTCACCAGCGCGCGGCGCGCCTGGCGGCGTTCCAGCTCGTCGACCACGGTGCCGACCAGCATCGCGCCGGTGGCGCCGAGCGGGTGGCCCATGGCGATCGCGCCGCCGTTGACGTTGACCTTCTCCTCGGGCAGGTGCAGGTCCTTCATCCACTTGAGGACCACGGAGGCGAACGCCTCGTTCAGCTCCCACAGGTCGATGTCGTCCGGGGTCAGGCCCGCGGTCTTGAGCACCTTCTCGGTGGCCGGGGTGGGGCCGGTGAGCATGATCGTCGGCTCGGAGCCGATCGACGCGGTGGCGACGATGCGTGCCCGCGGCGTCAGCCCGAAGGTCTTGCCCACCGCTTCGCTGCCGACGAGCACCAGCGCGGCGCCGTCGACGATGCCGGAGGAGTTGCCGCCGGTGTGGACGTGCTCGATCCGCTCGACCTGGTGGTACTTCTGCAGCGCCACGGCGTCGAACCCGCCCACGTCGCCGATCGTGGTGAAGGCGGGCTTGAGCTTGCCCAGGCCCTCGACGGTGCTGCCCGGGCGGCGGTGCTCGTCGTGGTCGAGGATGGTGACGCCGTTGATGTCCTTGACCGGTACCACGGACTTGGCGAAGTAGCCGCCGGACCAGGCCGCCTCGGCCTTCTCCTGCGAACGCACGGCGAAGCGGTCGACGTCCTCGCGGGAGAAGCCCTCCATGGTCGCGATCAGGTCGGCGCCGATGCCCTGCGGCACGATGTACTGGTCGTAGGAGGTGGCCGGGTCCATGAACAGCGCGCCGCCGTCGGAGCCCATCGGCACCCGCGACATCGACTCGACGCCGCCGGCGATGATCAGCTCGTCCCAGCCCGAGCGCACCTTCTGCGCCGCGGTGTTGGTGGCCTCCAGACCGGACGCGCAGAACCGGTTGAGCTGCACGCCCGCGACCGTCTCGGGCAGTCCGGAGACCAGCGCGGCCGTGCGCGCGATGTCGGCGCCCTGCTCGCCCACCGGGGACACGACGCCGAGCACGATGTCGTCGATGGCGGCGGGGTCGAGGTTCGGGTGGCGGACCTTGAGCTCTTCGATCAGGCCGGCCACCAGGTCGACCGGCTTGGTGCCGTGCAGCGCACCGCCCTTGTTCTTGCCCCGAGGCGTGCGAATCGCCTCGTAGATGTAGGCCTCGCTACTCACTGAACACTCCTCCGCGCAGGGCGTCTGGATGGACACTTCGATGGATCGGCCGACGGTACCGGCACCGCCGATCATACTCGCCAGTAGTGCTAATGACCATTAACATAAACCCGGAGAACCTGATGGTGTCAACGGGTTGCCCGTGTTCTGTTTCACGCTATGGTCGGTTCACCATGAGCACTCGACCCGCTCGTCCGCCCCGGCCGCGCGACCGCAAGGCCCAGCTCGCCGCGGTCGCCGCCGGGCTGTTTCGCGCCCGCGGGTTCCACGGGGTGGGGATCAACGACATCGCCGCCGCCGCGGGGGTCACCGGGCCCGCGCTGTACCGGCACTTCAGCGACAAGCAGGCGATCCTGGCCTACGTCGTGCTCGGCGGGATCGACGACATGGAGGCGGTCACGGCCGGGGCGCTGACGGACTCGGTGCCGTCCGAACCGGTCGCCGAGCAGCTCCGAGCCCTGCTCACGGGCCTGGCCACGCAGGCCGTGGAGCGCCGGGAGATCGCCGCGTTGTGGCGCTGGGAGGGCCCGCACCTGGCGCGCGAGGAGCGCCGGGAGATCCGCCGCCGCTCCGGCGCGGTGCTCGACGCGTGGACGAAGGCGGTGCTCACCACCCGGCCCGAGCTGGCGGGCGAGGAGGCCGAGCTGCTGTGCTGGGCCGCGCTGTCGGTGTTCGGCAGTGTGTCCGTGCACCACACCACCGTGGCCCGGAAACGGTTCATCGGGCTGCTGGTGGAACTGGCGACGGCAGTGTTGCGAACCACACTCCCCGACGCCGCCGCGCCGCCGCCCGCGCCGGTCGCGGGGCTCGGCACCCCGTCGCGCCGGGAGCAGGTGCTGGCCGCGGCCACGGCCCTGTTCGCCGAACGCGGCTTCCACGCGGTCAGCATGGAGGACATCGGCGCGGCGGCGGGGATCGCCGGCCCGAGCGTCTACCGCCACTTCCCGAGCAAGGCCGCGCTGATGGTCGCCATCGGCCACCGCGCCGCCGACCGCCTCGCGCTGGCCGCCGAGCAGGCCCTCCGAGCCCTGGACGAGGAAACCGGCCTGCGCCGCCTGGCCGCGTCCTACGTCCACACCCTGCTGCACACGCCGGAGCTGCTGGTCTCCTTCACCGCCGACCGCGTCACCATGCCGGATCGGGACAAGGCCGACCTGCTGCGCATCCAGCGCGATTACGTCGCCCAGTGGCTCACCCTGCTCACCGCCGTCCACCCCGGCCTGCCGGCGCGCGAAGCGAAGGTCCGCGTCCACGCGGCCCTGACCGTGGCCAACGACCTCAGCCGCACCCGCCGCGTCTCCGGGCGGCCCCACCTGCAGGCCGAGCTGACCACGCTGCTGCACGCCGTGCTGGGGCTGGACTGAGCCGCTGATCGCGGCCGGCCGCCGGGTCAGCGCCCCGCCAGCTGGCCGATCACCCCCAGCAGCGCCAGCCGGTCGTAGTCCTCGGTACCGGGCGTGGCGGTGAAGACCAGCAGGGCCTGGGCGAGGTCGTCGGTGAAGAGGAACTGGCAGTCCAGCTCGATGCCGCCCAGCTCCGGATGGACGATCACCTTGCGCCGCGCGGGTTTCAGGCCGACCTCGTGCCGTTCCCACAGCCGGGCGAACTCGACGCTGCGCGCCGAAAGCTCCCGCACCAGCTCGGCGACGCGGGCGTCGCGGCCGTTGCGGGAGGCTGCCGCGCGGAGGTTCGCGACGATTTCGCGCGCGTACTGGTCGTGGTAGCCGCCGGGGTAGATCGCGCGCTCGGCCGGATGGGTGAACCATCGGTAGATCGAGCTGCGAGCCAGCCCTTCGTACCCGCTGTGGTCCCCGAGCAGGGCGGCCGCGAGACGGTTCTGCGCGAGCGTTTCGCCGAGGTCGGACAGCACCATCGCCGGGGTGTCCTCGAGCCGGTCGAGCACTCGCAGCAACGCCGGGCTCACGTGGCCCGAGCGCGCCACCCGGGTCGGCGTGCCGTGGCCGGCCAAGCGGAACAGGTGGTCGCGTTCGTCGGCCGAGAGCCGCAGCCCGCGAGCGATCGCGGCCAGCATCGGTTCCGACGGCTGCGGCCCGCGCCGCTGCTCCAAGCGGGTGTAGTAGTCGGCCGACATCCCGGACAGCGCCGCCACCTCCTCGCGGCGCAGCCCGCTGGTGCGCCGCCGCGGGCCCTTGGGCAGGCCGACGTCGGCGGGCTGTAGTGCCTCACGCCGCCGGCGCAGGAAGTCGGCCATTCCGGGACGGTCCATCCCGTCATTATCGGCGCCCGCCCCGGGCCCAGCCAGGGATCGGCGGTCCCCGGCTGGGCACCACCGGCCGCGACGGGCCCGATTCGCCCTCGGGGAACGGCGTCGGGAAACCGACGCGCCGATGACCCCGCGACCGGCGCACCGAGAGGCCGCCGCGCACGACCGCACTGGCGCATCCGGGCTTCTCGGGTTAACCTACTCGTGAGTAGGTAACGCGAGGGAGAGGCCACATGGCAGCGCCAAGGAAACGAGACGCGATGGGCATCGGCCTGGCCGCGCTGACCCGGCTCGCCGGGAGCAGGCTGATCGGCCGGGCCGGTCTGCGCGAGCCGGTGCAGAACCTGGTCAAGGCGGGGACCCGGACCGGGTTCCGGGCCGCCGGGGCGGCCACGCGGTCGTTCACCTCGGCGCGGCGGCTGGGCCGGCCCGCCCGGCTGGCCCCCGGCTCGGGCGCGGGTCAGTTCGATCTGACCCCGAGCGAAGACCAGCAGCTCATCGTCGAGACGGTGACCGAGTTCGCCGCCGAGCAGCTTCGGCCCTCCGCCGCGGACGCCGACGCCAAGCTCGAAGCCCCCGAGGGCCTGCTGACGCGGGCGGCCGAGCTGGGCATCAGCCTGCTCGGCATCCCCGAAGAGCTCGGCGGCGTCGGCACCGAGCGCTCGGTGGTCACGAACGCGCTGGTCGCCGAGGCTCTCGCGCACGGTGACCTGGGGCTGGCCGTGGCCGTGCTCGCGCCGTCGGCCGTCAGCACCGCGCTGGTGGCCTGGGGTGACGAGCAGCAGCAGGCCGACTACCTGCCCGCGTTCACCGGCGAGCAGGTGCCCGCCGCGGCGCTGGCGCTGCAGGAGCGCGCGCCGCTGTTCGACCCGTTCAAGCCCGCCACCAAGGCGAAGCGCACGCCCAAGGGCTACCAGCTCGACGGCGTGAAGTCGCTCGTGCCCCGCGCCACCCAAGCCGAGCTGTTCATCGTTTCGGCCGACCTGGAAGGTCGCGGACCGGCGCTGTTCCTCGTGGAATCGTCGAACGCGGGGGTGTCGGTCGAGTCCGAGCCGGCCATGGGGCTGCGCGGCGCCGCGACCGGGAAGCTGCACCTGGACCGGGTCGCGCTGCCCGCGGGCGCGCTGCTGGGCGGGGCCGACGCGGACGTCTTCACCGAGGTCGTCCGGCTGTCGCGGCTGGGCTGGGCGGCGCTCGCGGCCGGGACGGCGAAGGCCGTGCTCGACTACGTGGTGCCGTACGTGAACGAGCGCACGGCGTTCGGCGAGCCGATCAGCCACCGCCAGGCCGTGGCGTTCTCGGTGGCGGACATCGCGATCGAGCTGGAGGGCCTGCGCCTGGTGACCCTGCGAGCGGCCGCGCGGGCCGAGCAGGGCCGCCCGTACGCGCGTGAGGCCGCGCTGGCCCGGAAACTGGCCGTGGACAAGGGAATGCAGATCGGCAACGCGGGGGTGCAGCTGCTCGGCGGGCACGGCTTCGTCAAGGAGCACCCGGTGGAGCGCTGGTACCGCGACCTGCGCGCGATCGGCGTCATGGAAGGCGCCGTCCTTCTCTAGGACTTCTCCCGAAAGGCAGTCATGATCAACCTTGAAGCCCCCAAGAAGGCCGGCCCGCTGATCAACCAGGCGTACCAGGCCGCGGCCGAGGTGTTCCGGCCGATCTCGCGCAAGTACGACCGCGCCGAGCACACCTACCCGGCCGAGCTGGACATGTTCGCGGCCCTGCTCGACGGCCTCAACTCCTCCGGCGAGGGCGGGGCGGGCGCGGCCGGTGTCCGCCGTTCGGGCCAGGACGAGAAGAAGGGCAACCGCAACGGCGCCAACCTGAACGTGGTCCTCGGCACGATCGAGATGTGCTGGGGCGACGTCGGCCTGCTGCTTTCGATGCCGCGCCAGGGTCTCGGCAACGCGGCCATCGGCTCGGTGGCCACCGACGAGCAACTGGAGCGCTTCTCCGGCCTGTGGGCCGCGATGGCCATCACCGAACCGGACTGCGGCTCGGACTCCGCCGCGATCACCACCACGGCGGTCGAGGACGGTGAGGACTACATCCTCAACGGCGAGAAGATCTTCGTCACCTCCGGCCAGCGCTCCGACGCCGTGGTCGTCTGGGCCACTTTGGACAAGTCGAAGGGCCGCGCCGCGATCAAGTCGTTCGTGGTGGAGAAGGGCACGCCGGGCTTCGAAGTCGTGCGCGTGGAGCACAAGCTGGGCATCCGCGCGTCCGACACGGCGGTGCTGCGCTTCGAAAACTGCCGGGTCCCGCGCGAAAACCTCCTGGGCACCCCGGAAATCGACACCGCGAAGGGCTTCGCGGGCGTCATGCAGACCTTCGACAACACCCGCCCCCTGGTCGCGGCGATGGCGGTCGGCCTGGCCCGCGCGGCCCTGGACGAGACGCGCTCGATCCTGGAGTCCGCGGGCGTGAAGATCGACTACGACCGCCCCTCCGGCACCCAGCCCGCGGCGGCCGCGACGTTCATCCAGCTGGAGGCCGACTACGAGTCGGCGTACCTGCTGACCCTCGAATCCGCGTGGATGGCCGACAACCGCCGGCCGAACTCCCTGCAGGCCTCGATGGCGAAGGCCAAGGCCGGTCGGTCGGTCGTGGAGATCACGCTGAAGTGCGTTGAGCTGGCCGGGGTGTTCGGCTACACGGAGGAGTCCTTGCTGGAGAAGTGGGCCCGGGACGCGAAGATCCTGGACATCTTCGAAGGCACGCAGCAGATCCAGCAGCTCATCGTGGCCCGCCGGATCCTCGGGAAGTCCTCGGCTCAGCTCAAGTAATCGTGACGCGAAGAAAAGCCGCCCGGACGCTGGCCCATCAGGGCTCGGCGGCCGGGCGGTTTTCGTCTCTCGGCCAAATCATGCCCCGGAAAGCTAGCCGGCCGCGGACGCGATCCGGTCGTTCAGGAACTCGTCCAGGTATTCCCACGTGGTGCCGCGCGCCCGGCGCCCGGTGAGCACGCCCAGGTGCCCGCCGGGGGCGGTCCTGAACCGGACCTCCGGCGCGTTGTCCAGCAGTTGCACCACGCGCTCCACCGAAGCGCGCGGGGCGATCGTGTCGTTCTCACCCGCGACGACCAGCATCGGGGCCTTCACGTCGGACAGGCTGAGCACCCGGCCGTTGAGGTCCACGGTGCCCTCGGCGAGGTCGTTCGTGCGGAACAGCCGGTGGTAAAGCTGGCCGAACGTGCGCCCGGGATAGGCGTACATGTTGTCCATGAAGTGGTCCACGGCCTCGATCTGCGCCAGGTAGTCGCGGTCGTCCAGGTTCTTCAGGATCGCCAGCGGTTTGGTGATCTCCTTGCTGATGCCGGTCGCGCGGAACACCCGGGTGACCAAATAGGACGGTGCGCCGCCGAACGCGCGGTAGATCGGGGTGAGCAGGTGGCCGCCGGTGAGGTCCACCAGCGGGCGGAACGGCGCGACGATCGGGATGGCGGTGAAGTCCACCGGGGAGCCGATCGCGGTGATCGACTCGACCGGCAGGGCCGGCTGGTCGGCGGTGACCAGCATGGCGAAGATCCCGCCCAGTGACCAGGAAACCAGGTGCACGCCCTGGCCGCCCGCGTCCTCGCTCACCTTGCGGATCGCGCGCGGCAGCACCTCGTCGATCCAGTGCTCGATGCCGAGGCGCCGGTCGGCGAACGCGACGTTGCCGTAGTCGACCAGGTACGTCCGCCGGCCGTCCTGCACCAGGTGCTCGATCAGGCTGCAGCCCCGGCGCAGGTCGAAGCACAGCGCGGGCGCGGCCAGCGGGGGCACCAGCAGGACCGGCGGGCCGGAGACCTCGGAGCCGCCGTGGGTCATCCGGTAGACCGACCGGTGGGGCCCCTGGTCGATGAGCACCCGCGGCATCGGGCGGAGGTCGGCGACACCACCCCGCAGCACCTTGCCCACCACGTTCGAAGCCGCGGCGGCCAGCCGTGCGGACGGTGCAGCCATCTCGTTCCTCCTGGGGCTCGGGTCCGGGCCAATCTTGCCGTGCCGGGCGGCGCGGCTTCAACCGGCCACAGTTGCAAGCACCCGGCAAGCACGTCCACTTCGGACAGTGCCGGGCCGTCACCGGCCCGGATCGGCCGCGGGCGCGCTGTTCGCGGCCCGCCGCTCGTACTCCACGCGTTCCGGGGCGTGGGCGGCCGAGGCCAGCAGCCGGTCACCTCCGAGGGCACGGACGAACCATTCGCCGAACGCGCGCGGGAGCAGCCGCGTGAACCGGCCGGTGAAGTCCAGGGACTTCGGGACGAACACGTCGAACTTCGGCCGCCGCAGCGCGTCCACGATCGCCGCGGCCACGTCCTCGGGCCCGACGGACTTGATGAACCGGGCCTCGCCCAGCCCCGAAGCCAGCTCCGTGCGCACCACCGCGGGCATCACGCAGGAGACCCGGACGCCGGTCCCGCGCAGCTCCAGGTGCACCGATTCGGACAGCCCGACCACGGCGTGCTTGGTCGCGCAATAGGTGGCCGCACCGGGGAATCCGGACTTACCGGCCATCGACGCGAGGTTCACGATGTGCCCGGTCCCCCGTGGCCGCATCCGCCTCACGGCTTCCCGGGTGCCGTGGACGACCGCGTGCAGGTTGATCTCCAGCATCCGTCGCGTGGCCGCGTCGTCCTCCTCGGCCAGCGGCGCGAGCGGCATGATGCCGGCGTTGTTGATCAGCACGTCGATCGGCCCGGCCCGGTCCTCGACCTCGTCGAGGAACCGGGTGAACGCCGCGGTGTCGGTGACGTCGAGCGGTAGCGCTTCCGCGCCGAGCCCGGCTGCCGTCCGCTCGGCCCGGACCTGGTCGAGATCGCCGATCACCACCCGCGCCCCGAGCCGGCTGAGCGCCGACGCGGTACTGGCGCCGATGCCCCGGGCCCCTCCGGTGATGACGACGACCTTTCCGGTGAGTGCGCGCGGCGGCCTGGCCATGGCGGGCTCCTTCGGCGTCGTCGGGACCTGTTGTCGTTATGTCAACATGGTGCCCCGGCCACGTCGACCGCGCCAGCCGCCGGCCGGGCGCTTCTCGCGCCCACGACGTCCCGTCCGAGCGTCCGGGACCACCGGCCCGACTCAATCCACGCGCTGCTCGAACACCTGCCCGACCCACCCCTCCACGTCGAAGCGGACCGTCGAGGTGAAGCCCCGGCCCTCGTAGTAGCGCTGGAGCTCGCCGTCGCCACCGGCCCAGCAGTCGACGCGGAGCAGGCCGATGCCGCGTCGTTTCGCCTCGTCACGGGCGTACTCGAGCAGCCGGGCGCCGACGCCGAGACCGCCGAACTTCCGCGACGTGATCAACAGCCGGATGTACAGTTCCCGCTCCGCCGCACCCGCTCGGCCGCACCTGCTCGGACCCGGTAGAACCCCATGCGAGACGTTCTACAGCAAGGCGAGGAACGACGAGCCGTTCACCGGCAATCAGGCCCGTCGTACCCGGCCCCGGTTACCGGCTCAAGCCACTCCGAGATGCCGCGCGATCAGCATCCGCTGAACCTCGCTCGTCCCCTCGCCGATTTCCAGGATCTTCGCGTCCCGGTAGAACCGCCCCACCGGGAACTCGTTCATGAACCCGTACCCGCCGAAGATCTGCGTCGCGTCCCGGGCGTTGTCCATCGCCGCGTTGGAAGCCACCAGCTTCGCGATCGAGGCTTCCTTCTTGAACGGCTCGCCCCGCAACATCTTCGACGCCGCCTGGTAGTACGCCAGGCGCGCGGTGTGCGCACGGACCTCCATGTCCGCGATCTTGAACTGGATGGCCTGGTACTCACCGATGCGGTGGCCGAAGGCGACCCGGTCCTTGGCGTACTTCAGGCACTCGTCCACGCAGCCCTGCGCCAGGCCCACGCTCACCGCCGCGATCGCCACCCGGCCTTCGTCCAGGATGGACAAGAACTGCGCGTACCCCCGGCCCCGGGTGCCGACCAGGTTCTCCGCCGGGACCCGGACGTCCGAAAAGGACAGTTCGTGGGTGTCCGAGCAGTTCCAGCCGACCTTCGAGTACTTGCGCGCCACGGCGAAGCCCGGGGTCCCCGACGGCACGATGATCGCGGAGATCTCCTTGCGCCCGTTCTCCATCACGTCGGTGACCGCGGTGACGGTGACCAGCCGGGTGATGTCGGTGCCGGAGTTGGTGATGAACGCCTTGCTGCCGTTGATCACCCAGTCCTCGCCGTCGAGCTTGGCGCGGGTGCGGGTGGCCCCGGCGTCCGAGCCGCCACCCGGTTCGGTCAGGCCGAATCCGCCCAGCGCCTCGCCCGAGCACAGGGCCGGCAGCCAGGTCTCCTTCTGCTCCGGCGTGCCGAAGCGGTAGATCGGCATCGCGCCGAGCGAGACGCCCGCTTCGAGGGTGATGGCCACCGAGGAATCGACCCGGGCCAGCTCCTCCAGCGCCAGGCAGAGCGCGAAGTAGTCACCGCCCATCCCGCCGAACTCCTCGGCGAACGGCAGGCCGAACAGGCCCATGCCGCCCATCTTGGCCACGATCTCGTACGGGAACTCCTCCTTCTCGTACATCGGCCCGATCACCGGCGCGACCTCCGCGTGCGCGAAGTCCTCGACCGTCTTGCGGAGGGACTCGTACTCTTCGTCCAGGCGGAAGTCGATCACTGCTTCTCCTCGTTCGGGCCGATCACGGCCAGCGTCTCGTCCAGTGCGACCTGCTGGCCGACGCGGACGGGCAGTGCACTCACCACGCCGTCGACCGGCGCGGTCACGGTGTGCTCCATCTTCATCGCCTCGACCACCAGCAACGGCGTGCCCGCGCTGACCACATCACCGGCGGCGACCTTCACCACGAGCACGGTGCCCGGCATCGGGCTGGTGACCGGTCCGGCCCCCGCGGCCTCGCCCCGCGACGAAAGCCGCACTTCTTGGTCAGCGAACGCGAAGCTGCGGCCCGCCGAGGCCAGCCAGACCGTCCGATCCGGACCCGAGGCCCGCCGGTAACGGCGAATCCCGGTGGCCCCGCGGACTTCCAGGACCCCGGGTTCCGGGGCCCCACCGGTGAGCCGGGCCGAAACCCGCACCGGCTCACCGTCGTCCACCCACACCGTGGCGTCCGCCGGCGGGCCCTCGACGCGGACCACGGCCTGAGCGCCGGAGGATCGCAGCCGGAAGGTCACCCCGGCCGCGGACCCGAGGCGCCAGCCGCTCGGTACGTCCCAAGGGTCCACAGTGGACCCCACCGGGTGCAGCGCGAGCAGGCGGTCCAGCGCCGCGGCCACGAAGAACTCCGCCGGGACCTCGGCCGAAACCAGATCGTCGAGGCGCCGGTCCACCAGCTCAGTGTCGAGCCGGCCGGCGCGCACGTCCTCGTCGGCCAGCAGCCCGCGCAGGAACGCCACGTTCGTGCCCAGGCCCAGCAGCGCGGTGTCGGCCAGGGCGAGGTCCAGCTTGTGCAGCGCGGACGCGCGGTCCGGGCCGTAGGCGATGACCTTGGCCAGCATCGGGTCGTAGTTCGAGCCGACCACGGCCCCCTCGGTCATCCACGAGTCGACGCGCACGCCCTCGCCGGAGGGCTCGTGGACGGCCAGCACCGTGCCGCCGGTCGGGATGAACCCGCGGGCCGGGTCCTCGGCGTACACCCGGGCTTCGACGGCGTGCCCGGTCAGGCGGACGTCCTCCTGCCGCAGCGTCAGCGGTTCGCCCGCGGCGATCCGCACCTGCCACGCGACCAGGTCCAGCCCGGTGACCAGCTCCGTGACCGGGTGCTCGACCTGCAGCCGGGTGTTCATCTCCATGAAGAAGAACTCGTCCGGGTCGTGCGCCGACAGGATGAACTCGACGGTGCCGGCTCCGACGTAGCCCACCGAGCGCGCGGCTTCGGCCGCGGCCGAGCCCATCTTCGCGCGCCGGGCCTCGTCGAGCAGCACCGACGGAGCCTCTTCGATGATCTTCTGGTGCCGCCGCTGCAGGCTGCACTCGCGCTCGCCGAGGTGCAGCACGGTCCCGTGCGCGTCGGCCAGCACCTGGATCTCGATGTGCCTCGGGGTGGTCACGAACCGCTCCATCAGCAACGTGTCGTCGCCGAAGGAGCCCTTGGCCTCACGCCGCGCGGACTCGATCGCGGCGTCCAATTCGGACTCCCCGTGCACCAGCCGCATGCCCTTGCCCCCGCCGCCGGCCGAGGGCTTGAGCAGCAGTGGGTAGCCGACCTCGGCGGCGGCCTGGGCGAAACCGCCCTCGGGTATGTCCACATCGGACGATCCGGGCACCACCGGGACCCCGGCCGCGGACACCGTGGCCTTGGCCCGGATCTTGTCGCCCATCGCGTCGATCGCGCTCGGCGGCGGCCCGATGAAAACCAGCCCGGCCTCCTCGCAAGCGCGGGCGAACCCGGCGTTCTCGGCCAGGAAGCCGTAACCGGGGTGCACGGCCTGCGCGCCGGTGTCCCGCGCCGCCCGCACGATCGCCGGTATCGACAAATAGCTCTTCGCCGCCTCGGCCGGGCCGATGCGGACCGCGGTGTCCGCCTCACGCACGTGCTTCGCGTCCGCGTCCGCGTCGCTGTACACCGCGACGGAGCGGACGCCGAGCGCGCGCAGCGAACGGATCACGCGCACCGCGATCTCGCCGCGGTTGGCCACCAAAACAGTGCTGAACACGCTCATCACATCCGGAAGACGCCGTAGTTGACCTCGGGCAGGGGCGCGTTGGCCGCGGCCGACAGCGCGAGCCCGAGCACCGTGCGGGTGTCCGCCGGGTCGATCACCCCGTCGTCCCACAACCGCGCGGTGGAGTAGTACGGGCTGCCCTGGGCCTCGTACTGCTCGCGGATCGGGTCCTTGAACGCCTCTTCGTCCTCGGCCGACCACTCGCCGCCGCGGCCCTCGATCGCGTCGCGGCGGACCGTCGAGAGCACCGAGGCGGCCTGCTCCCCGCCCATCACGGAGATCCGCGCGTTGGGCCACATCCACAGGAACCGGGGCGAGTAGGCCCGGCCGCACATCGAGTAGTTGCCGGCGCCGAACGAGCCGCCGATCACCACGGTGAACTTCGGCACCCGGGCGCAGGCCACGGCGGTGACCATCTTGGCGCCGTGCTTGGCGATGCCGCCCGCCTCGTAGGCCCGGCCGACCATGAAGCCGGTGATGTTCTGCAGGAACAGCAGCGGGATCGACCGCCGGTCGCACAGCTCGATGAAGTGCGCGCCCTTCATCGCCGACTCGGCGAACAGCACGCCGTTGTTCGCGACGATGCCGACCGGGTGGCCGTGGACGTGCGCGAAACCGGTGACCAGCGTCGAGCCGTACTCCTTCTTGAACTCCGCGAACCGGCTGCCGTCGGTGATCCGGGCGATCACCTCGCGGACGTCGTACGGCGTGCGCGGATCGGCCGGCACCACGCCGTAGAGCTCACGCGGGTCGACGGCCGGCTCCTCGACCGGCCGCACGTCCCACGGCCGCGGCGAGCGCGGGCCGAGGGTGGAGACGATGGAGCGGACGATGCGCAGCGCGTGCGCGTCGTCGTCGGCCAGGTGGTCGGTGACGCCGGACTGGCGCGAGTGCACGTCGCCGCCGCCCAGTTCCTCGGCCGTGACCACCTCGCCGGTCGCGGCCTTCACCAGCGGCGGGCCGCCGAGGAAGATCGTCCCCTGGTTGCGCACGATCACCGCCTCGTCGCTCATGGCGGGCACGTAGGCGCCGCCCGCGGTGCACGAGCCGAGCACGGCGGCGATCTGCGGGATGCCGCGGGCGGACATGGTGGCCTGGTTGTAGAAGATGCGGCCGAAGTGCTCCCGGTCGGGGAACACGTCGTCCTGGCGCGGCAGGAACGCGCCACCCGAGTCGACCAGGTAGATGCAGGGCAGGTTGTTGTGCAGCGCCACTTCCTGGGCGCGCAGGTGCTTCTTCACCGTGAGCGGGTAGTAGGTGCCGCCCTTGACGGTGGCGTCGTTGGCCACGATCACGCACTCGCGGCCGGACACCCGCCCGATCCCGGTGATCACCCCGGCGGCCGGGGCCTCGTCGTCGTAGAGCCCGTTCGCCGCCAGCGGGGACAGCTCCAGGAACGGCGAGCCCGGGTCCAGCAGGGTGTCGACGCGGTCGCGCGGCAGCAGCTTGCCCCGCTCGACGTGCCGCGCGCGCGATTTCTCCGGCCCGCCGAGACGGGCGGCGGCCAGCCGCTCGCGCAAGTCCTCCACCAGCTCGCCGTGCGAGGTGACGCTGCGGGCGAACGGATCACTGCGCGGATCCGCGGAGCTGCTCAGTACCGGCGTGTCCATGACTCCCCGTCACGAGGTTAGCGGTCGTTAACTTCCCTGCGGATGTTAGCGACCGCTAACCGGAGTGTCCAGCGGAGCCCCCGGTGACGCGCGAAAAGGCTCGTGGGTGGTCAGGACGGCGTCGGCCGCCCTGACCACCCACGAGCCGGGGGTGGGGCGGGGGTCAGCCGATCGCGGAGGTCAGCGGGGCGTAGTAGCCGCCGCGCTGCCCGGCCGCCGTCGGGTGGTAGGACTCGTCCACCGGGAAGGTCAGGCTGTGCAGGTAGTCACTGGCCGAGGAGCAGATGTTGTGCCCGTCGAACGCGGGCCGGACGTCCACGAACTGGGCGCCGGCGGCCGAGGCCCGGGCCGAGATCACCCCGGCCAGGGTGTCCGCGCCGGAGTTGATCGCGGACCGCTTGGTGTCGCTCAGGCCCACGCTGCACGAGCCGGGCACGGTGTAGAAGCGCGGGTAGGACAGCACCACGAGCTTGGCGCCGGGCGCCTTCGCCTTGACCGCCGCGTAGACCTTGTCCAGCAGGGCGGGCAGGGTGTTCTTGGCGTAGGTCTTCGCGGTGTTCACCCGGTCGACGCAGTCCTGGTCCCCGTTGAGGGTGCAGGTGGTGATCACGTCGGAGAAACCGGCGTCGTTGCCCCCGACGGTCAGCGTCACCAGGGTGGCGCTCGACGGCATCGAGCCGATCTGGGTCAGCACGTCCGAGGTCTTCGCCCCGGAGCAGGCGAGGAAGGTGAACGTGGTGCCGCTGTGGGCGTTCGCCCACAGCTGGCCGTAGGCGTTGGCGCTGCGCTTGCAGCTGCCGGAGCTGCCGTAGCTCCCGGCGCCGACTCCCGAGGAGTAGGAGTCGCCGAGGGCCGTGTAGCTGGCCGGGGCCGCTTGGGCGGCTCCGGTCAGACCGAGGCAAGCGAGCAGGGCGACCCCCAGGGCCGCGCACATCCGTTGCATGTTTCGAGTGGTGGGACGGGTGGCAACAGCCATGGGTCACTCCTGTCGTGACGGCTCAACGAGGTAAAGCAATACCAGGTGGTTTCCCCACCGCAAACCCCTAGAAGTGCCGGTACGGCCGGTTGGCCCAAGCGATGAGCGGAACCGGAGGTTAGCGCTCGCTAACCGGCGGCCCTACTATGGCCGGATGCCGGCGAACCCCACCCCCCTCGTCACGGGCGAGAAGGCGAACAGGCGGGAACAGATCATGACCGCCGCGGCCGAGCTGTTCGCCCACCACGGCTTCCACGGGGTGGGCATCGACGACATCGGCGCCGCGGTGGGCATCTCCGGCCCCGCGCTGTACCGGCACTTCCGCAGCAAGGACGCCATTCTCGGCGAGATGCTGAACTCGATCAGCCACTACCTGCTCGACGGCGGCACCCGGCGCGCGGCCGTCGGCGGCCCGTCCGGGGAGCTGCTGGCCGCGCTGGTGCGGTTCCACGTGGACTTCGCGCTCGACCACCCGGCGCTGATCACGGTCCAGGAGCGGAACCTGGCCAACCTCACCGACAGTGACCGCAAGCAGGTTCGGGCCCTGCAACGCCAGTACGTCGAGGTCTGGGTGGGAGCCATCCGTGACGCCGTGCCCGGCCTGGAGGAACGACAGGCCCGCTCGGCCGCACACGCCGTGTTCGGCTTGATCAATTCGACGCCGTACAACCGCCATCTCGGTGACGGCGAACTGGCCGACCTGCTCTGCCGGCTCGCGCTGGGCGCGCTTTCGGCGGCCGGCTGATCCGCCGGATTCGGGGTATCCCGCGAATGCCGGTGCTGGTGTTTGATGGGTGGGTGACCCCGGACCGGAGCGAGGACGAACGGCGGCTCGTCGAAAAAGCGCAACGCGCGCTCGTCGCCATCAGCATCGGCGAGGACGCCGAAGCGCTCGACGAAGTCACGCCCTCTTCCGAAGAGCCGAAGGAGCGCTCGGACGAAACCAAGGCGCTGATGCTGCTGCTGTTCGGCGAATGCAGCACCATGGTGTCCACGCTCGGTGACGGCGGGACGGCCCCGGTGAAGGTCCAGGTCTTCGACGAGGACGGCGAAGAGGTCTCCATCGACCAGGCCGACCCGCCGGTGCGCACCGCCGTCCGCACCCTGCTCGCCGAAGTCCACGGCAACACCGCCGCCGCGCAGGAGCAGGTGGAGATCGCACTGGCCAACGCCGCCCCGAACGAGGTCGACAGCCTGGTCCTGCAGGCCCTGCGCTGGACCATCCGGCTGTCGGTCGAATGCCTGGAGCGGGACCTGCCGGTGGCGGACTGGATCTCCGACGCCGTCGAGGGCTGAACCGGCGCGCCCCTAGCCGGGTCGGTGCCTCAGGTACCCCACGGTCGTCACCAGGAGGAACACCGGCCACAGCGGGGCGCAGAGGTAGCAGCCGAGGCAGAGGGCCCGCCAGCCGTCCCAGGCCCGGCCCGCGAACGGGTCCACCCGGCCGAAGTTCACCGCGGAGAGGGCGCAGAGGACGAACAGCACGGCCGCGCCGCCGAAGGCGATGGCCGCGACCCCCCACCGGGGCAAGCGCCGGCCCCACGGCAGCCGGTCGCCCTCCGGCCGGGCCAGCCGCAGCGTGGCCAGCGCGGCCAGGAGCTGGATCGCGGACAGGGTGAGCACGTAGGCGGTGCCCGAGCCGGGGATGTGCTGGAAGGCCCGCCAGGACTGCGGGGTTCCCAGGGGGAGGCCGAACCCGACGACCGCCCGCCACAGCACGGTCGGCAACGCCGCGGCCACGGCCGCCCAGGCGCAGACCTTCACCCACTTCGGCATGGGCCGAGGCTACAAGGATCACGGCCGGGTCCGGGGCCGATCGGCGCATCGGGGGCGGGCTCGCTCAGCCCAGCAGCGATTTCACCAGCGTGCCGATCTGCCCGCTCTCGATCAGGAAGGAGTCGTGGCCGTGCGGCGAGGTGACCACCGCGGTTTCGCCGCCGACCGCGCCCGCGATCTCCGCGGACTGGTACAGCGGGTAGAGCCGGTCGCTGTCCACCCCGGCGACCACGGTCCGGGCGGTGACCCGGGCCAGCGCCGCCCCGAGACCCCCGCGGCCGCGACCGACGTCGTGGGTGTTCATGGACTCGGTCAGCACCACGTAGGAGCCCGCGTCGAAGCGCTCGGCGAGCTTGTCCGCGTGGTGGTCCAAATAGGACTCCACCGCGAACCGGCCGCCCCGCCACGGGTCCTCCCCGTCCTGGGGGCGGCGGCCGAACCGCTGGGCCAGCTCGGGCTCGCTGCGGTAGGTCACGTGCGCGATCCGGCGGGCGACGCCGAGGCCGCGGTGCGGGCCCGCACCGTCGGGCTGGTCGTAGTAGTCGCCGCCGTGCCAGCCCGGGTCCGCGCGGATGGCGTGCAGTTGCGGGGCGGCCCAGGCGATCTGCTCGGCCGAAGCCCGCGCCGCCGACGCCAGCACCAGCACCGAATCCACCCGGCCGGGGGTGGTGACCGCCCATTCGAGCGCCCGCATCCCGCCCATCGACCCGCCCGCCACGGCGGCCCAGCGGTAGACCCCGAGCGCGTCCGCGAGCGCTGCCTCGGCGCGGACCTGGTCCCGCGCCGTGACCACGGGGAAGCGGCTGCCGTACGGCCGTCCGTCGTCCGCGGGCGAAGACGGGCCGGTCGAGCCCTGGCAGCCGCCGAGCACGTTCGGGACCACCACGAACAGCTCCTCGGTGTCGAACGCCTTGCCGGGCCCGATCAGCCCGTCCCACCAGCCGGCGCTGGGATGACCGGGCTCCGCGGGGCCGGCCGCGTGGCTGTCGCCGGTCAGGGCGTGCTCCACGAGGACGGCGTTGGAGCCGTCGGAGTTCAGCTCCCCCCACGTCTCGTAGGCGAGGGTGTAGGACGGCAGCGAGCCACCGGCCTCCAGCGCGAGCGCGCCGGGGCCGGTGAAGAACTGCCGCCTTCCGGGTGGGTCCCCCGCCCGCCACGCTCCGGTGGCGGGCGGGCGGCCGGCGCCGGAACCGGTCACTGCGCCGCCTTGGCGGCCCGGAACCCCGCCTCGAGGTCGGCCTTCAGGTCTTCGAGACCTTCGAGTCCCACCGACAGCCGCACCAGGCCCGGCGTGACGCCGCTGGCCCGCTGCTCCTCGGGGCTCAGCTGGCTGTGCGTGGTCGACGCGGGGTGCACGATCAGGCTGCGCACGTCACCGATGTTCACCAGCTGGCTGTGCAGTTCCGTGCCGTCCACGAACCGGCGGCCCGCCTCCACGCCGCCGCGCAGGTCGAACGACAGCACCGCGCCCGCGCCGCGCGGCAGGTACTTCTGCGCGGCGGCGTGGAACGGGCTCGACGGCAGCCCGGCGTAGTAGACCTTCTCGACCTCGTCGCGCTGCTCCAGCCATTCGGCCAGCGCCTGCGCGTTCGCCACGTGCCGCTCGATCCGCAGCGACAGCGTCTCGATGCCCTGCAGGATCAGGAAACTGTTCAACGGCGCGATGGCCGCGCCGGTGTCGCGCAGGATCTGCACGCGCGCCTTGGCCGCGTAGGCGCCGGGGCCGAGCGCTTCCCAGTACTTGAGACCGTGGTAGCTCGGATCGGCCTCGTTGAAGCCCGGGAACCGGGCCGGGTCCCGGCCGAAGTCGAAGGTGCCGCCGTCGACGAGCACCCCGGCGACGGTGGTGCCGTGGCCGCCCAGGTACTTGGTGGCCGAGTGCACGACCACGTCCGCGCCCTGCTCGATCGGGCGCAGCAGGTACGGCGTGAGCACGGTGTTGTCCACGACCAGCGGCACGCCCGCCGCGTGCGCGGTGTCGGCGACCCCGCGGACGTCGAGCACGTTGCCGCCCGGGTTCGCCAGCGTCTCGGCGAAGAACAGCTTGGTGTTGGGCCGGACCGCGGCGCGCCACTGCTCGAGGTCGTCCTGGTCCTCGATGAAGGTGACCTCGACGCCGAGCTTCGGCAGCGTGTAGTGGAACAGGTTGTAGGTGCCGCCGTAGAGCGAAGGGCTGGAGACGAAGTGGTCGCCGGCGTTGGCCAGGTTGAGGATGGCCGCGGTGGTGGCGGCGGAGCCGGAAGCGAACGCGAGCGCGGCCACGCCGCCTTCGAGGGCGGCGAGCCGCTGCTCCAGCACGTCCTGCGTCGGGTTCATGATGCGGGTGTAGATGTTGCCCGGCTCGGCCAGGCTGAACAGGTCGGCCCCGTGCTGGCTGTCCCGGAAGACGTACGACGTCGTCTGGTAGATCGGCGTCGCGCGGGCCCCGGTCGTGGGATCCGGCGCCGCGCCCGCGTGGATCTGCTTGGTCTCGAAGGACCAGGCCGAGGTGTCTTCCGGCATCGAATTCTCCTTGCGGCTCACTGGATCGGCTCCGCGGACGAAGCTAGCTCCCCCGAACGGCCCACCCAAGAGCTCCCACGGGATGGGAGGAACCGGTGCCGGTCGGAGTGCCCGTCCTCGTGGAGCACCCGATCGAAGCCTCCGGCCGGCCCTCAGGCGCGGACGGCCGTCGCCAGCTCGGTCAGGTAGCGCTTGGTGATCCGGCCGCCGTGCTCGTCGTCGATCAGGCTCGTGATCGCGGCGAGGAGACCTTCGCGGCGCTCCGGCGGCAGCGCGCGGTGGTTGGAGTAGGTCATCAGCAGGTCGGTGTACTCCGCGGTCGTGTACTCCTGCTCCCACTCCCAGCGGCGAAAGCGCGGCGGGGCGAAGCGGCCGGACTCGTCGAAGGTGGTGGGCACGTCCGCGGCCGCGGACAGGCGCAGGCCGGGCGGGGTGGCGGGGTCGAAGCGTTCGTACCAGCGCTGGACGTCGGCGAAGAACCGCTCGCTGCCGCCCGCCACGTGGTGGGTCGTGATCAGGGCGAGCGTGCCGCCCGCGCGCAGGGCGTCCGCGGCCTTGGCCATCCGGGTCCGCGGGTCGAGCCAGTGGAAGGCCGTCGCGGCGAGCACCACGTCGAACGGCTCGGGCGGGCGCGGGCGCTGCTCGAAATCCCCGGTTTCCACGGTGACCGCGGGGAAACCGGCCAGCTTGGCCGAGGCCACGGCGGCCAGGTCCGCGCTCAGCTCGACCGCGGTGACCGCACAGCCGCGCTCGGCCAGCGCGACCGTCGCCTGCCCGGTCCCGCAGCCGATCTCCAGCACCCGGGTGCCCGCGCCGAAGTCCTCGAACACCGCCGCCGGGTAGCCCGGGCGGGCCCGGTCGTACCGGGCCGCGTCCTCGCCGAACGTCCTCCTCAGTCGCTCCCGCACGGACGCCGAGGCTACCGCTTCGCGCGCCGGCGGCGGCTCGGCGAAGATGTACCCCGTGGTCTCCGTGCGCAGTGTCGTCGACCGGGTGGGGCCGACGCTGCTGCACGCGTTGCAGCTGCCCGAGGACGGCCCGGCGGTCGGCGACGTCGTGATCGCCGAGCCCGGCACCTCCACCGGGGTAGCGGCGGGCGACCTGGTGCTGGGCGTGGCCACGGCGGAGACGGCCGACGCGGCGGAGCTGGTGCGGCTCAGCGCGGGCCAGGGCGCGGCGGCGGTGCTGCTGAAACCGCCGCTCGCGGCCCGGCCCCCGGTCAAGCGGGCGGCCAAGGCCGCCGGGATCGCGCTGGTCCAGGTGCACGCGGCGACCTCGTGGGCCCAGCTCGTCTGGCTGCTGCGCACGGTGCTGGACGCGCTCGGCGACGAGTCCGAGTCGCTGGAGGAGGGCGGTGACCCCGGGTCCGGTGACCTGTTCCGGCTGGCCGACGCGGTGGCGTCCGTGGTGGACGCCCCGGTGACCATCGAGGACACCAACTCCCGGGTGCTCGCCTACTCCGCGCGCCAGGACCTCACCGACCCGGCGCGCGTCGCCACGATCATGGGCCGGCGGATCCCCGACGACGTGCTCGCGCGCTTCCGCTCCCGCGGCGTCTTCCGCGAGCTTTCCCGAGGGCGCCAGACGATCTTCGTGCCGGCCCAGCGTGACGGCACGCTGCCGCGGCTGATCGTGCCCATCCGGATGGGCGGGGAGCTGCTGGGTTCGATGTGGGCGGTGGTCGCCGGACCCGTCTCGGAGGAACGCGCAGCCGCCTTCGCCGATGCCGCACCCGTTGTCGCGCTTCACCTGCTTCGGCGTCGCGCGCACACGGACACCCAGCGCCGCGCTTCCGCCGAATTGCTGCGCGCCGTCCTCGAAGGACGGACGGGTCCCCGACGCGCGGTCGGCGAGCTGGACCTGTCCGACGAACCACATCGCGTGGTCGTCATCGAGGTCACCGGGGGCGACGGGCGGGACGCCGAAGGCTTGCGGCTGGCCCTACTGGAACGGATCTCGCAGGGCGTCGGGCGTCGGCCGGTGGCGACCGAGCTGGGCGGGCTGCTGTACGCGGTGGTCCCGGACGCGCCCGGCCCCGGCGGCTGGGCCGAGCTGCGCGACGCGATCGCCGGCCAGCCCGCGTCACGGCGCGGCGGCGTCCCCCGGGCGGCTGCCGGCGCCCCCGGCGACGTCACGGCGCTGCCGACGTCCCGCGCCCAGGCCGACGAGGCCCTCGGCCTGCTGCGCGCGGGAATCGTGGAAGGCCGCGTGGTCGCCTACGACCAGCAGTGGACGGCGCTGGCCCTGCACCGCGGCGCGACGGGGGCAGCCGCGTCGAAGGTGGCGGAGCTGGGCCCGCTCGGCGTGCTTCGCGTTCACGACGAGAAGAACCAGGCCGGCTACGTCGACACGCTCTACGCCTGGCTTCGCCACCCCGGCGATCCTCGTGCGGCGGCGCGGGAGCTGCGGATCCACCCGAACACCTTGCGCTACCGGATGAAGCGTCTGCTCGCCCTGGTCTCCTTGGACCTGGACGACCCGGACGTCCGGCTGGCGCTGACCGTGCAACTGGTGGCGCTGCGGTGGAGCTGAGCCCCGCTCAGCGGTTCCCGGGCCAGGCCAGGGCGCCGGACCGGATCCTGAGGATGGTGTTCTCCAGCCATTGCCCGTCCTGCCGGAGCCGGTCGCGGTAGTAGTGCGCCTCGATCATGTGCAGCTCGGAGACCCCGGCGCGGCCGAGGGCCAGGTCCAGGTAGTCCACTTCCTCGCGGATCCGCTCGCAACGCGCCGCCAGGGCCGCCTCGGCCTGGTCCGGGGCCAGGATTCCCAGGTAGGCGAGGGCGGTCATGAACGCGGCCGGATTGGCCAGGTCCGTGGCGCGGACGTCGTGGTCCACGCGATCGGCGAGGGCCTGCGCGCCGGCTTCGGTCAGCGCGTACTCCTGACGATCGCCACCGGCCGCCGCCGGGGCGATCCAGCCGGTGTCTTCCAGCGTGTTCACGAGGGTGTAGACGGTGGCGTTCCGCACCCGCAGGAAGGCATACCGGGTGCGGAGCTCGTCGAAGACCGAGTAGGCGTGTCGGGGCCGTTCGACCAGGAGGCCGAGGATCGGCAACACGAGCGGATTGGCGAGCGCGTCGGTGGGCACGGAATGATTCTACCGCTCCATAGCCGTATACGGTTAGAGTAGCCGTATACGGCTATGAAGGAGAAAAGATGATCTTCGGCATCTGGCCAGGAGTCGTCCAAGGTGATCTGGTGGACCTGACCCCGATGGAGTGCCACCCTGAGGATCCACGGCGAATGGAGGACGCCCTGCGGACCCTTCAAGGGGACGCGGAGTCGTTCTACCTCCGCTGCTACCGGCACTTCGGACCCGGAGTAACGCCACACCCGGGGGCCCGCCGCACCCCGGCCGACCCGGGCCGGTACGCCGGTCCAGGACGGCTGATCGACTTGGTGGCTTGCTACCAGAGCGCCGTCCCGGACCCGGCCGGGTTCGCCGGGTTCGTCCGCCGGTCGGTCCGCGACGTGGCGGCCTGGGGCGGGGGGAAGGTCCAGGTGGGTGAGGAGCCGAATGCGCCGGCCCCGCAGGACGGCGGCAGTCCCGGCTGCCTCGAAGCGCTGGCCGCGGGAGTGGCGGCGGCGCTCGACGAGCGAACCCGGCACGGGGCGCAGGTCCACGTCGGCGTGAACGCGGCCGGTCCGGCCGATCCCGGCTTCTGGGCGCAACTGCTCACCGCGATCGGCCCGGACAACGCCGGCCGACTCGACTACCTCGGCCTCGACCTGTTCCCGGACGTCTTCCACCCCATCCCCGAAGACCGGCTGGGCGCGGGCGCGCGGTTCCTCGTCGACCGCCTGCGCTCGGTCACCGCCGAACTGGGCGTACCCGAGAAGACCCCCATCCACGTCACCGAAACCGGCTGGCCCACCGGTGAAGACCGGGACGAGGACAAGCAGGCCCGCGTGCTGTCGACGGTCGCGCGCGCCATCCTCGACACCGGCGAGGTGAGTGTCTACGAGTTCTTCGGCCTCCGCGACGGCCGCACCGATGGCAACTGGCGAACCGGCTTCGGGCTGCTTCGCGAGGACTACACGCCCAAGCCGGCGTACGCGGAAATCCGACGCCTCATTGCCCAACAAGCTCGGCACGACAAGGCTTTCACACCCGGTAGCTGAAGTCTTTCACTCCGGTCATGGCACCAGAAGGGTCTTGCCGAACGTCTCCCGCGCCTCGATCGCCGCATGGGCCTCGGCGGCGGCCGAAAGCGGGAAGCGCTGGCCGATCACCGGGGTGAGCCCGCCCGCGGCGGCCGAGGCGAGAGCCGACTCCGTGAAGCCACGCAGAGCGGCCGCGTCGCCGAGCGAGCCGATCAGGGTGATGTCACGGGCACGGGCGTCCGCTTCGGGCACTTCGGCCCAGGTGCCGCTCGACCGGCCGTACCTCGCCATCCGGCCGCCCGGGCGCAGCAACGAGAACGCCGCAGTACCGATCGCGCCGCCGACGCCGTCGAAGACCACGTCGACCTCGCCGGCCTTCTCGGTCCAGCCCGGCTCGGTGTAGTCCACCGCGAGGTCCGCGCCGAGTTCGCGGGCCCGGGCGACCTTCCGCGCCCCGCCCGCCGCGGCGACCACCTCGGCGCCCGCGCTCCTGGCCAGCTGCACCAGCAGGCTGCCGACCCCGCCGGCCGCCGCTTCGACCAGCACCCGCTCACCCGGCGCGACGGACACCGCGTGCACCAGCCCGGTCGCCGTCCGGCCGTCGGCGAGCAGCGCGACCGCGACGTCCAGGCCGAGCGCGTCCGGCACCGGGAACACCAGCGACGCGTCGACCGCCACCCGCTGCGCGTAACCGCCGGACCCGCCGGTCGAGGTCACCACCCGCTTGCCCACCAGCCCGAGCCCGGCCCCCTCGCCCACGCGGCTGATCACCCCGCCGACGCCGTTCCCGGGGATCATCGGCAGCACCGGGACGAACGGTCCGGAGCCGGACGCCCGGAACTGGGTCTCCACGAACGTCACGTTCGAGAAGGCCACCTCCACCAGCACCTGTCCCGGCCCCGCCACCGGGTCCGGCGCCTCCCCCGCGACCAGCACGCCAGGGCCGCCGAACTCGGTCAACCACACCGCCCGCATGAACGCCCTTCCCCGCCGGGACCCGTCCCCCGACCGACCGGCAACAGCCAACAACCTCGACCGCGCTCCAGGTCAAGGGATCCGGCCGAACCGAGGTCAGCGGCGGACGTCGATCTTCGGCTCACCGCGGTCGAACCGCGTTCCCGCCACCGCAGCCGATTGTGCTGCCCGAACCACGAAACCGCCCCAAGACTGTCGCGAAGGCACGATGACACCGCCGTCTGGGTGCATCACCGTGAGTGGCAGCACCTCGAACCGAACCGCCGCCAGGAGGCCGCCGTGCGCATCGCCGTTCCCCGTGAGATCAAGAGGCACGAGTACCGGGTCGCGCTGACCCCGGCCGGGGTGCACGAGCTGGTCGGGCGGGGTCACGACGTCTTCGTCGAGACCGGCGCGGGCGTGGGCTCCTCGATCAGCGACGAGGAGTACGTCACGGCCGGCGCGAAGATCCTCGGCACCGCCGAGGACACCTGGTCCGAGGGCGAGCTGGTGCTGAAGGTCAAGGAGCCGATCGCCGAGGAGTACTCGCGGCTGCGGCGCGACCAGGTGCTGTTCACCTACCTGCACATCGCCGCCGACCGCCCGCTGACCGACGCGCTGCTGGCCGCCGGCACCACCGCGATCGCCTACGAGACGGTGCAGACGCCCAACCGCGCGCTGCCGCTGCTCGCCCCGATGTCCGAGGTCGCGGGCCGGCTGGCCCCGCAGGTCGGCGCGTTCTCCCTGATGAAGCCCAGCGGTGGCCGCGGCGTGCTGCCCGGCGGCATCCCCGGCGTGCACCCGGCTCGGGTCGTGGTGATCGGCGGCGGCGTGGCCGGCCTGAACGCCGCGCGGGTGGCGCTGGGCCTGGGCTCGGACGTCGAGATCCTGGACACCAACGTCGACCGCCTCCGCCAGATCGACAACGACTTCGGCGGCCGGATCCGCACGGTCACCTCGAACCGGCTTTCGGTCGAGGAGTCGGTGCTGGCGGCCGACTTGGTCATCGGCGCGGTGCTGGTGCCGGGCGCGAAGGCGCCGAAGCTGGTGTCGAACGAGCTCGTCAGCCGGATGAAGCCCGGCAGCGTGCTGGTCGACATCGCGATCGACCAGGGCGGTTGCTTCGCCGACTCCCGCCCGACCACCCACGACGAGCCGACCTACCAGGTGCACGAATCGGTGTTCTACTGCGTAGCGAACATGCCGGGCGCGGTGCCGCGGACCTCGACCTACGGGCTGACCAACGTCACCCTCCCGTACGCCGTCCAGCTCGCCGACCACGGCTGGAAGGCGGCACTGGCCGCCGACGCGAGCCTCGCGAAGGGCCTCAACACCCACAACGGCCTGCTGACCAACGAGCCGGTCGCCCTCGCGCACTCGCTCCCGCACGCTTCGCTGGAGACCGTCCTCGCCTGACGTGCTTCAGCCCACCCGGACAGGCCCCGGTCGCCGCAACGGCGACCCACCCGGCCGGGCCCGGGCCGCGGGGGGGCGCCCGGGGCCTGTCCGCGTCGGGCCACCAGCTTGCGGCCGAACGAGATCGCCGGCCGCTCGACCCAGCGACGCAGCAGGCAGGCGAAGAACAGCGCGACGGCCGAAGTGGCGATGGCCTTGAGCAGGCCGGAAGGCAGCAGCAACCCGGTCACTCCCGCCGCAGCGGTCTGGCTCAGGTACAGCGCGTACGACCGATCCCCGACGAAGGTCAGCGGCCGGCTGGCCAGCAACCGCCGGACCGGTCCGGCCGAGACCACCGCGACCAGCAGCAGCGCCGACCCGGCCGCGTAGCTGGGGATGACGAACTGCCACTGCTCGCCCAGCCGGTCGCGCAGCGGCCCGATGGAGAGCTGCAGCACGCAGAAGCCCGCGGCGACCACCAGCGCCACCACCGGCCGGGTCAGCTCCCGCACCAGCGCGAAGCCGCGCGGGTGGTGCATCGCCAGCCCGAGCAGGCACCCGATGACCAGTGAGCAGTAGTGCGCGGTGAGGCTCGCCCAGTGCGCCGATGGTGCCAGCGGCAGCGTGAACACCAGCACCGCGGCCACCGCGCCGAACCCGATCAGCAGCCGCAGCGCCGCCTTCCCGCTCTTCGCGAACGAGGTCAGCACCAGCAGCACCGGCCACACCAGGTAGAACTTCTCCTCCACGCCCAGCGACCACGACGTCGGGTACGGCGTGTTGTAGTCGACCAGCTCGTTGGAGAACGTCAGGTAGTACGGCATCGCGTCGGCGAGGCGGCTGCTCCGGTACACCCCCGCGACCGCCACCCCCACCGTGGTCAGCGCGAGCAGCAGGAAGTACACCGGCATGATCCGGAAGAACCGCCGGAGGAAGAAGTTCCGCAGCGAGATCCGCCCCGCGCGGTCCTCCTCCCGCAGCGACAGCGTCGTGATCAGGAACCCCGACAGCACGAAGAACAGCTGAACCGCGATCCACCCCTGCAGCCGTTCGGTGACCGGTCCCCCGTAGTGGAAGAACACCACCGACAACGCCGCCAGCGCCCGCACCCCCGCCAGCCCCGGGAACCACGAAGACGCCCGGTACTCCTCGTGGCTCAACGGCTGCCACCAGCTCCGACGCACTTCGAGGCCCATGCCGCGCACTGTATTGATCCGCCGCCCGCAGACCCTGAACCAGAGCTGAAAGCACCTGAAGCCCGCTTCAGGTGCCCGGCCCCTCTGTCCACATCAGACACAACAGTGCAACCCGCCGGCACCGAGGCCACTCACCGGAGCCGGAGCAGTCACCGACCGCACTGCAGGGGCCCCGGGGCCGGCACTCGCCCCTTCTCCCGAGGGGAGCGCGTCGACGCGAACAGGGGGAGACAGCGAACGGGGGGAGGCACGAAGGGGCGACCCGCTCAACCAGCCTGGGGGTCACTGGGAGCGGGCCGCCACTGACGAGTTTAGGTAATAACTCCCGACTCCGCTCTCCGGGGTGGTCAAGTAGGGCCCCTGCCTCCCCTCGGAGCAGGTCCGGATGCGGTGCGTCGGGCCCCTCGGAATCGTTAAAGGCGTCGTCAGGACCCTCTACTGCCGGGTCGGCCGGGATCCCGGAGTGACGAACGTCGCGTCCGATGCCGCCGGGAACCCGGCCTCGATGCCAGCGGGGTCGCCCCGGCGGCCGGCGAGCCGCCCCGGCGCTCCGGGAAGCGTTTCCCGGTGGTCCCGGCAGTCACCCCTCTGCGCACTCCTCTCCGGCCGGACCGTGGTGTTCGCCGCCTTCGGCCGGACCGGGCACCGACGTCGCACCGCCCCCGAGCGGCCGCCGGGAATAAATTGTCGGTCCCCCTCCCTAGGTTTGCTATGTGACCACCACGCCGACGCGCCCGCGTCAAGACCGTCCGACTGCTGAGACCACCCCGCCCCGGCCCGAAGGCTGGGTGCGCCGGTTGTCCGCCGCCTGCTGGGAGCACCGCGGCGTGGTCGTGCTGGCCATGACGGCGGCGATCCTCAGCGTCGGCGTCCAGGCGGCCAGCCCGCTGCTCGTGCGCTCGGCGGTGGACGACGCGGTCGCGGGCCAGACCGGCCGGATCGCCGGGATCGCGGTGGCGCTGGTGGCGCTGCAGGTGATCGCGTTCGGCTCGGCCTTCCTGCGCCGGTACATCGGCGGCCGCCTTGCCCTGGACGTGCAGCACGATCTGCGCAACCGGGTGTTCCGCGCGCTGGCGCGGCTCGACGGCGGCAAGCAGGACGCGTTGCGCACCGGCCAGGTGGTCTCCCGCGCGATCTCCGACCTGCAACTGGTCACCGGGCTGCTGATGCAGGTACCGCTGTCGGCGGGTTCGGTGATCTTCGCGGTGCTCGCCCTCGGCGCGATGCTGTGGATGTCGCCGCTGCTGACGCTGATCGCGCTGGTGGTCGCGCCGGCGGTCGGCATCGTGGTGGCGCTGAGCCGCAAGCGGCTCTTCCCGGCGACCTGGTCGGCGCAGCAGCGCGCGGCCGATGTGGCGCAGCGGGTGGAGGAGACCGTCACCGGCGTGCGGGTGGTGAAGGGGTTCGGCCAGGAGGCGCGCGAGGTCTCGCGGCTCGAGCGCACGGCGAGCCGGCTGTTCGCCGAGCGGCTGCGCGCGGCCCGGCTGTCCGCGCTGCCCACGGCCACCACCTCGGCCCTGCCCGCGGCCGGGCAGGTCGCGGTGCTCGCGGTCGGCGGTCTGCTGGCGTTGCGGGGTGAGATCAGCCTCGGCACCTTCCTCGCCTTCGCCACCTACCTCGCCGCGCTGATCGGGCCGGCGCGGATGCTCTCCGGGCTGGTGGTCCAGGCGCAGCTGACCCGGGCGGGGGCCGAGCGGGTGTACGAGCTGATCGACGCGCAGCCGGACGTCACCGAGCGGCCGGACCCGCGCCCGGTGCCCGAGGGCGCGCTCGGCGTCGAGCTGGAAGACGTCCGGTTCGGCTACACGCGCCACGAGCCGGTGCTGGACGGCCTTTCGCTCACCGCGCGGCCGGGCGAGACCCTCGCGCTGGTGGGCACGGCGGGCTCCGGCAAGTCCACGGTTTCGCTGCTGCTGCCCCGGTTCTACGACACGCATTCGGGCGCGGTCCGGATCGGCGGCGTCGACGTGCGCGACGTGGCGTTGAAGGAGCTGCGGCAGTCGATCGGCGTGGTCTTCGAAGAGGCGTTCCTGTTCTCCTCGTCGGTGCGCGACAACATCGCCTACGGGCGCCCGGACGCAAGCGACGAAGAGGTCTTCGCCGCGGCGCGCGCGGCGGAGGCCGACGGGTTCATCCGCGCGCTGCCCAACGGCTACCAGACCGAGGTCGGCGAGCGCGGCCTCACCCTGTCCGGCGGCCAGCGCCAGCGCCTCGGCCTGGCCCGGGCGCTGATGACCGACCCGCGGGTGCTGATCCTGGACGACGCGACCTCGGCGATCGACACCGTCACCGAGGCCGCCATCCACCACACCCTGCGCTCGATCACGGCCACGCGCACCACCCTGCTGGTGGCGCACCGCCGCTCCACGCTGCAACTGGCCGACCGGATCGCGGTGCTCGACCGGGGCCGGGTGGTCGACGTCGGCACGGAGGTGGAGCTGCAGGCGCGCTGCCCGCTGTTCCGGGAGCTGGTGTCCGGGCCGGAGGACGACGCCGAGCAGCCGCGGCGCCACCGGAACCTCGGCCGCGACGAAACCGGGATCACGCCGGCGCTGTGGCCGCGGGACGAGAACCAGGACGAGGTCGACGAGCTCGCCGCGGCGGCCCGGCAGCGCGGCGGGCCGTCCGGCGGCGGCTCCGGGTTCGCCGGCGACGGGCCGGACGTGCCGCCGACGCCGGAGCTGCTGGCGGGCGTGCGCCGGCTGCCACCCGCCACGGACCGGCCGAGACTGTCCGATGTGGACGTCACCGCGGCCGACCCCGGGTTCCGGCTCGGCCGGCTGCTGCGGCCGGTGCGCTGGCCGCTGGCCGCGGTGATCGCGCTGGTGGCGGCCGACGCGCTGGCTTCACTGGCGCTGCCCGCGTTGTACCAGCGCGGGGTCGACCACGGGGTGCTGCCAGGGGTTCAGAGCGTGGTGTGGCTGATGTCGGCGATCGGCGTCGTTGTGGTCGCGGCCGACTGGGTGGTGGTGCGCGGCCAGACGCGGCTCACCGCGCGCGTCGGGGAGACGGTGCTGTACTCGCTGCGCGTCCGCAGCTACGCCCACCTGCAGCGGCTCGGGCTCGACTACTACGAGCGCGAGCTGTCCGGGAAGATCATGACGCGGATGACCACGGACGTCGATGCGCTGTCCACCTTCCTGCAGACCGGATTGGCCACCGCCGTGGTGAGCGCGCTGACGCTGGTCGGCATCACGGTCGCGCTGCTGGTCACGGACGTTTCGCTGGCCCTGTACGCGTTGGCGATGCTGCCGGTGCTGCTCGTCGCGACGCTGGTGTTCCGGCGGGTCGCTTCGCGCGCGTACAGCGAGGCGCGCGAGAAGATCAGCGTGGTCAACGCCGATCTGCAGGAGAACGTGAGCGGTATGCGGGTCGCCCAGGCTTACACGCGCGAGGCGCGTTCGGCCGAGGCGTTCGCCGCGCGCAGCGAGGCCTACCGGCGCTCGCGGCTGCGGGCGCAGCGCTACATCGCCACGTACTTCCCGCTGGTCTCGCTGCTGTCGGACCTGGCCACCACCACCGTGCTGGTGGCGGGCGCGCACCGGGTGGCGGCCGGGACGCTGGAGGCCGGGGTGCTGCTGGGGTTCCTGCTGTACCTGCAGCAGTTCTTCTCCCCCATCCAGCAGCTCTCCTCGGTCTTCGACGGCTACCAGCAGGCGCGGGTCGGGCTGAGCCGGATCGGCGACCTGCTGCGCACGCCGACGTCGGTGCCGCCGGCCGAGCACCCGGTCGGGCTGCCGGAGCGGCTGACCGGCGAGGTGGGCTTCAAGGACGTCGGCTTCTCCTACGCCGGTGCCGAGCGGCCCGCCCTGGAGCACTTCTCGCTGGACGTGGCCGCGGGCGAGACCGTCGCGCTGGTCGGCGAGACCGGCGCGGGCAAGTCCACGGCGGTGAAGCTGGTCGCGCGCTACTACGACGTGACCGGCGGCGTGGTGCGGATCGACGGCACCGACGTCCGCGAATACGACCTGCCCAGCCTGCGGTCGCGGATGGGGGTGGTGCCGCAGGAGGCGCACCTGTTCTCCGGCACGGTCGCCGACAACGTCCGTTACGGCCGCCCCGAAGCCACCGACGCGGAGGTCGAGTCGGCGGTTCGCTCGGTCGGCGCCCTCGACGGGGTGGCCGCCCTGCCGGCCGGCTTCCGGCAACCCGTGGGCGAACGAGGCCGCTCCCTGTCGGCCGGTCAGCGGCAGCTGGTCGCACTGGCCCGGGCCGAGCTGGTCGACCCGGACGTCCTGCTCCTGGACGAGGCCACCGCCGCCCTGGACCCGTCGACGGAAGCCGCGGTCCTGCGCGCGACCGAGCACCTGGCCCGCCGCCGCACCACCTTCGTCGTCGCCCACCGCCTGGCCACCGCGGCCCGGGCCGACCGCATCGTGGTCCTCGACCACGGCCGCATCATCGAACAGGGCACCCACGAGGAGCTCCTGACCGCGGACGGGCACTACGCCAAGCTCTGGTCGCTGGGCTGACCTCTCCGCGACGGCCCGGGTGATCAGGGCAGCTCCCGCCAAGCCAGTGCGCCCCAGCCGGCCGAGGAGACGTCCGCGGGTCCGGCCCAGCGGAACGTGCCGGGGCGGACGTGGGCGCCGGCGCCGATCGACCAGTCCGGCTCGCCCGGCTCGACGTGTTCGAACGCCTCGATGTCCGCCGGGGTGTGCCACACGGCGGCACACGAATCGCACCGCAGAACGACCCGGCCGCCCGCCACGACCAGGGGGCGGATCAGCCCCTGGTCCCAGAACGACGGACACTCCACCAGCCACATCGCGCCGCACCCCCTGCTCTGCACCACAGCACCACGCAGCACCACGCGGGACCACGCAGCCGCGCCCGAACGGATCAGTGCAGCTCAAGGCGGTGAACGCGCGTCGGCAACCCGGCGAACCCGGCCGCAACGGTGCCCGAAAACCCGGTGCCGACCCGTACCAGAAGCCGTCCCCGAACATCGATCTTGATCGAGTCAGTGATCGATCCCTTAGTGCGCCACGCCTCACACAGGGCAGTTCCATCACACGTCCGTCACGGAGGGGGTTAGCCTGGTAGGCGCATTAGCACAGACAAGATCGAGACGGATAGAGGCGAGCCCAAGCCGTGTCCAGCAGCAGTCCTGCGTCACAGTTCGGCCCCAATGAGTGGCTGGTCGAGGAAATGTACGACCAGTTCCTCGCGGACCCATCCTCAGTCGATGCCGCCTGGCACGACTTCTTCGCGGATTTCAAGCCGACGCAGACGGCCCAGGCGAAGGCCGACACGGCCCGGCAGAGTGCCGAGGCGCAGCCCGCGACCAGCGGGAACGGCCACGTCACCGCGCCTTCGGCCAAGGCGGTCCAGAACGCGGCTTCAGCCGCGCAGCAGACCTCCACCCCGGCCAAGGCGCCCGCACCGGCCAAGGCCCCCGCCGCGGCGAAGAGCACGCCGGCCGCCGCGAAGCCGGCCGCCAAGCCCGCCGCGAAGGACGCTGCCCCGGCGCCGGCCGCGAAGGAGGAGCCGGAGTCCAAGCAGTTGCGCGGCGCCGCGGCCGCGATCGCGAAGAACATGGACGCGTCGCTGTCCGTGCCCACCGCGACCAGCGTGCGCGCCGTACCGGCGAAGCTGATGGCGGACAACCGCATCGTCATCAACAACCACCTCAAGCGCACCCGCGGCGGCAAGATCTCCTTCACGCACCTCATCGGCTACGCCATGGTGCGGGCGCTGAAGGACTACCCGAACATGAACCGGCACTACCAGCTGATCGACGGCAAGCCGTTCGCGATCACGCCGGAGCACGTGAACTTCGGGCTCGCCATCGACATGAAGGGCAAGGACAACGCCCGCACGCTCGTCGTGGCCTCGGTGAAGGGCACCGAGAACATGACGTTCCTGCAGTTCTGGCAGGCCTACGAGGACATCGTCAAGAAGGCCCGCAACAACAAGCTGACCGCCGACGACTTCGCCGGCACCACGATCTCGCTGACCAACCCCGGCGGCATCGGCACCAACCACTCGGTGCCGCGGCTGCAGGCGGGCCAGGGCGCGATCATCGGCGTCGGCGCCATGCAGTACCCGGCGGCGTTCGAGGGCACCAGCGAAAAGACCCTGGTCGACCTGGGCATCAGCAAGATCATGACGCTGACCTCGACCTACGACCACCGCATCATCCAGGGTGCGGAGTCGGGCGAGTTCCTCAAGCGCATCCACCAGCTGCTGCTCGGCGAGGACGGCTTCTACGACGACGTCTTCACCTCCCTGCGCCTGCCCTACGAGCCGATCCGCTGGGTCGCCGACATCCCGGACGGCCCGGTCGACAAGACCGCGCGCGTGATCGAGCTGATCGACGCCTTCCGCATGCGCGGCCACCTGATGGCCGACACCGACCCGCTGAACTACCGCCAGCGCAGCCACGCCGACCTCGACGTGCTCAGCCACGGCCTCACCCTGTGGGACCTGGAGCGCGAGTTCCCGGTCGGCGGCTTCTCCGGCCAGGAGCGGATGAAGCTGCGAGACATCCTCGGCGTGCTGCGCAACTCCTACTGCCGCACCGTCGGCATCGAGTACACGCACATCCTCGACCCCGAGGAGCGGCGCTGGATCCAGGAGCGCGTGGAGGTCCCGCACGAGAAGCCGGACCCCGCCGTGCAGAAGTACGTGCTCTCGAAGCTCAACGCCGCCGAGGCGTTCGAGACCTTCCTGCAGACCAAGTACGTCGGCCAGAAGCGGTTCTCGCTCGAAGGCGGCGAGACGGCGATCCCGCTGCTCGACACGCTGCTGGACAAGGCGGCCGAGCACGAGCTCGACGAGGTGGTCATCGGCATGCCGCACCGCGGCCGGCTGAACGTGCTGGCCAACATCGTCGGCAAGCCGATCTCGCAGATCTTCCAGGAGTTCGAGGGCAACCTCGACCCGGGCCAGGCGCACGGTTCCGGCGACGTGAAGTACCACCTCGGCGCCGAGGGCAAGTACTTCCGCATGTTCGGCGACGGTGAGACCAAGGTGTCGCTGACCGCGAACCCGTCGCACCTGGAGACCGTCGACCCGGTGCTCGAGGGCATCGTCCGCGCGAAGCAGGACCTGCTCGACAAGGGCGACAGCGTCACCGGGGGCTACTCGGTCCTGCCGGTGCTGATGCACGGCGACGCCGCCTTCGCGGGCCAGGGCGTGGTCGCGGAGACGCTGAACCTGGCGCTGCTGCGCGGCTACCGCACCGGCGGCACCGTGCACGTGATCGTCAACAACCAGGTCGGGTTCACCACCGCGCCCGAGCACTCCCGCTCCTCGCAGTACGCCACCGACGTCGCGAAGATGATCGGCTCGCCGATCTTCCACGTCAACGGCGACGACCCCGAGGCCGCCCACTGGGTGGCCAAGCTGGCGGTGGAGTACCGCCAGGCGTTCCACAAGGACGTGGTGATCGACCTGATCTGCTACCGCCGCCGCGGCCACAACGAGGGCGACGACCCGTCGATGACGCAGCCGGCGATGTACGACATCATCGACACCAAGCGCTCGGTGCGCAAGACCTACACCGAGTCGCTGATCGGGCGCGGCGACATCTCCGTCGACGAGGCCGAGGCCGCGCTGCGCGACTTCTCCAGCCAGCTCGAGCACGTCTTCAACGAGGTGCGCGAGCTGGAGAAGCACCCGGCGAAGGCCAGCCCCTCGGTCGAGGAGGAGCAGCAGGTGCCCGCCAAGGTCACCACCGCGGTCTCCCAGGAGGTCGTGGAGAAGATCGGCGATGCCTTCCTCTACACCCCCGAGGGTTTCACCCCGCACCCGCGGGTCAAGCCGGTGATGGAGCGGCGCCACAAGATGTCGCGCGAGGGCGACGCGGACTGGGCCTTCGGCGAGCTGCTCGCGTTCGGCTCGCTGGCGCTGGAGGGCCGCCTGGTGCGGCTGTCCGGCCAGGACTCGCGCCGCGGCACGTTCACCCAGCGGCACTCGGTGTACATCGACCGCAAAACCGGCCAGGAGTACTCGCCGCTGCAGCACCTGGCCGAGGACCAGGGCCGCGTGATGATCTACGACTCGGCCTTGTCGGAGTACGCGGCCGTCGGCTTCGAGTACGGCTACTCGGTGGCGAACGCCGAGGCACTGGTCATGTGGGAAGCGCAGTTCGGTGACTTCGTCAACGGTGCGCAGACCGTGATCGACGAGTACATCTCGTCCGGCGAGGCGAAGTGGGGCCAGCGCTCGGATGTCGTGCTGCTGCTGCCGCACGGCCAGGAAGGCCAGGGGCCGGACCACACCTCGGGCCGCATCGAGCGGTTCCTCTCGCTGTGCGCGGAGGGCTCGATGACGGTCTCGGTGCCGTCCACCCCGGCGAACTACTTCCACCTGCTGCGCCGGCACGCCCTCGACGGCATCCAGCGCCCGCTGGTCGTGTTCACGCCGAAGTCGATGCTGCGCAACAAGGCCGCGACCTCTTCGGTGGAGGACTTCACCGGGCAGAGCCGCTTCATGTCCGTCATCGACGACACCACCCAGGACCCGGACAAGGTCCGCAAGGTGCTGCTGACCTCGGGCAAGCTGTACTGGGAGCTGGTCGCCGAGCGCACCAAGCGCGAGGCCGACGACGTCGCCATCGTCCGGATCGAGCAGTACTACCCGCTGCCCAAGCGGAAGCTGCTCGCCGCGCTGGAGCGCTACACCAACGCGTCGCAGGTCGCCTGGGTCCAGGAGGAGCCGGAGAACCAGGGGGCGTGGCCGTTCTTCGGGCTGAACCTGCCCCGGAAGTTCCCGGAGGCGCTCGCGGGCCTGCAGGTCGTCTCGCGCCGTCCGATGGCCGCGCCCTCGGCCGGTTCGTCGAAGGTGCACGAGGTCGAGCAGAAGGCCCTGATCTCCAAGGCGTTCGACTGAGCACCGGGTGAACCTCGGAAGGCCACCGCGGGATTTCCCGTGGTGGCCTTCCGCTTTCCCGGCTGTCGATCCATAGGGAACACCCACCCGCGGGAAACCGGTTTCGCTCTCGGCCCGGTGTCCGGCAGACTCCGGACCATGATCCTTCGCCGGGCCACCGACACCGATGCCGAAGCAATCCACGCGGTGCACTCCGCCGCGTTCCACGATCCGGCGGGCGGCGGCGAGGTCGCGGAAGCCCGGCTGGTCGACGAACTGCGCGCCGACGCCGACCTGATCCCGGCCCTGTCGCTGGTCGCCGAGCGCGACGGTGTGGTGGTCGGCCACGCGTGCTGCAGCCCCGGCCGGCTCGGCGAAGACCAGGCGTCCACCGTGGGCTTCGGCCCGTTGGGGGTGCTACCGGAGTTCCAGCGCGGCGGCGTCGGCTCGGCCCTGGTCCACGCGACCCTGGCCGCGGCCGACGCACTGGGCTTCGCCGCCGTGGTGCTGCTCGGCGCCCCGGACTACTACTCCCGCTTCGGTTTCGTCCTGGCGTCCACGCTCGGCATCACCCCGCCGGTGCCGGACTGGGCGCCGCACTTCCAGGCCCGAACGCTCACTGCCCACCACCCTTCGGTCCGCGGCCCGTTCCGCTACTCCCCGGCGTTCGACCGGCTCTGAGCCGGGCCGAACCAGGTGGTCAACGCGGTGCGCAGCGCTACGCCGGCCTCCGGCAGCCACACGACGCAACCGTCGGGCCGGACCAGCAGCGCTGCGGCGACCGGGATCTCGCCGACCCCGGGCACGGCCCAGCGGTCGACCGCGCGAACGGCTTCGACGTGGTCGACCCGGTCGGCCCAGCCCTCGGGCCGCCCCGCCCCGGCGCCGAAGTCGAGCAGGACCGGACGGCCGCGGTGCAGCAGCTCGTACAGGCGCACCGGACCGTCGGCGGTCTTGAGGTCGAGGTCCGGGACGCGCCGGCCGAGCAGCGGGTGGCCTTCACCGGCCGGGTAACGCAGGTCGAGGGCCGAGACCATGGTCCCGATGGTGTCGTTGCCGGCCTCGGTCGCGATCAGCGCGGCGACGGTCTCGCGCACCGCCTCGATGTGCGGGCCGGAGCCGGAGAGCAGCGTCTGCGCGCGGGTGTTGCGCAGCACGCGGTCGGCGACCGGGCGGCGTTCGGCCTCGTAGCTGTCGAGCAGGCTCTGCGGGGCGCGTCCGGAGACGACCAGCGCGAGCTTCCAGCCGAGGTTGACCGCGTCCTGGATGCCGGTGTTCATGCCCTGCCCACCGGCCGGGGCGTGGATGTGCGCGGCGTCCCCGGCGAGCAGGACCCGGCCGGCCCGGTACCGTTCGGCGAGCCGGGCGGCGTTGCCGAAGTGCGAGATCCAGCGCGGGCGGTGCAGGCCGAAGTCGGTACCGGCGACCCGGATCAGGGTCGCGCGCAGCTCCTCGACGTCGACCTCCGCGTGCCGGTCGAGCACCCGGCCGTACTCCGAGACGATCACCCGGTACCAGCCGGGCTCGAACTCCAGCACCGAGAAGTGGCCCAGCTCGGCGCGCTTCTGGTGGAACGGCTCGGCCGGTGGCTCGGCCAGCTCGACGTCGCCGAGCAGGGAGGACATCGTCGCCTCGGTCCCGTCGAAGCCGATGCCGGCGAGCTTGCGCACCGCGCCGCGGCCACCGTCGCAGCCGACCAGGTAGTCGGCGCGGATCTTCCGCGAGCCGTCGAGCTCCACGGTGATGCCGCCTTCGCCGGAGTCGAAGCGGGTGATCTCGGACGACCACCGCACCTGCCCGCCCAGTTCGGCCAGCCGCGCTTCGAGCAGCCGCTCGACCTTCGACTGGAGCAGCATCAGCGTGTACGGGAACCGGGTGTCGAACCGGCTGAAGTCCACCGGGATGCCGGCGAAGTGCCCGCCCTGGATCGGGGTGCCCAAGGCTTGGAAGGGCGCGAGCATCCCGCGCTGGTCGAGCAGTTCCAGGGTGCGCGGGTGCATACCCCCGGCGCGCGATTCGCGGCCGCGCGCCGCCAGCCGGTCGACGACCAGCACGTCGATCCCGGCCAGGCGCAGCTCGCAGGCCAGCATCAGCCCGGTCGGCCCGCCGCCGGCGATCAGCACGCTCGTGGTTTCCATGGCGACTCTCCTTAACGTTGTTCAATGAACGATGTTAAGGTTGCCTCTAACGATGTTAAGCTGTCAAGGTGAAGCTGAACGGTGAAGTGATCGCCAGGACCGCGCTCGGCCTGCTCAACGACGTGGGCCTCGACGGGCTGACCATGCGCCTGCTGGCCAAGGAGCTCGGCGTCCAGGCCGCGGCGCTGTACTGGCACCTGAAGAACAAGCAGCAACTGCTCGACGCGATGGCCGCACTGATGTTCGCCGAGCTCAACGACGGGCTGGAGGCGCCGCGGGCGGGCGAGGACTGGGCGGACTGGGTCGCCGGGCGCATCCGGGCCACCCGCCGGACGATGCTGAGCTACCGGGACGGCGCTCGCGTGTTCGCCGGCACCTACATCGCCGAATCCGAGCTGCCCCGCTCGCTCGAACTGACCCTGGGCACGATGGTCGACGCCGGATTCTCAGTTCGCGACGCGGCGCGCGGCTTCCCGGTGCTCTACCACTACGCGGTCGGCTTCACCATCGAAGAGCAGGCGCGCACCGGCGCCGCGTACGTCGACCACAACCCGTACCACGCCGACGAATTGGGGGAAGCCGTTGACGCCCAACGATTTCCGCTCACCGCGCAGGCGGCCGGCCAGTTGTTCGAAGTCCGCACCGACGAGGGGTTCGAGGACGGGCTGCAGGTGATCCTCGCCGGTCTGCGGACCCGCTACCTGAGCGCCTGAACTTCAGCCCGGCGTGGCCGCTTTCAGGTGGTTGCGGGCCAGGAAGTCGTCCGCGATGTCGAGCGGATTGCGCTTCTGGTCGGTGAACTGGACGTTCAGCTCGATCAGCTCGTCCGTGGTCAGCGCGGCCGAGACGCGGTTGAGCGCCGCCACCTCGTCCGGGGCCAGCGTCCCCTTCGCCACCATCGGCACGATGTTCTGCGCCGGGAACATGTGCTTGTCGTCCTCGAGCGGGACGAAGCCGTTGGACTTGATCGTGGACGAGGTGCTGAACAGATCCGCCACCTGCACCTCCCCCGACTTCAGCGCGGCCACCGTGACCGGGCCGCCGGTGTCGGTCGTGCGGATCTCCTTGAACGTGCACCCGTAGAGCTGCTTGATCCGGTCCTTCCACCGGCTGGGCCACTGGCCCGGTCCGCCCATCACCAGTTCGCCGCAGCGCGGGCCCAGCTCGGAGAAGGTCCTGATGCCGGAATCGGCCAGGTCCCGGCCGACCACGAGCAGGTCCTTGTCCTCGGCCGGGGCCTGGTCCAGCACCTCGAACCCGGCGGGCAGCTTCCGCTTGAGCTGGGCGTAGACGTCCTGCGAGGTCGTGGCCTGCGTGTCCTTGTCGAAGTACCGCAGCAGGTTCCCGCTGTAGTCCGGCACCACCGAGAGCGATTTGTCCTGCAGCGCCTTGACCACGACCTCGCGGCTGCCGACCGGCGGGCGCACGGTGACGTTCTCCGCGCCCGCGTTGCGCAGCGCGCCCGCGTAGATCTGGGCGAGCAGCAGGCTTTCCCCGACGTCGGACGCGCCGATGATGATGGCGCCGTTGTTGCCGCCCTCGCCCCCGCCGGCCAGCGGGTTGCCGCAGCCCGTCGCCACCAGGGCGACGACCGCCGTGAGCACGACCAGACGACGCTTCACGCCACACCTCCGGCTGCGGCGGCCCGGCCGGACGTCGCCTGGGCGGCGAGCCGGACCCCCTTCGGGACCAGCGCGTGCTGCACCGCGGCGAGCACCAGGTCCAACACGATGGCCAGCAGCGCGGTGAGGATCGCGCCTGCCACCACTTCGGTGTAGTCGAGGATCGCCAGCCCGTCGAGCAGGAACCGGCCGAGACCGCCGAGCCCGACGTACGCGGCGACGGCGGCTGTCGCGATGAGCTGCATCACGGCGTTGCGGATCCCGCCCAGCACCAGCGGCAGCGCGATCGGCAGCTCGACCTGCCACAACCGCTGCCAGCCGGTCATGCCGATGCCCTCGGCGGCGTCGACCACGTCGTGCTCGGCCGCCAGGAGCCCGGCGTAGGTACCGGCGAGCACCGGCGGGATCGCCAGCACCACCAGCCCGATCACCGCCGCCAGCTTGCTGTCGGTGAACAGCAGGAACAGGAAGGTCACCAGGCCCAGCGTCGGCAGCGCGCGGACCGCGTTGCTCCCGCCGACCAGGATGACCGAGCCGCGCCCGGTGTGGCCCACGTACAGGCCCAGCGGCAGGGCGATGACCAGCGCGATCACCAGCGCCAGCAGCACGTAGCCGAGGTGGGCCAGCAGTTGGGCGCCGATGCCGTCCGGGCCCTGCCAGTTCGCGGCGGTGGTGAACCAGCCGAAGACGTCGCCGATCATCCGGCCGTCACCTCCACAGCAGGCGCTTTGCCCGCCCGTTCCCAGGGCGTGAGCAGGTTGCGCAGGCCGACCAGCAGGAGGTCGACGACCAGCGCCAGCAGCAGCGTGAGCACGATGCCGGCGACGATCGGCGAGAAGTAGGTGCGCTGGAAGCCGTCGGTGAACAGCACGCCGAGGCCGCCGGTGCCGATCAGCGCGCCGACGCTGACCAGGCTGATGTTGCTCACCGCGGCCACCCGGACCCCGGCGGCCAGCACCGGCACCGAAAGCGGCAGCTCCACGCCGAGGAACCGGCGCGGGGCGCGGTAGCCGATGGCCGTGGCCGCGGCGATGATGTGCGGCGGCACGGCGTCGAGCGCGTCGAGCACCGGGCGCACCAGCAGGGCCGTGGTGTACACGGTCAGCGCGACGATGACGTTGACGCTGTCCAGGATCTTCGAGCCGATGATGCCCGGGATCACCACGAACAGCGCCAGCGACGGAATGGTGTACAGCAGGTTCGACACCACCAGCAGCACACTGCGCACCGGCCGCCAGCGGTGCCCGGCCCAGCCGAGCAGAACGGCGGCCACGATGCCGATCACCAGCGGGACCAGCGCCAGGTAGACGTGCTCGCCGAGGTCCCCGAGGATCTCGCCGCGGTTGTTGGCGCTGCCCAGGTACCGGCCCAGTTCGCCGAAGAAGTCCATCAGGACGCCTTCGGGGTGGCCTCGATCACTTCGAGCACCTGCCGGGCCACCACCGTGCCGACCACGCGGTGCTCCTCGTCGACGACCACGCCGAGGCTGGCCGGGGAGGAGAGCGCGGCGTCCAGCGCGCCGCGGATGGGCGTGCCCCGCACGTACAGTGAGCCGCCGGCGACCAGGTCGTCCTCGGTCAGCGCACCGTCCACAGTGGAGCCTGGAGGCAGCCAGCCCCGCGGCTGCTTCCCGGCGTTCACCACGAGCTGCCAGCCGGTGCTCGGACCGGTGATCCGGCCGCCCAGTTCGACCAGCTCGATCTCGGTGACCTCGACCCCGTTGGCGGAGAGGAAGGACAGCCCCCGGTAGCCCCGGTCCTTGCCGACGAACGAGGCGACGAAGTCGTCCACCGGGTGCCGCAGCACCTCCGACGGGCTGCCGTACTGGGCGAGCTCGCCGCCGACGCGCATCACCGCCACCTTGTCGCCGAGCCGCACGGCCTCGTCGATGTCGTGGGTGACGAACACGATCGTCTTGCCCAGCTGCGACTGCAACCGCAGCAGCTCGTCCTGCAGGTCCTCCCGGACGATCGGGTCGACCGCGGAGAACGGCTCGTCCATCAGCAGCACCGGCGAGTCCGCCGCGAGCGCCCGGGCGACGCCGACCCGCTGCTGCTGGCCGCCGGAGAGCTGCGCCGGGTACCGCCGGCCCAGCTCGGCGGGCAGGCCGACGGTCTCCAGCAGCTCGCCCGCGCGGGTCCGGGCCTTGCGCTTGTCCCAGCCGGACAGCAGCGGCACGGTGGCGATGTTGTCCAGCACCGTCCGGTGGGGGAAGAGGCCGGCGTGCTGGATGACGTAGCCGATGCCGCGGCGCAGCAGCGCCGGATCACCGTCGGCGACGTCCTTGCCGTCGAGCAGCACGGCCCCGGAGGTCGGCTCCACCATGCGGTTGATCATGCGCAGCGACGTGGTCTTGCCGCAGCCGGACGGGCCGACGAACACCGTGATGGTGCCGTCCTCGACGGTCAGGGAGAGGCCGTCGACGGCCACCGTGCCATCCGGATACCGCTTGGTCACGTCCCGGAATTCGATTGTCACAGACTTCTCCCCACGTCAGATCCGGGATCGACGTTAGCCCAATCGAGCGGCCTTGGCAGTCTGTCCCGGACTGTGGCCGGTTAGGCTCGCGGCCGTGAGCGCTCTCGACGACGTCCTCGCCGCCCACGGAGTCGGCGTCCGCCCGCTGTATGAGGTGATCGACCTGCTGCGCGCCGGTCCGCACGAGCTGGCCGAGCTGGTGCGGCTGGCGGCCGCGCCCCGGCGCAGCGTGGAGGACGTGCTGGCGGCGATGGAGGCCGATTTGGAGCGTTCCAGTGCCGGTGTCCGGATCGCGCCGTCCGCGCTGGCGGCGTACGCGGACTACGTGCTGCCACGCCGGCCCGACCCGCTCGACGACGCCGTGGCCGCGCACGGTGAGCTGCTCGCGGAGCTGACCGCGCGGATCGCCGCCGTGCCCCCGCCGCTGGCCGCGCTCGACCACGTGCAGGCGACCCCGGAGACGGTCCTGCGCCGGGCGCTGTGGCTCGACGAGCGGTACGACCTGCGCCACGCGCGCCTGCTGTTCCTCGGCGACCACGACCTGACCTCGCTCGCCGTCCGCGCGCTGTGCCCCGAGGCGGAGCTGTCCGTCGTGGACCTCGACGAGCGGGTTCTGTCCTATCTGGACGAAACCGGCGCCGGGACCATCGCCACCGCGCACACCGACCTGCGCGTGGGCCTGCCGCCCGCCCTGGCCGGCCGGGCCGACCTGGTGTTCAGCGATCCGCCGTACACCCCCGACGGCATGGGCCTGTTCGCCGCGCGGGCGGTGCAGGCGCTGCGCGAGCCGAGCGAGGGCCGGATCCTGCTCGCCTACGGGTACAGCCCGCGGCACCCGGCGCTGGGCGCGCAGGTGCAGCGCTCGCTGTCCCTGCTCGGGCTGACGTTCGAGGCCATCCTGCCGGACTTCAACCGCTACTTCGGCGCTCAGGCCATCGGCAGCGCGGCCGACCTCTACGTCTGCCAGCCGACCGCGAAAGCCAAGAAATCCCGGGCGGGCAAGGGAAATCCGGCGATCTACACCCACGGCCCGCAGTCGGTGGAATCGGCCGGGACCAAACCCGCGCTGCTGTCGGCCCTGCACGAGATCGCCGCGGCCGGCGGCCTGGCCCTGGAGACCCGCCCGGTCGGCTGGTCGACCTCGGGCCCGGAGGGCGACGCGGTGGCCATGGACCTGTCCGCCGACCCCGGCCCGTGGCTGCTGCGCACCCTGCTCGGCACCAACGCCCGCCGCCTGGCCCTGCTGGTCCCGAACAACCACCCGGACCTGGCCGACGCGGTTTCGCAGGCGGCGCTGTCCGGACTGATCGGCCCGAAGTACCGGCTGCGCTTCCTGCGCAGCACCCCGGACAACCGCCACGCCGTGGTGGTCGCCGACCTGGCCGACCACCCGGACGAAATCCTCTCCCGAGCCCACGCCCGCCTGGCCAACGTCTCCCTCGACGTCCCGCCCGGCCTGGCCGACCTGCGCCTGGTCGACGTGCCCCGGCACCGGCTGCCGGAACTGCTGGGCTCCTGAGACCGCGGCCGGATCGCTCAAGCGGTCACCTCGCCGACGAAGGCACCCGGGCGACCCGGGCCAGCAGCGTTCTCCGGACGGCGGCGGAGGTCCGTCCGCGCCCGGCGCCGCCGGACGGCAGGCAAGACCGCTGGCCACCGGCCGGTCATCGCTGAGCGGTGGCGCCGGACAGCGCAATCAGCGCGGGCGGCCCACCACCGCCGAAGCAGTGGGCGAGGCGGCCCGCGGCCCACCGCCCGGGCGGCGAACCGGTCAGCCCGTCACGCCGTCGGCCGTCGCGGCCTTGGCCACCGCGGCCGCCACCTCGGGGGCGACCCGGGGGTCGAGCGGGCTCGGCACGATCCGGTCGGGGCCGAGGTCGTCCGAGGCCACCGCCACGATCGCGTCGGCCGCCGCCAGCTTCATGTTCTCCGTGATCGCCCGCGCTCCGGCGTCCAGCGCGCCGCGGAACACCCCGGGGAAGGCCAGCACGTTGTTGATCTGGTTGGGGAAGTCGCTGCGGCCGGTGGCGACGATCGGCGCGTACCGCGCGGCGTCGGCCGGGTGCACCTCCGGGTCCGGATTGGACAGTGCGAAGACGATCGGGTCGGCCGCCATGGTGGCCAGCAGCTCCGGGTCGATGGTCGCGCAGGACAGGCCGAGGAACACGTCGGCCCCGCGCAGCGCCTCGGTGATGCCGCCGCGCAGCCCGGAGCGGTTCGTGATCTGCGCCAGCTGCTCCTTGACCGGGTTCAGCCCTTCGCGCCCGGCGTGGATGATGCCGCGCGAGTCGAGCACCGTGACGTCGGCGACGCCGGCCGCCAGCAGGATCTTGGCGCAGGCCACCCCGGCCGCGCCCGCCCCCGAGATGACCACGCGCTCACCCGAGATGGCGCGGTCGAGCACCAGGTTCGCCCCGCGCAGCGCGGCCAGCGTGACGATCGCGGTGCCGTGCTGGTCGTCGTGCATGACCGGGCAGTCGAGCGCCTCCTTGAGCTTGTCCTCCAGCTCGAAGCAGCGGGGCGCCGAGACGTCCTCCAGGTTCACCGCGCCGAACGACGGGCGCAGCCGGACCAGCGTCTCGACGATCTCGTCGACGTCGGTGGTGTCGAGCACCAGCGGGATCGAGTCGAGGCCGCCGAAGGTCTTGAACAGGACCGACTTGCCCTCCATCACCGGCAGCGAGGCGCTCGCGCCGATGTCGCCCAGACCGAGCACCGCGGTGCCGTCGCTGACCACCACGACCAGCCGGCCGGCCCAGGTGTACTGCTGGGCCCGGGCCGCGTCCTCGGCGATCGCCCGGCTCACCTTGGCCACGCCGGGGGTGTAGGCGATCGAGAGGTCACGCGGGTCGGCGATCGGCCGGGTGGCCGCGACGGCGAGCTTGCCGCCGACGTGCCCGGCGAAGATCTCGGCGTCGGTCACCGGCAGCGCGGTGGTGGCCTGGTCGCTCATCGGGGTTCCTGTCGTCGGTTCCGGCATCCGTCCTGGGGCAACGACGGAACTCACGGGTCGGGTCTGGGTCACTGGGACACTCCTGGGACTGCGAGCGGGGGACCACCGGTGGCGGGCGAAGGCGCACCCGGCACCCGTGGAACTTGTCCTCCGTACGGCAGCCCAGCGCGGTAGCGCCGGCCTGTCGGCGAGGCGTCACGGCGGCCATCGGATCCGTGGGGTGTGGCGATGGCCGCGGACGCTGCGGTGCCCCAACTATGACAGGCGCCCCGGGCCCGGTGACCCCTCGGTGCGGTTCATGTCACAGATTCCGCGTTTTTCCGGGTGGAAACCCCTATTCCCAAGACGTCTGTCCGGTTTCGTAAGCGGCGCCGCGCGCCACGGAACCGATTCAGTCGATTTCCGTCGGTGCCCCCCGCCCGGACCTTCACCCCCTCGGCCACTCGATATGGTGATCTCATGCAATTCCGCCCGCTGAAGGTTCCGGACGCCTACGCGTACACCCCGAGCGCGTTTCCCGATGAGCGCGGCCTGTTCGCGGCCCCGTTCCAGGAGGAGGCCCTGCTGGGCAGCGTGGGCCACCCGTTGCGGATGGCCCAGGTGAACCACAGCGTTTCCCGGCGCGGCACCATCCGCGGCGTGCACTTCGCCGACACCCCGCCCGGGCAGGCCAAGTACGTCTACTGCCCGGCCGGCGCCCTGCTCGACGTGATCGTGGACCTGCGCACCGGCTCACCCACCTTCGGCCAGTGGGACTCCGTGCTGCTCGACGCGGTCGACTTCCGCGCCGTGTACGTCGCCGAAGGTCTGGGGCACGCCTTCATCGCGCTCGAGGACGACACGGCGATGGCCTACCTGTGCTCGGAGCCGTACAACCCCTCGGGCGAGCACGGGATCAGCCCGCTCGACCCGGCGCTCGCCCTGCCGTGGCCCGCGGACGTCACGCCCATCGTGTCCGAAAAGGACCGCAGCGCGCCGACGCTGGCCGAAGCCCGAGCGCGGGGCCTTCTGCCCTCCTACGACGATTGCACGGCCTACTACGAGAAACTGCGCTCGGCCCACCGCTGAGCCTAGCGCGTGACGTCCTCGGCCAGCACCCGCTCGATGTTGCGCTCAGCCAGCGCGGTGATCGTCACGAACGGGTTCACCCCGGTGCTGCCCGGGATCAGCGAGCCGTCGGTCACGTACAGGTTCCGGTAGCCCTTCACCCGGCCGTAGTCGTCGGTCGCCCGGCCCAGCACCACTCCGCCGAGCGGGTGGTAGGTGAAGCGGTTCTCGAACGGGCGGGTGTCGCCGAACAGGTCGTGGCGGTAGATCGTCGCGTTCGCCGAGTTGATCTTGTCGAACAGCGCCTCGGCCGCGTCGATCGAGGGCCGGCCCTGCGCGGCGGTCCACTGCAGCCGGGCCGAATCCGTCGCCGGGTCGTAGGTGAAGTGCCCGCGTTCGGGGTTCTTCGTGATCGCCAGGTACAGGCTGACCCAGGTTTCGAGCCCGGCCGGCACCGGCGCGATCTCCGCGAAGACCGGGTGCACCGGGTCGTTCCAGTGGTCGATGCCCAGCGCGGGCATGCCGGACTGCAGGCTGCCGGTGGTGTCCCAGACGTGGTTGGCCCGGCCCAGCATCACGTTGCCGTTGGTGCCCCAGCCCTGGCCGACGGCGTCGGGCAGCCCGGGCAGCCGGCCGGTCTCGCGGGCGCGCAGCAGCAGTTCGGTGGAGCCGAGGCTGCCGGCGCCGAGGAACAGGTACTTCGTGCTGACGTGCTTGGTGGAAAGCACCGTGCCGAACACGTCGATCTCCCGCACCGCCAGCGTGTACGTGCCGTCGGGCTGGTGGATGATCTCGCGCACCTCGTGCATCGTCTGGATCGTCACGTGCCCGGTGCCGAGCGCGGCGGCGAGGTAAGTCTGGTCGAGCGAGCGCTTGCCGTGGTTGTTGCCGTAGATCACCTCGGAGGCGAGCGCGGACCGCGGGACGGTCCCGGCCTCTTCCCGTTCGAGGTACTCGAAGTCGTACACGCTGGGCACGAACGTGGTGTCGAAACCGGCGTTCCGCGCGGCCTTCCGGGAGACGCGGGCGAACTGGTAGGACTCGCAGGTCTCGAACCACCGCGGGTCGATCCGGTTCGTCCCGAGCTCGCGGTTGGCCCGCGGGAAGTACTTGCCGTACATCTCGTCCGCGTCGACGCGCGGCAGGATCTCCTCGAAGTACGAGCGCTTCGGCGTCACCGCCATGGCGCCGTTGACCAGCGAACCGCCACCGACGCCGCGGCCGAGGTACACCGACATGTCCCCGAAGTTCACCCGGTCGAGCACCCCGGCGTACGGATCGATGTCGCGGTTGGCCAGGTCGAGCCAGAGGAACGAGGCCAGCGGCGCCTGCGTGCGGTTCTTGAACCACATCGAGCGCCGGTCGGGTTCGAGCATCGGGCAGAAGACCCGGCCGTCCGGTCCGGGCTCGTTCCACAACTGTCCCATTTCGAGCATCAGCGTGGGCACCCCGGCCTGACCGAGCCGCAACGCCGTGGCGGCGGCGCCGTACCCGGTCCCGATCACGATCGCGGGCGAGTGCTCCGGCAGCGGGACCGTGGTCGCACCCCGGGCGGTGGCGGCGGAAATGCCGGTCAGTCCGAAGGCCGCGGCGGTGTTCAGCGCGGCGAGGCCGAGGAATCGGCGACGGTTCAGGGCTGGCATGCCTGCATCGTGTCGCCGGTCTCCGACGCTGACAACCCTGAACCCCGGACTATTCGCCGTGGTGCGGTAAACGGTGTTAATTTTCACCCGTGCGGGCCAATTCCCCGGCGCTCGGATGGCCTCCCGCCACCGCGCGGGAAAAGCGATCGGGCTAAACGGCCGGGGCGTTGCGCCGCAGCTCGTCGAAAGACTTGAATGTCTCTTTCGCGTACCCGAGGGCTTCCGCCGCGTATCCGCACATCCGTGCCTCGTAGGCGGCCAGCGCCGTCAGCAGGTCGGCGCCGTCGCGGACCTCGGTCAGCTTGCGGCCCAGGAGTTCCGCGTCCAGGAAGGCCAGGTTCGCGCCGAGGCCGCCGGGCGGGGCCGGGTGGGCCGCGTCGCCGAGGAGCGTGACCGGCCGGGTGGGCCAGGGCCGGACCGGATCACCCGCGCGCAGGGCGGCGATCCCGCTGTTGGCGAGGTCGGCATCCTCGAACAGGGCCCGCAGGTCCGGGTGCCAGTCCTCGACCAGCCCGCGCAGCACCGCCAGCGCGGCGACCGGGTCGGCCTCCAACTCCGCGACGTTCCCGGCGAATTCGGCCGGGATCATCATCACCCAGCGCAGGTAGCTGCGGGTGCCGGGCAGCACGACGTCCGGGGCGAGCTCGGCGGCGGCCTCGGCGGGCGGGCGGCGGAACGGCATCTTGCCGAGGAACAGCTGCTGCCGCGGCGCGTTGACCACGGTGCTCCAGCCCGGCACCAGCCCGGCGAACCGCGGGGTCAGCGGCGTCCGGCCGATCGCCCCGACCCGGTCCATCACCCGGACCCGCACCGACGGGACCAGCCGGCGGCGCACGGTGGAGCCCATTCCGTCCGCGCCGACCACGACGTCCGCGAGCTCCTCCGAACCGTCTCCGTAACGCACCCGCACGCGCCCGTCCGGCAATTCCTCGTAGCCGTCGAGCTTCCGGCCGAACGCGATGTGCTCGCCCATGCCCGCCAGCAGCAGGTGCCGCAGGACGTGCCGGTCGAACAGCGTGCCCTCGTCCTGCCGCGGCACCTCGCCGAGCAGGGTGAGCCGGGTGTCCACCGCCCGCCCCGGGCCCGCCAGGTCGCCGCCGATCGCGTCCAGCAGCGGGGACAGCCGCTCGGGCAGGCAGCCACGCAACGCCCGCTCCGCGTCCGGGCCCAGGCCGATCCGGTAGCCCTGGAAGCGGGTTTCGACCGCGGAATCGCGCTCCCGCACCCCGACCTCGATCCCCGCCCGCACCAGCCGCCGGGCCAGCGCCAGACCGCCGAGCCCCGCCCCGATCACCAGCACCTTCATGTCGTCGTCTCCCCACAGTCGATGTGAACTAAGTTCACGTGAACTAAGTTCACGGTAACTGGGTGAGACCGGTCCTGGCAAGCTGTCGCGGTGTCCCGTCGTGATGAAGTGCTGCAAGCCGCGCTCGATCTGCTGGACGAGGTGGGCCTCGACGCCTTGACCGTGCGGCGCCTGGCCGAGCGGCTCGAGGTCCGGCCCGGCGCCCTGTACCGCCACTTCGAGAGCAAGCGCGCCCTGCTCGACGCGATGGTCGCGGCCCTGCTGGCCACCGAGCAGGCCCCGCCCCCGTCCGACGGCGGCTGGGACGGGCTGCTGCGCTGGATGGCCACGAGCGCCCGCGCCGCGATGCTCACCCATCGCGACGGCGCCCGCCTGCTGATCACCTACCTGACGCCCGGCTCCGCAGTGGCCGAAGAGGGCTGGAACCAGGCCACCGAGAGCCTCCGCCCCGCCGGTCTCAGCCAGGCGGCGGCGCAGACCGCCGTCGACACGCTTTTCGCCTACGCCAACGGTTTCACCATGGAGGAGCAGTCCCGCGACGGCTTCCCCCAGCCACCGGCCCAGCGCGCCCGGCGCGACCGCGCCTTCGAGGCCGGCCTCGACCTGATCGTCGCCGGCATCCGCGCCCGGGCGGCCTAGGACTTCTTCGGCGTCACCCAGATGGTGATGGTGGCGGTCGCCACAGTGCGGCCGCGGGCGTCGGCGATCGTCACCGGCACGGGCAGTTCGAAGCCGTCCTCGCCGAATTCCGGGAGTTGCGGGAGTTCGGCGACCGCCCGCAGCCCGGTCTCGGCCTTGGCCCGGTACTCGACCTCCATCCCCTTCGGCAGCCAGCGGTGCGTCGAGGGCACGGTGGCCTCGGCGAGCATGCCCATGGCGATCTCCGCGAGGTTGCAGGCGGCGATCGCGTGGAAGGTGCGAATGTGGTTGTGGACACCCCACCACTTCGGCGCGGTCACCGAACAGTGGCCCGGACGCAGTTCCCGGACCGACGGGAGCACCGTGGCGAAGTAGGGCACCCGGAGGCACATCGCGGCGGAAAACAGCGGCCGGCCACCGGGTTTGCCCGCCAGCCGGCGCCACATCGCGTACGTCGGACTCGAGCCCATCAAGACCTCCCGGGATAACCTACTCCTGAGTAGGTATACTCATCGCACACCCGGCCCGCAAACCCGGACCGGGCTATATTCGGCCCCGTGGCACATCGGCTCTTCCTCCTCCGTCACGGTCAGACCGAATGGTCGGCCGACGGACGGCACACCGGACGCACCGACATCCCGCTCACCGCGGCGGGTGAGGAACAGGCCCGCGCGGCCGGCGGCACCCTGCGCACGCTGCTGGGCGGGCCGCGGCTCGTGCTCTCCAGCCCCCGCGACCGCGCCAGGCGGACGGCCGAGCTCGCCGGGCTGCGCGTCGACGAGTTCACCGAAGACCTGGCCGAGTGGGACTACGGCGACTACGAGGGCATCACCACCCCGCAGATCCGCGAGACCGACCCCGGCTGGACCGTGTGGACCCACGCGAGCCCCGGCGGCGAGAGCGCCGGGGAGGTGGGCGCGCGGGCGGACCAGGTGCTCGACCGCGCCCGCCGCGAGGTCGAGCACGGCGACGTGGTGCTGGTCGGGCACGGGCACTTCAGCCGGGTGCTGGTGGCCCGCTGGGTCGGCCTGCCCGCACCGTCCGGTGTCCACTTCGGACTCGACCCGGCCGGGATCGCGGTGCTCGGCGACGAGCGCGGCGAACCCCAGGTCGAGCACCTGAACCTGCTGCCGGCGCTGGAAGGCTGAGACCGTGGCCGAACCGCGGATCCGCCGGATCCGACCCGAGGACGTCGAAACCGTGGTGGAGCTGGTCCACGCGCTGGCCGAGTACGAGCGCGAGCCCCACTCCTGCCACCTGACCGCGCCGCAGCTCCACGATGCGTTGTTCGGCGAAGCGCCCGCGCTGTTCGGGCACGTCGGCGAGGTGGACGGCGCCATCGCCGGATTCACCCTGTGGTTCCTGAACTTCTCCACCTGGCGCGGCACCCACGGCATCTACCTCGAGGACCTCTACGTCCGGGAGGGTCTGCGCGGGTCCGGACTGGGCAAGGCCCTGCTCGCGACGCTGGCCGCCGAATGCGCCGACCACGGCTACCAGCGGCTGGAGTGGTCGGTGCTGAACTGGAACCCGGCGGTCGGGTTCTACCGGGCCCTCGGCGCCTCGCCGCAGGACGAGTGGAGCGTCTACCGGCTCACCGACGGCCCGCTGGCGAAGCTCGCCGCGGACGCCTGACCTCAGTCCTCTTCGTGCTTCTCCCGCTCCGCGCGGCGGCCGGCCAGTCCGCCGCGCTCGGCGGCCTCCTCCTCGGTCTCCCCCGCGTGCTGCCCCAGGGCCCAGGCGCGCGCCGGCCGGCGGAACAGCAGCACCAGCGCCGCCACGCCGAACCCGGCGATCGGCACCCCCCAGACCGGACGGCCGGACGGGCCCAGCACGTACCAGCCGACCCCCACCAGCAGCAGCGCGACGACCACCCCCGGTGACCGGGCCCAGGTCCGGCCCAGCACCAGCCCGGTGGACGCGGCCAGGAAGGCCAGCGACAGCACCACGTAGGTGGCGAACTCGGCCCAGATGTTGTTGCCCGCCTGCGGGGGCGCCTGCAGCCCGCGCACGAGCAGCACGATCCCGAGCACCAGCAGTCCGAGCCCGGGCACGGCGGTGAGCACCCCCGCCAGCCGGACCTCGGCCGGAACGGGCGGCGGCTTCTCGGTGAGCGACACGGCGAGGCCTTCCAGACGCTGGGGTGAAGCGGGCGGGGCCGCGGCGGACTGGGCTGAACGGACGCGGCCGAATGCGCCGGCTCGCGCGGGCCGGGCGGTGCTTTGCGAGAGCACAGCGGGCCCCACCTGCACGAGTGACGGTGCGTGAGCAGTTTCGATGGTATGCCACCCGGTCGGCCGTTTTCGCGGGGCGCCGGGAACGTGAAAATCGAACCGTCGTCGATGAGCGGGCGGTCGGCCCGGGTGCACTTGTCACGACGAGCGAGAGCCGCCGTTCGCAGAGGAGGACCGCCCGCCACAGCGTCATCCGGTGCCGGGTCGTCGGGCCGGGCGGACCCGGGCGAGGATGCCGCCGAAGGGCTGAGCTTCGCGTCACCATGTGACGTCGGCGGTTCTCGCGGCGGCCACGGGTCACCTACCCTGCGGTGGTGCGCGCGATCCTCGTCGTGAACCCCCAGGCCACCTCGACCACCGCCGGTGGCCGCGACGTGCTGGCCCACGCGCTGGCCAGCCAGGTCAAGCTCGACGTGGTCGAGACCGACTACCGCGGCCACGCGATGGCCGTGGCGCGCTCGGCCGCCCGGGACGGCATCGACCTGGTCGTGGCCCACGGCGGCGACGGCACGGTCAACGAGGTCGTCAACGGCCTGCTCGCCGACGCCGGCGGTGATCCCGCCCGGATCGGGCCCACCCCGGCGCTGGGTGTGGTGCCCGGCGGTTCGGCGAACGTCTTCGCGCGCGCCCTCGGCCTCGCCGCGGACCCGGTGGAGGCGACCCACCAGTTGCTGAGCGCGCTGGAGTCCGGCCGGGGCCGCAAGGTCGGGCTCGGGCTCGCCGACGGCCACTGGTTCACCTTCAACGCCGGCCTCGGCTGGGACGCCGACGTGGTCGGCCGCGTCGCCAAGCGCCGGGGCAAGGAGGCCAGCGCCGGGCTCTACCTCCGGGCCGCGGTGCGCTCCTACATCCGGCCGCCGCTGGGCCGCCCGGAGCTCACCGTGCGGATCCCGGGCGAGGAGCCGGTGGTGGTCGAGACCGCTTTCGTGTCCAACACCGATCCGTGGACCTATCTGGGTGAGCGCCCGGTCCACCTGAACGCGGATTGCTCGTTCGAGACCGGACTGGGCCTGTTCGCGTTGAACGGTCTGTCGTTGCCGACCGTGTTCAAGCACGCACGCCAAGCTTTGCTCACCAAGAGCAACCAGCGCGGACGGCACCTGGTCCGGCACGACGACGTGCCGCTGATCCGCATCGACGCAGTTGAGCCGGTGAACTTCCAGGTGGACGGCGACCTCGTCGGCCAGCGCACGCGGGTGGAGTTCCACAGCGTGCCCGGCGCACTCTCCGTGATCGTGTGACAACCGGCGGACTGATCGCCCGAAGCAAAGTGCCGGTTGCCGCTCATCGACGCAGAAGCTCCACTCACCGCACCGGCCTTCCGCCAACAGGTCCGTTTCGGACAGAAACCGCAGGTCAGAGGCGTCGCCCGGCCGGGTGAGCTGACTCACCGATCTTCGGGAAACCCTTGTCGAACGCGGTGCTTCGTGAAAGCATTCACAAGCACCCAAAAAAACGACCGCCATTAACGACTGTGGCGCGGCTTCCGCGTCACTAAAAGGAGCTCACGAACATGGACTGGCGCCACGACGCGGCCTGCCGAGACGAGGACCCCGAACTGTTCTTCCCGGTGGGAACCAGCGGACCCGCTCTCCTTCAGGTCTCCGAGGCGAAGGCCGTGTGCCACCGCTGCACCGTCGCATCCGACTGCCTCGCTTGGGCTCTGGCCAGCGGTCAGGACGCCGGCGTGTGGGGCGGTATGAGCGAAGACGAGCGACGCGCGCTCAAGCGCCGCCGTACGCACATCGGCACGCGTACCAACGCCTGAGCCTCGGCTCAGCACGCACCACCAGGAACCGGAACTCCCGCCGTTCGGCAGCTGCACGCCACGCCGGCAGGAGCGATACCCATCCGGTCCCAGCTTAACAATTGAGGTGAAATCACCCTGAAGCGGGTGTCGCGCCACCTCATCCCGAAACGTTGACAGGGCCGGGTCCGCTCAGGCGGGTACCGGCCCTTCAACGTGTCCGGGGCCGGTCAGCCCCAGTCCGGTTCGGACGGTGCGCCGGTCCCTTTCGGACACCGCGGGGCATGAGGGCGACAACCACCTCGGAAACATTGCGCAGCACCGATTCCGGACAACTCGGAGCCGAAGCCAACCACCGCCTGGGCCACCCGGCCGGCCAGCGTCTTGGCCACCCAGCGCCTCAGTCACCCAGCGCCTGAGCCGAGCAGCGCCTCGGGGGACTCAGAGCCGCCGGGAAAGCGGGATGCGCAGCGCCGCCTCGGTGCCGGTCGCCCGGGCCCCGGCCTCGTCCGTGCTGACCTTGCGCAACGAGAGGGACCCCCGCAGTTCCGACTCGACCAGGGTCCGCACGATCTGCAGGCCGAGCCCGTCGCTGCGTTCCAGGGAGAAGCCCGCGGGCAGGCCGCGGCCGTTGTCGCGGATCACCACGTCGAGCCGGCGGGCCGAGCGCTCCACCACCAGCTCCACCCGGCCCGGGCGGCCCTGCGGGAAGGCGTGCTCGATGGCGTTCTGCACCAGCTCCGCCAGCACCATCACCAGCGGGGTCGCGATCTCCGCGATCACGATGCCGAACGAGCCCTTCCGGGTCAGCCCGACCTGCGACTCCGCCGTGGCCACCTCGCCGACCATCGGCAGCACGTTGTCGAGCAGCTTGTCCAGGTCCACCCGCTCGTCCACGGAGATGGACAGTGCCTCGTGCACCATCGCGATCGACGAAACCCGGCGCACGGATTCACCGAGGGCCAGCCGCGCCTCCTCACTGGAGGTGCGGCGCGACTGCAAGCGAAGCAGGGCCGCGACGGTCTGGAGGTTGTTCTTCACCCGGTGGTGGATCTCGCGAATGGTCGCGTCCTTCGACAGCAGCGCGCGGTCGCGGCGCTTGACCTCGGTGACGTCGCGCACCAGCACCAGCGCCCCGCCCGCCTGGCCAGCCGGGCGCAGCGGCAGGGCGCGGAACAGCACCACGGCGCCGCGGCGGGAGTCGGCCTCCGTGCGGGGCGAGGGCTTGCCGTCGAGGGCTTCGATGATGCGGTGGGAGACCTCGGTGGCGTCGAACGGGTCGCGGATCAGCGAGCGCGTCAACGGCGCCAGCCGCTGGCCCACCAGATCGGACTCGTGGCCCATCCGGTGGTAGGCGGACAGGCCGTTGGGGCTGGCGAACACCACGGTGCCGGTCGGGTCGAGCCGGATCAGCCCGTCACCCACCCGCGGGCTGGTGTGGGTGTCGGTCTGGTTGCCGTTGTTCGGCGGGAAGGTGCCGTCCACGATCATCCGGCACAGGTCGCCCGCGCTGCCCAGGTACGCGATCTCCAGCGGGCTCGGCACCCGCGGCGCGGCGAGGTTCGTCTCGCGGCTCATCACGCCGACCACCTCGCCCCGGAAGCTCACCGGCACGGCCTCGCGGCGCATCGGCAGGTCGCGGTACCAGTGCGGGTCCTCCTCGCGGCAGATCCGCACTTCGCGCACGGCCTTGGCCAGCTGGGGGTGCTCCGCGACGGTGAACCGGGTGCCGACGACGTCCTCGGGGTGCGCGGTCGGCGCCGTGGTCGGTCGTGCGTGCGCGACGCAGACGAAGTCGCCGCCCTCGGGCTGCAGGTCCTTGGCCACCGGCACCCAGAGCAGGAAGTCGGCGAACGAGAGATCGGCCAGCAGCTGCCACTCCGCGACGACGGTCTGCAGGTGGTCGGCGGCCTCACCGGTCAGTCCGGTGTTCTCGGCGAGCAGGTCGGAAAGGGTCGACACGGCGTTACCGGACCGTCCTCTCGGGCCCGGTCCCCAGCGTGGCCTCACCAGCCATGTCCGACCACCTCCTCCCCGGTCATCCAACCAGAGCCCCGGCCGATCAGCACGGGTGCCGAGGGTGAGCCCGGGCACGCATGACACACTGGAGCGGTTGACCCGAGCCCGGCAGGTGTGCCCGCACCCCGCACCCGGGCCATCCAGCGCAAGCACGAGGAGTGAAGCATGTCGAAGCGCGCCCGCAAGCGTCGCGACCGCAAGAAGAACGGCGCGAACCACGGCAAGAAGCCCAACGCCTGATTCACGGCGTACGGACGCGACACGGCCCCCGCACCACTGGTGCGGGGGCCGTCGTCGTGCCGGGGAGGGCTTACTCGCCGATCCGCTGCTCGATGGTGACCTCGGTACGCTCCACGGTCACCCCGCCGCGGGTGGCCACGGTCTGGCGGATCGAAGCGCGCAGCCGGCTCTTCAGCTCGGCCGGGGCCAGGTCACCGCCGCACTTGCGGGCCAGCAGGTGCTTGAGCTGCTCGTCGATCCCGTACTCCTCGAGACACGGCGGGCAGTCGTCGATGTGGCGCCGGAGCTCGGCGTCCCGAGCGGGGCTGCACTCCTTGTCCAGGAGCAGGAAGATCTCGGAAAGCGCCTCTTCGCACCGGACCTTGTCCTTGGTGTCTTTGGCGTGGCCGGCGTCCTTCGAGCTGTCACCCGTGCTCATCGCTTACCCACCTCCTCGCGGCCACCGCGGATGAAGCCGCGCTCACGCGCCACGTCGGCGAGCAGGTCGCGCAGCTGGGCGCGGCCGCGGTGCAGGCGGGACATCACGGTGCCGATCGGCGTGTCCATGATCTCGGCGATCTCCTTGTACGCGAAGCCCTCGACGTCGGCCAGGTACACGGCCAGCCGGAACTCCTCGGGCAGCTTCTGCAGCGCGGCCTTGACGTCGACGTCGGGGAGGTTGTCCATGGCTTCGACTTCGGCCGAACGCAGACCGACCGAGGTGTGGCCCTCCGCCTTGGCGATCTGCCAGTCGGAGATCTCCTCGGTGGGCTGCTGCAGCGGCTGCCGCTGCCGCTTGCGGTAGCCGTTGATGTAGGTGTTGGTGAGGATGCGGTACATCCACGCCTTCAGGTTGGTGCCGGCCTTGAACGACGCGAACGCGGCGTAGGCCTTCAAGTAGGTCTCCTGGACCAGGTCCTCGGCGTCGGCCGGGTTGCGGGTCATCCGCATCGCGGCGGAGTACAGCTGGTCGAGCAGGGGCATGGCGTCCCGCTCGAAGCGTTCGGCCAGCTCCAGCTCGTCGGTCGCCGTCTCCGGCGCGGAGTTGGGGGTGCTCGGCAAACCGTTCCCTTCCCGATCAGCGTCGATGCGCGGGTGCGCATACGGCGACGTCGAGTTTACGCGGGGTTCCCAAAAGCCTGAACCCCCCGGGTTCCCGGGCCGGCGCCGGGCGGGGCGAGTGGTGGCGAGCGTGCTGTTCACCTCGGCTACAACAGAGCTCGGCGGCGGCGCATTCCCGGGTCCTCCTAGACTCGACGCCCATGGCGGGCAAGGGAACTCCGGCCACGGCGCTGCTCACGAAGCAGGAAGTGGCGCACGTGCTGCACGCGTACGAGCACGACCCGCGGGCCGATTCGTTCGGCCTGGAGGCGGTCGAGGCGCTGGGCCTGGAGCCCGCCCGGGTGTTCAAGACCCTGGTGGCCGAAGTCGACGGGAAGCTGGCGGTGGGCGTGGTGCCGGTCACCGGCCAGCTCGACCTGAAGGCGCTGGCCGCCGCCGCCGGGGGCAAGAAGGCCAGGATGGCCGATCCGACCGCCGCCCAGCGGGCGACCGGCTACGTGCTGGGCGGGATCTCCCCGCTGGGGCACCGCAGCCGGCTCCCGGTGGTGATCGACGAGTCCGCCTCGGCCTTCCCGACCGTGTACTGCTCGGCCGGGCGCCGCGGCCTGGAGGTCGAACTCGCCCCGGCCGACCTGGTCCGCCTGACCGGCGCGGTGCTGGCCGGGATCGCGGCCTGACCCGGCCGGGGTTCCCCCGCGGCGCCGAAAGCCGGTGCCACCGCTGGCGGGTTCGCGGTCAGAGGTGCGGGCGCAGCACCCGTTCCAGCCATTCGGCCGCCGCGCGGGCCACCGCGTCCAGGTCGGCGGTGAGGTTGTGGTCACCGGGGACGAGCTGCACCTCGTGGTGGGGGCCGGGCTCGGGTCGCCCGAACGGGTCCCGCTCGCCCTGGATGACCAGGGCCGGCACCTCCACCGCGTCCAGCTCCGGCTGGCGGGTCTTCTCCGGCCGGCCCGGCGGGTGCTCCGGGAAGGCCAGGCACAGCACCGCCACGGCCTGGCCCGCGGACGCCGTCCGGCAGGCCACCCGCGCCCCCGAGGAGCGGCCGCCGAACACCAGCGGCAGCCCGTCGAACCGGGCGGACAGCTCGTCGGCCACCGTGAGCCACGCCGTGTCCAGTTGCTTAGCCGGCGCGGGGGCGCGGCGGCCCGCGACGCGGTAGGGCTGCTCCACGAGCGCGACGTGCACGCCCGCGTCCTTCGCCGCACGCGCCACCACGACCAGGTCCTTCGCGTCGATGCCCCCGCCGGCACCGTGGCCGAGCACCAGCACCGCGGCCCCGTCCTTGGCGCAGTGCAGCTCGGCCCGCGCCGGGCCGTGCTCGGTGCCGATGTCCACAGTGGTCACGACAACTCGAACAGTCCGTCGTCCAGCGGCTGGGCCCCGGCCTCGGCCCGCTCCAGCAGCTCGGGCCCGTTGTTGCGGACGTTGTTGACCAGGCTCGAGACCGGCCTCAGCTCCAGGGACTCCACAATGGACGGAGGTGTCGGCACCATCAGCCCGTCGACGTCCTCGCGGTCCGGGTCGAGCCAGTCCGCCCAGTGCCCGGACGGCACGATCAGCGGCATCCGGTGGTGCACGTCGGTGAGCTGCCCGGCGGCGTCGGTGGTGATGATCGAGAAGGTGATCAGCGGTTCGGCCGCGGCGTCGTCCTTCGGCCGCCAGCTCTCCCAGATCCCGCCGAACGCGATCGACGCGCCCGCGGGGTCGGTCATGTAGAACGGCTCCTTCTCCTGGCCCGTGCGCCGCCACTCGAACCAGCCGTCGGCCGGCACCAGGCAGCGCCGGGACGCCAGCGCTCGCTTGAACGCGGGCTTCTCCCGCGCGGTCTCGGAGCGGGTGTTGATCATCCGCGAACCGGCCGAGGGGTCCTTCGCCCAGAACGGCACCAGGCCCCACCGCATGATCCGCAACGAGCGCTCGGCCGGCTCGTCCTCGAGCACCTGGCCCTCGGCGTCCCGGGGGTGGCGCTGCACCACGGTGACCACGTTCTTGGTCGGGGCGACGTTGTGGTCCGCCCGCGCCCGGTCCCCGGTCAGGTCGACCGCGGCGAACTCCTCGATCAGCACCGCCGGGTCCTTCGTGGCGGCGTAACGGCCGCACATGCCAACCTCCTCCGCACCCGGTCCCAGTAATCCATCGTCGCACGCGAACCGGGGCCGGCGCGAGCGGCATGGGATCATTCGACCAGGCCGGATGAGGCGGAAGGACGTGGGCGGTTTGGCGCGAGGCGACTGGAGCAGGCTGGACGAATCCGACGTGCGGGTCCGTCCCGGCAAGGGCACCAGACCGCGCAGCAAGCGCCGCCCCGAGCACGCCGACGCGGTCACCGCCATGGTGGTCGGCAAGGACCGGGGCCGCTGGACCTGCGCGATCGACGCGGATCCGGATCGGCTCGTGACGGCCATGCGCGCCCGCGAGATGGGCCGCGTCTCCGTGGTGGTCGGCGACATGGTGGGCGTGGTCGGCGACGTCTCCGGCAAACCGGACACGCTGGCCCGCATCATCCGCGTCGACGAGCGCACGAGCGTCCTGCGCCGCACGGCCGACGACACCGACCCGTACGAGCGGGTGGTGGTCGCGAACGCCGCACAGCTGCTCATCGTGACCGCGCTGGCCGACCCGCCGCCGCGCCCGGGATTCATCGACCGCTGCCTGGTCGCCTGCTACGCGGGCGGGGTGGAGCCCGTGCTGTGCCTGACCAAGGCCGATCTGGCCCGCCCGGACGAGCTGCTGTCCGGGTACGCGGGCCTCGACGTGCCCGCCATCGTCACCCGGCACGACGAGGAGCCGGAAGGTCTGATCGAACGCCTCGAAGGCCGGGTGACGGCCCTGGTCGGCCATTCCGGGGTCGGCAAGTCCACCCTGGTCAACCGCCTGGTCCCGAACGCCCTGCTGGCCACCGGTGACGTGAGCGCGGTCGGCAAGGGCCGGCACACCTCCGTCGCCGCCGTCGCGCTGCCGCTGCCCCTGCCCGGCGGCGGCTGGGTGGTCGACACCCCGGGCATCCGCTCGTTCGGCCTGGCCCACGTGACCGGGGACGACATCGTGATGGCGTTCGAGGAGTTCGCGGAGGCGGCCGAGGAGTGCCCGGCCCACTGCGGCCACCTCGGCCCGCCGGAGGACCCGGACTGCGCTCTGGACGACGTCGTGCAGGAGGGCCGGGCGGGCGCCGACCGGCTGGCCTCGTTGCGGCGGCTGCTGACCTCCCGCGCGGGCACGCTCGAAGCGTGAGGCTCGACCCGGTGCGACCTGGCTGCGCCCGGTCCGGCGGCGGGGTCGCTGGACCACTCCCGGTAGCAGTGATTCCCCCGAACGGGTAGCGGCGGGCCGCTGTGCTTTCGTAGGGGCTTCTTCCGCCGGTCAGGACGGGGTTTCCGGATGCGCAGGACGGCCTTGGCCCTCGGTGCCGTGCTCGTCGCGGCCCTCACCGGCGCGTGCTCCGGCAGCTCGGACCCGCTGCTGCCCGACGCCCGCGCGCTCGCCGACGCCGCATCCGCCGCCACCGTGGCCGGCGGGTCCGCGAAGTTCAGCACCGACGTCGCGGCGGGGACTCTCGTGTCGCACGGGCAGGGGCAGGCGAAGTTCGCCGCGGGCGGGACCTCGCTGGAGATGACCACCGACTACGTCGGCGAACCGATGGAGCTGCGGCTGGTCGCCGGGCAGCTGTACGCCAAGGTCCCGGACAGCGCCCGCGACCAGGTCACCGGAGGGAAGCCGTGGGTGCGGGTCTCCCCCGACGGCAGCGACCCGTTCTCCCAGGTGCTCGGCGGCAGTCTCGCCCAGCTGGCCGAGCAGAACGACCCGGCGCACACCCTCGACCAGGTCCGGACGGCGGGCACGCTCGCCACCGCCGAGCGGACCGAGCTCGACGGCACCGGGGCCGAGCACTACCGCGTGGACGTCGACCTGGCGAAACTCGGTTCTCAACGGCCCGCCGGGCTGCCGCCGGGCGCGATCGCGCCCGGCACGAAAGTCCCGCTCGAACTGTGGCTCGACTCCGCGCACCGGCCACTGCAGCTGGTGCTGGACCTGAGGCCGATCCTCAAGGACTCCCCCGGCGCCCGGATCACCGCGCGGTACAGCGCCTGGGGCACGCCGGTGGCCGTCCAGGCGCCCGCGGCCGACCAGGTGGGGGCGTTCACCGCCGGGTGACCGGCCCGCGTCACCCCTCCCGGCGCCGCCCTGGCGTCGTCGAAGAAAACTCGGGCCGGCTCAAAGCAGCTCGAGGAAGAACGGCAGCTCTTGCGGCGCGTACCAGGCCAGCTCGTGGTCCTCGGCGTCGCCGAGGGCGAACTCGGCGTCCTCGTCGCCCAGGTCGGCGGCGTCGATCACGTCGGCGGCCGCGGCGACGGACTCGGCGGCCTCCGGCGCGTCCACGTGGATGGCGGCGATCTGCGAAAGCGGCACCGGCCCGTCGAGCCGGACCACGGGCGCGTCCAGGTCCGAGCGCAGCGTCACGTTGTCGACGTCGGCCGACACCACCACGCGTCGCGGCTCCGCCTTCTCCTCGGCCGCGATCAGGCGGATCGAGGCTCGCGCCGCGTCCAGCAGGGCGGCGTACTCGAGCTCCTCGTCGGAGCCGCTGACGTAGGCCTCGCGCAGGGCGGGCGTCAACGCGAACGCCGTGCCGCTGCGGGCGCGGAACTCGCCGTTCGCTTCGAGCTCGCGGAGCATCGCGATCGTCGCGGGGAGATAAACCCTCACCAGTGCGCACCCTTCAGTTCTTCCAGCGCTTCTTCGATCATGCCGCCCAGCAGCCCGACGTCGAACACGGCCTTGCGGTCACCGTTGAGTCCGAAGTAGACACCGCCGTGGTAGGAGGTGACCCCGATCGCCAGCGCCTGGGTGCGCATCAGCGGCATCACGGGGAACATCTCCACCAGTCTCGCCTCCCCCGCGTACATCGGCACCTGCGGCCCCGGCGAATTGGTGACCATCACGTTGAAGATGCGCCCCGAGAGGGATCCGGCCGCCCGCGCGCCGAGCGAGTGCAGCGTGGCCGGGGCGAACCCGCCGACCTTCAGCAGCCCGCGCGCGGCCACCGAGCGCCCCGATTCCAGGTGCTCGGTCATCGCGTGCCCGATGTGCTGCAGCCGCAGCACGGCGTTGGGCTCGCCCACCGGCAGGTCGACCAGGAACGCGGCCACCTGGTTCCCGACCAGGGCCGGGGTGGAGAACTCGGCCGTCTCCTCGTCGCGGACGGCCATCGGCACCAGCGCGCGGACGGTGGCCGTCGGCGTCAGGTGGGAGCCCCGCGAGAGCAGCCAGCCGCGCAGCGCTCCGGTGATGGCGGCCAGCACCACGTCGTTCACCGTGCCGCCGTGCTCGGCGCGAACCTCGCGGAAGTCCTCCAGCCGCGTGCGCACCACGGAGAACAGCCGGCTGCCCGACACCCGCACGTTCAGCGGCCCGGACGGCGCCGGGCTGACCACTGTGCGCAGCGTCGCCGCGACGCCGCCGAGGGCCTCGGTCACCTTGCCCACGGTCGCGAAGGCGTCGTCCGCGGCCGAGCGCACGTTCTCCACCAGCTCGGTCGGGCGTTGCACGGTCTCGGTGACGGCGTCGAGCACCAGTTGCGCCCGGCTCGGCTCGCGCCGCGGCGTCCAGGTGTCCTCGAACGGCTCGGGCGGCGCCGGGCGGGGGTCCAGGATGAGCTGGCCGAGGTCGATCGTGCCGATGCCGTCCACAACGGACTGGTGGGTCTTGGTCACCAGGGCCACGCGGTCACCGGAGAGCCCTTCGACGAAGTACGCCTCCCACAGCGGCCGCTCGGGCGCCAGCCGCCGTGACACCAGGCGCGCGACCAGGTCGAACAACTGGTCGTCGGTGCCCGGCTGGGGCAGCGCGGAGCGCCGGACGTGGTAGTTCAGGTCGAAGTCGGTGTCGTCCACCCAGACCGGGCGGGCGAGGTGACCGGGCACGGTCAGCACCCGCTGGCGGTACCGCGGCAGGAAGGCCAGCCGCGCGCCGATCAGGTCCAGCACCTGCCCGTGGTCGAACCCGGTGCGCGGCCGGTCGAAGATCGCCACGCTGCCGACGTGCATCGGGGTCGCGTGGTCCTCGACGTACAGGAAGGAGGCGTCCAGCGCGGACAGGCGGTCGGGCATGGGCCGATCCTTACACAGTGCGAGACTGGCCCGCGTGGGTGATGACGAGGCGGTTTCGCCGAAAGACCGGTTCCTGACCGTGTACGGGCGCAAGCCGGTGCTGGAGGCGCTGGCGGACACCGGTCTCGAAGTCGACAAGGTGATCCTCGCCGACACCGCGCGCGGGCCGGGGGCCACGGAGATCCAGCGGGCGGCGAAGGCGGCCGGCGTGCCGGTCCAGCGGGCCAGCGCGCACCGGGTGAAGGTGCTGGCCGGCAACGGCAAGCAGGACCAGGGGGTGCTGGCCGACGTGGTCGCCCCGCGGATGCGCTCGCTGGCCGCGGCCCTGGCGGACCGCCGTCCGCCGGCCCGGGTGCTGCTGCTGGACGGCATCACCACCCCGGCGAACGTCGGGATGATCCTGCGCACGGCCACCGCCGCCGGGCTGGAGGGCGTGGTCGTGCCGCGCCGGGGGGTCGCCGCGCTGGACCCGCTGGTGGTCAAGGCTTCCGCGGGTGTCGCGTTCCGCGCGCCGGTGCTGCGTTGCGGCAGCGCGCGCGAGGCGGCCGAGCTGCTGACCGAAGCGGGGTACAGCGTGTACGCGCTGGGCGCATCCGCGAAGACGACGGTGTACAACGCCGAGCTGCCCCAGCGCGCGGCCTTCGTCCTGGGCGCCGAGACCGCGGGCGTCGGTCAAGAGGTCGCCGAGCTGGTGACCGAGTGGCTGTCCATCCCGATGCCCGGGGACGTCGAATCGCTGAACGTCTCAGCGGCGGCCGCGGTGCTGTCGTTCGAACTGGTGCGGCGCGCCGTCAACTGAACAGGGCGGTGAGCTCGCCGAGGGTCGCGGCCACGGTGACGTGGTGGACACCGACCAGCCCGGCTTCGGCGGCGCCTCGGACATTGCGCGCGGCGTCGTCCACGAAGACACAACTCGCGGCGGCCAGCCCGATCCGCTCGGCGGCGATGAGGTAGATCTCGCGATCCGGTTTGGCGACACCGACTTCACCGGAGAAGACGAGGGCGTCGAAATAGCCGGCGAGCTCGGCCTTCATCGAGGCCCCGGCTCCGGCCGCGTTGGACACGAGCGCGGTGCGCGTGCCGCGGGCCCGGGCTTCGCGGAGATAGTCGTAGAGCAGGTGCGCTTCGGGGTCGGTCAGCACCCCCGCGTAATCGACCAGCAGGCCTTTGAGCACCCGTCCCACCTTAGCGCCCGGGCCGGTCGACGCAGGCCTCACGCACCCCGTTCCGGGTCGAATCCGGTCACCTCGCTCCGGCCTTAGCACGGGTGGTGGACCGGCGGGAGCGCTTGGACGGTTTTCCCCGGATCGGGCAAGGTTTGTCCCGTTTTCCGGCTCCACGAGCCACTACCGGTGACGAATCGTCCGAGTTTCGGGGAGGAACACATGACGATCGACCACCGCATCAGCACTCTCGCGCCGTTCGAGCCGACGCCGAGACCCCGCCCGGCCCGAAACCGGCGCGAGGGCCCGCCGGTGCGCGACCTGCCCCCGTCGGACCGGCTGCTCACGAGCTTGCTGGCCCCGCCGTCCGAGCACCACCTGACCCAACGCCTGAACACCATCCTGGAGGTCCTCGGCGGCCGTCGCCCGGCCGGCCAGATCGAGCAGCTGGTCGACCCGGGCCTGTTCGCCCGCTTGATCGCCCACTCCCGGCTGCTGGGCACCCGCCACCGCATCGGTCCCCTGCACGTCTGCCACCCGACCGACACCGCGGTCGAAGCCTGCGCCACCATCCGCAGCGGCCCCCGGGTCCTCGCGCTGGCGGCGCGCTTCCAGCGCACCCGGCCGGGATGGGTGTGCACCCGGTTCCACCTGCTGGCCCCCCGGACCGGACCGGCGCGGGCGATCCAGGCCGGTCCACCGCGACGGCTGGTCGCCTGAGGGCTCGGCCGTCGCGGCCGGGTCCGGTTGCGAGCGTTCCGCCGTCACCGAACGCGGCCGCTCGGCCGTTGCCGAGCGGGCGAAATCCCAGCTCAGCACCGGTGAGCGACCATCACCGGAGCCGATGGCCGAGGTGGCCGCAGCCGGGGGCCGGAAGCGACCGGGCCACTCGCTGCGCACCCGGGCCCTTCGGGACTCCGAGGATCAGGACCGATGTCCCGACAATCCGGTCGGCTGGTCGAAACCGGCGGGGCCGCCAGGCTGCGCCGGGTGGTCATCGGGTTCCAGGACGGGGAACCCGCGATGACGGGATCCGGCGCGTGAGTCCGCGCCGGACGCTCCGACCTTCCAGCCGGGTGACGACCGAACGCCCAAGCCACCGGCCTTACCGCGGGCACGGGTCCTGCTTGGGCGCGAACCGCTTCGCGAACTCCCGCCCCGTTTCGGCGGTCACCGGCTGGCCCACCAGCCGATACGAAACCGCGGACCGTCCGATTCGGACGGTCCGCGGTGTCAAGGTTCAGCGGTTTTCCAGGATCAGCGGCGCGGACCCTTCTTGCCCTTCTTCGCCTGAGCGCGCTCGGCGGCCCGGCGCTCGCGGCGGGTGTTGCCGCCCGCCGCGTCGTCGTCGCTCTCGACACTGTCCGAATGGGACTCGACGCCGCCGCCCTCGGCCGGGCCCGACATCGTCAGCCCGGATTGGACACCGCCGCCGATTCCCTTGCCCCGCAGAGCGGACGGCACCGACTCGGTGTCGGTGGCCGGCTGCTGGGGCGGGGTCGGACGGGCGTGCCGGCCGTCGGCCTGACCGTCACCGTTACCGCTGCCGTTACCGTTGCCACTGCCGTTGCCGAAGGAACCGGCGGCCGCGGCCGTGGCCGAGGTGACCCCGCCGGGCAGCGAGGCGGCGCTGTCCGGCGCGGGCGCCGGCTCGGCCCGCTCGACCTGCAGGTTGAACAGGAAGCCGACGGCCTCCTCCTTCAGCGAGTCGAGCATCGCGCGGAACATGTCGAAGCCCTCGCGCTGGTACTCGATCAGCGGGTCGCGCTGCGCGAGCGCCCGCATGCCGATGCCCTCCTTGAGGTAGTCCATCTCGTAGAGGTGCTCCCGCCACTTGCGGTCGAGCACGGTCAGCATCACCTGGCGCTCAAGGCGGCGCATCGCGCCCTCTTCGCCGACCAGCTCGTCGATCTCCGACTCGCGCCGGTCGTAGGCGTTGTGCGCGTCCTCGACCAGGGCCTGGCGCAGACCGTCGGCGTCCAGGTCGCCTTCGGACTCCACCAGCTCGTCCCAGTTCAGCGCGACCGGGTAGAGCGTCTTGAGCGCGGTCCACAACTGCTCGTGGTCCCAGTCCTCGGCGTACCCCGAGGAGGTGGCGCCGTCGACGTAGGCGTTCACGACGTCGACCAGCATGTGCTCGATCTGCTCGCGCAGGTCCTCGCCCTCGAGCACGCGGTGGCGCTCGGCGTAGATCACCTTGCGCTGCTCGTTCATCACCTCGTCGTACTTGAGGACGTTCTTGCGCGTCTCCATGTTGAGCTGCTCGACCTGGGTCTGCGCGCTCCGGATCGCCTTGGAGACCATCTTGTGCTCGATCGGCACCTCGTCCGGCAGCCGCATCGTGGTCATCACGCGCTCCACCATCACGGCGTTGAACCGGCGCATCAGGTCGTCGCCGAGCGAGAGGTAGAACCGCGACTCGCCCGGGTCGCCCTGCCGCCCGGCGCGACCGCGCAGCTGGTTGTCGATCCGGCGCGACTCGTGCCGCTCGGTGCCCAGCACGTACAGGCCACCGGCCTCGCGGACCGCCTCGGCCTCGTCCTTGGCGGCTTCCTTGATCTCCTCGAGCACCTTCGGCCACTCGGCCTCGTACTCCTCGGAGTTCTCCACCGGGTCCAGGCCGCGCTCGCGCAGCTTCTGGTCGGCGATGATGTCCGGGTTGCCGCCCAGCACGATGTCGGTACCACGGCCGGCCATGTTGGTGGCCACCGTGACCGCGCCCTTCTGCCCGGCCCGGGCGACGATCAGCGCCTCCCGGTCGTGGTGCTTGGCGTTCAGCACCTCGTGCGGGACCTGCAGCTTCAGCAGCAGCTTGGACAGGTGCTCGGACTTCTCGACGCTGGTGGTGCCGACCAGCACCGGCTGGCCGTTCTCGTAGCGCTCGGCGATGTCCTCGGCCACGGCCTCGAACTTGGCCTGCTCGGTCTTGTAGATCAGGTCGGCGCGGTCGTCGCGGACCATCGGCCGGTTGGTCGGGATCGGCACCACACCCAGCTTGTAGGTCTGGTGGAACTCCGCGGCCTCGGTCTCGGCCGTACCGGTCATGCCCGAGAGCTTCGAGTACAGCCGGAAGTAGTTCTGCAGCGTGATCGTGGCCAGCGTCTGGTTCTCGGCCTTGATCTCGACCTTCTCCTTGGCCTCGATCGCCTGGTGCATGCCCTCGTTGTACCGGCGGCCCACCAGGATGCGCCCGGTGAACTCGTCGACGATCATGACCTCGCCGTCGCGGACGATGTAGTCCTTGTCCTTGTGGTAGAGCTCCTGCACCTTGAGCGCGTTGTTCAGGTAGCCGACCAGCGGCGTGTTCGCGGCCTCGTACAGGTTCTCGATGCCCAGCTGGTCCTCGACGAACCGCACGCCGGTCTCGGTGACGGCCACCGTGCGCTTGCGGACGTCCACCTCGTAGTGGTACTTCGAGTTGATCAGGGTGGCCTTTTCGGTCCGCTCGCGCGTGCCCATGGTGGTGGTGTCGATGCCCTGCATCAGCGGCGCCAGCCGGGCGAACTCCATGTACCACCGCGAGGACTGGTCCGCCGGGCCCGAGATGATCAGCGGCGTGCGGGCCTCGTCGATCAGGATCGAGTCGACCTCGTCCACGATCGCGAAGTTGTGCCCGCGCTGCACGCACTCCTCCAGCGACCAGGTCATGTTGTCGCGCAGGTAGTCGAAGCCGAACTCGTTGTTCGTGCCGTAGGTGATGTCGGCCTGGTACATCCGGTGCCGCTCCTGCGGCGTCTGCTCGGCCAGGATCACGCCGACCTCGAGGCCCAGGAAGCGGTGGATCCGGCCCATCCACTCGGAGTCGCGCTTGGCCAGGTAGTCGTTGGTCGTGACGACGTGCACGCCCTCGCCCGAGATCGCGTTCAGGTAGGCGGCCAGCACGCAGGTCAGCGTCTTGCCCTCACCGGTCTTCATCTCGGCGACCTGGCCGAGGTGCAGCGCGGCGGCACCCATCAGCTGGACGTCGAAGGGCCGCTGGGCGAGCACCCGCTTCGCGGCCTCCCGGGCCACGGCGAACGCTTCGGGCAGCAGCTCGTCGAGCGACTCGCCCTTGCTGTTGCGTTCGCGGAACTCCTCGGTCTTGGCCCGCAGCTCGGCGTCCGACAGATCTGTCACGTCGTCTTCGAGAGTGTTGATGTGATCGGCGATGTTGCGCAGCCGTTTCACCATCTTGCCCTCGCCCGCGCGGAGCAGGCGGTTCAGCACCATCCGGTCGACCTCACTAGCTGATCTCGATCGCACCCGAGCCGGTCCCGGGCAATCTGGGCACGGCGGCGCCCGAGTGCGTCGCCGTCGTCTGACCCATCGTAGGGAACACGGCGCCGTCCGTGCACGCACATGCTCGTCGAAGGACATCGAAAGGCCCGGTGACACCCTACCTTCGGCGTGCGGATGGCCCACACGCGAGCGCGTGCGGGCCATCCGGGACCGGGGTCCGGACCGGGCTCAGCCGAGCCGGATCACGCCGTAGTCGAAGCCCTTTCGCCGGTAGACGACACTCGGCCGGCCGGCCTCGGAGTCGTTGAACAGGTAGAAGTCGTGGCCGACCAGCTCCATCTCGTAGAGAGCCTGGTCCACCGTCATCGGGTCCGCGTCGTGCTCCTTTTCGCGGACGACGCGGCCGGGCTGGTAGCCCAGTTCCTCGTCTTCCCAGCGCGCCTGCTGGGGGATCTCCCCGGTGCCCGCGAAGCCGTTCGCCAGGGGCTCGGCCCCTTCGCTCCCGGGGGCGTCCAGCACCGCCGTACCGGCGGCAGGACGGGCGACGGCGTCGGATCCGCCGGCCATCGCCACGGAGGTCGCCTCGGCGACCGACTCCGGGCGGCTGCGTCCGTAGTGCACGCGCCGCCGGTCGTGGGTCCGCCTCAGCCGGTTCTCCAGCTTGGTGACGGCGGAGTCGAGTGCTCCGTAGAAGTCCGCTGCGCACGCTTCGGCGCGTACGGCGGGGCCTCGGCCCTTTCCGGTGATCTCGACGCGCTGGCAGCTCTTGGCCTGCCGGCGGTTGGGCTCGTGGAAGAGCTCGACCTCGTAACGGATGACCTTCTTGTCGTAGCGCTCGAGCCGGGCCAGCTTCTCGCTGACGAGTGCCCGATAGTGCTCGGGCACCTCCACGTTGCGGCCCTTGACGACGATGTCCATACACGACCTCCCTCGCTGAGAATGACTGCGAGCTGTGGTTGTTCACACGGCGCCGGTACTGCGGGGACAGAGCCCGGATCCGGCGGGCCGAGCAGAACTCGCGAACCGGTCACGACGTCTCGTGGCGGATGCGCGAGCGCGGACTCAGCGGGCCTCCGGCGCCAGGGACATGGGCTGCATACCTCCCTGCCTGCGGGAATTACTGATAGCGGTGCACGTTAGCTTCATCACGCCGCCAACAACAGCCCCCGAGCCGGGGGATGTCCCCGGGCGAGAACCCGTCACGGCCCGCAGTGAAGCCCCCGCGCCGAGGGCGAAATCCCGCACCGGACGGCCGAGCGCGCGTCGCTCGATTTCACGCGGACGGCGCAACGGCACGGGACCTCGGAAGCCGAGGGTGACAACTCGCTCCGCCGCAGCCGCCACCCCGGTGGAGTGCCCGGCTGCCGGAGTGATTTCCCGACCGACCCTCATGCCCCGACAACGGCCCGGGGCCGCCTCGCGTTCCCGCTTGACATCACTCGTGTAGGTGACCCCCGGTCACCCGGCGGCCAACAGGGTGAGCACGGCCGAAACCTCGGCGCCCGAACTCCTCATCGCGAGCACGCAGGCCGCCGCCGTGGCCCCGGTGGTGAGGACGTCGTCGAGCACCACCACCCGGCACCCCGGCGGCGGCCGCCCGTCCGGCACGAACCGCAGCCGACCGGCCAGATTGGCGGCGCGCTCGGCCCGGTTCAGCCCCACGGCGTCGCGGCTGCCCTCGAGTTCGAGCGCGGGAGCCACGAACACCTCGATGCCCGCCGCGGCCAGCTCCCGAGCGGCGGCTTCGGCGAGCCGGTGCATGTGGGGTCCACCTCGGACCCGGGACGCGGACCGGCGGCTCGGAGCGGGAACCAGGCACAGCGGGGATGGCGGGGGTTCCGGGGAAGTGGGTGGGAACGGGGGAATCGATGGGGCCAGCGGGACCGAGGTGGAGGACGAGGGCGGGCCGGGACGCCGGGCGGAACCTGGAGTTGGTCCTAGGCCGGAATCGGAGATGAAGCGCGGGCATGGACCCAAACCGGAGTGCGAGGTAAAGCCTGGGCTCGGGCCCAAACCGGAGTGCGAGGTGAAGCCCAGGCCGGAGCCGGAGCTGCGGGTGAAGCTCCGGTCTGGGCCCGGACCAGAGCTGGCGGCGAAGCTCAGGTTCGCACCCAGCTCAGAGCAGGCGCTACGGCCCGGACCAGAGTTCGAATCGAGGCCCGGGCTCGAATCCAGGCCGGAGCTGCGGGTGAAGCCCGGGTTCGGGCCTGAACCAGGACTTGGGTCGAAAGCTGGGGTTGGCGGGACCGAGGTAGAGGGCGGGCCGGGGCGCGGGGCGAAGCCTGGGGTCAGGCCCCGGCCGGAGCCGGGGATGAGACGCGGGCTCAGGCCGGACTCGAGACCGGAGTCGAAGCCGAGGTTGCGGCCGGGGGCGGCGCGGGTTCCAGGCCGAGGGTGGTGGGCGGCGGCGAGGCCGAGGTCAGGATCGGGCCGAAGGCCGACCAGCAGAGACCGCAGTGCCCTCGCGAGCACCCGGCCGAGCAGCGGGGCCAGGTCCCTTCGCCCTCGTTCCTTGTACGCGATCAGGATCCGCCGGGCCGCTCCCTCGTGCCGGGCCAGCGAGTACGCCGGGACAAGACCCGACAGTGGGGTGCGGACCACCTCCGTGAGTGACCCCCACACCCGCGAACACACCGCGCAGCACGGGGCACCGCGGACACCACAACCGGCGCAGCGGGCCGGGACCAGCAAGTCGAAGACCATGACTCGCAGTGTGCACCCGGGCACCGACAGTTTCCGGAACCCCGGCGCCGGGACCACCGGCCGGCCCAGCCCCTCAGCCCGGGTAGAACGGCTCCGCGTCCGGCATCGAGTGCGGCTGGGGCCGCCAGACCTCACCCAGTTCCGTCGCGTTCCACAGACCGCCCGCGTCCGCGACGACGATCGGGCGGCTCGGCGCGGAGGTGACGGCGCGGACCGGGGCGCTCAGGTTCGAGCTGTTGAACGCGTCCATCCGCCGCCCGTCCACCGAGACGCGCTGGACCGGCTGCGACGCCGAGGAAGTGGCGACCACCAGGGAGTCCGCGCTCGAGCCCCAGTCGACGTCCACCACGGCCGAGAGCACCCCGGGCTGGAGGACCCGCGGTTCGCGCAGGGTCACCGTGTCGCCGTTGCGGACCACGGCCGCGATGACCAGCTGGCCGTTGACGATCGCGGCCACGCGGGCGCCGTCGCGGGAGAGGCGGAGGCCGTCGATCTGGCCCAGGGCCAGCACGTCGTTCGCGTTCACGCTCTGGCGGAGCCAGCGGCCGCTCGGATCGAGGACCATGCGGGCGACCGTCGAGCGGTCCACCACCGTCCACACCTCGCCCGATGGACCCGCGCCGTTGGCGGCCGGGCGCCAGGTCGGGCGGCTCAGTTCGCCGCCGGTGAGACCGGCCAGCGGCAGTTCGTGGCCGAGGTCGCCGATGCGCAGGCGCACCTGATCGCCGTCGCGGTCCACCACCGCCAGGCGTTCGCCGTCGATGGACTGGGCGGCACTGACCACGTTGTACAGGCCGTTGCCCGCCGGGCCGGGAACGGGCGTGCCGTCCCCCAGCGAACGCACGCGGCCCCCGGCCGTCATCAGCCCGGTCAGGCCCGAGCTGGGCGAAGTGGCGGCGCCGTACGCGGGCACATCGCTGCTTCGCCAGTACTCGTGGTCCTTCACCAGCGGCGTGCCGTCGGTGAGCAGGCGGATGCGCGTGGACATGACCGTCTGCATCGACAGGACGATCTGCGCCGCGATCAGCGTCCGGGTCTCCGGGCTGGCCCCGCTGAGCCCGCTGAGCTGGACCATCAGCGAGCCGTCGTCGTTGTTCTGGACGTTCGTCTCCAGCGTGACCTGGTCGCCGATCAGGTTCTTCACCGCACCGGCCAGCCCGGCCGAAGGACCGGCCAGGATCAGGTCCATCACCAGGCCCGGCAGTCCCGACTGGGGCTTGGCCGGGACGTAGCGCAGGTCGGGCACGAACGTCTCCGGGTCCGGCGCGTAGAAGAACACCGGGACGCGGTTGTAGTTGGCACCGAAGTCGTCGTCGGTCACCAGCAGGACCGGCGGCGGGGTGGAGATCCGCCACTGCCCGTCCGCCTGCCTGCGGACCTCGACCTTCTGCTCGATCGGGCCGGAGCCGGGGATGAACGCGCTGTCCGCGGTCATCGTGCCGAGCACGGAACCGCGCAGCACCACCTCGCGCACGTTCGGGTCCGGCGACGCGCCGGTGGACGGCGGGGCGGTCTGGACGTCGAAATTGGTCCCGAAGATGTTGTCGATGATGGTGATCGCGCGGCCGGGCCGCCAGGCACCGCGCTGCTGCTCGTCGAGGTAGGCGCGGGCGGCCGCGTTGCTCGACCTCGGATCGCCGCTGGCACGCACGAAATCGCGCACCACGGTCAGCGCGTCGATGCCCTTCTCCGGCTCCGGCACGTCGTTGCCCTGCGGCGCCGGGCGGTCGTCGGAGACGGCCACCGGCTGGGACTCGAGCGGGACGTTCGCGCAGCCGGCCAGCACCAGCAGGCACAGCAGGGCGAGCAGGACGCGCTTCACCGGCCGACCTCCTCGCGGTCTTCGTCGCGGTCGGCCAGGATGGCGCCGGGCGCGGGCTGGACCTCCAGTGCGGCAGGCAGCACGGGCAGCACGGGCGCTGCCGGCGTGTGGTCCAGCGGCGGCAGCGGGAGCGGGCTCTCGGCGGCCACGACCGGCACGTCCTGCCGCCGCGGCAGCAGCAGCCGGAAGCAGGCGCCCTCGCCGGGCTCGCCCCAAGCCTCGAGCTCGCCGCCGTGCAGCCGCGCGTCCTCCTGGCTGATGGCCAGGCCGAGCCCGGTGCCCCCGGTGCGCCGGTTGCGGGACGGGTCGGCCCGCCAGAACCGGTTGAACACCAGGTCGGCCTCGCCACCGCGCAGGCCGACGCCGTGGTCCCGGACGGTGATGGCCACCGCCGTCTCGTTCACGCCGACCGTCAGCACCACCGGTTTCCCTTCGCTGTGGTCGACGGCGTTGGCCAGCAGGTTGCGCAGGATGCGCTCCACGCGCCGGGCGTCGACCTCGGCCGAGGCGTCCTGCTCGGGCAGCACCAGCTCGACCGCGCTGCCCGCCGTGCCCGCGATCACGCGGACCTGCTCCACCGCGCGGGCGGCGATCGGCCGGACGTCGATCAGCTCGGCCGAAAGCTCCTCCACCCCGGCGTCCAGCCGGCTGATCTCCAGCAGGTCGCCGAGCAGTGCCTCGAACCGGTCCAGCTCGTCCACCAGCAGTTCCGTGGAGCGGGCAAGGCCGGCCGGGAACTGCTCGCGCGAGGCGTGCAGCACGTCGGCGGCCATCCGGACGGTGGTCAGCGGCGTGCGCAGTTCGTGCGAGACGTCGGAGGTGAAGCGGCGCTGCAGGCCGCCGAACTCCTCGAGCTGGCGGATCTGGCGCTGGATGCTCGCGGCCATGCCGTTGTACGACACGGCGAGCTTCGCCAGGTCGTCCTCGCCGACCGCGGCCAGCCGCTGGTCGAGGTCGCCGCCGGCGAACTGCTCGGCCGCCGCCGCGGCTTCGCGGACCGGCCGCACCACCTGCCGGACCACCAGGTTGGTGATGCCGGCCAGCAGGAGCAGCAGCACCAGCCCGCCGACCAGCAGGGTGTTCTGCACGGTGGAGACGGTGTTCTGCTCACTGGTCAGCGGGAACAGCAGGTACAGCTGCAACGGGCTGGCCACCGAGTTGAGCGGGGTGCCGACGATCAGGTACGTGGTGCGCCCGCCGGGCGTGACCACGGTGTGCTCCAGCCGGGCCAGGTGGTTGCCCTCCACGAACTGGCGCAGCCCCACCGGCACGGAGTTGAACGGACCGACGTAGATCGGGTCCTTGTCGCCCTGGTCCGCCCGGACGCTGGCCAGCACCGGCTCGAACGTGCCCGCCGTCGAGCCCGCGGGCGAGGCGGAGGTGGTGGAGATCTTCTTGAGCGCGTTCTCCAGCCGCGTGTGCAGCGCGTCGGCCCCCTCGCCGCCGACGCCGACCAGCTCCCGCGCGGCCGTGTCGGCCAGCGCCTGGGTCTGCTCGACCGCCGCGTGCCGCTTGGTGTCCAGCAGCCGCTCGGTGATCTGGTTCTGCAGCACCATGCCCAGCACGAACACCACGGCCGAGGACAACGCGAGCGTGGAGATCGTGACGCGGAACTGCAGCGAGTGGCGCCACAGGTCGTTGAACGCCACCGCCCGGCGGCGCGCCGAAGCCACGACCCGCCGGACGAGGCGGACCGCGGCGCGGGCGGAAGCACCCAGCCGTCCCGCCTCCGGGGCGCGCGGGGCGTCCGGTTCCGGTGGTTCGGTGGCGGTCTCCGCCGTCATCGCCCGATCACGGCGGGCCGGCCTTGTAACCGACGCCGCGCACCGTCAACACCACCTCGGGGTGCTCCGGGTCCTTCTCCACCTTCGACCGCAGCCGCTGGACGTGCACGTTGACCAGCCGGGTGTCGGCCGCGTGCCGGTAGCCCCAGACCTGCTCCAGCAGCACCTCGCGGGTGAACACCTGGCGCGGCTTGCGGGCCAGCGCCACCAGCAGGTCGAACTCCAGCGGGGTGAGCGGGATGGCCTTGCCCTCGCGGGTGACCTCGTGGCCGGGCACGTCGATGGCCAGGTCGCCGATGGTCAGGGACTCGGCCGGCTCGGCCTCGGTGCGGCGCATCCGGGCGCGGACCCGGGCGACCAGCTCCTTCGGCTTGAACGGCTTGACCACGTAGTCGTCGGCGCCGGACTCGAGGCCCAGCACGATGTCCACGGTGTCGCTCTTGGCGGTCAGCATGACGATCGGCACCCCGGACTCGGCGCGGATCGCCTTGCAGACGTCGATGCCGTTCATCCCCGGCAGCATGAGGTCGAGCAGGACGAGGTCCGGCTTGAGCTCCCGCAGCGCCGGCAGGGCCCTCGAACCGTCCGCGACCACCGCGGTGTCGAACCCCTCACCGCGGAGCACGATGGTGAGCATCTCCGCGAGCGCGGGGTCGTCGTCGACCACCAAGACACGTGCCTTCATGAGCACATGTTCGCACTAGTCCACCGGGCTCCGGGCACGACCCGCGCGTTTGACCACCAGAAAGATCAAGATCGACGGGCCCGGTTGCTCCATCCGGACGCGTGCGGGCCGGTTCCGGGCCGAGAAATGACGTAGCAGCCGTCTTCGGTGGTGACACCGCCCCTCGTCAAGGATTAGGCCGCTCAGCCGAACAGATCGACGATCAACGGTTAGTGTTGCGCCATGCGGAACCAGGAATCGGGCAACGCAACGGGAAGCCAGGTGAGCCAGGTTCAGTCGGTGGACCGCGCGATCAGCGTGCTGGAGCTGCTGGCCCGCAACGGCGAGGCGGGGATCACCGAGATCGCCGGCGAGCTCGGGGTGCACAAGTCGACCGCCTCCCGCCTGCTCAGCGTCCTCGAATCGCACAGCCTGGTCGAGCAGCTGGGCGAGCGCGGCAAGTACGCGATCGGCTTCGGCGTCGTCCGGCTGGCCGGTGCGGCCACCGCCCGGATGGACCTCGCGAAGCTCGGCCGGCGGACCTGCCAATCACTCGCGGAGGAGCTCGGCGAGACGGTGAACATCGCCATCGCCGACGACGGGGTGGCCATCAACATCAGCCAGGCCCGCGGCGCGGCCGCCGTCACCACGCAGAACTGGACCGGCCAGCGGACCCCGCTGCACGCGACCTCCAGCGGCAAGGTCCTGCTGGCCCACATGGCCGACCGGGACCGCGAGCGGCTGCTGGGCCACGAACTGGAGCCCTACACCCCGCGCACCACGGTGGACGCCGAGGAGCTGGAACACGAGCTGGAGCGGATCGCCGAGGACGGTTACGCGGCCTGCTTCGAGGAGTTCGAGCTCGGCCTGCACGCGGTCGCGGTGCCGATCCACGGCCCCGGCGGCGAGGTGGTGGCGGCGATGAGCGCTTCGGGGCCGTCCTACCGGCTTTCCCAGCAGCGCATCCGCCAGATCGTCCAGCCGATGTCCGAAGCGGCGCAAGGACTTTCCGCCCAACTGGGCTACTTCGCGAGCTGACCGCACCAGCGCACGGGGTACCTGGGGCCGATGCGGAAACCTCGTCCTCGCGCGGCCTGACGACTGGGGCCCACGAGGTCCCGGCCGTCGCCGTACCGGTGGCGGCGCTGCGACTGTCCACTGTGGGCGAACCGAACACCGACTCGGACCTCGGCTGCGGGACGCCTTTGGCGCAAAGGCCGGAGCACCTAGGCGAGCAAGTACCTAGGCGAGCAGCGACTTCGCCAGCGTCGGCAGGTCCACCCCGGCGACGCCGTCGAGGACCTGCCAGGGCGCAAGCCAGCCGGAGGCGGCCAGCTCGTCGTAGACGGCGGAGCAGCGTTGCTGGAGGGCATCGTCGGACTCGAAGGCGTCGCGGGCGCGGTCGGTCTCCGTGGCGGCGCGGCGGACCGCTCGTTCGGCGGCGACTTCGGGGGCCACGCGCAACAGCAGGTGCGCGTCCGGGCGCGGCAGCGCGAAACGGCCGATCTCCAGGTCCCACACCCACTGCACCACTTCGCCGTTCACGGACTGCCGCAGCCGCGCGGCGGCGTACGCGGCGTTCGAAGCGACGTAGCGGTCCAGCAGCACCACGTCGTGCGCCGCCTGCAACGCGCGGATCTCGTCGGCGGCGGCGCTGCGGTCCAGCGCGTAGAGCATGGCCATGCCGTACACCGAATCGGCGAGGTCTCCGTGACCGCGATGCAGGGCCTCACGCACGAGGTCGGCGTGGATGCTGCGGCCGTACCGCGGGAAAGCGAGAGCCGCGACGCTCGCCCCGTGCTCGCCCAGGGCCGCGGTGAGCCCGTCCGCCAGGGTGCGCTTGCCCGCACCGTCCAGACCTTCGATCACGACCAGTCGCCCCACGCCGCCCAGCCTAACCGAGCGGGGGTGGTCGACCGGCGGCCCGGCGGGAGGGACGGCACCGCCGGGCCGGCCGGTCCGTCTAGGCGGCCTCCCGGCGCGCGTGCAGCAGGTAGCCGGCGCCGCTCATCAGCAGCAGCCCGACGAGGATGACCAGGGGGACCCAGGCGTCGTCGTGACTCGGTGGCTGACCGCTGCTGTCGCCGTCGCGGGGCAGCACGGTGTTCACCAGGATGTAGCTGCCGGCCCGCGAAGGGCCGGCCAGCCGGTCGGAGTCGCCGGAGGCCGAAAGCTGGTAGCTGACGGGCGCCGCGCGCGGAAGTTGCAGCAGGCCGGACGAGAGCACGGGTCCCACGGCGGCGGCGCGGTCGGCGTTGCCGGCTCCGGCGGGCGGCGCCGCGCTCGCCCCCGGTGCCGTCGTGAGCAGCGCCAAGCCCGCGAGCACCACGAGCACCAGGACGCGGCGGCTCACGACACCACCCCCGGTGGACGTCCGGGGGTGGCCGGGGTGATCATGATCGCGGACCACATCAGGCCGTGGTCTGCCCCGGGCAGCGCCGGCGAATCGAACCCGTGTCGACATCACCGCAACGGACCCCTTTCGCCACGAGTCATCAGCTCGGCCATTGGTCGTCACCACGGTGAACAGTGCCGTGACCGAGAGCAAGGTGCTCTTCCGGTGATCAGGGCGTTCCGGGGTGCTGATGGAACGCGGAACGGCCACCCTTCCGTGGCCAACCACCCCAAACGGGGGTCGGACTGACTACCGTGCGCTGATAACGTGAACGTTCCGCGGTGTTCACGACCGGCAAGGACACTGGTCGGGTGAAGGGACAAGCGGTGATACAAGACAGGGAAGGTCCACTGATCATCGAACCGGCCCGGCGAGGTGCGAACGACCTGCCGGTCGAGCTGGCCGAGGCGTTGCGGACCGGTGAGTTCCACCAGGTGCTGCGGCTGGCCATCAGCCACCGCGGCCTCTCGCTGGCCCGGTTGCGGGCCCACCTCGGCCTCCGCGGTGTGCAAATAGGACAGTCGACGCTGAGTTACTGGCAGCGGGGGCTGCGCCAGCCCGAGGTGCCCAAGGCGCTGCCGGCCGTCCGCGCGCTGGAATCGGTGCTGCAGCTCCCCGCCGACTCGCTCGTGGTGCTGATCGGGCCGCGCTCGGCCCGCCCGCGCGGGCACCAGGCCGCGGTGTCGTTCTACGACCTGCGCTCGGGCGACGTCGGCTCGATCGTCGACAAGCTGCTCACCGAGCTGGGCGTGCTGCCCTCGGCCAGCCATTCGAACACCGACCTCGAACTGCTCTCGGTGCACGACCTGATCACCCTCGACGCCCAGCGGCGGCAGGTGAGCATCCGGACGCGCCTGGTCGTGCGCGCCCGCCGGCACGGCCCGGACCGCTACGTGACCGTGTACAGCGGCGACCCGGGCTGCCGCATCGAGGACGTCCAGATGCTCACGGCGGAGGGCTGCCGGGTCGGCCGCATCCGGCGCCACCCCGGCGGCGAGATCATGGCGACCGAACTGCTCTTCGACCGCAAGCTCGGCGAGGGCGACGTCCACGTCTTCTGCTTCGAGATGCGTGACGACTCGGGCGCGGTCTGCCCCGGCTACTACCGCATGCTGCGCGACCAGTGCCCCAGCTACCTGCTGCAGATGCAGTTCGCGGAGGCCGCCCTGCCCGCCCGCTGCACCCGCCAGATCCGCGCCCGCGACGACGCCATCCCGGTCGAGACCGAGGAACTGCCCTGCGACACCGGCGGCGTGACCAGCGGCTACTTCCGCGATCCCGGACCGGGTCTGGCCGGGATCGCGGTGGAGTGGAACTGAGGCCACCCGTTCGCGAATCGCCCGGATGAGGGGCGCGGGCAGCTGAGGTCGAGGCCGCCGGCCGCCCCGGACCTCGTCCGGGGCGGCCCTTCACCGGCTGAACCGGCGGGAACTCAGTACCGGTAGTGCTCCGACTTGAACGGGCCTTCCACGTCCACGTCGATGTACTCCGCCTGCTCCTTGCTCAGCTTGGTCAGCTCGCCGCCGAGGGCGTCGAGGTGGATGCGGGCCACCTTCTCGTCCAGCTTCTTCGGGAGGCGGAAGACCTCCTTGTCGTACTCCTCGTGCTTGGTGAAGAGCTCGACCTGGGCGATGACCTGGTTGGAGAAGCTGTTCGACATCACGAACGACGGGTGGCCGGTCGCGTTGCCCAGGTTCAGCAGGCGGCCCTCGGACAGCACGATGATCGTGTTGCCGTTCGGGAACACCCACTCGTCGACCTGCGGCTTGATGTTCACGCGGCGGATGCCCGGGTAGCGCTGCAGTCCCGCCATGTCCAGCTCGTTGTCGAAGTGGCCGATGTTGCCCAGGATCGCCTGGTGCTTCATCTGCGCCATGTGCTCGACCATCACCACGTCCTTGTTGCCGGTGGTGGTGATCACGATGTCGGCCTCGCCGAGCACGTTCTCCAGGCGCTTGACCTGGTAGCCGTCCATCGCCGCCTGCAGCGCGCAGATCGGGTCGATCTCGGTGATGATCACCCGCGCGCCCTGGCCGCGCAGCGACTCCGCGGCACCCTTGCCGACGTCGCCGTAGCCGCAGACCACGGCCACCTTGCCGCCGATCAGCACGTCGGTGCCGCGGTTGATGCCGTCGACCAGGGAGTGGCGGATGCCGTAGCGGTTGTCGAACTTCGACTTGGTCACCGCGTCGTTGACGTTGATCGCCGGGAACAGCAGCTCACCCGCGGCGGCGAGCTGGTAGAGCCGCAGCACGCCGGTGGTGGTCTCCTCGGTGACGCCGCGGATCCCCTGGCCGATCGTGGTCCACTTGGCGTCGTCGGCCGCGGTGGAGGCGCGCAGCACCTCCAGGAAGACCTTCCACTCGTCGGGGTCGGCCTCGTCGGTGGCCGGCACGGCGCCGGCCTTCTCGAACTCCGTGCCCTTGTGCACGAGCATGGTGGCGTCACCGCCGTCGTCGAGGATCATGTTGGGGCCATCGCCGTCCCAGGTGAGCATCTTCTCGGTGCACCACCAGTACTCCTCCAGCGACTCGCCCTTCCAGGCGAACACCGGCACGCCCTGGGGCTCCTCGGCGGTGCCGTGCGGGCCGACGACCACGGCGGCGGCCGCGTGGTCCTGGGTGGAGAAGATGTTGCAGGAGGCCCAGCGGACCTCGGCCCCGAGCGCGACCAGCGTCTCGATCAGCACCGCGGTCTGGACGGTCATGTGCAACGATCCGGAGATCCGCGCGCCCCGCAGCGGGTAGACCTCGGCGTACTCCCGGCGGAACGCCATCAGGCCCGGCATCTCGTGCTCGGCCAGGCGGATCTCCTTGCGCCCGAACTCGGCGGCTTCGAGGTCGGCGACGGCGAACTCGATGCCGCCCCGGGTGTCGTGCCGCTTGGCAACGCTTTCGGGGGTCATAGTGCGGTTCCTCCAAGGATTGATGGCAGCTGAACAGTACCGTTGTCGGCTCGACGCCCACTCGATCGGATGAGGAGACCCTTACCGTGCCCGCCCCCATGCCCGGACCCGACACCCGCATCGTCGAGCTGAGGGTGGCCGGACTGGCGGGCACCGGCGGCGAACTGCTGCTCGACTCGGTCTCGACGGTGGACGTGGCGGGTGACGGGATCGGCCGGGTGGTCCGACCGGCCGACCGGCTCCGACGCCCGGCCCCGGGACCGGTGGTGCCCGCCCTGGGCCGGTCCATCCCGCGCACGCTCGAAGGATACCTGTGGAGCCGGATGACTTCCGGTAGTGCGGCGAAGGCCACCTGGGCGCTGCTCTTCCCGTTCTCACTGGCCAACGTCGCGTTCTGGATGCTGCCGCCGGACGGGCGCGCGCGCCGGCTCGGCGGGCTCTGCCGGGGGCTGCTGCGGGTGGCGTCCGTGCTGCTGACCATGCTGCTGCTCGGCCAGATCGCGGCGACCGCGCTCGACCTGTTCGCGACGCAGTGCCTGGCCCCGGGCTCCGGCTGCCTGCCCTGGGTGCCCTCGGCGCTGCGGGGTTCGGCGGCCCGGCTGGCCGTCGGCGGGGTGCCGCTGCTCGTGGTGATCTTCGTCCTGCACCGGATCTCGTCGGCGAACTGGCGGGTGCGGGCCCCCGAGGAGCACCAGCACCCGTCGCCGATGCAGCTGCGCGCGGACCCGGAGGCGCCGGGGCTGTCCGCGACGCACACCGTCGCGGCGCTCGCGTGCGTCTCGCTGCTGCTGCTCGGCGGGCCGTTCCGGATGCCGTCCGGGACCGGGCGGGCGATCGCGTGGATCTGCGGGCTGGCCCTGGTGCTCGTCGTGGTCGTCGGCGCCGCGGTCGGGATGGACCCCGGGCGGATCACGCGACGCGGGCTGATCGCCTTCGCCACCTCGCTGGCCATCGCCGCCGCGGTACTGGCCGCGCCGCTGCCCGAGCGCGGCGGTCTCCCGGGCACCGATGCCACCGTCGAGGGCCTCGGCGGCGCCCTGCTCGTGCTCACGGTGCTGTTCGCGCTCGCGCTGGGGCCGGCCGCGCTGCGGGCCCGTTCGCTGTGGAAGGACCGGCCGCACCGGCTGCGCCCGTGGCTCGGCGGCTGGGCCGCGGCGCCGGTGCTGGCGCTGGCCGGGCTGCTGGGCGGCGGCTTCGGCGCGGGGCTGGCGGTCGCCGTCCGGCGCCTGCTCGGCACCGGCGGGCTGCGGCTGCCCCCGACCTACGACCTGATCACGGTGCTCTGGGGCGCCGGGCTCGCGCTGATCGTGGTGCTGGGGGTGGCCGGTTACGCGATCGCGGTGCCGCTGCGCCGTCGCCGCCGCGGCATCCCGGCGATCGTCGGGCTGATGGAGCACGACCGCGAGCAGGAGACCGACGCGGCGCGGGCCTGGGCGCGCTCGGCCTGGGAGCGGCGGCACCTGCACCACCTGGTGCTGATCGTGGCGCTGGCCCTGTCCGCCGGCGCCGCGGCACTGCTCGTGGTGCGCTTCGGTTTCCAGACACGACCGGGCTGGTTCACCCCGGTCGCGGCCGTCGGCGTGTTCGCGCTCGGCGGCCTCGCCGCAGGTCTGGTGCGCGTCGTCTACTCCGCCGCGCGGACGCCGCAACGCAGCCGTCATCTGGGTGCGCTGTCGGACCTCGTCTCGTTCTGGCCGCGGGCCGCCCATCCGACCGTGCCGCCGTGTTACGCATTGAAGGTCGTGCCGGAGCTGGTCGAACGGGTCAAGGAGCACCTGGCGGAACCGGGGACGCGGGTGGTGCTGGCCGGGCAGAACCTCGGCAGCCTGCTCACCGTGTTCACGGCCGCCCGGCTGGTGGCGGAGCTGCCCGAGGACGAGCGCGAACGCGTCGGGCTGCTCACCGCGGGCTCGCCGCTGCAGTGGGGCTACCAGCGGGCGTTCCCCGCGGTGCTGCCACAGGAGTCGCTGGCCGGGCTGTTCGGCGACCTCGACGGCCGCTGGCGCGCGCTGTGCCGGGGCACGGACATCTTCGGCGGCGGGGTGACCACCTGGCGGCACAAGGTTTCCGGCCGCCACCTGATCGGCGACGGCTATCTGGCCGGCGGCGGTTCGGGCCCGCTCGAAGCGACCGCGGAGCCGTCCGGCGTGCTCGTGCTGGGGGGTGACCACTGGCTGCCCGACCCCCTGCGCGGCCCGGACGGGCGCAACCGCTGGGCACCGGGCGTGCTCAAGCACACCGACTACGTCGCCGACGCCGAGTGGGATCACGCCGTCGCGATGGCCGCGGGTCTCGGCCGGCCCAGCACGCGCTCTTCCCGGTTCGGTGAACAGGGCTCGCTGTTCGGCGATCTGCCGCGTCCGCGCTGACCTGCTCGGGCGGCTCGGGCGGCGACGAAGAAGGGACCCCCGCTCGGACCGGGGGTCCCTTCGTTGCGCGGGCTTCGGATCAGTTGGTACCGCGACGGCGCAGCTTCAGCAGCACCAGCAGGCCGCCACCGACGACGAGCAGCAGGCCGCCGGTCCAGACCAGCCACATGTTGTCGAAACCGGTGTTGGCCAGCCCGCCGCCGGTGCCGCTCTCGTTGCCGGCCGGCACGACCGCCGCGACGCTGCTGGAGCTGGCCGGCGCCGTGGTCTCGGCCGGGCTGGAGGACGGGGCCGAGGTGGGCGTCTGGGACGGCTTGGCCGGCTCGGTCGTCTTCGTCGGCTCGGTCACCGTCTTGGTGCCGCAGGCGAACCAGTGGTCGACCTTCGGCTGGCTGTGGTCGAAGCTGAACGGCGCGATCAGGTCGTTCCAGGGCACGTCGTGGCCCAGGCCCTTCTTGCCCGGCACGTACACCGCGTGGCCGTCGTCGCCGCCGACGACGACGATCGCCTCGACCGTCACGCCCTCCTTGACCGCGGTGATGCTGACCGACTTGCTCTTGGCCCCGCCGGTGAAGGTGAACTCACCCTGGTCGAGGGTCTTGCCGCTGATGCCGCGCAGGTCGGAGCACCGGGTGACGTCGGTGCCCGGGGTCGGGTTCGCGCGGCCGTCGCCCGAGGTGCAGGCGAGGGCGGACGTGGCCGAGCCGAGCAGGGCGAGCCCGGCCACGGCGGCGATCGTCAGGCCGGCGCGGATCGGGCGTCTGGTCGTGGTGCGCATGAAGAACTCTCCTGTACCGAACGGGGGACGTCGAGCAAGATCAGTGCACCCTCCGTGGATTCCCCTGCCACTCACCGCGTGAATTACACCGGAGTGATTAACCCATCAGAGGGAGACAACGCCGGAAGGTATCGCAAATGGGTCAAACGGTCACCCAGCGTTCGAGAAGCGATCCAAAGCGAGACCCGTCGGTTATGCATCTGTGACACATCTGCGCTTAGGTCCCTGATCGGCCACCGCGGGCAACCTCGGCGGCCCCCGGTGAACTAGCCGGTCGGGATGCGAGACGGCCCGTCGTCCCCCAGGGACGACGGGCCGTGACGAGGGTGGTTCGGTCAGTCTTCCGACGCCGGGGTCCCTTCGGCCGCACCGGCGGACCGGGGCGGAGACGGCTCGCCCTCGGCCTGGCGCCGGCCCACGAGCGAATGCCGCCGGCTGTAGGCGAAGTAGATCACCACACCCACGACCATCCAGACGATGAACCGCAGCCAGGTCAGCACGGTCAGGTTCAGCATCAGCCACAGGCAGGCCAGGATGGCCAGCACCGGGATCACCGGCATCCACGGCACCCGGAACGCCCGCGGCAGGTCCGGGCGCGTCCGGCGCAGCACCATCACGCCCGCCGAGACCAGGATGAACGCGAACAGCGTGCCGACGTTGACCATCTCCTCCAGCTTGTCGGCCGGGAAGAAGGTGGCGGCCAGGGCGACCAGGCCGCCGACCACCAGCGTCGCCCGCTTGGGCGTGCCGGTGCTGCCTGTCTTGGCCATCGAGCGCGGCATCAGGCCGTCGCGCGACATCGCGAAGATGATCCGGACCTGGCCGAGCATCAGCACCATGACCACGGTGGTGAGGCCGGCCAGCGCGCCGAAGGAGATGATGTTGGCGGCCCAGTCGACGCCGTTGGCGGAGAACGCCGTGGCGAGGGTCTTGTGGCTGCCGTCGCCGGCCGAGGTGGCCAGGTCCTTGTAGGACACCATGCCGACCACCACCAGCGAGACCGCCACGTACAGGACCGTCACGATCGCCAGTGAGCCGAAGATGCCGCGGGGCACGGACTTCTGCGGGTCGCGCGTCTCCTCGGCAGTGGTGGCCACGATGTCGAAGCCGATGAACGCGAAGAACACCAGCGAGGCGCCGGCCAGCAGGCCGAACACGCCGAACGAACTGCTGCCGCCTCCCGCGACGAGGGAGAACAGCGACTGGTCGACGCCGGTCTCGGAGGAGGCCGAAGCGCTCTGGCCCGGCGGGACGAACGGCGTGTAGTTCGCGGCCTTGACGTAGAAGAGGCCGAGGACGATCACGAACAGCACCACGGCGACCTTGACCCCGGTGATCACCATGGAGAACCGCGAGGACAGCTTCGTTCCGATGACCAGCAGCGTGGTCAGCACGGCGACGAGCACGAACGCGCCCCAGTCGACGGTCACCCAGCCCAGGTCGAACGAGGTCTTGGCGCCCGGGCCGAAGAAGTAGGCGAGCACCGTTTCGAGGTAGACCGACCAGCCCTTGGCCACCGCGGCCGCGCCGACGGCGAGCTCCAGGATCAGGTCCCAGCCGATGATCCACGCGACGAACTCGCCGAACGTGGCGTAGGAGAAGGTGTACGCGCTCCCCGCGACCGGAACGGTGGAGGCGAACTCCGCGTAGCAGAGCGCGGCGAGCGCGCAGGCGATCGCGGCGAAGACGAACGCGAGCGAGACCGACGGCCCCGCGTAGTCCCCCGCGGTGCGCGCGGTGAGCGTGAAGATGCCTGCACCGATGACCACCGCGACGCCGAACACGGTCAGGTCCCAGGCGCTGAGATTCCTCCGGAGCTTCGTATCCGGTTCGTCGGTGTCCGCCATCGACTGCTCGATGGACTTCGTGCGCCACAAACCCGTCCCGGGCAACGTTGACCTCCTGCGGTTACCTGCATGAATCGGGGGAGTCACCCTATCGCGTAAACCCGGTGCCCGGCGCGACGGAGTTACGCCAATGCGCGGTCGAGGTCCGGTTCCAGGTAGATCAGCGAAGCGACGGGCAGCTTGGCGCGCACGCGGGCCTCGGCGTCGTCGATGGCCTCGGCGACCTGCGCGGTGTCGAGGCCGGGCACCAGCGCCAGCTTGGCCGCCACCAGCAGTTCGTCCGGGCCGAGGTACTGGGTGCGGATGTGGATGACCCGCTCGACCTTGCCCGCGGACAGCTCGTCGACGATGGTCGCGAGGTCGGTGTCGGTGGCGCCTTCGCCGATCAGCAGGCTCTTCATCTCCACGATCAGGATGACCGCGATGATGCCGAGCAGCACACCGATCAGCACGGTGCCGATGCCGTCCCACACCGGGTCGCCGGTCAGCACCGAGAGCCCGACCCCCAGCAGCGCGAACACCAGGCCGATCAGCGCCCCGCTGTCCTCCAGCAGCACCACCGGCAGCTCCGGCTCCTTGGCCTGGCGGATGAACCGCCACCAGCTCGCGCCGCCCTTGATCTTGCGCGACTCACCGACCGCGGTGAGGAAGCTGTAGCCCTCCAGCGCGATCGCCACCACGAGGATGAGCACGGCGACGATCGGCGCGTCCAGCGGCTCCGGCTCGATCACCTTGTGGATGCCCTCGTAGAGCGCGAACGCCGAGCCGAGGGTGAACAGCATCAACGCGACGATGAACGAGTAGAAGTACCGCTCCCGCCCGAAGCCGAACGGGTGCTCGCGCGTGGCCCGCCGCTGGGAGGTCTTCTGCCCGAGCAGCAGCAGTCCCTGGTTCGACGTGTCGGCCAGCGAGTGCACCGACTCCGCCAGCATCGACGAGGAACCGGTCACCAGGAACCCGGCGAACTTGGCCACCGCGATCCCCGCGTTGGCCGCGAGCGCCGCGACGATCGCCTTCGTACCGCCACCAGCTGACACCAGTCTGCTCCCCTACGTGCTCCGGCTCCCGAAATGCCCGATCGGAGCCTAGAGGACCGACTCACCGCGGCGTCGGCGGACGGGGGAACCCGCCGGGCCCGATCGGCCCGCCTGGACCCGCGCCGCTACTGCGCGCAGGTCCCCGCGGTGGCGCGGAACAGCTGGGCCGGGGTCCCCTCCGAAGGCCGCACCTCGACCGCCGGGTCGGCGGCCGGCAGCCAGACCGACTGGCCGCGGCGGAGTTCGATCCGCTCCCCGTCGTCGGCGGTCACCAGCAGCGCCCCGGCGGTGCAGAGCAGGATCTGCGGACCGGCGGAGTCGACCTCGATCGCCTCCGCGTCCCCGGCGGGCCAGTCCACGCGCGAGAGCTCGAACTCCGGGGCGTCGGTGTGGTAGACCGCCATGCGGCGGCCCGCGCACTCGCCGTGCTGCACCGGCATTTCGCCGCAGGCGAAGTCGACCACGCGCAGCAGCTCGGGCACGTCCACGTGCTTCGGGGTGAGACCGCAGCGCAGGATGTTGTCCGAGTTGGCCAGGATCTCGACCGCGGTGCCGCTGAGGTAGAGGTGCAGGTTGCCGGCCGGCAGGTAGATCGCCTCGCCCGCGCGCAGGGTCAGGCGGTTCAGCAGCAGCGCGGCCAGCACGCCCGCGTCACGCGGGTGCGCCTCGCCCAGCTCCAGGATCGTGCGGCACTCCACCGCGAACTCGCCGTGGTCCTTGACGTGCCGGACGCACGCGTCGAGCACCTCCGGCAGCAGCCCGTCCAGCGAGGGCTGCGGCAGCGTGATCCACGTGGTGAACAGCGCGCGCAGCCCGGACGGGTCCGGCTGCGCTTCGAGCAGTCCGGTGTACTTCCCCAGCCCCGGCGTCTCGATCGCCTTCAGCAGCTTCACGGTCCGGTCCGGGTCGCGGAACCCGGCCAGGGCGTGGAACTCCGTGAGCGCGCAGACCAGCTCCGGCTTCGCCGTCGGGTCCGGGTAGTTGCGGTTCGGGGCGTCACGCGGGATGCCGAGCCGCTCCTCGCGCGCGTGCCCTTCGGCGGCCTGCGCGGCCGAAGGGTGTGCTTGCATCGACAGCGGCTCCTCCGCCGCGAGGATCTTCAGCAGGAACGGCAGCCGGCCGCCCCAGCGCCGGGCGCAGAGTTCGCCGAGCTGGCCGATCGGGTCGGCGTCGACCAGTTCCAGCAGGCTCCGCTCGATGCCGTCCGGGCCGATCACGTGCGACGGGTCGCCCGGGTGGGCCCCCATCCACAGCTCGGCCTCGGGGTGTGGCGCCGGCACCGGACGGCCCAGCAGCTCCGGGATCGCGGTCCGCGATCCCCAGGCGTACGGCCGCACGGCGTTGCGCAACAGCTCCACGGTCACCTCAACTCCCAACCCTTCCCCTCGGCCGAAGCCGATGTCGTGCGGTGCCGGCCCCGCCGCACCCGCACTTCCGCGCCGCCGTTACGCCGTGGCCGGCTCGTACCGCCCGGCGCCACCGATTCTGCCCGCGGCGAGTCCGAGGTAAACCGCGGCCAGCTCACACCTCAGCGCCAGCACGGCCGCGCGGACGATCTCGTCCGACTCGAACTCCTCGGCCGGGGCCAGCACGTCCACCCCGGGCAGCAGTTCCGCAGCCTCGAACCGCGCCGCCTCGGCGGCGTGGCCGCTGCGCACCGCCAGTAGCAGCACCCTGGTCGCGGCCGCGTCGGGTGCGGTGGCGGGATCGGCGGGGTCGGCGAAGATGTCCTGCTCGGCCCGGCCCGACTGGGCCCGGATGCGCAGGGCCGGCCGGGCGAGCGCCTGCCGGTAGTCGGCCACGTCGCACACCATCGCCGCGTGGGCCGCGAACGCGTGCGCCGCGTGCTCCCCGACGGCGACCGCCACCGGATCCAGCCCCCACAGCAGCGGCACCCGGTCGGCGACCCGCAGGGCCAGCGCCTTGGCCGGGTTCTCGAACGAGTCCCGGGCCAGGTAGTCCTTCCCGGCCTCGAGGTCGAGCTGGTCGGCCAGCGACTGGACGTCGGCCACCAGCAGGCCGAGCGCGTTCGCGGTCAGCAGGCCCGCGGCGAGCCCGCGCGGGAACGCCAGCTCGGGCGGCACCGGCACCCGCGGGGCGAGCACCAGGCCCTTGCCCGCGACCGCCGCGGCGACCGGGCCGTCCGGCGGCGCGGACAGCACCACGGACGCACCGAACCGGGCCGCCCGCTCCAGCGAGGCGGCCAGCTCGCGGTCGCCCGCGTCGTCGGTGTGCGCGAAGACCACGTCGAGCGCGCCGATCCACGACGGCACGGTCTCGGCCACCACGACCGGAACCGGGCACGAGGGCGCCAGCAGCGCCGCCAGCAGGCGGGTCAGCGTCCGGCTGACCCCGGGCCGGTCGATCAGCACGACCGAACGCGGCCGTCCGAGGTCGAGCCGGTCGCTCAGCCCGGCCTCGGCCGCGGCCTCGGCGGCGGCCCGAACCTGCGCGCCCGCCAGCGCGGCGGCCCGCAGCAGACCCGAGCTGTCGGCCTCGGCCAGCCGCTGGGGATCGTCGAGCAGGGAATCGTCAAGCACTGTCGGCATGGCTGTCATCCGGGTCTCCCGTGGCACCGGCCGGACCGGCCGCTCCGTCGAGCACCGCTTCGTCGAGCAGCAGGACGGGGATCCCGTCGCGGACCGGGTACACCCGGCCGCACTCGGTGCAGGTCAGCGCTTCGGCCTCCGCGTCGGCCGGCGTGCCGGGACGCAGGGGCGCGTGGTCCGGCGACGGGCAGGCGAGGATCTCCAGCAGCTGGGCGTCAAGCGTGATGGCCATAGCTCCTCCATACCACGCGTGGGTGGGTGGTGACGGGCGTTGCCCCGGCCGGTTCAGGCCCGGACAATGGACAGCACGTCGTCGGTCAGCGCCTCGACCGCGGCGCGGTCGGCGGCCTCCACGTTGAGCCGCAGCAGCGGCTCGGTGTTGGACGGGCGCAGGTTGAACCACGCGCCGCCCGGCAGTTGCACGCTCAGCCCGTCCAGCTCGTCGATCTCGACGCCGGACTTGCCCGCGTACGCGTCCTTGACCGCCATCATCCGCGCGACCTGGTCGGTGACCGTCGAGTTGATCTCGCCGGACGCGGCGTAGCGGGAGAAGTCCTGGGTGAGCGCGGACAGCGGGCCGTCCTGCTCGCCCAGCGCGGCCAGCACGTGCAGCGCGGCCAGCATGCCGGTGTCGGCGCGCCAGAAGTCGCGGAAGTAGTAGTGCGCGGAGTGCTCGCCGCCGAAGATCGCACCGGTCCGCGCCATCTCGGCCTTGATGAACGAGTGGCCGACGCGCGTGCGCACCGGCTTGCCGCCGTGCTCGGCGACGATCTCCGGCACGCCCTTCGAGGTGATCAGGTTGTGGATGACCGTGCCGCCCGGGTCCTTGGCCAGCTCGCGCACGGCCACCAGCGCCGTGATCGCGCTGGGCGAGACCGGCTCGCCGCGCTCGTCGACCACGAAGCAGCGGTCGGCGTCGCCGTCGAAGGCCACCCCCGCGTCGGCGCCGACCTCGCGGACCTTGGCCTGCAGGTCGACGATGTTGGCCGGGTCGAGCGGGTTGGCCTCGTGGTTGGGGAAGGTGCCGTCGAGCTCGAAGTACATCGGGACGACCTCGATCGGCAGCCCGGCGAAGACCGTCGGCACGGTGTGCCCGCCCATGCCGTTGCCGGCGTCGACCACGATCTTCAGCGGCCGCGAACCGGACAGGTCGACCAGGTTGCGCAGGTAGGCGGCGTAGTCCGCGAGCACGTCCCGCTCGGTGACCGAGCCGCGCTGGCCCTCGAACGAGGGCACGCCCTGCTCGACGGTGTCGCGGATCTCGGCCAGCCCGGTGTCCTGGCCGACCGGGGCGGCACCGGCGCGGCACATCTTGATGCCGTTGTACTTCGCCGGGTTGTGGCTCGCGGTGAACATGGCGCCCGGCAGGTTGAGCGAGCCGGAGGCGAAGTAGAGCTGGTCGGTGCTGGCCAGGCCGATCGAGACCACGTCGATGCCCTGCGAGGTCACCCCGTCGGCGAACGCGGCGGACAGCTCCGGCGAAGAGTCGCGCATGTCGTGGCCGATCACCACGGCCGGGGCCTCGGGCTTGATCAGAACGGCGAACGCGGCCCCGAAGTCGCGCACCAGGGCTGGGTCGAGCTGCTCGCCGACCACGCCGCGAATGTCGTAGGCCTTCACGATGCCCGAAAGGTCTGGCACGCCGTCTCCCCGCCGATAGTCTCGATCCCGGCGCCGGACGCGCCGCGCGGAAAGCCTACCGGCGCGAGCCTGGTTCAGGCGCGCCCGGGGAGCACGCGGAGATGGCCGCGCCGGCCGGAGGGGCCCTCGGGCTCGGGCGGGGCGGCCGGCCGGTCGGAGCGGCCGGCCTCGCGGACGGCCTCGGCCAGCGCCGTCAGCTCGTCGTTGGAGGGGTCGGGGGCGGCGAAGGTGCCTTCGTGGCGCACGACCTCCCAGCCCTTCGGCACGGTCAGCCGCAGCGCGTGCGCTTCGCAGAGGTCGTAGGAGTGCGGCTCGGAAGCGGTGGCGAGGGGGCCGACGACGGCGGTCGAATCGCTGTAGGCGTACGTGAGCGTGGCGACAGCGGGTTCGGGGCAACCCGTTCGCGAACATTTCCGTACGCTCCGCACGATCGACAACGATAGCGCGTCGTGGCAAGGGGGTACCGGCGACACGCGCGTGCGGTCCCGGACCGCCTAGACTTGCCCGGTGGCGACGGCTCGTGACTACCGACAGCGGCGGCGTCTGCGCAGGGACCGGCACGGCCGGGGCCTGCGCGGAACGCTCTACCCGGCGTCCCTGCCCGCCGCCGCCAGCCGGGCGGAACGGTTCGACGCACTGGTGCTCGACGCCCTGGAGCCGATCGAGGCCCGCTGGCGCCACGAGCTGACCACGCTGGACGTGGCGGTCGACGACGTGCCGGAGGTCGACGCGGACAGCCGCGCACCGGTCGACGGCGTCCTGCACGACGGCGCCGTGCCCCTGTCCCGCCTGGTCCCGGCCGGGGTCGACCGGGCCGGACTGCCGACCCGGGCCCGGATCGTGCTCTACCGCCGCCCGCTCGAAGCCCGGGCCAAGGACCCCGGCGAGCTGGCCGACCTGGTGCACGACGTGCTGGTGGAGCAGGTCGCGGGCTACCTGGGCGTCGAACCGGACGTCATCGAAGGCGACTAGCGGTACCGGGCGCCTCAGCCCTCCCGACGGCGCCGGGGCGGCACCGCCGTCAACGCGGTGAACAGCACCGCCGCCAGCTGCACCAGCAGCAGCAACCCCCGCTCCGTGCCCGGGAAGCTCACCGAGACCTCCGAGGGCGAAGGCGGGACGGACACCGCCACCTGATGGCCCCAGGCGGGCACGATCGGCACCGCCCGGCCGTTCACCGTCGCCTGCCAGCCCGGCTCCTGCTCGGCCGCGAGCACCAGCAGGCGGCCGGTCGGCCCGTCCGAGACGCGGACGTGGACGTCCGGCAGCCGGGCGTCCACCGGCGAGACCCCGGAGGACACGCCCGGCGCGTCCCCGCCCGTGACCGCCTGCCGGGCCAGCTCCGGGGAGATCAGCTCGACCCCGCCGGAGCGGGGCAGCAGCTCGAGCACCGGACAGCCGTCGGACGTCGGGGCGGCGGGGGCCACCAGTCCGGCCGCCGTGGCGGCGAACGCCCGCGGGTCCGCACCGCGCGGGAGCACCACGTACTGCACACCGGAGGCCGCGGCGGCGGCGAAGACGCGCTTCACCGCGTTCGCGTCACCCTGGCCGAGGTCGCGGCGCCAGCCGGCGAGCCGGTCCGGGGTGCCGGGCGTGGGCGCGAGCTCGTCGTCGCCGAGCCGGGCCAGCCGTCCGCCGGTCTGGCGGGGCGGCTGCCCCGGCCGGCTCAGGTCCAGCACCGCGCGGCCGGAGGCGGCGAGCCCGGCCGCCACCTCGGGCGCGAGCTGGGCCCTCGGCCGCGCGGTCAGCGGACCCTGGTGTCCGGTCGCCACGGCGCCCGCGGCCAGCGCGGCCAGCACCACGACGCCGGCGATCGCGGCCGCTTTCGGCAGCCAGGGCGCGGGCACGCCCGAGGAGCCGCCACGCTGCCAGGTGGCGAGCACCGCCCACAGCAGACCGGCGCCGACCAGCAGCAGCGGCACGCCGGTGTACCCGGTCGAAGCCGCGCCGCCCGGCAACGGAGTCACCGCGACCTGCCGCACGAGCACCAGGCCGACCACGCCCAGCACGGCGAGCGCGAGTCCGCCGGCCGCCTGCCGGGTCGGGCGGACGACCAGCGCGACGACCGTCGCCGCCAGCACCGCGACACCGATCGGCCAGGCGCCCGGCCCGCCCGGGGTGGGCCCGGCCAGGTCGGTGCCGGAGGCGGGCGCGGCCGGTCCGCCGAGCCCGTGCAGCAGCAGTTCCGGGTGCTTCAGCAGCACCGTCGGCCACGGCAGCAGCAGGACCAGCGGCAGGATCACCACGATGCCGACCGACGCCACCCGCCGCGCGAGCCCGGTCGGGGCGGGCAGCACGACGAAGCCGATCAGCAGACCGGCCAGGGCCAGTGCGTGCGCGAGCGGTGAGAACGCCCCGAGCAGCGCGACGCCGAACGCCGAGAGCGCCGAGACGTGCAGCCACCGCGTGCCCGGCCGCGTCAGCAGGCGGGCGATCCCGGCGACCACCAGCGGCAGCACCAGGTGCACCACGACCACGTCGAGCCGGCCCTGTGCGACGGACGCGGTGGCCGCGGGCAGCAGCGCGTACGTCGCCGCGACGACCGCGCGCACCCATCGGCGCACGGGGAGCTTGCGCGTGGCCGCGTACGCGCTCAGCCCGGCCAGCGGGAGGTCGCCGATGAGCAGGATCGCGACCAGCGCGGCGGGTCCGCCGATCGGTGCGAAGACGGCGCCGATGGTGCCCAGCACCGGCAGCGTGGCCGGCGCCGGCGCGCCCGTGCCGCCGGCGATCGCGTGCCACGGCGAGAGGTAGGCCGACCAGATCTCGCCCAGTCCGCCGACCGGCAGCAGCGCGCCCCCGGACAGGTCGAGCCCGAGCCGTCCGGCGTTGACCACCAGCGCGAGCCCGGTCAGCACCACGGCGAGGACGAACGGCGGCGCGAACACGGTCGCGGCCAGCACCCGCTTCCGGTTCACCTCCACGAAGACCAGTTCCGGCTCCGGCGCGGGCGGGGCCGGGCGCGGCACCGGTGACGGCCGCTCGGCGTCTTCCGCCGGCTCGGTGCCGTCTTCGGTGTCCGGCGCCTCCGCCCGCGGTGGCGCTTCCGGCACCGCGACCGCGACGACGGTGCCCGGCCGCCGAAGCCCGGACCCACGGGCGCTCAGCCCGCGCAGCGCGCCGGCGGGCAGCGCGTCCGGCCCGACCGGGCGGCCGGCGGACGCGGCCAGGGCCTCGGGCGGGATCCACGCCGAATCCTGCCGCACGCCCTCGGGGACCGTGCCGAGCGCCAGTTCGCTCTCCAAGCCCTTGCGCACGAGCCCGACCACGCCGGTGCGCACGGCGTTGCGCAGCCGGGTGAGGCGTCCGGTGAAGAGTCCGCGCACGGTGCCGGGGCGCGGGGTCTCCCGTCGTCGCGCCCGCGCCCCCCGCAGGTTTCCGCGGCCCCGGCCGAGGTAGGCGAGGGCGGACAGCTCCGCGCCGGCCTCCGTGGTCCGGCGCAGCACGAAGAACACCAGGGCGCGCAGCACCAGCAGGATCGGCAGCCGGACGAGCCCGAGCCAGAACGAGAACGGCGAGCAGTTGACCAGGAACACCCGCAGACCGTGGGCGCGGTTCAGCGCGGCGAGCGAGGAGGGCACCGCGTCGGGTGCGCGCTGCCCGGTGGTGAGGGCGCGGGCGTGGCGCAGCCGCGCGTCGGGCACGGACAGCACGAGCGCGCCGGCGGCGTTGGCGCGCCAGCCGAAGTCGAGATCCTCGCGCAGCAGCGGGAAACCCTCGTCGAAGCCGCCGAGGTCCGCCCAGAGTTCCCGGCGCACCAACGATCCCGCGCTGGGCACGGCGAGCACCTCGCTCGGCCCGCCGTCGGCCGCGGCCATCTGCTGGCGGTGCCCGGACGCGTCGGTGGACAGCCCGGCCTCGACCACCAGGCGCGGGTCGGCCCAGTCGAGCCCGAGCGGGCCGAGCACCTTCGCCGAGGGGGCGTCCTCCGCGGCCCGCAGCAGCTCTTCCAGGCAGTCGGGCTCGGGCGCGCAGTCGTCGTGCAGGATCCACAGCCACGCGCCGGGGTCGCCCCAGCGTTCGACGGCGTGCGCGACCGCGGCCGCGACCGCCGCAGCGAAGCCGACTTCACTCGATAGTGTGATCACCCCGGAGAGCACCGGCGGCGAGTCGGGCCCCGTCGCAACGCCGTGGGGGTCGGCCGCCTCGGCCAGCAGCCGGGCGGTCCGATCGGTCGAACCGGTGTCGACCGCGAGCACGTGCCGCGGCCGGATGGTGCTGCGGCGCAAGGAAGAAAGGGCCAGCGGCAGCCATTGTTCCCCGTTGTGACAGACCACAATGGCCAGAACGGGCTGGGTCCGCACGGCGGACGGAGCGACGGTGCGGGTCAACAACCACTCCTGGGCAGGGGGCGGACGGGTGCGGCCACCCTACGGCCTCACCCCACCGCCCGGAGCCGAACCCACGGCACAGGACCCACGACACAACGCAGACCGGACCCACGAGGTGAGCCCGGTTTCGTCCGCCGACCCCACCGCCAAGCCTGGCCGACCGCACCGGCTTACCCCGTGACACCGCCGATCAAACCTCGACTTGGTCACACTGACGATGGCTCACACCGGCGACCCGGCACACCAAGCCCAGGAAACCGGTGAAAACAAGGAATTCCGACCGCGAGCCGCCCTCAGACCTCACGAGGCCGGGCGCCCGCGCGGTGCGGGGAGCGGGCCTGCCCATCGGCTCCCGGAAGACCCCGCCGCGGCGAGCCGGTTCACGCCCTCGGTGAACCCCACTCCACCCCTCGCCGCGGCTCCCCTTCAGATGATGCGCTTCTTCAGCTTTCGCCGTTCCCGCTCGGACAGACCACCCCAGATGCCGAAGCGCTCGTCGTGCGCGAGGGCGTACTCCAGGCACTCGTCCTTGACCTCGCAGCCCAGGCAGATCCGTTTGGCTTCCCGGGTGGAGCCGCCCTTCTCCGGGAAGAACGCCTCCGGGTCGGTCTGCGCGCACAGGGCGCGCTCCTGCCAGTCCTGCTCCTGTTCCCCGGCATCGAAGAGGTCGGTGAGATCGCCCAGTTGCTGCTCCGGGTTCTCTCCCCAACCCACGACGTGCCCCCACTCCTTGTTGTCCGCTTCCAACCGCACGTCCGCCTCCTCGCTCCTACGCACTCCCCAGGCTGGCGGTGGTGAAACGACACCCGCCGTCCCCTCTCGACGGCGAATGACATCTCTGTGATTACACCTGTGTAGTGCGGTCAGGTCAAGCGGAGTAGCGAGTTCGGGGGATACCTCTCGCCCGCTGCGCAAGGGGACACGCCGGAGACTTCACACCGGGCATACGGAAGACTGGTGGGGTGCAGAGATCAGCAGTGCGCCCGAGCCCGGTCTTCCTCGGCATCCTCGCCGTGGCCATCCTCGGCGGCTTCCTGGCCGCCTACGGCGATTCCTCGTCCTTGCTCGGGAGCAAGGACCCGATGTTCATCGCCGGGGTGGTGCTGCTGGTGGCGGCGGGCTGGATCGCCTCGCTGACCCTGCACGAGTTCGGCCACGCCATCGTCGCCTACCGCGGCGGCGACGGCAGCATCGCCGAGAAGGGCTACCTCGACCTCGACGTCCGCAAGTACACCGACCCGGTGCTGTCGATCCTGCTGCCGCTGATCTTCCTGCTGATCGGCGGCATCCCGCTGCCGGGCGGCGCGGTGTGGATCAACCGGGGCGCGCTGCGCACGCGGGCCACCTCGATGTGGGTCTCGCTGGCCGGCCCGCTGAGCAACCTCGGCGTCGGCGCCGCGCTCTGCCTGGTGGTCGCGCTGGTGCCGATGGCCCACGGCCTGTTCTACGGGCTGTCCTACCTCGCGCTGCTGCAGGTGATGACGTTCCTGATCAACATCCTGCCGATCCCGGGACTGGACGGCTGGGGCGCGATCGAGCCCTACCTCTCACCGCAGGCCCGGGCGTTCGGCGCGCGGGTGCGGCCGTGGGCGCCGCTGGTGCTGTTCGCGCTGCTGTTCGGCTTCCGGGCGGTGTCGAACCTGCTCAGGCACGTGGCCAACGTGATCTTCGGCGTGCTCGGCGGCAGTGAGACGGCCAGCGGGATCGGCGAGTACGCCTTCTTCTTCTGGCAGCACTGAACTCAGGGAGCGGCCCAGCGCGAGTTGGCCATCAGCCACGCGTGCGCGCGCTTCCACACCTGCTTGAGCCCGTGGCGCTCGCCGAGGTAGTCCCCGGCCGCGCCGACGACCGGCAGCAGGCCGAGGGCGCGGTGGTAGAAGCGGCCGCGCGGGCGCTTCTCCAGTTCCCCGGTGATGCCCCAGAGCGAGCGCCCGAGCCGCCAGAGCGTGCCGGCGACGGCCTTCACCGTCACGCGGCCGTGCTTGCGCTGGGAGTCCGACAGCTCCTCGGTGAGCTTCTGCGCCTCACTGTCCTCTGAGGACTCGTCGTGCGCGGCGTGCTTGCCGTCGGCCAGCGCCGGGTCGAGCTCGCGCTCGAAGAGCACCGCGGCGATCAGCCGGACCCGGCTGCCCACGTCGGTCACGCCGTACTCCCCCGCGATCGCGCACAGCACCAGCCCCTGGGACGCGGCGCCGAGCGTGTCCTGCACCGGGAGCCGGTCGGCGAGCGCGCCGCCGAGGCCGGGGATCGAGGTGAGCACCGAGGTGAACCGGCCGACGCGGTTGACCCACCAGGCCGCGCGCTGGTCGATGTCCATCCCCGCCCACGCGGCCGTGCCGGGCACCTTCACCGACGTCAACGCGTCGAGCACCTTCTTCTTGAAGCCCGCGTCGCCGAACTCTTCGTCGTGCCCGGCCGCGCGGGCGCGGGCCTGGAGGCCGAACGGGTCGGACTCGCGCAGCGCGTCCAGCATCGGCGCCGACGCCCGGACGAACGGGCGCAGCACGGCGACGAGCTGACGGTCGGAGATCGGGTCAGCCACGGGCCACCGCCCGGTCCGCGGTGGCGCGGCCGAGGCCGCCGCCGAGCACCATCGCCGCCGGCAGCGCGCCGGCACCGAGCAGCAGCAGCGCGCGCCAGTCCTGCACCAGCACCAGGTCGCCCCCCGGGCCGAACAGCCCGACGCCGAGCACCGTGACCACCCAGACCGCCAGCGGCACCCAGGACAGCCCCGGCCGCACGAGCCGGCCCGCGGTCAGCACCAGCCACGGGGTGCTGAGCGCGCCCACGAGCACGGTCAGCGGCAGCGGCACCACGTCGAGCGGGCCGACCCGCAGCGGGAGGAAGAACAGTTCGAGCACGCCCAGCACCACGGCGTCGAGGCCGAGCAGGACCAGCATCAGCCACCGGTCGCCGGAGAGCGGTTTCACCATGTCAGAGTCCGCCGAACAGGTCGGTCGCGGCGCCGGCCGGGTTCCCGTGCGCGAGCGTGAAGCACTCCGCGCGCGGGATCGGCTGGGCGATGTCGTTGGTCAGCGCGAAGTGGACCACCTCACTGTCGACGACCGTCAGCTGCGTCTCGTGGGCGCGCAGGGCCGCCAGCTTCGCCGGGAGGTGGGCCGAAATGTCGAGCACGGTGTCGATTTTCTCATCCGGGGTGCCCGGGAGCTCATCGGGCGCCGGTACCCGGAAGGGTGAGGAGCGGGCCTCGCGCAGCTCCGCCAGCCCGGCGTCGACCGCCCGGCGCGAGGGGACCACGTGGAACACGCGCTCGACCGGCTCCGCCCCGGGCGCCGCCGCCATGGTGACGTCGTGGGCGCGGATGTGGTCCGGGTGGCCGTACCCGCCGAAGGCGTCGTAGGTGACGACGACCTGGGGGCGGAACTCGTCGATCAGCGCCCGCAGCTGCGCGGCCTGCTCGTCGATCAGCCCGCCGGCGAAGGCCCGCGGGTGCTCGGCCGCCGGGGTGCCGGCCATGCCGGAGTCGCGCCAGCGGCCGATGCCGCCGAGGTACTCGTGGCGGGTCACGCCGAGCGCGGCGCACGCGGCGGCCAGTTCACCCGAGCGGTAGCCGCCGAGCTGGTCGGCCGCGCCGGCGGCCAGCCGGGCCAGCCGCGGCGGCACGATCTCCCCCTCTTCGCCCAGGGTGCAGGTGACCAGGCAGACCTCCGCGCCCTCCACGGCGTAGCGCGCCACGGCGCCGCCGGTGGTGATGCTCTCGTCGTCGGGGTGGGCGTGGACCAGCAGCAGCTTTCGGATCACACCGATCAGGTTAATTCTTCCTCACTCCGGGTTCTGTCACGGCCGTGTGACTGATCCTTTCGACGGGTCCACAAAAGCGAAGGCGTCCGTTAACGTCGCTCGGGCGAATGCCCCACCCGGGCCGTGCACAACTCGGGCCGTTCATCCGTTTAGCCACACGATCGACTACCGAAAGTAGTCGATCAGCCGCAGAAACGGGGCTGGAGCTAGGCAAGACGAGATTGCTGTTCCATCACAATCTCACTGAGAGTGTCCGGATCGATAGTTTTGACGGCTGTCCACTGCCTAAGTTGCACGACTACGGTGAGCAAACTCGATTACATCGAAGCTTGCGGTCAGGAAGAGGTCGCCTCGCAAACCCGCGACGGCGTCGAGCAAGGAGAATCAATGTTAGTGACGACAAGGTCGCGCGCCGTGAGGCTCGGTGCGTTCGTCGCGGGCGCGGCCCTTCTGCTCTCCGCCTGTAGTGGCGGGGGTGGCAACAGTGCGGTGCAGACCGGGCAGGCGTTCGCCGACTGCGACGCGAACCCGAACACCTGCAACGCGGCCCCGGCCGACCAGGTGCAAGACGGCGGCGATGTCACCTACGCCATCGAGAAGAACGTCCCGAACTGGAACGTCGTCTCGGCCGAGGGCAACGTCTTCGAGACCGGTGAGGTCACCAAGGGCATCCTGCCCTACACCTTCTACGCCACCCCGGACCTCAAGCCGGTCCTGAACAAGGACTTCGTCGAGTCCGCGGACCTGACCAACCCGACGACGATCGTCTACAAGATCAACCCGAAGGCGGTCTGGTCCGACGGCACCCCGCTGTCGGCCGACGACTTCATCTACAACTGGAAGATCCAGAACGGCGCAGCCTGCAAGGACTGCGTGGTGGCCGACACCTCCGGGTACGACCAGCTCACCTCGGTCGTCGGCTCGGACGGCGGCAAGACGGTGACCGCGACCCTGTCCAAGCCGTTCACCGACTGGCGCAAGCTGTGGGGCTCCTCGGGCGGGATGTACCCGGCGCACCTGGCCGCCCAGCACGGTGACACCTCCAGCCCCGAGGGCCTCGCCGCCTCCTTCAAGTGGTTCGGCGCGACCGTGCCGACCTGGTCCGGCGGTCCCTGGAAGATCTCGAAGTTCGTGAACAACCAGTCGGTCACCGAGGTCCCGAACGACAAGTACTGGGGCGCGAAGCCGAAGCTGGCCAGCGTGATCTTCCGCATCATCACCGACGCCACGCAGGAGCCGACCGCGCTGCAGAACAACGAGGTCCAGGCGATCTACCCGCAGCCGCAGGTCGACCTGATCAACCAGGTCAAGAACATGCCGAACATCTCCTCCTACGTCGGCCTCGGCCTGCAGTGGGAGCACTTCGACTTCAACCTGAAGACCCCGGCGCTGTCGGACAAGGCGCTCCGGCAGGCCCTGTTCACCGTGGTCAACCGCAAGGACCTGATCGCCAAGACCGTCGGCCAGTTCACCGACAAGGTCCAGCCGCTGAACAACCACAACTTCATGCCGCAGCAGGCCGGGTACAAGGACACCATCTCCTCGACCGGCCAGGGCACCGGTGACGTCGAGAAGGCCAAGAAGATCCTGACCGACGCCGGCTACAAGCTCAACGGCACCACGCTGACCGACCCGAAGGGCGCGGTCGTCCCGCCGCTGCGGATCCGCTACACCGTCGGCAACCAGATCCGCCAGAACGAGTGCGAGCTGTTCGCTTCGGCGGCGGCCCAGCTCGGCGTCAAGGTCAACGTCTCCTCGACCGACGACCTCGGCACCACCACGACCACCGGCGACTACGACGTCATCGTGTTCGCCTGGGTCTCCTCGCCGTTCCCGTTCGGCGGCGCGAAGCAGCTGTGGGGCACCGGCCAGGGCAGCAACTACGGCAAGTACACCAACCCGCAGGTCGACAACCTGATGGCCGAGGCCAACACCGAGCCCGACCAGACCAAGGCCGCGACCCTGCTCAACCAGTCCGACCAGCTCATGTCGGACGACGCGTACGTGCTGCCGCTGTACCAGAAGCCGACCTTCCTGGCGGCGTCGGACAAGATCGCGAACCTGCGGAACAACTCGACGCTCGACGCTCCGGTCTACAACATGTCGGAGTGGGCGCTTCGCAAGTGATCACCACCCGGTAGATTCCCGCTAACCGGTGAGGGGCCGGCACCAGCCGGCCCCTCACCTTTTGCCCGTTTTCTACCGTTCCCGAACCGTACGCCCGATGCCCCGCCACCGCCTCGGCCCTGCCACCACCCAGCGGCGGTCGCCGGCAGAACACCGTCCAGAGCAGGAAGACCTCCATGCTTGCCTTCGCATTGCGCCGGCTCTTCGTCTCGGTGCCGATTCTGATCGTTTCGACTTTTGTCGTATTCGTAATGGTTTCTCTGTCGGCGAACCCTCTGAGCTCGCTCATCCAGAGAAACCCGCCCCCGCCGCCGCGCACCATCGAACTCGAGCGCATCCGGCTCCACCTCGACCAGCCGATCCTGGAGCGGTACTGGCACTGGATCACCGGTGTGCTCAGTGGCGACTTCGGCCCGTCGGTCCAGTCCAACCTCAACATCGGCCACGAGGTGATCGTCCGCTTCGGGGTGACCCTGCGGCTGATCGTGCTGGCCATGGTGGTCGCGCTGATCCTGGCGGTGATCATCGGCGTGATCAGCGCCGCCCGCCAGTACTCGAAGTTCGACTACACGGCCACCTTCTTCGGCTTCCTGTTCCTCTCGATGCCCTCGTTCTGGTTCGCGATCGTGCTCAAGCAGATCGGCATCGCGATCAACACCGGCGTCGGCGACCAGATCTTCTACACGATCGGCTCCTCGTCGATCATCACCTCCGGCGGCGCCTGGGACCACTTCACCGACGTCGCCGGGCACCTGGTGCTGCCGACGATCTCGCTGGCCCTGACCAGCTACGCCGCCTGGAGCCGGTTCCAGCGCGCGGCCATGCTCGAAGTGCTCAACAGCGACTACGTCCGGCTGGCCCGGGCCAAGGGCCTGCCCCGCTGGACGGTGACCCGCCGGCACGCGCTGCGCAACGCGCTGATCCCGCTGACCACGGTGACCGCGCTCGACATCGGCTCGATCCTCGGCGGCGCCGTGGTGACCGAGACGGTGTTCCAGTGGCAGGGCGCCGGTACCTTCCTGCTCGACGGGATCCGGCAGAGCGACGTGTACGTGGTCGAAGCCTGGCTGCTCATCGCCGCGACCTTCATCATCCTGCTCAACCTCATCGCCGACCTGCTCTACGGCCTGCTCGACCCGAGGATCCGGTATGCCTGACAATTTCGCGGGACCCCCTGCCACCATCGGCGGCTCCCACACCTCGCCGGAAGAGTCGGTCACCCCGGCCGGCGCCCCCGAACGCGAGTTCACCGTCAAGGAGCGCAGCCAGGCCCAGCTGGTCTTCCGGCGGTTCCTGCAGCACCGGCTGGCGATGATCAGCCTGATCGTGTTCGTGCTGATCGTGCTGTTCGCCTACCTCGGCGCGCTGTTCTGGAAGTACGGCCCCGACACCATCACGCCGGACAACTCGGCCCCGCCCTCGGGCGAGCACCCGTTCGGCACCGACGCGATCGGCCACGACCAGCTCGCGCAGGTGATGCGCGGGACCCAGATCTCGCTGCAGATCTCGGTGCTGGTCGCGATCTTCGCGACGGTCGTCGGCACCGTCTGGGGCGCCGTGGCCGGCTACTACCGCGGCTGGCTCGACACCATCCTGATGCGCATCGCCGACCTGGTGCTCACCCTGCCGCTGCTCGCGGTGGCCGCGGTGCTGGCCCACCAGTCCGGCGGCACCTGGTGGCTGATCGCCCTGGTCATCGGCGGGCTGTACTGGGCCTACGTCTCGCGGGTCGCCCGCGGCGTGGTGCTTTCCTTGCGGGAGAAGGAGTTCGTCGAGGCGTCGAAGGCCCTCGGCGCCAGCGACGCGCGGATCATCTTCCGGCACCTGGTGCCCAACGCGCTCGGCTCGATCATCGTGAACCTGACCATCCTGGTCTCGATCGCGATCCTCCTGGAGACCGCGCTGTCGTTCCTGGGCTTCGGCGTCCAGCTGCCCGACACCTCGCTCGGCCTGCTCGTCAGCACCGCGCAGACGGCGGTCGACACCCGCCCGTGGCTGTTCTACTTCCCGGGCGTCTTCATCATCCTGATCGCGCTGACGATCAACTTCATCGGGGACGGCCTGCGGGACGCGTTCGACCCCCAGCAGACGAAGGTGCGCGCATGAGCGAGTACGAGGCCCAGGCGGGGAGCGGCGACCCCGTCCTCGTGGTGGAGGACCTGACGGTCCAGTTCCCGACCGGGGAGGGCCTGGTCAAGGCCGTCCGCGGGGTGAACTACCAGCTGCGCCGCGGCGAGGTGCTGGGCATCGTCGGCGAATCCGGCTCGGGCAAGTCGGTCACCTCGCTGGCCGTGATGGGGCTGCTGCCCCGCACCGCCCAGGTGTCCGGCTCCATCCGCTTCGGCGGGGTCGAGCTGCTCAAGGCCAGCGAGAAAGAGCTCAACAAGGTCCGCGGCAAGGGCATCTCGATGGTCTTCCAGGACCCGATGACCTCGCTCAACCCGGTGTACACGGTGGGCGACCAGATCGCCGAGGCGATCACCGCGCACAACGACATCCGCAAGGACGCCGCGCGCAAGCAGGCGGTCGAGCTGCTGGAACTGGTGCGCATCCCGAACCCGGCGCAGCGCGCGAACGAGTACCCGCACCAGCTTTCCGGCGGTATGCGCCAGCGCGTGGTGATCGCGATCGCGATGGCCAACAACCCGGACGTGATCATCGCGGACGAGCCGACCACCGCCCTGGACGTCACCGTGCAGGCCCAGATCCTCGAAGCGCTGAAGGCGGCGCAGCAGGAGACGGGCGCGGCGATGGTGCTGATCACCCACGACCTCGGGGTGATCGCGGGCGCGGCCGACCGGGTCCACGTGATGTACTCGGGCAAGGTGGTCGAGTCCGGCACGGTCGACGAGATCTTCTACGAGCCGCGGATGCCCTACACCCTGGGCCTGCTGGGCAGCCTGCCCCGGCTCGACGTGAAGACCGAGCGGCTCACCCCGATCACCGGCTCGCCGCCCGCCACCACGAACATGCCGCCGGGCTGCCCGTTCAGCCCGCGCTGCCCGCTGTCGCAGCCGATCTGCGACGAGGAGGAGCCGCCGCTGACCGCCGGCCCCGGGGGTCAGCACGCGGCCTGCCACTTCACCGACCAGGTGGTCGGCCGGGACCCGGCCGAGCTGTTCAGCGCCACCTCGGCCGACACGGCGGCCGTCCCGGTCGTCGTCGAGGCCACCGCGAGCGACACGGAGACGAACTCATGAGCGAGGCAACGGCGGCCCGGACGCCCGTCCTGTCCGCGAAGAACCTGGTCAAGCACTTCCCCATCCGCGGTGGCGGCCTCTTCCGCCGCACCTCGGGCGCGGTGCAGGCGGTGTCGGACGTTTCGTTCGACATCTACGACCACGAGACCCTGGCGCTGGTCGGCGAGTCCGGCTGCGGCAAGTCGACCACCGCGCGCGTGGCGCTGGCCCTGCAGCCGCTCACCTCGGGCGAGGTGACCTACGAGGGCCGCAGCCTGGGCAAGATGCAGAACCGCGAGCTGCAGCGGCTGCGGCGCAGCATGCAGATCGTGTTCCAGGACCCGTACGCGTCGGTGGACCCGCGGCTGCCGGTGAACGAGATCATCGCCGAGCCGCTGCGCATCCACGGGATGTACAACGACGGCGGCCGCCAGCAGGTCCGTGACCTGATGAAGACCGTGGGCCTGCGCCCGGAGCACGGCAACCGCTTCCCGCACGAGTTCTCCGGCGGCCAGCGCCAGCGCATCGGCATCGCCCGCGCGCTCGCGCTGAAGCCCAAGGTGCTGGTGCTGGACGAGCCGGTCTCGGCGCTGGACGTGTCGATCCAGGCCGGTGTGCTCAACCTGCTGAAGGACCTGCAGGCGGAGTTCGGGCTGTCCTACCTGTTCGTGTCGCACGACCTCTCGGTGGTCCGGCACGTGGCGGACCGCATCGCGGTGATGTACCTGGGCAAGATCGTGGAGACCGCGGCGGCCGAGGACCTGTTCAACCGCCCGACGCACCCGTACACGCAGGCGCTGATCTCGGCGATCCCGGTGCCGGACCCGCGCAAGGAGCGCACCCGCCAGCGCATCGTGATCACCGGCGACGTGCCGAGCCCGGCCAACCCGCCGTCCGGCTGCCGCTTCCGCACGCGCTGCCCGAAGTTCGCCAACGAGATCGACGACGCCGGCCGCCAGAAGTGCTCGACCGAGGAGCCCGCCCTGGTCGACCGCGGCCAGGGCCACCCCACGGCCTGTCACTTCGCGGAGAGCCTGCAGCTGATCTGAGCGGCTCCGTCCGGGAAAGCGGCCCTGTCCACTGTGGACGGGGCCGCTTTTCGGTTTCGCCCCGGGGAATCCCACCACTGGGCCCGAACACCGGGCGGCCGGAACTCCTAGCTGCTGCCGCGGGTCCAGTTGACCGCCGAGCCGAACGGGCCCTCCATCGGCGGGCCCGCGGTCAGGCCCGAGATGCCCTTGCCGATGGCGAGGGTGTCGGCCACCTGGAACAGCGGGATCATCACGTTCGTCGCCCACAGGGCCGGTTCCAGCGTCCTCAGCGCCTCTTCCACGGTGGTGGAGCCGGTGAGGGCGGAATCGATCGTGGCCTGGAGTCCTTCGTCGCACAGGCCGGCGGTGTTGGCCGGGACCACGGGCTTGGTCTTGTCCGCCGTGGCCTGGTCCGGGGCGCAGCCGAAGTTCGAGGCGAGCACCGAAGCCGGGTCGCCCCCCACGGACTGGGGGACCACGGCGATGTCGACGCCGACGTTGCCGTTCGTGTCCGGGCCCGCCTGCTGCTGGCCGTCGAGCACCGGCATCGCCAGCAGGGAGGAGAACAGGTCACGCGGCTGTGGGGTGACGGGCGTGACCTGCACGCCGCCCGCGATCAGCTCGGCCGTCAGCTCCTTGGCGATCGAGGCGTACGGCTCGGCCGCACCGGGTGAGGCCACGACCAGCGACAGGGTCTTGGTCCCCTTGCGCCACACCCCGGCGTCCTTGGTGTAGCCCGCGGCCTTGAAGTGCTGCTCGGCCTTCGCCGGGTCCGGTGTGGCGGGCGGGCCGGGCGGGATGGTGGCCGTGTAGCCCTGGCCGGCCGGCGGCCGCACCTGGGCGTCGGCCTTCAGCGTCGCCGAAGGGCCGCCCTTGGCGCCCGCCGTGATCAGCTTCGACCGGTCGAGCAGGGCCGCCACCCCGGCCCGCACGTCCGTATTGGACAGCGACGCGCTCACCGGCCGCAGCAGCACACTCGCCTCCACCGGCCGGGCCAGCGTGTGCAGCCGGACCGCCGGACCGAGGTCGTTGAGCAACTGCAGACCGGTGGAATCGGTGCGGGTGACGGAGAACTGGTCGTTGCCGCTGCGCAGCGCCGTCGCGATGCCGGACGGGTCGGAACGGCGCAGCACCAGCGTGTCCACGGCCGCGGGCTTCTCCCAGTAGCGGTCGTTGCGCTGCAGGATCACCTCGCCCCGCGCGGTGTCGATGGTCTTGATCGCGAACGGCCCCGCCACGGCCGGGAAGCTGGACGCCAGCGCGGTCGGCCAGCCGCCCGGGGCGTCCTTGAGCAGGTGCTGGGGCAGCAGGTTGTCGAACAGCGTCGGCCAGGCCGGGTACGGCTTGCTGAAGGTCACCTCGACGCCCTTGCCGCCGTCGCGCTGGTCGATGGTGGAGATCAGCCGGTAGCCCGCGGGCTCGATCACGCCGGGCTCGGACTTCATCGCGTTGTACAGGTAGATGAAGTCCTCGGTGGCGATCGGCGCCCCGTCGGACCAGGAGGCGTCGGGCCGGATCTCGTACTTGACCGTGAACGGCACCTGGGAGACGACCTCGGCCGAGGTCATCAGCGTCTTGTCCAGCTTGCGGGTGCCGTCGTCGGCGGTGCGGAACACCGAAGGCAGCAGCAGTTGCGAGAGCGCGGAGGTGACCGTGGAGGAGTCCGCCAGGTTGTGCGGGTTGTAGCCGCCGACCACGTCGTCGACCCCGACCACGATCTGCGAGGGGGTGGGCAGCAGCGGGGTGCTCGACGCGGCGGGAGAGGTCACCACCGGCGGCGGCGGGGTGTTCGAGCAAGCGGCGAGGAGCACGACCGCGAGCACCAGCACCGGCGCCGCCCTGCGTCCCATCCGCACGCTCTCGTCCCTCCGCCCGTTCCGCTGCCCCGAAGTCCGACGACATGCTGCCACGTCCGGGCCCCGCCCGGCACCGAGATTCCCACATCCGGCCGAGCCCCGTGACACCGGAGTGGGTACCGCCAACCGGTGGACGGCCGGGAGGGGCCCGGGGTTCCGTTCCCCGGCCCGCGAAATCCGCGGTCGCCGTCCCACGAAGAAGGGCGCCGCCACCCGTGCGGGAGGCGGCGCCCTTCGGCTCGATCCGGCGGCTCAGCCCTGGTCGCGGCTCTTGGCCCGCGAACGCTCCTTGGCGCGGGTGTTGATGTCCAGGGTGACCTTGCGGACGCGCACGACCTCCGGGGCGACCTCGACGCACTCGTCGACCGAGCAGAACTCCAGCGCCTCCTCCAGGCCCATCTTGCGCGGGCGGGCCAGCGTCTCCATCACGTCGGCGGAGGACTGACGCATGTTGGTCAGCTTCTTCTCCTTGGTGATGTTGATGTCGAGGTCCTCGAACCGCGGGTTCTCGCCCACGACCATGCCCTCGTACACGTCGGCGCCCGGCTCCACGAAGAAGGTGCCGCGGTCGGCCAGCTGGATCATCGCGTACGCGGTGACCGGGCCGGTGCGGTCGGCGACCAGGGAACCGCTGTGACGGGTGCGGATCTCGCCCGCCCACGGGAAGTAGCCCTCGAACACGTGGTTCGCGATGCCGGTGCCGCGGGTCTCGGTGAGGAAGTCGGTGCGGAAGCCGATCAGCCCGCGGGCCGGCAGCACGTAGTCGAGCTTGAGCCGGCCGGAGCCGTGCCCGCCCATGTGCTCCATCCGGCCCTTGCGCGCGGCCAGGAGCTGGGTGATCGCGCCGAGGTGCTCCTCCGGCGAGTCGATGGACAGGCGCTCGAACGGCTCGTGCACCTTGCCGTCGATGACCCGGGTGACCACCTGCGGCTTGCCGACGGTCAGCTCGAAGCCCTCCCGGCGCATCTGCTCGACCAGGATGGCCAGCGCCAGCTCGCCGCGGCCCTGGACCTCCCAGGTGTCGGGGCGCTCGGTCGGGATCACCCGGATCGAGACGTTACCGATCAGCTCCTGGTCCAGGCGGGCCTTGACCAGCCGCGCGGTGACCTTGTCCCCGCCGTTGCGCCCGGCCAGCGGCGAGGTGTTCACGCCGATGGTCATCGAGATCGCGGGCTGGTCGACGGTGATCCGGGGCAGCGCCACCGGGTTCTCCGGGTCGGCCAGGGTGTCGCCGATGGTGATGTCCGGGATGCCGGCGATGGCGACCAGCTCGCCCGCGCTGGCCTCGGTCGCCGGCACGCGGGTGAGCGCCTCGGTGACCAGCAGCTCGGAGATGCGCACGTTCTGCGTCGTGCCGTCCTCGCGCATCCAGGCCACGGTCTGGCCCTTGCGCAGCTTGCCGGCGTGGATGCGGATCAGCCCGATGCGGCCGAGGAAGTTGGACGCGTCGAGGTTGGTGACCAGCGCCTGCAGCGGCGCGTCGAGGTCCGCGGCGGGCGGCGGGACGTGGCGCAGCAGGGTGTCGAACAGCGGGTCCAGGTTCTCGCTCTCGGGCACCTCGCCGTCGGCGGGCTGCTCCAGGGCGGCCTTGCCGGCCCGCGCGGAGGCGTAGACCACCGGCAGGTCGAGGATCGCGTCGTGGTCGGCGTCCTCGATGTCGCTGGCCAGCTCCAGCAGCAGGTCGTGGGTCTCCTCGACGACCTCGGAGATCCGGGCGTCGGGCCGGTCGGTCTTGTTGACCACCAGGATCACCGGCAGTCCGGCTTCGAGGGTCTTGCGCAGCACGAAGCGGGTCTGCGGGAGCGGGCCCTCGCTGGCGTCGACCAGCAGCACGACGCCGTCGACCATGGCCAGGCCGCGCTCGACCTCGCCGCCGAAGTCGGCGTGGCCGGGGGTGTCGATGACGTTGATGGTCACCTGGCCCTCGGGCGTCTGGCGGTGGATCGAGGTGTTCTTGGCCAGGATGGTGATGCCCTTTTCGCGTTCGAGCTCACCGGAGTCCATCACCCGGTCGACCAGCTCGGCCCGTTCGGCGAACGCGCCGGACTGGCGGAGCATGGCGTCGACCAGGGTGGTCTTGCCGTGGTCGACGTGTGCGACGATGGCGACGTTGCGCAGGTCGGGCCGGGTCTTGCCGGACGCGCGGCCGGTTTCGACGGCGGTGGCGCTGGCTGCGGGCACGCGAAGACTCCTGAACTTCAAAGGCGGGTGGGCGGCCGCGTCGCGGGCGGAGTTCCGTGCGCTTTCGCACGACTCCGGGTTCCGTGGCCGGCTTTGGCCACACGCGGACTGCACAATGGTACCTCCCGCCGAACTGTGAGTACCGCCATGCCCCTGGATCGGTTAGGCTCACCTAAGGTGGAAAGCCGGACGTCACCAGCGACGAGGGAGCCTTCGTGGGCAAGAAGCAGCCGGACGACCCTCGGGCGGTCGTGCGCAAGCTGATGAAGGCCGGCAAGATCAAGAAGAAGTGCTGCCAGTCCAAGCCACGCTGCAAGAAGTGCCCGGTGCTGGCCCTGAAGAAGGCCAAGAACGACCTGGCCCGGGTCGCCTGAGCCGGCCCCCGTCCGAGGTCGTGTCCGAGGTCGCGATCGGTGGGCCCGCCGGTCCGGCCGCCCGTGTCGGGGATGACAGTGCGAGTCTGCTCACACCACCCCGGACGATCAGGGCCGGACGGCCTCGTCGGCCAACTCCGGCGCGGTCATCGTCGGGGAGAACCCGATCACCTCGTACCGGGCCAGGCCCCGCACCGAGAACGGATCGGCGGCCAGGATCGCGTCCAGCTCCGCCCGGTCCATCGAGCGGGTGATGAGCACGCCGCCGACGCGCGGGTCGCGTGGGCCCGAAGCGAGGAAGCGCCCCTGCTCGTAGTGCTTCGTGAGCCACTCCCGGTGGTCGGGCAGGGCGCGGTCGATCTCTTCGGTGGGGGCGACGTAGTCGAGCAGCACGACGAACATGCTTCGACGGTAGTACCGGTTCGGCCCCCGTGTCCCGCGGAAATGCCTTAGGCTGAGACCGTGCTCACGCCGGACAACCAGTGGTGGCCGCCCCTCGGCGGCCCCGAAGTTCCGAGCTGAGCAGAACTCGGCGAAGGCCGCCCCGGTGGGCGGCCTCCCCGCAGTGGCGCGGTCTCCTCCCGGGGCACACCCAGGGAGAGGAAAGACCCATGGTCCAGCTGTCCGGCATCACCCCGTCCGGCCACACCCAGCTCGGCAACCACCTCGGCGCGGTGCGCCGCTGGGCGTCCCACGGCGGTCCCGAAGACCTCTACTTCGTCTCGGACCTGCACGCCATGACCACCCAGCACAACCCGGCCCGGCTCCGCTCGCTCGCCACCGAGCAGCTCGCGGTGCTGGTGGCCTCGGGCATCTCGCCGGACCACGTGTTCGTGCAGTCCGACATCGCCCGGGACCTCGGCGCGCTGACCTGGGTGCTGGAATGCACCTGCGCCTACGGCGAGGCCGCGCGGATGATCCAGTTCAAGGAGAAGGCGGCCCGCGGCGGTGCGGACGGCAGACCCGGCGGCCAGGCCGGGGTCCGGCTGAGCCTGCTCACCTACCCGGTGCTGATGGCCGCCGACATCCTGTTGCAGGGGGCCGACGAGGTGCCGGTCGGCGAGGACCAGCGCCAGCACGTGGAGCTGGCGCGGACGTTGGCGAAGCGGTTCAACACCACCTACGGCGAGGTGTTCACCGTCCCGGCGGCCGTGCTGCCGATGACCGGCGCGCGGGTGAAGGACTTCGCCGACCCGACGCGGAAGATGTCGAAGTCCGCGCACGATTCGGCCGGGGTGGTGTTCGTCCTCGACGAGCCGGACCAGGTGCGCCGCAAGATCCGCCGCGCGCGCACCGACGGCGGCTCGGTGCCCGCGTACGCGCCCGAAACCCGGCCGGGGATCGCGAACCTGCTGGAGGTCCTGGCCGCGTGCACCGACGGCGATCCGAAAGCGCTGGCCGACGAGTACCCGTCCTACGGCGTGCTCAAGGACGCCGTCGCCGACGCCGTGATCGAGGAGCTGCGGCCGATCCGGGAGCGCACCAAGGCCTTGCTCGGCGACGTCGCGGAGCTGGAGCGGGTGCGCAAGGCAGGTGCCGCGAGAGCGGCCGAACGGGGCGCGCACCGCGTTTCGGCGGCCCTGCGGCTGATCGGCGCCGGCTGAAGGGCCCTCGGGTGGCGCTTCCGCCCGAGCGGAAGCGTCATCCGAGCAGGGCGCGCAGGTCCGGGATCAGCCCGCGGTCGGCGGGCAGCCAGTCGAGGTCGTCGAGGTCGTCCGGACCGACCCAGCGCAGCGCGGTGTGCTCGACCGCGCGCGGCTCGTCCCCCGGCGAGATCAGCGCGGCGGAGTACACCCGCAGCACCTTTCCGCCGGGCAGCGGCACCTCGGCACCGACGCGCGTCCCGATCGTGACGGTGACGTCCAGCTCCTCCTGGCACTCACGCGCCAGCGCGAACGCCTCGGTCTCACCCGCTTCGACGCGCCCGCCCGGAAGCTCCCACTGCCCCGCGTGGTGCGGCGGCCACGCCCGCTGCTGGGCGAGCAGTTTTCCGTCGCGCACCAGCGCGGCCCCGACGATGACCCCGTCCATCGGCCCAGTCTCCCGCACCCGCCGCGCCCACGAATGAGCAGCCCGGGTTCGCCTTCCCCCGGCGCTTTTCCGCACGGCCCGCCGGGAGCGGCGCGCGGCTAACGCGCCGGCCGCCACGACACCTCGAACCGCGCCCCGCCGTCCGGCGACTCCCCGACCCGCACCCGGCCACCCCGGCGTCGCACGGCTTCGGCGACCATCGCCAGACCCAGGCCGGTGCCGCCGGAGGAACGCGCCCGATCGTCGGCCACCCGGTAGAAGCGGTCGAAGACCTTGGCGCGGTGCTCGGGCGCGATGCCCGGCCCGTCGTCGTCCACGACCACGCGCACGGCGCTGCGGGAAGCGAGCACCGAGACCACGATCTGCCCGGTGGCGTACCGGCCGGCGTTGCGCAGGAGGTTGTCCAGCACCAGTTGCACCTCCGCGTGCGCGGCCGAAGCCCAGGCCTGCCCGACGGCGGTGCTCACGCGGGTCTCCGGCGAACCGGCGGGCAGCCGTCCGACGGCCGCGCGAACCTCGGTCACCACCTCGACCGGCTCCGCGGGCGGCACCTCCCCCGCGTCCGAGCGGGCCAGGGCCAGCAGCCCGTCCAAAAGGGACGACAGCCGTTCGGCCTCGGTGAGGATGTCCGACAGCGTCTCCTGGGCCAGCTCCGGATCCGGGTTCGTGACGGCGACCTCGGCCTGCACCCGGATCGACGCGACCGGCGAACGCAGCTCGTGCGCGGCGTCGCCGGTGAAGCGGCGCAACCGGTCGCTCACCTCCTCCTGGCGCACGAGCAGGGCGTTGAACTCCTGGGCCAGCGCGCGCAGTTCGTCGTGCGAAGACGGCAGCGGCAGCCGTGAGCCGGGCGGCAGCGACCGCACCAGCCCGCGCATCCGCGCCACCGGCCGCAGCGCGAACCGCACCACCAGCCAGGTCGCGATCCCCGCGACCGCGGCGCCGGCCAGCGCGACCGCGAGCAGCCAGAACCCGCCGTACTCCACCGCCGCGCCGAACCCGGCCAGCCCGGCGCCCGCGAGCACCAGCCGGGGCGTGCCGTCCGGCTCGGTGACCACCTGCCCGCGCCAGCGCGAGCTGCCGGTCTGCACCGGCTGACCGGCCTTGAGCTGCCTGATCTGCGCGGGGTCCAGCGGCGGCACCGGACGGCCGTCGGCGGGCCCGCCGGCGATGTCCAGCACCCGCACGGTGACCGGATCGCGCAGGGGCGGCGGCCGACCGGCCGAGACCTCGGCCGAAGCCGGGCCGAGGGTGGCCGTCAGCTCGCGGTCGACGGAATCCACCAGCAGCGGCTCCAGCCGGTCCGCCGCCAGCAGGGCCAGCCCGAGCAGGCCGGCCAGGGTGATCGTGGTGGCGAGCACGGTGATGCGGACCGGCAGCGAACGGCCGCGCCACCAGGACGGCGAGCCGATCACCGAACCTCGTCCGGCTGCGGGTCCGCGGCCAGGTAGCCGTGCCCGCGGACGGTCCGCAGCAGCGCGCCCGCCCCCACGGCGTCGAGCTTGCGCCGCACGTAACCGACGTAGACCTCGACCAGGTTGCGCGTCACGGCCTGCTCCTCGCCCCACACCGCGCGCAGCAGCTCGTCCTTCGTCACCACCGTGCCGGCCCGGCCGACCAGCACCTCCAGCAGCGCGAACTCCCGCGGGCTGAGCGGCACCTCGGCGCCGTTCCAGCGCACCTGCCGCAGCGCCCGGTCGACCTCCAGCGCGCCGAGCTTCACCGTGCCGCGCGAGGCGTCCGGGCCGGCGCGCCGCAGCGTCGCGCGCACCTGCGCGACCAGCACGACGAACGAGAACGGCTTCACCAGGTAACCGTCGGCGCCGAGGTCGAGGCCGTCGGCCTGGTCGACCTCGCCGTCCTTGGCCGAAAGCAGCAGCACCGGCGTGACCACGTTCTCCGCGCGCAGCCGTTCCAGCACGCGGTAGCCGGACAGCCCGGGCAGCATGATGTCGAGCAGCACCACGTCGAACGCGCCGGTGCGCGCGAGGTGCAGACCGGCCGGCCCGTCGGCGGCCGTGACCACGTCCATGCCCTCCGCGCGCAGCCCGCGCTGGAGCGCCTTGCGCACGCCGGGCTCGTCGTCCACCACCAGCACTCGAGGGTTCACGGGCTTCATCATGGCCGGTTTCCGCTGGTCCCGCGCGAGCTCTCAGCGCGATCTCAGCCCCGGCGGCCGAACATTCAGGGGTATCTCAGGCTCGGCCGGGAAACCTCTGAACCGGGAGCCGGGCACACTGGAGCCCGGAGACGCAGGGAGAGACACCATGGATCCGAAGAAGAAAGCGATCACCGCCGCGGTCGTCGGCACCGCGCTCGGCGTCGGCGGGCTGGCCGTCGTGGCCATGCCGGCCACGGCCGGGGCCGCCCCGGCGCTGCCGGCGGTCAGCGCCGAGAGCCTGGTCCAGTCCGTGCTGACGGCGAAGCCGGGGGCGTTCGACGGCACGGTGAGCGTGAGCAACAACCTCGGCCTGCCGAGCCTCGGCAGCGCGATCCCGGGGGCGGGGGCGCTGAACGTCGACTCCGCGCACGTCTTCAGCGACGGAGCGGGCAAGTCGAAGCTGGCGCTCGCGCAGGGCAGCTCGCAGGAGACGATCATCCACGACGGCACCACCGTCTGGGACTACAACTCGAAGAACAACACCGCCACCAAGACCACGATCCCGGCCGGTGTCGCCGCGAAGCCCGGCGCGGGCGTCGACGCGGGCAAGATGTCGGACCCGGCCGGCGCGGCCACCGAGCTGCTGGCGAAGGTCCGCGAGAGCAGCACCGTCTCCGTCGACGGCACGGCCACGGTGGCCGACCGGCCGGCCTACGAGCTGGTGCTGACCCCCAAGCCGGCCGAGCGCACGCTGCTGCGCGAAATCCGCGTGGCGGTCGACTCGCAGACCCGGATGCCGCTGCGGGTTTCGGTGCTGAGCAACGGAACCACCACTCCGGCGCTCGAGCTGGCGTTCTCGGACATCGAGTTCACCCCGCAGGCCGCGAGCGAGTTCGCCTTCACCCCGCCGCAGGGCGCGAAGGTGACCGAGAAGACCGCCGAGGTGGGCGAGCAGGCCAAGGCCGAGGCCCAGCAGGTCCGCCACGACCTCAAGGTCGTCGGCGACGGCTGGGACACCGTGGTCACGGGCAAGCTGCCGGCCGGTTCGCTCACGCCGAAGCAGACTTCCGGCTCGGCCGAGGGCCGCGGCGTCGACCCGCAGAAGCTGCTCAGCCGGGTGGCCAAGCCCGTGAACGGCACCTGGGGCAGCGGCTACCTGGTCACGACCAAGGTGGGCACCGCCGTGCTGACCGACGACGGCCGGTTCGCCGCCGGCGCGGTGCCGGCGCAGGTGCTCTACGAAGCGCTGGGCACCAAGTGACGAACACGGCGACGAAGTCGTCCGAACCCGGGGCGGGCACCTCCGAGGAGGTGCCCGCCCCGGCGGTTGCGCTCGCGGCGCGCACCCGGGGCCTGCGCAAGGTCTACCGCGGCACGGTCGCGGTGGACCACGTCGACCTCGACGTGCCCGAAGGCGCGGTGCTCGGCATGCTCGGGCCGAACGGCTCGGGCAAGACCACCACGATCCGGATGCTGCTCGGGCTGGTGCGCCCCACCGAGGGCGAGGTGGAACTGCTCGGACGGCCGATGCCCGAAGGCGCGGCCCACTCGCTGCCCGACGTCGGCGCACTGGTCGAGGGGCCGGGCTTCCACCCGTTCCTCTCCGGCCGGGACAACCTGATCCGCTTCGCGGCGGCCGAGCCGCGGCTGAACTCGGCCGGCATCCAGCCCGCAGTCGACGCGGCGCTCGACCGCGTCGGCCTGACCGCCGCTTCGCGCCGCCGGTACAAGGGTTACTCCCTCGGCATGAAGCAGCGGCTGGGCCTCGCGGGGGCGTTGCTCGTACCGCGGAAGATGATCGTGCTCGACGAGCCGACGAACGGTCTCGACCCCGCCGGCACCAGGGAGATCCGCCGGATCGTGGCCGAGCTGCACGCCGACGGCGTGACCGTGGTCGTCTCCTCGCACCTGCTCGCCGAAGTCGAGGCGACGTGCACGCACGTCGCGGTGCTGCAATCCGGCAACGTCGTCGCGCAGGGGGAGCTGGCCGAGCTGCTGGAGTCGGGCAACGCGGCGCTGCTGGTGCGCACGCCTGACGCCGGGCTCGCGGTGGAAGCGTTGCGGGAGAACCGGATCGGGGCCCGGCTGACCCCGGACGGGGTCCGCGCCGACCTCACCGTGACCGCCGCGCCCCGGGTGCTGGAAGTGCTCGTACGGGCGGGGGTCGCGGTCCACGAGGCCACGCGGGCGCGCACCGGTCTGGAGGACCTGTTCGCCCGGCTCACCGAGGGCACGGCGGCGGCTTCCACCGAGCGCTCCGGGGACTCTGAGGGTCACGGGGTTTCTTCCGAGGGGGACGCATGACCACGCAGGCACTCGCGGCGCCCGCGCCGCGCACGGGCCACGACACGGTGCCGTTGCCCCGGCTGATCGCGGCCGAGCTGCGCTGGATCTTCCGGCGCCCGCGCACGCTGGCCGTGCTCGCGCTGCTGGCGCTGGTGCCGATCGTGATCGGGGTCGGGCTCACCCTGGCGGGCCAGGACGCGGGTTCGGGCGGCCCGGACGACGGCGGTGGCGCCGCCCTGATCGGCGCGGCGGTGAACAACGCGCTGGTGCTGCCCATCGCCGCGATGGTGATGACGCTGACCCTGCTCCTGCCGCTGGCCTCGGCCATGGCCGGCGCGGACGCCATCGCGGGCGAAACGGCCCACGGAACCCTGCGCGGCTGGCTGATCGCCCCGGTCAGCCGGGGCCGGCTGCTGACGGTGAAGGCCTTCGGCGTCGCCACGGTCTCGGCGGTGGCCGTACTGGCCATGGTCGTGACCGGCGTGGTCACCGGACTGGTCATCAACGGCACCGGCTCGCTGTTCACGCTGTCCGGCACCACCCTGTCGCTGTGGGAGGCGCTGGGCCGCATCCTGCTGGTGGCGGCCTGGATCGTGCTGCAGCTGTGGGCGGTGGGCGCGGTCGCGCTGGCCCTGTCCAGCTTCACCGAGCACCCGATGCTGGTGGTGGCCTCGGTGCTGGCCGGGAGCATCGTGTTCACCATCCTCGGCTTCCTGAGCTCGCTGAGCTGGCTGCACCCGTTCCTGCTCACGCGGAACTGGACCCTGGCCCCGGCCGGGGTCCTGCAGGACCCGATGGCGACCACGATGCTGGGCGAGGGCGCGCTGCGCGCGGTGTGCTACATCGTGGTGGGCCTGTCCATCGCCTACGCCCGGCTGATCACCCGGGACGGCTGAGCCCGCTTCAGCCGACGACGGCGATCCCGTCCGGATCCAGCACCAGCCGGACGGGATCACCCGCGCGGTGATCCGCCGCCACCGGCGCCACGGCGTCCACAGTGGATCCAGCGGACTCAGTGGATCCAGTGGACCCACCCACCGAAACCACCAGCCGCAGGTGCTCACGGCGGTGCACCGCGGCCGTGACCTCGCCTTCGACGCCCGAAGCCGCCACCCGCAACGCGTGCGGACGCAAGCCCAGCCGCACCGGCCCGTCCGGGACGGCCGCGAGCGTGACGTCGCCGAACGCCGTGCGCACCACCCCGTCGGCCGCGATCCCGTCCGTGAACGAGGTCACGCCCAGGAACCGCGCCACGCCGTCGTCGGCCGGGCGCAGCCAGACCGACCGCACGGCGCCCTCCTGGCGGATCCGGCCGGCCTCCAGCACGGCGACCCGGTCGGCCAGCGTGAACGCCTCCTCCTGGTCGTGCGTCACCAGCAGGGCGGTGATCTTGTTGCGCCGCAGCAACTCCGCCAGATCGATGGCGAGCTGCTCACGCAGTCCCGCGTCCAGTCCGGACAGCGGCTCGTCCAGCAGCAGCAGCCGCGGTTTCGGCGCGAGCGCGCGGGCCAGCGCGACCCGCTGGGCCTGGCCGCCGGACAGCTCGGTCACGCGCCGCCGGGCGAAACCGGTGAGCCCGACGAGCTCCAGCAGGGCCGCCACGCGCGCGGCGTGCTCGCGCCGGGGCACGCCGTGCATCCGCAGCCCGAACGCGATGTTGGCGGCGACGTCGCGGTGCGGGAAGAGCTGCCCGTCCTGGAACACCAGGCCGAAACCGCGCCGGTGCACCGGCACCGGCGCGAGGTCGTCGCCGTCCCAGCGCACCGAACCCGAGGTCGAGGGTTCCAGACCGGTGATCGCGCGCAGCAGCGTCGACTTCCCCGAGCCGGACGGGCCGAGCAGGGCCAGCACCTCGCCGTCGGCGAGGTCGAGGCGGGCGTCGCGCACCGCCGCGAAAGATCCGTAGTGGACGGTCAGGTCCCGTACCGACAAGGCCACTAGAACTCCCCCACCGAACCGTGCCCGCGGACCGAGCCGAAGCGGTCGATCAGCGCGACGGCCGCCACGGTCACCACCATCAGCAGCGCGCACGCGGCGTAGGCCATCTGGTTGTTCAGCTCACCCGGCCGCCCCATCAGCGTCGCGACGGCCACCGGCAGCGTCGGCGCGTCCGGGCGGGCGAGGAAGCTGGTCGCGCCGAATTCACCCAGCGCCACCACGAATCCGAAGCCCGCCGCGGCCACCAGCGAACGGGCCGTGAGCGGCAGGTCGATCTCACGCCACACCCGCGCCGGGCTCGCCCCGAGCGTCGACGCGGCCTGGCGCAGCCGCACGTCCACCGCCCGCAGCACCGGCAGCACCATCCGCACCACCAGCGGGATGATCACCAGCGCCTGGGCGAGCGGCACGAGCATCGGCGACGTCCGCAGGTCGCCGGGCAGGGCGTCGAGCGTGATGAGGTAACCGAAGCCGACCGTCACGGCGGAAACGCCCAGGGGCAGCATCAGCGCGGCGTCCAGGGTCTCGCCCACACCGCGGGCGAGTCGGCCGGGCGCGCGGCGCAGCGCGACCAGCACCACGCTGGCGAGCACGCCGACGGCCAGCGCGAGCAGAGTGGCGTCGGTGGCCGCGGCCAGTGAGTTCCGTGCCGCCGTCCACCCGGAGACCTGCAACGCGTCGTTCGCGCCGGTACCGGACAGCGCGCGGTACCCGGCGAAGCTCCAGCCCTCCGCGCCGGAGACCGACTCGGCCAGCAGGGCGGCGATCGGGGTCATCAGCAGCGCCAGCACCACCGCCGCGGCACCGACCGTCCACCACTCGCCGCCGCGCGGCCGGCGGGCCGTGGCCAGCGCGGACCGCAGCCGGACGGCGTTCTCCCGCCGCTTCCGCGCCACCGCGCCGAGGACCAGCGCCGCCAGCACGGCCGCGAACTGGACCAGCGAGAGCGCCGCCGCGCCCGAGAGGTCGAGCAGGTCGACCGTGCGCAGGTAGATCTCGGTCTCGAGGGTGCGGTACCGGCCGCCGCCGAGGATCAGGACCACGCCGAAACTGGTGGCGCAGAACAGGAACACCACCGCGGCGGCCGACGCGACGGCCGGGCCGAGCGCGGGCAGCGTCACCGTGCGGAAAGCCCGCCACGGCGACGCGCCCAACGCCCGGGCCGCTTCCGTCGCCCGCGGGTCGAGGTGCGACCACAGCCCGGACACGGTCCGCGCGACCACGGCGACGTTGAAGAAGGCGTTGGCCAGTACCAGCGGCAGCACGCCACCGTCCGGCCAGATCGCGCGGAAGGCGAGGCCGACCACGACCGTCGGCAGCACGAAGGGCACCAGCACCAGCGTGCGCGCGAGCCCGACGCCGGGCAGCCGCACGCGGGCGAGCAGGTACGCCACCGGCAACCCGGCCAGCACCGCGACGACCGTCGACGCCGCCGCGCTGGCCAGGGTGAACCCGGCGAGCTGCCAGGTCCGCGCGTCACCGAGCACGGTGCCGACGCCGCCCGCGGAGAACCCGCGGCCGACGATCGCCACCACCGGCCAGGCGAAGAACACCACCAGGAACGCGACGGGCCCCAGCCCGAGCAGCACGAGCCCGGCGGTGCGGAACGTGCGCGCCGGGGTCAGGCCCCCATGAGCGAGCGCCATGCACCGATCCACTTCTCGCGGCCGGCCTGCACCTGCTCGGCGGGCAACGTGGCCGGCGTCGTCGGCAGCGGCGCCACCTGCGCCCAGCCCGCAGGCAGAGCGACCCCCTCACGCGCCGGGTAGACGTACATGTTGGCCGCCACCGTGGCCTGGAACTGCTGGGAGAGCAGGAAATCGACCACCTTCTGCGCTTGCGGGGCCTGCTTGCTGCCGCTCAGCACGCCCGCGTACTCGACCTGGCGGTAGCAGGTGTCGAGCAGCGCCTTGGTGCGCGCTTTGCCGTCGCCGCCCACCTCGGCGGCGGGCGAGGACGCGTACGAGACCACGATGGGCCGCGGGCCCTTGCCCGAGGAGCCGGAGAAGTCCTTGGTGTAGGCCTCTTCCCAGCCACTGTCGACCTTGAGGCCGTTGGCCTTCAGCTTCGTCCAGTACTCCGGCCAGCCCTGCTCGCCGAACTTCGCGACGGTGCCCAGCAGGAAGGCCAGCCCGGGCGACGCGGTGGCCGGGTCCTCGGCCACGGTCAGGTCCTTGTACTTCGGATCAGCCAGGTCTTCGTAGGTCTTCGGCTCAGGCAGACCCCGCCCGGCGAAGTAGCCGGAGTCGACGTTCACGCAGACGTCGCCGAGGTCCACGGCGGAAAGCCGGTGCTCGGGATCCACGGCGTAGCGCTGCGAACCGCGGTCGGCCTCCGGGCTGGTGTAGGTCTGGAAGACGCCCTCACCGAGCGCCCGCGAGGCGAACGTCGAATCGACGCCGTAGGCCACGTCGCCGATCGGGTTGGCCTTCGTGAGCACCAGCTTGTTGGTGAGCTCCCCGGCGTCGCCGTACTTGACGACCTTCAGCTTGAGGCCGGCCCGGCGCTGGAACGCGTCGAGCACGTCCTGCGGCGCGACGAACGAGTTGTGCGTGACGAGCGTGACCTCGGGGGTCGCCTGGGCGTCGCCGCCGGAGCCACTGGACAACGAGCAGGCACTCGCCAGCACGGCGACCGTGGCCACCACCGGCGCGGTGCGTGCGGTCCGCGGGTTCATCTGCCCTCCTGCACTGGCCGACGGCAGGAGAACGGGCCTCCCTGCGCCGGCATGATCCGGATCCAGGTGCGAACGGTCGCGGGTCTCGGGCCCCGCCTCTCAGCCCGGCGTACCGGACTCCCGTGGCAACCGTGCAGCGTAGCCGAGACAGGGCCACCATGGGTCGGATGGCAGAGATCTTGGACGGCCCGCGGGCCGACGCGGCCCTGACCGAACTGACGGACTGGCACCGCACGGACGTGACCATCGCCCGCACGGTGTCACTGGCCAGCTTCCCCGAAGCGATCGCCGTGGTGGACCGCGTCGCCGTGCTGGCCGAGGCCGCCGACCACCACCCGGACATCGACATCCGCTGGCGCACGCTCACCTTCCGGCTCAGCACCCACTCCGAAGGGGCCCTGACGACGAAGGACTTCGCACTGGCGCGCCAGATCGACGAGGTGATCGCAGCCCTCTGACCTGGTGTGATCTCCGATACGACGGCACCACGAACGGCTCCCCGGCGCGTCTCCCCCACGAAGCTTCACCGACGCAGGGAGGACAACGGGATGACTCAGGCAATCGTGGTGGGAGCCATCTCCTTCGGCCTGATGGTCACGGCCGCGGGCGGTGTGCTCTGGCACACCGTGCGTAACCGGCGTGATCTCGGCCACAGGCAGTAACACCGTTCATGATCGAGGCGCTAATCCAGCGGAACACGCCGGCCCTCGCCCCGCTAGGACACCTCATGAACAACGCGTCCGCCGCCCTCACCAGCACCCAGCGCGCGTGGGTGACCACGTTCGCCACGGCCGTCACCCTGCTCTCCGTCCTGGTGCTCGGCCTGCTCGGCTGAGCCTCACGCACCCCTGGCCGGTCCGGTCCCTGCCGGACCGGCCATAGCGCTCCGCTCGACCTGAGCGATGGCGCGGTCAGCAGGTCGCTCGTGCTCTTGAGCCTGCTCTTCGCCGAATTTCGGGGCCAGGTCGGCTACACGTTGAACCGGAACTCGACCACGTCGCCGTCCGCCATCAGGTAGTCCTTGCCTTCCATGCGCACCTTGCCCGCGGCCCGCGCGACGGACATCGAGCCCGCCTCCATCAGGTCCGCGTACGAAACGATCTCCGCCTTGATGAAGCCGCGCTCGAAGTCCGTGTGGATGACGCCGGCGGCCTGGGGGGCGGTGGCGCCCTGGGGAATCGTCCAGGCGCGGGATTCCTTCGGGCCGGCCGTGAGGTAGGTCTGCAGGCCCAGGGTGTGGAAGCCCGCGCGGGCGAGGGCGTGCAGGCCCGGCTCGAGCTGGCCCACGGACTCCAGCAGCTCGCGGACGGACTCCTCGTCGTCCAGCTCCAGCAGCTCCGCTTCGACCTTCGCATCGAGGAACACCGCGTCGGCCGGGGCGACGAGCTTGGTCAGCTCCTCGCGGCGGGCCTCGTCGGTCAGGATCGATTCGTCCGCGTTGAAGACGTACAGGAAGGGCTTGGTGGTCAGCAGGCTCAGCTCCCGCAGCGCCTCGAAGTCCACCTCCTTCTGCGCCTGGAACAGGGTGCGCCCGGCGTCGAGGAGCTCTTTCGCCTTCTGCGCGTTGTCCAGCGCCGCCTTGTTCTCCTTCTTCGTCCGGGCTTCCTTCTCCAGCCGCGGCAGCGCCTTGTCCAGGGTCTGCAGGTCGGCGAGGATCAGCTCGGTGTTGATCGTCTCGATGTCACTGGACGGGTCGATCCGGCCGTCCACGTGGATCACGTCCGGATCGTCGAACACCCGGATGACCTGGCAGATCGCGTTGGCCTCGCGGATGTTGGCCAGGAACTTGTTGCCCAGCCCGGCCCCCTCGGAGGCACCCTTCACGATGCCCGCGATGTCCACAAAGGACACCACGGCCGGCACCGTCTTCTCCGAGTCGTACAGCTTCGCCAGCTCGTCCAGCCGCGGGTCCGGCAGCGGCACCACGCCGACGTTGGGCTCGATCGTCGCGAACGGGTAGTTCGCCGCGAGCACGTCGTTGCGGGTCAGCGCGTTGAACAGGGTGGACTTGCCGACGTTGGGCAGGCCGACGATACCGAGGGTCAGACTCACGACCGGTAAGTCTACGGGTCCCGCCCCCGGCCGGGCCGACCCGGTGACGCGCGGTCGGGTTTCCCATCCGCCCGGCCCTCATCCGGCCGGCACCGTCGACCGCGTATCCACCACCGCCACCGGGCCTGAGGCGGAACGCTGCCACCACGCCGTCACCGCCCAAGGTTCGGCGGCCAGTTCGTCGTGGCCGTCGGCGCCTCCTGCCGCCCGTCCTGGCCGCCGCTGATGCCGACGGTCCTGAACGTCCGCCTCTCACTCGGCCATCACCCTGGCCGGCAACCCGTCTAGCCGCAACGACGGCCCGGACGCATCCTCAGCACCGAACTCGACGCCACCCACGTCCCGCCTGCCCCAGGCGTAACAGCTAGCCCGCCCGCACCTCCACTTTCGAGCCGGTGCGGGCCTTGCGGACTCGCAACCGGGTCGGGATGCGCTGGCGCAGTTCCTCGACGTGGGAGACCAGGCCGACCACTCGGCCCCCGGCTCGCAGCTCGTCCAGGATGTTCATCACCACGTCCAGCGTCTCCGCGTCAAGGGTGCCGAAGCCCTCATCGACGAACAGGGTGTCGAGCAGCGCTCCGCCGGTCTCGGCCGCGACCACGTCGGCCAGGCCGAGCGCCAGGGACAGGGAGGCCAGGAAGGACTCGCCTCCGGAGAGGGTCTTGGCCGGGCGGACCGCTCCCGAGTAGTCGTCCAGCACGTCCAGGCCGAGCCCGCCGCGGGTGCCGCGCGCGCCCGCCGCGTCGGAGTGCACGAACGAGTAGCGGCCCTGGCTCATGGTGCGCAACCGGACCGTCGCCGCGAGCGCGACCTCCTCCAGCCGCGCCGCCAGCACGTACGATCGCAACGACATCTTCCGCGCGTTCTGCCCGCGCCCGTTGACCACTTCGGACAGCGCGCGCAGCTCCGCGTACTCCTGCTCCACCGGCGCCAGCCCGGCCAGCGTCTTCCTCATGCGCCCGGCCAGCCGCGTCAGCTCCCGGTGTTGCGCGGTGACGGCCTGCAGCGCGGAGAACGCCGCTTCCGCCGTGGTCCGCGCGGACTTCGCGGCCTCGCTGACCGGGCCGACCTCCACCACGTCTTCGGGCGAGATGCCGAACAGCTCGGGCTGGGCCAGCAGTTCGCGAGCCCCCGCAGCCGTGGCCTCCGCTTCCGCGAGGCCGTGCTCCAGCTTCGTCACCTGCTCTTCGGACCGAGCGGCGACCCGCATCTCTTCCAGCGACAGGAATCCCTTGGCGTGCAAGGAAATCTCGACGAGGTCCTGTTGCTCGGCGAGCCGGCTGGTCGAACCGGCGACGGCCGAGCGCGCCTCGGCCACGGCGTCCAGCGCCCCGGCCAGCGTGAGCAGATGCCGACGGCGAGTGGTTACGTCAGCGAACTCGCCGCGGCCGTCGACCAGTCGCCGTTCCCGCTCGTCCAGCCGGTCCTGCAACGAGCGGACCTCGGCCGCCGATTCGGTGGCGGCGGTCTCGGCGAGCCGCTGCTGCTCCGCGAGCTTCTCCGACTCCTGCTCCAGCGTGACCACCTGCTTCGCCAGCCGGTCTCTGCCCGCAGCCTGCTCGGACAACTCGCCGACGGTCGCCCGGGCCGCGGCCAGCTCCACCGCCACCGACTCCGCCGAGCGCTCGCCCAGCCGCTCCCGCAACGCCTCCAGCCGGGCTTTGGCCTCCTCCAGCGCCGAAACGACCCGCTGCCGCAAGGTCTCCGCCTGCTGTTCGGCTTCTTCCGCGGCCCGTTCCTCCTCCGGGTCGACGAGCCGGGCGCCGTGGCTCGCGGGCGCCGGGTGCTCCGCCGAGCCACACACAGGGCACTCGATCCCCTCGGCCAGGCCCGCGGCCAGTTCGGCGGCCATGCCCTCGAGCCGTCGCTCCCGCAGGTCCAGCCGGTGCTGTCGAGCCGCCTGATGGCTGTCGACCACCTCACGCAGCTTCGCTTCACCACGCCCGACGCGCTCCACCGCCGGCGGTAAGTCGGCCGCGGCGCGCGCTAGCACTGTCAGCTCCTCGACCTGCGCCCTTGCACCGTCGAGCTTCGCGGCGGCTTCTGCCGCCGAAGCCGCTTCACCGCGCAACGCCGTCAACCGGCCGGGCAGCTCCCCGAGCCGGGTCGTCAACGAAACGACCTTTTCCTTGGCTGCTTCCGCGGCCTTTCGACGCTCGTCGCGCTGCTTCGTCTCCACCTGCTGCTGCTCGGCCTCGGCGACCAGCTCGGCGAGCGCCCCCGCGTCCTCCCTCAACGAGCCGGCGCGCTCCCGCAGGTCGACGGGGGCCAGCCCGGCCGGGTCGTCGCCCAGCTCGTTCAGCTCCCGCGCGCGCTCCGCTTCGACCGACCGCGCCTCCTCCAGCTCGGTGGTCCGCCGTTCGAACAGCTCGACCTCGGGGGCGACCGCCTCGGCCCGTCGCGCGGCCGCGATCTCCTCGGCCCACCCCGTGCGCTCCCCGGCCTGCTCGGCGATCTGCGCGAGCCGGGTGTGCGCGGTGCGGACGCGCCGGACCTTCTCCGCGTCCTCCTGCGCCTCGCGCAAAGCCGCCTCGGCCTTGCTCGCGACCGAACGCGTCTGCGCCGCTTCGGTTTCCGCCACCGCAGCCCGCGCGGCGACGTCCTTGAGCACGGCCTCGACCCACTCCGCCTGGCTGTCCTCCGGTGGATCCTGCTGGGCTTCCTGGGCATACCGCGCGACCAGCTCGCGCACGTCCTGCTGCCGGTCCTGGAGCGCGCGCCCGCGCTCGGTCCGCAGGTCCGCGAACCAGCGTTCGACGTCGGAGAACCGCTCCGTACCGAAGAGCCGCTCCAGCAGTTCCTCGCGCTCGCGGGTGTCCGCACGCAGGAACCGCGCGAATTCCCCCTGCGGCAGCAACACCACCTGGAAGAACTGCTGCGCCGTCATCCCGAGCAGCCGCACGACCGTGCGCGCCACCTCGTCGATGCGGATGACGCCCTCCGGCGGCAGCCCCGCCGGCGGTTTCCCGACCCAGCTCAGCGACACCTTGGCCTGCTGCGTGGTGAAACCGTCTCCGCGCTTCTTCGGGCGCTGGTACTCGGGACTGCGCACGATCCTCAGCCGCTGGCCCTGCACGGTCAGCTCCAGCACGACCTCGGTGACCTGGTCGGGCTCCGCGAGGTCGCAGCGCAGCCGCTTCACCTCGCCGCGCGCGCCCGGGACCTCGCCGAACAACGCGAAAGCGATGGCATCCAGCAACGTCGTCTTCCCCGCGCCGGTGTCACCGTGCAGCAGGAAGAGACCGTCGGCGCCGAGCAGGTCGAAGTCGACCACCTCGCGGCCGGAGTACGGGCCGAACGCCTGGACCTCCAGCAGGTGCAGCCTCACAGCTTCGCCACCGCCGCCCGGTCGGCCGCTTCGAGAGCGAGGAAGACCAGCCGCTCCTCACTCTCGGAAGGCGCGGCACCACGGCAGTCGTCGAGGAAGTTGCGGGCGATTTCGATGTCGCTGCGCCCGCGCACCGCCTCGGCGTACTTCAGCTCTGCGCCCGCGAAGCCGCCCTCCGGCTGCCAGTCCAGGTGCACGGCGTGCGGGAACCGGTCACGCAGCTTGCGCATGGCGTCGACCGGCCGCACCCGGTCGGTCAGCGTGACCGACAGGAAGTGGCCTGCCCACTCGTCGTGCTCCGGGGCGGACAGCAGCTCGGCCAGCTCTCCGCGCAGGGTGGCCAGCGGCCGCGGTACCGGCAGCTCGTGCCGCCGGACCTCGGCCAGACCGGCCGCGTCGAGGTCGACGAGCCAGACCGATTTCCGTTGCCGTGCTTCGGAAAACGAGTAGGCGAGCGGACTGCCGGAGTAGCGCAGGTGCTCGGCGAGGGTCTGCGGGCCGTGCAGGTGGCCGAGCGCGACGTAGTCCACTCCGTCGAACACCGAGCCGGGCACCTGCTCGACCCCGCCGACGGCGATCGTGCGCTCGGACTCGCTGGCGTCGCCGCCGGTGACGAACGCGTGCGCGAGCACCACCGACCGCGTGCCCGGGCGGGTGGCGAGGTCTTGGCGGACGCGGCGCATGGCCTCGCCGAGGACCCCGGTGTGGCCGCGCGCCTCCGGAACCCCCAGCGCGTGCCGGGAGGGCTCCGGCTCCAGGTAGGGCAGGCCGTAGAACGCGACCTCGCCGTGCTCGTCGGAGAGCAGCACGGGCTCGGCGAGACCCGCGACGGTGGCGCGCACGTGCAGGCCACCGGCCGCGGCGAACTCGGCGAAGGCGCCGAGGCGTGGCCCGGAGTCGTGGTTCCCGGGCGTGATGACGAGCTGGGCCCCGGCCTGGCGGATGCGGGCGAGCGCGGCCGTGGCGACCCGGACCGCCTCGGCCGAGGGGACCGCGCGATCGTAGACGTCGCCGGCCACGACGACCACGTCGACCGCCTCGCTGGTGACGAGGCCGGCCAAGTGCGCGAGGACGGCTTCCTGCTCGGCGAGCAGATCGGCGCCGTGGAACGTGCGGCCGATGTGCCAGTCGGAGGTGTGCAGGACTTTCACGGCGACCACGTTAAGAGGGGACACCGACGAAACCCGGGAGGCTCGCCGACGAGCCACTCGAACGTGTGTACGAAGCCTATCAGGGACCGCCGGACACGCCGAGGGCCGAACCGGTGAACGCGCTGGTCAGCTACGGAGTGCGACCGGCCGAACCCGTTTTTGTCGGTGCCGTCCGCCATGATGTCCCCGTCGATCCGCACGGGATCGGTGCCGTCGTCAGCGGCGCCAGAGGCGTTATCGGAGAGGGGAGGCCCGGGTGGGGACAGTGATCACCACGGCGGCCGTCGTGCTCGCGCTGCTCCTGTGCGTCGCGGTCGCGGTCCTGTGGCGGCTGTACAACGACGGCATGCGGCGGGCCGATGCGGCGGCCCGGCTCGTGGCGGCGGAGCGCGCGAAGGGCGACGAGCAGCAGCTCGCGCTGCGCCGGTACGAGGTCGCGTTCGCCTCGATCCACGGCCGCGGCGAGCTGGGTGAGCAGGTGCTGGTGGAGACGGCGCGGGCGCTCGGGCTGCGCGAGGAGCTGCACTTCACCCTGCAGACCGACCTGGCCGGCGGCGGTAGCGCGAAACCGGACATGGTGCTGCGCGTCGGCGGTGGGCGGGCGGTCCCGGTCGACGCCAAGGCGAGCATGGCGATCTGGGCCGAAGCCGTGGAGACCGACAACCCGGAGGAACGGCTCGACGCGTTGCGCGCGCACGTGCGCCAGTTGCGCTCTCGCGCCGCGGAGCTGGCCGGCAAGGGCTACCAGCGCTGGGCCGACGCGATCTACGGCACGATCATGTTCGTTCCGTCCGACGCCGCCGTGGTCGCGGCGCTGGACACCGATCCGGAGCTGCTGCGCTGGCTCATCGACCGCCGGGTGTTCCTGTGCGGCCCGACGGGCTTCGGGGTCCTGGCCTCCGCGGCCCTGTTCGCGGCCAGCGACCGCGCGCTGGTGGAGGACGTCGAGCAGGTCCGCGCGGGCGCCGCGTCGGCCCACCGGGCAGCCGGCAACGCCGTCGACGCGCTCAACCTTTCCAGCACCCACCTGCAACGCTTCCTCTCCGCCCGGCGCCGCGAGCTGGAAGCGCTGGAGAGCTTCCGAGCGACGGTGTCCCCCTTGACCGACGCCTCGGGTAGCCCGGCCCCGGTCCCGTCGGTGCGGAAGGGGGACGAATTGGCCGCAAGCTGACCGAGCCCCGAGCGGGCGCCTGCGGGATAGCGGAAGAGGCCCGAGGGATGGTGGAAGAGACTGGCGCGCGAGTTGACCAGCCGCAGCCATGGTTATTGCTGCCGCGGCGGTCGTTACTGCTGCCGCAGCCGTCGTTATCGCTGTCCCAGCCCAGCCCAGCTCGGCGGTGCCGCAGCCGTGGCTGGCGATCCCGCGCAGAAGACGCTGGCCAGCGAGCTTCAACGGCGGTGACCCACCACGGAGCGCGGGTCAGCCAGACCACCTCGCCCTCGCTCTCGATCGATGCGGCGTGGTCGCGTTCGAAAGTACTGCGCGCGCTGCCTTCGTCGCAGATCCACACCCGTGGACGCGCCGGGAACAGTTCGTAGGCAATCTCGGGCTTTTGGACGGCCGATGACCAGTCCGCAGTCTCCAATGAAGTCGCCGTCGATGCGGCAAGCAGGTTCGGAATGCGTGCTCGGACTACCCCGGCCGAAAGGGCGCCGTCGTCACGCTCGGCGATCAGTGCGCGGTAATCATCGGCGTCGGCCGGGGGCCGTGAACGGTCGCCATCCCAGGAGACTGCGATTCTGTAACCCAGAGTGCTCGGCCGAGCGGGTGAGGTCACCGCAGTAAAGGGGGTGCCGCTCAGTGGGACACCCGTTCCGCGAACCCGGACGTTCCGGAACAGGACGTCCGCGCCAGGGCCGGTGAAAAGCGCGGACACGAAGTCCGAAGTGCACCCAGGGCCGCCTCGATGTGGTCGGCCCGACCGGGTTTGGGCTGGTCATCGGCGAGAAGCGGCCGGTCGGCGGAGCCGTCGAAGTCGCGCCGGCCGGGCAGCACGACCGTCGTCCATCGGCAACTCACGTCACGCTGGCGGGTGGCTGGGCGGGGCGGTCTTCGGCCGTGCTGGCAAGATCGTGACAAGTACGGGCTACGGTGTTGCCTCGTGACCGCGATACGCGATCGCCAGAGCGATCCTGATGCCGATGACGCCCCCGTGTCCTGGGACGAGCGTCTTGTCGTCGGCGCGAGGCGCGGGCTGCCCTGGTGGGCGGCCATACTGGTGGGCTTCGGCCTGTCCGTGCTCGGCGCCGTCATCGACGAGAAGGCCAGTGGCAGTCTCGGCTTCCTGTTCAAGGCCTGCTACTTCGTCGGGGCCGTGGTCGCGGTCGCCGCGGTGCAGAGACGGGCGCTGTTCGGCCCCATGGTGCAGCCGCCGCTGGTGCTGGCCGTCACGGTGCCCGGTGTGGTGCTGCTGACCGGCGGTTCCGGTTCGAGCGCGGATACCGGCACGCTGAACAAGCTGCTGAGCGTCGCCTCCCCGCTGATCGACGGCTTCCCGACGATGGCGATCACCACCGGGGTGACCCTCCTCTTCGGCTTCTTCCGCATCTACCGCGAGCGTGATCCCGATGCCCCGGTGAAGCTGAAGGGCAAGAAGCCCGCCGGCGAGGACGCCGATCCGGCCGCAGCCCGGCCGCGGACCCGGCCCGCGGGCTCCAGCCGTCCGGGCCAGACGCCGCTGCCCGCGGACAGGCGCCGAAGCGCGCCGAAGGAGCGGGACGTCGACGCCCCGCCATCACGACGCCCCCGGCCCCCGGCCGACCCGGGCGCTCGGTCCCGTCGCGATCCGGCGACCCCCACCACTCGCGGCACGCGCAAGCCCCCGCCCGAGGGACGCCGTCCGCGCCCACCGGAAGCGGACCCCCGTCGCCGCGCCGAACCCCGGGGCGACACCCCGCCCCCGCGCCGACGCCCCCGCACCGACGAGCCGCCACCGGCCGGACGGCCCCGTCCCCCGCGCCGCGAACCGCCGCGCCGTACTCGGCCCTGGGAAGACGAATCCTGATCGGCCGACAACGTTGACACCCGCCGGTCATGAGAAGGGCCGCCGATCCGCACCGGATCGGCGGCCCTTCCTCTTGCGTGGAACGCCATTTTCGTAGGACGCCGTTTTCGTCCAACACCGGCAAGTAGCCCAGACCGGCACCGCGCAGTGACCTCACCGGACGCCCACCGCCGGGACCATGGAGCCACCGTGGCGGTGGTGTCAGCAGCAGTTCGGATGCCCCCGCGGCCGGTCACCCAGCCGCAGGAGCGGCCGAAACCCGGCCCCGTCCTCAGGACTCCGGCGGAGCAGCGGACTCGGTCTTGACCGCCTTGCGCAGCTCCTTCGGCAGGGCGAAGGCGATCTTCTCGTTCGCCGTGGTCACCTCGTCGACCTGGCCCCAGCCGCGGTCCTCGAGCCAGGAGAGCAGATCCATGACCAGGTTCTCCGGCACCGAAGCGCCCGAAGTGACGCCGACGGTGGTCACGCCCTCCAGCCAGGCTTCGTCGACCTCGCTGGCGAAGTCGATCAGGTGCGAATCCCGGGCACCGGCCTTCAGGGCGACCTCGACCAGGCGCTTGGAGTTCGACGAGTTGGTCGAGCCGACGACGAGCACCAGATCGCACTCGGGGGCCATCGCCTTGACCGCGACCTGGCGGTTCGTGGTCGCGTAGCAGATGTCGTCGCTGGGCGGGTCGGCCAAGCCGGGGAAGCGCTCGCGCAGCTGGTCGACGCGCTCCATCGTCTCGTCGACCGAGAGGGTGGTCTGCGAGAGCCAGATGACCTTCGACGGATCGCGCACGTCGACCTTCTCGACGTCCTCCGCCTTGTCCACGAGCTGGACCTTGTCCGGCGCCTCGCCCGCGGTGCCCTCCACCTCCTCGTGGCCCTCGTGGCCGATCAGGAGGATGTCGTAGTCGTCCTTGGCGAAGCGGTTGACCTCTTTGTGCACCTTGGTCACCAGCGGGCAGGTCGCGTCGATGGTGCGGAGGTTCCGCTCCTCGGCCTCGGCGTGCACCATCGGGGAGACGCCGTGTGCGGAGAACACCACCAGCGCGCCCTCGGGCACCTCGGAGGTCTCCTCGACGAAGATCGCGCCACGCTCGCGCAGCGTCTCCACCACGTGCCGGTTGTGCACGATCTCCTTGCGCACGTACACGGGAGCGCCGTACAGCTCCAGGGCCTTTTCCACGGCGATGACCGCGCGGTCCACGCCCGCGCAGTAGCCACGCGGCTTCGCGAGCAGGACTCGCTTACCGGTGGCCGGCTCGCCGGAGCCGGCGATCGTCGGAAGGCCGGCGGGGTCGATTCCGGGGCTCGCTGAACTCATGCCCCCAGCGTACGGGCTGCTCCACCCCGAGTTCGAAGTCCTCTTCGGGATGACCTGGCTCCGCCATCCGGGTTGTGCCGGGAGTCACGTCCGGTACTCCAACCACCCGTTCGGTTGGGCAGGACGGCCCCGATGCGGCAGGCTGGAAGCATGAAACCACTCCCGCTCCCCCTCCGGGTCGCCGCGGGCCTCGCCGTCACCACCGCCGAGCGGGTTCGCGAAATCCCCCGGCAGCTCACCGGGCTGCCCGTCACCGTGGTCAGCCAGGTGCTGCAGTTCTCCATGCGGGTGCAGCAGCACGTCACCGAGCTGGCCATCAAGGGTGACGACGCCCTGTCCGGCCTGCGCCCGGTCGAGGACACCCCCAGCTGGGCGACGTTCGACGAGGACGCCGCGCCCGATCTGGCGCCTTCGCGGCCGGCGCTGGTCCCCGTCGAGGACATCCCCGGGCCGCGCGTGGAGACCAACGGCCACCGCCCCTCGTTCACCGAGCCCGAACCCGAGGGCGAACCGGAGATCGAGATCCTGCTCGAGCCCGTGCCGGACGAAGACGAGCCCGGTGACCGGTCGGCCCGGGAGCACGCGGGCGGTGGCAGCACCGGCCCCGCCGGCCTGCCGAACTACGACGAGCTGACCCTGCCGCAGTTGCGCGCCCGGCTTCGCCGTCTGACCGTCCCCGAGCTCGAAGAGATCCTGGAGTACGAGAAGGCGAACGAGGACCGCGCGTCCTTCGTCGGCATGCTCGCGCGCCGGATCGGCAACGCGCGCAAGGCGGAAGACGAGCAGGACGACAGCGCGGAAGGCCGGTGAGCGCCGAACCGGCCACCAGCGCGGAGAACCCCTGGCCGGTCCGCACCGTCGCCCGCAAGGTCGGCGACTGGGTGCACCGGCTCGGTGCGGTGTGGGTCGAGGGCCAGGTCACGCAGATCAGCGCGCGGCCCGGCACGCAGACCGCGTTCCTCACGCTGCGGGACCCGTCGGCGGACGTCTCCATGTCCGTCACCTGCCCGGTGTGGCTGGTGCGCGAGCTGGCGACTCCGCTGCGTGAGGGCGACCGGGTGGTCGTGCACGCGAAACCGTCGTTCTTCTTCGGCCGCGGCACCCTCAGCCTGCGCGCCGACGAGATCCGCGCGGTCGGCATCGGCGAGCTGCTGGCGCGGATCGAGCGGCTGCGCAAGCTGCTGGCCGCCGAAGGACTGTTCTCCCCGGAGCGGAAACGGCCGATTCCCTTTCTGCCGCAAGGCATCGGCCTGATCACCGGCCGGGCCTCGGCGGCGGAGCGCGACGTGCTGGTGAACGCGCAGGCCCGCTGGCCGCACGTGCTGTTCAAGGTGCTCAACACCGCCGTGCAGGGTTCGCAGGCCGTGCCGCAGATGCTCCGGGCACTGTCCACACTGGACAAGGATCCCGCGGTCGACGTGATCGTGATCGCCCGCGGCGGCGGCAGCGTGGAGGACCTGCTGCCGTTCTCCGACGAGGCGCTGTGCCGGGCCGTCGCGGCGGCGGGCACGCCGGTGGTCAGCGCGATCGGCCACGAGCCGGACACCCCGCTGCTCGACCACGTCGCCGACCTGCGCTGCTCCACGCCCACGGACGCGAGCAAGCGGATCGTGCCGGACGTGCGCGAGGAGTCCGCCCGCGTCCGCCAGATGCGTGACCGCGGCCGTCGCGCGCTGCACGGGTGGGTCGACACCCAGACCCGGCTGCTGACCCAGCTGCGCAGCCGCCCGTCGCTGGCCGACCCGCTGGGCCCGGTCCAGCGCCGCCTCGACGACGTCGAACTGCACCGCGAACGCGGCCGCCGCGCCATGCTCGGCCTGCTCGCCCGGGACCAGGCCGAAGTCGCCGGCGCGCGCGGCCGCCTGACCGCGCTGGGCCCGGCCGCGACGATGTCCCGCGGTTACGCCGTCGTGCAGTTCACCGACGCCGAAGGCAACCTCCAGGTGCTGCGCTCCGTCTCCCAGATCGAGGACGGCGCACGACTGCGCGTGCGGGTCGCCGACGGGGCGGTCCACGCCGTCACCGAGACCGCGGAAGGGGACGGGCCGTGACCTACCGGGCGTCGGTGTTCCTCCCGCTCACGGTGGACGCCGCCGCCCGGCTCGACACCGGCCCGCTGCTGGGCCAGGCGCTGGCCACCGACCGTGCCGCCGACGAGTGCTGGACGGCGCTGCTCGCCGGTTGCGGCTCTCCCGCCCGCCGTGACCTCGCCCCCGAGCTGCGACGCCTGTCCGAGGCGACGTCCGTGCACGTCGGCACCCGCTGGTGGTTCGCCGAGGGCGGCGAACACCGCCGCCGGGTCGCGAGCGCGCAGCAGCACCTGGAGGGCGCGGTCGCCGACGGTGACGGGCAGGAGTTCGCGCTCGCCTTCGTCGGGTACGACCACGCGATGGCCCGGGCGATCACGACCGGGGAGCACGCCCGGGAGTCCGGCGCCGTCGGCGGACGTCACCGCAGGTAACCCGATGGGCGGCCGCGCGGTAGTGTGCGAACCGCCCGTGCACCGGAAGGTCGGAGAACGTCGAGCGTGAGCGAAGCAGCCAGCGATACCGCCGGACTCGGCTACGAGCAGGCCCGTGACCGGCTCGTCGAGGTGGTCAAGGAGCTCGAAGCGGGTGGACTGTCCCTGGAGCAGTCGCTCGCGCTGTGGGAGAAGGGCGAGCAGCTCGCGAAGGTGTGCGAGCGGCACCTCGAAGGCGCGCGCGAGCGGATCGAAGCCGCACTGGCCTCCGTGGAGTCCGACGACTCCGAGTGACGTGCACCATGCGCGACTGAATCGGTCAGGTGGACTGACCTTCTGCGAGACTGGGCACCCGTCGAGTTCAGCGATCCGGGAGGCCCGCATGACTACCGCCAGTGACCCACACCGCCGAGAAGCGCCTGATCGCAACCTGGCCATGGAGCTGGTCCGGGTGACCGAGGCCGCCGCCATGGCCGCCGGGCGCTGGGTCGGCCGGGGCGACAAGATCGGCGGTGACGGCGCGGCGGTCGACGCCATGCGCCAGCTCGTCTCCACCGTGTCGATGCGCGGGGTGGTCGTGATCGGCGAGGGCGAGAAGGACGAAGCGCCCATGCTGTTCAACGGCGAAGAAGTGGGCAACGGTGACGGACCCGACTGCGACGTCGCGGTCGACCCGGTCGACGGCACCACGCTGATGGCCGCGGGCATGCCGAACGCGCTGGCCGTGCTCGCGGTGGCCGAGCGGGGGGCGATGTTCGACCCGTCGGCCGTGTTCTACATGGAGAAGCTGGCCGTCGGCCCGGACGCCGCGGGCAAGGTGGACCTGGACGCGCCGATCGCGGAGAACATCCGCCGCGTGGCGAAGGCCAAGAACTCCAGCGTCAGCGACGTCACCGTGTGCGTCCTCGACCGGCCGCGGCACGAACAGATCGTCAAAGAGGTCCGCGAGGCCGGGGCCCGGATCCGGTTCATCTCCGACGGCGACGTGGCGGGCGCGATCGCCGCGGCCCGGCCGACCACCGGGGTCGACATGCTGCTCGGCATCGGCGGCACGCCCGAGGGCATCATCGCGGCCTGCGCGATGAAGTGCCTGGGCGGCGAGCTGCAGGGCCGGCTGTGGCCAAAGGACGACGCCGAGCGCGAGAAGGCGCGGGCCGCCGGTCACGACCTCGACCGCGTACTGGGCCACGACGACCTGGTGCACGGCGACAACATCTTCTTCTGCGCCACCGGCGTGACCGACGGCGACCTGCTGCGCGGCGTGCACTACCGCTCCGGTGGCGCCACCACGCAGTCCATCGTGATGCGGTCCAAGTCCGGCACCGTCAGAATGATCGACGGATACCACCGGCTGGAGAAGCTCCGGGCCTACTCGTCCGTGAACTTCGACGGCAACCTGGATCCGGTCGAGGACGGCTTCGACGCCGTCCCGCCCCTGCCGTAAAGGAGACCTGCCCGGTGCCCACACGGTTGCTCGCACTGCTGTCGACGGTCCTGGCCGGGGCGGCGCTCGCCACCGGCAGTGCGAGCGCCGGGCCGTCGATCATCGGCGGGATCGCCGCGGACCAGCCCTACCCGTTCGTGGTGTCCCTGCACTCCGCCTCGGGACAGGTCTTCTGCGCCGGCTCGCTGATCGCACCGTCCTGGGTCGCCACCGCCGCGCACTGCGTGTACGGAAAGGACCCGTCGACGGTTGCGCTTCGCTTGGGCAGCAACGAAAGCGACCAGGGCGGCGAGACCGCGCAGGCGGCGGAGTTCATCGTGCACCCGCACTTCAACGCCCAGACCCAGACCGGCGACCTCGCGCTGATCCGGCTCGCGGCGGCGGCGAAGACAGCGCCGGTCGTGCTCGGCACCCACGCCGCGCCGGGCGCGCAGACCCGCATCCTGGGCTGGGGCCAGACCTGCGCGACGCCGGGCTGCGGGCCGCTGGCGCCTTCGCTGTACCAGCTCGACACGCACCTGGTCACCGGCTCGAAGTGCACCGCCGCCTTCGACGGCACCGCCGAGCTGTGCACCGACAACCCGGGCGGAAACGCCGGCTCCTGCTACGGCGACTCCGGCGGCCCCGAGCTGATCCGCGACGGTGACCACTGGACGTTGATCGGCCTGACCAGCCGCCCAGGCAACGGCTCCCCGACCTGCGCGACCGCGCCGTCGATCTACACCTCGGTGGTCGCCTACGCACCGTGGATCGCGGAGAAGACCGGCTGACTCACTCGGCGTTGCTGGAGTGCCCGGGGAACAGGTGGGCGTCCGGGTCCAGCGCCACGGCGATGTTGTTGACCGCCGTCGCCGCCTCGCCGAAGCCGGTGGCGATGAGCTTGACCTTCCCCGGGTACGCCGCGACGTCGCCGGCCGCGTAGACCCGGGGCCGCGCCGTGGCCATGGTCGAGTCCACCGAGATGGCCCGGTGGTCGATCTCCAGCCCCCAGCTCTCGATCGGCCCGAGGTCGGCGGTGAAGCCCAGCGCGGCGACCACGGCGTTGGCCGGGAGCTGCTCGTCCTCCCCGTTCTTCACCGAGACCCGCACCCCGGCCAGTTCGCCGCTCGGGGTCTCGACGAAACGCGTCACCTCGGCGTCGGTGATCATCCGCACGCCCAGGCCGCGGACCTCGCGCACGATGGACTCCGCGGCCCGGAACTTCGCGCGGCGGTGCACGAGGGTGACGCTCGCGGCGATCGGGTGCAGCGCCAGGCACCAGTCGAAGGCCGAATCGCCGCCGCCGACCACGACCACGTGCTGCCCCGCGTGCGCGCCCAGCGAAGGGACGAAGTGGACCATGCCCCGGCCGAGCCAGCCGTCGCCCGCGGGCAGTGGACGCGGCGTGAACTCACCGATGCCCGCGGTGACCAGCACGGCGCCCGCGCGCAGCACCTCACCGCCGTCCAGAGTCAGCTCGACCCCGCCGTCGACGCTCTCCAGCTTCTCCGCCTTGCGGCCCAGCCGGTAGTCCGGCCGCCACGGCGCGACCTGGTCGACCAGGCCCTGCACCAGGTCACGGCCGCGGACGGCGGCGAACCCGCCCACGTCGAAGATCATCTTCTCCGGGTACATGGCCGTGACCTGCCCGCCCGGCTCGGGCAGCGAATCGACCACGGCCATCGAGAGGCCGCGGAACCCCGCGTAGTAGGCCGCGAACAGCCCCGTGGGCCCGGCTCCGATGATGACGAGGTCGTACGTCGAATCCATGAGGCTCGCTCCAGCCAGTGGTGGGTGGCGGTGATCGAGAACACACCAAGGATATCCGGAATGGCCGGCCGCTCGGTGGGGCGCGGCAGTCGGGAGGGAGGCGGAACCAGTCCGATGGGCCGGGTCGGTTTCCCCGCCGCGCGTGGGCGACGCCACCCCGCGACCGGCGGGGAACAGGGCCAGAATCGGGGGCATGGCTGAACAGGAATACCGGATCGAACACGACACGATGGGCGAGGTCCGCGTCCCGGTCGACGCGCTCTACCGCGCGCAGACGCAGCGCGCCGTGGAGAACTTCCCCATCTCCGGCCGCGGTCTCGAGCGCGCCCAGATCCGCGCGCTGGGCCTGTTGAAGGCCGCCGCCGCGCGCGTCAACGCGAAGCTCGGCGTACTGGAGCCCGAGGTCGCCGACGCGATCGCCGCCGCGGCCGACGAGGTCGCGGAGGGCCGGCATGACGAACACTTCCCGATCGACGTCTTCCAGACCGGCTCGGGCACTTCGTCCAACATGAACGCGAACGAGGTCATCGCGACGCTCGCGACCCGTGCACTGGGCCGTGAGGTGCACCCCAACGACCACGTCAACGCCTCGCAGTCGTCGAACGACACGTTCCCGACGACCATCCACGTCGCGGCCACGGAAGCCGTGCTCACCGACGTAGTCCCGGCGCTGGAGCACCTGGCGGGCGCGATCGAGGCACGCGCGGCGGAGTGGGCGGACGTGGTCAAGTCCGGCCGCACGCACCTGATGGACGCCGTGCCCATCACCCTCGGCCAGGAGGCCGGCGCGTGGGCCGCGCAGGTGCGTTTCGGTGTGGAACGCCTGCGTTCCAGTCTGCCGAGGCTGGGCGAGCTGCCGATCGGCGGCACCGCGGTGGGCTCCGGCCTGAACGCCCCGGACGGCTTCGGCGCCGCCGTCGCCGCCGAACTCGCGGAGCTGACCGGTCTGCCGCTGACCGAGGCCCGCGACCACTTCGAGGCGCAGGCCACGCAGGACAGCGTCGTCGAGACCTCGGGCCAGCTGCGCACGGTCGCGGTGTCGCTGAACAAGATCGCGAACGACCTGCGCTGGCTGGGCTCCGGTCCGCGGACCGGGCTGGGCGAGCTGGCGCTGCCGGACCTGCAGCCGGGCTCGTCGATCATGCCGGGCAAGGTCAACCCGGTCATCCCGGAGGCCACGCTGCAGGTGGTGGCGCAGGTGATCGGCAACGACGCGGCGGTGGCGTTCGCGGGCGCGGCGGGCAACTTCCAGCTCAACGTGAACCTGCCGGTGATCGCGCGCAACGTGCTCGAATCCGCGCGGCTGCTCGCCGCCGTCTCACGGCTGCTGGCGGACAAGGTGTTCGACGGCGTCACCGCGAACGTCGAGCGCACCCGCCAGTACGCCGAGGGCTCGCCTTCGATCGTCACGCCGCTGAACAAGTACATCGGTTACGAGGCGGCGGCCGCGGTCGCGAAGCAGGCGCTCAAGGAGCTCAAGACCATCCGCGAGGTGGTCATCGAACGCGGCTTCGTCGAGGACGGAAAGCTCACCGAGGCCCAGCTCGACGAGGCCTTGGACGTGCTCCGCATGGCCCGCGGGGGCAAGTAACCCGGGCCGGAGCTCCTGCGGCGCGCGGGACGCACCCCGTGCCACGAAAGAGGGACGGCTCGACCGCTCCGCCCCGGCCCGGACTTCTACGATCGGAAATTGTCGGTGGTCCGGGTCATGATGTCGGGGTGTTGCTGACCGAGATCGTCACCGCGTCCGCCGAGCTGGCGGCCACCCGGTCCAGGAAGGCGAAGACCGCCACCCTGGCCGCAGTGCTGCGCGCCGCCGAGCCCGCCGAGCTGCCCGCCGTGATCGCGTACCTCACCGGGCAGACGGCGCAGGACAGGCTGGGCGCAGGCTGGCGCACGCTGGCGGACCTGGTCGTCTCCCCCGCGCCGGAGCCGGAGGTGGGCGTCGCGGAGGTGGACGAGGCGCTGACCGAGGTCGCCGCCGCGTCCGGGGTGGGCTCGGTCAGGCGGCGGGCCGAGGTGCTCACCGCGTTGCTGGCCCGGCTCACCCAGGCCGAGCAGGAGTTCCTGTACCGGCTGGTCACCGGCGAGCTGCGGCAGGGCGCGCTGGAGGGCGTGATGGTCGACGCGATCGCGGCGGCGGCGGAGCTGCCGGCGGCGGACGTGCGGCGCGCGTTCATGCTGTCCGGCCGGCTGCCGGTCACCGGCCACGCGGCCCTGACCGGCGGCGCGGCCCGGCTGGCCGAGTTCCGCCTGTCGCTGGGCCGCCCGATCCGGCCGATGCTGGCCTCCCCGGCGGAATCGCTGGACGAGGCGGCGGCCGAGCACGGGCACGCCTTGGTCGAGTACAAAATGGACGGGGCCAGGATCCAGGTGCACCGCCAGGGCGAGGAGGTGCACATCTACACCCGCACCCTGCGGGAGATCACCGGGAGCGTGCAGGAGCTGGTCGACCTCGTGCGCGCGCTGCCGTGCGAATCCGTGGTGCTGGACGGGGAAACCCTGGCCCTGACCGACGACGGGAGGCCCCGCCCGTTCCAGGAGACGATGAGCCGCTTCGGCAGCACGCGCGACGAGCAGGTGCGCGCGCTACTGCTGCGGCCGTACTTCTTCGACTGCCTGCACCTCGACGGCACCGACCTGCTGGACGCGCCGCTGTCGGAGCGCAACGCGGCGCTGCACCGGGTCGCGGGCGAGCACGTGATCCCCGGCGAGGTGGCCCCCACCGACCCGGCTTCGGTACTGGAGGCGGCCATGGCCGCGGGTCACGAGGGCGTGATGGTGAAGGATCTGGAGTCGCCCTACGCGGCCGGCCGGCGCGGCCGGGCCTGGCTGAAGGTGAAGCCGGTGCACACCATCGACCTGGTGGTCCTCGCGGCGGAGTGGGGCCACGGCCGCCGCACCGGCACCCTGTCCAACCTCCACCTGGGCGCCCGCGATCCGGACGGCGGCCCGCCGATCATGGTCGGCAAGACCTTCAAGGGCCTGACCGACGAACTGCTGGCCTGGCAGACCCAGCGCCTCCAGGAGATCGAAACCCACCACGACAACTGGACCGTGCACGTCCGCCCGGAACTGGTGGTCGAAATCGAACTCGACGGCGCCCAGATCAGCACCCGCTACCCGGGCGGCCTGGCCCTGCGATTCGCCCGCGTCGTCCGCTACCGCCCCGACAAGGACCCCGCCGACGCCGACACGATCGACACCGTCCGAGGCCTCCTCCGCGGCGACCGCCCGGGACCGGAGGGCTGACCCTGGCGGTGATCAACGGATTTGGAGAGCTGGGCGTCGGGTAACGGTGCCGGACGCTGGGCCGCGTCGATGCGGAGCCTGCTCGGACGAGCCTCACCTGTACAGGTCCTGGTCTGTACGGCCCCTGGTCTTTATAGGCCCTAGCCTTGTGTGAGCCTTAGCCGGAGTAGACCTTGCCGAGGTTGGCTCACCGCTACGGGCCTTGCCGAGGTGGCCCCTGCCGCTACGGGCATCGCCAAGGTGGCCCCTGCCACTGCGGGGCGTTGCCGAGGTCGGCTCTGCTGCTGCGGGCGTTGCCGACTTGGGACCTGCTGCTATGGACCTTGCCGATTTGGGCCCAACTGCACCGGAATGATCCACTGCGAACCATGTCTGGCTGCCCAGAGCGTCCTGCCGGGCCGGGATACGAATCGATCCGTCGCGGACACGGCGGGTCGAGACGCGCCGACCCATGCTCAGACCATCAAGGCCCCGGGGGATGGAGCCCAGCGCCGCGGACCAAGCGATACCCGGTCGAGCCGTGCTGCGGCACGCTATCCCGTTGTAGGCCGGGCCACCGCGCGTCGGGCTGCGGCACGTCATTCCGCCGCAGGCAGGCCATGGTGCGACACGCCATCCCACCGCGAGCCAGGACCGCCGTGGGCAGGACCGCCGCGGGCCAAGACCGCCGTGGGCACGGCCGGTGTGGGCCAGAACCGCCGTGGGCAGGGCCGGTGTGGGACAGGTCGGTGTGGGCGGGGCGGCAGGGGGCCGAGTCAGCTCGGGCCAGGGCACCGACGAAACCCGGGCGGTCCGAGCTCAGCCGCGGACGCGGCGGAAGGCGTTGAGCGGGTCGCTGATTCCGCCCTGGGCCAGGGTTCGCCAGGCGCCGCGGCCGCGGTCGGCGGGTTTGCCGGCGGCCACCCGGTGGAGTTGCTGGGTGTGCCACTGGATTTCCAGCAGGCTGTCGGCCAGGCGGATGCCGGTGCGGGGGCAGAGCCGTTCCGCGCGGACGTCCTCGCCGGACAGGAGGCGGGCGGGCAGCGCCGGGTCGACGGTCAGCGGGCGGCCGAGGCCGATCACGTCCAGGGCGCCCGAGCGGAGAGCTTCAGCCATCCCCTCGGCCGTGGTGAATCCGCCGGTGACCATCAGGGCGACGTCCGAGACCCGGCGCGCTTTGGCCGCGTAGTCCAGGAAATACGCCTCGCGGCGCGTGGTGCTCTCACGAACGGCACCGGCACCCATCATCGCCGCCTTCTCGTACGTGCCCCCGGAAACCTCCAGCAGATCGATCCCGGCCTCGCCCAGAGCGCGGACCACCCGCAGGGACTCGTCCTCGGTGAAACCGCCGCGTTGGAAGTCCGCGCTGTTCAGCTTCACCGACACCGGAACCGAATCACCCACCGCCGTGCGCACGCGGCGGACCACTTCGAGCAGGAAGCGGCTGCGGTCACGGCCCCAGGCGTCGTCGCGGAGGTTGGTCAGCGGGGAGAGGAACTGGGAGATCAGGTAACCGTGCGCGCCGTGGAGCTGCACCCCGCTGAACCCGGCGTCGACGAACGTCCTCGCGGCCCGCGCGAAACGGTCGATGATCGCCTCGATCTCGTCGCCCGTCAAAGCCCGCGGCGCGGCGAACGCGGTCCGCACACCCCGTTCGGCGAACGGCACCGCGGACGGAGCGACCGGCTGCCGCGAAAGGAACCGCGGGCTCTGCCGGCCCGGGTGGTTGAGCTGAACCCACAACCGAGCACCCGTCCCGTCGACGCTGCGGGCCCACGGCCGGAAGTCCGCCGGATCGGCAACGGTCGGCAGCGCGACGTTGCGCGGCTCGCCGAGGGCCGCCGGGTCGACCATCACGTTGCCGCTCACCAGCAGGCCCGCGCCACCACCGGCCCACGTCCGGTACAGCTCGGCCAGCTCCCGGGTCGGACGATTGCGCCGATCGCCGAGCTGCTCGCTCAGTGCCGCTTTCGCGATGCGGTGCGGCAGTACCGCCCCGCAGCGCAGTTCGAGCGGCTCGGCCAGCAGTTCCCGGGTGGCTGTCATCGCGGTCCCGTCGTCGCAGCGAACTTACCGGCAGTAGGCTACCGGAAAGTAGATACCATCGGTATCTCGGCTCGACGGGCCCGGGGGCGCTAGGGTCTTCAGTCCATGACGGCAATCGTGCAGAACCTGGTCACCTCGGGGGTCTTCGAGCTCGACGGCGGCAGCTGGGACGTGGACAACAACGTCTGGATCGTGGGCGACGACTCCGAAGTCATCGTGATCGACGCGGCCCACGACGCCGCCGCGATCGCCGACGTCGTCGGGGACCGCCGGCTGCGCGCGATCGTCTGCACGCACGCCCACAACGATCACGTCAACGCCGCACCCGCCCTGGCCGAACGCACCGGCGCGCCGATCCTGCTGCACCCGGACGACCGCGTCGTCTGGGACCTCACCCACCCCGACCGCGCGCCGGACGGTGAACTCGCCGACGGCCAGGTCATCACCATCGCGGGCACCGACCTCACCGTGATCCACACCCCCGGCCACGCACCGGGCGCCGTCTGCCTCCACGCGGCCGGCCTCGGCGCGGTCTTCACCGGCGACACCCTCTTCCACGGCGGCCCCGGCGCCACCGGACGGTCCTATTCGGACTACCCGACCATCGTGAAGTCCATCCGTGAACGGCTTTTCGCCCTCCCGGACCCCACCGAGGTCCACACCGGCCACGGCGAGGGCACCACGATCGGCGACGAGAAATCGGGCAGCTCGGACTGGTCCGAGGGCTGAGCACCGCGTCAGCGAAACCCTGGCCCGGCTCGCTCCCGAAGCCGAGCTCGAGACCCTCAGCAGGCGAGCTGGGGGGCCTCGTCCACCGGAACGCTGGGACCGTGGTCTCAGCGTTGCGCGAACAAGCCATCACGCCACTCGTGGCTGGGTGAACCACCAAGCCCGCACACCGGTGCGCGAGCCAAGTGAACCAACACCCTCAACCGCGGCCGCCGAGTCACCGGTCGAGGCCGACTGCCGGTGGCGTGCGTTCGGTTGTCGGCCGAGTGGCCAATTCACCGATCGCGAGCGCATCCCGGCCCACCTGCGGGCCAGCTCCAGGCTAAGGCGTCAACCGTGGCGGTACCGGTTCCACCCGGGCCTTCACCTTGGCCTCGGCCGCAAGCGTTTGCGCCCAGGTCTGCAACCCTTCGACGTCCACGCCGTGCGGGGGCTGCGCTCGGAACGGCTCGATGTTCTCCGCGCCGCGCTCCAGGAGCGAAGCCGCTCCCGCGCCGTTGCCCCGGGCGGCGTGGGTGAGACCGACCGCGAGCTGCGCCAGTCCTCGCCACAGCTCGCGCTCCGGGCCGTCGGTCGACTTCCACGCGTCCTCGAAGACCTCGTGGGCGTGGAACGGCTTGCCCTCGTCCAGCAGCCGCTGGGCCTCGGCCAGCGATTCCTGCGGGGTGCGCACGATGCCCTCGGGCTGGCGTTCGACGCCGTCGGCGCCGTAGGGCAGCGGCCGCCCGAGGCCGTCGCGGGGGCGGGCGTTGCGGGCACGCCCCGTGTCGTCGCGGTCACGGCCGTTCATAACGGCATTGTTCCACGGGTCACGCCTGGTTCGCGTCTCGCGCGCAAGCCCCGTAACCTGGGACTAGTGCGCTTTCTGGATGGGCATGAGCCCGCTCACGACCTGACCTACGACGACGTGTTCCTGCTGCCGAACCGTTCCGACGTGGAGTCCCGCTTCGACGTGGACCTCTCCACTGTGGACGGCAGCGGCGCGACGATCCCGGTGGTGGTGGCCAACATGACCGCCGTGGCCGGACGGCGGATGGCCGAGACGGTGGCCCGCCGCGGCGGGCTCGTGGTGCTGCCGCAGGACGTCGACACCGCCGCCGTCTCCGAGATCGTGGACTGGGTGAAGAGCCGTCACCCGGTGTGGGACACCCCGCTGGTGCTGACCGGCGGCGACGCCGTGGCCGACGCGCTCAACCTCGTGCACAAGCGGGCCCACGGTGCCGTGGTCATCGTCGACGGCGAGCGCAAGCCCGTCGGCATCGTCGACGAAGCGGCCTGCGCGGGCGTCGACCGCTTCGCACGCCTCGCCGACGTCGCGCAGCCGCCGGTCGTCGCCGTTCCGCTGGACACGGAGCCGCGCGAGGTCTTCGAGCAGCTGAACGCCCATGGCGCCCGGCTCGCGCTCGGCCTCGGCGCGGAAGGCCGCCTCGCCGGGGTGCTGACCAGCGTCGCCGCCCTGCGCGCGGGCATCTACACGCCGGCGGCGGGCGCCCGGGGCCGCCTGCGGGTGGCCGCGGCCGTCGGGGTGAACGGCGACGTGGCCGCCAAGGCCGAGGCCGTGCTGGCCGCGGGCGTCGACACGCTGGTCGTCGACACCGCCCACGGGCACCAGGAGAAGATGATCGCCGCGCTCAAGGCGGTGCGCTCGGTGTCGCCGCGGGTGCCGGTGGTGGCGGGCAACGTCGTCACCGCCGAGGGCACCCGCGATCTGATCCACGCGGGCGCGGACATCGTGAAGGTCGGCGTCGGCCCCGGCGCCATGTGCACCACGCGGATGATGACCGGCGTCGGCCGGCCGCAGTTCTCGGCCGTCGCGGAGTGCGCGGCCGCCGCGCGCGAACTGGGCAAGCACGTCTGGGCCGACGGCGGCGTCCGGCACCCGCGTGACGTCGCGCTGGCCCTGGCCGCCGGCGCGTCGGCCGCGATGGTCGGCTCGTGGTTCGCCGGTACCCACGAATCGCCCGGTGACCTGCGGTTCGACGAGCAGGGGCGGGCGTACAAGGAGTCGTTCGGCATGGCGTCCAAGCGGGCCGTCGGCGCCCGGACGCGCACGGACAACGTCTTCGACCGTGCCCGCAAGGCCCTGTTCGAGGAGGGCATCTCCTCCTCACGCATGGCGCTGGACCCGAACCGGCCGGGCGTCGAAGACCTGCTCGACTCGATCTGCGCGGGCGTCCGCTCGTCCTGCACGTACGCGGGCGCGCGCACGCTGAAGCAGTTCCACGAGCGTGCCCTGCTGGGCGTGCAGTCCGCCGCCGGCTTCGCCGAGGGCCGACCGCTCCCGTCCGGCTGGTGAGCACTCGTGAGTGCTTGGGCCGGTGCCGACCGGACCAAGCACTCACGAGCCGGGCTCAGCCGTGGTCCTCCAGCATCTCGGTGACCAGCGCGGCGATCGGCGAGCGCTCCGAGCGGGTCAGCGTCACGTGCGCGAACAGCGGGTGGCCCTTCAGCTTTTCGATCACCGCCGAGACGCCGTCGTGCCGTCCGACGCGCAGGTTGTCGCGCTGGGCCACGTCGTGCGTCAGCACCACCCGGGACGCGGTGCCGAGCCGGGAGAGCACCGTGAGCAGCACGTTGCGCTCCAGCGACTGCGCCTCGTCCACGATCACGAAGGTGTCGTGCAGCGACCGGCCGCGGATGTGGGTCAGCGGGAGCACTTCGAGCATGCCGCGGTCGAACACCTCGTCCAGCACGTCCTGGCTGACCAGGGCGCCGAGCGTGTCGAACACCGCCTGCGCCCACGGCTGCATCTTCTCGCTCTCGGAGCCCGGCAGGTAACCCAGCTCCTGGCCGCCGACCGCGTAGACCGGGCGGAACACCACGACCTTGCGGTGCTGGCGGCGCTCCATCACCGCCTCGAGCCCGGCGCACAGGGCCAGCGCCGACTTGCCGGTGCCGGCGCGGCCGCCGAGGGAGACGATGCCGACGTCGGAGTCGAGCAGCAGGTCCAGCGCCACCCGCTGCTCGGCCGAGCGGCCGTGCAGCCCGAACGCCTCGCGGTCGCCCCGCACCAGCCGGATCCGCTTGTCCGCGGTCACCCGGCCCAGCGCGCCAGTACTGCCGGCGAGCAGCCGCAGCCCGGTGTGGCAGGGCAGCTCGCCCACCTCGGCCAGGCCGTACTCCACCGGGTCCACCGAACTGCCCCCGAACAGGGCGTCGACCAGTCCCTGGGGCACGTCCACGTCGGTCATACCGGTCCAGCCCGAAGGCGTGACCTCCTGCGCGCGGTACTCGTCGGCGGCGAGGCCCACGGCCCCGGCCTTGACCCGCAGCGGGACGTCCTTCGTCACCAGCGTCACCGGCACCTGCTCCACGGCCAGGTTCAGCGCGCAGGCGAGGATGCGGTGGTCGTTGGAGTCGGTCCGGAAGCCGACCGGCAGCACCGAGGGATCGGTGTGGTTGAGCTCCACCTGGAGGGTGCCGCCGTGGTCCCCGATCGGGATCGGGGCGTCGAGCCGGCCGTGCTGCCGGCGCAGGTCGTCGAGCAGGCGGAGCGACTCCCGGGCGAACCAGCCGAGCTCGGGGTGGTGGCGCTTCGCCTCCAGCTCGCTGATGACGACCAGCGGGAGGACGACCGCGTGTTCGGCGAACCGCGTCACCGCCCACGGGTCGGAAAGCAGCACCGAGGTGTCCAGCACGTAGGTGTGGGGCTGGGAGTCGGGCGAGATCGAGGCTTTCTCCGGGCCAGGGGCACCGGTCGAAGAACGGCCAGAGGCCTGGCGGGGTGAACGCTGCGCAGTCACGACGGCATCTCCCTCGAGGGCGTGTGCACCCCACGCCCGCACTCGCTGGGCCGGGCACCTCCCTGGCTGGGTCCGTTTCCGCTGACGCCGGCTGCGTCAGGCGAAACGGCCACGAGGGCCGGGTGCCGGCCCCCTCGTGCATCTCGTGGACGGCTGAGCCGCCCCCTCGATCAACGCCACGACCAGGGCCTCCCGCGAGGACTCGCACGGAACGCGGGCCCTCACTTCCGGAAGGTACCGACGTCCGGGCGATCGTGCAGGCAGCCACACAGGTGATTCGCCGATTCGTCATCTCACCGTGGGTCGCCCGACATGAACGACACGTGACGCCGAGCAGAAACGCATTGCCGCTGGAACTGTCGCCGGTGCGGCCGCGGACCGGGCCGGACGTCGCGACCGCCTCGACGCCGTGAGCTGGGGCTATGGGGTCTCCGCCGCGTCCGGGTCAGGTGCCGAAGCGGCGATGGCGCCAGGCGTAGTCACGAAGGGCGCGAAGGAAGTCGACCCGGCGGAATGCCGGCCAATAAGCCTCGGTGAACCAGAATTCCGAATGCGCGGACTGCCAGAGCAGGAATCCGGACAACCGTTGTTCACCGGAGGTTCGGATGATGAGGTCCGGGTCCGGCTGCCCCGAGGTGTAAAGGTGCTCGGAGATGTGGTCGACGTCGAGGATCTTCGCCATCTCGCGGATGGTGGTGCCCTCGTCGGCGTGCTGGAGCAGCAGTTTGCGCACGGCGTCGGCGATCTCCTGCCGCCCGCCGTAACCGACGGCGACGTTCACCTCCATGCCCGGCCGCTGCGCGGTCCGGCTCGCGGCGGCGGTGAGCTTCCGCGCGACCTCGACCGGCAGCAGGTCCAGCGCCCCGACGATGCGCAGCCGCCACGGCGCTTCGGGGGCCGCGAGCTCGTCGGTGACGTCGGTGATGATCTTCAGCAGCGGGGTGAGCTCGTCCGGGTCGCGGTTGAGGTTGTCGGTGGACAGCAGCCACATGGTGACCACCTCGACCTCGGCCTCCTGGCACCAGCCGAGGAAGTCGGCGATCTTCTTGGCCCCCGCGCGATGCCCGTCGGCCACGTCGGTGAAGCCGGCTTCGCGCGCCCACCGGCGGTTCCCGTCCAGCATGATGGCGACGTGGCGCGGATGACTGTCCGCGGCCTGCTGGATCAGGCGTCGGCCGTAGACGCTGTACACGACGTCGGACATGAAGGACCGGATGCTCACGTCGGCCGAGCGTACGCACCCCTGGAGCCGACGTGTGACGCGCCACGGTGGGTGGCGAAAAACCTACGGTCCCGTAGCCTGGCCGGGTGAGCGTGACGACCGAACCACCAACGTCCGGCCCGGCGCCCGTCGACACCCGCCCTCGTCTGCGCGGGCACATCCACTTCTGGTCCTTCTTCGGCGCGGTCGCCGGAGCCGCGGTCCTGATCAGCCTGGCGGCGGCGACCGTCTCCCCCCTGGCGGCCTTGGCGACGTCAGTCTACGGGCTGACTGTGCTGGGCCTGTTTGGCGTGAGCGCCCTGTACCACCGCCGGCTCTGGAGCCCGCGCGCGTACAAGTGGATGAAGCGCGCCGACCACTCGATGATCTTCCTGTTCATCGCCGGCACGTACACGCCGTTCACCCTGCTGGCCATGTCCCAGCCGACGGGTTACATCGTCCTGGCCATCGTCTGGGGCGGAGCGGTGCTGGGCGTGGGCATGAAGATGCTGTGGCCGCACGCCCCCCGATGGCTGGGCGTGCCGATCTACATCGCCCTGGGCTGGGTCGCCGTCTTCGTGATGCCCGAACTGGGCCACCACGCCGGCGCGGCGGCCCTGGTCCTGCTCTGCGTGGGCGGCCTGTTCTACACGCTGGGCGCGGTCTTCTACGCGGTGAAGTGGCCCAACCACTGGCCGAACACCTTCGGCTACCACGAGTTCTTCCACGCCTGCACGGTCCTGGCCGCGGTTTCGCACTACATCGCGATCTGGCTGGCCATGTACGCCTAGCTGCGGTTTTACCCTTGTGGATCTTCCTCAGGCCGCCGCCAGGCCGTCTCTGAACAGGGCGTCGACGGCGTTGCGGGTCCGCTCGTGGCTGGTCGGGAGCAGGTGCGTGTAGACCCGCAGCGTGAAGCCCGGGTCGGAGTGGCCGAGGTAGCTGGACAGCGCCTTGACGGACTCGCCCGCGTCGAGCAGTACCGAGGCGTAGAGGTGACGGAGCGCGTGCATCCCGTCCGCCCTGGTCGGCTTCTCGATGCCAGCCTTCTTGAGCGCGGGTAGCCAGACGCTCAGCCGGAAGCTGCCACGTCGGAACGGCAACCCGTCGTAGTCGACCATGAGCAGCTTCACCGTGACCGGCTTGCCCTCGGGGTGGACCCACGGGAGCGTGATCTCCGTCGCCGGGAACTGCTCGGCGTACTCGTCCAGCGCGGACAGCAGCTCGCCGCCGATCGGCACCTCTCGCGTCTTGCCCCGCTTCGGCGGAGCGAAGCACAGGACGTTGTCGACGATCCGCACCTGACGGTCAATCTGGGCGATGTTCCGCTCCCGATCGACGTCGTCCAGGGAGAAGCCGAACACCTCACCCTGCCGCAGCCCGATCCCGGCAGGAATCCGGACGACCGGCTTGAACCGGACGGGCAGCGCGTTCAAGACGGCTTGCGCCCGCTCAGGACGCCAGGGCTGTACCTGCCGCAGATCCGCCCGGGGCCGAGTCACGCTCGACGCCTGGGCCGGGTTGCTCACGATGAGCTTGTCCTCCTTCGCGAAGCTGAGGATGGACACGAGGTGGGTGAAGTACAGGACCCGCGAGCGCGCACTCACCCCGCGATCCTGGAGCCAGCGGAGCCAGGCTTGGACGTCACTGGGCTTGATCGCCCCGATGGTCTTCGCCTTGAAGAACGGCTTGAGGTGGTTCGCGAGACGGCTGGTTACGCGTTCCCGGGTCGTGTGGTCGAAGGTCTGTGCAGCGACCCACCGATCCGCGACAACGGCGAAGAGCACGCGACCGGCCTGCGGGTCGACGTACTTGCCTTCGCGCTTGTCCGACTCGACCTCGATGAGGAAGTCTTCGGCGCGCTTCTTCTGCTTGTCCGCGAACGACTTCGAACGTTCGTTGTTGTCCGGGTCGAGGTACCCAGCCTCGTGCCGTAGCTCGACGCCGTACAGCTCGATAACCGGCTTGTCCTTGTCGTTGAAGAGCAGCCGTCCGGTTTCCGGGTCCCGCGCCTGGCGGTACCACCTGTCCTGAATATATCCCATATGGACTCTCCTTTCTCAAAACTGGTTAGGCGGCTTCGGTGGCCCAGGCGTGCACCTTGGCCGGGTCGTAGCGCAGGTACCGGCCGATTTTGAGGGCCGGCGGGCCCTCGCCGCGCCATTCCATTGGTAGAGCGTCTTGACCGGAACGCCGAGGTAGACCGAGACGTCTTCGACGGTCCAAAGCCGGTTGATACTGCTGATGTTGTTCATGTGCTCCCCCTTTGCTCAGGCCGCCAGCTGAGTTGCCGAAGTTTCTGGCCCGTTCCCCGGTGGTCCTTGAGCGGCGAGCAAGGCGCGTTCGTATTCGGCTTTCCAGGTGATGCGTTCGGCGATGGCGCGCATGACGAGCTGATCCCGGGACGGGACGTGGGTGTCCCCGGGTTCGACCTTGCGCCAGACGAGGCGATCCGGTGCCGGGCGCGGTTTCTCGATTCCCACCCTGGCCAACATCTGTGTCACGAACGCCAGGCGGTCGGCCTTGTGGTCGGCGACGGTCTTGCAGGACCACTTGCGCGACACCAGGACCCGCCGACCCGGGAGACCGAGCGTTGTCCGGCGGTGGGCGCGGCCTTTGCAGTGCCCGGGGGTGGTTTTGCTGCTGGCGCCCTTGGGCTGGACTCCGTACAGGAGCCAGACAGCACAGCGCGGCGAGCACGGGGTGACCGCGAGTTCGGCGTGGAGCCGGTCGTGGTGGTCCCGCTGTGTGGTGGTGTCGGCGTCGATGACCTCACCGGTGGATTTGGTGAGGTATTTGGTCAGGTAGCCGATGTGCCGTCCGGCTTCCTCCGAGCCGCCGAGGATGCCCTTGGAATACACCTGCACGCCGAATGTGACGACGTGTGCAGGTTCGTCCGCTGCCTTGACAGCGTCATCCCAGGAGGTCAGTGGAGCCCGGGTTCCCGGGTCCACGAACGCGCGAGAATCAGTATCCCACAACGGTTTTCGGTCTCCGTCGTAGACGACCTCGTCGTGGTTGGGCCACCACACTTGGTGGTAGGTGGCTTCGGTGACCATGCGGATGACGTCGTGCGGGATCGCACCGCGGAGTGCGGTGTGCAGGTGCGGTGCCGCACGGCGTTGCGGCTCCACGGTGGCGAAGTACTGCACGTCGAATCCGACGACGCGGCGAAGGTCCTGCCACCACCGGTCCACCAGGGCGGCGAAGTGGACCGCGTCCCGGGCCGCCGGCCGGTAGTCGTAACTCGCCGGGTCCACCGGGGAACCATCGGGCCGGACGCGGCCGTAGGTGTCACAGGTGAGCGTGACGAACATCGAGGGCCGGAACCGTCCCGCGTACTCCCGCCCCACCGTCGCCTTGCTGACCTTCCGGCGGGGCAGGTTGGGCGCGTCCTGCCGACGTTTCGTCGAGCGCTTCACCGGCCGCCTCACCGCACCGTCCACGGCGGGCAGCCGCCCCGTCATGCCGGAGTCCCGTAGCTCCGCATCCACGGTGGCGATCTCGCCGCGCAGGTTCTCGACCTCCGCTTCGTCACCGGCCGCGTTCACGTCCCGGTAGGCGGCCACCAGGTCGGCCCGGTAGGTCATCAGGTCCGTCTGAACCTGACTGGGGTCCTGGCGGCTGATGACGGGTTCCTCGGCGAGGTGCCAACCCTCCCGGCATTGGGCCTGCCGCAACGCTTTCGCCCTCTTCGCGCACGGCAAGCACACCGATTCCACGGTGGACCCGCACGGCACGGGGACGTAGCGAACCTCTGCGGTCTCGGTGTCGCCGATCTCCATCGTGAAGGGCCGCACGCACACCCCGTGTTGCTCGGCGGTCGCCTTGACCACGTCGGTAGCCAGTGCGCCGCGGATTCGCTTCGGGGAGGATTCGGCCGGCATCGTCTGACTAGGGGTTTCCTTCGCGGTGTTCATCACGCGGCCTCCTCTCCGGCGCGCGCCCACTGCCGCAGCAGCCACACGGGCATGTCCTGATCGGTCTGCACCGGCAGGTCGGGGAAGGTCACCGGGTCGAACGGGACGCCGCCGTAGACCCGTACCGGGATGCCGCAGGGGCTCCGGCCGGTCAGCTCCAGCTGCACCCGCGTGCCGTCCGACGTGCGCCACAGGGTGACCCGCGAGCCGTCGAGGGTGGCCGCCCAGGTGCTCAGCCCGTATGCCACACCGGTCACGGTGTCGGCGTCGAGTTGCACGCTCACCGGCGCGGCCCAGGTGGTGACCTCGACCGAAGCGGCCGGGGGCAGTGCATACGAGTCGAGGTGATCGCGGATCGTGTCGAGGAAGATCAGCAGCCGGTTCACGCCGCCCCCCTCTCGTCGTCGCGGTGGTGCTGGGCGAGGTCGATCACCTGCGCGCCGCCGTTGGTGACGTAGTTCTCCAGCGCCTTGACGGTCTGGTCGGGGACCCATCCGGCGCGCACGCGCAGGGGTTCGCGGATGCCTTCGCCCCACACGTAGCCCACGCCCGGGGTGCTCTCCGGAATGCGGTTCGCCCACGCCCCGCGCTCATACGCCCCGTCGCCGAGGACCATCCCGACGTGCGTCTTGGAGGTGACGCGCAGGCACACCCGCCGGGTGAACAACTCCCGCACCGGGACGGTGTCCTTGGTGGGCTCCTGCACGTAACCGCGCACCGACATGCCCAGCGCCCGGCCCTGCGTCGTCAGGACCGCCACCTTCTCCACAATGGCCTCACGGGTCTTGCGGTCGGTGTAGCGAGTCAACGCCCCGATCTCATCGAACTCCAGCAACTCCAACGGAAACTCCGCCGAGATCGGCACATCGCGCGTCACGCCCGCGAACTCACGCTTACGCCGCTCCAGCTCATCAAGCAGCGCGTCCAACAGTGCGAGGGTGTCTTTTCCGGACACGGCGTACCGGGCGAAGACCCCCCGGCCGTAGGCCAGTTCCATACCCTTCGGATCGATACCCGACACCCGCACCACCCCGGCCCGGATCGCCGAAGCAGCCGAGATCAGCGGGCACCACATCACCGAGTTCTTCCCCGCACCACTCGCCCCCGCGACCAGGATGTGCGCACCAGGACCGGCCAGCGGCAGCCGCCACGGCCTCCCGTACTCGGTCCGGCCGGCAAAAACCCCGCGCAGGTCCACCCCCGTCCCGTCCACAGCTACCAGGTCCGGCAGCGGCAGGCACGACACAGGAGAAGCCAGCAGGTCACGGCGCATGAAATCCAGCGACACCACATCCGACGCGACCTCCCGCACCTGCACCCGCGTGACCCGCCGCGCCGTGGCCAGCGCCCGGGCCGCATCGTCGAAATCCTCCGGCTTCTGCCCCGCCACCAGCCGCACCCGCACCTCATCCCACGACGGACCCGAGCGCACCCGCAGCACCGCCGGAACGGCCACACCGGACTGTTGCCGAGCGCGGGTGACCGCCTCCCGGCGCCGACGCCTGGACACCAGGTTGACCGTCACGTCCACCGGGATCGCCTCGTCCCGCACCGTCAGGCCGCAGGCGTGCAAACAGCCCGGCAGCTTCCGCCCGTACACAGCCCACCTCAGCCACCACGCGCAGCCACCGTCCGCACCACCGATCGAAGCCCACCGCGTCGATCAGGTACCACACCAGCCCGGCCACGGCGAGCGCCCCGCCGACCAGTGCGAGGGACAGCCAGCCCCACCAGTGCCACCATCCGGCTACCGCCAGCACCGCCAGGCACGACCGCCAGCGGATGACCAGTTGCCGAACAACCCAGCCGACCGCCCGCAGCAGCGCCCACACGGCGACGCCGATCACCGCCAGCGCAGCCAACGCCTCCGCGACCGCGGCCAACGCACGACCGAGCTTGGCCAGCACCCACAACGCCACGGCCAGGCCCCCGCACAGGGCCACCAGCTCGAACCCGTTCATTGGCGTTCACCGCCCGCCGACCGGGAGCCCAGAGCAGACACCGCCAGGTCCAGGGGCAGCATCTCCATGCACAATGGGCACTTCGTCGCACCGGGCAGCAGCCGGGAGAACTTTTTGCATTTCTCGCAGCGCATCCGGGTGACCCCGGTTGACTGGCATTGGCTGTCATCATTTATCGTTGCCATTGTTCACTTCTCCAGTGGACGGGCGCAGAACCGGTAAAAGGTTGGTAGCCAGGTAGCCGGTTCTGCGTTTTACCAAAAATTTTATGACTTCAAGGACGCGTTTAATAGAACACGCGTCGCAGCGTGCATTTTTGACTGTTCAGTGGTCCGGCGTCACGCGCCGATTCTGAGAGTTGTCAACTGGTCACTTCCCCGGCGAGCACGGCCAGCGGCGTGACGTCGTCGAGGTCGCGCTGGGATTCCAGCGAACGGGCAAGCCTGCGCACTTCCTGGTTCAGCCAGTCGATCGACTCCCCACGCGAAAGCGCAGTACGGCCAAGCCGGGCAGCAGCCCTCGTGTAAGCGCCGGCAGGCCCGTTGACGAGGAACGCCCCCATGTTGTAGTGCGAGCAGTACGCCACCGGCGGCGCGTCGTTCATCGTGAACGTGGCGAACGCCCCGGCCAGTACAGCGCTGCGCGGATCGCTGCGACGCAAAATGCGGACACCGATACTGCGGGACATCGTTGCTGTGTCGACGATGAAACGCAGCTGACGAAGCATGACCTCCTCATCGGCGAGCGGGTGGCGAATCGCCTCATCGCCGATGAAGAACTCCGCCGGAACCGCATCGCGGCCGAACAGGACACTCCGCCGCCGCATCCTCGCTTCGACCTGCTCACCGATCTGTTCGGCGCTGAACTGCTTGGCATCACACGTCAGCTGCGCATAATCGGGAATCTGCAACAGATCCGGCAGCACGACAGGCGCCCACACCGTGACCGAGGCAGCGGCACGTTCATGGGCCACCAGCGCGGCGAAGTGCCCTGGACTCGACTGCGGCCCCGCCGTGAACCAGTCCGGAGCGACGACCCCGCGCGCGATGGCCAAGATCCGTTCTTTCGCCTCGCCAGTGACGCCCAACGCGCCCAGCACCGCGCCGACATCCTCGACCGCAGGCACCCGCGAACCACTCTCCCAATTCGACAGATACCCCGGTGCCCGGCCGAGCCGCCGAGCCAGTTCTCGCACCCCGAACCGAGCAGCCATCCGGGCGTCATGCAACGCCGCACCCAGAACCCGGGCACGCGGAGACAGCATCTCCGTGCTCTTCATCGCTGGCTCGCTTCCTCATCGGAAGGGCCGGCGGTGTGATCGATCAGAGACGCCCCACAACCCGACCTCGTCGTAAAATTCTGCGTGCAGGACACAGTTACGCCGCCTTGCTCGCGTCATCCGCCGCCGAACCGCCACCCGGCCGCGCGGACCGGCCCGACGCACCCGACGTAGCGGCAGCCTTGAACCCCGTCGCACGGAACACATAGGTCTGGTACTTGAACTCGCCCTGCCCACCGACCCGCGGCTCCGCCGTCAACCCGTCCAACTCGATCGGCCGCATCCCCGGCAACACCTCACCCGCGGTCGGCACCGGCTGTACGTCAGCCAGGAACGTGATTTCGAAGGACGCACGCTTCGCCCGCGTCTCTCCCGGGTCCGTCACCATCACCTTCCACTGCCGCTTACCCGTCACCTCGTCAACCCGCTGCCGCACCGGACGATTCGCCGCCCGGTCCTCACGCGACTGGTACTCGTTATCCGGCGACACCTCACCCACCATGACGAGCCCCTCCGTGAACGCGTCGTCGAAGTCGATGCCGAACCGATGCCCTTTGTCGATAGCCATGCTAAATCCCCTATGTCGTCCGCTAATTGGTAGTTTCCGGCGTCTCTCCGCCTCGTGCCGCTGCGGCGTCCAGTGCCGCGCTCGCCTTATCCAGTTCCCTCCGCAGTACGGCGATGGCGTCGGAGTCCACGAGCAGGACCACCGGGAACGCCTTGCCGAACCGGACTTCCGCGCGGTTTGCATACGTCAGCGCGCGGGCACGAATCGGCAGATCAGCCGTGACGTGGATTTGAACCGTGTCGCGCATATCGCGCCGCGCCTACGCCGCACGTCGGCGAGGTACCGCCCGCTTGTCTGAGCCAGCTGGCCGAACGGCGGTTTCAGTGGTCACGCCTACCTCCTCGGTGTCCTGGCACCGGGCCTGCCCCGGCAACCTGACACCCAATCTCCGCCAAAACGCGGGACGCGATCACCACGTGGCAGGACATCTCGGGACGTCCCTGGTATCGTCGAAGACGTCCCTACACGTCCTGAGGGGTGCCGATGCCAAATGAACGCCTGCGTGACGCGCTGCTGCGCAACGGCCTGACTTTGGAGCAGGTCGCTAAGGCTGTCGGCGTCGACCAGAAGACTGTCGAACGCTGGATCACCAAGAACCGGACGCCCTACCCCAAGCATCGGCACAAGATCGCCGCCATGGCGCGCGAGTCAGAGACCTACCTGTGGCCGGACTCGTTAGCCCCGGAACGCAAGGCCGAGACGGCTGCCGCTGAGCTGGTGCAGGTCTTCCCGCACCGCAACGCCGTCCCCGTCGAACTGTGGGACCGGCTGATCAAGGAGGCGTCGGAGACTGTCGAGATCCTGGTACACGCGGCATTGTTCCTGGTGGAACGCCCGCGGTTCATCAAGGACCTGACAGCCAAGGCAGCGGCCGGCGCTCGAATCCGCCTCGTGTTCGGAGACCCCGAAGGGGAGAGCGTCGCCCTACGCGGCGAGGAAGAGCAGCTCGGCGACGGGACGCTTGCGGCACGCATCCGCAATGCGCTGGCGTCCTACCGGCCGCTGGTCGGAGTCAACGGGGTGGAGATGCGGTTCCACAACACGACGCTCTACAACTCGATCTTCCGGTTCGACGACGAGATGATCATCAACACGCACGTGTACGGGTTCCAGGGAGCCCACGCCCCGTCCCTCCACCTGCGGAGACTGTCCGCCGGGGACCTCTTCGAGACCTACTCGGAGAGCTTCGAGTCAGTCTGGAACCTCGCCAAGCCGGCCACCTTCTAGGAGGCAGCATGACCCGGGTCGACTACTACAACAACCCGAACGCACCCAAGGCCAACAGCATCGCAGTGGCGGTGTCTGCACTAATTCAGGACGACGAAGGCCGGATCTTGATGATCAGGCGCACGGACAACGACCTGTACTCGATCCCAGGTGGCCAGCTGGAGCTCGGCGAGACCCTGGCCGAAGCGGCAGTCCGGGAAGTCCGCGAAGAAACCGGCATCGAGTGTGAGGTCATGGGGGTGATCGGCCTGTACTCAGACCCCAAACACGTCATCGCCTACGACGACGGCGAGGTCAGGCAAGAGTTTTCTATCTGCTTTCGCGCCAATTACGTCGGCGGATCACCGCGCACAAGCGATGAAACTAAAGAAGTGGCTTGGACTCCAATTGAACGCATCGCAACCCTAAACATTCACCCCTCCATACGTCTACGCATCAGCAATTCACTGAGCGGCAACCCCGCAGCATTCTTCTCCTAGCTCGCAAATAAGTTGGCCACTACTGCAAACTCAAGAGCATTCTAATGAAGCTGGCGATATTCTTAGTAGGATTTCCCGCCAGAATATCACTCATCGAAATACCGTGCGAACCAAGCTTTTCCAGGTCGAGCCTATAATGTACCCCATCTCGCGCAACAATACCAAGGAATATGAGCGATGAGATTAGCTTTTTCTTTGTTTCATTACTGCCAATCACCCGTTTGTCGAGCTTATCGACAAACACGGATGGTCCATGCTGGATACTGCGACGAAAGACGCGTATTATACCCAGAAGATCCACATAGCCCGCGCCGTATACTGCCTCCTCTGCGCTCATATCCTGAACACAATAAGGAAGAAGAGTTGGAAAGAGGCTACTTCCAAAGATGCGAAAAGCCTTAGGATCCCTGCAGTCGACCGAAAGATTCGTCGTAGCTTGCATTTCGTCCGCGATTACGAGCGTAACATCCCGACTCCTCCCCCTAGTCGACGCGATCGAAATTATTGGCGCGTCTACAATAAGTTCTTTGCAGATAATGGTAGTTCTCGGACCAATCAAAAACTGATCATCAGACGATACGCCTACGCCCCCGTCTGTGGCCACAAGCATTCTCGACAGTTGTCCTTGAAATTCCAACAAGCCAGACAATCCGGAAATTTCGAAAAACATTCCACCAAATGAATCCTCGTACATTCGAGGTATCATAAGTTGAGCGCTATCATTATTCTGAACATATACAACCTGACCGTCACTACGAGCATCCACAGATTGTGCATGAGAGGCGACTACCTGCTGAACTAGAGCCTCATCAATAGTCGGGTAAGAATCTTCCGCGGCCTTCGCTGCAAATTCATGCACGAACTCATAGAAGAACGGCCCGAGGTTTTTAACATTTTTTCGTCCGATTTTCAAATATTTTGAACACTCCAAATCGACCGCAGCCTTTGCGGCGATGAAGTCAGAAAATACGATATTGACCGGCTCGCGACCGGCCAAGAATGGATGGTCAGCAATGAACTGACCTGCATGCCCCTCGTAGGACTGTCGGATGGACCCCGGGAGCGTAGCAGGAGGAGCGACCACCATTGGCCAGTCGAGCGTTCGTGAAACCAGCCTAATAGCCTGTTCTGATGGAGAGTATGCCGAATCTCTCTGCAGCCATTCTTCAGAGACGGAAACTTCGGCATCAAGCTTCGCGCCGACCTGCTTCATAAATTTTTCCTGCTCACGCTCAAGAAGGTTCGAGATAATCTGCAGCAGGACCGACCTCGTGCTTCCCAGACTATTTTCAACTCTCTTTATTATCGCCTGCGGATTTCCCACAGCGAGATACTCACAGATAACTGAAATAACCGGAGCGTAACCTAAGAATCCTCTAACACTAGACCAGTTACTCTCAACAGTTAAAACTTCCTCTCCAAGCAAGACCGAAGCAATCTCGGCCATTTTCATGTCGCGCATCTCGGCAAATTTTTCCGGATGCTTTTCTGCGACCCCGTAATAACCGGAGGAACCTTCGCGAGCTTTCCGCTGCATATAAGACAAAATAAAGCCGCATGTTTGATCGTAGGTAAGAAAGTCGATTGTGCCAGAGGTGACCGGAGTTCCAACCTCTTCAAAGGAAGCACGCACAAGGTCGGCCGTATCCGGCCTTGATAATAAAACAATATTCGGCAAGTCAGTGTGACGTCGATCTGCTATCTTACTAACATTCTCAAGAAATGCCTGAAAGTTTGTAGTTCCCGCTCGAAGATGCGCCTCATCCAAGGCGTCAACGATCACACCCGTTCTACCGCATACCAGGTCACTTAAGAAAGTCGAATCAAGCCCAAAAGCGTCGTGCAGAAGCCCCGTCAGCGAATAAGAACCGACCTGAGCTTGCGCCGCGTTGATCAAGGGCCAATGGAGGAACTGAGCAAGCGACGCAGCCGCAGCGGTTTTGCCTACGGCACCTGCCGCCTCAATTAGAATTACTCTCGCGTCGTCCAATGACTTCCACGAATGCAGGTTCGGCCACACATAACCCTCAGGGGAAGTTGGCTCAATATCCAAGGCCTTGACGTCTTCGTTCACCAACTTCAAGGAAATCTCAGAGGCGCGGAGAAACTTTCCCAGTTCGCCAATCGTTTGCAACATGTCTCCAAACTATTCAACTATGCCTGCCGAACTTGGCTCTATGGAATCAAGGGCGCGCCGCCGGTGGCGGCGCGCCTGTCGCCTACGTAGCCCCTCGCCTGGGCGGCCGCATCCGCTTCCGACACGGCGGGCTGCCGCTCCGCTTCGCCCGCCGGCCAGGTGGTGCGGCCGCCAGCGGTTCACTTGGCGCAGCACCGCGCGGCGGCGGCACACGGGTCCCCAGAGTCAACGTCGGCCTCCTCTGCGAGCAGCTGTGACAGACGGGTCGTTCGTGCCTCGATCCCTGTTACGCATCGTCGTGAGAGACCTCCATCCCGACGCCTGATCGTGACAACGGCCGGTAGCACCGCGTCAAGACGATGAAGCGTGTCTTGACCCGGCACCACCGGCCGCGTGGAGGCTTCGTATCGGGATGCAGGGCAGGGTGTGGCATCGGTCGCCAGGCCGTCTCCAGGCCGTCAGAGGTCAGAAACAGGCGGGCAACCGCGAGAACTGATGACAGGTAAAACCGCAGCTCAGGGCACCTACAAGCCGCCAGAGCCCAGGTCGAGAAGAGGCCGAGAGCAGATCATCGCGATCTGGCTGGCCATGTACGCTTAGCTGCGGGAAAAACCGCGTCCAGACCCGCTCCAGCCTCAGCTCTGCAGCATCGGCGCGGCCAGGAAGTGCTCGGGGATCGCGAAGGCGTCCACCAGGGCTCGCGCGTGCGGGCGTAGTTCGGCGCACAGGCCGTTTACCGCTGCGGTCACCGCTTTCGAGCGGGAGGCGGTCAGGCGGCCGTGCTCGAGGAACCAAGCCCGGTCCTCCTCGATGGCGGACAAGACGTACAGGTCGCAGACGCGGTCCAGGACGGTCTTCGCGTCCGGGTCCGGGCAGGATGGGATCGCGCGGGTGAAAGCGTCCAGCACCAGGCGGTCGACGTGGACGCGGCCGGCGCGCAGGACGTGGTCCTGGGCCGCGTTGAACACGCCGAACGGGTCGTTCGCGGCCTTGCGCAGGCGGTTCGCGACGCCCTCCAGCACGTGCTCCTCGCGGTCTTCGAACAGCTTCTGCTGCCATTCGCGGTCGAACAGCACGTCGGCGTCGGCGGATTCGGTCAGGCGCTCCACCACGCGGCGGGCGGGGGTGCGTTCGATGACCGCGCCCACCAGTTGCTCGGCCACGAACCGCGCGGTCGCCAGGGGGCTCAGGTCCTCGAAGTGCTCCTTGTACTGGGTGAGCAGCCCCTTCGCGACCAGTTGCACCAGGACCGTGTTGTCGCCCTCGAACGTGGTGAACACGTCCGTGTCCGCCTTCAGACCGGCCAGCAGGTTTTCCGACAGGTAACCGGCGCCACCGCAGGCTTCGCGCGCGGTTTGGATCGTGTGCGTCGCGTGCCAGGTGTTGAACGCCTTCAGGCCGGCGGCGCGGGCCTCCAGCTCGCGCTGCTCCTCCTCCGGCGCGTCCGAGGGGATGTCGTGCAGCTTCGCGACCAGCTCCTCCTGCGCGAAGTGCAGCGCGTAGGTCTTCGCGAGCGCGGGCAGCAGTTTCCTCTGGTGGCCCAGGTAATCGAGGACGACCACCTCGTCGCCGTCCGGGCGCTTGAACTGGCGGCGCTGCTCGCCGTAGCGGATCGCCAGCGCGAGCGCGCGCTTGGTGGCGCTGGCCGCGCTGCCGCCGACGCTGATCCGGCCGCGGATGAGCGTGCCGAGCATGGTGAAGAAGCGGCGGCCGTCGCTTTCGATCGGGCTCGAGTACGTACCGTCTTCCGCGACGTCACCGAAGCGGTTCAGCAGCGCCTCGCGCGGAACCCGCACCCGCTCGAACGTCAACCGTCCATTGTCGACACCGTTGAGACCCGCTTTCCGGCCGCAGTCCTCGATCTCGACCCCGGGCAGGGGCTCGCCGTCGGCTCCGCGGATCGGCACCAGGAAGGCGTGCACCCCACGGGATTCGCCCCCGGTCACCAGTTGCGCGAAGACCACGGCCAGGTGCCCGTCGCGCGCCGCGTTGCCGATGTACTCCTTGGTGGCCCCCGGATCCGGGCTGTGCACCACGAACTCGCGCGTGGCCGGGTCGTAGGTCGCGGTGGTGTGCAGGTTCTGGACGTCGGAGCCGTGGCCGTGCTCGGTCATCGCGAAGCAGCCGAGGAAGTCGAGATCCATGATGCCGCGCAGGTACTTCGCGTGGTGGCGCTCGGTGCCGAGCAGTTGCACCGCGCCACCGAACAGACCCCACTGGACGCCGGCCTTGACCATCAGCGAGAGGTCGCCGAAGCCGAGCATCTCGAACGACGTCACCGAGCCGCCGACGTCGTCACCGCCGCCGTACGCCGAGTCGAAGCCGAGCGCCGGACGGTCCGTTTTCGCCAGCTTGCGCAGGTCTTCCAGCACTTGTGCGCGGTGGGCCTCTATGTCGATGTCCACCGGGTCGCGGAAGCCCTCGACCGCCATCTGCGTGCGCACACCGCGCCGGAGCTCGGCCCATCGCCCGTCCAGGACGGCGGTCAGCGCGCCCGGGTCCACTTTGGCTGGAACGGCAGGGATGTCCACGGCTCCTCCATGCGGCTGCGTTGCTACTCGCCGGTAAGCCTGCCCCAGGCCGCGGATCGGCGCAGGTCGAGGTGAGAAGGAAGACTCGATCGTTTGGCCGGTCCTCGGCCGGGGAAAGTGGACCGGGCTCGGGGCTCACGCTGACACCAGCGTGGCGAAGGGGACCCTCGTTACGCCCGAGAGCCCCCTTCACCCGCACCGTTCAGCCCAGGTCGGGCCCCTTGGTCCGCAGGTCGTCCACCTTGGTCATCGCCTCACGGAGATCGGCGAGCCAGGCGTCGGCGTGTTCGCCGACCAGCCGGACGGCCCAGACCAGCGCTTCGGAGCGGGAGCGGGCCACGCCGGCGTCCACGAGGGTGTCGAGGATCAGGCGCTCCGGCTGCCGCAGGCGCGTCATCACCGGCGCCGACAAGGTGGTGAACAGGACTTTCGTACCGCCGAGCCGCGCGCCCCAGGCGACCTTCCGCTGGTAGCGGTGCTCGGCCTGGCGGGCGATCTCGATGCGCTCCTCGCGGGTCTCCTCGCGGAAGCGGCTGATCCGGCCGTCCTCGGCGGCCGCGCGGGCCGCGTCGTCGGCGTACTCGCCGGTCAGCGCGGGCAGTTCGCCCACGATGACGATCTCCTCGCGGTCGGCCGTGACCTCCGGCGCCCCCGTGAACCAGCCGTCCGGGAGGCGCCCGCCCAGCCAGGCGGCCGCGTCTTCCGCCGACGGCGCTTCTCCTTGGGACCCGCCGCGGCCCTTCCATTCTCGCCTCATGCGCCCCACCATTCTTCGATTACTTGATTACAACGTAACCGACGCTACGCCGGATACGGTCATAGCAGGGTGGTGTTCACCAGGGGCGGAAACTCAGCCGCGCAGCCGGGCCAGCAGGTCTTCGGCCGAGGTCACCGGGCGGTCGCAGACGTAGCCGCGGCAGACGTACGCCGCCGGCTCCCCCGAGACCAGCGGGCGGCCGGCCAGCAGCGGCACCCCGGGCGCGTCCGGCGCGCCGCCGAGCACCACGCCGCCGCCGTGGATGTGACGGGCGGCGGTGGCGATCAGCTCGGAACCCGCGCCGACCACCGCGACCTGCACCGGGCCCGATTGCGCGGCCTCCGCGATCGAGAGCCAGTGCCCGGCGAACCGCGGCGCCCGCGCGGCCAGCAGCCCGACGCGGCGCAGGGCCAGCTCGGCCGCATCCCGGTAGCGAGCGGCCCGTTCGGGCCCGGCCAGCGCCGACGCCGTCAGCAAAGCCCCCGTCAGCGCGGACGCGCCCGAGGGGCTCGCGTTGTCCGCGGGATCGGAGGGACGCTGGACCAGGGCTTCAGCGTCGTCCGCGGTGTCGAAGTACGAGCCGGGTGCGGTGTCCGAGGCGAAGTGCGCCAACGCGAGATCGAGCAGCCGCGTGGCCTCGGTGAGCCATCGCGGCTCGCCCGTGGCCTGGTGCAGCGCGAGCAGGCCGTCGGCCAGAGCGGCGTAGTCCTCCAGCACGCCGCCGGAACCACCGACGACGCCGTCGCGAGAGCTGCGCCGCAGCCGGCCGTCGACCAGGTGCACGTCGAGCAGCAGGGTGGCGGCGTCCTGCGCCAGCTCGACCCACCGTGGCCGGTCCAGCGCGACGCCCGCCTCGGCCAGCGCCGTGATCGCGAGACCGTTCCACGCCGCAACGACCTTGTCGTCCCGGCCCGGTTGCGGGCGCGTGGCCCGCTCCGCCAGCAGCGCCTGCCGGACCCGCTCGTACCGTTCGGGATCGGGGTCCTGGAGCAGGCGCAGCGTGGAAGCGCCCTCCTCGAAGGTGCCGGCCTCGGTGACGCCGAACAGCCCGGCCGCCCACGCGCCGTCCTCGGCCCCGAGGACCGAATGCAGCTGCTCCGGAGTCCAGACGTAGGTCAGGCCCTCGACGCCGTCCGTGTCCGCGTCCAGCGAAGCCGCGAAGCCACCCTGTGAAGTGCGCAGGTCGGTGGCCAGGAACCTCGCGATCCCCTCGGCCACGCGCCGGGCGAAAGCCGAGCCGCGACGGGCCAGGTGCGCATACACCCGCAGCAGCAAAGCGTTGTCGTACAACATCTTTTCGAAGTGCGGCACGGTCCACCCGGCGTCCACCGAATACCGCGCGAAGCCGCCGGCCAACTGGTCGTGGATGCCACCGCGGGCCATCGCCTCGGCCGCCGACTCAGCCAGCGCGAGCGCCTCCGCCGAGCCGGTGCGCTCGTGGTGGCGCACCAGGAACTCCAGCACCATCGACGGCGGGAACTTGGGCGCGCCGCCGAAGCCGCCGTTCACCCCGTCGGCCTCACTGCCGAGCTTCTTCACCGCGGCGGCCAGCACTCCGGCGTCCACCACGGACTCCGGCAGGGGCCCGCCCTGCTCGGTGAGATGGCCGATGATCTGCTTCGCCCCTTCGCGCAGGTCCTCCGGCCGCTCCGTCCAGGCTTCGGCCACGGCGACCAGGAGCTGGCTGAACGACGGGGTCCCGGGCCGCGGCGTGGGCGGGTAGTAGGTGCCGCAGTGGAACGGCTCGCCATCGGGTGTGAGGAAACAGGTCATCGGCCAGCCGCCCTGCCCGGCCATCGCCTGCGTGGCCGCCATGTAGACGGCGTCGATGTCCGGCCGCTCCTCGCGGTCGACCTTGATGTTCACGAAGTTCGCGTTCATCAGCGCCGCGGTGGCCTCGTGCTCGAAGGACTCGTGCGCCATCACGTGACACCAGTGGCAGGCGGCGTACCCGACCGACAGCAGGATCGGCACGTTCCGCCGGGCCGCCTCGGCCAGCGCCTCGGGCCCCCAGGGGTGCCAGTCCACGGGGTTGTCCGCGTGTTGCAGCAGGTACGGGCTGGTGGCGTCCGCGAGTCGGTTGGGCATGGTGACCAGGGTGTCACCCGCGCGGATCGGCGGTGCGGCCGGACCGCGCGGGGGTCAGTCGGTCTTCGACGGGCTCGCGCTCGGGGTGTCGGCCGGCTTGGCCTCGGCCGGTTCGGGCGCCGGGGCCGGTTCCGGCTCCGCCGCCTTGTCCTCGGCGTCGAAGCTGGCCGGCACCTTCTTCAGGTGCCGGCTCATCGAGCGCACCAGGAAGACGACGGCGATCAGGAACAGGATCAGGACCAGCAGGCCGACGGGGGACGACTTGCCGAAGTCCTCACCCTGGCCGCCGTTGTCCCCGCTGTCCGGCTGCTGGGCCAGGAACAGGGCCGACGCCGTCAGCGGGACCACCGCGACGGCCGGCAGCGCGAAACTCATGGGCTCACCTTCTCCTTGATGCCGGCGAACAGGTCGTCCTCCGGCAGGGTGCTGTCCACCAGGGAGCGGTTCAGCTCGTACTCCTCGGTCGGCCACAGCTCGCGCTGCATCTCGAGCGGGACCACGAACCAGCGGCTGGTCGGATCGATCTGCGTGGCGTGCGCCTTCAGCGCCTCGTCGCGCACCTCGAAGTATTCACCGCACTCGACGCGCGTCGTCACCCGCTCCATGATGTCGGGCCGGTCCGGGCCCCACGACTTCAGCCACTCTTCGAACGGCGAGGGCTGGCCGGCCGCCTTGAGCGCCGTGTCGAAGGCGGTCAGCCGGGCCCGGGAGAAGCCGTGCCCGTAGTAGAGCTTGAGCGGCTGCCAGGGATCGCCGGCCTCGGGGAACCGGTCCGGGTCGCCCGCCGCGTCGAACGCCGCCATCGACACCTGGTGGGTGCGGATGTGGTCCGGGTGCGGGTAGCCGCCGTTCTCGTCGTAGGTGGTGATCACGTGCGGGCGGAACTCTCGGATCACCCGCACCAGCGCCTCGGTGGACTCCTCCAGCGGCACCACGGCGAACGAGCCCTCGGGCACCGGGGGCAGCGGGTCGCCCTCGGGCAGTCCGGAGTCGATGAAGCCGAGCCAGCGGTGGCTCACCCCGAGGATCTTCGCGGCGCGGGCCATCTCCTCCCGGCGGACCTCGGCCATGTTGGCCAGTACGTCCGGCCGGTCCATCGCCGGGTTCAGGATGCTGCCGGCCTCGCCACCGGTGCAGGTCACCACCATCACCTCGTGGCCCTCGGCCACGTACTTGGCCATGGTGGCGGCGCCCTTGCTCGATTCGTCGTCGGGGTGCGCGTGCACCGCCATGAGACGCAGGTTCCGGTTGCCGTCGTTCGTCAGCTCGTCAGCTCGCACCATGCTCGGAACGACCCCTTCGTGTGCCTTTATTCCTCAGTACCCCGCCCCGGGTCCGCGAGGCCGGGCCGGCTCGCGGATACTCGACAGCGGGTGGTGCCCGCCGTCGGCCCCGCCCCCCATTGTCCCCACGGGTACGACAAGAACGACCGGAGGCCCGGATTTGCAGACCGGAGACGTCGTGACGACCGGGGGTGGCGCCCGTCCGGCCCCGCTCGCGGACCGCTACGGCACGGCCGGCACGGACGGGTCGAAGCGCTGGCGGCGGTGGCTGTTCGCCGTCGTCGCGGTGCTCGTGAGCTGCGTGATCGCCTGGGTCGCCTACGTCAACCTCGGCGACGCCCCGATCGACGCCGAGCGCGTCGCGTTCGAGAACCGGCCGGGCAACGCGATGGAGATCACCATCAACGTCACGCGCGACGACCCCGACAAGGCCGGGGTCTGCGTCGTCCGCGTGCGCGACCGGGCGGGCGCCGAAAGCGGCCGTCGCGAAGTCCTGGTCCCCGCCGGGGCCGGGCACAGCCGGGTGAGCGCGGTGGTGAAGAGCATCGGACCACCGGTGACCGCCGACGTCTACGGCTGCTCCTACGAGATACCGCGGTACATGTCAACCTCGTAGCGGCCAACGGGGTGATGTGCGCGGCGAGTGACCTCGTCACGGAGGAATTGACCGGCGGCGCACAGTTCTGCCGTGATAGGCTGACACACCAGCACGGCCCGAGGCGGGCCGTGTTTTTCCTTTATCTCACCCCGCGCGGGCAATCCTTGCCCGCGCGGTGGCCGGCTTGCACACCCAAGCCTGGCAGGCCCGACGAGGAGATGGTGACCGTGAGCGACACCAAGGTGACCTGGCTGACCCAGGATGCCTACGACAGGCTCAAGCACGAGCTCGACGAAATGATCGAGAATCGTCCGGTCATCGCAACGCGGATCAACGACAGCCGCGAAGAGGGCGACCTCAAGGAGAACGGCGGCTACCACGCGGCGCGCGAGGAGCAGAGCCAGGCCGAGGCGCGCATCCGCTACCTCCAGGAGCTGCTGCGCTCGGCCAAGGTCGGCGAGGCGCCCGCGGACGACGGCACCGCCGGTCCGGGCAAGGTGCTCACCGTGCGCTACGACGGGGACGACGACGAGGAGGAGTTCCTGCTCGCCACCCGTGAAGAGGGCGCCGAGGGCGGGATCGACGTGTACTCCCCGGAGTCGCCGCTGGGCAAGGCCCTGCTCGGCGCCAAGGAGGGCGAGGCCCGCGAGTACGAGCTGCCCAACGGCAAGATCCAGAAGGTCACCCTGGTCAAGGCCGTGCCCTACATCAAAGCCTGAGCCGCCCGGTGCGCCCGGCCTTCGCGGGCCGGGCGCGTTCAGCCGGTCCGGGGTGAGTGCCGAATCGCCAGGCCCCGCCTACGGGTCGTGGAAAGTGCGGAAAGCTCCGGGCTCGTCCGGCCCGGCCTCGCACGGAACTGCTTGAGCCGCCCCGTTTCGAGGTGGTCCGGCCGTGCACTGGCAGCAAGCTAGACCGGGTCCTGCCGCGCGGTGCGCTCCAGCAGCGGGCGCACGCGCGGGGGCACCGGTGTCGACAGGGCGATCGAGGTCGAGGTGCGCAGGACGTCGGGCACGCCCACCACGTCGTCGATCACCCGCTGCAGGTCGTCGTTGTCGCGGGCGACCAGGCGGACGAACAGGTCGCCCTGGCCGGTGGTCGCGTGCACCTCGCACACCTCGTCGATCGCCGCGAGGGCCTCGGCGACCCCGGCCCGCTTGCCCTGCGCGATCTCCAGCACGGCGAACGCGGTGAGGCTGTAGCCCATCGCCGCCAGGTCCAGTTCCGGCGGGAAGCCGCCGAGCACGCCGCGCTCGGTCAGCCGGTCGAGCCGGGCCTGCACCGTGCCCCTGGCCACGCCGAGCCGGCGCGCGCACTCCAGCACCCCCAGCCGCGGCGAGTCGGTGAGCAGCAGCAGGAGCCGGGCGTCGAGCGAGTCCAGCATCGTTGTCTCCCTGCGCAGGTTGTCCAGGATGACCCTGGACCGAGCAGTACCAGTGGTCATCTTGTCCAGCGTAATCGATGACCATTGCTCAACTTGCCCTTCACCACGGATGCTTCCTGACATGACCAACACCCTGGATCCGCAGAGCGCGCTCGACGACGTCAGCTACGACCAGCTCCGCCAGCTCGTCGGCCTGGTCGACCACGACGCGGCGGCCGACCCGTTCCCGGTCAAGTCCCTCGACGCGGTGGTGTTCGTCGCCGGCAACGCGACGCAGACCGCCTGGTTCTACCAGGTCGCCTTCGGCATGCGCCTGGTCGCGTACTCGGGCCCGGAGACGGGGCGCTTCGACCGCAAGTCGTTCGTGCTGAAGTCGGGCTCGGCCCGTTTCGTCATCACCGGCGGCGTGCAGCCCGACTCCCCGCTGCTCGACCACCACCGCCGGCACGGCGACGGCGTCATCGACCTGGCGCTGGAGACCACCGACGTCGACAAGTGCGTCGCGCACGCCCGCGCGGAGGGCGCGACCGTCCTCGAGGAGCCGCACGACGTCTCCGACGAGCACGGCACCGTCCGGATGGCCGCGATCGCCACCTACGGCGAAACCCGCCACTCGCTGATCGACCGGTCGCGCTACAACGGCGTCTACCTGCCCGGCTACGAGCCGCGCGAAAGCGCCGTCCAGCGTCCCGAGGGTGCGCCGAAGCGCCTGTTCCAGGCCGTGGACCACTGCGTCGGCAACGTCGAGCTCGGCAAGATGGACTACTGGGTCGACTGGTACCACCGCGTCATGGGCTTCGTGAACATGGCCGAGTTCATCGGCGACGACATCGCCACCGACTACTCGGCGCTGATGAGCAAGGTGGTGTCGAACGGCAACCACCGGGTCAAGTTCCCGCTCAACGAGCCGGCCGTGGCGAAGAAGAAGTCGCAGATCGACGAGTACCTGGAGTTCTACGAAGGCGCGGGCTGCCAGCACATCGCGCTGGCCACCAACGACATCATCCAGACGATCACCGCGATGCGCGCCGCCGGCGTCGAGTTCCTCGACACCCCGGACTCCTACTACGAGGACCCGGAGCTGCGCGCGCGGATCGGCGAGGTGCGGGTGCCGATCGAAACGCTGAAGGAGCACAAGATCCTCGTCGACCGCGACGAGGACGGCTATCTGCTGCAGATCTTCACCCAGCCGATCGGTGACCGCCCGACGGTGTTCTACGAGCTCATCGAGCGCCACGGTTCGCTCGGCTTCGGCAAGGGCAACTTCAAGGCCCTGTTCCAGGCCATCGAGCGTGAGCAGGAGCGCCGCGGGAACCTCTGATCCCGCCCGGCCCCGGCGGCGGTTCCCGGCCGCCGGGACTCCCTGCGGCGAACGGCCCGCTCGTGACGGAAACGTCGCGAGCGGGCCGTTCGGCCCTCCGCCGCCCTAGACCGTCCTGAGTGGACGGCAGGTAAATCGTCCACTCAGGACACAGCTCAGACGATGGTGAACCCCGCGTCGGCCAGCGCGGCCTCGACGGCCAGGCAGTGTTCCGGACCGCGGGTCTCCAGGGCCAGCGCGACGTCGACCTCGCCCAGGGCGAGGCTGCCCGAGATCCGGGAGTGCTCGACGTCCAGCACGTTCGCGCCCAGGTCCTTCACGCTGCCGAGCACGGAGACGAGCGAACCCGGCCGGTCCGGCACGCGCAGGTGCAGCTTCAGGTAACGGCCGCCGGCGGTCATGCCGTGCTGGATGATCTGCTGGAGCAGCACCGGGTCGACGTTGCCGCCGGACAGGATGGCGACCACCGGCGGTTCGAAGGCGCCCGGGTGCTGCAGCAGCGCGGCCACCGTCGCCGCGCCGGCCGGCTCGACCACCAGCTTCCGCCGTTCCAGGCACAGCAGCACGGCGCGGGACAGCGATTCTTCGGTGACCGTGACGATGTCGTCCACCAGCGAGGAGACGTGCGCGTAGCTGACCGGGCCCGGCTGGCCGACGGCGATCCCGTCGGCCATGGTGTGCAGCTCGCTCAGCCGGACGGGCGCACCGGCGGCCAGCGAGGGCGGGAACGCGGCGGCGTCCTCGGCCTGCACCCCGACCACGCGAACGTCCGGGCGCAGCGCCTTCACCGCGGACGCGACGCCGCCCACCAGTCCCCCGCCACCCGCCGCGACGAGCACCGTCTTCGCGCCGGGCACCTGCTCCAGGATCTCCAGGCCGACAGTGCCCTGCCCGGCGATCACGTCGACGTGGTCGAACGGGTGGATGAACACCGCACCGGTGCTCTCGGAGAAGGCGATCGCCTCGGCCAGCGTCTCCTCCAGCACCGCGCCGTACAGGTGCACGTTGGCGCCGTAACCGCGGGTCGCGGCCAGCTTCGGCAGCGGCGCGCGCAGGGGCATGAAGACCGTCGAAGAGATCCCGAGCAGCGAAGACGCCAGCGCGACGCCCTGGGCGTGGTTGCCGGCACTGGCCGCGACGACGCCGCAGGCCCGCTCCTCCGCGTTCAGCCCGTGGATGCGGGTGTAGGCGCCGCGGATCTTGAACGAGCCGGTCCGCTGCAGGTTCTCGCACTTGAGGTAGACCGGGCCGCCGTGGAGCCGCCGCAGGTCGCGGGCGTGCTCCATCGGGGTGAGGCGGGTGATGCCCTCCAGGAGCTTACGAGCCTCCTGGACGCGCTCGAGGCTGACCAGTTCCATGTTCGCGATGATGCCACCCACCTATGGCCGGGGTGCACCAGACGGGGGACCGGTACGCTGATAACAGCAACCACACGTGATCAGGGAGTGCGACTATGGCGGCCGAGAGCGACGCGCCGAGGGCCCGGCGTGCTGGTGCGGCCCGTTCGGTGCCCTTCGTGGTCGGTGTCGTCTCCGCCCTCGCCCTCACCGGCGCCGCCTTGTTCACCGTGGACGCGGCCGGCTGCGGCGGCCCGGCCCAGTACATCCGCCACGACAACCACATCGAACTGGTCGGCGGCTGCGTGAACGGCTCCGAGCTGACCCCGGCCTCGGCCGGCGAAGAGGCGGCGGCCCGCCACGCGGCCCGCAGCGCCCACCCGTTGCCCAGCAGCTACCGCCCCTGACCCACCGGGGCCACCCCGGGTACGGGGCGCGCCCGGCAGCAGACCCCCGTCGTCGGAAAACCCCGCGGCTCCCTCGGAGACGCGGGGTTTTCCCGTGGCCGGAGGCGCACCGGGCCGGTGCTCAGCCCAGCGCGGCGTTCAGGTCCGCGACCAGGTCGCGGCCGTCTTCGATGCCGACCGAAAGGCGGAGCAGGTCCGCGGGGACCTGGAGGGTGGAGCCGGCCGTACTGGCGTGGGTCATGCGGCCCGGGTGCTCGATCAAGGACTCGATACCGCCCAGGGACTCGGCTAGGATGAACAGCTTGGTGCGGGACGCGACCTCCAGAGCCGCCTCCTCGCCGTCCACATGGCGGAACGAGACCATGCCGCCGAAGCGGCGCATCTGCTTGGCCGCGGCTTCGTGGCCCGGGTGCTCGGGCAGGCCCGGGTAGTAGACCTTGGCGACCTTCGGGTGCTTCGTGAGCGCCTGCACGATCCGCTCGGCGTTGTCGCTGTGGCGCTCCATGCGCAGCGCGAGCGTCTTGATCCCGCGCAGGGTCAGCCAGGCGTCGAACGGGCCGGGCACCGCACCGGCCGCGTTGCGCAGGTAGAACAGCTGCTCGCGCAGCTCGTCCTCGTTGGTGACCACGGCGCCGCCGACCACGTCGGAGTGGCCGCCCAGGTACTTGGTGGTCGAGTGCAGCACGATGTCCGCGCCCAGGGCCAGCGGGGTCTGCAGGTACGGGGTCGCGAACGTGTTGTCGACCACCAGCCGCGCGCCCGCTTCGTGCGCCACCCCGGCCAGCGCCGCGATGTCGGCCACGCCGAGCAGCGGGTTCGTCGGCGACTCGCACCAGATCAGCTTGGTCTCGGGGCGGATCGCCGCGCGGACCTGGTCGATCTTCGACAGGTCGGCCACGGTGTGCTCGATGCCCCAGAGGCTCAGCACCTTGTCGATCAGCCGGAAGGTGCCGCCGTAGGCGTCGTTGCCCAGCACCAGGTGGTCGCCCGGGCGCAGCACGGTGCGAAGCACCGCGTCGGACGCCGCCATGCCGGAGGCGAACGCGAGCGTGTGCCGCGCGCCTTCCAGAGCCGCGAGCGCCTGCTCCAGGGCGGTGCGCGTGGGGTTCGCCGTGCGGGAGTACTCGTAATCGCCCTCGCGCGTGCCGCCGACACCGTCCTGCGCGTAGGTCGAGGTCTGGTAGATCGGCACGATGACCGCACCGGTACGCGGATCGGGCTCCTGGCCCGCGTGGATCGCCCGGGTCTCGAAGCCCAGAACGGAGTAGTCGTCGACCATGCCCCCAGGGTACGACCCACCCCTGACAATCCCGGCAAGTGGGAGTGGGCTCGGCCACCACGCGTCGATGCCCGCCGCCGGAAGTTCCCTTCGCCGCGGTCACCAGCCCTGCGGGCCGCCTCCCTGCTGCGGAGGGTGACCACCGGGGTACGGCTGACCCGGGTGCGGCGGAGATCCCGGGCGGACTCCGCCGCGGCCGACCCACCACGCGGTCGGCTTCACGATCGCCAGGACCAGCGTGGCCACCGGCGGCAGGATCCAGAGGATCGAAGCGACCACGCCGAACCCCATGACGGCCGACGTGTCCCCGCCCAGACCCGACACGTCGGCGAAGTGCAGGACCAGCGTGATCAGCGTGTACGCGATCGCGAGGCCGGAGCCGACCGTCACGCACATCCGGCCGATCGGCTTGTGCATGAGCAGGGTGATCGCGCCGAACAGCAGCAACCCGGCCATGGCCAGGTTGACCACCAGCGACACGATGACGAAGACCGGCAGGCTAGAGGTTTCCGCGCCGATCGCGATGTAGCCGATCACGCTGACCAGCGAGGCGATACCGCCGAGGATCGCCAGCACCGCGGCGGTGATCGCGGTGCCGCCGCCCGGCTTGGGCGGCTGGATCGAGCCGGGACCGCCCGGGTAGGCCGGGAACGGCGGGCCGTAGGGCTGCGGCGGCGCGCCGAAGGGCTGGCTCGGCTGGCCGAAGGGCTGGCTTGGTTGACCGAAGGGCTGGCCCGGCTGGCCCGCATACGGCTGCGGCTGGGCCCCCGGATCCTGCGGCTGGGCCGGGAAGGGCTGGCTCGGGTACGGCTGCTGCCCCGAGTACGGCTGGCCCGAGTACGGCTGCGTCCCGGGTTCCGGCTGCTGTCCCGGGTTCTGGGAGCCCGGCGGCGGTCCTGGGTTCTGGGGGTGGGTCACGGGGCTTCCTCGGGCTCTGGCGGGCGGTGTCGCTGCTCATCGTGCCAGGGCAACGGGCATTTCGGGGTGGGAATTCACCACTGTCCCGGCGAGCGCGGACCGTACGGCGGTGCCGCCGGTGTCCGGTAGCGGAGGTACGCGAAAGTCGGTGGTACCGCGGAGAGGACCAGCACCAGCGGCGTGAGCACGACCAGCACCGCCCGGCCCGTGCCGGGGGCGCCGTGCAGCGCGAACACCGTCCGGAAGTAGACCTCGTACCCGCCGCCGCTGACCCGGGTCGATTCGATCGCCAGCGCCCCGATCGCGAGCAGCGCGCCGAGGATCAGCAGTACGGCGCCCGCGGTCGCGCGGAAGATCGTGCCGAGCGCGCCCAGCAGCAGGACCAGTCCGGCACTGAGGTACGCACCGAGGTCCACGAGTGTCCACACAGGAAGGTCACCGAGGCTGAAGCCGGACGGGATGCCGAGGAACACCGCGACCGGGACGTAGCCGGCGAGCCCGGCGGCGGCCAGCCCGAGCAGCGCGGCGAGCCCCGCGGTGGCCCCGGACGGGCGGCGGGCCGCCACGGGTTCTCCGGGCTCCGATGGCTGCGCGGGGTCTCCGTACGGGCTACCCACTCCTGCTCCCCCATCAGCTCGCACCGGGAACGACGGCGCTCACCATAGCCCGGGAAACCCACGTCCGGACCGGAACCGGAGAAAGGAATGAAGCAGCTCTGCCCGTATCCACCAGAGGGGAGAATGATTCAAGATCAACGCACCGGAACGTTATGGAAAAACCGCATTTCTCCATTGCTCGCGAATCCACCGCCGTGAACGGCGAAGGGCCCCTTCAGCGCGCTTTCGACGCTGAAGGGGCCCTTCGACCGAGGAATTTCAGGTACTCACCACTGCTGCGGCGGTTGCTGCTGGCCGTACCCGCCCGGCTGACCGGGCGGCGGGCCGTAACCCGGCGGCGGCTGCTGGCCGGGAGGCGGACCGTAGCCCGGCGGCGGGCCGTAACCCGGCGGGGGCTGCTGGCCATAACCGCCCTGCTGCGGCGGCTGGCCCGATTGCGGGAACCCACTGCTGCCCGGCTGACCGTAACCCGGCTGCTGCGGCTGGCCCGGCTGACCGAACCCGGGCTGGCCGAAGCCGCCGCTGTTCGGGTTCGACCCGCCCGGCTGACCGAACCCGGCCGGCTGGCCCGGCTGGCCGAACTTGTGCTGACCCGGCTGACCGAACTGGCCCGGCTGACCGAACCCGGCCGGCTGGCCCGGACCGCCGAAGCCGCCGGGACCGCCGAACCCACCCGGCTGCTGCGGGCCGGCCGCGTCGCCGCCGAGGCCGACGAGCTTGGCGGTCGGCGGGATCAGGCCGAGCACGCCGATCACCAGGATCACGATGCCGAAGATCAGCGTCGGCAGACCCGCGGTGCTGGTCGGTCCGCTGGTGCTGCGCCCGGCCTGTTCCAGCTGCTGCAGGTAGGAGGAGCTCACCGTGGTGCCGTTGAGCAGCAGGATGGAGAACAGCGCGATCACCACGCCGCCGACCGCGATCACGATCGGCACCAGCCGCTTGAGCCCGCCACCGAGCTTGCCCGCGAGCGCGAGGCCCACGCCGCCGACCAGGCCGATGATCGCGCCGACCAGGATCAGGATCACGTAGAACATCACGCTGCCCGGGCTGGCCAGCCCGGCGGCGTCGAGCGCCTTGTTCACGGTGTCCTGCGGCAGGCCTTCCACGGCCTTCGAGTAGTCGCTGGCGTCGCCGAGGTAGCTGAACGAGATGATCAGCGCCACCAGCGCGAGCACCGCGGTGAGACCGCCGGCGATGTAGCCGAACAGCGCGGAGCCACCGGAACCACCGGCCGGGGCGCCGAACGCGGGCTGCGCGCCGAAGCCCGGGGCCGGCTGACCGAACCCGCCCTGCGGCGGCTGGCCGAAGCCACCCGGGGCGCCGAAGCCCTGGGACGGCTGGCCGAACGCGCCCGGCTGTTCACCGGACTGGCCCGGCTGGCCGAAGGCCCCGTGCTGTTCGCCGGACTGGCCCGGCTGGCCGAAGGCCCCGTGCTGTTCGCCGGACTGACCCTGCTGGCCGAAGGCCCCGTGCTGCTCACCGGGCTGGCCGAACGGCTGGCTGGGCTGGCCATACCCGCCTGGCTGGCCGTAGCCGCCGGCTGCGGCCGGGTTGTCGGCCGCGCTGGGCGGCGGGGCGTACGGGATGGCGGGCGGCTGCGAGCCGGGCGCGACCATCTGGGTCGCCTCGGCCGCGCCGCCGTCGCCGTGCTGGCCGGCCGTCTGCGTCGCGTTCGCGTCACCCGGCTGGCCACCGCCCGGCTGCACGACCTGGGTCGGCTCCGGCGTCTCGCCGAAGGCACCACCGCCGTAGGCGGGCTGCGGCTGACCCGGCTGGACCACCTGCGTCGGCTCCGACGTGCCGAACGGACTGTCCTGCTGAGGTGTGGGACCACTCGGTGGGCCCTGCGGCGGCTGCTGTCCGCCGTCCCAGGGCTGGTTCGGTGGCTGCGGAGCACTCATGTGGGTCTTGAACCCCCTTGACGAGGACGCGAAAAAGTTCTACCGCGACCACGCTATCGGATCGCGGGGCAGGGCGCTCATAACGCCCCGGCCCGCTCCGCCGATTCGACCCGCTACCGCCCGGCCAGGAAGCCCAGCAGGTCGTGCCTGGTGACGACGCCCGCCGGCTTGCCGTCGATCAGCACCAGCGCCCCGTCCGCGGATTCCAGCGCCTTCATCGCCGAGCCGACCTGTTCACCGGCGCCGATGGTGGGCAGCGGGGGCGACATGTGCGCGTCCAGCCGGTCGGCCAGCTGCGCCTGCCCGGTGAACAACGCGTCGAGCAGGTCGCGCTCGTTCACCGCGCCCACCACCTCGGCCGCCATCACCGGCGGCTCGGCGCTGACCACCGGCATCTGGCTGACCCCGAACTCGGACAGGATCGCGACGGCCTCGGCGACCGTCTCGTTCGGGTGCGTGTGCACGAGGCTGGGCAGCGAGCCGCTCTTCTTCGTCAGCACGTCGCCGACCGTGGCGCCCGAGGAGTCGGGCGGCAGGAAGCCGTAGGAGGACATCCAGTCGTCGTTGAAGACCTTGGTCAGGTAGCCGCGGCCGCCGTCGGGCAGCAGGACCACGATCACGTCGTCCTCGGTCAGCCGCTCGGCCAGCTTCAGCGCCGCCGCCACCGCCATCCCGCAGGAACCGCCGACCAGCAGGCCCTCCTCCACCGCGAGGCGGCGGGTGATGTCGAACGAGTGCGCGTCGGAGATCGGGATGATCTCGTCGGCGACCCCGCGGTCGTAGGTCTCCGGCCAGAAGTCCTCACCGACGCCCTCGACCAGGTAGGGCCGGCCGCTGCCGCCGGAGTAGACGGAGCCCTCGGGGTCGGCGCCGACGATCCGGACCCGGCCGTCGCTGGCCTCCTTGAGGAACCGGCCGGTGCCGGAGATGGTGCCGCCGGTGCCGACGCCGGCGACGAAGTGCGTGATCCGGCCGTCGGTCTGGCGCCAGACCTCGGGGCCGGTGGAGTGGTAGTGGCTGGCCGGGTTCTCCGGGTTGGCGTACTGGTTGGGCTTCCAGGCGCCCTCGATCTCGCGGACCAGCCGGTCGGAGACGTTGTAGTAGGAGTCCGGGTGCTCGGGCGCGACCGCGGTCGGGCAGACCACCACGCGGGCGCCGTACGCGCGCAGCACGTTGCGCTTGTCCTCGCTGACCTTGTCCGGGCAGACGAACACGCACTTGTACCCCTTGCGCTGCGCCACCATGGCCAGCCCGACACCGGTGTTGCCCGAGGTCGGCTCGACGATCGTGCCTCCCGGCTTGAGCTGACCGGACTTCTCCGCGGCCTCGATCATGCGCAGCGCGATGCGGTCCTTGACGCTGCCGCCCGGGTTCACGTACTCGACCTTCGCGAGCACCAGCGGCTTGAGCCCCTCGGTCAGCGTGTTCAGCTTGACCAGCGGGGTGTTGCCCACCAGATCCACGATGTGCTCGGCGTACTCCACGACTGCGTTCCTGCCCTTCCGCGCCGGATTTCGGCGGTCGCCGCCCAGCCTAAACGCTCGAACTGCGGTGCGGGGGCGCACCGACCCCGGGTGGGAACGCGGCGCCGGCGAAATCGGGCGGCGCGGTGAAGGTGGCCCCGGCGAAGTCCGCCTTGGTGGCGAAGGCGGCGCCCCGGAAGGTGCTGACCCCGGTGAAGGTCGCGCCGGCGAACACCGCCGAGCGGACCCGGCAGTACTTGAACGAGAAGTCGGCCAGCCGCGCGCCGGTCAGGTCGAGGTCGACGTCCGGCCAGAACCAGGCGTCCCCGCCGTCCTCGGCCGGGTGCAGGTGCACGGTCAGGATCCGCTGCGCGGCCTGCCGGACCTGGCGCTCGCCCCGATCGGTGCGAAACGGCAGCCGCAGGTACGCGCAGAGCAGGTTGACGATGGTCTGGCGCTGGAACGGGTGCTCCTGGGCCAGCCGTTCCAGCGCGTAGAGCCCGGCCAGCCGCACCGGGGCCTGGCCGGAGCCGAGCTGGTCGGCGGCCTTGCCGTACATCTCGGTGATCCGGCGCTGGGTCGCGTCGTGGTCCTTCTGCTCGAGGTCCAGCTCGGCCGAACGCTGGCGGCGCGCGGCGAGCAACAGCGCGGCGGCTCCGCCGGTGCCGACCACCACGTTCGCGGCCGTGCGCAGGGCGTCCAGCCGAGCCGAGTCCTGCGGTCGGCCACCGCCCAGCGTGCTCAGCAGGAGGACGGCGGCGGCCACGGCCACCAGGACCAGTCCGGCCCCCCACCACAGGATCGTGCCCGTGCGCAGTGCCCGGCTCCGGTTCGTCACCCGGGCGATCCTGCCAGCGCCGGAAGTGGCCCGCGTCGCCTTCGGCTTTCCGGCGGGCGTGACAGGCGGCACTATGGTGAGCAACCGCTTAGTGCCGCCGACCCGAGGAAGTGTCCAAGCCATGCCCGAAGCCGTCATCGTCTCCACCGCCCGCTCCCCGATCGGCCGTGCCGGCAAGGGCTCGCTGGTCAGCCTGCGCCCCGACGACCTGGTCGGGCAGATGATCCGGGCGGCGCTGGACCAGGTCCCGCAGCTCGACCCGGCCGACATCGACGACCTGCTGCTCGGCTGCGGCCTGCCCGGTGGCGAGTCCGGGTTCAACATGGGCCGCGCCGTCGCCGTCGAGCTCGGTTACGACCACCTGCCCGGCTGCACGATCACGCGGTACTGCTCCTCCAGCCTCCAGACCACCCGCATGGCGATGCACGCGATCAAGGCCGGCGAGGGCGACGTCTTCATCTCCGCCGGAGTCGAGGCCGTCTCGCGGTTCTCGAAGGGCAGCTCCGACTCCTGGCCGGACACGCACAACCCGCTGTTCGCCGGGGCCGAGAACCGGACCAAGGCCACCGCCGAATCGGGCTCGGACAGCTGGACCGACCCGCGCACCGAGGGCGACGTGCCCGACGTCTACATCGCGATGGGCCAGACCGCGGAGAACCTCGCGCGGCTGAAGGGCGTCACGCGAGCGGACATGGACGAGTTCGGCGTGCGCTCGCAGAACCTCGCCGAGAAGGCCATCGCCGACGGTTTCTGGGCCAAGGACATCACGCCGGTCACGCTGCCGGACGGCACGGTGGTGTCGAAGGACGACGGTCCGCGCGCGGGCGTCACGATCGAAGGCGTCTCGGGCCTGAAGCCGGTGTTCCGCCCCGACGGTCGCGTCACGGCCGGCAACTGCTGCCCGCTGAACGACGGCGCGGCGGCCGTGGTCGTCATGTCCGACACCAAGGCGAAGCAGCTGGGCCTGACCCCGTTGGCGCGCGTCGTGTCGACCGGCGTCACCGGGCTCTCGCCGGAGATCATGGGCTACGGCCCGGTCGAGGCGTCGAAGCAGGCCCTCGGGCGCGCCGGTCTGTCCATTTCGGACATCGACCTGGTCGAGATCAACGAGGCGTTCGCGGCGCAGGTCATCCCGTCCTACCGCGACCTCGGCATCGACCTGGACCGGCTGAACGTCAACGGCGGCGCGATCGCGGTCGGCCACCCGTTCGGCATGACCGGTGCCCGCATCACCTCGACGCTGATCAACTCCCTGCAGCACCACGACAAGCAGTTCGGCCTCGAGACCATGTGCGTCGGCGGCGGACAGGGCATGGCGATGGTGCTGGAGCGCCTTTCCTGAGGGATTTCCAGCACCGGCAAGGGGCCGCCCGCTCTGGGGCGGCCCCCTGATCGTTGCGGGGTCAGCGCACCGGCACCAGGCCCCGCGCCGGCCGATCGCGCCGGCCCGGCGGCGTCGGTACCCCCAGCACCGACCCCACCCGGCCGATCCGCTGCGAGCCGGCCAGGAAGGTGCCGGTCGCCGGCCGGCGGAACCCCCTGGTGAGGGGTAGAGGGTAATCGTCGGGCCGCGGGGAGTTCCACTGCTTTTGCCCGAGGCGAACGAAGCGGGTCGTCAATCGTCCACTTCGGACCGATTGTGGCTTCAGCAGACGCTGTCGGTGGGCACCGGGTTGCCCAGCCCGAACAGCGGGCGCAGCCGGATCCCGATCCAGGTGCCGCCGAGGGCGAAGATCCCCCACAGCCAGCCGTGCAGGCTGCCGACGGAGATGCCGCCGAGGTACGCGCCGATGTTGCAGCCGCCGGCCAGCCGCGCGCCGACGCCCATCAGGACGCCGCCGAGGATCGCCGCGACCGCCGTGCGCCACGGGATCGAGCTGTGGATCTTCCACGCTCCCGCCGCGGCGGCCGCCACCGCGGCACCGATCATGATGCCGAAGTCGGTGAGGCTGGTCTTGTCCTTCCAGATCGGGCCGCTCAACACGGCGGCGTTCGCCTTGAGCCGCCAGAACTCCCAGTGCTCCGGGTGCAGCCCGAACACCTGCAGGATCTTCGCCCCCCACAGGCTGAACGCGCTGGTCACGCCCCAGATGCCCCCCGAGACCAGGTAAACGGCACCGGCCAGCACCCCGAGCACCACGGCGCCGACGAGCATCGGCCAGGCCCCGCGGTAGACCCGCGCGAACCCGTGGGCGGTGGGTACCGCGTCGACCGGCGGTGGCAGGCGGCGCTTCTGCACCGTGCGCGTGACCAGCACGATGGCCGCGAGCACCACGACGGTGATCGCCCACGAGCCGAACCAGCCGACGTGGTCCGACAGCAGGAGGCCCGGGACCTGGGGCCAGCCCTCGAACAGCGGGTAACCCCAGGTGTAGAGCACCGAGCCGGTGATGAACCCGCCCAGGGTGAGCACGATCGCCGACTGGCCGGAGCCGACCGCGAACAGGGTGCCGGAGGCGCAGGCCCCGCCCAGCTGCATGCCGATCGCGAACAGCGTGGCCCCGGCGAACAACGCCAGCCCGATCGGGCCGACGTTCCCCACCGGCACCGGCTTGCTCCCGAACAGCCCGGCGCCGGTGCCGCAGATCAGCGCGATCAGCGTGGCCGCGGTGCCGAGCAGCAGGGTGTGGGCGCGCAGGCCCTGGCCGTTGCCGACGGCGATCAACTGCCGCCAGGCCGAGGTGAAGCCGAACCGCGAGTGGAACAGGGCCAGCCCGAGCAGCAGCCCGAGCACGAGCAGCACACCGGCCTTGGCCCCGTAGCCGGCCCAGACGAACCAGGTCAGACCGAGCGCGAGCACACCCGAGACGACCAGCGGGACGACCCGGACGGGCGCTTCGGGCTGGGGCACGGGCGCGGCGCAGGACGTGGGGAATTCGAAAAGATCGTGGTCCCCGGGTGGGGATTCGGTGGTCGCCACCAGCGCTCCTGGTCCGGTCGGGGAAGCAGGGCGACACAGGTTAGGGCGTCCGGACGATCCGGCGCAGCCCGTCCCACCCCGTGCGACGCCGGGCCGGGCAGGGGCGTCCGAACGGACTCCGGACGCCCCCGTCCCACCGTGTGCTCAGCTCAGGACTTGATGCAGAGGGTCAGCTTCGGCTGGGAGTACGAGCGGTACTCGGTCGCCTCGGTGTCCCGGCAGACGGCCTCGCCCTCCTGGCCTTCGACCACCTTCACCAGCTCGGCGTCCTTGGCCGGGTCGGTGCACGGCACCTTCTGGTAGCCGGCGGTCTGCGACTGGTAGCCCTTCAGGCAGTCGCCCTGCTTGGCGTTGATCACCAGGCAGAGGCGGTAGTCCGAACGGCCGGTGACCTCGTACTCGTCGTACATGCCCTCGGGGCACTTGTCCGAGGCGTTGGACAGGCGCGCGCCGATCTTGACGTTCGCGGCGGCGTCGTTGCAGTCGACCTTGTCCGGCGTGACCCCGTCGGTGAACTCGGCGACCTTGAGGCAGTCGCCGACACTCGAGCTCTCGGGCGAGCTGGAGTAGCTGACGATGCCGATCACCACGGCCACCACCACCACGACCAGGATGATGCCGAGGCGCAGGAAGCGGAACTTCGACTTCGGCGCGGTCGGCGGAGGGCCGAGCTGGCCGGCCTGGCCGGGCTGGCCGTAGGGCTGGCCCGGCGGCGGGCCGTACGGGCCGGGCACCGGCTGGCCCGGGGCGCCGGGCACCGGCTGCGCGTACGGGCCGGGTTGCGGCTGCGCATACGGGACGGGCTGCGGCTGTGCGTACGGGCCGGGCTGCTGACCGTACGGACCTGGTTGGGCATACGGCTGGTCAGTGCCGGGCCGGCCGTAGGCCGCCGGGTCCGGAGGTGGGTACTGGCCGGGTGACGGGAAGCCGCCGGACGGCTGACCGTGGGGATCGGGCGGGCCCACCGGCGATTGGCCCCCAGGGGCCGGAGGGGTGACGCTCAACGTCGACCTCACATGTGTGAAGGGAATCGGACTCCGTCATCAAACACGCAGGGTGATCAGGATCGGCCACCGGTATCCCCAAATAGGTGAGGAAAACACAGAAAAGGCGCCCCGTTGGTCACGGAGCGCCTTCTCAGGGAACCTCGACGAGGGGTCAGTCGCGGAGGTAGGACAACAGCCGCAGGATCTCCAGGTACAGCCAGACCATCGTGGTCATCAGGCCGAAGGCCGCGTACCAGGCCCATTGCGACGGCATGCCTTCGCGGATCATGCGGTCGGCCTGGTCGAAGTCGAGCAGGAAGCTGAACGCCGCGATGCCGATGACCACCAGGCTGAACAGGATCGCGATCGGCCCGCCGTCCCGCAGCGGGTTGAAGTTGAAGAAGATCGCGGTGACCAGGTTGACCAGCATCAGAATGGCGGCGCCGGCGACGGCCCCGACGATCCACTTGGTCAGCTTGGGCGTGACCTTGACCGCACCGGTCTTGTAGACCACCAGCATCGCGATGAACACGCCCGCGGTGCCGATCAGCGCCTGCAGCGCGATCCCGCGGTGGAGCACCTCGAACAGGCCGCTCAGCGCGCCGAGGAAGACCCCTTCGGCGGCGGAGTAGACCAGCGTGAGCGGCCCGCTCGGCTTGCGCCGGAAGATGATCACCAGCGAGATGATCAGCCCGACGATCATGCCACCGGCCAGCGCGCCGATCAGCGCGCCGCTGATCCCGGCGACCCGGCCGAGCGAGTCGAAGACCAGCTGGGTCTGGGCCCACAGCGCGGTGATCACGCCGAAGACCAGCGCGACCCCGAGCGAGAGGCCGGTCTTGACCACCACGTCGTCGACCGTCATGGGCCGGTCGGCGGAGCCGGTGGGCAGCTGACCCGGGCCGTACCCGGGCCCGCCGCCCTGACCCTGGGGGACGCCGTAGGACTGGTTGAAGCCGACGTTCGGCCCGTACTGCCCACCCGCGGCCGAGCCGCGCGGCAGGTTGCGGAACGCCGGGTTGCTACTGGAACGCACCTGATCCTCCTGGATCTGCTGGCACCTTGCATCGGGTTCAACGACCGGCCGGGCCGGCTGGTTCCCGTCGAGTAAAGAAAACTTTACCCCGTTCCCCGATCGTCGCCGCTCAGCCGAGCCGGGTCCCACCGTATGCGACCGGGATCACGACCGTTCACCGCAGGTCACCCGATGGACCCTAGACATGCGGGGTGGACTGACGGGACTCTTCACTTCGCGTGTTCGAGATCCAGCCGAAGGCGTGTCGGGGAGCTAGTCGATCGTGTGGCCTGCGATGACGCACAAGGCGTGGTCGGGGCGCGTGAATAAGGAGTCAACACACCATGGGGTGGACCTTACGCCCGCGTGCGCGGCTGCGCGCAGTCACCGGCCTGGTCGCCGCGGGCCTGCTCGGCGCACTCTCCGTCACCGCCGTGGGCACCACGCCCGCGCTCGCGGCGACCCAGGAAGGCGTCGGGCACGCCGTCACACCCGGTCAGCCGATGTCCCCGCGCACGCCGAGCCGGAACTGGCTCGGCTCCTACATCGTGGGCGGCAAGCAGGTCTTCTGCGTCAGCTTCCAGCTGAAGGCCCCGGACACCGACGAGGTGTACAAGCCGGGTGACGAGCTGCTGACCAAGTGGGGCGACAAGATCCCCGCCGACCAGGCGGCCAACATCTCCTACCTGCTGCTGCGCTACGGCGACACCAAGGACGCCGACCAGGCCGCCGCGCTGGCGCACCTGCTGCACTCGTGGACCTCCGCCCCGCGCCCGGGCCACGACGACCTGAACCCGAGCCTCACCGCCGACAAGATCGGCTACGACGCGCCGTTCCACCTCGCAAAGCTGCAGAGCCAGGCCCCGGCGGCGGCGGACGACGTCACGAAGATGACCGCTGACGCGGAGACCAACCGCGGCCCGTGGACCACCTCGGTCACACCGCCGAAGACCGTCCAGCACCTCGGCCAGGCGGCGACCTGGACGATCAGCGTCAAGAACGCCAAGGGCACCGGCATCGCCGACGTACCGGTGAAGATCACCGCCGCCGACGGGACGCTGGCCACCGGCGACGACGCCAAAGCCCGGACCACCTCGGACAGCGCGAACAGCACCGACAGCACGAACGGCGCCGACAACACCGGCAGCACCGACACCAAGGGCAGTTCGGCCGGGCCGGGAGCGCCGACCGAGACCACCTTGAACACCGGCGCGGACGGCACGATCTCGGTCAAGGTGACCCCGACCGGCGACCAGCCGAAGCTCTCGACCTCGCTCACCGCGCCGGCGGACCGGCCCTACGTGCAGGCCCCGACGATCAACACCGGCGTGCAGAACGTGGTGTCGACCGGTGGCGAGAAGAAGCTGACCGCGACCGGCACCGTCGCGGTGGCGAAGCCGGGCAAGGTCGCCGTCACGAAGACGGACGCGAACACCGGCAAGGGCATCGGCGGCACCGCGCTGCGGATCACCGGCCAGGACAAGAAGACCGCGGCCACCGGGCAGGACGGCAAACCGCTGAACGGGCCCGACGGGCAGCCGGTCGTGGTCACCACCAGCGGGGACGACGGCGGGGTGACCGTGGAGAACCTGCTGGCCCCGCAGGACGTCTGCGTGGTCGAGGTGAGCCCGCCGCCGGGTTACGAGAACGCGTTCGACAAGAACAACCCGCCCTCGGTGTGCGGCTCGTTGAAGCCGGGCGACACACTGGCGCTCACACTGGTCAACAAACCGAACGAGGTGCCCCACGCGATCCCCGCCGGCGACCAGCCGGTGGCGATGGCGAAGGGAGCCATCGACACGGGTTACTCCCTGCCCGCACTGATCGGGCTCGGGGTGCTCGCGCTCGTGGGCTCGGCTCTGGTCGGCTTCGCCGCCCGGCGGGCCTCCCGGCGGTAACGAGAGCGGTAGGGGTATGGCAGCGAAAGGCCGGCTGATCGCCGGTTTCGTCCTCGGCGCGGCGAGCGTCCTCACGGTGGAGCTCGTCACCGTCGTGATCAGCGCGCCCCCGACGGCGGTGGTGGCCGGCAGTGCGCAGCCGGCCCCCACCGCCGCTCCGGCGCGCCAGGACGCTCCGGCGCCGCCGGCGATCTCCTCGTCGGCGCCGCCGGCTCCTCCGTCTTCGTCCGCGCCCCCGGCCGCACCGGCGGAGAACCGGCAGCCGCCGTCACCCGGCCCGCAGCAGCCGGGCACGATCCGCCTTCCCGGCGGCGGCACGGCGGCGATGGTGCGCCAGGGCCTCGGCCCGGGCAACACGCTGCCGGTGCCGTCGAACATCGGCCAGGCCGCCTGGTGGGGCGCCGCGCTGGACGCGGTGAGCGGGGCCAGCGTGTTCGCCGGCCACGTGAACTGGCGCGGGGCGACGGGCCCGTTCGCCGAGCTGTGGAACGAGCGCATCGGCGGCGTGGTGACCATAGTGGACAGTGCGGGCCGGCCCGCCCGGTTCCGCATCTCCCAGCTGGTCACCGTGCACAAGAACGACCTCGCCACCCGCGCCGACGACCTGTTCGGCCAGGCCGGCCCCCACCACGTCGTCCTGGTCACCTGCGGCGGCCGCTGGGTCGGCGGCAGCGACGGGTACGAGGAGAACCGGGTGGTCATCGCCGACCCGGCTTGATGCCGAGGGCCGATGGGGGCCACCCGGCGCCGGGAGCCCATTACGGCCCAGCTTCGCGAGACCGGAATTCGGCCGCCCGGCCAGGTCCACCGCTGATTCCGCCTCCGTCGTCATCCCTCGGTCGCCGGCCGGGCGTATTTCCTGGCCGCCGGCCGGGCGCCCCCACCCGGTCGCCGGCCGGTCGTCACTCCGTCGCCGCCGGGCCGGCCACCCGGTCGCCGCTGGTCCAGCTGCCCGTTCGGGCCGTTGCGGCGGCACCCGCGCGCACACCTGCGCCACCAGCCCGTGTCGTGAGGGGGACTTTCGCACCCGCCCCAGGCGTCGCGAACGGCCCGTTCGCACCGCTCGCCGGAACCAGTGGCCGCGGAAAAACGCGGTTCGACCTGCGGAAATCCGGCCGAGCAAAAAGCTACCTACGAGTATTTGCCCTCGGGCAAGCGGTGGTCAGCACGGCATCGATGCAGCAGAATGCGCAAGGGTTCCAGCAGTGCACGGCGGAGGGTGAGACAGATGGCGACGTTCTTGGTGACCGGCGCGACCGGGTTGATCGGCCGCCAGTTCACCCGGCTGCTGCTCGCGCGGCCGGACGCCGATCGGGTCGCGCTCGTGGTGCGGTCGTCGTCGCGGGAGCGGCTTTCCGCGCTCGTCGACGGGTGGCCGCACGCCGAGCGCGTCAGCCTGGTGACCGGTGACCTGTCCGAGCCGATGCTGGGCGTCTCCGAAGGGGACCGCGAGAGCCTGCGCGGCGTCGACCACGTGGTGCACCTGGCCGCGCTCTACGACCTCACCGCCGACGACGAGGCCAGCGTCAAGGCCAATGTGGACGGTACCCGGCACGTCGTCGACCTGGCCTCGGACCTGCGCGCCGGCTGTCTGCACCACGTCTCCTCGGTCGCGGTCGCCGGGGACCACGCGGGGCTGTTCAGCGAGGACATGTTCGACGTCGGGCAGCGGCTGGTCACGCCGTACCACCGCACCAAGTTCGAGGCCGAGAAGCTGGTGCGCCAGCAGCACGAGGTGCCGTGGCGGGTGTACCGGCCGGCCGTGGTCGTCGGCAACTCCGAGACCGGCGAGATGGACAAGGTCGACGGCCCGTACTACCTGTTCCCCGCGATCAGCCGGCTCGCCGGGCTGCCGGACGTGCCGCTCGTGGGACCGGACCTCGGCGACACCAACGTCGTGCCGGTCGACTACGTGGCCAAGGCGCTGCTGCAGCTGGTGACCACCGACGGGCTCGACGGGCGGGCCTTCCACCTGGTCAACCCGGAGCCGCAGCCGGTCGTCTCGGTCTACAACGCCTTCGCCCGGGCCGCGGGCGCGCCGACGATCACCGCGCAGCTCGGCGGGCGGCTCTCCAAGGGCATCGTCGGGCTGGCCAAGCTCAGCGAGCACATCCCCGGCTTCACCATCGCGCGCGACGCGGTGATGGAACGCTTCGGCATCCCGCCGGTGCTGCTGGAGACCATGGCCTTCCCCTCGGTGTTCGCTTCGGCCGAGACGCGCAAGGCGCTGGCCGGCACCGGCGTCGAGGCGCCACAGCTGGAGGACTACGCGGCAACGCTGTGGCGGTACTGGCGAGAGCACCTGGACCCGTTCCGCGCGCGCAAGCACGGCCCGCGCGGTGAGCTCGACGGGCGGCGCGTGATCATTACCGGCGCTTCCTCGGGCATCGGGCGGGCGACGGCGCTGAAGGTCGCGGAGGCGGGCGGCGTCCCGCTGTTGGTCGCGCGGAGGCAGCACGAGCTGGAAGAAGTACGCGACGAAATCGTCGCCGCGGGAGGCACGGCCTCGGTGTACCCGGCCGACCTGACCGACGAGGACTCGGTGCGCAAGGCCGTGGACGCGATGCTGGCCGAGCACGGCCGGATCGACATGCTGGTGAACAACGCCGGCCGCTCGATCCGCCGGTCGATCAAGCTGTCCTACGATCGCATGCACGACTACGAGCGCGCCATGGCGATCAACTACTTCGGCGCGGTGCGGCTCATCCTCGCGGTGCTGCCGCACATGTCCGAGAGGAAGTTCGGGCACATCGTCAACGTCTCGTCGATCGGGGTGCAGGGCATCGCGCCGCGCTTCTCTGCCTACGCCGCGTCGAAAGCCGCGCTGGACTACTTCTCCCGCATCGCGGCCACCGAGACGCACGGTGACGGGATCACCTTCACCACCATCCACATGCCGCTGGTGCGCACGCCGATGATCCGGCCGACCAAGATCTACGACGCCTTCCCCACGAAGTCCCCGGAGCAGGCGGCCGGCATGGTGATGAAGGCGCTGCTGGCCCGCCCCAAGCACATCGGCACTCCGGCGGGACAGGCGATCGGGCTCGCGTACACGCTCACGCCGGGCCTCACCGACGCGATCGCGTACCAGGGTTTCCGGATCTTCCCGGACTCCGCGGCGGCCGGTGGCTCGGGGCAGCTGAAGATCGGCCGTGGCGAGAAACACCTCTCCAAGGCGGCGATGACGCTGGCCCGGTTGTCCCGCGGCTTCCACTGGTAGTCACGAGGTCCGCCCGGGTGAGGCCGTTCAGGGGAAGATCACCGGGGCGGGCCCGACACGGGGCGGTGAATCACCAGTCCTGACGGCGGCGACTCAATGTGCGCGGGTACGGTCGGGCGCATGGTTCCCGAGCGAGACAACGGCCTCCTGCCCGTGCGGCGTGAGTACACCGAAGCCTGGCGCGGCTTCGATCGCAACGAGGTGCGCCAGTACCTCGATCATCTGGAGGCGCAGCTACGCCGGCTGCTGGGTGACCGCGACGCGGCGGCGGCACAGGTGAGCACGCTCGCGCGTGAACTGGAGTCCGCCCGCGGCGAGGTGACGAAGCTGCAGGGCCGGGTCGAGGAGCTGATGAAGCCGCCGGAGCGGCTCGAGGACCTGGACGAGCGGATGCAGCGCACCGTGCAGCTGGCGCAGGCGCGCGCGGAGGAGATCACCAAGCGTGCACAGGTGGCGGCGGAAAAGCACTGGGCGTCGTCCACCGAGGCCTCGACGAAGCTGCGCGAGCGCTACACCCGGCTCGTCTCCGAGCTGGACAAGCAGGCCGAGGCGCTGCACTCCGAGCACGAGGAGGCGCTGAAGGAGACGCGGGCGGAGGTGCACCGCCTGACCGTCGAGGCGGCGCAGCGCCGGGAGCTGCTCGACAACGAGGCCGAGCGCAAGCGCCGCAAGATCGAGCGCGACTTCGAAGCCAAGATCACCGCGGAGCGCAGCGCGCACGAAAAGCTCATCGCCGACCAGCACACGGCGAGCAAGAACCAGGCCGAGCGCCGCATCGCGGAAGCCACGGCCGAGGCCAAGCGCCGCGTGGACGAGGCCACCGCGGAGGCCAAGCGCCGCCTGGACGAGGCCAGCACGCAGGCCGCGCAACGCACCACGGCGGCCACCCGCAAGGTCGAGCGCCTCGCCGAAATCCGCGAGCAGGCCCGCAAGAACCTCGCGATGGCCGACGAGGTCCTGGGCCGCAGCGAAGGCCTGCTGGCCACTCTGCCGGCCGAATCCGTGATCCCGTCCGCGTCCAAGCTGGTCGGCGGCGACGAACCCGACCTCCCCTCCGGCCCGGCCCGCGCTTCCGCCGGGGCCGCACCGAAGGCCGCTGGTCACGGCGGTGCTTCCGGCTCCGCGAACGGTGCCGGAGTCAAGGACGCTTCGTCCGGTGTCCCGGCCAACCGCGGCGGGGTCAACCGCGGGCCGGCCACCAACGGCAGTGCTCCGGCCGACCGCGGCACCGCCGCAGGCCCGGCCAAGCCCGGCGCGGCCGACGGCGGTATGGCCGCAGGCACCGGCGGCGGCGCATCAGCGGGCAACGGCGGCGCAGCCATCGGCACCGCCCCAGCGGCTAACCGCGGCGGCGCAGCCATCGGCAGCACCACGGCGGCCACCGCAGCCAACCGCGGCGGTGCGACCATCAACGCCACTCCTCCCACCAGCGGCAATGCAGCTAACAGCGGCAATGCAGTGGTCAGCGGCAATGCAGCTAACAGCGGTAGTGCAGCCAACGGTGTCAGTGCAGCTACCGGCGGCGGTGCCACCAACGGCGGCGCGACCGTCGGTGGTGCCCCGGTCAACGACGGGGTCGGTACCGGTGCGACCGGCCGCGGCGGTGCGAACGCAGGTGCAGGCAACGGCAGCGGCGCGACCGCTGGCGCGGGCAACGGCGGCGCGACCGCAGTGGCCCAGGGTGGTGCGGCTGGGAGCGGGGCTCCGGCCGGCTCGGTGAGTTCGGCTCGAGCGGCGGGACCGGTGGCCGCTTCGGAGCCGAAGACCGGGGCGGAAACGGGCTCGGTGGACTCGCCGACCATGCCGGCCTCGCCGACGGTCAAGCCCTCGGCGGGCAATCCCCTGGTCAAGTCCGGGGCGCCCAAGCCGAAGCCGTCTCCCGGACCCGGTGCGGCCCCCGGCAAGACGGCGACTCCCGGCAAGACAGCGACCTCCGGCGGTGGGTCCGACAAGCCGCTTTCCCCGGCGGCCGGCAAGCCCAGGGCCTGAGCACCTTTCCCCGGCGGCCGGCAAGCCCAGGGCCTGAAGCACCGGATCAAGCTCGCTACCAAGAATGCCCCGTCCGGCTGGGCGGGGCATTCTTGGTAGCGCGGCCCAATCCCGGGAAACCTCAGCCCGCGGTGGTGCGCGGCCAAGGGTTGACCGACTCCAGCTCGGCGGCCAAGCCCAGCAGCAGGCCCTCCCCGCCCGGGGCCGCGATCAGCTGGACCCCGGCCGGCGGGCCCTGGGCCGGGTCGTTGGTGATCGGCACGGTGAGGGCGGGGTAGCCGGCCAGGTTCCACCAGCCGGTGAAGAGGCCGACGCCCGCCGCGGCCGAGGTGTTCGCCCGGTGGGAGCGGGTGTGCCAGCGGTCGGCTTTCGGGGGCAGAGCCCCCAGGACCGGGGTCACCAGGACGTCGTGGTCGGCGAAGAACTCCGCCGTGCGGGTTTGCCACCGCGTCCGGGTGCGATCGCGCACGAGGTGGCGCGACAGGCGGCCCAAGCGGACGTGGGTGCGGGTACGGGGTTGCAGGCGCGCGAAGTCGAACTCCTCGGCCTGCCGCGCCGGGCCCGCGGACCAGCGGGCCACCGCGCCGAGCATCGCGCCCGCGCTGTACTGCGGGGTGGCCTCGACGACCGTGTGACCCGACGAGGCCAGCAGTTGCGCAGCCCGCGACACCGCGGCGGTCAGCAAGCTCGGCAGCTTCGCCCGCACGACCGGGACCTGCGTGGACACCGCGATCCGCCTCGGCCCCGGCACGGTCGGCTCGGCCAGGTCCGGACGCTCCGCCAGCACCGACACCAGCAGGGCCGCGTCCTCGACCGTCGTGGCCATGGGGCCGTGCGTGGACATCCCGAACCAGCCCGGCGACGGCTCCCGCACCACCCCGAAACCCGGTTTGAGGCCGACCAGCCCGCACATCGCCGACGGCAGGCGGATCGAGCCCAGTCCGTCCGTGCCGTGCGCGATCGGCACCAGGCCCGCCGCGACGGCCGCCGCGCTGCCGCCGGAGGAGCCACCCGCGGTCAGCGCGGGGTCCCACGGGTTACGGGCAATTCCCGACGGATCGTCGCTCATCGGGAAGATGCACAGCTCCGGCACCCGGGTCAGGCCGATGATCACCGCGCCCGCCGCGCGCAGCCGGGAAGCGATCAGCCCATCGGCCGTGAACGGGGTTCGCGGGCCCGCGGCCGAACCGTGGCCCGCGTACTCGCCGGCGACCTCGAGGACGTCCTTCACCGCGATCGGCACGCCGGCCAGCGGCAGCTCGCCCAGATCCGGCCGCCGGGCCACCTGCGCGGCCTCGGCCGGCGCCTCCGCCCGCCGCACCCGCCGGAACGCCCCGACCACCCCGTCCGCCGCGTCGATGCGGGCCAGTGCCTCGTTCGTCACCCGCACGGGATCCAGTTCGCCCGCGCGCACCCCGCGGGCGATCTCCGCTGCCGTCTGCACCATGATCAGCACCCTAGCCGCGGGGCCCGGACCGGCGCAGGCCCGGAAAACGGGGCGGCGGCTCCGCGCCTGCCGCCGCCCCTGGACCGGTGGTTCCGGCTCAGATGGCGCCCGCGCGCAGGGCGTAGGCGACCGCGTGGGCGCGGTTGTTCAGCCCGCAGCGGGTCATCAAGCCGTAGAGGACGTTCTTCACGGTGCGCTCGGAGTAGCAGAGCTTCGACGCGATCTCCTCGGTGCCGTAACCCTCGGCCACCAGACGGAGGACGTCGCACTCGCGGGCGGCCAGGCCGGACAGGGTCAGGCCGTTGGGCTCCAGCACGTCGCGGCGCATGCGCTGCACCTGGCCGAGCAGGGCGCCCTGCAGCCGCGGCGGGAGGGTGGCCGTGCCGTCGCCGGCGGCGAGCACCGCGGCGACCAGTTCGGTGCCCCCGGTCTCGCGGCGCGGGAGGATGGCGACGATGCCGCACTCGATGGCCGTCATCAGGTCGCTCTCGCGGAAGTGGTCGGCGACGATCACCAGTTCGGGCCCGGCCAGGTGCTCGGACTCCCGGCCCAGCTCCTTCACCCGCGCCAGCACGCGGTCGGTGACGTGCTCCTCCATCACCAGCACCACGTCGGCCTGCGCGGCCGAGTCCTCGGACAGCACCTGCAGCTCGGGGCGGGTGCCCAGCAGGCTCACGGCGCCGGCCTTGGTGATCGGGTCCGAGGCGAGAACAGCGACTTCGACCAGCTTCACGAGTACTCCTACCGACCATCCGCGTTGACAGCGGTCAGTCTCGCTCCCGTGACTTCACGTTTTCTCCCCACCGAGCTCCACCGCCCGCGAACGACGTGAAGAATCTCGCCATCCGCCCAGCTCAGAGCGCTCCAGAGGAACGTGGGGGCCCCTTCACCGGCTCTGGGCGCCACCCGGCCGTTCGGGCTCGGCGGCCGGGTCGAAGGCCGGGTGGCCCGCGATCTCTTCGAACGCGTCACGGGCCCGGTCCAGGCACTCCGGCATGCGGTCGAGCGCGGCCGTCCACTCCCGCTTCGCGGCGCGGTAGCGGGCCGCGGCCTCGGGCGGCCAGCCGGCCAGCTCCTGCTCCACAGTGGATTCCAGCTCGGCCATCACGGCCCGCAGCCCGCCGGTCGTCTTCCCCATCCGGTCCAGGATGTCGTCGGCGTCGGGGAAGTCCGCGCCGCCGGGGGACCCGGCCCCGTGCGCCACGCTCAGCTCCCGCTCAGGCCGCCGGTCCGGGACCCCGTGCCACCGGTGGCCGCCATCAGGTCCTCGAGCCGGCCCACGATCACGTCGAACTGCTGCTCCCACTCGTTCATCGCCTGGCCGAAGCGGACCGAAGCCTCGCCCCGCCACGAAGTCTGCAGGGCCGCCATCCCACTGTTGACCTGGCGCAAGTGCGCGTTGGCGGATTCGATCGCCCGGGCGAACTGCCCCGCTGTGTCCTGCATGCCTCTCCTCGCCACTTCCCCAGCCCGCGTGGGGACACGCGGGGCACTACCAAGAGTGACCCGGGGACCGGCTCCGGTGGTACTGCGGTCCCGCTCGCTGTGCCCGTTTTTCGGCGATCCGTGTCTGCCGGGCCCCCGGTACGCGGTGCCGTGGCCGGGCGGGCAACCCTCCCCGAGGCCGCCGCGTCACCGTTTCGGGCGTAAGCTCACCACTGGCATCCGGCGTGTGACGATCCGTCAGCGCGTGAAGGGAGACCCATGTCGGCAGCGGACGGCGCGGCGCCAGGCTTCACCACGCCGACGGTCCAGCTGCTCGGCCCGGTCAAGGCCTGGCGCGGGGGTACGGAGCTGGACCTCGGGTCCGCCCACCGGCGCACGGTCTTCGCGGTGCTCGCCCTGTCCCCGGGCCGCACGGTCTCGCGCGAAGAGCTGATCGACGCGGTCTGGGGCGACGCTCCCCCGGCCAGTGCCCAGGGCAGCATCTACACCTACATCTCCGGCCTGCGCCGGGTGCTCGAACCCGGCCGGGCCCGCGGCGCCGGGCCGCAGCTGCTCGCGTCCATCGGCTCCGGTTACTCGCTGTGCGTGGAGCCGGAGACCATCGACGTGCTCCACTTCGAGGCGCTGCGCGAACGGGCCCACCGCCACCTCACCGCGAACGAGCTGCGGCCCGCGCGCCAGGTGCTCGACGAGGCGCTCGGCCTGTGGCACGGCCCGCCGCTGTCCGGGCTGCCCGGGCCGTTCGCGGCGGCGCAGCGGGCCCGGCTGGAGGAACTGCGGCTGACCACGGTGGAGCGGCGGGCGCTGGCCGTGCTCAACGACGGCGGCCACGACGAGCTGGTCGCCGGGCTGCGGGCGCTGACCCAGGAGCACCCGTTCCGGGAGACGCTGCGCGGGCTGCTGATGCGGGCGCTGGACGCCGGCGGCCACCGCACCGAGGCCCTGTCCGTCTACACCGACGTGCAGGACCGGCTGATCGAGGCGTCCGGCACCGAGCCCGGACCGGCGCTGCGCGAGCTGTACGAACGCATCCTGCGCGGCGAGGCCCGGCCGGCCGCTCCGCCGTCCACGCCACGACCTGCACCCGCGCCCGCCCGCGTGCCGCGGTTCCCGCTGCCGGTGCTGCCGCCGCGCCCGGACGTGTTCCTCGACCGGACCGACGAGACGCGGCTGGTGCGCGAAGCCGTCGCCGGGCTGGCCGGCGGGCTCGGCCGGTCGATCTGGGTGGAGGGCGAGCCCGGCATCGGCAAGACCGCGCTGCTGGCCGAAACCCTGGCCATGGCCCAGGAATCCGGGTACAAACCGGTGTTCGCCGCGGCCGACGCGCTGGACCAGCGATTCGCCCTGCGACCGCTGCTCGACGCGCTGGGCGTGCACCCGCGGGCCTCGGACCTGCGCCGCGCCGAGCTGGCCGTGGCGCTGTCGGAGAACCCGGACCAGGATCCGGCCGACGGGCTGCTCGGGCTGGTCCGCGAGCTGTGCGCGCACGAACCGCTGGTGCTCGTGCTCGACGACCTCCAGTGGGCCGACGACACCACGCTGCGCGTCTGGCACTACCTGAGCCGCGAGACGCGGCGGCTGCCGCTGCTGCTGATGGGCGCGAGCCGGCCGATCCCGCGGCCCGCCGCGCTGGAGGACCTGCGCGCGCAGCTGTCCGCCGACGGGGCCGACGTGCTCGAGCTGGCCGCGCTGCCGGAGAGCGCCGTGCGCGACCTCTCGGCCGGCCTGACCGGTGCCCCGCCCGGGCAGGTGCTGCGGATCCTCATCTCCTTTTCCGCGGGAAACCCGCGCTATGTCAAGGAAACCGTCGAAACGCTGCTGACGAACTCGATGATCCTGCTGGACGGCGCGCAGGCCATCGTCGACGGCAACAACTGCCGCTCCATCCCGAACCCGCTGGGCTCGCGCGTCACGCTCTACCTCAGCTTCCTCTCCGGCGGTACGCGGGACGTGCTGCGCTGGGCGGCCTTGCTGGGCAAGGAGTTCTCCCTGGCCGACATCGCGATCGCCACCGAGCGCCAGGCCACGGCGCTGGTCGGCGCGGTCGAGGAGGCGCTGGCGGCCGGGGTGCTCGTCGAGTCCTCGGACCGGCTGAAGTTCCGGCACCCGTTGCTGCGCCGGGTGCTCTACGAAAAGACGCCGGCCGCGATGCGGGTCGCGCTGCACCGCCAGCTGGCCGAGGCGTTCCACGGCGCGGGCGCGTCCCCGGAACGGGTGGCCGAGCAGCTCGCCGCGGCCCCGGTGCAAATCGACCCGTGGGTGACCGGCTGGCTGCTGCAGCACATCGGCTCGGTCGCCACCGGCTCGCCGCGAATGGCGGTGGACCTGCTGCGCCACGTCGTCACGCAGGGCGCGCTCCCGGCCGACGCGCGCGAGCCGCTCACCGCCACCCTCGCGCGGCTGCTGTTCTGGCTCGGCCGCGAACCCGAGGCCGAGGCGCGGTCGGTGGTCGCGCGCACCGAGGACAGCAGGCAGGCCGCGGAGATGCGCTGGATCCTGGCCTACATCTACTACCGGCGCGGTGAGTTCGCCGAGGCCGCGGAGGAGGTCCGGCGGACGCTGGCCGATCCGGACGTACCGGAGATGTGGCGGGGCCGCCACGAAACCCTGCGCGTGACCATCGAGCGGCTGGCCGCCGACGAGAACTCCCAGCCGGACCTGTCCGAGCTGGGGGTGCTCGACGGGCTGGACGACGTGGCCGAGCCGCTGAACACCGCCCGCCGCCTCGCCGCGACCCGCGCCGTGCCCGGGGAGATGCACCTGGCCGGCGCGGTGCACTACTACTGGCGCGGACGCTGGCCGGAGGCGCTGTCCGAGCTGGACACGGTGATCAAGGGCGGGGCGGAGACGGCGTCGTACGTGTTGCGCAGCCCGGGTTCGGCGCTGCTGGTGCACGGGGTCGGCGCGCTGATCGCCGGGCACCGCAACGAGCCGGAGGAGGCGCGCGCCCACCTCGACGCGGCGTCGCGCCAGCGCTGGCCCAACGACCTGGAGCCCAACGGCGGCGACTACCTGCTGGCGGCCGAGGCCCAGCTCGCGGAGCTGGAGGGACGGCCGGAGGCGGCGCTCGCGGCGCTCGCGCCGTTGCTGGACCCGGAGTACCCGCCTTCGGCGCGGCAGCAGTGGCTGCCGGACCTGGCCCGCCTGGCCGTGCAGCTCGGCGACCAGCGGGCGCACCAGGCGGTGCGGATGATGGGCGACGGGGACACCGCGGACGTGCCCCCCGCGCACGCCGCCGCCGCGGCCCACGTGCGGGGACTGGTCACCGGGGACCCGGACGCGATCCTCGGCGCCGCCGCGCACTACGAGCTGGCCGGCCGGGTGCTCAAGCACGCGCGGGCGAACGAGGACGCGGCCATCCTGCTCGCCGAATCCGGGCGGCTGGACGAGGCGAGGGCGGCGTTCCGGACGGCGCTGACGAGCTACACCACGCTGGGCGCGGTGTGGGACGTGCGCCGGGCCGAGGGGCGGATGCTGCCGTTCGGGATCCGCCGGGCCAACCCGGTGCGCCGCGCCGCGGGTGAGTGAATCGCGGCTGAAGCGATCGCTTCAATACGGAAAAACGGCCACCACCCGCCGATCCCGCTCATGTGAGCGGGCGGACCGGCCATTTCGGCCGACATTCCACCGGACACTGTGGAATGTCGGTCTCGCACCCTGCCGTTCCGCGTTCCGCTCCCGGTAGGCTCGCCCGAGACGGACCGGTACGTCGAATGGAACGACATGCCAGGGGATGGGCACAGCGCATTGCGGGTGACCGTGCTCGGCCCCCTGCGGGCCTGGCGCGGCCGAGCCGAGGTCCGGCTCGGGCCCGCCCGTCAGCGCGCCATCTTCGCGATGCTGGCGGTGAACGCCGGGCATTCGGTGCCCCGTGGGGAACTCATTTCCGGGGTGTGGGGCGATTCGCCGCCGGCGAGTGTCGAAGGCAGTGTGCACACCTACGTCTCCGGTCTCCGGCGGGCCCTCGAACCGGAGCGGACGCGGTGGGCGGCGGCCAGCGTGCTGGTGTCCGAGGCGGCGGGTTACGCCCTCGAGCTCGATCCGCAGGCGCTCGACGCCGCGGTGTTCGAGCAGCACCGCGAACGCGCCCAGCAGTTCACCGCCGAGGGTGACCACGCGCAGGCCGCGGCCGCCCTCGACGCCGCCCTCGGACTCTGGCACGGGGAAGCGCTCTCCGGCGTGCCCGGAGAGTTCGCCGAACGGCACCGGAGCCACCTCGCCGAGCTGCGGCTGGACACGCTGACGCGCCGGGCCGAGGCCGTGCTCGCACTGGGCGGGCACCAGGACCTCATCGCGGAGCTGACCGTGCTCACCGGCGAACACCCGCTGCACGAACCGCTGCGGGAGTCGCTGATGCTCGCGCTCTACCGCAGCGGGCGGCCGTCGGACGCGCTGGAGGTCTTCCGGGAGACCCGCGCGACGTTGCACGCCGAGCTGGGCGTCGAACCGGGCGCCGAGCTGCGCGGGTTGCAGCAGCGGATCCTCGCGCAGGACCCGGCTCTGGAACTCCCCCGCCCCGCCGCGCCGGCCCCGGTTTCCGTGCTGCCGAACCGGGTCAGCGGCGCCCGGAACAACGGCGCCGACGGCCCGCTGTTCGGGCGGGCGGAAGAGGCCCGGCGGCTGGCCGAGCTGCTGGCCGAGGTCCGGGACGGTCGCGGGCGCGCGGTGTGGATCGAGGGTGAGCCCGGGATCGGCAAGTCCGAGCTGCTGGCCGCCGCGTTCGGCCCCGCCGCCGGCACCGGCCTGCAGGTCGCCTGGGTCGCCGCCGACGAGCTGAGCATCCGGTTCCCGCTGCAGGTGATGCTGGAGTGCCTGGCCATCGACCCCGCCTCGCCGGACCCGCGCCGGGCGCGCGTGGCCAAGGAGCTGACCGGCGACGAGCCGCCGCGCCGGACCTGGGGCGCGAGCGATCCGGTGCTCGGCGCCGTGGACCGGCTGCTCTCCCTGGTCGACGAGCTGTGCGCGGACGCCCCGCTGGTGCTGGTGATCGACGATCTGCAGTGGGCCGACGAGTCGAGCGTGCTGGTGTGGCACCGGCTCTGCGCGGCGACCCGGCAGCTGCCCCTGCTGCTGGTGGCCGCCACCCGGCCCGCGCCCGACCGGGCCGAGCTGGCCCAGCTCCGCCGCGGGGTCGGGCAGCGCGACGGCGTGGTGCTGGACCTGGCCCCGCTCGTCACCGACGACGTGACCCGGCTGATCGAGGACCTGCTCGGCGCCGACCCGGGCCCCGGGTTGCGCGAACTGGCCGCCCGGGCCGCCGGGAACCCGTTGTACGTCAAGGAGATGGTGGACGTACTGGTCCGCGCGGGCGCGGTCGAGGTCGGCCACGGACGGGCCGATGTGGACGATCCGGCGGAGTTCGAGACCCCGCGCTCGCTGGTCGCGGCGGTCAACCGGCGGCTCGACTTCCTGCCCGCGCAGACCCAGGACGTGCTGCGCTGGGGCGCGCTGCTGGGCATGGAGTTCGCGGTCGGCGACATCGCCGCGGTGCTCGGCATCCGGCCGTCGGACCTGTTGGGTCCGCTGGAGGAGGGGGTGGAGGCGAACGTGCTGATCGACACCGGCACCCAGCTCGCGTTCCGCCATCCCCTGCTGCGCCAGGCGCTCTACAGCCGGCTGCTCTCGGGCACGCGCGCCGCGCTGCACCGGCAGGCCGCCGAAGCACTGGCGCGGATCGGCGCGCCGGTGAAGCGGGTCGCGGAGCAACTGGTGGCGGCGCCGTCCACAGTGGATCCCTGGGTGCTCGACTGGCTGGCGGAGAACCACTCCGCCGTGTCGAACCGCGCGCCGCTGATCGCCGTCGAGCTGCTGGAACGGGCACTGGCCGCGTGCGCGCAGGACGATCCACGGCGGGAAGTGCTGATCACCGCACTGGTCAAGGTGGCGTTCCGGCTGGAGCGCAGTCCGGAGAAGCTGACCGAGCAGGCCCTGGAACTGTGCCGGGACCCGGAGAACCTGGCCGAGATGCGGCACGTGCTGGCCGCCATCCGGTTCCGGCGGGGTCAGGGCGCGCTCGCCGTGGAAACGCTTCGCGAAGCGGCCGAGAACCCGGCCGTGCCGGAGATCTGGCGGGTCCGGCACCGGCACCTGCTGGCCAACTTCCGCCGCGGCGGGCTGGACGACCTCGACGTCGCCGAGTCGAACGCGCACGCCGCCCGCGCCGACGCCCACGGCGACCGGTACCTGACCGCGCACGCGCTGCAGACGCTGTGGCTGGTGGACTCCGTGCGACGCCACCACACGAGCGCGCTGGCGCACATCGACGAAGCGATCAGCGCCGTCGGCGACGAGCGCGAGCTGGCCGATCTGCACCTGGACCTGCTGGACAACCGCGTGTTCACCCTGCAGAACCTGGACCGCCTCGACGAGGCCGACCGGACCCTGCGCGCCGCGGGCGAGATCGCGCTGCGGCACTCGATGCCGATCGGGTTGCAGGTCTCGGTCGCCGTCCACCGGTACTGGGAGGGCCGGTGGGACGAGGCGCTGGTGGAGCTGGACACGGTCACCGAGGACGGCCCGGCGATCACCTTCTACGGACTGCGCGAGCCGGGCGCGGCGGCGTTGCTGCTGCACGGCGTCGCCTCGCTGATCGCGGCGCGCCGGGGCGAGCAGGGCCAGGCCGCGGCGCACCTCGACGCGGCCGAGGAGTACGCGCCGGCGACCGGCGCCGAGCGGGAAAGCTTCGACTTCCTGCTGGTGGCGCACTCGCTGGTGGCGCTGCAGCGCGGTGACGTCAAGGAAGCGCTGACCGTGCTCGAGCCGATCCTGAACCCGACGTACGCGCAGATGATGCTGCGCCACCAGTGGTTGCCGATGTTCGTGCGGCTCGCCCTCGACGCGGGCGACCGCGAACGCGCGCGACGGGCGCTGGCCGTCTGCGAAGAGGAGTCGGTGAAAGAGCGCGAGCCAGCCCGCGCGTCCGCCGCCACGGCGTGGTGCCGCGGGCTGATCGACGGGGATCCGGGGCCGGTGCTGGAGACCGTGGAGCACTTCCGCGCGGTGGGCCGGAAACCGGAGCTGGCGAGCGCGCTGGAGGACGCGGCCGTGCTGCTCGCGCAGACCGGCGACATGGTCGGCGCGCACGCGGCGTTCGACGAGGCGGCCGAGCTCTACACCTCCCTTTCCGCGCGCTGGGACCTGCAGCGGGCGGAGAAACGCCTGATGGAGCTGGGCGTCCGGCAGGGCTCGCGGATCTCCGTGGTCCGCCCGGGGTCCGGCTGGGACGCGCTCTCGCCGATCGAGGTCCGCATCGCGACGCTCGTGGCGGCCGGCCGGTCGAACCCGGACATCGCCACGGAACTGTCCCTGCCGCGGCGCACCGTGCAGGCGCACGTGGCGCGGCTGCTCGGCAAGCTGGAGTCGCCCTCACGCAGCGGGGTGGCGAACGCCGTGGCGCGCCGGACGAGCTGACCGGGAGCCGTCCCCGATGCCGGCGGAAGGCACCGGCCACGTCGATGGCGCCCGCCGGGCTTCAGCCGTACACGGTCCCCCTCAGGATCCCCCGCACGATGTAGCGCCCGACCACCAGGAACACCACGATGACCGGCAGCACCCCCAGCGTCGCCCCGGTCAGCATCAGCGCGTAGTCCGTGTAGTACCCGCTGGCCAGGTGCGAGAGGACCACCTGCACCGTCGGCTCCTCGTTCGGATCGAGCACCACCAGCGGCCAGAAGTAGTCGTTCCACGTGGCCATGAAGGTCAGCATCGCCAGCACCGCGGCCTGCGGGCGCAGGGCCGGAACGGCCACGTGCCAGAACGTGCGCAGGGTCGAGGCACCGTCCACAGTGGCCGCGTCCACCAGCTCCCGGGTCACCGCACCCTCGCAGGCTTGGCGCATCCAGAACACGCCGAACGCGCTCACCAGCGCGGGCACGATCAGCGCCTCCAGCCGCCCGGTCCAGCCGAGGTCGCCCACCACCAGGTACAACGGGATCACGCCGAGCTGCGCCGGGACCATGGCCGAGCCGACCACGAACAGGAACAGGCTGTCGCGGCCCGGGAAGCGCAACCGCGCGAACGCGAAGCCGGCCAGGCTCGACAGGACCACATTGGACACCATCACCGTGGTCGACACGATCAGCGAGTTGCCGATGGCCAGCCAGAAGTCGACCGTGTCGAACACCCGCCGCACGTTCTCGAACAGGTGCCCGCCCGGCAGCATCACCGGGGAGGTGTCGCCGATCGCCGAATCGTCGCGGGTGGAGACCACGAACGACCAGTACAGCGGGAACACCGAAGCGCCGAGCACGGCCACCAGCGCCGCGTAGACCCAGCCGCCGGGCCGGCCGCGGGAGGTCACGAGGCCCTCACGAACCGGCGCACCAGCCGGTAGTTGACCACCGCGAACACCGCGCAGAACAGGAACATCGCCCAGGACAGCGCGGCGGCGTACCCGGCGTCGAACCGGCCGAAGCCCTGCTCGTAGAGGTACATCGTGAGGGTCTGGAACTGCCGGTCGTTGCCGCCGGTGCCGCCGGAGCCCGTGGGGTCGAACAACTGCGGCTCGGCGAACAGCTGGAGGCCGTTGACCGTGCCGGCCACGGCGGTGAAGGCGATCGTCGGCCGGATGCCCGGCACGGTGACCGACCAGAACGAGCGCCAGCGCGACGCGCCGTCCAGCTCCGCCGCCTCGTACAGCTCCTGCGGCACCGCCTGCATCGCGGCCAGGTAGATCAGCGCGTTGTAGCCGGTCCAGCGCCACATCACCATGGTGGCCACGGCCAGGTGCGAGGACCACCGCCGGGCCTGCCACGAGATCGGGTCGACGCCGAACCAGCCGAGCACCTCGTTGACCACGCCGTAGTCGCGGCTGAACAACTGCCCGAACACCAGCCCGACGGCCACCACCGAGACCACGTTCGGCAGCAGCACGCCGGTGCGCCACCAGGTGGCCCCGCGCAGCGGCCGGTTCAGCAGGGCCGCGACACCGAGCGCGAGGAAGAACTCCGGGATGGCCGAAAGCAGGAAGATGCTGGTGGTGTTGAACAACGCGTTGTAGAAGCGCGGATCGGTGAGCAGCTCGGCGTAGTTGGCCAGGCCGGACCCGCCCTCGTTCCCGGAGAGCAGGTCCCAGTGGTGCAGCGAGACCCATGCCGTGTACAGCAGGGGGAACGCGCCGAACACCAGGAAAACCGCGAAGAACGGCGCGATGAACAGGAAGGGCGTGGCCTTCCGATCGAATCTCGCCGGCCCGTCCAGCCGGCGTGCGCGCGCCACCGTGGCTACTTGATCGCCGCGCGGCCCATCTTGACCGCGTCGTCCCAGGCCTGCTGCACGTTCTCGGACTGGTCTTCGATCCGCCCGAGCGCGCGCCCGAACTCGGGACGCACCTGGGCGTCGTGCAGTCCGCGGTAGTTGGGGCGCAGGGTGTCCGCGGAGGACGCGTAGATCTGCCCGAGCGGCGCGTTCGAGAAGTACGGATCGGTGTGGGCGGCCACCTGCGGGTCCTTGTACGCCGCCGGTTCACTCGGCAGGATCCCGTCGGACAGGAAGAGGCGCTTCTCCTGCTCCGGCGCGGTCAGCCAGCGCGCGAGGTCGTACGCCTCTTTCGGGTGCGCGCCCTGCTTCGGGATGGTCAGGAACGACCCGCCCTGGTTGCCGCTGGCGCCCGGAACCGTGGTCACGTCCCACTTCCCGCTGTTGCCCTCGCCGCCCGCCTCCTTGATCTGCGTGAGCATCCACGCGGGACAGGCGATGGTGGCGAACGAGCCCTGCTTGATCGCCACGTTCCACTGCTGCGTGTACGTGGTGGCGGCCGCGGTCTCGCCCTTCTGCGCGATGCCGCCGGCCAGGAAGAACGCGTCGCGCACGGCGGGGTTGGTGTCCGCGATGTAGGAATCGTCGGCGGCCGAGAAGTAGTTCTGCGGCGACTGGTTGAGCATCGCGGTGTACACGGTGCCTGCGGAGTCGGCGAACTTCACCTCCGGCAGCTTCTGGGTGAACCGGTCGGCGACGTCGGCGTAGGCCGGCCAGTTCGGCATCAGCTTGGCCACGTCCGCGCGGTCGGTCGGCAGGCCGGCCCGGGCGAACAGGTCCCGGCGGTAGCACAGGGCCAGGCTGCCCATGTCGGTGCCGAGGCCGAGGACGTAGTCCCCGTCCGTGCCCTGCGCCCACTTCCACGGCGACCACTGGCTCTTCAGCTGCTCCGCGCCGTAGTCGGCGAGGTTGACGAACTTGTCCTTCGCCCGGATGTACTGCGGGATGTACTGCTCTTCGATCGCGACCACGTCGGCCGCGCCGTGCCCGGCCGCCAGCTGGGTGGCCAGGGTCTTGAAGTGCGTGTCGAAGTCGGTGACCCGGCCCTTGATCTCGACGTCCGGGTGCTGCTTCTCGTACTCCGCGAACAGCGGCGCGTACCCGAACTCCCCGAAGGTCGCGACGGTAAGCTGGATCTTGCCGCCCGCCGCGCCGGAGCCACCACAGGCGGACGTGAGCAGCAGGAGCGCGGTCGTCAGCACTGCGACGGCCGGGCGTCGGGTCAGCGTTCGCACGGAGTGAGCTTCCCTCAGATAACACCTGCGCGCAGGGCGTAGGCGACGGCATGCGGTCGGTTGCGCAGCTTCAGCCTATTCGTCATGCCGTAGATGACGTTCTTCACGGTCCGTTCGGAGTAGCAGAGCTTGCCCGCGATCTCGGCCGTGTCCCAGCCTTCGGCCATCAGCCGCAGCACGTCGACCTCGCGCGGGGACAGCGCGGCACCGCCCGCGGCGTGCTGCAGGCTCTGGGCCTGGCCCAGCAGGTCGCGCAGCGAGCTCTCCCGGCCGGTGGCGGCGGCCACGATGCTCCTGGCCAGCTTGTCGCCCGCGATCGCCTCGCGCGGCAGCACGGCGGCGACGTGGCAGGCGGCCAGCTCCGGCAGCTCCTCGGCATCGACGTGCCCGGCGACCAGGACGATCGCCGCGGGGGTCTCGGACGCGGCGGCCCGCAGCGCGGCCTTCACGTCGGGCGTCACCCGGCTCGCGGCGAACACGAGCACGGCGGCCTCGCCCCGGCGCTGGCCGGGAACCACCTGGATCTGCTCATATGAGCGGAGGTGCTCGATCAGCCCCGCCAGCGCGATCGGGTCCGAAGCCCATGCCGCCACCCTGACCTGATCCATCGTTACCTCCCTGGAGAAACACCCATCCCGTGTCGTCAGTCTGCTGAGGGCGGCTTCATGAATTCTCTAGCCGCCGTGAAGCCCATTCTTCACGAGGCGAAGACGAAGGTCACCCGGGCTTCGGATACCGTCGCGAGAGTACACCGACGGCGGACGGGCAAGGAATTGATGAAGGCGCAGACACGGAAGCGGCGGCCGGCGGGGATCTTCGCGGCCCTGCTGCTGTCCGGCCTCGTCCCGGGATGCGCCGCACCGGCCATCTCGGGCACCGCGATGGCGCTTCCGACCACGCCCCCGCCCACCGACGGCGGCACCTCGATCGCTTCCCCACCTGCGAAAACGTCGGCTCCGCCGGCTTCGGGCTGCACCGCGGTGCTGGCCTCGATGGACGTGCGCTCGCAGGTCGCCCAGCTCGTCGTGCCGGGGGTCGACGCCGCGAACCCGGCGGCGGCGGTGAACCTGGTGCGGGCCCAGCAGATCGGCGGAATCTTCGTGGGCGGCAATAACACCACGCTGTTGCAGAATGGTGCGCTCGCCGAAGTCCAGCGGGCCGCGAAGATCCCGGTGTCGGTCGCCGTCGATGAAGAAGGCGGACGAGTTCAACGCATCGACGATCTCGACGGATCACTGCCGAGTGCCCGCGAGCTGGCCGCCACGAAAACACCCGATGAAGTACGCGCGCTCGGCGTCCAACGTGGGCAGCAGCTACGCGCTCACGGTGTCACCGTCGACTACGCGCCCGACGCGGACGTCAGCGACGAACCGGACGACGCGGTGATCGGCGACCGCTCCTACAGCGCGGACCCGGCGAAGGTGCGCGCGTACGCGATGGCCTTCGCGAACGGGTTGCGCGAGAGCGGCATCACGCCGGTGCTCAAGCACTTCCCCGGCCACGGCCACGGCTCCGGCGACTCGCACAAGGGCACGGTCACCACGCCGCCGCTGGACCAGCTGCGGCAGGTGGACCTCCAGCCGTACCGCAACCTCGCGGAGTACGGCCAGGTCGAGGTGATGGTCGGCCACCTCGACGTGCCGGGCCTGACCGACGGCGTACCGGCGTCCATCTCCCCCGCGGCGTACCAGCTCCTGCGCGGCGAATACCACTTCACCGGTCCGGTGATCACCGACGACCTGGGCGGCATGAAGGCCATCACCGACCAGTACTCGCTGCCCGACGCGGTGCTCAGGGCCCTGCAGGCGGGCGCGGACGAGGCGTTGTTCTCGTCCGGGTCGGGCGACGTGGGCCAGGTGCTGGACCGGTTGGTGAAGGCAGTCGCAGACGGCGACCTGCCGGCGGACCGGGTAGCGGCTTCGGTGCAGCGGGTACTGACGTCGAAGGGCGCGTGCGGCTGACGTTCGGTCGGGACCCGATCATGGGCTCGGTCGTGGGCCGATTCCGTGCATGGGCTGCGGCATGGCGAAGACGCACCGTTTCCACTCGGCTACGATCAGTTCATCCGAGTGAGGTCGGCGATGTAGCCGCGAGGGGATGCCGCAGTGGGGAACGAGCAGCCGCCGTCGAACAACGGGGCAACGCAGGCACCGAACCGGGCCGGATATCTGACGCCGGAGGAGCAAGCGAAGCGGAAAGCTCAGGACGACCGCTACAACGAGGCCATGAATTCGGCCGGCGTGAAGGTCTACCAGCAGCGCCAGCAGGAAGACGCGGCGGCCAACGCCGCGGCCGCGGGCGGCTCGTTCGTCATGGATGTCGATGCGATGCGGGCCTTGCAGCCGCAGTGGCAGTCCATCGCGGACAAGCTCAAGCAGGCGGTTCAACTGGGCCAGCAGCTCCCCCACGTGGATCAGCCCGCCGAGGACGAAGGCAGCACCAGGCAAAAACAGGCTGCCGACGCACACGCCGACGCCTATGTGACCAGCGTAATGGCCCAGCAAGCGTATGCGCAGGCCTACGCCGACAGTCTCAAGGACTCCATCACCGCATACGAGAAGCAGGAACAAGCGGCTCAAGACGCTGTCAACGAGCACGGAGGTCGGCAGTGAAGCGAAGTCTGATGGCCGGGACGGCTGCGGTGACGGCACTCGTGTTAGCCGCCTGTTCCCCGCAAAGCCATGACGAGACGCCGATGGCATCGGCAGGACCATCTATTTCCACCGGCAACAAGCTGGTCGCGCCGCGGGTGCCGAATGCGCTGAACGTGTCGAAGTTCGAACAGGACCCCTGCACCGTGCTCAGCCCGGCACAGGCCGGCGAGATTGCCAACTGGACCACCAGCAGCAAAGCCGACGGCAATGCAGCGCCGATCTGCACCTGGGCCGACAAGGACCACAACACCGTGACCATCGGTTTCGTCCCCGGAAACGGCGGATTGACCACCTCGTACAAAAACCAGGACAGCAAATACGGTTACTTCGCCGTAGCTCCCGATGTCGAAGGCTATCCGGCGGTCTACTCCGCAGCACATGACGATCGCGGAGAAGGCGGCTGCCTGGTGGCTGTCGGCGTCAGCGACGACGAAGTGTTCACCACCAGTGTCAGCTTCCGGAAGAATCTTTCCCCGCACTACTCGGATCCCTGCCCGGTGGCGTCCCGGACAGCGGAAGCCGCGATGGTGACCATCAAGGGCGGCGCGTAAAGGTCGAATGCGTGGAACGACGCCAACGGGGCGGCCGAGGTGACCCGAGAACATCGCGGCAGGACCCCGTACGGGGTGAACTCTATGAACTCAACTCCTCGTTCCGCGTCCGGTGGGGTGATCCTGGTCCCGCCTGCCGGGCCGATCGAGGAGGATCGAGTGTCGTGTAAACGTGTTCTCGCCGGAGTCGTTGTCCTGCTCGGGTTGAGCGGTTCGGTCGCTGGGCCCGCTTCGGCCTCGGAGGTGGGTTCGCCCGGGGTGGTCGACCACCCGGTCGCCACCACCGGGTGCGGCCGGGCGGCGCCGTCCGGTGGGACGGGGCACGTGAGCTCCGGCGGCGTCGACCGCGAGTACCTGATCCACCTGCCGGCCGGGTACGACTCGCGGCGGTCCTACCCGCTGGTGCTGTCGTTCCACGGGCACGGGCGCACCGCCGCGTACCAGGAGGAACTTTCGGGTTTCTCGAAGACCGGCGCCATCGCCGTGTACCCCCAGGGCCTGACCGGCACGGACGGCGAAACGGCCTGGACCGGCGCGCCCTACTCCGCCCCGGTGGACGACGTGGTGTTCACCAGCGACCTGCTCACCTCGCTGCAGCAGCGGCTGTGCGTGGACCCGAGCCGCATCTACGCCGCGGGCAAGTCCAACGGCGGCGGGTTCGTCGGGGTGCTGGCCTGCCGGTTGCCCGGCCGGATCGCCGCGTTCGCCCCGGTCTCGGGCGCCTTCTACCCGCAGGGTGGGGCGTGCACGCCGTCACGGCGGGCGCCGCTGATCGACTTCCACGGCACGGCCGACACCACCATCCCGTACACCGGCAACCCGGCGAAGGGCCTTCCGTCCATTCCGGACTGGCTGGCGGGCTGGGCCTCGCGCGACGGCTGCTTCCCGCGTCCGCTGGAGTTCTCCCCGGTGAAGGACGTGCTGACGCGCTGGTGGCTCGGCTGCTCATTGGTGCACTTCCAGGTCCAGCACGCCGGGCACGTCTGGCCGAGCACCGAGCCGAACCCGGACTCGGCCACCCCGACCACGATCGACGCCACACCGGTCATCTGGCAGTTCTTCCGAACGCACCCGCTGAACCGCTGGTGACACCGGGCCTCGCGCCGGCGGCCGACCCCGAGACGACCGCCGGCTCAGCGCCGCACCTGCGCCGGAGACGATAAGGCGCGGCGCCCGGGACCGGTCCCGGGAAGTCCCGTGGCGGTGCCGGTTTTGCGGTGTTCTCTTCCCTTCCACGGCGAATCTTGCCCGGTCAGCGGGATGGTCTGGACCGGCAGGGTGAATGTCGTTGCCCCGGCCCGCCGGAGCGGGTATCACTTTCTTCACACCACATATTAAGTCGGCAAGAAAAGATTCCCACCGCCCCCGGAATGGCCGGCTCGATCTGGTGCCCTGCCGTTCCCGATTCGGCCATGGGCGCGATGCCCCACGCGTACGCGGCGACGGAGCCGACACGCCGGGTCGGACTCCGGCCCCGGGTCGGTCCGGCGCGCCCATAGCCGGCCCGGCGGTCGGGCCGCGAACCGGACCTGACCGCCGTGCTCTCCCCTCGGCCCGACTTCCCCAGGAGACCCCGGACATGCGCCTCACGAAACCCCGCACGCTCGCCGCCGCGGCCCTGCCGATCCTGTCGCTCACCCTCGTCCCGGGGGTGAGCGCGGCCGCCCCCCAGGCCGACGGTGCCTTCCCCGCCCACTATTCGGCGCCGTACCTGCAGGTCAGCGATTCGGACATCGGCGACCTGGCCGCCGACCAGCGCGCCACCGGCACGAAGTTCTACACGCTGGCCTTCCTCACCCCCTCCTCCGGCTGCACCCAGCAGTGGGAGGCCAACGGCACCGGCGTCGGCTCGTTCACCTCGCAGATCAGATCCCTGCAGGCGGCCGGCGGCAACGTGATCCCGTCGTTCGGCGGTGCACAGGGCGGCGAGGTCGCGCAGACCTGCACCGACACCGCCAACCTGACCGCCGCGTACGCCAACGTGGTCAGCACCTACGGCACCCCTCGGCTGGACTTCGACATCGAAGAGGACACGCTCAAGGACACCGCGGCCAACCAGCGCCGCAACTCCGCGCTCGCCGCGCTGCAGAAGCAGAACCCGGGCGTCCAGGTCGGCTACACCCTCGCCGTGGACCCGGACGGGCTGCCCGGCCCGCAGCTCGACCTCCTGCGCGACGCCAAGGCCAAAGGACTGAAGGTCAGCGTCGTCAACCTGATGGTGATGGACTTCTACGACGGCCAGCCGGTGCTCGGCGACGCGCTCGCGGCCGCACGGGCCACCGCCGGTCAACTGGCGAGCCTGTACGGGATCTCGGCTTCGGCGGCGTACGGGATGATGGGCCTGACGCCGATCGCCGGGCGCAACGACGACGGCGCGCAGTTCAGCCAGTCCGACGCGCAGCAACTGGAGACCTTCGCCGCGCAGAACGGCGTCCAGGAGCTGTCGTTCTGGGAGGTCCAGGACTACGACCGGGCCACCGGTTACGCGTACTCGCGGATCTTCGGCGCCATCTCCGGGGGCGGCACCACCCCGCCGGCCGGCGGCCGGCCGATCACCGGTTACGGCGGCAAGTGCGTCGACGTCGCCGGGGCGAACAGCGCGAACGGCACTCCCGTGGACCTCTACCGGTGCAACGCCACGATCGCGCAGCAGTGGACCTCGACCGGCGCCACCCTGCAGGCGCTCGGGAAGTGCCTGGACGTCGCCTCGGCCGGCACCGCGAACGGCGCCGAGGTCCAGCTCTACGACTGCAACGGCACCGCCGCGCAGCAGTGGACGCGCACCGGCTCGAACGAGCTGGTGAACACCGGTTCCGGCAAGTGCCTCGACGCCACCGGCCCGAGCTCGGCCGACGGCACCCCGTTGCAGATCTGGACCTGCACGGCGGCTCCGAACCAGCAGTGGACGTGGTGAGGTGGTGATTAACCGACCTCGATGAGCTCACCGGTGGGGAGTGTTTTCCTTGCTCCCCACCGGTTTTTCCTCGTTTTCCCCGTCATGACCCACGCGGTGGGGCGTCGGACCCACGTCAGGGTCGCCGAGGAGAAGCGAGGAGCGCGATGACCGTCAGGAGCCACCACGACGTGGAGGACGCGGTCGGCGAGGTCGGCCTGTGGCTGACCGGCGAGTTTTCCGGGCGGCTGGCCGCTTCGGCCGTCGCCGCGGTGGTCCGCGTGACCCGCCGCGACCTCGAAGGCCGGATCGCCCCGGAGGACCTGGGTGAGATGCTGCACCGCATGAGCCGCACCCGGCTGCAGCGCCTGCTGGCGAACGAGGTGCGGATCCCGCGGCGGCGGTGAGGCCGGTCCGGATGACCGGCCCCGGACCGGCGGCCCGGGCTCAGGCCCCGCCGCCGCCCGGGTTCGGCAGCACCCGGCTGCTGAGCGGGAGGCTGTGCGGCCGTTCCGGCGGCCACCACACCTGCGCGGGCGGCGGGGGCACGTCGTCGTCGGGGAGTTCGAGGGCGTCGAGGCCGCGTTGCCAGCGGTTCCAGTGCGCGGAGCACAGCCCGCGCCACAACGACGGTTCCGCGCACTCCAGCCGCCGGCACGGCTGCTCCTGCTGCCTGCTGTCCATCACGTTCGCGACTCCCACCGTGACTCGGCTCCCGGCCCAGCCGGCCCCGGGAACGACCCGGACACCCCACTCGGCCGGGAACGCAACCCTTGCGCACCAACGGAACGGGGGCTCAGCCTACTCCTGCCGAAAACTCCGGCGCCGACCTCCCGGACACCCGTTCAGCGGTTGACCCGGTTCTCGCCGTCCCGCAGCGGCGGTACTACCCCGCGGTCAGGTCGCGGACGAAGCGGGCCGCCACCTCGCGCAGTTTCACGTTGGTGTGCTGCGATTCGGTGATGAGCCGGCGCATGGCCTGCTCCTCGTCGACCCGGTGCACGGCCATCAGGATGCCCTTGGCCTGCTCGATCACCGCCCGGTTGCGCATCGCGGCGTCGAGGCTTTCGGCGAGCTCCTGCGCCTGCTGGTACCGCCGGGCGGTGCGCAGCACGGACACCACGACCACGGTGTAGAGCCGGAGCACCTTGGTGTCGAGCTCTTCGAACCCGTGGTCGCCGTAGCCGAACAGGTTCACCGCGCCGGAGAGCCGCTCGTCCACCCACAGCGGGGCCGCGAGGTAGCTGCCGACGCCCCTTTCCCCGGCCGCCGCGGTGAAGACCGGCCACGTCTCGCGCGCGCGGCTCACGCCCAGGCGCACCACCTCACCGCTCGCCGCCGCGCGCAGGCAGGGGCCGTCGCCCGCGGCGTATTGGGCCTGGTCGAGCTCGTAGGCCGTGTCGTGGGTCCATGCGGCGGTCTCCGGGCCGTTCTCCCCGACCAGGGTGATGCTGGCCAGGTCGGCGCCCTCGATCACGGTCACCGCTTCACCGCAGATCGCCTCGAAGACCTCGGCGTTGTCGGGAGCCGTCTCCAGCGTGCCGGTCAGGTCCGCCATCGCCGCGGTCAGCTCGTCCAGCCGCTCGGCCATGCGGTCTCCACTCGTCGCCACGACTGTTCCTTCCGTGCCTTCTTTCCGTGGCACGGGGCCCCGGTCGATCAGGGCCGCTGGTCAGCTCAACGGATCCACGGGGAATGCTACCGTCCCCCGTGCCCCACCGGCGGCACCGCTCGAACGATCACCAAGGGGCTGATTGCCATTCTTCAACGGGTTCTCGCCATGCCTCTGACCTGGCCTTTTGCCCGCTGAGCGGCTTGGCTGAAATCCGTCGGGTTGGTAAGTTACCGCCATGCACACCATCGCCGTGCTCGCGTTGGACGGGGTTGTCGCCTTCGACCTGGCCACCCCGCTGGAGGTGTTCTCCCGCACCCGGCTGCCCGACGGGCGCACGCCGTACCGGGTGCGCGTCTGCGGCCCGGCGCCGACGATCGAGTCGGCGGCGTTCACCCTGGCCCCGCGCCACGGTCTGGACGCGCTCGCCGAGGCGGACACGATCGTACTTCCCGGCTGCGCGGACCTGTCCGCGCCGGTGCCCGCCGAGGTCGTCGAAGCCCTGCGCGCGGCCGCCGCCCGTGGCACGCGCATCGCGTCGATCTGCAGCGGCGCGTTCGTGCTGGCGGCCACGGGGCTGCTCGACGGGAAGCGCGCGACCACCCATTGGCTCGCCGCCCCGGCCCTGGCGGCGGCCCACCCGCGGATCGAGGTCGACCCGGACGTGCTCTACGTCGACCACGGCCAGTTCCTGACCTCGGCGGGCGCCGCGGCCGGCCTGGACCTGTGCCTGCACCTGGTGCGTCGCGACCACGGCTCGGCCGTCGCCGCCGACAGCGCGCGCCTGTCGGTGATGCCGCTGGAGCGCGAGGGCGGTCAGGCGCAGTTCATCGTCCACGAGCAGCCGCCGGCCCCGCGGGGTTCGGCGCTGGAACCGCTGCTGTCCTGGCTGGAGGACAACGCTTCCCGGGAGCTGACGCTGGAGGACATCGCCGCCCAGGCCCGGATGTCGACGCGGACGCTGAACCGCCGCTTCCGCGAGCAGGTCGGGACCAGTCCGCTGCAGTGGCTGCACCGCGCCCGCGTCCGCCAGGCCCAGTACCTGCTGGAGGTGACGGGTCACTCGGTCGACCGCATCGCCGGGCAGGTGGGCTTCGGCTCGGTCACCGCCTTCCGGGAACGGTTCAAGCGGGTGGTGGGCACCAGCCCGCAGGCTTACCGGACGGCCTTCCGCGCACCGGACCCGGCAGCGGTCGGCTGATCGGGCACTTTCGTCCGATGTGGACGGACGTCGCGCCACCGGGGTGGCCGCGTGAACCGGCGCACTCCGCCGAATTCTCTCGATCAGCGGTCGCCGGCACCCGTCGAGCAGCCGCCGCGCGGGCGGTCAGATCACGATGACCCGGCGCCCGCGGGTGTGACCGGCGTGGCTGTCGGCGTGCGCCGCCGCGGCGTCGGTGAGCGGGTAGGACTTCTCGACCGGGATGTGCAACCGGCCCCGGGCGATGAGGTCGGCGGCCTCGGCCAGCGCGTCCGGCACGCTCCCGGCCACTCCGGAGAACCGGGCGCCGAGGCCGGGCGCCCCGAGGTCGGCGATCGAGATGACCCGCCCCGGGTCCCCGGTCAGCTCGATCATTTCGCGGACCACGCCCGAACCGGCCAGGTCGAGCGCCGCGTCGACCGGGCCCAGCCGCCGCACCCGCTCGACCCAGCCCGCGCCGTAGGTCGTGGCCAGGGCCCCCAGGCCACGCAGGTAGCCCTGGTTCGCCGCGCCGGCCGTGCCGATCACCCGCACGCCGCGTTCCCGGGCGAGTTGCAGCAACGCCGAGCCGACTCCTCCGGACGCGCCGCTGACCAGCAGCGTCTGCCCGCGTTCCACACCGGACTCCCGGAGGAGCCGCACCGCGGTCTCCACCACGGACGGGTACCCGGCCGCCTCCTCGAAGCCCAGCCCCTCGGGCATCCGGGCCCAGGCCGTCAGCACGGCGAACTCGGCGTAGGTGTCCCGGCCCTCGCCGAACACGTGGTCGCCCGGCTCGACGCCGCGCACCCCGGCGCCGACCTCGTCCACCACCCCGGCGGCGTCGATCCCGACCCCGGCGGGCAGCACGGTCGGGTGGGCGCCGAGGACCTGGCCCTCCCGGATCCGCCAGTCGACCGGGTTCACCCCGGCCGCCCGCACCAGGACGCGCACCTGGCCGGGGCCCGCGTGGGGCTCCTCGGCCTCTTCCAGCCGCAGGACTTCCGGACCGCCGAACTCGGCGAAGCTCACTCTCTTCATGCCATCGAACGTAGCACTAACCGTTAGTGTTTTGTATCTGTTAGGGTGGTCTCATGACCGCGCCGACCGGGCGCCGCGAGCGCAAGAAGGCCGCGACCCGCCAGAAGATCGCCGAAGCCGCCCTGCGGCTGTTCGCCGAGCGCGGGTACGAAGAGGTGGGCATCCGCGACGTAGCGGCCGAAGCCGACGTCGCCGTCACCACGCTGTTCTCGCACTTCGCCTCGAAAGAGGCGCTGGTGTTCGAGCAGGACGAAGGCTTCGAGGCACGCCTCATCCGGGCCGTCACCGACCGGGCGCCGCAGGAACCGCTCATGCCCGCGCTGCGCCAGGAGATCCACGCCCTGGTACGCCATTGCACGGCGGACGACGCCAACCCGGCCTGGGTCCTGATCGACGGATCACCCGCCCTGCGGCGGTACGAGGAGTCGATGCGGTTGCGCCACGCGGAAGCACTGGCCGCGGCCATGGCCGCCGATCCGGCCCTGGGGCTGACCACCACCGCGGCCCGGACGATCGCCCGGTTCGTGATCGACGCGTATTCCCTGTCCCGCGAGGCCCCGGAACCACCGGCGGCGGTGGACGAGGTGTTCCGGCTGATCGAGGCGGCTTGGGCCGTCGCCAGTACGGCCGGCTAGTCCCGGTCAGCCCGACGTGCGGTGGTTCGCGTCGTACTCGTGGGCGGCCGAGCGCTGGGTGCGGGTGCGGAGGACGGCCTCGTCCGGTTCGTCGTCCGTGTCGTTCAGGCCGAGTTCCACCGCGCGGCGGATCTGCTCGCGGTTCTCCCGGACGACCGAGGAGAAGAAGTCGTCGATGCGCGGGTCCAGCAGGACCTCCAGCAGCACCCGGAACGACGTGTCCACGGCGGCGCGCACGATCTCGTCGTGGAAGGGCAGCCGCTTGAGCCGGCCCAGCTGCGGGTCGTCGGAAAGCTTCTCGGTGATGATGGAGCGCAGCTCGACCTTGTTCTCGTTCAAGGACTTCGCCAGGTTCTCCGGGTAGTTGCCGGTCTCGAGCACCTTGACCACCTCGTCCAGCACCGCCACGGTGATCGGCTTCTTGATCGCGCGCACGATCGGCTCCGAGAGCTTGTCCACCAGCCGGTAGGTGAACTGCTCGCCCACCGCCCGGTCCGCGCCCCGGCCGATCCGGATCAGCAGCAGCACCACCGCGAGCACGTGGTGGTGCGCGACGAAGCCCGGGTGCGCGATCGGGATCATCGCGAACACCTCGTACCAGTTGCGCACGATGAACGCGCCGGGCCAGCCGGCCTTGCGCCACCGCCAGAAGAAGTGCAGCAGGAAGATCCCGCACACCACGCAGTCGGCGAGGAACAGCCACCGGCCGACCGCCCAGGTCTGCGGGGTGAGCAGCAGGTACACCGGCAGCCCGACGGAGACGACGGCGAGCGCGAACAGCACCCAGTCGTCCGCGTGCACGTTGCCGGGCAGGATCCCGCTGTTGAGCTCGTGCTCCCGGCGGCGGGTGGTGGTCATGCCTTCTCCAGTGATCAGCGGGGAGCTGCGCGGTGTCGCCCGATCATGGCACGTCACGCTGCCCCCAGCCGCACGACACGGCGCCGGTTCCGCCCCGCCGGGCACCACGACTCCGCCCATCCGGACCCTTGCGGCGAAATCGCGCGGGCCTGGTCGGGTCCGGTGACCGCCGGACCCGCGAAAAGACCGTGGGGCCCGCTCGGCGAGCGGGCCCCACGGGTTTTCGCGCCGATCAGCGGACCGGAGCCGCACCCGCCGTCACGGCGCCGACGTCCAGGCTGTGCGTGTCGACGGAGTCGTCGAGCGGGCCCTGGTTCCACGGCAGTGTGATGTGCGGGTCGGAGTCGACCCCGCGCGGGTCGGTGGTGCCGGGCGCGGTGACGGTGACGCTGGCCGGCGTCACCTGGTTCTCCGGCGCCTCGATGCCGGTCCAGTGCAGCAGCATCGTGGCCGACTGGCCCGCCTCGATGGTCACCACCGGCGAGACCTCGGTCGTGGGCTGCACGGCGATGCCGTCCGCGCCGGTCAGGGTGACGGGCAGCGCGCCCTCGAAGTTGCAGCTCACGCCGGGCTTGGCGGTGAACTGCACGTAGGCGTACCGCTGCCCGGCCCCCGGGTCGCCGGGCACCAGCGTGGTGTCCACCTGGCCGGCGGTGCAGCGGTAGTCGGTCGGCATCGCGGACGCCGTGCCGGCGCCGGCGAAGACAGCGGTGGCACCGGCGATCGCGGCCGCGGCGGCGAGGTGGCGAAGTCCGATGGTCATGGTCGGCGTTCCTCCTGTCCGGCGGACGGACGATCCGTCCGCCGCGCAACCGGTGGTGACGTTTCCATCACCCGGCGCGCTCACTTACGAGAGTGCCCATCACTGAATGGAATTACCGCCATAAGTGGGATCAGCCGCAGGGACGCAACCTTGAGTATCGGTAGACGTCTTGTTGCATGAAGCTTTCTTCAGGGCTTTTCGGGCAGATCGGCTTGACCGAATTCCCCTCACCGACCGGACGGCCGGGCGCTGAAAGTCCTTTTTGGACTCAACTGGTCGCGGGGACCACGGTCACCGTCCGAGCAGGGCCTCGCCCAACGGGGTGGTCAGGTACAGCACGCTGCGACCGGACTGTTCCCCCGCGACCAGCCCGTTCTCCCGCAGCACGCACAGGTGCTGCGAAACCGCGCTCGGCGTCACGGCGGACGCCCGGGCCAGGTCGGTGGTCGTGGCCGGGGAACGCAGCGCCTCCAGCAGTCCGGCCCGCACCGGGCCCAGCAGCCGGGCCACGCGGCCGGACGGCGGACGCGGAGCCACCGTCCACAGTGTACCGACGCCGCGCGCCGGGTAGCGGACCGTGGTCTGGGTGGCGGTGTTCCCTCTGATCAGCACGCGCGCGGAGCCCAGCGCGACCGGCATCAGCACCAGCCCGCCCGGGCCGCGGTTCACCGCTCGCCGGGCCCCGCCGAGGACCAGGCGGCCGTCCGCCCAGGACAGGTCCGGGTGCAGGTCGGCGAACAGCCGGGCGGCGCCGCCCGCCGCGAGCCGGCGGGCCCGGTGGGCGACGTCCGCGTCCAGCACCGCCCGGATCCGCGGCCAGTGCGGGGCGATGAGCCGGTCGTGGGCCTCTCGCAGTTCCGCGGCGATCGCGCGCAGCCCGGCCGCCGGGTTCGCGGCCAGCTCGGCCGCGGGGGCGGGCAGCTCGTCACCGAAGACCCGGTGGAGGCTGACGCGAACCTGACGGGCCGTGGTGCGGCGCAGGGCGGCGAGGTCGTCGTCCAGCGAGGCACCGGCGCCGGCCGGTGCGGGCACCAGGAAGTTGGGCCAGCTCGGCCGGTCGCCGGTGATCAGCGGCCAGGTGCGCGGCAGTTCGAGCGGACGCGCGGCCAGCTCGTCCGAGGCCCAGCGGAACCACCGCAGGTGCAGCGCCCGGCGGTCCGGGCCGCCCAGTTGTTGCAGGGCGGCCACGGTTTCCGAGAGCGGAGAGACCGCGAACCTCGTCTCCGCCAGCTCGGCCACCCCGAGCTCCACCGTCGTCGCCACGGTCCGAGTATGTAGCAGAGCGCTAAATCGTGTCGGACGCTCGCGGTCGCGCCCGAAGATCTCGTCATGCCCGCTTTCCCTTCCTCGTACTGGCGCCTGTGGTGGGCGACCGGTATCGACAACGCCGGCGACGGCGCCTTCGCCGTTGCCGTTCCCCTGCTGGCCGTCACGATCACGCGTGACCCGCGGCTGGTCTCGGTCGTTTCCGCCGCGACGTACCTGCCGTGGCTGCTGCTCTCACTGCCGGCCGGCGCGCTGGCCGACCGGCACGACCGGGTTGCGTTGATGTGGCGTTCGCAGGCCGTCCAGGCGGTGCTGGCCGGCGCCGTCGCGGTGCTGGCCGCGACCGGGCGGACCACCCTCGCCTCGCTGGCCGCGGCGGCGTTCGCGCTGGGCTGCTGCGACGTGGTCTTCGACAACGCGAGCCAGGCTTTCCTGCCCGAGATCGTGCCGAAGTCCTTGCTGCCCCGGGCGAACGGCGCCCTGCAGGCGATCACCACCGCCGGCGTCCAGTTCTTCGGGCCACCGCTGGGCAGCGCCCTCTTCGCGCTCGCCGTCGCGCTGCCGTTCGGGCTCGACGCCGGCTCCTTCGCCCTGTCAGCGAGCCTGCTCGCCACCCTGCCCCGGCGGCCCCGCCACCCGCGCGCCCGCGCGCCGATCACCGGCGGGTGGCGCTGGCTCGCGCGGCACCGGCTGCTGCGCACCCTGGCGATCCTGTTGGGGGTCAACACCTTCTGCGGTCAGCTGGCCGCCGCGACCCTGGTCCTGCTGGCCACGCAGACCCTCCACGTGTCCACCACCGGTTACGGCGTGCTGCTCGCGGGGGCGGCGCTCGGCGGGCTCCTCGGCGGGCTGGTCAACGCGCGGGCCGTGACCCGGTTCGGTCCGTTGCCCACCCTGCTCGCCGCCCTGGCCGGCAACTCCGCGGTGTTCGTCGGCATCGGCCTGAGCCCCGGCGCGGTGCCCCTCGGCGTGCTGCTCGCGGCCAACGGGCTGGCCACCACGCTGTGGAACGTGGTCACGGTCAGCCTGCGCCAGCAGCTCGTGCCGGACGAACTGCGGGGCCGCGTCACCAGCGTGTACAAGCTGCTGGGCCGGGGCCTGATCCCGCTCGGCACCCTGACCGGCGGTCTGGTGGCGCACGCGTTCGGGCTGCGCGCGCCGTATCCCGTGGCGGGCGTGCTGCGCGCGCTCGCGCTGCTGGCTGCGCTGCCGGTGCTGGTGCCCGCGCTCCGCTCAGCTTCACCCGATCGTGAGACTTGACGGCTACTCTGAAGTAGGTAGGAAATCTTCTTCACGTTAGTTGAGGGGTCTCGCCGTGCCCAGCTCCGCCGCCCGCCGATTCGTCGCGCTCAGCACCGGGGAACCGCCCGGTCCGGGCCGCGTCTTCCTCCGCCGGGCGGTGGTGCTGGGCGGCAGCGTGGCCGGGTTGATGGCCGCGCGGGTGCTGAGCGACCACGCCGAGGAAGTCCTCGTGGTGGAGCGCGACGCGATCGAGACCGACGGCGCGCCCAGGCCGGGGGTACCGCAGGGCGGCCACGTGCACGCCCTGCTGCCGGCCGGGGTGGTGCAGCTCGAACGGTGGTACCCGGGCTTCACCGCGGAGGCGGTCGCGGACGGGGCGGTGACCCCGCCGGCCGACGGCTCGCTGGCCGAACTGCTCCGGGACGGGATGGTCCGGCAGCACCCGCCGGGGGTGCAGGCGCAGCCGTTCCTGCTCGGCACCCGGCCGTTCCTGGAGGCCCACGTGCGCCGCCGGACCCTGGCCATCGGGAACGTCCGCCAGGTGACCGGCCGGGCGGACGGACTGGTCTTCGACGGCGGACGCGTGACCGGCGCCACCTACCGGTCCGGCGAAGACGACGAGCCGGTCACGGTGACCGCCGACCTGGTCCTCGACGCGACCGGCCGGTCCAGCCGGCTCGGCGACTGGCTGGCCGGCCACGGCTGGGAGCGCCCGCCGATGCGCCGGATGCCGATCCGGCTCAACTACGCCACCGCGATGTTCCGGCGCGACGAGCGCATCACCGACCTGTACACCGTCACCTCCCAGGCCGGGGCCGGCTCCACCCCGGACGGCGCGGCCCGGATCGGCGGCTTCCTGCGGGTGGAGGGCGATCGCTGGATCATGCTGATCTCCGGTTACGGCGAGGACCGCCCGACCCGCGACCCGCAGGACTTCATCACCCGCTGCCGCCGGGACTTCCCCCCGGTGTTCGGCGCGATCGCCGAGCGCGCGGAACTGCTCGGAGAGGTGCTGACCTACCACCAGGCCGACAGCCGGAGACGGGACTTCCACGCCGTGCGCCGCTTCCCCGCGGGCCTGCTCGCGGCCGGGGACGCGGTCGCCTCGTTCAACCCGGTCTACGGGCAGGGCCTCACCTCGGCCGCCCTGCACGCCTCCTGCCTCTCGGCCTACCTGCGCTCCGGGCCCTCCGTGGCCGAACCGGCCCGGTCCTACTTCGAGCGGGTCCGCGTCGTCGTCGACGCGGCCTGGCAGATCTCCACCTTCGCCGATTTCGAGCTCCCGCACGTGGCCGGGCCCCGACCGCCCGGGTACCGGCTCACCCGGTGGCTCACCGGGAAGCTGTTCGCCGCGGCGCAGACCGACGTCCGGATCGACGAGCGGCTGGACCGGGCGATCACCATGCTGGCCCACCCGGACTCACTGGCCGATCCGGCCCTGGTCGCGCGGGCGCTGTGGATCGGGTGGACCCGCCGGCCGGGCGGATCCGGCCGACGAGGACCGGCCCCGGGCCTCAGCTCTCCAGGCTGACCCCGGCCTCCGCGGTGTTCACCAGGAAGGTCAGCGTCTCGTGGAAGTAGAGCTCCACAGTGGACGCGTCGTGCCCCAGGTAGCCGATCGACAGGTCCTGCCCCAGGTGCAATTCGTAGTCGCCGCCGCGGGTGGACAGGACGCAGGCGCCTTCGATGGCCGGGGTCCAGATGATGTCGCCGTCGACGATTTCGTTCAGGTGGTCGATCACCGGGTAGCCGTGGCTGGCCGCCTCGATCGCGGCGGTGTAGGCGGTCTTGCTCATCAGCACGGCGTACGGGCCGACCACGCCGGCCGCCCGCAGCTCGGCCAGGGCGTCGCCGATCGCGCCCGGGTACTCGCTCGCCTCGGCCGGCAGGGTGATCGGGCTCAGCGACGAGGCCGGGCGGATGCCCTCGATGCCCGCGTCCGCGAAACCGTCGAAGACCACGCGGTCCTCGGCGTAGGCGACGTTCTGCGCGGCGTCCTTGACCGGCTGCCAGTCGGCGTCCTTCGCGCCCCACTCCACCGAATCGACCGCGTCGCGGCTGACCGTGAACGGCACCCGCAGGTCGACGATCCGCTGGGCCGAGCGCAGCCGGGCCTGGACCCCGTCCAGCGGGGAGGAGATCCGGTCCAGGTGGCCGGTGCCGACGGCCGACAGGGTCAGGTCGCCGGCCACCACCACGTCGACCACCCGGCGGGCGGAGGCGAGTTCGCGGAACGTGCGGCGCGCCTCCTCCTCGATCTCCGCCCAGGCGGCCGAGGAGATCGGGGCGAGTTCGCGATGCAGGTTGTTCATGACCGGGCACTCCTTCGCAGGCTGCCGATGCCGAGTGACGCATCGGTCTCGGGTTCTGGTTCGTCTTCCGGCTCCGGCGGGTCCTCGAGGAACTCCGCCGTGGGCACGTAGAACAGGGCGCCGGTGACGGCGGTGGAGAAGTCGAGGATGCGGTCGTGGTGGCCCGGCGGCGAGCCGACGAACATGTTCTCCAGCATCCGCTCGATCACCGCGGGGGACTTGGCGTAGCCGATGAAGTACGTGCCGAACTCGCCGTAGGCCGGGCGGCCGAACGGCATGTTGTCCCGCAGGATGTCGAGCTCCTTGCCGTCCTCGTCGGTGATCACGTTCAGCGCGATGTGCGAGTCGGCCGGCTTCTCCTCGTCGGAGAGCTCCACATCGGACAGCTTCCGCCGGCCGATCACCAGCTCCTGCTGCTCGGTGGACAGCGCGTTCCACGCCGTCATGTCGTGCAGGTACTTCTGCACGACCACGTAGCTGCCGCCGTTGAAGTCCCCGTCATCGTCGACGAACACGGCCTCGCTCGCGCCGCGGCCGGTCGGGTTCTCCGTGCCGTCGACGAAGCCCAGCACGTCACGCGCGTCGAAGTAGCGGAAGCCCTGCACTTCGTCGACCACCGTGACCGCGCCCCGGAGCCGCGCCATGATCAGCGTCTCCAGTTCGAAGCACAGGTCCATCCGCTCGGCCCGGAGGTGGAACAGCAGGTCGGCGCGGCTGACCACGCTCTGGTGCCGGTCGCCCGCGAACCGCGGCAGCGGGTGCAGCTCGCCCGGGCGCGGCCCGCCGTAGAGCCGGTCCCACGCCTCGGAGCCGATACCGGCCACACAGGACAGACCGCCGGTCAGCGACCGGAACCCGACCGAGCGCTGCAAGCCGGGCAGGTCGGCCAGCAGCTCCCGGGCCGTGTCCTCGAAGCCCTCGTTCACCCGCACGACCAGGAAGATCGCCGCCCGGGTGAGCGGTCCGAGGACGTCCTGCGACTCGGGTGGCAGGTCCGCGGCGGCCGCGGTCATCGCAGACCCCCGCGACACGCCTTCGTCCCACGCGCCATCAGCCCCACACGCCCCTCTGGTCACCGGAAACCACGACCTGCATCCTAGCCCGGCCCCCGATTCCGGCCCGGCCCCGTCACACGGGCGGGGAGCCGGCGGTGACCAGCAGTTCCAGCAAGCGCGGCACGTCCAGCTCGAGCTGCTCGGTGACCCCTGCGCGGCCCGCGAGGTGCTGGAGCAGGGCGCGCTGGAACAGCCCGTCGAAGGTGGCGTACGCGACCGCCGGGCTGACCTGCGCGGGCACCCCGGCGAACTCGGCGTACCGCTCCACCACCCGCCAGATCATGGCCTGACGCTGCTCGTCGATGTCCAGCACGTCGGCGCGGAAGGATTCTTCGAACAGGCTCTGGTTGCGCAGGTCGTACCAGAGCCGGTGCAGCACCGCGTCGGTGCTCAGGGTGGCGGCCATCGCGGCGCCGAAACCCCGCCTCAGCTCCTCGGCCGAGCGCGCGGCGGCCACGGCGTCGTCGTAACGGGTGACGCAGACCTCTTCGAACTGGCGCACCGCGTAGGTGAGCAGCTCGACCTTGTCGGCGAAGTAGTAGTGCAGCACGCCGTGGGAGAAGTCCGACTTCTGCGCGATCTCCCGCATGCTGGTCCGGGCGTAGCCCAGCTCGGAAAGCGCTTGGAGCGCCGATTCGCCGAGCTGCGCGCGCCGCTGGGCGAACTTGTCCACGCTGCGGCGCGAGATCCGTTCTCTCGCCTCGGTCACCAGGGGTTCCTGTCGGTTCGGGGGGTCCGCGCACTCCGCGGACCCCCCGACTCTAGCCCCGCCCGGATTTCCGCAACGGCCTTCGACAGACCTGTAGATTCGAGACATGGCAGAAGAACGGGCCGGCCGCCGGGCCGCCGGCGAGCTGGAGGCCGAGGTGCTCGGCGTGCTGTGGGAGGCGGGCGGGCCGGTGTCGGCCACGCAGGTGCAGCAGCGGCTCGGCCGCGAGCTGGCTTACACGACCGTGGTGACCATTCTTTCGCGACTGTTCGAAAAAGGGGTGGCCACCCGGGAGAAGCAGGGCCGCTCGTTCGCCTACACCCCGGTGGACGACGAGCCCGGCCTCGCCGCCCGCCGGATGAGCCGCGTGCTCGACGCGGAGGCCGACCGGACCAGCGTGCTCGCCCGGTTCGTCTCGAACCTCTCCGCCGAGGACGAGCGGCTGCTGCGCGGTCTGCTCGACGGGGAGGGACCGTGAGCCCCGACTTCCTGGTGCCGCTCCTGCTGCCGGTGGCCGCCTGGCCGGTGGCGCGCCGGGCGCCGCTCCCGCCCCGGGCCGCCAGCTGGCTGCTGGCCGGTGGCGCGCTGGTGCTCGCGCTCGGGAGCACGGCGGCGCTCGCCGTGCAGGCCGCGGCCGGGCTTTCGCTCGTCCCGGCGGTGGCCGAGCTGGGCCGGTTCTCACCCGCCGCGTTCGGGGGCACGGACGTGCCGCTCTCCACCGCCTGCGGGCTGGCCCTGGCCGGTATCGGCTTCGCGCTGGTCCGGGCGGTGGTGCGGTACCGGAGCTGGCACCGGCGGGTGCACGCCGAACTCGACGCACACCATCGCGAAGCCGGTTTCGTGCTGCTTCCCGGGGCGGAGCCGGTGGCGTTCGCGGTCGCGGGCGGCGGCGGGCGGATCGCGGTGTCCAGCGGGATGCTGGCGGCGCTCGGACCCCGTGAGCGACGGGCGCTGCTGGCCCACGAACGCGCGCACCTCAGGCTGCGCCACCACCGCTTCGCCGCGGTCGTCACCTTCGCCGCCACGCTCAACCCGCTGGTCCGCCCGCTCGCCACCGCGGCTCGGTTCTCCCTGGAGCGGTGGGCGGACGAAGCCGCCGCGGACCAGGTGGGCGACCGGCGCTTGGTGGCCACCGCCGTCGCGAAGGCGGCGCTGGCGACCGCGCCGGAGCCTTCACCGGCGCTGGCCGCGACGGGCGGCCCGGTGCCGAGGCGCGTGCTGGCCCTGCTGTCCCCGAAGTCCGGCCGACGGTCGCTGGCCGTCCTCGCCGCGGCGGCCGTGCTGACCGTGTCCGCCGGCTCGGCCGCGACGGCGCTGGACTCGGCCGCCGACTTCCACACCGGCATCGAAATCGCCCAGCGAGCCGGAGACCGCTGACCGCGCCGGCGGCTGGAACCCCCGAACCAGGACTCGGCCACGAGGGGGCGGGGTGCGAACTGCCCCGGGTTCGCCGGCCCACAGCCGAAAGCGGGGCCGGTCCACAGTGGACCGGCCCCGCTTTCGGTTCAGCTACTTCGGATCACGCACTGCGACGGCGGCGCACCAGCAGCAGCATGGCGCCGCCCCCGAGGACCAGCGCCGCACCGATCCCGATCGGGAGCGAGGCGTCGACGCCGGTGTTCGCCAGCGGGGCCTGGCCCGAGTTGTTGCCGGCCGGGGTGCTCGGCGCCGGGGTGGTCGGGGCCACCACGGTCCAGCTGACCGCGGCGTTGGCGCTGACCTGCGCCTTCTCCGACTGCGCCACGATCAGCGACTGCGCCGGGTGCTTGTCGTAGTCCTGGCCGACGAACAGGCGGCCGGTGTCCAGGTGGCCGGTGGCCTTCAGGCTGAACTCGCCGTTGCCAGCCTTCGCGTCCTTCGGGATGTCGACGTACAGCTTGCTGCCGTCCTTGACGTCACCGGTCTTGAGCTCTTCACCGTTGGCGTCGGTCAGCTTGGCGCCTTCGGGCAGCTGGGCGGCCAGGTCGGTGATGCTGCCGGTGGAGGTCACGGTGAACGGGCCGATCCGGGTGCCCGCCGTGCCGTCGGCCTTGGCCGGGGTGATGTTCAGGGTCGGCTTGGGCTGCTGGCCGATGCCGGTGTTCGCGCTGCCGGTGAGGTAGTCGTAGACCGCGAGCACGTCGGCCGTGGTGTCGGCGTCCTCGTAGGGCAGCGGCTTGTCGCGCAGCAGGTTCTTGTCGTCGCTGAAGTGCCAGACCGCGGCCTGGGTCGCGGTGATCGCCTCTTCCTCGGACAACCCGTCGTGGAAGGTGACGCCGCCCTTGGCCACCGTGCTCTGCAGGGTCTTGACGTCGTGGGCCGGGTAGCCCTCGTGCAGCACCCAGTTGAGCTTGGTGTTGTTCTTGGTGAATGGCGACTTGGGGTTCGGGTACTTGTCCCACGGGCGCTCGACCATCGTCTGCGTGTAGCTGAGGTCGGTGTCGATCTCCACGCAGTACATCTTGAGCATGCTGCCGTCGGAGAGCTTGAGCCCGAACAGCGTGGCGACGGGCTGCTGGCGCTCGCCGAAGTCGACGCTGAAGCCCGTGGTGCTGGCGCCCTTGATCACCTTGCCCTGAGCCGCACCGTCGTCGGCGTTGGCCGCCGGAGCCGCCACCAGCACCGCCGCGGCGGCGGCGAGCACCGCGATGCCGCCCTTGACCAGCCCTGACCTGCCGTGCATGAGTCTCCTTATCCGAAGCCCTGAACCCACCAGACCGATACGGGCCGCGTGAGACCACCGTCCCTCGATCACCCGGCCACCATTTGGGTGAAGTTCCACCCATTCAAGCGATACGGGAGCATACACGCGCTCGACAATCGCTTACTCGGGGTATGACTTCAGTCTTGTCTACGTCCGTTCGTGCAGGTTGAGCCGTTGCCCGACCGGTCAAAACGATCTACCCGAACGGACATTTCCCCATCGGGCGGCGCCGGGTTCACCGGTGTTCACCGGTTCTTTCTCCAGTAGCGACCGCGGTGTTACAGCCATTCGGCCGAGGGGCCACGACGCCATTCGGCCGGGGGTGGGGAAATGTCCGGATCCGGCCCCGCCCGGGGGAGGGCGGCGCCGCCGATCGAGCGCGGGAAACCAGCGGCCCGGCCGAGCCGCCACCGTCAGGAAGCCGCCCCCTCCACCCCCGGGAACAACTGCCGGTACCGCACCGGCGTCAAGCTGGTGGCCCGCCGGAAGTGCTGCCGCAGGTTCGCCGGCGTGCCGAGCCCGACGCGGTTCGCGATCTCCTCCACGGTCAGGGTCGTGGTCTCCAGCAGTTCCTTCGTCCGGCCGATGCGCTGCTGGTGCAGCCAGTTCAACGGCGTCACCGAAGTCCGCTCCAGGAACAGGCGGTGGAAGTGCCGCGGGGACAGGTGCGCCCGCGCGGCCATGCGGGCCACCGTGACCGGTTCGTCCAAATGGGACAGCATCCACTGCTGGGCGGCGGCCAGCGCGTCGTCGCCCGGGGGGACGGGCGGGGTTTCGATGAACTGGGCCTGCTCGCCCTCCCGGCGCGGGGTCGCCAGGATCCGGCGGCCGACGTGGTTGGCGACCGAGGCGCCGAGGTCCTGGCGCAGCACGTGCAGCGCCAGGTCCACCCCCGCGGTCACGCCCCCGGAAGTCAGCACGGAACCGTTGTCCACGAACAGCGCCGCGGGGTCCACCGTCACCCCCGGGTACTGGCGGGCCAGTTCGGCGCACAGCGACCAGTGCGTGGTCACGGTCAGGCCCGCCAGCAAGCCCGCCTGCGCGAGGGCGAACGTGCCCGAGCAGATCGACACCATCCGCGCGCCCCGCCCGGCCGCCTTCGCCAACGCGTCGAGGACCACCCGGTCCAGGCCGCCGGCCGCCGCCCCGCCGTAACCGGGGACGATCACCGTTTCGGCCCGGCGCAGCCGTTCGAGGCCACCGTCGGGGACCACGCTGAGCCCGCCGGCGACCCCGACCGGGCCGCCGTCGGCCGTCGCGGTGGTGACGTCGTAGAACTCGGGCGCCTCGCGCGCGAAGACGTGCATGGGGATGGCGAAGTCCAGCGGCAGCACCTGCTCCAGCAGCACCACCGCGATCCGATGACGGGCCCGCTCGCTCATGGCAGCATCCTATCGCCGGATGGCAGTCCTGCCACTGTCCGAGCACGCTCCGCCCGGCCAGACTCGGGGGACAATCCCTACCGGCAAAGGAAATTTTCAGTGCCAAGATCCACAGTGCCCGAAAGTCCTTCGACGATCGTGCTGGTCCACGGCGCGCTCACCGACGCCTCGGTCTGGCACGGCGTCATCGCCGAGTTGCAGCGCCGGGGCCGCCGCGTCCTCGCGCCCGCGATGCCGCTGCGCGGGCTCGCCTCGGACGTCGCCCACCTGCGCCGCTTCCTGGACACGATCGAGGGTCCCGTCACCGTGGTTGCCCACTCCTACGGCGGCTCGGTCATCTCCGACCCCGACGCCCTGACTCCCGCGGTGCGGTCGCTCGCCTTCGTCGCCGCGTTCCAGCCGGACCGGGGCGAGACCGCCGGCGAACTCAACTACCGGTGGCCCGGCAGCAAGCTGACCCCGGACACCACGCTGGTCCGCGAGACCCCGGACGGCAACGACCTGTACCTGCGGACCGAGCACTTCGCCGAGGTCTACGCCGCCGACGTGGACCCGGTCACCGCGGCCGTGTTCGCCGCCGCCCAGCACCCGATCGACCCCGCCGCGCTCGACGAGTCCTTCACCGGTGAAGCCACCTGGCGCACGCTCCCCTCGTGGGCGCTGGTCGCGACCGCGGACTGCTCGATTCCCACGGAAGCCTTGCGGGACATGGCTGAACGGGCCGGCTCGACCGTGGTCGAGCTGGACTCCTCCCACGCCGTCCCCCTGGCGCACCCCGCCGAAACCGCCGCGCTCATCCTCGCGGCCGCCGCCTGAATCCCCCGCCGTCTGAACGCCCCGCCGTCTGAATCCTCTGGAAAGGCCAGCCTTGTCCCACCACACCGTCACCGGCCCGGCGACCAACCTCGACCGGGTCCTCGACCGCAACCGCGCGTTCGCCGCGACCGACGCCCGGACCGAGGTGCCCGCGCTCCCGTTCCTGCCCCGGCAGGAGCTGTACCTGATCACCTGCCTCGACTGCCGCGTCGACCCGGCGCAGGTGCTCGGCATCGGCCTGGGCGACGCGCTGGTGCAGCGCAACATCGGCGGTCGCGTGACGCCGTCGGTGCTCGGCGACATCGCCTACGCCGCCTACCTCGTCGGGGCCAAGGCCCCCGAGGGCCCGTGGTTCGAGGTCGCGGTCATCCACCACACCGACTGCGGCTCGGGACTGCTCGCCGACGAACCGATCCGCCGCGGTTACGCCGAGCTGATGGGCGTCGACGAGCGGACCCTGGCCGACGTCGCCGTGCTCGACCCGGCGAAGACCGTCGCCGCGGACGTCGAACGGGTGCGCCGAGCCCCGCACATCCCGGACCGCGTCCAGGTTTCCGGGCACGTCTACGACGTCGAGACCGGCCTGGTCACCACGGTGGTGCCGGCCGGGCGGTGACCCCCGGGCACACCGCGTTCAGCCCCGCCGGTCTTCGCCGGCGGGGCCGGACGGAGTCGCCCGCAGATGGGCCCGCTCGCCCTGCCGCCCGATCAGGCTGAGGAATTCGACCGGCCCGGAGCCGGCGGCGCCGAACCAGTGCGGCGTGCGGGTGTCGAACTCCGCCGCCTCCCCCGGTTCCAGGACCAGGTCGTGCTCGCCGAGGACCAGGCGCAGCCTTCCGTTCAGCACGTAGACCCAGTCGTGCCCCTCGTGGGTGCGAAGGCGGGGCTCCCGGTCGCCGGACCCGGCGGGCAGGACGAACTTGTAGGCCTGGACACCGCCCGGGCGGCGGGTCAGCGGCAGCACCGTCGAACCGTCCTGGCCGGCGATCGGCCGCAGGTTGATCCGGGGGTCGCCGGTGGCCGGTGCGTCGACCAGCTCGTCGAGCGTGACGCCGTACGCCCGGGCCAGCGGCAGCAGTTGCTCCAGGGTCGGGCGGCGCAGGCCGGCTTCGAGCCGGGACAGCGTGCTGGCCGAGATACCGGTCTGCCCGGCCAGCGCCGTGAGGGTGATCTCGCCCTGCGTGCGGAGCCGCTTGAGCCGCGGCCCGACCGCGTCGAGGGCCCGGTCGATGATCTCGTCCACCCCCTCATTTTGCCATTCGGCAAGTTTCTTTGCCATCGCGTGCACCCCCGGGGCACGGTGGGGCGGAACCACGACACCACCAGGAGGACACCGGTGCCCGAGCCGACCCACGAATTCGACCGGCCCTACTGGGAGCGCCACTGGCACTCGGCCCACCGGGCCGCTATCCGGGAGCCCAATCCGTACCTGGCCCGCGAGACCCGCGACCTGACGCCGGGCACGGCGCTGGACGCCGGCTGCGGCGAAGGCGCCGAGGCCCGCTGGCTGGCCGCCCGGGGCTGGACCGTGACGGCCGCGGACATCTCCGCCGGGGTGCTGGCCCGGTGCGCCGAGGCGGCGCCGGAGGTGGACTGGGTCCGGGCCGACCTGACCACCTGGACCCCGGCCACGCCGTTCGACCTGGTGATGACCCACTACGCCCACCCGGCGATCCCGCAACTGGACTTCTACCAGCGCATCGCCGGCTGGGTCGCGCCCGGCGGCACGTTGCTCGTCGTCGGGCACCGGCCCGGCGCGGGCCACGGCCACCACCCGGCCGAGGCGACCGCCACGGCCGCGGCCACCACCGCGCGCCTGGACCCGGTCCGATGGCAGGTCGTCACCGCCGACGAGCCGACCCGCACCCGGCCCGGCCGGGCCGCCCCGCTGCACGACGTGGTCGTGCGCGCCCACCGCCGGAACTGACCACAGTGGACTCCAGCACGCGCCCCCGAGGGGGGGACACGTACGCCGGAGCCCGAAGACAGCGAACAGTTGCTCCCCTCACAAAGTTGACTCATTGCACTTTTTTACCGAGTCTGCTTTTATGGAACGCAGAGAGAGGAGCGATCATGAACTCACCCGCACCCCGTCAAGCCCGGATCGCCGTCATCGGCGCCGGCCCCGGCGGTCTGACCTGCGCCCGCATCCTGCAGCAGCACGGCCTCACGGTCACCGTGCACGACCGCGACGCGGGCCCCGACGCCCGCAACCAGGGCGGCAGCCTCGACCTGCACGCCGACAACGGCCAGCTCGCCCTGCGCGAAGCCGGCCTGATCACCGAATTCTTCGAGCTGGCCCGGCCCGAGGGTCAGGAATGGCGCAAGCTCAGCCTGTCCGGCGAGATCACCGAGCGAGGGCTACCGGAGGCCGACGACCTGTTCAAACCGGAGATCGACCGCAGCCAGCTGCGGACCCTGCTGCTCGATTCCCTGCACCCGGGCACCGTGCGCTGGGGCCAGGCCCTGGAGCGGGTCAGCGGTCCGGAGGACGGTCCTCGCCGGCTGCACTTCACCGACGCCACCACGGTCGAGGCCGATCTGGTCATCGGCGCCGACGGAGCCCACTCCCGGGTGCGCCCGGCCGTCTCCGCCGCCGGGCCCGGGTACACCGGGCTGAGCTTCGTGGAGGCGTGGTTCTCCGACGTCGAACGCCGGCACCCCGAAATCGCCGCGCTGGTCGGACCCGGCGGCGCCCTCGTGGGCGACGGTGAGCGCGGGCTGTTCGCCCAGCGCAACAGCGGGGACCACATCCGCGTCTACCTGATCCGGCGCGGCCCGCTCGACTGGCTGGAGGGCCACGGCCTCACCGGCGCCGACACCGAAGGGATCCGCGCCCTGCTGCTGGCGGAATACGCCGCCTGGTCACCGTCGCTGCGCCGGATGATCACCGACAACGAGGGCCCTTACGTCGACCGCCCGATCCTCGCCCTGCCGGTCCCGCACCGCTGGCCGCACAACCCGACGGTGACCCTGCTCGGCGACGCCGCCCACCTCATGCCGCCGCTCGGGGTCGGCGTCAACCTCGCGATGCTCGACGCCTCGGAGCTCGCGCTCGCCCTCGCGAACGCGGCCACGGTCGACGACGCCGTGCGGGTCTACGAGAAGACCATGCTCCCGCGTTCGATCGAGACCGCCACCACCCTCGACGGCGCCGCCGAGGGCCTGATCGAGGTCTGAGCGGGGCACCCGGCTCCGGGAGAACCGGCGGCTCACCAGGCGACGGTCTCGCCGCGGTAGTCGAGGAACTGCAGTCCGGGGCGGCCGCGCTGGGCGTCCATCGTGTCGACCAGGCCGGGAATGCTCTCGCCGATGGTCAGGCGCGCGTCCGGGCCGCCGAGTTCGGTCCGGACCCAGCCCGGGGCCATCAGCAGCAGCGTCCGGCGGTCTTCGCGGTGGCGGGCGGCGTAACTGCGCATCAGCTGGTTGAGCGCGGACTTGCTGGCCCGGTAGACCTCGAAGCCGCCGCGCTCGTTGTTGGCGATGCTGCCCTGGCCCGAGGACATGATGGCGATCGTGCCGTCCGGTTCGACGAGTCCGCCGAGGGTTTCGATCACCCGCAGCGGGCTCAGCGCGTTGGTCACCATCAGCCGGGTGAAGTCCTCAGTGGACACATCCGCGCTGGTTTCCTCCTGGGGGTTGGTGATGCCCGCGTTGACGAACAGCAGCTCGAACCGGCGGTCGCCGAGCCGGTCGCGCAGCGACCGCACCTGCTCGGGCCGGGTGATGTCCACCTGCTCGATCTCCAGCCGTCCGCCGGCGGTGTCCAGCAGCTCGTGCAATGGCGTGCGGGCGGAGCCGCGGACGGTGGCCACGACGTGCGCGCCGCGTCCGAGGTACTCCGCGGCCAGCGCGTGCCCGAGGCCGCGCGAGGCGCCGATGACGAGAACGGTCATGCTCGCTCCTCGATGTTCGCGGGAGTGTCCAATCGGTACAGTGCTTCGGCGTTGGCGTGCGCGATCCGCCGCCGGTCCTGCGGGTCCGGCAGGTTCTCCAGGAAATCGCCGACGGACGTGGCGTCCCACCGGTGGAAGGGGTAGTCCCCGGAGAGCAGGATGCGGTCGGTGCCGGTGTAGTCCAGCGCGTGGCGCAGCAGCCGCGGGGCCATCATGCCGCTGGTCGCGATGTGGATGTTGGTCGCGAAGTAGTCCGCGACCCGCCGTTCGAGGTGGGTGGCGACCCCGGAGAGGCTGTCGACGCGGTCCAGCGCGAACAGCAGCATCTCGCCCCAGTGGCCCAGGACGATCTGCAGGTCCGGATGCCGGTCGAAGGTGCCGCCCACGATGAGGCGCAGCGCCGCGAGCCCGGCCTCGATGTGCCAGCCCCAGCCGAAAGTGGCCAGTGAGAGTTCGAGGACCGGCTCGAACCCGCGGTAGGACGCCTCCCGCACCGCGTCCGGCGGGATCTGCGGGTGGACGAACACCGGGCGGCCGAGCCGGGCGGCGGTCGCGAGCAGCTCGTCGTAGGCCGGATCGTCCAGCGGGCGGTCGCCGCTGCGGCCGTAGGACATGAGCCCGACGTGGCCGGGCAGGCCCTCGGTGCGTTCGAGTTCGGCCACCGCCGCGTCCGGATCGGGCATCGGCAGGGTGGTCATCGCCCGCAGCCGGTCCGGATGACGGCCGACCGCCTCGGCCGCCAGGTCGTTCGCCTCCCGGCTGAGCGCCACCGCGTCCTCGGCCGGCAGCCCGTGCGCGCCCGGCGGGGCGATCGAGACGATCTGCACGTCGACCCCCGCCGCGTCCATCGCCTCGATCCGCCCGTCACCGAGGTCGAGCAGCCGTTCGGGGATGTCCCCGCGGTCGTTCAGGACCACACTCGGGTCGTGGCCGCCCGACCGCAGCGCCTGGTCGATCCGGGCGGTGGTCCAGTGCTCTTCGATCGCGATTACTCTCATCGACTCCCTTTGGCTCATCTTCTGTTGAGCGAATCTACCGGTTCGCTCAACGCCTGTAAAGTGAGCCGGGTGGACGAGCCGAAGACCCGCGCGGCCCGGCGGGCCGCCACCGCCCAGCGCATTCTCGAAGCGGCCCAGGCCGAATTCGGCGAGCACGGCCGGGACGGGACGACCGTGCGCGCGATCGCGCAGCGGGCCAAGGTCGACCCCTCGCTGGTCCTGCAGCACTACGGTTCGAAGAACGACCTCTTCGCCCTCGCGATCCAAATGCCCCGCGAAAGCAGCGAAGACACCGTCGCCGATCACCTCAGCGAAGTCCTCGACCTCCGCTTGGGCGGGCTGCCGCCGGAAACCCGCGCGCTCGTGCGGTCGATGCTCACCGCGCCGGAGGCCGCGCGGGTGATGCGGGACTTCCTCGACGAGCGGGTGGCCAACCTCGCCCGCGCCGGGCACCAGAGCGAGCTGGAAGCCGCGCTGACCGTCAGCAGCATCCTGGGCCTGACGATCGCGCGGCACTTCCTCGAACTCGAAGCGCTCAAGGAGATTTCCGAGGACCAGCTGGAGGAAACGGTCCGGCCGTGGCTGACCCGCCGTCCGCCTACACCTTGAGCAGCAGCTCGGTGAGCTTCGCCGGCTCGGTGATCATGCAGTCGTGACCGGTGGGCAGCTCCCAGACCCGGGCCGGCGAGCCGTTGGGCTGAACCTCCGGAATGGGCCGCTCGACGATGCCCGCCGGCCTCGCGCCGACGCAGCGGATGTGCGTGCGCGGAACCACGTCCGCGGCCCGGTTGTCCAGCCGCACCGGCTGGCGCAGGCAGAGCACCGGCTGGTCGGTCAGCTTCCCGCGCAGCCAGGCGAGGTCGTCCGGATCGGTCACGCCGAACAACCCGAACGGGGCCGGCTGCTCCGGCATCGGCGGGATCCGCCAGCCGTCGACGGCTTGGTCGATCAACCGCTGGGACACGGGCTGGGCGTCGACCGCGGTCTCACCGTCCCGCGGGAGCATCGCGTCGAGGTAGACGAGCTGGGCGATCCGCTCCGGCACCCGGTTGACCACCGCGGAGATGACCATCCCCGCGTAACTGTGGCCGACGAGGATCACTTCGCGCAGGTCCTCGGTTTCGATCAGGGTGACGACGTCGTCGACGTGGGTCTCCAGCCCCACCTCGGGGCCGAGCAGGTGCGCCTGGTCGCCGTACCCGGTCAGCGACGGCGCGAGCACCCGGTGCCCGGCCGACTCCAGCCGCGGGATCACCCGCTCCCAGCACCAGCCGCCGTGCCAGGCGCCGTGGACCAGCAGGAATGTGGACACGATGAACACCATCTCCCGATTCGAAGCGTGCGAAAGTGGCGGTTCCGATTAGTAACCAGCTATCCTCGGGGAACCACGATCATCGTGGACCTCCGGTCCGTCCGGGGGCAATACGGCACATTTCGGTGCCCCGGTTCCCCGGAGGTAACCATGACCGATCAGGCCACCGGCTGCCGCTCCCGCGTCGTGCTCGGCCTCGTCGGGGACCGGTGGTCGCTGCTGGTGGTCCGCACCCTGCGGCTGGGCCCGCTTCGGTTCACCCAGCTCAAGCGCGAGATCGAGGGCATCAGCCAGCGCATGCTGACCGTCACCCTGCGCAGCCTGGAACGCGACGGCATCCTGACCCGGACCGTCCACAACGTCATGCCGCCGCACGTGAGCTACGAGCTGACCCCGGTGGGCCTCAGCCTCCGGGAAGCCACCGCCCCGCTGCTGGAGTGGAGCGTCGCCCACCTCGATCGCATCGACGAGGCCCGCGAGGAGTACGACGCGCGGACCGGCCGCCGCGGGGCCTGAGCGGCGGCCTCAGCCGAGCAGGACCTCGTTCGACCGGGACTCGACACCGTCCAAAGTGGCCAGAGCCGCCGCGTCCAGCACGATCTCGCCCACCGCCAGGTTGGCCTCCAGGTGCGCCCGGTCGGACGTGCCGGGGATGAGCAGCACCCCCGGGTCGTGGTGCAGCAGCCAGGCCAGCCCGACCTGGGCCACCGTCAGCCCCAGCGACGCCGCCACCTCGTGCACCACCGGCTCGTCGGCTGCCTTCGGCATCCCGGGGAAACCGCCGCCCAGCGGGAAGAACGGCACCCAGGCCACCCCCGCCGCCGAGCACGCCCGCAGCAGGTCCTCGTCGCCGCGGGTGACGAGGCTGTAGGCGTTCTGCACGCAGGCGATGCCCGCCGGCTGCGCCCGGCGAAAGCCGTCCAGCGTGACGCAGCTGAGCCCGATGGCGCCGATCTTGCCCTCGTCGCGCAGCGCGGTCATCGTCGCCAGCTGATCGTCGAAGTCCACCACCTGGTCGGCTTCGGGACGCACCCCGGGGCCGGAGTCGATGCGGCGGAGGTTGACCACCGGCAGCCGGTCGAGTCCGAGGCCGCGCAGGTTCGCCTCGACGCTCGCCCGCAGTTGCTCGGGCCGCTGCGCCACGCGCAGCGGCAGCGGCCCGTCCGGGTTCGGGTCGGCGCCGACCTTGGTGACGATCAGCACGTCGTCCGCGGGCCGCACGGCCTCGCGGATCACCTGGTTCGCGAAGCCGAAACCGTAGAACTCCGCGGTGTCCACGTGGTCCACCCCCAGCTCGATCGCGCGGCGCAGCAACGAGACCGCGTCGTCGCGGCGGTCGGACAGGCGGGCGAGCTGGGCCGCGCCGTAGCCGATCCGCGAGACGGCGCGGCCGGCGAACGAAGCAGTGGTCATGGGTGATTCTCCTCGATCTCAGAAAACTGCGAGCGGGTTGACCGGAACGCCGGTCAGGCCGTGGATCCTCGGCGGTGCGACGGCGAGCAGGAAGCCGGACCGGCCCAGCTCGGCGCACACCGCGGCGAGTTCGGTGAGCTCGGCGCCGTCGACCAGGGGCAGGCCCAGCCGGCCGAGGCCGATTTCGTGCAGCGGATCCGGGAACGCGGGGTCCAGCGCCGGATGGGCGTCGCCGGTGTCGCCCGCGTACAGGGAGACGTCGCGGCGATGCATCCACCGCACCGCGTCGGCGGTGATGCCGGGCATCGGCCGGGACGGGTCGGGCACCATGGACCAGCCGAGCCGGACGACCAGCGCGTCACCGGGTTCGAGCCGCACGCCCGCCCGCCGCTCCGCTTCGTCGAAGTCGGCCCCGGTGACGCTGTACCCACTCGGCAGCGGGCCCTCGGCGGCGAGGTCGAGCAGCACCCCCCTGGTCACGATCCCGGCGGCGAACGCCGTGGTCGAGCCGTGGCTCACGCCGGCCGGGCCCGCCGCCGAAGCCGCGGGCCGGCCCGGGTAGACCCGACCGTCGAGCACCTGGTGGCTCAGCGCGTCGAGGTGCGTCATCAGCGGATGGTGGCTGGTCACCGAGATCACGTCGGCGAAGGCCGGTACCCCGGTGTGCACCATCGTCTGCCGGACCGGCGAAAGCTCGCCCTCGGCCGGCGCGAACGGCCCGCTGAGCACGGGCGAGGGCCGGACCGGCAGGCCCAGTGAAACGAAGCGTCCACTGTGGACCTCGGCCGCCGCCCGGGCCCGGACCTCGGCGGTGATCAGGTTTAGCGTGCCCCGTTCGTCGTCCTCGCCCCAGCGGCCCCAGTTCCCGGTCCGCCCGTCTTCACCTGCGCTCTCCACGACCGCCAACTTACAACGATCAACTGACAGATTTCAACATCTGTCACTACAACCGGTACGAAATGACAGAGTTTGACCTTTGTCACTCCGTCACCGTACGTTCGATGGTGGACCAGTCAGCCCCAGGGAGAGGCCCATGCCCCGAGAGCCGCTCGACCCGGACACGATCGTCTCGGCCACCGAAGAAGTGCTGCGCCGCCACGGCCCGGAGAAGGCCACGGTGCTCGACGTCGCGCGATCCCTCGGTGTGAGCCACGGGAGCGTGTACCGGCACTTCCCGTCGAAGGCCGCCCTGCGCGAGGCGGTGATCCGAGGCTGGCTCGAGCGCTCGCGCCAGGACTTCACCGCGTTGCTCCCGGACTCCGGACTGCCCGCGGCCGAGCGGTTGCACAGCCTGCTCACCACCATGTTCGCCGCGAAGTGGGCGAAAGCGCAGGAAGACCCGGAGCTGTTCGAAACCTTCCGCGTGCTGGCCACGGAGCACAGTGCCGTGTCCTCCGCCCACGTCACCGCCCTGCTCACCGAGATCCGGGCCATCGTGGCCGACGGCATCACCCGCGGCGAATTCACCGGCGGTGACGCCGAAGTGCGCGCCCGGGCCGTCTTCGACGCCACCGTGCAGTTCCACAGCCCGATCCACGCCGCGGAATGGCGCGCTCCGGAGATCAAGGCGGAGTCCGAAGCGGTGATCGCGCTGATCCTCGACGGCCTGCGCGCACGGTAGCCGGGCGGCGAGTCCGGCCGAGCCGGTCAGCCCGCCGCGAGCACCGCCTCCAGACCGGACGCCTGGGTCCGCCAGTCCGTCACGTTCGGCGTGCTCCCGGCCCAGCGCTGCCCGATGCGGTTCTGCGCGTCCCGATCACCCGCCCACAGCGTGTCGGCCTGCTTCTGCGCGAAGGCGCGGTAGGGGGCCGAGCCGGTGGCGTCGGCCAGGTCGCCGAAGTAGCGCATGAAGATGCCCTTGAACTGCTTCTGGTTGTCGTCGCAGGAGTTCGAGCCGGTGTCGCAGGATTCGGCGAGCACCCCGCCCGAGGTGAGCCCGGTCATCGCCGCGTCGCCCAGCCGCCGGGCAGCGTCCAAATAGGACGTCTGACCGGTGGCCCGCCACAGCTCGACCAGTCCGCCGAGGCCGAGGCCCTGGTTGTACGTCCACACGGTCTGCCCGTTGTTCGCGCACGAACTCGTGAGCCCGTCGTTCACCAAGCCGGAAGCGTTGATCAGCCCGCTGCCGAGGTACCAGTCGCCGGCGGTCTTCGCCCGCTGCCCCCACACCGCGTCCCCGGCGATGCGCCGGTGCAGCGACGCGGCCAGCCGCAGGTACAGCCCGGTGGAGACGGCGTTCTTGTACGTCCGCTCCCGGTCCCACCAGACCCCGCCGCCGCAGGTCCCGGTGTCCCAGAACCCGTTCACGTAGTCCGCGATGGTCGTCGCCTCGGTGAGGTAGCGCTGGTCGTGCGTGCGGTCGTAGACGGCGATCCAGGCCAGGCCCCACCACTCGGTGTCGTCGATCGCGCGGCTGGTGAAGTGGCCGTCGATCGGGTCGGAGCTCCTCGCCCCGGCCGGAAATGCGACCCGGTTGACGTCGAAGACGCGGGCCAGCTCGGGGTCGGCGCCACCCGCGTCGGCCATGGCCGTGACCGCGACGGCCGAGTTCCACCAGCTCGACGGCCACCACGCCGTGGCGGGCTCGTAGGACCACATCAGCGCGTCGGCCGCGGCGGCGGCGCGGGTGGTCACCGGGCGGGCCCAGGCGGTGCAACTGCCCTCCGAATGGGCGGCTTCCCGGCCACACGCGCGCACAGACCCGCCGTACAGCCGGCCGCGCGGATCCCTGGTGGCGAACGCCGTGGTGTGCGTTCCGGCCGCCCCCGAAGCGACGCTGGTGCGGCCCAGCGAGGAGCCGTCCGGCCAGCTCGAACCGGCGTCCCAGGACCGGTCGAGCCAGACCTCGTCCCCGGCCCCGCCGGTCTCGATCCCGGCCCAGCCCAGGCCGCGGCCGTCGAAGTGCAGCCGGATGGTGCGGCCGGACAGGGTGGCCGGCGCGACCGGCTGGCTGTCCCCGGTGCCCGGCGCGGTCCCGTCGCACGCGGTGTCGCAGACGGCCGGGTAGATCCACGCCGTGCAGCCGACCCCGTGGGCGTCCCCGCAGGCCCGGAGCAGCCCGCGGCGGTGGTGCGCGGGATCGGTGAGGTTGTACATCAGCGTGCGCGTGCCGGTCCAGGTGCCGGGCACGGTCGCCCGGCCCAGCAACCCGTCCCAGGTCGCGCCGCCGTCCCAGGACCGGTCGAGCCACACGGCGTCACCCGGGTTCGCGTCGTCGATGCTCGCCCAGGCCATGTCGTCCGGGTCGGAGGCGTGCAGCCGCAGCACGCGGCCGTTGATCACCAGGTCGGGAAGGGGAAAGCTCTCGTGCGCGGCCCGGGAGGGATCCAGGGTGTCGCACGAGGTCACGCACACCGCGTCCGCCGCCGCGGCCGCGACGGGACCGGGGGTCAGGCCGCCGAGGACGAGCAGGAGCACGAGCAATGTCCGCATCGACATCCCTCTCCACGCGCCGGAGTCGCCTCTCACGATAAGGCGCGCAGCGGGGGCTTCCACCCGGTTCTGGCTCGTTCCGGACAAGGGTTCACACGCTTGTCCCAACCTCCGGACCGGGTCTTCGGCCACCGCTGCGCGGATCACGGCAGGGATCAGTTTTCTGACCAATCGTCCAAGAAAATCTTGACAATCGTCCAAACGGCGGCCAGGGTCGGGACCAACCGCCGATACCACCGGCGGAGGTCTCGAAGGGACGACGGTGTCTCTGTTCTTCTACCTCGAAAAGGGCGCGTCCCTGGACCCGATGGCGCCCTGCCTGACCTTCGGCGGGGTTTCGCTGTCCTACGGCGAAGTCCGCGCGCTCGCTGAGCGGGTCGCCCGGGCGCTGCGACGCTCGGGCGTCGAGCCCGGCACCAAGGTCGGCATCCTCTCGGCCAACGACCCGACCGCGTTCGCCTGCGTCTTCGGCATCGCCCGGGCGGGGGCGGTGTGGTGCCCGATCAACCCGCGCAACGCGGCCGGGGAAAACGCGGAGCTGCTCGACCTCTTCGACTGCACCACCTTGATCTTCCAGCCGGGCTTCGACGAGCTGGTCGGCCGGATCGCGCCGCAGTTGCCGAAGCTGACCACGCTCGTCCGGCTCGGTGCAGGCGACGAAACGGCGCCGGGCTTCGAAGACTGGCTCGACGCCGCCCGCGACGACCCCGCCGCCGAAGCCGCGCCGCCCGGCGACGTCGTCGCGCTGGTCGGCACCGGCGGCACCACGGGGCGCCCCAAGGGCGTCATGCTCACCGGCCGCAACCTGGAGGTCATGTCGGCGATCACGCTGATGAGCTACCCGTTCGACGGCCGCCCGGTGTACCTGGCCCAGGCCCCGCTGACCCACGCGGCCGGCGTCCTGTGCTTCCCGATCCTCGCCCGCGGCGGCGAGATCGTGATCATGGCCGAGCCCGACGCCGGCCGGTTCCTGGAGCTGATCGAGCGCCACCGGGTCACCCACACCTTCCTGCCGCCGACGCTGATCTACCTGGTGCTCGACCACGAAGCGCTGGACACCACGGACCTGTCCTCCCTGCAGTGCTTCTGGTACGGCGCCGCCCCGATGTCCACCGCCCGGCTGGCCGAGGCCCTCGACCGCATCGGCCCGATGGCGCAGCTGTTCGGCCAGTCCGAGGCCCCGATGATGATCTCGACGATGGCACCGGCCGAGCACCGCCGTCCGGATGGGACAGTCCACACCGGACGCCTGTCCTCTGCCGGCCGGCCGTCACCGCTGGTCGAAGTCGGGATCCTCGGGGAGAACGGCGAGCCGGTGCCCCGGGGCGATCGCGGCGAGATCTGCGTGCGCGGCCCATTGGTGATGGCCGGGTACTACCGCGACCCCGAGGCCACGGCGGAGGCTTCGGCCCACGGCTGGCACCACACCGGCGACATCGGCTTCCTCGACGAAGAGGGGTACCTCCACCTCGTCGACCGCGCCAAGGACATGGTCATCACCGGCGGGTTCAACGTCTACTCGGCCGAGGTCGAGCAGGCGGTGATGGCCCACGACGCCGTCCGCGACTGCGCGGTGATCGGCCTGCCCGACGCCAAGTGGGGCGAGCGCGTGACCGCGGTCGTCCAGCTCCGGCCCGGCGCCGGACTGGACCCGGCCGAGCTGATCGCGTTCGTCAAGGCGCGCATCGGCAGTGTCAAAGCGCCCAAGCAGGTCGAGGTCTGGCCCGAGCTCCCCCGCTCCACCCTCGGCAAGGTCCTCAAGGCGGACATCCGCTCCACCCTCGCCGGCCGCTGAGCAAAAACCGCAGCAAGGAGGCTGTACCACCATGAAACTCGCGCTCTACCTGCCGAACTTCCGGGACAAGGTGACGGTGGCGGAGCTCGCCGAGCTCACCGCCCTCGCCGAAGACCTCGACTTCGACTCCGTCTGGACCCTCGACCGGATCATCGTCCCGGAGTCCTCGGACCGGGGGGAGATGCAGTACCCCTTCGGGATGCTGGACGAAATGGGCAAGCAGCTGCCGGTGAGCTCGCGGGGCGAGTTCCTGCAGGGCATGCCCCTGCTCCCGTGGCTCGCCGCGAAGACCGCCAAGGTCCGGATCGGCATGAGCATCATCGACACGCCCTACCGTTCGCCCGGCGTGCTCGCCGCGGAGCTGGCCACCATCGACCACCTCTCGGGCGGACGGCTCAACGTCGCCGTCGGCTCCGGCTGGATGCCGGAGGAGTTCGCCGCCGCCAGCGCCGCGCACATCTTCCCCAAGCGGCACAAGCACGTGCGCGAAACCATCGAGATCATGCAGGGCATCTGGACCAACGAGGTCTTCGAGTACCACGGCGAGTTCGCCGACTTCGAGCCGGCCGGGTTCGGCGCGAAGCCGGTGCAGAAGCCGCACCCGCCGATCTTCTTCAGCGGGCTCAAGGACCCGAAGCGCTCGGCCGGCCGCATCGCCCAGTACGGGCTGTCGGGCTGGATCGGCATCCAGGACTCGCCCGAGGACATCAAGCGCTGGCGCACCGAGATCCAGGGCGAGCTCGGCCGGCTCGACACCGCGCGCACGGTCGACGAACTGGAGATCAGCAGCATGATCTGGTTCGTCATCACCCCGGTGGACGTGGACCAGTCCCCGGCGGGCAAGGGCACCAACCTGCTCGTCGGCTCGCAGCGGCAGATCACCGACCAGCTCAAGCGGTACCAGGAAGCCGGGCTGACCATGCCCTTCCTCTGGCCGCCGTTCGCCGACGTGCCGGTGTCGAAGACGCTGGACGACCTGAAGCGGCTCAAACAGGAGATCCTGCCCGAACTCGACGCCAGGTGAGCCGGCCCCACCGCGAAGTGAGAGGAACGAGTATGTCCGAGCTCGAAGGAAAGCGGGTCTTCGTCACCGGGTCCGGTGCCGGGATCGGCCAGGCCATAGCGGCGCTGTTCGTCGAACGCGGCGCGCGCGTCGTGGTCAGCGACCTCGACCCCGGCTCGGCCGGGCAGACGGCCGCGGAGATCGGCGCGGCCGGCGTCGCCAACTGCGACGTCACGGACGAAGCCCAGGTGCAGACCGCGATCCAGCAGGCGGTCGACCTCCTGGGCGGACTCGACGTGCTGGTCAACAACGCCGGGATCGAGGTCTCCTCGCCGCTGCTTCAGCAGTCCACCGAAAGCTTCGACAAGATCTTCGCGGTCAACGTGCGCGGCACGTTCGTGGCGATGAAGGCCGCGACCCCGCACCTGGTCGAATCCCGGGGCAACATCGTCAACATCTCGTCGATCGCCGGCGTGGGCGGCAGTCCGCTGCTGGGCTCGTACTGCGCGACGAAGGCGGCGGTCATCCAGTTGACCCGGGTGGCCGCGGTGGAGATGCGCCCGGCCGGGATCCGGGTCAACGCGGTCTGCCCGGGCTTCGCCGACACCGCGATGGTGGAGCGCCTGGTCCCCGACTTCGAAGCCGCCACTCAGGTCCCTTTCGGCGACCTGGTCGCCGCCAAGCAGGGCCGGCTCGGCACCCCGCAGGACATCGCCGAGGTGGTCGCCTTCCTGGCCTCCGACCGCGCCACCTGGATCACCGGCAGCCACTACGTCCTCGACGGCGGCTTGTCGGCCTCCCTGGTGTGAACCACGGCGCCGGCGGGTGCTCCTGGGCCCGCCGGCGCCGCTGCGTCGGTCACGAGGGGGCGACGATGGGCGCGTCGAACAGCGGGATCCCGCCCTTGAGCCGCTCGAGGATCTCCAGCACGGTGTCCACGTAGCTCCGCCCAGGATCGCGCGTGACCAGGGCCTGCGCGGCGAAGAGGGCGCCGGTCAGCACTCCGGCGAGGGCCACGACCTCGATTTCCTCCGGACCGCGCCCGAGCGCGGAGGCCACCAGCTTCGAGGTCTGCTCGACATCGCCGGCACCTCGCGCCCGCGCGGCCGCAGCGATCTCGGGCACGGTGCGCACGAGCCGTATCCGCACCTCTTCCTGGGCGCGCTGCTGCTCGTCCAGCCCGGCGAAAGTGGCGCGGATCGCCCCGGTCAGCGCGACCAGGAACGGGGTGCCCGCCGGAACCGCGGCGAGGGCCCGCTCGAACAGCGGGTCGACCTCGTCGAACAGGACGACGTCCTCCTTGGTCGCGAAGTACCGGAAGAACGTGCTGCGAGCGACCTCGGCCGCCCCCGCGATGTCTTCCACGGTCGTCGCCTCGTAACCACGCTCGGCGAACAGGCGCAGCGCGTGCCGCTGCAACTCGGCGCGAGTGCGGGCCTTCTTGCGTTCGCGCAGGGAATCCACCCGCGGAGTGTGGCACACCGGCCAATCGAATGCGACTCGGTATTATTTGATACTGAGTCCCATTTTGCTGCTACGGTGGTGGCCATGGACACCGAGGTCACCATCGTGGGAGCAGGCCCGACCGGTTTGGTGCTGGCGGGCGAACTGGCCCGGCGGGGCCGCCGGGTGCGGGTGCTGGACGGCGCGCCGGGGGCGTTCCCCGGCCCGCGCGGGAACGGCATCCAGCCGCGGACCCTGGAGGTGCTCGACCCGCTCGGGGTCACCGACCGGCTGGTGGCGCTGGGCACGTCCCGGCTCCCGTTCCGCCAGTACGCGGTCGATGGCTCCACCCGGGTCCGAGACCTCCACCCCGGTCTGGAACCGACGCCCGACCGGCCGTTCGCCCGTCCGCTGATCATCCCCCAGTGGCGGACGACACAGGTCCTGCGCGAGCGGCTGGCCGAACTCGGCGTCACGGTCGAGCAGAACGCGCGCGTCGTCACCGTGGAGCAGGACGAGGACGCGGCCACCGCCGTGCTCGAAGGTGGGCGGCGGCTGCGCTCGCGTTACCTCGTCGGCGCCGACGGCGCGTCGAGCACCGTCCGGAAGGCGCTTGGAATCGGTTTCCAGGGCGAAACCCACGACGAGGTCCGGATGCTGCTGGCCGAGGTCGAGCTGGACGGCCTGGACCGCGACCACTGGCACATGTTCGACCGCGAGGGCGGCGGTTTTCTCTCCCTCTGCCCGCTGCCCGCGAGCCCGACCTGGGCCCTGGGCCTGCGCTGCCCCGACCCCGGCGCCCAGGCCGACGAGCCGACGCTGCGCGCCGCGGTCGACAGCGTCTGCCCGCGCGCCCGCCTGCGCCACATCGGCTGGTCCTCGACCTGGCGGCTCAACATCCGGATGGTGGACCGCTATCGCGCCGGCCGGTCCTTCCTGGCCGGCGACGCCGCCCACGTGCACTCCCCCACCGGCGGCCAGGGCCTGAACACCGGCGTCCAGGACGCGGTCAACCTGAGCTGGAAGCTCGCCGCGGTGCTGGACGGCGCCGAGCCCGCCCTGCTGGACACCTACGAGACCGAGCGCAAACCGGTCGCCGCGGCCGTCATCGGCCTCTCCCGCGAACTGTCCCGCCCGATCTTCGAATCCGGCCCCGGCACCTACGCCGACCGCCCGGCCGCCCTGGCCCGCCAGGGCCTGCAACTGGACCTCAGCTACCGCACCACCCCCGACGCCCCCGGCCTGCAACCAGGCGACCGCGCCCCGGACGCCCAGCTCGGCGACACCACCCTGTTCCTGCTGCGCCGCCAAGCCGACTGGACCATCCTGTCCTTCGGCACCCCCGCAGCCTCCGCCGCCTCCGCCCAGGGCGTCCAAACCCTCGACGCCACCACCCTCGACCCCGAGGGCCACCTACGCCGAACCTACGAACCCACCCCGGGCGAACGCATCCTGATCCGCCCCGACGGTCACCTGGGCTGGCGCGGCACCGGCCCGATCCCGCCGATCGACACCGTCAGCGCACTCGGATAGGCCGGAGAACTCGCTTCACCCCGAAGGCATCCGGGCATCGTTGGACCGGCGGTACGGCCCACCGTGCGCGAGTGGATCACTGACACCTCCTGGTCCCGTGCTGAGGCGAGTTCGATCAAACGGCCGAGTCAACCGTGCGCGTTCGGCGTGTTCGTGTTCTCTGCCGCGAAAATAAGCCGAGGTTCCGCCGTCGAGTAGACCCGGACGTGACCCCAGTCCCCGGCGATCTCGTAGTGATCGCCGTGCCGCTGGAGCCGGTCGATATTGCCGAGGTCTTCTTCCCCGGTGGCGTCACGGAATGGTTGAGCCGACCGCGTGATCCATTCGGTCTTCGTGATGTCGGCGATGGTCAGCACGGCGTCCGCGTAGCAGTGCGCTTCATCCGGTGGTGGCTCGTGATAGCGCGGGTGTGCCTGGGTCAGCACGGCTTCCAGCCGGTAGGACAGCGTGGTGGGTGTCTCGTCGATAGCGAGGACGAAGCTGTCCTCGAGGTAGACGCTGGCGAGGTCGGGGAAGTCGGTGTAGTTCGTCATGTGCTGGTGGTCCGAGGTGATCGGTGTGTGGTTTCCCAGGCTCTTCCTGGTCACCGGATTGCCTTGCGGATCGATGCGAACCCCGTCTTCGGCGGGATTCGGCTCAGCGGGCCAGATCGGAGGTCTTCAGCGATGCACCCTGGTCGGTTCTCTCCTACTCGGGCGCCTTCTGAACCTCGCCGCCGATGAACAGGCCAGAGGCCCGGCCCGGGTGATTCGACCAGTCGTCCCCATGCGATGCGCTTCTTGCCGAAGTCCACGGGATGGGTGACGTCGTTCCCCGCCGCCGAAGCGATGAACGTCACCACGATGATGGCCTGAGTGGTGCCCCCGACGGGGTTCGAACCCGCACTGGGTCGAGTTTAAGTCGACTGCCTCTGCCGGTTGGGCTACGGGGGCACCGCACACCTTAGCCTTCGCGCCGGAACGGAAAAGCCGGGCCACCGTGAGGAACGCGGTGGCCCGGCTGGACGGCGGCGGGAGGGGGCTCAGCCCTTCGACACGCGGTCGAACTCTTCCTTCGGGTTGTTGATCTGCCCGAGGGAGATGACCTCGCGGCGGAACAGGCCGCCCAGCATCCAGTCGAAGAGGATGCGGGTCTTGCGGTTCCAGGTCGGCATCGCCTTGAGGTGGTAGGCGCGGTGGAACAGCCAGGCCGGGAAGCCCTTGATCTTGAGGTTCAGCGCGTCGGCGACGCCCTTGTGCAGGCCGAGGCTGGCGACCGCGCCGAGGTTCTTGTGGTAGTAGTCCTTCGGCTCGCCGCCGCGGATCACGCGGATGATGTTCTTGGCCAGGACCCGGGCCTGGCGGACCGCGTGCTGGGCGTTCGGCGGGCAGGTGGCCGTCGGGTCCTGCTCGGTGCGGGACAGGTCCGGCACGGCGGCGTTGTCGCCCGCGGTCCACACGTCCGGGTGACCGACGACCTGCAGGCCGGCGGTGGCTTCGAGCCGGCCGCGCTTGTCCAGGGGCAGGTCCGAGTCGGCGAGCACCGGGTTGGCCTTCACCCCGGCGGTCCAGATGAGGGTCTCGGTGTCGAACTCGGTGCCGTCCGAGAGCACCACGTGACCGTTTTCGAACGATTTCGCGGCGGTCGAGAGGTAGACCTCGATACCGCGCTTCTCCAGCTGCTGCACGGTGTACACGCCCAGGGTCTCGCGGACCTCGGGCAGGATCCGCCCGGCGGCCTCGACGAGCACCCAGCGGATGTCGGCCGGCTTGATGTTCGGGTAGTAGTTCTCCACCGCGAACCGGGTCATGTCCTCGAGCTCGGCCAGCGCCTCGATGCCGGCGAAGCCGCCGCCCACCACGGTGAAGGTCAGCAGGCGCTTGCGCAGCTCGGGGTCGAGGGTGCTGGCCGCCTCGTCGAGCTTGGTCATGATGTGGTTGCGCAGGTAGATGGCCTCGCCGATGGTCTTGAAGGCGATGCCCTGCTCCACCAGGCCCGGGATCGGGAGGATGCGCGCCACAGCGCCGAGCGCGACCACGAGCACGTCGTACTTGAGCGCCTCGACGTGGCCGTCGGCGGCCTCGACCGTGACGGACTTGCGGTCGTTCTCGATCTTGGTCACCCGTGCGGTGAGCACGTGGCACCGCTTGAGCACGCGGCGCAGCGGCACGACCACGTGCCGCGGCTCGATCGCGCCCGCCGCCGCCTCGGGCAGGAACGGGGCGTAGGTCATGTGCGGCTGGGGGTCAACGACGGTCACGGAGGCCTCGTTGGCGCGCAGCATCTTCTGAAGCCCGTACGCGGTGTACAGGCCGACGTATCCACCACCCAGGACCAGGATCCGAGTCGGTTCCGACTTCGCAGCAGCCATGCTCCCATAGTCCCACCTCCAAGCCGGTACCGCTCGGGTACCCCGTCCCGCTGTGACCAGCGTCGCCACGCAGGCCGAAACGATTCAGATGGCCCTCGCAACGGTCGCCGCGGCGGGGAAAACACCACCCACCATGGCGTGACTCACACACCGCGCCCGGACCCCCTTCCCCTCCGAAACGCCTGCGCACCCCGCGGCGCCCGGCCCGCGGGAACGCCCGTCCGGAAAACCCATTCCGACCAGTGCATCTGCTCACCATTGCCCCGCTCGGCGGCTAGGTTGGGGGCATGTCCGACACCACCCCCGCAGAGCCCGAAGACAAGACCGAGAAGCCGGCGGCCGCCGACCCCGCCCCGGAACCGGTCGACGACCTCGTCACCACCCATCACATCCTCAAGGTCCAGGAGCGCGAACTCGCCTACACCGCGCAGACCGGGCGGGTGGTGCTGCGCGAGGAGGTCGTCAAGGACGGCAAGTCCGCCGGTCACAAGCCCAAGGCCGAGGTCTTCCTCACCACCTACACCCTCGACGACGCCGATCCGGGCACGCGGCCGGTGACCTTCGCCTTCAACGGCGGCCCCGGCTCGTCCAGCATCTGGCTGCACCTGGGCCTGCTCGGCCCGCGGCGGGTGCTCTCCGGCGACGTCGACGACCTCGTGCCCCCGCCCTACGGTCTCGAGGACAACCCCGAAAGCCTGCTGGCGCACAGCGACCTGGTGTTCATCGACCCGGTCACCACCGGCTACTCCCGCGCCGTGGACGGCGGGGAGGCGAAGGACTACCTGGGCTTCAAGGGCGACATCGCGTCGGTCGCCGAGATCATCCGGCTGTGGGTCTCGCGCCACGAGCGCTGGCTGTCGCCGAAGTTCCTGGCCGGCGAGTCGTACGGCACGCTGCGCGCGGCCGGGCTGGCCGGGCACCTGCAGGAGCGCTACGGCCTCTACCTCAACGGCCTGCTGCTCATCTCGTCCGTGCTGGACCTGGGCACGCTGCGCTTCGACGAGGGCAACGACCTGCCGTACTCGCTGTTCGTGCCGACCTACGCCGCCATCGCGCACTACCACGGCCTGCACGGCGACCGCCCGCTCGACGACGTGCTGGCCGACGCCGAGGACTTCGCGGCGAAGGAGCTGCCGTGGGCGCTCGCGCGCGGAGCCCGGCTGTCCACTCAGGACCGGGCCGAGACCGTGGCCACGCTGGCCTCGCTGACCGGGCTGAGCGAGTCCTACGTGGATCGGGTCAACCTGCGGATCGAGCACGTGCGCTTCTTCACCGAGCTGCTGCGCGACCGCGGCCTGACCGTCGGCCGGATGGACGGGCGCTTCACCACCTGGGAGGTCGACGGCGGTCGTGAGCACATGAGCGACGACCCGTCGATCTCGCGCGTCATCGGCGCCTACGCGGCGGCGTTCAACCACTACGTCCGCGCCGAGCTGGGCTACCAGAACGACCTGCCGTACGAGATCCTGTCCGGCGAGACGTTCCGGGCCTGGTCGTACCAGGAGTTCGAGGGCCGTTCGGTGTCCGTTGTGGACTCGGTCAGCGCGGCGATGCGGGCCAACCCGCACCTGAAGATCCACGTCGCGTTCGGCCACTACGACGGCGCGACGGCGTACTTCGCCTCCGAGCACGTGCTGGCCCAGCTCCAGATCCCCGAGGAGCTGCGCGACAACATCGACACGGCCTACTACCCGTCGGGCCACATGATGTACGTCCACGAGCCGACGCGGCGGCAGCAGTCGAAGGACCTCGCCGACTTCGTGAAGCAGGCTTCGAACCGCTGACCGACGAGCCCGGGGCCGTCCGCTCAGTGGAGCGGACGGCCCCGGGCGTCGGGAAGGTCAGGGCACGACTGAGCGGGCTTCGGCGAAGTGGCAGGCCGAAAGGTGCCCGTCGGTGCGCGTGACCAGCTCCGGCACCTCGGTCGCGCACACGTCCTGGGCCTTCCAGCAGCGCGTGCGGAACCGGCAACCCGAAGGCGGGTCCAGCGGGCTGGGCACGTCGCCCTCCAGCCGGATGACCTGCCGCTGCCCGCGCACCTGCGGGTCCGGCACCGGCACGGCCGAAAGCAACGCCTGCGTGTACGGGTGCGAAGGCCGCTCGTAGATCTCGTCCTCGGTGCCGACCTCGACGATCTTTCCCAGGTACATCACCGCGACCCGGGTGGAGAGGTGGCGGACCACGGACAGGTCGTGCGCGATGAAGACGTAGGACAGCCCGAACTCGGTCTGCAGTTCGCCGAGCAGGTTCATCACCTGGGCCTGGATCGAAACGTCCAAGGCGGACACCGGCTCGTCGCAGATGATCACCTTCGGCCGCAGGGCCAGCGCCCGCGCGATGCCGATGCGCTGGCGCTGGCCGCCGGAGAACTGGTGCGGGTAGCGGTTCAGGTGCTCGGGGTTGAGCCCGACCACCTCCAGCAGCTCCCGCACCTTCTGCGCCCGCGAGCCCTTGGGCGCCACCTCGGCGTGGATCTCGAACGGCTCGCCGACGATGTCGCCGACGGTCATCCGCGGGTTCAGCGAGGTGTACGGGTCCTGCAGCACGATCTGGATCTCGCGCCGCAACCGCCGCAGCTCTGCGCCGCGCACCGAGAACAGGTCCTTGCCCTCGAAGGTGGCCGTCCCCGAGGTCGGCTCCTCCAGCCGCATCAGCACCTGCGCGAGGGTGGACTTGCCGCAGCCGGACTCGCCGACCACACCGAGCGTCTCGCCCGGCATCAGGTCGAACGAGACGCCGTCGACCGCCTTCACCTGGCCGATCGTGCGCTTGAACAGCACTCCCTGGCGCACCGGGAAGTGCTTCACCAGCTCGTGGACGCTGAGAATCGGCTCAACCACGGCTTTCCACCACCTCTTCGGCGAAGTGACACGCACTGACCCGGCCGAAACCGAGGCTGTGCAAGACCGGGCGCTCGTCCGTGCAGCGCTGCTCGGCCCGCCGGCAGCGCGGGTGGAACGGGCAGCCCGGCGGGATGTCGAGCAGGCTCGGCGGCAGCCCCTTGATCGTCTCCAGCGTCTGGCCCTTCAGGTCGAGCCGGGGCAGGGAGTCCATCAGGGCCGCGGTGTAGGGGTGGCCCGGCGAGCGGAACAGCTCGCGCACGTCGGCCTGCTCCACGATGCGGCCGGCGTACATCACCGCGATCCGGTCCGCCGTCTCCGCGACGACGCCGAGGTCGTGGGTGATCAGGATCAGCCCCATCCGCCGTTCCCGCTGGATCTCGGCCAGCAGGTCCATGATCTGGGCCTGCACGGTGACGTCCAGCGCGGTGGTCGGCTCGTCGGCGATCAGCAGGTCCGGGTCCAGCGCCAGCGACATGGCGATCATCGCGCGCTGGCGCATCCCGCCGGAGAACTGGTGCGGGTAGTCCTTGACCCGCCGCTGCGCCGCCGGGATGCGGACGGTGTCGAGCAGTTCGATCGCGCGCTTGCGGGCGTCCTTCTTGGACATCCCCTGCCGGACGCGCAGCTGCTCCTCGATCTGGAACCCGACGGTGAACACCGGGTTCAGCGCCGAGAGCGCGTCCTGGAAGATCATCGCGATCTCCGCGCCGCGCAGCTCGCGCCGCCGCTGTTCGGTGGCCGTGAGCAGGTCCTCGCCGCGGTAGCGGATCGCGCCGCCGGTGATCACGCCGGGCGGTACGTCGAGGATGCCCATCACCGTCTGCGCGGTGACGCTCTTGCCGGAGCCGGATTCGCCGAGCACGGCCAGTGTCTCCCCGGCGTGCACGGAGTAGCTGACGCCGTTGAGCACGTTGGCCACCCCGTCGGAGGTGCGGAACTCGACGTGCAGGTCTTCGACCTCGAGCAGCAGCTCGTTCTCTGTTTCGGACATCGACTGCTACCTCGACTTCGGGTCGAGCGCGTCGCGGATACCGTCACCGAGCATCACGAAGGCGAGCACGGTGATGGTGACGAACGCACCGGGGAACAGGAGCATGTGCGGATCGGCCCGGAAGTAGTCGCGTGAATCGCTGATCATCACGCCCCACGAGACCACCGGCGGCCGCACGCCGATGCCGAGGTAGGCCAGCGTCGCCTCGGCGCCGATGGCCGCGCCGAGCGCGATCGTGCCGTAGACCAGCACCGGGGCGAGCGTGTTCGGCAGCAGGTGCCGGAACACGATCCGCGGGGTGCTCGCGCCGAGCGCGCGGGCCGCCTTGACGTAGTCGAGCTGCTTGGCCACCAGCGTCGCCGAGCGCATGATGCGCATGGCCACCGGCCAGGTCAGCACGGCGATCGAGCACACCACCTGCGTGATGATGGTCACCGCGCCGGGGTTCGAGCCGGGGGCGTTGAACGTGGTGAGGATGACGATCGCGCCCAGTACGAACGGCAGGCCGGCGAAGATGTCGCCGAGCCGCGAGAGCAGGCTGTCGATCAGGCGGCCGTAGTAGCCGGCGACGATGCCGACCAGCGAGCCGAACAGGACGGTCAGGATCGTCGCGAACACCCCGACCAGCAGCGACGCGCGGGCGCCGTACATGGTGCGGGCGTAGACGTCGTAGCCCTGGTTGTCGTAGCCGAACCAGGCGTCGCCCGACGGGCCCTCGTTGGCCTTGGTCAGATCGCTGAAACCGCCGTCGCGGTGGGAGAACAGGCCGGGCGCGATCGCGATCACCACGATCACCACGATGATCACCGCGGAGATCACGAAGGCGGGCTTGCGGCGCAGCTGGCGCCAGGCGTCGCCCCACAGGCTGCGGGGCTTCTTGGCCGCGGTGGCCGAATCGTCGATGCGCGACAGCTGGGCCGGGTCGACGCCGCCGCCACCGACGAGGTTGGGGTCAGTCATAACGGATCCTCGGGTCGAGAACGGCGTAGAGCAGGTCCACGATCAGGCTCATCAGCAGGTAGACCAGCACCAGCAGCACCACGACGCCGGTGACCGTGGCGCTCTCGCGGTTCTGGATGCCGTGGAAGATGAGCCCGCCGAGGCCGTTGATGTTGAACACGCCCTCGGTGACGATCGCGCCGCCCATCAGGGCGCCCAGGTCGGTGCCCAGGAAGGTGAGCACCGGGATCACCGAGTTGCGCAGCAGGTGGACGCCGACCACGCGGCTGCGCGGCTGGCCCTTGGCGATCGCGGTGCGGATGTAGTCGGCGTGCCGGTTCTCGGCGATCGAGGTCCTGGTCAGCCTGGCGATGTAGGCCATGGAAAGACTGCCGAGCGCGATGCCGGGCACGATCAGCTCACCGAACCCGGGATCGTCGGACACGCTCGTGTCGATGATGCCGAGCTCGGTGCCCAGCACGATCTGCAGCACGATCGCGGTGACGAACACCGGGAGCGAAATCAGGAACGTGGTGGAGACCAGCACCAGGTTGTCGAGGAAGCCCTTGCCGCGCAGGCCGGTGAGCACGCCGGCGGTCAAGCCGATCACGGCCTCGATCAGCACGGCGATCAACGCCAGGCGCAGCGTGATGGGGTAGGCGTTGCCGATCAGCTCGCCGACCGAGTTGCCGTTGAAGGTCTCGCCCCAGTCGCCGGTGAACAGGCTGCCCAGGTACTTGAAGTACTGGACGATCAGGTTGTCGTTGAGGTGGAACTTCTCCGTCATCAGGTCGACGTAGGCCTGGGGGCAGGCGGTCTGGCCGCACTTGCCGGAGAACGGGTCACCGGGGACGGCCCACACCAGCGTGTAGATCAGGAAGGTGGCTCCGAAGAACACCGGGATCAGCTGGAGCAGGCGTCGCAGGACGTAGCGAATCATGCGTCAGTTCCTAGGAGTGCGCGCCGGGCCCGGGAGTGGCCGCGCCGGTGTTCGACCGGTGCGCGGCCACTCGCGGGCCGTGGTGGTGGGACGAAAGATCAGCGCGTCACTTGGTGACCTCGACCGTGGACAGGTCCGCGCGGCGGCGGAAGTCGAGCCCGACGGTCTTCGCGTGCTTCGACTTGGCGGCGACGCCCTTCTCGTCCCAGACCGGGATCGACGGCAGGTCCTTGGCGATCAGGTCCTCGGCCTGCTGGTAGATCTTGACCGCGGCGTCCTTGTCCGCGGTCGCGTCGGCCTGCTCCAGCAGCTGGTCCACCGCCGGGTTGGAGTAGGTCGAGTCGTTCGACGAGGCGCCGGTCTTGTAGATCGGGTTCAGGAAGTCCTCGATCGACGGGTAGTCCGCGGACCAGTCGGAGCGGCCCATGCCGGTCAGCTTGTGCCCGACCACGATGCTGCGCCACTGGCCGAAGTCCGTGGCCGGCACGAAGTCGCACTCGACGCCGAGCACGTTCTTGATGCTGTTGCACGCGGCCACCAGCGGCTCCTTGCGGCCGCCGTCGGCGTTCGAGGCGATGGTCAGCTTGCCCTTGAAGCCCGACTGCGCGAACAGCTGCTTGGCCTGGGCCGGGTCGAACTTGCAGAACTGGCAGACGCCGGGCCGGTAGCCCGGGATGCCCTGCGAGATGTAGCCGTCGGCCGGCACGTAGGTGTCGTTCATGACGGTCTTGGTGATCTGGGTGCGGTCGATCGCCATCGAGATGGCCTTGCGCAGGTCGGGGTTGTTGTACCCCGGCACGTAGTACGGGATCGCGATCGTGCTGATCCCCAGCAGGTGACCGTTGACCAGGTTGTCCTTCAGGTCGGTCTTGTACTTGCTGCCGGCCAGCGCGGACGGCGGCAGCGTCTCGATGAAGTCGAGCTTGTTGCTCAGCAGGTCCTGGTAGGCGGTCTCCTGGCTGGAGTAGATCTTGATGTCCAGGTCCTTGAACTTGACCTTGTCCTGGCCCTTGAAGTCGTCGAAGCGGGTCAGCTTGATTTCGGTGTTCGGCGTCCGGCTGACGAACTTCATCGGGCCGTTGCCGATCGGGTGGTCGGCGAAGGCCTTGGGGTCCTTGAAGAACGCGTCGGGCAGCGGCGCGAAGGCGGTGTAGCCGATCTTGGTCGTGAAGACCGAGAACGGGGCGCCGAGGGTCACCTGGAACTCGTAGTCGCCCTTGACGACCAGGCCGGACATCTTGTCCGTGGCCGGCTTGGCCGCCTTGTCCGAGGGGTGGACGTCGGCGTAGCCCTGGATGTTGGAGAAGAAGTCGGTGTTGATCTGGCCGTTCGGGGCGTAGGCGCCGTAGTTCCAGGCGTCGACGAAGTTCTTGGCCTTGACCTCGGTGCCGTCGTGGAACTTCCAGCCCGGCTTGATCTTGATGTCGTAGACCTTGGAGTCGCTCGTGGTGATCGACTCGGCCATCTCGTTGTAGGGCTGGGCGTCGGCGCCCTTGAAGCCCACCAGCTCCGAGAACATCGCGTCGACGGCCTTGGTGCCGCCCAGCTCGTTCGTGTTCGTGGGGATCAGCGTGTTCTGCGGCTCGGTGCCGTAGACGGTGAAGGTCCCGTTCGGATCGACCTCCCCGCTCGAGCCGCTGCTGGAGCCACCCCCGCAAGCAGTGAGCACCACTGACAAGGTTGTCACCACCGCGGCGGCTCCCCAGAGCCTGCGTGAACGACGCATGTTCCACTCCATTTCGTGCTCCCGAAAAGTGAAACGCACGTTAGCCGGAGTGCGGGGTTTGTAACCGGGTCCGCATGTTGCAAATGAGTGACAACCCTTTTACTCACCCGGAAAGCGTACGACCAAGGTCGCGATGATCACCGAGCGTGCTCGCACTGCTCCGTTCAGGTTAAGGCGAGGGCGATCCCGTCCAGAATGTCGTGCTCGCTGACCACCAGCTGATCCGGACCGCCGCGGGCGGCGAGCCCGTCCGCGAGCGCCTGCACGATCACCGCACCCCCGCCGATCACGTCCACCCGGCCCGGGTGGATCACCGGGTTGGCCGCGCGGGTGGCGTGGTCGGCCGCCAGCAGGTCGTCGGCTAGGCGGTCGAGATCGGCGTGGGAGAGCTTCGACAGGTGCGTGCGCTCGGAGTCGTACTCCACCAGTCCCTGGGCCACGGCTGACAACGTGGTCACCGTGCCGGCCACGCCGATCCAGGTGCGGGCCTTGGCCACGTCGACCACGTCGAAGGCCTCGGCCAGCACCCCCTCGACGAGCGCGCGGGCCTGGGCGATCTCCGCTGCGGTGGGGGGATCGCCCTTGAGCGCGCGTTCGGTGAGGCGGACGCAGCCGATGTCCACGGACTTGGCCGCGAGCACCTCGGCCCGGCGCCCGTCCCAGGTGCCCAGCACCAGTTCGGTGGAGCCGCCGCCGATGTCGACGACCACGAACGGCCCGTCGTCCGGATCCTGCTCGCCGACGGCGCCGGTGAACGACAGCCGGGCCTCTTCGTCGCCGCTGATCACCTCGGCTTCGACGCCGAGCGTCTCGCGGGTCATGGCGAAGAACTCGTCGCGGTTGCTCGCGTCACGGGTCGCCGACGTGGCGACCATGCGGATCTTCTCCACGCCTTTGCGCCGCGCGGCGATCGTGTAGTCCGCGAGCGCAGCGCGGGTGCGCTCCAGCGCCTCGGGCGCGAGCCGCCCGGTGGCGTCGACCCCCTGGCCGAGCCGGACGATGCGCATCTCCCGGTGCAGGTCGCGCAGGTCCACGGTGCCGTCGTGGCGCGGCGTCACCTCGGCGACGAGCAGGCGGATGGAGTTGGTCCCACAGTCGATCGCGGCTACACGAGGCATGGCCTCGACTTTACTTGCTCAGCTCCCCGGCTTGCCGCCCGTCGTGCCGGGTGCGGAGTCGGCGGTGCCCGGCGTCGCACTGGTCGTCGCGTCACACGGCGACGGGGTCGGGCTGGTCGTCTCGCTCGGACTCACGCTGGTGGTGGGCGAAGACGTGCCGGTGCAGGTCGACGACGAGCTGCCGGTGACCGGTACCGACGACGAACGGCTCTTGCTGGGCTCGCCGGACGGCGGCAGCGAACTGGCCGGCGGAGCCGCCGGCGAGGACGGCGGCACGGGCGGCGGCGGCACGGCGGGCGGGGCCGGCACGGCGGCCGCGTTGGGCGCCCCCACGGGAACCTGGCTGTCCGGAGTGGGCGCGACGCCGTTGCGGTAGGCCTCGGCCCAGAGGACGACGGTGTTCACGTAGGCGTCGGAGTTGTTGTAGCGGTAGATCGCGGTGCGCAACTGGTCCGGGTTGGCGAGGTCGAGCCCGCCGGAGCACAGGTACCGCCCGGTGGCGAGCGAGGAGTCGAAGATGTTGTTGGGGTCGGCGATGCCGTCGCCGTTGCCGTCGGAGGCGTAGGCCCGCCAGGTGGCGGGGATGAACTGGGCCGGCCCGACGGCCCGGTCCCAGACCGTGTCGCGGTCGAGCAGCCCGTGGTCGGTGTCCGGGATGGCGGCGTAGGGCCCGGTCCCGTTGAGCTCGGGCCCGAGAATCGGTTCCAGCGTGTTCCCGGCCGCGTCGAGGTACCCACCCCGCGCGTGGTTGGACTCGATCCGCCCGATGCTGGCGATCAGCGCCCAGTCGATGTGACAGCCGGGCTGCTCCCGCCCCAGCACACCGGCGGCGTTCCGATAAGCCGCGAGCGCGGTGACCGGAATGCCCAGCGGCCCGTTCGGCAGCTCGTAGGCGGGCAACGGCAGCGGCACCGGCGAATCCGGCAGGCTTCCGTCGACGGCAACTGACTCCACCTGCGGATTCTTGGGGTCGTACCCCTGGGCGAGCGCCGCGTTCTCGGTGTGCACGCCCGGCATCCGGCCCACCCACGTCACCACGGCCCCGACCCCCACCGCGGCCGGTCCCACCGCCAACACCCCCGTGACCACGGCGACCACCGTCCGGTGCCGAGTCCCGATCCCCCGCCGCCGCACCCTCGCCTTCCGCCACGCGACCCGCACCCGCCGCCGCACCGTGGTTCCGGTTCCAGAGCCGGAGCGGTCCGGGGCAGGTCTCCGCTCGGCTTGGCCGGTCGGCTGCTCGGGCACGACATCCGGTGGGCCGTGCTCATCATGGTCCGGCGGCATGGGCGTACCGGCTGGCTGACCAGATTCGCCGCTCGGCCGTTCACCCCAGTCGCCTACCCGCTCGGGCTGGACGACCGCCGAGCCGGATCCCTCCTCCACAGCCGACTCCGCCTCATCCGAAGCGCCGGTCCCCGCAGCTTCGGTCTCCAAGGCTTCGGTCTCCTCAGCCCCGGTCTTCGCGGCTTCGGTCTCCGCGGCTTCGGTCTTCGCAGCCTCAGTCACCGAGGTCTCGGTCTCGGCTGCCTCAGTCTCCTCAGCGCTGGTCTCGGCTGCCCCGCTCTCCGCTGCCTCGGCCTCCTCCGTACCCGGGATTTCGGCATCCGCAGCCCCGGTGCCCTCGGACTCAGCGGCACCTGAGATCCCGTCCTCAGCCGAAGCGGCGTCAACCTCGCCGATCTCGGCCTCGTTCTCCACGACATCCGCGGTTCCGGCCCCAGCCACCGTCTCGGCCTCGACCGGACCACCGTCCTCGGAACCCCGATTCACCGCGCGAGCTCGACGGGCAACGTGCCTCATACCGCGTGGCGCCCGCATGTCCGAACCCTCCTCGGCTCACTCGATGGTGGTCCGATGCTCACCCAGCCCGTGTGAAGACTCCGTAGTCGGCTTCAACCCTGATCATTCGTCCAGGTGATCACGGGGGCAGTAATTACCCGCCTATCGGAACTATCTGCGCACGGGGGCACGACGTTACTCGCCGCATTCGCCCGATGGCCACCCGTTGGCGTGGAGCCACTCCAGTGTCTCGTCACCGAACGGATTCACTCCGGGGCCGACCGCGAGGGTGTGCGCGAGGTGGACGTGCAGGCACTTCACCCGACCTGGCATGCCACCCGCGGTCACCTGGGTGCCGAGTGATTCGATGGCGTCGCGCTCGGCCAGGTAGCCGTCGTGCGTGCGCTGGTAGGCGGCGGCCAGCTCCGGGTCGGTGGTGAGCCGCTCGGTCATCTCCTTCATGATCCCGGACGCTTCCAGCGTGCCGACCAGCGAGCTGAGCCGCGGGCAGGTCAAGTAGTACAGCGTGGGGAACGGCGTGCCGTTCTCCAGCCGCGGGCTGGTCTGCACCACCGACGGGTGCCCGCCCGGGCACCGCGCCGCGACGGCGCGCAGAGCCCGCGGCGGCCGCCCGAGCTGCTCCGCGATGACCTCCCGGTCGACCTCGGTGACCGGCTCGAAGCGGGGTGTTTCCGTGCTGCTGTTCACGGGTCCCAGGCTAATGCCGGCAGCGGTCCGGCCCGCCGGGACCTCCGCTGTTCGGGCCCGGTTGTCCACAACTGACCGTTCCTGTGGACAACCCCGCCGGCACCGCCCGGCGGTCGGCCGAACCGACTTAACCTCGGTCCCATGCGAACCGCCGACGCGAAACGGCGGGCCGCCCGCGAACTCGGGCCGGCCCGCCGTCCACGGAACCTGAGACAGACGCCTCTGGACGGAAACCCGTCCAGCACGAACTCAACCGCCCGAAACCTGGTCCCACAGCTTCTCGTACCAGGAACCCTGCGGAACCTGCTGCGGCCCGGGCGAAGGCGCCTGCGCCGCGGGCTGGTCCTCGGGCACCTGCACCATGTACGGCGCTTCGCCGGGCTTCACGTAGCGAAGCCGGCGCCGAGCCTCGGCCTCGATCTGGGCCGGGTCGCTCAGCTCGGCCTTGCGGTTCTGGAGCTGCGCGACCTGCTGCTGCAGCTGCGACTGCTGCGCCTCCTGGTCGCGCACCTCCGAACGCTGGCTGAGGTAGGTGCGCAGCGGCACGGCGACGGTGAACGCGAGCGCGCACACCACGATCGCCACCACGGCCGCCCGGCGCGTGGTGGACATGCCGAGCACCTTGGCGGCGCCGGAAGCGCGTTTGGCCGCCAGCCCACGGCGAAGCCGGGACCTGGTCGTCTCCGCGTTCCCCGCGCCCGTGCGGCGCCGGGCCGAAGCGGGGCGACGGGCCCTGGTGGACCCGCCCCCTTCGGATCGGCCGCCGCGGCGGCTACGCGCCCTCCCCCGGTCAGCCATGCGCGATCAGGCCTCCGCGGTGAACCGCGGGAAGGCGAGGTCGCCGGCGTAGCGGGCCGCGTCCGCGAGGGTCTCCTCGATGCGGAGCAGCTGGTTGTACTTCGCGATCCGCTCGCCGCGCGCCGGGGCACCCGTCTTGATCTGGCCGACGCCGGTGGCGACCGCCAGGTCGGCGATGAACGTGTCCTCGGTCTCGCCCGAGCGGTGGCTCATCATCGACTTGTAGCCGTAGGAGGTGGCCAGCGAAACCGCGTCCAGCGTCTCCGACAGGGTGCCGATCTGGTTGACCTTCACCAGCAGAGCGTTGGCGGCGCGGCGGGCGATGCCCTCTTCGAGCCGGTCCGGGTTGGTGACGAACAGGTCGTCGCCCACGAGCTGGACCTTGTCGCCGACGTCGGCGGTGAGCTGCACCCAGCCGTCCCAGTCGTCCTCGTTCAGCGGGTCCTCGATCGACACCAGCGGGTAGTCGCGGAGCAGGTCGGCGTAGTACGCGGACATCTGCTCGGCACTGCGCTTGGAGCCCTCGAAGGTGTAGGCGCCGTCGGAGAAGAACTCGGTGGCGGCGACGTCCAGCGCGAGCGCGATGTCACGGCCCGGGGTGTAGCCGGCCTTCTCGATGGCCTGCAGGATCAGGTCGAGGGCCTCGCGGTTGTTGGCGAGGCTCGGCGCGAAGCCGCCCTCGTCGCCGAGGCCGGTGGCCAGGCCGCGGCCCTTGAGCACCGACTTCAGCGCGTGGTAGACCTCCGTGCCCCAGCGCAGGGCCTCGCGGAACGACTCGGCGCCGATCGGCGCGATCATGAACTCCTGGACGTCCACGTCGGTGTCCGCGTGCGCGCCACCGTTGAGGATGTTCAGCATCGGCACCGGCAGCACGTGCGCGTTCGGGCCGCCCAGGTAGCGGAAGAGCTCCAGCTCGGCCGAGTCCGCGGCGGCCTTGGCGACGGCCAGCGAGACGCCGAGGATCGCGTTCGCGCCGAGGCGCGACTTGGCCGGGGTGCCGTCGAGGTCGACCAGCTTCTGGTCGACGATCCGCTGGTCGACGGCCTCGATGCCGACCATCTCCGGGCCGATCTCGTCGAGCACCGCGGCGACGGCGCGCTCGACGCCCTTGCCGTTGTAGCGGCCGGTGTCCCCATCCCGCAGCTCGACGGCTTCGTGTTCGCCGGTGGACGCGCCCGACGGGACGGCGGCCCGCGCCAGCGTGCCGTCGTCGAGTGCCACCTCCACCTCGACGGTCGGGTTCCCGCGCGAGTCGAGAATCTCGCGCGCGCCTACCTGCTCGATGAGAGCCACGCCATGCTCCTCAATGGGGTCGTGCCTGCGGTGACGCCGCCCAGCGTAGCCGTCCGCCACGTTCACCCGTTGGAGGCACGGCCGGTCCGGTGCGGTTCCGCTCAGTGTTCCGCTTGGTGTTCCTCGCGGTCTTCCGGCCGCACTTCGCGCCAGCCCGACGGCAGTTCGACGGTGTCGGAGGTCTGCTGCCAGAACGTCCAGCTGTTGCCGCCGAGGTCCGCGACGGTGAACACCCGCGCGCCGTAGGGCTGGTCCTGGGGTGGTTCGGGTTCGAATTCCTCGCCGAGGGCGGACCGGACGCGCTCGTACTGGGCGTCGACGTCGGTGACGTAGACGATGTTGAGCTGCCCGACGGGCCCCTCCGCCCCCTTGGCTGTCCAGTATTCGGGACCGACGCCCGCCAGCTGGACGCGTCCGGGGCCCGCGCACAGCGTCGCCTGGAAGACCTCGCCGGAGGCGTCCTCGAACCGCACCTCTTCGGTGAAGCCGAAGACCCTGGTCAGCCAGGCCAGGGCGGCGGTCGCGTCGGTGTAGTAGAGGTACGGCGCCAGCCCCAGGTAGCCGGGCTCCTGTTCGCTGCTCATGACCGAACAGTTCATCACGGCGCTTCCCACGGTCGTGAAACCCCCTCGGTTCGGGGTAAAGTCGGAGTGACCATGACGGACGCCGCACCCGCACCCCTGCCCGACGGCGAGGCCCGGTTCCACGCCTTCCGGCGGGCCGAGGATCTGGTCGAACGCCGTCGTCCCCTGGACGCGCTGAAAGCCCTGGAGCCCCTGCTGGACGTCGAGCAGGACAAGCCGAGCGTGCAGCTCCTGGCCGGCCGCGCCTACTTCCACTCGGCGCAGCTGCGGCGGGCGGAGCGGGCGTTCACCAAAGTCCTGGAGCTCGACCCGACCGACCACTACGCGCGCTTCGTGCTCGGCCGGACGCTGCAACGCCTCGGCCGCTTCGCCGAGGCGCTGGCACAGCTCCGGATGGCGTCGGCGATGAACCCCGTCCCGGAGTACCTGGAAGCCATCAGCGAAGTCAACGCCCGCATCACCCTCGGCGGTAACTGACCGCGGCGAACCTCAGCACACGACGGAGATCCGTTGTGTGCCGAGGAAATCTCGCGGCGGAGACGTCAGGCGTCGAGCCAGGCGTGGGCGTCCCGGTAGAAGCGGTCGGCCTGATCGGGACGGTCGTCCCCGTAGAGGTCGTCGCCGATGGCGTAACCGCGACGCGACAACACGTGGGAGAGGAACCGGTAGGACGGGCGGTAGACCGCGACCTCCTGCGGGCCGACAGCGAGCGGGACGCCCGGGTGCGCGGAGGTGAGGGAATCGCGTTCGTAGACGGGGTCGAGGGAGAGCACGAGCCAGCCGCCGTCGCGGCGTTCGATGCGGTAGCAGAGGCGGGCGGTGGAGGCGAGGTCGACCTCGGTGCCGTCGAGGTCGGTGCGCATCTCGATGACGGCAGGCAGCTCGACCAGCGCGCGGTCGCCGCGGCAGTGGACCACGGGAGGGCTGAGGCGGTGGACCGCGGTGTCCCCGCGTTCGGCCATTTTCCGGGACTCGGCGACGAAGCCGGGGCCGCTGCCGCGGAACCAGCTCAGCCGGACGGTCGCGTCTTCGGCGAAGCAGGACCGCATCTGATCCCACCAGCCACGGTCGCGGCCCTGTCGTTCGCGGAGCACGAGCTGGGCGATCTGGGTGACGTCACTGCTCACGTTTTTTCCTTTGCCAGTAGGGATGTCATGCGCCGAAGACCTGGTGGCCGGCGCACCAGACGGCGCGGATCCGGCGGGTGGCGGTGATGTCGGTGGTGGGGTCGCCTTCGACGAGGACGAGGTCGGCGCGCAGTCCCGGTTCGACGGCGCCACGGTCGGCCAGGCCGAAGGCGCGGGCCGGGAGCACGGTGGCCGAGCGCAGGACGTCCACGGGACTGAGACCGGCGGCGGCCATCAGTTCGAGTTCGTGGTGGAGGCTCTCGCCGTGCGGCACGGGGTGGGGTGAACCGGGCTGGGTGTTGGCGTCCGTGCCGGCCAGGACCTCGATGCCCGCCCGACGCAGTTCGGCCACGCTGTCGAGCAGACCCGACAGCGGCGCCCGGGTCGCCGACCGCGCCCGCCCGCCCGACAGTGCCCGGTCATCCGGCGGAGTCTGGGGATCGAGCGGGGCCCGATCTTCCAACGGTGCCCGTTCGTCCGACGGCTCCCAATCATCCGACGGAGTCTGGCGGCCCGACGGTGGTCGCCCGTCCGACGGTGGTCGCCCGTCCGACGGTGGTCGCCCGTCCGACGGGCCCCGGCCGTCCAGCGGGGCCCGATCGTCGAGCGGCGCCCGGCCATCTGACAGGGTCCGGTCATCCGACGGGGCCCGGTCATCCGACGGGGTCAGGTCATCGAGCGGGGTCCGGACGTTCGAGCGAGCCCGGTTCGCCAGTACGCCTTCCATCATGGTGACGGTGGGAATCACGGTCTGGCCGCCGGCTTGCATCGTGGTGATGTCCTCGGGCCGGATCGGGCCGTTGGCCGGGAGGTGGGTGATGAAGTCGGCGCCCGAGCCGACGGCGATGGCGTACGCGCCGATCGTGGCGGCGTGGATCACGGCTTTCAGCCCGTGGGCGTGCGCGGCCACGACCAGGGCCTGGAGCGCCTCCGCGGTGGGGCCGCCGTCGCCCGGGGCCTCCGCGACCCCCTTGATGTAGCCGACGCCTTCGGCGACGCGGGCTTCGACGTGTCTGCGCGCGGCTTCGGGAGTGAGGATGACCGCCTCGGCCGGCATGCCCGGCATTCGCGCGTGGTTCCCGCCCGGGCCGATCGCGGGCAGGCCGGCGGTGCGGAAATCGGCGGTGCCGGTGGTTGCGCGCAGGGCGGTGACCAGTTCGTGGGGCCAGCACGCCATGTCCAGCCCGGTGGTCACGCCCCAGCGGGCGAGCGCGTCGAGGGCCTGGGGGCTGTGCAGGTGGACGTGGGCGTCGATCAGGCCGGGCAGCAGCACCGCGCCGCCGGCGTCGACCTCCCGTGCACCGGTGGGGTCGTCGCCGATCAGCGGACCGTCGATGACCACGGTGCGGGGTTCGGTGAGCCGGTGGCCGTCGAAGACCCGGGCGTTGGTCAGCGCGATCCTGGTCAGCGCGATGGTGGCTGGGACGGTCAAGGGGTAGTCCCTCCTTGATTTAGTGGACAGTTTTGTCCACTAACTAGACTGTACCCCGGTTCGACGGCCGCCGCGCCCGGCTTGCCGCTCGACGGTCTTCCGTCCGGCGGCTATAACCGGGAACGTGCCCGCCCCCTCCCGCGCTTCCGCCGCCCCCGCCCGGCGCCGTGGCGTGGAGCTGACTCGCGCGATCTACCAGGCCACTCTGGACGAACTGGCTCGCGCCGGCTTCGAGGAACTCGCCTTCGACAAGATCGCGACGCTCGCGGGCACCGGGAAGTCGGCCCTCTACCGCCGCTGGTCCACCCCCGCGGAGCTGGTGCTCGCCGCCCTGAACGACCCGTCCACCGGCTTCGGCGAGCCCGTCGCCCCCGGTACCGGATCGCTGCGCGGCGACCTGACCACGCTGCTCGGCCGGTTCGCCCGCGTCCTGGACGAGCCGCGCGGCCGGGCCCTGCGCGCACTGGTGACCCAGCGCGCCCGCTACCCCGAGCTGTTCGATGAGGTCCGCCGCCTGGTCGTGCTCCCCCACCAACGCCTCCTGCTGGCGGTCCTGCAGGCTGCCGCCGACCGCGGTGAGGCCGACCCGCGGTGCGTCACCCCGCGCGTGGCCTCCGTGGGCCCCCGCCTGATCATCGCCGAATCACTGGAGAAGGCGGCCGTCCGCCAGGCCGAGGTGGAGGCGATCGTGGACGAGGTGCTGGTGCCCCTGGCCACGCCCCGGGACACCACCTGAAGGTCGGCGCGCCAGGCCCGTTCGCCCCCTTCGGACAGCCGGAATGATGCGGCCCGGGTGGACGGCCTTGGGCCATTTGGCCATCCGGCTGCCCGGATCGGCCGGATGACCGATCCGCGAACGGGGGTCCGGGAGCGAATCTGGGGTCACCGAGTTCGAACTAGGAGGCGGAAATGACGATCCTCACCACGGTTGGGGCCTGCCTGGGCCTGCTGGTTCTCGTTCTGATGTCGCTGGCCCCGGCACTGGTGGAGCTCGACGCACGATTCCCCGTCGCCCAGCGCGAACAGGGTCCGGCGGCGAAGGCCCCGCGCACCCCGAGGGCGGCCCGCCCGACGCCGGGGGTGACCAGGGCGACGCGCGGGACTCGAATCACAGCGCACGCCTGACCCGAGGTTGCCCGGTAGCGGCCGATCCGGGCCGGAAATCGCCTCCACCGGGCCGACGCACAAGGGTGGCCAGTCCCAGACGCCCCCGGGGCAGCACAACCGAGGCGGGCGGACCCCGTCTGCGATCAAGCGACAGCTCCCAGGCGACCGCGTAGAGCGAAGCGGCAGCTCGAACCCGCAGGAACCGCGCCGAGCGGACCGATCACCTGAAGGGTGAACGCGGCTCAGACCGAAACGCTGGCGGCCGCGAAGGCGTCCGCCGCGTCGAAGACCGTCTGGGCGTGGTCCACGGCCGGGTCGTAGAACAGGGCGGCCCGCCACCAGCCGGATGGGGTGCCCAGGTCGTCGCCGCCGGAGCAGAGGTAGCGGGCGGCGGTGAAGGCGGCGTCGTCGATGTTCTGGGGGTTCGGCGGATTGCCGTCGCTGGTGGCGCGTTCGGCGTACTTCGACCAGGTCGCGGGGAGGAACTGCATCGGGCCGACCTTGTGGTCGGCCCGACGGTCGCCGTCGAGCTCGCCGTGGTCGGTGTCCGCAGCGGTCGCGGGGCCGATGACCGGCGGGGTGGCGTCGCCGCTGTCCGTGAGGGCGATCTCGCCGAAGTTCGTGTGGCCGATGCCGGCCAGCGTCGCCCAGGAGAGGTGGCAGGCCGGCTTCTGGCGGGTCATCCACATCTCCGCGCGACCGTACGCGGCGACCAACCGCTGCGGGATCTGCGTCTTGCCGGCGACGCGCCGGGCCCAGGTCTCCAGCTCCGCCTCGTCCGAAACCGTCGGACGGTCCGGCGGCGCCGCCAGCCCCACCCGCGGCACCTGAACCCCCGGCTGCGGACGCTGCTCCTGGACCACGAACGACGGCGACGGCGACGGCGGCGCGGCCGCCGGGACCCCACCGGACGACGGGTCGCGGACCCCGATCGTCACCACCAGCACCACCCCCGTGCCGACCAGGCCCAGCGTCAACGCGATCCGGCTGAGGTAACGGCGGGGCGGGCCCGCGTGAGCGGCCGGCGCGTCCTCGGTCGGCTGAGTGGTATCGGCCACCCGGACAGGTTACTTCTCCTTCCACCGGAGAACACCGGATCGGGGGATGGCAAGCGGACGGTTAACTCGGATGCCACCCGGCGGACATCACAAATTTCGTTATCGAGTCGCATCGTGGCGCGCTGACCTGCGGTTATGACTGTCCACCCCGGTCGATCCCCGGCAAAACGGGCACCCGCCCCCGCCTCGCCGCTGGACTTAAAGGCAAGGCTTACCTAAAAACATCAGGTCAGGGAATACGAGGAGGGCTGAACCGTGGTGTTTTCGAGCGCGCTCATCGGGCTGCGCGAGGGCCTGGAGGCCGCACTCGTCGTCAGCATCCTGGTCGCCTTCCTGGTGAAGACCGACCGGCGGCACGCCCTGCGTTACGTCTGGCCGGGCGTCGCCGCCGCGGTGCTGCTCTCGATCGCCGTCGGCGCGATCCTCACCTACAGCACCGCGCAGCTGAGCTTCGAGCACCAGGAGCTGCTCGGCGGGAGCCTTTCCATCGTGGCCGTCGGCTTCGTGACGGCGATGATCTTCTGGATGCGCAAGGCCTCGCGGCACATCGCCGCCGAGCTGCGCGGCAAGATGGAGAACGCGCTGAACGTCGGGCCCGCGGCCGTGCTGCTGCTGTCGTTCCTCGCCGTCGGGCGCGAAGGACTCGAGACCGCCGTGTTCTTCTACTCCGCTGTGCAGACCGCGCAGTCGGACACCATCAAGCCGCTGATCGGCTTCGTCGTCGGCATCGTGCTCGCGGTGGCGCTGGCCTACCTGCTCTACCGCGGTGCCGTCCGGTTCGACCTGGCGAAGTTCTTCACCATCACCGGCGTGCTGCTGGTGTTCGTCGCCGCGGGCGTGCTCGGGTACGGACTGCACGATCTGCAGGAGGCCGGTTTCCTGCCGGGACTGACCACCCTGGCCTTCGACGCCTCGACCGTGCTGCCGGAGACCTCCTGGTACGGCGCGCTGCTCAAGGGCGTCCTCAACTACTCGCAGCAGACGACGGTGCTGCAGGCGATCGCCTGGGTCGCCTACGTCGTGATCGTGCTGCCGCTGTTCCTCAAGCCCACCAAGAAAACCGTCCCGGCGCCCGCCGCGGCCGCTGTCAAGGAGTGACCGTGCCCAAGTCCCCCAGAACCCCGCTGACCGTGCTGGCCGGCGTCGGTGCCCTCGTCGCCCTGTCCGCCTGCGACAGCACGGACTCGGCCTCGGGCACGGGCGGGCCGATCAAGGTCGAAGCCTCCGACGCCACCTGCGCCGTCGCGACCAGCACGGCGGACGCCGGCAACGTGACGTTCGAGATCACCAACAAGGGCAGCAAGGTCACCGAGTTCTACCTCTACGCCGAGGGCGACCGGATCATGGGCGAGGTGGAGAACATCGCGCCCGGGCTGAACCGGCGGCTGATCGTCGAGGTCCCCGACGCCGGCAAGTACCAGACCGCGTGCAAGCCGGGCATGGTCGGCAACGGCATCCGCGGCGACTTCACCGTCACCGGCGGTGCGGCGAAGCAGAACGACGTGAACGCGCAGAAGTCCGAGGCGACCAAGAGCTACGCCACCTACGTCGCCAACAACACCAGCGCGCTGGAGACCGAGACGGCGAAGTTCGTCGAAACGGTGAAGGCCGGGAAGGTCGCCGAGGCCAAGGCGCAGTACGCCACCACCCGCGCGTACTACGAGCGGATCGAGCCGGTCGCGGAGAAGTTCGGCGACCTCGACCCGCTGATCGACGTCCGCGAGGCCGATCTGGAGGCGGGCCAGCAGTTCACCGGCTTCCACCGGCTGGAGAAGGACCTCTGGGTCACCGGGCTCAAGCCCGACAGCGGCCAGGTCGCCGACAAGCTGCTCACCGACGTCAAGGACCTGGTGGCCAAGACCAAGACCCTGCAGCTGACCGCGCTCGACCTGGCCAACGGCGCCAAGGGCCTGCTCGACGAGGTCGCCACCGGCAAGATCACCGGCGAGGAGGAGACCTTCTCCCACACCGACCTGTGGGACTTCCAGGCCAATGTGGACGGGTCCAAGGGCGCGATCGCCGCGCTGCGGCCGGTCCTGCAGGAGCGCGACCCGGCACTGGTGTCCACTCTGGACAAGCAGTTCGCCAACGTGCAGTCGCTGCTGGACCGGACCCGCGCCGGTGACGGCTTCAAGTACTACAACCAGCTCTCGCCGGACGAGATCAAAGCGTTCGCCTCGGCGGTCGACGCGTTGAGCGAGCCGCTGAGCAAGGTCGCGGAGGTCGTGTCGAAGTGACCGGGGAAGCCGAGGGCGCCCGGGTCTCCCGCCGGAGGCTGTTCGGGCTGGCCGGGGCCGGGGTCGCGCTGGCCGGGGCGGGCGCGGCGGCCGGGGCCGGGCTCGACCGGCTCGGCGGGGGGTCCACGGCCGGCGCCGCGGTGTCGACCGTGGACTTCCACGGGGAGCACCAGGCCGGCATCGTCACCTCGACCCAGCAGAACCTGCACTTCGCGGCCCTGGACGTGACCACGAAGGACGCCGGTGAGCTGCGGCAGCTGCTGCGCACCTGGACCGCCGCGGCCCGCCGGATGACCACCGGCCAGGAGGTCGTGCCGAACGGCGCGGTCGACGGTGCGGCCGAGGCCCCGCCCGGCGACACGGGTGAAGCGCTGGACCTGCCCGCCTCGGAACTGACGCTGACCATCGGATTCGGGCCCTCGCTGTTCGACGGCCGGTTCGGCCTGGCCGCCCGGCGCCCGCCGCAGCTGATCGACCTGCCACCCTTCCCGAAGGACAAGCTCGACCCGGCGCGCAGCGGCGGCGACCTGTGCATCCAGGCCTGCGCCAACGATCCGCAGGTGGCCGTGCACGCGGTGCGCAACCTGGTGCGCCTGGGCTTCGGCGTCACCGAGGTGCGCTGGTCCCAGCTCGGCTTCGGGCGCAGTTCCTCGACGTCGCGGGCGCAGGCCACGCCGCGGAACCTGTTCGGCTTCAAGGACGGCACGAACAACATCAAGTCCGAGGACACCGACGTGCTGGGCGAGCAGGTGTGGGCCCGCGCCGGCGACGGGCCGGCCTGGATGGCGGGCGGCACCTACCTGGTGGCGCGCCGGATCCGGATGCACATCGAGACCTGGGACCGCGAGACGCTCGACGGGCAGGAGCAGGTCGTCGGGCGGGCCAAGGGCTCCGGGGCGGCGCTCGGGCAGGCCGGTGAGTTCGACCAGGTCGACCTGACCGTGGCCGGGGCCGGCGGCGTCCCCGTGATCGCCGACGACGCGCACATCCGGCTGGCCTCGCACGAAACGCTGAAGGGCGCCCGGATCCTGCGGCGCGGCTACAACTTCGTCGACGGCTCCGACGGGGTCGGGCACCTGGAGGCGGGCCTGTTCTTCCTGGCCTTCAACCGCGACACCCGCACGCAGTACGTCCCGATGCAGCAGATGCTCTCGGCCAAGGACGCGATGATGGAGTACGTGCAGCACACCGGTTCGGCGCACTTCGCCGTGCCGCCCGGCCTGACCCCGGCGTCGAACTGGGGCGACGGACTGTTCGGCTGACCCCTCCCCGGGATGGGCCGGTCGCCGCCCACCGGTCCGGGATCGGCTTGACTTCGAGCGCACTGGAGCTCCCAGACTGGGGTCATGTTCACCGAAGCCGAAATCCGTTACCTGGCCGAGCAGGACCTGGGCCGCATCGCCACCCAGCAGCCGGACGGAACCCTGCAGGTCAGCCCGGTCGCGTTCAGCTACAACGCCGAGGCCGGGGCCGTCGACGTCACCGGGTACAACCTGACGCGGAGCCGGAAGTACCGCAACGTCGCGGACAACGGGCGGGTCGCGTTCGTGGTCGACGACCGGCCCTCGCTGGAGCCGATGCGGATCCGCTGCCTGGAGATCCGCGGGCACGCCGAGGTGCTCACCGACGTGTTCGAGACCGACGGCCACCTCGACGGCGCCGTGATCCGCATCCACCCGGAACGGATCATCAGCCTGGGCATCGACGACCCGGACCACGAGCCGCTCGAGCTGAAGCCGAACAACCGGAACGTCTGAAGCGTCGAAGGCCGCCCTACCGGCCCGGGGGCGGTACGGCGGCCTTCGCTCCCTCTTTTCACCGGCGGGCGCCCGCCACCGCGTACCCCGCGGTGCCGGCGCCGAACAGGATGCCCGCCGTCCACCAGGCCACCGGGGATTCGGCGGACTGGACCGGCCACCCGGCCACGAGTGCGGCCGTGGAATCGCCGCCACCCGGCACGAACAGCGCCACGATGGCCCACAACAGCGGGAACGTCCAGCCGAACTGGCCGCCGAACAAGGTCGCGGCCAGACCGGCGAGACCGAGCAGGCCCGCCCCGTCGCGCAGCACCACCGAGGTCTCCACCTGCACCGGCCCGGGGGCCTGGACCACCAGGAGCAGCGCGGCCGCGAGCACCCCGATCAGCAGCAGGTGCCCGAACCGCCGGGGGAGCCAGCCGAACGCGGCGGTCCGGTCGAGGTCGAGGTCTTGGCCGGACAACCCGGCGGCCGCCACCGCGATGCCCGCCGCGAGCGTGAGCTCGGCGAACACCACCGACCACCGGTCCCGGACCAGCACCCGCATCCCGACCGTGCAGACCGCCATCAGCAGCAGCGCGACCGGCACCTGCCGCGAACGCGCGTACAGCTTTGCCCAGCTCATCGCCCGGCCCCCTGGGTGAGAGCGGTCAGCGCGTCGCCCTGGCAGCTCAGCTCGGCCTGCCGGACGGCGACGACGCGGGCCACCTGCTCCTGCGGTGGCAGGGCCTTCAGACCCGCCCACGCCGGCTCGGCCAGCTCCGGCAAGCGCTGGTAGTAGGTACTCATCCTGGGCCGCTTCCGCCCCTCGGACAGCCAGGCGGAGACCACCCAGCGCGCGGCGGCCTCCCGGCTCTCCCGGAGGCCGCCGTAGCTCGGGCCGCCGCAGGCCTGGGTCCCGCCCCCGGCGGTGAGCTCGGTGACGAGGTCGTCGCCGCGCCGGCTGAGGTACGGCCCGTCGTCCAGGTGCACGACGATCTTCGACGGGTCCTGGGGACCGGCCAGCCGGGCGGTCGTCCGGGCCGGGTCGGTCGCCTCCACCACACCGGTCGGCGCGCCGGGGATCTTCGCCAGCCGCCGCAGGGCTTCCTTGCCCGGTCCGGCCAAAGTGGACAGTCGAGCCGCGTGCATCTTCGTGACGCACACCGGACCATCGCACACCGGGGTGGCGGCGGCCTGGTCGACGGTCAGGTAGCCGGCCGGCGACGCGGGGAACAGCGACAGCGCGATCGCCAGGCCCGCCACCACCGGCAGCAGCGCGAGCAGCCGCCGCCGGGCCGTGGCCGCGGCGAGCAGCAGGAATCCCGTGGCGGCCAGACCGGCCAGCCAGCACAGCTGCCCGGCACTGACAGTCACCGCCGGCACGAGGAACGGGCTGCGTGGCGCGTCCGGCGCCACCGAAAGCAGAGCCAGCCGGTTCGGGAGCAGTCCACTCACGACACTGCCCGGCCCGGACGAAAACTGGAACAGCAAACAGCCCACCAGCGCCGCCACGGTGAGCACGGGCGCGGTGACCGGGTGGGGCAGCACCCGCCCGGCGCCGAGGCCCAGCCCGACCCCGGCGACCACCGTGGTCGACCCGACCAGCGCGGGCAGCACCCAGCCGAAGGTGAACAACCCGTCGTGGGCCACCACCTGCGCCAGCCCGGTCAGCAGGATGACGACGTAGGCCAGCACGGCCGCGAGGCCCAGCGCAAAGCTCAGCTTCGTCAGGCGGTAACGGGCCGGGCGCGGCGTCGCGGCGAGCAGCTCCACGGTGCCGGACCGGCGGTCCCGCATGCCCTGGATGGCCGAGGCGCCGACGATGATCGGCCACAGCAGCACCAGCAGGTAGCGCGTCCACTGCACCGAGGCCGCCCACTGCCCGTCCCAAGCCGCCGGCTCCTTGAACCACGGCCCGTAGCGGACGAAGGCGAAGAAGAAGCCGAGCCCGACGAGCACCACCACCAGCGCCATCCACGGCGCGATCGTGCGCCGCAGCTCGGTCCGGACGACGGCTACCACGCCTCCTGCCCCCGCTCGTGGTTCAGCAGGGCCGAGTAGCCGCGTTCGATCGGGCTGTCGCCGACGTCGTCCGGCCCGCCCGCCGCCGCCAGTTGCCCGGGCGTGCCCTGGAAGACCAGCTTGCCCTCGGCGACCAGGACCACGTCGTGGCAGGCCGCGGCCACGTCCTCGACCAGGTGGGTGGAGACGACCACGCAGGCGTCCTGCCCCACCTGCTGAAGCAGCTCGCGGAAGCGCACGCGCTGCGCCGGGTCGAGCCCGGCGGTGGGCTCGTCGAGCAGCAGGATCCGCGGGTCGTTGACGATCGCCTGGGCGATCCCGACCCGGCGGACCATGCCGCCCGAGAGCGTCTTCAGCTTGTGCTCGGCGCGGTCGGCCAGCCCGACCCGCTCGATCGCCCGCTGCACCGCCCCCGGGATGTCCGGCTTGGGCATCTCCTTGAGCCAGGCCAGGTACTCCACGAACTCGCGCACGGTGAAGCGCTTGTAGTAGCCGAAGTTCTGCGGCAGGTACCCGATCCGGCGGCGCAGGCCGCGCTGGTCGATGTGTCCCCCGACGGACACACCGAGCAGCGTCAGGCTGCCCTCGGCCGGCCGCAGCACCGTGGCCAGCGCCCGGATCAGCGTGGTCTTGCCGGCCCCGTTCGGCCCGAGCAGCCCGTGCACGCCCGGGCCCAGCGAGAGATCGAGGCCGTCGACCGCCATCTTCCGGCGGCCCACCCGCACCTTGAGCGCCTCGGCCTGGATCTCCCAGGCGTAGGTCGACGGCGCGATCTCCGCGGCTTCCACTGCTCGCATGTCCATTTCCCCTCATTCCCTAGCGACGAGCGATGAGCCGCGTGAAGGCGCTCCGGCGGAGCACCACCACCACCACGGTCAACGCGAAGATCCCGGCCCAGACGGCGACGGCCCCCTTCTGCAGCGCGAACGAACTGCCCGTCACCACCGTGGGCACCGCGAACACCGCCAGCCACACCACCACCAGCGCCCCGGCGGCGCGCTCCACCCCGATCAGCAGCCCGATCGCGAGCGTCCCCGTGGTGAAGGCGAGGCTCGGCAGCAGCCACAGCCCGACCGCGGACCCGGTGAGCCCACCCGCGATCAGCAGCACCGGCAGCACGGCCACCAGCACCGCGGTGGTCCGGCGCAGCACCAGGTCCAGCCCGGCCCGAGCGCTCGCGGTGACCAGCTCGTACGCCGGGTCCAGCCCACCCGACCACGAGGCGGCGACCCCGAGCACCGGCAGCACCGGCGCGAACAGCTGGACGAACGACCCGGTCCGCACGACCGTCGCGTCCAGCCAGACCGAAAAACCGGAGACCAGCAGCACCATCAGCAGCCACGGCAGCATCACCGGCGTCGTCCAGCGGCTCAGGGCGACCCGGAACCGGGCGGCCACCGGCTGCGGGCGCGAGGCCAGCCCCGGTTCGAGACCCGACCACACGCCTTCGACCAGCGCCGAGACGTCCGGTGTGGACAGTGTGGCGAGCCGGGCCCGGCAGGCGGCGCAGAGTTCGAGATGGGCTTCGACGGCCCACGCCTGGTCGGCGGGCAGGTTCTGCCCGCCGGCGTAACCGGTGAGCAGCCGATCGGCGACGTGGTTCATGACAGTGCCTCTCGCATGGCGATCCGCGCGCGGCGCGCCCGTGTTTTCACAGTTCCTTCCGGGAGCCTGAGCAGGACGGCCGTCTCGCGGACGGAGAGCCCGTCGAGCACCATCGCCTGCAGCACCTGGCTCAGTTCCGGCGCCAGTTCGCGCAGGGCGTCGCCGACGTGGTCACCGACCGTGGCGGCCAGCGCCTCCTCCTCGGCGGCGGGTGCCGTCACGGCCACGTTCACGGCGGCGGGCGGCGGCTGGGCGTGGTGCGCCCGCCGGCGGAACGCGTCGACCAGCCTCCGGGCCGCGATCGTCCACACCCATCCGACGGCCGTCCCCCCGGCCGCGGCCCCCGAGAACGAGCCTGCGGCCCGCCAGACGGCCAGATAGGTCTCCTGCATGACCTCCGCGACGACCTGTTCGTCGGCGCAGCGGCGCCGCAGCCGCACGGCGAGCCAGGGCGACGTGCGGCGGTAGAACTCTTCGAACGCCGCCCGGTCACCCCGCGCAGTCCGGCGGACGAGTTGCTCCTCGTCCGCCTCCGCTGGTGGCTTGTGCTTCACACCGGGCAAGACGCCGGAAGCCGCGATCCGGTTCTCCCCTTGCTGTGTGCTGCGTCACAGCTCAGGCGGAAGGCCAGAACTTGCGCCAGCCGTCGGCTTCGAGGGTGGCGGGCTCGACGCCCTCGGCGCGGGCGGCGGCTTCGGCCGCGCGGATGTCGCGCGCGAACTGCTTCGCGACCGCGCGGAGCTCGCCCTCGGGATCGATGTCCGCGCGGCGCGCCACGGCCGCGATGCGGAAGAGCCGGGCGGCGGGATCGGGGCCGGCCGGGAACAGGTCCGGCGGGAGACCGGCCCGGCCACTGCGCTGGCCGAGCTTCCCGGCCAGCGCGACCGCGGGCTGGCCGAGCGCAACACCATCCACAATGGACTTACGCTGCTTCTCGACCTGCTTGAGCTCTTCCCACTTCAGTTCCTGGTGCTCGGCGGTCGCCACCTCGGCCGCTCCGGCGAAGACGGTGGGGTGCCGGCCGACGAGCTTGGTGACCAGCTCGCGCGCCACGTCGTCGATCGTGAACGGATCGCCGGAGTCCTCGGCGGCCACGCGCGCGTGGAAGAGCACCTGCAGCAGCACGTCGCCGAGCTCTTCGCGCAGGGCCTCGCGGTCGTTCTCCTCGATGGCCTCGAGCAGCTCGTAGGTCTCCTCGACCAGGTACTTGCGCATCGAATCGTGCGTCTGCACCCCGTCCCACGGGCAGCCGCCGGGTGAGCGCAGCCGGTCCACCACCAGCACGGCCTCGGCCAGCGGATCGGACGGCGGACCGAGCACCCGCGCCCCGCCCGCGAGCAGGGCGGCGGCCCTCGGCTCGGCCGGCGAGCCCACGACGAGCACGAATTCGGACCCGGGCGGCGCCTCGGCGACCGGGGGCAGGCCGAACGCGGCCGCGTCCACGTCCGACCCCGCGTACACCGCCGCCGCGGTGCGCAGGAGCGGAACCGCGGCGGCCGGGAGCGTCGCCCCCCGCGCGACGACGACCACGGAACCGGTCGACGGGCCGGTCACGGCTGGGCCGGTCACTGCTGGGCCGGGGCGCCCGTCGTCGGCAGCACGATCCCCTTGGTGGAGCCGGCGTTCGGCGCGAGATCCATGCCCACCGCGTCCCACACGCCGTAACGCGGGTTGATGCGGTAGTCGACTTCGCCGACGTAGGGCTGCACCAGGCGGACGCCGATGCCGCTGAGCTGGTCCGGGGTCGGCTGCTGGGCCTGGTCGGTGGCGACCGGCTTACCGGTGGCCCGCTGGCGCACGACCGCGACCACCCAGGTCGGGTTGCCGCCGGTCGGGTTCGGCTGGAACGCGATCACGGTGCCGGCCGGCACGCCGAACAGCACCGTCGTGGCGTCCTGCGGAGAGGACAGCGCGGGCACCTGGGTGCCGACGTTGCCCTCGACCCCGCCCTGCGCGCCGCGCTGGATCTCGCCGGTCACGGACTTCGGATCGGCGGCGAACTGCCGGGCCTTGGCCACGGCGTCGGCGCGCGCGGTGGCCGGGTCGGTCGAGGAGGCCGTGCCATCGGCGCTCGGCGCGCCCACGGTGGTGTAGTCGAAGTTGACCGTGAGCGTCGGCAGGTACTTGATCGCCAGCTTCTGCTCGAGGTACTGGTCGGTCAGGGCCTCGCGGTGGTCACGCAGCCGCCAGACGAGCTGCGTCACGGCGGCGTCCTGGCTCGCGGTGACCGACTGCGGCAGCGGACCGGCCAGCGGGTCCTGGAGCATGGCCGCGCCGATCGCGCTCTGGTCGGCGGTGATGTTCTCCTTCTGCGCGGCCTTGCCGACCGCCGTGTGCAGGAGCTGCTGGCGCACGATCTCCCGGCCGACGAGGTCCAGCTTGTGCTGCGCCGCGAGCTGCCGGGCGTACGGCTGCTCCCGGACGGCCCGGTCCAGCAGGCCCTGCACCTGGTCGATGGAGGTGACCTGCCCGTCGATGATCGCCGCGGCGCTCACCTGACTGGGCCCGGTCCCGCACCCGGCGAGCAGGAACGCGCCGGCCACCACAGCGATCAGCGCGCGAGGGCGCCCCATGATCCGCATCACAGGCCCTACCCTCTCACACGCCCGCCCCCGAAACACAAGACCGGGTTCGATACCCGGGCGCTCGGGCCGGCTCCGGCATCCGCCCAGCGCCCACGCTGACCCGCGGCTGACTCGCGACGGGCCGGTCGGCCGCCGTCCTGCCCCCGCACGAGATCGATGTCGGCCCGCGCCCGCGCCGGGTTCACGCCCGGAGTGCCGGTTGCCCACGGTTCGCCGGTGGCCGTCGGGCGCCCAGCCGGTGACGGCGGCGGGTGAACCGGCCCGGCCCGAGCTGGCTCAGCGGGTGCTTTCGGCGGAGCCGGTGCGGGAACCGTGCACCGCCCCCGCCGTTCGCCACGGCCGGATGCCGCGGCCGACCACGCCACGGCCATCCGCCCGCCGGGACTCCCGAAGGTCACCGCCGGGGCCTAGCCACGGGAGGCCGACCAGCGGTCCGGTCTAGGCCGGGAACCGGTCGATTCTAGGCCGGAACCGGTCGATCCGAATTCGGTCTCGGCCCGGAACCAGTCGATCCGGATTCGGTCTCGATCCGGAACCAGTCGATCCGGATTCGGTCTCGGCCCGGAACCGGTCGATCCGGATTCGGTCTCGATCCGGAACCAGTCGATCCGGATTCGGTCTCGATCCGGAACCAGTCGATCCGGACTGGGTCTCGGACCGGAATCAGTCGGTGCGGATTCGGTCTCGATCTGGAACCGGTCGGTGCGGATTCGGTCGCGGACCGGAACCGGTCGGTGCGGAACCGGTCGATCCGAGCGTCCGGTCGACCGGGGCGACGCGGCTTCCGGCTCGGCTGCTGCGCTCCCCGGTCGTGCGCTCCGCGGTGCTCCGCGGTGCTCCGCGGCCCGAGCCGGCCCTCAGACCGGCGCCGGGGTCTTCGTCAGGTGGCCCAGCAGTTTGGCGCACCACTCCAGCAGGTTTTCGTCGCGCAGGGTGGGGGCGCCCATGCGGCCGCCGGCCGGGCCCTCGGTCGGTTTGGGCACGGAGACGGTGTTGGTGATCGCCTTGAAGTTCGCCTTGGGGTACAGGCGCTTGAGGCGGACCAGCTGCGAGTCGGCCAGGGGCAGCGGGGCGAAGCGGATGGTGGTGCCCTGCACCGCGACCTCGGTGACGCCCGCCGTCCGGCAGGTGTGGCGGAAGGCCGCCACGGCGAGCAAGCGGGTGACCGGGGCCGGGGGCTGGCCGTAGCGGTCGATCAGCTCCTCGCGGACCGCGTCGAGGCCCGCGGTGTCCGGGGCCGCCGCGATCTTGCGGTAGGCCTCCAGGCGCAGGCGTTCCCCCGGTACGTAGTCGTGTGGGAGGTGGGCGTCCACCGGGAGGTCGACGCGGACCTCGGCCAGTTCGCCGTCGTCGGCGGGCTCGGCGCCGGCGTGGCGGCGGAACGCGGCCACGGCCTCGCCGACCAGCCGCACGTACAGGTCGAACCCGACCCCCGCGATGTGGCCGGACTGCTCCGCGCCGAGGATGTTGCCCGCGCCGCGGATCTCCAGGTCCTTCATCGCCACGGCCATGCCCGCGCCCAGCTCGGTGTTCTGCGCGATGGTGGCCAGCCGGTCGTGCGCGGTCTCGGTCAGCGGCGCTTCCGGCGGGTACAGGAAGTACGCGTACCCGCGCTCGCGGCCACGCCCGACGCGGCCACGCAACTGGTGCAGCTGCGCGAGCCCGAGCAGGTCGCCGCGCTCGACGATCAGCGTGTTGGCGTTGGAGATGTCCAGACCGGTCTCGACGATGGTGGTGCACACCAGCACGTCGTACTCGTTCTCCCAGAAGCCCTGGATGATCTTCTCGAGCTTGTCCTCGTTCATCTGCCCGTGCGCGGTCACCACCCGCGCCTCCGGCACCAGCTCGCGGATGCGCCGCGCCGCCTTCTCGATCGAGGAGACGCGGTTGTGCACGTAGAACACCTGGCCGTCGCGCAGCAGCTCGCGGCGGACGGCGGCGCCGACCTGCTTGTCGTCGTAGGAGCCGACGTAGGTGAGGATCGGGTGCCGGTCCTCCGGCGGGGTCAGGATGGTGGACATCTCGCGGATGCCGGCCAGGGACATCTCCAGCGTGCGCGGGATGGGCGTGGCCGACATGGTGAGCACGTCGACGTGCGTGCGCAGCGCCTTGATGTGCTCCTTGTGCTCGACGCCGAAGCGCTGCTCCTCGTCGACGATCACCAGGCCGAGGTCCTTGTAGCGGATCCCGGTCTGCAGCAGCCGGTGGGTGCCGATGACGATGTCGATCTCGCCCTCGGCCAGCTGCTCCAGCACCAGGTCGGACTCGGTCTTGTTGGTGAACCGCGAGAGGCCCTTGATGGTCACCGGGAACGACTGCATGCGCTCGGCGAAGGTGTTCAGGTGCTGCTGGGCCAGCAGCGTGGTCGGCACGAGCACGGCGACCTGCTTGCCGTCCTGCACCGCCTTGAACGCCGCGCGCACGGCGATCTCGGTCTTGCCGTAGCCGACGTCGCCGCAGATCACCCGGTCCATCGGGACGCCGCGCTCCATGTCCGACTTGACCTCGTCGATGGCGGCCAGCTGGTCGTTGGTCTCGGTGAACGGGAAGGCGTCCTCCAGCTCGTGCTGCCACGGGGTGTCCGGGCCGAACGGGTGGCCCGGCGCGGCCTGGCGCGCGGCGTAGAGCTGGACCAGCTCGGCGGCGATCTCCTTGACCGCCTTCTTGGCCCTGGCCTTGGTGTTCTTCCAGTCGGAGCCGCCCAGCTTGTTCAGCGTGGGCAGCTCGCCGCCGACGTAGCGCGAGACCTCGTCGAGCTGGTCGGTCGGCACGAACAGCCGGTCGCCCGGGTGGCCGCGCTTGGACGAGGCGTACTCCAGCAGCAGGTACTCCCGGGTCACCGAGGCGCCGCCGGAATCCTTCAACGTGCGCTGCACCATCTCCACGAACCGGCCGATGCCGTGCTGTTCGTGCACCACGTAGTCGCCGGCGCGCAGCGCGATCGGGTCGACCGCGTTGCGCCGCCGCGAGGGCATCTTGGTGTTGAGGTCCTTTGTGGACACACCGGCGTTCGCGCCGCGGCCGGTCAGGTCGGCCTCCGACAGCACCACGAGCGCCCGCTCCGGCGAGACGAAGCCGTCGGACAGCCCGCCGCAGGTGACCGTGACGACCCCGGCCGGCGGGACCGCGGCCAGCCCGTCCCCGGCCAGCGTGGCCGGCACCTCGGCCCCGGTCAGCTGCTCGACCGCACGGCTCGCGGTGCCCTGCCCGGCGACCACCAGCACCCCGGTGCCGCCCGAGGCGATGTGCGCGCGCAGGTCGGTCATCGCGCGCTCCAGCTCACCCCGGTACGCGGGCGCGGGCTCAATCGCGACGCGGAGCACGTCCGGGGCCTCGGTGGTCAGCTGGGTGATCGTCCACCACGAGCGCCGGGTGTCCTGCGCGTGCCGGGCGATCTCGGCCAGGTCGCGGTAGGCCGAGGCGCCGAGGTCGATCGGCGCCTGCCCGCCCGCCGCGGCGGTGGTCCAGGACGCCTCCAGGAACTCCTGACCGGTGCGCACCAGGTCGGCGGCGCGGGCCCGGATCTTCTCCGGATCGGCCAGCAGCACGTGGCTGCCCACCGGCATGGCGTCGGTGAGCAGCTCCAGCTCACCCTCGCAGAGCACCGGGATGAGCGCCTCCATGCCCTCCGCCGGGATGCCGTCGGCGAGCTTGGTGAGCATTTCGGCCAGGTGCGCATCCGCCTCGTAGGTGCCGGCCAGCTCGGCCGCCTTGGCCTTGACCGCCGCGGTGAGCAGCAGCTCCCGGCACGGCGGCGCGGTGACGTGCTGGATCTCCCCGGGCAGCGAGCGCTGGTCGGACACCGCGAACGCGCGGATCTCGCTGACCTCGTCACCCCAGAACTCGATCCGCACCGGGTGCTGCGCGGTCGGCCCGAACAGGTCGAGGATGCCGCCGCGCACGGCGAACTCCCCGCGCTTCTCCACCATGTCGACCCGGCTGTAGGCCAGCTCGACCAGCCGCTCCAGCAGTTCTTCGAAGCCCTGCTCCTCGCCGACCACGAGATCGACCGGAGCCAGCGCGCCGAGCCCCGGCGCCATCGGCTGGATCAGGCTGCGCACGGTCGAAACGACGACCTTCAGCTCGTCCCCGCCCGTGTGCAGGCGGTGCAGCACCTCCAGCCGGCGGCCTACGGTGTCGGCGCGCGGTGAAAGACGCTCGTGGGGCAGCGTCTCCCACGAGGGGAAGTCGGCGACCCGCTCGCGGCCGAGCAGCGCCGAGAGCGAGGTGGTCAGCTCGTCGGCCTCCCGGCCGGTGGCGGTGACCACCAGGACGGGCCGGCCCCCGCCGCCCGCGCCGGGTGCCTCGGCGAGGGCCGCGGCGACGAGCTGGCGGGCGGCGACGGGGCCCTGCAGTTCGAGCAGCGGGGCACCCGCCCGCTCGACGACCCCGCGCAGGGCCGGGTCGGGAAGGATGGCTTGGAGGAGTCCGGACAGTGGAGCGTCGGTCACCATCCCAGGGTACGGGGCGGCACCGACAAGATGCCGCTCACCGCACGAGTGGGCCGCTCGCGACACCGGCGGCGACGGGCGCGGTGACCGCCGGACGCTGCGTAGGGTCCTGGGCGTACCCACCATTCCCGGGAGGAAAGCGATGCAGCGCTGGAAGAACCGTCCCGACGGCTCGAACTGGGGCGAATTCGGCGAGCACGACCAGATCGGCCGGCTCAACCTGATCACGCCCGAGCGCCGCCGGGCGGCGGTGGCCGAGGTCCGCGAGGGGCTCGCGTTCCCGCTGAGCCTGCCGCTCGACTTCCCCAAGGGCGAGTACGCCCAGGGCTTCCGCAAGCCCCCGCTGCTCGCGAGCGCGGAGCTCGGGCACAACCGCCTGATCCGGCCCGGCGCCACCAGCGACGTGGTCAACGACGACTACGCGGTCCTGCACCTGCAGTACTCGACGCAGTGGGATTCGCTCGCCCACGTCGGCGCCCGGTTCGACCTCGACGGCACCGGCGAGCCGGTGATGGCCTACTACAACGGCTACCGCGCCGGAACGGACGTGATCGGCGATCCGGAGGGCTCGGTGACGCCCCACGCCGACGCGCTCGGCATCGAAACCCTCGCCCAGACCTCCGTGCAAGGGCGCGGGGTGATGGTCGACCTGGAACGCGCGGCCGGTCGCGGGGGCGCGGCCGTCGGTCACGAGCAGCTCATGGGGATCCTCGAGGAGCAGGAGGTGGTCGTCGAGCCGGGGGACATCCTCTGCCTGCACACCGGCACGGCCGCGGTCATCCTCGACCTCGGCGAGCGCCTGACCCGGGAGGACCTGGCCGGCCACGGCGCCGGGCTCGACGGCGGCGACGAGCGGCTGCTGCGGTGGATCACCGACAGCGGCGTCTCGGCGATCGTGGCCGACAACCTGGCCGTCGAGTCGTTCGGCGGCGAACCGGCACCCGGCGCGGAGCACCTGCTCCCGCTGCACGCGCACTGCCTGTTCAAGCAGGGCATCCCGCTCGGGGAGATGTGGTACCTGTCCGAGCTGAACGCCTGGCTGCGCGCGCACGGGCGGTCCCGGTTCCTGCTGACCGCGCCTCCGCTGCGCCTGCCCGGCGCCGTCGGCTCACCGGTCAGCGGCGTGGCGACCGTCTGAAACCACCGGCCCTCGGGCACCCGGACGGGTCACCTCCGGCGGTGAACCGGCGATCTTGCCGGTGGGTCCGGCATGCTGGGACCCATGCGCCCGTCCGGACCCGCCCTGCTCGCGACGCTCGTGGTACTCGTCTCCGCCTGCGCCAGCCCGCCCAGCGTCGCCCAGCCCGGCGCCGCGCCGACGGCCGGTGGCTTCCGCGTCGAGGAGGTCGCCGGCGGGCTGCAGCACGGCTGGGACATCGGCTTCCTGCCCGGCGGCGACCTGCTCGTGACCCAGCGCCCGGGCCGGCTCGCGCTCGTGCGCGGCGGCCGGGCGACCGAGGTCCGGGCCGACTTCTCCGACGTCTTCGCGCAGGGCGAAGGCGGGTTGATGGGCCTGGCCCTGGCCGCGGACTTCGCCTCGTCCCGCGAGTTCACCACCTGCCAGACCCACCAGGAGAACGGCCAGGCGGTCGACATCCGGCTGGTCACCTGGCGGCTGGCCGAGGACGGTGCGAGCGCGGCGAAGGCGCGCGACCTGCTGACCGGGCTGCCGGTGAACCCGAGCGGGCGGCACTCCGGCTGCCGCCCGACCCTGGCCCCGGACGGAGCGCTGCTCGTCGGCACCGGCGACACCGCGAACTCGAAGGTCTCGCAGGACCGCCACCAGCTCGGCGGCAAGGTGCTGCGGATCGACGCCAAGACCGGGGAAGCGCTGCCGGACAACCCGTTCTTCGCCTCGTCCGACGCGAACGAGCGGCGGGTCTGGACCTACGGCCACCGCAACGTCCAGGGGGTGGCCATCCGCCCCGGCACCGGGCAGGTGATCACCTCCGAGCACGGACCGGCCTTCGACGACGAGGTGAACCTGATCCGGCCCGGCGGCAACTACGGCTGGGACCCGTCGAAGGGCGGCACCGACCCGAACTACGACGAGAGCGTGCCGATGACCGACAAGAAGCGGTTCCCGGACGCCATCGATCCACTGTGGACCACCGGCTCGATCACCGAGGCGACCAGCGGCGACGCCTTCCTGACCGGCGAGCAGTGGGGCGAGAACAACGGCGCGCTGGCCGTCGCCGCGCTCAAGGGCCAGAAGCTCCTGCTGCTGCACCTCGACGCCGCCGCGAAGGTCACGGGCGTGACCCTGCCGAAGGAGTTCGACGACAAGTTCGGCCGGTTGCGCGGCGTGCGCAGCGGCCCGGACGGCGCCCTCTACGTGACGACTTCCAACGGCGACAACGACAAGCTGCTGCGCGTCACGCCCGCCTGAGCCCAGGTGCGCGGCGCTCGTCGGCGCGGGGGAACCGGCCCGGGCCACACCCGGGGGCGCCCACCGGAGTGAGTCCACAGAGGACGTTCGCCCGGTGTCCGCCGAGCTGACCGCGGCCAGGCCGCCACCGGCCGACCGGTGGCGGGCGCGGCTCACCGGCCTCGACCACCGGGTGGGCCGGGCCTAGGATCGAGACCATGACCGAGATCGACCCGGCGTCCTCCGCCCTCGTGCTGATCGACCTGCAGGAGCGGATCGTGGCCCTGCCGACCACCCCGCTGTCCGGCCCGGAGGTCGTGGCGAACGCCGTGCGCCTGCGCGACGCGTTCGCCGAGGCCGGCGCCCAGGTGGTGGTCGTCGAGGTGCGGCGCCCCGGCCGCGAAGACGAGGGCAACGAGGTGGTGCCCGAGGTCAAGCCCCGGGCCGGCGAGAAGCTGGTGGTCAAGCGGACCATCGGCGGGTTCTACGGCACCGGGCTGCACGCCCACCTGCGCGACGCCGGGGTGCGCACGGTGGTGTTCGGCGGGATCGCCACCGAGTTCGGGGTCGAGTCGACGCTGCGGGCCGCCGCGGACCACGGTTACGCGACCGTCGCGGTGTCCGACGCGATGACCGGGCTGTCGGAGATCTCCCACGAATCCGCGCTGACCAAGATCTTCCCCCGTCTCGGCACCGTGGCCACGACCGACGAGGTGCTGGCGGCGCTCGCGTGATCGACAAGATCGCCTGGCTCCACCTGGCCGGCGGCCGCGTCCTGGGCGCCCGCTCGAAGGGCAAGGACACCTGGTACTTCCCCGGCGGCAAGCGCGAACCGGGCGAGTCGGACGTCGAAACGCTGGTGCGCGAGATCTCCGAGGAGCTGACCGTGGCGCTGGTCCCGGCGTCCATCGCCCCGGCGGGGGCGTGGGAGGCGCAGGCGGACGGCCGCGCGGACGGCACGGTGGTGCGGATGACCTGCTACACCGCCGAGCACACCGGCACGCTCGCCCCGAACAGCGAGATCGCGGAGCTCGCGTGGCTCGGTTATGCCGACCGGCCCCGGGTTTCGGCGGTCTGCCGGCTGATCTTCGACGATCTGCGTTCGCAGGGGCGGCTGGACTGAGGGGCGCCGGTCGCGTCGTCCCCGGTCCACATCGGACCGGGGACGGCCGCGGACGCCGGGCGGACCACCCGCCGGAGCCGGCCACCGGTTCTGCGTGGTGGACCCGGCCGCGCGCCGCCGGACGAGGGGATCCCGCTCAGCCCAGCAGCTCGGGCTTGTGCTCCAGATGGGACAGCCCGTTCCAGGCCAGGTTCACCAGGTGCGCGGCCACCTCTTCGCGCTTGGGCTTGCGGGCGTCGAGCCACCACTGCCCGGTCAGGGCGACCATGCCGACCAGGGCCTGGGCGTAGACCGCCGACAGCTTCTCCTCGTAGCCGCGAGCCGCGAACTGCTGGGCCAGGATGTGCTCGACCTGGCTGGCGATGTCGTTGAGCACCGTGGAGAACGTGCCGGTGGAGCTGGCCACCGGGGAGTCGCGGACCAGGATGCGGAAGCCGTCGTGGGAGTCCTCGACGTAGCCGAGCAGGGCGCAGGCCGCCTGCTCCAGCATCACGCGCGGGTGGCCGCCGTGCAGGGTGGAGACCATGCGGTCGAGCAGCACCCGCGTCTCGCGGTCCACGACGACCGCGTAGATGCCTTCCTTGCCACCGAAGTGCTCGTACACCACCGGTTTGGAGACGTTGGCCCGCGCCGCGATCTCCTCCACCGAGGTGCCGTCGAAACCTTTCGCCGCGAACAGGGCGCGCGCGACGTTCAGCAATTGCTGCCGGCGCTCGCTGCCCGTCATGCGGACCCGGGTCACCGGAGCGGTCGGTCGCGCTCCGGTGACGGCCGCCTCACGCTTGGCCCGTCGTCTCCCCGCCACCGGGGCAGACTACGCCGGACCGGCGGGGTCACTTCGCTTCGGCGGCGATCCGCGCCAGCCGCTGCGGGGTCGGCCAGCGCACGTCGTGCACCCAGCCGAACTTCTCGAAGATCCAGATCAGCCGGGCGGACATGTCGATCTGGCCGCGCTTGACCCCGTGCCGCGCCGAGGTCGGGTCGGCGTGGTGCAGGTTGTGCCAGGACTCGCCGAAGGAGAAGATGGCCAGCGGCCAGAAGTTGGCCGACTTGTCCCGCGCGTTGAACGGGCGCTCGCCGATCATGTGGCAGATCGAGTTGACCGACCAGGTCACGTGGTGCAGCACGCAGATGCGCACCAGCCCGGCCCAGAAGAACGCGGTGACCGCGCCCCACAGCGACCAGGAGATCAGCCCGCCCAGCAGCGCCGGCAGCAGCAGGCTGACCAGGGCCCAGAGCCAGAACAGGTCGTCCACCTTGCGGATGGCCGCGTCCTTGACCAGATCGGGCGCGAACCGGCCCTGGTTGCTGGTGTCGCGCTCGAACAGCCAGCCCATGTGCGCGTGCCAGAACCCCTTGGCGATGGCCATCGGCGAGGTGCCGAACGCCCACGGGGAGTGCGGGTCGCCGTCGCGGTCGGAGAACGCGTGGTGGCGCCGGTGATCGGCCACCCAGGTGATCACCGGGCCCTGCAGGGCGATGCTGCCCGCGATGGCGAGCACCACGCGCAGCCACTTCTTGGCCTTGAACGAACCGTGGGTGAAGTACCGGTGGTAGGCCACGGTGATGCCGAGCCCGCTGATCCCGTAGAAGACCACGAACAACCCGACGTCGACCCAGCTCAGGCCCCAGCCCCAGGCGAACGGAACGGCGACCAGCAGCGCCACCAGCGGGGCGATCACGCCGAAGTACACCGAGAACTGCACTCCGATCGACCGGTGCCCGTCGATGATCGGTTTCGGCCCCTTGGGGGCCGGTGGCTCCCCCGCGGGCTGGGAACGGTCAAGGGTGGCCGTCATACAGTTCACTTCTTCCTACGAGCTCTGGCGAAGGGTCACCTTACCTACGATGCCGTAAGTTACGGTACAGGAGGTTTCGCGCCCTGGGGAGGCCCGATTTGCCCGTTCCCGGGGCGTCCCGGGCTTCACCTGGGAGACGATGGGGCAGCGGGCTCACCCTCCCGCAACCCCGATGGGCGATCATCGCTATCCTGACCAGGATCGATCCGCCGTAGTGTAATCGGCAGCACTTCAGATTTTGGTTCTGACGGTTCAGGTTCGAATCCTGGCGGCGGAGCGGCTGAGCGACAGGGCAGCAGGGTGATCAGGCGGCCATGGTGATGGGGGTGGGTGCGGCTGACCGACGAGACGAGCGACGAAACCGGCGCCCGGCGCCCGACCCTCGCCGAGATGTCCGACGCGTGGCTGGTGGGCCGGGCCCGTGAGCTGATCGCGGCGGTCCAGCGGCAGCCGCACGAGCAGCAGCTCGACATCGTCGCGATCATGGACGAGCTGCTCGAAGAGACCCTGCGCCGCGGTGAGCCGACGCTGGTCGCGCAGCTCCTGCGCGCTTCCGCCTTCGCCCGCCTGGTCACCCGCGGATTGGCCGCCGAGGCCGAGCCGCGGCTCGACGAAATGCTCGCGCACACCCGCCGCCACGGCCTCTCCCTGCTGCGCGCCGACGCGCACGCCCTGCGCGGGCGCCGGCTGGTGCTGGCCGCGCAGGAGGACGCCGCGCTCACCGAGATCGCCCGCGCGCTGGCCATCCTCGACGACTCCACCATCCCGGACCGCCAGGTCGGCGTGCGCAACTGGAACCGCATGCAGTCCAACGCGCTGATCGACTGCTGGATCGTGCTCAACCAGCTCGGTGTCTACGAAGCCGCCGAAGAGGTGATCGGGCGCGCGCACCAGGCGATCCGCGAGAGCGCGAGCCCGCACGAGATCACCCTTCAGCTGATCAACCGGGTCAAGATGCTGCTGGGCTGGGGCCTGCGGCTGGAGCGCATCGAGCGGTACGACGAAGCCAAGGAGAAGTTCCGCACGGCCGCGTCGATGGCCGTCGCGGCCGAGGGCCCGTTCGCCGAATCGCTGTTCCCGCGCAAGGCCGGCGTCGCGGCCGTGGACCAGGTCGGCGTGCTCGCCTCCGCGCTGGCGCTGCACCACCCGGGTGAGGAGCACGTGGCCCGGCTGCGGGAGCTGAACACCGGCCACCACTTCCCGCACGACCAGGAGATCGTGGCCATCGCGCTGGCCCGCTGCCTGGACCGGTCCGCGCGCCGGGACGAGGCGCTGGAGGTGCTGCGCGAGGTCAGCGCGGCGATGTCCGAGGAGTCGTTGCAGCCGGCCATGCGGCTGAACGTGGCCCGGGAGCTGGCGCGCCTGGACACCGCGGAGCACTCCAACCGGTCACTGGTCGACTACGCCACCACGCTCGAAGCCGAGATGTGGACGCTGCGCGAGTCGCAGATCGCCACGCTCAACGCCCGTCGCGAGCACGAGCGCCTTTCCGCCGAGCACGGCGCGATCACCCAGCAGGCGCTGCAGGACCCGCTCACCGGGCTGCCGAACCGCCGCGCGCTGGACGAGCGCCTGCGCACGCTGGCGTCCTCGGCCGACGCGCAGCCGCTCGCCGTCGGGCTGGTCGACCTCGACGGCTTCAAGGGTGTCAACGACAAGCAGTCGCACGCCGAGGGCGACAACGTGCTCCGTGTTGTCGCGAGCACGCTTCGTGACGCGTTGCGCGGAGACGACGTCGTGGCCCGTTACGGCGGCGACGAGTTCGTCGTGCTGCTGCCCGGAGCGCCGGCTTCCGCGGCGAAGATGGCGCTGGGCCGGGCAGTGAAGTCCGTCGCACAGCTCCCGCACCACCTTTCGCACGGGGTGACGCTGTCGATCGGGCTGGTCTCCCTGCGCCCACAGGAGCGCGCCGAGCAGGTGCTCGCCCGCGCGGATGCCGCCATGTACCAGGCAAAACGCGGTGGCGGCAACCAGGTGGCCTCGGCCAACTCGATGGCCACCGACGCGGGAGCCGGCTGGCCCGACGGGACCAGCCCGACCGACCCCGCGTGGGATGCCGAAGAGCCCACGTAGGATCGTGGGCCGAGCAAGCCACACCGGATGAATTCTTTTGGGAGTGTCGTTGAGCGGCCCGCTGAGCACGCTGATCCTCGCCGCGGGTGAAGGCACCCGCATGCGTTCGTCCCTGCCCAAGGTGCTGCACCCGATCGCCGGGCGCCCCTTGGTGGAGCACGCCGTCCGCGCCGCGGCCGGACTGGACCCCGACCACCTGGTCGTGGTGATCGGGCACGGCCGGGAAGCCGTCGGCGCCGAGCTGGCGCGCGTCGGCGAGGGGCTGGGCCGCGCGGTCACCACCGCCGTGCAGGCCGAGCAGAAGGGCACCGGGCACGCCGTGTCCTGCGCGCTGCGCGAGCTGCCGGCGGGACTGACCGGCACCGTGCTGGTCAGCTACGGCGACGTGCCGCTGCTGGACACCGGGACGCTGGCCGCGCTGCTGGCCGAGCACACCGGCTCGGGCCACGCGGTCACCGTGCTCACCGCCGTGGTCGCCGACCCGTCCGGTTACGGCCGGATCGTGCGTGACGACGCGGGCGGCGTGAGCGCGATCGTCGAGCACAAGGACGCCACGCCGGCACAGCACGAGATCCGCGAGATCAACTCGGGCGTCTACGCCTTCGACGCCGCGGTGCTGATCGACGGCCTCTCGCGCCTGTCGACCGACAACGCCCAGGGCGAGCTGTACCTGACCGACGTGCTCGGCATCGCCCGCGAGGACGGCAAGGGCGTCGGCGCGCTGGTGGTCGACGACCCGTGGCTCACCGAGGGCGTGAACGACCGGGTGCAGCTTTCGGTGCTGGGCGCGGAGTACAACCGCCGGATCGTGCGCCGCTGGCAGCGCGAGGGCGTGACCGTGACCGATCCGGCCACCACCTGGATCGAAGCGGGCGTGACGCTCTCGCGTGACGTGCTGCTCGAACCGAACACCCAGCTCAAGGGCACCACCTCGGTCGGCGAAGGCGCGCTGGTGGGCCCGGACACCACGCTCACCGACGTGACCGTCGGCGCGCACGCCTCGGTGGTGCGGGTGCACGGCTCCGGCTCCGAGCTGGGTGAGGGGGTGAACGTCGGCCCGTACACCTACCTGCGGCCGGGCACCAAGCTTGGCGCCGGGGGCAAGCTGGGCGCGTTCGTCGAGACCAAGAACGCCGAGATCGGCACCGGCACCAAGGTGCCGCACCTGACCTACGTCGGCGACGCGCGGATCGGCGACCACAGCAACATCGGCTGCTCCAGCGTGTTCGTGAACTACGACGGCGTCGGCAAGCACCACACCGTGGTCGGCTCCCACGTCCGCCTCGGCGCGGACAACACGCTGGTCGCGCCGGTGCGGATCGGCGACGGCGCCTACAGTGGAGCGGGTGCGGTGATCCGCAGCGACGTCCCGCCCGGCGCGCTGGCGGTCTCGGCCGGTCCGCAGCGCACCATCGAAGGCTGGGCGTCCCGGCGCAGGCCGGGCACGCCCGCGGCGGAGGCGGCGGAAGCCGCGCTCGCCGCGAGTGAGGACACCGCCGTGTCCGTGTCAGAAGCAGGAGCCGACGGGGAGTCGCCAGCATGAGTCCGAAGTCAGGTACGCCGAAGAAGAATCTGATGCTCTTCTCCGGCGGTGCGTACCGGGAGCTCGCCGAAGAGGTGGCCGAGCACCTCAACGTGACGATCACCCCGCAGACCGCCCACACGTTCGCCAACGGTGAGCTGTTCGTCCGGTTCGAGGAGTCCGTGCGCGGCACCGACGCCTTCGTGATCCAGGCGCACACCACGCCCATCAACGAGTACGTGATGGAACAGCTGATCATGGTGGACGCGCTCAAGCGGGCCAGTGCGAAGCGGATCACCGTGGTGATGCCGTTCTACCCGTACGCGCGCCAGGACAAGAAGCACAAGGGCCGCGAGCCGATCTCGGCCCGGCTGATCGCCGACCTGTTCAAGACCGCGGGCGCGGACCGGATCATGACCGTCGACCTGCACACCGCGCAGATCCAGGGCTTCTTCGACGGCCCGGTCGACCACCTGATGGCCCAGTCGGTGCTCGCCGACCACATCAAGGCCACCTACGGCGACGCGGACATCACCGTGGTCTCGCCGGACTCGGGCCGGGTGCGCCTGGCCGAGAAGTGGGCCCAGCAGCTCGGCGACCGGCCGATCGCGTTCATCCACAAGACGCGCGACCCGGACAAGCCCAACCAGGCCGTGGCCAACCGGGTGGTGGGCAAGGTGCAGGGCAAGCTGTGCGTGCTGATCGACGACATGATCGACACCGGCGGCACGATCGTGAAGGCCACCGAGGCGCTGATCCAGGAGGGCGCGGCGGACGTGGTCATCGCGACCACCCACGGCATCCTGTCCGACCCGGCGACCGAGCGGCTCTCGCAGTGCAAGGCCCGCGAGGTCATCGTCACCAACACCCTGCCGATCCCCGAGGAGAAGCGCTTCCCCGGGCTGACGGTGCTCTCCATCGCGCCGATGCTCGCGGAAGCCATCCAGCAGGTGTTCGAGGACGGTTCGGTCACCTCGCTGTTCGACGGCGCCGCCTGAGCTCCGATGCTCGTCCCGGTCCCCTCCGCGCTGGCGGAGGGGACCGGTGCTCATCCGGGAATCTCACTGCCCCGCAACGCTTTCCGCCGCTGAACGCACCTTCGCGACCGCGTCGGCGGCGATCAGCGTCAGCACGCGGCCGAGCAGGTCGTCCGGAACGGCCTCCTCGTCGATGTCCGACTCCACGGCCAGGCCGTTGCTCAACGCCAGCATGATCACGGCGAACTCCGCCGGTGGCAGCGGGAGCTCCAGGTCCAGCCCCTCGGCCAGCCGCTCCAGCGCCCGGGTGATGGTCCCCCGGACCTCGCGGCGGCGCCGTTTCAACGCCTCCCGCCGGTTCTCGTCGTGATGGGCCAGCGCGAAGAACTCCGCGAGCAGCCGGTGCCAGACCGCGTCCGCGCGCATTTCGTGCATCAGCACCGCGGCGACCTTCGCCAACCCCGCACCCCCGTCGCCCGCCTCGGCGAAGCCGGCCAGGCTGGCTTCCAGGCGGTGCGCGGCGTGCTCCTCCATCAACGCCAGGACCAGCTCGTCCTTCGAGGCGAAGCTCGAGTACACCGCGCCTTTGGTCAGCCCCGCGGCCGCGGCGACCTCGGTCAGCTTCGAGGCCGCGATGCCGCGCTCGCCGAACACGGTGAACGCCGCTTCGAGGATGCGGCGGCGGGTTTCGGCCCGCGTCGGCCGCGTTCGGCCGGCTCCGGGTTCGGACGGGGCCATCGGGATGGTCCTCCTGGTCGGGCTCTTGACTTCGGCGATCCCCACTCAATACCTTCAGGTATCCAATACCCGGAGGTACTGAATGTCAACCGAGCGTGGCCTGTGCGGTCTGGGCGCCGAAGCGGCGGCTGCGTTCGGTGAAGCGGTGGCGCAACGCTACCCCCAAGGCGGCCACTGGCGGGAGCGCTCCTTCACCGAGCTGCACGACGCGGCGAGCCGGGTGGCCGCGCTGCTGCGCGAAGGCGGGGTGCGCGCGGGCGACCGGGTCGCCCTGCTCAGCCGGACGAGTCCTGAGTGGACGGTCTGCGACCTCGCCATCGGGCGGCTGGGCGCGATCTGCGTGCCGGTGTACCCCACCGGCTCGCGCGACCAGCTCCGCTGGGTCCTGCACGACTCCGGCGCCGCCGCGGTGCTGGTCGAGACCGCCGAGCACCTGGCGGACGTCGACGCGCTGCGCGAGGACCTGCCCGCGCTGAAGCTGGTGCGGGGCATCGACACGACCGCCGAACCGCTCGCGACCGTGATCGCCGCCGGCTCCGGACCGGCCGACGCCGGCCCGTGGCCCGAGCCCGCGCCGGACGACCCGTTCACCATCGTCTACACCTCCGGCACCACCGGCGAGCCCAAGGGCTGCGTGCTGACCCACGGCAACTTCACCGCGATCCTCGCCTCCCTGCGCCGGATCGACCGGACCGGGCCCGGCGACGTGCTGTTCGCCTACCTGCCGCTGGCCCACCTGCTCACCCGGATGCTGCAGGTCTACTGCCTGCGCACCGGGGCCACGATCGCCTACTCCGCGGGCGAGATCCGCGCCGTGCTCGGGGAGCTGGCCGAGGTCGCGCCGACCTACCTGCCCTCGGCGCCGATGTTGTTCGAGAAGATCTACTCCGTGGTCAGCGGACTGGCCCCGGACCTCGGGCCGACGGTCGAGCTGGGCCTGCGCGCCCGGCGCGGCGAGCCGCTGGACGACCAGGAAGAGCTCCAGCTCGCCGCGGCCGAAGAGCAGCTCTTCGGCCGCGTCCGTGCCGCGTTCGGCGGGCGGCTCGAACGCGCGCTCACCGGCTCCGCGCCGATCGCGCCCGAGATCCTCGACTTCTTCTTCGCCTGCGGGGTGCCGATCTACGAGGCGTACGGGATGACCGAGTCGACCGCCGTGCTCACCGCGAACACCCCGCAGGCCTGGCGCGTGGGCACCGTCGGGCGCGCGGTGCCCGGCGTCGAGCTGGCGATCGCCGAGGACGGGGAGGTGCTCGGCCGCTCGGCCGGGGTCTTCGCGGGCTACTGGAACAACCCGGCGGCGACGGCGGAGTCCGTTGTGGACGGCTGGCTGCACACCGGCGACCTGGGCTCGCTCGACGAGGACGGGTTCCTCACCATCACCGGGCGCAAGAAGGACATCGTGATCACCTCGGCCGGCAAGAACCTGTCCCCCGCCGCGATCGAGAACGACCTGCGCCGGACGCCGTGGATCGCCGAGGCCGTGCTGCTCGGCGACCGCCGCCCGTACCCGGTCGCGCTGCTCTCCCTCGACCCGGAGAAGCTGCCCGAACTGGCGTCGGAAACCGGCTTCGACCCCGGCGCCGAGGACTGGTGCGGCGACGAGCGGCTGCGCGCGCTGATCGCCCGGGAGGTCGAGACCGTCAACGCCCGCTACTCTCCGCCCGAACGGATCCGGGAGTTCGCGATCGTGCCGGAGCCGTTCTCGGTGGCCGGGGGCGAGCTGACCCCGACGCTCAAGATCCGCCGTGAGGTCGTCGCCCGCCGCCACGCCGCGCTGGTCGAAACGCTCTACCCCGCCCCGTGACGGGCCCCTGATCCACCGGCAACGGCGCCGGTGTGCCCCTGAGGAAGGAAGCTTCTCGATGAGGATGCGATTGCGGACCAAAGCGGCTGTGCTGGCCGCCGCGGCGCTCGTGACGGCGGCGTTCACCGTCGCCCCGGCGCAGGCGGCGACCGGCGGCAACAACGACCCGTCGTGCCGGCCCAGCGCCGCGCACCCCCACCCGGTGGTCTTCCTCCACGGGCTCGGGGCCACCTACTACGAGGACCTGAACTTCATGCAGGCGGCCGTCGCGGCCAAGGGCTACTGCACGTTCAGCCGGACCTACGGCGCCTACCCGGGCTTCCCCGTGGTCGGCGGACTGCGCCCGATCGCCGATTCCGCGGCCGAGATCAAGGCGTTCATCGGCCAGGTGCTGGCCGAGACCGGTGCTTCGCAGGTGGACCTGGTCGGGCACTCCGAGGGCGGCCTCCAGTCCCTCTACGTGACCAAGACCCAGGGCATCGCCGGCCGGATCGGCACCGTGGTGGCCATCGCGCCGCCCACGCACGGCACCACCTTCGCCGGGCTGACCAAGCTGGCCTACCTGCTGGGCCAGGGCGAGCGCGACGCCGTCGGCCGGGCGCTGTCCACCCTCGGCTGCCCGGCCTGCGACAACCTGATCACCGGCGGCTCGGCCATCGCCACGCTGAACGCCGGTCCGGTCGCCCAGCCCGGTGTCCGCTACACGATCATCACCTCGCGCGCCGACGAGCTGGTCACGCCCACCGACACCGCCTTCGTCCGCGAGCCGGGGGTCGACAACCAGTACGTCCAGGACACCTGCCCGCTCGACCCGGTGGGCCACATCGGCGAGGCCTACGACCTGAACGTGTGGAACCTGGTCGGCAACGCGCTCGACCCCGCGCACGCCAGGAAGTTCCTGTGCACCGTGGGCTCCCCGGGCTGATTTCCCCGGCCGAAAGCCCGCCGAGGCCCCCTTGTCCGCGCCGCACGCGGGCAAGGGGGCCTCGGCGGCTCCGGCGGGTCAGTAGGCGACGGTGAACCGCGCCCGCGAATGCTTCGGCTCGTCGATCTCGTCGACGAAGGCGATCGCGTAGTCCGCGCCGCCGATGCGCGAGTGGCCGTCCGCGTCGGAAAGCAGGACGTCGCCGCCCACGCGGAATTCGCCGGTGCGCTCGCCGGCGTTCCAGGCGCCGAACTCGGCGGCCGGGCTGAGGTAGAACCAGTCGACGCCCTCGGGCAGCGCGCGCAACGCGTCGAGCACCTCGGCGTGGCTGCCCGCCTCCGGCTTGTACGCGTCCGGGAAGTCCGGGGTGTCGATCAGCCGCGGTCCGCCTTCGGCCACGTGCAGGGAGCCGGCCCCGCCGACGAACGACAGGCGCGCACCGGCGGCGCGGGCCGCGTCCACCAGCGTCGGCACGGCGTCCAGCAGACGACGGCCCTCGTCGTCCGCGCGGCCCGGGGTCGCGATCACGATCACGTCGGCGTCGCGGGTCACGTCCGCGACGAAGCCGGCGTCGTGCATCGAGCCCGTGCGCGCCTCGACGCCGTCCGGCAGGCCCTCGGCCTTGCGGGCCACCCCGACCACCGAATGACCACGCCGCAGCGCCTCGTCCGTGATCCGGCCGCCGGCGTACCCCGTCGCGCCGAACACCACCAGCTTGCTCATGACCGCTCCTCATCAGGGGAAATCGTGCTTGCCGCACCGATGGTAGGGACGGGTCGGCGGCTACTTCAACGAAAGCGGCGCACCCCCGGGTAGGCGTGCAGGTCAGGCGCCGAGCTTGGCGAACGACGCGGCCAGCCGCTGCTTCACCGCGTTCGCGTCGAACGGCACCCGCACCTCGCCGACGGCCGACGGCTTGGCCAGCACCTGGTAGCTGGCCGTGCGGTTCGGCAACGAGAACTTGACCGAGCAGGACATGGTGATCGTCGCGTCGGCCGCCGCGTCGGCCTGCGTGGTGCAATTGCGCGAGCCGAGCGCCCCGGCGCTCATCTCGACGGTCAGCGTCACGTGCACCGTCGGCTTCGGGTTCGCGGCCCCGCCGACCACGTTGGCCGAGACGTCCACCGAGGTGGTGCAGGAGCCGACGAAGTTCTGGCAGTCGAGCTTGTCGTTCAGCACCGCGACGCTCGCCTGCGCCAGACCCTCGAACGGCTGGCCCAGCTGGTCCACGGCGCTGTCGAAATCGGCGCGGAACCGCTTCAGGTCGTCGCCGAGGACCGGGCGGACCCGGAACCCGGTGCCCAGCTGCGGGCCGCCCCGCGGGTCGATCAGCGCCGGCGCGACGCCGACCACGCGAAACGGCGCCGCCGCGGTCACCTGCAGGGCGCCGAGGCCACCGCCGAGCTGGTAGACCTCCGGGCCGTCCGGTCCCTTCTGCCGCACCGGCTCGGCCGTCTGGTTCAGCGCCGCGAGCGTGGCGCCCAGCGCGTCCGCGAGCCGGCCCGGCGAGAGCTTCGCGGCCGGGTCCACCGGCAGCTCGCTGCCGACGGTGTGCACCCAGCCGGTGCCGAACTGGGCGCTGTCCTGCTCCAGGCCGTGCGCCTTCCAGTAGTCCTCGTCGGCCGAGAGGTACAGCTCGCCGCCGACCTGGACGATCCGCACCGGCCGGCCCTCGAACGGCAGCGTGCCGATCCCGTCGCCGTCGCCGGTGATCCGGAAGCTGAGGTCGGCGGGCCGGCCGGAGGCGTCCTTGACCGTGGTGTCGTACTGCAGGGCCGGGGCCTCGCGCAGGGCGTCCACCGCCGAGTCGACGGCCGTCCGCTGCGCCGCGAGCCGTTCGGCCTTCTGCTCGTCGGCGGCCGAAACCCCGGCCGCGCCGGACACCGCCACCTGGCAGCCGGCGAGCAGCCCGCCCACCAGCACCACCGCCGCGACGGTCCATCGAGCCCGCATTCCACCCTCTTTCCGCCGGGATCATCTCATCCTCGCGGCGACGCCGGGAGCACCTCGATTGTGTCCTCACCCACCGCCCGGCCCAAGGTCCGCCGGTCGCGGGCCGACCCGTCGTTACCGCATCGGCACCGGCTGGTCTACAATTCTCGAGTTGTCTCGGCGAGGCGGGTGCACCGGACGGTGCCCGGCGTGATCGACGCGGCGGCTCGAGAAGCCCCCGTGAAGCGTCGCGCCCGGGTACTCGCCGCCGTGGACAGCCGCCCCGAGCTCCAGGTCGAAGCGTCCCCGCCGCCACCTGCTGCACCGCATTGTGATTTGAAGGAGTGCTACACCGTGTCCGAGGTACGTCTTTCCGTCGAGCCGCGCAACGAGTTCGGCAAGGGTGCCGCGCGGCGCACCCGCCGTGCCGGCAAGATCCCCGCGGTCCTGTACGGGCACGGCTCGGACCCGCGGCACTTCGCGCTGCCGGCCCTCGAGTTCGCCCGCGTGGTCCGCGAGAACGGCAGCAACGCCGTCATCACCCTCGACCTCGAGGGCTCCGACGAGCTGGCGCTGACCAAGACCATCGTCGTGCACCCGCTGAAGAACTACATCGAGCACGTCGACCTGCTGGTCGTCAAGCGCGGCGAGAAGATCGTCGTCGACGTCCCGGTGGTCGTCACCGGCGCCGCCGCCCCGGGCACCCTGGTCGCCCAGGACCTCGACACCATCCAGGTCGAGGTCGAGGCGCTGCACATCCCCGAGCAGTTCGAGGTCTCGGTGGAGGGCCTCGAGGCCGGCATCCAGATCAACGCCTCGCAGCTCACCCTGCCCCAGGGCGCGGAGCTGGTCACCGACGCCGAGGCGCTGGTCGTCGCGGTGAACGAGGCCCCGCGTGAAGAGGATCTCGGAACCGAGGACGAGACCGCCGAAGCCGAAGCCGCCGCCGAGCCGGCCGAAGAAGAGGCCGAATAGACTCACTTCCGTGAGTGAAGACCTGCCTGGGGCCGGCGAGCTGATCGTGCTCGCCGGCCTCGGCAATCCCGGGCCCCAGTACGCCGGCAACCGGCACAACGTCGGCTTCATGGTGCTCGACGAGCTGGCCGGCCGGATCGGCGGCCGGTTCAAGGCCCACAAGAGCGGGGCCGAGGTGCTGGAGGGACGGCTGTCCGGCCGGCGCGTGGTGCTGGTCAAGCCCCGCTCGTTCATGAACCTCTCCGGCGGCCCCGTGGTCGGCGCCGCCCGGTTCTTCAAGGTCGAGCCCTCGGGGGTCGTGGTCGTGCACGACGAGCTGGACGTGCCCTTCGGCGCGCTGAAGCTCAAGCTCGGCGGCGGCGACAACGGCCACAACGGCCTCCGCTCGATCACCAAATCGCTCGGCACGCGTGAGTACTACCGCGTGCGCTTCGGCATCGGCCGCCCGCCGGGCCGCCAGGACCCGGCCGATTTCGTGCTCAAGGACTTCTCCACGGTCGAGCGCAAGGAGCTGGCCTTCGAGGTCGACCGCTGCGCCGACGCCACCGAGGCGCTGCTGGTCAAGGGCCTCGCGGACGCGCAGAACGAGTTCCACGCGGGTTGACCGGCTCCCGGTGCTCCCTGAGCGAGGCCGAGTGGTGTTCGCTTTCGTTGAGTGATCTCCGCTCACTCGATGGGCGGCTTCTACCTCCCCGATCGAGTCGATCCGAGGTGCTTTCCCTTCCCGGAGCCGCGGCGACCGGTTAGGACGGGGGGTGGGAGTTCGCCCACCGACCTTGAATCGGAGAATCTTTCATGTCGTTCACCGCCGAGGATCTCGCCGAGGTCGCTTTCGGTAACGCCCCGATCGGCCGCCGCGGCTACGCGAAGAACGAGGTCGACGAGTACGTGCGGCGCATCGCCCGGACGATCGCCGACGAGGACGACCTGACCGCCGCGGAAGTCCACCACGTGTTGTTCAACAAGCCGCTGATCGGCAAGCGCGGCTACGACGAGCGTGAGGTGGACCAGTTCCTCGACGAGGCCGAGGACCAGTTGGCCGAGCTCTCCGGCCGGCGCGCTCCGAGCGTCCCCGGCGCCCGCGACGAACACGAGGCCACCGCCCAGCGCGCGCCCCGTCCGGCCGGGGAAGCGGCCGAACACCTCCAGGACCGGTAACCCGGCTCGGCGCCGGAGCGTGCATCCCGCGCGCGGCGCTGCCCGCCTTCGGGCTTTCACCGCCCCCTGACCAAGCGAAACGCCCCGTCCCCCGACTCCATCCTCGTCGCGGGCCGGGGCGTTCCCGTGGCGGCTTCAGGAAGCCGCGTTGCGCAAGATCTTGTCGGCGTACTGCGTGGCCGTGGCGGCCCGCTTGACCTTCCCGGACGGCGTCTTCGGCAGGCTGCCCGCCGGGAGCACGACCACGGCGTACGGCCGCATGTCGACCGCGTCCCGCACCCGGGCCGCGACCTCTTTGGACAGTGCCCGCTCCGCTTCGGCGTCACCGGCCAGTTTGGACTCCAGCACCACGGCGAAGCGCTCGCGGCGGCTGCCCGCGTCGAGGCGCACGGCCACGGCGTTGCCCGCGCGCACCCCCTCCACCGAGGTGGCCGCGCGTTCGATGTCGGTCGGGTAGAGGTTGCGGCCGCCCATGATGATCACGTCCTTGCGCCGGCCGCAGATGACGATCTGGCCGTCCACCAGGTAACCGAGGTCGCCGGTGTCGAGCCAGCCCTCGGCGTCCTGGGTGCCGACCGGTCCGTCGACCGTCAGGTAGCCCGGGGTCACGGCCTCGCCGCGCAGCCGGATCTCACCGATTTCCCGCTCGCCGAGCCGGTGGCCCCGGTCGTCGACGATCGCCGCTTCGAGGCCGTCGAGCGGGCGGCCGAGCACCGCGAACGAGCGCACCGAGTCGGTCCCGCGCCGCGGGTCGCCCTCGGGCACCGGCACGGCGCGGTTGCCGGACTCCAGCGCGCCGGCCTCCACCACGTCGAGCGTCAGTCCGGTGAACAGCGGCGCGAACGAAACGGCCAGGGTCGCCTCGGCCATGCCGTAGGCCGGGAACACGCACTCGGCCGGCATCTTGAACCGGGCCCCGGCCTCGACGAACGTCTTCACGGCGGTCTCGTCGACCGGCTCCGCGCCGTTCAGCGCGATGCGCAACGTGGACAGGTCGTACGCCCCGTCGTCGTCCACGCGCGCCATGCGGCGGCCGACGATGGCGTAGGCGAAGTTCGGCGCCGCCGTGGTGGTGCCGCGGTACTTGGTGATCAGCTCGGGCCAGATCAACGGGCCGGACAGGAACTCCACCGGCGTGATCTTGACCAGCTCGACGCCGAAGGTCATCGGCACGGTCAGGAAACCGACCATGCCCATGTCGTGGAAGGTCGGCAGCCAGGACACCATCACGTCGGTGTCGAAGTCGAACTCGGCGCGCTCCACCATCGCCTTGACGTTGGTGTAGAGGTTGCCGTAGGTGATCCGCACGGCCTTCGGCTCGGCGGTGGACCCGCTGGTGAGCTGCAGCAGCGCGGTGTCGCCCTCGGCGGTGGGCACGATCTCGGCCAGCGGTTCGCCGCCGGCCAGCTCGGTGATCAGCCGGTGGTCGATGCCCTTCTCCGCCAGCACCGGGGCGAGCTGGTCGAACGGCTCGCCGAGCACCACCAGCTCCGCGCCGATCATGCCCAGCACCTTGACCGTGTCGTCGGCCCACTCGGCCAGGTCGGTGCGCGGGGTGGGCTGGTGCAGCATGGTCACGCTGCCCCCGGCCAGCCAGACCGCCTGCACCATGGGCGCGATCAGGGAGGGCGCCGCGGCCAGCACCGCCACCGCGCTGCCCGGCGCCAGACCACCGGCGACCAGCGCCCCGGCCACCCGCAACGCCTGCTCGTGAACCTCGGCCCACGTCCGTCGCACCGGTTCCACTGGCTCCCCGGTGACCATGCCCCGCTGCTGACCTCGCCCGGCCGCCGTGCCGACGAGCGTGTCCACGAACCGACTCATGGGCGTCAGATTACTGTCTGGTTGTCAACGCCCGCCCGCGTGGCCGGTCCGCCGGTCATTCGGCCGCTTCGGAGGTCTCCAGCCAGCGCGCCTCGACGTCGTCCTTCTCCGCCTGGAGCGACTTCAGCTCAGTGTTCAGCTCGATCAGCTTCACCGGGTCCGTAGCCGCTTCGGCCAGCGCCGCGTGGATCTTCTCCTCCCGCGAGGAGAGCTGGTCGAGCTTGCGCTCCAGCCGGCCCAGCTCCTTGCGCGCGGCCCGCACCTCGGCGGCGTCGCGCTTGGCCTCCGCCTTCGCCGGGGCGGCCCCGGCCGCTTCACGGCGCGGCGCGGCCTCGCGGACCTTCAGCCGGCGGTCCAGGTACTCCTCGATCCCGCCGGGCAGATCGGTCACCGCGCCGTCGCCGAACAGCGCGACCGTGGTGTCGCAGACCCGCTCGACCAGGTACCGGTCGTGCGAGACCACGACCATCGTGCCGGCCCAGCCGTCGAGCAGGTCTTCGAGCTGCTGCAGGGTGTCGATGTCCAGGTCGTTCGTCGGCTCGTCGAGCAGCAGCACGTTCGGCTCGGCCATCAGCAGCCGGCACAGCTGAAGCCGGCGCCGCTCGCCGCCGGAGAGGTCGCCGACCGGCGTCCACTGGCGGGCCTGCGGGAAGCCCAGCTTCTCCCCGAGCTGCGACGCGGTCATCTCCTGCTTGCCGAACACCACCCGTCCCGCGACCTGCTCGATCGCCTGCAGCACGCGCAGGTCCCGGGGCAGGTCGTCGAGCTCCTGGCGCAGGTGCGCGAGCGCGACCGTGGTGCCCTGCTTGCGCCGCCCGGTCGAGGACTCGACCTCGCCGCCGAGCAGTTTGAGCAGGGTGGTCTTGCCCGAGCCGTTCACCCCGACCAGGCCGATCCGGTCGCCGGGGCCGATCCGCCAGGTCACGTGGTCGAGCAGCCGCCGGCCGCCGACGTCCACCGTGACGTCCTCCAGCTCCAGCACGGTCTTGCCCAGCCGCCGCTTGGCGAACGCCTGGAGCTCGACGGTGTCGCGCAGCGGCGGCACGTCGGCGATCAGCGCCTCGGCGGCCTCCACGCGGTAGCGCGGCTTGGAGGAGCGGGCCTGCGGGCCGCGGCGCAGCCAGGCCAGCTCCTTGCGCGCCAGGTTCTGCCGCTTCTCCTCCGCGGTCGCGGACAGCCGCGCCCGCTCGGCGCGCGCGAAGATCCAGTCCGCGTACCCGCCCTCGTACTGCTCGACCCGGCCGTGGGCCACCTCCCAGGTGAGGCCCGCGACCGTGTCCAGGAACCACCGGTCGTGGGTCACGACCACCACGGCGGACCGGCGGGCCAGCAGGTGGTCGGCCAGCCAGCGGACCCCCTCGACGTCCAGGTGGTTGGTCGGCTCGTCCAGCACGACCAGGTCCAGCTCCCCGGTCAGCGCGGCGGCGAGCGCGACGCGGCGGCGCTCCCCGCCCGACAGCGTGGCGGTCGGCTGGTCCAGCCCGATCGCGGTGATCCCCAGACCATCCACAATGGACCGGACTCGGGCGTCGGCGGCCCATTCGTGCTCGGCCCCGTAGCGGGCCAGCACGACGTCGCCGACCGTGCTGCCCTCGGGCAGCTCGGTGCGCTGCGTGACCACGGCCATCCGCAGCCCGCGCACGTGGCTCACCCGTCCGGCGTCCGGCTCGCTCAGTCCGGAGAGGACCTCCAGCAGGGTGGTCTTGCCCCCGCCGTTGAGGCCGACCACGCCGATGCGCTGCCCCTCGGCGACGCCGAGGGAAACCTTGTCCAGCAGCGGCTTCACCCCGTAGGACTTGCTCACCGACTCCAGGTTGACCAGGTTGGCCATCCGATCCCTTCCACAGTGGACAGTTGAGGCAGATTCAGGCGTGCACGCGGGGCGGCGTGGTGCGGGGCGCGTCGTCCCCGCCCACCACGCGCGCCCCGGGCACCGGCCCGTGCGCGACGCGCACCGTGCGGCACACCCCGGCGCCGGACAGCTCGGCCGCCACCTCCACCGCCGTCTGCGCGTCCGCGCAGAGGAAGGCGCAGGTCGGGCCCGAGCCGGAGACGCAGCCGGCCAGCGCTCCGGCGTTCACGCCCGCGCGCAGCGTGCGCCGCAGGCCCGGCTGCAGCGAAACCGCCGCGGCCTGCAGGTCGTTGCCCAGCAGCAGCGCGAGCTGGCGCGGGTCACCGGAGGCCAGCGCCTCGACCACCGGGGTGTGCGAGCCGATGCGCGGCGGGTTGCCCTCGGCGCGCAGCCGGTCGAGCTCGCCGAACACTTTCGGCGTCGAAAGGCCCGCGTGGTCGAACGCGAGCACCCAGTGGAACGTGTGGCGCGAAAGCACCGGCACCAGCCGCTCGCCGCGGCCGGTGCCCAGCGCCGTGCCGCCGTAGAGCGCGAAAGGCACGTCGCTGCCCAGCCGGCCGGCGATCGCGGCCAGCTCGTCACGGGTGATGTCGAGCTTCCACAGCGAGGCCAGGCCCACCAGCGTCGCCGCCGCGTCCGCGCTGCCCCCCGCCATCCCGCCCGCGACCGGGATCCCCTTGCGCAGCACGATCCGCACCTTCGGGGCTTCGGCGTCGGCCCGGCCGGCGTACGCGGACAGCTCCCGCGCCGCCCGCCAGGCGAGGTTCGTGGCGTCGGTGGGCACCAAGCCCTCCCCTTCGCCGTAGACCTCGAGCCCGGGATCGTCGGTGGCCACGACGGTGACCTCATCGGTCAGCGACAGCGCCTGGAACACCGTGACCAGCTCGTGGAAGCCGTCCGCGCGCTGATCGCCGACCGCCAGGTGCAGGTTGACCTTGGCCGGGACCCGGACGGTGACTGGAGGAGGAACCACTGCGAGCACCCGCCCAGCCTACGTGGCCGGGCCGATGGGCTCCCCACCAGGAGAAAGCACGGCACCACCCGACGTTCGCGGACCGGGCCGCGCCGGGCGCGAGCACCGGGTCCGGACAGCCGTACCCGCTTTCCGGACAGCCGTCCCGAAATCCCGGACACGAAGGGAGGCCGCCCCGGCCGAACGCTCCGGGACGGCCTCGCGGACCGGTCGATCAGGCGGCGGCGACCGCCTGCGGGCCACGCACCGGGTGGGTCACGTGGGCGCCGCGGTCGGCGATCCAGGCCAGCGCGGCGTCCGCGCGCTCACCGCGGACACCGAGGCGGAAGCGGCCGATCGGGGTGTCGCCGATGCGGGTCAGACCACCGCCGATGGTGGCCAGCTCGACGTCGAAGCGGCCGGCCGCTTCGGGCAGCAGCGCGCCCACGGAGGCGAAGCCGATCAACACGACGTCGGCCGCGCGGTCGTACTTCGCGGTCTGCGCGCGGGTGGTCTCGATCGCGGGCAGCACCGCCTGCGCGGTCCAGCTCTCCGGCGAAGCGATCAGGTCGAGCACCGTGCCGCGCTCGAGGATGACGCCCTGGTCCAGCACCGCGACGTCGTCGCAGACCCGGCGCACCACGCCCGCGTCCTGCGTGGTCACCAGCACGGTCACCCCCAGCTCGGCGCGCGCCCGGTCGAGCACGGCCAGCACCGCACCGGCCTCCTCGGGGGCGACGCCCGCGGTCGGGTCGTCGGCGAGCAGCACGGCCGGACCGGCCGCCAGCGCCTTGGCGACGGCGACGCGACGACGCTGCCCGTCGGTCAGCTCGCCCGGCCGCTGGCCGGCCCGGGCGGTCAGGCCGGCCAGGTCGAGCAACGAGCCGACGCGGCTGCGGCGCTGCGGGCCGTCGACCCCGAGCTGCTCCAGCGGGGTCGCGATGTTGCCGGCCACGGTGCGCTCGGCGAGCAGCTCCGGCTTGGTCCCCACCACACCGAGCTGACGGCGGACCTCACGCAGCCGCCGTCCGTCGAGGGTGCCGGTGTTGAGCCCGTCGAGCCGCACGACCCCGCGGTCGGGGCGCTCCTGCAGCGCGATGCAGCGGGCCAGGGTCGACTTGCCGGAGCCGGCCGGGCCGACGACGCCGAACAGGGAGCCGGCCTGCACGTCGACACTCACGTCGCGCAGGGCGGACACCGGATTTCCGTTGTGGGGGAAGGATTTGGACACGTTTTCGACAGTGATCACAGGGAGGCTCCAAGCAGGGGCGCAGCACCGTTCACGGGCGCGCCGGGCGTCACCGATTGACCGTCCAAGAAGGACGGTGGTCAAGAAGAGGAGGAGAAGATCAGGCGATGACCGTGGAGCGTCGACACGCACATACCGAGCGGCGACCTTCGTCGACTACGCGCCGCTTGGTGAGCAGGAGCGGCCGGGTGACCCTCTTCATCGGAAACAGCCTCCATCGGTCCTGGCGGTAGCACCTGCCCTGCGGAGGGTGGTTGCTGCGACTTCGGCGAGCCAGGTCTCTCAGTCGCTCGGGATGGACCTACCGAGTAAAGCCGATCCCATTGGGTGAACGCAAGCGCGTTGGTGCACATCACACGAGTGGTGGCGCCCGGATCCAGTCCGGCCGGGGGGCGTGGCCGGGCGGCCGGCGATCAGGCTTGGGCCGCGAGCCGCGCGAAGGCCGTCACGTCCAGTTGCTCGCCCCGGGTCCGCGGGTCGATGCCCGCGGCCGTGAGCAGCTCACCCGCGCGGTCGGCCGAGCCGGCCCAGCCCGCCAGCGCGGCGCGCAGGGTCTTGCGGCGCTGGGAGAACGCGGCATCCACGAGGTCGAACAAGGTCGTGCGGTCGACGTCGGTCACCGGTGTCGCGGACCGCTCGAAGGAGACCAGGGCCGAATCGACGTTCGGCACCGGCCAGAACACGGTGCGGGGCACGGCGGCCACCTTGCGGGCCGGTCCGTACCAGGCCAGCTTCACGCTCGGCACGCCGTAGATGCGGCTGCCGGGGCCCGCGGCCATCCGGTCGGCCACCTCGGTCTGGACCATCACCAGCCCCCGCCGCAGCGAGGGCAGCTCGGCCAGCAGGTGCAGCACCACCGGCACCGCCACGTTGTACGGCAGGTTCGCCACCAGCGAGCCGGGCGCGGCCGGCAGATCGGCGGCCTTGACCCGCAACGCGTCGGCCTCCAGCACGGAGAGCCGGCTCACCGCTTCGGGCGCCCGCTCGGCCGCGGTCCGCGGCAGGCGGGCGGCCAATACGGGGTCGATCTCGACGGCGACCACGTCCGCGCCCGAATCCAGCAGCCCCAGCGTCAGCGAACCCAGCCCGGGCCCGACTTCGAGGACCACGTCACCCGCGCCCACCCCGGCCAGCTCGACGATGCGGCGAACCGTGTTCGGATCGTGCACGAAGTTCTGCCCGAGCTTCTTCGTCGGGCGGACGTCGAGCTCGGCCGCCATCCCGCGGATCTCGACCGGTCCCAGCAGTTCAACCACCGGGAGAGCCTACCCAGCGGGGCTCAGGCCTTGTTGCCGCAGCCCCAGGCGCCGTACCCGCCCCGGGCGTCGCGGACCTTGTTCGCGATGTCGATCTGCTGCTCGCGGGTGGCCAGGTTGGCGGTCGGCGCGTACTGCTGGCCGCCGTAGGCGTTCCAGGTCTGCTTGTCGAACTGGAGGCCGCCGTAGTAGCCGTTGCCGGTGTTGATCGACCAGTTGCCGCTCGACTCGCACTGCGCGATGCGGTCCCAGGCCGAGGTGTCGCCGATGGCCGGGGCCGGCGGCTTCTTGCTGCCGACCTTGATGATCTTCGGCTTGGCCTCCTGCAGGACCTTCTCCGAGACCTGCTCGCGCGAAACCTCTTCGCCGTTCTTCTTGGTGACCTTGTAGGTGACCATCTTCGAACCCGGGGTGCCCGGGTCATCGACCGACTGCTGGCCCTTGAGCTGCGTCGGGTCGTCGACCTTCTGCACGTCGGGGTCGATGGTCTCCTGCTGGTTGACCATCGAGACGCCCATGCGGCTGACGTGGACCTCGGCCCCGTCCTTGAGCGAAACGTCCAGACCACCGTCGACCGCGTCGTCCGGGCCGAGGTTCAGCTTGAGGTCGGAGACGAACTCCTTGGTGCTCACCGCGGTGGTGGTGACCGGCTTCGGCGCGTTCGTGCCGTCGTAGAGCGTGATGTGCTTGAGGGTCTTGACCTGCACGGTCGAGCCTTCGAGCGAAAGCTGGCCGCTGGAGGGCATGGAGGTCCAGGCCCCCTTGGCGACCAGGTCGGCCAGGCCCAGCTGGTTCATCGCGTCGCCCAGGCTGCTCGCGCGGACCCAGGAGGAGCGCGAGACGCCGTCGACGACCAGGTTCAGCTGGCGGCCGCGCTCGAGCTTGATGACGCCGCCGTCGCCGACCTCGGCCTGCGGGGAGGGCGAGAGCGAGTCGTGCGCGCCGACCGAGAGCCCGGCGTCCTCCAGGACCTCGCCCACGGTGTCGCCGTAGCTGTGCACGGTGCGCTGCTGGCCGTCCACGTCGACCGTGACGCTCTTGTTCATCGCCAGCGCCGCGGCCCCGCCGCCGCCGACGGAGATCAGCACGGCCAGCACGGCGCCCTTGAGGAACCGGCGCTTCCAGGTGCGGGTGGCCTCGATCAGGCCGTCCTCGACGGCGACCTTCTGGGTCTGCGGCGTCGCGGTGCGGTCTTCGGCCACCTCGTCCGGCAGGACGAGCGGCGGGAGCATGGTGGTCTCGGCGTTGATCAGCCGGATCAGCTCGTCCACGTCGACGTCGATCTCGGCCATCAGCAGGTCGGCGTCGGGGCCGAGGGCGGCCAGCACGTCCTGCTCGGTGACGTGCAGCTCGTCGGAGAAGTCCAGGTGCCCGTAGGCGGTGTCCTCGAGCTCGCGGTCGAGCACGGCCACGGGGGCGGAAGCGAAGAAGGTGTCCTCGGTGCCACGGCGCGAGACGCCCGGCCTACTACCAGTCACTTGGGTCGTTCCCTTTCCCGGGCCGGGCGTGTCTCCACTCCCGGCCTTCGTCGCGACACGCCAGACGACGCGCCTCTCAAGTCCGACACCCCCAGTCAGCGCCATCGTCACGGGTCCGGACCGTACCGGCCGCGGTCCCGCTTCCCCGACGTGCACTGACGTGACTGTGGGCGTATCGGCCGGCTCCGCTTCCGCGGTGCCGACCGGCACGATCACGGGACAGTAACGGAGGTGAGCGGGTTGCGCAAACACCCCCCGGAGTGTCGTGACCTGTGTCACTCATCAGGTGGACGAATCGGGAGACCCGAATGTCGCAATGCGTGGAACCGGTTGTCACGCTGGGAGATCACGCGCCATCGGCCGGGAGCCGGAACAGCCGCTCGGCCGTGGTCCGGACCGCTTCGGCGACCTCGTGGACGCCTTCGCCCCTCAGCGTGGCGAGGTGGCGGACGGTGTACGCGGCGCAGTACGGCTCGTTCGGCCGCCCGCGGAAGGGATGGGGGGTCAGGAACGGCGCGTCCGTCTCGGCCAGGTACTGACCCGCCGGGCAGATCCGCGCCGCCTCGTGGAGGCCGCGGGCGTTCTTGAACGTGACGGTGCCGGCGAACGACAGCACGTAGCCGGCGTCGAGGCAACGGCGCGCGATGGCCTCGTCGCCGGAGAAGCAGTGGAAGACGACGTCGTCCGGCGCACCCTCTTCGTCCAGGATGCGCAGCACGTCCTCGTGCGCCTCGCGGTCGTGGATCATCAGCGGTTTGCCGATGCGCTTGGCCAGGTCGATGTGCCAGCGGAACGCGTCCTGCTGGGCGTCGTGCGGCGAGTAGTCCCAGTAGTAGTCGAGGCCGGTCTCCCCCACCGCGACCACCCGCCCGGCCGCGGCCAGACGCTCCACTTCGGACCGTTCGGCCGCGCCGAAGTCCTTGGTGCGCGTGGGATGCACGGCGACGGCGGCGAACACCCGGGCGTCCCAACCGGCCGCGTCCACGACCCACCGGGCCGAGGCGAGGTCGTCGGCGACCGTGACCACCCGGGCCACCCCGGCCCGTTCGGCGCGGTCGACCATGGCCGTGACGTCGGCCGGGGTGGCGGCCCCGCAGGCGTCGAGGTGGGTGTGGGCGTCCACGACCGAGGCGGGCAGGCGGTCCGGGATCGGCGGCAGTTCTCGCTTCTGGTCACCCATGCCGCGAAAGATACCCGGGGGTGTCCGGGCCGATCCGGACCGGACACCACCGGGGCATCACCTGACGATCGGGGCCCACTCCGGGCCGGTCTCGCCGAGCTCGGGGTCGAGCTTGGTGAACAGCGGCGTCGGCTTCTGCAGCGGACGGCCGACCTCGATCGGCTTCGACTCCCACCGGGCCTGCTCACCCGCGTAGTCACCGGTCAGGATCGGGTTGACCCGGCCCGGGAGGTCGAGGTCCTCGACCTCCCGCAGCTCCGGCTGCGCGGCCCAGACGCCGGTGCCGCCGAGCGCTTCGTGCACCTTCTGCGCCGAATGCGGCAGGAACGGCGTCAGCAGCGTGTTCGCGTCACTGACCACCTGCAACGCCGTGTGGAGAACGCTGTCGCGCCGCGCCGGATCGTCCTTGAGCTTCCACGGCTCCTGGTCCGACAGGTACCGGTTGGCCGCGGTGACCACGCGCATCGCCTCCGAGGAGGCCGCCTTGAAGCGGGACCGCGCGAGGTGCGCCCCGGCGGTCTCGAACGCCTTGCGCGACAACGCCTTCAGCTCCTCGTCGGCGGCCGTCGGCGCGTCCGGGCGCGGGATGGCGCCCACGTTCTTGTGCGCCATCGAGATCGACCGGTTGACCAGGTTGCCCCATTCGTTGGCCAGCTCGAAGTTGGTCCGGCGGACGAACTCGTCCCAGGTGAAGTCGGTGTCCTGGGTCTCCGGGCCGGCCGCCGAGATGAAGTAGCGCAGCGCGTCCGGGCCGTATTCGCGCAGGAAGTCGTGCACGTAGATGACCGTGCCGCGCGAGGTGGAGAACTTCGAACCGCTCATGGTGAGGAACTCGCTGGACACGATCTCGTCCGGCAGCCGCAGCCGGCCGTACTTCCCGGGCTCGCCGCCTCGATCGCCCTCGCCGTTGTGGCCGAGCAGCAGCGCGGGCCAGATCTGGGCGTGGAAGGTGATGTTGTCCTTGCCCATGAAGTAGTACGCGCGGGCGTCCGGGTTGGTCCACCACTGCTGCCACGCCTCGGGGTCGCCCGAGCGCCGGGCCCACTCGACGCTGGCGGAGAAGTAGCCGATCACCGCGTCGAACCAGACGTAGAACCGCTTCATCGGCTGGTCGCTCCAGCCGTCGAGGGGGATCTTCACGCCCCAGTCGAGGTCCCGCGTGATCGGGCGGGGCCGCATGTCGTCGATCAGGTTGCGGGTGAAGTTGAGGACGTTCGGGCGCCACTCGGTCTTGGTCGCCAGCCAGTCGCCGAGGACCCGGGTGAACGCGGGCAGGTCGAGGAAGTAGTGCTCGGTCTCGACGAACTTCGGCGTCTCGCCGTTGATCCGCGACTTCGGGTTGATCAGCTCCGCGGCGTCGAGCTGGTTGCCGCAGTTGTCGCACTGGTCGCCGCGCGCGCCGTCGTACCCGCAGATCGGGCAGGTGCCCTCGACGTAGCGGTCCGGCAGCGTCCGGCCGGTGGACGGGCTGATCGCGCCGCGCGTGGTCTTCGGCACCACGTAGCCGTTGCGGTCGAGCGCCAGGAAGATCTGCTGGGTCACCTCGGCGTGGTTGCCGGTCGAGGTGCGGGTGAACAGGTCGTAGGACAGGCCGAGGCCGCGCAGGTCCTCGTCGATCTGGCGGGTGTACTTGTCCGCGGTCTGCTGGGGGGTCATCCCCTCCTTGTCGGCCTGGACGGTGATCGGGGTGCCGTGCTCGTCGGTCCCGGACACCATGAGCACCCGGTTGCCGGCCATTCGCTGGTAGCGGGAGAAGACGTCGGACGGGACGCCGAATCCGGACACGTGGCCGATGTGGCGGGGACCGTTGGCGTAGGGCCAGGCCACCGCGGTCAACACAGGGGTGCTCATACCGGTTTAGCCTACGGATGCGGTCCACGGCGTTCCGTGGCCGGTCGGTGTGCGGGGGCCGGCGCCGCGGCCGCTCGCGCGGGGGTCACGGACCGCGTGGCGGCGGCCGGCGGGGTTCCCCTGGGGGACCCGCACCGTCCGGCGGGAAAACGCCTGATCAAAGGCGGGACACGCCGGGCGCGAGGTCACCCTGCGTACCGGCCGGGGACGTAGGGTGGCCTTTCACCCGTCGTGGGGCTGCTAGGGGCGCAGAGTGACCGAACCGGAGACCGAGCGAGGGCTCACCCTCACCCATCGAGAGCAGGTGCTCGACTGGACGGCGGTCCGCGAGGCCGAGGTCCGGTTCGCCTCGGTGACCGTGAGCGAGAACGTGAACTGGAGCGACCCGGGCGCCGAGCGCACCCTGGCCGGGGCCCAGCACGTCGGCCTGCACACCGGCGCGCGGCACTACGCGCGGCCCGGCGCCGTGCACGACCAGGCCGAGCACTTCGTCCGCACGGCCAGCCGGCTCGGCGCCTTCGCCCCCGGTTCGCTGGCGCCCGCGCTGGAGGTGGACGCGCAGAACGTCGACGACCGGTTCGTCAAGGCGTGGATCAAGCACGTGCGGCACGCGGCGCGGATCGAGCGGGTGCTCGTCTACGCCGATCACGACTGCTGGGCGCACCGGCTGCACCCGGACCGCTGGGCCGATCCCGAGGTGGTGCTCTGGCTGGTGCGGCACAACGGCATCGCGGGCCGGGCCGGCTGGTTCCACTCGCGACTGGGACTGCACCAGTACGCGAGCGCCGCGGACGTGCCGGGGATCAGCGGGCCGGTCGCGCAGGACGCGGTGGTGTACCCGTTCAAGCTGTCCGACGTGCTGCTCTGATCCCGTTCGGCCGGGCCCCGGTCGTCCACTGTGGAACGAGCGCCGCGGCCGGCGCGGGCGGTCGAGGCGGCGGGACCCGGCTCGTGAGTCAGCGCGTGGGGTCGAGCAGGAGCTTGCCGACGGTGCCGCGCGAGCGGAGGGCCTCGTGTGCGGCGCGTGCCTCGGCCAGCGGGTACTCGCCGCCGGGGATCGCCCGGATGACGCCGCGGGCGGCCAGGTCGAACAGCTCGGTCAGCGTGGTGCCGTAGACGTTGCCGGGCAGGCGGAAGACGTGCGAGAGCCACATGCCGGAGACCGTGGTGCTGTGGCCCATCAGGTTGCGCAGCCGGACCGGCTTGGGCTCCTCCCGCCCGGCCATGCCGTAGAAGCCGAGCCGGCCGAACGGGGCCAGCGCCGCGATGCTCTGGTCGGTGGTGGTGCCGCCGACCATGTCGAGCACGATGTCGACCCGCCGGCCGCCGTTGGCCTCGATCAGGGTCTCGGTCAGGTTCTCCGCGCGCGAGTCGACGGCGACGTCGGCGCCGAGTTCGAGGGCCAGCGCGCGCTTCTCCTCGGTGCTGGCGGTCGCGATCACGCGGCCCGCGCCCCAGGCCTTGGCCAGTTGCACGGCGATCGTGCCCACCCCGCCGGCCGCGGCGTGCACCACCACGGACTCGCCGTCCGCCAGGTGGGTGTTCCTGCGCAGCAGGATCGCCGCGGTGGCCCCCTGGACCAGCATGGACAGCGCGGTGAGGTCGTCGATCGCGTCGGGCAGGGGGAAGACCGTGGCCTCGGCGGTCACCGCCCGCTCCGCGTAGCCGCCCAGCTCGCCCAGCAGCGCCACGACCCGGCGCCCGTCCGGCGTGCGCCCGGCCACCTCGCCCCCGGGCACGAGCGGCAGCCGGCTGGGCGCGAGGTAGGAGTTCTCCGCCTGGTGCGTGTCGGCGTAGTTCAGCCCGATCCGTTCGACCTCGATCAGCACCTGCCCGGGCCCGGCCACCGGATCCGGCAGCTCGACCGGCTTGAGCACCTCGGGGCCACCGAACTCGGTCACCTGAACTGCACGCATCTTCGTCTCCTCCTCGGGCCGACTGATGAGACACTTTCTCAGATGTCTCATCGGTGCGACAGTACGTGATAACGTCTCACCCCATCGACACGCCACTCACCCGATCCCTTGCCTCGCCGCGGCCCGACGCCGTGGCGGCGTTCGAACTGGCGCGGGCCTGGTTCCTCGCGGGTCGCCGGGTGGACCTGCGGGAACTGGCCACGGCGCTGGGGGTGAGCCGCGCGACGGTGCACCGCTGGGTGGGCCGCCGCGATCAACTGCTGGCCGAGATCCTCTGGGCGGAAACGGCTTCGGTGCTGGACCGCGTCACCTCCACCGGCCGGGGCGCGGCGGGCATCGCGGACACGATCGGCGCGTTCGTGCGCACGGTGAACGCCTCCGGCGCGTTCCGCTCGTTCCTGCGGCGCGAACCGGAGCGGGCCCTGCGCCTGCTGACCACCCAGGCGAGCCTGGTGCAGTCACGCACCATCGCGCGGCTGGCCGACCTGCTGGCGGCGGAACGGCTCAGCACCCCGCTGCCGGTCGCGGACCTGGCCTACCTGCTGGTCCGCATCGGCGAGTCGTTCATCTACACCGACATGATCACCGGCGAGGAGCCGGACGCGTCGAAGGCCCACGCCGCGGTGACGGCACTGCTGTCGGCGAACCCGCCTCACCCGCGCGAGACGAGCACCGCGTCGTAGAGCTCCTTTTTGGACACTCCCGCCGCCTCGGCCACCTCGGCCGCCGCGGACTTCAGGCGTTCGCCCGCGGAGACGCGGGCGGAGACTTCACCGACGAGGTCCGCGACGCTCACCGCGCGGGGCGGCGCGCCCTCCAGCACCACGGTGATCTCACCGCGCACGCCGTCGGCCGCCCACTCCGCCAGTGAAGCCAGCGTGCCCCGCTTCACCTCTTCGTAGGTCTTGGTCAGCTCGCGGCACACGGCGGCCCGGCGAGTGCCACCGAGTGCCGCGGCGGCGTCGGCCAGCGTCGAGGCCACTCGGTGGGGCGATTCGAAGAACACCGCGGTGCGCGGCTCCGAAGCCAGCGAAGCGAGCCACTTCCCGCGTTCGCCCGGTTTGCGCGGGGCGAAGCCCTCGAAGCAGAACCGGTCGCACGGCAGCCCCGAAAGCGCCAGCGCCGTCGTCACCGCCGAAGGGCCGGGCAGGCAGGTGACCGGCAGGTCTTCGGCGACGCAGGCGGCCACCAGCCGGAAGCCCGGATCGGACACGCTGGGCATTCCGGCATCGGTCACCAGGAGCACCGTTTCGCCGGCCCGCAGGGATTCCAGCAGCCTCGGCAGGCGCGCGGTCTCGACGTCCTCGTAGAAGCTCACCACCCGGCCCGAGGGCGTCACGCCCAGCGCCGAGGTCAGCGTCCGCAGCCGGCGCGTGTCCTCGGCCGCGATGACCTCCGCGGTGGCCAGCGCCGTGACCAGGCGCGGGGACGCGTCACCGGGGTCGCCCAGCGGGGTCGCGGCGAGGACGAGCCGTCCGGGCGAAGGGGTCATGCGGTCCACCCTAACGACATCAGCACCACGCCGATCACGGCCGAGCCACTAGTATCAGGCCCCGTGACCGCACTGCTGACCCGTCCCGACGACGAGAGCGTGCGGCCGGACCCGGTCGACGCGCTCCGGCCGCCGACCGACCGCGAAGCCACCCTGCTCGGCCGCGGACTGCCGCAGGACCGGCTGCGCGGCTGGCTCGTCACGATCGTGCTGACGCTGATCGGCGGGTACGTCCGGCTGCAGAACCTGGGCGTCCCGACCGACCACGGCACCCCGGTCTTCGACGAAAAGCACTACGTGCCCCAGGCCGCGCAGATGCTGCGCAACGGTGGTTACGAGGACAACGCCGGCTACGAGCTGATCGTGCACCCGCCGCTGGCCAAGGACCTGATCGCGATCGGCGAATGGCTGTTCGGCTACAACGGCTGGGGCTGGCGGGTGATGCCCGCGCTGGCCGGCACGCTGATCGTGCTGCTCACCATCCGCATCGCGCGGCGGCTGACCCGCTCCACGCTGCTCGGCGGCATCGCCGGGGTGCTGGTGATCAGCGACGGCGTGCTGCACCTGCAGTCGCGCATGGGCATGCTGGACATCTTCATCGCGCTGTTCTCCCTCGCCGCGTTCGCCTGCCTGCTCTGCGACCGCGACCAGGTGCGGCAACGGCTCGCCCTGGCCGTGCGCGAGGGCTGGGTGACCGAATCGCCGTGGGGTCCGAAGCTCGGCTTCCGCTGGTGGCGCTTCGCCACCGGGCTGATGATCGGCCTGACCTTCGGCGTCAAGTGGTCCGCGCTGTACTACATCGCCGCGTTCGGCCTGCTGACCGTGTTCTTCGACGTCGCGGCGCGGCGCGCGGCCGGGGTCGAGCGGCCGTGGGCCGGCACCATCCGGCGTGACGTGGCCCCGGCGCTGTGGGCCATCCTGGCCGTCCCGGTGCTGATGTACCTGGCCGCGTTCTGGGCCTGGTTCGCCAGCGAGACGGCCACCGACCGGCACTACACCGAGATCAAGGACATCGCGCCCGGCCTGTTCGCCTGGGTGCCGCCGGCGCTGCGCTCGCTCGGTGACTACATGACCAACGTCCTGCACTTCCACGAGACCCTGCTGACCCCCAAGGACAACCCGCACCCGTGGGAGTCCAAGCCGTGGACCTGGCCGATGGGCCTGCGCCCGATGCTCTACTACTACGACGGCAGCGTCACCGGCTGCGGCGAGTCCCGCTGCGTCGGCGCCACGATGCTGATCGGCACCCCGGCGATGTGGTGGGTCTCGCTGCCGATGCTCGGCTGGGGCCTGTGGCGCTGGTTCTTCCGCGCCGACTGGCGGTACGCCGCCGTGCTGGTCGGCTACTTCGCCGGGCTGCTGCCCTGGTTCACCAACATCGACCGCCAGATGTACTTCTTCTACGCGACGCCGATGGCGCCGTTCCTGGTGCTCGGGCTGGTGCTCGTGCTGGGGCAGATCCTCGGCAGCGCCAAGCTCGGGTTCGAACGCCGGGGCACCGGACTGCTCGTCGTCGCGCTCTACACCGGGCTGGTGGTGGCCAACTTCGTCTGGCTGTGGCCGATCCTGAACGGCGTGCCGATCACCGACGCTCAGTGGCAGTCCGAAATGTGGCTGCCCTCCTGGCGCTGACCGAATCGGCTCAGCTCGCGAAGTAGGCCCCCGGCGTGACCCCGACCGACCGCCGAAACGCGGCTACGAACGCGCTCGCCGTCGAGTAGCCCACCTGGCGCGCGACAGCCTCCATCGGCTGCCCCGCGGCTAGCAGCGGCAGCGACGCGCGCAGCCGCACCTGCGTGCGCCAGGTGCCGAAGGTCATCCCGCAGTCGTGGGTGAACGCGCGCGCCAGCGTCCGTTCACCGGCCCCGACCGCGCGGCCCAGCTCGGCCAGCCCCCGCCGGTCCGCGGGGTCGGCGAGCACCGCGGCCTGGACGTCACGGGCGCGCGGATCGAGCGGGGAAGGCACCACGATCGGCGCGAGGTCGAGGGGTTGCAGCAGGTCGAAGGCCACGGCCTCGGCCCGGCGGCGCGGGCCGTCCGCCAGTTGCCCGCCCGTGAGGTGGTCCAGCAACGCCCGCAGCAACGGCCCCACGGCGACGATCCGCGGCTCGGGCCAGCTCACCGGGCATCGCTGCGGCGCGGCGTAGATCCCGCGCAGCACCGCGTTGCCGACCGCGCCGGTGCGGTGCCACACCCCGGCCGGCACCCACAGCGCGCGAGTGGTCGGCAGCACCCAGTGCGCGTCGCCCGCGGTCACCGCGACGACCCCGCGCGCCGACCACACGAGCTGGTGCACGGGGTGCTCGTGCCCGGGGAACCAGGCTCCGGCGGGCAGTTCGAGATCGGCCAGCAGCATGGCGCCCGGCTGACCGTCCGGCGACACGGTTTGTCAGCCTATCGCCTTACGGTCACGAGCGGAGCCTCCTAGCGTGGCGGCCATGCCGATGAACCTGGTCCACCGCAAGCTGTGCAGCTCGCAGAAATGGGCCGCGATGATCGCCCGGGTGCTGCCGGCCTGGCTCGCGCGCCACGATCTCGGCGACGACGTCCTCGAGATCGGCCCCGGCTTCGGCGCGACCACCAGCGTGCTGCTCGACGTGGTGCCCGAGCTGACCGTGCTGGAGATCGACCACGCTTCCACCGAACTGCTGCGCGCCAAGTTCGGCGACCGGGCCCGGGTGGCGGAGGGCAGCGGTGCGCAGATGCCGTTCGACACCGGGCGCTTCTCGGCCGTCGTCTGCTTCACGATGCTGCATCACGTGCCGACGAACGCCCTGCAGGACGCCATCTTCGGCGAGGCCGCCCGCGTCCTGCGCCCGGGCGGCACCTACTGCGGCACGGACAGCCAGCTCAGCTTCCGCTTCCGCCTGCTGCACCTGGGCGACACGATGAACGTGGTCGATCCGGCCACGCTGCCGCAACGGCTGCGCACGGCGGGGTTCGAGCAGGTGCAGGTGCGGCACCAGCCGAAGGAGCGGGTCGAGTTCTCGGCGGTCAAACCGGCTCAGCCCGCGGACCGGACGGGGTGAGGCCGCCGGAGCAGGTAACAGGGTCCCTCCATCCGTGGGGGCCTGCTTGGTCACGCCGTTCCGAATCGCGCCCGGTGGGCGAGTTCCGCGGCGTCCGGGGGCGTGGTCGGGTAGATGTCGGCTTCGAAGAACCGGGCGAACGGCAAGGTCGCCAGGGTCGCCTCGACCTGCGGCACATCGGCGGCGATGACCTCGACGAACGTGGCCCGCCGGGCGGGCGAGACGTAGTGGGCGCCGATCCGGCCTTCGGCGCGCAGCCGTTCCAGTTGTTTCTCTTCTTCGCCGCGGAGTGCGGCGAACTCCGCTAGGTCGGCGTCTTCGCGCAGCACGGCGGCCACCATGAACGTCTGCACCGCGGCTGAATCGGAAATCGGGGCCATGGCCGGTACCTCCACCCGTTGATGTCATCTGATGACATGACCCTAGCACGGCGATGTCACCAGATGACATCGCGGCCGGAGTCCGGCGCCGGGAGCACTCCGTACCCTGGGCGGCATGGGACGATGGGAGCCGGGGGCCGGCGGCCGGCTGCGTGAAGCCGCACTGGCCCTGTACCTCGAACGTGGTTTCGAGCAGACCATGGTGGCCGACATCGCCGAACGGGCCGGAGTGACCGCCCGCACCTTCTTCCGCTATTTCGCCGACAAGCGCGAAGTCCTGTTCGACGCCGCGGCCGAGCTGGAGGAGAAAGCGCTGGCCGCGCTGGAAGCGGCGCCCGCCACGGCGTCGCCGCTCGAAGTGGTCGCGATTGCGCTCGAAGCGGCGGCCGAGGTCATCGGGCACGACCGCGAACTCGTCCGGCAGCGGCACACGGTGATCACGGCGAACGCCGAACTGCGGGAACGAGAGCTGAGCAAGCTCGCGCACCTGTCGTCCGCGCTCGCCGACGGGCTTCGCCGCCGCGGCGTCGACGAGCCCGGCGCCAGCCTGGCCACGGAGACCGGCGCCGCGGTGTACCGAGTCGCGTTCCAGCGTTGGGTCGAGGCCGCCGAAGACCTGGACCTGCGCGAAGTCACCCGCCAGGCCTTCGCCCAGCTTCGAACCCTGACCTGAACCGGCCGGGGGCGCGGCTCAGCGGCGCGACTGGGGCGACCGGGGTGGCTGAGGCGACTGGGGCGGCTGGGACTGAGGCGACTGGGACTGGGGCGCCTGACGCGGCCGACGCGGCACGATCTGGGTGACCGGGCCGTCCGCGGACTTGCCCGCGCGGCTCAGCCAGCCCTCGACCTCACGCTTGACCGCCGCCAGGGTCGGGCGGCGGCGGGGCTCCGGGTCGAGTGAGGCGGCGAGGATGCGGGCGTGCGCGGACCGGCGCGGCAGGTGCGTCACCGGTTCCGCGCGCGCGGCGGCCATCAGCGCCGCCATCGGCGTCTCGCGGGTGCCGCGCGGGGGCTGGCCGGACAAGGCGTAGCTGACCGTGGCGGCGAGCTGCCAGGCGTCCGAGGCCGGGCTGGCCGGCGCGCCCATCGCCTGCTCCGGGGCGACGAAGTCGGGGGTGCCGATCATCATGCCGGTGGCGGTCATCTTCGAGTCGCCCTGGCTGCGGGCGATGCCGAAGTCGATCAGGTGCGCCAGACCGGCCGGGTCGAGGATCACGTTCGACGGCTTGAGGTCGCGGTGCAGCACCCCCTTTTCGTGGGCGGCGACCAGCGCGCCCGCCATGGTGGCCCACAGCCGTCCGGCGGCGACGTCGTCGAGCGGGCCCTGGCCGTCGACCACCTCGGCCAGCGGGCGGCCCTCCAGGTACTCCATCACCAGCGCGAGCCCGTCCGGCTCCTCGGCCAGGTCGTAGACCTTCACGCAGTTCGGGTGGTTCACCACGGCGAGGGCGCGGGCCTCGCGCTGCATGCGCTCTTCGGTGTCGCGGTCCGGCGCGTGCGCGATCTTCAGCGCGACGGTGCGGTTGAGCTGGGTGTCCACCGCCTCCCAGACGGTGCCGAACCCACCGTGGCCGAGCCGGCGGACCCGGCGGTACCGGCTGCCGCCGGCGGTGCGCGAACCGGGCGGCGGCGGGATCGGGCCCGGCGCCGCGGCCAGGCCCATCGGCTCGGGCGCCGAAGCGAGCGCCGTGGCCGGGTACGGCCGGTTCACCGGCGGCGGGGGCCTCGGGGGCAGTTGCTGCGAAGGCGCCGGCTCCGGCGCGACCGGCGGCCGCTCGGGCTCGCGCCGCGGTTCCGGCCGGTTGATCACCGACCACGGCGGCGGGCCGACCAGCCCCACCGGGATCAGCCCGAGCACGCTGAACGGCAGGAAGCCGAGCCAGAAGTGCACCGCCGTGTTCGCCGACATCCCGACGCTGGCCAGCGCCATCACGACGAACGGGATCCAGAAGAACCGCGAAGGCCACTTCGGCCCGCGCCGGAACGCGGTGCGCGCCTGCAGCATCACGAACAGCAGCGAACCGACCGGCAGCACGGTGAACGCGAGCAGGTACAGGCCGTAGGAAAGCTTGAGGCCCTTGGAGTAGAAGAGCGTCTCGAAGACGTTGCTGCCGCCGCCCAGGTACTTCGACTGCGAGCCGTCGATGAAGCAGAACGACTGGCTCATCGAGGAGATCTCGGCCCTGGAGAGCCCGCCGGTGCCGGTGCCGGTGCTGATCGCGCGGAAGGTCCCGGAGATGCCGTTGGACAGCAGCCACGGCAGCAGCAGCACGGTGACGAAGCCGATCAGGCCGAACACCGTCAGCGTGGTCGCGTCGTAGCGGTTGCCGGTGCCCTTGCGGACGATGGCCACCACCAGCGCGCCCAGCGCGGGGAACAGCGCGACGAGCGCACCGGCCGTGGTCGTCGCCCAGACCCAGTCACCCGGACAGAAGGCCGGGCCGAACAGGGTGTGGGCGAGCGAGAGCAGCGCGCTCGCGAATCCGCTCACCGCCTGGTTCCCCTCACTGTCGGTGGTGCCGGGGTACCGCCGAGTGGCCCGTTCCCCGCCGTCCAGCTTAGGACGCGCACGGGTTCGCCGGGGTTGCCGGGTCCGTTCGCCTGGGCGGCCGGTGAAACCTGCGTCACGCTGCCGCCGGGGCCATGATTGGGGTGGGGATCCGGCGACGAGGAGACACCGAGCATGGGCGCTTACTCCGAGACCTACCGGCGCAGCCTGGACGACCGCGAGGGCTTCTGGCTGGACGCGGCGCGGGAGATCGACTGGTCGAAGTCGCCGACGCGGGCGCTGGACGCCTCGGACGAACCCTTCTACCGGTGGTTCCCCGACGGGGAGCTGAACACCTCGTACAACGCGCTCGACCGGCACGCCGACGGTGGCCGGGGCGGGCAGAACGCGCTGATCTGGGACTCGCCCGTGACCGGGCAGAAGCGGCGCTACACCTACAGCGAGCTACGTGACGAGGTGGCGGTGTTCGCGGGCGCGCTGGCGTCGCTGGGCGTGACGCTCGGCGACCGCGTGATCCTGTACCTGCCGATGATCCCGGAGGCGGTGATCGCGATGCTCGCCTGCGCGCGCATCGGCGCCGTGCACTCCGTCGTCTTCGGCGGCTTCGCGCCGAAGGAGCTGGCGGCCCGCATCGAGGACGCGAAACCGAAGCTCGTGATCGCCGCTTCGTGCGGCATCGAGCCGACGCGCGTGGTCGAGTACAAGCCGATCGTCGACGCCGCCCTCGCCCTCACCGAGCACCAGCCCGAGCACGTGGTGGTGTTGCAGCGAGAGCGGGCGGGCGCCGAACTGTCCGGCACCGACCTGGACTGGGACGACCTGGTCGAGAGCGCGCAGCCGGTGGACCCGGTGCCGGTGAAGGCGACAGACCCGCTGTACATCCTGTACACGTCCGGCACCACCGGAAAGCCGAAGGGCGTGGTACGCGACACGGGCGGCCACGCCGTCGCGCTGGCCTGGTCGATGAGCTCGCTCTACGACGTCCACGCCGGCGACGTGTGGTGGACGGCTTCGGACGTCGGCTGGGTCGTCGGGCACTCGTACATCGTGTACGCGCCGCTGCTGGTCGGGGCGACAACCGTGCTCTACGAAGGAAAGCCGGTCGGCACACCGGACGCGGGCGCGTTCTGGCGGGTCATCTCCGAGCACGGCGTGCAGGCGCTGTTCACCGCGCCCACGGCGTTGCGCGCGGTGAAGAAGGTCGATCCGGACGCGGCGGAGCTGAAGAAGTACGACTTGTCGGGGTTCCGCGCGCTCTTCCTGGCGGGAGAACGGCTGGACCCGGACACCTACCGCTGGGCCCACGAGATCCTCGGCACGCCGGTGCTCGACCACTGGTGGCAGACCGAGACCGGCTGGCCCATCGCCGCCAACCCGCGCGGCCTGGAGCCGATGCCGGTGAAACCCGGCTCGGCCACCAAACCCGTGCCGGGCTGGGACGTGCACGTCCTCGGCCCGGACGGCGAGGACCTGCCCGCCGGCCAGGAGGGCGCCATCACGCTGGAACTGCCGCTGCCGCCGGGCTCGCTGACCACCCTGTGGGGCACCGACGAGCGCTACCGCGAGGCCTACCTGTCCCGCTACCCCGGCCACTACCTGACCGGCGACTCCGGGTACCGCGACGAGGACGGTTACCTCTTCGTCATGGGCCGCACGGACGACGTCATCAACGTGGCCGGCCACCGCCTGTCGACGGGCTCGATGGAGGCGGTGCTGGCCGCGCACCCGGCCGTCGCGGAATGCGCGGTGATCGGGGTGGCGGATGAGCTGAAGGGGCAGGTGCCGCGCGGTTTCGTGGTGCTGAAGGCGGGCGTGGACACCCCGGAGCGGCAACTGCGGGAGGAACTGGTCGACCTGGTCCGCCGCGACATCGGCCCGGTGGCGGCGTTGCGCGAGGTGTCGGTGGTGGCGGCGCTGCCGAAGACCCGGTCGGGCAAGATCCTGCGCAAGACCATGCGCGGCATCGCGGACGGGCGGGAGGAAGCGGTTCCTTCGACCATCGAGGACCCGGCGGTGCTGGACGCGTTGCGGACGGTGCTGCGGGGCTGATCCCGCACCGCGGGGATTTCGGTCCCGGCTGCGGCCCGCCGGGCTCCCGGCGCGCAACGCGCCCCTCGGCCGGTCCGGGCAGGCGCTGGCCCGCTCCGCACTGGGCCGTGGCCGTTCAGCAATGGCCCGCTCAGCACCGGGCCGCTCAGCAATGGCCCGCTCAGTGCCGGGCCGTGACCGCTCAGCACTGGGCCGTGGCCGCCCGCACCTGCTCGAGCGTCCGCCGGGCGATCTCCCCGAACCCGGTGGCCTCGGTGCCTTCGGTGGCCTCGGTCCAGTGGTCGTACGCGATCGCCAGGGCCACCCCGCCGAGTTCCGCCGCCACGCGGGCAGTCAGTTCGGGCACGCCGCGCCGTTCGAGCGCGTCGATCACCGCCGCCACCAGGCCGAGACCCTTCAGCGCCTCGCGCTCCTTCAGCTCCGGGTTGGCGGCGATCACCGCGCGGCGGCGGGCGCCGAACTCGCGGCGCTCGGGGGTGAAGACCTCGGCGCCGACCGTGTCCAGGGCGTGGGCCACCGCTTCGAGCGGGGTGGCTCCGGCCGGGGCGGCGAGGACTCCGCCGGCCAGGAGACCGGCCATGGCGGTCCCGCCGAAGAGCACCTCCCGCTTGTCCGGGAAGTGGCGGAAGAACGTGCTCTTGGTCAGTCCGGCGCGCTCCGCGATCTCGATCACCGTCGTGTCCTCGTAGCCCCGCTCGGCGAACAGCTCGAGCGCGGCGACGGCGAGCCGTCCGGGGGCGTCGGGTAACCAGCGAGCCATGTGATCCAGTGTACGGGACTTGGTCCCGTGAATCTGTGTATGGTGAAGGGACCAAGTCCCATCGCTGTCCGGAGGTTCCCATGAGTCGCGCGGTCCGCTACGAAAAGTTCGGTGGCCCCGAGGTCCTCGAGGTGCAGGAGGTGCCGGAGCCGCACGCCGGTCCGGACGAGATCCGGGTCCGGGTCACGGTGGCCGGGCTGAACCCGATGGACTGGCTGCTGGCCTCGGCGCCCGAGACGGCCGGGCGGTTCGGCATCACCCTGCCCGCCGGTTTCGGCTACGACTTCGCCGGCGTGGTGGACGAGGTCGGGCCCGGGGCGGCCGGGTTCGCCGTCGGCGACCGGGTCCACGGCGGCGCGCTGGGCCGGGCCGTCGCCGACTTCGTGGTGGTCGCACCGGCGGCCCAGGAGGTCTGGCCGATCGCCGAAGGCATCAGCGACGAGGTCGCGGCCACCATCCCGGTGGCCGGGATGACCGCGGCCGCCGCGCTCGACGTGATCGGCCTGCGCTCCGGTGACACCCTGCTGGTCGGCGGAGCCGCGGGCGGCGTGGGCGTGTTCGCCGTGCAACTCGCGAAGGCCGCCGGAGCCCGCGTGATCGGGACCGCCTCGGAGGGCACGTTCGACTTCCTCCGGCGGCTCGGCGCCGAGCCGGTGGCCTACGGCCCCGGGCTGGCCGACCGCGTCCACGCGCTGGCGCCCGGGGGCGTGACCGCGGCGACCGACCTGTTCGGCACCGAAACCGCCGAGGCCGCGCTCACGCTCGGCGTCGCACCCGAGCGGATCTCCACCATCGCCGCCACCGCCAACCCGGTCGAGGGCGTCCGGGCCACCAGCGGCTACGAGGCCCCCGCGGGCGCGGCGAAGCAGCTCACCGACGCCATCCTCGCCGGGCGGCTCACCGTGCCGATCGCCGCGAGCTTCCCGGTCGAGCGGATCCGCGAAGCCGTCGAACTCCAGTCCGGGCGCCACGTCCACGGCAAGATCGTGGTGACGCTGTGAACCACCGGAGCCGCGCCACGAACCAGAGGGGGCCCGGCTGATCGGCCCGGTTGCCTTCCGCCGACCGGACCACCAGCCCTTCGGGCGTTGTCCCGCCCTTGCGAATGGTCTATACCTCTAAGGGTCCACCTTCTCCCCCATGGAGGCTGCCGTGAGGAAGACCCTCTCCAGGGCCGTGCTCGGACTGACCGTGCTGGGTCTCGCCGCGCTCGGACTGCCCGGGGCCGCCTCCGCGGCGCCTTCGGGCACCGAGCGCGGTGTCACCGACATCGTGCCGGCGCCCGTGCGGGCCCAGGCCGACCCGAAGGCGAACTTCGCCCTCACCCCGTTCACCGTGATCCGCGCCGGGCAGGGCGCGGGCGAGGTCGCCGGGTACCTGCGGGGGCTGCTGCGGACCGCGACCGGCTACCCGCTGCCGGTGGTCCCGCGCCCGGTCGGGCTGCCCGCCATCTCACTGGAGGTGGGCCACGCCGACCCGCGCGTCGGCACCGAGGGCTACCAGCTGAACGTGGCCCGGTCCGGCGTCACGCTCAAGGCCAACACCTCCATCGGCCTGTTCGAGGGCGTGCAGTCGCTGCGGCAGCTACTGCCTTCGGCGATCGAGGGCAAGTCCGTGCGGTGGCGCGCTTCCTGGACGGTCGCGGGCGGCTCGGTGCTGGACTACCCGCGCTTCGGCTACCGGGGCGCGATGCTGGACGTGGCGCGGCACTTCTTCACCCCGGCCCAGGTGAAGCTGTACCTCGACCAGATCGCGCAGTACAAGATCAACACCCTGCACCTGCACCTGTCCGACGACCAGGGCTGGCGCATCGAAATCAAGAGCTGGCCGCGCCTGGCCACCGTAGGCGGGAAGGGCGCGGCGGGCGGCGACCCCGGCGGCTACTACACGCAGGCGCAGTACAAGGAGATCGTTGCGTACGCCGCTTCGCGCCACATCACGATCGTCCCCGAGATCGACATGCCGGGGCACACCAACGCGGCGCAGGCCACGTACGCCGAGTTGAACTGCGACGGGGTGGCGGTGCCGCCGCGCACCGACACCGAGGTGGGCTACAGCTCGCTGTGCATCGACTCGCCGACGACGTACAAGTTCGTCGAGGACGTGATCCGTGAGCTCGCCGCCATCACACCCGGCCGCTACATCGACATCGGCGGCGACGAAGCGCACTCCACCACCGACGCCGACTACAAGGCGTTCTACGCGAAGGTGAGCCCGCTCGTCGCCAAGTACGGCAAGCTGATCACCGGCTGGCACGAGATCGCGAAGAGCCGGCCGCCGGCTTCGGCCGTTCCGCAGTACTGGGACCAGGGCGGCGCGAACGCGGACGTCGCGGCCGCCGCCGCGCGCGGCAACAAGATCCTGATGTCGCCGTCGAACCACGCGTACCTCGACATGAAGTACAACGCCCAGACCCCGCTCGGCCAAGCCTGGGCCGGTCTGGTCGAGGTCGAGGACGCCTACGACTGGGATCCCGCCACCCTGGTGGACGGCGTGGGCGAGGGCTCCGTGGCCGGGGTCGAGGCTCCACTGTGGACGGAGACCCTGCGCACCAGCGACAACCTGGAGTACATGGCCTTCCCGCGGCTGCCCGGGATGGCGGAGATCGGCTGGTCGCCCCGGTCCGCCCGCAGCTGGGACACCTACCGCGTGCGGCTGGCGAAGCAGTCCCCGCGCTGGGAGGCCCAGGGGATCGACTTCTACCGCTCCCCGCAGGTCGACTGGAAGTGAGCCGTCAGCCGGCGTGCTGCAGGCGCCAGCGGTCGACCGCCGAGCGGATGCCGCCGCCGTAGGCCGGGGAGAGCGCCGGGGTGGCCAGCACCCGCTCGGCGAGCCGGATGCCCGCCTCGGCCTGCGGGCGTTCGAGCCGCGCGAAGTTGGCCGACGCGATGAGGTGCACCTCGCCGACGGTCGGGGCGGCCTCGTCGGTCTCCACCACGGTGAGCGCCCCGCTGGTCGGCACCGGGCCGGGCCGCAGCACCCGCAGGTACCAGCCGCAGCGGCCGAAGTCGATCAGCGCGGGCACCACGTCCTTGCGCCCGGTCCGCATGGCCAGCTTGAAACACGGCCTCCGCGGCTGGGACACCTGCAGCAGCGCCGGGCCCCAGGCCCAGACGTCGCCGATCCGCACGGTCGCCTCGTCCGCGCCGGAGACGGTGAGGTTCTCGCCGAAGTGGCCTAGTTCGACGTCGAAGCCGTCGGCCGTCCACGCCGGGTAGTGCGCGGACGGGTAGACGTAAACCGCTTTGTCGACGCCACCGTGCACGCTGAGGTCGGCCTGCTCGTCGCCGTCGAGGTTGAGCTCGGTGAGCGCGAGCTCCGGCGCGGTCACCGGTTCCTTCACGATCGCGCTGAGGATCGGCTGGTCGCGGCGGTGGCCGAGCACACTGGGGCGGCCGACGAAGACGGCGGCGAGTCGGAGGTCGCTCATAGGGTGCGAACGTAACACGGCGCCGGTCCGGTCTCGACCGTGTTTTCGCAGGCAGACGCGAGAACGGGGCGGGGCCTCCGCTACCGGAGGCCCCGCCCCGCCGTCATCGGTCACCCGGGCGGGCCGTTCAGCGCCGCCGACTCCTCGTCGCTGAACAACCGCGAGCGGATCAGGAACCGCACCCCTTCGGGTGCCTCCAGGGAGAACCCGCTGCCGCGCCCGGGCACGACGTCGATGGTCAGGTGCGTGTGCCGCCAGTACTCGAACTGCGGTCCGGACATCCACACCGGCACGGCGCCGACGCCGTCGACGGCCAGATCGCCCAGGTGCACGTCCCGCTCGCCGATCTTGAACTCACCGAGCGGGTAGCACATCGGGGCACTGCCGTCGCAGCACCCACCGGACTGGTGGAACATCACCGGGCCGTGGACGGCCGCCAGCTTGCGCAGCAGGTCGCCCGCGGACTCGGTGAGGTCCACCCGTCGTGGCTGGTCCATCAGAAGAACCCGAGGGCCTGGTCGGAGTAGGAGACCAGCATGTTCTTCGTCTGCTGGTAGTGGTCCAGCATCATCTTGTGGTTCTCGCGGCCGATCCCCGAGGCCTTGTACCCGCCGAACGCGGCGTGCGCGGGGTAGGCGTGGTAGTTGTTCACCCACACCCGGCCGGCCTGGATGTCGCGACCGGCGCGATAGGCGGTGTTGCCGTCCCGCGACCAGACGCCGGCACCGAGGCCGTACAGGGTGTCGTTGGCGATCTTCACCGCGTCGGCGTAGTCGTCGAACTTCGCCACCGAGACGACCGGGCCGAAGATCTCCTCCTGGAAGATCCGCATCTTGTTGTCGCCCTCGAACACCGTCGGCTGCACGTAGTAGCCGCCGCTGAACTCGTCGCCGACGTCCGCCTTCCCGCCACCGGTGAGGACCTTCGCGCCCTCCTGCTTGCCGATGTCGATGTAGGACATGATCTTCTCGTACTGGTCGTTCGACGCCTGGGCGCCGACCTGCGTCTCGGTGTCGAGCGGGTTGCCCTGCTTGATCTTCTTCACCCGCTCCACGGCGTCCCCGAGGAACGAGTCGTAGATGCCGGTCTGGATCAACGCGCGCGACGGGCAGGTGCAGACTTCGCCCTGGTTGAGCGCGAAGAGCGTGAAGCCCTCTTGGGCCTTGTCGTAGAACGCGTCGTTCGAGGCGGCCACGTCGTCGAAGAAGATGTTCGGGCTCTTGCCGCCCAGCTCCACCGTCACCGGGATGATGTTCTCGCTGGCGTACTGGAGGATCAGCCGCCCGGTGGTGGTCTCACCGGTGAACGCGACCTTGCGCACGCGGTTGCTCGACGCGAGCGGCTTGCCCGCCTCGACGCCGAAGCCGTTGACCACGTTCAGCACCCCGGGCGGGATCAGGTCGCCGATGAGCGAGAGCAGCAGGTGGATCGAGGCCGGGGTCTGCTCGGCCGGCTTGAGCACGATCGCGTTGCCCGCGGCCAGCGCCGGGGCGAGCTTCCAGACCGCCATCAGGATCGGGAAGTTCCACGGGATGATCTGCCCGACCACGCCCAGCGGCTCGTGGAAGTGGTACGCGACGGTGTTCTCGTCGATCTGCGAGATGCCGCCCTCCTGCGCGCGCAGGGCGCCGGCGAAGTAGCGGAAGTGGTCGATGGCCAGCGGGATGTCGGCGGCGAGCGCCTCCCGCACCGCCTTGCCGTTGTCCCACGCCTCGGCGACCGCGATCTTCTCCAGGTTCTGCTCCATCCGGTCCGCGATCTTGAGCAGCAGGCCCGAGCGCGCTTCCACGGAGGTGCGGCCCCACGCCGGCGCGGCGCCCTCCGCCGCGTCGAGGGCCCGTTCGATGTCGGCCGCGGTGCCGCGGGCGATCTCGGTGAACGTCTTGCCGGTGATCGGGGTGGGGTTCTCGAAGTACTGCCCACTGGCCGGGGCGACGTACTCGCCGCCGATGTAGTGGTCGTAGCGGGTCTCGTAGTCGACGACGCTGCCGTCGGTGTTCGGTGCGGCGTAAACGGCCATCTTTCCTGCCTCGTTGCCGGGGGTGACGGACGGTTGCGAACGTTAGGCCGGGCTAGGTTGCACCGACGTTGCGCCGCTGTGAGCCGGGTCTCTACTCTGGGAGGGTGGCGGAGCTGCCCGAGCCGGAATTGCTGCGCGATCCGGAGTCGTACGCGCGGCTGCTCGAACACGTCCGCGAGGCGGTGCTCTCCGGGGTCCCGGCCCCGCGCTCCCCCCGCTCGGTGGTCTCGGACTCCTGGCAGCGCTCCCTGGCCGCGCACGTCGACCCGGACTCGGGCGAGGCCCCGATGGTCTGCGAACCGGGTGAGGTGTCCGGACTGCGCGAGGAGCACCCGCTGGCGCCGCTGCTGCCGCTGCTGCGCCAGAACCTGGTGAGCATCGCCGAGGACGCCGAGCACATGATGATCGTGACCGACGCCGAGGGGCTGGTCCTCTGGCGCGAGGGCGCGTCCGGCGTGCTGGTCCGCGCGGACCGCGTGGCGCTCACCGAGGGCACCCGCTGGAGCGAGGCGGCCATCGGCACCAACGCGATGGGCACCACGCTGGCCACCGGTCAGCCGGTGCAGATCTACTCGGCCGAGCACCTGGTCCGCCGCTACCACGCGTGGACCTGCGCGGCGGCGCCCGTGCGCGACCCGGAGACCGGACTGCTGCTGGGTTCGATCGACGTCAGCGGTCCGCTGCGCACCGTGCACCCGGCGATGCTCGCGCTGGTCACCGCCACCGCCCAGCTCGCGGAGGGCCAGCTGCGCGCCCGGCTGGCGGTCCGCGACGAGCAGGTGCGGCGCCGGAACATGCGGCACCTCGACGCGCTGCACGGCCGTCCCGGCGCCCTGCTCTCGGCCGGCGGACGGGTGCTGGCCGCGGAATCGTGCTCACTTCCGTCCACTGTGGAGGTACGGCGCGGCGGGGGCACGGTGACCCTGCCGGACGGCCGGATCGCCGTGGTCGACCCGCTCGACGACGGTTTCCTGCTGCGCCTGGCCACCTCCGGCCCGGCGCACCGGCGCCGGCTGAAGCTGGAGTACCTGGCCGACAACCCCGAAATCACCACTGTGGACGGTCGTCCGATCCCGTTCACCCTGCGCCACGCGGAGATCCTCACCCTGCTGGCCCTGCACCCGCGTGGGCTGTCGGCGGAGCGCCTGGCCCTGCAGCTCTACGGCGAGAGCGGCAACCCGGTCACCGTGCGGGCGGAGATCCACCGGTTGCGCACGCAGCTCGGCACGGGGGTGGTGCAGACCCGCCCGTACCGCCTGGCCGCCGACGTCGACGCGGACTTCCTGCGCATCCGCGCCGCCCTGCGCCGCGGTTCGGCGGCCGAAGCCGTCGAGGCCTTCCGCGGCCCGCTGCTCCCGGAATCCGAAGCACCGGCGATCCTCGAGGAGCGCGAGGCCCTGACCGCCCAGGTCCGCCAGCTGGCCCTGAACAGCCCGGACCCGGCGGTGCTGTGGTCGTTCTGGGAGACCTCCTCCGGCTCGGACGACCACGAGGTCCTGGCGGCCCTGTGCGCCCGCCTCCCGGCCGACGACCCACGCCTGGCCGCGGCGCGCACCCACCGGAACCGGCTAGGTTAGGCCGTCTCGGTCGGGACTTCCTGGCGCGCGACCACTTAGAGCCCCTGTTCGCCCCGCAGTCGGTTTCAGCGTGCGTTGGCGTGTCGGCTCGTTCGTCTCGATGATCGCGCTGCATCCGCGGCGTGGCCACCACCCGGGCCGGGCGTCACGACTCGATGATCGATACGAGGGCGGCGGCGAACGGGGCCGGGTCGAGGTCGCCACGGATGGCGAGCTGCTGCGTGTAGCCACCGCACAGGGTCACGAAGGCTTCGGCGATCCGCTCCGCTTCGGCCGGCTCGTGGTCGGGCAGCAACCCGGCGACCGCGGTGCGCAGCTCGTCGAGCTGCCGGCGGACGAGGGCGGCGAGCGGTGGGGAAACGGCGGCCTCGGCGTAGATCTGGGCGACGAGCCGGGCGTGGTCCTCCTCGCGCGCCATGGCGCGGATGTGCTCGAGGAAACCATGGACGGACCCGGCCGTCAGCTCGGTGGGGAGCGCTTGGCTCGAGTGCTCGCAGATCGCGGCGACGATCTGGTCCTTGCCCTTGAAGTACCGGTAGATCGCCCCGGTGGACAGGCCCGATGCTTCGACCAGGTCGGTCATGGACGTGCGCGCGAAACCGTGGGTGGCGAACCGGGCGCGGGCCGCGTCGAGGATCTGCTGGCGACGCGAGTCGAGGTGGGCTTGCGTGACTCTCGGCATAAAGAACGACCATTCGTTTTTCTGTGGTAGCGTCCGAACCATACCCCACCCACCCCCGAGGAGGAGACTCCATGCGCTACCAGACGTTCGGTCGGCGGACCGGCTTGCGGGTCTCGGAGTACGTGCTCGGCACCGCCAACTTCGGCTCGGCCCCGGCCGCCACGGGCCCGGCCGGCGCCAAGGCGATCTTCGAGGCGTTCGTCGCGGCCGGCGGGACCACCTTCGACGTCTCGAACGTCTACCAGGACGGCGAGGCCGAGACCGTCCTCGGTGACCTCCTCGGCCGCGAACGCGAAGAATTCGTGGTGATCACCAAGTACAGCGGGACCAGGCAGGCCCAGCCCCGGCCCGGGACCACCGGCAACAGCCGCAAGACCATGATCCGCTCCCTGGAGGAGAGCCTGCGGCGGCTGAAGACCGACTACGTCGACGTCCTCATGCCCCACTTCCCCGATGGCGTCACCCCGGTGGCGGAGATCCTGGCCGGCTTCGAAGACCTGGCCCGCGCCGGCAAGATCCGCCACGGCGGACTGTCGAACTTCCCGGCCTGGCGGATCGCGGGCGCCGCGGTCCAGTCGGAGCTGGGCGGGGCTTCGCGGCTGGCCGGCCTCCAGACCGAGTACAGCCTGGCCGAGCGCTCCGCGGAACGGGAACTCCTGCCGATGGCCCAGGCCCACGGGCTGGGGGTCGTCCTGTACTCCCCGCTGGCCGGCGGACTGCTGACCGGGAAGTACCGGCGCGGCGAACCGGGACGGCTCAGCGCCCGGTCCGCGGCAACGGAGACCGAGGGCACCGCGCACCGCTCCGCCGTGCTGGACGCGGTCCTCGCCGTCGCCGACGAAGCCGGGACCGGCCCCGTGCAGGTCGCGCTGGCTTGGCTACGCCGGCGCGCCGCCCGGGCGCGGACCACGATGATCCCCATCGTCGGCCCTCGCACCCCGGCCCACCTCCAGGGATACCTCGACGCCCTGGAGTTCGAGCTCAGCCCGGAGCACTACGAGCGGCTGGACCGGGTCAGCGCGATCCGGCCGGGCACACCCCACGAAGACGTGGCGGCCGCACTGGCCCACGGCTTCGACGGCGACCGCAGCCTCCTCGACCCCCCGCTGGTCCCGGTGATCTGACCGGCCGAGCCCCGTGTAGACACCGTCTACTCAAGTTTGATAGACAGTGTCCACAACATGAACCAGGGGTTACGGAGATTCGAAATGGGCTTCCAGAGATTCGTCGCCGTCGGCGACAGTTGCGCCGAGGGGCTCGACGATCCGTACCCCGACCACAGCCAGTACCGCGGGTGGGCCGACTTCGTCGCCGGACGGCTCGCTCGGGACGAGGCCGGGTTCCGGTACGCCAACCTGGCCGTGCGCGGGCGGCGCCTCGACCAGATCACCGCCGAGCAGCTTCCGACCGCCGAACGGCTGGAGCCCGATCTCATCGCCCTGTTCGGCGGGGGCAACGACGTGATGAGCCGTGGCTGGGACGCGCGCACGGTCGCCCGCCGCGTCGATGCCGCCATCCGGCGCTGCACGCGTATCGCCCCGGCGGTCGTCACGTTCACCCTCAGCGACATCTCGCACCGCATGCCGCTCGGCGCCCGGATGCGGCCCCGCGTCACCGCGCTCAACGACGCCATCCGCGAGGCTTCGGTCAGCTACGGCGCGAAGCTCGTGGACCTCTGGCCCGACCAGGCCGCGCACGACTCCCGCTACTTCGGCCCGGACCGCCTGCACCTGTCCGAAACCGGGCACCTCCGCGTCGCCGGGCACGTGCTCGACCGGCTCGGCGTCGGCCACGACGGCGGCTGGCTCCGTCCGCTGCCCGGGTCGCCCGAGCGCTCCGGCGTCCGCGCCGACCTGCGCTGGCTGTACCAGGAAGTGCTGCCGGTCGGCGTCACCCGGCTGCGCAACCGCCTCATCGGGCGCTCCCCGGGAGACGGCTTCCTGCCCAAGCGCCCCGAACTGCTGCCCGTGGCCTTCAGCGAGGTCCCGCAGTGAGACAGCGGCTGATCAGCACCGCCACCGCTCTGCTGACCGACGCCGGCGTCGAAGCCGTGACGTTGCGCGGCATCGCGAAGGCGGCAGGCGTCTCCCACGGCGCGCCGCTACGGCACTTCGCCGGGCGCGCCGAGCTTCTGTCCGTCGTCGCCACCAGGGGCTTCACGCAGCTACTCGAACGCGGCTCCCAACTCCCCGACGGCACCCCGCGAGAACGCCTCACGGCCGCCTGTCACGCGTACGTCGACTTCGCGCTGAACAACCCGGCGATGTTCGAGCTGATGTTCCGCCGTGATCTGACCGACCCGGGCGAGCCCGGTCTGGCCAGCGCGAGCAGCATCGTTTTCGACTTCTTCGCCAAGCTGGTCCACGAAGACCGAGAAGCGAAGAAGGACGGCCGCCTGCGCGAAGGAACCGATTCACGGCTCGTCGCCGCCTCGCTCTGGGCGGCCTTGCACGGGCTGGCGCAACTGTGGTTGTGGGGCGGCCTGGCCGGGGCCAGCTTCGCGCCCTCGCCGGAATCCGCGCTCGCTGTGACGCTCGACGCGTACTTGGGCTGACACTCGGGGAAGGTCGGCACCGTGGTTCCTTCCCAGGCCCTGGGCGCGCTCTCCGCCGAGCAGCGGGAATGGGTGACCATTGCCTACCGGATACCGCGCCCGCCGAATCCGACCGCAGCCCCGAGTGAACCCTGGCGGGCCGGTCGCCACCGGCCGTGACCGGTCTTCACCAGCCCGGCGGCAGTTGCCGGATGCCGAACTCGTGGCGCAGCACGGCTTTCGCGGCGTGCAGTCCCGCCATCCCGTGCACGCCCGGCCCCGGTGGGGTCGCGCCGGAGCAGAGGTAGACGCCGGAAAGCGGGGTGCGGTAGGTGTTCCAGCGCGGAACCGGGCGTCCGAGCACCTGCCGCAGCGTTACGGCCCCGGCGGCGATGTCACCACCGACGTAGTTCGCGTTGTGGGCCTCCTGCGCGCTCGCCGGGACCGCCCGTGAGGCGAGGACCGTGTCGGCGAAGCCGGGTGCGAACCGCTCGATCCGGCGGCGGACGACTTCGGTCGGGTCGAGCGGATCCCCGTTCGGCACGTGGGCGTAGGCCCAGACCGGCTGGCGGCCCGGCCGGCCGCGGGTGGGGTCGGCGGCCATCGGCTGGGCGAGGAGCACGAACGGCTCAGCCGCCCGGCGTCCGGCCGCGACGGCGTTCTCCGCCGCGTGGACCTCGGCCCGCGTGCCGCCGAGGTGGACGACGCCCGCCTTCACGAGTTCCTTTTCCCGCCAAGGGATCGCTTCGGAGACGAGGAAGTCGACCTTCGCCGCGCCCGGTCCGTAGCGGACCTTCTCCAGCGCGCGCCGGTAGCCCGCCGGCGCGTGCGCGCCCGCGATGTCGAGCAGACCGCGCGGGGCGAGGTCGAGCAGCACCGCGCGCGCGTGAGCGAGTTGGCGGAGGTCGGTCACGCGGCTGGTGGTGTGGATGCGGCCTCCGTGCGCGCGCAGGTCCGCGGCCAGCGCGTCGGTGAGCACCTGCGTGCCGCCCCGCGGGTGCGGCCAGCCGGTGGCGTGCGCGAGGTGCCCGAGCAACGCCGCGATCCCGCCGCCGACCAGCGAGGGCAGCCGTCCGATCGTGTGCGCCGAGACCCCGGCGACCAGCGCGGCCGCCTCCGGGCCGCGGAACGGGTCGGCCGTCAGCGCCAGCACCCGCGGGGGCAGCAGCCGTGCCGGGCCGAGCGCGGGCAGGTGGCGGAGGTCGCCGAGGAGGAGGTCGGTGACCTCACGGCTGTGTTCGACCAGCGGACCCATCAACCGGCGCCACCGCCCGCCGTCCGGGCCGAGGCGCTCGCAGGTGCGCTCGAGATCCGCGTAGGCGATCCCGGTGCGGTGCTCGTCGACGGGATGGCCGTAGGCGACTTCGGGGTAGCACAGCTCGACCCCGTGCGCCGCCAGGTCGAACCCGCGGAAGAACGGGGAGGCGGCGGCCATCGGGTGCACGGCGGAGCAGAGGTCGTGCACCACGTCGGAGTCGAACAGCCGGGCCGACCGCGCGCCCCCGCCCAGCTCGGCTTCGGCCTCGTGGAGCTCCACCGACAACCCGGAGCGGGCCAGCAGCACCGCGGCGGCCAACCCGTTCGGCCCGGAGCCGACCACGGCGGCGTCGGTCACGACCGGCCCGGCCCGGCCTCGGCGATCCCCGTGCTGCCCATCACCCGACCCTACCGCCCGTTCCCGCCCCGGACGACCGGCTCGTGGGGCCGCCCCGGATGCCTTCCGAACATCTGATCGAATATTGTCGTACCCCACGCCTACCGTGTACCCCACGCCGGCCGCCCCGGCCCGGCCCAGCAGGAGAGGGGGATCATGCCCGACCACGACACCCAGCTCGAACGCATCCGCAAGCTGCTCGCCAAGGCGGAGGACCCGGCCGTCACCGAGGCCGAAGCCGAGCTGTACAACACCAAGGCGGCCGAGCTGATCGCCCGGTACGGGATCGACAACGCGATGCTGGCCGCCGAAGGCCGCAGCGCCGACGAGCTCACCGTGCTCAGGATCCCGATCGACAACCCGTACAGCCGCGACAAGGCCAGCCTGCTCACGAACGTCGCGTACCCGCTGCGGTGCCGCACCCTTCTGCACCGGGAGGGCCAGGGCGTCGTCGCCGTCACCGTGTTCGGGTTCCGCTCCGACCTCGCGCGGGTCGAGCTGCTGTTCACCAGCCTGCTGCTGCAGGCCGGCACCCAGCTCAGCCGGGTCCGCCCGGACGGCCGGGTGTTCCGCGAATCCCTCGCCGCGTACCGGCGCACCTGGCTGCACGGATTCGCCGGCGCCGTCCACGAGCGCCTGATCCGCGCGGAGGAGAGCGCCGCCCGCGACCACCGGCCCTCGGGCCCGGGCCAGCGCCCGGCCGAGTTGGTCGTCCGCGACCGCACAGCCGTGGTCCAGCACGCCTTCGACCGGGAGTACGGCGACCTGCGCTCCGCCACCCCCCGCCGCCTTTCCGGCTCCGGCTACCGCGACGGCCACCAGGCCGGCACCCGCGCCAACCTGGACCCGTCGGCGCTCGGGCGAAGGCGGCAGGCCTTACCGGTGCGCTGACGGAGGTCCATTGTGGACCCTTCGGGCGGTCGGGGCTACTGGCCGGTCGGGTACTGCGGGTGCTGATGGTACGGCGGATGTTGCGGTCCTGAGGGATATTGCTGCCCTGGGGTGCAGCGAAACCGGAAGACAGTGCCCCGGCGGGAACTGCCCTGGGTCGAGCTGAGGTACGGCGCCGTAGGCGGAACCGGACCCATCCAGGGCTGCGGCCCGGTCGAGCCGCACGGCGGTACCGGGGACGGATAACCCCCGGGCAGCGGCCTAAGGATCATCCCCGAAGGACTCGGCCGCGTGACCGGACCTGGCGAACGAGGCTGTCCCATGCCCGTCACCCCTCGGGTCTGGAGCGGGTACCTCGGCGAGGGATCCGGCTCAGCCTTCTGCCCGCTGCGGCGGCAGGAACCCGTGCTCCGAGAGGTCGAACCAGTTGCCCTCCGGGTCGATCGCGCGGTACTCGGCGAACGGCCGGTCGCCGCTCCGGACCACCGGGCGCGGGAGGCCGGCGGCGGCCAGCCTACCGGCGATCGGCGCCACCTCGGGCACCTGGAAGCCGAAGTGGTTGAAGCCCGTGGCCACGTCGCCGTCGAGCTGCTGCTGGATCAGCGCCAGGTTCAGGTACCCGTCGGTGACGAAGCGGCTGCCGTCGGGATCGGTGTGGAACAGCTCCAGGCCGAACTGCGAGCAGTAGAACTCGGCCATCCCTTCGGCGTCCTGGACGACGAAGGCGAGGTGGCGCAGCCGGGGCCGGGTCATCGGCGGGGTCCTTCCGTGATCATGTTGTGGAAAGCCAGGATCGAGCGGTCCTGGACCACCGCTTGGGCGTGCGTCGTGACGCCTGCGGGAGTGATGGTCGAAGTCGCGTGCACCAGCGAAAGCCCTGGCGCGAGAGGCCGAATGAGGACGACCGTCGCGGACAACGTCGTGTCGCGGTAGGCGGTCACGAAGAGGCGCGCGTGGCCCGCTTCAACGGCTTCGCGACCGGAGAGCGCTTCACCGCGCACAGTCACGAAGTCGACGTCCTCGGCGAAGACGGAAGCGAAAAGCGAAGCGTCACCTTCGGCCCAGCCGCGCGCCATTGCCCGCCACAGTTCGTGGATCACGCGATCTCCGCCCCGGCCGGGGTGTGCACCCGCAGCGGTAGCGGCGAGCAGTCACCGTCCCACGCGGCGAGCGTGTAGTAAAAGCCGCCGTGCCGCCGTTCCAGGTAGCAGACGACGTTCAGCGGCCAGCCCGTGCTGCGGAAGACGTAGGAGTCCATCGGCGTCGGCCGCTCGCTCAACGGCCGCCCGCGCTCGCACTCCGGCCCGAGCCGGTGCCAGTCCGGGTGCAGGTGGACCGAACCGAGCACGTCGAGACCACGAGCGTCCGCATCCCGCGCGATCCGCAGCAGGTCCCCGGGCGCCAGCCACCACGCGCGCACCTCGTTTTCGTACGCCGAGCCGAACCGCGGAACGATCGCGTCCGCGAATTCGGCGCGCGCCCCGGGATCGGTGCTGCGGACGTTGCGGCCGAACGCGAGGTCCGTGACCAGCAGCGCGTCCTCGGCGATCACTCCCAGCAGCACACCGAAGCAGGGTCGCGGCGCCTCCGGGGTGATGGAGGCGTATTCGACGGCCGCGGCGTCGAGGAACTGTCTCAGGACCTCGTCGGAGAACAGCACCTCGGGCGCGGCCGGCCCGATCATCGGGACTGGCACGGTGGACGTCACGCCGGGAACGTATCCGCGGGCCCCGGGCCGCGGCCATGATCGTCACGGGAACGGCCCTATTGCATTCGGCGATAATGTCTTCCCATGCGCCTGGAGATCCGGCATCTCGAACTGGTCCTCGCGATCGCCGAAGCGGGCAGCCTCCGCCGGGCCGCCGCTCGCCTGCACCTGACGCAGCCGGCGGTCACCACGCAGCTCCAGCGCATCGAGGAAGTGCTCGGCGGCCCGCTGTTCGTCCGCTCCGTCGAGGGCGTGCTGCCCACCCACACGGGCACCGAACTGGTCCGCGACGCGCAGAGCCTGTTGCGCCACTTCGAGTCCCTGCAACGATCGGCGCGGCTCAACGCGCAACAAGAGACGGGCGCGCCGGTCAAGGTCGGCGGCATCCCGGCTCAGCAGTTCAGCCTGCTCGTCAACACGCTCACCGCCACGCTGCCGCGGCGCGAGGTGACCAGCCGGACGATCCGGGAGACCGCCACGCTGACCGCCCTGCTGGGCTCGGGCGAGCTGGACATCGCCGTGCTGCGGCAGTTCCCCGGCTTTCCGGTGACGCCGCCGCCGGGCACCGAGCACCGGCTGCTGCTGCGCGAACCGATCTTCGTCGGCGTCGCCGAGGGCCACGATCTGGCCGCACGCGGAGAAATCCCGCTCGCGGAGCTGGCCGGCGAGAACTGGGTGATGCCGGACCCGGACGACAGCCGGATGAACGAATACTTCGCCCGCGCCTGCGCGGCCGCCGGTTTCGACCAGCGCATCACGCACCTGACCACCGAAGCGCACGTGGCGTTCTCACTCACCGCCGAGGGGCGCGGGATCTGCCTGCTCTACCCGATCGGGACCACGCGCACCGGCCTGGCGACCCTCTCGCTCACCGGGACGCCGCTGTACCGCGAGCTGCTTCTGGCCTGGCGCACGGACTCGCCGGTGGCCGCGCTGGTGGACGAGCTGTGCGCCCGGATCGAGGCGGGTTACTCCGCCCTGGTGGAGGAATCCGGGTTCTACCGGAAGTGGTGGCATCATGGAGGGTCCACCTTCGCCCGGCCGTGAAACCGAAGGAGCGCCTGTGCCGATCCGCGGGTTGAACCACGCCGTCCTCTGGGTCCGCGACGCGGCCCGAAGCGCCGCCTTCTACGTCGACGTCCTCGGTTTCCGCGTGGTCCACCAGACCCCCGAGCTGGCGTTCCTGCAGGCCCCGGAGTCGGCGAACGACCACGACCTCGGCCTGTTCCAGATCGGCGACGCCACCGGCAGCCGCGCGGGCCGGGGCGAGGTCGGCCTGTACCACCTGGCCTGGGAGGTCCCCACCCTCGGCGACCTCCGCACGTGCGCCCAATCCCTGGAAGCCGCCGGCGCCCTGGTCGGCTCCAGGGACCACGGCACCACGAAAGCGCTCTACGCCAAGGATCCGGACGGGCTCGAGTTCGAAGTCTGCTGGCTGGTCCCGCACGAGCGGCTCACCGAGCAGAGCCGGTCCCAGAACGGCCCACTGGACCTCGACGCCGAGATCACCGCGTACGGCGAGCAAACCCTGGGCGCCTGCGCGCGGCTCGCGCCCGACCCGCGCTGATCACGATGCCCGGCAGCGTCGAGTCGCAGCCGCCGCGGGTCAGGCGGAGCGAAGAGAATCCGCCGGGAAGCTCACGCCGGTCAGTTCCTCGGAAACCATCCAAAGACGGCGCGCCACCTCGGCATCGCGGGCCCGCCTCGAACGGCCGACCAGCTTCGGCGCGCCACGGAGCTCCATGAGGTGCTTCGGGCCGACGTAGCTGTTGCCCCGGATGTCGGCCACGGCGGCGTACAGCAGTGGCAGCGCGCCCTGGTCACCACTCTGCCCGAACAGGCTGAACCCGGCCGCGTCCACGAACTGCCGCACCCGCGGCCGGCCCTCCGGCCGCACCAGGTTCGTGGCCGACAGCCCGGGGTGCGCGGCGTTCGCGAGCACCGGCGAACCGGCTTCGGTGAGCCGTCGCTGAAGCTCCGAAGTGAACAGCAGATTGGCCAGTTTGGACTGCCCGTACGCGGCCATCGGCTGGTACGCCTTGCGTTCCCAGTTGAGGTCGCTGAAATCGATCGAGCCCGCTCGGTGCCCGATGGACGAGACCGTGACGATCCGCCGCCGGATCCGCGGCAGGAGCCGGTTCGTCAGCGCGAAGTGGCCCAGGTGGTTGGTCCCGAACTGCGATTCGAAACCGTCCGCGGTGCGGCGCAGCGGCGGGATCATGATGCCCGCGTTGTTGACCAGCACATCGATCGGCTCGGTGCAACCCTCGGCGAACGCGCGGACCGAAGCGAGGTCCGCGAGGTCGAGCTGCCGGACCTCGACTTCGCCGGTCATCGTCGCGGCGGCCTGACGGCCCTTCTCCGGATCACGCACGGCCAGCACCACGCGGGCGCCCTTGGCCGCCAGCTCACGGGCGGTCACGCGCCCGATCCCACTGTTCGCCCCGGTGACGATCGCGGTCTGGCCGGCCATGGACGGAATCGCCGAAGCACTGAAAGCAGCCACGAGCCACAAAGTAGCCCCTGAAAACCACCTCATCAACACGACGGGCGAGGATGAGGGTGCACGCGGGTTTCCGATGCGCGGAATTGCGCACCCGCTACGCGCAAACCTGGTCCAGGAGTTCGCAGGTCTTGTCGATCGTCACGTCCGCACGGCCGGGCGTGACGTTGATGTACCGTTCGCAACCGGGCTCTTCGGTGAACGAAAAAAGGTACCGCCCGTATCCGGTGTCGTAGAAGGTGCAGCAGTTGCCACCGCTGGTCCGGTGGCCGCCCAGTCCGTCACGGCAACCGGCGTGGATCTGGCCACCACCCGAGCGGGGCAGCCCGATGATCTCCAGCACCCGCCGCACGTCCCGCCGGGCCGAGGCGCCGTTCACCGCTTGACGCAGATCCGACTCCGGTACCGACAGCGCCGGCCCGGCCCCCGGCTGCGCCTGCGGAAGCTCCGCCACCAGGTCCTCGGCCAGCGCCTCCGCGCGGGCCGGCCGCAGCACCACGTTCCCGGCCGACGGCACGTGGCAGGCCAGCACCGCGTCCCGGCCGCTGGCCGCGACCTGCAGGGCGTACTGGCGGCCCGGCGCCTCCACCGTCGCCGAAACCTCCCGGTCCGCGCGGCCCAGCACCGTCATCGTTCGCAGGAACTCGTCGCTCAACCGCCCGTCCCGCCACACGCCGTGCTCGGCCAGCAGGTCCTCGACCCCGTTCCGGTGCGCCCGGTCCTCGTCCGGGCTCCGCCACACCGGATCCGGCGCCAGGGCGGTCGGCAGCGACACTCCGGCCACTTCCGCGCCGAAGCGCAGGCAGTCCGCCGGCAGGACCAGCTCACGATCGATCACCAGCACCGCGGATCCCTACAGTCCGATGACTGGCGGCGTCGACTTCGGCAGCTCGCCCACCAGCGCGTCGTCCGGGTCCGCCTCCAGCAGGTAGTCGGCGGTCTTGTGCTCGGAGTCCTCCTCGCGCCGGCCGCCGCGGCCCATCGGCCCGCCGGCCACCCCCATGCCCCCGGAACGGGCGGCCCCACCGGCCGCGCCGCCGAACCGTCCGCCCGAGCCCGCTTCACCACCGAGACCACCGACGCCGGAGCCCTTCCCCGGACCGAGCCCACCTGCACCGGAACCAGCCTTGGCCCCGCCACCCGGACCGGCCCCCGAGCCCCCGCCCGACCCCTCGGACCCCCACCCACCGCCGGAACCGAACCCGCTGCCGGAACCGAACCCGCCGCCAGGGCCGTAGCCGGGGCTGTAGCCGCCACCTGGCCCGAACCCACCCGGTCCGGTTCCACCCGGTCCGAACCCACCCGGCCCGACCCCCTCGGCGCCCGCCCCGGAACTCCCACCCGGGGTGAACCCGGCACCACCGGACCCGTTGCTGGCCGCCGCCGGCACATACCCCGCCGTGGTCGTCCCACTCTCCGGCACCGGGGCCACGGACCCACCCGGCCTCACCGAGGTCCCCGACCCACCCGACGAAATCGGGTCCCCAGACCCGCCCGGACCCACCGAAGGCCCGGCCCCGTGCCTCCCGGACTGCCCCACCTCACTCCCGGAACCACCACCACTGTCGGCCACCGCGTGGCGCCCACTGCCGCCGACCGCCACGGATGAGGGCTGCGTACCAGCCTCGACCCCAGACTGCTGCTTCCCGCTCCCCACACCGACCTCGGCGGGTTTGACGTCCGCCCCACCCGGGGGCAATCCCAACTCCCCGTATTGCGAGGGCGCCGCCCACCGTCCGGAATTGTCGGTGGATTGCCCGTGATAAGTGTTGTAACCGTCGACGACCTGCTGCGCTTTTTGGTTCCAGGCATCGATCTCGTCCGACCGGTTGGACAGGAACGACAACGGCGTGTCGCTGACCCAGTCGTCCTGGGGTTTGTTCCCCAAGTCCCCGACCGCGGCGACTTTCCCCTGAAGGTCCTTGAACGAACTCCCCTGCCCCGCATACAGCCCCTGCGCCTGCGTCAAGTGCTCTCCGCTGACCTGCGACGCCTGCACCAACGGCCCGGCCCCGGCGTACGCCTGCCCCGCCGCGTCACCCTGCCAGTGCTGCTGCATCGCCCCCTGCAGCCGCAGCATGTCGTCAGCGATCTCCTCGTGCAGCTTGGACAACTGCCCCGACTGGTCCCCACCCGAATACATCCCGGTCGGGCCCTTGCCCTGCTTCACCAACTCAATGATCTGCTGCGGGGAGTACGCCATCACGCACCAGCCTTCACCGTCGTCATCGCGGCCCCAGCCGCCTGAACCACAACCGAACAGGGATCGGAATAGTGCGCCGACGAGCTCTGGAAGTCCACGCTGACGGTGAAGACTTCGGCGTTGCTGACCCCGATCGCCGACTGGCAGGCACCATCGTTGCGATCGTCATGAGGTCCGAAATAAGCGGCCGGGTAGCCTTCGACGTCCGGCGCGACTTCGAAGTACCCTGATTCGTTGTCCTGGTTCTTGTAAACGGTGGCCAGACCGCCATTTCCGGGCACGAAACCGACGGTGACCCGGTTGTGGTCGCTGTCCATCCAGGTGCAGATCGGTGCGACGTTGCCTTCGGATTTGTCGCTGGTCGTCAGATTGGCGACTTGCATGGCCTGATCACGGCTGAGCAAGCCGCAGGGGTTCTGCTCGAACTTGGACACGTCCAGGGGCTTCGGTACCGGCGGCGCGGTCAGCTTGCTGACAACCGACGTCGACGGCGCGGCCGATGCCGATGGTGTCTGATCACTCGCCGACGTCGAACAACCCGCCAACGCGAGCAGCCCCACCGCCGCAGACCCGACGATGATCCGCTTCACTGTCGACCCCCCTGCCCGTGAACAGCGTCCCGAGCCGCCTGCTCCTGCTTCTCGTACGCCGCGATCGAATCCCTGAGCCGATTGGCGTACGCCTGTGCATACTGCTGCTGGGCCCTCACGTTCGCCACGTAGGCGTCAGCGTGCGCATCGGCGGCCTTCTTCTGGATGGTGCTGCCCTCGTCTTCGGCGGGCTTCTCCACACTGGAGAGCTGCCGCCCCAGGTCAACGGCCTTGCCGAGCTTGTCGGCGATCGACTGCCACTGTGGTTGCAAGGCCCGCATCGCATCCGCGTCCATGACGAACGAGCCGCCCGCGGCCGCCGCGTTGGCCGCCGCGTCTTCCCGCTGACGCTGCTGGTAGACCTTCACCCCGGCCGAATTCATGGCCTCGTTGTAGCGGTCGTCCTGAGCCTTCCGCTTCGCCTGCTCCTCCGGCGTCAGGTACCCGGCCCGGTTCGGCGGCTCCTGCGCCGACGCCGCGCTGCCCCCACCGTCAGCCGGCTGCTGCCCGTTCCCCACTGCACCCTCCCCTTGCGGCTCCCAGCTGCGACAACCAACCGATGGTAACCAACTCGCGACCTTGTGTCCCCCGAACACCGCAGCCTCACCCCCACCGGCCAAACGCCGCAAACGCGGCACGACCGTCCGACGCCGCTCCAGGCCCCCGCGAACCGTGGCAGAATCCGGACCATGCCACCCACCGCCATCGCCCCGGACGGGTTCGTTTCCTGATGGGGCGCGGAAAGGCGTCACGGCGGGTCAGCGCCGATCACCTCTCCCCAGACCTCCTGGCCGCCATCGACAGTCTCTTGCCCGGCGAAGAAATCTTGGTCACCCGAGAGGGGCAGACGGTCGCGAAAGTAACTTTCGCGCGCGAGCTACCCCAAGCCGAAGCGGCCTCCGACAACGTTGGCACCGACTACGAAAAAGTATCGGTCGTGGCCACCGCCGCGAAGTTGTCCGAGTCCGCCCGAACCTCGCTGTCCGAGCAGCTGGGCCCCGGATACATCGTCGTGGACATGTACTCGGCGCCCAAGTCCAGCGTGGACGTTCTGCTCATCCCGCCGCTCAGCCCGCAACTGATCGGAAGCCTTCGTCAAGCCTTCCCGCAAGCCCGGGTGGTCATCGCCGAGATCGAGGACAAGGAACTGGGAATCAGCTACGAGGGCCCCGTCCGCCGGCTTCTCGACGCCGGCGCCGACACCTACCTCCCACCCAGCGACATCCCGCGGCTGGCCAGGCAGCTCGACCACACCATGACCTACTTCAACCAGCTCGAAGGAACATCTGCGGCCCCGCTGACCATCGAGCCGTCCATAGACAACGAGCCGTAGCCGAGGCCCACGACCGGGTACTGCCGCGGCTCAGCCAAACAAAAACCCTCTCACTCCGATGCAGAGCGAGAGGGTGTTTTCCGGGCAAATAAACCGCGGATCGTAAAATTTTCGGTGGAGCTGAGGGGAATCGAACCCCTGACCTTCTCGATGCGAACGAGACGCGCTACCAACTGCGCTACAGCCCCTGGCAAAACCTGTTGACCCTTACTTGGTGCTCGCAGAGCTTATCAGCGCCCCACGAGCACCCGCCAGCGGGGGTCACTCCCCCACGGCTCGCCGGTAAGGGCTGGCTCCGGGCTCGTCCAGCTCCTCGAAGGCCGGGTCCTCGTCGTCCAGGTCGACCACGACGGCTTGGCGGCGGATGCGGGACATCGGAGACGGCTTGCGCTCCACGATCTCGCGGCGCTGCGGGGCGACCACTTCGACGTCGTCCTGCTCTCGGGTCGGCTCGGGCTTCGCGGCGGGCTGGGTCACTGCGATGGGCCCGGCCGACGGCACCTTGACCGGCGGGGGCTCAGCCGTGCGCGTACCGCTGTAGCGGGCCATCCGCCGCTGCCGGATCTCGTTTTCGATCCGGACCTGACGACGCAGGTAACCGAGGTAGCCGATGAGGACGACGTCCACCACAGCGTGCCCCCACCACACGACGGGCAGCACGAATCCCGCGAAGATGGCCGAACCGACCGCGACCACCAGCAGGATCACCACGATCCGCTGCCGGAAGGCGTACTTGGCCCGCGCGGCGATGTCCGCCGCCTCGGGGTCGAACCCCCCGCGGCCGGGTCGGTAGCTCGCCCGGCGCTCGCGCCTCGGCTCGTCCCGGACCGCCCGGGCCGGCTGCGGCAGCGGCTCAGGCGCGGGTTCCTCTTCTTCGAGGTCGGCGTCGAGCTCCGCCTCGAGCTCGGCGAGGTCCTCCTCCACCGAAGGCTTCGCATTCTCGGACATGGCGAACTTCTCCCGTCCCTCGTCGCGAGAGCTCCCGCTGCGCACGACCCGCGCGGCCAGCGCGGAGGTGGGCGTTCGCGCGACCTGCTGGCGCTTCCGGGCCACCATGGGCACGAGAACGACCAGCCACGCCGCGGCGAGCGCGACGATGATCACCGAACTGGGCATCCCCGCCACCTCCCCCGAAATCCTCTGCTGTAGTCACGCTAGCCACAACAGTCACACAGGAAGCGCAGACTCGCCGACTTCGATCACGAAAAACCGCCACCGGATTAGGTGAATCTCACAGTATGTGGTAACGCGTGATCGGAGCCCGACCCGCAGTCACCACGAAGCGTCACGGTCAGGCGTAACCGGCGCGACCGGTCGACACGAGCCGGGACACCAGACCGTCGCCGATCTCCTCTTTCGTCACGGCGAAGCAGAGGTGGTCACGCCACGCGCCGGCCACGTCGAGGTACCGCTCGAACAGACCCTCCTGCCGGTAGCCGGCCTTGACCAGCACGCGCAGGCTGGGGTTGTTCTCCGGCCGGACGGTGGCCTCGAGCCGGTGCAGCCCCGCGGCTTCGAAGGCGTGATCCGTCACGAGCGCGACGGCCGCTGTGGCCACCCCGCCCCGCACGATCTCCGACGAGACCCAGTACCCGATCCAGGCCGAGCGCAGTGAGGCGCGGATCACGTTACCCACCGTGATCTGGCCGGCGAACCTTCCGTCGACCGTGATCGTGAACGGCAGGCACTGCCCCCTCCGCGCGAGCCCTCGCAGCGCCGCCCACTGCGAAGGCCACGACCAGAACGCGTTGCGGTCCGGCCACGGACCGATCCCTGTCGGCTCCCACTGCTCCAGGTGCCCGCGGTCGCGCAGCCGGATGCGGCTCCACTCGCCGGCGTCGCGCAGGCGCACCGGGCGCACCTCGACGATCCCGGCCGGCACCCGAAGCCGGCCGGGGTGGCCCGGCCAGCCGGGATGCCGGCTCTCCACCGGGTAGGTCACGGGAGCCACCGAGGGCCCCCGCTACGCCCGCTGCGCGAGGAAGGTGACCTTGACCTGTTCGCCCGCCGCGACCTCGGTGAGGTCCTCGTCGACGTTGATCAGGCAGTTCGCCTCCGCCAGCGAAGCCAGCAGGTGGGCCCCGGACGTACCGAGCGGCTGCACCAGGTATTCGCCGTTCGCCTCGTCACGCAGGAGCTGACCGCGCAGGTAGCCACGTCGCCCCTTCGTCGAAGTGACGGGCGAGAGCAGGCGCGCGCCGACGATCCGCCGGTGCGGGTTGCGGGTGCCGCGGGCAGCGCGGATCAATGGCCGCACGAGCACCTCGAACACCACCAGCGCGCTCATCGGGTTGCCCGGGATGAGGAAGGTCGGCACCGAGTCCGGACCGAGCCGGCCGAAGCCCTGCACCGAACCCGGGTGCATGCCGACCCGGGTCAGGTCGATGCGGCCCAGCTCGGACAGCGCGGCGTGCACCTCGTCGCCGCTCATGCCGCCGGCCCCGCCCGCGACCACCACGATCTCGGACATCAGCAGGCGGCCTTCGACGATCTCGCGCAGCCGCTTCGGCTCGCTCGACACGATGCCGACGCGGCTGACCTCGGCCCCGGCATCGCGCGCGGCCGCGGCGAGCGCGTAGGAGTTGACGTCGTAGACCTGTCCGACCGACGGCGTGCGGTCGATGTCCACCAGCTCGTCGCCGACGGACACGATCGACACCCGCGGCCTCGGGTAGACCAGCACCTTCGCCCGGCCGACGGCCGCGAGCAGGCCGACCTGAGCGGCGCCGATCGTGTCGCCCTTGCGCACGGCCACGTCACCGATCTGCACGTCTTCGCCCGCGCGGCGCACGTAACCCGCCGAAGGCACGGAACGGTTCACGGTGACCTTGGCCTGGTGGCCGTCGGTGTAAGCGGTGGGCACGACGGCGTCGGCGAGCGTGGGCAGCGGCGCGCCCGTATCGACCCGCACCGCCTGGCCCGGCTGCAGCCGCCGCGGTTGCCGTGAGCCGGCCGGGATCTCCCCGACCACGGGCAGTTGCACCGGCTCCTCCCCGGCCGTGCGGACGTCGACGCTGCGGACCGCGTAACCGTCCACCGCGGCCTGGTCGAACCCGGGCAGCGCGTGCTCCGCGACGACCTCTTCCGCGCAGAGCAAGCCCTGCGCCTCCGAGATCGCCACGCGTACAGGCTGCGGGCGCACGGCTGCGTCCAGCGTCAGCGCGATCTGCGCGTCGACGGAGCGAAACTCCGCCGACGCCTCGGCCGGCTCGGCGCTCTCACCGGCCTGGGGGGCGTCGAGGGAGTCCGTCATGGGCGTTCGGTCCTGATCCGTTCGGTCAGCCACGCGCGTAACGATGGCCCGTAGTCGGGCGTTTCGAGCGCGAAATCGACGGCGGCGCGCAGGAAACCACCCGGATTCCCCAGGTCGTGTCGTCCACCGCGGTGCACCACGATGTGCACCGGGTGCCCTTCCTCGATGAGCAGGGCCACGGCGTCGGTCAGTTGCAGCTCGCCGCCACTGCCCGGTTCGATGCGCCGGAGCGCGTCGAAGATCGCCCGGTCCAGCAGGTAACGACCGGCCGCGGCGTAGGTCGAAGGCGCGTCCTCCGGCTTCGGCTTCTCGACCATCCCGTGCACCTGTTTCACGTCGGGATCGTCGGTGTCGGAGACGTCGAAGACGCCGTACGGCGAGATCTGCTCCTTCGGGATGTCGAACGCGCAGAGCACGCTGCCCCCGTGCTGCGCACGCACGGCGGACATGCGGTCCAGCACGCCGGCCGGCAGGACCAGGTCGTCCGGCAGCAGCACGGCGACGGCGGTGTCCTCGTCGGTCAGGTTCGGCTCGGCCTGCGCGACGGCGTGGCCGAGACCCAGTGCCTGTTCCTGGATGGCCACTTCGACGTCGAGCAGTTCCGGACCGCGACGCACCTTCTCCAGCAGCTCGGTCTTGCCCTTCTCTTCGAGCGTCTTCTCCAGCTCGGGCTGCGGCTCGAAGTACTTGACCACGGCTTCCTTGCCCGGCGAGGTGACGATCACCAGCCGCGTCGCCCCGGCGGCGGCCGCCTCCGAGGCGACCAGCTCGATCCCCGGGGTGTCGACCACGGGCAGCAGCTCTTTCGGCACGGCCTTGGTGGCCGGCAGGAATCGCGTGCCGAGTCCGGCGGCAGGCACGATGGCGGTTCTGAACGTCTGGGTGGATGCGGCGCCCGTCATGGGCGCAAAGCCTAACCTGGTCGCATGCGGGCGCCGGGCAATGAGCACCTGAGCAAGGCGGAGTGGCGTACCCGGGTTCTCCGGGCGCGGGCTTCGCTGAGCCGTTCGGAGCACGCCGAGGAGGCGGCCGCGCTGGCCGCCTCGGCCGTGCCGGTGGCCACCCCGACGGTCTGCGCGTACCTGCCCTTCGGTACCGAGCCGGGCACGGTTTCGCTGCTCGATGCCCTGGTCAAGGCCGGTTCCCGGGTGCTGCTGCCGGTGGTCCCCGACGTCCCGGGGCCGCTCGATTGGGCGGTCTACACCGGTGCCGGCGAGCTGGTCCCGGGGCGGCTTCGAGGCGTTCGTGAACCCGCCGGTCCCCGGCTCGGCGTCGAGGCGGTGACCACGGCAGAACTCACCCTCGTGCCCGCGCTCGGCGTGGACCGCCGGGGGACCCGCCTGGGCCGCGGCGCCGGTTACTACGACCGTTCGCTGGTCTTCGCGGACCCGCGCTCGTTGTTGCTGGCCGTCGTGCGGGCTTCCGAGCTGGTGGAGCAGCTGCCGGGACAGCCGCACGACGTGCCGATGAACGGCGCGCTGACCCCGGCGGGCGTGATCCGCCTGCCCCGGTGTGAGGCGCCGGACAGCGTCGCGCGGGATCCGGACCTCTAAAATGGCCGCAGGGAAGCTTGACGGCGACCCACGGCGTTACCTTCGTCACGTCCTGGAAGCAGCGCCCGGGGCCTTCGGGCGCGGATCAGGCCCGGAGCAGCACGCCCGTACGGGCAGCCCGGCCGTGCGCCGATACCACGTTTGACCAGCGCGGGAATACGCCGGTACCGTCTATTGCTAGCACTCTCGTCGGACGAGTGCCAGCGCATGGAGGAGCACCAGTGCCCACGTATCAGTACGCCTGCAAGGAATGCGACCACCGGTTCGAGGCAGTGCAGTCCTTTTCCGATGCGAGCCTGACGGTCTGCCCCCAGTGCTCCGGCCCGCTGCGCAAGGTCTTCAGCTCGGTGGGCGTCGTGTTCAAGGGCAGCGGCTTCTACCGCAACGACTCCCGCGACGCCGCCAAGTCGAGCACCTCGGCCACGCCGGCGAAGAGCGAGAGCAAGTCGGAAACCAAGACCGAATCGAAGTCCGACGCCAAGTCGTCCTCTTCCTCGTCTTCTTCGGACAGCGGTAGCTCCTCCTCATCGTCCTCCTCGGGTACGACGAAAACGACTGCTGCCGCTTCCTGACCCCCGGTTCGTCCACATCGGGGCAGTTGTCCACAGCCGGCGGATCCACCCCTTTCGCCGTCCCGGCCCCCGTCCCTAACGTCGGTTTCGTGCGGCACCCGAGCCGCACGGAGACCGATGAGGGGGACGATCGTGGAAACCTTGCTCAGCCGCCTTCCCGCGCTGCCCGATCTGAGCCGGCTGCGCGGCCGAAGGGCCCGGCTCGTCCGCCGCTGGCTCGCTGCCGCCCTGCTGCTGGCCGGTCTGATCGTTCTGATCCACCCGGCCTCCGCTCGGGGCACGCCCGGCACGGCCACGGTCGTCTCCGCCCGCGATCTGCCCGCGGGGGCCACCCTGCGCGCCGCCGACCTCAGGCTCGCCGATCTACCGGAGCCGGTCCGGCCGCAGGGAGCGCTCGGCAGCGTCGAAACGGCCGTGGGACGGCTGCTGACCGGCGCCGCGCGGGCCGGAGAACCCCTCACCGACGCCCGGGTGCTCGGCATCCCCGGTACGGGTGAGACCGGCCGGGCGTCGGTGCCGGTCCGGCTCGCCGACGCGGGCGTCGCGGACCTGCTCCGGTCCGGCCAGCACGTCGACGTCGTGGCCGCACCGGACGCCCTGCACCCGGCATCTGTGCTGGCCGAGGACGTCGCGGTGGTCACCGTCAGCCGTCCGGAAGCCGGAGGCGGCCGGGCCGCCGGTCCGTCCACCCAGGGTCCGCTGGTGCTGCTTTCGCTGCCCGTGAGCGTGGCCACACAGGTGGCCGCCACTTCGCTGGAACGGCCCGTTACGGTTACTCTCCGCTAGCCCGGTCCGATTTCCGGCGGGCGAAGCCGTGCCCATCGCAGCGAGCGGCTGAACCCCGCCCCAGCCATTGAGGAGAGGCAGTGCTGAAAGGTTTCAAAGACTTCCTGATGCGTGGCAACGTCGTGGACCTCGCGGTCGCGGTGGTCATCGGCGCCGCGTTCACCTCGATCGTCACGGCGTTCACCACCGGCCTGATCAAACCGCTGATCAACGCCATCGGCGGCAGCAATGCCGCGGACGGCCTCGGCTTCCGGATCCTCGGCCCGAACCAGTCCACCTTCATGGACTTCGGCAGCGTGATCAACGCGGCGATCAACTTCGTGATCGTGGCCGCGATCGTCTACTTCCTGTTCGTGCTGCCGGTCAAGCACCTGCAGGAGCGGCGCAAGCGCGGCCAGGAGCCGGGCCCGGCCGAGCCGACCGACGTGGAGCTGCTCACGGAGATCCGCGACCTGCTGCGGGCCCAGTCCGCCACCGGCCGCACCGGCGACTGAGCGTCACCGGTCGTGGTGCGGTGGCCGGTTCTCGAGGTACCAGGAGTCCGGGGTGACCCGGTCCTGGTCACCCTCGTCCCGTTCGTCAGAGGTCGTCTCGGGCAGCACGTCGCCGAAGATTTCGTCGAGCCGGCGTGCGGCCCGGGCGTCCCGTCGATCGTCGCGCGGCATGGGTCCATGGTCCCACCCGCTGGTTGACAACTGCAGAGAGATCCGGTTCTAGACCTCGTCGAGGCCGGAGAGCTCGTCGATCACGTGGGGCACCAGCGAGGAGAGCGTGGCCATGCCGTCGCGCACCGCGGCGCGCGAACCGGCCAGGTTGACCACCAGGGTGCTGCCGGACACGCCGGCCAGGCCGCGGGAGATCCCGGCGTCGACCGCGCCCGCGGCGAGGCCGGAAGCGCGCAGTGCCTCACCGATGCCCGGGATCGGCCGGTCGAGCACGCCGGAGGTGGCGTCGGGGGTGCGATCGCGCGGCGACACCCCGGTGCCGCCGACGGTGATCACCAGGTCGGCGCCGCCGATCACGGCCGTGTTGAGCGCGTTGCGGATGCCGGCGGTCTCGGCCTCGACCACCACCACGCCGTCGACGATGAACCCGGCCTCTTCGAGCAGCTCGGTGACGAGCGGCCCGGTGTTGTCCTCGTGCTCCCCGTGGGCGACCCGGTCGTCCACGATCACCACGAGGGCCCGCCCCAGCCGCTGTGCGCTCCGTTCCATACCGACACCGTATCCGGTTCGGGCTTTCCGGCGCCGCCGCGGGGCGCGGTGACTTCTGACGATTCGGTGACGTGGCCCGGTTCGGCCGCGCCGGGTGTCCACCACCCGCAATACCGTCGGAGAAGTGCGTGTACTGATCACTGGCGGGGCCGGGTTCATCGGCTCCCACATCGCCGACCAGCTGGCCGACTCGGGCGACGAGGTCGTGGTGCTGGACAGCCTGCTGCCCACCGCCCACGGCTCCACCGTGCCCCCCGCCTACACCGGCCGGCACCGGTTCCTGCGGGGGGACGTGACCGATCCGGAGCTGGTCGCCGAGCTGCTCGACGGCGTGGAGGCGGTCTGCCACCAGGCGGCGGTGGTCGGGCACGGCATCGACCCGTCCGACGCGCCCTCCTACGCGCTGAACAACGACTACGGCACGGCGGTGCTGCTGGCCGGCATGCACGCGGCCGGGATCGGCAAACTCGTGCTGGCGTCGTCGATGGTGGTCTACGGCGAAGGCCGGTACGAATGCCCGTCCCACGGGATCGTGCCACCGGCACCGCGGCGTCAGTCCGATGTGGACGCGGGCCGGTTCGAGCCCACCTGCCGGGAGTGCGGCGCGGAGCTCGGCTGGCGGCTCGTACCGGAGGACGCGCCGCTGATGCCCAGGAGTACCTACGCGGCGACGAAGCTGGCGCAGGAACACCTCGCGGGCGCGTGGGCGCGACAGACCGGCGGCACGGTCTGGGCGATGCGCTACCACAACGTCTACGGCCCGAGGATGCCCCAGAACACGCCCTACGCCGGGGTGGCCTCGCTGTTTCGTTCCTCGCTGGTCCGGGGCGAAGCGCCGACGGTGCTTGAAGACGGACAGCAGCAGCGGGACTTCGTGCACGTCCACGACGTGGCCCGGGCGAACGTACTGGCGTTGCGGACCGCGGGCCCGGAGGGCGAGATCGTGCCGCTGAACGTCTGCTCCGGACAGCCGCACACCGTCGGTGAGCTGGCGGCGGAGCTGGCCCGCGCCTGCGAGGGCCCGGCCCCGCGGGTCGCCGGCGGCGCGCGGCCGGCCGACGTCCGGCACGTGGTCGCCGACCCGGCCCGGGCCCGGGACCTGCTGGGGTTTTCCGCCGAAACCTCGTTCGAGGAGGGCATCGCCGCTTTCGCGACGGCGGAGCTGCGCGCACCGGTCGCCGGCTGAGACGAAGGTCACTTCCCGGAATCAACTCGGGCAGGCCGGTCTTGGTGGAGGGCATGCGGTCCATCGAGCTGGGGAACATCGAGATTCACGCACTGGCCGACGGCCTGCTGCGGCTGCCCACGTCGTTCTTCCCGGGGCTCGACGCCGAGCGACACTCCGACGCCATCGCGCCGGACGGCAAGGTCCACGTGCCGACCGGCGCGTACCTCGTCCGCGGCGGCGGGCGGACGATCCTGGTCGACGCCGGATTCGGCCCGCGGGAGATCGGGTTCGCCGAAGGTGGGCAGTCCGACGGCGTCACGGGCTCGGGCGGCGGGTTGCCCGTGGCGCTGGCCGAGGCCGGTGTCCGGCCGGCGGACATCGACACCCTGGTCCTGACCCACCTGCACGCCGATCACGTCGGCTGGGTGGCCCCGCACGGGGTGCCGTACTTCCCGAACGCCGAGGTGGTCTACGGCGAGGCCGACTGGGCGGAGCTGGTGGAAACCTCCGGACGGCACGATTGGACGCGGATCAGCCTGGAAGCCGTGCGCGCCACCGGGCAGCTGCGCCCCCTGCACGGTGACGTGGAACTCGCGCCGGGCATCACCGCTCGGGCCGCGCCCGGGCACACCCCGGGTCACTACGTGCTGGACCTCGTCTCCGAGGGAAGGCGCGCGGTGCTGTTGGGCGACGTGCTGCACACGCCCGCGCAGCTGGCCGATCCCGGCATCCGGTCTGCCTCCGATACCGATCCGTCGCTCACCCACCGCACGCGCCAGCGGTGGCTGCAAGAGGTCGAAGGCACCGACACGGTCGTCGCCCCCGCACACTTCCCGGGCCTGCAGTTCTTCCGGATCACCGCGGACCGCGTGGCCGAGCCGGTGTCGGCGGTGCCCGCCGGCTGAGGACGGGTTCAGGACGCGGCGAGCGGCAGCCGCACCTCGAAGCGGCAGCCGGGGCCGTGGTTGTGCACGCCGATCTGGCCGCGGTGGGCTTCCACCAGCCCCTTCGCGATGGCCAGGCCGAGCCCGCCGCCGGTGGTGGTACCGCTGCGCTCGGGGGTCCGGGCCTGGGTGCCGCGGAAGGCGACGTCGAAGACCCGGCCGATCTCGTCGTCCGGGATGCCGCCGCAGGAGTCGTCCACGGCGAGCAGGGCCTGGTCGCCGTCGATGTCGATCTGAACGGCGACGGTGCCGTCGGGCGGGGTGTGGCGGATGGCGTTGGACACCAGGTTGCGCACGATCCGCGCGAGCTCCGGATCGCTGCCGGACACCACCGGCCAGGCCTCACCGTTCTCCAGCACCCGCACGCGTTTGCGCTCGGCCACCGGCGACTGCGCGGCCACGGCGTCGCTCACCACGTCCCGCAGCGGCACGGCCGACATGGTCAGCCGCAACGCGCCGGCCGTGATGCGGGAGAGCTCGAACAGGTCCCCGACCATGCCCGAGAGCCGCGTGCTCTCACCGCTGATGCGGTGCGCGTAGTCCGCGACCTCGCTGCGTTCGGAGACCACGCCGTCGGAGAGGGCCTCGGCCATGGCCTGGATACCGGCCAGTGGGCTGCGCAGGTCGTGGCTGATCCAGGCGACCAGCTCGCGCCGCGACTGCTCGGCCGCGCGCTCGCGTTCGCGGGCCTCGCGCTCCCAGACGCTGCGGCGGGCGATCACCCGGCCGAGCATGATCGCGGCGGGCACCGTGACCAACGCGACCAGCAGGCAGACGACCAGCATGGTGGTCAGGGCCGGGGTGAACATGAATCCGCTGATGCCGAGCACCCCGGCCAGCGTGGCGGCCACCGGCACCAGCACGAGCACCGTCAGGGTGCTGGCCAGCGCGCGCCGGCGCAGGAAGTAGAGGGCCAGTCCGCCGAGGGCCGCGACGGGCAGGGCGAACAGCAGGGCGAGCGGGAGGATGTTCAGGACGTGCGAAACCATGCCCCGGAACGATTCGCCGGATTCGATCATCATTGACCCCGGTCGTAGCGATAGCCGACGCCCCACACGGTCGCGACCTTCGACGGCTTGGCCGGGTCGCGTTCGATCTTCTCGCGCAACCGTCGCACGTGGACGGTAACCGTGGACTGGTCGCCGAAGTCCCAGCCCCACACCTTCTCCAGCAAGTCCGAGCGGGAGAAGGCGACTCCGGGGTGGGCCAGGAAGAACGCGAGCAGGTCGAACTCACGGGTGGTGAGCGGGAGCTCGGCGCCGGCGAGGGTGGCCTGGCGGGCGGTCATCTGCAGGCGCAGCTCGCCGTCGGCCAGCTCGGCCGCGGGCGGCGCCGGCCGCGGCATCCGGGCGCGGCGCAGGACCGAAGCCACGCGCAGCGCGAGTTCCTTGGGGCTGAAGGGTTTCGTGACGTAGTCGTCGGCGCCGAGCTGGAGGCCGGCGATGCGGTTCTCCTCCTCGCCCAGCGCGGTCAGCATCACGATCGGCACCTGGCTGATCTGGCGCAACCGGCGGCAGACCTCCAGGCCGTTGATGCCCGGCATCATCACGTCGAGCACCACGAGGTCGGGCTCGCGGTCGGCGAACAGGGCCAGCCCGGCGGCACCGTCCCCGGCCACGTCGACGGTGAAGCCGGCGACCTCGAGATAGCGGCGGACGACGTCGCGCACCGTCTCGTCGTCATCGACCACGAGAACGCGGCCGGCCTGATCGTCCATGCTCACCTCACCAGTTCGTCAGCAGGATGTGGTTGACCGCGAGCGCGGTGACCGCCTGCGCGGCCAGCCACCAGCGGCGACCGCGCACCGGCAGCAGGGCGGTCATCGGCAGCAGCCACACCGCGAACGGCAGCCAGATCCGCTCGGTCTCGGCCTTGGACAGGCCGGAGAGGTCGGCGAACAGGATGGTGACCAGCGCCGCCACGCCGATCAGCAGCAGGGGGTCGCGCAGCAGTTCGCGCCGGGGCTGGGTGAGGAAGGCCCCGGTCACGCCACGGCGGGCGGCGGCGATCACGGCCGGTCCGGCGGCGACGGCGACCGCCGCGAGGTCGGCCCACACCCAGTACGAGTACGGCCGGACCAGCGCGACGCCCTGGTAGTAGCGCTCGACCACGAGGTGGTAGCCCTCCACCCACCAGAACCCGGCCAGCGCGAACACGGCGACCACAGCGAGGGCCCCGACGATGGCCGACACCGCCGCCCGCCACTGGCCGCCGACGACCGCCACCGCGAGCGCGACCAGGCCCAGCAGCACCAAGCCGTAGGACAGGAAGATGCCGAAGCCGAGCAGGACGCCGGCGCCGAACCCGACCGGCACCGCATAGGCGCGGCCACGCTTGAAACCGTTGGCGGACAGGGCGAGCAGCGCGACCCCGGTGGCCGTGACGCCGGTGAACATGCCGTCACCGGAGACGCCGATCCACACCGCGCCGGGAAAGAGGACGGCGAACGGGAGCACGATCCGCGCGGCGTCCGGCCGGCCCAGCAGGGAGACCGCGGCCGGCACCGCGACCGCGGCGAGCGAGCCGATCAGCACGACGGCCGTGGCCGCCCACGCCCCGCCCTGCAGGCCGAGGCGGTCGAGCCAGACGAACACGAGGGTGGCGCCCGGCGGGTGGCCGGACACGTGGGTGGTCCAGGAGTGCGGCTGGAAGTCGAGGATCCGGGAGGAGAACTCGCGCAGGAACTGCGGGATGTCGGTGATGCCGGGGACCTCGTGCAGGTACTCCTGCGGGGTGGTGAGCCGCTCGGTGAACCCACGCGCCCAGCCGTCGACCATCGCGAGGGAGAAGATCCAGGCGAGCGAGGCCACGTACGCGATGGTGAGGGTGAGCCGCCAGGGCAGGCGCGCCGCCACGGCCGGGCCCCAGAGCACGGTACCGGCGGCGATCAGCACGGCGAACACCGAACCCGGGCCCACGTGCGGGATCCAGAGGGCGAACAGCGGCGGGGTCGACGCGTAGATGACCACGCCGGAGTTCGGGCGGTTGTAGTACAGGCCGACCGCCGCGGCCGCGGCGATGAGCAGCACCGCCAGGCCGACCGCGATCAGGTCGGGCCGCAGGCCGCGGTGGGAGCCGGCGGGGGGTTCGGACGCAGGCGGCTCGGCGAGCCGAGCGGCAGAAGTCGACTCGCTCATCCCTGGCAGGGTAGCTTCGCGGGCGCGGGCGCGCGGGGCTGGGCGACGAGCCGTGAGAACTCGGTAAGAACTTGTCACTCTTCCGGTTGGTGTCAGGAAACCGTAAGCAGCGTAAAGCCTCTGGGCCCTCCACTCCGGACCTACGGTACGCCCTGTGAGCGATCTTCAGGTAGACGTCGTACTCCCCTGCCTCGACGAGGCGGGCGCCCTGCCGGCGGTGCTGGCCGTGTTGCCGTCCGGGTACCGCGCGATCGTGGTCGACAACGGCTCGGAAGACGGCTCGCCCGAGGTGGCCGCCGGACTGGGGGCGAAGGTCGTCAGCGAACCTCGGCGCGGCTACGGCGCGGCGGTGCACACCGGCCTCGAAGCCGCCACCGCGGACATCGTGTGCTTCGCCGACGCGGACGGCTCGCTCGACCTGGCCGACCTGCCACGGCTAGTGGCCGCCGTGCACGCGGGCGCCGACCTGGCCGTGGGCCGCCGGGTGCCGACTCATCGCGGGGTCTGGCCGTGGCACGCGAGAGCGGGGAACGCGGTGCTGTCGCTGTTGCTGCGCAGCCGTGGGCTGCCGGTCCGCGACATCGCGCCGCTGCGGGCGGTGCGACGGCGGGCGCTGCTCGACCTCGACGTCACCGATCGCGCCTTCGGCTACCCGCTGGAGCTGCTGATCAAGGCACAGCGGGCGGGCTGGCGGGTACAGGAGTTCGACGTCGGTTACGGCGAACGGGCGAAGGGCACCAAGTCGAAGGTGTCGGGTTCGCTGCGGGGCACGCTGCGCGCGGTCCGCGACTTCGGGAAAGTGCTGGCCCGATGAGCGACCGGTTCTGCCTGCTGGTGGTGGCGAAAGCGCCCGTCCCGGGTTTCGCCAAGACCCGGTTGTGCCCGCCCGCCACCCCGGAACAGGCTGCGGAGATCGCGGCGGCGGCGCTGCTCGACACGCTGGAGGCCGTGTCCGCCACTCCCGGCGCCTTGCCGGTCGTGGCGATGACCGGTGACCTCGGCGCGGCCACTCGCGGCGAGGAGATCGGCCAGGCCCTGCGTGGGGCGACCGTGATCGCGCAGCGCGGCTGGAGCTTCGGCGAGCGGCTCGCCAACGCGCACGCCGACACCGCGGCCGTGCACGCCGGCCTGCCCGTGCTGCAGATCGGCATGGACACTCCGCAGGTGACGCCGGAGCTCCTGGCGGCGGCCATCGAACCGGTGCTGGCCGGTACGCACGACGCCGTGCTCGGCGGAGCCGAAGACGGCGGCTGGTGGGCGCTGGGGCTTCGCGACCCGCGCCGTTCCGAAGTGCTGGTGGACGTGCCGATGTCCCAGGACGACACCGGTGAGCTGACCCGCCGCGCGCTCTCCGCCGCGGGGCCGGAGCCGGGGACGCTGGTCGTACTGTCCGATGTGGACACCATGGCCGATGCCGAACGGGTCGCGGCGACGAGGCCGGGCCGCCGGTTCGCCCGTGCGGTCGGGGCCGTCACGGGAACGGCGGCCGTCCGATGACCGCGCAGCTGACGCACGGCCGCGAGTTCGACCAGGGCCTGCTCGGCCGGCACTGCTGGCTGGAGCTGAAGAACGGCGACCGCATCGAGCTGCCCGTCGAGCGCTGGAGGGACGGCTGCGGCCCGGGTGACACCGTGCTGCTCGACGCGTGCACCGGCCCGACGCTGGACATCGGCTGCGGCCCGGGCCGGCTCACCACGGCGCTGGCCGAGCGCGGGGTCGCGGCGCTGGGTGTGGACAGCTCCCCGACGGCGGTCCGGCTGACGCGCCAGCGTGGCGGGGTGGCGTTGCTGCGCAACGTTTTCGACCGGCTGCCCGGTGAAGGCCGGTGGCATCACGCGCTGCTGGCCGACGGCAACATCGGCATCGGCGGAGACCCCGTCGCGCTGCTGACGCGGATCGGCGCCCTGCTGGCCCCGGGCGGCGACGCGGTGGTCGAGCTGGATCCGCCCGGCCACGGGCTGCGCCACGACCACGTCCGGCTCCGCCCGAACCCCGCCGGAACCTGGTTCACCTGGGCCTGGGTCGGCGCGGACGCGATCGCGGAGGTCGCTTCCCGCGCCGGTTTCCAGGTGAGCTGGACCGCGAGCCGCGGCCACCGCTGGTTCGCCCGCCTGGAGCGGACGTGAGGGACCGGGAAGCCCCCGCGCCACCGCCCGAGGACTCTCCGCCCACAGCAGCGGAGGCCGTCGCGCCGGAGACCGCCGACCCGGCACCGGACAGCCCGCCGGTGCCGGAGATCGCATCGGAGCCGGAACCCGCGTCGGAGCCTTCCGCGCCGGGATCGGAACCCGTCCGGTCGCCGGACTCCGCGCCGGAGCTGGAATCCGGCCCGGAGCCGGTCGAACCAGCCGGGGCCACGGAGTCAGGCGCCACCGGGTCGGTCGCCGTGGCGGCCAAGCCCCGCGCCCGCAACCGCATCGCCGAAGCTCGGGCGCGGTTGGACGAGCGGCTCGAGCGGCTGCCGATCCCCCGGGAGGAGCAGTTCAAGGCCGCGGCGCACGACGAGCGCGTGACCGCGCGGATCGGGATGATGCTGGCCCTGACCTTCAGCGTCTGTTTCGTCACCGGGCTGCTGAGCCACCTCATCCAGCACCCGCCGGAGTGGTTCTCCTGGCCCAGCCGGCCAATCTGGCTGTACCGGGTGACGCAGGGCGCGCACGTGATCTCGGGCATCGCGTCGATCCCGCTGCTGCTGGCGAAGCTGTGGAGCGTGTTCCCGAAGCTGTTCGGCCGGCCCGTCGTCCGCTCGCTGCCGCACGCGCTGGAGCGGCTGTCGATCCTGGTGCTGTCCGGGTCGGCGTTCTTCGAACTGAGCACGGGACTGCTGAACGTCGCGCAGAACTACCCGTGGGGCTTCTACTTCCCCCAGGTGCACTACGCGGTGGCGTGGCTGGCGATCGGGTCGATCCTGGTGCACATCGCCGTGAAGCTGCCGGTCGTGCGGCGGGCCCTGACCCGGGAACCCGCCGCCGGGCCGCAGTCCCTCACCGCTCACCACGAAGCCGGGGCCGCCGTGGCATCCCCGGCCGACGCGGACCCTGAGTCCGGCATCCCGCCACCGGACCATCCGAGTCCCCCGGCACCCACGCTCCACGCCGACCACCCGGACGGCCTGTCCCGCCGGGGTTTTCTGCGCACCACCTGGATCGCCACCGGGGCGGCTGTGATCGCGACCGCGGGTGCCACCGTTCCGTTGCTGCGCAACGTCTCCGGGCTCTCCTGGCGAACCGGTAAAGGCACCCAGGGTCTCCCGGTGAACCGCACCGCAGTGGCGGCCGGAGTGATGCAGACGGCACGGGACCCGTCGTGGCAGCTGTCCATCGTCACGCCCGCGGGCACGAAGAAGTTCTCGCTCGAAGAACTGCGCGCGCTACCGCAGACGACCGTCGAACTGCCGATCGCCTGTGTCGAGGGATGGAGCCAGTCCGCGGTCTGGCGGGGCATCACCATGCCGTCACTGCTGCGGGCGGCGGGCAGCCGGCCGGGGGTGAATCTCCAGGTCTCCTCGCTCGAAAAGGCCGGGATCTACCGCGTCACCATGTTGCCCGGCGAGCACACCGGCGACGACGACACGCTCCTGGCGTTGGAGCTCAACGGCGAGGTGCTCGACCTCGACCACGGTTTCCCGTGCCGGATCATCGCGCCGAGCCGTCCCGGGGTGCTCCAGACCAAGTGGGTCTCGAAGCTGGAGGTGCGGTGAAAGCGATCCGGATCCTGCTCGCCCTGTGCGGGCTTGCCGCGCTGGTCTTCGGGGTGTCGCTGTTCCTGGACTACGCGCTGCCGCTGCGGCCGGATGCCATCAAGACGCTCGTCTGGCTCGTCGGGGCACCGGTGGTTCACGACGCCGTGATCGCCCCCGTGGTCGGGGTCGGCGGGCTGCTGCTCAGCCGCGTCGTGCCGGTCGCCTGGAAGGTACCGGTGGTGGCCGGGGCGGTGCTGACCGCCATTCTCGGCATCCTCGCGTTCCCGCTGCTGTGGCGTACCTACGGCGCGGCACCGGAACCCGGTCTGCACGACGGCAACACGTGGCTGGGGCTGCTGGTCACGCTCGCCGTGGTGTGGGCGCTCGTGCTGCTGACTGGCGCCGCCCGCACGGTCTTCGGCAGCGGCAAGTCCGGGAAGCAAGGCCGGAGGTCTTCCCGTGCCGCCTCCGACTCGGTACGGGAAGACCTCCGTGGGGCGTGAGGTGCCCCCGAACCAGCCGGTTCAAACGTGAACCGCCCACGAATCTTTCGAAACCGGCACGCTCATCGGTCGCCGGCCTGGACCGGGAAAGAACACCGGGGAAGAACACAGCCACGCGCGACCGGCCTGGAGTGCCCGGTCGCGCGCGGCTCGTTGGGGTCCGGCCCCGGTCAGGGGGTCGAGCCTGGCTGGTCTCGGCCGCGACTGGGCGGCCGAGCGATCAGTTGGGCGAGACGGGCTGGCCGCCCAGGGTCACCGGGACCGTCCGGCCGTCGGCGAGGGTGAAGGTCACCTTCTCGTCCGGGGCGCGGGTGCGGATGGCCGCGATCAGCGTGTTCGCGCTGTCGATGGTGCGGTCGCCGATCTTGGTGATCACGTCACCGGACTTGAGGCCGGCCTTCTCCGCCGGGCTGCCCGGGGTGACGTCGCCGAGCTGGGCGCCGCCGTTCTGCGCGTCCTGAACCTTGGCGCCGATGTAGGTCTGGTTGGCGTGACCGGTCTTGATGATGTCGTCGGCGGTGCGACGGGCCTGGTCGATCGGGATGGCGAAGCCGATGCCGACGTTGCCGCCCTGTGAACCGCTCTGGCTGCCCTGACCGGTCTGCGGGCTGTAGATGGCCGAGTTGATCCCGATGACCTGGCCGCTCATGTTCGAAAGCGGGCCGCCGGAGTTGCCCGGGTTGATCGCCGCGTCGGTCTGGACGGCGTCCATCACGGTGGTCTGGTCGGTCTCGTCGCCGCCCGCCTGCACCGGCCGGTGCAGCGAGCTCACGATGCCCGAGGTCACGGTGCCGGTCAGCTCGAACGGCGAGCCGATGGCGACCACGGGCTGGCCGACCTTGAGGTCGTCGGAGCGGCCGAGCTCGACCGGGGTGAGCCCGTTGACCCCGCTGACCTTGACCACGGCGATGTCCGTGGTCGGGTCGCGGCCCACCACCTGCGCGGTCGCCTTCTTGCCGTCCGGGAACACGGCCTGGATCTGACCGCCGTTCGCGGCGACCTCGACCACGTGGTTGTTGGTCAGGATGTAGCCGTCGCTGCTGAGGACGAAACCGGAGCCCTCACCCGCGGCCTGGCGGCCGGAGACCTGCAGCTCGACCACGCTCGGCGACAGCTTCTGCGCCACCGCTTCGACCGAGCCGGCCGGTGCGTTCCCGGTCTGCTCGGCCGGTTTCGGCTGGTCGAGGGCGTTCACCGAGGGGCCGGAGGAGCCACCCGTCAGGTAGCCGACGGTGCCGCCCGCCACGCCACCGATCACCAGCGCGATCGCGGCAACACCGACCATGAGCCGACCCGCGCCGGTCTTCTTCGGCGGCGCCGGGGCCGCGGCGTAGACCGAGGGGTTCAGTGGCTGCGCGCCCGGAGCCGCGTATGGGTTCGCGGGCTGGCCGCCGGTGGCCGGGTACGGGTTGTACTGGGCCTGGGTCGGACCGGTGCCGAACTGGGCCGAACCCGGCTGGGCCGGAGTCTGACCGGTGCCGGCCTGACCCAGGCCGGGGTGGCCGGACTGAGCCGAGTTCGGGCCGGTGGAAGCCTGGCCCGGCTGGGCGCCGGCTTGGGCCTGCGCGCCCTGCGGCGACCACGGGCTCGGCGCGCCGTACCCCGCGTCACCGCTGGTGGGCGCGTGGTGGGCCGGCTCGGCCGGAGCCTGGTACGGGGCGGATGACGGCTCGCCCGAAGCGGGCTGGGTACCGGAGGTCTGGCTCCAGGCCGCCTGGCCCTCGGTGCCCGGCTGGGCACTCGGGTTCTGGCGACCCGCCGCGGAGTCCGGCGCGTGGGGGTCGTTCTCGGTCATGTCCTCACCTAAGCGGGTGGTCCTGAGAGGTTCCTGAGCCGAACCTGTGTTTCGAAGATGAGTCTGCCACCCCCGCGCCCGCTCAGCCCGCTGCGCGCAGCCGTTCCGCGATCTGCTCCGGGGTCGCGTCGTTGATCCACACGGCCATGCCCGACTCCGAGCCGGCCAGGTACTTCAGCTTGTCCTTCGAGCGCAGCACGGAGAACAGCTCGAGGTGCAGCCAGCCCAGTTCGCGGTCACGGTGCACCGGCGCCTGGTGCCAGCCCGCGATGTAGGGCAGCGGGCGGTCGTACAGCGCGTCGCAGCGGCGGAGAACGTCGAGGTACACGTGAGTGAAGTCGTCACGCTCCGCGTCGGTGAGCGACGGGATGTCTGGCACCTGGCGGTGCGCCACGATCTGGATGTGCACCGGCCAGCGCGCCGCGGGCGGCACGAACGCGGTCCAGTGCTCACCCGAGGCGATCACGCGGGCGCCGGACTTCTGCTCGGCCGCCAGCACGTCACCCATCACCGGGCGGCCGTGCTCCTGGGCGTACGCGCGCGCGACGTCCAGCATCCGCTCGGTCTTCGGCGTGACGAACGGGTAGCCGTAGATCTGGCCGTGCGGGTGGGAGAGCGTCACGCCGATCTCTTCGCCGCGGTTCTCGAACGGGAAGACCTGCTCGACCCCCGGGGTCCCGGCCAGCGCCGCGGTGCGGTCGGCCCACGCGTCGAGGACCAGGCGCACCTGCTCGGGGGCGAGCCGGGAGAACGCGCCGTCGTGGTTGCTGGTGAAGCAGACGACCTCGCACCGGCCCCGGCCGGGCGCCGTCGGCACCAGGCCGAGACCGTCCACACTGGACGGATCGCCGGTGACGTTCTGGGAGAACGAGGGGAACCGGTTCTCGAAGACGACCACGTCGTAGTCGGCCTCGGGGACCTCGCTCGGCTTGCCGGGCCGCGTCGGGCACAGCGGGCAGAGGTCGGCGGGCGGCTTGTACGTGCGGGTCTGGCGGTGCGCCGCCATCGCGACCCACTCCCGGGTCAGCGGGTCGAGTCGGATCTCCGAGGCGGCGGCCACCGGCGGGAGGTCCCGGGTGTCCTCGGCGACGCGCTCGGGCGCGCCGGTCCGGTCGAAGTAGATGATCTCCCGGCCGTCGGCCAGGTGCCGCAAAGTGCGCTTCACGCTTCTTCAGCCTCGAGATTCTCCGCCGTCTCGGCGATCATGACTTCTCCTGCGCGTTCGGCGAGGATCTCCCTCGCGGAGTCGGAAAGACCGTCGTCGGTGACCACCACGTGCGCCTCGTCGAGGTCGGCGATGGTCGAGATGCCGACGGTGCCCCACTTGGTGTGGTCGGCGAGCACGACGAGCCGGCGGCCCGCCTCGACCAGCGCGCGGTCGGTCTCGCTCTCGGTGAGGTTCGGCGTGGTGAAGCCCGCCCCCTCGGCCATGCCGTGCACGCCGAGGAAGACCAGGTCGAGGTGCAGCGAACGCAGGCTGTGCACGGCGACGGGCCCGACCAGCGCGTCCGAAGGCGTCCGCACGCCGCCGGTGAGCACCACGGTGCGCTCGGGCTGGGTCGAGGCCCGCAGCACGTCAGCGACCTGGATCGAGTTCGTGACGATGGTGAGGCCGGGAATGGCGTCGAGCGCGCGGGCGAGCGTCCAGGTGGTGGTGCCGGCGGAGATGCCGATCGCGGTGCCGGGCTTGACCAGTCCGGCGGCGAGCGCGGCGATGGCCTCCTTCTGCGCGCGCTGGCGCACGGACTTCGCCTCGAAGCCGGGCTCGTCGGTGCTCTTGCCGACCACGGAGGTGGCGCCGCCGTAGACCTTCTCGACCAGCCCGCGGCCGGCGAGCACGTCGAGATCGCGGCGCACCGTCATGTCGGACACGCCCAGCCTCGTCACGAGGTCACTGACCCGGACCGCGCCGGTCCGGCGTGCCTCTTCGAGGATCACCGCCTGTCGCTGCCGCGCGAGCACCGCCACTCCTCCGCCACCAGGAACCGTCCGCTCCAAGGAAATCAACAACTACACAAAATCCTACACGATTCAACATGCCCGGCGACGGAGGCGCCACTCGCATGGCGTCCCCCGCGCGGGCGAGGCGAGCTGCCACGACGGACGCCCCTTTCCCTGCGGCGCTCGCGGTGCTTTCGGCCCGCCGGGAGCTCAGCCCGGCGCGCCCGGCAGCCGGATCGTGAGCAGGGCCCCGCCTTCCGGGGCACGCATGGCGTAGACCGTTCCGCCGTGGCGTTCGGCCGCGTGCTTGACGATCGCCAGCCCCAGCCCGGAGCCGGGCAGCGTGCGGGCTTCGGACGAGCGGTAGAAGCGGTCGAACACCTTGGGCAGATCCTCGTCGGCGATGCCCGGACCGGCGTCGGCGACTTCGACCACCGCCGTTCCGTCGCCCAGAGCGCGCAGCGAAACCCGGACTCGCGAGCCCGGCGGGGAGAACTTCACGGCGTTGTCCAGCAGGTTCAGCACCGCTCGTTCCAGCCCGCTGTTGTCGCCCGTGAGCACCCACGGCTCCAGCGCCACGTCGAACTCGATCTCGCCGGCGCGGCGGCGGGCTCGGTCCAGCGCACGTTCCACGACCTCGACCAGCTCGACGCGCTCGGTGTGCTCGCGCGGCTCGTCCTGCCGGGCCAGCTCCACCAGGTCGCCGATGAGCTGCGTGAGCTCGTCGATCTGCCCGCGGATGTCGGCCTCGATGTCGGCGCGGTCCTCCTCCGGCAGCGTGCGGGCGCCCGGCCGGCTGGCCGAGAGCAGCAGCTCCAGGTTGGTGCGCAACGAGGTCAGCGGAGTGCGCAGCTCGTGCCCGGCGTCGGCCACGAGCTGCCGCTGCCGTTCCTGCGAGTCGGCGACCGTGCCGAGCATGGTGTTGAAGCTCTGGGTCAGCCGCGCGAGCTCGTCGTCGCCGCTGACCGGGATGGGCCGAAGGTCGCCGGTGGCGGCGACGCGCTCGGTGGCCGAGGTCAGGCGGTCCACCGGTCGCAGGCCGGCCCGCGCGACGGCCGTGCCCGCGCCCGCGGCCACCACGATCCCGGCGCCGCCCACGAGGAACAGCACCACGGCCAGCTCGTTCAGGGTTCGCTTGGTCGGCTCCATGGACTGCGCGAGCACCATGGCCTCCCCGTGCCCGGAGGGGAGCGCGACCACGCGGGTGTCGGTCGCGAGGTCCGTGCGAAGCGACTGCGGCGAAGCCCCTAAAGCCACAGCCAGCTCGGAGGCCCCGTACGGCGGCGGCGAGCCGGCCTGGGGGTAGGTCAGCTCGACGGGCCAGGCGTTGAGCTGGCCGATCTGCAGGTCCGCGCTGGCCAGGAAGGCGCCGGGGACCTGCTTGAGCTGCGTCTGCACCTGGGGCGAGTTGACCGCCGCCTGCGCCCGGGCCAGCAGGTTGTCGTCGAGCTGCTGGTAGAGGTTGCTGGAGACGATCATGTACGCGCCGAGCGAAACGAGCGCGACGGCGCCGGCCACGCAGGCCGCGGCCAGCAGCGTCACGCGGCCGCGCAGCGAGAACCGGCGGGTGCTCCAGCGTTCGCCGCGCGGGTCGCCGACGTCGACCACGGGCACGGTGCCGGTCACGGCGGGGTTTCGCGCAGGACGTACCCCACGCCCCGCACCGTGTGGATCAGCCTCGGCTCCCCGTCCGCCTCCGTCTTGCGGCGCAAGTAACCGACGTAGACCTCCAGCGCGTTGCCCGACGTCGGGAAGTCGTAACCCCATACTTCCTCCAGAATCCGTCCCCGGGTCAGCACGTGCTTGGGGTAGGAGAGAAACAGCTCGAGCAGCGCGAACTCGGTGCGGGTGAGGCTGATCTCGCGGCCGCCGCGGCGGACCTCGCGCGTGCCCGGGTCCAGGGTCAGGTCGGCGAACGACAGCGCCTCCGACGTCTCGCCCGGCTCGTTGTCCGGGACCGCGCGGCGCAGCAGCGCGCGCAGCCGGGCCAGCAGTTCCTCCAGCGCGAACGGCTTGGGCAGGTAGTCGTCGGCGCCGGCGTCGAGCCCGGAGACCCGGTCGGAGACGGTGTCGCGGGCGGTCAGCACGAGGATCGGCAGGTCGTCGCCGGTGCTGCGCAGGCGGCGCGCCACCTCCAGCCCGTCGAGGCGCGGCATCATCACGTCGAGCACCATCGCGTCCGGCCGGTTCGCGATGATCGTCTCCAGGGCCTGCGCACCATCACTGGCGAGTTCCACCTGGTAGCCGTTGAACTCCAGGGATCGCCTGAGCGATTCACGGACGGCGCGGTCGTCGTCCACCACAAGGATGCGCATGACCTCAGTCTTACGCAGCGTGCTGAGACTCGCCTAAGAACACACTCAGAACTCACAAAGGATCAGTCCGGCTCCGGGTCCGGTCCGGTCGGCCGGGCCACCGGCGCGTTCCAGTGCCGCCACAGCGCCAGCACGCGGACGGTGACCACGGCAGCGGCCGCCACGATCGTGACCGGACCGGCCGGCAGTCGCAGAGCGTGACCGATACCGACGAGCACCGCCCCGGCCAGCGCCGCCACCGCGTAGATCTCCTTGCGCAGGACCAGCGGGATCTCCCGCAGCAGCAGGTCCCGCACCGCTCCGCCGCCGATACCGGTGGTCATGCCGATCAGGCACGCGGCGTACACGGTGGCGCCGGAGTTGAGCGCGATCGTGGTCCCGCTGGTGGCGACGACGCCGAGCCCCAGCGCGTCGGCGAGCAGCACGGCGCGCCGCAACCGCGCGACCTGCGGGTGGAACGCGAACACGATCAGTGCCGTGGCCGCGCACACGGCGAGGTACGGCCAGTTGCGCAGCGTGGTCGGCGGGTGGATGCCGAGCAGCACGTCGCGGATGACCCCGCCGCCCAGCGCCGTGGTGAGGCCGACGACGACCACGCCGAACACGTCGAGCCGCGCCCGCACCGCGGCGAGCGCGCCCGACGCCGCGAACGCCACGAGCCCGAGGAACTCGAGCGCGGTGAGCGCCATCTACTGGTCGAGCAGCCCGCCGCGGTAGGCCAGGAGCGCGGCCTGCACGCGGTTGGCGGCGCCGATCTTGGAGAGCACGGCGGAGACGTACCCCTTGACCGTGGCCTCGGACAGGTGCAGCCGCCCGCCGATCTCCGCGTTGGACAGCCCCTGCCCGATCAGCGCGACGACCTCGCGCTCGCGCTCGGAGAGGGAGGCCAGCAGCTTGCGCGCCGGCTGGGCGGCGCGCTGCTCGTCCCGGTGGGTCTGCACCATCCGCGCGGCCACCCCGGGATCCAGCACGGCCCCGCCTTTGGCCAGGTCACGCACGGCGCGCAGCAACGCGGCGGGGTCGATGTCCTTCAGCAGGAACCCGTTCGCGCCGAGCCGCAGCGCGAGGCTGACGTACTCGTCGATGTCGAACGTGGTCAGCATCGCGACCGTGGGCGGGTCGGGCAGCGCGAGGATGGCCCGCAGCGCCCGGATGCCGTCGTCGGGCGCCCGCATCTTGATGTCCAGCAGCGCCACGTCCGGGTGATACCGGCGCGCGACCTCCACCGCGGATCTGCCGTCGCTCGCCTCACCCACGATTTCGATGTCCGCAGCCCCGGCCATCATGGCGCGCAGCCCCGAACGAACCAGTTCCTCGTCGTCGGCGAACATGAGCTTGATCAACGAAGCCCTCCGGCAGCCGGTGGTGGAGGCGGCTCCCCGCATCCCGTTAAGGAAGATTACCTACTGTTGTTCAGGGTTTCGAAACCAGACACGACCAGGTGATGGGACTGGTCCGCACGGGCGGCCCCGTGGCCTGGTCCAGCCCACCCAGGGTCCCCCACATGGGCGACTACTTGGGTCGTATGCCCTGGTGCTCACCCCCGGTCGGCCAGCCGGTACTCTCTTGAGTGGCTACACATGCCCTCGTAGCTCAGGGGATAGAGCACCGCTCTCCTAAAGCGGGTGTCGCAGGTTCGAATCCTGCCGGGGGCACCAACCTGATCAATCATTTCCGCAGGTCAGCCCTGTTCCTCTTCTGAGATCGACATTGAGGCGGAAACGGACATCCTCAGGTCAGCCCCGTTCCCGTTGGTCTCCTACCAGGGTGCGGCCCGCGCAGGCCAGTTGGGCAGCCGACCAGGCGGACAAAGATCAGGCAAAGCAGCCGAAACACCACGCCCCGATCGTGCCCCCTGGGATCCTCAGGAGAAGAGGTCGAGGCACTTCCGCAACATCGACTGCTGCGGATCCTGCCGGCCCTCAGTCACGTTCGGCCGAAGAACGCCACCTGCGCTTCGTCCGGCGGCGACGCCGCCAGCGTCCTCAACGGTACGACTGACATAGTCAAGCAGTTTGACGGCCTTCATGCCAGCACGCTCGCAGGGAGAGAGGCGGCCTGCCATGTCAATCCTGGCCCGGCGGGTTGACCGGTAGGTCGTCGGCATCACGCGGCTTCACCGCCTCCCGGTTGTCAGAGGGGCCTCATACACTGTCGGCAATCGTGGACGAGGGGATGTGTATGGCCGTCAGTCCTGTACAGAAGCGTAAGCCGCAGGACCCGGATTCCACTGTGCCCCGGCTGGTTACGGTGGTGGATCGGGTGCTTGAGGGTGACATTGTACTGCCGAAGTTCCAGCGGAACTTCGTGTGGACGCGGCAGCAGATCCTCGATCTCCTAGATTCCGTCTCACGCAACTACCCCATCGGTAGTGTCCTGCTGTGGCTGAGCACGGAGGAGCTGGCCAGCGAGCGCACGGTGGCTGGCCTGGCGGTGGAGGAACCACGGCATGGGTATCCGGTCAACTACATCCTTGACGGGCAGCAACGCCTGGCCAGCATATGCGGCGCCCTGCACTGGGAACCCGGCGATGACCCGGAGAGTCCCTGGAACATCGTCTACGACCTGACGGAGCAGGAGTTCAAGCACGCTGGAACGCTCGACGACCCACCGCCGCACGTCATCCCGGTGCGTCTACTCTCTGATGGCTTCGCGTTCGCGGATCGTGTGTCGCGGGCCGGGTCCAGTGAGCTCCAGGAGCGGGCCAAGGCCCTCTACAACCGTTTCTCGAACTATCAGATCGCCGTCATCACACTGCGTGGGATGCCGTCCAGCGAAGTTGCTAAAGTTTTCGAGCGGATCAACAGCACGGCCACCCAGCTCACAGTGGTCGACCTGATGCGTGCAGCGACGTGGAGCCCCGAGTTTGACCTCAAAGACGAGATCGACAAATTGCTCGGAGTGCTGGACCGCAAGAAATACGGTCGTGTCGATACCAAGACCATGCTTCGGACGGTCTCGACGGCAGCGGGCTTCGGGTTCTCCCGGGACGACATGAACGGGCTGCGGGACCTCTCCCACGAAGAGCTGGAATGCGCCGTCGAAGCGGCAGGGGAAGCGGCCAAGCTGGCAGTGGACTTCCTGACCACGCAGATCGGCACGCCACGGGCAAACGCCCTGCCGTATCTCAACCAGTTCGCAGTCCTCGTTGAGATCTTCCACCAGCTCCCCAAGCCGATGACCGCTCAGTTCGACGCCATCGAGCGCTGGTTCTGGCTGACGGCGAGCGGCGACTACTACAAGGGCTGGAACGCCCGCCAGATGGCCGACGACCGCGAGGCGGTCAGGGCCTTCGCCCGAGGTGAGAGTACTGAGGTCGAAGTTGGCGCTGGCCTGCCGCGGAGTGTGCTGTGGCGGCGTAGCCAGTTCCGCACCACCAACGCACCGTCCAAGCTGCTCGGCTTGATGCTTGCGGACGCTCACCCCGTGGACCTGCGCCACGGTCGGCGCATTGATACGGACAAGGCTCTATCCTGGCAGAACGACAAAGAGTTCCACCACTTCTTTCCCAAGGCGTTCCTGAAGAAGAAGGGACTTGGGTTCAGCCAGGCTAACGTCTGCGCAAATCTGATCATGCTGAGCTCCGTGACGAACATCTACGTGAGCGACCAGCCGCCGTCCGTCTACCTCAAGGATCTGTGCGAGACCCAGGGTACGGCGACAATCCGCCAACGCCTCGCCTCCTGTCTCGTGAATGACGCAGCGTTCGATGCAGCACTACAAGACGACTATGAGGGGTTCTTACAGGCCAGGTCGGAGACCCTCCACCAGCGGCTGATGCAACTCATTGGCCCGTCGGTAGGCGAGGTGGGCGAGTACGTCTCGGTTCCGGACGAAGCCGAGAACGAGGGCGTTGCCAACGACGAACCCGTGGACCGGGATTCTGCAGACTGAAAGGTAGTCGACGATGCGCGTCACGGACATGCCAATTGGCGACCGGCCGCGCGAGCGGTTGTGGGAGTTGGGCGCGGAGGCTCTGGCCGACCGCGAACTGTTGGCACTTCTTTTGGGGTCCGGAACCCCAGGATGTGACGCGGTCGAATTAGCCGGCCGGCTGATCGCAGCGCATGGCGGCCTGCCGGGGTTGGCCCGAGCGGATCCACAGGCGCTGGTCACCTTGCCGGGCATGGGACCGGCGAAGGCAGTCCGCGTTGCCGCGGCTTTCCAGCTCGCGCGGCGTATCGCGAATCAAGGCGCGGCCGATCGGCAACGCATTGTCACGACCGCGGACCTGGCTGCTGTCGCGGCTCCGCTGCTACGTGGGCTGCGCCACGAGCGAGTCGTAGTGGTCGTCTGCGACACGTCCGGGGCGGTTCTCCGCGCGTCTCGCCTCACCGATGGGGCGACTGACCGCAGCCTGATCCCCGTCCGCGATGTTCTGGCTCTCGCCTTGTCATCCGGCGGTGCGTCCTTCGGTATCGCCCACAACCACCCCACCGGCGATCCCACCCCCAGCGCCTCCGACCGCCACGCCACCACCCGTCTCCGGGAGGCGGCCGCAGCGGTCGGACTGGGCTTCCTCGATCATGTAGTGGTGACGGACACCGCGTGGCGTCGCGTCACAACTGACCCGTGAACGCGGCATTGAGGATCGAAGGCCGAAGCGCGTCGAGCGCAGGTTCGGAATAGGCGCTCTTCAGCTTCTCGGCGAGCGCGTCGAGCGTCCGCGCGACTTGATCCTGAACCGGTCGCGGGGGCAGTGGGAACGTCAACGCCTCAAACCGTTTACGTCCGAGGGTACGGTTCCGGTCCGCGCCGCCGGGTGATGCAGCCGACACCTTCGCGAGCCCTTCGCGGGAGAGCAGGTAGTGACGAAGGTAGCTGACGTTCGCACGACCATCTACGGGCAAATACGTGAGAAACCGATTGGAAGCGATGTAGTTGTTCGCCTCTTCGTCACTAGTGACTCCAATTGCCCCTTCCCAAGCCTTAATATTGCTCAGGATGAGCGCGTCGCGCGGGAAGGTGAAGTACTTCATCTGGCTGACCTCGGAGCCGAGCGCGCTGGGGTACCGGATTACTCCCTTACCGAAGGAGCGCATGCCAATGACCCGGTACTCGACGGCGGGATCGAGATCGAAAGGCGTTCGCGCAAGCGTGAGCACATCATCGATGCGAACGGTCTCAGTTGCAGTCTCGCGTGCTGAAGCGGTCAGGGAAGCAGCGAGCCCCGCTTGCAAAATGGTCATCTTCGTGCGGAGTGCGCGGACTGTGTCTGCGCGATTCAGCAACTCGTCCAGCTTGTCTGCAATGCGGCGTTGATCCAGAAAATCTGGAAGCGGAACTTTTAGTCGCTCGATGTTCTCACGGGATAGCGTCTTATTCCGCGCAGCCGAGCCAGGTGACGCATTTCTCACCAATGCATTGCCGGCCTTGGACTGAAAAAAATAATTGAGATATCTAAGATCAACAGATTCCGTCGATCGATAGCTCAGAAATCGGTTCGATCCAATGCATCCGCGGTCAGCCTCATTAGAGAGGCCGATTGCCCCTTCCCAGGCCATAATATTACTGAAGATGAGTCGGCCTGAAATGATTTCGAAAAAGTTGAGTTTACCAAGCTCTGAACCATGAGTCTTGTCGCGATGGAAGATTCCTCGACCGAAGGATCTCATGCCAATCAGGGTGTATGTCTTTTGTGGATCGATATTGATGGGAAAACGTTCGAGTTCGAGCACTTCCCCCAGTTTCGTGAGACGCGTTCTCAATTTCCTTCTCCCATACTCGCCTTAAGCTCGCTCAGCAGGCAAAGAATATCCTCTTCTGTCTTGATCAGGTCGTTTATGAGCTCGACTGGCGGCCTGTGGTCTAGGTCGTCACCCGCATGCGGGTTTGCGAGATCGAGGTTGTAGCCGCCCGCTTTGATTTCTGCAGCCTGGATTCGCCAAGCGAAATTGTTCTCCTCGCGGCTCTCTCGAGCCTCGCTACCCCACCAATTCGCGCAGTTCTTGAACTCTTCATAATGCATGGGTTTTGTCTTGCTGTAGCCCCGCCGTCCCTCCGGGAGGGGGATCTCGTAGAACCAGATCTCTTTCGTTGGGCCGGTTTTGTCGAAGAAGAGAAGGTTCGCCGGAATCTGGGTGTACGGCGCGAAGATGCCTTGCGGGAGACGGACGATGGTGTGCAGGTTGCACTCCTTCATCAGTTTCGCCTTGATCTTCGCGCCGACACCTCCCCCGAACAGTGAGCCGTTCGGCAGCACGATCGCGCACCGTCCCCCAGGCTTGAGTCGTTCGATCACTGAGTACAGGAACAACCACGCCGTCTCCTGTGTGGCCACACCCGCGTTGTCGAAGCGCGCCGCTACCGACTTCTCCTCCTCCCCTCCGAACGGCGGGTTGGTGAGCACGACGTCGACCCGGTGCCGGGGACTGTTCTCTTCACGCATCCTCAGCAGGGCATTTGCCCGCACCACATTGGGGACATCGATACCGTGGAGCAACAAATTCATCATGACAAGCAGGTAGGGCAATGGCTTCTTCTCGATGCCCCGGATATTGCGGTGAAGCTGAGCCAGTTCCATCCGGGAGGAGGGAAGCTCCTTCAACTCGTCGTACGCCTCCACCAGGAAGCCGCCCGTCCCGCACGCGGGGTCGAGGATCGACTGGCCCAACTTGAGGAACGACTGTTCGACCATGAATCGGATGACCGGACGGGGCGTGTAAAACTCGCCGGAATCTCCTGCCGCGTCGCGCATTTCCTTGAGGATGGACTCGTAGACAGTGGCCATTGTGTGGATGTCGTCACTGGACTCGAAGCTGATGTCGTTGACGACGTTCACCAGGTCGCGGAGCAGTGTCCCGGAAAGCATCCGGTTGTTGACCTCCTGGAAGATCGTGGAGATCACGTTGCGCGGGTCACCCTCGTCATCGCTCTTCAGGCCCCGCAGATACGGCAGCAGTTCGGTGTTGACGAATGCCAGGAACTCGTCGCCGGTGAATTCCGTCGTCGAGCCCCAACTCTCCCAGTCGTACGGCTTGGCGATAGCGCGCTCGTAGTCCAGGTTCTCCGCTTCTCTTTCCTGTTCCACGCAGACGTCGAACGCGCGGAGGAAGAGAATCCAGGACAACTGCGGCAGCCGGTCGAGGTCGCCGTTGAGGCCAGCGTCCTTGCGCATGATGTCGCGGGCCGACTTGATGGCCGACTGGAGTTCAGCGCGCGTCTGCTTCTTGGGCTGGACGGGGACGTCGATGGCCAACTGGCCAGCCGTGTCCAAACGGGGCATCAGAGATCCGTTCCGGTAATGGTGTCATGTAGGGCCTTGGTCCAGAAAGTGCGCAGCAGGTCGAGTGCGATATCGAGGTCAGCTGCAGTGTCGGTCAAGCCGGCAGCGAGAGGTGGATACATCTCGCGCCACAGTGGGGGCGGGTCCGGCAGGACGTCGGGCAATGGATGGGTGTCCCGGACGGCAAAGACGTGCTGCACGACACCGCACAACGCGCGGTCGGGGGCCAGGCCGCTTTCGATCAGCAGGACGAGATCGGCGAGATCCTTGACCCTGGTGTTTGGACGGTCCCCGTAATCGCGGGTTAAGGCATGCAACTTCTCAGCGAAGTGTTGCCGCCGGTCCACGGCCTCGATCATACGTGGCGGAATCCCCGCAAAGTCCAGGACACCGAGCAGCGCTAGTGGTTCCGTGGCGGCCACCTCTTCGCCGCGGGCTGCGATGTCCAGCCGGACGCCCGCGAATGGCTTGCCCGCCAATCCCGCTTCAACGGAGAACCTCCAAGCGGGCCGCCCGGCGCCGTCCGCGGCCAGTTCCATCGGGGGTGCCACTCGGAACGTAAACCAGTCTCCATCCGGGTCCACAGTCAAGGCGTCGAGCAGTGCGTCCCTCATGGAGTTTCCGCCCATGTTGCCTGCGCGCACGGCCAGGTCAAGATCCTTGGTCGCGCGCGCCCGGTTCCGGAGCCGGAACTCGAGCGCAGCCCCGCCCTTGAGGATCCATTCCCCTTCCGGATCGGCGGACAGACGCGCCGCGAGACGGTCGAAGACCACCCGTCGACGCAGCCGTCCCAGTTCCATATCCTCTGTCTCCGACTGTCGCTTTAGCCTGACCTCAAGGGCACGCCGGAGAGCGATGGCATTCTCGTACCGGTTCACGACAGTTCCGCCCTGATAGCGCGCTCTACGGCAAGTTCAGCTCGGGGGCCTAGTTCCTGTGCGGCATGAAGCAGGCGGCGGCTGGATGACATCCCACGCCCCAGTGCCTCTGCCACAGCGGAATCGAGCACGTCCTGGTCCACTCCCACCACAGCGCATTCGACGATGGCCCGCACGGGAGTGGTGACTCGGAAGCCTTCGTGTCGCTCGATCTCGTCGGCCCTCAGCGGGGCCCGGTGCAGGACCAGGGCAGGATCCTTTTGTCGGAAGCCGGGAGGTACGGTGAGATGCACCTCGGCAGGGTTGGCCGTACCCAGATCATGGACGGTCAGGGCCGTCACGTGAGAGGCGATGGCCTTCTCTTTGCTCCACAGGAACCAGCGGACCAGGTTGTCCGTGTCAAAGCTGGGAAGATCCTGATACTCCCGGAAGCGATAGATGCCCCGATCGACGCGGATCCAGTTGCGCCGTTGGACGTGGAAGTGCTGTGCCTGATAGGAGTAGCCGGCTCCCATCGCTTGGGCGGCCGTGAAGTACCCGCGCTGCTGGCCAGCTTTCCGCCATAGTCGGTCACGGACCGTGTCATCGCCGAGCATCTCGACAGTTTAGCAGACGCATCACTCTAATTTTCCTTTAGTTTTACGCAAGTCCGATGCTCGAAACTAAAGTTAACTTAGAGTTATGCTACATCGAAGACATGCTTGCCGAGCTCGTCGATCGCCTCGTGCATCGCCTGTGCCCCACCGAAGCGCTTCGCCAGTTGCGTCACAGTGCCCATCTGCTGGATAGGAGGCACGCGCAGGGCGTTCGGCGCCAGCTCGGACGCGCCATGTTCTGTGAACATCTCCAACAGCATGTCAAGCACGGCCCTCGCATCAGGCGCGAATCTGCTGAGGAACTCCTGTCGCTCGCGGCGCACGCGATGCGCCCGCTCGGCCCGGCTTACGAGCGGCAACTCCCAGGCCGCGTTGATCAGCAGGTCGATCGGATCGACCTCCGGATGGTCCAGTTTGCGCAGCAGGTCCTCCTCCGTGATGAAGTAGGTCTGCTCCAGCTGCTTGCGCAGCGCCTCGCGGCTCTTGACAGTTGCCCACTGCGTCCGCAGGTCGGTGGGCGACAAGTTGAGTTCCAAGACCTGTCCCCGCACGAATTCGCGGTACCGGACCATCTTCAAGGTCATGCCATCTGACTGCAGTTGGTAGTGCACGTCGTTCCAGACGAACACCTCGACGCCGTTCACATAGATGCGCTTCTTGCTGCTCTTGATCGCATCGGCAAGGTCCTCGTCGTTGACGACGGCTCCGTCAGCATCCTCGTCGTCCTCCAGCAGGGCTCCGCTGTCCTCTGTCACGTATGTCGCCTCCGGTTCGGCGACCTCAGGCACCGCGTCGTCCGCGCTCTCGATCAGTTGGCCCTGTTCGTCCGTCTTGTCATCGATGATGCGCAGCGGCGGACCGTCGAACTCCGGGTCATTGAAGAGGGTGGTCGCCTCGACGAAGTCGATGATGTCGAACGACCCCTTCTGCACGTCCTCGCAGAGACGGGTACCGCGGCCGATCATTTGCTTGAAGGTCGGCATCGACAGGACGCGCCGCAGGATCACGATGTTGCGCACAGGGGGGATGTCCACGCCGGTGGTCAGCATCTGACTGGTGACGGCGATTACCGGCTCATCCGTGTAAATCTTCTGGAACCTGTCCAGGTTCTCCCGTCCTGCTGGGCCGTCGTCGTCTGTGATCCGGCAGACGTAGTCCGGGAACTGCGCCACCATGTCCAGGTTCGCCTGGTTCAGCGCCACGACCATCCGGTGCGCGTGATCGTTGTTCTCACAGAAGATGATGGTCTTGGCCATCCGATCGGTCTGACGCAGGTAGTCGGTGATGTAGCGGGCGGCTTCCTCGGTGCGCTCCTGGATCGCGAGCACCTTCTCGAAGTGACGCGGAGTGTAGACCTTGTCTGGGATCTCATCACCGTCGCTGTCAAGCTGGCCGGGTGCCGGCTGAAAGCCGGTGAGGTCGACATTCATATGGACGCGGCGAAGACGATAGGGAGCAAGGAAGCCGTCCTCGATACCGTCCTTGAGCGAGTATTCGTACACCGGTTCTCCGAAGTACCCGAAGGTGTCCCGTTCCTTCTCGGAAATCGGCGTGGCGGTGAGGCCCAGTTGAGTCGCAGGCGCGAAGTGCTTCAGGATCGCACGCCACTGCGAGTCAGCATTCGAGCTCCCGCGATGGCACTCGTCGACGATGATGAGGTCGAAGTAGTCCTCGGGGTATTGATTGAACAGCGTCTGCTGATCGCCTTGATCTAATGATTGGTAGAGAGCAAAGAAGATCTGACGAGCCCGCTGGGCACGACCTCCGCCGATCTTGTGGACGACGTCTCCGAACGCCGGTGTGAAGTAGTCGTTCTTTGGCTGGTCGACCAGGATGTTGCGATCAGCGAGGTAGAGGACGCGGGGCTTCCTGTCACCCGTCCAGGAGCTCTCTCGCAGTTTGGCCACAAGCTGGAACGCGACCATGGTCTTCCCCGTGCCCGTGGCGAGCGTCAACAGGATTCGCTTCTGGCCGCGCGCGATTGCCAGCAGGGCGGCGTTGACCGCGCGGCGCTGGTAGTACCTGGGTCGCTTGGGTGTGAGATTGGTGTTCTTGAGCGTGGTGTTGAACGGCGCAAGCAGGAACTCGCGCTCCAGGTGCGTGGTGATCGAATTCCTTTCGCAGTATCGCGCCCAGAGCTCCTCCGGCGAGGGGAATCGCTGGACTCGGCGTTGATTTCCGCCGATCTCGATCTCCCAGATCTCGTGGCCGTTGGTCGCATAGGCGACCGGCACACCGAGGTGACGTGCGTACCGCTTTGCCTGCTCGATGCCCGTAGCCACTTCGGAGCTTGCCCGCTTCGCCTCAACTACAGCCACCGGCACCTCATCGCGGTACTCAAGCACGTAGTCGGCGACCATGGCAGGGCCGCGGCGATGCCGGCGGGCCGAGACACTCATCTTCCCGTCGTTGATCGGGTACTGCTCGCGGATCTGCTGCTTCTCGATCCATCCGGAGGCAACCAAAGCCGGTACGACGAAAGTCCTGCAGGTCTCTTGCTCGTTCATCCCTGCTCCGCTACGCATGAGAGATTCGTACACTACGAACACGGCACGTGTGGTGCAAATCTGCGGCACGGGCGAGCTGCTGGATGCGCACCCGGACGGCGTCCGCACATGTGACCGCGATCCTTGCGGCACCGTCGGCGGAGAAACCCCCAAGGAAGCTCTCGAGGTGAGGTTCACAGTCGGCCGCAGCGCCCCCACGGACACCAGTAGCTGGACAGCTTTGACGAACAGTGTGCGCTCGGCGAACAGGTCGGGGTCGTAGTGTGCGAGCTCGACGTCCTCGTGCGTGGAGAGCACGCGAACCCGGTCGGACAGGTCCTGGGTGGTGGTGATGTCCTCAGCGTCCTCGGCCGCAGCCGCGGCCAAGATGGTCAGCACGAGCACCCGCCGTGTCGGCGGCCTGAACCGTCGGGGCGCGACGACGGCACCGTCGACAGGAAGCCTGAACAATCGGGCTGCGGAGTCGGTCACCACCAGTCGGTAGCCGAGCCGCTGGGCGAACCACTCGCCCAGCGTCGCCCGGTGTACCCGCACCAGCGGCCATGTCTCGGGGTGGGTGCGCCGGTCGAGCACCGGCGAGCGGAGGAGAGCGGTGAACGCCCGTTGCCGGTCGGTAGCTTCGCGGTTCACGCAGACTCCATTCCGAAGTACCAGTTCAAGGTCGTCATGCTGCCGCTGTCGGCGCGCAGGCTCGTGGTGTCGTGCGCCTGTGCTGGTCGACGCAGCGTGATCCGCCACCGACCGTCTCCGGTTACCGCACTCTCCGACCGTGTCCGCCGCACGACGCCGACGAACTCCAACAACAGGTTCAGTTCGGCGTCGGTGATCTCGCCCCAGTCGGCCAGGTGCGTTCCGGAACGCTGACGCAGCGTCGCCTCCGCGCCGCTGCGGGCGGCTTGGGCGGCGAGTCTTGCTCGGCGGGCGGCACTCTTGCCGGTCGAGTAGTCCGGGATCTTGGTCCGCCTGCCGGCCGCGGCGCGAGGGCCTTGTTCGCGGAAGCGGGCCGTGACCGGCGCGGGCGGCGCGTTGGTCCAGCTCAAGTCGCTGTCGTCGGCGGAGTCCGGCACCAGCAGCAGGTGGCGTGCGGAGAACGCACTCACTGCGGTGTCCCAGATCCGCCAGGCGCTCTCGTCGTCGGGAGCGCGTTCGACTGCGACGGCCAAGGCCAGGAGTTCAGCGCGGCGGGTGACCGCGCCGCTGGTGTCCAACAGGAGGTTCATGTTGCGCGCCCATGGAGCGACTAGGTCACGCAGCTGGCGCCGCAGCCTCCGGGCCTGGCTGTCCGCACCACCGAACCAGGAACCAAGGGCCTCCCAGGTGTGCTCCCAGCGGCGTGCCTGGGAGGCCACCACCTCGTCGTCCGCATCGGTGTCCAGTGCGGCGCGAACGCACGCCCGCCACACGTCAGGGGTCAACAGCGGGTCGAGCTCGACCACCAGCTCCGCGATCCGAGGTGTGTGGACATCGACCTGCTCACCCCACATGCCGATGTAGGAACGCAACGTCTGCCACAACAGGTCCTGCTTGGCTTGGTCCGGGCCACCCGACAGGGCGTGTGCCAATGTGCGCTGCCACCCGCGAGCCGCCGTGGCCATCGCCTGGTGCATGGCTCCGACCTGCTGGAACTCCGTCGCCGCGACGGTGTACACCGCCTGGCGAATCGACTCCGCGAAGGCGATCAGCCGTTCGTGGATGGCACGCGGCGCCAACGTGAGATCACCCGCGGCCTCCTCGGTGTCGTCGACCGACGACCAGAAGACGTGCAGACCGGCTGCTCTCGGGGTGAGCTGGTACCGGTCACGCCGACGCAGGAAGTCCTCCCCAGAGCGTGCGGGTTCCTGCCAGCGGGTCAAAACCCGCCACTGCACCAACCGCTCCAACCGCGCGTCGAGGTGCAGGACCTCGGGAGCGAGCAGACGGTCGACCACGTCTGCCGGCACCTGTCCGGCGAGGCCAGCGCGAACCCCGGCAGCCACCTCGTCATAGGACAACCCGGTCAGGCTCGTGTCCTGCTCGGCCAACAGGACATCAACGATCACCCGGTACTGCGCCGCGAACCGCGAGGTCAGGTACGCCGGGACGAGTTCCTGTCCTGGAAGCAGAGCTGACCACGGATCAGCGGGGGCCTCCGCCTCCGGCATCTCGCCGTCTTCGATCACGCACTCAGGGTACGAACACAAGGTGCCAAGCCGAGGACAACAGCGACACGTCACCCGTTCTGGTGAATCCTTCCCATCGAACGGCGCTATGGGCGGGTTAGGCAGTGAGATGTCCCCGTCCCCCGGAAAGGCTCTTCTCCGATGACCTCATTCTCCCCTTCGCACCTGGACATGATCGAGCGCCGGTTCCTGGCGATGACCGCCGGACCACAGCCGCTCACCCTCGACTGCGCGGCGCTGGGATGCGGACTGCCCGCCAAGGTGCTGCCGCTGGACGATGTGCGCGTGCTGTTGCTGAAGCGGCAGACGAGCTGGGTGAGCAAAGACGCCGTATGGCAGGAACTTGTCCGACGGGCACATGCGGAGCCGGAGCCATGGACCACCATCGCTGCCGCCATGATGATGCCCGGCCTCAAGGCCATCGCCGGGAAACTGGGCTCCCGTTTCTGCGGTGACCGCAACGACCTGGATTCCGAAATCCTCGAAGGCTTCCTCCAAGCACTCGATATCACCGACGCCCGCTCGCCGAAGATCTTCGGACAGCTCTACTGGGCCGCATTCCGGCGCGGCCACGAAGCCTGCAACAGTGAAAGGCGGCGAGCGATGTCCCGGTCCGAACTCACCGACACCGCCGTCGACACCCGCGCAGCGAGCGGGCACCCAGACCTCGTCCTCGCCGGAGCCATGCTCTCGGGTGTCATCACACCCCACGAAGCCGACCTCGTCTCCGATGTGCTCCTCGACCACGGAGACCGGTCAACCGCGGCCAAGCGGCGCGGGATGAGTCGCCACAAAGTGGCAGCGCAGCTCAACGCCGCCTCCCGCCACCTCGCCGACTACCTCCTCGGCGACCCCCTTCGTCCGGCCGCGTGACCACGCTCGTCGCGCTGCGTGCACCGAAGTGGCACGTGTACGCAGCATGCCGAAACGCAGACCGAGAACACGACTGGACCGACGCCGAGCCAGGAAGCAAGGCTGCGGAGGACTGCAAAGAGACCTGTCGCCTATGCCCGGTACGCCTCACCTGCGCCATCACGGCACTCACCACTGACGAGAGTCATGGTGTGTGGGGCGGCATGGACCGGGTCGACCGCGAAGCACTGAGACACGCTGATGCTCAGATCGCGGCATGAACACGACAGCCACTTCGGGTAGCGGACCCGCCGCCAGCAGCAAGGGTGAAGCCCCGGACGTTGTCTTCGAGATCAACCTCGTTGACGGCGCCGAGGCTGAGCGCCTTGGCCTACAGCAGGCGGCGGTCATCCGTGACGTAGTGCAGTGGCACCGACGAACGACACCCGCGCCTCACCGAACGCGAGCGCCACCTGACCATTACACGACGAAACTGGCTTGCACCACCATGCACCCGCTCTGAAACTGCTGGTCAGCCCTGTTCCCATCCTTTGGTGCTCCCGCCGGGGGCACCTCAGTCCTGGTCACAAGAGTGATTGAGGCTATGCGTTGCTTCGGATTCATGCTTGACGACAACACCTGGCCTGATCCGGAGTGCGGCTGTCAGTGGTTACTCCGCGACGCGGCTCGAGGATCGCCTGAGCAGGTCAGGCGTAGCTGTTGCGGGAGCCCCCGGGCGGCCGAACTGGTTGTCGCCACTACTGCTGGCCGTCGAAGATCTGGGATGCATCAGCTGGCCTGCCCGGTGTGAGCGAACAGTTCCTTGCACTGCTCGAAACAGCTGACTGTCGAGTGAGCCGCGGCCCATCCGTCGGATGGCCCGACCAGAACCTTGCCCAAAGGGACGGGCAAGAGCGGCCCTCGCTGAGTCCACTTTGCGGATTCACAGGCATGAGTCTCGGCAGCTTGCCCATTGTCTGAAAAATCTACCTAGGTAACGTGTTGCACTGGGCGTGCTGAGATCGACATAGAGCGAGCAAGCCTGATCAAGCATCGCGGGGAGGAACCAGTTGCTGGAAGACGTGGACGTCGTGGCAGGACGCTTCAGGTTGCTCGCTCCGCTCGGCAGAGGCAACATGGGCGAGGTCCATCGCGCTGAAGACGCCCAGGCCAGCGAGCTGTCTGACCATGAAGTCGCAGTCAAGCTCATCCTCCGCAGCCTTTCGGGTTCAGCCATCGACGCCGCCGCTATCGACAAAGCGACCGAACGGTTCGCGCGCGAAATACGGATCATGCGGAAGCTGCGCCATGCCAATCTTCCGCGTCTCATCGACGGCGGCGTGGACGCCTCTGGCCTGCCGTATCTGGTGATGGAACTGCTCGACGGGCGCACACTCGCCGACCTCGCCCGCGAACAACCGCAGCTGCCGGTCTCTTGGGTCGCCGCACTCGGGGCGCAGATCGCGGACGGCCTGGCCGCGGCACATGCCCAGGACGTCGTCCATCGTGACCTCAAGCCGGCCAACGTCATGCTGCTGCCAGGCGGCGCGGTCAAGGTCCTCGACTTCGGCATGGGCCGGATGATTGACAGCGGCGAAGACGACCGGATCACCAGTACGGGCGTCACCGTGGGAACGGCCCGCTACATGGCGCCCGAGCAGTTCCATGCTTCCACGGTCGGCCAGGCGGCCGACCTCTACTCACTCGGCTGCGTGCTGTTCGAGCTGCTCGTCGGGATTCCACCGTTCGCCAGCACGTCCGCGCACGAGCTCGGGCAGAAACACCTGGACGAGACGCCTCCGTCGGTCAAGGTCATCCGCAAGGACGTGCCGGACGAGCTGGCCCGCCTGATCGCCAGGCTTCTGGAGAAGAATCCAGCCGACCGGCCAGAGGACGCTGTTGCTGTGCGTGACGAGCTCGTGCGCCTGGTCACCGGCTCGGCGACAGTGCCGGGCTGGGACGACTTGAATCCCCTCACCTGGTTTCAGCGAACACAGCCGGTCAGGCCCGCGGCGGAGCCTGTCGCCCGCCCGACGGCCTCAGGGATGGACGTCTTCGCGGTGCACCGGAAGCTCATCCAGGACTACCGCGAATTCACTGAGGGCGGGACCATCATCCGCAACGGGCGGATCAAGGAATTCGTCGAAAAGGACCTGGACGCCAAATCCCAGTGGCCTGATCCCTGGCTCTCGTTGAACCCATTCTTCGCGACGGGCGGAACACTTCTCGAATTGACGGCTTCCGGCGTGCTGCACCAAGAGTGCGCCCGGATCTTCCAGGCCGGTAAAACCCCTGGTGGCGCGCTTTGTGACGGCCGTCCGCTCACGCTCCACCGGCACCAGCGTGAGGCGATCGATGTCGCTCAGACTGGCGAGTCCTACGTGCTGACCACGGGGACCGGATCGGGGAAGTCGCTTTCGTACATCGTGCCGATCGTCGACCGGGTGCTGAAGAAGCGCGAACGCGAGGGTTCGGAGGCCCGCGAACGTGTGCGCGCGATCATCGTGTATCCGATGAACGCGCTGGCCAACAGCCAGTTGAAGGAGCTCGACAAGTTCCTTCTCGACGGGTACGGCGAGGGCCGCGAACCCGTCACCTATGCGCGATACACAGGGCAGGAGGGCGACGAACGGCGTAAGGAGATCCGCGACAATCCGCCGGACATCCTGCTCACCAACTACGTGATGCTCGAGCTCATGCTGACCCGGCCCGACGACCGGCGCTCGCTGATCCGGATGGCCAAGGGCCTGGAATTCCTGGTCTTCGACGAGCTGCACACCTATCGCGGCCGTCAGGGTGCCGACGTCGCCCTGCTGATCCGCCGAGTCCGACAGGCGTGCGAGGCCGAGCGCCTGCAGTGCGTGGGAACCTCCGCGACGATGTCCAGCGAGGACACCGTGGCGGATCAGAAAAACGTCGTTGCGACGGTCGCGAGCACTCTGTTCGGCGTCGAGGTGAGCCCGGAGCACGTGATCGGTGAGACGCTCGTGCGTGCCACCGAAGAGACCCCCACGTCGGTTTCGGCCGAGCGGTTGCGCGTCCGGAATGCCCCACGGGCCTATGCCGACCTGGTGGCGGATCCGCTGGCGCGGTGGATAGAAACCCGTTTTGGCCTTGCGACCGACGAATCCGGACGATTGATCCGGAGCAGGCCCGCGAAGATCGAGGAAGCGGCAAAGGAACTTTCAGCGGCCGGCGGAGTGGACGAAAAGGTTTGCCGTGACGCGATCCGCGAAACGCTGAGGGCCGGTTCCGAAGCACGGCACCCGAACACCGAGCGTCCGCTGTTCGCCTTCCGGCTGCACCAGTTCCTCTCCAAGGGGGACACCGTCTACGTCACCCTGGAGGACAAGGAAAGCCGCCACTTGACCCGGGACTACCAACGCATCCAACCGGGCTCGGACGGCAAGGTCCTGCTGCCGATCGCGTTCTGCCGCGAGTGCGGCCAGGAGTACCTGACCGTTTGGCGCAAGGAAACGCGGGACGGCGGTTTCTGCTACGAACCCCGCCGGGACACGGCCGCGAGCGGCGGCCGCGCCGGAGATGGCTACCTCTACCTCGACGCCGAACGTCCGTGGCCGGCCCACGCCAAGGAGGCCGTCGCCGACCGCCGGTTGCCCGATTCCTGGCTGACCTTCGACGACCAGGGCGAGGAGGTCGTCCGGGACTCGTACGTGCCCCGGCTGCCCGTTGCCGTCACCGTCGATCCCTACGGCAACGAAGATGCCGGCGAGCTGGCCGCGGCGTTCATCCCGGCGCCTTTCCTGTTTTGCCTGCACTGCAGTGTCAGCTATGAGCAGACCTGAGGCAAGGACTTCGCCAAGCTCGCAACCCTCGACCAGGAGGGCCGTTCGTCGGCGACGTCCCTGGTTTCGACGTCGATCGTGCGCTCGCTCAAGGAGATCCCCACTGGGGCGCTGGACAAGAAAGCGCGCAAGCTGCTCACCTTCGTCGACAACCGGCAGGATGCCTCCCTGCAAGCAGGTCACTTCAACGACTTCGTGCAGATCACGCAGCTGCGGTCCGCGCTCTACCGGGCGGTTTCCGATGCGGGCAACGATGGCATCCTGCACGAGGAGCTCGCCCCGCGGGTCGCGGCCGCGCTGGGTTTGGCGATCACGGACTACATGGGCAAGGCAGGCCTGTCGCCAACGCAGCAACGCAACGCGGCCAAGACTCTGCAGGACGTGATCGCGTTCCGCCTATACACCGATCTGCAGCGCGGCTGGCGGATCACCATGCCCAACCTCGAGCAGACCGGGCTCCTGGAAATCCATTACGCGGATCTCGACTGGCTGGCCGAAGAGAAGGATCGTTGGGCCAAGACGCACCCGAGCCTGCAGGGCGCCGATCCCAAGCAGCGCGCGGAGATCATGCACGTGCTGCTGGACCACATGCGCCGTGGCCTCGCCATCGATGTCCAGTATTTCCGGGAGGACTTCGACACACTGCAGCGTGCCAGTGAAGAACGCCTGGTCGACCCGTGGGTGCTGGCCTCGCCCGGTGACCGTCCGCAGGTGGGAATCGCCTACCCCCAAGGTTCCCGGCCAGGGATGGATCGTACCGGCCTGTTCGGCTCCGGCCGAGGGAAATTCGGCAAGTACCTGAAGCGTGCGCACTTCAGTGACCTTTCGACTGAGGACGCGCAACAGGTCATCGCCGATCTGCTCAAGGTGCTGTCGGACGCGGGTCTGGTGACCGAATTCCAGTCGGTGCCCCAGCGTGCCCGCCGGTTCCAGCGCGCGATCGATTCGACCATCACCGGGTACCGCGTCGCGGCCTCGAGCCTCATCTGGAAGGCCGGGACCGGCGAGACGGGGGCCCGTGACCCGTTGACCCGGACCTACGCCAGTGGTGACGGTCCGCGGGTGAACACCTTCTTCCGCGACCTGTACAAGAGCGCCGCGGGTGCGCTCGGCGGGCTGGCCGCGCGAGAACACACCGCACAGGTCGCCCCGGCGGAGCGCGAAAAGCGGGAAGACGAGTTCCGCAAGGGTGACCTCAAGCTGCTCTACTGCTCCCCGACGATGGAACTCGGCGTCGACATCGCCGAGCTCAACGCGGTGATGATGCGGAACGTGCCACCTACGCCCGCGAACTACGCGCAGCGCAGTGGGCGGGCCGGCCGATCTGGCCAGCCCGCGCTGGTCACCACCTACTGCGCGACCGGCAACAGTCACGACCAGTACTACTTCCGGCGGTCGGACCGGATGGTCGCCGGGATCATCACCCGCCCGCGCCTGGATCTTACCAACGAGGACCTGGTGCGATCGCACGTCCAGGCCATCTGGCTGGCCGAGATCGATCTCAAACTCGGCAACACCATCCCGCACCTCATCGACATCAGCCATGACGAGAGTGCTCGCATCCCCCAGCCTGAGTTGCCGCTGCTCGACAACGTCGACCGGGCCCGCCGAGATTCCGGCGCACAGCGACGGGCGGCAATTGCCGCCCAGGAGATCTTCGGCGGGTTGATTACGGACTTCGCGGACACCACTTGGTGGGAGGACGGGTGGCTGGAGAAGACCGTCCGCGGCGCTACCGAGGAGTTCGACCGCAGCTTCGGACGCTGGCGCAAGCTGTACACGGCCGCGCTCCAGGACCAGGCCGAGCAGAATCGCCGGGTCCTGGACCACACGTTGTCCAAACGCGACCAGGACATCGCGGTCGGGCGCCGCCGGGAGGCCGAGACCCAGCTGAAACTACTCAAGAACGAGAGCGTCGACAGCAACTCGGTGTTGTCCGACTTCAACCCCTACCGCTATCTCGCCAGTGAGGGGTTCCTGCCCGGCTATTCCTTCCCCCGGCTGCCGCTGGCCGCCTACATCCCGACGTCCGCGCGGCGCCTCGGTGATGGCGACTACCTGCAGCGCCCGCGGTTCCTCGCCATCCGCGAGTTCGGGCCCGGGGCACTGATCTACCACGAGGGCGCCCGATACCAGGTCACCCGGATCCAGCTGCCCCCGGACGCCACCGGCGATGTAGTTACGACCACGGCCAAACGTTGCTCCACCTGCGGCTATCACCACAACGAGCAGGACAACGCCGACAAGTGCGAGATGTGCAAGGAACCGCTGCGCGAGAAGACGGTCGGCCTGCTGCAACTGCACACATTCTACACCCGCAAGCGGGAACGGATCTCGTCCGACGAGGAAGAGCGACGGCGTGCCGGGTTCCGGCTCGTGACCTCCTACCGGTTCCACGACCACGGCGCGCGGCCCGGTCGCCGTGACGCATCCATCGCCGACAGCGCGGGCAAGATCGCCACGGTCACCTACGGCGACTCGGCGACGGTGCGGATCACCAACGTCGGACGCATCCGCGTGAAGGAGAACGAGCCGGACGGCTTCTGGCTCGACCCGGCCGACGGCCGCTGGATGAACGAGCGCGACGCAGCCGACGCGTCCGGCGATTCGAGCGAACTGCCGGTCGTCGACGCGGATGGCAACGAGTCGCGCCGCAAGAAGCGGGTGCTCCCGTACGTCGAGGACCGCCGCAACATTCTCGTGGTCAAGCTGGCCGGTCCGCTCGAAGAACCGGTCGCGCTCTCGCTCATGTATGCGCTGGAACGCGGGATCGAAGCCGCGTTCGAGCTGGAGGACTCCGAGCTCACGAGTGAGTTACTGCCGCCTGACGACGGACCCCGTGACCGGCTTCTGTTTACCGAAGCGGCAGAAGGCGGCGCCGGCGTCCTGCGACTCATCGAGTCCGAAAAGGACGCACTGCGCAGGGCTGCGGCCGTCGCGCTGGACATCTGTCACTTCGCTCCGGACGGCTCTGACCGCAGGGGTCCCAGCCCTGAGCGCCAATGCGCGCGCGGATGCTACGAATGCCTGCTCACTTACGGGAATCAGGCGAATCACGGGGTGATCGACCGGCACCTGATCCGGGACCTACTGGTGCGGCTGGCCGGCGCGGACGCCGAATCAACGGGGCGCGGCGAAAGCCGCTCCGAGCAGCAGATCAGGATCTCCGGGCAAGTCGAGACCAATCTGGAACGCCAGTTTGTGGACTGGCTCAAGGAACACGGCCTCCGCCTGCCGGACGAGACCCAGACCTTCGAAGCCGGCGCATTGGCCCGGCCCGACTTCACCTACCGCTTCGCCAATGGGCCGGTCGCGATCTTCCTCGACGGCCCGGTGCACGACGACGCCGTCGTGGCGCAGCGTGACTCGGAAGCACAGGAACGGCTGTACGACCATGGCTGGGATGTTGTGCGGTTCAGGCACGACGAGGATTGGGCGACGATCGTCAAGAAATACCAGTGTGTTTTCGGTACCGGCGTGGGAATCTGAGCGACGAAAGAGACTTTGACTGATGACGACCTACACCGCCGGCTCACTGGTTTCCGCTCGCGGACGGGACTTGGTGGTCCTGCCCGAAAGCGCCGAAGACATGCTGGTGCTGCGCCCGCTCGGCGGCGCCGACGACGACATCGCCGCCGTGTTCCCGGCGTTCGAGGACGTTCGTGGGGCCGAGTTCCAGCCGCCGTCGCCGGACGACCTGGGCGACTCGCAAGCAGCGGGTCTGCTCCGCTCCGCCCTCCGGATCGGGTTTCGCTCCGGTGCCGGGCCGTTCCGATCCTTGGCCGGCATCGCGGTCGAGCCCCGGGCATACCAGCTTGTCCCGCTCATGATGGCGCTGCGCCAGCGGGTGGTCCGGCTGCTCATCTCCGACGACGTCGGGATCGGGAAGACCGTGGAAGCCGGGCTGATCGCGAGCGAGTTGCTAGCCCAGGGCAGCGCGCGCCGGCTCGCTGTACTCTGCTCGCCCGCGCTCGCCGAGCAGTGGCAGGAGGAACTGCGCACGAAGTTCGGCATGGACGCCGAGCTGGTCCTCGCCTCCACGGTGTCCAAATTGGAGCGTGGGCTTGAGCTGGGGCAGTCGTTGTTCGACAAGTACCCGAACGTGATCGTGTCCACCGACTTCATCAAGTCCACCCGGCACCGTGACGACTTCGTGAAGCACTGCCCGGATCTGGTCATCGTCGACGAGGCGCACACCTGTGTCGCTGCCGAGGAAAACACGTCCACCCAGAACCAGCTTCGCTATGAGCTGCTGCAAAAGGTCGCGGCGGACGAAGAACGTAACCTGCTCCTCGTCACGGCCACCCCGCACAGCGGCAAGGAAAGCGCGTTCCGTGCGCTGCTCGGGCTGCTCAAGCCCGAACTCGCCCGTGTCCAACTGGACAGCGACGCGGGGCGACGGCTGCTCGCCGGGCATTTTGTGCAGCGCAAGCGGGCGGACGTGCGCCAGTTCCTCACAACCGAAGACGGCCTGACGGACAACAATCTCCGAGAGGACAAGAAGTTCCCCGCCGACCGGTACTTCAAGGACGAGACGTACAAGCTCTCGCCAGCCTACCGATCGCTTCTCGAGGATTCGATCGCCTACGCGAGCGAGCGCGTCTCCGCTGCCGGCGACCGCGGCAAGCGGGAGGCCCGGATCGCTTGGTGGTCGGCGATCGCGTTGCTGCGTTCGCTGGTTTCCTCACCGCGCGCAGCCGCGCAGACGCTGCGCACCCGGTCCGCGACGGCGGCTGCCGCGACCGCGGAGGAGGTTGACCGGCTGGGCGCTCCGCTGACCCGCGACTCGGGTGACACCGATGCGTTGGAAGGCCTCGACGTCGCCCCGGGCGCCGAGACCGAGGACGCCGGTGCCCGGCTGGCCGAACTCGCCGAGCGGGCAGCCGAGTTGGAGGGTCCAGAGGAAGACAAGAAGCTGGCGACGCTGATCAAGCACCTCAAGACGCTCCTGGCCGACGGGTACCACCCGATCGTCTTCTGCCGGTACATCCCGACTGCCGAATACGTCGCGGATCGGCTGGAAGGCAAGCTCGGACGCAAGACCGTCGTGCGGGCGGTCACCGGGACGCTGTCGCCGCAGCAGCGACTGCAGCGCATCGAGGAGCTGGCCGACCTGGCGGGCGAGGAACCGGCGGCCCGGCGCGTGCTGGTGGCTACCGACTGCCTCTCCGAAGGCGTGAACCTCCAGCACCACTTCGACGCCGTCGTGCACTACGACCTGGCGTGGAACCCCACCCGCCACGACCAGCGTGAAGGCCGGGTGGACCGGTTCGGTCAGAAGCGCGACACCGTCAAGGTCATCACCTTGTACGGCAGCGACAACGGCATCGACGGCAAGGTCCTCGAAGTGCTGATCAAGAAGCACCGGCAGATCCGCAAGGACCTGGGCATCTCGGTGTCGGTGCCGGACGAATCGTCATCCGGGGTGACGAACGCGGTCGTCGAGTGGCTGCTGATGCGCAACGAAAAGCCGGAACAGGCGAGCCTGTTCGACATTGAGACGATCAGCGAGATGACCGGGAAACTGGAGGCGGACTGGAAGTCGGCCGCTGAACGAGAGAAGGCGTCCCGGTCACGTTTCGCGCAGCGCACGATCCGCCCCGAAGAAGTCGCCAAAGAGGTCCTGGCGATCCGCGACACCCTGGGCCGGGCGGACGAGGTACGCGAGTTCACCCGGCAAGCCTTGGCTTCGCTGGAGGCGGTGCTGGGCAAGGACGATGAGGGATTCACCGCCGACCTGAGCGGCACGCCGGTCGGCCTCCGTGACGCCGTCGCACCGGTTGTCGGCGGCGACGCCGTCGAGTCCGGTCGTCCGGTGCCGTTTCGCGCCACTTCGGCCGTGGCACGCGGCGAAGCGGCGCTGGTGCGTACCGACCCGGTGGTCGGTGCGATCGCGGGCTACGTCCTCAACGCGGCATTGGACGACCAGACCGAAGGCCCGCGCCCCGCCCGCCGCTGTGGGGTGATCCGTACAAGGGCAGTCGATGTCCGGACCACGCTGCTGCTCGTGCGCTACCGGTTCCACTTGACGTTGCCGTCCCGGGCAGGCGAGCGGCAGCTGGTGGCGGAGGACGCCCGGCTGGTCGCGTTCCAGGGTGCACCGGCCAAGGCCGTCTGGCTCTCTCCGGAGGATGCACTGGAGCTGGCCGACCTCGCAGCGGACGAAAACACCGACCGCGAGTTCGCCATCCGCACGATGGGCCGGGTGCTGGATGCACTCGACGAGACGAAGTCGTACCTGGAGAACTACGGCGACGAACTCGCCGCCGACCTGCTCGAATCCCACCGCGATGCCCGCCGCGCCGCCGCGGAGATCGTCCGCGGAGTCAACGTCGTCGCGCAGAGGCCGGCCGACATCCTCGGCGCCTACGTCTACTTGCCAGTCTCTGGAGGTGCCGCCTGATGTCCAGCACCACTCGCAACTTCGACGCGGTCCACCCGGTCAACAGCCTGTTGCCCGCCGACATGCTCCTTCGCATCTCCGAAGGCAAAGGCGTCGCCGGTTCCACGCCGGCCGACTACCGGGTCATCGGATCACGTTCCGTGCGCGACGATGCGGAACGCCACTGGGACTACCTGAAGTCGCTGTGGACCGAGCTGCGCTCCCAGCTCCCGATCGCTCCGGATGCCGAGACACCCGCGGACCCCACCGGCCTGGCCGTATCGCAATGGCTGCTGCCGTTGTTCGACGAGCTCGGCTTCGGCCGGCTGACCCGGCTGGGCGCCGCCGGACTCGTGTCAGACGACGGCACCAAGGCGTTCGCGATCAGTCATCGCTGGAACCACGTGCCCATCCACCTGGCGCCGTGGAACGTCTCGCTGGACAAGCGGCCGGACGGCGCTGGCAGCGTCCCGGCGCAGTCACTGGTCCAGGAGCTGCTGAACCGCACGGACGCCCACCTGTGGGGCGTCGTCACGAATGGCCGGCAGCTGCGACTGCTGCGCGACTCCAGTGCCCTGGCGGCCGCGTCCTACGTAGAGTTCGACCTGGACGCCATCTTCGACGGTGAGCTGTTCAGCGAGTTCGTCCTGCTGTATCGGCTGCTGCACGTCTCGCGGTTCGATGTCGCGGAGGACGCGGCGCCGTCGACGTGCTGGCTGGAGAAGTGGCGGGTGGACGCAATCGCGTCCGGCACCCGCGCGCTGGACAGCTTGCGCGACGGCGTCCAAAACGCGATCACCACCCTCGGCACCGGCTTCCTTCGCCACCCGGCGAACTCCACGCTGCGCGAGAACATCGACGTTGGCGCACTGCACAGCGCGTTGCTGCGACTGGTCTATCGCTTGCTGTTCGTATTCGTCGCCGACGACCGCGACGCCCTGCACATCCCTGCGGCCGGTGACGAGACTCGCGAACGGTACGCGCGGTACTTCTCGACGGCCAAACTTCGTGCTCACGCCCGACGGCGGAAGGGCACTGCGCACGACGACCTCTACCGTGCGCTGCGCATCGTCCTTGACGCATTGGGCGATGAGGACGGCCGACCCGAGCTTGGGCTGCCGGGCCTCGGCGGAATCTTCGACGACACGCCGGCCGACGCTCCTCTGCACGACCTGTCGTTGTCGAATGAGTTCCTTTTGTCGGCGGTTCGGCACCTCGCGCAGGTCCAGGACGCGGGCTCCCGTCGATGGCGTTCGGTGGACTACCGTCACCTCGATGCCGAAGAGCTCGGCTCGATCTACGAGTCGCTGCTGGAGCTCGTTCCACGGCACAGTGCGGTGGACCGCGAGTTCGAGCTGGTCGCGATCGCCGGGAACGCTCGGAAGACGACAGGGTCCTACTACACGCCGTCGTCGCTGATCGCGTGCCTGCTGGACACCACGCTTGACCCCGTCCTCGACGACGCCGTCAAGCGCGGTGAGGAGGCTGCGACCAACGCCAGCCATCCGGATCCCTCAGATTCCATCGTGGCCGAGCTGCTGTCCCTGACGGTCTGCGACCCGGCCTGCGGCTCGGGCCACTTCCTCGTCGCCGCTGCCCGCCGGATCGCGAAGCGTGTGGCGGCTGTTCGCGAGCGTAACCCCGAGCCGACGTTCGGCGCGGTCCAGCACGCACTGCACGAGGTCATCGCGAAGTGCATCTACGGCGTTGACCTCAATCCGATGGCGGTCGAGCTGGCCAAGGTCTCGCTGTGGCTGGAGGCTCTGGAGCCCGGCAAGCCGCTGGACTTCCTGGACGTCCACATCAAGTGCGGGAACGCACTGATCGGTGCGACTCCGGCCCTGCTGCGCGGCGGTATCCCGGACAGCGCGTTCATTGCCACCGAAGGCGACGAAAAGAAGTTTGCCAAGCTGCTGGAAAAGACCCACATCGAGGAGCGAGACGGCCAGTTCGGTCTCTTCGACATCGAGGACACCTCGGTGACGGTCACCAACCAGGCTTTCGCCGCGAACGTGCGACGCATCACCGCGAAGAGCGCCGACAAGCTTCGCGAGGTGCGTCGGCAAGCCGCCGACTACGCCTCGTGGACCGGGGCGGCGGAGTACACTGATGCCTTGCATCTCGCGGATGCTTGGTGCTCGGCGTTCATGTGGATCAAGGCCGCCGACAGCCCGCGCGCGGTGACATACAAGATCTTTCGATCACTCGAGAACTCCGCGACCTCCGAAGTGCCTCGGGCGACGCACGGGGAGATCGTCCGGCTGCGTGATCAGTACCGGTTCTTCCACTGGCATCTGGAGTTTCCTGACGTCTTCGAAGTCTCCGAGGGCGATCACTCCATGGCGACCGGATGGCGCGGCGGCTTCGACTGCGTGCTCGGCAATCCGCCGTGGGACAGCGTCGAACTGAAGGAGCAGGAGTTCTTCGCCCAGCGCTCGCCGGCGATCGCCGCGGTCGGCAAAGCGGACACCCGGAAGAAGCTCATCGCGGAACTCAGCGATGACCCCGACACGCAGCCGCTCTTCAAGGCTTACTCGGACGCGAAGCGTGCGGTCTACGCCGAGAGTCACTTCCTGCGCCGGTCAGGCCGCGTACCGCTCACCGGTCAAGGCAACCTCAACACGTATGCCGTCTTCTCCGAGACCACGCAGCTCATGACCGGTTCCCGCGGCCGAGCAGGTGTCATCGTGCCGACCGGCATCGCCACCGACGCCCGGACCCAGTACTTCTTCAAGAACCTGGTCCAGCATGGCTCCCTTGCCGCCCTCTACGACTTCGAGAACGCAGCAGCGATTTTTCCGGAGGTTCATCGCTCGTATAAGTTCTGCATCTTGTCCGTCGTCGGCCAAGCGCTCCGAGAGCCTTCGGCCTCGTTCGCTTTCTTCCTCCGCGATCCTGCCGAACTGGACGATGCTGACAAAGCATTCACGCTGACTCCCGAGGAGATCACGCTTCTCAACCCGAACACCGGAACGTGCCCCATCTTCCGCTCGCGTCGCGATGCCGAAATCACTCTAGGCATCTACCGTCGCGTCCCAGTCCTCATCAAGGAGCCCGACGAACATGGCCAAGGTGACTGGAACCCGTGGGGTGTTTTGTTGTCGCAAGGCTTATTTAACTTAACTCACGATGCTCACTTCTTGCATGCGCGCGAAGTGCTCGTAAAAGATGGGTGGATTCTTTCTGGTAAAGTCTTCACTAAAGATGAGGATAAGCTCCTTCCTTTGTATGAGGGGCGCATGATACACCAGTTTGATCACCAATTTTCCTACTCTGCGGGGGAGAAAGAGCCCCATGACGACCGGCTTCGTCGCCCCGAACGAGTCGTTCAACCGCAATACTGGGCCGATGCCGAGGTGACTGCAAATCGTCTTGGAAGAAAAGGGGTTCACTGCAAATCAGGACTCCTTGGCCATAGGCGTGTGGCTCGAAATAATGATGAGCGGACAAGTATTGCTTCGATTATTCCATATGGCGCAGCCTCGTATGGCATCATATTGTGCACTGGCCCAAAAAGTAGTGACTTAGTGCTACTTCTGGCGGTATTTAATGCTTTCTCGTATGATTATGCACTTCGCAATAGTCTGAGTCAGCCGAGCATACCAAAGGGGACGTCGCATCAGATTCCAGTGCCAGCAATGGGTGACCTGCGATTCCATGAGTCGTATGTACGTGCCCGCGTATTGGAATTAATTTATACAACTTATGATATGACCCCGTTTGCTCGTGATATCGGAAGTGTGGGCGCGCCGTTCCGTTGGGATGACGAGCGGCGTGTCGTGATCCGCGCAGAACTTGATGCTCTCTTCTTCCATCTCTACGGCATCTCCCGCGAAGACGTAGACTACATCCTGGACACCTTCCCCATTGTCAAGCGCAAGGACGAGGCCAAGTACGGCACCTACCGCACAAAGGATCTGATCCTCGCCGAGTACGACCGCATGGCCGAAGCCGGTGTCAGTCTCGACAACCCCCTCATCGACGGCGAGAACTACACCTCCACCCTCAACCCTCCGCCCGGTCACGGTCCCCGCCACCCTGCAGCCACCGCGTCGAGTGAGGAGGCCTGATGGCCGAGGAGTATCCCGAGTTTCAGCTCCAGCTTCCCCGCGGTGGGCCACTCGCACACGGGCGTTTGCTGCAGGAAAAAGGCACCAACGGCAGTCAGAAGTTCGTCGTGCTCGCCGGTTCGCCAGCGCGGTCTGAGACGGTGCCGTCGTTCCGGGTGCACATGAAGTCGTCGAACACGAGCCGCGAGCGCATCATCGTCGCGGGCGGCATGCGCGAGTCCGAGAAGTGGCACGGGTACTTGGAGACGACTGAAGACATCGAATGCAACTCCCCGTCGGCTGCGGCGGAGATCCTGCTGGGGCGGAGCGCGAACGGGTGGCATGAATGGACGTCTGCCGATGGATTCCCGCTGTCCGACTACCTCAAGTCGTCATGGCAAACGGCCCAGCGAACCTGGCTCGTCCGAGGGTCCAATGTGGCCGGTTTCGACCTCGTTCAGCGGCTGTGGTTGCCGGACGGCCTGGTCAGCCTCGCCGGAAGTCGGCTGCGTGAGGGGATCGACGACGGCTTGACCAAAGACCGGCTTCGCGCGGTCGTCGAAGAGGATTACGAGTCGATCCTCGCCTACACCCCGTTGCAGCAGCTCGTGGACGAACTGCACGCCTTCCTGTCGAAGATGAAGCCAGGTGACACGATCTGCGCGATCTCCAACGGCGATCTCTACGTCGGAGAGATCGCCGGCGACGCCACCCAGATCGCTTCGGACGGCGGGCGGTCGAACTTACGACGGCCCGCGGAATGGCAGAGCGTCGGCTATCACTACGCGGAACTTCCCGAGGAACTCCAGCAGAAGCTCTCGATCCAGCAGGATGTCGTCGACCTCACGTCGGTCGCCGGGCTGGTCGCCGGGCTCGGGCGCAGCAATGAGGAACTCGCCGAAGATGCGAGCGGCGACTCCAGCCTGGAGCTGGCGGCGCTCGCCCGCCGTGAACTGGAGCTGCCCGAGCCGGACGATGCCTTGGCCAAGGACTTGCTGGTCCACGACGTCAATTGGCTCAGAGAGGTCCGCGACCTGTTGTGGGACGATCGTCAGCTGATCTTCTACGGTCCGCCCGGAACGGGTAAGACGTACCTGGCGCTGAAGCTGGCCGAGTTCTTCGGCGGCGGCCCCGAACAGGTCAAACTCGTCCAGTTCCACCCGTCCTACGCCTACGAGGACTTCTTCGAGGGCTTCCGGCCTCAGGAGGACCCCAAGACCCGCGACGTCGCGTTCCGGATCACTGCCGGGCCGCTGCGTGAACTCGCCGATCTTGCGGCGAGCGAAGGCAACCGGCACATACCGCACTTCCTGGTGATCGACGAGATCAATCGAGCCAACCTCGCCAAGGTGTTCGGCGAGCTGTACTTCCTGCTGGAATATCGCAACCGGTCGGTTCGGCTCACGTACTCGGCCGACAACTTCGCGCTGCCGTCCAACCTCTTCATCATCGGGACCATGAACACCGCCGACCGGTCGATCGCGCTGGTCGACGCCGCGATGCGCCGCCGGTTCGCGTTCGTCGAGCTTTCGCCGCGGCTCGAACCGACCAGTGGATTGCTGCGACGGTGGTTGAAGCGCGAAGGCCGGGACGCCGAGCCTGCCGATCTGCTCGACTCACTCAACGCTCGCATCGGCGATCCCGACTTCCAGATCGGGCCGTCTTATCTGATGAAGCGCGGCGTGTATCGCGACGGCGGCCTGGAACGCACGTGGCGCACGAAGATCCTCCCGCTGCTCGAAGAACACCACTACGGCGAGAATGTCGGCATCGAGAAGCTGTACGGCTTGCCCGGCCTGCGCTCGAGCATCGCGAAGTCGTGATCATCCCGCCGCTCGTCGAGTACGGGACCGCGGTGTCGGTCGCGCTCGACGACGCTGCGGGGCGCGCGCTCGCGGCGTCGAAGGTTGTCGAGGCAGCGCCCGATCCGTTCGTACCCGGACACTGGCGGATCCGGGCCAAAGGCACGGTCGGTGTCGCCGCGGTGCACCTGCCCGGCGGCGGCTCGCTGGACCTGCGCATCACGCCCAAGGTCCCGATCGGCAGGCTGCTCTACCTGCTGGGCTTCAGCCGGAACGGCGCGGGCTGGCGTGACGAAGACGTCCAGGTGCGTCCCGACGAGGATCTGGTGCCCGCGCTCGCCCGGCTGTTCGCGATGCAGGCCGAGACCGCGCTTCGCCAGGGGCTGCTCAAGGGCTACATCAGCGTGGACGAAACCGCGCTCGTCATGCGCGGCCGGGTTCGGATGGGCGAACAGGCCCGCCGGCACCACGGACGGCTCGTGCCGCTGGAGCTGACGCACGACGAGTTCACCGAGGACATCGCCGAGAACCGCTTGTTGCGTGCGGCGTGTGCAAGCCTGCTCCGGACTCCGGGAGGGACCCCCGACGACGTCCGCGGACGGCTCCTCCGGTTGCGCGCCCGGCTGAGTGAGATCACCGCGGTCCGGCGAGGCACCGAGATCCCGGTGTGGCAGCCCAGCCGGCTCAACGCCCGCTATCACCCCGCCCTCCGGCTCGCCGAGATTGTGCTGCGGGGTTCGTCCGTCGAGAGCGGGCCTGGGGAGGTCACCGTCAATGGATTTCTTTTCGACATGGCACGCGTTTTCGAGGATTTCGTGACCACCGCACTCGGCAAGTCGTTGGCCCCGCTGCCTGGATATTGCCGAAGTCAGGCGCGGCACCATCTCGACGAACAGCACGCGATCCGGATCATCCCGGACTTCGTCCGCTATGCCGACGACGGAACGCCGCTCGCGGTCGCCGACGCGAAGTACAAAGCCGAGAAACCGGCGGGGTTCCCGGACGCCGATCTGTACCAGATGCTCGCCTACTGCACCGCACTTGGCGTTTCCGCCGGCCATCTCGTTTACGCCGCGGGCAGCGGTTCTGTCGCGACGCACCGCGTCCGGCACGCGGGCGTCGTGATTCATCAGCACGTGTTGGACCTCGATCAATCACCTGATGAACTGCGCCGGTCGGTGGACGAACTGGCCGGCTTCCTCCATCCGGAGATACGGTATCTGCGGCACTGACGAGGAGGGCGGCGCAGTGGACGGGCCAGGATTCCATGTAGAGCTCGACAAGCTCGATGAAGCGGCGACCGGCATCCGGCAGAGCATCGAGGGCCAGGAGAGCTTCGAGCTCCGCAACCTGTGTGGCAACTCGGACATGTACGGACACTCCGGGCTGCACGACTCGCTGATGGCCTTCTGTGTGCGGTGGAGCGATGGTCTCGACACGCTCACCGATGACGCCGAGGCGATCAGTGACGTGCTCACCAAAGCAACTCAGGCGTACCGGACGAACGACGACGCTGCAGCTCGGACCCTGAAGATCGACCCCGGCGAGCCAGTGGTCAGCGATGGCTGAGCTCGGTCAGACGCAAGATCCCGCTGAGCTGGTCGTCGGCACGCCCGAGGCGATCGAGGAGAACGTTCGCGTACTGCGCACCCGGGCGGACCAGGCCGGCCGCGCGTCCGAGGGCCTGAAGGCCATTGACACGGGTGCCTGGCAAGGTCCAGCCGCCCGCACCTTCCACGAGAAGTTCTCCTATGAGCCGGGCAAATGGTACAAAGCGGCAGACGCGTTGCTGACCACGGCCGATGCTTTGCAGCACTACGCCACCACGCTGCGCTGGGCCCAGGGGCAAGCGACCGAGGCCATCGCTTCCTGGGCACAAGCCGAAACTGCGACTCGGCAGGCGCAAGCCAAGCACGACCAGGACGTCACTCAAGCGGCGGCGAGCGGCCAGCCTGTCCCGACGTTCAACGACCCCGGCGCAGCGGCCCGCCAGGCTGCCTGGGACACCCTCAGCCGAGCCCGCGGACAACTCAACGAAGTCGGCACGTGGTCTCCGGTGCCATCCAGGACGCGACCGAAGGAGCGCCCCAGAGCTCGAGCTGGCTCGATGACGTCGGAAACTTCTTCGCCGACACCGGCAGCCACCTGCTCAACGGCGCCGCGTCTGTCCTCAACGCCGTCGTCAACCATCCAGGTGATGCGGTTATGACGGCCGCCGGCATCGGGCTCACCATGATCAGCGCGACCGGCGAGGGTGCAGGACTTGTCCTCGACGCCACCGGGGTCGGCGCGATCGCGGGCGTGCCGCTGAACGTCGTGTCTGCTGCCGGGATGGTTGCCGGAGGCAGCATGGCAGCCGCCGGAGCCATGAACATCGCGAAGAACGCGGCCGGCGACGACCACGTGTCGCCGATGCAGACCAACCAGAGTGCGACCGGTGGCGGAGCTGCGGAGCCGCCGTTCGAGCCACCCAAGGGAATATCCGGTAAGACCGAACATGGAGAGACCCAGATGGCCGGCCGCGACGGGCACGGCGTGAACGATGCCGCTGCTCACGATGCGGTCAACAACCCGGTCAAGGCCCCGCGGTACAAACCCGACCGATATGGTGGCACGTACCGTTTCACAGGGAAGGATGCGATCGTGAATCTCAACGAGAAGGGCGAGATTGTCACCGCCTGGGCGCGGTCACGGGCCGGTTGGAGGACCGAGTGACCACCGTGTTCGACGAACTCCCCGCAGAATTCCGGGACGTTGTCGTCGAGGTGCTCGGTCAGCGCGATCCTGAGCTGCTGGGCGCCCTCCAAAAGCAGCCGAAGCCGACGCTCGAGCAGCAGGAAGCAGTCATCGACGTTCTGGGAGACGCCTTCACGGAACATCTCGGCACCGGCCACGAACCCACTGCCCGAGGCGTCCTCATCGACAACGCCCTTGGCGCGTTCCTGACGAGGTGGCCTGCGGAAGAACTTTCAGATCACTGACTTGTTCCGATCGGGTCGGTATGATTCACGACCATGCCGCAGCTCGGGTTCGCACAGACCTTCTGGGACGCTTACGACACCCTTGAGAAGCAGGTCAAGGCCGGGGTCAAGAAAGCGATGCGCAAATTCCAGGAACTGACCGTCGCCGAGCTGTACGCGGACAAGGGCCTGCACCTGGAGTCGGTCGACAACGCCCGCGATCCGCGGATGCGCACCATCCGCATCACCAACTTCTGGCGCGGGGTGGTGCTGGCACCGGACGACGGCAGCGAGATCTTCCTGCTGGTCTACGTCGTTCCCCACGATGATGCGTATGCGTGGGCGGCGAAGCGGCTTTACACCGTCAACACCGCGACCCGGGCGGTCGAGGTCCGCAACGTCGTCGCTATCGAGCAGCTCACCCCGCCGTTGGAACAGGCCGCGAGCCAGGCACCGGTCCGGCTGTTCGCGAGGCACTCCGACACCGTGCTGCGCGATCTCGGGATCGACGACGGGGTCCTGCGCGCTGCGCGGGCGATGACTGACAAAAGCCAGCTGGACGCGTTCGGCGGGCTGCTGCCCGAGGACCAATTCGAGGTGCTGCAGTTCCTCGCCGAAGGATTCACCCCGGAAGACGTCTACCGCGACGTTGTGGCCGAACGGCGTCCGGCGGAAAGCGACGACAGCGACGACAGCTTGGCCCGGGCGATCATCAACACCCGGAACCGGATCACCCTGGTCACCAGCCCGGACGAGCTCGCCGAGATCCTGGAAAAGCCGTTTGCGGCTTGGCGGGTCTTCCTGCATCCGTCACAACGGCGCGTGGCCTACCGAGTCTCTTACCACGGGCCGGCGCAGGTGACCGGTGGACCGGGCACCGGTAAGACCGTCGTGGCCCTGCATCGGGTCAAGCACCTCCTGTCCCGCTCTCCGGACAGCCGGATTCTGCTGACGACCTTCACCAACGCGCTGGCCAAGACCTTGCGGGAGAACCTCGCACTGCTGCTCGACGACGAGGGCCTGCTGGCCCGGGTGCAAGTGACCACTGTGGATGCCTACGCGAACCGGGTCGTCCGCGAGGGTTCGGGTCAGTCGCAATCTCCGATCACCGACGCCGACGAACGCCAGATGTGGCGTCGAATCGCGCGCAAACTCGAGTTGCCGTGGTCAGAGCAGTTCCTGGCCCAAGAGTTCCGCCACGTCGTGCTCGCGCAACAGGTGAAGACCCGCGAGGACTACCTCCACGTCGAACGTCATGGGCGCGGCGCGGCTCTGCGCTCGGCGCAACGAGAACAGATTTGGCGGACGATCGACCAATTCCGCGCCGAACTGCGTGCCGCGGGAACCACCACGCACCTGCAGATCTGTGACCGTGCTGCCGAACTGCTCAGCGCGTCCGAGAACCACCGCTTCGATCACGTTGTCGTCGACGAAGCCCAGGATCTTCACCCGGCCCAGTGGCGGGTGCTGCGCGCCGCCGTCACGCCCGGCGCGGACGACCTGTTCATCACCGGTGACCCGCACCAGCGGATCTACGACTCCCGCGTGTCGCTGCGCTCGGTCGGGATCTCGGTGACCGGCCGCAGCAGCCGTCTGCGCATCAACTACCGCAGCACCGCGGAGATCCTGGCGTGGGCGACCGCCGTGATCGACGGGACCGCGGTCGACGATCTCGGTGGGGACGGCGTGGACAACCTGGCCGGCTACCGTTCGCTGCTGCACGGCAGAAGGCCGGTCAGCACCGGTTTTCCCACAGCACAGGACGAGGCCGCCGCGGTGTCGGAACGCGTGCGCGACTGGATCGAGCAGGGCGTGGGCTCGGCCGAGATCGCCGTCTGTGCCCGGTTCAACCTGACCTTGGACAAGGTGCACGACCAGCTCAAGGCCGACGGCATCCCGTCGGTGCGCGTCAAAGATCAGCCCGCACCGGATGTCGAGGGGGTGCGGCTGGCGAGCATGCACGCCATGAAGGGTCTGGAATTTCAGTGTGTCACGGTGGTTGGGGTGAACGACAAAGCCGTTCCGTTCGCGAAGGAGATCACGCCCGCCGAAGTGGACGCGCGCCAGCGCGAAAGTGACCTCCTCAAGGAACGCTGTCTGCTTTTCGTGGCGTGCACCCGAGCTCGTGACGCGCTGGCGGTGTCGTGGAGCGGCAGCCCGAGCCCGTTCCTGCCGTAGGGAGTGGACGTCAGCCCCTCGGTTCCACCGTCGTCGGCGAGGACTTCGACCAGTGTGACCGCCATGTCCGTACCAAGATCGGAGGCTGTCGCAGGCTGGTCTGGAAAGGCCGCGATCCGGCGGAACGGGGCACCCGGAGCCGTTGCCGGTCCAGGTCCGTACTGCCTCCCTCGCGGCCGGACTGACACGCTCAGTTTATAACCACAGCATCAGCGCCACAGGCGCCGTTTCGCACTCGACGCAACCTGAGGTTGACTCCCGTCACGGCGGGTTCGACGAGAGTGAAGCGAATGCACGCTGTCGACGGCCGGGCGGAGTGGCTGGCCAGCCCCACGTCGGGCCGGGCCTTGGTGAACTCGGCGTCGTTGGGCGGTGCCGCTCTAGCAAGTCGGTGCGTTCGGTGGTGAACGGTGAAGCGATCACGGTCCAAGGAAGGACCCGGTGAATTTGCTCGTCTACGCAGCCACCAGCAGACGTAAGTGACTTAGGACACACCGCGACGAGAACCAGTCGAGTGTGGGCGGCGTCTTGCCGGGTGTTGGCGGGGATTTCGCCGGGGCGACGGGGCTAGGAGTGATCGATGCGGGTGGTCAGCACAGTGGGGGGCGGCTCGGCGCCGTTCGCGCGGCGGACGGGTGGGCGGGGGGTGGGCTGGTGACCACACGGGTGCTCGACACCGACTCCAGGGCCCTCCGGCCGCGCGGCCGCACCTGGATTCTTCGCCTCGAGCTGCGGCGCTCGACCGCGCCACTGGCCGGCGGGCTGTCGCTGGTGCTGGGGCTGCTGTCGCTGCTGTACCTGTTCAGCGGCTTCGGCTCGCCGTTCTCGCAGTGGACCGGGTTCACCGCGGCCCTGCGCTCCACCCTGGAGATCGTCTGCCCGGTGGCGCTGGCCGTCGGGGCCTGGCAGGGGCGCCGGGCCGCGCGGCCCGGGGCGGCCGAGCTGATCTCGACCACCGCGCGGCCCGCCTGGCAGCGCGTGCTCCCGACCGCCGGGGCGCTCGCGCTCGCGCCGACGGCGGCCTTCCTGGTCCTGTTCGCCTTCGGCGCGGTCCAGGTCTCGGTCAACACCCCCTACCAGCACCTCGGCTGGCTCCCGGCGATGCTCGTGGGCGTGCTCGCGCTGATCGCCTCGGCCTGGCTCGGACTCGGCATCGGTACCGTGGCGCCTTCGGTGTTCACCACACCGCTGCTGGCGGCTTTCGGCCTGATCACCCTGCGGACGCTGGCGTACGGGGTCTCCGGGCGGAGCATGCTGCTGGGCCCCGGGCTGGATCTTCGCGACGACTTCAGCACCCTCGCGGCTTCGGTCTCCTGGGGCCAGCTGCTCTGGTTCGGCGGCCTGGCCGCCGGCGGTCTGGTGCTCGCGATGGCCCACGGGCGGCGCCGCTACCTGGCGGTGGCGGTGATCGCCATCGGGTTGGCGGGATCGTTGCCGCTGCTCCCGCCGAACCGCTACGAGACTTACCTGGCCGACGCAGCCGCCGCGGCCCCGGTCTGCACCGCGGACGCACCCCGCGTCTGTGTCGCCAAGGTCCACGCACCGTCCCTGGCCGCCTTCACCGGCCTGGGCCGGGAGGCGCTGCGCAGGCTGGCGCCGCTGGCCGACGCGCCGAAGTCGGTCGAGGAGGACACCACGAGCTCGTGGGCTCCGGAGGTGAAAAGCCAGGCGTCGGACGTGCTGCTGGTCCAGGTGCACGCCGGCGAGCTGGACGCGAAGTCCCACCTGACGATTTCCGACGAGAAGCTGCTGAACCGGATGTTGCAGGGCGCCGGGACGGTGCAGTGCGGCGATCCGGAGGGGTCATACGATTACCTCGACCGGGCGGAAGCCGAGCGAAGCACACGTCAGTTCACCGCGCGAGTGCTTTCGGCCGCGCTGTTGCTCGGAAAGCCGACACCCGATTTCCAGTACGTCCACCAGGCCGCCCAGCTCTGGCCCGCACTGCACGCCCTGCCGGCCGCCGAACAACAACGACGGCTCAGCGCGCTGCGTACGGCGTTCCTCGCCTGCCAGCCCGACGCGCTGCACCTGCTCACGCAGGGCTGAGCTGTACCGGCGCGATTGCTCCTCGCACGCCACGGTCAGGTTCCGCCGGAACCGGCCGCCCGGTTTCACACCGCGTCTGTCTCCCGGGGCCGGTTCGCGCGAGAGCACAACGCGGTCCGGGAACGAGGAAGCGGGCACGGCCACCGGCCGTACCCGCTTCTTCGTGGCTTCGGCTCAGCCGCGCCAGCGGTTGTTCAGGAAGGCGTCGTCCTCGTCGTCGATTTCTTCCGTCCTCATCCGGCGACGGCCCGCGGCGGGACGGGCCGACGGGGCCGGGGGCAGTGGGGCCGGCGGGGGCGTGGGTTCCGGCGCCGGCGGGACCGGGGGCGCCGGCTCCGCGTGACGGCCCGGCCGCGGACCCGTGGGCACGATGTCCTCGATGCCCTGCGAGCCGTTCTCGGCCTGGTGGCCCTCGGGCTCGAAGTCGAACTCCGAGACCCCCTGCGGCTTCGGCCGGCCCTTCTCGTCCTCACGCTTGCCCAGCTCACGGCGGTGCATGACGTAGCGTTCGGCGGCTTTCGCCTGCTTGGTCATGTACTCGTGCGCGTTGGCTCTGGTCTCCTTGGCCCGCTGCTCGGCCAGGGTCCGGCGGTCGGCCTGCTCGCGGACCAGCGCGTCCATCCGGGCGGTCATGGCGTCGATGTCGTCCATCGCCGGACTACCTCCTCGTCCGGAACGCCGGCGACAGGTCCTCGTCGTCGTCGAGCGACCCGGTGATCCGCTGGGACGGTTCGGGGCCCGCGTCGAACAGGACCCCGCCATCCACACTATAGGCCCGGGAACCGCGCTCGTGGTCCCCGCCGCCACCACCCTGGCCGCCGCCCATCGCGCCCATTCCGCCCATCATGCCGCCGCCACCGGCGGGCTGGCCCGGCGCTCCGGCCGGTGCGGCCGGGGCCGAATAGACGTCCGAGACGGCGTGCTGCGGCATCCCCTGGCTCCCCCCGGTCATCGAGGGCGCGCCCAGCGACTGCGGAGCGCCCGCGTCGGTGAGGTGCGACGGCACGGCCGCGCCCCCACCCCCGCCCGAGGCCCCGCCGTGGGCCGGCACCGAACCACCGTCGGGCGCACCGGCGTGGACCGGCGCGCCCGGGTCACCCGCGGGCACACCGTCGCCGTGCATCACCGGCTGCAACGGCTCGGCGTGGTCCGTCCCCGTGGCGTCCGCCGGCATCTCGGTGCCGTCGAACGTCGGCAGCGGTGCGCCCGAAGCGCCTCCGGGGACACCGTCGACCGGCTCGAACGAGGGCGCGTCCGCGTCGGTCCCCTTGGGCATGTCCGTGCCGTCGAACGTGTGCATCGGCGTGTCGCCGCCGGACGTCGACGAAAGCGGCGTGGTGTCCACCGGCTTCGGGATGCCCGGGTGCGCGGGGTCGTGGCCGCCCGTCGCCGGGCCGTGGTCGCTCAGCGGTGCCTTGTGACCGGTCTCGCCCAGCGTGTACGTGGACGGGTGGCCGGTGCCGTCGTCCACGGTCACCTTGGTCGGCCCGTCCGGACCGTCCGGGCGCTCCGCGGTGATGCTGAGATCGCCGTCCTTGATGTGGATCTTGCCGTCCGCACCCGGGTGGTAGGTGTGGCCGCCGGGACCGTCGCCGCCACCGGCCGGACCGTCACCGTGGTGACCGGGTATGCCGCTCTTGTCGTCGGGAGACCAGTCGAGCTTGAAGTCCTTCGAGTCGCCGCCCTTGTCGTCGCCGACCTTGATGTCCATGTGGCCGTCTTTGTCCGGCTCGGTCATCTCGAAGGTCTTGCCGTTCTGCTCGACCTTGAGCGTCTCCTGCGGGTCGTCGCCCTTCCCGTCGCCGTCGCCGCCACCGCTGCTGCCACCGCCGCCGTGCCCGGACGGATCGCTGCCGTCGTGACCGGACGGGTCCTTGCCGTCGCCGGAGCCGCCGTCACCCGAGGTGCCGTCGCCGGTGTCGCCCGGAGGCAGGTCCGTGTCCGGGACCGGCGGCACGTCGCCGCCACCACCGCCGGAGCCCGAGCCGCCACCGGAGCCCGAGCCGGAGTCGCCGGGGCCGCCCAGGTCGATCGGCGGCACCTTCGGCACCGGGGGCGGGCTGCCCGCCGAGCCACCACCGGAGTCACTGCCCTGGGGCTCGTCCCCCTCCGGGGTGGTCGAGTCCGGGACCGGCGGCACGTCGCCGCCGCCCGAGCCCGAGCCGCTGCCGGACCCGGAACCCGAGCCTGAGCCTGAGCCCGAGTCACCGCCCAGGTCGATCGGCGGCACCTTCGGCACCGGAGGCGGACTACCGGCCGAACCACCACCGGAACCGCTGCCGGAGCCGGAGCCGCCGCCCGAGCCGCCGCCGGGGTCCGAGCCGGAACCCGAACCCGAGCCGCTACCGGAACCCGAGCCCGACCCGGAACCCGAGTCACCGCCCAGGTCGATCGGCGGCACCTTCGGCACCGGGGGCGGGCTGCCGGCCGAACCGTCGCCGGAACCCGAACCACTGCCCGAACCCGAACCCGAGCCCGAGCCACTGCCCGAACCGGAACCGCCACCGCCCAGGTCGACCGGCGGCACCTGCGGCGGACCGCCGGTGCCCCCACCGGTGCCACCGCCGGAGCCGCCACCGGGCGCCCCTTCCGGTGTGGTGGTGTCCGGGATCGGCGGCACGTTCCCGCCGCCGTTACCGGAACCGCTACCCGAACCGCTGCCCGAGCCAGAACCGGAACCCGAACCACTGCCCGAGCCCGAGCCGCTGCCCGAACCGGAACCCGAGCCGGAACCGCTACCCGAACCCGAGCCACTGCCCGAACCCGAACCGCTGCCCGAGCCCGAGCCACCGCCCGAACCACCACCGGGTCCCCCGCCCGAGCCACTGCCCGAACCACCGGAGCCCGGCCCGCCGGTCCCCGTGCCGAACTCGTTCTTGATCTTGCCCATGAACGTGTCGAGCTCGTCGTAGGCCTGGTCGACGAATTCCTTGGTGTTCTTGCAGTTCTCGCCGAAGTTCTTGAAGTGCGTGTCCCACAGGTCCGGGATGAAGTACTTGGTGATCCACTGCTTGGCGAGCTTCTCGCCCTCGGCCTTCATGTCGTTCTTGTCGCAGCAGCCCTGGTCGTTGAGCGTCGCGACCAGGTTCGTGCCGAAGTTCTGGTCGAGGAAGCCGGCGATGGCGGCGAGATCGTCGTCGCTGGCGGCCGAGCCGTTCGCCACGTTGACGATCTTCTGCGCCATGGTGAAGTCGGCCTTGGCCACGTACTCCTTGTAGTCGGAGATGACCTGGTCGGCCTTGGTCTTACACAGGGTGAACACCGCGGTGGCCGCGATCACGGTGGCCTTGTTCGCGCCGTCGAGCGACTGCTGGAGCTTCGTCGCCTTGGGCTGGATGTCGTCGTTGTAGTGGTCCCAGGCCGCGTCGGCCCCTTTGCCCTGCCAGTCGTGCTGCAGGGTGGTGAGCGCGGTCTTGCTGTCGTCCATGGTCTTGTCGACGCTGGTCGCACCGGTCTTGAAGTGCGCCGCGTCGTCCATGAAGTTCTTGAACGAGATTCCCCGCTGCTCGTTGTACGGGGTGTTGATGTCCTTTTCCATGTCGATCGGGTGGGTGGTGCCCACGCAGTCGGCGGGGAACTTGGCGATCAGCGAGCCGAAGGTCTCGAACAGTTTGAGCGCGGGCGCCGCGGCGTCGAAGATCTCGTCCGAGGTCTTGGTGCCGCCGCCGTCGGTGGTCGGCGGCTTGTTCCCGTCGAGCTTTCCCTTGCCGTCGTCGACCGCCTTCTTCTGCATGTCCTCGTTGTATGCAGCTTCGTCGCGGGCGCCCTGGGCGTCCTTGTAGACGTCGTCGGTCTTCTTCGGGTTGAACAGGTCGTCGGTGCTCGCCGGATAAGCCGCCTGGTACTTGCTCAGCTCGTCGTCCGGGATCTTCGTCCCGTCCGTGCTGGCGCTGTAGAGCAGCGACGCCTTCTTGTCCTTCGGGACCGCGGGGTCGTCGAGGAGCTTCTTGACTTCGTCCCAGCTCTTGGCCATCAGAGCTCGCCCCCGGCCCCGTTGATCTGGCCGTACTGGTCGTCTTCGTTGATGGCGTACTTCGACCCGGCCGACTCGAGGCTCGAACCGAACGTGGCCAGGGTGCTGTTGTAGCCGGTGACCGCGTCCGAAAGCGCCTTGGCCCCGTCCAGGTACTTCTGCGCCTTGTCCCCGTGGGCCTTGCCGAAGCCCTCCTTGGTGACCAGGGTGGTGGCCAGGTCCGGGTTGGCGTCGAGCAGGTCCTTGCTGTACTGGGTGATGTTCTTCGAGGCTGTGGCGATCGCCTCGGTCCCCGCGGTGTAGCCCCCGCTGCCGCTCATGTGCGCTTCTCTCCCTAGCTGGCCCGGCCGGCGCCGGTCGGTTCGTTCAAGGCTTCGGCCAGTACCTCGGCCACCGCGGCGATGTCGGTGAACCGGTCGAGCTGCCCGAGGTCGATGGTGACGTCGTGGTGGACTTCCAGCGCGGCGAGCAGGCGCACCCGGCCCTTGGAGTCGATGCCCAGCTCCTCGAGCGGGCTGTCGGGCTTCACCCGGTCCGGGTCGAGCCGGAAGGTGTCCACCAGCACCTTCGCGACCTCGGCGCAGAGATCATCCACGGCCGTCACCGTACCTCGCCCGCGCGGCGGACCGCGCGACTTTGCCGCTCGATGTGCGCGGAAGACTGCCGGGAGCGGCCAAAGTGACCCTCCGCAGCGTGAGGCCGTATTCACGGGACACCGCACGCAGCACGGCACGGCGCACTTCGGTCTCGTCCGCGTCGCCGGTCCACTCGGCCGCGACCACCGCGCCCTCGCCTTCGCCGCCGGTGACGCCGAAGGCCGCGACCCGGCCGCGGCGGACGGCCGGGTGTGCCTGTTCCGCGGTCAGTTCCAGGTCCTGCGGGTGGTAGTTGCGGCCGTCGACCACGATCAGGTCCTTCAGCCGTCCGGTCAGGAACAGCCGGCCGTCGTGCCACACGCCGAGGTCGCCGGTGCGCAGCCAGCCGCCGTGGCCCTCCAGCGAGGCGTCGAACGTGTCGTCCTCGCGCCCCCAGTACCCGCTGCCGACGTGCGGGCCGTGCACCCAGACCTCGCCGACCGCACCGTCCGGGGCGACTTCGCCGTCCCGCACGACCCGCACCCGCTGCCCGACCGGATGGCCGACCGACACCAGTTCCTGGCCGCCTTCGACCACCACGGCCTGGCCCGCGGCCAGTGCCTCACGGTCGAAAACGGCGCTGGTCGGCCCTTCCGGACCGGCGCTGGTGACGTACACCGTCGCCTCGGCCAGGCCGTAGGAAGGCCGGTGCGCCTCGCGCCGGAAGCCGAGCGGGCCGAACACCTCCTGGAAGCGCTCGACCGTCGCCGGGCGCACGGGTTCGCTGCCGTTCAGCGCGATGCGCACGCCGGAGAGGTCGAGGTCCGCCGGCGGGGGCGCCGCGGCGGCCAGGTCGAACGCGAAGTTCGGGGCCGCGGTGAACACGTCGGGGTGATCCGAGAGCTGTCGCAGCCAGCGCTCCGGGCGGTGCACGAACTCCACCGGCGACATGAACACCGAGTGGCAGCCCGCGTACACCGGGACGCACAGCAACTGGACGAGCCCCATGTCGTGGAAGAACGGGATCCAGCCCGCGCAGGTGGTGCCGGGGCCGACGGAGTAGGCCAGGCAGGCCTGCCAGCAGGCGGCGGCCAGCGCCCGGTGCGGGATCACCACACCGGCCGGGTCACGGGTCGAACCGGAGGTGTACTGCAGGTACGCGGGGGCCTCCGGATCGGGCCGGACCGGCTCCGCGGGCGGCCCGGACAGCTCGTCGACCACCAGCAGCCGCTGGGACGCCGCGATCGGGCGCACCCGGTCCACCGCGCGCCGCGAGGTCAGCACGAGCGAGGCGGAGCAGTCGGCCAGGGTGCCGGCCAGCCGCCGCCCGAGTCCGGCGCCGGCCGGGTCCATCAGCGGCACCGCGGTCATCCCGGCGGCGAGCACCCCGAAGAACGCGACCGGGTAGGCCAGCTCCTGCGCCGCGATGACCGCCACCCGGTCGCCCGGCGCCGCCACCTCCCGCAGCCGCGCCGCCACCACGGCGACGCGCGCGACCAGCTCGGCCCAGGTCAGCGTCTCGTCCACCCCGGCGGTGTGGTCCTGGTGGGTGAAGGCGGGCCGGTGGTCGTCGGACCGGGAGAACAACAGCTCGACCAGAGAAACGCCCAGGACGTCCTCGGGCACGGAAACGGGCGCCTGGACGGGCGCCCGGGAAACGGGGGACAACGGCTTCACCACGCACCGGGAGCACCGGCGAAAGAAATCCGGACGGCGCTCCCGCACCCGCCCGGCCGCGATCTGCGAACCACCTTACCGCCTGCGTGGACCACCTCACCACACACTGGTCGGACGCTCGAACACCACCGCCGAAAACCGATGGGAACCTGCCCGAATGTTTCCCGCACACGTTCCCGAAGACCTTTTTCCGCATTCGCTTAAGCGAAATTAGCAATTGTTAACAGCGGTCGCCGATGACTTCGCGAAAGTAAACAGATGTTTCGGGGACGGGGAATGGAGCGGCCGAACAACGCCGGACCGGCCACGGGCGCCGCCTCCTTGGGCCCGGCCGTCCGTTGACAGTCTGGAGCCCAGCCGGTTATATGGTTTGTGACTAGTCAATCACCAGAGGGGTGCTTCATGGCCAACGAGCCCGGAACGTTCCGGTCCACCGCGGACGCCCGCCGCTCGATCATCACCGAGCGGGCGATCACCGTGTTCGCCCGCAGTGGTTACCGGGCCACGCCGGTCGCCGACGTGGCCGAGGCGGCGGGCATCTCCCCGGCGTACGTGTTCCGGCTCTTCGACGGCAAGCTCGGCCTGTTCCTGGCCGCGCTGGAGCACTGCCACGACCGCGTGCTGGCCGCGATGAGCGAGGTCGCGGACCGGATGGGCGGCGAGGAGCCCGGCGTGGTGCTTTCGGCGATCGGCGACGCGTACGCCCGGCTGATCTCCGACCGCGACCTGCTGATGCTCCAGGTCCACGCACTCAGCTCGGTGGACGTGCCGGAGATCGCCGCGGCCACCCGCCGCGGGATCGAGCGGACCGTCACCCTCCTGCAGGAGCGCACCGGCGCCCCCGGGCCCGCGATCCAGCAGTTCCTCGCCTACGGCCAGCTCTGCCACCTCATCGTCGCCGCCGGATTGACCGGCCACACCGAAGACGGCACCCCGGTGCCGGAGTGGGCGAAGGTGCTGACCGACGGGATGGCCCACCCCGAAGCCGAAGCCGCCTCCGGAAGCTGACCGGCCGCGTTCACCCACCCTCCCCGGACTCACGCCGAGCCCGGGCGCGACGCTTGCCCTCGTGCATCGCGGCGACGCGGGCGACCGGGATGGTGTGTCCCTCCTCGACCAGGTCAGCCGGAAGCTCTTGCGGCGCAGGCATTTCCGCGACCCAGGAATCTTCGCCGCCGAGCAGCTTCAGTGCCGTGTGGACGGTGAAGTCCGCCGGCGTCACGTCGTCCGCGTCGGACCACGGCACCGGGAACGAGACGCGCACGCCCGGCCGCACCCGCGGGCTGTAGGCGGCCACCACGGTGGCGCCCCCGGCTCGGGTGGAGTCGAGGAACACCTTGCCGTGCCGGTCCTCCCGGATGAACGCCGTGGTCGCCCGGTCCGGGTCGAGCCGCTCGGCGCGAGCCGCGACGGCACGCGTGGCCGCGGCGACGTCCTCCACCGCCTGCCCCGGCGCGAGTGGCACGAACACGTGCACCCCCTTGGCACCGCTGGTCTTCAACGCGCCCGCGAGGCCGGCGTCGGCCAGCGCCCGGCGCACCAGCCGCGCCCCCGCGACGGCGGTCCCGAACGCGGCGCCCTCGGGCGGATCGAGGTCCAGGATCAGGTGGGTGGGCCCCTCGTGGCCGACCCGGGTCAGCGTGGGGTGGTATTCGATCGCGCGCTGGTTCCCGAACCACAGCAGCGTGCGGCGGTCGTTGCACAACGCGTACGAGATGTCCCGCTTCGAGGTCTCCGCCCAGAGCTTCACCCGCGGCACCCACCCGGGGGTGTACTTCGGCAGGTTCTTCTGCATGAACTCGTCCTGCCCGCGCAACACCCGCACCACGGACAACGGCCGGTCGGCCAGCACCGGCAGCAGCCGCGCGGAGACGGCGTCGAGGTAGTCCAGCAGATCCCGCTTGGTCGCCCCGGCGTCGGGGAAGAGCGGCTGGTCGAGGTTGGTCAGCGACACCCCCTCGCGCACTTCGGCGGGGCTCATGCCGCCTCCGCGGGAGGGAATACGTCGGCGGGGCTCATGCCGCCTCCGCGGGAAGGAGTGCATCGGCGGAGCTCATGCCGCCTCCGCGGGAGGAAATACGTCGGCGGGGCTCATCGGCCAACCATGCCCACTCCATCACGCCTGGTCAACCACCCGGTCGGGCCCGTTGCGCGCTCGGCGCAGGCGTGAGCCCCCGGACCACAGCCAGGTCCAGGGGCTCACGGGAAAAGCGTCACACGGAGGGCGCGAGGCCCGGCGTCACCGCGCCGACATCGATGGAGTGGCTCACCTGCGAGGTGTCGACGCCGCCGAGGGACCACGGCACCGAGATCTCCGGGTCGCTCTGGTCGCCGCGCGGGGTGGTGGTCTGCGGCGCCGTGACGTCGATGGCCAGCGGGGTCTGCTGCTGCGAGGAGGCGTCGATCGCGGTCCAGTGCAGCGGGATGTAGGCGGAGGAGCCGTCGGTCAGCTGCACGCTCGGGGCGTCGGCCGGGGCCTGCGGGTTCACCAGCACGTCGTGCGCGCCGACCAGGTTCACCGGCAGCGAGCCGGGCAGCGTGCAGGTTTCACCCGGGTTGGCGGTGAACTGGAGGGCGGCCTGGCGGTTGCCCGCGCCGGCCCCGCCGTAGACCAGCTTGGTGCTGATCTGGCTGGAGGCGCAGTTGAAGTCGGTGGGCATCGCGTTCGCCGTCCCGGCGGCCAGCGCGCTCGCCCCGGCAGCGGCCCCGGCGACGGCGAGGGCGGTAACGGTGCGGCGAACAGTGGTGCGAGTGTTCATCGTGCTTCCTTCCTGCGAGTCGCGGGCGGAGTCTCCGTCCGGCGGGCGATCCGGTGGTGATTCGTTCACCTCGATCGCCCTCACAGGGAAAGATGCCCACGGGGGCCGTTTGTATGCGTGCCTGTGGGATCGACCCCAGGAAGGCAACCGAACCGATACCCGGACGTCCACACCGGCGAAAAGACCCGTGGAACGCCGGAAGCGGCCTCACGGGGAGGCCGCTTCCTTCAGCTCCGCCGGGGTTCAGCGCTCGATCACGAACACCGGGATGACCCGCTCGGTCTTCTTCTCGTAATCGGCGAAGCCCTCGCTGTGGGCGACCATGCCGGCGTACAGGCGGTCGCGCTCGGCGCGGTCCTCGACCAGCTTCGCGGTCGCGTCGAACTTCTCGGTGCCGATCTCGACCTTGATCTTCGGGTGGGCGACCAGGTTGTGGTACCAGTCCGGGTTGGTGTCGGCGCCGCCCTTGGACGCGGCGATGACGATCCGGTCGCCGTCGGTGCTGTAGACCAGCGGCAGGACCCGCTCCTTGCCGCTCTTCGCGCCGGTGTGCGTGATCAGGATCATGTTCTTGCCCTCGAACATGCCACCGACCTTGCCCCCGTTCGCGTGGAACTCGTCGATGATCTGCTGGTTCCAGTCCGACATGCGCGCTCTCCAAGTTGTTGACGTTGACAACAAATTTAGTTTGCCATCAAACCCACTGTCAACGATCACCGGGGCCGACCCCCGAAACGGTAGGGTCCCGGGCGGGAAAACCGACCGCGGTGAACCCGAAAGGGGGTGGCATGACCACCGGATCCGGTCCGACCGTGGCCGACGGGGTCCGCGAGCTGCTCCTGCTGGTCCCGCGCCTGGTCGCCCGCGCGAAGAAGCTGCCGGTACCGGCGCAGCTGGCCGAGCTGTCCCTCGCCCCGCGGCACCTTTCGCTGCTGTCCTGCCTGCTGTTCGACGGACCGATGACGGTCACCGAGCTGGCCGGGCGGCTCGAGGTCGCGCCGACCACGGCCAGCCTGATGGTCGGCGACCTTTCGCGCCAGGGCCTGCTCGACCGCGCCGAAGACCCGCACGACCGGCGTCGCACCATCGTGAGCGTCAACGAGGAAAAGCGCTGCGCCGTCGACGCCTGGCTGGCGCACGGCGCCCGGGCCTGGGAACGCGCGCTGACCCCCCTCACCCCGGCCGAGCGGGGGCTGGTGATCCGGACCCTGCGGGCCTACGAGCGCAACGTCGAGGAGTGCTGCCCCGACCGGTGAGAGCCGCGGCCGCTCAGTTCGCCAGCCATCGGGCTTGGGGCCCGGGGCAGCGGTGCGGCCGCGGGTGGTCGTGCTGGAACCACCAGGCTTCGCCGACGCGGCCGTTCGGCAGGGTGTACCGGGGTGGGCCGGGTGCGCGGCGGAGGCCGGCCGCCGACAGGGAACGGCCGCTGGCCACGTTGCCGACCTCGGCGCCGGCGCGGACGCGGAACAGGCCGAGGTGCTCGTGGGCCAGCAGCAGGCCCGCGGTGAACAGCTCGCGGCCCAGCCCCCGGCCGCGGTAGTCCGGGGCGAGGTAGCCGCCGGTCTCGGGGGTGCCGTCCTCGCCGGAGTGGACGCTCACCAGACCGGCGCACCGGTTCGGGCCGAGGTCGATCGCCACCACGTCCACCGACTGCGGATCGGGGGTGGTCCAGTCCGGACCGGTGCCCGGGACCACCCGCAGGGCCTCCGCGCGCAGGGACTCCTCGACCACCGAATCCGGCAGCCAGCCCAGCCAGCGCTGCGCGGCCGGGTCGCTGCCGCCGGCCACCGCGGACGCGTACTCCCACGCCGTGGGGGTGCGGAACAGGAACCGCCCGAGGGTGAACGCGTGCCCCCGCCGGTCGCAGGTGCGCTTCGCCATCAAGCGGCCACGCCGGGTCAGCCGACCGAAAAAGGGGGCTGGGGACACGTTCGCCATCTCGGGGCGAAATGCTACTCGCGCCCAGGTGGGGCCGGAAGAACGCGCACCCGTGGGCCCGATTCGAGCGGTGGGTGGGCAAGACCTGCCCATCACCAAGGGCCTGCGCCGGTCCGGTCACGCGGCCGCTGGCGCCGGCCGGGGCCGGGCCCGCGGACCTCCGGGGCCTCCGCGGCCGGTTGTTATCGTGAGCGGGTGACGGTCGTGGCGGAGTCAACCGAGCCGGAGGCGGGGCGGGCGGCCCAGCCGCGGCAGCTCATCGTGTCCGTGTACGGCTTCTACCACCGCAGCGGGGGCGGCTGGCTGTCGGTCGCGGCGCTGATCGGGCTGCTGGCGGCGGTCGGGGTGGACGAGCCGGCCGTGCGGTCGTCCATCTCGCGGCTCAAGCGCCGCGGGATCCTCGACGCGGTCCGCCACGGAAGCACCGCGGGGTACGAGCTTTCCGGGACCGCGCTGGACATCCTGGGCGAGGGCGACGAGCGGATCTTCCGCCGCGACCGCGCCACCCTGGCCGAGGGCTGGCTGCTCGCGGTGTTCTCCGTGCCCGAGGCCGAGCGGGCCAAGCGGCACGTGCTGCGCACCCAGCTCGCGCGGCTGGGCTTCGGTACCGCGGCGTCGGGCGTCTGGATCGCGCCGGCCCACCTGCACCAGGTCACGGCCGAGACGCTGACCCGGCTGGGCCTGGCCGAGTACGCCGACCTGTTCCGCGCCGAGCACCTGGCCTTCGGCGATCCGGCCGGCAAGGTCCGCGAGTGGTGGGACCTCGACCGGCTCGACGAGTTGTACACCGCGTTCCTCGACGAGCACGCGCCCGTGCTGGAGCGCTGGCGCCGCCGCCGCGCGACCCCGGGCGCCGAGGCGTTCGCGGACTACCTGCGGGTGCTCACCGGCTGGCGCCGCATGCCCTACCTCGACCCGGGGCTGCCCGCCGAACTGCTGCCCGCGGACTGGTCCGGCCTTCGCGCGGCCGAGGTGTTCTTCACGCTGCACGAACGCCTCGAAGACCCCGCGCGGGCGTACCTGCTGGAGACGCTCGGTGATCGAGCACCCGGCGGCCGGGGCATCAGCGGCTGAGGACCGCGAAGCCCTGCACCTCCACGAGCGCTTCGACGTCCCACAACCGGCTCACGCCGATCCCCGCCACGGCCGGGTATTCCTGGCCGGCCAAGCGTTTCCACACCTGGCCGAGCTCCCGCGCGTGGGCCCGGTAATCGTCCATGTCGACGATGTAGATCGTCACGCTGCACAGGTCGGCCGGCTCGCCGCCGGCCGCGCGCAGGGCCGTCAGCAGGTTGCCGAGCGCGCGCTCGAACTGCTCGACCACGGTCGTGCCGGTGATCCTGTTGTCGGCGTCCAGGGCGGTCTGCCCGGCCAGGAAGACCAACCGGCCCTCGGCCGCGACCGCGTGGGAAAAGCCCGACGGACGGCCCAGCCCGGGCGGGTCGAAACGCTCCATGCCGCCGATCCTAGCCCATCTATCGCCTTCTTGACGATCGTAGTCCAGACGACATAACCTGTCCGGCGTGCGGATATCGGTTCTCGGCGGCGGCCCGGCGGGCCTGTACTTCGCCGTCCTCGCGAAGCAGCTCGGGCCCGGGCACGAGATCACGGTCTGGGAGCGCAACGCGCCGGACGACACGTTCGGCTTCGGGGTGGTGTTCTCCGACGAGACGCTCGGCGGCATCGAGCACGCCGACGAGCACGTGCACGAGGCGATGAGCCGCGAATTCGCCCGCTGGGACGACATCGACGTGCACTACCGCGGCACCGTCACCACCTCCGGCGGCCACGGTTTCGCCGCGATGAGCCGCAAACGGCTGCTGGCCATCCTGCAGCAGCGGTGCCACGAGCTCGGCGTCGACGTCCGCTTCCGCACCGGCGCGCCGGACGTGGCCGGGCTGGCCCGGGAGCACGACCTGGTGGTGGCGGCCGACGGGCTGAACTCCGCCGCCCGCGCCCGGTTCGCGGAGACCTTCGCCCCGGACGTCGAAACCCGCCGCTGCCGCTACATCTGGCTCGGCACCGACCTGGTCTTCGACGCGTTCAAGTTCCACGTGCTCGAGACCCCGCACGGGATCATGCAGATCCACGGCTACCCCTACGGCCGCGAGGGCAGCACGTTCATCCTGGAGCTGCACGAAGACGTCTGGCAGCGCGCGTTCGCCCCGATCGCCGCGACGGAGCTGGCGCCGGGCGAGAGCGACGAGAAGTCGATCGAGCTGATCCGCGAGCTGTGCGCCGAAGTGCTCGACGGGCACCGGGTGCTGGCCAACAACTCCCGGTGGGCCACCTTCGGCACGGTGCGCTGCGAGCGCTGGGTGCACGAGAACGTGGTGCTGCTGGGCGACGCCGCGCACACCGCGCACTTCTCCATCGGCTCCGGCACGAAGCTGGCCATGGAGGACGCGCTCGCGCTGGCCGCCTGCCTGCACGAGCAGCCGTCGGTGGCCGAGGCGCTCGGCGCGTACGAACGAGAGCGGCGTCCGGTGGTGGCCTCCACCCAGCGCGCGGCCCAGGCGAGCCTGGAGTGGTTCGAGAACCTGGCGCAGTACACCCGTCAGGAGCCCGAGCAGTTCACGTTCAACCTGCTCACCCGCAGCCGCCGGGTCACCTACGACAACCTGAAGCTGCGTGACCGCGAGTTCGCCGCGGCGCTGGACGAGTGGTTCGCCGGCACGCTCGGCACCACCGTGGCGCCGCCGATGTTCCAGCCGGTGCGGATCGGCGAGCTGCCACTGGCGAACCGCATCGTCGTCTCCCCGATGGACATGTACTCCGCCGTGGACGGGGTGCCGGGCGAGTTCCACCTGGTGCACCTGGGCGGCAAGGCGCTCGGTGGGGCCGGGCTGGTGATGTCCGAGATGGTCTGCGTTTCGGCCGAGGGCCGGATCACCCCGGGCTGCCCCGGGCTCTACACCGAAGAGCAGGAGCGGGCGTGGGCGCGCGTCGTCGGCTTCGTGCACGACCACACGCCGGCCAAGATCGGGCTGCAACTGGGCCACTCCGGGCGCAAAGGCTCGACGAGGCTGATGTGGGAGGGCATGGACGAGCCGTTGCCCGAGGGCAACTGGGCGGTCTGCGGGCCGTCGCCACTGCCGTACTCGGCGAAGAACCAGACGCCGCGGGAGCTGGGCGCCGCCGAGCTGGCGGAGATCCGCGAACAGTTCGTCACCAGCGCGCGGGCGGCCGCGCGAGCCGGGTTCGACCTGCTGGAACTGCACTGCGCGCACGGTTATCTGCTGTCTTCGTTCCTTTCCCCGCTGACCAACCACCGGGCCGACGAGTACGGCGGGTCACCGGAGAACCGGCTGCGGTTCCCGCTGGAGGTGTTCGACGCCGTCCGCGCGGTGTGGCCCTCGGACCGGCCGGTGACCGTCCGCATTTCGGCCACCGACTGGCACGACGGCGGGATCGGCGCCGATGAGGCGGTGGCGGTCGCGCGGGCCTTCGCCGAGCACGGGGCCGCCGCGATCGACGTGTCCACCGGCCAGGTGGTGAGCGAGGAGCGGCCGCGGTTCGGCCGGAGCTACCAGACCCCCTACGCCGACCGGATCCGCAACGAGGTCGGGCTGCCCTACGGGATGGCGGTGATCGCGGTCGGCGCGATCTCCTCCTACGACGACGTGAACTCCCTGCTCCTGGCCGGGCGCGCGGACCTGTGCGCGATCGGCCGCAGCCACCTCTATGATCCACAGTGGACATTGCACGCGGCGGCCGAGCAGGAGTACCCGGTGGCCTGGCCCCAGCCGTGGGCGGCCGGGAAGCGCAAACCGCAGACCGGGCGCACCGACGGGCCCGAGCCGCGGCTGGAGCTGGTCCGCACCGGCGGCCCCCGGACCGCCCACGCCCGCTGGCGCCCGGGGGGTGACCGGTGAACGCCTTCGCCCTGTCCCCCGAGCAGCAGGCTTTTGCCGCCTCGGTGCAGGAAATCGCCGCGGAGCGGCTGCGTCCGCTCGCCGAGGCCGGCGCCGAGGGCGCGGTGAACCGGCCGTTACTCAAGGCCATGGGCTCACTCGGCCTGCTCGCCCGGCTGTTCCCCGGGGTCGAAAGTGGACAGCCGACGCGCCAGGCCGCGGCCACCGACCTGTGCCTGTTACGGGAGGCGCTGGCCACGCGGAGCACCGAAGCGGAGACGGCGCTCGCGTTGCAGGGCTTGGGCAGCTACCCCGTGCTCCAGTCCGGAATGGACGAACAGGTGCGGCGCTGGCTGCCGGCCGTGGCGGCGGGTGACGCGGTCGCGGCGTTCGCGCTGACGGAGCCGGACGCGGGCTCCGACGCGGCCGCGCTCACCCTCGCCGCGGAGCCCGACGGCGACGGCTGGCGCCTGACCGGCGAGAAGATGTGGATCTCGAACGCGCCCGAGGCGGACTTCTACACCGTGTTCGCGCGCACGACCCCGGACGCGGGATCCCGCGGGGTCAGCGCGTTCGTCGTGCCGGGCGACCGCGCGGGTCTGTCCGGCGAGCACCTCGACCTGGTGAGCCCGCACCCGATCGGCACCCTGACCTTCGACGGCGTCCGCGTGCAACGCGAGGAACTGCTCGGCGAGGAGAACCACGGTTTCGCCGTCGCGATGCGCACGCTGGACCTGTTCCGCCCGAGCGTCGGCGCGTTCGCCGTCGGCATGGCGCAGGCGGCCCTGGACGCGACGGTGGAGCACACCGCGCAACGCCACGCTTTCGGTGGCCCCTTGGCGAACCAGCAGACGGTGGCGCACACCCTCGCCGAGATGGCCACCCGCACGGAGGCGTCCCGGCTGCTGGTCTACGCGGCCGCTTCCGCCTACGACGAGGGAGAGCCGGACCTCAGTGGCCGCGCGGCGATGGCGAAGCTGTTCGCCACGGAGTCGGCGCAGTACGTCGTGGACTCGGCGGTGCAGCTCCACGGCGCCCGGGCGTTGCGGCGCGGGCACCTGCTGGAGCACTTGTACCGCGAGGTCCGGGCACCGCGCATCTACGAAGGCGCCTCGGAGATCCAGCGGACGATCATCGCGCGGTCGCTGCGGCGGGGCCGGCCGGGTGGTTCGCGCACAGCGATATCCCGGCCGAACCGGACCCCGGGCCGGTAACTTGCGGGGTATGCCTCGTACCCCGGTCACCATCCCGACTCCGGACGGCAGCTGCCCGGCCACCCTGCACACCCCGGACCCGCACCCGCACCCCGCGGTGGTGCTGCACGCCGACGCCGCCGGGGTGCGGGAGACGTTCGCGGAGATGGCGGACCGGCTGGCCGCCTTCGGTTACGCCGTGCTGCTGCCGGACGCGTACTACCGGACGCCGTTCGCGCCGTTCGACGTGGCCACGGTGTTCACCGTGCCCGAGGAGCGGCAGCGGCTGAGCGAGCTGAGCGCGAGCCTCACCACGGCGCAGGCGGTGCGCGACATGGGCGCCTACCTCGAATTCCTGGCCGGGCGACCCGAGGTCTCCGGCTCCGCGGTGGGCACGACGGGGTACTGCATGGGCGGGAGGCTGTCGCTGCTCGCGGCCGCGCACCACCCGGAGCGGGTGGCGGCCTCCGCGTCCTTCCACGGCGGGAACCTGGCCGCCGCCGACGACGCGGAGAGCCCGTACCGGCTGGCCGATCGGATCCGCGCCACCGTGTACGTGGCCGCGGCGCAGAACGACAAGTCGTTCCCGCCCGAGCAGTACGAGCGGCTGGGCGCGGCGCTGGCCGGCGCGCGGGTGCGGCACACCCTCGTCACCTACCCCGCCGAGCACGGGTTCGCCGTGGCCGACAACCCGACCTACGACCCCGAGGCCGGCCGGCGCCACTGGGAAGCGCTGGCCGAGCTGTACGCGGAGAACCTGAACGGCTGAGGTTCAGCGCGCGTCCAGCGCTTCCGGCCGGGCCTTCTCCGGCCGGGCCCGCGGGCTCGCGGGCCGGCGGTCCAGCCACAACTGGGCGCCGATCAGCGCGACGGTCCAGCTCACCCAGGACGCGATGGCCGCCACGGACTGGGTGAACGCGACCTCGCTGCCGCCGAAGGTGGTGGCGATCTGCGGTTCCAGCACGATCACGCCGACCGCCGAGATGATCCGGTTCAGGATGATGGACATGGTCAGCGCGAAGCTGCGGACCATCCACCGCCGGTGGTCGCCGAAGCGGCGTTCGCGGGCGGCGCGCCAGCCGGCCCCGGTGACGCCGAGCCACAGCACGGCGAGCAGCACGTCGCTGGCCCGGGTGGCGGGGCCGAACGGGCTGTCCGCGCCGATGGTCAGCGCCATCAGCCCGGACGGGAGCACCCCGCCGAACACGTACGCCCGCCCCGCGAACCGGTGCACCCCGGGGTACCGGCGCCGGACCCACGGCCACACCTGCACCAGCGCCCCGAGCATCGCGATCGAGCCGAACAGCACGTGGGCGACGAGGAACCAGTAGTGCGCGGCGAACCCCTCCGGCGCCGGAACCCGCGACCGCGCCGGGTCGAGCGCCAGGTACGGCGGCAGCGAGTAGGCGAAGAAGGCGACGACGACCAGCCCCAGCGGCCCGATCCACGGCCGGCGCCACCACGCCCGCTCCGGTGTCCGCGCCCGCGGCGGCCCCACGCGCGGTGGTCGAAGATCTGTCCCCGCCGTCATGTCGGCCACGCTCCCTCTGGCTGGTTGTGACTCCTGGTCACCACGAAGGCTAGGGGCGGGTAGGGGTGGACGGCACTGGTGCGCGCCTGCGTCCCGGCGGTGGGGAAATCCTTACCTTCGGACGGGTGGATCTTGGCTGTCGATTTGACGGGCGACGGGCACGGTGGGCCGGAGACCACTTCCGGGAAGGGAGAAGGGCGCCCCGCAGGACGCCCTTCTCCCCCGGCTCAGGCCCCGCGGACCCGGCGGACCGTGTCCCGGTAGAACAACCCGCTCTGCTTGACCGTGCGCTGCTGGGTCTCGTAGTCGACCCGGATCAGCCCGAACCGCTTCGCGTACCCGTACGCCCACTCGAAGTTGTCCAGCAGGGACCAGGCGAAGTAGCCGCGGACGTCCGCGCCCCGCTGCCGGGCCGCGGCCACCGCGGCCAGGTGCGAGGCCAGGTAGGCGGTGCGCCCGTCGTCGGCCACGTAACCCGACTCGTCCGGCTCGTCGTCGAACGCCGAGCCGTTCTCGGTGACGAACAACGGCAGGTTCGGGTAGTCGCGGCCGATGCGGGTCAGCAGCTCGGTGAACTTGCCCGGCAGGATCTCCCAGCCCATGGCCGTGGTCGGCTCGCCGAACGGGATCTCGCGCTGCACCGGGAAACCGTCTTCGCCGGTCGTGCGGCCCTGTTCGTCGACGCCGGAGTACTGCTGGCCGAAGTAGTAGTTCACGCCCAGGAAGTCCAGTGGCGTCGAGATCACCGGCAGGTCGCCGTCCTCGATCGGCAGGGTCGCGCCGCGGACCGCGAGGTCCTCGACCACGTCCGGCGGGTACCGGCCGTGCACCAGCGGGTCGAGGTAGATGCGGACGCCCAGGCCGTCGGCGTGGCGGGCGGCTTCCCGGTCCGCGGCGCTGTCCGTCGCCGCGTCCGAGGTGCTCATGTTCAGCGTGATGCCGAACTGCGTGCCGTCGGCCGCCGCCGCGCGCATCCGCTGCGTCGCCAGCCCGTGGCCGAGCAGCAGGTGGTGGACGGCGCGCATGCCGGCGCCGAAGTCGCGGCGGCCCGGGGCCATCACGCCGTGCACGTAACCGTGCATCGCCGAGCACCACGGCTCGTTCAGCGTGGTCCAGTGCCGGACGCGGTCGGACAGGCGGTCGAAGACCAGCATCGAGTAGTCGGCGAAGCGGTACGCGGTGTCGCGCTCCGGCCAGCCGCCCGCGTCCTCCAGCTCCTGCGGGAGGTCCCAGTGGTAAAGCGTGAGCCACGGGGTGAGGTCCTTCTCCAGCACCTCGTCGACGAGCCGGTCGTAGAAGGCCATCCCGGCCTCGTTGACCGGTCCGCGCCCGCCGGGCTGGACCCGCGGCCAGGCCACGGAGAACCGGTAGGTGTCGGCACCGAGCTCCTTGACCAGCGCGACGTCGCCGGGCATCCGGTGGTAGTGGTCGCAGGCCACGTCGCCGGTGTCGCCGTTGTCGATCGCCGAGGGCACCCGGCAAAAAGTGTCCCAAATGGACGGTGTGCGCCCGTCCTCGGCCACCGCGCCTTCGATCTGGTACGCCGCGGTCGCCACCCCCCACCGGAAGTCCTGGGGCAGCGAGTCGATCAGCTGCCGCTGCTCACGGGTCGCGGCGTCAGTGGTCTCGGTCAAGGGTTCTCCTCATCTACAAGCGACTACGACAGCGGCACGCTGGGCATGACGGGCATGACGGTCACGGTGGGGTCGTCCTCGGCCGGGTGCAGCCAGCACGCGACGGTGCGGGTGGTGCCGGTCCGGCCGGCGGGCGCGGTCAGCACCGGCACGTGGCCGGAGCACGGTTCGAACGCGTGCGGGCAGCGCGGCGCGAACGCGCAGCCCAGCGGCAGCGACCGCTGGTCCGGCGGTGAGCCGGGGATGCCGGTCAGCTCGCGGCGCGGTCCGCGCAGGGCGGGGAAGGAGTGCAGCAGGCCGTCGCTGTAGGGGTGCAGCGCGTCGCGGTAGAGCTCGACGCCACGGGCCTGCTCCACGATCCGGCCGCCGTACATGATCGCGATCCGGTCGGAGAACTCCACCAGCAGCGAGAGGTCGTGGGTGATGAACAGGACGGAGAAGCCCAGCCGCTCCCGCAGCTCCACCAGCTGCGCCAGGATCTGGCGCTGCATCACCACGTCGAGCGCGGTGGTCGGCTCGTCCATGATGACCACCCGCGGCTCCAGGGCCAGCGCCATGGCGATCATCACGCGCTGGCGCATCCCGCCGGAGAGCTGGTGCGGGTACGCGTCGAGGCGGTCGCCCGCGATGCCCACCAGCCGCAGCAGCTCACGCGCCCGCGCCAGCCGCGTCGCCCGGGTGCTGCGCGGGTCGTGCGCCTTGATCACGTCCACCAGCTGCGTGGACACCTTGTGCACCGGGTTCAGCGAGTTCATCGCGCCCTGGAACACGATGGACGTCTCGGCCCAGCGGAAGTCCCGCAACTGCGCGGGGGTCAGCCGCAGCACGTCGTAGGGTTCACCGGCTTCGGGGTGGTAGATCACCTGGCCGCCGCGGATCACGCCGGGCGGGGGCAGCAGCCGGGTCAGCCCGTAGGCCAGGGTGGACTTGCCGCTGCCGCTCTCCCCGGCCAGCCCGAGCACCTCGCCGCGGTGCAGGGTCAGGTGCACGTCCTGCACGGCGTGCACGGCCTCGGCGCCCACGCCGTAGTCGACGTCGAGCCCCTTGATCTCCAGCACGGGTTCGCTCATCGTTCCTCCCGGCCCAGTACCGGCGTGAAGCCGACGCGCAGGCGCACCGTCCGGCCCGCCGCGGTCTTCGCCTTGGTCTTGCCGCCCGAGCGCAACCGCGGGCTGACGAACTCGTCGATGCCGAAGTTGAGCAGCGACAGCGCGGTGCCGAGGACGGCGATCGCGAGCCCGGCCGGCACGAACCACCACCAGGCGCCCTGCGCCAGCGCCTGCTGGCTCTGCGCCCAGAACAGGATCGTGCCCCAGTTCCACTCCGAGAAGCTGGAGACGCCGACGAAGGCCAGCGTGATCTCCGACATCACCGCGAACACCACCGTGCCGACGAAGCTCGACGCGATCACCGCGGTCAGGTTGGGCAGGATCTCGAAGAAGATGATCCGCCCCGTCGACTCGCCGCTCGCGCGCGCCGCTTCGACGTATTCCCGGCGCCGCAGGGAAAGCGTCTGGGCCCGCAGGATCCGCGCGCCCCAGGCCCACGAGGTGAGGCCGATGATCACCGCCACCAGGTAGTCGCCGCCGCTGGGCAGCGCCGTGCCGATGATGATGATCAGCGGCAGGGCCGGGATCACCAGGAACACGTTGGACAGCGCGGAAAGACCCTCGCCGGGCGTTCCGCCGAGGTAGCCGGAGGTGACGCCGACGAGCACGGCCAGGACGGTCGCCACGATCCCGGCGGTCAGCCCGACCAGCATCACGCTGCGGGTGCCGACGAGCACCTGGCTGAAGATGTCCTGGCCGAGGTGGGTGGTGCCGAACCAGTGCCGGCCCGAGGGCGCCTCCAGCAGGTCGTTGCTGCGGGCCGACGGGTCGAACGGCGCGATCCACGGGCCGATCACCGCGATCACGACGAAGAAGGCCAGCACCGCGATGCCGGTGATCGTCTTGCCGCCGGTGAGGAACCGGAACCGCCGTCGTTTCGCGGCGGGCCCGGCGAGCGGTTCGGCCGGGATCGGGGTGACGGCCTTGAAGTCGGCTGCGGGCAGGGCCATTCAGCCCTCCTTCCGGGTGCGCGGGTCGAGCACGAGGTAGGCGACGTCGGCCAGTAGGTTCGCCACCAGCACCGACAGCGTGATGATCAGGAAGATGCCCTGCATCAGCGGGTAGTCCTGCGAGCCGACCGCCTGGAACAACTCGTAGCCGACGCCGGGGTAGGAGAACACGATCTCCACCAGCAGCGTGCCGCCGACGATGAAACCCAGCGCCAGCGCGAACCCGGAGACGCTGGGCAGCAGCGCGTTGCGCGCCGCGTAGCTCACCATCACCCGGCGTTCCTTGAGGCCCTTGGCGTGCGCGACGGTGATGTAGTCCTCCGAGGCCACCGTCACCATCATGTTGCGCATGCCCAGGATCCAGCTACCCATCGAGCTGATCAGGATGGTCAGCGCGGGCAGCAGGCTGTGCTGGACCGCGCTGCCGACGAACGTGCCGTCCCAGCCGGGCACCAGGCCCGGGTCGTAGCCGCCGGACGCCGGGAAGAAGCTGCCCGGTCCGGCCAGCAGGGTGATGGCGATCAGGCCGAGCCAGAAGTACGGCACCGAGGACAGGAACGTGGTCACCGGCAGCAGGCCGTCCACCCAGGACCCGCGCCGCCAGCCCGCCACCACCCCGAGCGAGGTGCCGATCAGGAAGCCGGCCACCGTGGTGATCCCGACCAGGATGATCGTCCACGGCAGGCTGTCGCCGATCACCTCGGTGACCGGGGTCGGGAAGAAGGTGAACGACAGCCCGAGGTCGCCGCGGAAGAGCTGGGCCCAGTAGTGGAAGTACTGGGTGAGCAGGCTCTCGTTCTTGTCCAGTCCGAACAGGACGTACAACGACTGGATGGCGTCCGCGCTGAGGTTGCCCTGGTTCTTGGTGATCAGCGACTGGACCGGGTCGCCGGGGATCATCCGGGGGATGAAGAAGTTGATCGTGACCGCGGCCCAGGCGGTGAACACGTAGAAGCCGAGCCGCTGGAGCAGGTACCTCACCGGGTCACCGCCGAGTCGTACAGCCAGCACGCGGCCCAGTGGCCGGGACGGTCGTCCACCTCGAACCGCGGGGGCAGTTCGGTTTCGCACCGCGGCAGGGCCACCGGGCACCGCGGGTGGAACCGGCAGCCCGAGGGCGGCGCGATCAGGCTCGGCGGTTCGCCGGTCCCCTTCTCCTCCGGCACCTCGCCCGGTTCCGCGCCGGTGCCCGGGTCCAGCCGGTCCGGGTCGGGCGCGGATTCGATGAGCAGCCGCGTGTACGGGTGCGCGGGTGACTGCGTGACGGTCTCGCTGTCGCCGCCCTCGACCATGCGGCCCGCGTACATCACCAGCGTCTCGTCGGCGAAGTACCGCGCCGAGGCGATGTCGTGGGTGATGTAGAGGATGGCCAGGTGCAGCCGTTCCTTGAGGTCGCGCAACAGGTTCAGCACGCCGAGCCGGATCGAGACGTCCAACATGGACACCGGCTCGTCGGCCAGCAGCACCTCCGGGTCGGCGCCGAGCGCCCGCGCGATCGCGACGCGCTGGCGCTGCCCGCCGGACAGCTCGTGCGGGAACTTGTCGACATACCGCTCCGGCGGGGTCAGCTGCACCCGGGTGAGGAGCTCGTGCAGCGCCTGGTCGACGTCCTGGCCGGCGCGGTCGTGGATCTTCAACGCGCGGGTCAGGTGGTAGCGCACGGTGTGCACCGGGTTCAGCGAGGCGAACGGGTCCTGGAAGATCATCTGGACCCGCCGGCAGTACTCCCGGAAGGCCCGTCCCTTGAGATCGCGGCCGCGCTTCACCGTCACCGACCGGCCGTGCAGCCGGATGTCCCCGCCGGTGCGGGGGTGGAGCTGGGCCAGCAGCCGCGCGACGGTGGACTTGCCCGAGCCCGACTCACCGACCAGCGCGGTCACCCGGCCGCGGCGCAGGACCAGGTCCACGTCGTCGACCGCGCGCACGCTGCGCTGGGTCCGGGTGAGCACGTCCCGGCCGCGCCGGCGGACGGCGAAGTGCTTGGTCAGCCCGGCCGCTTCGAGCACCACGGCGCCGGATTCGGGGCCCGGGACGGCCGCCCCCGCCGGAGCGGGGACGGCTTCCCCGGCGGCCACGGACTCTTCGGTGGCCACTGAGTTGTCTTCGGCCACAGCTCAGGCCGCGGGCTTCAGGTGCATGACGATGTCCAGCGCGTTGCGCAGGGTCGGCTGCGCCGGTCCGTACGGGTTGGCCTCGTCCGGCCAGCCGGTCCAGTTGCGGGTGCTGTACTCGCCGCCGGAGTTGGCCGCCATCAGCGGGACCATCGGCTGCTGCTCGATCATGATCTGCTGCAGGGTGGACATCGCGGTGGCGCGGCCGGCGTCGTCGGGGGCGTTGGCGTAGGTCTCCAGCGCGGCGGTCGCGGCGTCGTTCTTGTACCGGCCGTAGTTGCCGTTGATGCCGCCGGTCCCGGTCGGCTTGTACCGGTTGCCGTCCATCACGTCGCGGTACATGTCGTACGGCGTGGCCCCGTCGTTGGTCCAGTGCAGGACCCCCTCGAAGTCACCGGTGTCGACCGACTTGGTCCACGCGTCCTGGTTCATCTTGTCCACCGTGGCGGTGATGCCGATCTGCGCCAGGTTGTCCTTGATGATCTCCAGGTCGGTGTTGTAGTCCGACCAGCCCGAAGGCACCGAGAGCTTGAGCGCGACCGGCTTGCCGGTCGGGTCCACGAGCTGGTTGCCGCCCAGCTTGAAACCGGCGCCGGTCAGCTGCGCCTTGGCCGCGGGCACGTCGACCTTGACCGTCTGGCCCCGGTACTGGGGGGCGATGAACGAGTCACCCGCGGGCGAAGGGATGCCGGTGAGCTGGTCGACCTTGGGGTAGAAGTACCCGGCCTCGCCCTGGTTGAAGATGTCGTCGCGGTTGATCACCTTGCTGACCGCCTGGCGCAGCGTGGGGTTGTTCCACGGCGCCTTCTCCGTGTTGAACCACAGTCCGTGCACGGCGAGCTGCGCCGGGAACCACAGCTTGTAGTGCTGGGGGTCCTTGTTCAGGTAGACCGTCTTGTAGTTCGGGATGAAGACGAAGCTCCACTCCGCCGCCCCGCTGGTCAGCGCCGCGACCTGCGAGTTGTTGTCGTTGTAGGAGGTGTAGCGGATCTCCTTGACCTTCGGCGCGTCCTGCCAGTAGCCGGGGCGCTGCGCGACCGTGATGGTCTGCGGGGTGAACGACTTCAGCGTGTACGGGCCGGTGCCCACCGGGTTCTTCACGGTGTCGGTGGTCGGGTCCTTGATCGCGGACCAGAGGTGCTTGGGCACGACGATGGTCTGGAGGATCTTGACCTGGTTGACGAACTGCGAGGCGCCGAAGCTCAGCGTGACCGTGTTCCCGCTGGGCGTGATGTCCTGGTACGGGACCGAGTCGATGTTCAGCGCCTTGTTGTCGCGCAGCAACTGGAAGGTGTAGGCCACGTCCTCGGCGGTCATCGGCGTGCCGTCGGAGAACTTCACCCCGTCACGGACGGTCAGCGCGAGCTTCCGGTAGTTGTCCGACCAGTCCCACTTGGTGGCCAGCCACGGCTTGCCGGGCTCCTGCGGCTTGACCCGGTTGAGCATCACCAGCGGTTCGTAGATGACGTACCGGTAGCCCAGCGACGCGGCGGCCGAGGTCTCCAGGAACGGGTTGTTGTTCTCGGCCTGCGGGCCGTTCGGCATGCCGACGTTGAGCACGGCCGCGGCGTTGCCGCTCCCGGCGTTCGTCGAGCCGCCGCCGCAGGCCGCGAGCACGGACATCGCCACCACGGCGGTGAGCGCTGCGACGATGGAGCGCTTGACTCGCATTCGTCCTCCTAGATCCGGAACGGGTGCTGTGGGCGTCGCCCCGCCCCCGCCACCTGCTTCCAGGGCTCGGACCGGCCGCACGACAGGAGGAGTCAACCCGGGTGACTCGGGTCACGTCAATAACACGAGGGTAACTTTTTGTACCTAAGTTTAAGTACTGAAAGAAAGGCTCACGCTCGGTGTCCGACAGATGATCCCGTTGTCCGGCAAGGAAATCTCAGCCGGCCGACCGGCCCCCCGAAGCCAGCAGGGCGGCGACCGGCAGGGTGGCCGCACCCAGCGCCACGGCCTCCGGGCCCAGCTGGCCGAGCTCGACCAGGGTGCCCTCGGCCAGGTAGCCGAGGGCGTGCCGGGCGGCGGCGGACCGCACGTGCGGGAGGATCGCGGGACCCATCACCGCCCCGGCCGACCCGGCCAGCACCACCCGGTCCGGGGCCAGCAGGTTGATCAGGTTCGCGATGCCGATGCCCAGGTACTCGCCGGTTTCGGCGAGGGTGTCGGCGGCCGGTCCCGGCTCCGCCGCGCGGGCCACGACCTCGGCCAGCCGGTCCTCGCTCTCGACCCCGCGCACCGGCCGCGCGCCGGGCGCCCGGCCGTAACGGCGCACCACCGCCTCGGCGCCGACGTAGGCCTCCAGGCAGCCGCGCGAGCCGCAGCGGCAGTCCGCGCCCGCCGCCTGGACCACGGTGTGCCCCCACTCACTGGTGGTGATCCCGGGGAACGATCCGCCGCCGGTCACGAAGGCCGCGCCGACGCCCACCCCGAGCAGGGCGATCACCGCGCGTTCCGAGCCGCGGCCCGCGCCGCGCCACATCTCGGCCTGGCCGAGGGTGCGGGCCCGGTTGTCCAGGTGCAGTGGCGCGGAAGCGATCTGGAGGTGCGCGCGCAGCAGCTCGGCGAACCCGACGCCCGCCCAGCCGAGCGTCGGCGCGTGCACGATACCGCCGTCGCGCACCGCGCCGGGTACCCCGACGCCGACGCCGAAGATCCCCGCCGCGTCCGCGCCGCTGCCGGCCAGCACCTCGGCCACGCCGACGCGCACCAGCTCCACGACCTCGACCGGGTCCAGCCGCGTGCCGTCCAAGGGGTGCTGCACGGTCGCGAGGGTCTCGAGGGCGCAGTCGAACAGGCCCACGCGCACGTGCGTCTCGCCGACGTCCACCCCCACGACCTGGCCGTACTCGGGCCGCACGCGCAGCAGCGTGCGGGGGCGGCCGCCGTCGGACTCGACCGAGCCCGCCTCCGCCACCACCCCGTCGCCGATCAGCTCGGCCACCACGTTGGTCACGGTCGCCGGGCTGAGCCCGGACTCGGCGACCAGCTCCAGCCGGCTGACCGGGCCCCGCAGGTAGAGCGAGGACAGGAGCACGGACCGGTTGTGCCGCCTCAGATCCCTCGTCGTCTGCCGCAGCACCCTCGTCACCCTGGGGATTCTGCCAGACGATCAGGCGTTCGGGACTTAGTTCACTAGTTAATACATGGCGACAACTTACGGTGATCAGGCATCCTGGTAGCGGACACCTCAAGGGCCGGATGGGTAGACATGGTCAGTAAGCGCACCACCGTCCGCGATCTGCGGCGGCACAACCGTTCCCTGCTGCTGTCGAAACTGTACTTCGACGGCCCGCTTTCGCGACACGAGCTCAGCCGGCTCACCGGCCTGTCGGCCGCCACGGTCAGCAACGTGACCGCGGAGCTGGGCGAGGAGCGGCTGATCACCGAGGCCGGGCTGGTGGAGTCCGACGGCGGGCGGCCGCGGGTGCTGCTGCGCGTGGACCCGGCGTACGGGCACGTCGCGGGGGTCGACATCGGCGAGACCGGCGTGCGGGTGGAGCTGTTCGACCTGGCGATGCAGCGGCTGGCCCTGGTCGAGCACGAGTTGTCGCCGGCGCGCACCGAGCCGGGCGCCGTGGTCGCCGCCGTGGTGTCGGGCCTGCGCGAGGTGATCGCGACGGCCGAGGTCGAGGAGAGCGCGGTGCTGGGCGTCGGAGTCGGCGTGCCGGGCACCGTGGAGCAGGGCGAGCGGGTGCTGGTGCACGCCCCGACCATCGGCTGGGACGCCGTGGCGCTGGGCGAGGAGCTGCGCGCGGCCGGTATCGGCCTCCCGCTGTTCATCGACAACGGCGCCAAGACCCAGGGCCAGGCCGAGATGTGGTTCGGCGCCGGCCGCGGGGCCCGGCACGCGGTGATAGTGCTGATCGGCTCCGGCGTCGGCGCGGCGGTGATCGCGGACGGCGCCACCTACCGTGGCTCCACCAGCAGCGCGGGCGAATGGGGCCACACCACCATCGTCTACGGCGGGCAGGCCTGCCGTTGCGGCTCCCACGGCTGCCTCGAGGCCTACATCGGCGCGGAGGCCATCCTCGAGCGGTACCGCCGCGCGCGCGGCAAACCCGCCGACGGCGAGAACGAGCAGGAGCAACTGGCCGCCCTGCTGGCCGCGGCGCCGAAGTCGAAGTCCGCGCAGAAGGTGGTCGAGGAGACGGCCGGCTACCTCGGCGCGGGCATCGCCAACCTGATCAACCTGTTCAACCCGGAGCGCATCGTGGTCGGCGGCTGGGTCGGCCTGGCCCTGGGCGAGGAGTCGCTGCCGCTGGTCCGCTCCACCGCGGCCGCCCACGCGCTGAGCCACCCGTTCGGCCAGACCACGATCCGGCCGGCCCAGCTCGGCCTGGACGCGGTGGCCACCGGCGCCGCCACCCTCCCGGTCGCCGACCTGCTGGAACAGGGCGCCGACCCCCGGCTGCGGACCCGGTCCCCGGCCCGCACCGGAGCGGCCTGAGCCACGCCGCCGGTAACTTCCCGGCCTTAATTCGAGTTAAAAACTTTCAGCCAGCCGAGCATTGCCGCCAGTGGTCCGAACCATGCATACTTCTCTTGCTTTGGTGGCAGCAAACACAAAGCAAGCTTTCCATCGGTCCCCCTGGCCGCCCGCCTGCGGTCCACCCCCGGAGTGGACACGAAGCGCCCGGCTGCGCACCCCCACGACCCGATCCCGGTCGTGCCCCTGTTCCGCCCCGCCGCGTTTTCGTGCTGCGCGCGTGAAAGCGCGGTCCCTCCGCAGACCGAGGTGACAACGATGTCCTTCTCGCGCCCACTCCGACGCACCCGCCGGGCCGGCCTGTTCGCGGCCACCGCCTTGCTGACCCTCGCGGCGCAGGTGACGCCCGCCGCGCTCGCCCCACCCGAGGCGTCGGCCGCGGCCAGCTTCACCGACGACTTCAACGGACCGGCCGGCAGCGCCGCCGACGCCGCCAAGTGGAACTACGAGACCGGCGACAACAGCGGCAACAACCACGAGCGGCAGTACTACACCGCCGGTGCGGCCAACGCGGCGCTCGACGGCCAGGGCCACCTGGTCATCACCGCCCGGAAGGAGAACCCCGGCAACTACAACTGCTGGTACGGCCGCTGCGAGTACACCTCGGCGCGGCTCAACACCTCCGGCCGGTTCAGCCAGGCCTACGGCCACTTCGAGACCCGCATGAAGCTGCCGCGCGGGCAGGGCATGTGGCCGGCGTTCTGGATGCTCGGCGGCGGCAACTGGCCGACCGACGGCGAGATCGACGTGATGGAGAACATCGGCAAGGAGCCGAACACCGTGCACGGCACGATCCACGGCCCGGGCTACTCCGGCGCCAACGGCATCGGCGCCGCCTACAACGGCCCGAACTTTTCCGACGACTTCCACACCTACGCGGTGGACTGGTCGCCGAACAAGCTCAGCTGGTCGGTCGACGGCCACGTCTACCAGACCCGCACCCCGGCCGACCTCAACGGCAACCGCTGGGTCTACGACCACAACTTCTTCGTCATCATGAACCTGGCCGTCGGCGGTGACTGGCCGGGCAACCCCGACGGCAGCACGCAGTTCCCGCAGCAGCTCGTGGTCGACTACGTGCACGTGACCACCGACAGCGGCACCCCGCCAACCGGGCGCACCGGCACGATCACCGGTATCGGCGGCAAGTGCGTCGACGTGGCCGGAGCCAACACCGCCAACACCACCCCCATCCAGATCACCGACTGCAACGGCAACGCCGCCCAGAACTGGACCATCGGCAGCGACGGCACCCTCCGCGCCCTCGGCAAGTGCATGGACGTCACCGCAGCGTCCACAGCAGACGGTGCCGCAGTACAGCTCTACGACTGCAACAACACCAGCGCCCAGCAATGGGTAATCAGCTCCGCCCACGACATCGTCAACCCGTCCGCCAACAAATGCCTCGACGCCACCGGAAACAACTCCGCCAACGGCACCCGCCTCCAAATCTGGACCTGCACCGGCGGCACCAACCAGAAATGGACCACCCCCTGACCCCGCTCCGCCCGGCGAAGAGGATCCGATGAGACGAAGAGCCCTCGCGGCGATCGGCGGCCTGCTGGCCGCGCTCGCCGTCACCCTGGCCCCGGCGAGCGCCCAGGCCGCCACCGGCACGATCACCGGTATCGGCGGCAAGTGCGTCGACGTGGCCGGAGCCAACACCGCCAACACCACCCCCATCCAGATCACCGACTGCAACGGCAACGCCGCCCAGAACTGGACCATCGGCAGCGACGGCACCCTCCGCGCCCTCGGCAAGTGCATGGACGTCACCGCAGCGTCCACAGCAGACGGTGCCGCAGTACAGCTCTACGACTGCAACAACACCAGCGCCCAGCAATGGGTAATCAGCTCCGCCCACGACATCGTCAACCCGTCCGCCAACAAATGCCTCGACGCCACCGGAAACAACTCCGCCAACGGCACCCGCCTCCAAATCTGGACCTGCACCGGCGGCACCAACCAGAAATGGACCACCCCCGGTGGCGGTGGCACCACACCCCCGTCCGCCGGCGCCATGGCCGTCGCCCCGTACCTCTACAACGGCTGGGGCAGCCCGCCCGACCCGGCGGCCATCACCAACGCGACCGGGGTCAAGTGGTTCACCCTCGCCTTCGTCCTGTCCAACGGCTACTGCAACCCCCAGTGGGACGGTTCGCGCGCGCTGACCGGCGGCGTGGACCAGGGCACGGTCAACGCGGTGCGCGCCGGGGGCGGTGACATCATCCCGTCGTTCGGCGGCTACAGCGGCAACAAGCTGGAGTCCTCCTGCGGCAGCGCGGGTGAGCTGGCCGCGGCGTACCAGAAGGTGATCAACGCCTACGGGCTGAAGGCGATCGACATCGACATCGAGGCCGACGCCTACAGCAACCCGACGGTGCAGCAGCGCACCGTCGACGCGCTGAAGACCGTGCGCGCCGCCAACTCCGGGCTGAAGATCTACATCACCTTCGGCACCGGGACCAGCGGTCCGGATGCGAGCCTGGTCAACCGGGCCGCCTCGTCCGGGCTGAGCGTCGACGGCTGGGTGATCATGCCGTTCGACTTCGGCGGGGCCGGGCAGAACATGGGCACCCTGACCACCCGCGCGGCCGAAGGGCTCAAGGCGGTGGTCAAGAACGCCTACGGCTACACCGATGACAACGCCTACCGGCACCTGGGCATCTCGTCCATGAACGGGGTGACCGACCAGAACGAGATCGTCACCGTGGCCGATTTCGGCACCATCCTGGGTTACGCGAACCAGCACCACCTGGCCCGCCTGACCTTCTGGTCCGCCAACCGCGACCGCCCCTGCAGCGGCGGACCGGCGGACAGCTGCTCCGGGGTTTCCCAGCAGGCTTGGGACTACACCAAGGTCTTCGCCCGGTACGCGGGGTGACGCCCGCGGGCCCCGCCAGATGTCCTTTGTAGACACGGCGGGTCGTGCTCACCCCCCGGGGAGCACGACCCGCCGCCGTCCTCCGCCCATCGCCGGGCCCGAGGCGCCGGACCGGCCCGGCGAGACCGGACCGGTCCGGTCCTCGAAGTCCCACGCCGGGCTGGGGGACCGAGCGTGGGACGGCTTCGAACCCGCGACCCGCCGTAGACCGTAGCCAATCCGAGCCGCCCGCAACACCTTCGCGGCGCGCAGAGGAGAAGATCGGACAGCAGCCGTGCCCCCGCGACTGGAGTCCGGAGAGCAAGCCACCGACGCCGGGGCCGGCCCGGTCCGATCAGCACCACGCAGTTGCGCCGGCCGGATGACTCAGCGCACCGCAGCCGCGCGTTCCGCGTACGCCTCCACGAGCTGGGCCTCCGCGTCGACCAGATACTGGTTCAGCAGCTCAGCCGTCCGAATTCCGTCGCCACTCTTCAGCGGAACCAGTATTTCGTGATTACGCGGTAGGTATCGCTCGTGGAACCGCCGCGGGTCTGCCATCACGTGGAAGACCAGCCGCAGCTCGGCGGCCAGCCCCTGCATCAGCTCGGTCACCCGCGCACTGCCGGCGAGCGCCACCAGCTCCCGGTGGAACCGGATGTTGGCCGTGCCGAGGTCCTGCCAGCGGCCGTGCCGGGCGGCCAGGTCGCCGTCGGCCACCGTCGCGGCGATTTCGGCGTAGGAGTCCGGTGGGGCGGTGATCCCGCGGACCGCGGCGCATTCGACGATCTGGCGCACCCGGTAGATGTCGCGCACGTCTTCGACCGTCGGCACCCGCACGAACACCCCCCGGTTCAGCTCGTGGGTGAGCAGCCGCTCGTGGGTCAGCAGGCGGAACGCCTCGCGCAGCGTGTTGCGGGAGACGCCCAGCGCGGTGCCGATGTCCAGCTCGGAGAGCCGGCCGCCGGGCAGGAAGAAGCCTTCGGCGATCCGGGTGCGCAGCACGCCCGCCACCCGCTCGGCCGTGCTCGTGCGGCCGAGCAGACCACGGTCGGCTTCCAGGCCCAGCCGGGCGTCCTCGTTGACCACGAAGCCAGCCTAACCCGGCCTTCGGGAACGATCGAACCAGCAACTTGTGGGATTGTTGAACGATCCGTACGGTAAGAGCCATGTGATCCGAGCCACGATGTGCCCATCCAGCGAGGTGCCCATGAACGCGACAGCCAGCTCCACCGCCGCCGTCCGGCCGTTCCCGTGGTTCCATTCGCTGGGGCGCAAGGGCCGACGTGCCTTCGCCGGCGCCTTCGGCGGCTACGGTCTCGACTCGTTCGACTACCAGACCCTGCCCTTCGGCCTGGCCGCCATCACCGCCTACTTCGGCCTCTCCTCGGGTGAGGCGGGTCTGCTGGGCACGACCACGCTGGTGGTGTCCGCGATCGGCGGCATCGGCGCCGGCGTGCTGGCCGACCGGATCGGCCGCGTCCGCACCCTCCAGCTCACCATCGCGCTGTACACGGTCTTCACCGTGCTCTGCGGGTTCGCGCCGAACTTCGAAACGCTGCTGGTACTGCGCGGATTGCAGGGTCTCGGCTTCGGCGGCGAGTGGGCGGTGGGCGCCGCGCTGGTCGCGGAGTACTGCCGGCCCCGGTACCGCGGCCGGACCGTGGCGTTCGTCCAGAGCGCCTGGGCGGTCGGCTGGGGCCTGCTGGTGGTCGTCTACACGGTGCTGTTCAGCGTGCTCGACGAAGCCGTCGCGTGGCGGGTGCTGTTCTGGGCCGGGGTGATCCCGGCGCTGCTCGTGCTGTGGGTGCGCCGCAGCGTGGAGGACGCCCCGGCGGTCACGCAACGCCGGGAGCGGGCCCCGGTACGGGGCTCGCTCGCCGGGATCTTCCGCCCGCGCCTGCTGCGCACGACGTTGTTCGCCGCGCTGCTCACGACCGGTGTCCAGGGTGGGTACTACACGCTGTTCACCTGGCTGCCGAACTACCTGAAGGCCGGCCGCGGCCTGTCCGTGGTCGGCACCGGCGGGTACTTCGCACTGCTCATCCCGGGTGCGTTCGCCGGTTACGTCTGCGGCGGGTACCTCACGGACCTCTTGGGGCGCAAGAAGACCTTCCTGCTCTTCTCGGTGCTCTCGGCGGCGCTGATCCTGCTGTTCGTCCAGCTGCCCTACGGGGCGAACGGGTTGATGCTGCTGATCAGCTTCCCGCTCGGCTTCTCGACTTCGGCGATCTTCAGCGGCTTCGGCGCCTACCTCGCGGAGCTGTACCCGAGCGAGCTGCGCGCCACCGGGCAGGGCTTCACGTACAACTTCGGCCGCGCGGTCGGGGCGGCGTTCCCGGCCGTGGTCGGGTTCATGGGGGCGGGCGGCGCGATCGCGCTCGGCGCCGTCGGCTACGCCATCGCGGCGCTCGCGCTGCTCGGGCTGCCCGAGACGCGGGGCACCGAACTCCCGGAGAGCCCCGCGGCCCAGGAGGGATCATGACCGCCTTGGACGATCCGGCGAAACTGACGCCGCCGGCCGCTCGCGCCCGGTTCCGCGCCGGCGCCGAACAGCCCACCACGGGCTGGGCGGACGGGTACACCCAGACGAACCTGATCGCCGTCCCGCAGGACTGGGCCGAGGACGTGCTGCGGTTCTGCCGGCGCAACCCGCAGCCCTGCCCGCTGCTCGACGTCAGCGATCCCGGTGACCCGGCCACGCGGCTCGCGCCCGGCGCGGACCTGCGCACCGATCTGCCGCGCTACCGGATCTGGCACAACGGCGTGCTCACCGGCGAGGTCACGGACACGACCGGGCTGTGGCGCAGCGACATGGTGGCGTTCTCGATCGGCTGCAGCTTCACGTTCGAAAGCGCGCTGCGGGCCGGTGGCGTGCCGCTCCGGCACATCGAGCAGGGCCGCAACGTCGCGATGTACGTGACCGACCGGCCGTGCGAGCCCGCGGGCCGGTTGCACGGGCCGCTGGTGGTGTCGATGCGGCCGATCCCGGCCGAGCGGGTCGCGGACGCGGTGCGGCTCACCGCCGTGATGCCCGCGGTGCACGGCGCGCCGGTGCACCTCGGGGATCCGGCGGAGCTGGGCATCGACGACCTGACGCGGCCGGACTTCGGTGAGTACGCGGTACCGGAGCCGGGGGACGTGCCGGTGTTCTGGGCCTGCGGGGTGACTCCGCAGGCGGCGCTGATGGCCACACGGCCACCGTTCGCCATCACGCACGCGCCGGGGTACATGCTCGTGACGGACAAACTCGACCGCGACTACCGGGTGGACTGAAATGGATCTCAACAGCGACCTCGGCGAGGGCTTCGGCGCCTGGAAGATGGGCGACGACGAAGCCCTGCTCGACATCGTGACCAGCGCGAACGTCGCCTGCGGCTTCCACGCGGGCGACCCGGGGGTGATGCGCCGGGTGTGCGAGCGCGCGGCCGAGCGAGGCGTGACGATCGGCGCGCACGTCGGCTACCGCGACCTGGCGGGCTTCGGCCGGCGCGCGCTGGACATCGCCCCGGAGGATCTGGCCGACGACGTGCTGTACCAGATCGGCGCTCTCGACGCCTTCGCGCGCGCGGCGGGCAGCCGGGTCCGTTACGTGAAGGCGCACGGGGCGCTGTACAACACGGCGGCGGTGGACCCGGACCAGGCGGCGGCGCTGGTCGAGGGCGTGCGGCGGTACGACTCGCACCTGGCCCTGCTGGGCCCGCCGGATTCGAAGATGCTGCACGCCGCCGTGGCCGCGGGTGTCACCGGCCACGCCGAGGCGTTCGCGGACCGCGCGTACACCCCTTCGGGACAACTGGTGTCGCGCAAGGAACCGGGCGCGGTCCTGCACGACGCTTCGGAGGTGGCCGCGCGCGCCGTCACGATGGCGACGAGCGGCGAAGTGCTGGACGTTTCCGGCGGAAAGCTGACCGTGCGCGCAGCTTCCCTGTGCGTGCACGGGGACACACCGGGCTCGGTGGAGCTGGCGCGGCGGATCCGGGAGTCGTTGGAGTCCGCGGGCGTGACGCTGGCGCCGTTCGCCTGACTTCGCATCGGCCCGGGGAACGGCTCACAACCCCGAAACCCGCAACGTCAGGTTGAGCCGCCCCGTCAGTCCCAGCTCCGGCTCCGCCGTGCCGGGCAGCGTCTTCGGCACACCGTGGTACGCCAGCCGCGAAGGGCCGCCGAAGACGAACAGATCGCCCGAACGCAGTTCGACATCGGTGTACGGCCGGTTGCGGTGCTCCGGGTTGCCGAACCGGAACACGCACGCGTCGCCGAGGCTGAGCGACACCACCGGGGCCGGCGAGCGCTCCTCCTTGTCCTGGTGCAGGCCCATTTTCGCGGTGGCGTCGTAGAAGTTCACCAGCGCGACGTCCGGGTGGTAGTCCTCGGCGGGGCCGGCGTAGGCGTCGGCCAGCGCGCGCCTGCCGAGCTCGCCCAGCCAGCCCGGGAACGGCAGCACGGGCGAGCCGTCGTCCACCGTGCGCGTGTACCGGTACGGGCGCCAGTGCCAGCCCAGGCAGACCGTCCGCACGGACATCACGCCGCCGCCGGGCAGGCGCGTCGCGCGGTAGCCGCGCCAGCCGCGGCAGGCCGCGACCAGTTCGCGTTGCTCATCGAAGCCCAGCCAGTCCGGCACGTGGACCGCGCCCGGCGCGACCTCCCGGCGGGGGCGGGGCAGCAGCTCCATCACTTCGCCTCCCGAGGGAACTCGACGACCGGGAACTCGGCTACCGGGAACTCGACGACGGTGACCCCCGCCTGCGCCGGCACCGGATCGTTCATCGCCTCGAGCGCGGCCGGCACGTCGTCGAGCCCGATCCGCCGTCCGACGAGCGCCGCGAGGTCGATGCCGGCCGTCTCGACCACCCGCAGCAGCTCCGGGTACTCGTGCGCCGGCAGCCCGTGGATCCCGACGATCTCCAGCTCACCGCCGATCACCCGGTGCATCGGGATCGGCGCGACGCCCTGCTCCGGCGGCATCAGCCCGGCCTGCACGTGGCGGCCCCGCTTGCGCAGGCTGCCGACGGACGCGGCACACGTCTGCGGCGCCCCGAGGCAGTCGAGCGAAACGTGCGCGCCGCCGCCGGTCAGGTCGCGGACGTGCGCGGCCAGCGTCTCCGGCCCGTCGAACGCGCTCGCGTCGACGCTGAGCACGGCGCCGGAGCGTTGCGCCAGCGCCCGGGCGGGCGGCGAGACGTCCACGGCCACGACCTTCGCGCCCGCAGCCGCGGCCAGCAGCACCGCGGAAAGGCCGACGCCGCCGCAACCGTAGACCGCCACCCACTGCCCGGCGCGCACGCCGCCCTGGCGCAGCACGGCGCGGAACGCCGTCCCGAACCGGCAGCCGAGGGCCGCCGCCGCGAGCGCGGACAGCCCGTCCGGCAGCGCGACGAGGTTCGCTCCGGCGTGTTCGATGGCGACCAGCTCGGCGAACGAGCCCCAGTGCGTGGCCCCGGGCTGGAACTGGTCGTCGCAGATCTGCTGGTCACCGCGGGCGCACTGGGCGCAGACCCCGCAGGCGCACACGAACGGGACGGTCACCCGCGCACCGACCGCCCAGCCGCGCACCCCTTCGCCGACCGCGGCGATCCGCCCGGCCAGCTCGTGCCCGGCGACGTGCGGCAGCGAGACGTCCGGGTCGTGCCCCTGCCAGGTGTGCCAGTCGCTGCGGCAGACCCCGGTCGCCTCCACCGCGACGACCACCCCGCCCGGCGGCGCGACCGGGTCCGCCACCTCGGCCACCCGGGGCAGCCGTCCGAACTCCTCGATCACCACGGCACGCATACGCCCGATGGTAGGACGGCGGCCGGGCCGGGCGGCGGTCCGGCCGGTGCCTCAGCCGGGTGGCGGGTACGGCCCGCGGGACCGGGGCGGGCCCAGCAGCCGCCGCAGCGCTCCGGGCGGCACGCCGAGGATGTCCTCCAGATATCCCAGTGCCAGCAACGATTCCGGGCGCTCCGGGCGGCAGCGCCCGGACTGCCAGTGGCTCAGCGTCGCGAGGCTCAGGGACACCCCGCGGCCCCGCAGCCGGTACCTGATGCGCTCCAAACCGAGCCCGCGGGCCCGGATGGCCGCCCGCAGGGCTTCGGCGAACGGGCCCGCCTCGAGCAGCCGCCCGAGTTCCCGTTGCGCCGGCTCCCCCCGGTCGGCTGTCGGTGTCCGCTGACCGGTCATGCCCCACGCTCCGCACCACGTCGGTTCGAAAACCTCGCTTCGAAAACACCGGAGCGTAGGCCGGTGCCGGGCTTGATCGGAAGGGCCCTCACCCAGGTGCACGCAGTGATCGGACGATCGCGGCGGGAGGTTCCGCCTGGCCGGAATTGCCCGTGACGCAGCAAATCCCCCATTGCTCCCACCGCCAGCACGGACCGAGAGGTGTCCACAGTGGAGCCGATCCGGCCGGGCCGGTCGGCGGTGCCCATCGAAGCGAAACGGCTTCACGTTTCCCGGCGCGCGGCGGCGCGCCCCTCCGGTGTGCGGCGTCACCGCGCAGCAGCCCCCGGACCGCGGGTCAGCGCACCGCGACCGAAAGCGCCTGCGCGATCTCCTTGCCGATGGCGTGGGTGGCGGCCTCCGGCGGCTGGCCGACCTTGACCACCAGCGGTCCGCCGAACGGCTGGCGCTCGACCACCTCGATGCGCTCGCCGAGGCCGATCGCGTGCTCGGTCAGGTAGCGCAGCAGTTCGGGGTCGGTGTCCCAGACGCGCACGATCTCACCGACCGCGCCCGGCTCCAGATCGTCGAGGATGTGCGTCGGCAGCTCCTCGACGCTGCCGTCCGCGGCTGGGATGGGGTCGCCGTGCGGATCGCGGACGGGGTTGCCGAGCTTGGCCGCGATGCGCTCGACCAGGCGGTCGGAGACGGCGTGCTCGAGGGCGTCGGCCTCGGCGTGCACCTCGTCCCAGGTGTAGCCGAGCTCGGAGACCAGGTAGGTCTCGATCAGCCGGTGCCGGCGCAGCACGGACCGCGCGAGCAGCCGCCCCTCGGCGGTCAGCTCGATGCCGCGGTAGGGCACGTGCGCCACCAGGCCGAGCTGGGAGAGCTTCGTGACCATGCCCGAGGCCGAAGACGGGCTGACCTCGAGCCGTCCGGCCAGCGACGCGTTGGTGACCGGCTCACCCCGCTCGACCAGCCCGTAGATCACCCGCACGTAGTCCTCGACCGACGACGACCTGCGCCCGGAACCATCTCCCATGCCGCATACGATACGGGGCCCGGCCCGGTCAGGGCCGCCAGCGGTACCGGATCCAGCCGGGCACGGGCTCCGCGCCCAGCTTCGCGTAGAACGCTTCGGCCTTCTCGTTGCCGGCCTGCATGTCCCACTCGACCCGGCCCGTGGTGCGCGCGCGCAGGGCGTCGAGCAGCTCCCGGCCGAGGCCGTGGCGACGGTGCTCGGGCCGGATGAACAGGTCGTCCAGCCAGATGCCGGGGCGGGCCTGCCAGGTGGAGAAGTTCCAGCTGCAGAAAGCGAACCCGGCGACCAGGTCCGGACGCCCGGGCGGGGTGGCGATCAGCACCCAGGCCTTCGGCTCCGGCCCGAACAGGTGCCCGCCCATCTCCCCGCGGTCCAGCTTCAGATCGTGTTTGTCTTCGTAGACGGCGTGTTCTTCGATCAGGGCGCAGATTTCCTCGGTGTCTTCGGACACGGCTTCGCGCACGGGCATGGGTGAGCAGCCCCTTTCTGTCAGCGGTGGTGGTTGGGTGGGTGAGCTGGGCCACGACCGTTCACGGTGCCTCGTAACGCAGTTCACCGTCGATCGCCGTGGCCAGTACGCGAAGTTCGTCCATTGTGGACTCCTCCAGCGGGTTGCCCGAGAGCACGGCGAAGTCCGCCAGCTTGCCCGGGGTCAGGGTGCCGAGGCGGTCTTCCGCGAAGGTCGCGTACGCGGAGCCGTAGGTGTACGCCCGCAGGGCCTCCGCGGGGGTGATCGCTTCCTCGGGGGAGAAGGGGGCGCCCGTCGAGGTGCGGCGGCGGACCATGTCGGCCAGGGCCGGCAGGGGTGCGCCGTTCACCACGGGGCGGTCGGAGCTGGCGGGCAGGACCACGCCCGCGTCCAGGACGCTGCGCAGCCGGTAACACCACGGCACCCGGTCTTCGCCCAGGGCCGCCCGCATACCGTCGCCCAGTTCGTTCACGAAGCGGCCCTGGGGCGAAGCGATCAGGCCCAGCGAAGCCAGCCTCGTCAGCTCCGCGGGCTGTAGAACCGCGCAGTGCTCGATGCGGTGGCGGTGGTCTGCGCGTGGCGAAGCGGCCAGCGCGGCTTCGTACGCGTCGAGCACCACCGTCACCGCTCGATCGCCGATGGCGTGGGTCGCGATCTGCCAGCCGGCGTCGTGGGCCCGGCGGATGGTGCGGGCCAGCTCGTCTTCGGGGACCTGGAAGTAGCCGCGGTTCTCCGGCTCGCCCGCGAACGGCGAGTGCATCGCGCAGGTCCGCCCGACCAGTGACCCGTCGGCGAACAGCTTCATCGGGCCGATGCGCAGCCAGTCGTCCCCCAGACCCGTGCGCAGGCCCAGGTCCAGGCCGAAACCGGCGCCGTCGGGCAGTTCGTGCAGCACGCTCGCGGCCACCATCACCGTGCTGCGCACCCGCAGCACCCCGCGCGAGCGCGCGAGCTGGTAGGCGGCCAGCTCGGCCGGGGTCTCGCCGACCAGGCCGCCGCCGATCCCGGCCTCCTGCACGCTCGTGATGCCCTCGGCCAGGAACTGCTGCCCGGCCCGGTCCAGTCCGCGGACCACGGACTCGACCGGCGTCGGGTAGGTCAGCGGGCGCAGCAGCAACTGGGCCTGCTCGCGCAGCAGCCCGGTCGGGTCGCCTCCGGCGTCGAACACCACGTCGCCGCCCACCGGCACGTGAGCCAGGTCGAGCCGGTCGAGCACGGCCGAGTTGACCACCGTCATGTGCCCGGAGGTGTGCTTGAGCCGGACCAGCATCCCGGGCGCGGCCCGGTCGAGGCCGTGCCGGTCCGGATGCCCGCCGGCCAGCTTGTTCTGGTCGTACCCGCTGCCGATCACCCAGCTCCCGGCGGGCAGCTCGGCCGCCCGGCGCGCGACCGCGTCGTAGACCTCCTCGACGCTGCGGCAGCCGCTCAGCGGCACGTCGTCCAGGCCCATGCCGTACCAGGCCATGTGGTTGTGCGCGTCGTGGAAACCGGGCACCACGTACGCGCCGCCGAGGTCGACCCGGCGGCGCGCCGAAAGCTCCTCGGCCTCCTCGCCCAGCGCCACCACCCGGCCGTTCAGCACGGCCAGCGCGCTCTCGCCGGTGATCACGTGGGCGTTCTCGTAAACCGCGTCGACCCGCATGCGGGGAACACTATCGATCGATCGATCGAACGTCTAGGCTCGCCCCCATGAGCACCGTGGACCTGACCGTCGAAGGCGGCATCGCGCAGATCCGGCTGAACCGGCCCGAGCGGCTGAACGCCGTCGCCCCCGTCCTGGTGGACGACTTCCTCACCGCGCTGGACGGCGTCGCCCGCAGCGACGCCCGGGTGGCCGTGCTGTCCGGCCACGGGCGGGCCTTCTGCGCCGGGCACGACCTCAAGGAGCCGGCGCCGGAGGGCGATTCGCGCGCCCGGCTCGACCGGCTCCAGGACGTCACCCGGCGGCTGCGCGCGCTGCCGCAGCCGGTGATCGCCGCCGTGCACGGGTACGCGATCGGCGCGGGCGCGGAGTTCGCGCTGGGCTGCGACCTGGTGCTGGCGGCCGAGGACGCCGTGTTCGCGTTCCCCGAGGTTTCGCTCGGGCTCAGCGTCACCGGCGCCGCGTCTCGGCTGCTGCCGCTGCTGGTCGGCCCGATGAAGGCGAAGGAACTGCTGCTGCTGGGCGAGCGGTTCGACGGCCGCCGCGCGCACGACCTCGGACTGGTCAACGCCGCCGTCCCGGCCGCCGAGCTGATGACGCTGGCCCAGGGCTGGGCCGAGAAGATCGCGCACCACCCCCCGGAGGCCGCCACCATGGCCAAGCGCGCGCTCGACGCCGGCGTCGACCACGCCCTGGAGTCGGCGCTGGAGCTGGAGGTCAACCACGCGCTGGTGACCGAGCACTCGGCCGCCGTCCGCGCGTCCACCGAGGCGTTCCGGAGCCGTTCGTGACGCCCGCACAGGTGATGCCGCTCACCCAGGCCGACACCTTGGTGAAGCTGGTCACGCGAGCCGCCGCGCTGTGGCCGGAGCGCACCGCGTGGGTTTTCGACGTGACCGGCGAGCGCCTGACCTTCGCCGAGGTCGACGCCCGCAGCAGCGCGTTCGCCGCGTCGTTGCACGGGCTGGGCGTGCGCCCGGGCGACCGGGTGGCGGTGATGCTGCGCAACCAGCCCGAGTTCCCGTTGCTGTGGCTCGCGCTGGCGAAGCTCGGCGCGGTGCTCGTGCCGGTGAACACCAGCTACCGCGAATTCGACGGCGCCCACGTGCTGCGCCACTCCGGCGCGCGCTTCGCCGTCGCCTCCGGTGAATTCGTCGAGCTGCTGCGCCGGATCGCGCCGGACACCGCGCTGGAGCACGTGCTCACCCCGGACGAGCTGCCGGCCGCCGGGCCGGTCGAGCCCGGGCCGGTGGTCGCCGAGCAGCCGGTCAACCTCCAGTACACCTCCGGCACCACCGGCGCGCCCAAGGGCTGCGTGCTGCCGCACCGCTACTGGACCACGCTGGCGATCGGGCTGGCCGGCGACTTCCCGGCGGTGGGCGAGGACGACGTGCTGCTGACCGCCCAGCCCTTCCACTACATCGATCCACAGTGGAACGTCGCGCTCGGGCTCGCGGGCGGGGCCACCCTCGTGGTGGCCGACCGGTTCCACCCGTCGACCTTCTGGGCCAAGGTCCGCGAGCACGGCGTCACCTGGTTCTACTGCCTCGGCCTGATGCCGGCCCTGCTGCTGCGCCAGCCGCCGCACGAGGACGACCGCCACCACCGCGTGCGCGCGGTCTGCGCGTCCGCCATCCCGCGCGAGCTGCACGCGGAGCTGGAACAGCGCTGGGGCGTGCCGTGGTACGAGGCGTTCGGCATGACCGAGACCGGCGGCGACCTCCGGGTGTCCGAGGCCGATCACGATGCCGCGGTCGGCACCGGCTGCATCGGCCGCCCGACCCGCGACCGGGAGGTGATGATCGCCGGCGAGGACGGAAAACCGCTGCCGCGCGGGGAAACCGGTGAGCTGCTCATCCGCGGCCTCGGCCTGATGCACGGCTACCACGAAGACCCCGAAGCGACCGCGCGCGCGTTCGCGGACGGCTGGTTCCACACCGGCGACCTGGCGAGCATGGACGCCGAAGGCCGCGTGTACTTCGTCGGCCGCACGAAGGACATGATCCGGCGCAGCGGCGAGAACGTCTCGGCCGACGAAGTGGAGCGCGCCCTGCTGCTCCATCCGGCGGTACGGCTCACCGCCGTGATCGCGGTGCCGGACGAGCTGCGGGGTGAAGAGGTGAAGGCGTACGTCGTGTGCGAAGGCGATCCGCCGGAACCCGCCGCACTGGCCGAGTTCTGCGCGGAGAAGCTGGCCTACTTCAAGGTGCCGCGCTTCTGGGCCTTCGCCGAAGACCTGCCCATGACGCCTTCCGAGCGGGTGGCGAAGGGCGAGCTGCGCAAAGCGCCGGACCTGCGCGCCGGGGCCTGGGACCGCAGCACCGGGCAGTGGCGGTGAGCAGCGCCGGGCGGGTGCACGCGGCGGCGGTGAAACTGTTCGCCGCCAAGGGATTCCACGGCACCGGGATCCGGGACCTGGCCCAGGAGGCCGAGCTGTCTTCGGCTGGCCTCTACCACTACATGGGCACGAAGGAGGACCTGCTCGTCGAGATCATGACGACCTCGCTGCGGCGCCTGCTCGACGCCGCGGCGAAGGCCACCGCCGGGGCGGGCGATCCGGTGTCCCGGCTGCGCACGCTGGTCGCGCTGCACGTGCTCGCGCACGCGGTCCAGCCGGCCGAAACCCGGGTGGTGGACAACGAAGTCGACGCGCTCTCGGACGCGGCCCGTGCCCGCGTCGTCGCGCTGCGGGACGAGTACGAGGACCTCTGGGCCCAGGCCATCGAGGACGGTGCCGCCGCCGGGGTGTTCCACACCGGGCACCCGGCCGTGACCAGGCTGGCCCTGCTGGAGATGTGCAACGGGGTGGCGCGCTGGTACTCGCCCCGCGGTCCGCTGCCGCTGGAAGGACTGGCCGCCCACTACGCGGAATTGGCGTTACGGGCACTGGGGTTCGGGGGTTCGGTGACCGTGGCCGAGTTGCGGCCCTGCCTCGAAGTGGTCGCCCAGGTGTGGGACGTGCCTGTTTAGCGGCGCTTTTAGCGGCCTACGCCTTGCTCGAACGGCGAACGTGGGGGACGCTCGAAGGGTGACTGAGCAAACGATCCAACTCGAACTGGACGACTCGGGTCTCGCACCAGGTCTGCCCGCCCCGGCCCACCCCCGCGATCAGGTCCAGGACGTGCCGTATCGCCCGGTCGAGTTTCGCGACGACGATCTGCCGACCGCACTGCAGCGTTGCGCCGTGTGGCTACGTCAGGCTCAGGAGTGGCTCGGCGAACCGCTCGACGTGCTCGCGATCCACCTCGACTACGACGACCGGCAGGGATCGCCCTACTACGACCTGAAGGTGCTCTGCAACGAGGAGGACCTGGCGGGCGTGCCGATCGCCATGCGCAACAAGACCGACTAGCCCCACGGACCCCGGAGCAGGCCCCCGTCGATGTGGACGGGGGCCTGCTTCGTGCCCGGGACGACTGGGGTCCCCCAGTACCTCGTAGGTCACCGTGACAACCGGCGTCCGGCCCGGGAGGATCAGGGGGTGGACGAGGAGGGTGCCAGGTGACGGAGATCGTGGTCCGCTGGTCGCGGCCATTGCCCGAGGAGGACCGCTTCCTGCGGCTGCTCGACGAGGTCGAGCGCGGCCGGCACGGGGCGTACCGGCTGGAGCTGGACCAGCGCCGGTTCCTGACCGGCCGGGTGCTGGCGAAGACGCTCGCGGCCGAGCGGCTGGGGGTGCCGGTGGAAACGGTGGTGTTCGACGCCACCTGCGAAGACTGCGGCAAGCCCCACGGCCGCCCCCGGGTGCCGGGCGCGGACCTGGTGCTGTCGATCTCCCACTCCGGTGAACTGATCGGCGTCGCGGCGACCGGTGGCGTGCCGGTGGGCCTCGACGTGGAGCGCTCGAACCGCCCGGCCGACGCCGGGCTGATCGACTACGCGCTCAGCCCGGCCGAGCGCCAAGCCGTGGCGGGGCTGTCGGAAGACGAGCGCTCGGCGGCGTTCTTCATCTACTGGACCCGCAAGGAGGCCGTGATGAAGGCCACCGGCAAGGGTCTGAAGATCCCGCTGCAGAGCATCACCTTCTCGCCGTACGACGCCCCGGCGGAGCTGCTCGCCTCGGGTGACCCGGCGCTGGACCCGGCCACCACGCGGCTGGCCGATCTCAAGGCCGCCGACGGCCACCGCGCCGCCGTCGCCGCGCTGGCGTCCGACGAGCTGGTGGTCACCGAGGAGAACTGGCTGCCCTGACCGCTCGGGTCCGGGCCGGTGACGACCGGCCCGGACCCGGTCCCGAGCTCAGTCCAGGCCCATGGCGGCCAGCAGGGTGCGGAGCTTGGCCACGGTCTCGTCGAACTCGGCCTGCGGGTCCGAGGCCGCGACGATGCCGCCGCCGGCGTAGAGCCGCATGGTCGAGGAGGCGATCTCGGCGCAGCGGATGGCGACGGCCCACTCCCCGTCGCCCGCGGCGTCGACCCAGCCGACGGTACCGGCGTAGTACCCGCGGTCGAACGGCTCCAGCTCCTGCACCAGCTCCCGCGCGACGGCCGTCGGCGTGCCGCAGATGGCGGGAGTCGGGTGCAGCGCGGCCGCGAGGTCAAGCGCCGTGACCTCTCGGTCGGCCAGCTCGCCGGTGATCGCGGTGCGCAGGTGCCAGATCGCCGGGGTCGAGACCAGTTCGGGCGCGTCGGGCACGTCGAGCTTCCGGCAGAACGGCCGCAGCGCCTCCACCACGTACTCGATCACCACCGCGTGCTCCTCGTGGTCCTTGCCCGAGGCGAGCAGGGCCGCACCGTTCGCCCGGTCGAGGACGGGGTCGGCCGAGCGCGGCATGGACCCGGCGTGCGGGGTGGTGAACACGGAGCGGCCGGCGCGGGAGAGCAGCAGCTCGGGCGTGGCGCCGACCAGCGTGCGCCCCCCGGGCAGCTCGGCGGCGTAGGTGAAGTGGCGCGGGTTGCCCGCGGCCAGGTTGCGCACGATCCGCTCGACCGGGATCGGGGCGTCGAAATCGAGGTCCAGCGCCCGGGCGAGCACGACTTTGCGCAGGTCACGCTCGCGCAGCGCGGCGACGGCGGCGAGCACGTTCGCCTTGTGACCCGCCTCGGAGGGCACCTCGCGGGTGGCCGAGGGGGCGGGGAGGTCTTCGGTGCGCGTGTCTTCGGCAGGCGCGATGGATTCGGCCTGGGCGCGGTGCACGGTCCGCGGCAGGACCAGGTGGCCCGGCGTCCAGCTGGCCGGGCCGGTGTCGAAGGGCAGCGCCCCGACCGCCAGCGGCGCGCCGGATCGCTCCAGCTCCGCGGCCACCGCACGGGCCAGCCGCCGCGGGTCGGTGTCGGTGACGGTTCCGTTCGCGCCCTGGGCGAGCACGGCCCGCCGGGCGGTCGCGAACAGGAAGTCGCCCCGCTGGTAACGGGCCGTGGTTTCGACCGGGCTCGCCGGTGCGGTACTGGTCGTCACCACCCCAGCGTTCCAGGATCCGGGAGCCCCGCGGGGAAAGTGTTGCCAGAAGAACACCTTCCGGCGTCCGGCCGCACCTTCCCCGCGGTTCGGTGGAACCGGGTTACTTGAGCGCGTCGATCAGCGCTTCGCGCTGGCGCTCGCCCAGGCCCGCGGCCCGGCGGTCGGGGTCGATGCCCGCCTGCTCGAGCAGGGCGGCGACCTTGACCGCGCCCAGGCCGGGCACGGCCTTGAGCAGCTGGGTGACCTTCGTCTTCCCGATGGTCTTGTTCTCCTTGGCCTGCTTGAGCACCTTCTCGATGCTCTCCTTGCCGGACTTGATCGACGCGAGCAGCTCCGAACGTGCCTTACGAGCCTCTGCCGCCTTGGCGAGGGCGTCGGCGCGCTGCTCCGGAGTCAACGTGGGCAGAGCCAACGTAGTGTCCTTTCCTCTCAGGTCTCCGCTTACGCGGCCGACGGCTTTTCCGCGTTGCTTGCAAGTGCAAGCGCTGGCCAGCCGTCTCTTACCACGGCCCCAGTAAACGCCACGCGTCCCGAGCGCGCGCAACCGACACGCACTTATCACCCGCCGACCACCCGTGAGACGAGCCACCGGAGGACCCCCGCAGCCTGCGGAAACGTCGGACGACCCGCCTTTCCGGCTCCCTCAGGTCACCCGAAAGAGCCGCCATTCCGGCCCGGTCGGCACAATGCGTTTTGTTGCCCAGCAAGGAAAAGCCGGTGGAAAAGGGGATCGTGGTGCCGGCTTCGCGGCCACCCGATCGCGCGACGGGCGCGCGGGAGGGGCCACCGAAGTTGACCATGCCCGCTTCACCCGATCCCGATTAGAGTCGGCGGCACCCCAGTTCACCGGCGAACGACCCCCGGGAGTACCCATGTTGAGCACGATGCAGGACGGGCAGCTGTCGCTGGCGAGGCTGCTGCGCCACGGCACGACGGTGCACGCGAAGTCCGAAGTCATCACCTGGACCGGTTCAGAAGCCCGCCGCGAGACCTACGCCGAGCTCGGGAAGCACGCCGCGCGGCTCGCGAACGCCCTCCGGGCCCTGGGGGTCACCGGCGACCAGCGCGTCGGCACGTTCATGTGGAACAACGCCGAGCACCTGGCCGCCTACCTCGCCGTCCCGGCCATGGGCGCGGTGCTGCACACGCTGAACATCCGGCTGTTCCCGGAGCAGCTGACCTTCGTGGCCAACCACGCCGGGGACCGGGTCGTGATCGTCGACGGCACCCTGGTCCCGCTGCTGGCCAAGCAGCTGCCGACGTTCACCACGGTCGAGCACGTGATCGTCGCGAACGGTGACGCCTCGGCGCTGGAGGCGCCCGAGGGCGTCACCGTGCACGCCTACGACGAGCTGCTGGCCGCCCAGTCCGACGAGTTCGACTGGCCCGAGGTGGACGAGCGCTCCGCCGCCGCGATGTGCTACACCTCGGGCACCACGGGTGACCCGAAGGGCGTCGTCTACTCGCACCGCTCCATCTGGCTGCACTCGATGCAGGTCTGCATGACCGACAGCATGCGGCTGGCGCAGGAGGACACGGCGCTGGCCATCGTGCCGATGTTCCACGCCATGTCCTGGGGCCTGCCCTACGCCGCGCTGATGGTCGGCGCCTCGCTGCTGATGCCGGACCGCTTCCTGCAGCCCGCCCCGATCGCCGCGCTGCTGGCCGCCGAGAAGCCGACCTTCGCCGCCGCCGTGCCGACCATCTGGCAGGGCCTGCTCGCCCACCTCGACGCGAACCCGCAGGACATCTCCCACGTGCGCGAGGTCGTGGTCGGCGGCTCGGCGGCCCCGCCCTCGCTGATGCACGCGTTCGAGGAGCGCTACGGCGTGCCGATCCTGCACGCCTGGGGCATGACCGAGACCTCGCCGCTGGGCAGCGTGGCCCGCCCGCCGGCCCGCGCCACCGGCGACGAGCGCTGGGCCTACCGCTACACCCAGGGCCGCTTCCCCGCCTCCGTGTCCGCCCGCATCATCAGCGACGACGGCGAGGTGCTGCCGTGGGACAACGAGGCCGTGGGCGAGCTGGAGGTCCAGGGCCCGTGGATCGCCGGGAGCTACTACGGGGGCGACGACGGTGCCCCCACCCCGGATCCCGAGAAGTTCCACGACGGCTGGCTGCGCACCGGTGACGTGGGCAAGATCAGCGCGGACGGCTTCCTCACCCTGACCGACCGCGCTAAGGACGTGATCAAGTCCGGTGGCGAGTGGATCTCCTCGGTCGACCTGGAGAACCAGGTGATGGGCCACCCCGCGGTGGCCGAGGCCGCCGTGGTCGGCATCCCGGACGAGAAGTGGGACGAGCGGCCGCTGGTCGCGGTCGTGGTCAAGGAGGGCCAGAGCGTCACCGCCGAGCAGCTGCGGGAGTACCTGGCGGACAAGGTGGCCAAGTGGCAGCTGCCGGAGAACTGGACGTTCGTGGACGAGGTGCCCAAGACCAGCGTGGGCAAGTTCGACAAGAAGCGGCTCCGCGCGTCCTACTCCGAGGGAAAGCTCGACATCTCACAACTCTGACCGGTACATCTCCGGCGAGTCGTTTCCACGCCGAGGGTCACCTTGAGAGAGCCTGTGGTCTCTCAAGGTGACCCCACGCACGTCGGAGGAGTTCTGGGGATGCAGCAGCTCAGCAGACGATCGTTGTTCTCGCTGGCGGGGATGGGCGCGGTCGGGGCCGTGGCGGCCGCGTGCGGTTCGAACACCGGGCGGCCGGGTGACCCGCCGCCGTCCACCGCGGCCTCGGCCGGGCCGCCGCCCACCAGCAGCGCGCCGAAGGCCACCCTGCAGCAGTGGTACCACGCCTACGGCGAGGACGGCGTGCAGGACGCGGTGAAGAACTACGCCGCCTCGTACCGGAACGCGCTGGTCAAGGTGCAGTGGAACCCGGGCGACTACGACTCGAAGATCGTCACCGCGCTGCAGAACAGCGCCGTGCCGGACGTCTTCGAGGCCCAGGTCAAGATCGACTGGGTGCGGCAGAACCAGGTGGTGGCGCTGGACGACGTCCTCGCCCCGGTGAAGAACGACTTCAGCCCCGCCGTGCTCGCCGCGCAGACGGTGGAGGGCAAGGTCTACGGCATCCCGCAGGCCGTCGACACGCAGGTGCTCTACTACCGCAAGAGCCTGCTCCAGTCGGCGGGCGTGCAGCCGCCGCAGACCGTGGACGAGCTGATCGACGCGGCCGGCAAGCTGTCCAAGGACGGGGTGAAGGGGCTGTTCGTCGGCAACGACGGCGGCGTCTCCACCCTGACCGGCCCGCTGATGTGGTCGGCCGGGCTCGACTACCTCAAGAACGGCAACCGCGAGGTCGGCTTCGACGACCCGCGCGCGGCCACCGCGTTCGGCAAGCTGCACACCCTGAACGCCAACGGCTCCCTGCTGCTCGGCGCGCCCGCGGACTGGTCGGACCCCGGCGCGTTCGTCGACGGGCTGGCCGCCATGCAGTGGACCGGGCTGTGGAACCTGCCGAAGATCCGCGACGCGCTCGACGAGGACTTCGGCGTGCTGCCGTTCCCGAAGCTCGACGACAGCGGCGCGCCTTCGGTGCCGGTCGGCGCGTACGGGGCGATGGTGAACGCGAAGAGCGCGCACGTGGACGAGGCCAAGGCGTTCGTGAAGTGGCTCTGGATCGACCAGACCGACAAGCAGCTCGAGTTCGCCACCCGCTTCGGCTTCCACCTGCCGGCGCGGCAGAGCCTGGTCGCCCGGGCCGAGCGCCTCCGCTCCGGCGTGGGTGCCGACGTGGCGAGGTTCGTGCAGCAGAACAGCCACCTCATCGGCGGTCCGGTGTGGACGCAGCAGGCGAACACGGCGCTGTCCGACGCCGTCGCGAAGATCGCCAAGGAGGGGGCGGACCCGGCGGCGCAGACCAAGACCGCGGTGGGCGTCGCGCAGGCCGAGCTGAAGCGCCTGTTCGGATGACGCGGTCCCGGAAGACCCGGGACGCGCTTTCGTTCTGGGGGTTCGTCGGGCCGTTCCTGATCGGGCTGGCCGTGTTCGCGTACCTGCCGATCGGCTGGAGCGTGTACCTGTCGTTCTTCGACGCGCGCAACACGGTCACGCCGAGCGTGTTCGTCGGGCTCGACAACTACGCGCACATGCTGACCGACGGGCCGTTCCTGAGCAGTCTGGGCACGTTCAGCGTGTTCGCGCTGTTCATCGTTCCGCTGACCTTCGCGGCGTCACTGGCCCTGGCGGTCGGCGTGCACCAGCTCGAGTTCGCGCGCGCGTTCTTCCGCTCGGTGTTCTTCCTGCCCTTCGCCTGTTCGTACGTGGTGGCTTCGCTGATCTGGAAGACCTCGCTGTTCTCGGGGGTCCGGTACGGGCTGGTGAACACCGTGCTCGGCCGGTTCGGGGTCGATCCGATCGCCTGGACGGGCACGGTCCACCCGCCGCTGTACTGGATCGTGCTGGTGACCGCGCGGCTGTGGCTGCAACTGGGCTTCTACATGATCCTGTTCCTGGCCGCGCTGCAACGGATCCCGCAGCACCTCTACGAGGCCGCGTGGCTGGACGGCGCCAAGCCCGGCTGGCCGGTGTTCCGGCACATCACCCTGCCGCAGTTGCGCGCGACCTCGGTGGCCGTGCTGCTGCTCAACCTGATCAACGCCTACCAGGCCTTCGACGAGTTCTACAACATCATGGGCGACTCCCGGGGCTACCCGCCGTTCGCGCGGCCGCCGCTGGTGTACCTGTACTACACGTCGCTGGGCTCCGGCGGGCAGGACCTGGGGCGGGGCAGCGCGGGGGCGGTCATCCTGGCGCTGATCATCGCCGTGGTGACCCTGCTGCAGGGCAGGCTGTTCCGCTTCGGCGGGAGCGAGGCATGAGGGCCGCGCTGCGCTGGACGGCGCTCGTCGTCGCGACGGTGCTGTTCCTGGTGCCGTTCTACCTGCTGCTGCGCAACGGGCTCGCGTCACGCTCGGAGATCACCGCGCCGGACTGGACGCTGTTTCCCTCCCGGCTGCACTGGGAGAACTTCTCGAAGCTGTTCGCGCAGGAGGACGTGCCCTTCGCGCGCAGCCTGCTGAATTCGGTGATCGTGGCGGTGCTCCAGACCGTCGGCCTGCTGGTGGTGTGCTCGCTGGCCGGCTACGGCCTGGCGCGGATCCCGTACCGCCACTCCAAAGCCGTGCTGTACGCGGTGATCGCGACGTTGATGATCCCGACCTCGGTGACGTTCGTGCCGAGTTTCGTCGTCGTGTCGACCCTGGGCTGGCTCTCGGACTTCCGCGGGCTGGTCGTCCCGGGCCTGTTCAGCGCGTTCAGCGTGTTCCTGTTCCGGCAGTACTTCCTGGACTTCCCGCGCGAGCTCGAGGAGGCGGGCCGGATCGACGGGCTGACCCGCTGGGGCGTGTTCCGCCGCATCGTCGTGCCCAACTCCCGCCCGTTCTTCGCCGCGATCGCGGTGATCACCGTGATCGGCAGCTGGAACGCGTTCCTGTGGCCGCTGATCATCGCGCAGTCGCCGGACTCGTGGACCGTGCAGGTCGCGCTCTCGGGCCTGCTGACCGCGCAGAACCCCCAGCTGAACCTGCTGTTCCTGGCCGCGGCGCTGTCGATCCTGCCGATCGTGCTGCTGTTCGCGTTCCTGCAGCGGTACCTGGTGCGCGGGGTGACGGAGTCGGGTTTGAAGGGCTGAGCCGCTCAGGGCGGGGGCCGCGCCCCGGCGTTGCGCCGGAGAGGTGACGGCGGCCCTCGGCCCTATGCCTCCCCCGGCCTTCTGTGACAAAGTCACTCGCGTTGTCACGATGAACATGAGCGAACTTCACATTTCTTTCGCCCCTGTTCACCGGCCGGACCAGTCGAGGAAACCGGGGAGCGAAGATGGCCGAGCTGACCAGGCGGGCGTTCACCGCGGCGGGCGTCGCGGGCGCGGGGTTGCTGCTGTGCACGCCGACCGCCAACGCGCTGGACCGGGCCCTGCGACGCACCGCTTCGCGCGCCGTCCGCACGGCCGGCACCACGCTGGAGCAGGTGGCCACCGCCGTCAGCCCCGGGACCACGGCCTACACCCGGCTCACCGGCGGACCCGGCTGGCCGCTGGTGGTGCGCTCCGAGCTGGCCGCGCCGCAGTCCGGCCGCGACGACCGGCGTCAGGCCCTGGGCTCGTTCGTCCAGTTCACCGACCTGCACATCACCGACACCGAGTCGCCCGCGCGGTTCGAGTACCTGCACCCGTTCATCGGCTCGGCGCACCGGCCGCAGGAGGTGCTCGGCCCGGTGGCCACGAGCGCGCTCGTGCAGCGGGTCAACCGGGTCGGCGCGGGGCCGTTCACCGGGCGGCCGTTCGACTTCGTGGTCACCACCGGCGACAACAGCGACAACCACGAGCTGATCGAGCTGGACTGGTTCCTCACCACCCTCAACGGCGGTGCCGTCACCCCGAACTCCGGCGACCCGGGCCGGTACGAGGGCGTGCAGGACTCCGGCAACCCCGAGTTCTGGAACCCCGCCACCCCGCTCGGCGACGACTACACGAAGAAGGGCTTCCCGTCGCTGCCGGGCTTGCTGGAGGCGGCGATCGCGCCGTTCACCGCGCCCGGGCTGGACGTGCCGTGGTTCTGCACGTTCGGCAACCACGACGACAGCGTGGTCGGCACGCTGCCCGAGGGCATCCCGGGCATCGAGGGCTGGTACACCGGCCGGTACAAGGTGATCGGCAAGGACGAGAGCAGCAGGGAGAAGCTGGGCACGGCCATCGCGAACGGCCGGAGCGTGCCGCTGGGCGAGCTGTTCGGTGGCAGCGGCACGATCCGCGAGGTCACCCCGGACCCGCGCCGCCACCCGTTCAGCACCGCGCAGTTCGTGCAGGCCCACCTGGACCCGGCCCACGACGGCCCCGGCCCGCACGGCCACGGCTTCACCCAGGACAACGCGGACGGCCGCGACGTCCACTACTCCTTCCGCATCGCCCCCGGCGTCACCGGCATCAGCATCGACACCACCACCCAGGGCGGCTTCGCGGACGGCTCGATCGGCCTCGGCCAGTTCACCTGGCTGGAGTCGGCGCTCAAGCGCGGCACCTCGGTGTACTACGACTACTTCGGCCGCAAGCTCACGCACCCGGTCACCGACGAGCTGTTCATCCTGTTCAGCCACCACACCAGCGACACCATGGGCAACCTCCTGCCCGACGCCCGCCACCTGCTGGAACCCCGCCTGAACGGCGACGCGCTCGTCGGCCTGCTCCAGCGCTTCCCGAACGTGGTGGCGTGGGTCAACGGGCACACCCACCGCAACCGGGTCACCCCGCACGTCGGCCCGACCCCGGCCCGGAGCTTCTGGGAGAGCAACACCGCCTCCCACGTCGACTTCCCGCACCACGCGCGCATCATCGAACTCGCGAACAACGGCGACGGCACCCTCTCGGTGTTCACCACGCTGATCGAGGCCGAGTCCCCGTACGCGGTGGACTACTCCGCCCGGACCCCGGCGGCGCTGGCCTCGCTGTACCGGGAGCTGGCGTACAACGACATCCACGCGAGCCTGGGCCGGGTGGGCGCGGACGGTGACCACAACACCGAGCTGGTGCTGACCGACCCGCTCCGCTGAGGGCGGCGAGCACCCGCGCGTCGCGAAAGCGACACGAACTCCGGCCGCGGCGCGGGCACCTGTTTACTTAATCGCCGCGGCAGGTGAAAATCTCTGGCTATCGACCGAGCCTGGGGACGGAGCCGGAATGCGAGCACGCGGACTGGTCACACTGATGTCGATCGCCCTGCTGACCGCGGGGGCGGCGCCGTACGCCGCAGCGTCGCCGGCCCACCCGGCGGACGACGAGGCGATCAACTACCACGAATGGTCCGGGCCGGGGTACGTCACCGGCCGGTTCGACGGGCTCGGGCCGGGCCTCGGCGGGCTGCGGATCACCCGCCCGGTCGGCACGGTCGAGCACCGCGAGCCCGGCCTGGGCACCACCCGGGCCTACGACTACGGGACCTGGACCTCGCCGGTGTTCCGCCCGGGCTTCGACGCCACGCAGCTCATCGCCTCGTGGAACGCGCGGACGCCGGCCAAGACCTGGCTGCAGGTCGAGGCCAGGGGCCGCACCTCCGCCGGGGCCGAGACCGGCTGGTACGTGATGGGCCGCTGGGCCAGCGGCGACGGCGACATCCAGCGCACCAGCGTCGACGGTCAGAGCGACGACAACGCCTCGGTCGACGTGGACACGCTCGCCACCAAGACCGGCGTCACGCTGCGCTCCTACCAGCTCCGGGTGAGCCTCTACCGCGAGGCGGGCACCCGCGTCACCCCCACGCTGTCCACCCTGGGCGCGATGACCTCCCACGTGCCGGACCGGTTCGACGTGCGGACCACCCGGCCCGGGGTCGCCCGCGGGATCGAGCTGAAGGTGCCGGCATACGCGCAGAACATCCACAAAGGACAATTCCCGCAGTACGGCGGGGGCGGTGAGGCCTGGTGCAGCCCGACCTCGACCGAGATGGTCGCCGAGTACTGGGGCCGGAAGCCGACCGCGCAGCAGCTGAGCTGGATCCCGCCGGACTACGCCGACCCGGCGGTGGTCTACGCCGCCCGCACCACCTACGACTACGCCTACGACGGCACCGGCAACTGGCCGTTCAACACCGCCTACGCCGCCTCGCTCGGCCTGCGCGGCCACATCACCCGGCTGCACGACCTCAACGAGCTCGAGGGCTACATCGCCCGCGGCATCCCGGTGATCACCTCGCAGTCGTTCCTCGCCTCGGAGCTCGACGGGGCCGGGTACGGCACGTCCGGGCACATCATGGTGGTGGTCGGCTTCACCCGGGCCGGCGACGTGATCGTGAACGACCCCGCGTCCAGTTCCGATCCGCGGGTGCGCACCGTGTACCGGCGCGACCAGTTCGAAAAGATCTGGCAGCGCACCAAGCGCCACACCGACACCGGCAGCGTGGCCGGCGGCCCGGGCGGGGTGGTGTACATCGTGACGCCCGCCTGAAGCACCGGTCCGTGCTATGGCCACATGCGCATGATCCGTGATTAGCTGCCCCGGAAGAGCAACGGTGCCGGAAAGGGTGTGCGCATGCCGTACGAGGTCCAGGGAGTCGTGTCGCGGGCGAAGGGCGAGCCGGTGACGCTGGAGGCGGTGGTCGTGCCGGATCCGGGGCCGGGCGAGGCGGTCGTGTCGGTCGAGGCCTGCGGGGTCTGCCACACCGACCTGCACTACCGCGAGGGCGGGATCAACGACGAGTTCCCGTTCCTGCTCGGTCACGAGGCCGCGGGCCGGGTGGACAAGGTCGGCGCCGGGGTCATCGACCTGGCGCCGGGCGACTACGTGATCCTGAACTGGCGCGCGGTCTGCGGCACCTGCCGGGCCTGCAAGCGCGGCAAGCCGTGGTACTGCTTCTCCACCTTCAACGCCGCGCAGCCGATGACGCTGACCGACGGCACCGAGCTGTCGGCGGCGCTGGGCGTCGGCGCCTTCCTGGAGAAGACCCTGGTCCACAGTGGACAGTGTACGAAGGTGAACCCCGAGGCCGAGCCCGCGGTGGCCGGGCTGCTCGGCTGCGGGATGATGGCCGGGCTGGGCGCGGCGATCAACACCGGCGCGGTCGGCCGCGGCGACACGGTGGCCGTGATCGGCTGCGGCGGTGTGGGTGACGCCGCCATCGCGGGCGCGCAGCTGGCCGGCGCGACCACGATCATCGCGATCGACACCGACGACCGGAAGCTGGAGTGGGCCAAGGGCTTCGGCGCCACGCACACCGTGAACAGCAAGGGCCTGAGCGAAGACGCCGTGGTCACCGCCATGCAGGACGCCACCCGCTCGTTCGGCCCGGACGTGGTGATCGACGCCGTGGGCCGCCCGGAGACCTGGCGCCAGGCCTTCTACGGCCGGGACCTGGCGGGCACCGTGGTGCTGGTCGGCGTTCCGACCCCGGAGATGAAGCTGAACGACCTGCCGCTGATCGACTTCTTCTCCCGCGGCGGCTCGCTCAAGTCCTCCTGGTACGGCGACTGCCTGCCCTCGCGCGACTTCCCCGTGCTGGTGGACCTGTACCTGCAGGGCCGGCTGCCGCTGGACAAGTTCGTCACCGAGCGGATCGCGCTGGACGGCGTCGAGCGGGCCTTCGAGCGCATGCACCAAGGCGACGTCCTGCGCAGCGTGGTGCAGTTCTGACCCTCTTCACCGACGACGAGTACCCGGCCGACCCGTACCCCGGGATCCGGCCGGACCGCTCGTACGTGCACTTCGACCGCGCCGGTCACGAGCTGGCCACGGCACCGCCGGGCTGGCGCGCGCGCACGCCCGTGCTCGCCTACGGCTCCAACGCCTGCCCGTCGAAGATCAGCTGGCTGCGGGCCCACCTCGGCCTGGCCGGGCCGGTGGTCGTGCTGAAGGTGCGTTGCGCCGGCCTGGCCGCGGTGTGGGCTTCGGGCCTGCGTCAACGCGACGGCCAGCGTCCGGCCACCCTCGCGGCGCTCCCGGGCGTGGCCGAGGACCACGCGGTCTGGTTCGCCACCCCGGAGCAGCTCGCGGTCCTGGACGTGTGCGAGGGCCGCGGCCACCGCTACGACCTGGCCCGGCTGACCGGCGCCGACATCCGCCTCGAAGACGGCAGCCGGCTCGACGGCGTGCACGCCTACGTGGCGAACTCCGCCATCCGCCTGCCCCTGCTCGTCGACGGCCGTCCGGTGCGGGTGGCCGACGTGGGGCAGGCGCGGGCGGCCGCGCTCAGCGGCTTCCCGGCGGCCGGCCACGGTGTGCCGTGCGAAGTGCTGGAGCCGGAGCGCACGTTTCGCTGACCGGCGGGGTCGACGGCGCGGCACCGCGCGCCGGGCGAGGGATCGCCCCGGCCTGGTTCAGCCGATCAGTTTTCCGGGGTTGAGGATCCCCGTCGGGTCCACCGCCCGTTTGGCCGCGCGCAGCACGTCCACCCCCGGTGCACCGATCTCCGCCGCCAGGTACGGCGCGTGGTCCACGCCCACCGCGTGGTGGTGGGAGATCGTGCCGAGGCCGGTGATGGCCTCCGACGCCGCCCGCTTCGCGCGCACCCACTGGCCCACCGGGTCGGCATCGTCACGGGAGGTCAGGACGGTGAAATACAGCGAAGCGCCCGTTTCGTACGCGTGCGATACATGGCACATCACGATCGCGCGGCCGAGCGCCGCGGTCAGGGCCGCACGGACGGCGTCGCGCAGCTCGTCGAGGTTCGACCAGTACGCCGCCGTCTCCAGGGTCTCGACGCAGACGCCGAGGTCCATCAACGTGTCTCGCTGGCGGGGCCCGGTGAACCGGCCGTGGCGCCACGATTCGCCCAGCGCCCGGCCGATCCGGAGAGCGCCGGCCCGCCGCAGCGCCGCGGCCGTCCGGCGGCGCCGGGCCCGGACGTCGCCCTCCCAGCCGACGATCAGCAGGCAGGGCTGCCGGATCCCGCGAGCGGCGAGAAGACCGCGCAACAGGGCCGTTTTCCACCCGGCGTTGAGTGCGAAGGACACCGTCGTCTCGTCCACATCGGACAGCCGGGTGACGTCCGCCAGCACGTGCTCCTGCGCCAGCCGCCGCACCGCCGCGGCGCCGGCCGCCCAGCCGTCGATGACGTAACCCTCGTATCGCCGCTCCGAAGGCACCGGGCGGACGCGCAGGGTGACCTCGGTGATCACGCCCAGCGTGCCTTCGCTGCCGACCACGAGCTGCCGCAGGTCCGGACCGGCCGCCGAAGCGGGCGCAACCCCGAGCTTCCACTCACCCCGCGGGGTGGCCAGCCGGACGCCGGCCACCATGTCCTCGAACCGGCCGTAGCCCGAGGAAGCCTGACCGGCCGAGCGGGTCGCGGCGAACCCGCCGATGGTCGCCCGCTCGAACGACTGCGGCACGTGCCCGAGGGTGAACCCGTGCTCGCCCAGCAGCCGCTCGGCCTCGGGCCCGCGCACCCCGGCCTGCAGCACGGCCAGGTGCGAAACCGGGTCGAGCGAGACCAGCGCGTCGAGCCGGGCCAGATCGAGGGCGATCACCGAGGTCTTGTCCCCGCGCAGCGCGCTCACCCCGCCGACCACGGAAGTGCCGCCACCGAACGGGACCACCCCCACGTCGTGGCGCACGCAGGTCTCCAGCACGGACTGGACCTGGTCCGGGCCGGCGGGCAGCACCACGGCGTCGGGCACCGGCACCGGCCGGCCGGTCCGGCGGCCAAGCAGGTCCAGGTAGGACAGACCACTGGCGCGGGCCCACCGCTGGGAGTCGTCCACCAGCACGTTCTCCGGCCCGACCACCGCTTCGAGCGCGGCCCGCGCCGGCTCGGCCAGCGTCGACCCGGTCAGGTTCGGGACAGTCTGCCCGCTAGGCCCTCGATCCGCCCCCACCCGGCCGATACGCTGGCCGAGCCACCGGACGGCCCGATCGGGCAGCGCGGCGGCCCCGGCCTCGCGGCCGGCCCAGGAGTCCCGGACGCGGTGGTCAATGAGCTCACTCACGACTACAGTGTGACACATGGACGTGAAACGTCACTCTCAGCGGGAAGAGGCGGCCTCGGCGCTGGCGGGCGCCCGCAGCCGGTCGACTTCGGCGCGCGTGTCCGACGACGTGCTGCTCGACGCCGCGCGCGAGTGCGTGCTGGCCGTCGGCGTGCGCCGCACCACCTTGGCCGAGATCGCCCGGACCGCGCACGTCAGCCGCATGACGGTGTACCGCCGGTTCCCGGACGTCCGCAGCGTGCTCACCGCGCTGATGACGCGCGAATTCAGCGGCCTGCTGGAGCAGGCGAGCCACGCGGGCGCCGACGCGGCGCACACGCGGGCGCGCCTGGTGCGTATCGCCGCGGCCGGTATCGCTGTGCTGTCCGCCGACCCGCTGTTCCGCACGCTGCTCGACGTCGACCCGGAGCTGGTGCTGCCCTACGTCGTGGAGCGGCTGGGCGGCACGCAGAAGTTCGCCGAGCAGGTGCTGTGGCAACTGCTGGAGGCCGGCCACCAGGACGGCTCCATCCGGCGGGCCGAGGTGCGCACGCAGGCCCGCTCGATCCTGCTGGTGGTGCAGTCGTACGCGTTCTCGCTGCGCCCGGCCACCGCGGACGTCGAGGAGCAGGCCCTGCTCACCGAGTTCCGGCACATCCTCGACGCTTCGCTTCGCCCGTGAGCACCGGCTCCCTCAACGCCCGCCGCCGCGAACGCGAGCTCGACCGGCTGACCGGTGGCGAGCGGGTGGACGTGCTCGTGGTCGGCGGCGGGGTCACCGGGGCCGGGATCGCGCTGGACGCGGCCGCCCGCGGGCTGTCGGTGGCCTTGGTGGAGGCGCGCGACCTGGCGTTCGGCACCTCGCGCTGGTCGAGCAAGCTGGTCCACGGCGGACTGCGGTACCTGGCCCAGGGCGAGCTGGGGCTGGCGCACGAGAGCGCGGTCGAGCGCGGCCTCCTGATGACCCGCACGGCGCCGCACCTGACGCGGGCCATGCCGCAGCTCTTTCCCCTGTACCCCGGCACCTCCCGGGCCCAGCAGGCGGTGATCGCCGCCGGGCTGCACGCGGGCGACGCCCTGCGCCGAGCCGCGCGGACGCCGTCTTCGGTGCTGCCCCGGCCGCGCACGGTCCCGGTGGCCGAAGCGCTCGCGCTGGCTCCGGGCCTCACGCCGAGCGGGCTGCGCGGCGCCCTGCTGGCCTACGACGGCGCGCTGGTGGACGACGCCCGCCTGGTGGTGAGCCTCGCGCGGACGGCCGCGCTGCTGGGCGCACGGATCCTGACGCGGGTGGAGGCGGTGTCGCTCGCCGCCGACGGGGTCCGGGTCCGCGAGGGCCCACTCGAGAACGGACCAGGGGAAAACGGCCCAGGGGAAAACGGCACTGTGGAAAGCGGCGCTGTGGAAAACGGCACTGTGGAGTACGAGCTGCCCGCCCGGCAGGTGATCAACGCGACCGGCGTCTGGGCCGGCACCCTCACGGATTCGGTCCGGCTGCGCCCCTCCCGCGGCTCGCACCTGGTGCTGGGGGCGGGTTCGGCGTCGATCGGCGCGACCTCGGTGAACGTGCCGGTGCCGGGTGAGACCAGCCGTTTCGTGTTCCTGCTGCCCCAGCCCGACGGCCGGGTCTACCTGGGACTGACCGACGAGCCGGTCGACGGTGCGGTGCCGCCCGTGCCCGTGGTCCCGGAGTCCGATGTGGACTTCCTGCTCACGGTCGCCTCCTCGGTACTCGCCCGGCCGCTGACCCGCGACGACGTGATCGGCTCGTTCGCCGGGTTGCGCCCTCTGGTCGCGGGCGCCGGCGGGCGCAGCGCCGACCTCTCGCGCAAGCACGCGGTGGTCACCGGCGAGGACGGGGTGCTGACCGTCGTCGGCGGCAAGCTGACCACGTACCGGCGGATGGCCGAGGACGCCGTCGACGCGGCCCTGGTCCGGGCCGGCCTGCACGCCGGGCCGTCCCGCACCGCGCGGCTGCCCCTGCTGGGGGCCGCCCCGCGCGATCGGCTGTCCCTGGTGGACGCTCCCGCGCGGCTCGTCGCCAAGTACGGCACGGAAGCCCCCCGGGTCGCCGCGCTGGGCCAGGTCGAGCCGGAGTTCGCGGCCCCCCTCGCCGAGACCACGCAGATCACCGCGGCCGAGGTGGTCTGGGCCGTCCGCCACGAGGGCGCCCTGAACGCCGAGGACGTGCTCGAACGCCGCACCCGCCTCTCCCTCGTCCCCGCCGACGCGGCCGCGGCGCGCGACCGGGTGCGGGAGCTGGTCGCGAGGGCGTTGGCCGGGTTGGCCTGAGGGGTTCGCCCGGGTGCTGCCGCACCGGCGCGACCACGTCACCCCCACCTGACCCACCCCGCTGCCCGATCTTGACGGCTCATTGGGTTTTTGCAACAGTGCGGTTCATGAGCCCGGTCAGACGCGGCCCCGAGCTGCCGATCCACAACCGGTTGTCCGCGCTCCGGGCGGAGCGGGGGCTGAGCCGGGCGGCGCTGGCCGATGCGGTGGAGGTCAATCCGCAGACGATCGGGGCGCTGGAGCGCGGGGACCACTACCCGAGTCTCGATCTGGCGTTCCGGTTGTGCGCGGTGTTCGGGCTGCCGGTGGAGGCGGTGTTCAGCCGCGCGCCGTTCGCGCCGTCGTCCACGCAGGTCTACCGGGAGGCGGGAGCATGACGACGAAACGGGGCGTCTCGGCGGACCGGCGGCTCGCGGCCTCGCGGGGCTGGGGCGGGCCGGGGGTCTTCGCGTGAGCGGGACGGTGCTGGAGATCGACCGGATCTCCAAGCGGTACGGGACGAAAGTGGCGCTCGACGAGGTCACCTTCGACGTGCGCGCCGGTGAGCTGTTCGGCTTCGTCGGCGGCAAGGGCGCGGGCAAGACCACCGCGATGCGGATCGTGCTGGGGGTGCTGGCCGCCGATTCCGGGCAGGTCCGGTTCGGCGGGCGGCCGATCACCCACGAGACCCGCGCGCGCATCGGGTACATGCCCGAAGAACGCGGGTTGTACCCGAAGATGAAGGTGCACGACCAGCTCGTCTACCTGGCCGAGCTGCACGGGCTGAGCACCAACGACGCGCACCGCGGCACCGAGCTGTGGCTGGCCCGCCTCGGCCTCGGCGAGTGGCGCGAGGACGAGGTGCGCAAGCTCAGCCTCGGCAACCAGCAGCGGGTGCAGCTCGCCGCCGCGCTGGTGCACGATCCGGACGTGCTGGTGCTCGACGAGCCGTTCTCCGGGCTCGACCCGCTGGCGGTGGACGTGATGAGCGGGGTGCTGCGCGAGAAGGCCGCGCACGGGGTGCCCGTGGTCTTCTCCAGCCACCAGCTCGATCTGGTGGAGCGGCTGTGCGACCGCGTCGGGGTCATCCGGAACGGGCGGATGACGGCGGTGGGCCCGGTGGCCGAGCTGACCGGCGGGGCGGGCAGCCGGCTGGTCGTCACGGCCCCGGGCACCCGCCCCGGCTGGGTTTCGGCGGTGGCGGGGGTGCGGGTGCTGGAAGTGCGGGGGCCGACCACCGTGCTGGAGCTGGCACCGGGCGCGGACGACCAGGCCGTGCTGGCCGCCGCGCTGGCCACCGGTCCGGTCACGGAGTTCAGCCACCGCCGCCGTTCGCTCACCGAGCTGTTCCGCGATACCGGCGCGACGGCGGGGGGCGCGGCGTGAACCGGATCCGGGCCGCGCGCGCCGTCCGGCTGGTGGCCAGGCGCGAGCTGAACACCCGGCTGCGCACGCGGTCCTTCGTGGTCAGCACCGCCGTACTCCTGGTGCTGCTGTGCGGTTACGTCGCACTACAGGCTTTCCTGACCGGTTCCGCCGGCACCACCGCGGTCGCGCTCACCGGGCAGGCCCAGGGCATCGCGCCGCAGTTGCAGGCGGCCGGCGAGCGGTTCGAGATCGTCCCGGTGGCGTCCGAAGAGGACGGTAAGGCACTGGTCCGCGCCGGGGACGCGGACGCGCTCGTTTCCGGCAGCGCCTCACGGCTCCGGGTCACCGTGAAGTCCACAGTGGACGCGAAGTTGAACGCCGTGCTCGACGCCATCGTGCAGCAGCAGGTGCTCGACGCCCAGTTGTCGGCCGCCCACCTCGATCCGGTGCAGGTGCACCAGACCGTCTCGGCGGCCCACGTCGACGTCGCGCCGCCGCTGGAGCCGCAAGACCCGCAGCACGGGCAGAAGCTCGTGATCGGGCTGGTGGTCGCGGTGCTGCTGTACCTGAGCATCACCACCTACGGACTGCTCGTCGCCCAAGGGGTGGTGGAGGAGAAGTCCAGCCGGGTGGTGGAGCTGCTGCTGTCCACCGTGCGGCCGTGGCCGCTGCTGCTGGGCAAGGTGATCGGGCTCGGCCTGGTCGGGCTGGTGCAGCTCGGGGTGATCGCCGTGGTGGGGCCGGCCGTGGCCACCGCGGCCGGAGTGCTTTCGCTGCCCGGCGTCGCGGCCGGCGCCGTGGCCTGGGGCCTGGTCTGGTACCTGCTGGGATTCCTGGTGTACGCCGGGCTCTACGGCGCCGCCGGCTCGCTCGTCTCCCGGCCGGAGGACACGCAGTCGGTGGTGGGCCCGGTGAACATCGCGCTGGTCATCGGCTTCATCGGGGGCATCAGCCTGCTCATCCGGTCCCCGGACGGCACCGCGACGCGGATCGTCTCGCTGATCCCGCTGCTCTCCCCGGTGCTGATGCCGGCCCGGATCGCCACCGGTGCGGCGCCCCCGTGGGAGATCGCGACCTCGCTGGTGCTGACGCTCGCGACCATCGTGCTGGTCGCCTGGCTGGGCGCGCGGATCCACCGCAACGGCGTACTACGCGTCGGCCGCCGGGTGAAACTGGCCGAAGCCCTCCGCCGCTGACCGGCTCCAGGCTTTCGCGTCGTGCGCCGCTGCGCGTCTTCGGCGAGGTGGCGGCCCTGGTGGCGCAGCCGAGCCGGCGGACCCCGGGGCGACTCAGGGGCCGGTGATGGCGCCGTACCGCTGCAACGCCACCTGGCGTTCGTGGGCGTGCTCCACCATCGGCTCCGGGTAGTCCGCCGGCCGCTGCTTGAGCTGGTGCACGGCCTTACCCGCGATCCCGCGCAGCTCCGGCACGTACTTGCGGACGTACTCACCCGCCGGGTCGAACCGCTCGCCCTGGGTGGTGGGGTTGAACACCCGGAAGTACGGCGCGGCGTCGGTGCCGGACCCGGCGACCCACTGCCAGTTGAGCTGGTTCGAGGCGAGGTCGCCGTCCACCAGGTGGCGCATGAAGTGCCGCGCGCCCCACTGCCACGGCAGGTGCAGGTCCTTGACCAGGAAGCTCGCCACCACCATGCGGATCCGGTTGTGCATCCAGCCCTCGGCCAGCAGCTGCCGCAGCCCGGCGTCGACCACCGGGAAGCCGGTCCGGCCCTCGCACCACTGGTCGAAGGCCCGGCGGGCGGCCGCGCCGGTTTCCTGGGTCATCCCGTCGAAGCGGGTGTCGTAGTTCCGCCGCGCCGCTTCGGGGCGGTGCCACAGGACGTCGGCGTGGAATTCGCGCCAGCACAGCTCGGCGCGTAGTGATTTCGCACCCTCACGCTCGTCGCCCGCCAAATCCGCAAGCATCGTGCGCGGGTGGATGTTGCCCCAGCGCAGGTACGGGGAGAGCCGCGTGGTGCCCTCGCGGTCGGGGCGATCTCGATCGGAGCTGTAGGTGCCGATGCCTTCGTCGAGGAACGAGTGCCAAGCGTCCAGGGCCGCGCTCTCCCCGGGCTCGGGCAGCTCCTTGCCCTCCAGTGCGGGCGGTTTCGGGAGCTTCTCGGACTTTCGCGGCTTCAGCCAATCCACAAGGGACGGTCCGGTGTCGGCGGGGCGGGGCCAGCCGTGCCGCGTCCAGGCGCGGTGGAACGGGGTGAAGACCCGGTAGGGATCACCGTTCGGCTTCGTGACGCGCCCGGGCGTCACCGCATACGGCGAACCGGTCTCGACCCACTCGATGTCGTTGTCCGCCAGTGCTTTCGCCACTTCGGCGTCCCGGCGCCGGCCGTAGGGCCCGGTGTCGGAGCTGACGTGCACGGCCGAGGCGCCGATCTCGCGGGCCACCCGCGCGACCTCGCGCACCGGGTCACCGGTGACCACCATCAGCCGCCCGCCCAGCGCCCGGTCCAGCTCACGCAGCCCGCCGAGCAGGAAGGCCATCCGCGGCGCACCGGAAGGCTTGATCAGCGCCTGGTCGAGGACGTAGAGCGCCAGCACGTGCTTGCTGTGCCCCGCCGCCTCGTGCAACGCGGCGTGATCACCGAGCCGGAGGTCGCGGCGGAACCAGAGCACCACAGGCGCTTCCATCGTCATGGCGCACCACGATAAACGCCCCGCCGGGCAGGTGCACGGCGGGGCGTTTCACCAGGTGGTGCGGAGCTCAGCGCTCCGACATCGGCACGTAGTCACGGGAGGCGTTACCGGTGTAGATCTGCCGCGGACGGCCGATCTTGGTCTGCGGGTCGTTGATCATCTCGCGCCAGTGCGCGATCCAGCCGGGGAGCCGGCCGAGCGCGAACAGCACGGTGAAGTACTTGGTCGGGAACCCGAGCGCCCGGTAGATCAGACCGGTGTAGAAGTCCACGTTCGGGTACAGCTTGCGCTCGACGAAGTAGTCGTCGGACAGCGCGGTCTCTTCGAGCTTCTTGGCGATCTCGAGGAGCTGGTCGCCGCCGCTGAGCTTGCCGAGGATCTCGTCCGCGGTGTTCTTGATGATCTTCGCGCGCGGGTCGTAGTTCTTGTAGACCCGGTGCCCGAAGCCCATGAGCTTGACACCCTTTTCCTTGTTCTTCACCCGGTTCACGAACTGGGTGACGTCACCGCCGTCGTCGCGGATGCCCTCGAGCATGTCGAGCACCGCGGCGTTCGCCCCGCCGTGCAGCGGGCCGAACAGGGCGTTGATGCCCGCCGAGATGCTGGCGAACAGGTTCGCCTCGGACGAGCCGACCAGGCGCACGGTCGAGGTCGAGCAGTTCTGCTCGTGGTCGGCGTGCAGGATGAACAGCAGGTCGAGCGCCTTGGCGACCTCGGGGTCGACCTCGTAGGGCTCCGCCGGGAAGCCGAAGGTCATCCGGAGGAAGTTCTCCACCAGGCCGAGCGAGTTGTCCGGGTAGAGCAGCGGCTGGCCCACGGACTTCTTGTACGCGTACGCCGCCAGCGTCGGGACCTTGGCCAGCAGGCGGATGGTCGACAGCTCGACGTTGGGCTCGTCGAACGGGTTCAGCGAGTCCTGGTAGAAGGTGGACAGCGCCGAGACCGCGCTGGAGAGCACCGGCATCGGGTGCGCGTCGCGCGGGAAGCCCGAGAAGAACGCCTTCAGGTCCTCGTGCAGCAGCGTGTGCCGCTGGATCTTCCCGGTGAAGTCGGCCAGCTGGGCCTCGGTCGGCAGCTCACCGTAGATGAGCAGGTAGGACACCTCGATGAAGGTGGACTTCCCGGCCAGCTGCTCGATCGGGTACCCGCGGTAGCGCAGGATGCCCTCGTCGCCGTCGATGTAGGTGATCGCCGAAGACGCGGCACCGGTGTTGACGAACCCGGGGTCGTAGGTGATGTAGCCGGTGGTCGCCAGCAGCTTCCCCAGCTCGATCCCCGGCGCGCCCTCCACCGGGCGGACGACCTTGAATTCGTGCTCACCACTCGGCAGGCGCAGCGTCGCGGATTCGCCGCCGGACTGCCCCGCATCTGTCGCGTCGGACATGCAGGTCCCTCTCACGTTGGGCACGGGCCGGCGGCGCCTGTAGATCTCACAGGTAGCCACGTGTTCACGCGAGGAAGCACGCACCTCGCTGCACACCGCCCCGCTGGGGTATGAATTCGCCCCTACGTTAGTCGAGACCGGGACCCGCGCGCACTCGATGCGTTGCCTTGGGTGGCCCCTTTGGGACCAGGTTCACACGGTGGTTGCCATTTCCGCGGCCGTCGGCGGCTCGGCGCCACTGCGCGAAACGGTGATGGAAGCCGCTTTCGCCGCGAAAGAAAGCGCCTCGCGCCACTGTTCGGCCCCCAGCGCGGCCAGCTCACGCACCCCGCGCTGGTGCAGCCAGGCCAGCAGGGCGCCCTGGACGGTGTCGCCGGCGCCGATCGTGTCGACCACCGGCACCCGCCGGGCCGGCACGTGGGCCAGCTCACCCGCGGCCGTGATCACCGAGATCCCGTCGGCCCCGCGGGTCAGCACCACGGCGTCCACTCCGGACTCGACCCAGGTCTTCGCGGCGGCCACCGGGTCCGCGCCCTCGGTGAGCCACGCGGCGTCGTCGTCGGAGATCTTCAGCAACCGGACATCGGGCAGCCAGGACCGGAACCGCTCCCGGTACGCGGCCGGGTCGTCGATCAGCGCCGCCCGGATGTTCGGGTCCAGCACGGTCAGCGTGCCGCGCGCGGACTCGCGGCGCAGCACGGCTTCATACGCCCCGGCCCCGGGCTCCAGCACCAGGCCCAGCGTGCCGAGGGAGAGCGCGGTGGCCTCTTCGGGCAGCGGTCCGGGATCGTGCACCAGCCGGTCCGCGGTGCCCTCGACGTAGAACGTGTAGTGCGCGGTGCCCTTTTCGTCGAGCGCGACCACGGCGAGCGTCGTCGGCTCGTCCCCGCGCTGCACCAGCGAGGTGTCGACCCCGGAGTCGACCAGCCGGTCGACCAGCGCCCCGCCGAAGCGGTCGGTGGACACGCGCGAGAGCAACGACGTGGGCACACCGAGCCTTCCGGCGGCCAGCGCGACGTTGTACGGACCACCGCCCAGCCGAGGCAGCAGCGCGCGCAAGCCACTGTCCACTGTAGAATCAGACTTCGGGGAACCGTTCCCGGCGCGGCCGATCGGTTCACCCGGAACGAGGTCGACCAGCGCTTCTCCACCCACCACGATCACGAGCGCGAGTGTAGAGGACGCGCCGGTGACAATTCCTGTCCCGAGGCGGACAACCGGCGTCAGTGGTCTTTCGCCGAGCGGTCTTTCGTCAAGCCGCCGAGCAGCAATTCGCCCAGTGCGGTGAAGGCCTCGGCGTCGGAAACGTCGGTGCGGCGGCCGAGTACCCCGGTCTGGATGCCCTCCACGATCAGCCCGGTCATCTCGGCGACCAGCCGGGCGTGCACGTCGCGGAAGACGCCATCGGCCACCCCCTGGTCGATGAACGCGCGGATGCGGCGGGCGGCCACCCGGCTGTTGAGCTGGTAGGTGTCGCGGGCCGGGGCGAACTCGGCGATGTCGGTCATGAACGCGGCCGACGCGCGGTTCAGGTGGGCCGAGACGCCGGCCAGGTACTCCCCGATCAGCCCGGGCGCGTCGTCGATGCCGCGGATGCGCTCCTCGATCCGCTCGGCGGCGCCGCGGAAGAAGTGGGCCACCACCCTCACCGCGAGCTGCTCCTTGCTGGGGGCGAGCGCGTAGAGCGTCGACTTGGAGCACCGCAGGCGCGCGGCCAGGTCGTCCAGGGTGAACCCGGCGAAGCCCTCGGCGAGGAACAGCGTTTCGAGCTCGGCCAGCAACGCCTGCTGCCGGGCCGTCGGGCGGCGTCGGGCTTCGAGTGCGGGCATCGGACCACTATCTCTCACGAGTCCGGGACAACCCCGGCCTCCTTACGGTACTCTCGCTCAGCCCACAGTACTGTTTTCAGTACAGCCTGGAGGAACGATGCCGGCCGAACGACTGCTGCCCACCGCCGAGGCCGAGGACCTGCTCGCCCTGGTCACCGAGATCGCCCGCGATGAGCTGAAGCCCCGCGCCGCCGCCGACGAGGAGGCGGAGCGCTTCCCCCGGGACCTGTTCACGCTGATCGGCAAGTCGGGCCTGCTCGGGCTGCCCTACGCCGAGCGCTGGGGCGGGGCGGAGCTGCCGTACGAGGTGTACCTGCAGGTGCTGGAGGAGATCGCGTCGGCGTGGATGACGGTCGGCGTGGGGCTCTCGGTGCACACGATGTCCTGTTACGCGCTGGCGCACTACGGCACGGACGAGCAGCGCGACCGCTGGCTCCCGGACATGCTGGGCGGCGAACTGCTGGGCGCGTACGCCCTGTCGGAGACGCAGGCGGGTTCCGACGCCGCCGCGCTGGCCACCCGCGCCCGGCTCACCGGCGAGGACTACCTGGTCACCGGCACCAAGGCGTGGATCACGCACGCCGGGGTCGCGGACTTCTACACCACCATGGTCCGCACCAGCGACGACGGCGGCCACGGCGTCTCGTGCCTGCTGGTCGGCTCGTCGACCCCGGGCCTCTCGGCCGCGCCGCGCGAGCGCAAGATGGGCCTCACCGGCTCCCCCACGGCCCAGCTGATCTTCGACCGGGCGCCCGTGCCGGCCGAGCGCCGGATCGGCGACGAGGGCGCGGGCCTGCGCATCGCCCTGTCGTCGCTCAGCTCGGGCCGGCTGGGCATCGCGGCCTGCGCGGTGGGCCTGGCCCAGGCCGCGCTGGACGAGGCCGTGGAGTACGCGAAGGGCCGCAGCCAGTTCGGCCGCCCGATCATCGAGTTCCAGGGCGTGGAGTTCCTGCTGGCCGACATGGCCGCGACGGTCGGATCGGCCCGCGCGACCTACCTGGACGCCGCCCGCCGCCGCGACCGCGGCCTGGACTTCCAGCGCCAGTCCTCCATCGCGAAACTGGTGGCCACCGACGGCGCGATGAAGGTGACCACGGACGCGGTGCAGGTACTCGGCGGCGCCGGGTACACACGCGACTTCCCGGTGGAGCGGTACCTGCGGGAGGCCAAGGTGCCCCAGATCTTCGAGGGGACGAACCAGATCCAGCGAATGCTGATCGCCCGTTCTCTACGGGCGACATGATCGCTCGACCGGAGCAACCGGCAGCATCGATACGATCACCCGCAGTCAGATTGCGGACGTGAGACAATGCCGGTGACGTGAGGAGACGCTGTGACAGCCCTTCCCGAACCGACGCAGGGTGATTTCCCCTGGGAAATCCCGGACCACCTGCTGTCGATCGAGGAGTACGCGGCCCTCGGTGAACCCGAATCCGGCTTCACTGAGCTGGTGGAAGGCCGCCTCGTGATGTCGCCCAGCCCCATCAGAATTCACAACAAGGCCGCCTACCGGCTGACCCGGCAACTGGAGCCGCAGTTGCCACCGGAACTCGACTTCAACCTCGACCTCGATGTCAACCTCGGGCTGGTGCCGTCCCCCCGGATCGGCTTCTCTCGCCGTCCGGACATGATGATCACCTACCGCGAAGCCAATATCAGGGTCGACGAGGAACGCCGGATGTTCCACGCCGACGAAGTCCTGCTCGTCGTGGAGATCGTCTCCCCCGGTTCGAAGCGGACCGACTACGTCACCAAGCACGACGAGTACGCCGACGCCGGTATCCCGTTCTACTGGATCGTGGACCTGGACGAGCCCGTCTCGCTGGTCGCCTGTCACCAGGCCGGGGAACTGGGCTACCAGGACGCCCCGGCCGCGACCGGCCGGTTCACCACCACCGAGCCGTTCCCGGTCGAGCTGGACCTCACCGCGCTCACCGCCTGAGGTTCGACCCCCAAGCGGTGAGCGCCGGTCGTCAGCGGTTTTCGCGGTAGCGCCGGTCCGCCACGACGCCTTCGCCGGCCGACTCGTCGAAGTGGTAGACCTCGCGGCCGCCGACGAACACGCGCATCGCGCGGTTCATCACGTCCAGGGGGTCGCCCGACCAGAGGACCACGTCGGCGTCCAGGCCCGGGGTCAGGGTGCCCACGCGGTCGTCCAGGCCGAGCATCTGGGCCGGGTGCTGGGTCAGCGCCTTGAGCGCCGTCTCCGGGTCCAGTCCGTCCTTCACGGCCAGTGCGGCCTGGTAGACCAGGAAGTTGATCGGCACCACGGGGTGGTCGGTGGTGATCGCGATCTTCACCCCCGCGCGCGCCAGGATGCCGGCCGAGCGCAGGGAACGGTGGCGCAGCTCGACCTTCGACTTCGTGGTGAACAGCGGGCCGAGGATCACCGGGACGTCGCGCTCGGCCAGCAGGTCCGCGATCAGGTGGCCCTCGGTGCCGTGGTTGATCACCAGCTTGTAGCCGAACTCGTCGGCCAGGCGGATGGCCGTGACCATGTCGTCGGCGCGGTGTACGTGCTGGTCCCAGTACAGCTCGCCGTCGAGGACCTTCGCCAGCGTCTCGTGGGTCAGGTCGGTCTCGAACGGCTTGCCCTCACCGGCCGCGTGCTCGCGCTTGGCCTGGTAGTTGCGGGTCTTCGTGAACGCCTCGCGCAGGATCGCGGCCACGCCGAGCCGGGTCGAGGGCGTCTGCTTCTTCTCGCCGTACACCCGCTTCGGGTTCTCGCCCAGCGCGCTCTTCACGCTGACGTGCTCGGCGAAGACCATGTCCAGGATGCTGCGGCCCCAGGTCTTGACGCCGATGGTCTGCCCGCCGATCGGGTTGCCCGAACCCGGTTTGATCACCACGCTGGTCACCCCGCCGGCCAGCGCGTCGTCGAAGCCCGGCTCGTACGGGTCGATGCCGTCGATCGCGCGGAACCGGGCGCCGTTCGGGTCGGTCATCTCGTTGGTGTCGTTGCCGGACCAGCCCTCGCCGTCCTCGTGGACGCCCAGGTGCGCGTGCGCCTCGACGAAGCCCGGCAGCACCCAGCTACCGGACGCGTCGACCAGCTCGGCGTCCTCGGGGATGTCGATGTCGGCCTCGGGGCCGACCGCGATGATCCGGCCGTCTTCGATGAGCACGGTGCCGCCCTCGATGGGAGGAGCGTCGACGGGGACGACGTAGCCCCCCACAATCGCCTTATCAACCATAGTTCGACACGCTAACGATGTTCACCCGATCCGGCCGCGCGGGGCTTTTCCAAGTGGACGAGCTGGTAGTCGGCCTCCGGGCTGCGGTGCGTCTCGCGGTAGCCGAGTCCGGCGTACAGGCGCAGCGGTCCGGCGGAGCGTTCGCCCGTGCAGAGCCGAAACCGCGTGACGGCCGCGGGCGCCGCGGTCTCGGCGGCGAGCAGCAGCGCCCGGCCCAGCCCCTCGCCCTGCCGGTCCGGCACGACGGCCAGCCGCCCGATCTCCCCGGCTTCGCCGCTCACCCGCAGCCGCACCGTCGCCAGGAGCCGTCCGGCTTCACGCACTCCCCACACCGGGCAGGCCGGGTCGGCCAGCGCCGCGCGCACCTCTTCCAGCGTCTCCACCAAGGGCGGGAGCTCGAAGTTGCGGTGCGCGCGGGCCTCGACGAGGAACGCGGCGCGCTGGAGCGTCAGCAGCTCGCCGGCCGCGGACTCGTCCAGCAGCAGCGGCTTCACCGGACGCGGATGCCCCAGCTTCCCGACCACGAGGCGGCGGGCTCCAGCTCGATCAGGTCGGTGCCGGTGTTGAGCGCGTCGGCCGGGCAGGTCATCGGCTCGATCGCGACGGCGCGGCCGCGGCCGGTCAGCTCGTCCGGGGTGAAGATCTGGGCCCAGTGGAAGTCGGGGCCGGTCCAGACCAGCAGCCGCTGCTCGCCGTGGGCCAGCTCGACGTGGTGGTTGCCGTCCTCGGCGGCGGACAGCCCGCCGAACGCGGTGTCCAGGTCGACACCCGCGAGCAGCCGGCCGCCGCGGAAGTCGTACTCCGTGCCCTCGACGTCGCGCTCCTCGGCGTAGGGCAGTTGCTCGTCGGCGAGGTACGGGCGCACGCGGGTGGCGGGCAGCGTCAGGGTCAGCTCGTCGGTGGGCACGTCGCCGATCCGGAAGTACGGGTGGGTGCCGACGCCGACGCCGATCGGCTGCTCGCCCTCGTTGCGGATCTCGTGGGTCACGGTCAGCTCGCGCGGCGCCAGCTCGTAGGTGGTCGTGGCGCGCAGCGGCACCGGCCAGCCGGGCTGCACCTCGACGTCCACCGCGAGGGTGATCGACGATTCGGCGTGCTCCAGCAGCTCCCACTCCAGGTGCCGGGTCAGCCCGTGGATCGCGTTGCCGCGGGCCTGCTCGGTGATCTCCAGCTGCTGCGGCTCGTCCTGGAACTCCCACCGCCCGCCCTTGGTGCGATTGGGCCACGGGAGCAGCACCTGGCCGAGGCCCTTCGGCGGCTGCTGGTCCGCCTCGAACTCCTCGACGTAGGGCACGCCGCCGACCTCGAACACCCGCAGACCGGCCCCGATCTCGGTGACGACGGCGCGGGCGTTGCCGCGGGTGATCTCGAACTGCTCTCCGGTGGGGTTCGCCATGGCGCAGAGATTACCGGCGCCGCGGCGGAGCGGAAGCGGGGGCGAGACCGACCAGACCGGTCGGTCGCTCCGAAGGGCTCGCGGTACTTCCACTTCCCCGGGGCAAGAAGCAGCCCTCCACCCGATCCCGCGACGGCAGCCGACCGGGTCGTCGAGGCACTCGCCGACCCGGGCTTCGAGCGCGGGTGTCCACTTGTGACGCAGACCCGGGCGCTGGACCTTGACCTGGCCGGATTCCCGCAGGCCGTGGTGCACGGTTCCGCGCTCGAGCGGGCCTCCGCCTCGGCGCCGCGAGGTTTCGCGGAGAAGACCCGCCACAGGTCCGCGCAGCTCGTCCACCGTCCACTGTGGATCACCTACAAGGCGCGGGCGAGCGGTGGTTCGGCTTCGAAGCCGTGCGCCCGCTGCGCGGACGGCCACCGAGATCCTGCTCGTCCCACTGGCCGGGCACATCCGGGGCCACTGCGGCGTCGCCGTCGACACCGGCGAGGGCCGGCTGCTGCCTTTGCCTGTCCGATGAGGACAGGCTGCGGACCCTGGCCCGAGACCACGCGGACCGGGTCACGGTGTTCTGCTCGCACAGCCCGGTCGAGCTGCGCGCGCGGCGCCGGTGACCGCTCGGCTCAGGCGGCGGTGATCGCGGTCTTGACCAGCGGGGTCATCATCTCCTGGGTCATCTTCGCCGGGCCGGTGTAGTTGGCCAGCGTCGGCACCCCGGCCGAGAGCTTGGCCGCGGCCAGCGTCGCGGTCTTCCGCCCGTCGAGGTAGTAGACGGCGCCGCCGGGGAAGCCGGGCACGTCGACCGCGCCGGGCTTGGCCTTCTTGATCGCCGCGATCATGTCCGCGGGCCGGGCCCGGCGGCCCTCGTACCGGGTGACGGCGAGGGCGCCCGCCTGCTTGCCGCCCACCAGGTACTCACAGCTACGGGCCTGTCCGCCGCTGGCCGCGTTCGCCTGTTCCGGCCCCTTCTCCGAGGTGACGCCCGGGAGGTCGATCGCGCGGCCGACCTCGCTCGCGGACAGGAGCGCGCACGGGTCCGGCTCCGGCTTGGCCGGCGCGGGCGAAGAAGCGGGCTTCGAGGGTGCCGGCTTCGAGGGTGCTGCGGCCGGCTGGTCCCCGGAAGAGCAGGCGGTCAGGACAGCGGCGGCGAGCAACAGGGCAACCGGGTGGGCACGCATGGCCGCACACTAGACCGAACGGCCTAGTGCACCTCCGCCCGGTACCGCCAGAAACCCGGGAGCAGCAGCATCGCTCCCAGCACCAGCACGATGGTCAGCACCCCGCCGCCGCTCGCGGCGGCCTCGGTGCCCCACAGCGCCGCGGCCCAGCCGTGGGTCAGGTCGGCGATCCGCGGACCGCCGGCGACCACCACGGTGAACACCCCCTGCAGCCGGCCGCGCATCTCGTCGGTGGTGGCGGTCTGCAGGATCGCCTGCCGGTACACGGCACTGACCATGTCGGCACCCCCGGCCATGGCCATGAAGACCACCGCGAGCCACAGCGAGTGCGTGAGCCCGAAGGCCGCGACGGCCGCGCCCCAGGCGCAGATCGACATGACCACGGCGAAACCCTGGCGCTGCACCCGGTGCAGCCAGCCGGAGAACAGGCCGATCAGCATCGCGCCCGCGGGCAGGGCCGCGTAGAGGAAGCCGAGCGCGGGGCCGCCGCCGGGCGGATCGCCGAAGGTGCGCTCCGCCATCTCCGGGACCAGCGCGCGCGGCATGCCCGCCACCATCGCGATGATGTCCACGACGAACGAGGCCAGCAGCACCTTCTGCTTGGCCAGGTACCGGAAGCCGTCGACCACGTCACCGAGCCCGGCCCGCCGCGACGGCCCGTTCAGCGGCGGGATCGAGGGCAGCCGCCACACCGCGACCAGCGTGATCAGCAGCGCGCCGACGTCCACCAGGTACAGCGTGGACAGGCCGATCACCGGGATCAGCGCCCCGCCGAACAGCGGGCCGAACACCGCGCCGAAGGTGGACATCGTGGAGTTGAGCGCGTTGGCCGAGGGCAGCAGTTCGGCCGGCACCAGCCGCGCGACCACGGCGCCGCGGGTGGGCATGTTGATCGCGAAGAACGCCTGGTTGGCCGCGAGCAGCACGAGCACCACCCACACCGAGCGGAGGTTCGCGAAAGCCTGCAGCCACAGCAGGCCCGAGGTGATCGCGACACCGGCGTTGGTGACCAGGAGCAGCTTGCGGCGGTCGACGGCGTCCGCGATCGCGCCGCCCCACAGGCCGAACACCAGCAGCGGGACGAGTGCGACGGCGCCGGTCAGCCCGACGTAGCCGGAGGAGCCGGTGAGGTCGAAGATCTGCTTGGGCACCGCGACCGCGGTCAGCTGCGAGCCGACGGCGGTGACGGCGGTGGACATCCAGAGCCGGCGGAAGGCCGGGATCTTGAGCGGCCGGGTGTCGACGACGATCCGGCTGAGCAGCTTCCGGGCCCCAGTGCGGGGCGGCAGCGTCCCCGGGTCAGAACTCACAACCAGCTACTTTAGCTGTGCTAAGCAACTCACCGCGCGTGATTTTCCCCTCCCGGAGGGAAACCGGGCGAAAAACCGCGAACGGCCCTTTTCGCCGGGAAAAGGGCCGTTCGGGCGAAGTGCCACCCGGGTTCAGGGAGCGAGCCGCTCGACGTGCCAGCCGTCGTGGGTGCGGTGGTACCGGAGCCGGTCGTGCATCCGGTCCCCGCGGCCCTGCCAGAACTCGACGAAGTCCGGCCGGATCCGCCAGCCGCCCCAGTGCGGGGGCGCGGGGATCCGCTCGACGTCGGCGAACCGGCGCTCGATGCCGCGCAGGGCGTTGTCGAGGGCGCGCCGGCCGTCGACGATCCGCGACTGCGGCGAAGCCCAGGCGCCCAGTTGCGAGCCGCGCGGGCGCTGGGCCCAGTATTCGGCGGTCTCGCGCGAGCCGACCTTCTCCACCTCGCCGCGGACGGTGACCTGCCGGTGCAGCCCGTACCAGGGGAAGGTGGCCGAGGCGTAGCGCGTGGCCGTGAGGTCGTGGCTCTTGGCCGAGGTGTAGTTCGTGTAGAAGACGACCCCGCGCTCGTCCAGCCCCTTGCACAGGACCGTGCGCGAGGACGGCCGCCCGTCCGGGTCCGCGGTGGCCAGCACCATCGCGTTGGGCTCGGCGATCCCCTCGGAGACGGCCTGGCCCAGCCAGTTCTGGAGCTGCTCGGTCCACGTCGCGGCGAGCGCCGCCTCGTCGAACGGGGCCCCGTCGTAGGCCACCCGCATCCCGGGCAGCCGCACGACCGCGTCCGATGCGTCGGCCACCTCGTCGATCTCCGGCCTCATGCGCCAACCTCCGTGCCCGCGGGCGTTCGACAATCGGGGTGTTCAGCCGACGTTATTGACTCTTCTGGCGCAGCGAAACCCACCGAACGGTGACTCCTGCCACCCCGGCGGCGGCCACCCGCCGGACCGCGAACCGCAACCGGCGGGGCCCCGCTGGACCCGAATCGATCAAGTCGAGTCCTGGGCGTCCGGCGGCCCCGGCGCCCGGTGCGCCGTGCCGGCCCGGCCGGTGGTTCCGGCTCGGCTCATCCCGTCCAGGTGATCGCGGACAGCATCACGCGGCGAAGCTCCTTCGCGATGTCGTCGACCGGAAGCGGAGGCTCGTGCGCCTGCCATTCGCGCAGCAGGCCCGTCGCGGCTCCGACGAGGGCGATCGCGGTGAGGCGGTAGCTGCGGGCGGGCGCGGCGCCCGCTTCGGCGGCCCGCTGGGCCTCCTGCTCGATGAAGGTGGCCCAGCGGTCGACCCAGACCTGGTGCTGCGCCTCCAGCTCCGGGCTGACGCCCACGGCCTCGACGTAGTTCAGCCGCGGCATCCGGGGGTCGCGGGTGACGGCGGCGACGAAGACGTCCAGCAGCCGCGCGATCCGGGTGATCGAGTCGGCCTCCCTGACCTCGTCGAGCGCGGCGGCCACGTGCTGGAGCGCGAGGGCGTTGATCCGGTCGTGCAGGGTGCGCAGGACCTCCTCCTTGCTGCCGAACTCCTCGTAGAAATTGCGGGTCGAGACCCCGGCCTGGGTACACAACTGGGTGATCTTGGCCTGCCGGAAGCCGACCGAGGTGAACAACTCCAGCGCCGCGGCCAGCAGGCGCTCGCGGCGCTCGGCCCGTCTCTGTTCGGGTGGGACGCCGCCATAGGTGCGGGCCACCGGCCCCTCCCTCCCGTTCCCGGGCGCGCCCAAGGAACGTCTGAATTCCGAAAAAAACGATTACCGAATCAGCGTCGGACGGACTCCCCGACGGGTCCCGGCGCCACCCCGATCACGGCGTCGCCTCTCCCGCGCGAGCCGACATTAGCGAGCGGGGCCGGACGGTGCGCGCTCAGGCCCTCTCCTTCGTCCGGCAGGCTTCTGACCAGCCCTGAAGTCCTTGACCGGTCAGGAAAACGCCTCAAATCGGTCGCCTTTTCCCCGATTTGAGGCGCATTACTCATTCGCACGTGCAGCCGCACGTGTCCCGGTCCGCCGATTCCGGTCCGGAACCGACGATCCGAGGGACGAAGTTTTAGCAGTCCAAGCCGTTCAAGGCAACAACGGCGTCGGCGGCCAGCGAGGTGGTGATCATTCCCCCGGCTGCGAGCGGAACTCGTGACCACCATTCCCCGGACGCCGCGGGCCGGGGTTCGCCGCCGACCTCGAGATCGGTGGCGAGCACCCGGCGGCCGGCCAGCACCGCGAGGCTGGCGTCGAGGGCCGCGTCCCCGGTGGACTGCGTCTGGCGCAGCACCGGGAGCCCGCCTCGGGTCACCGCGACGGTTGAGGTGAGCCGGCCCGGCCGCTCCCCGGCCCGGCCGAGCACCAGCACTTCGCGGGTGTGGAAATAGGACTGCTCCGCCAGGGCCGCGCGCAGCACCGCGGTGTGGTTCGCCCGCGCGGTCACCACGGTCGGCTCCGGCCGGTACTCCAGCGAGCCGCCACCGGCCACCTCGATGTCCACAGTGGACGTGCTCGGCTCGCCGTGGAGCCCGGGCAGGGCCAGCGTCGCGGCGACGCCGGCCAGGCGCAACGCGGCGCCGGGCCCGACCCGGACCTCCAGCAGCAGTTCGTCCCCGCCCAGCGGGGCGGTGGCCGAGCTGACCAGGTGCACCACCGCCGCCCGCCCGGTGTGGCGGCGCGGGAACAGCGTGAGCGGCGCCTTCGAGCGCAGCTCGCGCAGGATCGTGCGGCCGTCCTCGAAGACCGCGACGACCCGGGCGTGGGCCTTCACGCCCGCGGCACCGGTCCCGCGGGCAGGAGCGAGCGCACCCAGTCCGCCACCACCGGCGCGTCCGGGGTGTCCACAAGCGACTGCGTGACCACCGGCAGCTCGCCCCGCATGCGGTGCGCGTCGGAGGTCATCACGCCCATGTCCGCGCCGACCAGGTGGGCCAGGTCGACCTTGTTGATCACCAGCAGGTCCGCGGTGGTCACCCCGGGTCCGCCCTTGCGCGGCACCTTGTCCCCGCCCGCGACGTCGACCACGAACACCTGGCTGTCGGCCAGGCCCCGGCTGAACACCGCGGTCAGGTTGTCCCCGCCGCTTTCGATGATCACCAGTTCCAGACCGGGGAACCGCTCCTCGAGGCTTTCCACCGCGTCGAGGTTCGCGGTGATGTCGTCGCGGATCGCGGTGTGCGGGCAGGCGCCGGTCTGCACGGCCTCGATGCGCTCGGGGTCGAGCACCCCGGCCCGGCGCAGGAAGTCGGCGTCCTCGGTGGTGTAGATGTCGTTGGTGACCACGGCGAGGTTCACCTCCCCGCCGAGCGCGCGGCAGAGCGCGGCGGTCAGCGCCGTCTTGCCGCTGCCGACGGGGCCGCCGATGCCGATCCGGTACGCGCGCCCGGCCGCCGGCGCGGGCTCGTGGTGGTCGGGCTCGGCCACCGTCGGGTCGAAGTTGACCGGGTGCACGTGGCCGTGACCGTGACCGTGCTCGTGCGTGTGCTCGTCAGCTGGCAAAGAGACGCACCTCCTCCTCGTGATGCCGGGCCTGCGCCTCGGCGAACAGATCCAGCGCCGGTGATCCCGGCGCCGGCAACTCGGCCGGGTCGAGGCCCGCGACCGCGGCGGCGTGCTCGGACACCCGCCGCACCTCGTCGCCGAGCCGCGCGACCACGGCGTTGACCGCGAACGGGTCCAGCCCCAGCAGCCGGACCGCGGCGCCGGCCGGACCGCTGACCGCCAGGTACGCCACGGCCGTCGCGGCGTCGAGCGGTGCCCCGCCGGCCACCCCGGCCAGCGCGCCGAGCACGATCGGGTGGTGCGGCCGCGGGGTTTCGGCCAGCAGGTCCGTGAGCACCGGCGAGGGCCACGCGACCCGGCCCGCGCGGGCCGTCCCCCGCCCCTGCGCACGGGGCGCCTGGCGTTGCGCGGGCGAGGGGGTCCGCGCGTCCAGCTCCGCGTCCAGTTGCCGCCAGTACCCGCTCCGGACCCTCCGGGCGGCGGCGTGGGCCGCGGCCGCGGCGAAGACGGCGGCGAGCGAACCGGCGGTGCGCAACCGTCCGAAGAGGAATCCCGGCAGGTCGCGTTCGGAGGTCACCAGCCTGCGGTTCACCGCTTCTTCGAGGCCGCCGGAGTGCACGTGGCCGCCGCCCGGGAACCGCGAGTCGGCCAGGATCAGGGTGGACAGGTTCATCAGAACGGGCTCCGTCAGAACAGGAAGTACCGCTGGGCCATGGGCAGTTCGGTCACCGGCTGCGGTTCGACCAGCTCGCCGTCCACGTGCACGGCGAAGCTGTCGGGCTCCACCCGCACGTCCGGGGTGGCGTCGTTGAGCACCATGTCCGCCTTGGTCCGCGCGCGCGTGTTGGACACGGCGACCAGCGGGCGGCCGAGGCCGAAGCGTTCGGCCAATCCGGAGCCGAGCGCTTCGGGGGCCACGAAGTGCAGGCTCGAAGCGGCCGCCACCGCGGGCACGGCGCCGAACATCGGCCGGGCCAGCACCGGCTGCGGGGTCGGGATGGACGCGTTCGCGTCGCCCATCGCCGCCCAGGCCGGGAACCCGCCCTTGAGCACCACGTGCGGCCGGACGCCGAAGAACTTCGGCTCCCACAGCACCAGGTCGGCCAGCTTGCCGACCTCGACCGAGCCGATCTCGGCCTCCATCCCGTGCGCGATGGCCGGGTTGATCGTGTACTTCGCGACGTAACGGCGGGCGCGCTGGTTGTCGGCCGCGCCGTCGCCGGGCAGCGCCCCGCGGCGGCGCTTCATCACGTGCGCGGTCTGCCAGGTGCGGATGACCACCTCGCCGATCCGGCCCATGGCCTGGGCGTCCGAGCTCATCATCGAGATCGCGCCCAGATCGTGCAGCACGTCCTCGGCGGCGATGGTGGAGGGCCGGATGCGGCTCTCGGCGAAGGCGAGGTCCTCGGGCACCGACGAGTTCAGGTGGTGGCAGACCATCAGCATGTCGAGGTGCTCGTCGAGGGTGTTCGCGGTGTGCGGCCGGGTCGGGTTGGTCGAGGACGGCAGCACATGGGGCAGCCCGACCACCCGGATGATGTCCGGCGCGTGCCCGCCGCCCGCCCCCTCGGTGTGGTAGGCGTTGATCGACCGGCCGCCGATGGCCTCCACAGTGGACTCCAGGAAGCCCGCCTCGTTGAGCGTGTCGGTGTGGATCGCCACCTGGACCCCGGATTCGTCGGCCACGCTCAGGCAGGCGTCGATCGCGGCCGGGGTGGAGCCCCAGTCCTCGTGCAGCTTGAACCCGCCCGCGCCGGCCGCCAGCTGCTCGCGCAGCGCCTCGGCGCGGACGGTGTTCCCCTTGCCCAGCAACAGCACGTTCACCGGGTAGGCGTCCATGGCCGACAGCATCCGGCCCAGGTTCCAGGCGCCGGGGGTGACCGTGGTGGCCTTGGTGCCCTCGTTCGGCCCGGTGCCGCCGCCGACCAGCGTGGTCAGCCCGGCGGCCAGCGCGGTGTCCACCAGCTGCGGGCAGATGAAGTGCACGTGGCAGTCGATGCCGCCCGCGGTGAGGATCTTCCCGTTGCCGGACAGCACCTCGGTCGACGGGCCGAGCACCAGCGCCGGGTCGACCCCGTTCATCGTGTCCGGGTTGCCCGCCTTGCCGATGCCGACGATCCGGCCGTCGCGCACGCCGACGTCGGCCTTCACCACGCCCCAGTGGTCGAGGATCACCGCGCCGGTGACGACCAGGTCCGGCGCGCCCTCGGCCCGGGTGGCCGTCCCCTGGCCCATCGACTCGCGGATCACCTTGCCGCCGCCGAAGAGCACTTCGTCGCCCGAGCCGTCCGGGCCCATCGAACGGTCTTCAGTCACCTCGATCAGCAGGTCGGTGTCGGCCAGCCGGATCCGGTCGCCGGTGGTCGGCCCGAACAGCTCGGCGTAGCGGGCGCGGTCGATCTGCGGCATCCTCAGAACTCCCCGGCGTATTCGGAGCGCAGTCCCGGCACCCGCCGGTTCCCGCTGAGCGGAACCAGGTCCACCTCGCGCTCGACACCCGGTTCGAAGCGCACGGAAGTGCCCGCCGGGACGTCGAGCCGGTGCCCGCGCGCGGCGTCGCGGTCGAACTCCAGCCCGGGGTTCACCGCCGCGAAGTGGTAGTGCGAACCGACCTGGACGGGCCGGTCGCCGAGGTTGCGCACGAGCAGCCGGAGTCGCGCCCGTCCGGGGTTCAGCGCCACGGGCTCCTCACCCGGAATGATCTCCCCTGGCCGCATCCGCCCGCCTCCTAAACGATCGGGTCGTGCACGGTGACCAGCTTGGTGCCGTCCGGGAAGGTCGCTTCCACCTGGACCGAATCCACCATTTCCGGCACCCCGCCGAGCACCTGCGCGCGGCCCAGCACGGTGCGCCCGCTGCTCACCAGCTCACTCACCGTGCGGCCGTCGCGGGCGCCTTCGAGCACGTGGTCGGTGATCAGCGCGACCGCTTCGGGGTGGTTGAGCCGCAGTCCCCGGTCCAACCGGCGGCGGGCCACGTCGGCGGCGACGTGGACCAGCAGCTTGTCGCGTTCCTGAGGACTGAGGTGCATGGGCTAGGTCTATCACCGCGCGGGCGCGCGCGCCCGTTTCCGAAACACAGGATTTACCTGCGGTCCACCGGGTGTCCGCCGCCTCGGTCACCGCCCGTCGCCGAAGAACTTGCCGCAACCGGACGGACTGGGCTGAATCGTTCTCGTAATCGTGACCGAAACCACCACATCTTTCATTGCCCGGGGGCCCGCGGAGGAGCAAGGTTTGTCCAACCGTGCGATGAGGCGCGCCACCGCCAGCGTGTATCCCGTCCGCGCGAGTACGACCAAGCCGGGGAAATGCGCATCGAAAGGTTTTGCGAGAGTGACAACCTCCACTATCAGCAAGACGGGTTCCGACCAAGCCGACGACGGGTTCCGACCGGGCCTCGAAGGTGTGGTCGCTTTCCGGACCGAAATCGCCGAACCCGATCGGGACGGCGGGGCGCTGCGCTACCGCGGCGTGGACATCGAGGACCTCGCCGGCCAGGTGACCTTCGGTGACGTGTGGGCGCTGCTGGTCGACGGCCGCTTCGGCCGCGGACTGCCGCCGGCCGAGCCGTTCCCGCTGCCGGTGCACACCGGCGACGTGCGGGTGGACGTCCAGTCGGCGCTGGCCATGCTGGCCCCGATCTGGGGTTACCGGCCGCTGCTGGACATCAGCGACGAGGACGCCCGCGAGCAGCTCGCGCGGGCTTCGGTGATGGCCCTGTCCTACGTCGCGCAGTCCGCGCGCGGGATCGACCGGCCCGCCGTCCCGCAGTCGCGGGTCGACGAGGCCGCTTCGATCACCGAGCGCTTCATGGTCCGCTGGCGCGGTGAGCCGGACCCGGCCCACGTCCGCGCGCTGGACGCCTACTGGGTCTCCGCGGCCGAGCACGGCCTGAACGCCTCCACCTTCACCGCCCGCGTGATCGCCTCGACCGGCGCCGACGTGGCGGCCGCGATGTCCGGCGCGATCGGGGCGATGTCGGGACCGCTGCACGGCGGCGCCCCGGCGCGCGTGCTGCCGATGATCGAAGAGGTCGAGCGGACCGGCGATGCCCGCGGCCTGGTCAAGGGCATCCTCGACCGCAAGGAACGGCTGATGGGCTTCGGCCACCGCGTGTACCGCGCGGAGGACCCGCGCGCCCGCGTGCTCCGCCGTACCTGCCAGGAGCTCGGCGCGGAGCGCTACGAGGTGGCGGCGGCACTGGAGCAGGCGGCGCTGACCGAGCTGCGCGAGCGGCGCCCGGACCACCCCATCGAGACCAACGTGGAGTTCTGGGCCGCGGTGATCCTGGACTTCGCCGAGGTGCCGCCGACCATGATGCCGGCGATGTTCTCCTCCGCCCGCACCGCGGGCTGGGCCGCGCACATCCTGGAGCAGAAGCAGACCGGCCGCCTGGTGCGCCCGTCGGCCAAGTACGTCGGCCCCGAGCCGCGCAAGCCCGAGGACGTCGAGGGCTGGGAAAGCGTCACCAAGCACTGATCCCGTTCCTGAGGGCCTCCTTCCCCGCGTTCTACGTGGAGAAGGAGGCCCTCAGGGTTTCCGGGACACCCGGCTCGTGGGCGGCGGTGGCCGAGAGCATCGCCGTCAGCTGGTCGACGAGCCAGCCGTCGAGCGATTCACGGGGCACCGCGCGCTCCTGCAGCCAGCTCAGCAGCGCACCCTCCACCACGGCGGTCCAGCAGCGCAGGGTCAGCAGCACCAGCGGGGACGGCTCGGTGATCGCCAGCGCGTCGAGGATCAGCTCCACCGCGCGGTTGCGGACCTCGTCGATGGCCGCGTCGGTCTCGGACGTCGCGATCACGGAACCACTGCGCAGCAGGGCGACATAACCGGCGCGGTAGTGGTCGGCGACGTCGACCAGCCCGCGCACGGCGGCGCGCAGCCGCTCCCGCGGGGAGCCCTCCTCCAGCCCGGCGAGCCCGTCGACCAGTCCGACGGTCACCGTGCGCAGGGCCTCCACCTGGAGCTCGCGCAGACTGGAGAAGTACCGGTAGAACAGCGGCCGCGAGACCTCGGCCCGCGCGACGATGTCGTCCACCGTCACCAGCTCCGGCGCGCGGCTGCCGAACAGCTCCAGCGCGGCGGAGATCAGGTCGTCCCGCCGGGCCTGCCGCGACATCCGGCGCGGCCGGTTCACGGGGTCAGGTCCAGCTTCGCCGCCGCGCGCAGCAGGCCCGGGGTCAGCCGCGAAAGCACCAGCGCCACCTTGGCTTCGGGGGTCGACGGCTGGATCGCGACGTCCTTCTCGACCGCGCGCAGGATGTCCCGGGCGACCTTCTCCGGCCCGAACCCGCGCCGCGCGTAGAGCTTCGTGGACGCTTTCCGCCGACGGTCCTCCTCGGCGGCGTCGACCCCGACGAAGCGGGTGGTGCCGGTGATGTTCGTCTTCACGATGCCCGGGCAGATCGCGGTGACCCCGATGCCGTCGGCGGCCAGTTCGGCACGGAGTCCGATGCTCAACGCGAGCACCGCGGCCTTCGTCGTGGCGTACGCGGTGAGGACCTTCGAGGGCAGGAACGCCGCGGCCGAGGCGAGATTGACGATCTGGCCGCCCTCCGCGCGCTCCTTCAGCATCGGCGCGAAGGCGCGGCAGCCGTGGATCACCCCCCACAGGTTCACGTCCACCACCTTCTGCCAGTCGGCCGGCGAGGTGTCGAGGAACGGCCCGGACAGGCCGATGCCCGCGTTGTTCACCACGATGTCCGGCACGCCGAACTCGGCCCGCACCTGCTCGGCGAACCGGGTCACGGCCGCGCCGTCGGCGGAGTCCACGGCGTACTCCCCCGCGCTCACCCCCTTGTCCCGCAGCAGCTTCGCCGTCTCCCGCGCGGCGGACCGGTCGAGGTCGGTGACCACCACGTCCGCGCCCTCGTCGGCGAACGCCAGCGCGGTGGCCCGGCCGATGCCGCTGCCCGCGCCGGTGACCACCACCAGCCGGTGCGCGAACCGCCCACGGCTCCGCCCGACCCGTGCCCGTTTCAGCGCGCGGGACTCTTCGCCGCCCTCGGCGTGCTCGATCAGCTCGGCCGCCGCCGCGGCGATCACCTCGGGCCGGCTGCGGGTGACCCAGTGCGAGCCGGTGATCCGCCGCACCCGCAGGTCCGGCGCCCAGCGTTCCACCTCGGTCTGCAACGGCGGGGTGACGTAGGCGTCGCGGGTCGGGGCCAGCACCTGCACCGGCACCGGCACGGGCCGTGGGGCCGGGCGGCTGAGCCGGGTCATCATGTTGGCGCGGTAGAGCTTCAGCCCGTGCACACCGTCCACTGTCGACGGTGGCGCCTCGGCCGGCTCCAGCCGCCCGATCAGCGCGCGCATCACCCCGGTGCGCCACAGCAGCTCCGGCACCACCGGGAGCTGGAAGAACAGGATGTACCCGGAGTGCAGGAACTGGCGGGCCGCGTGGGCGAGCCGCCGGGGCGAGGGGTGGCGCACCTGCGCGCGGAACCAGGCGCCGGCGTGGTCGAGGCTCGGTCCGGAGACCGAGGTGAACGACGCGATCCGGCCGCGCAGCCCGTCGCCGGTGACCGCGTGCCAGGTCTGGATCGAGCCCCAGTCGTGCGCCAGCAGGTGCACCCGGCCGCTCGGGCGCACCGCGTCGATCACGGCGGCGAGGTCCGAAGCGAGCTGGTCCAGGCGGTAGGCGGCGAGGCCGCGGGGCTTGTCGGACTCGCCCGCGCCGCGCACGTCGTAGACCACGACGCGGTGCCGGCGGCCGAGTTCGGCGGCCACCCCGTCCCACATCGAGCCGTTGTCCGGGTAGCCGTGCACGAGCACGACCGTGGGCCCGGTCTCGGCCCCGGTCACGCGGACCGAAAGGCGGACACCGTCACTGGCGGTCACCTGCAGGTGAGACATTCCGTCATGTTAGACAACTTGTCAACAAACCGGTTCACCGCGCTGGCGGTTCCCCTCCGGCCGGTCTTCGTGCCGCGGGACTTTTTCGCTGTTCATGACGGTGTTTTCGCTGGTTCCACGGGAAACCACGGACCGGCTGTCCACCGTTCGGTGGACAGCCGGGTTCCACTGGCCGGTCGTCCCGCCGGCCCGGTCCGCGACCGCAGGATCTACCCATGAGCACAGCAGTGAGAGTGCGCGGACTGCGCAAGGAGTACCCGGGGCACCTCGCCGTGGCCGGGCTCGAACTGGACATCCACCAGGGCGAGGTGTTCGCGCTCCTCGGCCCGAACGGCGCGGGCAAGACGACCACCGTCGAGATCCTGGAGGGGCACCGGCAGCGCACGGCGGGGGAGGCCGAGGTGCTCGGGGAGGACCCCGGCCGGGCCGGGCGCGCGTGGCGGTCGCGGATCGGCATCGTGCTGCAAACCGCGACCGACGCCGCCGAGCTGAGCGTGGCGGAAACCGTGCGGCACTTCGCGAGGTTCTACCCGAACCCGCGTGACCCCGAAGAGGTGATCGACAAGGTCGGCCTGACCGCGAAGGCCGGGGCCCGGGTGAAGTCGCTTTCCGGCGGCCAGCGGCGGCGCGTGGACGTCGCGCTCGGCATCGTCGGCCGTCCCGAACTGCTGTTCCTGGACGAGCCCACCACCGGCTTCGACCCCGAGGCGCGCCGCCGGTTCTGGGCGCTGATCGACGACCTCGCGGCCGAGGGCACCACCATCCTGCTCACCACGCACTACCTCGACGAGGTCGAGGCGCTGGCCGACCGGCTCGTGGTCATCGCGCGGGGCGGGATCGTCGCGCAGGGCACCCCGGAAACCCTCGGCGGCCGCGGCCACGCCGAGGCCACCGTGCGGTGGACCGACGAGCGCGGCCGGCACGTGGAGCGCACCGCGTTCCCGACCAAGGTCGTCACCGAGCTCTCCGGCGGGAGCCGGGAGCTGGCCGACCTGACCGTGACGCGGCCGAGCCTGGAGGACGTCTACCTGGAACTGATCGGAGAGCAGTCGTGACCACCACCCTCGCCCTGCCGGGCCCCTTCGGCCTCGGGCTCGCCCGCGGCGGCGCCGAGCTGCGCCAGTTCTTCCGCAACCGGGAGCAGGTGGTGTTCACCTTCTCCTTGCCCGCGGTGCTGATGATCCTGCTCGGGTCCATTCTGGACGGTCCCACCGGGGCGGGCGGCGTCTCTTCGGGACAGTTGCTCGCGGCCGGGATGATCGGCTCGGGCATCGTGTCGACCTCGTTCACCGGCGTCGGTATCGGCATCGCGGCCGACCGTGAGGTGGGCGCGCTGAAACGGCTGCACGGCACGCCGATGCCACCGGCCTCGTACTTCATCGGCAAGATGATCATGGTGGCGGTGACCAGCGTGGCGCAGACCGTGCTGATGGCGGCGGTCGCGGTGCTGCTGTTCGGCCTGTCCCTGCCGAGCGACCCGGCCCGGTGGCTGACGCTGGTCTGGGTGCTGCTGCTCGGCATCGTCTCGTGCACGCTGCTGGGCATCTCGATCGGTTCCCTCACCCGCTCGGCGACCGGTACGGTGGCCGTGGTGCAGCTGGTGTACCTGGTGCTGCAGTTCATCTCCGGGGTGTTCGTCGCGCCGATCACCCACCTGCCGAAGATCATGGTGGACATCGCGTCGTTCTTCCCGCTGAAATGGATCTGCCAGGGCTTCCGCTCGGTGTTCCTGCCGGCGGGCGCCGCGACGCAGGAAATGGCGGGGTCGTGGGAACTTCCGGTGGTGGCGCTGGTGCTGGCCGCGTGGTGCGTGGCCGGGCTGGCCCTGGCCCGGCTGAGCTTCCGGTGGACGAACGAGAAGCCGTGACCGACGCCTGGCAGCGCTCGTTCTGGTTCTGGGAGCTGCTGTTCGCGGTCGCCTACGCCGCGACCGCGCTCCTGGTGCTGTTCGACGACCTCGCCACCGGGCCCAAGGTGGTGGCGGAGGTCGCGCTCGCCGCGCTCGCCCTCTCCTACCCGGTGGCCGGGCGGCACGTGGTGAAGCGGGCGGACAACAGTCCCGCGAACTGGGCCTACGTCGCCGTGCTGGTCGTCTGCCTCGGCACGGCGGTGTTCGCCGACACCACCGCCAGCTTCGCGCTGTTCATCGTGTGCCCGCTGCTGTTCATGCTGCTGGACGTGCGCTGGGCCTCGGCGGTGACCGCGCTGGTCATCCTGATGGAGCCGGTCTCGGCCGTGACGCGCGGCGGCTGGGACAACCCGAGCCTGCCCATCCTGCTGCCGATGACCGCGATCCTGGTCGTGTTCAGCGTGCTGGCCGGGAAGTTCACCACCGACGTCATCCAGGAGAGCACCGAGCGGGGCGAGCTGATCCGGCGGCTGGAGGACAGCCAGGCCGAGGTCTCCCGGCTCTCCCGGGAGGCGGGCACCGCGGCCGAGCGGGAGCGGCTGGCGCGGGAGATCCACGACACCCTAGCGCAGGGGTTCACCAGCATCGTCACCCTGACCCAGGCCATCGAGTCCGAATTGGACACCGATCCGGACGCGGTGCGCCGCCACCTGGCGCTGGCCGGGCGCACCGCGCGGGAGAACCTGGCCGAGGCGCGGGCGATGGTGGCCGCGCTGACCCCGTCCGAACTGGCCGCCGGCTCGCTGGCCGAAGCGGTGCGGCGGCAGGCCGCCCGGCTGGCGGACGAGACCGCGCTGACCGTCGAGTGCGAAGTGGACAGTCCACTGCCCGCGCTGGGCACGGCGGCCGAGGTGGTGCTGCTGCGGGCCACGCAGGAGGCGCTGACCAACGTCCGCAAGCACGCGGCGGCCACCACCGTGCTGGTCCGGCTGTCCGCCGCGGACTCCGGCGTGCGGTTGCTGGTGCGCGACGACGGCGCGGGCTTCTCCCCCGCCGGGCCCACCGAGGGTTTCGGCCTGCGGGGGATGCGCTCGCGGGTCGAGCAGGTGGGCGGGCGGCTGGCCGTGCGCAGCGCCCGCGGCGACGGGACCGAACTGGAGCTGGAGGTGCCCGCGTGATCACGATCATGCTGGTGGACGACCATCCCGTGGTGCGCGAGGGCCTGCGCGGCATGCTCGAAGCCGAGCCCGGCCTGACCGTGGTCGGTGAAGCCGGCTCCGGCGCCGAGGCGATCGCGCTGGACCGCGTGGCGAAGCCGGACGTGGTGCTGATGGACCTGCGCATGCCGGGCCTCGACGGGGTCGGCGCGATCCGCGGGATCCTGAAGGAGACCCCGGCCCGGCGGATCGTCGTGCTCACCACGTACGAGACGGACGCCGACATCCTGCGCGCGGTCGAGGCCGGCGCGGCGGGCTACCTGCTGAAGGACGCTTCGCGCGCCGAGCTGGCGGGCGCGATCCGGGCCGCGGCCCGCGGAGAGACCGTGCTGGCGCCTTCGGTGGCGGGGAAGCTGGTGAACCGCGTCCGCAACCCGCCGCCCGCGTCGCCGCTCTCGGCCCGCGAAGTCGAGGTGCTGCGGCTGGTCGCCAAGGGGCACACGAACGCGGAAATCGGACGCGCCCTGCACATCGGCGAAGCGACGGTGAAAACCCATTTACTGCGCGTGTTCGGCAAACTCGGCGTTTCGGACCGCACCGCGGCGGTCACCACGGCTTTGGACCGCCGGTTGCTCGGCTGAGGGAGGCGGCCAGGCAGAATGGCCGTCATGCTCGACTCCACCGAACTCGCCCTGTACCGCCGGCTCGCCCGTGAGCAGGCGGTGTGCCGGGCCCCGTCGCTGGTCGCCGCCGTGGTGCGCGACGGCCAGGTCGTCTGGTCGGGTGGCCGCGGCCGGGTCGGCGACGCCCGGCCCGACGCCGACACGCAGTACCGGCTGGGCTCGATCACCAAGACCATGGTCGCCACCGCGGTGATGCGGCTGCGCGACGAGGGGCGGCTCGAGCTGACCGACCCGCTGGAGCGGCACGTGCCCGGCACGGCCTTCGGCTCCGCGACGATCGCCCAGCTGCTTTCGCACACCTCGGGACTGACCTCGGAGTCGCCGGGCCAGTGGTGGGAGCGCGCGCCCGGCGCCGACTGGGCCGCGCTGGTGGCCAGCCTCGGCACCGGCGCGACGAAACTGCGCCCCGGCTTCAAGTTCCACTACTCGAACGTCGGTTTCGGCGTGCTCGGCGAACTCGTCGCGCGCCACCGCGGCCGGCCGTGGCTCCAGGTGATCGACGAAGAGATCCTGACGCCGCTGGGCATGAACCGCACCACCCCGCAGCCGCAGGCCCCGCACGCCGAGGGCTTCGCCGTGCACCCGTTCGCGGACGTGCTGCACCCCGAGCCGTCCCCGGACGCCGGGGCGATGGCCCCGGCCGGTCAGCTGTGGTCCACGGTCACCGACCTCGGCCGCTGGACCGCCTTCCTCGGCGGGCACACCGGCGGGGTGCTGAGCGAGGACACCGTCGCCGAGATGCGGGTGATGAACACCGTCGACGACACCGAGGTGTGGACCACCGGGTTCGGCCTGGGCCTGATGGTGGTCCGGCACCAGGGCCGCCACCTGGCCGGGCACACCGGCTCGATGCCGGGCTTCCTGGCCACGACGCTGGTCGACGCGAACACCGGTACCGGCGCGCTGTGCCTGGCCAACTCCACCGCCGGGGTCGGCATCGTGGCGCTCACCCTGGACCTGATGAACACCGTGGACGAGCTGGAGCCCGCCGTGGTGCCGGAGTGGCAGCCCACCGCGGTGGACCCGGGGCTGCTGGCCCTGACCGGGCTGTGGCACTGGGGCCCCTCGCCGTACACCCTGCGCGTGCTGGCCGACGGGATGATCTCGCTGGACCCGATGCAGGGGACGGGGCGGGCGTCGCGGTTCCGGCCGACCGGCCCGGACACCTGGCTGGGCCTGGACGGCTACTACGCGGGCGAAACGCTCACCGTCGGGCGAACCGCCGAAGGCGTCGCGAACCACCTCGACCTGGCCACGTTCATCTTCACCCGGACGCCCTACGACCCGTCGGCCCCGGTGCCCGGCGGCGTCGACGAGGCCGGCTGGCGCTAGCGGACCCAGAAGGACGCGGCGGTGTAGACCCCCCGGCCCGGTAGGCCCAGGCCGACCGGGCCGGGGCGCGGCTCGCCGAACACCCACACCCGGTGGTGCGCCACGAGTTCGGCGGCGATTTCCGGCGGGCAGCCATCGATGTACAGGCTCGCGGGCCGGCCGGGCCCCAGCACCACCCAGGCCCGGACCTCCCGGTCGGGCCAGAGGTGGTCCTCGACCATCCGCACGTCGACCGGGGTCAGCGGCCCCGAGCCGACGTCGCGGCGCTCGTCCCGGATCTCCGACGCCCAGAGGGCGGTCGCCCCCGCGAGGATGAGGGCCGGGAGCAGCAGCAGCCACAGCCACCCGGACCGGACGATCCCGGCCACCGGCACCGCGACGACCGCGGCCCCGGCCAGGACCAGCACCGGAATCCGCAGCCGGTACTGCCACCGGAGCAGGGCCAGCGAGGCGCCCCGCGGCCGGGTCCGGCGCCCGGGCACCCGGCCGACCGGATCCGTGGTGAGCAGCCCGGTCGCGGACAACCCCCCGATTTCGACGGTGACCAGGCCACCGGGGTCGTCCCCATCGAGCCTTTCGCCGCTGAGCCACAGCTTCCCGTCACGCACCACGGCGCGGGCGAGCGGACCGGCGAACTCCGACAGGATCAGGTAGCCGCGACGGCCGTCCCGGAGGGAGAGCGTGAGCCGGGCCCGGGCGATCTCCCCCGTCCAGTCCCACTGGCGGGTGTCGCCGTCTTCGATCCGCGCGCGCACGGCGAAGCCCCGCGGTGGCTTCGACGGGACCACCGCTCGCGGAGCCCGGAACGCCAGCAGCAGCCACCCGACCGAGAACAGCAGGAACACGGCGGCCACCACCCAGACGCCCACCGCCGCCGACACCTCGTCGGGCTCCGGCGGCTCGGCCACCATCGCGCCCGCGAGGAACAGCACCACGGCCACGGCCACGGCCGCCAGGCACCAGCGCCCCACCGGGCGGGGCCGCGAACGCTTGCGGCCGCCGGAATCCGGGAGTTCCACGAGATTCCGAGGCTCACCGGGCCGGCCGGGGTCGTCGGGGTCGTCGGCGCGCAAAGGTGCCCCGCGCCAGGTCAGCCATCGCGGCAGGTCGGGGACGAACACCAGCACCAGCGTCACCGCGAAGCCCAGCGGCAGCCCGATCGCGGCCGAGGAGTCCCAGCCCATGGGCAGGTGCACCAGCACCGTCAAGCCGAACAGCGCGAACCACCACCACCGTGGCCGGTAGCGCTCGCCGTCCCGTTCGCCGGGATCGTTCCGTATCGGCTGTCCGCTCACGGTTCCACCTGTCGGACACCGGGCCACCGCCGTTAGCAGGTGCGTCCCGACCTGAGAGACTGCCCACATGACCGACGCAGCGGAGTTGAGCATCCCTGACGACCTCAAGCCGGCCGACGGCCGCTTCGGCTGCGGACCCTCGAAGGTCCGCTCCGAGCAGCTCGCCAAGCTGGCGGAGTCCGGTTCCACCTACCTCGGCACCTCGCACCGCCAGAAGCCGGTGAAGTCGCTGGTCGGCCGCGTGCGCGCGGGGCTGTCCGAACTCTTCTCACTGCCCGAGGGCTACGAGGTCATCCTGGGCAACGGCGGCACCACCGCGTTCTGGGACGCCGCGGCGTTCGGGCTGGTCCGCGAGCGCGCCCAGCACTTCACCTACGGCGAGTTCTCCTCGAAGTTCGCCGCGGTGACCGACGGGGCGCCGTTCCTGTCCGACTCGATCGTGGTCAAGGCCGACGCCGGCAGCGCGCCGGAGATCGCCTACCAGTCCGGCGCCGACCTGGTCGGCTGGGCGCACAACGAGACCTCCACCGGGGTCGCGGTGCCGGTCCGCCGCCCCGCGGGCCTCACCGCCGGCGACGGCACGCTGGTCGCGATCGACGCCACCTCCGGCGCCGGCGGCCTGCCGGTCAAGGCCGAAGACTTCGACGTCTACTACTTCGCCCCGCAGAAGTCGTTCGCCTCCGACGGCGGCCTGTGGATCGCGCTGGCCTCGCCGGCCGCGGTCGAGCGCATCGGCGAGATCGGCGGCGGCGACCGCTGGATCCCGGAATTCCTGTCGCTGACCACGGCCCTGGACAACTCGCGCAAGGACCAGACCTACAACACCCCGGCCGTGGCCACGCTGTTCCTGCTGGCCGACCAGATCGAGTGGATGAACGGCCAGGGGGGCCTGGACTGGACCACCGCGCGCACCAAGGACTCCTCGACCCGGCTGTACGAGTGGGCCGAGAAGACCTCCTACACCACGCCGTTCGTGTCCGACCCGAGCCTGCGCTCGCCGGTCGTCGGCACGATCGACTTCAGCGACGAGGTGGACGCCGCCGCGGTGGCGAAGGCACTGCGCGCCAACGGCATCGTCGACACCGAGCCGTACCGCAAGCTGGGCCGCAACCAGCTGCGCGTCGGGCTGTTCCCGGCCATCGACCCGGACGACGTCACCCAGCTGACCCGCAGCATCGAGTACGTGGTCGAACGCCTCGGCTGAAATCCACCGGTGAAAGCGACGGGCCCCTTCCCCCGCGGAAGGGGGCCGTCGCTCGTGCGGCCCGGAAGCCACCATCGGTATTCCACTCATTCGTGACAGAACGTGGTCGGCGTGTCACGCGATCCGCGGCCGGGGTTGGGCTGAGAGGATGGTGAAGATCGAAATGAATGACAGCAAGCGGGTGCAGTATCGGCGCGCCTCGCACGTCAAGTCGACGCGCCGTTCTAACGTGAGCACCCACAAAGGTGAAGTTCGGGGAGGCGAGAAATGCGGGCGCTACGGGTGATCGGGCTGCACGAGGACGGCAAGTCCATTGTGCTCGAAGACCCGGCGAGCCGTACGCGCTTCCTGCTCCCGGCCGATGAGAGGCTGCGCGCGGCGGCGAGGGGTGACATCGCCCGGCTGGGCCAGATCGAAATCGAGTTGGAGAGCCAGATGCGGCCACGCGAGATCCAGGCGCGAATCCGCGCGGGGGAGTCCGTCGAGCAGGTGGCGGGTGGTTCGGGCGTTTCGATGCAGCGCGTCGAGCGCTTCGCCTATCCCGTGCTGCTCGAACGCTCCCGCACCGCGGAGCTGGCGCAGAGCGCCCACCCCGTTCGCGAGGACGGCCCCGACGTGCAGACGCTGGGCGAGGTGATCGCGTACGCCTTCGGCGTCCGCGGCCACGACTACGGACAGGCCCGGTGGGACTCCTGGCGCGGCGACGACGGCAAGTGGGTGGTCGTGCTGCGCTGGAAGGCCGGCCGCTCGGACAACCGCGCGCACTGGTCCTTCGCCCCCGGCGCGCACGGCGGCACCGTGACGGCCCTGGACGAGAACGCCGAGGTCCTGCTCAACCCCAACGCCTACCGCGCCCCCCGCACGGTCCGCGCCCTGGAGCCGACCCGCGACGCCGTGATCCAGCCGACGCTGGACTCGGCTTCGGCCGACGAAGTGCTCGCCATCGAAGCGCCGTCCCGCCCGAAGGAGGGGGAGGAGGACGACACCCGCGAAATCCCCCGCGTCCCCCCGTCCGACGACGACGCCGCCGCCGACCCGGATTCCGACGAGCCGCGGACGAAGGCCAAGAAGAACCACCCGATCGTGCCGTCGTGGGAGGACGTCCTGCTGGGTGTCCGCTCGCAGCGGGGCTAGCCCCCGACCAGCGTGGCCAGGGACCTCGGCGCGACCACCCGGTAGGCGTCCCGGATGATGCGGTCCACCTCGGCCCAGTCGACGTCCACGTCCAGCCGCACCCCGAGCCAGCCGTGGCGGCCCACGTACGGCGGCCGGAAGAACCGGTCCGGCTCGGCGCGCACCAGTTCCTCCTGGGCGCCGGGCGGGGCCGGGCACCAGAACGCGAGCCGCCCGTCGTCGTGGTGGTGGTCGGCGAACCGGGCGAACGACTTCTTCTCCCGGACGAACCAAGCGGGCTCGCCGTGGCTGATCCGCTCGCAGGACTCGGGCAGCGCGAGGCAGCGCCGCCGCAGTTCGTCCACCGGAGCCATCGGGCCAGTATCGGCCGGACCGCGGCGCAGCGCCAGTCCTCGGCGACGACCGGGGACCAGGCCCTCAGAAGACGATGGCCAGCACCCCGGCCCAGGCCACCACCAGGCCCGCCGCCGCGCCGAACACCGCCCAGCGCAGGATCGGCAGGCTGCGGCCCAGCCAGAGCGACGGGGTGATCCCGCCGGTGACCACGACAGCGGCCAGCACCGCGAGCCAGCCGCTGGTCTCGCGGGCCAGCGTGGTCGTCAGCGCGAGCATCGCCACCACCACCAGCACCGCGGCGAACGCCGACACGGTCAAGCCGGTGAACCACGGAGTGGGCTCGCGGCGGTGACGCGCGAGGCGCGGTTCGCCGGGTGGACGCGGCGGCGAGGCGGGGTCGCGCGGCGGGGGCTCGACCACCGTCTCGACCCCCGAGACCGGGTCGATGAACCGCACCGTGGTCCCCATCACCGCGGCCAGCCGCCCGGCCAGCTGGCGTCCGCGCTGCGAAACGACCGAGCCCGCGACCTCCGCGTCCGGTCCGGTCCGGGACACCGCCGACGCGACGCGCGCCCACTCGTGCAACGCCTGCGCCAGGTCGGCGCCGATCGCGAGCCGGCGCGGGTCGACCTCGCGCGCGTGCTCACCGCCCGGACCGGCGAGCACGGCGCGCTCGCCGCGGATCCGCAGCTCCATAGTGTCCTTCCACGCCGGCCGCCCTCAGCGTGTCACCTTAGTGGGTGGGCGCCGGACGCACGGAGATCTTCGCGGGAGCATCCTTCACCGCGTGGCGACCGCGTGGAAGGCGACCGCGGCCGCGGTGGCCACGTTCAGCGAGTCGACGCCCGGCACCATCTCGATCCGCACGGCCAGGTCGGCCGCCGCGATGGCCTCGTCCGAGAGGCCCGGCCCTTCGGCGCCGAGCAGCAGCGCGATCCGGCCCGCTGCCCGGCCGGGCAGCTCTCGCAGCGGCACCGAATCCGCGCGCGGGGTGAGCGCCGCGATCCGGAAACCGCTTTCCCGCAGCAGTTCCAGTCCGCCGGGCCACTCCTCGAACGTCGCGAACGGGACGCGCAGCACGTGCCCCATCGAAACGCGGACGCTCCGCCGGTACAGCGGGTCCGAGCAGCCGGGCGCCAGCAGCACCCCGTCGACCCCGAGCGCGGCGGCGTTGCGGAACAACGAGCCGAGGTTCTCGTGGTCCCCGACCCCTTCCAGCACGGCCAGCACACCGGCGCCCGCGACCACCTCGGCCACCGTGGGCGGCCCCGGCCGGTCGGCGACCGCCAGCACCCCGCGGTTGAGGTGGAACCCGACCACCTCGGCCATGGTCTCCGCCGAGGTGACGTAGGCCGGGGCGGACACCCCGGCCAGCTCCCCGGCCAGCTCCTGCAGGCGCCGCGGCACGCCGAGCAGGGCCCGCACCGGGTAACCCGAGGCCAGCATCCGCGAAACCACCACGGTGCCCTCGGCGATCACCAGGCCGCGGCCGCCGGGGCGGTCCGGGCGCCGGTCCGCTGTGGACAGGTCGCGGAAGTCGTCGAGCCGCGGATCGGCCGCGTCCTCGGTGAAGATCAGTTCAGCCACCCGCACAGTCTGACACCCACCCGCAGTCCGCCCGACTGGTCCGAACGACCGGTGCGGCCTGGTACGAACGGGCGCATTTTGCTGTCGGTCAACCCACCGTGACGGAGAGCACCAGTTTGGCCGCTAGCCGGTGCCGACGCACTGTGCAACGGTGGCGCCCTGCACTCCCCGCCCGGACACCCGCGGATCGCAGCCAAGGAGCGCGTCACACATGGGTACGGATCTCTCGGCCACATCGTCCGAGCAACTCGACCGCGGACGGTACCGCCGTAAGGTCCAGCGTTGCCTCGACACCCTGGCCCGTATGCTCACGGACGGAAGCTTTTCCTTCCCCCGCAAGAACATCGGGCTCGAAGTGGAGCTGAACCTGGTCGACGGCGGACTGCGTCCGTCCATGACGAACACCGCCGTGCTGGAGGCCCTCGACGACCCCTCGTTCACCACCGAGCTGGGTCAGCACAACCTCGAGCTGAACGTGCCCCCGCGCCCGCTGGCCGGGGATTCGGCGCTGCAACTGGAAGACGACCTGCACGCCTACCTGGGCAAGGCGGCGGCGAAGGCCACCGACACCGGCTCGGCCCTGGCCATGATCGGCATCCTGCCCACCCTGCGCCAGGAGCACTTCGACCAGAAGTGGCTCACCAACAAAGCGCGCTATTCGCTGCTCAACGACGAGATCTTCGCCGCACGCGGCGAGCGGATCGCGCTTTCCATGGAGGGCGCGGCCCTGCCCGGCGCGCCGCCGGAGAGACTGCGCAGCTTTTCGGAATCCATCCTCCCGGAGGCGGCCTGCACCTCGGTGCAGTTGCACCTGCAGGTGGCGCCCGAGGAGTTCGCGGCGCACTGGAACGCCGCGCAGTGCTTGGCCGGCGTGCAGATCGCGCTCGCCGCGAACTCCCCGTTCCTGCTCGGCAAGGCGCTCTGGCACGAGACCCGCATCCCGCTGTTCCAGCAGGCCACCGACACCCGGCCGGAGGAGCTGAAGAACCAGGGCGTGCGCCCGCGCGTGTGGTTCGGCGAGCGGTGGATCACGTCGATCTTCGACCTGTTCGAAGAGAACGTCCGGTACTTCCCGGGCCTGCTGCCGGAGACCGATGCCGAGGACCCGATCGAAGCGCTGGAGGCGGGCCACGCGCCGAAGCTCACCGAGCTGCGGATGCACAACGGCACCGTCTGGCGCTGGAACCGCCCGGTCTACGACGTGGTCGACGGGCTGCCGCACCTGCGGGTCGAGAACCGGGTGCTGCCGGCCGGCCCGACCGTGGTCGACATCGTGGCCAACGCGGCGTTCTTCTACGGCGCGCAGCGGGCGCTGGCCGAGCAGGAGCGGCCGGTGTGGACGCAGATGTCGTTCCAGGCCGCGGAGGAGAACCTGTACGCGGGCGCGCGCAAGAGCTTCGACGCGCAGCTGTACTGGCCGGGCATCGGCTGGATCCCGCCGGACGAGCTGGCCTTGCGCGTGCTGCTGCCGCTGGCGCACGAGGGCCTGCGCCGCTCCGAGGTCTCCGACGAGGCCCGGGTCAAGTACCTCGGCGTCATCGAGCGCCGGTGCCTGGCGCGGCGCAGTGGTTCGACCTGGCAGCGCGAGTTCGTGCGGCGCGCGCAGGACCGCGGCGACGACCGGGAGACGGCGCTGAACCGGATGCTGGGCCGCTACCTCGAGCTGTCGGCGATCGGCGAGCCGGTGCACACTTGGCCGCTGGCCGACTGAGCGGAGCCGGCTCTTCCCCTTAGAGTGAGGAGTACTCAGGCGGGGGTGAGGCGGATGCCGAAGGTGCTCGGTGGCTCGATCGAGGCTCACCGGCGCGAGGTCCGCGCCCGGGTCTTCGACGTGCTGCGCGCGCAGCTCTACGAGCGCGGCTTCGACGCGATCACCCTGTCCGGCATCGCGGCCGAAGCCGGGCTCGGCCGCACCGCGCTGTACAACCACTTCCCGGACAAGGAAAGCCTGCTCGTCGCCTTCGTGGAGGACGAGGCCGCGCGGTACGTCACGCGGCTGCGCGAAGCCGTCGACGCCGAGGCCGATCCGGTCCGGCAGCTCGCCACCTTCGTCCGGCTGCAGCTTCGGGTGCTGGCCGAGTACCACCTGCCGCCGGGCGGTGCGCTGGAGTCGGCGCTCGCGCCCTCGGCGTACCGGCGGATCAGCGCGCACGCCGACCCGATCACCGGGCAGTTGCACGCGGTGCTGCTCGCGGGCGTCGACGCCGGGTGCTGGCCGGCCCAGGACTTCGACGCCATCGTCCCCATGGTGACCGCCGCGCTGGGCAGCCGTCAGGTGATCGACGTGCCCGCCGAACGGCTGGACGACGCGATCGAGGCCGCGGTCGGCTTCGTCCTGCGAGCGCTGGGCGCGGGCGAGGTTCCGGATTCCCGTCCGATTTAGGGTAGCCTAAGACGATCGCGTGCCCTAGGCTCTTTCTGACAGGCTGTCAGAACGATCGCTGGAGGCGTCCTCATGTCGGTGACCGCGGACCTCGACACCCGCCCGTTCTCCGCGACGCTGCGCGCCTCGACCAAGGTGCTGCACGAGCGGGCCAACCACTCCCGGTACATGAACGCGCTGCTGGGCGGGGAGGTGTCACTCGCCGGGTACGCCCGCCTGGTCGTCCAGTACTACTTCATCTACCAGGCGATCGAGCGGGTCAGCGACCGGATGGCGGGCGACGCGGTCGGCGGCGGGTTCGTGTTCGACGAGCTGCGCCGGCTGCCCTCGCTGGAGCGCGACCTCGCCCACCTGGTCGGCCCCGGGTGGCGCACCGAGATCCAGCCTCTCGCCAGCACTCAGGCGTACGCGGCCCGCATCGCCGAAGCGGCTTCGTGGGCCGGCGGCTACGTCGCCCATCACTACACGCGCTACCTCGGCGATATCGCCGGCGGCCAGATCATCCGGCGGCTGCTGGAGAAGAAGTTCGGCCTCGGGGAAGCGGGCACGCGCTTCTACCACTTCGACCTGATGGGCAGCGCGCCCGCGTTCCGGGACCGCTATCGCGCGAAGCTCGATGCCGCGCCCTGGGGTGAACCGGAGCGCGAACGGGTGATCGACGAGACAGCGGCGGCGTTCGAGTGCAACGTCGCCGTCTTCGACGAGCTGGCCCGGGACCTCGACCGCTACCGGGTGGCCTGACCGCGGCCCGATGAGCCCGGTCACAGCCGGTTGACCTCCAGTTTGGTCGAGGTAGAAGGCTCGGTTTCGCAGGGCCTGCTCCCGGGTAGGTCCCTGACGAACCGGTGGTTCCACCCTGTGGTGAGGGCACCGCCCCCGCTCGCCGGGGAGGTGGATCTGCCACTAGGTTCGATACCAGGAACTTGTGTCGAAGACAGAAGGAGGGCCAATGGCCCGGTACGAGCTGCCCGATCTCGACTACGACTACAGCGCGCTCGCGCCGCACATCTCCGGCGAGATCAACGAGCTGCACCACAGCAAGCACCACGCGACCTACGTCAAGGGCGCGAACGACACGCTGGACAAGATCGCCGAGGCCCGTGAGGCCGGCGACTTCGGCGGCATCGTCGGGCTGGAGACCACGCTGGCCTTCAACCTGGCCGGCCACGCCAACCACGTCGTCTGGTGGAAGATCCTCTCGCCCGAGGGCGGCGACAAGCCGACCGGCGAGCTGGCCGCCGCGATCGACGAGGCGTTCGGGTCCTTCGACAAGTTCAAGGCCCAGTTCACCGCGGTGTCGACCACGATCCAGGGCAACGGCTGGGGGGCGCTCTCCTGGGACCCGATCGGCAAGACGCTGATCACCCAGCAGCTGCGCGACCACCACAACAACCTGATCCTGCCGACCGTGCCGATCCTGCTGGTCGACGTCTGGGAGCACGCGTTCTACCTGGACTACAAGAACGTGAAGCCGGACTACGTCAAGGCCCTGTGGAACATCTTCAACTGGGCCGAGATCAGCAGGCGCTTCGAGAACGCGGTGGCCGGCGGCAACGGACTGCTGCTCGGCTGAGTTCGCACCGCTCGTCCCGAACCGGGGTCCTCCCTTCAGTGGGAGGGCCCCGGTTTTCGCTTGACCTGGAGTGCACTCGAGGTGTGAGAGTGGGGGCATGCACGTCGACGCCTACCTCGCCCGCCTGGACCTCACCCGGCCCGTGGCCGCGGATCTGGCCGCGCTGCGGGTGCTGCAAGCGCGCCACCTCGAACGGGTCCCGTTCGAAAACCTCAGCGTGCACCTGGGCGAGCCGATCGAGCTCACCGAGGAAGCGCTGTTCGACAAGATCGTGAACCGCCGTCGCGGCGGCTTCTGCTACGAGCTCAACGGCCTCTTCACGGCGCTGCTGCGCGAGCTCGGCTACGACGCCACCCTGCGCGGAGCCCAGGTCTTCGGCCAGGACGGCACCCCCGGACCGCCGCTGGACCACGCCGCGATCGTGGTGGAGCTGGACGAGCCGTGGCTGGTGGACGTCGGCTTCGGCCGCTTCAGCCGGGCACCGCTGCGCCTCTGCGCCGTCGCACCGCAGGAGGACCGCGACGGCCAGTTCCTCATCCTGGACGCCCCGTACGGCGACATCGACGTGCTGTGCGACGGGAAAGCCGTGTACCGCCTGGAACACCGCCCACGACCGCTCGCCGACTTCGAGCCGATGGCCTGGTGGCAGTCGACTTCGCCGTCTTCGCACTTCACCCGGAGCCTGACCTGCTCGCGACCCACCTCGCAGGGCCGCGTGACCCTCTCGGGCGACCGGCTGATCGAGACCGTGGACGGTGTGCGCCACGAAGTGCTGCTGCCTTCGGAATCCGCCGTGCGGATGGCGTACCGGGTGTACTTCGGTCTCGAACTGACCCGGCTGCCGCTGCCACCGGGTGAGCACCCCTTGACGACGCCGGTTCCGGGCCCGACCATGAACCGGCCCGTGAACGAACCCAGCCCGTGAACGGCCCGCATCGTGAACGGAGCCCCACCCCCGGGGTTCCCGGTTGTGGGGCTCCGTCCGTTCCCGAACTGACTGCCGCTCCCACCACGAAGCGGACGTGTATGAGGTTAGCCTAACCTCATCAAGATCCGCAACCCCGTCCGGTAAGAGACGCGTGTCTCACTCGTCCGAGTGACACCGCCGGTCTCGGGCCGAACTGCGGAAGGCCCCCTCACCAGCGGTAAGGGGGCCTTCGACGGACGTGCGGCCGTCAGACGCGTTCGCGCTTGAGCACCCGGAGCCCGTTGCCGAACCGGCGGACCGGCAGGCTGACCCCGCCGCGGCGGATCAGCACCAGCGCGCAGACCACGGCGGCCAGCAGCGAGAGCGCGCCGCCGATGTAGAACGGGGAGCGCCCGCCGAAGGCGTGGGCCATCCAGCCCGTCATCGGCCCGCCGATCGGGTTGCCGCCGATCAGGACCAGCACGTAGATGCCCATCACGCGGCCGCGCATCTCCGGCGAGACCGAGGTCTGCACCAGCGCGTTCGCGGTGTTCAGGAAGGTGATCGTGGCGAAGCCGAGCGGGATCAGGCCCAGCCCGAACGCCAGGTAGGTGGGCATGAACGCGGTGATCAGCTCGAACAGGCCCAGTAGCGCGCCCGAGATCAGCATCAGCCGCACCCGCGGCCGGCTCCTGGTCCCGCGCCGGGCGGAGGCCAGCGCGCCGGTGAAGGTCCCCACCGCGACCAGCGTGGACAGCAGCCCGTACCCGTCGGCCTGGGTGTGGAAGACGTTCGCGGCCACGATCGGCAGCGAGGTGAAGTAGGTGATGCCGAACGTGCTGACGAAGAACATCAGCACCATCACGGTGACCAGGTCGGAGCGGCGGCGCACGTAGCGCAGGCCCTCCACCAGCTGGCCCTTGGCGCGGGGGACGGCCGGGCCGCGGAACAGCTTGGCCGGGTCCATCAGGGCCAGCCCGGTGACCACGGCGACGGTGCTCACGGCGTTCGCGACGAACAGCCAGCCGGTGCCCACCCAGGTGATCGCGAAACCGGCGACGGCCGGGCCCACGATGCGCGCCATGTTGAAGATCGAGGAGTTCAGCGCCACGGCGTTGGTCACCTGGTCGCGGCCCACCATCTCGGCCACGAACGACTGCCGGGTCGGCACCTCCATCGCGGAGGTCACGCCGAGCAGCACGCACAGCAGGTAGACGTGCCAGAGCGCGACCGCGCCGGTCAGGTCGAGCAGGCCGAGCGAGGCGGCCAGCACGGTGTTCACGATCTGGATGCCGATCAGCATCCGCCGCTTGTCGACCCGGTCGGCCAGCACCCCGGCCCACAGCGAGAGCAGCAGGGTCGGGGTGAACTGCAGGGCGACGGCGATCCCGAGCGCCAGCGGGTTGTTGCCGCTGAGGGTGAACACCAGCCAGTCCTGGGCGATGCGCTGCATCCAGGTGCCGATGTTGGAGATCACCTGGCCGCTGAAGAACAGCCGGTAGTTGCGCACGCCCAGCGAGGAGAACATGCCGCGCCGGCCGGCGGGCGCGCCCGGTGGAGCGGATGTCGGCGGGCTCGACGGCACCGGTGCCGTTTCCCGGGTAGCAGTGGTTTCGGCCGTACGCTCTGTTTCGCTACCCGTGGTGGTCACCGGTGTTAGTTCCCCGCCATCCTGTCGATGATCTCAGCGGCGCGGGAGAGCACTTCCAGCTCCTCCTCGCCGAGTTCGGCCAGTTGCCGGTCCAGCCACGCCTCCCGCACCGAGATGGCCTTCCGCACGTAGGCGAGCCCGTTCTCGGACAGCTCGACGATGGCCTGCCGGCCATCGGTCGGGTGCGGGCGCCGCTCGACGAAGCCCATCTCCTCGAGCGCGGCGATCACCCTCGTCATCGAGGGCGGCTGGACGCCTTCCTTCGCGGCGAGCTGACCCGGGGTCAGCGCACCGCACTTGTGCAGGGTGGACAGCGCCGCGACCTGGGTCAACGTGACGTCGTCGCCCACCCGCTGGGCCCGGAGCCGGCGGTTGAGCCGGACCACCGCGAGACGCAGGCGGCTCGCGAGGGAGCGCTCGTGCGGGTCGCCGGACATATAGTTAGCATACCTTACGAAAATACCGTCCCCGGGTGAACCCCGCCACGACCGGCGCTCACCGTCAGGCGAACAGGGACCGGATCGGGCCGACGGCGAAGTAGGCGACGAAGGCCACCGCGATGACCCACATCAGCGGGTGGACCTGGCGGGCCTTGCCGGTGGCCGCGCGGATCACCACGTAGCTCACGAAACCGGCGCCGATGCCGTTGGCGATCGAGTAGGTGAACGGCATGACCACGATGGTCAGGAACGCCGGCAGCGCGATCGAGAAATCGGTGAAGTCGATCGACTTGACCTGGGTCATCATCAGCGCGCCCACGACCACCAGCGCCGGCGCGGCCGCCTCCACCGGCACCACCTGGTAGAGCGGGGTCAAGAACATCGCGGCGAGGAACAGCACGCCGGTCACGACGTTCGCCAGCCCGGTGCGCGCACCCTCGGCGATGCCCGAGGCGGACTCCACGAACACCGTGTTCGAGCTGGCCGAGCCGAACCCGCCCGCCGCGCCCGCGAGGCCCTCGACGAACAGCGCCTTGCCCACCCTCGGCAGCTGCCCGTCCTCGCCGATCAGCCCGGCCTCCTGGCCCAGGCCGGTCATCGTGCCCATGGCGTCGAAGAAGTCGGCCAGCACCAGGGTGAACACCAGCAGCACCACGGTGATGACCGGCAGCCGGCTCCAGGCGCCGAACGAGACGTCGCCGACCAGCGACAGGTCCGGCAGGCCGGCCACCCGGCCGGGCAGCGCCGGGTAACCGAGGTTCCAGCCCTTCGGGTCGGTGCCGTTCGACGGCCCGGCCTTCACGATCGCCTCGACCACGATGGCCAGCACGGTCGAGGAGAGCACGCCGATCAGGATCGCGCCCTTGACCTTCTTCGCGACCAGGACGGCGGTGAGCAGCAGGCCGACCACGAACACGGCCGTCGGCCAGGACGCGATGGAACCGCCGAGACCGAGCCCGACCGGGACGGTGGTGTGCGCGTCGTCCGGCAGCCGGCGCACGAACCCGGCGTCGACCAGCCCGATCAGGCAGATGAACAGGCCGATGCCCACCGCGATGGCCGACTTCAGCTCCGGCGGCACCGCGCGGAACACCGCCGTGCGGAAGCCGGTGAGCACGAGCAGCACGATGATCACGCCCTCGATCACCACCAGGCCCATGGCCTCGGGCCAGGTCATCTGCGGGGCGATGGTGACCGCGAGCAGGCTGTTGATGCCGAGCCCGGTGGCGATGGCGAACGGGTAGTTCGCGACCAGGCCCATCAGGATGGTCAGCACCCCGGCGACCAGCGCGGTGACGGCCGCGACCTGCGGCACCGGCAGGATCGCGCCGAGCACGTCCCGGTGCGCCGACGGGGTATCGGCCGAGAAGCTGCCGATGATCAGCGGATTCAGCACCACGATGTAGGCCATGGTCACGAACGTGACCACCCCGCCCCGGACCTCCCGGCCCGCGCTCGAACCCCGCTCGGTGATCTTGAAGAACCGGTCCAGTTTGGACACGTCCCGCGCCCGCTGCGCCTGCTCCGACATCCGCCTGCCCATCTCTCCCGACCGCCACCACGGACACGCCTCGCGGGCGTGACCCCGGGGGTACCCTTCCCCATGTGGATGAACCGATCAATTCCCCGGAGGTTACGGGCTCGTTGCGGCCCACGCCCGACCTGCCGAAGCGGCTCACCGACCTGACCCCGGTGGTGGTCGTGGGCACCTCGGCCTGGCTGGTCGCGCTGGTCGTCCTGCTGGTCGTGGCCCGGGGCGTGTGGGTGTGGACCGCGTTGTGCGGGATCGTGCTCGGGTTCATCGGCTTCGGCATCGTCTTCTGGCAGCGCGCGGCGGCCCGGCGCGGGTCGAAGTCGGCGCAGCGGGTCTGAGCCCGGCGCAGGGACTTTCGGGTCACACCTCGCCGGTCGACGGGCCCCGGCGGCGGTTCACGCGGGCGCGGCCCAGGTCGATCTTCGTATCATCGGATCATGACTGAACTCCGCGCCCTCGGCCGCTCCGCGCTCCGCGTCTCCTCGTTCTGCCTGGGCGGCAACGTCTTCGGCTGGACCGCCGACCAGGAGCAGTCGGTCGCGGTGCTCGACGCCTACACGGCCGCCGGCGGCAACTTCATCGACACCTCCGACTCGTACATGAACTACTTCCCCGAGCAGGGCAACCAGCCGGGCCAGTCCGAGACGATCATCGGCGGCTGGCTGGCCCGCCGGGACCGCGACAGCGTGGTCGTCGCGACCAAGGTCGGCGACCACCCGCAGTACCTGGGCCTCAAGCCGGCCACCATCAAGGCCGCCGCGGACGAATCACTGCGGCGGCTGCGCACCGACCACATCGACCTCTACTACACCCACTTCGACCGGGACGAGACCATCCCGGTCGAGGACATCATCACCGCGCTCGACGACCTGGTGAAGGCCGGCAAGGTCCGCACGATCGCGACGTCCAACATCAGCCCCGAACGGCTTTCGGCCTCGCTGGCCTTCTCCGAGCGTGAGGGCCTGGCACGCTACGAGGTGCTTCAGCCGCAGTACAACCTCGTCTCGCGGGACACCTACGAAGGCCCGAAGCGGGACATCGTGCAGCGTGCGGGGCTGTCCTGCGTGCCGTACTTCGCGCTCGCCTCGGGCTTCCTCACCGGCAAGTACCGTCCCGGTGAGACGGTCGACAACCCGCGGGCCATCCCGGGCATGGCCGGCGGCTACGCCGACACCGAGCGGGGGGTGAAGGTGCTCCAGGCCCTGGAGGACGTCGCGACCGCGCACGAGGTCGAGCTGGCCACGGTGGCCGTGGCCTGGCTCGCCCGGCAGCCGACGGTCGCCTCGCCGATCGCGTCCGCCCGCACCGTCGAGCAGTTGAAGGCGCTGTTCGCGCTGGACGACCTGCGCCTGTCCGACGGCGAGCTGGAGACCCTGGACACGGCCTCGGCCTTCTAGTTCAGCAGCGTCCGCGGAGACGGGTCGTCGAGCAGGGCGGTGATGCGGTAGCGCTCCGCCCAGCGCCCGGTGGCCCAGGCGAACGCCCGCGCCAGGCCCTCCGAGGTGTCGGCCGCGTGCAGCCGCCCGTCCGACCACCAGGGAACGTCGTGGGCGGCCCCGTCGAGCGTGACGGTCAGCGGGTCGTGCAGCAGCGGGCCGCCGTCCGGCAGCACCAGTCCGAGCTGGTCGGCGACCAGCCGCAGCGCGGGCAGCTCGGCCCAGGGCACGTACTCGCCCACGCTGGTCACCTCGGCGCTCAGGCTGCTGGCCGGCGGCAGGTCGAGCAGTTCGGCCAGCCGCTCGGGCTCGTCGGGCGCGGCGACGACCCGGGCCGGGTCCAGCGCCGCGGCGGGCCAGGGCACGTCGAGGACCACGGCGAGCTCGGCCTCGGCCACCGAACCGTCGGCGACCCGCACGCGCACGGGCGCACCCAGTTCCTCGACGTCCACATCGGACGCCGTCAGGGCCCGGTGCGCCCGGGCGGCCAGGCCCGGCGAAACCGTGCGGCCGGCGTCGCCGAGGCGGTCGAGCAGATCGGCGGCGTCCTCCACAGTGGACAAGGTCAGTCCGGTCCGGACACCGGCGGCGAGCAGGAGGTCTTCGGTCAGGCCGAGATCGGGCACCACGTCGTACAGCCCGGACAGCTCGACCGCCTCGGACAGCCGCCACGACCCGGGCGCTTCGCCGGCCAGCAGCGCATAGCGGGCGAGCCACCAGCGGGCGTGCCCCTCCGGCGTGTGCAGCGCCTGCCAGGTCTCGGGCCGGGCCGCCAGCAGCCGGAGCGCGGCGGGCCAGGCGTCGTCGGCGACCAGGTCGAGGTCGCGCACCGCCACGACGGTCGGCGGCTGCGGCTCCAGCGAGTCCCACCAGGACTCCTCGTCGGGCAGGCCGTGGTCGGGCTCGTGCGGCTCCTCGTCGCGGACCACGGCGAACGAATCCAGCACCCCGGTCGCCACCAGGGTGGCCTGCGGCCAGTCCCCGGCGAACTCGTCGTCGAGCACGGACATCGCGCCGTCGGGCTCGAACACCTCGGGGTCGAACACGTCCAGCAGCGGGGATTCGGGCAGCACCAGCTCGTCCGCGCGCCGCCAGCCGTCCTCGGCGGGCAGCGCGAGCGCGCCCGCCCACTCCGGCGCCCGGTCGCCGCACTCGGCGATCAGCCGCAGCACCGCGCCGGCGAGGTTCATCCCGTCCGAACCGGACCGGACGTCCTCGACACTGCGCTCCACCGCGTAACGCACCTGATCGGCCTCGAGCAACTGCCGGGCGTCCGCGTGCTTGGCCCCCAAGCGCTCCAGCAGCGCGTGCGCGGCGGCCGGGTGGACCAGGCGCAGCCCCGGAACGTCCACATCGGACAGCAGAGCCAGCAGTTCGTTCGAGCCGTCCACGAGCAGCGCCCCGCGGGCGCCGGGCAGCGTGCGGCCGTCCGACAGCGGGACGGGCAGCCCGTCGAGCTGCGCGGGCGAGACATCGTGGGTGTCGACGGCGATGGCGAGCGCCGCGTAGATGCGGTGCCACCACTCGGGTTCACGGCTGATACCGGTCAACCGGTCCAGCACCTCCGCGACGGAGAGCGGCTGGGCGAACACCGGCTTGAGCACGCGGGCCGCGCCCGGCGGGGCGGGCACCAGCCCGGGCACCAGGTCGGCCAGCAGCGGCGGCAGACCCGGCACGTCGACGTCGAGGACCCGGGCCTGCCGTCCGCTGATCTCCGTACCGTCCTGAGTGGACAGCCACGGCTCCTCGGCCAGCACGGCGAAGACCAGGTCGCGCAGCTGGGCGTCCACTGTAGAGCGGGGGAAACCGGCCACCGGCACGAGCGCGAACCGGTGCTCGGCCGGGATGGCCCGGACGAGTCCGACGTAGTCCTTCGCCGCCGCTTCCAGCGCCGCGGTGAGGGCCGCGCCGGGCAGCACGCGCCGTCGCGACGGCTCGACCGGTACCGTCGCGATGAGCCGCGCGGGCAGCGAGAGCGCGTCGTCGGTCGGGGTCGGGGCGTGGAGGACGTCCTCTTCGAGGGGCAAGGGCACCCCGTCCCCGTCGACCGGGACGGCCCAGCCCTCGTGGGTCAGCCAGCGACGGTCGCCACCCGGGCCGCGGATCTCGACGAGCTGATCGCCGCTGCGCATCCAGACCCGGCCGTCGACCTCCACCTCGGCCAGCCACGGCAGGGCCAGCAGCAGGTCCGGGAGTTCGGCCGCGAGGCCGCCGAGCAGGCTTCGGGCCGCTTCCGGGTCCCGCAGCGGCAGCCGAACCTCGGTGTCGTACCCGGCCGGAGGCTGCTCGTCGGTCGGCCAGAGCAGGCGCAGCACGGGGACTTCGCCTTCGCGCTCGGCCGCCTCGCGAGTACGGCTCGCGGAGAAGACCACCCCGCCGGTGGTCGAAACCACCCGCGGTTCGTCGGTCACGGTCAGCACGGCGGCGAACCCGACGCCGAACCGCCCGACCGTGTCCTGCTGCTCCTTGCCCGAGGCCCGCAGCGAAGCCAGCGACTCGACGCCTCGCGGGTCCAGCGGCGTCCCGGTGTTCGCCACCCGCAACTCACCGTCCACAACGGACACCCGCACCCGCCCGGGCGCCTTGGCCGCGAAGGCCGCGTCGGCCGCGTTCTGCGCCAGCTCGACGAACAGCCGGTCCCGGTACGCGCCGACCCGCAGGTCGCGCTCGGCGTTGGTGTCCTCGGTGAACCGCGTCGGGGAGTCCCGCCACGCGCGCAGCATCGCCGCGCGCAGCCGCTCGGTCCCGAACGGATCCCGGTCAGCCGCGCTCGTCACCGGCCGGTGTCGGCGGCGTCGGTGCCTTCGGAGGTGGCATCGGCGGGAGCGTCTTGAACGGCAGTGCCGGTGGCCGCCTCTTCGACCTCAGCGGCGTTCGCCACCGGATCCACCGGCTGGACCAGCGGCTCGGCCACGACGGCGTCCGGCACCGCGGCCGACTGCGCGATCTCCGCGGCGGGCGACTCGGTCTCCACGGACTCGGCCTCAGCGGGCTCGGCCTCCGCGGACTCGATCTCCACAGGGCCGGTCTCCACGGACTTGGCCTCGGAGGACCCGGTCTCCACGGGCTCGGTCTCGGCGGCGGCCGACTCCGTCTCGGCGGACTCGGTCTTCTCGATCCCCTCGGGGGCCTCGGCCGGGGCAGGGGTCTCCTCGTCGGCCGGGGCGGCCTTGTCCTCGGCGACCTCCTCCACCGCGACCGCGGCGGCCGCTTCCGGCTCCACCGTCTCGGCGGTCACCGTCTCGGCGGTCACGGCTTCCTCGGTCTCGGCGACCGTCTCGGCCTCCACCGGAACGGCAGCGGCAGCCGTGGCCACGCCCGGCGCCGGGGCGAAGTCCAGCAGCGAGTCGTCGTACACCAGCTCCGCGACCGGGATCGAGGAGGTGATCTCGACCTCCACCTCCGAGTGCGCGCCGCAGCCGTACTCGACGTCGACGATGTGGCCGTCGGCCGGGGAGATGTCGTTGGTGCAGCCGCCGAACGAACCACGCAGCGAGCCCGCGAGCGGCACGAAGAAGCCGCACGCGCCGCAGGTGCCGGGGGCGCTGCGGGCCATGTCCGAGCGCGGGCCGAACTCGCCTTCGTGCCAGCGGGCCGCGGCGTCCTGGCGGCCGAAGCGGGAGAGCACGTGCACGCGGCCGAGCCCGGCCTCGTGCGCGACCTCCTCGACCGCCGGGTCGTCGGACTGCAGGTACGCCGGCACCAGCCGCGCGTCGTCCTTGTCGGCCGGGAAGATGTCGCCGACCCCGAGGTCGCCGGCGCGGACCCGCTGCTCCCACGGCACCCAGGTCGGCGCGACCAGCGCCGCCGGACCGGGCACGAGCGCGAGCTCGCTGACCGTGACCGGCTGGTCGGGCCCGGCCAGCGCGACCGTCACCGACCAGTGCCAGCCGAGGTAGCCGGGCACCGAGGCTTCGAACAGGTGGCTCGCCGAGACGGCGTCCTCCCGTTCCACGCCGGCGTGCTCGCCGACCTGGTCAGCCGGGGCGTCGGCCAGCACGGCGGCGCGCGCCACGTCGGCGGCGTCGGCGAGCTTGCGGTGGATCGAGCCGTCGTCCAGGGTCAACAGCAGCGTCATGCCCCCAATTGTGCCGCACGCATCCGCGCCGCCCGTGCCAGGCTGTGCTAGTGCGAAACCCGATCATCTGGCCGCTGCTGGCCGTCGCCCTCGCGAGCGGCTGCGCGGGCACCCAGGCGGAGCCGGCCGCGCCGGAGCGGCTGACCGTCCAGGTGCTGGGCACGCTGCCCCACGACACCTCCGCGTTCACCGAGGGGCTCGAGTTCTCCGGCACCACGCTGTACGAGAGCCGCGGCCTCGCCGGGCAGTCGGCTCTCACCGCCGGACCGGCCGGGCAGTCGCCGGCCACCCGCGTGGCCCTGCCGGCGCCGCTGTTCGGCGAGGGCGTCACCGTGCTCGGGACCAAGCTGTGGCAGTTGACCTGGCAGGACGGCTTCGCCATCGAGCGTGATTCGAAGACCCTCGCCGATCTGCGCCGGGTGCCGTTCGAGGGTGAGGGCTGGGGTCTGTGCCACCAGCCCGACGGCCGGCTGGTGATGAGCAACGGCACCGCCAAGCTCACTTTCCGTGACCCGCAGACGTTTGCGGTAACCGGCAGTGTCGACGTGGGCGTGGACCAGCTCAACGAACTCGAGTGCGTCGGTGACACGGTGTATGCGAACGTGTGGCAGACCGGCAAGATCCTCCGCATCGACGCGAACACCGGCCACGTCACCGGCAGCATCGACGCGAGCGGCCTGCGCACCCCGCTCCACCCGGGCGAAGACGTGCTCAACGGCATCGCCGCGATCCCCGGCACCGACGAGTTCCTGGTCACGGGCAAGCTGTGGCCGGCCACGTTCCGGGTGAGGTTCGTCCCCGAAACTCCGCGAAACCGCTCAGGAGCGGGCGGAACGCCGTCCGGATGAGGCAGGATTGACCGGTGGCACTCTTCGGTTCCCGCTCCGATCCCGACGGCCCGAGTTCCGGCCGTCCGGGTCAGGGGCGCGGCCGGAAGTCCAAGCGACGCTGGACGCCGGAGCCCGGCTCCACCCCGGCCCGCTCCTGGCGGGAGGCCCCGCCCCCGGCCGCGAACCCGCAGCCCACCAGGGTCGAACACCCGGTCGAGCCGCCCCGGGCCCGGCCCGGGCCGCACACCGCCGAGCCACCGCGGGCGCAGCCGTACCCGGCCGAGTCACCGCCGGCGCGACCCCGGCCGTACCCGGCCGAGCCGCCACGCGCGCGGCCCGAGCCCGCCCCGGCGAGGCTCCGGCCCGAACCGGCCCCGCGCGCCGAGCACCGGCCGCCGGAACGCCCCCGGTCCGCCGAAGACGCGCCCCGAAGCAGCCGCTTCTACGACGACGCGGCACCCCACGAACCCGGTGGGCGCCGTCCGCCGCCGCGAGTAGCCCGGCCCTACCCGTCGCCGGAGCAGCGCACCGAGCCGGTGCGCCCGCGCGGTTACCAGGACCGGCCCCGCAGTGACGAGTACGAGCACTACGACACCGGCGGCTACGCGGGTGAGCCCCGCATCGACCCGGACGCCGATCGAGATCTTCGCACCGCGGCCGTTCCCGGTGCGGGCTCGATCCCGAAGCTGCCGAAGAAGCTGACCGTCACGAGGGTGGCCGCGCTGCGCGGCCGACAGCTGAGCGGCCGGGCCATCGGCCTGTTCCAACGCGCCACCAAGGCCGACGGCGCGGACAAGTCCGGCCTGACGGCGCTGATGTACGCGGTGATGCTCAACTACGCCAGCGACGCGGCGATGGCCATCGCGCTGGCGAACACCCTGTTCTTCGCCGCCACCAGCGGGGAGAGCAAGGGCAAGGTGGCGCTCTACCTGCTGATCACCATCGCCCCGTTCGCACTGGTCGCGCCGGTGATCGGACCGGCGCTGGACAAGATCCAGCACGGCCGCCGGTTCGCCATGGGCGTGGCTTCGATCGGCCAGGGCCTGATGGCCGTGGTGATGGCCCTGCACTTCGACGACTGGCTGCTCTACCCGGCCGCGCTCGGCATGATGGTGCTGTCCAAGTCGTTCACCGTGCTCAAGGCCGCGATCACCCCGCGGGTGGTGCCGCCGGAGATCACGCTGTCGAAGACGAACGCCCGGATCACCGTGTTCGGCCTGGCCGCCGCCGGGGTGTTCGGTGCGCTGGCCAGCGGGGTCAACAGCATCTGGGGCTCGGCGGGCGCGCTGTGGTTCACCGCGGCCATCTGCGTGGCCGCGGCCGTGCAGTCGATGCGGATCCCGTCCTGGGTCGAGGTGACCGAGGGCGAGGTGCCGACCTCGCTGTCCGCGAAACCGGAGCCGAAGCAGCGGCGGCAGCGCCAGCCCATGGGGCGCCACATCGTGGTCGCCCTGTGGGCCAACGGTTCCGTGCGCGTGCTGACCGGCTTCCTGATGATGTTCGCCGCGTTCGCGGTCAAGGAGCAGACCGAGGGCACCGGGCACAGCCCGTTCACGCAACTGCTGCTGCTCGGGATCATCGGCGCCGCGGCCGGGGCCGGCGGCTTCGTCGGCAACGCGCTGGGCTCGCGCCTGCACTTCGGCTCGCCGGACCAGGTGGTCGTGCTCTGCGTGGCGGCCTGCGTGGTCACCACGCTGGTGGCGACGCTGCTGCCCGGGCTCGCGACCGCGGCCGTCGTCGGCCTGGTCGGCGCCACGGCCAGCGCGCTGGCCAAGATCAGCCTCGACGCCGTGATCCAGGAGGACCTGCCCGAGCAGTCGCGCGCCTCGGCGTTCGGCCGGTCGGAGACGGTGCTGCAGCTCGCGTGGTGCTTCGGCGGCGCGGTCGGGCTGCTGCTGCCCCCGACCTACTGGATCGGGTTCCTGGTGGTCACGGTGCTGCTGGCGGTCGGGCTGACGCAGACGTACCTGGTGCGCCGCGGCAGCTCGCTCGTCCCCGGCTTGGGCGGCGACCGGCCGCTGCGCCCCGAGCCGACCGGCAGCTTCCCCGCGCAGGGCACGGCGGGGACGCGCCGGTAGCCTTCGGATCATGCGACGTTCCCGTGTGGTGGCCGTGCTCGCGGCCGGTGGTCTCGCCGTGGCCGGCTGCTCCGCGCCCGGACCGGCCGAGGTGACCTTCTACGCCGACGGCCACACGATCCGCGTCGGCCCGATCGGCAACTGCGACGTCACCACCGGCGTCTGCTCGGCCGACCCGGGCGCGGCGGGCACGCTGAAGGTGCGACCGGGCCGGTCGATCCAGGTCTCGGTGCCCAAGGAGGTCGCCGAGACCCCGTGGAAGATCACCGTGCAGTACGTCAACGGCGAGGGCAGGCCGCAGCCGTTGAAGGAGGACATCATCACCTCCCGCGACCGCTACGCGTACACGGCGGCGCCCCCGGCCAAGGACGACCAGATCGTGGTGGTCGAGATCGCGCAGGCCACTGTGATCAGCCGCACCGGCGACCCGAACGACGCGGAGCCGATCACGACCGCACTGTGGTCACTGCAGGTGCGCCCGGCCTGAACCGGGTGCGGGGCTCCGGTGGGGCCCTCTCCTCGTTCACGCCGGTTCTGGCCGATGATCGCTTTCACGACCCAGCAGCACGGCCCCCTCGCCGAGCGAGAGGGCCGTTGCGGATCCGCTGGGCACGACGGCTGTTCAGGGATCGATGTCCCGGGCGACCGCGCGCATGATTTCGCCGATCTGCTTGGTGTACTTGCGATCCGGGTAGCGGTTGCGCCGCAGGTCCGGTTGCACCTTCAGCTCGAGCAGCTTGATCATGTCCTCGATCAGCCCGTGCAGCTCCTCGGCGGGCCGGCGACGCGCCTCCGCGACCGAGGGCGGCGGGTCCAGCAGCCGGACGGAGAGCGCCTGCGGCCCACGACGGCCGTCGGCGACGCCGAACTCGAGCCGCTGCCCGGCCTTGAGCCCCTCGACGCCGTGGGGCAGCGCGGCCTTGCGGATGTAGACGTCGGCCCCGCCGTCCTGCGTGACGAACCCGAACCCCTTCTCCGTGTCGTACCACTTGACCTTGCCGGTCGGCACTTCCCTCACCAGTCCTTCTGCTGTCCTGCTCACGACGAACGCGCCCCGGGCGTACCCAGGGCGCGCGTCCGCCTAGCGTATCTCGCCACATGCTCTGGGGAGAAGCGGATACGGCGGATACGCTCAGCCCCATGGACAGCGTTGCGAAGGAGACCGCCGTGGCTACGACCGGCAAACCGATCCTCATGCGGATCGGCATCGGCCTCTTCGCCCTCGGCATGCTCGCGGTGCTGGCGGTGTTCGTGATGTTCGCCGCCGGCCTGGAGAACCTGCCGGTCTGGCTCAGCGCGGTCGCCGGGGTCGTCACCCCGCTCGGCCTGCTGCTCGGCCTGATCGCCCTGGTCCGCGAAGCCCGCGCGGGCAAGCACGGCTGACCTCCCACGACGCCGCGGCGGCTGATCCACCAGCCGCTTTGGGGTTTCCCCTCACTCGCTGATGCGGCCCTCGGGCCCTCGGGTGCGTTGGCTGCGCCTACGAGTGCTCGCCGAGACGCCTCCACCGGTCGCTTCGGCTTTGTCTTTCTGGCCCCGCCCGGCCCGGTGGGGACGGCCCGGCTGCCCCATCAGTGGGTCGGGGTCGGGGTCGGCCGCCCGGCCCGGCGGTCCTGCCTTGCCGCCCTTCTCCGTCCTACCCGCTGCACCCGGCCGAACTCCTCCGCCCGGCCACCCACCGCCGGCCGCCCTGCTCCACCCCGACCGCCCTGCCGCGCCCGGCCACTCCGCTCCACCCGGCCGCCCTTCCCATCCGGCTTGCTCCACCCCGCCGCACTGCTCTACCCGACCGTCCGGCCCTGCCCGGCCACGCCGCTCCACCCGGCCGCACCCCGGCAAACTCCCACCACCCAGCTCCCCTAGGCCGTGGTTCCCGCGAACGTCCGGGTGAACCAGTCCGGGAACTCCTCCAGCGAGTCGAACACCACCGCCGCCCCTTCCGCGGCCAGCTCTTCGCGGGTGCACGGACCGGTGGCGACCGAAACCGCGATCGCCCCGGCGGCCAGCGCCCCGCGGACGTCGCCGAGGTGGTCGCCGACGTAGGCCTGCGCGCCGTGGGCCAGCAGGGCGTCCGCCTTCCGGGTGGACCACAGCTCGCCCACCAGTTCGTCGACCTCCAGGCCCAGCGCGTCGACGTGCAGCTGGGCGTTGGGCCCGTACTTGCCGGTGACCACCAGCGTGCGCGCACCCGCGGCCCGCACCGCCCGAAGCGCCTGCGCGGCGCCCGGCAGCGCGACGGTGATCGGCACCACCATCTCCGGGTACAGCGCGCGGAACCGGTCGACCAGCCCCGGGATCCGCTCCTCCGGCGCCTCGAAGCCGCGCAGGATGTCGTCGAGCGGCGGGCCGAGGTTGGCGGCGAAGCTCTCGCCGTCCAGCGGCAGACCGGATTCCGCGCCGAGCGCGTTCATCGCCGCGACCATGCCGGGCCGCGGGTCGATCAGTGTCATGTCGAGGTCGAACCCCACCGTGATGCCCACGTCCGCCACGGTAGCGGCCCCCACCGACAGCTTTTCGCACCGCTGTACAGGTGCTCCTTCGCGGTAAAGTTCCTTGACACGGTGACGTTCTGTGTCAAGGTGGAAATGTGACCAGCTTCACCACGCGCACCAAGGCGTCCCTGCGCGAAGCCCTGCTCGACGCGGCCGCGGAGCTGCTGCCCGACCGCGGTCACGCCGCGCTGCGCATGGCCGACGTCGCGGCGCGCGCGGGCGTGAGCAGGCAGACCGTCTACAACGAGTTCGGCACCAAGGCCGCGCTCACCCAGGCCGTCGCCCTGCGCACGACTTCGGAGTTCCTCGACGGCATCCGGCAGCGGTTCGCCGAAGCCGGCGAGCTGCGGGCCGGCATCCGCCTGGCCGTCGTCTACACCATCGAGCACGCCCGGGAAGACCGGCTGGTCGCCGCCGCGCTCGGCACCGAGGCGGCCGAGGACCTGCTGCCCCTGCTGACCACCCGGGGCGAGCCGATCCTCACCGCCGCGACCCAGCTGGTCACCGAGCAGTACCTGGCGCTCGAACCCGCCCTCCCGCCCGAAGCCGCCGCGCTGCTGGCCGAGACGGTCGTGCGGCTTTCGCTCAGCCACCTGGTGCTGCCCACCCATACCGCGGCGGAGGCCGCCGACGCCGTGCTCGCGGTGCTGGCCCCCGCCGTCGACCGGTTCGTCCACAGTTCGTCCACAATGGAGTGACACGAAGGGGCCAGCGATGACCGACACCCTGCCCGAGCTCCGCACGGGGTTCTCCTCGCTGCGCGAGGGCGGGCTCAACTGGGACTCGTTCCCGTTGCGCCTGTTCGCCAAGGGCAACAAGAAGTTCTGGAACCCGGCCGACCTCGACTTCAGCCGGGAGCGCGAGGGCTGGGAGAGCCTGACCGAGCAGCAGCGCCGGTCCACCACCTACCTGGTGGCGCAGTTCATCGCGGGCGAGGAGGCCGTCACCGAGGACATCCAGCCGTTCATGCGGGCGATGTCCTCCACCGGCCGGTTCGGCGACGAGATGTACCTCACGCAGTTCTGCTTCGAGGAGGCCAAGCACGTCGAGGTGTTCCGGCGCTGGATGGACGCCGTGGGCCTGGACTCCGACCTGCACCCCTACGTCGCGCAGAACCCGCACTACCGCAAGCTGTTCTACGAGGAGCTGCCGCAGTCGCTGCGCGCACTCGAGGACGATCCCAGCCCGCTCAACCAGATCCGCGCGAGTGTCACCTACAACCACGTGATCGAGGGCAGCCTGGCGCTCACCGGCTACTACTCGTGGCAGCTCATCTGCACGCAGCACCAGATCCTGCCCGGCATGCAGGAGCTGGTCCGCCGGATCGGCGACGACGAACGGCGGCACATGGCCTGGGGCACGTTCACCTGCCGCCGCCACGTGGCCGCGGACGATTCCCTGTGGGACGCGGTCCAGCAGCGCATGGGCGAGCTGCTGCCGCACGCGCTGGGCATGATCCAGTGGGTGACCGACCAGTTCGAGGAGTCGCCGTTCGAGGACGACCCGCAGGAGCTGATCACCTACGCCGCCGACCGCGCGCAGCGGCGGCTGGGCGCCATCGAGTCGGCCCGCGGCACGCCCGTCGGGCAGATCGACCTGGACTACTCGCCGGAGCACCTGGAGGAGACCTTCGGCGAGGAGGACGAGAAGGCGCTGGCGGAGGCCGCCGCGGCCGCCGCTTCCTGACGGCGGGGGAAGGCCCCGGTCCTCCAGCGGGGCCTTCCCACCGCAGCTCAGGCGTGCTTGGCCGCCGCGGCGGCTTCGAGGCCGAGCAGGGTGACCGACTGCGCGCGCATCTCGACCTTGCGCACCTTGCCGGTCACCGTCATCGGGAACTCGTCCACGACGTGCACGTAACGCGGGATCTTGTACCGCGCGAGCTTGCCGGTGCAGAACTCGCGCACGGCCTCCCCGGTGAGCGCCTCGGCGCCCTCCCGCACGCGGATCCAGGCCATCAGCTCCTCGCCGTACTTCTGGTCCGGGACACCGATCACCTGCGCGTCGAGGATGTCCGGGTGGGTGTAGAGGAATTCCTCGATCTCGCGCGGGTACACGTTCTCGCCGCCGCGGATGACCATGTCCTTGATGCGGCCGGTGATGTTGAGGTAGCCCTCGTCGTCCATCACGGCGAGGTCGCCGGTGTGCATCCAGCGTGCGGAGTCGATGGCCTCGGCCGTCTTGTCCGGCTGCTCCCAGTACCCGAGCATGACCGAGTAGCCGCGGGTGCAGAGCTCCCCGGGCTCGCCGCGGGGCAGGGTCAGCCCGGTCTCCGGATCGACCACTTTGGACTCCAGGTGCGGACCGACGCGGCCGACGGTGGACACGCGGCGCTCCACCGAATCGTCCACCCGGGTCTGCGTGGACACCGGGGAGGTCTCGGTCATGCCGTAGCAGATGGACACCTCGGTCATGCCCATCCGGTCGATCACCTGCTTCATCACCTCGACCGGGCAGGGCGACCCGGCCATGATCCCGGTGCGCAAGGTGGACAGGTCGTGGTCGGCGAAGCCGGGATCGTTCAGCTCGGCGATGAACATCGTCGGCACGCCGTAGAGCGAGGTGCACCGCTCGGCGGCGACCGCTTCGAGCGTGGCCTTCGGCTCGAACGCCGGCGCCGGGATCACCATGCACGCCCCGTGGCTGGTGCAGGCCAGGTTGCCCATCACCATGCCGAAGCAGTGGTAGAAGGGCACCGGGATGCAGACCCGGTCCTGCTCGGTGTAGCCGACCAGCTCGCCGACGAAGTAGCCGTTGTTGAGGATGTTGTGGTGGGACAGGGTGGCGCCCTTGGGAAAGCCGGTGGTGCCGGAGGTGTACTGGATGTTGATCGGGTCGTCGGCCGAGAGCGCCGCTTGCTTCTCGGCCAGCACCGCCGGGTCGCCGCCGCGACCGGCGTCCACCAGCGCGGTCCAGGAGTCGGTGCCGAGCAGCACGACGTGCTCCAGGTCCGGGCAGTTCGGGCGGACCTCGGCGACCATGCCGGCGTAGTCGGAGGTCTTGAACCGCTCGGCGGCGACCAGCATCCGGACGCCCGCCTGCTTGAGCACGTACTCCAGTTCGTGCGAGCGGTAGGCCGGGTTGATGTTGACCAGGACGGCGCCGATCTTGGCGGTGGCGTACTGCAGCAGCGTCCACTCCGCGCGGTTCGGCGACCAGATGCCGACGCGGTCGCCCTTGGTGATGCCGGTGGCGACCAGGCCGTGGGCCAGGGTGTCGACGTCCTCGGCCAGCTCGCGGTAGGTCCAGCGCAGACTGGCCGCGCGGTCCACGAGCGCGTCGCGGTCGCCGAACGCGGCGACGGTGCGGTCGAAGTTGTCGCCGATGGTGTCGCCCAGCAGCGGGACGTCGGAGGTCCCGGAGGCGTAGCTGGGCAGGGCGGGCGCATCGGGCATGGGTGCCTCCGGTGGGGCGGGTCTTCGTCGACGGCCCGAGTCTAGGAAGCCGCGGTCCGCTCGACCAGCGGGCAGGGGCCCCGGTTCCGCTACCCTCGGTCTGCGGGTTCGTCGTCCACGAGGGGATCAGTGCCGTGCCGGAGGAGTTCTCCCTGGGCTGGACCGAGGTCGACGTCGCGGTGCGGCGCACCGGGCTGCCCGCTTCGTGGCACCCCTTCGAGATCCGCAGCGCGGGCTACACCCTCGACGAGCACGAACGCCTGTCGGACGCCGCTTGGGACGCCATGCGCGCCCGCGGCCTGGCCGACGCCGACAAGCTGGACCACGAGGTCGCGGCCACGCTGCGGACCTGGACCCGCCCGGAGGTGCTGGTCATCGTCCGCGCGGCCGAGCTGGCGGGCGGCACGGTGCTGTACCGAGCCTGCGCGGGCGAGGGCCTCGGCGTGTTCTCGGAGGCGCTGCCGGACGGCATCCGCTTCCGGCAGGTCCGCCCGGAGCGCCTGGTGGAGACGGTGCTGAGCATGTTCCCGCCGTACGCCTCCCTGCCCGTGCCCCCGGTGACGATCACCCAGGGCGACGGCGCGGCCCGCCCTGCGGAGCCACCGGACAACTCCGACCGCGACTTCACCGATGACACCCCCACGCGCCGCGACCGCGATGCGCTGGCCCCGTACTCGCGCTGGCCCCTGCACCGCCACGGCACGGTGGAGCTGTCCTTGCGCCACGGCCAAGGCCGGCTCCGCCCCGCCGGCACGACGACCTTCGTCGACACGGACGGAGGGCGGTACCTGACTTTCACGGAAACCCTCCCGGACGGCCACACCCGGCTGCGGTTCACGCCCTCGGACGGCTCACACCTGCGGCGGTGGCTGCTGGACCGGATCGCGGAAGGGTGGCGGTGAGCGGTGCCGGCATTCGGTTTCGGGGCGAATCGCAAGTCCCCGAGCGGCTTCCAGACCCCAAGCAGAGCGGGCGGCGGCCCTACGCGAAGGACCGCACCTGGGTCTGCCCGTAGTGTTGACCCCGTGACCGGACCGATTCGCGGCCTCTCGGCCATCATCCCCACTCTCGCCCTCCTGTGCGTCCTGACGGCCTGCAGCGACCAACTCGGCGGCCAGCCTGCTCCGATCTCGGCCGATCCGAGCAGCTCGTCCGCGACGGGCGGCGACAACCCGTTGGCAGGCATGAATCCGTGCGCGACCCTCGATCGGGCTTTGACCGGGCAGGGCTTCCCCGCCGCGGCTCCCACCGCCGCCGATCCCGAACACAGTTGTGCCACGGACAAGCCCCAGACCGGCGGCTTGACGCTGCAGCTTCAGGATGGCCGGGCGATCAACGAGAACCTGACCGACCCGTCCAAGACCCAGACCGGCCGGGTGCACGACCGGGCCGCGATCCTCGAACCCGGCATCCTCGGCACTGACGGGGGTTGCTCGGTGATCATGGAGGTCAAGCCCAAGTCCCGGGCGATCGTGACCGGCAGCCTGTCCACGGGAACGACCGATCAGGCCTGCACCTTCACCAGGACCGCGGCCGAAGCCGTTGAACCCCTCCTGCCCAAGAACCGCTGACCGGCAGTTCGTCCTTTTGACCGGAACCCCCTGACAGGCCGCCAGGGTCGCTCTAGAGTAGGGACGCAAGCACCCAGTGTGCGCAGAAGGGGCGAGGTGCGTCACGATGAGTACAGGATCCGAGTTCGGCGGCCCTCCGGCCGTCGCCGCATCGGGTGACGCCGGCCAGGACTACCTTTCGAGTCTGCTCGACAACCCCTTGGACACTGCTGGGGCCCAAAAACTCAACGAAGGCGCACAGCAGTTCAAGAAACTGGCCGAAAACGGTAGCTTTGCCGTCAACGAAGCAGGATTTCGCGCATACGAGAAAGTCTGCGACGAATTCCTCGACGGTTACAGCAACATTCGACGAGAGTTGCAAGCCCTGGCAAATGCCGCCCAAATGGGTTCGAGTGATTACGCGAAACATATTGCCAATTTCAACGTCAAGGTCGCGACCGGGGACGATCAAGCCCTCCTTCCCAACCTCGAACTCCTGAAGAACGGATTCGAGCAGGTGAAAGAAGCCCTGGCGATCGCCCGCAAGAACTACGATTCCGCCGAAGACGCGAACCAGCAGTCCCTGACCAAGCTGCACGGAGATCACTAGTCATGGCAGAACCGGCAGAGCACCGCCAGTACGAGGGCGACTACTACGCAGAGACCCAGCACAAGCAAGAAGAAGGTCTCAAGAACTTCGGTAACGAAGACAAAACCGATGTCAGCAAAGGAATCCAAGGGCGCACCGAGCAGGCCGCCGCACAGTACTCGGTCGCCCAGGGCGACCAGCTCCTGCAGGATCAGGCCACCCGCGGCGACGCACCTGCCCCGTCTTCGAACTACGCGGCCCACGACCACCAAGCTCTCTACGACATGGTTCACACCAATCTGGACGCCCGCGACATAGACGCCAAGGGTCGGGTCTCCAACAAGGTGGGCAACTGGCTCGCCGACCTCTCCAACACGACAAAAGAGGCGGCCACTACAAGTGGTGCGGAATGGCAAGGCGCGGGCGCTTCGCAGGCCCACGGCTTCTTCCAGAGCACCGCCACCTACACCGCCCAAACCGCCAGCGCCGCGCAGCTGAGCTCCAACCGTTACTCCCAGCAGGCCGCGGCCGCGGACCACGCGCAGAAGAGCATGCCGAAGCCCTCCGGCTTCGACCAGCAGGCGGAAATCGAAAAAGCGACCGTGCAGTACGCGACGGGTGATCCGGCCGCCGGTGCGCAGACGATGAACGCGCTCGCCGTGAAGCAGCAGCAGGCGCAGGCCGACCACGCTCAGGCGGTTCAGGTCCTGCAGGGGCTCGACAACACCTACCACGGGACAGCCACCACTCAGCCCGCCTTCGCGCCGCCGCCGCCGATCGACGCGCCTGACAGCAGCACCCACATCAGCAGTGCCCAGCCCAGCGGTGGTGTCGGCCCGCACGGGTCCGGGGTCGGGGTGTCCGGGGGTAGCAGCTACAACTCCGCTGGTGGGCAGCCCGGCAGCGCAGTGCCTGGCAGCGGAGTACCCGGTAGCGGGGTGCCCGGCGTGGGCACCGGAGCCGGGTCCTCGTACGCGCCTCCCGGGGCCGGGGCCAGCACCGGGTCCGGCACCGTGGGCGGGCCGATCGGGAGTGGCGGTGGGTTGCGCGGCCCCGGTGGCGGCGGCGGGTTCGGGCGGGTCAGCCCGGACGCGCTGGCGATGGGCGGGCCGGCCGGTGGCGCCGGCGGTGGCGGCGGGGAAACCACCCGCAGCCGGCCGGGGATCGGGACCGGGCGGTCCGGCGGCGGGTTCGCCGGGAGCCGGGTTTCCGGTGGCGGGTACAAGCCCGGCGAGGTCGAGGAGCCCGGCAAGGGCGCCGGCGCGGGTAAGGGCGGCGCCGGCGAGCGGCTCGAACGCGGGGCCACGGCCGCCGCGAACGCGGGCAAGGGCGGTAAGGCGGGCGAGGCCGCGGCGGCGGGGACCGGCGCCGGCAAGAAGAAGGAAGAGGACAAGGAGCACAAGAACAAGATCCCGACCCAGGTCGACCCCGACGAGGTCTTCGAGGTCCGCCCCGAGCGCGGACCGGACGGCGAGAAGATCACCCCACCGGTGATCGGCGGCTGAGATCCGGACCGGCCCAGCCGGCGGGTGAAGGCGGCTGGGGTCGACGAACGCGGCCCGCACCCCCGGCCCGGAAATCAGGGGCCTTCCCCGATGCGCCCGCCCGCAGCCGTCCAGCAAGATCTCCGGTATGAGCGGTGCCGATCCAGACCAGCCTTCCCCCGTACCCGGCCCGAGCCGTCGCCCGGTGCGCTTCCACCTCGTGGACGCCTTCACCGACCGGCCCTTCGCCGGTAACCCAGCCGGGGTCGTGGTCCTCGACGAGCCCGCCGACGCGCGGTGGATGCAGGACGTGGCCGCCGAGATGAAGCACTCCGAGACCGCGTTCGTGGTGACCACCCGAGACCCCAAGCCGCTCCGGTGGTTCACCCCCGCCGCGGAGGTCGACCTCTGCGGGCACGCCACCATCGCCACCACCCACGTGCTCGGCGGGCGTCAGCGTTACGCCACCCGCAGTGGCCTGCTCGCCTGCGAGGCCCGCGAAGACGGCTGGATCGAGCTGGACTTCCCCGCCGACCCGCCCTGCGAAACCGACGACGACCTCCGGCCGGTCCTGCCCGGCACCACCGTCACCTTCACCGGGCGAGGGCGCGAAAACCTGTTCGCCGTGCTCGAAAGCGCCGACGCGGTCCGGCAGGCGCAGCCCGACCTCGAAGCCCTGCGCGCGCTCGGGAAGGGCCGGCTGGTGATCACCGCCGCGAACCAGGCCACCGACTTCGTCAGCCGCTTCTTCGGACCCGGCGTCGGGGTGGACGAGGATCCCGTGACCGGGTCCGCGCACTGCACGCTGGCGCCGTACTGGGCCGGACGGACCGGGCGGACCCGGCTCACCGGCGAGCAGGTCTCCGCGCGGGGCGGGATCGTCGAAACCGAGCTCGACGGCGACCGCGTGCTCCTGCGCGGCCAGGCCGTCACCATCGTGAGCGGGGAGCTGCACGTCTGATGCGCCTGCTGCTGAACATCATCTGGCTCGTGCTCTGCGGCCTCTGGATGGCCATCGGCTACGTGCTCGCGGGCGTCGTCTGCTGCATCCTGATCGTCACCATCCCGTTCGGGATCGCGTCGTTCCGGATCGCGAGCTACGCGCTGTGGCCGTTCGGGCGAACCGTCGTGGACCGGCGTGACGCCGGGGTCGGCTCACTGCTCGGCAACGTCGTCTGGTTCGTCTTCGCCGGTCTGTGGCTCGCCATCGGGCACGTCCTGACCGGCATCGCGCTGTGCGTCACCATCGTCGGCATCCCGCTGGGGCTGGCGAACTTCAAGCTCGTCCCGGTCTCGCTCATGCCGCTGGGCAAGGAGATCGTGGACCTGCCCTAGGGCGTGTCCTCGAAGCTGGTGCGTCGATCTGCTGTGATCTCGGGTTGTGGTGCGTAGACATTGGGCAGGGGCAGGTGATCCGGTCATTGCTGCCGGTGTCAGGCGGCAGATGATCGACGGAATGCTGTTGAAAGCCGAGACCGGGGTTTGCGGCGGGGCCTGCCGGAACGCTGGGTCCGGCCCTGATGACGCGGGTCCGGGTGATCGCCGAGGCCCTCGACGAACTTGACCGCGAAGTCCCGGCCGACTCCGGCTTCGTCCGCGCCATCAGCACGCCGCCGGCGCTCGCCGACCGGCCTTCGACCGTGCCGTCTAACGACGCCGCACCATCATCGAACGGTGCTTCAACCGCCTCACCCAGCTCTGCGCCATCGCCACCCGCTTCGACAAGACCGCTATCTCCTACCGAGACACGACCAATCTGGCCACGCTGCCCCCTTGGCTCCAAGGACCTGCCCCAGCACCGATCCGCACCGGGGCGGACACCCGGCCGCTAGTCCTCCGGCTCGAACGGCAGCTTGACCACCAGGCAGGGGCCGCCGACGAACAGGCCGCCGTCGATGCCGAGGGCCTTGCCGCCGGCGTAGAGGAACGGGCGCTCGATCTGGGCCGGGTGGATGCCCAGCTGGTCGGCGATCACGCTGTGCCCGTGCACGATCCGCTCGCCGCCGAGGGCGTCGAGCAACCGCTGGGCGTTCTCCTCGCCGGCCGGGCCGCGGAAGGCGTACCGCGTGGTCATCCGGCGCCAGACCTCCCACCAGGCTTCGATGTCGCTGCCGGACAGGATCGCGTGCGCGGTCGCGTTGATCGAGTCGATGTCCTCGCCCCAGTCGAGGTACTCGAGGGTGTCGGAGTGCATCAGCAGGTGATCGCCCGCGAGCGTGAGCAGCGGACGCGCGGTCAACCACTCGATGTGCTCCGGGGTCAGCCGGTCCTGGTCGGACAGCAGCCCGCCGTTGATCTCCCAGCTGCGCGCGAAGCTGCGCGGGCCGAAGTCGGACGGCACCTGGCGGTCGCCGAAGTGGTACATGCCCAGCAGCAGGATCTCGTGGTTGCCCAGCAGCATCTGCACCGAGCCACCCGCCTCCGGGGCCTGTTCGTGCAGCTCACGGACGAAGTCGATGACCCCGACGCCGTCCGGGCCGCGGTCGACGAAGTCCCCCAGGAACCACAGCTGGTCCTCCGCGCCGGCCCAGTTGCCCTCGTCGTCGACGAGGCCCTCGGCGCGGAGCGCGTCGGCCAGGGCCTCACGGTGCCCGTGGACGTCGCCCACCACATACACGCTCATCGCTCGACGATATGCCCTGTTCCCGGGCCGCTGCCGGTCAGCCTTCACCGAAGGGGTCGGCGGTTCGCCCGATCAGGTCGGCCACCGAGTCGATCACCCGGGTCGGCCGGTACGGGTAACGCTCGGCCGACTCCCGGGTGGAGATCCCGGTGAGCACCAGGATGGTCTGCAACCCGGCCTCGATGCCCGAGTGCACGTCGGTGTCCATCCGGTCGCCGATCATCAGCGTCGACTCCGAGTGCGCGCCCAGCCGCCGCAGCGCCGAGCGCATCATCAGCGGGTTCGGCTTGCCGACGTAGTACGGCGAGCGCCCGGTGGCCTTCTCGATCAGCGCCGCGACGGAGCCGGTGGCCGGCATCGAGCCGTCCACGCTCGGGCCGGTGGCGTCCGGGTTGGTGGCGATGAACTTGGCGCCGCCCTCGATCAGCCGGATCGCGCGGGTGATCGCGCTGAAGCTGTACGTGCGGGTCTCGCCCAGCACCACGTAGTCCGGCTCGCGGTCGGTCAGCACGTAGCCGACCTCGTGCAGCGCCGTGGTCAGGCCGGCCTCCCCGATCACGAAGGCCGAGCCGCCCGGGCGCTGCGAGTCCAGGAACTTCGCGGTAGCCAGCGCGGAGGTCCAGATCGACTCCTCCGGGATGTCCAGTCCGGTGCGCTCGAGCCGCGCCCGCAGGTCACGCGGGGTGTAGATCGAGTTGTTGGTCAGCACCAGGAACTTGATCCCGTTGTCCCGCAGCTCGGCGAGGAACTCGTCCGCCCCCGGGACGAGGTGCTCCTCGCGGACCAGCACGCCGTCCATGTCGCTCAGGTAGGTCCAGCGGCCTTCGGTCACCGTCGCCCGTCCTCGTTTCTTGATCAGCAGGTCAGAGCAGCCGCACGGTATCACGAGCGGGTGGGAAAACCCGGGGGATCACGGGGTCGCGGCCGGGTGCACGGCCACCGCCGCGGCCTTCACCGACAGCGTCACCGGAGTCCCCGGCTCCAGCGCCAGCTCGGCGACCGCGGCCGGGGTCAGGTCGGCCGAGACGCCCTCGGCCCAGCCCGCGCCGGAGACCCGGACCCGGATGACCGGTCCGTGCGGTTCGAGCACGGCGATCTCGGCCTCGGCGGAGTTGCGCGGGCTCCCCCGGTGCCGCTCACCGGCCGGCAGCACGGCCACGGAGCCGGGGGCGAACACCGCCACGGCCGGCTCGCCCACCACGGCGTCCGCGGCGCGCAGGCCCGCGACGAACTGGCCGGACGCCGTTCGCAGGCCGTCCTCCTCGGCCAGCCCGGCGACCAGGTTCAGCCCGGCGATCCGGGCGGTGAACGGCGTGCGCGGCGCGGCCAGCACCTCGCGGGCCGGGCCGCGCTCGACGATCCGGCCGCCGGCCAGCACCGCGACGTGGTCGGCCAGCGCGAGCGCGTCCAGCGGGTCGTGGGTGACCAGCACCGTGGTCGGTCCCGTGCGCAGCACCCGCCGCAGCAGTCCGCGGATGGCCGGGGCGGCGTCGATGTCCAGCGCCGCGAACGGCTCGTCCAGCAGCAACAGCGAAGGCGAGGAGGCCAGTGCCCGCGCGATCGCCACCCGCTGCTGCTGGCCGCCGGAGAGCCGCCCGGGACGGCGGGAGGCGAACTCCGCCGCGTCCACCTCGGCCAGCCAGTGCTTCGCGATCTCCCGCGACCGCGCGCGCCCGGCCCCGGCCGAACGCGGCGCGAAAGCGACATTGTCCAAAGCGGACAGGTGCGGGAACAGCAGCGCGTCCTGCGAGAGCAGGCCGATGCCCCGGGCGTGCGGCGGCAGGTCGACGCCGTCGCCGGCCAGCACCCGGCCGCCGACCGCGATCTCGGCGGTGCCCGCCGGCACCAGCCCGGCCAGGCCGCCGAGCACGGTCGACTTGCCCGAGCCGTTCGGCCCGAGCAGGGCGAGCACCCCGCCTTCGGGCACGGTGAAGTCGACGTCGAGGTCGAACGATCCGCGGGAGAGCGCGAGCCGGGCCGAGAGCGTCATCGGAGCCCGCCTTCCCACGATCGCGGCCGGGCCACCGCGATGACCAGGACCGCGACCACGATCAGCAGCAGCGCGAGCGCGACGGCGCTGTCGATGTCCACTTCGGCCTGGGTGTAGACCTCCAGCGGCAGCGTCCGCGTGACGCCCTCCAGGCTGCCGGCGAAGGTGATCGTCGCGCCGAACTCCCCCAGCGCCCGCGCGAAGCTGAGCACCACGCCCGAGCCCAGCGCCGGCAGCAGCAGCGGCAGCGTCACGCGGCGGAACACCGTCCACGGACGGGCGCCGAGGGTCGAGGCCACCTGCTCGTAGCGGTCGCCGGAGCCGCGCAGCGCGCCCTCCAGGCCGACCACCAGGAACGGCATGGCCACGAAGGTCTGCGCGATGACCACGGCCGCGGTGGTGAACGGCACCTGCTGCCCGGTCAGCGCGGTGATCACCATGCCGAGAAAACCTTTGCGCCCCAGCAGGTACAGCAGGGCCAGACCACCGACCACCGGGGGCAGCACCAGCGGCAGCAGCACGATCGAGCGCAGCAGCCGGACGCCGGGCACGCGCGAGCGGGCCAGCACCACGGCCAGCGGCACGCCGAGGAGCACGCAGGCCACTGTGGACAGTGCCGCGGTGAGCAGCGAGAGCTTCAGCGCGTTCAGCGAAGAGGAGGTGATCAGCAGCGCGGGGAACCGGGTGACGTCCGAGCGCACCAGCAACCCGATGACGGGCAGTACGACCAGCGCCAGCGCCACGACGGCGGGGAGCCAGAGCACGAGGGGGATCCGCGAGTGCGGCGGCCGCGAGCCGGCCGCCGCACGTCGCCGTCCCCTACTGGGCTGGGCCAAACCCGATCTGGGCCAGCTCGGCCTTGCCCTGCGCGCCGAGCACGAAATCGGAGAACTGCTTGGCCAGCGCGGCCTGCGGGGCGCCCTTCACCACGGCGATCGGGTACTTGTTGATCGCGCCGGAGGCGTCCGAGAAGTCCACCTTGTCGACCTTGCCCGCGGCCGAGGTGGCGTCGGTCACGTAGACCAGGCCGGCGTCGGCGTCCCCCGAGGCCACCTTGGCCAGCACCTGCTTGACGTCCTGCTCCTCGCTGGCCGGCTTCAGCGTGACGCCGGTGTTCTTCTCCACCTTCCCCGTGGCCGAGCCGCACGGCACCTGCTGTGCGCAGACGACCACGGTCAGCCCGCTCTTGGCCAGGTCGGCGAAGGTCTTGATGCCCTTGGGGTTGCCCGGGCCGACGGCGATGGTCAGCTTGTTCGTGGCGAACACGGTGGGCTGGCCGTCGATCACCCCGCCTTGCACGGCCTTGTCCATGTTGGTCTGGTCGGCCGAGGCGAACACGTCGGCCTTCGCGCCGTTGTCGAGCTTCTGCACGAGCGCGGACGAGCCCTCGAAGTCGAACTTCACGGTGACCCCGGGGTGGGCGCTTTCGAACTGCTTGCCGAGCGCGTTGAACGACTCGGTCAGCGACGCCGCCGCGTACACCGTGAGGGTGCCCCCGCCGCTGCCCCCCGGGGCCGGCGCGGAGGCCGAGCCGGGGTTGGGGTCGGTGCTGGCCTGGTCGTTCGAGCTGCACGCGCCGGCGAACAACGCGACCGCCGCCACGGCGATGGCGAGCTTCTTCATCTGTTTCCTTCCGGGGTCTCCACCACGACGGTGGTCGCCTTCACAACGGCGACCGCGAGGACGCCCGGGCGCAGCCCGAGCTCGCGGACGGCTTCCGAACTCATCAATGACACCACGCGGTGCGCGCCGCACTGGAGCTCGACCTGGGCCATGACCTTGTCGGTGATGACCTCTGTGACGAGCCCCACGAACCGGTTGCGGGCGGAGCGCCCGACCGAGGAGGGGTCTTCGAGACCGACGGCCTGCGCGCGGGCGAACCCGGCGAGCTGAGCACCGTCCACGACCTTCCGGCCGGCGGCGTCGTCGGTCGCGGTCAGCTGACCGGCCCGGACCCAGCGCCGGACGGTGTCGTCACTGACGCCGAGGAGCCGAGCGGCCTCGGACAACCGAAATTGCGGCATGGCCGGAAGATTATCTCCGCAGTTGAGGAAAAGCTATGTCAAACGGGAATTGTCGAGGATCTCGTATCGCAACTCCTCGAGTATTGCGTTCTGATAACGCTCGAGAACTTTTCGCTCGCCGGGGGAGAACCGCTCCAGGATCCCCTTCATCTGGTCGAAGGCCGACTCGAAGAGCCCGGCGAACCGGTCCGTGCCCCCGGGAACGACCTCCACGAGCACCCGGCGCCGGTCCTCCCGATCCCGCACCCGGCGCACCAGACCGGCCGCTTCGAGCCGGTCTATGACGCCGGTCACCGCGCCCGTGGACAGTCCGGTCAGCTCGGCGATCCGGCCTGCGGTAAGGGGTCCACCGGACTGTCCGACCAGGTCCAGGGCCTTGTGGTCGCTTCCGGACAGTCCCATCCGCTCGGCGATCCGGGCGTGGCGCAGCACGGTCATCGTGCTCGTCTCGCGGCCGAGCCGGGCGAACCGGGCGAGTTCCCCGTCCGGCACCGGGTAGGTCTTCTCCGCGGTACTCACGAGGGCCTCCACCGACGTAGCCGAGAGGGTACGGCCGCTGAGCGGCTCGCTGCGCCGGGGATTTTAGCGAGCCCGTCGTGCCCTTCCGTCGCAGCCGCGCCCCGGGTCCGCGTCCGCTTCCGGGGTTACCCTGGACGGTAATGACGGCAGTAGATCTCGGGTTTCCTCGCGTCCCCGGTACACGAGGTCCGTCGAACGCGCCCTCCGCCCCCCGCCCGGACCACCCGGGGCTGATCGACACCTTCGGCCGGGTGGCCACCGATCTGCGGGTTTCGCTGACCGACCGGTGCAACCTGCGCTGCACCTACTGCATGCCGGCCGAGGGACTCGACTGGATGCCGGGCGAGCAGGTGCTCACCGACGAAGAGCTGGTGCGGCTGATGCGGATCGCCGTGGAACTGCTCGGGGTCACCGACATCCGGCTGACCGGTGGCGAACCGCTGCTGCGGGCCGGCCTCGAAGACATCGTCGGCCGGGTCAAGGCGCTCCGCCCCCGGCCGCGGATTTCCATGACCACCAACGGGATCGGCCTCGCCAAGCGCGCGGCCGGGCTGGCCGCGGCCGGGCTGGACCGGATCAACGTCTCGCTCGACACCGTCGACCGCGCCCGGTTCGAGCGGATCACCCGGCGCGACCGGCTGCCGCACGTGCTGGCCGGGCTGGCCGCCGCCCGGGACGCCGGGATGGACCCGGTGAAGGTCAACTCCGTGCTGATGCGCGGGCTGAACGAGGGCGAGGCCCGGCCGCTGCTGCGCTTCTGCCTGGCCGAGGGCTACCACCTGCGGTTCATCGAGCAGATGCCGCTGGACGCCCAGCACGGCTGGAACCGCGGCGAGATGATCACCGCGGCGGAGATCCTCGCCGTGCTGGGCGAGGAGTTCGAGCTGTCGCCGTTCCCGGTGGCCCGCGGCGGCGCCCCCGCCGAGCGCTGGCTGGTCGACGGCGGGCCCGGCGACGTCGGCGTGATCGCTTCGGTGACGCGGCCGTTCTGCGCTTCCTGCGAGCGCACCCGGCTGACCGCCGACGGCGCCGTCCGCTCCTGCCTGTTCTCCAACGACGAGACCGACCTGCGGGCCCTCGTGCGCGCGGGCGCGCGCGACGAAGAGGTGGCGGACGCCTGGCGGGCGACGATGTGGGGCAAGCTGGCGGGCCATGAGATCAACGACGCCGGATTCGCGCAGCCGATCCGGCCGATGAGCGCGATCGGCGGCTGAGATGGCACCCCAGTCCCTGGAACCGATGACCCTCCTGGTCCGCTACTTCGCCTCCGCGCGCGCCGCGGCCGGCGTGGAAGAGGAGAAGGTGAAGCTCCCCGAGGGAGCCACCGTCGCGGACGCGGCCCGCGTGCTGCGCGAACTGCACCCGCACCGGCTCCCCCGCATCCTCGACTCGGCGAGCTTCCTGCTGAATGAGGTCGCCGTCCGTGACCAGACTCGCGCGCTGGGTGACGGCTCGCAACTCGACGTGCTCCCGCCGTTCGCCGGCGGCTGAATTCCGTCTGCCGTCGCCGACGGTCTTCCCCCGCCCGCCGTGCGGCTGACCACCCGTGCACCCCGATCCACCGGTGGACCTGCGTGATCACGCTCGAACCCCGTCTGCGCTGCTCAGCGGCTCAGGGGCCGTCGAAACCTCCCGTTCGGGAGTTTCGTCCATACCACGCTCAGCGGTCGGTTCGCTGCTTTGAGTGGCTATTCTCGATAAACACCACCCACCGAAGTGGTTCGCTCACGGCGTATTCAAGCGACTACGCAGAACCACTCCAAGTGCAGTGGCGGACTTTGCCGATGGTGGTTTAGGGTGCCGCGCTCAAAGGCGGTGCGAAAGGCCCGTTCACGCCTTATGGACGTGACCCAAGCCTCACGATCTGCGAAATATCTCGACCAGAAAACGGACAGATAACGGGGCTCTGACCTGCATGAACAAGGGGATCGCAGTCGGTTCCGAGCTGTTACTGTGACGTAGGTCACGTGGCGAATGATTTCCGATCACGCCCGTCGTTACGTACCGTCGCTTTTCGGTTGGCCCCGAACCGACCGAAGCAAGACCGGGAATCCGCAGCGCCTAGCCCTGTCCACCGGATCCCGGACCCATACCCCGAGCGAAAGCATTCCAGGACAGGGACGAGGGGACGAAGACGACGCACCGAGCGTCATCCGCGTCGGCCGCCCGGCAACGGGCGGACGGGCTCCCAACCCGGCCCTCAGCCCACCAGGGCTCGTAGGCGCAGGAAGCCGAGAAGCATTCACATGTCTTACCGAGGCAAGCACCGCAAGATGTCCGCCGCCACCCGCACCATCGCCCGCGTCGCTGTCGCCGGCATCGCGGTCGGCGCGCCCCTGGCTATCGCCGCGACCCCCGCGTCGGCGACCAACTGGGACGCCATCGCGCAGTGCGAGAGCGGCGGCAACTGGAGCACCAGCACCGGCAACGGCTTCAACGGCGGTCTCCAGTTCACCCCGAGCACCTGGAAGGCCTACGGCGGCACCGGCAGCGCTCAGAACGCGTCGCGCGAGCAGCAGATCGCCGTGGCCGAGCGGGTCCTGCAGGGCCAGGGCATCGGCGCCTGGCCGGTGTGCGGCAAGCACGGCGGCAGCGGCTCGACCGCGTCGTCCTCGCACCGCTCCACCCCGAAGACCAGCAAGAAGGCGACCCCGAAGCAGAGCGCGCCGAAGAAGGTCACCCAGGCTCCGGCCTCGGCCCCGGCCCCGGCCGCCAACGTGGCGAACTCGAACCCGAACGGTGACTACACCGTCGCGGCGGGCGACACGCTGTCCAAGATCGCCAAGCAGTTCAACGTCCCGGGTGGCTTCCAGAAGCTGCAGGACCTGAACAAGCAGTTCGTGTCGAACCCCGACTTCATCGTCGTGGGTCAGAAGCTCGCCACCAAGTGATCCAGGCCCGCTGAGGGCACTGCGGCACCTGGCACAGCTTCGACTGTGACACCGAAGGGCCCCACCGCGACTTTCCCCCGGCGGTGGGGCCCTTCGTCGTCTCCGGGTCCGGCGCACGGGCTGAGACCCGCTCAGGCGCATCGAGACCGGTCCGCACTGGTTCCGGGCGGTCTGGACCAGTCCGGCCCGCTCAGCGACGCGCTCAGCGGGCCGGACCGCCGCGCTCAGGGGGAGTTGACCCATTCGTCGCTGCCGTCGGTGAAGTGCTGGTGCTTCCAGATCGGCAGGCGGGCCTTCACCTCGTCGACCAGTTCGGCACAGGCCGCGAAGGCCTGACCACGGTGTTCGGCGGCGACGGCGCAGGCCAGCGCGACGTCCCCGACGGTCAGCGCGCCCACCCGGTGGCTCACCGCCACGGCGCGCACCCCCGTCCAGCGGCCGGACAGCCCGGCCACGACCTCGGCCAGCACCTCGCCCGCGCTCGGGTGGCCCTCGTAGGTCAGGTCGCGCACGCCCTTGCCCCCGTCGTGGTCGCGCACCACGCCGGAGAACGTGACCACGGCTCCGGCCGCGTCGTCCTCCACCAGCCGCGCGTGCTCCTCCACCGACAGCGGCCGGTCGCTGACCTCCGCCCGCCGGACCCGGACCCGGCCCGCCGGCGGGCCCTCGGCCGGGCGCGGGTGGTCGCCGCCGGCCAGCTGGTCGACCGCGTGGGCCAGGATCGGCTCCAGCACGCCGAGGCCGTCCTTGACCCCGCCGCTCGAACCGGGCAGGTTCACCACCAGCGTCCGCCCCGCGACGCCCGCGACCGCCCGGGACAGCACGGCCGTCGGAACCTTCGGCAGTCCCGCGGCGCGGATCGCGTCCGCGACGCCCGGCAGCTCGTGGTCGAGCACCGCGCGGGTGGCCTCCGGGGTCCGGTCGGTGGGCGAGATGCCCGTGCCGCCGGTGGTCAGCACCACCGCGACCCCGTCGGAAACGGCGGCACGCAAGGCTTTTCCGACCGGATCGCCGTCCTCGACGACCACCGGCGCGGGCACCTCGTACCCGCGTTCGGCCAGCCACGCGACGATCACCGGACCGGTCCGGTCCTCGTAGACGCCGTTCGCGGCGCGGTGGGACGCCACGATCACGCGGGCCTCGGTCATGACTGCCGCTCCCAGGTGCCGGTCTTGCCGCCGTCCTTGCGGATCAGCCGGACGTCATCGAGCGTCGCCGCCGGGTCCACCGCCTTGATCATGTCGTGCAGGGTCAGCCCGGCGACCGCCACGGCGGTCAGCGCCTCCATCTCGACGCCGGTGACGTCGGTGGTCCTGGCGGTCGCGGTGATGTGCACGGCGGATTCGTCCAGCTCGAACTCCACCTGCACCCCGGACAGCGCGATCTGGTGGCACAGCGGGATCAGCTCGGGCACCCGCTTGGCCCCCATGATCCCGGCGATCCGCGCGGTCGCCAGCGCGTCGCCCTTGGGCAGGCCGTTGGCCGAAAGCAGGCCGAGCACCTCCGCGGTGGTCCGCACGGTGCCCCCGGCGAGCGCGGTCCGGGCGGTGGCGGTCTTCGCGGAGACGTCGACCATCCGCGCGGTGCCGGCGGAGTCGACGTGGCTGAGTTCACTCACCTCGAGGAGGCTACTGCGCGGGCCGAGCGGGCGGCAGGGTCACCGCCCGAGCGCCCGCCGCGCTGGTGGGCGCGACGACGCCGGTTCCGTGAAAAAAGGGGACCCGCCGAAGCCGAGTCCCCTTTTTTCACGAGCCGAGTTCCTCTTCCACCAAGCGGAAAGTCAGCGGGCCTCGGCCTTGACCGCGGTGCGGACCGCGTCGGCGACGGCCGGGGCGACCGCGGTGTCGAACACGCTCGGGACGATGAACGAGGCGTTCAGCTTGCCGTTGTCGACCACGTCGGCGATCGCGTCGGCGGCGGCCAGGAGCATGGTGTCGTCGATGTTGCGGGCGGCGGCGTCGAGCAGTCCGCGGAAGACGCCCGGGAAGGCCAGCACGTTGTTGATCTGGTTCGGGAAGTCGCTGCGGCCGGTGGCGACCACGGCCGCGTGCTGCTGCGCCTCCAGCGGGTCGATCTCCGGGTCCGGGTTGGCCAGCGCGAAGACCACCGCGTTCTCGGCCATGGTCGCGACCTGCGCGGCGCCGAACAGGTTCGGGGCCGAGACGCCGATGAACACGTCCGCGCCCACGAGCGCCTCGTGCAGGGTGCCCGCCTGCTTCTCCCGGTTGGTGTGGCCGGCGATCCAGGTCAGGTTGTCGTCGAGGTTGCCGCGGTCCGGGTGGACGATGCCGTCGATGTCGGCGGCCACGATGTCGCCCGGGTTCTTGCGCAGCAGCAGCCGGATGATCGCCGAGCCGGCCGCGCCCACCCCGCTGACCACGATCCTGCAGTCCTCGATGCTCTTGCCGACCACCCGCAGCGCGTTGCGCAGCGCGGCGACGACCACGATCGCGGTGCCGTGCTGGTCGTCGTGGAACACCGGGATGTCGAGCTGCTCGCGCAGCCGCGCCTCGATCTCGAAGCAGCGCGGCGCGGCGATGTCCTCGAGGTTGATGCCCGCGTACACCGGGGCGATCGCCTTGACGATCTTGATGATCTCCTCGGTGTCCTGGGTGTCCAGGCACACCGGCCAGGCGTCGACGCCGGCGAACTTCTTGAACAGCGCCGCCTTGCCCTCCATCACCGGCAGCGCGGCGGCCGGGCCGATGTTGCCCAGGCCCAGCACGGCGGAGCCGTCGGTGACCACGGCGACGGTGTTGCGCTTGATGGTCAGCCGGCGCGCGTCCTCGGGGTTCGCCGCGATCGCCTGGCAGACCCGGGCGACCCCCGGGGTGTAGGCGCGGGAGAGGTCGTCACGGTTGCGGAGCGCGACCTTGGGGCTGACCTCGATCTTGCCGCCGAGGTGGATCAGGAAGGTCCGGTCGGAGATCTTGCGGACCTTGACGCCCGGCAGCGCGTCCAGCGTCCGGGTGATGTCCTGCGCGTGGCTCTCGGACAACGCGTTCGCGCTGATGTCGACCACGATGGACTCGGGGTGCGACTCGACCACGTCGAACGCCGTGAGCACCCCGCCCACGCGGCCGACCGCGGTGGTGAGGTCACCGGCGGCCGTGGACGAAGCCGGGGCCTCGACCCGGACGGTGATGGAATACCCGGGACCGGGAACCGGCATGGCACTAACTCCCCGCTGGACAACCTGTTACTGGGACGCCCGGAACCCTAGTCCCGTGACCGCCGACACCCGATCCCCACCGGGTGACCGACCAGTAACTTCAGGCTTTCCGCGCGGGTCCGGCTCCCGGCCCGCGCGGGCTCAGCGGTTGATCTCGGTCTCCGGGTGCACGTACGGCACGGTGTCGAGCGGGAAGGTCAGGTCGCCGAACGGCGACAGCGCACCCTGGCGGTCGGCGGCGAGCTCCGAGACGGGGTGCTCACCGTCCTCCGCCGGCCAGGTGGGGTCGATGCCCTTCTTCTTGCCGTTCTCGGCCTTCGCCACAACACCCTCCACTGGCCGGTCCAACCCGTTCGCCCCCAGTGTGCCCGAACCCCCCGGGTGGCCGCGCACCCGCCCGGGGCCGCCCGACCCGGCGGCGCCCGCGACCGCGCCCGGTATCCTGGTCCTCTATGCCCGCGACCTCACTGGCGGACTGGCTGCGTGCGGAATCCGACGACGCACTGGCCGAGCTCCTACGCACGCGTCGCGACCTGTCGACCCCGCCGCCGTCCGACAGCACCGTGCTGGCCACCCGCGCCGGCACGCCGGGCTCCGTGGCGCGCGCCTGCGAAGACCTCGACACGCGCACCCTCGCGGTGCTCGACGCGCTGCTGGTGGCCGGGGCCGACACCGCGCCCGCGCCGTCGTCCGAGGTCGGCGCCCTGATCGGCGTGGACCTCACCGACGAGCTGGCGCGGCTGCGCGCCCGGGCCCTGGTCTGGGGCGCGGACGACGGGCTGCGGGTACCCCCGGCCGCGCGTGACGCGCTGGGGCCGTTCCCGGCCGGTCTGGGCGCGCCGTCCCGCGCCCTGGCCGCCACGGACGTCGCCGCGCGGCTGGCCGAGGTGGGCGAAGACGAGCGGGCGGTGCTGGCCAAGCTGGCCGCGGGCCCGCCGATCGGGCGCACCCGTGACGCGAGCTTCGACGTGGCGCTCGACGAAGCCGCCACCCCGGTGCAGAAGCTGCTGGCCCGCGGCCTGTTGCTGCGCCGTGACAACCAGACCGTGGAGCTGCCGCGCGAGCTGGGGCTCGTGCTGAGGGGCGGCCTCGCGTTCGACCCGGCGACGCTGGCCGAGCCCGGCCTGCCCGTCCATCCACACCGGACGGACACTGTGGACGAGACCGCGGCCGGCGAGGCGATGGAGTTCCTGCGCCAGACCGAGGCGCTGCTGCGCTCCTGGTCGGCCGCGCCCGCCCCGGTGCTGAAGGCCGGTGGTCTCGGCGTGCGGGAGCTGCGGAAGCTGGCCAAGGACCTCGAGGTCGACGAGCCGCGCGCGATGCTGGTGGCCGAGCTGGCGGTCGGTGCCGGGCTGGTCGCCGACAGCGAGACGACGGCCCCGGAATGGGTGCCGACCACCCTCACCGACTCCTGGCTCGCGTCCCCGACCGTGCAGCGCTGGATGACCCTGGCCCAGTCCTGGCTCGAACTGCCGCGCCTGCCCGGTCTGGCCGGCGGCCGGGACGCGAAGGACAAGCCGATCGCGCCGCTGTCCGAGGAGCTACGGCGCCCGCTGGCCCCGGTGGGCCGGCGGCGGGTGCTGACGGCGCTCGCGCAGCTACCGCCCGGCTCCGGGGTGAAGAGCGTGGACGAGCTGGTGGCCGTGCTCGCGTGGCGCGCGCCTCGGCGGGGCGGTCGGCTGCGGGACGAGACCGTGCGCTGGACGATGGCGGAGGCGACCGCGCTCGGCCTGGTCGGACTGGGCGGGCTGACCACGGCGACCCGGCTGCTGCTGGAGGACGACCGCTCGGGCGCGGTCGAGGCGATGCACGACGCACTGCCGGCGCCGGTGGCCCACGTGCTGGTCCAGGCGGACCTGACCGTGGTCGCGCCCGGCCCGCTGGAGCCCGAGCTGGCCGCGGACATGGCGGCGGTGGCCGACGTCGAATCGGCCGGGCACGCCACGGTCTACCGCGTCACCGAGGCCTCGGTGCGCCGCGCGCTCGACATCGGCCGCACGGCGGACGAGCTGCACGCGATGTTCCGCGCGAAGTCCGCGACCCCCGTTCCGCAGGGCCTGACCTACCTGATCGACGACGTCGCCCGCCGCCACGGGCGGCTCCGCGGCGGCGCGGCGGCCTCGTTCCTGCGCTGCGACGACGAGGCGCTGCTCGCCGAGGTGCTCGCCCACCCGGTCGCGGCCGAGTACGACCTGCGGATGATCGCCTCGACCGTGCTGATCAGCTCCGCCCCGCTGGGCGAGGTGCTGGAAGGCTTGCGGGCAGCGGGTTTCGCCCCGGCGGCGGAAGGCCCGGACGGGCGCGTGGTCGACATCCGGCCGAGCGGGCGCCGGCTGCCCGGGCGGGCCCGCACCACCCGGGCCCGCCCGGGTGAGCAAGCGGTGCTGTCGCCGGAGCAGGCGTCGCGGATCATTTCGAACCTGCGCGCGGGCGACGCGGCTTCGGCCCGGCGACGCGGCTCCACCGTGAGCGCACCGACCGGCGGGGGCGCGGACACCTCGGCGACGCTGGAACTGTTGTCCCGCGCCACTTTGGAACGCCGCGAGGTGTGGATCGGCTTCGTGGACTCACGGGGCACGGCCAGCCAGCGCGTGGTGCGCCCGGTCCGCGTCGGCGGCGGGGTGCTGGAGGGCACGGACCACGAGCGGTATCCGTTGCACCGCATCACTTCCGTGGCTCTGGTCGAGGACTGACCACTCGGCCGGGGGTGCCCCGGGGGGGGGGGGGGGGGGAACCGCGCCCGTCCGGATGGCCGGGACGGGCGCGAGCGGTCGAGGCGCTACAGCGCGCGCAAGCCCTGCAGCACGCGCTCCATGAACTCGCGCGAGGAGCGGTCGCCGAGGATCAGCTCGGTCTGGTGGATCAGCACCAGGCCGAGGTCGGACATGTCGCCGACCAGCACCTTCACCACGCCCAGCGGGAGGCGCAGGTGCGCGGCGATCTCGGCGACCGAGCGGGTGTCCAGGCAGAGGTCGCAGATCCGGCGGTGCTCCATCGACCGGACCCCGCGGTACCGGCGGCCGTCGTCGCTGGTGGAGACGAGCGCTTCGAGGGCGAGGTTGTGGTCGGACCGGGTGCGGCCGCCGGTACGGGCGTAGGGGCGGACCCGGGAGCGGGCCGGTTTCGCCGAGGCGGCCTCGAAGGTCGGCTCCCGGGCCCACTCCGGTTCTGCGGTGGGGAATTCCGGCTGGGCCGGGTCCGGTTCGGGCTCCCATTCGGGCTCGGCGGCGTGGGCGGGCCGGGCGCGACCGGCGGTGGCCGGCCGGTCCTCGGCCGCGTGGGCCCGGCGACCGGTCGGCTCGGGCGGCCGGTCCTGGTCGGCGGCTTCGGTCTCGGACCAGTCGCCGGCCGCTTCGGCCCAGTCGGCCTCCGCGGGATCGGCCAGGCGGTGCTGGGCGTACCGCGCGGACTCGGGCGCAGGACGGTACGCGGAGTCGGCCGGGGCGGAGTGGTAATCCGTCTCGGCCGGGGGCTGGTGGTACCCCGGGTCGTAGACCGCGGGCGGGTAGCCGGGCCGCTCCGGGGCGAGGGGCGGTGGCCGGTAGCCCGAGTCGTACGGCGAACGCGCGTACCCGGTCTCCGGCGGCGGAGCCGAACGGCGGCGACGGCCGGGCTGGTGGTCCTCGTAGGACGGGCGTGGGGCTTCGTCGTCGTAGGCGGTCGAGCGGTGGCCCGAGCGGCTGGGACGGCGGTGCTCGTCGGCTGGGGGCGCCGGGTAGCCGGACGGGCGGCTCGCGGCGGCGTGACCGGTCGGCGCCGCGTGACCGGTCGGCCCGACGTGGTCGAACTGACCGGTTTGGCCGGTCTGTCCTTTGTGGCCGAACTGCCCGAGGTGGCCAGCCGGGGCGGGGTGGTATCCGCGGTCCCGGACCTCGGGCCGGGGGTCCTCCGGCCAGGTGCGGCCGTCGTCCTCGTAGTAGTGGTCCGAGGCGCCGGTCCACTCTTCGGGCGCCGAGGGCGGCGAGGCCACGGGGAGCGCCGGGATCGGCGGCGGCGGGGGGCTCGGACGACGGTGCGGCAGCATCGTCTTCAAGGTGCTCAGCTCGTAGTGACTGGGCGAGTCGAACGACTCCCGCTCGGTGCCGCGGTGCAGCGCGTCCCAAGCCCCCGTGTCGCTCTCACCGAATCCCGAGATCTTCATCCGCTAACCCCGCACCCCGCCCTGGAGCTGGGCGCGCAGTTCGGGGGTGAGCTGCTGGCCGACCCGCTCCACCAGCAGCGTCATCTCGTAGGCCACCGTGCCGATGTCGCAGGTCGGGGCGGCCAGCACCGCCATCGAGGAGCCGTCGGAGACCGACATGAGGAACAGGTACCCGCGTTCCATCTCGACCACGGTCTGGTTCACCCCGCCGGCCTCGAAGCAGCGGGCCGCGCCCTGGGTCAGGCTGATCAGCCCGGAGGCGACCGCCGAGAGCTGGTCGGCCCGGTCCTGCGGCAGCCCCTCCGAGGGCGCGAGCAGCAGACCGTCGGCCGACACCAGCACCCCGTGCGCGGCGCCGGGCACCCGGCGCACGAAGTCCGTGATCAACCAGCCGAACGTGCGCTGGCCCTCTTCCTGGCCGGACCCGGTCACTGCCCCTCCTCGCTGCCGCTGCTGCCGAACCCGAATCTCACCGTCCGCCATGATCACGGCCCACCCGTGAAGATGCCGTTCCCAGCGTATTCACCTGGCCGACGGTGTCGAGCCCCGTCGGCCGAGGTGGTGGGCACCGTACGTACTCAGCCGAGTGCGCACCGCGTGAACCCCGCCGGGACCACGCCATCGTGGGTCACTCCGTGGTGGCCGCGGCTACCCACGGCGGACGGATGTCCGCGCAGGTCACCGCCGTTCCGATCGGCCGGTCCGGCTGGATCGGGCCCGGCTCGGGCGAACCAGGTCCAGTCGACCCGGTTCCGGCCGGATACACCACTCCCCGAAGCGGGTGAAGACCGTCGAGTTCACTCCAACGGCCGCACCCCTCCGGCGGGTTCTCCGGGGCTAGCCCGCCCTCAGTGCCGAATCGTGGGCGATGGCGTGCTGCACGACCGAGATCAACACCTGCTTGGCCGAATCCCGCTCACGCGCGTCGCAGGCCATGATCGGCACCGACGGCGAGATGGTCAGCGCGTGCCGCACGTCCTCGATCTGGTGGTGCAGCAACCGGTCGAAGCAGTTGATCGCGACCACGTAGGGCAGCTTCCGGTTCTCGAAGAAGTCGATCGAGGGGAACGCGTCGGCCAGCCGCCGCGTGTCCACCAGCACCACCGCGCCGATCGCGCCGACCGCGAGGTCGTCCCACATGAACCAGAACCGGTGCTGGCCCGGCGTGCCGAACACGTACAGCACGAGGTCCGAGTCGAGCGAGATCCGGCCGAAGTCCATGGCCACCGTGGTGGTGGTCTTGTTCGGCGTGGCGGTGGTGTCGTCGTGGCCGACGCTCGCCTCGGTCATCATGGCCTCGGTGGTCAGCGGGTCGATCTCCGAGATCGCCCCGACCATCGTCGTCTTGCCCGAACCGAACCCACCGGCGACCACGATCTTGGCCGACGAGGTCGGGCCGGTCACCTGCGGCGCGTTCGCGTCGGAGTCAAATTCTCCGAAGCCCACTGAGCACCCTTTCCATGAACTCGATACTCGGGCGGTCGCCCACGGCGGTGTCGCTGGTCGAGTGCACCAGCACCAGGCCGAGCCCCGCCACGTCACCAATCAGCACCCGCACCACGCCCAGGGGCAGCCGCAGCAGCGCCGCCACCTCGGCCACGGAACGGGTGTCGAGGCACAGATCGCAGATCGACCGGTGCTCGGGCACGCGCACCCGGTCGAGCACGCGCCCCTGCTCGCTGGTCGAGATCAGGGCCTCGATCGCGAGGTCGTACGTCGGTTTGGTCCGGCCGCGGGTCCGGAAGTAGGGCCGGACCAGCCCGGAGGTCTCCACCTCGGTCACCGGAGGCTCGACCGAGGACTGCATCGGCAGCGCGGCCGCCAGCTCGTTCGACGAGGGCCCGGGCGAGCCGTCGTGCTCCGCGCTGAACGCCGCGAACTCGGCCGAGTCGTACAGCGGACCGCTGGCGCCGCCGAACAGCTCGGCCCCGGGACCGCCCAGCAGGCGGTCGCGGTAGCCGGGCCCGCCGCCGACGTCCGGTCCCTGCCCGGCGTTGCTGTCGGTCAGCCAGTTCGGCGGCTCCCGCACCGGGTCGGTGTCCGCCCCCTGGACGCGGCGGGCGCGCCATTCGCGGTCGACCCGGTCGCGGAAGGACTTCCAGTCCTCCCGCCCGTCCTCCCGCTCGGCCCACCCGCCGGTGAAGTCGTCACCGAGCCGGCCATCGCCCCTCAAGCGCCCGTCGTCCACGGTCTGCTCCTGAAGTTCCCGGCCCGCCTAGCGGCGGACCGCCGAGCCCTGCAGTTGCGCGCGCATCTCCGGGGTCAGCTGCTGGCCGACCCGTTCGACGAGCAGGGTCATCTCGTACACCACCAAGCCGATGTCGCTCTCCGGCGAGCCCAGCACCGCGAGGCACGAGCCGTCCGAGACCGACATCAGGAAGAGGAAGCCGTTAGCCATCTCGACCACGGTCTGCGCGACCGGGCCGCCTTCGAACACCTTCGCCGCCCCGCGCGCCAGGCTGGTCAGCCCGGACGCGACCGCCGCCAGCTGGTCGGCCCGGTCCTTCGGCAGGCCGCGCGAAGCGGCCAGCAGGAGCCCGTCCGCCGAGACGACGACCGCGTGGGCCGCGCCCGGCACCCGGTGCACGAAGTCCGTGATCAGCCACGCGAAGCTACCCGCCGCGCCGCCGGCCGCCCTGCCGTTCGGCTGCGCCGAGCCGCCTCCCGGCTGCACTGCACCCGCCCGTGTCACTGTCGCTCCTCACTGCTGTCGCTCAAGTACCCGGATCCACTCACCGGAACGCCGTCGTCGATCGGCCGGTCGTCGCCCGGCCGGTCCTGCAACGCGTGCCTCCCGGAGGTGTACCCACGCTGGAAGCTTGCCATCCTGCTGCGAGCCGCGGAGGCCGAGCGGGTCATCGCGCCCTTTCCGGGCAGTCCGGAAGTGGCGTCGGTGAAGGAATTGTGCGGCTCGGAGGATTCCGAGGGACTGCCGATCGAGCCCGGGACCAGGTACGCGTTGGGCACGCGCTTGGGCAGCCCGGCCGTCGTCACCTCCTCGTTCTTGGTCTCGAGCAACGACTGCGCGGCCTGCCAGCCTTCGTCGGAGGCACTGCTCCAGCTCTCGTCCGAGCCGTCGTCGGAACCAGGGTAGAGCGGTGTCGCTTCGATCGGTTCCTCCTGACGGGCCTCGTGCGTGCCGTTGCCGCGCTCCGCCGACAGCTCGGCGGCGGACGGGACGCGACCGGGGTGCTCCGGAGCTTCGGGCGCCCCGGACCGCTCCGCGGTGGCGGTCAGGTCCTCGGCCGGACCGGGCTCGCCGTCGCCGGCTCCGTCGCTGCCCTCGCTGAACCACCGCGACAGCACCGACTGGTAGATCGGCAGCCGCCGGGTCGGCACGTCGTCCTCCAGGGCCGACGCGCTGTCCTCGGCCGCGGGCTCCGCCCGCTGGGGCTCCTCCGGCGCGAGGTACTTCGGCTCGCGCTTCGGCAGCACCAGCGGCTGGAACTCCGCCTCCGCCAGACTCGCACCGTCTCCGTTGGGCTGCTGGGTGAGCGGCGCCAGATCCTCCGCGGTCGGCCAGGCCGGGGTGTCCGGCACCGGCATCTCCGGGCTGAGGAACGGGCCGGCGGCGCGGTTGCCCGAGACCAGGTCGTCGAGGCTGATCGGCTGGTCGAGCGGGACCAGGCCGCCGTTCGACGGAGCCGCGGGCTGTGGGGCCGGCGGGGGCATCGAAGGAGGTGGCGGCGTGGTTTCGGGCCCGCGCTCGACCGGCCGGTTCACCGGCGGGAAGCTCGGGTGCGAAACCTCGTTGCGGTTGACCGGCGGCGGGGTGTGCCGCGGCGGCGGCGTGGCCACCCGGATCTGCGTGAGCAGTTCGGCCGGCACCACGACCCGGGCGATCACCCCGCCCTCGATGTCCTCGTTCTCGCGCAGCCGGACCTCGATGCCGTGGCGCTGGGCCAGGCGGGCGACCACGTACAGGCCCATCCGCCGGGTCACCGACACGTCCAGGTCCGGCGGGTCGGCCAGCCGCTGGTTGATCTCCGCGAGCCGGTCCTCGCCCATGCCGACGCCGTGGTCGGTGACCTGGATGGCGAGCGCCTTCTTGCGGGTGATCACCGCGCGGACGGTGACCTTGGTCTCCGGCTCGGAGAAGTAGGTCGCGTTGTCGAGCAGCTCCGCGAGCACGTGCACGAGGTCGTGGATGGCCAGGCCCTGCACGGCGACCTCGGGCACGATGCCGACCTCGATGCGGGCGTACTGCTCGATCTCCGAGACCGCGGCGCCGATCACGTCACCGGCCGGCACCGGCTTGGGCACGGACTTGGCCAGGCCGGCGCCCGAGAGCACCAGCAGCGACTCGCCGTTGCGGCGCAGCCGGGTGGCCAGGTGGTCGAGCTCGAACAGGCTGGCCAGGTGGTCCGGGTCCTGCTCGTCGGCCTCCAGCCGGTCGATCACGCCCAGCTGGCGCTCCACCAGCCGCTGCGAGCGGCGGGAGAGGTTCACGAAGATGCCGTTGACGTTCTCGCGCAGCAGGGCCTGCTCGGCGGCCATCTTGACGGCCTGCTCGTGGACCACGTCGAACGAGCGCGCCACCTCGCCGATCTCGTCGCGGGAGGCGACCGGCACCGGGTCGACCGCCCGTTTCGAGGCACTGATCGGGTCCGGGTCGTCCAGGATCGACTGCACGGTCTCCGGCAGCCGGGTGTAGGCCACGTCCAGCGCCGTGGTCCGCAGCACCCGCAGCGGACGCAGCATCAGGCGGGCGACCACGAGCATCAGGACCAGGGCGGCGAGCAGCGCGGCGAGCACGATCGCGCCGCCGATCCAGGCCGAGCGCACGGCGTCGGAGGCCAGGCCGTCGGCCTGGGAGCGCAGCTGGGACAGCAGGCTGCTCTCCACCGCGTGCAGCTTGTCCGCCGCGACGGTGCTGGCCTGGGCGAGTTCGACGGCGTTGAGGTTCAGCCCCTCGCCCTGCTGGGCGAAGGCGAAGGCGGAGGCCTGCAGCCGGCGCCGGTCGTCGACCTCCGGGCCCGAGACGGTGTCGTTGTAGAGCTGGACCTGGTCGTCGGTGGCGTTCGCGAGGAACGCCGCGATCGCGGCGTCACCGCTGGCCTCCGAGGCCCGGGCCTCGTCGAGCAGGTCGCCGGGGAAACCGGACCGGACGGCCGCGATCTGCACGGCGGCGTCACCCCGGACGATGAACTCCTTGGCCTCGCTGATCGACTGCGCGCTGTTGCCCAGCCGCAGCAGCTCCCGGTCGGTGACCGCGGTGGTCACCTCACGGCCCAGCTGGATCAGCGCGTCGAGGACGGACGAGTAGGTGTCGAGCACCGCGATGTCGGAGTAGGAGGAGGAGCTGATGGCCGCGCGCAGCGGCTGCAGCGCGTCGAGGCGCTGGAGTCCGCGGGCGTACCGGTCGCTGGTGGCCTGGTCGTCGGTGTTCAACGTCACGACGGCGTTGCGCAGGTCGTCCACGTCCCGGTCGACCTTGGCCATCTGCGCGTCGAGGCCGGTCTGGCGCAGCGGGTCGTTCGACGAGACCCGGGCCACGGCCAGCGCGCGCTCGCCCTGCAGGTCGTGCACCACGGTGGTGACCTTGACCGCGAACGCGACCTGGTCGGCGGTGTGGCCGAACTGCACCGCCTGCCGGGCGTCGTCCACCACGCGCAGTGAGCCGAGCACCAGCGCGGTCAGCGTCGGGATGATCAGGATCAGGGCGAGCTTCGACCTGAGCCGCCAGTTGCCCAGCGCGAAGATCGAGCCCTTCCGCGCGGGAGCCGTCCCGCCTTCGGTCGCGGAAGCCCCGCCCGACCCCGCGGTGTCTTCGTCCGGCACCGCCGCACCACCATCGTCGTCCGGCCCCGAAGGGCCTTGTGAATTGAAGCCTGCCGAGCCCGGGACCACTATCCGCACACTCCCGGCAAGCGGCCCGGCTCTCCGAGGAGTCGGAGGACCGGGCAGGACCGCGCCATTACACCCGGTCGAGCGAGAAGATCGACTTCCCGGTGCGGTTCCCCGCCACTCCCGGCGCGGAATCGGTTCAGCACTAGCATGACGTTCGGTCCCCGCACTGGTCGATCACTGGTCCGTTCGGCCTAAGCCACCAGGTCGCCGACAAGCAACGGCCCGCGCAGAGTGCCCCTTGACGAGGCAGTCCCTCACTGAATCGGTGGTCCATACCGCACACTGCAGGAGCAGAGGGTAGCGAACGGCCAGCCGATTTGTAACCCTCTTGATCGCCTCGCAGGAGCACCCGTACAGCCGATCAAGACCATTCGGGCACCGGCGCCACGGGTCGTATCGGCCACACAACGAGGTCTTCGCTCACCTGTACGAGTGATGCAGACCACGAAGACAACGTTTTTGGCCACCCATTGTGATCGCCAGATCGCTTCTCTACAGTAGCCGCGTGACTCCGGACAATGAGCCACACCCCAACCCATCGGTCAGCCATGTGGTGACCTCATTCTCCAAGGAGCGGCCTTGTTTGATTCAGCCGGGAGCGGCCAGCCCAGACTCGGGCGCCGGGGCTTCCTCTCGCTCGCCATGGCCGGTGGCGTCGCGCTGACCGCGAGCGGCTGCGGTCTGCTGGGCGGTTCGGACGACTCGGGCAGCGCGAACAACGCCTCGGGCCTGGAGAAGCCGAAGATCAAGGTGTCGATCATGCCGACGATCGACGTGGCCCCGTTCCACCTCGCGGTGCAGAACGGCTACTTCAAGGCCGAGGGCCTGGAGGTCGAGACCGTCGACGCCGCCAGCGGTGACGCCTCCCTGCAGAAGCTGCAGGCCGGCGAGGTCGACATCGCCTACTCCAGCTACACGCCGTTCTTCGTGGTGAAGAACAAGACCAACGCCGACATCAAGTTCGTCGCCGACGCCTCCTCGGCCGGCCCGAAGAGCACCGAAATCGTCGCGATGCCCAACGGCAGCGTGAAGAGCGTGCACGACCTGGCGGGCAAGAAGATCGCCATCACCGCGCAGAACACGATCTGCGACACCCTGACCAAGTCGGTCATGCGCGACAACGGCGTGGACTACACGAAGGTCCAGTGGGTCCCCTTCCCGTTCCCGCAGATCGGCGGCGCGGTCAAGCGCGGCGACGTGGACGCGGGCTTCCTGACCGAGCCGTTCATCACCGGCTCGGCCAAGGCCAACGGCACCGTGCCCATCGTGGACACCGCTTCCGGGGCCACGCAGGACTTCCCGACCGCGGGCTACGGCTCGCTGGGCAAGTTCACCTCGGCGAACCCGAAGACCGTGGCGGCCTTCCAGCGCGCGATGCTGCGCGCCACCAAGGAAGCGGCGGACCGCTCGAAGATCGAGCCGCTGATGGTGCAGTTCTCCAAGGTCGACCAGGCCACCGCCTCGCTGACCGCGCTGCTGACCTTCCAGTCGGCGTTGGACGCCCGGCGCCTGCAGCGGGTCCCGGACCTGCTGCAGCAGTTCGGCAGCATCACCAGCAAGATCGACGTGTCCTCGATGATCGTGCCGACGGCGAGCGCATCCTGACGTGAGGATCGTCCGCAATCTGGCCGGTCTGCTCGGCTTCCTCCTGATCTGGGAGATCGTCGTGCGGGCCGGCCTGGTCGACCCGAACGACCTGCCCCCGCCGACCGTGGTGTTCGCCCGGATCGGCGAGTTGCTCGGCGACACCGACTTCGTCCGCGACGTCATCGCGTCGGTGCTCGCCTGGGCCATCGCGATGGTCATCTCCACCGCGATCGCGGTTCCCGCCGGCCTGCTGCTCGGCAGCATCGGCTGGCTGCGCGAAGCCACGAAGGCGATCGTCGAATTCCTCCGGCCCATCCCGTCCGTCGCGCTGATCCCGCTGGTGCTGATCCTGGTCGGCGGCGGGCCCGAGTCGAAGATCACCCTGGCCGTGTACGCGGCGGTGTGGCCGATCCTGTTCAACACCGTCTACGCACTGTCCGAAATGGACCCGCTGCTGGCCGAGACCGCGCGGGCCTACGGCACGCCCCCCTCGCGCGTGCTCACCTCGGTGTCGCTGCCGCACGCGGCGCCGTTCGTGTTCACCGGCATCCGGATGTCCGCGTCGATCTCGCTGATCCTGGTGATCAGCACCGAATTCCTGGCCGGGGCCAAGCTCGGCATCGGGCAGTTCATCCTCGAGGCCTCCTCGGGCGAGAACCGGATGGACCTGGTGCTCGCGGGCACCGTGGTCGCCGGCCTCCTGGGCTTCGTGGTCAACGAGGGCCTGGAGCGGCTGGGCCGGCGGCTGTTCGGCTGGAGCACCGCCGACGAAGGGGCCGCCGCATGACCGTCGTCGAGAAGCCTTCGGCCGTGACCGTGCGCGGCCGCGTGAGCCGCGGGCTGAACGGGTTCGCCCGCAAGTGGCTGCTGTTCGTCGTGCTCGTGCTCCTCTGGGAGATCGCGACGCGGCTGAGCCAGAACGTGTTCTTCCCGCCGCCGAGCCAGATCGCCGTGGCGGCGGCCCGGCTCTGGTTCTCCGGGCCGGCCTCGCACGGGTTCCTCGGCGACGCGGTGTTCGAGCACATCTTCCCCAGCCTCGCCCGGGTGCTCGGCGGCTGGCTGATCTCGGTGGTGCTCGGCGTCGCGCTGGGGCTCGCGCTCGGCCGCTCGCGCACCGGGATGGACTACGTGGGGCCCTTGTTCGCGTTCTTCCGCGCGATCCCGCCGCCCGCGCTGGTCCCGGTGTTCCTGGTGCTGTTCCACGTCGGGCCGGGCATGCAGACCGCCACCATCATCTTCGGCGCGCTCTGGCCGATCGTGCTCAACACGGTCGACGGCGCGCGCTCGGTGGACAAGGTGAAGGCCGAGACCGCGCGGGCGTTCCGCACCCCGCGGCGGTACTGGCTCGGGCTGGTGGTGCTGCCCGCGGCGCTGCCGAAGATCTTCGCCGGGCTGCGGCTCTCGCTGTCGATCGCGTTGATCCTGATGGCCATCTCCGAGCTCGTCGGCGCGCTCAACGGCATCGGCTACGCGCTGCTGTACGCCCAGCGGTCCTACGACCTCGACCAGATGTGGGCGTGGATCGTGCTGCTGGGCCTCCTGGGTTACGGGTTCAACGCGGCCCTGCTCGCCGTCGGGCGCCGGGTGCTCGCGTGGCAGCCCGGCCGCCACTAGCGTTTCGGAAGGTAGTCACATGTCGACCATGCTCGAGGTCTCCGGCCTCAGCCACCGCTACGGCACCGGGGCGCAGTCCCACACCGCCGTGCACGAGCTGTCGTTCACGGTCGAGGCCGGCCAGCTGGCGTGCATCGTCGGGCCGTCCGGCTGCGGCAAGTCGACGCTGCTGCGGGCGATCGCCGGGCTCGTCCCCCCGACCTCGGGCACTGTGCGCCTGCACGGCGACCCGGTCGACGGGGTGCCCGAGGACCTGGCCGTGGTGTTCCAGGACTACAGCCGCTCGCTGTTCCCGTGGCTGAGCGTGGCCAAGAACGTCGAGTTCCCGTTGCGCTGGGGCAAGCTGGGCAAGGCCGAACGCCGTGAGCGGGCCGCGGCGTCGCTGGCCGCCGTCGGGCTCTCCGGGGTCGGCGGCAAGTTCCCGTGGCAGCTCTCGGGCGGGATGCAGCAGCGGGTGTCCATCGCCCGCGCGCTGGCCCGTCGCCCGGCGCTGCTGATCATGGACGAGCCCTTCGCCTCGGTCGACGCGCAGACCCGGTTCGAGCTGGAGGACCTGCTGCGCCGGGTGCAGCGCGAGCAGGGCACCACCGTGCTGCTGGTCACGCACGACATCGACGAGAGCGTCTACCTGGGCGACCGGGTGCTGGTGCTGTCGAAGTCACCGGCCTCGATCGTCGCGGACCTGCCGGTCGGCCTGCCCGCGCAGCGCGACCAGATCACCACCCGCGAGTCGGCCGAGTTCGTCACCCTGCGCGGTGAGGTGGCCCGGCTGCTGCACAGCGCCCCGGCGCGCACCGCCGCCGCGGACGCCGCCGAATGGGACCTGGCCTCGGCCGCCGAGCAGGCGGCCGTCACCGAGGATGCCAAGCGCTGAACCGATCGTGCGGGCCGGTTCGGGCCCGCACGAGTCGTTCAGCCCTTCGCCCTTGAGTCGTGGCCGGTGTCCTCCGGGCTGATCTCGGGCAGGGTCCGCACGCCGAGCACGTGGGCGCCGACCAGCTTGCGCGTGGCCAGGTTGCCCATCGGCATGAAGGTGCTCGCCTGCACGTCCCGCCACATGCGCTCGAACGGCAGCGCCTTGGTGTAGGACATGCCGCCCAGCACGTCCACCAGGCGCTGCATCACCTGCACGGCGTTGTTGGCGGCCACGTACTTCACCATCGAGCAGCGCGCGACGCCGTCCTGCACGTCACCGGTGAACAGCCGGCGGCTGGTCACCTCTTCGGCGTGGCGGTGGATCAGCGCGCGGGAGGACTCCAGCAGGATCTGGCACTCCCCGATCGCGTCCTGCAGCACCGGGTCTTCGGTCTTCCCGCGCCGGCGCAGCGAATTCACGGTCCAGTCGAGCGCGCCCGCCGCGACTCCCGTGTAGACGGCCGAGAAGGCCGGCATGGCCCACGCCCAAACGGTTTCCAGCACGCGCGCGTCGAGGTGCCTGACCGGCAGCGAGTGCACCACGGCCGCGTCCTCGACGAACACCCGGTCCAGCTCGACGTCGTTGCTCTGGGTGCCGCGCATGCCCATCGTGTCCCAGGTCCGGTGGATCGTGACGCCGGGCTGGTCCAGGGCGATCTGGCAGAGCAGCAGCCGCGGGCCGCCGTCCGCGTCCTCGTGGCGCGCGGTGGTGGAGCAGTGCGTGGCGACGGCCGAGTTGGTCGCGAAGCTCTTGCGGCCGGACAGCTCGAACCCGCCGTCGACCTTGACCGCCACCGTCTTCGAGTCGGTCATGTCGTTGCGCAGACCGGTCTCGCTGGTGATCGAGGCCCAGATCAGCTCGCCCTCGCACGCCTTGGTGAGCAGCTCGGCCAGCCGCGGCGCCCGGGTGCGGCGCCAGACGCTGGCCCACTGCCCCAGCGGCGAGAGGTGCATGGTGAAGGCCAGGGCCGTGGCGCCGTCGCCCCGGGCCAGCCGCTCCAGCACCGGCAGGATCTCAGGCAGCCCGGCGCCCGCCCCGCCCAGCTCCTCGGGCACCGACAGGCGCAGGAAACCCGCTTCCCTCAGGTCCTCGTAGTTCTCGTGGGGGAAGGTGTTCTCGCGATCGTGGAGGGCCGCGCGCTCGGCGAACACGTCCGCGAGCTTTCCGGCCCGGTCGACGAGTTCCTGCTGTCCGGGAGTCAGTAGAGGCTGCACCCGGCCATCCAAACAGCGTCACCCGGTTGGGTCAATGCGGCCGGGCCCCGGGCGAACCGGGCCTCAGTAGATGGTCCGGGGATTCGGGTCCACCTTGACGTGCACCAGGCTGGGCCCGGCCGAAGCCAGCGCGGCGGCGAGCGCGGGCCGCAGCTCCTGCGGCTGGTCGACGGTGACGGCCGAGCAGCCCATGCTCCGCGCGAGCTGCGCGAAGTCGATGCCGCCCAGCTCCGTGCCCGGCATCTTCCGGCCGCCCGCGTTCTCACCGAGGATGCGCACGGCGGCGTACTGCGCGTTGTCGAGGACCACGAAGGTCACCGGCACGTGCTCGCGCGCGGCCGTCCACAGGGCCTGCACGCAGTACATGCTGGAGCCGTCACCCAGCACCGCCACCACCTTGCGGTCCGGCCGCCCCATGGCCGCGCCGACCGCTGCGGGCAGACCGTAGCCCAGTGTCCCGCTCGCGACGGTGAGGAAGCCGGTGTCCGTGGCCGTGATCGGCAGGTGCTCGTGCAGGCTGGTGCGGTGGCTCGGCGTCTCCTCGACCAGGATCGTGTTGTCCGGCAACAGTTCCGCGACGACCGAGTAGGCGTAGTCCGGGGAGATGGGGGTGACCTCGGCGGGCTTGGCCGCCCGCGCGGGCCGGGCCGCGACCGGGCGGGCGGCCGGGAGGACCCGGTCCGAGAGGGCCCGGATGGCCGGTCCGGGCGTCGAACGGATCCCGGTGCCGATGGCGACGCGCGAAAGGACCTGCTCGTCGTCGCTGATCACGTACAGCGGCGGCAGCGCGATGTCGGGCTCGCCGCGGTAGACGTGGTAGGTGAACGCGGGCGCGCCCAGCACCACCACGAGGTCGTGGTCTTCGAGCGCGTCGGCCACCGCGCGGCGCTCGGGCCGCAGGAAGCCGAGGAACTGCCGGTGGTCCTCGGGGAACGAGCAGCGCGACGACATCGGCGCGGCCCACACCCCCGCGCCGAGCTTCTCCGCCAGCGCCACGAGCTGCGGGACCGCGCCGTCCGCGTCCACGCTCGCGCCGACCACCAGGGCGGGGCGCTCGGCGCCGTCCAGCGCGGCGGCCAGTTCGGCGAGCGCGTCCGGGTCGGGCGCGAAACCGCGGACCGGGTGCCCGGACGGGATCGGCATGGTGGCCTCGTGGTCCCAGTCGTCGACCGGGACCGAGACGAACACCGGGCCCTGGGGCGCCTGCGTCGCGATGTGGTGGGCGCGGGCGATGGCCGCGGGCACGTCCTCGGCCCGGGCCGGCTCCACGCTCCACTTCACGTACGGCTTGGGGAAGTCCACCGCCTCGACCGCCCCGAGGAAGGGCTCGTCCGGCAGCAGCGACCGCGTCTGCTGCCCGGCCAGCACGATCAGCGGCGCCCGGTTGCGGAAGGCGGTGAACACGTGCCCGAGCGAATGCCCCACCCCGCCCGCCGAGTGCAGGTTGACCAGCACCGGCCGGCGGGTGGCCTGCGCGTAGCCGTCGGCCATCGCGACCACGGCCGACTCCTGCAACCCGAGCACGTAGGTGAAGTCGTCGGGCCAGTCGGTGAGGAACGCGACCTCGGTCGTGCCGGGGTTGCCGAACACCGTGGTCAGGCCGAGGTTGCGGAGCAGCTCGCGGGTGACGTCCCGGACCGTGCGAGGGGGCATGGGATCACGGTAACCCGCCGGATCGGCCCGCGGGGCCCGGGATCCTCCGGTGACGGGACCGGTGCCGCGGTCCCGTCTCCGCCGAAAACGGCGCCGGGCCCCCCCTCCCGGAGGAGGCGGGGCCCGGCGGTCGGGCGGAAGGTGCTCAGCCGATCAGGCCGGAGAGCCCGGTGCCCTTGAAGGAGCCCCAGCCGGTGACCTGGTCGTAGCCCGGGCCGGCGGTGAAGCCGGTGGTGCCGTTGAGGCTGTTGTTGCCGGTGGTGACGTCGTGGAACCCGGTGGCGTACGAGCTGCCGTTGCCGATGCTGTAGAAGGTCGGGTTCAGGTTGCCCAGCCCGCCGCCGTGCACCTGGTTCTGCAGCGTGGCGAAGCCGGCCCACAGCGGGGCCGCGCCCGAGGTGCCCCAGACGTTGCCGGTGGTGCCGCCGCTGACGATGGTGTAGGCCGAGCCCATGGCCGCGTCACCCGCGACGTCCGGGACCTTGCGCTTCGTGGTGCTCTGCTTCGACTGCCAGGACGGGGCGGTGAACACGGTGGAGATGCCGCCGCCGCCCGCGCCGTTCGAGCCGTCGTTCCAGGCCTTCTCACTGCTGTAGCCGTTGGACGAGGTCACGCTCAGCTGGGTGCCGCCGACGCCGGAGACGTTCGGGCTGGACGCCGGGAAGTCGACCGCCCGGGCGTCGCTGCCGGTCTGGCGGGCGCAGTCGGTGGTGCCGTCGTCGCCCGCGGCGGCGAAGTAGCTGATGCCCTCCGCGGTGCCGGACGCCAGCGCGGAGTTCACGCTGTTGGCCGCCGAGGAGCCCTCGGCCGCCTCGCACGAGCCCCACGAGATGGAGACGACCTTGACCTTCGCGTCGGACGCGATCTTCTGGTACATCGCCAGCTCACCGGCGTTGGTGTTCGGGGCCTCGTACACGTAGTCGTTGGCCGGGGCGGCCAGCGCGTGCACGACCTCGATGTCCAGGTCGACCTCGGTCTCGCCTTCGCCGGGGCTGGAGTCGTAGTTGGCGCCGCTGACCGAGACCGTCGAGACGGAGCCGGCCTTGAGGCCGTACTTCGAGTCGTAGCTGGTGATGTCGGATTTCCGGTAGCCGTCGAACTCGACGAAGCCGACGTTCACGCCCGCGCCGGTGGCCGAGAGGCCGCTGGTGCCGTAGGCGCTCTTGAGGATGGGCGGGGTCACGGCCTTGACCACGTGGGGTGCGGCCTGGGCGGTGGAGTGCTTCTTCACCGCGTGGTTGTCGAGGCCGACCACGGCGCCGACCACCGACGAGACGGAGGCGGGCAGCGAAGGAGCGGCGTCGTTCGCGAAGAACTCCCGGCCGGTGACCTGGTCCCGGTAATTGCCGATCCGGGTGTGGAAAGCCGATTCGAGCTGAGCGGCCGAACCGGTGAAGTTGATCGCCTGCCGGTTGCCGGAAACCTCGATCCCGGAGGCACCGTTTTGTTTCAGGAATGAAACAGCCTGGTTCACCTCGGCCTGCGTTGGGCCGAATGCCGCGTTGAACTGAGCCGGGGTGAGGAAGCGGTGGTATTCGGGCGAGGCCGGGTTCTGCACGTCGGAAAGGAACTGGCCGAGCGCCTGCTGGTTGTGCAGCTTCAGCGACAGCGCGGCGGGGATCTGCTGGTCGGCGCCGACGTCGCCGATGCGGGCGCTCTGGGCCAGCGGGGCGGCGCCCGCGGCCATCGTGACCAGTGGGTCCGCCTGGGCGGCGGGGGCAAGGGAAAGGCACAGCAAAGCCGGCAGCGGGACCGCTGCAGCGACGAGCTTGCGCAAGCGCATGGCAATTCCTCTCGAACGGTGGGGGACCGCGCCGGAACACAATCAGGGCCCCGTGCCCCGGCAATGAGAGGAGCATAAGAAATTCTTGAGCCATCAAGTAACCTACTTTTGTCTGAGCTTGCGCATAACTCGTGAGCGCAATTGTCGAGGCTTTTGACCGCTACCGATCCGTAGCTCCCGAATGGGCTGCGGGTTCGGAAATGTCGGTCTTGCCGGGCTCCCCCGTGGCCGGTTGCTCCGGCCGCGGGGCCGGTGCGGCCGGGTCAGCCCCCGACCAGCGCGGCCCATTCACCGACCGCGGCGGCGTCCACAGTGGACTTCCAGCCGCCCGGTCGCACCGCGCTGCCGACGTGGAACCCGCGGACCCCGCCCGCGCGCAGGAGGTGCACCTGCTGCGCGCGCAGGCCGCCGCCGACGAGCAGGGCCGGTCCGGGTTCGCGGCGCGCGAGCTGCTGCAGCACGGACAGTCCGCGGCCCACGCCGGCCGGGTGCCCCGCCGCCAGCACGGTGTCGCAGCCCAGCTCGGCCAGCACCTCGTACGCGGCGATCGGGTCGCGCGCGTGGTCGATGGCGCGGTGGAAGGTCCAGGCCAGCCCGTCGATCTCCTTCAGCAACGCCCGGCAGGCCTCGACGTCGACCTCGTCGTCCTCGGTCAGGAAGCCGAACACGAACTCGCGCGCCCCGGCCTCCACCAGCTTCGCGGCGTCGGACCGCAACGCGTCGAGGTCACCGGCGGCGAACGAGTCGGCGTTGCGCAGCATGACCCGCACGGGCAGGTCGGTCGCGGCGAGCACCTCGCGCACCGTCGCCTCGTCGGGGGTGAGCCCGTCGCTGGCCATGTCGGCGACCAGTTCGAGCCGATCCGCCCCGCCCTCCTGCGCGCGCTGCGCGTCCTCGGCGCCCAGCGCGATCACTTCCAGCAGGGCGGTCTTCGAGCTCATGCCTCATCCGTTTCACTCAGGGTGCGGGGTGTCTTCCCCCCGCGCGTGGCGACCGCGGCGGAACCCGCCTTGAAGGCTCGTCATCCGCTCGCGCACCGCTTCGGGGGAAAGCGAGAGTATCGGCCGCTGCTCCGGCACCCGCCCGGGGCCGTGCTCGACGTCCGCGACCCGCAGGAACGGCCAGGTGTCCTCGGCCCCGTCCTCCTGCTCCAGCTCCTCGGACGTCGGCCACTGCGGATCCGCCTCCGAGGTGAACGCGTGGAAGTCGGGCTCTTCGGTGGGGTACTGGGGTTCCTCGGCCGGTTCCTCCGGCGCGAGCGGCCCGGCTTCGGGTTGCTGCGGCTCCCCTTGCTGCGGCTCCACCGAGAACTCCGGCTCCGGCTCGGCCACCGGGAACAGCAGTTGCTCCGGCGCCGTCCGCGCGGGCCGCGTCGGCTCGGCCTCGGCCACCGGAATCTCGTACTCCGCGACCGGCAGCGGCTCCGGAGGCGTGGGCATCGGAGTGTCGAGGGACGGCGAGACGGCGTCGAACCAGCGCGAGAGCACGTCGCGGTACGCCGGCATCCGCTCGGTCGGCGCGTCGAAGTCCAGGTGGGAACGCTGTTCCGCGGCGGGCGGCCACGGCGGCGGGCTCTCCACCACCGGCGCCCGCCGCGGCGGGCCCGGCTCCAGCGACGGCGTGAGCAGGACCTCCGCCGAAGACTCCGAACCAGCTTCCGGTTCCTCGAAGGCTTTGGCGGTCTCGGGAGCAGCGAAGATCTCGGGGTCCGCCGAGGACGCGGTGTCCTCGAAGTCCCCGGAGACCCCGGAGACCGCGGGAACCGCCGAAGCCGGATCCCCCACGGCCACCGGGATCAGCGGCGCGAGCGGAGCCGGCAACTCCGGCGCGGGCTCGGCCGCCGGCGGCACCGACGGGTCCGAAGACCCGACCGGCACCGGGGCCTCGGTGATCAACGCCCCCGGCACCAGCACCGTCGCGCGCAGCCCGGAGCCCTCGGCCGGGTGCAGCCGGACGTCGATGGCGTGGCGTTCGGCGAGCGTCGCCACCACGTACAGACCCATCCGGCGCGACACCTCGACGTCGACGTCCGGCGGGTGGGCCAGCCGGGCGTTCGTCCGGTCGATCTCGGCCTGCGGCATGCCCGCGCCGCGGTCGGTGATGTCGATCCGCCAGGCCCCGTCCGGGGTTCGCGCGCTCCCGACGGTGACGGTGGTGCGCTCGTCCGAATACCGCGTCGCGTTCTCCAGCAGCTCCGAAACCACGTGCACGAGGTCGTTCACGGCCTCGCCGCGCACCGCCAGCGCGGGACCGGGGCCGAGCTCGATCCGCTGGTAGTGCTCGACCTCGCTGAGCGCCGCGCCGATGATTTCATCGGCGAGCACCGCGCCGTTGTCCTCGCGCACCAGGTCGGTGCCCGAGAGCACCAGCAGGTTCTCGCTGTTGCGCCGCATGCGCGTGGCCAGGTGGTCGAGTTCGAACAGGCCCGCGAGCGTGTCCGGGTCCTGTTCGCCGGCCTCCATCCGGTCGAGCACCGCCAACTGCCGCTCGACCAGGTCCTGGCTCCGCTGCGAGAGGTTGACGAACATCGCGTTGACGTTTTCGCGCAGCATCGCCTGCTCCGCGGCGAGCCGCACCGCTTCGCCGTGCACCTGGTCGAAGGCCCGTGCGACCTGGCCGACCTCCTCGCGCGTGAACACCGGCACCGGCGCGACGGCCGCGCGGTGCCGCATCTTTTCCGGCGCCGGGTCCGGTTCGGTCAGCAGCCGTTGCACGGCCTCGGGCAGCCGGTGGTCGGCGACCTCCAGCGCGGTCCGCCGCAGCACGCGCAACGGCCGCAGCAGCGACCGCGCGATGATCACCGACAGCACCCCGGCCACCAGCAGCACGGCCAGCACCACGCCGCCGTCCCAGATGGTCGAGGTCCGGGCGCGGGCGGCCAGCGCGTCGGTCTGCTCCTGCAGTTGCACCAGCAGGGCCTGCTGCACCTGGTGCGCGAGGTTCACCGTGTAGGTCGACGCGGTGTCCCACTGGTCGGCGTCCAGCCCGGCCAGCGACTGCCCGTTCTCGGCCCGGGTGAGCACCGATTCGACCAGGTCGTTGCCGATGTCGACGATCTGGCCGAGCACCGTGTCGTCGTACATCCGCTGCTGGTCGGCCGTGGCGAAGGTGCGGTAGTCGTTGCGGGCGGCGGCCAGCTCGGCCTCGGCGCCCAGCAGCGCGCGGTTGCGGTCGCTGTTCAGGCTCCCCTCGGCGAGCGCCTCGGCCATGATCGCGCGCTTGACCGACATCTGGTCCTTGATCCGCGCCAGTGCGTTGCCGGCCAGGCGCAGCCGCGCGAGCTGCGGGTCGGACACGTCGGCGGCGGCGGTGTCGCTGATGTCGAGCAGACCGGAGATCAACGCGCTGTAGGACCGCAGCACGGCGTCGGCCGGGTAGGCGGAGTGCTCGGCGGAGTACCGCAGCCCGCCGAGCACGCGGAGCCGGTCGTCGCTCTGCTGTAATCCGTCGGCGGCCGAAGGGGCGAGGCGCGGCTTGCTGTCGGCCAGCGTCTTCTCGAACAGCCCGACGGCCCGGTCCACGCGCGTGCGCTGCCCCGCGAGGTCGGCCGGGTTGCCCTGCCGGTTGCCGGCCACGAACCGGACCGTGACGTCACGCTCGCGTTGCAGCTGGTGCAGCAGCTCGGCCACCGCGCTGTCCACCCGGCCGCGCGCGGCGAACTCGGCGAGCTGCTGGGCTTCGCGCAAGTCGCTGCTCACGCGCAAACCGACCAACCCGATCACGGCCAGCGCCGGGATCAGCAGCACCGCGAAGAGCTTGGTGCGCAACCGCCAGTTGCGCAGCCGCCAGCGGCCGCCGGCCTTCGGCTGGGCAGCGGGATCCGCCACGCCGCCCGGCCGGGGGCGCTGGTCGCGACGGGTCACCTGGGCTTCCTTTTCACCGCGGGACCTCACCCGCGGACGGCGTCGGGTTGTGCACCTCGGGCCCACCGGAGGGTAGGTCGCACCGGATGCGTTCGGGAAGCCACGGGTCTGGTGAAACAGTGGCGGGGCCATGGCCCTGTCCGCGATGGTATGGGCAGCGGACCATAAGCTCCAGCATGATGAGCAGATTCTCCCGGTAGGTGAGAGCGGATGAACACACGCGGACTGGCGTTGGCCCTGGTGGCGGTTCTGCTGGCCACCAGTGGCTGCTCTCTGTTCCGATCCGGTGACTCAGCGCCGACCCCGGCGCTGGAGCGGACCACGTTGCGCGTCGGCGTCGCGAACCCGATCGACACGGCCCCCCTGCGGATCGCCGTGGCCGCCGGGGACTTCCGTCGAGCGGGGCTGAACGTAGACCTGGTGGAGCTGGGCCCGGCCGACGGCCCGGCGGAACTGACCTCCGGCCGGCTGGACGTGACCTTCGGCAGCGACGTCTCGCTGTTCCGCGCCGCCGGCACCGGCACCGCGCTCCAGTTGCAGGGCGAGGCCTACGCCTCGGGCGAAAACACCATCGCGCTGGTCACCCTGCCCGGATCCGACTACACCAAGCCCACGGACAAGAAGTCGCCGAAGATCGCGGTGGACGCCCCGGACGACCTCGGCGCGCTGACCGCGGGCTCGGTGCTCGCGACCGCCGGCGTCGACCGGGGCCGGATCCGGTACGTGACCCGCCCGTTCGACCAGATGCCGGAGGCCCTGCAGTCCGGCGCGGCCGACGCGGCGCTGATGGTCGAGCCGTTCATCACCCGCGCGGAGAAGGAGCTGGGCGCGCAGATCCTCGCCGACGGCTCCAGCGGCGCCACCCTGGGCTTCCCGGCCTCGAGCTACGCCGCCACCGGTGCGTTCGCGCAGACGAACCCGCACGTGCTCGCCGTCTTCCGCCGCGTGCTGACCCAGGCCCAGCTCGCCGCCGCCGATCCGGCGAAGGTGCGCGACGCGCTGCCGACCTTCTCCGACATCGACGCGACCACGGCGGCGCTGATCGCGCTGGGCAGCTACCCGACCACGCTGTCCGCGACCCGGCTGCAACGGGTCGCGGACCTGATGCACACCGCGGGCCGGCTGTCGAACCGGCTGGACGTGCAGTCGATGCTCCCGGCGGAAGACCAGCCGTAACCCGGGGCGCCTCAGATGTTCGCACCGGCCGGGGCCAGGCAGACCGTCCTCGCCGGCGGGCCCGCGTACGCGAGGGCGGTGTCGGCATCCCCGCACTGGCCGTCGTCGCCGTCGTGCACGGTCACGCGGGCCTCGGCGGCCGGGTCGGCGCAGGTGACCTTGCGCACCGAGGCGTCGTCGTCGACGTCGCTCAGGCAGTCGCCGGAGACGACGTTGAGGGCGAGGCAGAGCGTCCGATCCGGTTCCCCGCCGCGACGGGAGGAACCGGTGAACACCTGGAACCGCACGTAGTCGCTGCCGTGGCAGGCCGAGCCGCCCGTGGCGACGTCGTCCACCTTGTAGGTCGCGCGCCGGTCCGAGCAGCCGACGCCGTGGTAGCCGGTGTCGAGGTTGTCGTCGCTGAGGTAGACGCAGCTACCGGCCACCGGCGGCCCGGCCGAGCGCGTGATCGCGGCGACCCCGAACGCGGCCAGCGAGCCGAGCCCCACCGCGACCACCACGGCGCCGCCGAGCAGCACCTTCGTCGTGGTGCTCAGCGGTCCCGGCCGGGGCGCGGGGGCCGGGGGCCGGAACGGGTTCGCGGCCGGCGGGCCGCCGAACGGTGGTGTGCTCAAGGGGCCCCTCCCAATGGTCCGGGTGGCCATCTTGGCACCCGGACGCCCGCGGCGGGAGGGACGGGCGCGGGGGAACGTATAAAGGACGGGTGACTGATGGCCCCCTGATCGTCCAGTCCGACAAGACCGTGCTGCTCGAGGTCGACCACGCGCAGGCCGACGACGCGCGGATCGCCATCGCGCCGTTCGCCGAGCTGGAACGCGCCCCCGAACACGTGCACACCTACCGGATCACCCCGCTGGCCCTGTGGAACGCGCGGGCCGCCGGGCACGACGCGGAGCAGGTGGTCGACGCGCTGACCACCTACTCCCGCTTCCCGGTGCCGCAGCCGTTGCTGATCGACGTCGTCGACGTGATGGGCCGGTTCGGCCGGCTGCAGATCGCCAACCACCCGGCGCACGGGCTGGTGATGTCCACCACCGACCGCGCGGTGCTGGAGGAGGTCGCGCGGAACAAGAAGATCAGCCCGATGCTGGGCGCCCGCGTCGACCAGGACACCGTGGTCGTGCACCCGTCCGAACGCGGGCGGCTCAAGCAGGCGCTGCTGAAGGTCGGCTGGCCGGCCGAGGACCTCGCGGGCTACGTCGACGGCGAGGCGCACCCGATCGACCTCGACGAGCGGGACTGGGAGCTGCGCGACTACCAGCGTCGCGCGGCCGAGGCGTTCTGGGCCGGCGGCTCGGGCGTGGTCGTGCTGCCGTGCGGCGCGGGCAAGACGCTCGTCGGCGCGGCCGCGATGGCCAAGGCCGAGGCGACCACGCTGATCCTGGTGACCAACACCGTCGCGGGACGGCAGTGGAAGCGCGAGCTGATCGCGCGCACCTCGCTGACCGAGGAGGAGATCGGCGAGTACTCCGGGGAGAAGAAGGAGATCCGCCCGGTCACCATCGCGACCTACCAGGTGATCACCCGCAAGAGCAAGGGCGAGTACCGCCACCTGGAGCTGTTCGACTCCCGCGACTGGGGCCTGGTCGTCTACGACGAGGTCCACCTGCTGCCCGCCCCGGTCTTCCGGATGACCGCGGACCTGCAGTCGCGCCGCCGCCTCGGCCTCACCGCCACGCTGGTCCGCGAAGACGGCCGTGAGGGCGACGTGTTCTCCCTGATCGGCCCGAAGCGGTACGACGTGCCGTGGCGCGACATCGAGGCGCAGGGCTGGATCGCGCCCGCGGAGTGCACCGAGGTGCGGGTCACCCTGACCGACGCCGAGCGCTTGGCCTACGCCACCGCGGAGGCCGACGAGCGGTACAAGCTGGCCGCCACGGCCATGACCAAGACCCCGGTGATCAAGTCCATTGTGGAGCGTCACGCGGGCGAGCCGACCCTGGTCATCGGCGCCTACCTCGACCAGCTCGAGATGCTGGGCGACGAGCTGGACGCCCCGGTGATCCAGGGCTCGACGCGGAACAAGGAGCGCGAGGAGCTGTTCGACCGCTTCCGCCGCGGCGAGCTGCGCACGCTGGTGGTGTCCAAGGTGGCGAACTTCTCGATCGACCTGCCGGAGGCCTCGGTGGCGATCCAGATCTCCGGCACGTTCGGCTCCCGCCAGGAGGAGGCCCAGCGGCTGGGCCGGCTGCTGCGGCCCAAGACCGACGGCCGTCAGGCGCACTTCTACTCGATCGTCTCGCGGGACACCGTCGACACCGAGTACGCGGCGCACCGGCAGCGCTTCCTGGCCGAACAGGGCTACGCCTACCACATCGTGGACGCCGAAGACCTGCGCCGGCCGCTGTAGCTCAGGCCGCTCCGGCCTCGGCCGGCTGGGCGGCACCGCGCATGCGGTTGACGGCCCAGCCGACCAGCGCCGCGGCCACGAAGGTCAGCGAGAGGCCGGACACGGTCGCGGCCGACTGGAACTGGCCGGACTGCTGGACGCTCCAGTGCGGGGTGGCGATGCTGCCGGTGAACAGTGCCGCGAGGATGGTGCCGGTCACGGCGATGCCGACCGCGGAGGTGACCTCCGTGGCGGTGTCGACCAGGGCCGCGCCGATCGTGCTGCGGTTCTTCGGCAGGCCGCGGAGCACGTTGACGCCGGCGACCGCGCCGACCACGCGCATCCCGGCGGCCTCGATCGCGAGGGCGACGGCGATCCAGACGTAGCCGTGGCTGTTCATCACGGCGTACACGGCGAGCCCGAGCACCACGGCGGCGGCGCTGAGCCAGGCGGCGCGCTCGATGCCGACGCGCTGCACGAACGGGTCGACGAACCGGCCGCCCGCGAGCAGGACGATCACCTGCGGCAGCAGGCCGAGCGCCGCCAGGGTGGGGGTCCAGCCCCAGGCGAGCTGCAGTTGCAGGGTGACCAGGTAGCCGAGGCCACCGGTGGCCAGTCCGGCCGCGGCCTTGTAGGCCAGGCCGCTGGAGACGAGCGGGCGCGCGACGAGCTTGAGGTCGAGCAGTGGGTGGCGCGCGGAGAGCTGGCGCCGGACGAACAGGACCACGGCGGCGAGGGCGGCGCCGGCGGTCAGCCAGGGCAGCGGTGAGCCGGTGCCCTCGTCGACGAAGAGCGTGGGCGAGAGCAGGGCGAGCACGACGGTCGCGGTGCCCAGGATCGCGCCGGGCCAGTCGACCGGGTCGCGGTGCAGGCCGGCCGCGTCGTCGCGGGTGATGCCGGCGCGGATGCCGAGGATCGCGAGCACCGCGATCGGCACGTTGACCAGCAGCAGGACCTGCCACGGGGCGACGGCCAGCACCAGGCCGCCCGCCGTGGGCCCGAAGGCGAGCCCGATCATGCCGATGGTGGAGATGAGGGTCAGCGCGCGCACGCGCAGGCGGTCCGAGTCGAACAGCCGGAAGGCCAGCGCCATCGAGCCGGGGGTGGTCATCGCCGCGGCGACGCCCATCACCACCCGGACGCCGATCAGCTGCGCGGCGCTGCCGACGAAGGCGGTCGCCAGGCTGGCGACGCCCAGCAGGGTCAGGCCGACGAGCATGACCCGGCGGCGGCCGAACCGGTCGGCGATCGCGCCGAAGGCCAGCATCAGACCGCCGAAGACGACCGAATAGGCGCCGGTCACCCACTGCAGCGCCGTGGTCGAGGCCCGCAGATCGTGGCCGATGGTGGGCAGCGCGACGTTCAGGATCGAGTTGTCGAGCATCTCGAACAGGAACACCGCGGCGAGCCCGGCCAGCGCGGGCCAGGCGTCGCGCAGGGATTGCGGACCGGTCCCGGTGGCCGGCCGGTCGGTGCTGGGGGCACTCATGAGCGCTCCTTTCGTCGAGTCAAGCGGTACGAACACTGTTCTATCTATGAACAGTGTTCGTGTCAAGGGTATAGTCCAGGTCATGGCAGACAGGAGCGCTTCGCGCGGCACCGTTTCCCGTGACCAGTGGGCGGCCCGGATCGCCGCCCTGGACGACCCGCGAGCCACCTCGCGGTCCCGCAAGGCCCCGATCACCGTCGGCCGGATCGTGGACACCGCGTTCCAGCTCGTCGAGGCCGAGGGGTTCGAGGCGCTGACGATGCGTCGCGTGGCCGCGGCTTTGAAGACCGGTCCGTCCTCGCTCTACGCGCACGTGCGCAACAAGGCCGAGCTGGACGACCTGCTGATCGGCGAGCTGTGCGCTCGGGTGACGCTGCCCACTCCGGACCCCGAGCGGTGGCGGGAGCAGTTCCTCGACGTCTGCCGGCAGCTGCGCGACCTGTTCCGGCAGTACCCAGGGGTTTCGCGCGCCGCACTGGCGGGCACGCCGAACAGCCTCGACACCCTGCGCATCGGTGAAGGGCTGCTCACGATCCTGTTGACCGGTGGCGTGGCGCCGCAGTCCGCCGCGTGGGCGAGCGATGCCGCGTTCCTGTACGTCAGCGCCCACAGCTTCGAGGTGTCACTGCGGCAGTCCGGCGAGGGCAGCGAGCCGGCCATCGAGGCGGACGAGATCGTGGAGCGGTTCCAGATGCTGCCCGTGAGCCGCTTCCCGAACACGGTCGCGTACGCCCGGGAGCTGACCCACGGCGACGAGCACGACCGGTTCGACTTCACGCTCGAACTGCTGCTCCGAGGGCTCAGCCCGGCCGCTTCGTAGATCTCCCGATCACTCGCTTGCCGCATCTCCCCCAGGAATCACAGGAGTCCCACCCGACACTGATTTCGCCGCCTCGCCGCGATGGCATTCACTCCGACCTGGCCTTTTCCGGTTTCACTCGAACGGACGAGCGAGCAGAACGCTGGAAATTGTCGGACCCTCGAACTACTGTTCGACCCGTACTACCGAACACCAGTTCGAGGGGAAGTCATGACGATCGCACCGTTCCGCCCCGGCCTCGGGGCCCCGCCGGTCCAGACCCTGCCGCCCGGTCGGTGGCACGGCCACATCTGGGTGTCCGACGAGCCGCTGGCCCGGCCCGAGCGGTACCTCCGCTGCGTCGCGGAGTTCGACCGCTCCGGTCTCTGGCCGGTGCTGATCCCGCACGACCAGCGCTTCGCCGTCCGTGGTGAGGACTGGCTGGACGACCGCGGCCACCTCGCCCCCGCCGCGCACCGCGTCGGCTCGGCCGACCCGGCCGAGGTGCTGGCCCGCTGGTGGGATTCCTCCTGCTGCGACGGGGCCTGCCTGCGCCCGTTCGGCGCGCGGTTCCCCGGTCTGGCCCGCCGTTCCCACCGCCGTTCCGACCCACTGGCCGAGGCGGGCAACACCGGCTCCGTCCTGTCCGCCCGCGCCCCGCACCGCCTCGGCCTGGTCCAGACCGCCCGCCCGGCCGACATCCCGGCCCACCTGGGCTGGACGGGCATGATCAAGTCGACCGACCAGGTCGCCGAGCTCTCCGCCGTCCTCCGAAGCTGGGAAGACCGCTTCGGCGCCACCCTGCTGAGCCTGGGCTTCGACTCCCTGGTCCTGTCCGTCTCCGCCCCACCCCGCAACCAGGCCCGGGCCCTCACCGTGGCGGCCGAGCACCGGGCCTTCAGCCTGCCGACCTACCTGACCCAGCCCGGGAACCTCCGCGAGTACGCCAGCGGGTTGGTCCAGGCCCGCCGGTGGCACTTCTCCTGGGCGTGAGTGACGGTGATCCCGACGGAAGAGGCGCCCCGGTCTCCGGCTCTACGGCCAGCCACGGGCACCGGTTCGCGGGTGACGGCCTCGACGAGAGGGGTGCCCCTGCCCCCCGGCCCCGCGGATGACCGGCGGCCGGTCGCGGGCCGCGAGCAACGGATCGCGGGCAACGACTTCGGCAGAAGACGTGCCCCAGCCTCCGGCCCCGCGGCTGACCAGCGGCCGGTCGCAGGCCGCGAGCAACGGGCAACGAGCAGCGGGTCGCGGGCAGCGGGCAGCGGGCAGCGGGCAACGAGCCGTGGACAGGGGGTCGCGAGAGACGAGTCGCGGGCAGCGGGCAACGAGCCGTGGGCAGCGGGTCGCGAGCAGTGGGTCGCGGGCAGCGAGTCGCGAGCGGCGGACAGCGGCTTCGGCAGAAGGCGTGCTCCGGTCTCCGGCCGCGCCGCTGACCGGGGGCAAGTACCGGGCGGCGGCCGACCGACGGCGGGTGCCGGACGGTGGCCGGGCGGCGGGTGCCGGGCAGCGAGCGGGCGGCGACGGGCGTTGACCGCCTCGGCTCCAGCGCGGCCCCAACCTGCGGCGCGGCTGACCCGTGACCATCGGCAGCGCTCGCCTCGGCTCCCGTTGCGAGTGCGGCAGTCATCGCATCCATGTCCGCCACCGACCCCTCACGACTGGAGGCCCGATGTCCCCAAGACGAGCGTCCTCGCGTTTGGGTCAGCCGTCCCGAAATGTGGTGCGGGCGTCCGGGCGGGAGCCGCGGGGCCGGGTTTACCGCAACCGGCCACGCGGGAACACCCGGCGGGGAAGGGCGGTGAACGCGATCGGCGAGATTCGGGTCGGCACTTCGGGCTGGCGGTACCCGGCGTGGCGCAAGGAGTTCTACCCCGCCGGGCTGGTCCAGCGGCGTGAGCTGGAGTACCTCTCGGGGCAGCTGAACGCCGTCGAGATCAACGGGTCGTTTTACTCGCTGCAGCGGCCGGAGCGGTACCGGGCGTGGTTCGACGAGACGCCGGCCGGGTTCGTCTTCTCCGTGAAGGGCGGGCGGTTCATCACGCACCTCAAGCAACTGCGTGACGTCGAGACGGCGCTGGCCAATTTCTACGCCTCCGGCGTACTCGCGCTCGGGGCGAAGCTGGGCCCGATCCTGTGGCAACTGCCCCCACGGCTGGCCTTCGACCCAGACCGCGTCGCGAGCTTCTTCGCGTCCCTGCCGCGCACCACCACCGAAGCGGCGAGGCTCGGAGCCCGCCACGACACCAAGCTGAAGTCCGACCCGTACCTGAAGCCAGGACCGGAACGGCCCATCCGGCACGCGCTGGAAGTCCGCCACCCGAGTTTCACCGCCCCCGAAGCCCTGGCCCTGCTGCGGGAGCACGACATCGCGCTGGTCGTCGCCGACACCGCCGGCCGATGGCCCTACGCGGAAGACCAGACCACCGACTTCACCTACGTCCGCCTGCACGGTGACACCGAGCTGTACACCAGCGGCTACCCCACTCCCACCCTCCGCCACTGGGCCGCCAAGATCACCGATTGGCACGACCACGGCCACCGCGACGTCCACGTCTACTTCGACAACGACGTCAAGGTGGAAGCACCCCGCAACGCCCGCGAACTGTCCCAGCTCCTCGGTCTGGCATCCCCCACCCCGCCCACAGTGAGCGAACAGTGAGCGGCTTCGAGTTGAGTGGGGCGTACGGGTGCCGGCGGTCTGCCTGCCGTCTCTGGGGGTAGGCACGCAGACCGCCGCACCGCCTCCTCCGGGCCACCCGCACCCACCCACCGCCCAGCTCGCCCCGGAGAACTCCCACGCGCAGCCCCGCACGAGCGCAACCACCGAGCACCGCGGCCGCAACCACGACCCCGCCGCCCGGCGCATCCCCACCTGCGCTCCCCCCAAACACGGCCGCGCCCCCACCGCCCAGCACGACCACCACCGCCACCCACGTCCCGAGCACAGCCACCTCACCACTCGCGCCCCCCGAGTGCAGCCACCTCACCACCCGCGCCCCCACCGCCCAGCTCGACCACAACCATCACCCACCTCCAAGCGCAGCCGTATCACCACCCGCGCCCCCACCGCTTAGCACGACCACAACCATCACCCACGCCCCGAGCGCAGCCCCATCCCCACCCACGCGCCTCCGAGCGCAGCCGCATCCCCGCCGTTACCCCCACCCGCCAAGCACGACCACAGCCATCGCCCGTGCCCCTCCGAGCGCAGCCACCTCGCCACCGCTCAACACCGCCGCGACCCCACCCCCGAGTCCGAGCACGACCGCGGCCGTCACCTACGCCCCACAGCCAAGCGCAGCCCCATCCACCGCCTGCGCCGACGCCACCAAACACAGCCGCGACCACCACCCGCACCCCGCCACCCAGCACCTCAGCCCCGCCACGCCGCCGCACCCTGAGCGCTCCAGCACCCACCCGGGCCGACCCGATTCCACCTCAGCCAACCCGGTCGACCTCGATCACCACACCAACCAACCCGGGCCAACTCCGATCACCACCTCAGTCAAACCCCGCCAACTCCGATCACCACCTCAGCCAAACCCCACCAACTCCGATCACCGCCCCGGCCAACCCCGCCAACTCCAGCCAACCCCGGGCCAACCCGATTCCACCCCAGCCAACCCGGGCCAACCTCGACCACCACCCCGACCCCAGAAATGTCCTCAATGGACAGAAACCAGAGCGGCCAGCTTCGCCCGCACGTCGTCCCCGTCCGGATGGCCGATTTCGGTCAGCAGCCGAACCGACCGGAGCCAGCAGTCCCGCGCGGCGGCCACGTGGCCCAGGCGCAGGTGGGCCGACCCGAGTTGGGCCAGCACGTCCCCGGCCTCATACCGTTCCCCCATCGCGAAGAACATGTCGACCGCGTCCGACATGCACTCGATTCCCTCCCCGTGGCGCCCGAGCCCGAGCAGGGCCCGGCCGCGGGTGTGCAGGGAATACCGGCCCTCCCGTGGGTCGCCGCCGGGTGGCAGGAGGGCCAGGGCCTCATCGGCCAGGCAGAGGGCCCGGGGGTGATCACCCATGGTGGCGCAGAGGTCGCCCAAAGCGCGCAGCACGTTCGCCTCGAAACCACCCAGGCGCAGTTCGCGGACGATCTGCAGGGCCTGGACGCCGTGTTCGTACGCGGCGGGGAAGTCGTCCTGGTCGTTGGCCGCCATCACGAGGTTGTACTGCGCCCGCGCCTCACCCTCGCGCGAGCCGAGTTCCCGCTGGATCGCCAGTGCCTGCTCCAGGTACCGCCGCGAAGACGCGTAGTCACGCATCACCCCCTCGACCACGCCGAGGCCGTTCAGGATCCCCGCTTCGCCGTCGCGATCGCCGGACATCCGCGTGGCTCGCAGCGCCAGTTCGTACACGCCGCGCAATTCGTCGATCCGCGTGCGTCCGGCGAAATACGTCTGCAGAATCCAAGCCAGCTTCCAGCAGTGCGCGTACCGCCGCTGCCCGAACGCCAGGTGCACGGCGGCCACGAGGTTGCCGCACTCGGCGGTGAACCAGTCCAGCGCCGAGTGGTAGTCCCCGAACTCCACCCCGCCGGCCCGGTCTCCGAGACCGAGCGAGCGGTAGAACCGGTCCGGCCGCATCGCGCGTGAAGCGTTGAGCGCCGAACCGAGGTACCAGTCCAGCAGCCGGTCCAGCGCCGCGACGCGGGACTCCGGGTCGTCGACGTGCGCCGCCAACTCCGCCGCGTACGCGCGGATGAGGTCGTGGAACTGGTACCGCCCGGGCTGCGGCTGGGAAAGCAGGTGCGCCGAAACAAGCGCGTCGAGCGCCGTCCGCGTGCCCACCGGGTCCCCGCCCGCGAGCGCGACGGCGGACCCGGCCGCGAAGTCCGGGCCGGTGGGCAGGCCCAGCAGCCGCAGCAGCCGCGCGGACGGCGGGGTCAGCGCCCGGTAGGAGTACGAGAACACCGAGCGGATGTTCGTCTCCTCACCGTCGCCGAGGTCGAACGAGCCCAGCCGGTCCGGCTCCGCGTCCAGCGCGGACACGAACTCGCCCAGCGGGAGGTCCGGGAACTGCGCCGCGCGCACGGCGAGGATCCGGATCGCCAGCGGCAGCCCACCGCAGTAGCGCACGAACCGTTCGGTCGCCGCCGGGTCGGCGTTCACCCGGTCGACGCCGATGGTCGAGGCCAGCAGCTCCACCGCTTCCTCCCGGCCGAGCTGCTCCAGCGCGATCCGCCGGGCACCGTGCGTCGCGACGAGCGCGCGCAACTGCCAGCGGCTGGTCACCACCACGAGGCAGCCCGGCCCCGGCAGCAGCGGGCGGACCTGCTCGGTGCGGTTCGCGTTGTCCAGCACCAGCACTAGGCGGCGGCCCGCGGTGTGGGTGCGCCAGGTGGCCGCGCGCCCGTCGAGATCCGCGGGGATCCGGTCACCCGGCACGCCGAGGGCCAGCAGCATCGACTCCAGCGCCGCGATCGGCTCCACTGGCTCCCCCGGCCCGTACCCCCGCAGGTTCAGGTACACCTGACCACCGGTGAACTCCTCCGCGATCCGGTGGGCGAAGCGGACCGCCAGCGTGGTTTTCCCGATACCCGCCATGCCTTCCACCGAGGCGATGGGGGTCGAGGAGCCGTCGTCCAGCGCCTCGGGCAGGAGTGCGTGCAACGCCTTGAGGTCGGCCTCGCGCCCGGCGAACGCGCCGAGGTCGGCCGGGAGCTGGCGCGGCACCGGGGACTGCGGACCGGGATCGGCCGGCTCCGCGCCGCTGAGCACCAGCCGGTGCGCTCGCTGCAGGCCCGCGCCGGGGTCGAGCCCCAGCTCCTCGGCCAGCACGTCCCGGATCCGCCGGTGGGCCTCCAGCGCCTCGGCCTGGCGGCCGGAGTGGAACAGCGCCAGCACCAACTGCTCGTGCAGCCGCTCCCGCAGCGGGTTCTCCCGGGTCAGCCGGGCCAGCACGGGGATCACCGCGGCGTGCTCGCCGACCGCCAGCAGCGCGTCGGCCCACAGCTCGCGCACGCGGGTGCGCTCCTCGGCGAGCTGACCGGCCTCCTCCCGGTGCAGGGCCTCGGACTCGACGTTCTGCAACGCCGGGCCCCGCCACTCGCCGAGCGCCTCGGCGAACCGCTCGGCCGCGCCCCGGTGGTCCCCGCGCTCGGCCGCCGCGCGCCCGCGGGCGGCGAACGCGCGGAACCGGCCGAGATCGACCAGCTCTTCGTCGACCTCCAGCCGGTAGCCGCCGCGCTCGGTGCGGATCACCGCCTCGTCGCCGAGGCCGCGCCGCAGCCGCAGCACGTAGGTCTGGAGCGCGCCCTTGGACCGCCGCTGGTCGTCGTTCCAGAGCCAGCGGCCCAGCTCCTCCACGGAGACCACGCGGTTGGCCCGCAGCAGCAGGCCGGCCAGCACGATCAGCGGACGGCTGCCGCCCAGCGGCACGGCGCGGCCCCCGGCCACGAACCCGGCCGGGCCGAGCACGCGAAAGTCCGGGCCGTCCACGTCCCCATTCTGGTGGGTCCCCGGCCGATCGGCATCCGAGTTGTCCGCGGTGCCCGCCGTCTTCGGTGGCATGATCGCGGGTGATGAAGGTTTACGCGCTACCACTGCACAATCGGTTCCGGGACATCACCGTCCGTGAAGGCCTGCTGCTGTACGGGCCCGCCGGCTGGGGTGAGTTCTGCCCGTTCGCCGACTACTCGGACGCCGAGAGCGCGCCGTGGCTCGCCTCCGCGCTGGAGGCGAGCGAAACGGGCTGGCCAGCCGCGGTGCGCGATCGGGTCGAGGTGAACACCACCGTCCCGGTCGTCTCGCCGGAACGCGCGTACGAGCTGGTCCGGGCCTCCGGCTGTCGTACGGCGAAGGTGAAGGTCGCCGACAAGCGCTCTCCCCTCGCCGAAGACTGCGCGCGCGTCGAAGCGGTCCGAGACGCGCTCGGTCCTGGCGGCGCCATCCGCGTCGACGCGAACACGGCCTGGGACGTCGACACCGCCGTGCGCTCGCTCACCGAGCTGGACCGGGCGGCGGGCGGCCTGGAGTACGCCGAGCAGCCGTGCCCGACGATCGAGGACCTCGCCGCCGTCCGCCGCCGGGTCCCGGTGCGCATCGCGGCCGACGAGTCGATCCGCCGCGCCGAGGACCCGCTGAAGGTCGCCGTCGCCGGGGCCGCGGACATCGCCGTGCTGAAGGTCGCGCCGCTCGGGGGCGTCCGCCGCGCCCTGGAGGTGGCCGAGGCCTGCGGCCTGCCGTGCGTGGTCTCGTCCGCGGTGGAGACCAGCGTCGGCCTGGCCGCGGGCCTGGCCCTGGCCGGGGCCCTGCCCGAGCTGGACTTCGCCTGCGGCCTCGGCACGATGCCCCTGCTGACCGGGGACGTCAGCAGCACCTCACTGTCCCCTGTGGACGGTTACCTGCCGGTCCGGCCACAGGCACCGGAACCGGACCGCTTCCCGGCGTTCGCGGCCCCGCCCGAGGTCGCGGCGGCTTGGGAGGACCGGCTGGCCCGCGTCCGCGAGCTGCTCTGAGACGGCTTAGCCAAGCCAAGATCGCGCCGCCCTCGCGTGCGTCCCGTCCTCGCGCACGTCCGCCAGCCACTGGTCCACGAACCGCCGGAAGCCGTCCTCACCTCGCGGCAGCAGGTAGGCCTTCTCCTCGTGCGTGAACGGCTGGTCCGGGTGCACCGCGCACAGCTGCGGGTGCTGCCGGGCCTGCCAACGGGTTTCGGACGCGTCGGTGATCATCAGGTCTGCGCGACCCTCGAGGAGCTGCTCGAAGATCGTGTTGTTGTCCGGGTACCGAACAACGGTCGCGTGGTGCAGATTCGCCCTCGCGTACTGATCGTTGGTGCCGCCGGGATTGACGATCACCCGCACCCCGGCGCGATCGATCTGCCGCAGCGCCGAGTACTTCACGACGTCGGCGCAGCGGGTGATCGGGGTCTTGCCGTCGTGCAGGTACGGCGTGCTGAACCGCGCCACCCGGGCGCGGGCGGCGGTCACGGGGACCCCGCCCATCGCCAGGTCGCAGCGGTGGCCGACGTCGTCGGCCACCTTGGCCCAAGTGGTCTGGGCCATGACCCGGCGGACGCCGGCCGCGGCGAGGTCGGCCGCCCGCTCGACGCCGCGATGCGCCACTCCACCCACCCCCGTCCGGGCCGAGGTAGGTGAACGGCCGGTAGTCGCCGGTACTGCACACCCGCAGCTCGCCGCGCGCGAGGATTTCACCGAGCCGGCCGGCGCCGTCATGCCCGGGGGCCGCCGCGGCCGAGCCAATACCCAGCACGACCAGCAGGACCACCCCGAGCGCGCCGACCCTCGTTTTACCCATCAGGCCATCTTCCCCGCCTCCACGGGCGCCCGCACCAGCCACGTTTCGGCCCACTCGCGGACCGCCGCCTCCGGCAGCGGCGACGCCCACGCGGTCAGTGTCTCGAGCTTCACCTCCAGTCGGCCGCGGCATCGACCGCTCACTCTGCGCCTCTCGGGACCTGTCGGGCCTGCTCCCCGGACACTGCCCATCCGGGCAACACCGAAACAGCGATCAGCACCAAGGCACCACCGTCCAGCGCGGCTACGGCGCCAACTGGCGGAATACCGAGCCCTACCTGCGCAAAACCGTCTCTGCACCCTCTCCGGCCGACCCGCCGCAGTGACCAGCCACCACCCCGACGCCCGGCACCGGCTCCGGTCACTGAGCAAGCAGGGCCACGACCGCCACAAGCCCCAGCAGCCGGAATTCACACCTCGGTGATCCGTTCGTCAAACGCGAAGCTTTTCGTCGACCACGTGCAGCCACGCAACTTGACCGGAAATCGGCATGTCACCGAGAGCGCGGGTCTCGCGCTCGATCCTTTCCAATATTTCTTCTTTCGTTCCAGGCCACGGAACAAAGTCCGGGTGATCCTTGATGAGATCCCCTGGGACCGCCCCGTGATCCATCAGTTCACTGATCAGAGTGAGTAACGACGTTATTTCCTGCTCCAACGTGGGGTGCTTGCCCGCCATTGCAGACGCGGCCGCCGACAAAGGCGCCATTCCCACCCAGTCTTCACTGGCGTACTCCATGAGATATTGAAATTCTTCCGCGAACTCGGGCGCGATACTCATCGACTTTCCTCGCTTGAAATATGAATTCTTCGAACTCCTTTGAGGTTTTCGACATTGTTGATGTCAATAGTTTCGCCACCCGTTCCGCTGTAGGTGCGAAACGCTGCGTAGGCTCGGGGGTCGTCGCTGATCTTCCACGTCTCAACGATTCCCTTGGAGGTTTTTTCTACGGCGTCCGCTTCGCCGAGCTTCATTCGAATCTCGTTCAATATACTGTCAAAATCCGCCCTGTCGACCATTCGAACCCCCTTGCTCCTCCCTTTAGCACCCCGAACCGATCCGTCCTCATCGGTCACGATGTCCCGGATCGCAGCCGTTCGTTCTTCGCCGATCCTCGCGGTCTTGGCCTCGGGAACACGCCCACCTCCCGCGTGCTCGTCTTTTCCGAGCAGGTCTTTAGCTGTCTTGCCCGCGCCGAACAAGAGCAGGCCGCCGACAATTTTTCCAAGTGCGCGGTCTCCGTGTCCGCTCGCCCAGTCGTCCCAGGCGATGATGTTCTTGAATGTGTCGACAGGATGCGTGACGTTGTGTGCCATCGCCACGACGGTTTCGGCGGGATCGGAAACCAAGGTCCACAGCCCCTCCCCCGCGCCGGAGATCGTATCCCAGATACCGCCGAAGAAGTTGCCGTCCGATTGCTTCTGCGAGTCCTGCGGAGCGAGAGAGGCTTCGAGACGAAGCGTATCCGCGCAGCGGTTCCCCGCGTCCTGGAGTTGCCGACGTGCTCGTCCCAGGATCTCCCGCGCCGCCTGCCGCTGCGCCTCACCGGGGTCGGCGAACGCCGGAGACGGGACCACCGCCGGATCGCCCTTCTGCCGGTTCGCTCTCGTCTTGGCCTCGACCTCGGCGGCGGCTTGGTCATGAGCCGTCTTTGCCTGGACAGTCGCTGCGTCGCCTTGTTGCCACTTGGCAATGGCTTCCGAAGCCTGGCCTTGGGCCCACTGCAAAGTACTGGAGAAGTCTTCCAGGGCCTGGGCGGCGCTGGAGAGCGAGTCCGAACCCTCAAGCCACCGCGGCACCTCGGTCTGGTGTTTCTCGTGGAACTCGTCCGACGCCGGCCCCGTCCAGCCGCCCGTGTCGATGCGCTTCAGCGCGTCTCCGACCGACGTGACGGTGTTCGCGCGTCCCTTCAGCAGCCGCGCGTTCTCGAAAACCGCAGCCGGATCACCGGGGACCAGCGCTTTCGGGTCCGAGGTCTGACCGAGCTCACTCATCAGTAGCCGCCCATGGGCACATCGGGCGTGTCCGCGTTCGTACCCGGATCGACCTTCACCGCAGCCGTACTGCTGCGTTCGACGGCACGGTACGCCTGCGCAGCCTTACCCAGCAGGTCACCGAGGTCGTTTGCGCGATCGCACAGAGCATCCAGCCCTACACTCCACTGCGCACAGAAATCGGCCAGCGCGTCATGCACCCCGCCGTGCCCGTAGAGCTCCGGCTCGCCACACAACCCGCGCAACTCGAAATCGTCCTGGCTGCGCCAGAGGTCCTGCATGTTCTTCGACGCAGCCTCCAGTACATCGATGTCGACATGGAATCCAGGACCGTCCACAGCTTCCCCCTCCTCGTCTCGGCCGGCCCCACAGCCCAGCCGAACCGCCCTCAACCGTTCTGCCGACGCCTCATTCCCACGAGCCGCGCCCACGCGCCGGCGATATCGCCAGGCGGAGCCATCCGGGCCAAGATCGGGAACCGGTGCCCGTCTTCCGGGTCGAGCATCGACCCGACTCCCGGCGGCACCAGGCTCAACAGCTCCGCTCCCGTCGCGGAGAAAAACCATCCTTCGCCGACGTGTGCGGCGAGCCGATCCGGAGTCGAGAACACCGGCATCCAACGACCCCGCGAACCCGTGTCGGTCACGAGCAAACCCGGCTGCTCGCTTCGCCGAGCCCACACCACAGCCTCGGCGAAGCCGTTCATGAAATCATTCAGGCCGCGGTACCCCTGCCACACTTCACCGGCAAGGACCGCAAGCGCCACTTCTGCCTTCCGCTCACCCACAGTCGACACTATAGGTAACTGCGCGAATGCAAGGTGAAAGCTCGGGAACCATTACATCCTTCACGCACCGGACGGTGCCGTTGTCAGACGATCAGGTCGAGGTCGCCCGCGCGGGTCGGAGACCGTCTGGCCGTGCCAGGATCGTGTCGCGCTCGGCGAAGTCCAGGCAGTGCTCCACGGGCAGAGGTCGTACCGGCGCGAGGGCGGTCCGGTTCCCCGAGGCGGGCTCAGGGTTGGAGTCCAGGGTTGACCTCCGGGCCGTTCCCCGATGTGCTGGCATCCGCGGTGGCACAGGATTGAGCCATGACGAACAGCGTGCGCCCCCCGAACGCCAGGAAGCTCTTCCGTAGCCGCACCGACCGCAAGCTGACTGGCGTGTGCGCCGGCTGGGCCGACTACCTCGGCGTCGACCCGTCGATGGTGCGCATCGCCGCCGTGGCCGGAGTGGTGCTCTCGGCCGGGGTGGTCCTCCCGGTCTACGCCGCGGCTGCCTTTCTCACACCGGACTCGGCCGAGACCGGCACCGCCACCGCCACCGAAACCGAGGCCACTACGGCCGCCTGACCCAGCCGGGCGCCGGGCGCAGGGGGTTCGGCGCCCTCCTCACCGCGAGCGGGGGCTCGCGGCAAGGAAACGCAGGGGAGAACGGGGTGCACGCCCCAGCGGGGGAAAGACGGAAGGGCCCGGATGCTGGGGAGCGTCCGGGCCCTTTCGCGCGCGCAGAAGGGCCCGGCGTAGTTCTCCGCGCCGTACGCCGGCAAAGCACTTCGGCCGTTCCCGGGAAGCCAGGCGGAACGACGACTCGTGCGCCGCGTCCTACCGGTATGACCCCTTCTGCGGTTCCGCGCTCCGTCGTCGCCGCTCGGGTGGTGGTGGGCACGCTCGGCGGACTGCTGATCCTCGTGGCCGGGGCGGTCTCGCTGCTGTTTCTGGTGCTCGGCTCGTCGTGCGACGAAAGCGGGCACACCGGCAAGTGCGCGGGCGAGATGGCGATGGCGCTCAGCCCGATCGCGGCCGTGCTGCCGACGGCCGTGGCCGCGATCGTCGTCGTCGGCCGGAGCCGGCAGGCCGGGGTCGCCTGGGGCTGGGGCCTGGGGCTGCTCGCCGCCGGTCTGGCCATACCGGTGGTGGAGTTCGTTTTGGTGGCCTACTGAAGGAAAAGCCCGGCCCGCCGAAGCGGACCGGGCTTTCCCAGGTGAAAGGGCCGGACTCAGAAGTCCATGCCACCCATGCCACCGGACGGGTCGGCCGGAGCGGCGGAAGCCTTCTCCGGCTTGTCCGCCACGACAGCCTCGGTGGTCAGGAACAGCGCCGCGATGGAGGCGGCGTTCTGCAGCGCGGACCGGGTGACCTTGGTCGGGTCCGGCACGCCGGCGGCGAGCAGGTCCTCGTAGACACCCGTGGCGGCGTTCAGGCCGTGGCCCTGCGGGAGGGACTTGACCTTCTCCGCCACGACGCCGCCCTCGAGGCCGGCGTTGATCGCGATCTGCTTGAGCGGCGCCTCGACGGCGACCTTGACGATGTTGGCCCCGGTGGCCTCGTCGCCCTCGAGCTTCAGGCCCGCGAACGCGGCCTCGGCGGCCTGGATCAGGGCCACGCCACCACCGGCGACGATGCCCTCTTCCACGGCGGCCTTGGCGTTGCGCACCGCGTCCTCGATGCGGTGCTTGCGCTCCTTGAGCTCGACCTCGGTCGCGGCACCGGCCTTGATGACGGCGACGCCGCCGGCCAGCTTCGCGAGCCGCTCCTGCAGCTTCTCCCGGTCGTAGTCGGAGTCCGAGTTCTCGATCTCCGCGCGGATCTGGTTGACGCGACCCTGGATCTGGTCGGCGTCGCCCGCACCCTCGACGATGGTGGTCTCGTCCTTGGTGATGACGGCCTTGCGAGCGCGGCCGAGCCACGACAGGTCCGCCTTGTCCAGGCTGAGGCCGACCTCTTCCGAGATGACCTGGCCACCGGTCAGGATCGCGATGTCCTGCAGGATGGCCTTGCGGCGGTCACCGAAGCCCGGCGCCTTGACCGCGACGGACTTGAAGGTGCCGCGGATCTTGTTGACGACCAGGGTGGCCAGGGCCTCGCCCTCGACGTCCTCGGCGATGATCAGCAGCGGCTTGCCGGACTGGATGACCTTCTCCAGCAGCGGCAGGACGTCCTTGACGTTGGAGATCTTGGAGCCGAAGAGCAGGACGTAGGGGTCCTCCAGCTCGGATTCCTGACGCTCCGGGTCGGTGACGAAGTAGCCGGAAATGTAGCCCTTGTCGAAGCGCATGCCCTCGGTGAGCTCGAGCTCCAGGCCGAAGGTGTTCGACTCCTCGACGGTGACGACGCCTTCCTTGCCGACCTTGTCCAGCGCCTCGGCGATCAGCTCGCCGATGGTGCGGTCAGCGGCCGAGATCGAGGCGGTAGCAGCGATCTGCTCCTTGGTCTCGATCTGGACGGCCATCTTGTGCAGCTGCTCGGTGATGGCCTCGACGGCCGCCTCGATGCCCCGCTTGAGGCTGATCGGGTCGGCACCCGCGGCCACGTTGCGCAGACCCTCGCGCACGAGCGCCTGGGCCAGCACGGTGGCGGTGGTGGTGCCGTCACCCGCGACGTCGTCGGTCTTCTTCGCAACTTCCTTGACGAGCTCGGCCCCGATCTTCTCCCACGGGTCTTCGAGCTCGATCTCCTTGGCGATGGAGACACCGTCGTTGGTGATGGTCGGCGCGCCCCACTTCTTCTCGAGCACGACGTTGCGGCCACGGGGGCCAAGCGTCACCTTGACGGCTTCGGCGAGGGTGTTCAGGCCGCGCTCAAGACCGCGGCGGGCGTCCTCGTCGAACGCGATCAATTTGGCCATAACGGTGTGGTCCTCCGGTATTGGGCGCCACCGCCGCGCTCTGGTGACAGCAGCGGCGGCAGCAGGACTCTTTCCTCGGCCAGGCTCGGTGCCCGCGACGGACGACCGGCCACTGGGGCCAGCCTCACCGTCCCGACCTTCAGGCGAGCAGTCGGTGACCACCCGCCTGGCACTCAACGGCGTCGAGTGCCAATGCCGTGTTTAGCACTCACCGGGTGAGAGTGCAAGAAGTGCAGGTCAGAGTTCAGTGGCTCGGGTGGATCGAGATCGAGGTCGGCGGCGCCTGGAGCGCGGACGAGGGCGCGGTGGGCGGCGAGCCGCCCGGGCCGACCGGGATTTCGGGAGCGGTGGTGGGGGTCACGTCCCCGCCGCTGTCGCTGGTGTCGCCGAACAGGAAGATCGCGCCGACGACCACCCCGGCGAGCACGAGCACGCCCAGGCCGATCCACAGCCACTTCAGCCCGCCGCCGCCCTTCGGCTGCTGGAACGCGCTGGGCCCGCCGGCCGGAGACGGCGGTCGCAGCCGCATCGGGTCACCGGGCGGACCGTAGTTCTGGGGCGGCCCGTAACCCGGCTGGCCCGGGTAACCGCCGTAGTTCTGCGGCGGGAAGCCCGGGGACGCCATCGCCGGGCGGCCGGGATGACCGCCGTAGCCGGAGGGCTGGCCGTACGGGGCGCCGGGGCGCTGGCCCAGGGCACTGTTCGGCTGGACCAGCGGGCTGGTGAGCGCGGAGCCGTTCGACTGGCCGGGAGCGCCCCAGCCGGACCCGGGACCACCGGCACCGGCGTTCTGCGGAACCGAACCTTGCTGGGCGGTAACCGGCCGACCGGCACTGGACTGGACGGCACTGGGCTGACCGGCTGCCGGTTGACCGGCCCCCGGTTGCGCCGCGGACGGGGCCACCCCGGCGACCGGCGGCGAACCCGGCGGGCCCGGCGGCGTGTCCGAAGCGGCCATCGGCCCCAACGCGGTGCGCGCGGCGGCGACCAGGGCGACGCAGTTCGGGTAGCGGTCGGCCGGGTTCTTGGCCATGCCCCGGCGGACCACGTCGTCCAGGGCGGCGGGCAGCCCGACCACCCGGGAGACCGAGGGGGGCTCGCCGTTGAGGTGGCCCTTGATCACGGTCGGCACATCGCCCTTGAACGGCGGGCTGCCGGTCAAGCAGGCGAAGAGCACGCAGGTCAGCGCGTACTGGTCGGTGCGCCCGTCCAGCGGCTCCCCGCGCAGGTGCTCGGGCGCGGCGTAGGTGGGCGAGCCGAGGAAGTCGCCGCCGCGGGTGCGGTGGCCGGTGGCGCCGCGGCGGGTCAGGCCGAAGTCGGCCACGTACACGTGCTCGCGCGAGGTCTCGCGGCTGGTGACCAGCACGTTGGCCGGTTTGACGTCGAGGTGGACCAGACCGCGGTTGTGCAGCGTGTCTAGGGCGTCGGCCACCTGGTCGAGCAGGGACAGCGCCCGCGCGGGGGCGACCGGGCCGCCGGAGATCAGGCCGGCCAGGTCACCGCCGTCGACCATGCGCATGGCGATGTAGAGCATGCCTTCGAGCTCGCCGAAGTCGTACAGCGGCACGATGTTGGCGTGGTCGATGGCGGAGGTGTTGCGGGCCTCGTCGACGAAGCGCTCGCGGAACTCGGCGTCGGCCCCGAGGTGGTCACCGATGACCTTCAGCGCCACCTTGCGGCCCAGCCGGACGTCCGTGGCCTGGTAGGTCACGGACATGCCGCCCTGGCCGAGGACCGAGTCGATCCGGTAGTTGCCCAGCCGTCGACCGGTGAGGTCCCCCGACACTTCGCCTGTCACGGTGCGCAGCTTAACGCCCGGGAATCCGCCGCCACTGCCGGTTCGGCCAACCGGCTCAGGGGCCGACCTTCCGGACGTCCGCGGCCTGACTGCGGCCGTCGCGGCCGGACTGGACTTCGAACTCCACTTGATCGCCTTCGTCGAGCGTGCGGAAACCGTCGGCCTGGATCGCCGAATAGTGCACGAAGACGTCCGGGCCCTCGGCGGATTCGATGAATCCGTAGCCCTTTTCCGAGTTGAACCATTTGACGGTGCCGGCAGCCACGGCGCCTCCCTCAGCGACGGAAAGTGCGCTTCACGCTACCGGAACGACGGCCTTCGGCAATGGGCAATCACCAGGTCGGTCAGACGTGCGAAACCCGCCGGTTCCGGGCCTGCACGAGCACGATGCCGGGTCCGGCGAAGTCCAGGACCAGCCCTTCGCCCGTCTTCACCGACTGCGGCCCGCTCGGGTCGACCGCCCGCAGCCGGCACTGCACCGTGTCCGGGTAGGCCAGCACGTAGTCGGACCGCACGGTGACCATCTCGCCCGCGGCCAGCTTGAACGAGTCCACCGGCCCGGGCGCGGTGAGCACGAGCGGTCCGGTGCCGCTGTAGTGGGCGAGGAAGCCCGAATCGGCGCCGAAGAGCTGCTGCAACGGCGCCCAGCCCTGGTCGTGGCGCACCGAGGCGGGCCGCGCGAGCACGGCGCCGTGGTGCACCGACCAGCCGGTGGTGCCGGTCAGCTCCAGCGGGTAGACGTCGCCGGGGCCGATCGGCGCGAGGTCGACCCAGCCGCCGTCGGCCGGGGCGGTGAACAGCGAGAGGCCCGGCTTGCGCGCCCCGCCGCGCGAGGGCGTGGACTCGGTCACGCCGAAGCTGGTCGCCAGCATGGTGTCGGCCGCCGACTGCACGGCTTCGCCCGGTGCCAGCGTGACTCGGGCGACGCCGAAGTTGGGCGTGTGCCTGGTGTGGACGCGCATGTCAGGAGCGCGACGGCAGACGGGCGGCGAGCCAGCTCACCAGCGACGCCGGATTGCGCGACTGGAGCAGCACCTGGCCGGGACCGGTGAAGTCGAACACGAGGCCTTCCCCGCTCTTCACGGACTGGATGGCGCCCGCCGCCGCTTTGCGGATCTGGAACTGCACGGAGTCGGCGTAGGCGACGACGTGCCCGGTGTCGACGGTGATGGCCTCGCCCGGCTGCAGCGTCACGGCCTCCATCGCGCCGTAGCAGGAGACGAGCAGTTCGCCCTGGCCGGTGGCGTGGCTGAGGAAACCGCCTTCGCCGCCCATCAGGTTCTTCATCCCGCCCCACTTGGTGTCGGTCCGCACGCCCTGGGCGGAGGCGAGCCAGCTGCCGCGCGTGACGCACCAGCCGGTGCGGCCGTCGAGGGTCACGGTCCGGACGTCGCCGGGCAGGTTCGGGGCGACGTCGACCCAGCCGCCGCCCGGCGGAGCGGTGAAGGTGGAGATGAAGAAGGACTCGCCGCCCAGGAAGGCGCGGCCGAGGCCCTTCATGATCCCGCCCTTGGCCTGCGACTGGACGGTCACGCCCGGGCTGGTCGCCATCATCGCGCCGGACTCGACCTGGACCGGCTCCCCGGCCGCCAGCGTCAACCGCGCCACCGCGAAGGACGGCTGGTGGCGAACCCCGACCTGCATGAGCACTCCCCTGATCCCGGACTCCTGCCGCGGGAGAGTGTTGCACGGCGGGCGCCGCGGGGGAGGATGGTCCGCGTGATCTCCGTCGACTCCTACCGCGCCACCGTGTCCGACCTGCTCGGTCGTTCCCCTGTGACCATCGTCCCGCTGGCCGGGGCCACCGGCCTCGTACTGGCCGAAGACGTGCACGCGGGGGTCTCGCTGCCGCCGTTCGACAACTCCGCGATGGACGGGTACGCGGTGCGCGCGGCCGACGTGGCCGGGGCCGGACCGGAGCGGCCGGTGACGCTGCCGGTGGCCGACGACATCCCGGCCGGCCGCGTGGACGTCGCCCCGCTGGAGCCGGGCACGGCGCACCGGATCATGACCGGCGCCCCGCTGCCGCCCGGCGCGGACGCGGTGGTGATGGTGGAGAACACCGACGGCGGCACCTCGACGGTGTCCGTCTCGGCCGCGCCCGCCGCCGGCACGCACGTGCGGCGCACCGGCGAGGACGTGGTGAAGGGGACGCTCGCGCTGGCCGCGGGGACCGTGCTCGGGCCCGCGCAGCTCGGTCTGGCCGCGGCCGTCGGCATGGCCGAGCTGGCGGTGCACCGGCCGCTGTCGGTGCTGGTGGCCTCGACCGGCACGGAGCTCATCGAGGCGCCGGAGCCGTTGCGGCACGGGCAGATCTACGAGTCCAACAGCGTGATGCTGGCCGCCGCGCTGCGCGGGCTGGGCTGCCGCGTCGAGGTGGTGCGCAGCGTGGTGGACGACGTCGGCGAGTTCCGCGCGGTGATCGAGCCGAAACTGGCCGGGGCCGACCTGCTGGTGACCTCCGGCGGCGTGTCCGCGGGCGCGTACGAGGTGGTGAAGGACGCGCTGAGCGGGCAGGGCGTGGAGTTCGGGAAGGTCGCGATGCAACCCGGCGGCCCCCAGGGCCACGGGCGGTGGAACGGTGTGCCGGTGGTGACCCTGCCGGGCAACCCGGTGAGCGTGCTGGTGTCGTTCGAGGCGTTCCTGCGCCCGGCCCTGCTCTCGGCCATGGGCCACACCGACGTCGACCGCCGCCGCGTCCGCGCCCGGCTCACCGAGGCGATGGCCTCCCCCCGCGGCCGCCGCCAGTTCCGCCGCGGCCACTACACCCCGTCCGAAGGCGAGGTCACCGGCGTGGTCGGCCCCCGCGGCGGTCCCGGCTCGCACCTGCTGGCCGCCTTCACGCAGGCGAACTGCCTGATCGTGCTGCCCGAGGACGTCACGGAGGCCGGCGAGGGGACGGAAGTGGACGTGCTGCTGCTGTGACCGGGCTCAGCGGGCGGGTTCCCGTCGGTACTGGGGGAAGTCCCGCAGCGGGCGCAGCGGGCTGAAGACCAGGATCGCGAGCGAGGCCAGTTGCACCACGCCCATCACGAGCATCGTCTCCCGTACCCCGAGCGTCTGGCCGAGGACCCCGCCGAGCAGGCCGCCCAGCGGGATGGTGCTGTAGTTGACCACGGCCGAGCAGGCGGTGATCCGGCCGAACAGCTCCGGCGGGCAGTAGCGCTGCCGGAAGGTGCCGGTGAGCACATTGGACCCGACGATCCCGGCGCAGACCGCGATCCCGGCGAGCACGAAGAACCCCAGTCCGTCCAGCGGCCCGAGCAGCATGCCCGGAGCGGCGAGGGCCTGGCACAGCAGGAACGCCCGGGCCGTGCCGAACCGGCCGGACAGCCGCCCGATCAGCAGCGCCGCGGCGACGCCGCCGACTTCGGCCAGCGCCAGCACGAGACCGATCGTGCCCGCCCCGGCCCCGAGCCGGCGGGCCAGGAAGACGACCTGGATCGAGGCGTACCCGTTGAGCGCGAGGTTGGACACCGCGCCGAACACCACCAGCACCCGCAGGTACGGATCCCCGGCGACGAACCGCAGTCCCTGGGCGACCTGGGTCCGCAGCCGCACCCGCGACCCGGCGACGGGTTTCTCCTCCCGCGCCCGGATCCCGCGCAGGAACAGCACGGACACCCCGAAGCTGAGCGCGTCGGCCAGCACCCCGCTCACCGGTCCGAAGAACCCCGCCATCAGCCCCGCGAGCCCGGGCCCGCCCACCTGCGCGGCCGATTCGCTGCCCAGCAACCGGGTGTTGGCCACGAGCAGCTGCTCACGGTCCACGAGCACGGTCAGGAAGCTGCGATAGGCGACGGAGAAGAACACCTTCGCCGTGCCCCCGGCGAGGGCGGCGCCGAGCAGGTACGGCATCGAAAGCACCCCGGCCAGCAGCGCGAGCGGGACACTCGCGAACACGACCATGGACGCGGTGTTGCAGGCCGCCATCACCGGCCGCTTCCGCATCCGGTCCACCCACGCCCCGGCCGGCAGCCCCACCACCAGCCACGGCAGCCACGCGACCGCCGTCAGCAGGGCCACCTCGAACGTCGAGGCCCGCAGGCCCACGACGGCCACCAGCGGCAGCGCCGTCCCGGCCACCGCGCTGCCCAGCATGCTGACCGTCTCGCCCGCCCACAGCAGCCGGAAGTCCCGGCCGAGGTGCTTCGGACCGGCCGGGACCGTCACGGCCGGGCCGGAAAACCGCGGGCGTAGAGGAACGCCGGACGACGCTCGACGCCGTCGTCGAGCTGGTCCCGCCCGGCGTACTCGCCGAACAGCGCGATGACCCGCTCGTTCAGCTCCGCCAGCTCCGCGGCGGACAGCCGGGCCCAGGTTTCGTTGCTGAACGACGAAAAGCGCCAGAGCGGCGGCTCCGTCTCGGCCGACGCCAGCCACGCGCGGGCCAGCGAGGACTGCCGGTCGAGGTTCAAGGTCTCCGCCGCGTCGGCGACGGGGTCGTCCACGAAGTCCGCCGAAGACCACGACAGGGCGCTCGAAGGCCGCCGCCACCAGCGCTCGCGCCGGTCGCGCGCCAGCTCGGGAGCCTCCTCCACCAGCGACGCGCCCGCCAGCACCTTCAGGTGGTGGCTCACGTTCCCCACCGCCTGGCCGGTCTTCTCCGCCAGCGCCGACGCCGTGGCCGGGCCGTCGAGCTTCAGCAGGTCGAGCAGGCGGCGGCGCAGCGGGTGCGACATCGCCGCCAGTACCCGGGAGTCGCGGATCGCGTGGATCTCGAGGTCGGCCATTCGCACAAGAGTAGTTGCACAACGTCTCTTGTACAACTGTTCTTGTCTAAATCGGCCCCGGTATCCTCAGCCCATGGGCTTCTTCACCTGGATCATCTTCGGCGCGCTGGTCGGCTGGATCGCCAACCTCGTGGTCGGCGGGGTGGACCGGCGGCAGCAGGGCTGCCTGGTCAGCGTGCTGGTCGGGGTGCTCGGCGCGGCCCTCGGCGGGTTCGTCTACCAGGTCGCCACCGGCGAGCACCAGCGGTTCGGCTTCGACTTCCCCAGCTTCGGCGTCGCCATCCTCGGCGCGATCGTGCTGCTGGCGGTCCTGCGGCTGGCCGGGTTCGCGGGCCGGCGCCGCGACCGTGACCGTTTGTAACGGTTTGCCCACGTCTGGTCAGCGACCACCGCGGACCACTAAGCTCAGCGGTCCCGCACGCGGGTGCGTGCGTCGTCGGGGGACGCATGCACCCGCGCTGCGTGGCGCAGCACCCGCACCGCGCGGGCCGGGTCGACCAGGATCGGCACCGGCACCGAAGCGACATCGCGGCACCAGGCGCACAGCAGCTCGGTCAGCGGATCCGGTACTCCCATCATCACCTCGGCCGGTCGGCCCGGGGACCGGCCCCGAGCGGCGTCAACTACCCGGAGTCATCGAAGATCTCGACCGAACGTTAGCGCTCAGTGGCCACCGCCACCCGAGCCGGGGAGCCCGGCCGGGGGAGGCGGAACCGCACCCACCAGGGGCGAACGTCCCCGCCCGGCGACGAGCGGTAGCGTGAAGCCCGATTCGGACGCATCCCGTCCCTCCACCCCTCCGACGACGAACAGCGGGGAAACCGACCAATGAGCGGCAAGCCCACCGGCAACCCCCTCGCGCACGCCGTCCAGCTGGCCCGGGAGACCGTGCCGCCGATGCACCCGGCGGGCCGCCCGTTCGTGTTCGGCGGACTGGCCGCGACGCTGGTGCTGCGCCGGTTCTCTTCGCGCCTCGGCCTCGCCGGCGCACTCGCGACCGCGGCCACCGCGGCGTTCTTCCGCGAGCCGAAGCGCGTGGCGCCCGCCCGCGACCACGTCGCGGTGGCCTCCGCCGACGGGCTGGTCTCCCTGATCGAGGAGGCCGTGCCGCCGCCCGAGCTGGGCCTGCCCGCCGTGCCGCGGATGCGCGTCAGCGTGTTCCTCTCCGTGTTCGACGTGCACGTCCAGCGCGCGCCGGCCACCGGCGTGATCGAGAAGGTGGCCTACCGCCCGGGCAAGTTCCTGTCCGCGGACCTGGACAAGGCGAGCGAGGACAACGAGCGCAACTCCGTGCAGATGCGCACCGACGACGGCCACGAGCTCGTCGTCGTGCAGATCGCCGGGCTCGTCGCGCGCCGCATCCTGTGCGAGGTCCGCGCGGGTGACGCGGTGTCCGCCGCCGAGACCTACGGCATCATCCGGTTCGGCTCCCGGGTCGACCTGTACCTGCCGCCCGGCAGCCGCGTCCTGGTCTCGAAGGGCCAGCGCACGGTCGGCGGCGAGACGGTGATCGCCGAGCTGCCCGCGCTGGGAGAAGGCTGACCATGGTCCGCGTGACCACCCCGGGCATCCGGCTGCTGCCGAACGCCATCACCGTGCTGGCGCTGTGCGCCGGGCTCTCCTCGGTGCAGTTCGCGCTCACGAACAACTACGCCATGGCGATCGCCTCCATCGGCATCGCCGCCGTGCTGGACGCCCTCGACGGCCGTATCGCGCGCCTGCTCGACGCGACGTCGAAGATGGGCGCGGAACTCGACTCGCTGTCCGACGGCATCTCCTTCGGCGTCGCGCCCGCGCTGGTGCTGTACGTGTGGCAGTCCGGCGGCGACCGCATCGGCTGGGTCGCGTCGCTGATCTTCGCGGTCTGCATGATCCTGCGGCTGGCGCGCTTCAACACCCTGCTCGACGACACCGACCAGCCGGCCTACGCGAGCGAGTTCTTCGTCGGCGTGCCCGCCCCGGCCGGCGGGCTGGTCGCGATGCTGCCGCTGATCCTGACCCTGCAGTGGGGCCGCGGCTGGTGGTCCGAGCAGTACGTGGTGCTGGTGTGGACGATCGCCGTGGCCGCCCTGCTGATCAGCCGCATCCCCACGCTGTCGCTCAAGACGGTGAAGGCCCCGGCCAAGGCGATCGCGCCCCTGCTGGTGGGGGTCGGCCTGCTGGCCGCGGCGATCATCCAGTTCCCGCTGGTGGCGCTGGCCGCCGCGATGGTGCTGTACCTGCTGCACATCCCGTACGCGGTCTACCGCAACCGCTGGCTCGCGGCGCACCCCGAGGCTTGGACGGTCCCGCCGCGCGAGCGCCGCGCCATCCGCCGCGCCCGCAGCCAGCGCCGCCTCCGGCTCCGCCCGGCCTCTCGCCGCGTCGCGGGTGCCGCCAGGCGGGCGGTCCGGCTGCCCCGCAACGGCACCGACTACGTCCACCCCCATCGGACCCGCACCCCGGGTTCGAACTCGGCCGCCCCGAGTTCGGCCACCGGGCCCGGTCAGCGCCGCCGAAGCTGGCGGCGGATCGGGATCCGGCGCCGGTAAGCCCGCCGGTCGGGCCGGCCGGAACGTCCTGAGCGCTCGCGGGCGCTCGCGTGGCTAGGGTGAGCAGGGTGAGCGACCCGCAGATCACGCTGACCGTCCGGCACACCCCGTCCGTCCTCGACGCCCGGCGCGGCGTGGTGCGGCTGCACCCCGAGGTGCTCGACGCGCTGGGCCTGCGGGCCTGGGACGCCGTGCACCTCACCGGCGCCCGCCGCAGCGTGGCGCTGGCGGCACCGGCGGACGAGGCGGGCACGCCCGGGGTGGTGCTGACCGACGACGTCACCATGTCGAACCTCGGCGTCACCGAGGGGGCCGAGATCGTCGTCGCGCCGGCCGAGGTGGCCGCGGCCAGGACGGTGACGGTCGCCGGTTCGCGGATGGCCAGTGCGTCGGTGCCGCCGCAGACCCTGCGGCTGGCGCTGACCGGCAAGGTGGTCACTCTCGGCGACGCGGTTTCCCTGCTCCCGCAGGACCTTTCCCCGGCTCCGGGCTCCGACGTGATCGCCGTGCGCGGCCAGCTCTCCCGCGCGATCGGCGCGACCTGGACCAACGAGCTGCTCACCGTGACCACCACCGAGCCGGCCGGGGTGGTCGCGATCGGACCGTCCACTGTGGTCAGCTGGCGGGACGGCGCGCGCACCGGCGAGCCGGCCGGCGGCGAACCCCCGGCGCGCAGCGCGACGGCGCTGGTCCGCAGCACCGCGGTCACCGCGGCCGAGGACTACATCGACGCCGAGATCATCGAAGAGGCCGAGCCGGAGTCGGCCGAGCCGGTGCCGCCGGTGACCGACCTGGCCGGTGCGGAGACCGCGGCGCGCAAGCTGGCCGAGTGGTTCGACCTGGCCTTCCACCGGCCGGACCTGCTCGCGCGGCTCGGCACCACGGCCCACCTCGGGGTGCTGCTGTCCGGTCCGGAGGGCGTGGGCAAGGCCACGCTCGTGCGCTCGGTGGCCCGGGCCGAGAACGTGCGGGTGGTGTCGCTGACCGGGCCGAACATCGCCGTGCTGGAGCCGAACGCCGCGCACTCCCGCCTGCGCGAGGCGATCGCCCAGGCCGCCGGGGGTGACGGTCCGGCGGTGCTGCTGATCAACGACGTCGACGCCCTGCTGCCCGCCACCCAGCCACCGCCGGTGGCCACCGTCCTGCTGGAGGAGCTGCGCGCGGGCCTGCGGCGCGAGGGCGTCGCCCTGGTGGCCACGACCCAGCGCGCGGAGTCCGCCGACCCCCGGCTGCGCACCGCCGAACTGCTCGACCGCGAGCTGGGCCTGCCGCTGCCCGACGCGAAGACCCGCACCGAGCTGCTGCGGATCCTGCTCCGTGACGTGCCGGTGGAGACCGGCGCCGACCTGGGCGCGCTGGCCGAGCGGACGCCCGGGTTCGTCGCCGCGGACCTGATCGCGCTGCGCCGGGACGCGGCGCTGCGGGCCGCGCTGCGCCAGCGCGACGCCGCGGAGCCGCGGATCTCCCAGCAGGACCTGCTGGACGCGCTGGCCACCGTCCGGCCGATCTCGTTGTCCACTTCGGACAACCTGGCCACCGGCGGGCTGACCCTGGACGACGTCGGCAACATGGTCGAGATCAAGCAGGCGCTGACCGAAACCGTGCTCTGGCCGCTGCGCTACCCGGACTCGTTCGCCCGGCTGGGGGTCGACCCGCCGCGCGGTGTGCTGCTCTACGGCCCGCCCGGCGGCGGCAAGACGTTCCTGGTCCGCGCGCTGGCGGGCACGGGCGCGCTGAACGTGTTCGCGATCAAGGGGGCCGAGCTGCTGGACAAGTGGGTCGGCGAGTCGGAGCGGGCGGTGCGCGAGCTGTTCCGGCGGGCCGCCGACGCCGCGCCCTCGCTGATCTTCCTGGACGAGATCGACGCGCTCGCCCCGCGGCGCGGGCAGTCCTCGGACTCCGGGGTGGCCGACCGGGTGGTCGCCGCCCTGCTCACCGAGCTGGACGGGGTGGAGCCGATGCGGGAGGTCGTGGTGCTGGGCGCCACCAACCGGCCCGAGCTGGTCGACCCCGCGCTGCTGCGGCCCGGGCGGCTGGAGCGGCGCGTCTACCTGCCGCCGCCGGACACCGGGTCGCGGGCCGCGATCCTGGTCGCCAGCTCGAAGAACACCCCGCTGGCCGCCGATGTGGACCTGACGGAGCTGGCGTCCACGCTGGACGGTTACTCCGCCGCCGACTGCGCCGCGCTCATCCGCGAGGCCGCGCTCACCGCGATGCGCGAGTCGCTGTCGGCCCACGAGGTCACTTCGGCGCACCTGGCCGCGGCGCGCACGGCGGTGCGGCCGTCGCTGGACCCGGCGCAGCTGGCCACGCTGGAGGCTTATGCCCAGGCGCAGCGGGAACGCTGAAAGAAAAAAAGGGGGGCCGCCGGAATTCCGGCGGCCCCCCTTTTCCGGGTCGGCTCAGCTGCCCTTGTGCCCGGACTGGTAGTCCTTGGTGATGATCACCACCACGCCGGGGCTGGCGTCCTGGATGCCCTGGAACCGCGGCAGCGCCTGGAGGCCGAACTCGGTGGCCAGTTGCCGGGCCGCCGCCTCCTCGTCGGTGCCGGGGCGGAAGTAGGCCGTGGTGTGGTCGATCACGCCCTGGGAGTAGTTGTCGACCACGGGCACGTTCCAGCCCGCGGCGCGGAAGTCGTCCGCGGCCTGCTCGGCCAGGTGCTTGATCAGCGAGTTGTTGAACACCCGCACGGTGACCCACTTGTTGGACGCCTGCTGGCCCACCCCCGGCTGGCCGGGCTGACCGGGCTGGCTGCCGGGCTGCCCCGGCTGCCCCGGCTGGCCGGTGGTCTGGCCGCCCGGTGGGGCCGTCGGGGAAGAACCCGGTGCGGTCGAAGAGGAGGGCGGCACGCTGGGAGACGAAGGCGCGCTCGACGAGACCGGGGCCGAGGAAGAGGGCTCGCCGGTCGAGGGCGGGGACGAGGGTCCGGCCGAGGGGCTGGGACCGGCGGTGTCGTTCGACCCGCCACTGGTCGCCAGGGTGACACCGCCGATCACCGCGGCGACCACGGCCACCCCGATCAGGGCGACGCCCGCGGCCCGCATCGGCCGGGAAAGTCCGGAAAGGAAGCTCATGACAGTTCGATCCCCAGCCGCCGGGCGCCGCGCTTGCGCTGCCGCGCAGCCCGGGTCTTGCGAAGCCGTTTCACCAGCATCGGATCGGCCTCCACCGCCTCGGGCTTCTCCAGCAGCGTGTTCAGCAGCTGGTAATAGCGGGTCGAAGACAGCGAAAAGCGCTCACGGATGGCGTTCTCCTTGGCGCCGGCGTGGCGCCACCACTGACGTTCGAAGGCGAGGATCTCGACCTCGCGCCCGGTCAGGCCACCCACCGTCTCCGGCGGCGACGGCTGGTCCTCAGCCATCGACTCCGCGGCGTCCATGTGGCTCCTCGTGCTCGGTTTCGGCTGTCCTTCCGCGGGCGCCATTCAACCACGGAAGCCCATCCCGGCCGGGGCATCCGAACCGGCGCGTCACGGTCCGATCCAGGTGTAGCAGAAGGGTCCGACTAAACTCGCCGCTCGTGACCGTCCACGCCATCCGCATCGCCGGCGACCCGGTGCTGCACCAGCCGACCCGCGAGATCACGCAGTTCGACGAAGAGCTGCGCACCCTCGCCGACGACATGTTCGAGACGATGTACGCCGCCGAGGGGGTCGGCCTCGCGGCCAACCAGATCGGCCTCGACCTGCGGCTGTTCGTCTACGACTGCCCGGACGACGAGGGCGTCGAGCACCGCGGCGCGGTGGTCAACCCGAAGCTGGAGACCTCCGAGGTCCCGGAGACCATGCCCGACCCGGACGAGGACTGGGAGGGCTGCCTCTCGGCCCCCGGCGAGTCGTACCCGACGGGCCGCGCCGCCTGGGCCAAGGTGACCGGCCTCGACCTGGACGGCAACCCGATCGAGATCGAGGGCACCGGCTACTTCGCCCGCTGCCTTCAGCACGAGACCGACCACCTCGACGGCTACATCTACCTCGACCGCCTGGTCGGCCGCCACGCCCGCGCGGCGAAGAAGATGCTGAAGAAGAACAAGTGGGGTGAGCCCGGCCTGAGCTGGACGCCACCCGTGGAGCCCGCGGACGCCTGAGGCTCGGCCCCCGGGGTCCTCGAAACCCCGCCAGCCGGGCCCTGAGGCCCGCACGACCCGAGTGGGGCGGGGCGAGCGGGCCCGACGGCGTTCACCAGAAGTTCACCAGCCGCCGGTCAGCACCCGAGGAAGTGGCAGCGCACCACCGCGGGCTGCTCGATCACCGAGCCTTCCCGCACCGCCCAGGCCAGCCGCACGTACTGCGCGTGCGTCCAGGCCAGCGGGGTGGCCGAACCGGTCGGTGTGCCCGGGGCGAACCCGGGACCGCCCGAAGGCGGGTTCTCGTCCCAGACCTGCTCCGGCATGGTGTCCGCCGGACTCGCCACCCGGCCCAGGTCGCGCAGCCGTCCGGCCGCCGCGCGCCGGTCGCCGGCCGCCAGCTCGTACTCGCCGCGCTCCCCGGCCAGCAGGGGCCAGAGCCGTCCGTACGTGCTGCGGCTCCCGGCCGGGAACGTGTAGTCCCACGGGGCGCCGTCGGTCTGCTCGCCGTAGCCGTCCTGGGTGTAGCGGTGCCAGAAGCGGCCGTTCGGCGTGAGGTAGGAGATGTCCGCGTCGGTGACCTCGACGCTGGTGCGGATCACCGGGTCGTCCGGGGCGTAGATGCCGAGCCGCACCAGTTCGAGGAAGCCCGCGTCGGTGACCGCGCGCTGGTCCGCCGTGACCGAGGAGTTGCCGAGGTTGTACCGCGTCCCGGCGTTCGCGTCGCCGTCCTTGGTCAGCCGTACGAAGTACGGGTCCTTCGACAGCGGCCCGTCGGTCGTGACGGTCTGCTTGACCAGCCCGGCCTTGAACGCGTCGGCCGCCGCCAGGTAACGCCGCGCGTCGGCCGCGGCGCCGTTGCGGGCGGCCAGGTCGGCCGCGCACACCAGTCCGGCGATCACCGCCGCGATCGTCGACGGCGAGTACCCGTCCTGCTCCTCCCAGCGCTCCTGCTGCGTGTACGGCGACGCTTTCCCGTTGTCCGCGCGGTAGTCCAGCAGGAAGTCCGCCGCCTTCTTCACCCCCGGCCACACGTCGGCGCGTCCGAGCTGCTGCGCCAGCACGATCGGGAACGCCGTCTCGTCGAGCTGCACCGAGGTCCAGTACGGCTTGCCGTCGACGTTGCTGTTCTGCGGCAGGTGCCCGTCCGGTAGCTGCTGGGTGCCGAACAGGTAGTCCACGGACCGGTTCGCCGCCGCGCGGTCCCCGGCGGCCAGCAGACCGGTCGCGATCTGGTAGAGGTCACGCGGCCACACCAGGTGGTAGGTGCCCGAAGGCGAGTACGCGGGATCGTTGTCGCCGAACCGCCAGGGCATGCTGGGCGAGGCGATGAAGGCGCCGGGGTGGTGCTTGTCCTCACTGGCGGCCAAGGTCAGCACCGAGGCGGTGTAGAGGTTCCGCTCGCTGCCCGTCTTCAGCGAAGACGGGGGCCGGCTCACCGTCCTCAGGTACGCCTGCCAGCCGCGGTCGTAAGCCCGTTCGGCGTCGCGGAAACCACGCCGTTGCGAAGCGCGGGAATGGTCCGCCGCGGCCGCTCGGTCCGCGCCCATCCCGAGCGCGAGCGTGACGTGCCGCGACCGCACTCCGTCGGCCGCCGTCCGTCCGGTCAGGACGACGTTTCCCTTGTCCGCACTGGTGTACGGCACCAGCCGATGGGTCTTCGTCAACTGCGTGACGCCGTCGGACGCGCCCGCGTAACCCACGCTCGTGCCGGTGAACGACGGCGAAGCGGTCAGCGCCGCCGCGGTCTTGCCGTCGCTCGCGGTGAGCAGCGGGCCGGACGCGCGGGCCGAATCGTCGGAGCCGTCGTTCGTGAGGTCCGGATCGGCGACCGCGTAGAGCTGGTACGGCCGCCCGGTCAGCGAGGTGAAGTCGACGTCCACCAGCACACTCGCGCGGGCCGGGTCGGTCACGTAGGTCTTGCTCAGGCGCCAGCGGTGCTGATCGTCGGTGATGGTCTGCCGGTAGGTCAGGCTGTCGCCGTCCACGCGGCGCACCTGCTGCGCGCGGGCGGAGGAGTCCACCGTGGCGAAGCCGCGCCCGTCGCTGACCACCAGTTCCAGCGAACGGACACCGGGCGTGGACAGATCGGGGTAGTAGACCTCCGACATCCGCCCGGCCTGCAGGGTGAACCAGACGTCGCTGCCGCGCTCCCGGGCCGTGCCGAAGCCGGTCTTGTCCGCGGGCAGCCAGCTCGGGCGCGTGCCCGGCGCCCCGGGAGCCGCACCCCCGGCGGCGTTCGCGACGGCCGGGACCAGGCCGGTCACCAGCACCGCGGCCAGCGCCAGCGGCAGGGCTTTTCGCATGTCCACCCCCAGGTGGGAATCCTTCGCGCCCGGTTGCGCGGAGCACTGCGATTGTCACGTCGATCCCTGACGCCCGCATGGTCCGATCCGGTGAACCGGCCACCGGTCGACAAAGTGACAGGGTTGTGTCGCCCGCCCCCGTCGTGGCATGGTCGGTGGCGCAACCCCAACTCAACAAACGCGGGAGCTCGCGCCTTGGCGGGCTGAGAGGGTGACTGGTGTCTGTCTGTGGACACCCGGTGTCGCCGACCGCATGAACCTGACCGGGTAATGCCGGCGTAGGGAGTGAACGTCGTTGACGACGCTGGAGAACAAGGCCGCCATCGCACCGAGCGTGACCACCGGGCCGATCACCGGTTCGCACAAGGTCTACCACCGGACCGAGTCCGGGCTCCGGGTCCCGGCCCGGCGGGTGGACCTCTCGAACGGTGAGCACTTCGACGTGTACGACACCTCGGGCCCGTACACCGACCACGAAGCGAAGATCGACGTCCACAATGGACTCCACCCGCTGCGCACCGGCTGGGCCGACGGGCGCACGCACGACACCCAGCTGGGCTGGGCCAAGGCGGGGGTGATCACCCGGGAGATGGAGTACGTCGCCGCGCGCGAGCGCTGCTCCCCCGAGCTGGTGCGCGACGAGGTCGCGCGCGGCCGGGCGGTGATCCCGGCCAACCGCAGGCACCCCGAGTCCGAGCCGATGATCATCGGCAAGAAGTTCCTGGTCAAGGTCAACGCCAACATGGGGAACTCGGCCGTCTGGTCCTCGGTGGAGGAGGAGGTCGACAAGATGGTGTGGGCCACCCGCTGGGGCGCCGACACGATCATGGACCTGTCCACCGGCAAGCGCATCCACGAGACCCGCGAGTGGATCGTGCGCAACTCGCCCGTGCCGGTCGGCACCGTGCCGATCTACCAGGCGCTGGAGAAGGTGGACGGCGACCCGGAGAAGCTTTCGTGGGAGGTGTACCGCGACACCATCGTCGAGCAGTGCGAGCAGGGCGTCGACTACGTCACCGTGCACGCCGGCGTGCTGCTGCGCTACATCCCGCTCACCGCGCGCCGCGTCACCGGCATCGTCAGCCGGGGCGGCTCGATCATGGCCGCCTGGTGCCTGGCCCACCACCGGGAATCGTTCCTGTACACGCACTTCTCCGAGCTCTGCGAGATCCTGCGGAAGTACGACGTCACGTTCTCCCTCGGCGACGGGCTGCGCCCCGGCTCCATCGCCGACGCGAACGACCGCGCGCAGTTCGCCGAGCTGGAGACGCTGGGCGAGCTGACGCACATCGCGCGCGAGCACGACGTGCAGGTGATGATCGAGGGCCCCGGCCACGTGCCGATGCACAAGATCAAGGAGAACGTCGAACTCGAGGAGCAGCTGACCGGGGAGGCGCCGTTCTACACCCTCGGCCCGCTCACCACCGACATCGCACCGGCCTACGACCACATCACCTCGGCCATCGGCGCGGCGCAGATCGGCTGGTACGGCACGGCGATGCTCTGCTACGTGACGCCGAAGGAGCACCTCGGCCTGCCCAACCGCGACGACGTGAAGACCGGCGTGATCACCTACAAGATCGCCGCGCACGCCGCCGACCTGGCCAAGGGCCACCCGCACGCGCAGGAGTGGGACGACGAGCTGTCCAAGGCGCGCTTCGAATTCCGCTGGACCGACCAGTTCAACCTGGCGCTCGACCCGGACACCGCGCGCTCGTTCCACGACGAGACGCTGCCCGCGGAGCCGGCCAAGACCGCGCACTTCTGCTCGATGTGCGGGCCGAAGTTCTGCTCGATGCGGATCACCCAGGACGTGCGCAAGTACGCCGAGGAGCACGGTCTGTCCACTGTGGAGGCCATCGAGGCCGGGATGGCGGAGAAGTCGGCCGAGTTCGGCGAGCAGGGCAACCAGGTGTACCTGCCCGTGGTCGATCGATGACCGTCGTACCGAGGACCGCCCTCACCATCGCCGGATCCGACTCCGGCGGTGGTGCGGGCGTGCAGGCCGATCTGCGCACGTTCTTCGCGAACGGGGTGCACGGCCTGGTCGCGCTCACCGCCGTCACGGTGCAGAACTCGATGGGCGTGCTGGGCTTCACCGAGATCCCGGCGGACGTGGTCACCGCGCAGATCAAGGCCGTGGCGGGCGACATGGGCGTGCACGCGGCGAAAACGGGCATGCTGGCCACCGCCGAGATCATCCGCGCGGTGGCGAAGACGCTCGGCGAGGTCCACATCGGACGGGGCACGCGGACGCCGTTCGTGGTCGATCCGGTGGCGGCGTCGATGACCGGGCACGCGCTGCTGCGCGAAGAGGCGCTGGAGGCGATCCGCACCGAGCTGTTCCCCCTGGCCACTCTGGTCACGCCGAACCTGGACGAAGTGCGGCTGCTCACCGGGATCACGGTCACCGGCGCGGCCACCCGGCGCGCGGCGGCCGAGGCGCTGCTGGAGTTCGGCCCGGACTGGGTGCTGGTGAAGGGCGGCCACCTGCAGGACACCGATACCTGCGTGGACCTGCTCTACGACGGCACCGAGCTGATCGAGCTGAGCGGCGAGCGCATCGCGACGGAGAACACCCACGGCGGCGGCGACACCATGGCCTCGGCCATCACCTCTTCGCTGGCGAAGGGCGCCGACGTGCCGACGGCGGTGGAGCAGGCGAAGCGGTTCATCGAACGGTGCGTCGCGGAGTCCTACCCCCTCGGCGCGGGGGTGGGCCCGGTCTCGCCGTTCTGGCGGCTCGCGGACTGAGCGGCCAGACTGGCACGGTGACCGACGAAACCAGCACCCGCGCCCTGTGGGACAGCCTGCCCGAAGCCCTGCGCACCGAGGTCGACCGGCTGGTCACCGAGCACCGACCGGCGGCCGTGATCAAGCTCGTCCGGAACTGGGGCCTGAGCCCCAAGCCGGGCATCGGGACCAGCCGAGACCTCGCGGAACTGCGGGCCCGCGAGCTGAACATCGGCCCGCGCTTCGACTGATCCCGTGACGAAGCCGGCCCGGCGGCACGAGCCGCCGCAGCGGATTCCGAGTCCGAAGTGGACAGTTGTCTTCGGCCCGGCCGGGGCCACCGCGCGCAGCGATGGCCCCGGTCCGCGAGCCCGGGGTCAGCCGCGGTGGAGCACCTGCGGCAGGACCGTGGTCAGCCCGGTCCAGTCCGAGGTGACCACGGAGGCGTGCTGCTTGGCCAGGTCCGCCACGCGCTGGCCGGCCTGCTCCACGGTCGGGTTGTGGTCGTCGATCGCGGGGGCGACGTTCTGGGCGTCGGTCATCACCAGGTAGTAGTGGTTGCCGTCGTACCAGCCGGGGCCGGTCTGGGTGACCCAGGCATTGGCGTCGCCGTCGAAGACCACGAACCAGGGCTTGAGGTTCGCGCTGTACTTGTCGCGCGGGTCGCCGGCGGCCGCACCGTGCACGGTCGGGAAGATCTGGACCTCGCCCAGCTTCCCGGCGCCCTTGCGCGCCAGCAGGTAGTTCGCGTACTCGACGTCGGTGTGCAGCGTGTCGGTCGGGTTTCCTTCTTCGACCGTGCCCGGGATGATCTCGGTGAGCACCTTGCCGCGCAGGGAGTCCACGCTCGGCCAGTTGTCCGCCTTCGACGCGTCGTCGAGCGTGGCGTAGCCGCCGAGCAGGTCGGCGGGCTTGAACACGGCGCCGCCCAGGTGCGCGCGGAAGGTGGCGTCCAGCTCGTCCGGGCCGAGGCCGTGGTTGTCGGAGAAGCCGGTCTTCATCTCCAGCTTGAGGGTGAGCGGGGTGTGCCCGGGGTGGGCGGCGAGCCAGATCCGGATGTCGTCGAGGCAGTTGTCCAGGTCCTTGTTCGCGCCGCCGGAGTACAGGTCGGCGGCCGAGGACGCGGCCACGCAGTTGTTGGCGTTGCCCAGCGGGTTGGAGTGGCTGACCTTCCACTCGTGCGTGATGACGTCCGGCCAGACGTCCAGCTCGATCAGCGAGGAGCCGTTGTCCAGCGCCTGCGCCAGGTACGGGTACGCCGCCGGGTCGTAGGTGTTGTGCACGCCGACCGTCGTCACGTGCGAGATCTTGGGGCTGTCCGCGCTCGCCGCGCCCGCCCCGGACAGCGTCGCCGCGACGAGCGCACCGACCGCCACGACCACTGAGGAAATCTTCATCCTGGCCCTTTCACCCACCGGAAGTGCAATGGCTCCCACACTGTGCCACCGTGGTGGACTGTGGATGAAGGACAGCTGACCAGATGGACTAGACCAGAAGTCGGAACCCGCCCGTGAACCCCGAGCCCCCCGCCCCGCCCTCCGCGCTGACCATCGCCGGCTCCGACTCCGGCGGCGCCGCCGGGTTGCAGGCCGACCTGCGCACGTTCCTCACCTGCGGGGTGCACGGGCTCGTCGCGGTCACCGCCGTGACGGTGCAGAACACCCTCGGCGTGCACGACCGCCACGACATCCCGCCGCGGATCGTGGCCGGGCAGATCGAGGCGGTGGCCTCGGACATGGGCGTGGGCGCGGCGAAGACGGGCATGCTGGCCTCCGCCGAGATCATCCACGCGGTGGCCGCGGCCTGCGACCGGGCGGAGATCGGCCGGGACGCGAGGGTCCCGTTCGTGGTCGACCCGGTCGCCGCGTCGATGCACGGCCAGCCCCTGTTCGACGAAGCCGGTCTCACCGCGGTCCGCGACGAGCTGCTCCCGCGAGCCACCGTGCTGACCCCGAACCTGGACGAGGTGCGCCTGCTCACCGGACTGCGGGTCACCGACCGCGAAGGCATGCACGCCGCCGCCGTGGTGCTGCACCGCCTGGGCCCGAAGTACGTCCTGGTCAAGAGCGGCCACCTGCTCGCCGACCCCGAGTGCGTCGACCTGCTCTTCGACGGTTCGACCTTCGTGGAGCTGCCCGGCCCCCGCTACCGCACCCCGCACACCCACGGCGCGGGCGACACGATGGCCTCCGCGTTGACCGCCGGCCTGGCCAAGGGCCTGTCGGTGGTGGAGGCTGCCCGGTACGGCAAGTGGTTCGTCTCCCAGGCGGTGGAGCACGCGTACCCGATGGGCGCGAAGGTCGGCCCGGTGTCGGCGTTCTGGCGGCTGGCGCCGGAGCAGCGGTAGAGACCCCGCCCGGTCAGGCTTCGTCGGACAGCAGGGCCTCGAGGGCGGGCAGCGCGGCGGTGAGGGCGTCCCGGTCTTCGGGGGCCAGGCGGTCGAGCCGCCGGTTCAGCTCCTGCACCCGGGTGGACCGGACGCCGGAGACGAGCCGTTCGCCCTCTTCCGTCGCCCGCGCGAGCCAGGCCCGCCGGTCGAGGGGGTCGGATTCACGCGTGACGTAGCCCGACTCGACCAGCGTGGCGACGATCCGCGACATGGTGGCCGCCGCGACGCCCTCCTTGGCCGCGAGGTCACCGAGCCGCAACTGCCCGGAGTGCACCAGCGTGGCCAGGGCCGAGATGGCCCCGTGCCCGGGCCCCGGCACCCCGGCCTGCCGAAGCGACCGCGAAAGCCGGCCCACGGCGAGGTACAACCTGCCCGAGACGTCCTGGACCGAAGTGAGGGTCACGGCTGGCTCCTTCTCCCCGCTCTGCCCGCCGCTGGTGCGCCGGAAAGGTGCCGTCAACCATACGGCCTGACCGTGCTCGCTCCGCGTTAAACGCGGACAAAATCACCACCGCGGTCCACCGACGCGGCCCGGACGCACCCCCCGGCTTCCCGTTCCCGCCCGGCCCCGGGTGGGCGAGCCCTCACCGGTCCGGGCTGGAAGCCCGGGCCCAGAACCGCTGCGGCACCCGGCCCGCCTCCCGGGCCAGCCGCCCCGCCACCACGGCCGAGCGCATCGCCGCGGCCATCCGCTCCGGATCCGTCGCGCGAGTCACCGCGGTCGACAGCAACACCGCGTCACAGCCCAGCTCCATGGCCAGCGCGGCGTCGGAGGCCGTCCCGATCCCCGCGTCCAGCACCACCGGCACCGACGCGCGCGAGACGATCAGCTCGATGTTGTGCGGGTTCCGGATGCCCAGGGCCGTGCCGATCGGGGCGCCCAGCGGCATCACCGCAGCGCAGCCCGCCTCCTCCAGGCGCAGCGCGAGCACCGGGTCGTCGTTGGTGTACACGAGCACCGTGAACCCGTCCGCGACCAGCTGTTCCGCCGCGTCCAACGTCTCGATCGGGTCGGGCAGCAGGGTGCGGTCGTCGGCGTGCACCTCCAGTTTCACCAGGTCGGTCTCCAGCGCCTCGCGCGCCAGCCGCGCGGTCAGCACCGCTTCCGCCGCCGTCCGGCAGCCCGCGGTGTTCGGCAGCAGGCCGATGCCCAGGCGGCGGAGCAGGGCCAGCACCCCGGAGCCGCCACCGGTGTCCGCCTTGCGCATCGCGACCGTCGTCAGCTCGGTGCCGGAAGCGAGCAGCGCGCGCTCCAGCACCGCGAGGTTGGCCGCGCCCCCGGTGCCGATGATCAGCCGGGAAGAGAGCTTGTGCTCGCCGATGACGAGCTGGTCCCCGTCCGCCACGCTCATCCCCCCTGCACCGCGGTCAGCACGTCGACGCTCGCGCCCTTCGGCACCACCGAGCCCGGCCACGCCCCGCGCGGGACGACCTCGCCGTTCACCGCGACGGCCACGCCCGGGCGCGCGATCCCCCGCGCGTCGAGCACGTCGGCCACCGTGGCGCCGTCCGGGAACTCGCACCGGCTCCCGTTGACCTCGATCTCCATCAGACTCGCTCCTTGTCCGGCAAACGGGCGGGGGTGGCCACTCGGATCGCCTCCGGCGGCGGCTGCCCGTCCAGCCACGCGACCACGGCGTCCGCGGTCACCGGCGCCATCAACAGCCCGTTGCGGTGGTGCCCGGTCGCGGCGAAGACCCCGTCGGACAGCTCCCCGACGTACGGCAGCGCGTCGTGGCTCCCGGCCCGCAGCCCGGCCGCGATCTCGACCAGCTCGTACTCGGTGATGCCGGGCAGGATCCGTTCCGCGCCCTCCAGCAGCTCACGGACCCCACGGGCGGTCACGGCCCGGTCGAAGCCCGCTTCGTACTGCGTCGCGCCCAGCACCAGTTCGCCGTCGGCGCGCGGGACCAGGTAGATCGGCCGCCCCTCGACCACCGCGCGCACGGTGCAGGGCGGGGGCGGCAGGCAGTCCCGGCGCGGGCGCAGCCGCAGGATCTCGCCCTTCAACGGCCGGACCGCCTCCGCCAGCCGCGGGTGCAGCCGCCCGGTCCAGGCCCCGGCGGCCAGCACCACGGGCCCGAGACCGTCGAGGTGGTCCACGCGGGACCGGCGGAACTCCACCCCCCGCCGGACGCACGCGTCGAGCAGGGCGGTGAGCAGGGCGCGGTTGTCCACGGCCAGGTCACCCGGCACGTGCAGGCCGCCGCGGACGGCGCCGATCCCCGGCGCCCGCCGCCGCGCCTCGCGCCCGGTCAGCCGCTCGACGTCGCGGCCCAGCGAGCGCAGGTAGCCGGCCAGGATGTCCAGGTGCCCGGCGTCGGCGCGGTCGAACGCGACCACCAGCGTCCCGTGCGCGGCCAGGCCCGGATCGGTGCCCTCGGCGGCCAGCTCGCGGGCGAACTCGGGCCAGCGCCGCAACGACTGCTCGCCGAGGCTCAGCACGTGCTCTTCACCGGGCCACGCCTCGGTCACCGGCGCCAGCATGCCACCGGCCAGCCAGGACGCCCCGCCGCGCGCGGGTTCGGGGTCGAAGACCGTGACCCGGTGGCCGCGCCGGGCCGCCCGCCAGGCCGCGGACAGCCCGATCACGCCGCCGCCGACGACGGTCAGGTTCTCGCTCAAGGGATCACGCTCCCTGCGCCGGCATGACCCGGATCAGGTTCCACGGTCGGAGCGCTCAGCTCCCTCTCAGCCCGTGCCCGGGCTCCCGTGCGGACGGCTCCACCGTAGCGCGCGGGTAACGTCGCCGCCATGCCCGCCCTGACCGGAGACCGGATCCGCGCCCGTCTGGCCGAAGCCCGCCTGTACCTGTGCACCGACGCCCGCTCGTCCCGCGGCGACCTGGCCGAGTTCGTCGACGCCGCGCTCGCCGGCGGCGTCGACGTCGTCCAGCTTCGCGACAAGACGGACGGCGCGCCGCTCGAAGCCAAGCAGGAGATCGCGGCGCTGGAAGTGCTCGCCGAAGCCTGCCGGCGCCATGGCGCGCTGCTGTCGGTGAACGACCGCGCCGACGTCGCGCTGGCCGTCGAGGCCGACGTGTTCCACCTGGGCCAGGACGACATCCCGGTGCCGCTCGCGCGCCGGATCCTGGGCGAAGAGGTGGTCATCGGCCGCTCGACGCACTCGGTCGAGCAGGCTCGCGCGGCCGCCGCCGAGGACGGCGTGGACTACTTCTGCACCGGTCCGTGCTGGCCGACGCCGACCAAGCCCGGCCGCTTCGCCCCCGGCCTCGACCTGGTGCGCGCGACCGCGGCGGACGGGCCGCGGCGGCCGTGGTTCGCCATCGGCGGGATCGACTCCGACCGGCTGCCCGAGGTCCTCGACGCCGGCGCCACGCGGATCGTGGTGGTCCGCGCGATCACCGGGGCCGAAGACCCGAAGGCGGCCGCCCAGGCGTTGAAGCGCCGCCTGGGCTGAACCGTCAGGGCCGAAACCGTCAGGGATTGGCCTTCGTCGGCTGGCCGCCCGGCGAAGTGGGCTGGCTCCGTTGGGTCGGCGACTGGGAGCTGCCGGTGCTCGGCGTCGAACTGGTCGACGGTTCGCTGTCCGACGACGGCCGGCTCGTGGGCGTGGACGAAGAGGTCGGCTCCGCTGAAGACGTCGGCTCGCCGGACGAGGTCTCACGCGGCGGCGCGGTGTTCTGCGTCGTGTCCGGGGTGCGGTCGTCCTGCTTCTGCTGCTGGCTGGTGCCCGGGTCGTGGTAGAAGTTCGCCCCGGCCCGGCCCCCCGTGACGCCCTCCAGGCTGAGCATGAAGACGATCGCGACGGCCGTGGCGATCACGCTGGTGCCGATGACCAGGGGCCAGCGCAGCTTCCGGAGCCGCTCGGCCAGTGAGCCGCCCGCCTCCGGCTCGGTCTCCTCCGGCCCGGAGGGCTTGGGGAGCCGCACCGTCGGCATCTCGGACGGATCGGGAACGCGGGTCGACAGGTACTGGGTCGGCAGCTGGGCCGGGTCTTCCACCGGCTCCAGCCCGCCGACGCCGGTCGCGCGCCGCTGCCCGGCCGTGGCCAGCACGGAGCGCGCCTTCAGCGCGGCGTCGCGCGTGCGCTGCAGCGAGCGCAGGTACAGCTCGCTGCCGACCGTGGTGACGATGCTGGCCACCCCGGCGCCGACCACGGTCCCGGCCACGCCGAGGGTCGATCCGAGCAGGGCCGCCGTCACCGCGGCCAGCGCGGCGGCGAGCACCGGCGTCAGCCGCAGCCCCTTCTTCGTCTCCGTCCCGGACGTTTTCTCTTGCTCCTCGCTCATGATTCCGATCTGCTTGTCCCGCCCATTTTTCCTTACCGGTTCCAACGAGTAAGTCGTCCGGAGCACTCCCTTCGTTGCCCAGAGGTGAGCGACGCCACGTTGACTATCCATAGTGGACGGTCTAAAGCTCACCATCCCCTGACATAATCACCACATGCAACTCGTGACGATCCCCGAAATCGAAGCGGCGGCCCAGCGGGTCGCCGGCACCGCCGTGCGCACGCCCTTGCTCCGCCAGTCCTGGGTTTCCGGTGAGCTGTGGGTGAAACCCGAGAGCCTCCAGCCGGTCGGCGCGTTCAAGATCCGCGGTGCGCACAACGCGATCGCCGCGCTGGACGAGGCCGAGCGCCGGCGCGGCGTCGTCGCCTACTCCAGCGGCAACCACGCGCAGGCGGTGGCCTGCTCGGCGCAGTCCTTCGGGATCCCGGCCGTGATCGTGGTGCCGGACGTGACCCCGCGGATCAAGGTGGAAGCCACCCTCGGCTGGGGCGCCGAGGTGGTCGAGGTGCCCATCGCCGAGCGGGAGAGCGCCGCCCACGCCATCGCCGAGGCGCGCGGACTCACCCTGATCCCGCCGTTCGACCACCGCGACGTGATCGCCGGGCAGGGCACGATCGGCCTGGAGATCGCCGCCGACCTGCCGGAGGTCGACACCGTGCTGGTGCCCGTCAGCGGGGGCGGCCTCGCCGCCGGCGTCGGCACGGCGATCAAGGCGCGGTGCCCGGGCGCCCGGGTCTACGGCGTGGAGCCGGAGCTGGCCGCGGACTCGGCCGAGAGCCTCCGGGCCGGCCACCGCGTCGACTGGCCGATGTCGCGACGGGCCCGCACGATCGCCGACGGCCTGCGCGCGCAGCCGTCCGAACTCACCTTCGCGCACCTGAAGGCCGTGCTCGACGGCATCGTCACGGTGAGCGAGGACGAGATCCGCGACACCGTGCGAGAGCTGGCCCGCCGGGCCCGCCTGGTCGCCGAGCCGAGCGGGGCGACGGCCGTCGCCGCGTTCCTGCACCGCTCCGGCGAGCTGCCGGGCGGGCGCACCGTGGCCGTGCTCTCCGGCGGCAACATCGACCCCGCCCTGCTGGCGGAGCTGCTGGCCTGAACCAGCTCACCAGCCCTTCACGGCCGGACGTGCGTCGGCGGTCCCTCGACCCCGCAGTGGTAGCGGTCACCCGGGTGCGGCGACTCCCCGGCCGGGCGCTCGCCGCCGGTGGGGGCCGGCGGCTCGGCCTCGGCCCCGTCGCCGGTCTCGGCCGCGGTGGCCCCGGACCCGCCGAGCACCCCGTTGTGGATGCCCAGCGCGATCAGCCCGCCCGCCACCGCCAGCACGGCGCAGATGGTCAGGGCCGTCCGCCAGCCGGTGGTCATCGCGACCGGGTCCCGGTAACCCGAACCGGTCAGCCCGGCGGCGGCCGGCAGCACCGCCACCGCCAGCAGCCCACCCGATCGGGCGATCGCGTTGTTCACCCCCGAGGCGACCCCGGCGTAGCGGTCCGGGGCCGCCGCGAGCACCGTGGCGGTCACCGGGGCCACCACCGTGGCCAGGCCGAGCCCGAACACGATCACGCCGGGCAGCACCGAGCCGAGGTACGAGGAGCCGGGACCGACCCGGGTCAGCAGCAGCATCCCGGCGCCGAGCCCGATCGGGCCGACCACCAGCTGGGTCCGCGGGCCGATGCGCTGCGCGAGCGCGCCGGAGCGGCCCGAGAGCAGCAGCATCAGGATGGTGATCGGCAGCCCCGCGAGCCCGGCCGCGGTGGGCGAATAGCCCAGCGAGACCTGCAACTGCAGCACCATCAGCATGAACACGCCGCCGAGCGCGGCGTAGACCACGAAGGTCAGCCCGTTGGACAGGGTGAACGTGCGGTCGCGGAACAGCGCGGGCGGCACCAGCGGCTCACGCGAGCGGTGCTGGAGCCGGACGAACGCGGCGAGCCCGAGCACCCCGACGGCCAGCGCGACCAGCACGACCGGGTCGCCGATCCCGCGTCCGGGCGCCTCCACCAGCGCGCCCGTCACCCCGGCCAGGCCGGCGGCGCCGAGCGCGGCGGCGCCGAAGTCCGGGTGGCCGGTGGCGTCCGGGTCCCGCGACTCGGGCACGTAGCGGCGCGCCATCAGCACCACCACCACGGCCAGCGGCAGGTTGATCAGGAACGCCAGCCGCCACGACCACAGCTGCACCAGCAGCCCGCCGACCAGCGGGCCGACGGCCGAGGCGATGCCGCCGAGCCCGGACCAGGCGCCGATCGCGCGCGCCCGGTCGTCCCGCGCGAAGGCGGACTGCAGGATCGCCAGCGAGCCGGGGGTGAGCAGCGCGCCGCCGACGCCCTGCAGCACGCGGAACGCCACCAGCGTCTCCGTGGACGTCGCCGCGGCGCACAGCCCGGAGGCGACGCCGAACCAGACCACGCCCACCAGGTACACCCGCCGCCGCCCGTACCGGTCGCCGAGGGAGCCCGCGACCAGGATCAGGGCGGCCAGCGCGAGCAGGTAACCGTCGAGGATCCACTGCAGCCCCGCGACGGAGGCGTGCAGCTCCTCGCCGATCCGCGGCAGCGCGACGTTGACCACCGTGCCGTCGAGCATCGCCATGCCCGAGCCGAGGATGGTCGTCCAGAGCACGCCCCGGGCCACGGGGGTGCCCCAGCGGATCCCGGTGGCTTCGGCCGCGGTCACCGGTGCTGCTTCGAGTCCATGCGCACACGGTGGCGTGGCCGCGGTCCGGGCGCAAGCACCCGATCCGGGATCACGGCAGCAGCGTGGTGACGAACTTGTAGCGGTCGCCGCGGTAGATCGCCCGGGCGAACTCCACCGGCTTGCCGTCGGTGGCGAAGGAGTGCCGGGTCAGCATCAGCACCGGCATGCCGACGTCGGCGCCGAGCATCTCGGCCTCCTGCGGTCCGGCGAGCGAGGTCTCGATCGTCTCCTCCGCGCGCTCCAGCTCGACCCCGTAGTGCTCGCGCAGCACCGCGTACAGCGAACCGCCCGCGGTGATGTGCTTGCGCAGCCCGCGGAACCGGCCGAGCGGCAGGTGCGTGGTCTCCAGGGCCATCGGCTGGGAGTCGGCCAGCCGCAGCCGGCGCAGCCGGAGGATCTTCGCGCCCGCGCGGATCGCCAGCAGCTTGGTCATCTCGCCCTCGACGGCCAGTTCCTCGACCTCGAGCAGTTTCGACGAGGGCTTCAGGCCCTGCTTGCGCATGTCCTCGGTGTAGGAGGACAGCTGCAGCCGCTGGGCCAGCTTCGGTTCCGCGGCGAAGGTGCCCTTGCCCTGCACGCGGTGCAGCCGTCCCTCGGCGGTCAGGTCCGCCAGCGCCTGGCGCACCGTGGTGCGGGACACGGTGAACTCGCCCGCCAGCGCCCGTTCCGTCGGGATCGGCGAACCCGGCGCCACCGCGTCGAGCAGGTCCAGCAGGTGCTGTTTCAGCGCCCAGTACTTGGGTTCACGCTGCCCGCGCACACCCGCCGTGGTTCCCGCCTCACCCGCGGGGGATGTCTCCAACATGAACGGCTCCCTCACTAACGCGCCACTTGCCCACCAGGAAACGTACCCTTCACCACAAACGCTCCGCCCGGCTAGCATTGGTCTAGACCTAACCGCACGCCGCTCAGCACCACCCGGGGCCCCGGTCCCGGCGGAGAGGAAAGTGATGACCCAACAACACCCCGGCGAGCACATGGCCGCGGAAATCTCGGAGCAGCCTGCCGTACTGGCCGGACTGGTCGAGCGGCAGGCCGGAATTGCGGAAGTAGCCGAAAAGGTTTCACAAAATCCCCCGCGTTTCGCTCTGCTCGCCGCCCGTGGTTCCAGTGATCACGCTGCGTTGTACGCGAAGTACCTGATCGAGGTACTCCTGGGCCTGCCCGCGGGTCTGGTGTCGCCGTCCACCGCGACGCTCTACGGCGCGCGACCGGACCTGCGTGACGTGCTCTTCGTCACCGTAAGCCAAAGCGGCGGTTCGCCGGACCTCATCGAGGTGACCGAGGCGGCGCGGCGGCAGGGCGCGTTGACCGTTTCGGTCACGAACACCCTCGACTCGCCGTTGCGCGCGGCGGCGGAGCTGGGCGTGGACATCGGCGCCGGGGTGGAGAAGGCCGTCGCGGCGACCAAGACGTACTCCGCGACGCTGCTCGCGCTGTACCTGTTCATCGACGCCATCCGCGGCGGTCAGGGCGCCGACGCGGAGAAGCTGGGCGAGCTGGCCCAGCAGACGCTCGACGGCGCGGCCGAGGGCGTGCAGCGCGCGGTGGACCGCTACCGCTTCGTCGACCGCGTGCTCACCACCGGCCGCGGCTACTCGTACGCGACCGCGCTGGAAGGCTCGCTGAAGCTGGCCGAGACGAGCTACCTCGCGGCCCGCGCCTACAGCGGTGCGGACCTGCTGCACGGTCCGGTCGCGGCGGTCGACGGCGAGACCGCGGTGCTCGCGGTCACCAGCGCCGGGCCGGGCGGCCGGGCGATGGCCGAGGTGCTCGACGCCGTCGGCAAGCGCGGCGCGGACGTGCTCGCGGTGGGTTCGGCGGCCGCGGAGGTGCCGGCCGCGTTGCGGATCCCGGTGGCGCCCTCGGCCGAGGAGCTCGCGCCGATCCTGGAGATCCTGCCGGTCCAGCGGATCGCGCTGGGCCTCTCGCTGGCCCGCGGCGGCGACCCGGACAGCCCGCGCGGACTGCTGAAGGTCACCAAGACCCGGTGAGCCTGGTGGTCGGCGTCGACGCCGGCGGTACCTCGACCCGAGCGATCGTGGTCGACGCCGCCGGCGTGGTGCTGGGCTCGGCGGCCGGCGAGGGCGCGAACCCGAACGCCCACTCGCCCGAGGTCGCGGCCGGCCGGATCGCGGCCGCCATCGCGACCGCGCTGGACGGGCGGACCGGGGTGGCCGCCGGGGTGGTCGGCCTGGCCGGGGTGAGCAAGCTCTCCGACCCGGCCGTCGCGGCGGTGTTCGAAGCGGCGTGGCGGCGGATCGGGCTCGGCGGCCTGGTCCGCCCGGTGGCCGACGCCGAGGTGGCGTACGCCTCGGCCACCTCGGCCCCGGACGGCACCGTGCTCGTCGCCGGCACCGGCTCCATCGCCTGCCGCATCCGCGGGCGCCGCACCACGGCCCGGGCCGGCGGCTACGGCTGGCTGCTCGGCGACGAGGGTTCGGCCTACTGGCTCGGCCGCGAGGCGGTCCGGTCCACTTTGGCGGCTCTGCGCGGCGGGGCCGAACTGACCGGGCTGGCGGCCGCCGTGCTCGCGGCCGCCGCGGAACCGTCCGCTGTGGACGCCGGGCTGGGCCGGGCGGCGGGCGACCCGGGACCGGACGCGGCCGAGGGGAGCACGAAGGCGACGCACCCGGCGATGGTGACCGCTGCGGGCGCGGACGGCGCTGGAGCCGATTCCGGTCACCCGGATTTCCACTCTCTCCACAGGGGACTGGCCACCGAGGCCGGCCGAGCCGCCGCCGCGAACGCGCTCATCACCAAGGCCAACGCCGAACCGCCCGTGCGGCTGGCCCGGTTCGCCCCGTTCGTGAGCGCCGCGGCGGCGGCCGGGGAGCCGGCGGCGGCCGACATCGTCACCCGCGCGGCCGATTCACTCGTCGCGCTGGCGCTCGCCACGCGCGAACCCGGCGAGTCGACCCCGCTGGTTCTGGTGGGCAGCGTGCTGTCCGGAAGCAGTCCGGTGGGGGCCGCCGTGCGCGCCGGCCTCCCCGGTCTCGACGTGCTGACCAGCTCCGACGGGGTGCTGGGGGCGGCCTGGCTGGCCGCGGTCGAGGTCTGGGGCGAGACCGCCCCGCGGCCTTCCCGATCGTGAATACCACCGAAAACTGGTTCGAAGAGCCGAAACCGTCGACTAAGGACCGGTGATCCGGGTACCGTGGGAACCGGCCCCCGGACCCTCCCCCCTCGCCGGGGGCCGCCTTATGTCCCGGGCCGGTTGTCGGCTCCGGGTTCCCGGATCACGCGCAGGCCCGGATGATCCGCCGGCAGGGCCTTGTACAGCACCCAGCCGCTCACCGCGATCGTCGCCGCCACCAGCGGCCAGGACAGCACGCTGCGCGCGATGCCGAGCGCGACCACCTGCCCGGACCACCACAGCAGCCCGTAGACCACCACCCGCGCCAGGTACTGCAGCACCCACACCCAGCTCGCCCACGAGTAGGCGCGCAGCAGCGCGGGGTCGCGGCGCCAGCGGGTCTTCTGGCCGACCAGCAGCCCGACGATCACCCCGAGCAACGGCCAGCGCACCGCGATGCTGGCCGCGAAGAGCAGCGCACTCGCCGCGTTGGACAGCAGCTGGAGCAGGAAGAAGTCCTGCGCGCGGCCGGTGTGCAGCGCGATCAGCGCGGCGATGACCACGGCGGCCAGGCTGACCACCACCGCGCGCGCCTTGCCGCCGCGCGCCACCCGGTAGCCGCCGAGCAGCACCGCGACCACGATGGCCACGCCGGCGCCCCAGCCGATCGATCGGCCGGTGGCGAGCCAGCCGGCCACGAACGCGACCGGCGGGACGCTGGCGTCGATCGCCCCGCGGTGGCCGCCGAGGATCTGCGTGAGCGATTCGCGCGCCGGTGTCTGGTCTTCCGTCACCTTCCCAGCCTGCCGGATCCCGGCCGGGCGCTCCCGGCGGGGAGACCTTCACCACACCTCGGCCGCGAGAAGGACCCGATCAGCCCCTCGCGCTGGCGATTCACCTGTTCGCCACCTGGTGAAGTTTGCGTAATGTCCGCGCGGACGGGGCCGACAAGAGACGAGACTGTGTCCTCCACCTGAATTCACGGGTGGCCTCCGGGAAGGATACGGGGACGTCCGATCGTTAGTTGGGGTGTACAACTACATACCGGGGCAGGCGCGGCAAGGCGGGAAGGGGAACCCAGCGTGTACGGAATCGACAGTTATGTGGCCATCGGTGACAGCTTCACCGAAGGCCTCAACGACGGACTGCCGGACGGGTCCTTCAGGGGCTGGGCGGACCGGCTCGCGGAGGTGCTCTCCGGGGGTGAGCCGGGTTTCCAGTACGCCAACCTGGCCCTGCGCGGCAAGATGCTCGACGAGATCATGGCCGAGCAGCTCCCGATCGCCCTGGAGCTCCAGCCCGACCTGGTCACGGTGTGCGCCGGGGGCAACGACATCATCGTGCCGGGCGCGGACGTGGACGCCGTCGCCGCGCACCTGGAGGACGGGGTGGCGAAGCTGCGCGCGGCCGGCATCCCGGTGGTCATGTTCAACGGCCCCGACCTCAAGACGCTGTCCGTGATGAGCGTGCTGCGCGGCAAGGTCGGCATCTACAACACCCACCTGTGGGCGATCGCCGAGCGCCACGGCGCGAAGATGGTCGACCTCTGGACCATGGCCCCGCTGCACGACCGCCGCGCCTGGAGCGACGACCGCCTGCACTTCACCCCGGACGCGCACCGCCGCATCGCGCTGCTCACCGCCGAGGTGCTGGGCGTGCCGGTGGAGGAGAACTGGCGCGAGCCGTACCCGGAGGGCACCGAGCCGCTCACCTGGATGAGCTCCCGCCGCTCCGACCTCACCTGGACCAAGACGCACCTGCTGCCGTGGATCCGCCGCCAGATCAGGGGCGAGTCCATGGGTGACGGGCTGGTGCCCAAGCGCCCGCAGCTGTCCCCGCTCGGGCAGGCCGAGGCCGCCGCCCTGGAGCTCGAGGTGCGCAACTTCCAGGACAACGCCACCGCTTCCTGACCGCTGCCGTTCGCCCGGAGGTCCCGCTCACCCCGGGGGGTGAGCGGGACTTGCGCGTCCGGTCGCCCCCATCGGTCCTGCCCGCCCGGACGGCGGGGCCCGACCAGGTCGCCAAGGGACAGGCACCGGCCTAAGGTCGGCGTATGTCCGGTACCCGCGGCTGGCTCCGCCTGATCCCCGTAGCGGTGGTCGTGACGGCCCTGCTCGCGGGGCTGGCCACCTGGATCGGCGGGTCCGGTATCGAGTCGAACCTCGGCGAGCGGTCACGCTCCGCGCTCACCGCGGCCGGGATCACCGGCGGCGACGTGGCGTTCTCCGGCCGTCAGGCCACCTTGTCCGGCTTCCCCGCCGAGCAGGCCGGCCGGGCGCTCGGGGTGGTCCAGGGAGTGGACGGGGTCGAATCCGCACAGGTCTCGGGGGGCGGCGCGCCGAGCCCACCCGCGCCCGGACCGAGCAGCGCGCCGCCGAGCACGCCGCCCCCGCCTTCCAGCGAACCGCCGCCGAGCCCGAGCACCACCCCGTCCACGCCGCCGACCGACCGCGCGGGCCTGCAGGACGCGCTGGACAAGCAGCTCGGCGACACCCCCATCACGTTCAAGCCCGACAGCGCGAAGCTCACCGACGACGGCGAGCAGGCCGCGCGCGGCCTGGCGAAACTGCTCACGGACGCGCCGGACAGCCTGCGCTACCGCATCACCGGATACGTCGCCGACAGCCCGGGCGGGCGCACGGCCGCGCTCCGGCTCGCGCAGAACCGCGCGCGCACGGTCGTGCGGCTGCTCACCGGCGAGGGCGTGCCGGCCGACCGGCTGCTGGCCCGCGGCACCAGCGCGACCGCACCCGGCACCGGTGAAAACGGCGGGGACGACCGGCGCGTCGAGATCACAGTCGAAGAGAGGTGATGGCGGATGCTCTGGCTCTTCGGACAGATCTGGCTCTGGCTGCTCATCGCGTTCCTGCTCGGGGCCGCGGTGATGTGGCTGCTGATGCGCGCGACGCGGCCGAAGCCGGTGGCCGAGCCCGAGGTCTACGAGCACGACGAGGCCGAGGACGAGCCGCTCGACGTGCCGGCGCCGCTGGAGGCCGAGCGGACGCAGTACATCCCGCCGGTCGGCCACTACGAGTACGAGGAGCAACCCGAGCGGGTCTACAACGACTACCCCCAGGTCGACCCGGACGAGCCCTACGAGCCGGAGCACCGCTCCGACGGCCGGCTGCCCGAGCCCGAGGCCCGGCTGTCGGGTGATCTCGGCTGGCCCGCCGACGCGGAGACGACCGGTGGGTGGGAGCGGGCGGGCCGGCCCGCGCCGCGGCGGCCTGGGCGCGGTGGCTGACACCCGCCTGGTAAGTTCGGCTACGCACTGTGAGCGGGAGCCGGCGAGCCCCGGACGAGGTCAGGAGGTCCGATGGCGCTCCCGCACTGGACGTCGCAGAACCTGCTGCCCCCGGGCCGGCACCCCGCGGACCTGGCCGACGTCTACGAGCGGCTGGTCTTCGACGCGCCGTACCAGAACGAGCGCGAGATCCTGTTCAGCGCCCTCAACAGCTACCTCGGGGTCGCCCGCCGGGTGATCTCTTCCGGGCGTGCCTGGGTCAGCGGCGCGTTCGTCACGCGGACGACGCCGCACCCGCCGCAGGGCCTCGACGTGGTGCTGATCCCGGACGAGTGGGGCGCGCTCAAGCGGCTCGACGAGCACGGGCGCACCGCGTTGTACGGACTGCTCACCCTGCGCGGCATCATCGTCGGGCAGCCCGCGATGTACCTCGACCAGGTGCAGCCGGTCGGCGGCATGCTCGACGGCTTCCTGTGCCGCCCGGGCGACGAGGACGTGTGGGAGGCCGTGTGGGCCGACGGCGGCAAGGGGTTCCCGGAGATGGTCTGGTGAGCAACGAGTTCCGGCGGATCGCCGACGAGGTCCCCGGCGGCACCTGGCTCGACGACCTGGCCCGCGCGTCCGCGATGGCGGCCAACGCGAAGTTCGAGCGCACCTCGCGCTCGCCGCTGCTGCACGTGTCGGTGATCGGCGAGACGCACATAGACGCCTACACCTTCTCCGACATCAGCCGCGCGCTCCAGGACGCGACGGCGAAGATCGGCCACATCATCCGCAACCCGTCCAACGAGGTCACCTTCGTCCAGCAGGCCGATCGGGACAAGGCGCCGCTGATCCAGCGCGGCCAGGCGGGCAACGCGATCTTCTTCGGCTTTCCCGAGCCCGCGCTCGAAGACGCGCTGATCCACGACGGGATCGAGACGTTGTCCGAGCGCGCGGTGAAGGAGCTGTGCGACTTCCTCCCGGCGAACGGCTCCGACGACGGCGCGCTCGACGCCGTGCTGCTACAGCGCGACACGGTCCGCAACGCGGTGAGCGACGTCGTCAACGCGGTCAGCAAGCACGCCGGCATCGGCATGGCGCTCACGCCGACGGCGGGCGAGCAGCTGACCCGCAGCATGACCACGGAGCAGGCGCGGGTGCTGCAGGGCAGCCTGCGTGAATCCCGCGAGGCCGTCGGCTACGAGACGGTGAGCGGACGGCTCGACGGCGTGCGCACGCGGCGGCGGATCTTCTACCTGGAGCGGGAATCGGGCGGGACCATCCAGGGCGCGGTCGCCCCGGACCTGCTGGACCAGATCAAGGAGAACCTCGACCGCCCGGTGACCGCCCGGCTCCGGGTGGTGCGCACGACCACCATCGACGGCCGGCGCGGGCGCCCGGTGCACGAGCTGCTGGAGATCACCCCCGAAGTGAACCTCTTCGATCACTGAACCCACTGGCGCGAATTCGTCCGCGGGCATTCCACGGGTATTTCCCCCGGCCCTGCGTCACGCCTTTTTCGATCATGATTTTTCGTTGAACTTTCCAGTAAACCAGCAGGTCGAGGCCGGGTACGGGGACAGTGAATGACCGGAGACCGTCGGATGCGGTGAAATGGTGACATTTTCCAGTAGGTAACGATTTCGGCTAGGGTCGCACTTCTGGGTTAACGTCGTCGCACTTCGACCCGAAGGGCCCCACGCATGACGTCCGATCAGCGGTATCCCCTCGCCCCCGCGCGCCACAGCCGCCCACCCGCTCCCGTCTCCGTCACGCAGCGCCGCGCCCCGGCCAAGCCGAAGCCGAACTTCTTCGCCGTCGTCGCGCTGCTGTGCGGGCTCGCGGCCATCGCGGTGGCCTTCACGGCGAACCTGGGGTATCTCGCGTGGCCGCTCGCGGGCCTCGGCCTGGTCCTCGCGATCGCCGGCCTGGTGCAGTCCGGCCGCGGGGTGCTCGGCGGACGGTCCCTGGCCGTGCTCGCCCTGCTGGCCTCGGTGACCGCGGCCCTGCTGTCCGGCGCGACGATGCTGTTCCCGACGGCGTTCGGCGCCACCGGTTCGAGCGGACTGCACCTGCCGCCGCTCTCCGGCGACAAGCACACGGTGGACTACGTGGTGACCTCGGCCGGCGGCGCGACCGTCCGCTACGGCACGCTGAACGACCAGCGCACCGACGACGCTCCCCCGAGCACCGACCAGTGGCACGGCAAAGCCTCCTACAACGGCGGAACCCCGATCCTGTCCCTCACCGCCGACAGCTCGAACACGGGCGCCAGCAACCAGATCAGCTGCACCATCACGGTCGACGGCCGCGTGGTGGCGGAGAACAGCGGGACGACGATCGCGCTGTGCACGGCCAACGTGGAGTAGCCGAGGGCCCGGTCGGAGTCGCTTCGGCCACCGGCGATCCGCGGCGAGGTGAGCGGGTGGGCCGCGCGCCGATCCCAGGGCGCGGAGTTCCACAGCGCGAGGTCCCACCGCTCTAAGTCCAGCGGCGCGAGGTCCCAGGTCCGGCCAGGACGCGGCGAGGGGCCTGGCGGCCGGCCGGCCTACCCCCAATTCGGCCGGCCAACCGCCACCGAGCCGCTCCTGGCGGCTCTCCCGGACCCGGCCGCGAGCGGTCGCGGGTCCGTGGTGCCGGCTTCTCCGACTGCCCCTCCCCTAGGGCTCCACCGGCACTGGACGGACCCTACGCGGGCCCGTCGCGAAGCCGCTAAGAAACCACTAAGGATGCCCGTCCAGGGTATGCTCCACCTGCGAAAACCTTGATCAAACCGATCCTTGCGCCGGGTCCGTGCGGCGCGCTCCCGGACCGGTCCACCCCGGATTGGGCTATCCTGGCCGCGGGCCGTGACTGGCGCTGGGGTGGAGTCACCACCGGGGAGCGGCCCGGCGATCCCGCCACCGCCGCGCGCCTGGGCATCCGATGCGATCCCCGGGAGCCGCCCGTGTCCACACCGCCTGCGTCCACACCTACCGCGTTCACACCGCCCGAGTCCACACCGACCACGGCCCGTCTGATGGACGGGCGCGAACTCGCCCGCCGCATCGTCGAGCGGGCCACCGCCGAGGCCGCCGCGTTCACCGAGCGCACCGGGGGCGCGCCGTGCCTGGCGACCGTGCTGGTGGGTGACGATCCCGCGTCCCGCACCTACGTGCGGATGAAGCAGGCCCGGTGTGCGAAGGCCGGGATCTCCTCCCGGCCCGTCGCGCTGCCCGCGGCCACCTCCACCGCGCAGCTCGTCGCCACCATCACCGAACTGTCCGAAGACCCTGGGGTGCACGGGATCCTGCTCCAGCACCCGGTCGGCCCCCACCTCGACGAGCGCGCCGCGTTCGAGGCCATCGCGCCGGGCAAGGACGTCGACGGGGTCACCGCCCGCTCGTTCGCCGCGATGGCGCTGGGGACGCCCGGTTTCACCTCGTGCACGCCGGGCGGGATCGTCCGGCTGCTCGACGAGTACGGCGTGGATCCGGCCGGGCGGCGGGCCGTGGTCGTCGGGCGCAGCGCGATCCTCGGGCGGCCGATGGGCCTGCTCCTGCTCGGACGTGACGCCACCGTCACCTACGCGCACTCGCGCACCAGGGACCTCGCGGAAGTGGTGCGGGAGGCGGACATCCTCATCGCCGCCGTCGGGAAGCCGCGGTTCATCCGCGGTGCGGACGTGAAACCGGGTGCGGTGGTCATCGACGCCGGCTACAACCCGGGCAACGTCGGCGACGTCGACTTCGAAAGCGTGCGGCACCGCGCGGGCCTGATCACCCCCGTCCCCGGCGGCGTCGGCCCGATGACCGTTGCGGTGCTGCTGGCCCAGACCGTCGCCGCCGCCCGGTCCGCGACCGCGCAGTAGCAGCGGTTCGTGAGTGGCTGGGCCCGCCCCCGCCCAGCCTTTCACCCGCCCAGCCACTCACGAGCTAGTCCAGCTCCGCGGCTTCCGTCCGCAGGTCTGAGACCCGGCCCGGGTTCGTCCATTCGCAGAGCCGCACGGCCAGCGCGTACTGTTCCCGCGCCGCGCCCACGCTCCCCCCGGCCCGGAGGATGCGCGCGAGCGTGGCGCGCAGGACGCCCTCCTGCAGCTCCAGCTGACGCGCCGTCGCCAGCTCGACGCCTTCGCGGGTGTAGCGCTCGGCCGCGGCCCGATCACCGGCGCGCAGGTGCAGCTCGGCCAGGTTGTTCAGGGACACCACGGCGTAGCTGTCGTCACCCAGCTCGCGGTCGATCTCCAGCGAACCCAGCTGGTGGGCGATCGCCTCCTGGACGCGCCCGGCCCGCTTCTCCGTCTCGGCGCAGTTGGCCAGAGCCTGACCGCGCAGCTCGAGGTCGCCGGTCCGCTCGGTCTCGGCCACCGCCTCGCGCAGCCGCTCGATCGCCTCGTCGTGGTGCGACAGCAGGGAAAGCGCGCTACCGAGGTGGATGTTGGCCGAGGTCACCAGCCGCTTGTCGCCCAGTTCGGACGCCAGGTCGAGAGCGCGCTCGGCGTCGGCGAGGCAGCCCTGCGGCAGCTCGAAGGTCAGCGCGATGGCGCAGCGGGAGATGAGCATCCAGCACTGCCCGAGCACCTCGCCGGCGGCTTCGGCCGCGGCCAGTCCGAGGTCGACCAGGCGGTTCCAGTCGTCGGAGAGCGGGTGGACCACCCGGTAGGTGTGCGCGACCCGCGCCAGCCGCCAGACGTCGGAGTACCGGCCGGCGGCGTACGCGGCGTCGAGCACCGCCAGCAGGTTCGGCCATTCTGCGGCGAACCAGCGCTGGGCCTCGTCGAACGTCCGCAACGGGGGCAGCTCGTCGGCCGGGCGCGAACCGGTGAAGTCGAGCGAATCCACGATCCGCAGCATCCGGCGCCGCGCCGTGTCCGAGGCGGCCTGGTAGTAGGACACCGCCCGGCCCAGCCCCGCGGACCGCTCGTCACTGTCCAATTCGGACTCGGCCAGCTCGCGCAGGTACAGCCGGACCAGGTCGTGCGGGGCGAACACGTCACGCGCGGTCTCGGCCAGCAGGTTGTGCGTCGCGAGCGCCCGCAGCGCGCGCCGGGCCGGGCCGACCGGGATCCGCGCCACCGCGGCCATCAGCTGCGGGCCCACGGACTCGACCGGCAGGGCGCCGAGCCACCGCAGTGGCCGCGCCAGGTCCGGGGACAGACCGCGGAGGGAGACGTCGAACGCCGCCCGCACCCCGCTGTCGGTGCCGTCGGTGCCGTCGACCTGCAGCGCGGCCAGCCGGGTGCGCTCGTTGCCCAGCTCGTCCACCAGGTCCTTGCGGGTCCACTGTGGACTGGAGGACAGCCGGGCGCCGGCGATCCGCAACGCCAGCGGCAGGTAGCCGCAGAGCCGGGCCAGCGCGTGGTTCAGGTCGAAGTCGCCCGGGCCGGCCAGCTCCTCGATCACGCGCACGGCGGCCTCGGGCGCGAGCGTGCCCAGCACCCGCACCCGGGCGGCGTTCGAAACGGCCAGCCCCTCCAGCCGCGAACGGCTGGTCACCACGGTCATCGAGCGCGAGCCGGGCGGCAGCAGCGGGCGGACCTGCTCCACCGTGCGCGCGTCGTCGAGCAGCACGAGCATCCGCCGCCCGGCGATCAGCGAGCGGTACAGCGCGACCCGCTCGTGCAGCCGTTCCGGCACCTCGCTGGACGCGACGCCGAGGCCGAGCAGGAACTGCGTCAGCAGGTCCGCGGGCGCCAGCGGGGCTTCCCGGGCGTCGAACCCGCGCAGCGAGGCGAACAGCACGCCGTCCGGGAAGAACCGGCCCGCGCGGTGCGCCCACCACACGACCAGCGCGCTCTTGCCGACCCCGGCCGTGCCGGAGACCACGGCGACCGTGCTCCCGGCCGTCCCGGCCAGCCCGTCGAGCCACGCCAGCTCCTCGTCCCGCCCGGCCAGCGCCGGCAGCGCGGCGGGCAGTTGCAAAGGCGCCGGCCCCGGCTCGGCCCGCTGCGGCCCGGTCACCTCGCGCAGGCCCAGGTCGTCGTTGAGCACCCGCTCGTGCAGCCCGCGCAGTTCGCTGCCGGGCTCGACCCCGAGCACGCGCAGCGTGGCCCGCGAAACCGTGCGGTAGAGCTCGAGCGCGTCGCCGCGGCGGCCCGCGTGGTACAGCGCGCGCATGAGCTGGCCCGCGGTGCGCTCGGCCAGCGGGTCGGCCCGGACGATCGGGCTCAGCTCGACGATCAGTTCGTTGTGGCGGCGCAGGCGGAGGTCGGCGTCCACCCGGGCGCCGTGCACGGCCAGGCGGAGGTCCTCGAGTTCGGGCGCCCGCACGGAATCGGGCACACCGGACAGCGCGGGCCCCTGCCACAGGGCCAGCGCTTCCGCGAGCAGGACCGCGGCCCGCTTCGGCGGCTCCAGCGCGGCGTGCTCCAGCAGCGCCCGCGCACGGTGCGCGTCGATCCGCTCCAGGTCGATCGAGAGCCGGTAGCCGGGCGGGCTGGTCAGGATCTGCGCCACCGGCCCGTCCGGCATGTCACGCAGCATCCGGCGCAGCTGCGAGACGTTGCCGTGCACGATGGTCCGCGCGGTGGCGGGCGGATCGTGGCCCCACAACGCGTCGATGATCTCTTCCAGCGCCACGACCTTGCCGGCCCGCAGGGCCAGCAAGGCGAGCAGTCCGCGCACCCCGGGCCCGCCGATGGCCACGGCGCGGTCGCCGTCGAGCAGGCGCACCGGCCCGAGCAGTTCGACGCGCGCGCCGGCCCCGATTTCGGCCATGCTCCAGCGCACCTCCCCGGCTGTTCCGGCGTCTCCCCCGCCAGGAACGTCAACCTACCGTGATCGAGAGCTGACAGATACAGCTCTTTCGTGGACGATGCCCTTCGGGCGACCACCGATCGGCCCTCGTCTCACCGTGCGTGGCGCAACTTCGGCAGCTCGACCTCGGTGTTGCCCCGAATGTCGTAACGCAGCGACGGGGGCGGAGCGGAAAAAACGAATCCGGCCCCGCGCCATCAGTTCCCGAACTGATGGTGCGGGGCCGGACTCGATACGCGTCAGCCAGGCCGCCAGGGGGCGCGGTCTGCCCGACCTCGGGTCGTCCCCGGGCGGTCGGGTGGGCTCACCCCGAGCTGAAAACCCGGACCGCCGCGGACAACTCTTCCGCCGCGGCCCCGAAGGGCCGGAGCGGAGTGGCAAGAAGGTAACAGGGCGCGCATCGCCCGCTACTTCCGACCCGCCGCCGGGGACCGATGCTGCGCTGTTGATCACAAATCCGGCCGCAGCGGGAGCGCCCACGGTCCGGGACGGTCACCGTTCGAGCGGCGTGCTGTCCCGCGCGGCGATGAACGACGGCCGGGGCGCCTTCGCCGCGAACGGCTCCTGCAACGGGTTCTCGACGCTGTTGAACACCAGGAAGATGTTCGACCGCGGGAACGGCGTGATGTTGTTGGCCGAGCCGTGCATGATGTTCGAGTCGAACCACAGCGCCGAGCCGGCCGGTCCGGTGAACTGGTCGATGCCGTGCTCGGCCGCCAGCTTCGTGATGTCGTCCTCGGCCGGCACCCCGACCCGCTGGTCCTTCAGCGATTCCTTGTAGTTCTGCTCCGGGGTCTCGCCCGCGCACTGCACGAAGGCGCGCTGCGAGCCCGGCATGATCATCAGGCCGCCGTTGTACGGGTGGTTGTCGGTCAGCGCGATCGAGCAGCTGACCGCGCGCGGGGACGGCATGCCGTCCTCGGCGTGCCAGGTCTCGAAGTCCGAGTGCCAGTAGAACCCCGTGCCCCGGAAGCCGGGCATGTAGTTCACCCGGCTCTGGTGGATGTAGACCTCGGAGCCGAGGATCTGCCGCGCCCGGTCCAGCACCCGGGGGTCGCGGACCAGCTCGCGGATCAGCCCGGACAGCTCGTGCACCTCGAAGACCGACCGGACCTCGCCGGTCTTCGCCTCGGTGACCACCCGCTCGTCGTCGCGCAGCGACTCGCCGGAGGACAGGCGCGTGAGCTCCTGCCAGTAGGTGTGGACCTCACCGGGTGAGAGCAGTCCCCCGTCGATGGTGTAGCCGGTGACCTCGTGGTGGTTCAGCGCGGCGGCATCCAGCGGACCGTCGGCCTCGGTGCCCCACACCGTGGGGTGCACGCGGGGGAGCTGGTCCGGCGTTCCGGTGATCCGGGTCGGGTAGCGGTCTTCGACCTGGGTGCCCATCGGCCTCACAGTGACTCGCCTCCTGATCGTCTTGTGGTGTGCTCGGCGTGGCGGGGACGGGAGCGGGGGCCCGGCCGGGCTCAGTCCTCGGTGACCAGCGGGTACACGCCGTTTTCGTCGTGCACCTCGCGGCCGGTGACCGGCGGGTTGAACACGCACACGCACTTGATCTCGGTCTTCGGCCGGACCTGGTGCCGGTCGTGGTCGTCGAGCAGGTAGAGGGTGCCCGGCCGCAGCGGGTGGACCTCGCCGGTGGCCAGGTCCTCGATCTCGCCCTCACCGGAGGTGATGAACACGGCCTCGATGTGGTTGGCGTACCAGAAGTCGTTCACCGTGCCCGCGTAGAGCGTGGTCTCGTGCACCGAGAACCCGACCCCCTCCTTGGCCAGGACGATGCGCTTGCTGCGCCAGTTCGGGGTCTTGATGTCGGCCTCGGTGTCGGTGACCTCGTCGAGGGTGCGGACCAGCACGGGCGGCTCCTAACTTGTTCCGGTCCGAGGCTACTGGCCCAGGACCGTGGCGACGGACTCGTCGACGATCGACAGTCCCTGGGTCAGCTCGTCGTCGGTCAGGGTGAGCGGCGGCAGCAACTTCACCACCTCGCCGTCCGGACCGGAGGTCTCCATCAGCAGGCCGCGCTCGAACGCGGCCCGGCACACCGCGCCGGCCAGGTCGCCGTCGGCGAACTCGATGCCGCGCGCCAGCCCGCGCCCCTTGGCGACCAGGTTGGCGTCCGGGTGGGCCTCGACGAGGTCGGTGAAGGCGGCGCCGATGCGCTCGCCCTTGGCCTTGGTGGACTTCTCCAGCTCGTCGTCGCTCCAGAAGGTGCGCAGCGCTTCGGTGGCGGTGACGAACGCGGGGCTGATGCCGCGGAAGGTGCCGTTGTGCTCACCCGGCTCCCACACGTCGAGCTCCGGCTTGATCAGCGTGAGCGCCATCGGGAGGCCGTAGCCGCTGATCGACTTGGACAGGCAGACCATGTCCGGGGTGATGCCGGCGTCCTCGAAGCTGAAGAACGCGCCGGTGCGGCCGCAGCCCATCTGGACGTCGTCGAAGATCAGCAGGACGCCGTGCCGCTCGCACAGCTCGGACAGCCCGCGCAGCCAGTCGAGGCGCGCGGCGTTGATGCCGCCTTCGCCCTGCACGCCTTCGACGATCACCGCGGCCGGCTCGTTCAGCCCGCTGCCGGAGTCTTCGAGCAGCTTCTCGAAGTACAGGAAATCCGGCATGGCGCCGTCGAAGTAGCGGTCGTAGGGCATCGGGGTCGCGTGCACCAGCGGGATGCCGGCGCCCCCGCGCTTCATCGAGTTGCCGGTCACCGACAGCGCGCCCAGGGTCATGCCGTGGAAGGCGTTGGTGAAGTTGATGACCGATTCCTTGCCGGTCACCTTGCGGGCCAGCTTCAGCGCGGCCTCCACGGCGTTCGCGCCGCCGGGGCCGGGGAAGACGACCTTGTAGTCCAGCTCGCGCGGTTCGAGGATCTTGGCCTGGAACGTCTCCAGGAAGTCCCGCTTGGCCACGGTGAACATGTCCAGCGCGTGCGTGACGCCGTCCCGCTGGAGGTAGTCGATCAGGGCGGCCTTGAGCTTCGGGTGGTTGTGCCCGTAGTTCAGCGCGCCGGCCCCGGCGAAGAAGTCGAGGTAGGGCCGACCGCCCTCGTCGTGCAGCCAACTGCCCTGGGCGCGGTCGAAGACCACCGGCCAACTGCGGCTGTAGCTGCGCACTTCCGATTCGAGCTCTTCGAAGATGCTCATCACGTTTCCTTGCTCCTGCCTCGCCCCGAATGGCACGGATTACTGGCGGGCCAACGGTCCGATCCGGTAAAGGTCTTCGGGTGCGTGTCCGCCTTCACCGTCTTCCGGGAAATCCCCGGCCTCGAACAGGCGACTGCTCGCCAAATCGGTGTTCCACCGCTTCGCGAACGAAGCGAACAACCGGATCGAGGCCTCGTTGTCGGGGGTGATCGTGGTCTCCAGGTAGCGGACCCCGCTGTCCACCAGCCGCTCGCCGAGCTGGTCGAGCAGCCGCCCGGCCAGGCCCTGCCCCCGCTGGGACGAGTCGACGGCCACCTGCCACACGAGCGCGGCTTCGGGTTCCGCCGGCTTCCGGTAGGCGATGACGAATCCCACCGCCGCACCATCGACCCGGGCCACCACCGAACTCTCCGAGAAATCGCGACACCACAACAGGTACGCGTATGCGGAGTTCAAATCGAGCTTCTGCGAATCGCGCGCGATTCGCCAGAGGGTGGCGCCATCGGCCTTGGTCGGGGATTCGATCAAGTGCTTTCCGGACATAATGAGGAAACGTAACAGAGAATTTTCCCGTCGCCAGCGACGCGGGCCACACCCACCCCCGTCGACCAGGGGGAACGCGAGCCCCGTGGTGAGGAGCCCCACAAAGCCGTTTGGCTTTTCCGGGACCGGGGCAAGTGCCTGCGTCCCGAGTTCCCGGGGAACGTCCGGCGCCGGATTCAGGTGGCCAGCTGCTCCAGGATCAGCACCTGGGCCTCACCCACGGCGAAGCCCAGCATCGCGCCGGTCGCGATCAGGATCCACTCGTCCTGCTGGAAGGCCGGGCGCAGCAACTGCTCGAACTCCTCCGGTGACAGCTCCTTCATCTTGTCCACCAGCACGTTGCGGATGTCCATCGCATCGGTGGCGTAGTCCTCGATGTAGCGCATGGTCTCCGGCAGCCGGGTCATGATCTGCTCGGCGATGGACAGCTTCACGTCCTGGTACCGGCGCCCGCCGATGGCGAACACCAGCAGCGGCTTGGCGACGTTCGCCGCGCGGCCCAGCTCGGCGTCGAGCTGCCGCTGGATCAGCGCGAGCACCCGGTCGGACAGCGGTCCGCGCAGCACGGCCTCGATGACGTTGTGCGGGGTGATGATCTCCTTCGCGATCAGCTCGCCGTACGCTTCGGCCACCTCCGCGCGCCGCTTGAGGAACAGCCCCTGCCACTGCACGCCGAAGTACCGTTTCGGCTCCAGCGGGTAGAAGATCATCCGCAGCGCCAGCCAGTCGGTGAACCAGCCGGTGAACAGGCCGAACACCGGCATGATCGGCGGGAACTTGAACAACACCCAGGCGATCATCTGGATCACGCCGATCAGCCCGCCGAAGACCAGCCCGGAGCGCGCGATGAACTTGAACTCCTCGGCCCCGGCCTCCTGGAAGATGCGGTTGAGCAGCCGCTTGTCCTTGACCAGGCTGGCGACCACCATGCCCTTGAGGTCGAACACACTGTCCACATCGGACTTGATCAGCTCCAGCACGGCCTTGACCATGTGCGGCGACTCGGCCTGCACCCGCTGGATCACCAGCCGCTGCACGCTGACCGGCAGCGACTCCCACAGCCCCGGCTGGTAGTGCCCGGCGACCTCGCGCACGATGTCCTCGACCGCGGCGAGCAGTGGTTTTTCGATCTCGCGGGCGATCCGGTCCGCGTCCAGCCGCGCGACGACCTCGGCCGGCTGGATCAGTTGCTCGGTCATCGTGTCGCAGGCGATGCTGGCCATCCGCGCGGCGCGCTTGGGCACGATGCCCTGCCAGCCGAGGAACGGCTTGATCCCGATGAACTCCACCGGCTGGAACATCATCCGGATCGCGACCAGCTTGGTGCCGTAGCCGATCAGCGCGGCGACCACGGGGATCGAGACGTACAGCCCCCAGTGCCGGGTGAAGTCGTCGAAGACGCCGGAGACGAAGGCGCCCACTAGGCGAGGCTCGGGTCGCAGGCCTGCCAGAACTGCGCGCCGAGCCGTGAGATGTGCACGGTCCGGCGGATCACCTTGACCCGTTTGACCCGTTTCTCCACCTCGCGCACGGTCTCGTCGGTCAGCAGGATCTCGTACTGCGTCTCCAGCGAAGGCACCTCCTCGTCCAGCTCGACCAGGCCCAGCCCGATCAGCCGGGTGAGGTAGCCGGGCACCTGGTCGGGCAGGGACACCCCGGCCGACTTGCCGACGGTGGAGGCGTTGCGCAGCACGATCCGCCCGGTGGCGCCCACGCCCGTGCGCTCGGCGACGTCGACGGCCGGGAACGGCGAGCCGTCCGACAGCGCCGAGAGGATGCGCGCCTCGTCGGGCGTGAGCTGGCGCAGGATGGTCGCGTACAGGTACTCGCGGGCCCGCTCGCGCCCGAAGCCGATGGAGTGGTTGAGCAGTTCGGCCATCGCAGCGCGCAGCGGCTCGTCGTGGTGGCGGACGGGCACGAGCGTCGCACCCGCCTCGACCACCCGTGGGTTGCCGTCGTTGCGGTTCATCGCGGAAGCCGCGGCCAGCGCCGCGTGGTACGGGTCGTCGACGTCGTCGAGCCGGCGCCGCAGTTCCCCGAGCAGGGTGCGCTCGACCTGGCGGATGCCGCGCTCGGCGGTGTCGACCCCCGGCAGCTTCCGGCCGAACTGGAAACCGGTGCGCGCGGCCCAGCCGGCCACTCGCCCGGCCCGGCGCGCCAGATCCACGACTTCGTTCGGTCGCTGGTGGTCCACGGGCGGGCTCCCCTCTGTGCTCGCGCTGATGCTACCTGCGAGTAGGCCGGGTAGCCCTGTGACGGACAGCTCGGGCCGGCTGTTTGGATGACGCCCATGACCGCGCCGCACTGGGGTCCGCCGATCGACGTCCTGCCGCTGCTCGCGCGGGAGGAGCAGGCCCTGGTGGACGTGCTGACCGGGCTCGACGCCGCCCAGTGGGCCGCGCCCACGGCCTGCGCCGGCTGGACCGTGCACGACCTGGTCGCCCACGTCCTGGGCGGCAAGCTCGGCCGCCTCTCCCGCGACCGCGACGGCTACCGCGTCGACGAGCCGCACCCGGGCGAGACCGTCCCGGCGTTCGTCGACCGCATCAACGCCGAGTGGGTGCTCGCGCTGCGCCGGCTTTCGCCCGAGGTGCTGTTCGCGATGCTGGTGGACAGCACCTCACAACTGACCGACCTGTGGAAGCGCCAAGACCTCGACGAGCCGGGCGGACCGATCGGCTGGGCCGGCCCGGAGCCGGCGCCGCTCTGGCTGGACGTGGCGCGGGAGTACACCGAGTACTGGGTGCACCAGCAGCAGATCCGGGCCGCGGTGGGCGCGGAGCCGCTCGACGAGCCGGAGTTCCGGGCGCCGGTGGTGGACACGTTCGTGCGCGCGCTGCCGTTCACCCTGCGCTCGGTGACCGCGCGCGCCGGGCGCCAGGTCGGCTACACCGTGACCGGGCCTTCGGGCGGCCGCTGGACCGCGCGTTCGACCGGTACGGGCTGGGTGCTGGACCGCGGCGCACCCGGCTCACGCTCGCCGCTGGCGACCGTGACCACCGATCCGGACACCTTCTGGCGGCTCTGCACCCGTGCGGTGCAGCCCGCGGAGGTCTCGGCGAAAGTCGAGCTCAGCGGGGACGAAAACGTTTGCGCGACGATGCTCGGGATGGTTTCGATCCTCGTCGGCTGAGTGGTCGGCCGGTTTCAGCGGCTCGGTGGCTCAGCGGCGGCGCGGGCGGCGGGCCTGCTTGCGCAGTTGCAGGATCCGCGCGCCGCCGATCAGCGCGACCAGCGCGGCGCCCGCGATCACGGCGAACAGCATCGCCACGGCCAGCGGCATGCTGCCTTCGGCGCCGAGGAAGTGCACGGTCACCGTGTCGAGGTTCTGCAGGATGAAGACCAGCAGGAACGCCAGCACGACGATCGCCACGATCACCGCGACCCAGGTGCCGCTGATCCGGGTCGGCTTGATCTTCGAGGGCCGGGCCGACGGCGTCGGCACCGGCTTCACCTCCTCCGGACCGGGACGGACGTCGCCGGCCCGGTCCACCGCGGGCTCTCCCGCACCCGGGACCACCACGGGCGCCGCTTCGGGAACTTCGTGGACTTCGGGGATCGCGGCACCGGTGGGGTGGTCGTCTCGCGCGTGGGCCATGCCCCGATTGTCCGCCCGGACGCGCACGAACGCTGGCCTGTTGCCCTAATGGGTGAGTTCGGTGTCCCGCAGAACGCGCAGCGTGTTCAGTCCCGCGAGCTTCGCGCACTCTTCGTCACTCCAGCCGCGCTCCATCAGCGCGGCGAACAGCACCGGGTACTTCGAAACGTCCTCGAGTCCCTCCGGCAGCGCGCCCACTCCGTCGTAGTCACCGCCGAGGCCGATGTGGTCGATGCCCGCGACCTCACGCGCGTGCTCGACGTGCGCGACGACGTCCGCCACGGTCGCCGCGGGCTTCGGCGGCGCGTCCCAGGTCCCGGCGAACCGGCCGCGCTGCCCGAGGTCGAGGAAGTCCTGCCCGGCGGCGGCCATCGCGGCCTTGAGCTGCTCGTCCCAGGCCGTGACCGCGGCGGAGACGAAGCCGGGCACGAAGGTGACCATCGCGACGCCGCCGTTCGACGCCAGTTGCCCCAGCACGTCGTCGGGGACGTTGCGCGGGTGGTCGTTGACCGCAACGCACGAGGAGTGGCTGAAGATCACCGGCGCGCTGGACACCTTCAGCGCGTCTCGCATCGTGCTGGGCGCGACGTGCGAGAGGTCCACGAGCATGCCGATCCGGTTCATCTCGCGCACGACCTCGCGGCCGAACTCGGTGAGCCCGCCGTGCACCGGCTCGTCGGTGGCGGAGTCGGCCCAGGTGGTGTTGAAGTTGTGGGTCAGGGTCAGGTACCGGACGCCGAGGCGGCGCAGGCTCCGCAACACCCCGAGCGACTCCCCGATGCTGTGCCCGCCCTCCGCGCCCAGCAGCGACGCGATCCGCCCCTCGGCGAACGCGGCCTCGGCCTCGGTCGCCGTGTCCACCAGCCGCAGCCGGTCCGGGTACCGCTCGGCCAGCTGGTGCACGAGCTCCACCTGCTCCAGCACGGCCGTCACGGCGCTGTGGCCCTCGAACTGGCAGGGCACGTACACCGACCAGAACTGCAGGCCGAGCTTTCCCGCCGCGAGCTTGGGGAAGTCGGTGTGCAACGAGGGCTGCCGCGCGGTCAGGTCCAGCGCGGCGGCCGCCTCGACCGGGTTTGGCCCGCCCTGCATCCGCAGCGCCCAGGCCAGGTCGTTGTGGCCGTCGGCCAGGATGGTGGTGTCCAGCAGGTTCTTCGCCCGTTCGAGCGCCCCGGAAGTCATGGCCCCGACCCTAGCGCCGAGCGGGGCGGCGGCCCCGGCGGTCGCCGGTGGGCCGGCTCGGTCACCGCACAGTCTCTCGCGCGTAAGAAATAGCGGTACCGTGGTTCCCGTGACCCCTGACCCGTGTACGGACGACGACGAGATCGTGACCTGGTGGGGGCTGGTGATCGAGGGCTACCTCGCCACGCAGAACCGGCTCATGGGCGAGATCACCGACCGGTTCGGCCTGGCCCCGGCGTCGTTCGACATCCTGCTGCGCCTGGTGCGCTCCCCCGAGCACCGCATGCCGATGACCCGCCTGGCCACCGAGGCCGCCCTCTCCAGCGGCGGCTTCACCAAGGTGGCCGACCGCCTGGCCGCCGCGGACCTCATCCGCCGCGTCCCCAGCCCGGACGACCGCCGCGTCACCTTCGCCGCCCTCACCGACCACGGCCTCGACGTCGCCGAACGCGCCCGCACGGCCTGCGCGGAGATCCTGCGCCGCATCGTGCTGACCCCCCTCTCCGACGACGCCCCGGCCCTGGCCGAAGCCATGCGCACGTTGCGGACGGTGAACGGCTGAGCGGGTTCACCCGTTCCGGGCTTCGTCCCTTTTACCCGGATCCGCCCGCCGGGGAGCCCCGTCTGCCTCCGGTGACACGGCGAAGAAGGGACACACACCACGATGTGGGGCGAGACCGATCTCCAGACGCTTTCCGCGCTCGTGGTCCGCACCCTGGCCGCCGATCCGGGCCTGCGCGCCGACGCGGAGGACGCCTGCCAGTCCGCCTGGCTCGAACTCCTGCGGCGGCCCGTGGCGCTGCGCGACCAGACCCGCCTCGGCGGCTGGCTGACCACGGTCGCCCGCCGCCACGCGGCCCGCGCGATCGCCCGCCGCACCCGCGGCGAGACCGGACCCGACCACCGGCCACCGCTGTCACCGGAGCCCGCCGCGCTGGCGGCCGAAGAGGCCACTGCCCTGTGGCGCGCGGTTTCCCGCCTGCCCGAGCGGCACCGCCGGCTGGTGGTGATGCTGGCCTACTACCCCGAGCTCTCGCCGGGTGAGCTGGCCCGCGAACTGGGCATCGCCCCGGCCAGCGTCTCGACCCTGCGCCGCCGGTGCCTCGCCGCCCTTCGACGGCACCTGGTCGCCGAGGGCTTCGGCGGCCGCTGAAGAACTACCGCAGCCCCGGCATCAACCGCAGTGCATTACCCGAAAGAACGCCTTCCAGCACGTCCTCCGGCAGCCCCAGTTCCGCGACCGCCCGCACGTTCACCGCGGTCCCCGGCACCCCCGGCCAGTCCGTGCCGAAGATCCACTTGCGCGCCAGCCGCACCGGATCGAAGCGCGCGTAGTACTCCGGCAGCTTCTTCGGCGGCAACCCGGCCAGGTCCAGCCACACATTCGCCTTGGCCTGCGCCATGAACGCGGCGACGTCGTACCACCAGCCGCGGCCGCCGTGCGCGAAGACGAAGTTCACCGACGGGAAGTCCTCCACCACGTCCGAAAGCAGCATCGGATCGCCATAACTCGCGCGCGAACCGGGAAACCGGCTCAGTCCCGAGTGGAGGATCACCGGCACGCCCCGCGTCGCGCACAGCTCGTACACCGGGTAGAGCTCCTTGTCCGCCGGGGAGAACACGCCGTGCACCGGGTGCAGCTTCAGGGCCACCGCACCCAGGTCGAGCTGGCGCGCCACCTCGTCACGGGCCGGGTGGTGCAGGTGCGGATTGATGTTCGCGACCAGCCGGAACCGCTCCGGGTTGTGCGCCACCAGCGGCAGGTTGTCCTCGATCGGCTGAATACCCGTCGCCCGCGGGCTGTACTCGGAAAACAGCAGCACGCGGTCGACGCCCTCGGCGTCCATCAGCTCGTCCATGGCCGCGGGGATCACCGCGCCGTCCTCGTCGTACACCGTGCGCCACGGGTACGAGCCGGCGAAGTCGCGGGCCCAGTCCAGCCAGGCCGGCTTCAGCGTGGGCAGGCGCGGGGCGTGGACGTGGGCGTCCACCACGAAACGACCGTCGATCATGCGCGCCAGTCGATCACAGCCGGCGCTGCGCCCGCGACCAGCGACTCGCGGACCAGCTCGCGGACCACGTTCCGGCGGACCTTGCCGGTGGCCGTCTTCGGCAGCTCGGCCAGCTCCACCACCCCGCGCGGGCGCTTGAACGCCGCCAGCCCCGCGCGGCAGAACTCGATCAGCTCGTCGGCGTCCACCCGCTGCCGCGGCGCCGCGACCACGCACGCCACCGGTTTGTCCAGGCCGTCGGAGTCCGGCGCCGAAACCACCGCGACCTCGGCGACGGCCGGGTGCTCCAGCAGCCGTTCCTCCACTTCGGACGGTGACACCCAGATCCCGCCCGACTTCATCATGTCGCCGAAGCGGCCGAGACAGGTGTACGTACCGTCCTCGTTGCGCAGGTAGCTGTCGCCCGTACGCAGCCATTCCCCCTGGAAGACCCGCTTCGTGGCTTCGTAACGCGCCCAGTAGCCCGAGGCCGTGGACGGACCCGAGACGAACAGCTCGCCCGCCTGCCCGTTCGCCTCGATCAGCGCGCCCGCCTCGTCCCGCAACTGCACCTCGTACCCGGGCACGGCCACCCCCGTGCTGCCCGGCCGGATCGCCCCCGGACGGTTGGACAGGAAGATGTGCAACGCCTCGGTGGACCCGATCCCGTCCAGGACCGCCACGCCGAACCGGTCCCGGAAACGCTCGAAGATGCCCGCCGGCAACGGTTCTCCGGCCGAGACGGCGCACCGCACCGAGGCGAACGAATCGTCCGGGACCTCGCTCGCCAGCACCGCGGCGAAGAAGGTGGGGACGCCGAAGAACAACGTCGGACGGTCGGCCTTCGCCCGCGCCGCGAACAGCTCGGGCGTCGGGCGGGCGGGCTCCAGCAGCGTCGTCCCACCGGCGGCGAGCGGGAAGAACGCGGAATTGCCCAGACCGTAGGCGAAGAACAGCTTCGGCACGGACAGGAACCGGTCCTCCGGCGTGGTCTCGAGGATGTGCCGGGCGTAGGTCTCGCACACCGCGCGGATGCTCGCGTGCCGGTGCATCGCCCCCTTCGGCTGCCCGGTGGTACCCGAGGTGTACAGCCACAGCGCCGGCGAATCCTCCCCGGTGCGCGCCGGGGCGAGGTCCGGATCGCGGGCCGCGGTCACCTCGGCCCAGTGGTGGGCCCGGACCCGCGACGGGAACTGCGCCGGGTCCGCCCGGTCGAGCAGCACGTCGGTCACCTCCGGCGCGACCCCCAGCGCCGCCACCGCCGGTCCGGCGAACTCGCCGGACACCGCCAGCACCCGCGCCCGCGAATCGGCCAGCACCCGGCCCAGCTCCAGCCCGGTGACCATGGTCGACACCGGCACCGCGACCGCACCCGCGAGCATCGTCCCGAGGATCCCGGTGAGCAGCTCGACGTCGTCGACCAGGCACAGCATCACCCGCTCCTCCGGCCGCACGCCCAGCGTCCGCAGTCCGGACGCGAACCGGTGCACCTCCGCCGTGAGCTCGGCGTAGCTGAGGGTCCGCCGTGCGGACACCACCGCGGGCGCGTCCGGCCGCCCCCCGCCCAGCAGGTACTCGGCGGCGTTGAACCGGCCGGTCGCCGGAACCGTCACTGGCCCCCCTCAGGTGAGGTGCACGTACTCGTAGTCGAACGGCTTGCCGTTGATGCCCTGGCGCGGCGGCGCGACCCAGCCGGCGATCTTGCCCCGCTCGTACACCGGGTGCATGAGCGAGCGCACGAAGGTCAGGTCCTCGGTCGTGGGCAGCCACCGGTGCTTCGCGGCCGACCACGTCGCCTCGTCGACGATGGTGCCGTCGGGAGTGACGTGGTGGCCGGAGTTTATGCCGACCTCGCGGTTGAAGCCAGGGTGCGGCAGCTCGAACCGGAAGCCGATGCCGGCGTCGTCGAGGATCTTGTTCCAGCGCTTGACGCCGGTCTGGCAGTCGGCCACGTACTCCCCGCGCAGGTCGAGGTTGAGCAGCAGGATGGCCTGCAATTCGTCGGTGGTCCAGGTGCCGTCGCCGAGCGGGCGGTCCAGCGTGCGGGCGTCGTCGGTGAGCTTGTGGTCGTCCTTGCGGCGGCCCTCCTGCCAGCGGCCCTTGAGCCCGGCGGTGTAGTAGTTCGCCGCGTTGGTCGAGGTCTCGCTGCCGAACAGGTCCAGCGAGACGGTGTAGTGGAAGTTGAGGTAGCGCTGGATCAGGTCCAGCGGGATGCCGCCGTGCGAGCCGATGTCGAGGGTGTCGTGCTCGCGCACCAGGTCGGCGCTGCGCTGCACCACGCGGTCGACGCCGGTGGTGCCGACGAACATGTGGTGCGCCTCCTCCTTCAGCATGAACTCGCACGTGCGCGAGAGCGGGTCGAACGAGCTCTCCTTGAGCGTGCCCAGCTGGTACTTGCCGTCGCGGTCGGTGAAGTAGGTGAACATGTAGAAGGCCAGCCAGTCGGCCGTCTCCTCGTTGAACGCGCCGAGGATGCGCGGCGCGTCCGGGCTGCCGGAGTTGCGCAGCAGCAGGCTTTCCGCCTCGTCCCGGCCCTCCCGGCCGAAGTGGGCGTGCAGCAGGTAGACCATCGCCCACAGGTGACGGCCCTCCTCGACGTTCACCTGGAACAGGTTGCGCAGGTCGTACAGGCTCGGCGCGGTCAGCCCGAGCCGGCGCTGCTGCTCGACCGAGGCGGGCTCGGTGTCGCCCTGGATCACGATCAGCCGCTGCAGGTCCGCGCGGTACTCGCCCGGCACCTGCTGCCACACCGGCTCACCCCGGTGCTCGCCGAAGCCGATGCGGCGGTCCGGGTCGCGCTCGGCCAGGAAGATGCCCCAGCGGTAGTCCGGCACGTTCACGTGGTCGAAGTGGGCCCAGCCTTCGCGCCCGACGCTGACCGCGGTGCGCAGGTAGACGCCCTCGGTCCGCAGCGTCGGGCCCATCTCGCCCCACCAGTCCATGAACTTCGGCTGCCAGCCCTCCAGGGCCCGCTGCAGCCGCCGGTCGTCGGCCAGGCTGACGTTGTTGGGGATCTTGGCGTCGTAGTCGATCCGTTCGGGCATCTGCTCAGACCCGCTTCCTGTCGAAGACCGCCTTCTGGCCCGTGCCGTAGCGGCGGAGGGCGCCCTCGGGCCCGGAGGCGTTCGGTCGGGTGAAGATCCAGTTCTGCCAGGCCGTGAGCCGGCCGAAGATCTTGGTCTCGATGGTCTCCGGGCCGACGAACCGGTGGTTCGCCTCCATCCCGGTGAGCGCGTCGGGGCTCAGCGAGGCGCGGCCCTCCAGCGCGATCCGGATCTCGTCCTCCCAGTCGAGGTCGTCCGGGGCGTCGGTGACCAGGCCCAGCTCGACGGTCTCGGCCGGGCTCAGGGCGTGGCCGCGCTCGCGGGTCAGCCAGTCCAGGTGGTCGTCGTCGCCGTAGAAGCGCGACTGCAGCCGGGTGAGGCCGTTGCCCATCGGGAACGGGCCGAAGTTGGCCTCCGACAGGATGATCGACGCCCGCTGCCCGCTCTGCTCATCGTCGATCGGCGGACCGTCCAGGATGTACTGGCGATCGGCCGCCAGCGCCAGCTCCAGCAGCACCCCGGCGAAGCAGCTCCCCGGCTCGATCAGCGCGACGAGCGTGCGGCTGGTGACGTCGAGGCGTTTGAGCGTGCGCTTGTAGTAGTGCAGGATTTCGTTGCCCAGCCAGTCCTTCGCGCCGAGCACCACCTGTTCGCAGGCGAGCACCTTGGCCGGGTCGCCCTCGGTGCGCAGCACCCAGGTGCCCAGCTCGTCTTCGTTGGTGCGCAGGCGGAGGATGGCGTCGTCCAGCTCCCGGGTCATCGCCAGCAGCCAGCCTTCGGCCCCCTCTTCGTGCAGGTCGCCGGGGTCCGTCCGCGGACCGCGGACGGTGATCGTGGCCAGCGCGCCGGCCCGGTCGCAGACGACGTCGACGAACCGGTACTCCAGTCCGCGTTCGGTGACCTCGCAGGTCAACGGGGTCAGCTCGACCCCGGCCTCCGCGGGCAGGCGGCCGGAGCCGTCGGCCAGGTCCCGCGCCCGGGCCAGCACGGTCTCGCGGAACTCCTGGCGCGGCACCAGCTCGTCGACCAGGCGCCAGTCGACGGCGGTCCGGCCCTTGATCCCGTCGGCCCGCGTCGCGAACACGTCCGCCCGGTCACGGCGCACGCGGCGCTTGTCGACCACCCGGGTCAGCCCGCCGGTGCCGGGCAGCACGCCGAGCAGCGGCACCTCCGGCAGCGCGACCGTCGAGGAATTGTCGTCCACCAGCAGGATCTGCTCGCAGGCCAGGGCGATCTCGTAACCGCCGCCCGCGCAGCTCCCGTTCACCGCGGCCAGGTACCGCTGGCCGGAGTGCTCGGTGGCGTCCTCGATGCCGTTGCGGGTCTCGTTGGTGAACTTGCAGAAGTTCACCTTCCAGTGGTGCTCCGAGGCGGCCAGCATGCGGATGTTGGCGCCGGCGCAGAACACCTTCTCCTTGGCGCTGGTCAGGATGACCGCGCGGACCCCGGGGTGTTCGAACCGCAGCCGCTGGGTGGCGTCGTAGAGCTCGATGTCGACCCCGAGGTCGTACGAGTTGAGCTTCAGCTCGTACCCGGGCACGATGCCGCCGTCGGCGTCGACGTCCATCTCCAGCCACGCGACGTCGTCGTCCACGGTCAGGCGCCAGTGCCGGTAGTGGTCCGGGTGGCGCTCGAAGGTCACCGGTGCGGGGGTCGTCACCCCGTCGATTGTCTACACATTAATGACCAGCGTCAACGTTGTGTAGGACTTGACCGGCGTCCCTCACCCGGTTGAGCCGGGCGGCGGCCCAGCAGACGAAGACCCACAGCGCCAAGGCGGACACCACGTCGGTGAACACCGTGGCGTACCAGAACGCCGGGATCCGCACCGGGCCAACCAGGAAGTGGCCCGCCGTGGCGAGCCCGGAAAGCGAATAGACCAGCAGGAAAGCCAGCGAACGCCAATACCGCCCGGCGCGGTAATCGCGGTAACCGAGCGCGCCGAACGCCGTGAACAGCACCCAGCCGAAGGCGACCAGCACCCGCGTGGCCGGGACGCCGACACCCGGGACCTGGGGGTAGTCCTGCGCCCGGAGGACGTTGTGCGAGTAGTGCAGGACCGTGGTGAGCAGCGTGAACCCCAGGATCACCCGAAGGGGGACAAGGCCCTTTTCCTTGAGGACGTCCACGGTCTTCGCCCCTTCCGCGCTCTAGATAGATCGCTCTAGCGAGGAGGATACCCGCTGCTCGGGCCGTCGGACCAGGTCGATTTCTATAGTTCACCCCGGGATGACCGGCTTGGGCGGACGCGACCGCCATGGGGACGTTCGTGGCCGTAGCGCTCGGTACTTCCGGTCCGTAGGGCGCTTTGGACCAGCGCTACCCGGGCCCTGGCGTCAGCAGGTCTTTCCCAGCGTTGCCGTGAGGCCGCGCCGGGGTTCGGTGCTGGAGTGGGAGGCTTCGAACACGTACTCGCCCCCGTTGTGCCGCCAGGCGCCGGCCCGCCAGGTCTCCACCGCCCGCGGCTCGACGTGGACCAGGGCCGTGACCTCTTCGCCCGGGCCCGCCTCGACGGTCGCGAAGCCCGCGAGCCAGCGGGCCGGTCGCTCCGCGTCGGGCGGCACCGGGGAGAGGTAGACCTGCACGACTTCGCGGCCGGCGCGGTCGCCGGTGTTGCGCAACCGCACGCGGACCGCCGCCCCGCCCTCCGGCGTCGGGGCGACGGCCAGGTCGTCGTAACTCCAGGTGGTGTAGCCGAGGCCGTGGCCGAAGTGGTACGCGGCGTCCGGCTGGGCTGCGCGGTAGCCGATGAACACGTCCTCGTCGTACTCGAGAACTCCTTCGTGCGGCTGGACGTTCGTCACCGGGCTCCGCGCGAGCGTCGCGGGCCAGGTGGTCGGGAGGCGTCCGCCGGGCTCCTCGTGTCCGAAGAGGACATTCGCCAGCGCCGCCCCGCCGGACTGGCCGGGGAACCAGGTCAGCAGGATCGCCGCGACGTCCTCGCGCCAGGGCAACTCGACCGGCGCGCCCGCGTTGAGCACCACCACGGTGTTCGGGTTGGCCGCGGCGACCTTGGCCACCAGTTCGTCCTGACGGCCGGGCAGCCGCAGGGAAGCGCGGTCGAAGCCCTCGCTTTCGACCTCGGCCGTGGTCCCGACCACCACCACCGCGACCTCGGACAGCCCGGCCAACCGCACGGCCTCCTTCATCGCGGCGTCCGGGTCCGGCCCCGGCGCCTGGTGGCCGAGGCCGAAAACGAGCCAGGCGAACGAACCCTGCGCGAAGGCGCGCAGATCCTCGGGCACGCGGTAGGTGAGCCGGACGTCGACCGTCCGCCCCGCCTCCAGCTCGATTTCGCGGCGGTGCTCCCGCACCTTCATGATCGCGGCGAAGAGGTCGCCGGAAGGGGTGCTGGGGCCGTCGAAGAGGGTCTGGCGGTCGACCGTCAGCGTCAGGTGGCCCAGGCCGGTGAGGCCGAAGGTGTGCCGTCCGGAAACGGCCGGGGTGAACGTGCCGGCGATGTCGACCGATTCCAGCGTGGCGAGGTCGAGCCCGCGCGGCAGATCCCCGATCCAGTCGATTTTTCCTTCCCGGAGGGCGAAAGTGGCGAGTTCGGAGCCGCCCGCGTCGTGCACCATCGCACGGAGCCGGAAATTGTCGGTGGCCGGCGGTAGCGTCGTCCGCGGGTCGGCACCGACGGTGTAGCGCAATTCGGTGCCGTGAGGAAGGGCGGCCCGCAGGCCGTCCAGAGGGGAGACGACGTGGTCGGGGAACACGGTGGCGCTGCCGCCGCCGAGGATCTTGGGCTCGGCGGCGAGCGCGCCGATGAGCACTACGCTTTTCGGCGACTTCAGCGGAAGCACGGTTTTCTTGTTGCGCAGCAGCACGAAAGACCGTTGCGCGACTTCTTGCGCGAGCGCTTCTCCGTCTACTTCGGACTGCTTCGGCGGCTTCTGATCGGTGAACGCGTGCGTGCGGTCGGCCAGCAGCAGCACCCGCCGGACCATGTCGTCCACCCGCCGGGGGCTGACCTGCCCGGCGCGCACGGCCTCGGCCAGGCGCTCGCCGTAGACCGTGTTCGGGCCGGGCATCGCGATGTCGAGCCCGCCCTTGGCCGCGCCGATCGTGTCCCGCGCGGCGAGCCAGTCCGAGACCACCACCCCGTCGAAGCCCCACTCGCGGCGGAGCACCCCGTTCACCAGTGCGTCGTGCTCGGTCATGGTGCGGCCGTTGACGCTGTTGTAGGCGGCCATCACGCCCCAGGGCCTTGCTTGGCGCACAATGGTTTCGAAGGGCGCGAGGTAGAGCTCGCGCAGCGCGCGCTCGGACACGTGCACGTCGACGGTGAAGCGCTCGGTCTCGGAATCGTTGGCCACGAAGTGCTTCACGGTCACCCCCACGCCGCCCTCCTGCACCCCGATCACGAAACCGGCGCCGATCAGCCCGGTCAGCAAAGGATCTTCGGAGTAGCACTCGAAGTGCCGCCCGCCCAACGGCGAACGGTGCAGGTTGACCGTGGGCGCGAGCACCACGTGCACCCCCTTGCGCCGCGCCTCGAGCGCGAGCAACCCGCCGACCCGCCGAGCCAGCGCGGGATCCCAGGTCGCGGCCAGCGCCGTCGGGCTCGGCAACGTCACCGAAGGATCCTCAGCGCTCCAGTGCTCACCCCGCACCCCGACCGGCCCGTCCGAAAAGACCACCGCCCCGAGCCCGATCCCCGGCACCGCGGGCAACGACCAAACCGCGGCCCCGGCGAGCAACCGCGTTTTGGTGTCGAGATCCAGCTCGTTCAGCAGCGCGTCCAGGTCACGAGTCACCAGTCGGAGACTAGCCCAAGTTCCCGCCCAGTCACCACGGCCGAAACCTCACACCCATCCGGCCCCCACCTAGGCCTTCGCGCCTTTGCGCCATTCGGCCCCCTCGGACCGCATCCCCGCCCCACGCCGTCTCCCACCCTCCGCCTTCCCTCGTCCCCCCCACCCTCCTATACCCCGCCTTCCCTCGTCTCCTCACCCTCCTACACCCCATCTTCCCTCTTCTCCCCCGCCTCCTACCCCCGCTTTCCCCGTCTCCTACCCCCGTCTTCCGTCGTCTCCCAACCTGCCGCCTTTCCACCTCGCCGCGCTGCCCGGCCCCACGCCATCCAGCCCCGCACCATCCGGCCCCACAGCCCAGTCCTCCGATACCCACCCCTTCACCGAACTCGCCAACCTTGCGTCATCCAGTCCACAATCCAGCTCACCGACAACCCACCACCCAGCCAAACCCACCCAGCTTTCCTCTATCCGACCCCACAATCCGGCTCTCCCATGCCTTCACCTCACCGAACCATCCGGCCTGGCGACACCCAGACACTCCCGCCCAGCTCCCCACTGCTCGCCACCACACCAAACTTCCCCAGCCCGCGCCATCTGGATCCCCAGCCCGGCCCTCCACCGCTCGCCGTTGCACCGAGCTTTTCCACCCCGCACCGTCCCGCCCTTCAGCCCAAGACATCCGCCACCCGCAACCGAGCCGAACTTCCCCACCCCGCAACCACCCCGCTCCTCGAACCGGATCTCCACCGCCCGCAAATTCGCCGACTCATCGAACTTGCCGACCCCGCACCATCCGGTCCCACAACCCAAATCACCGCACCCGCCACCACGCCGGACCCCCACCCCCCACACGGTTCGCTCGATCCGAGCCCGCACCCACCTGCCCCTACGATCGCCGAACCGCGCCCACCCTTCACGGCACCGGAACCACTGCACCACCCCTACCCCGGCTCGATCACCCCGTCACCCAGCCGCTCCCGAACTTTCCGCAACGTCCGCAAGGTCACCGCCAGATCGCCAGGCGCGATACCGGACGCCACTTCGTCCGCCCAGCTCACTTGGCGCCGGCCCAGCGTCGCCAGGGCCTCGCGGGCCGTCGAGGTCAGGTGCAGCAGTGGCGCCCGGCGATCGGCCGGGTTGTCGGCGCGGCTCAGCATTCCTTTGCGCAGCAACCGGTTCACCGTCTCCTGCACGCTTTGCCGTCGCAGACCGCGGCGGCGGGCCAGGTCGGCGGCCGAGGCGGGCCCGTCCTCCAGAAAGCCGATCACCTGCCATTGCGCCGCGGTCAGCCCGACCACGTCCGCCAACGCGTCCCCGGCCGTCAGCAGCGCGCCGTTCACGATGAAGACCTCGTTGACGAGCTGGGTGAGCGTTTCGGCGCGGCCGGACCTCTGCGTCATGCGTGCTAGCCTTCCATATCGACAGGACCCTGTCGATATCGAAGGAGTGGCCGGTGAACACCCCCACCCGAGGCGAGGCACACCAAGCCCTCACCGCACTCGTCGGCGACTGGGCCGGCACCGAAGAGCTCGCCGCGTCGCCGTGGGCGCCCGCCGCCACCGCGACGGCCACCTGCCGGTACCGGTCGGCGCTCGATGGTTTCGCCGTTCTCCAGGACTACGCCCAAACACGAGAGGACGGCTCACATCTGTTGGGTCACAATGTGTTCACCGTCGATCCAGCCACCGGCGAGACTCTCTGGTACGGCTTCGACAGCTACGGTTTTCCGCCCGGCTCACCCGGCCGCGGCGGATGGGCCGAAGGCACCCCGCGCCTGGAAAAGACCACCCCGCGTGGCGTCGCCCGGCACCGCTTGACCCCGAGCAGCGAGGTACTCATCCACGAGATCGACGTGAAACTGGGCGAGGCCACCGAGTTCACCCCGTTCCTGCGCGCCCGTTACCGGCGTCAGTCCTAGCGCCACGGCCCGGGCCAAGGGTGAATGCCGTCACCTCGACCTGCGGGCGCGGGACCGACCGGAAACACTGGAGTGATGACCGAGTCCCTGATCGAAGTCAACGGCATTACGCTCTGCCACGAGACGTTCGGCGACCCCTCGGGCCGGCCGCTGCTGCTCGTCATGGGCCTGGCCGCGCCGATGATCTGGTGGGACGAGGAGTTCTGCGAGGGCCTGGCCGAGCGCGGCTTCCGCGTGATCCGCTTCGACAACCGGGACGTCGGAAGGTCCTCGCGCATGACCGGCCGCGCGAACCTGCCACAGGCGTACCTGCTGCGGTCCGCGCCCTACACGATCGCCGACCTCGCGGACGACGCCGCCGGGCTGCTCGGCGCCCTCGGCATCGAGCAAGCCCACGTGGCCGGCGCCTCGATGGGCGGCATGATCGCGCAGACCCTCGCCATCCGGCACCCCGGACGCGTGCAGTCACTGACGTCGATCATGTCCACCACCGGCAACCGCCTAGTGGGCCGGCCCAGTCTGCGTGCCGCGACGATGATGCTGGCGACGCAACCACACTCGCGCGAAGAGTACGTCGCGCTACTGCTCAAGACGTTCCGCCTGATCGGCTCGCCGGGCTACCCGTTCGACGAGCCGCGGATGCGCGAGCGCGCCGAGCGAACCTTCGACCGCGGCGTGCACCCCGGCGGGGCCATCCGCCAGCTGGCCGCCATCGTCTCCACCCCGGACCGCACCTCGGCCCTGCGCCGCCTGAACCTCCCGTCCCTGGTCATCCACGGCGCTCGCGACCCGCTGGTCCACGTCTCCGGTGGCCGCGCCACCGCCCGCGCCCTCCGCGCCGACCTGGACATCATCCCCGGCATGGGCCACGACCTCCCCCGCGAGACCTGGCCCCGGGTCACCGACGGCATCAGCCGCATCGCCGATCGGTCCGCCACCACCTGACCCACTACTGCGATCTCGACCGCCACCCGGCCTGACCCCGAGCCAACCACCGGCCAACGACGGGCGCCGGGCATCCCCACCAACTCGCGCAAGGAGCGCCACCCAACGGGCCGACCATGCGCTCTTCATCAAGCCGGGTCCCACCCGGCGACCGCTGCTCACACACCGTCTCCGGCTGGGCTACGCGGCGAACCTCACCAGTCCGACCGTCTAGGAAGCGTCACCAGGCGAGCCGGGTCGCCGCGCAGCGAGCACCAGACAAGTCGGATCGCCGCCCGGGGAGCACGAAGTGAGCCAGGCCGCCACCCAGGGAACACCACACGACGAACCGGGTCACGCCCCGGGAGCACCACACGGCGAACCGGACCGACGCCCGGGGAGCACTACGCGGCGGACCGGACTGCTCCCCGGGGAGCACCCACGGCGAGCCGGATTACCGCCCGGCGCGGCCACCCGCCAGTGTGCGTCGCCCGCCAACCCGCAGAGAGCGTCACCCACCGGGTCATCCAGGCACCACCGGCCGGGTCAACCAGACAGCGTCACCGAGCCCAGGTGCGAGAAGTGAGCCGCCATGCGAGGACCCGGGCGTAGGTCCACGGCATCGGTGAGGCCGCCGGTCGACACCAGCCAGCCGGATTCAAGGGCGAGGCCGCGGGCGCCGAGCGCGTTCGCCGCGAGGGCGAGGGCCTCAGCGGGGTGCCCCTGGACGGCGGTACCCGTCGCGGTGCCGACGATCTGGCCGTCGACCTCCAGTGAGAGGTCCGGTGAGGACGGGGGCAAGCCAATCGGGCCGAGGCTGAACGCCGCCGAGGAAGCGTTGTCCGTAACGGACGATCTCTCTCGCTGGAAAAACTCTTGCGTGCGAGAGTTTACCGGCGTACCGTTTTCCGCACAGGCTCCAGGAAGGACGTGACCCCGATGGCACCTACCGAGTCCGAAGTCGCGAAGCTCGCCGAAGACCGCGACCGGCTGCGGAGCAAGCACCTCCACCCCGTCGACCAGCGACCCGTCACTCCCGGGCGGGGCATTCACCACACCGCGTTGATCTCCAGCGACGTCGAGCGGACCATCGACTTCTACCAGGGCATTCTCGGCTTTCCCCTCACCGAGCTGTTCGAGAACCGCGACTATCCCGGGTCCAGCCACTTCTTCTTCGACGTCGGCAACGGCAACGCCCTCGCCTTCTTCGACCTGCCGGGCCTCGAACTCGGCCCGTACGCGGAGGTACTCGGCGGGCTGCACCACCTCGCGCTGTCCGTGCCGCCCGCGCGCTGGGAGGAGCTGCGCGCCCGGCTCGACGACGCCGGCGTCGCCTACCAGCTGGAAAGCAAGACTTCGATCTACTTCCCCGACCCGGACGGCGCCCGCATCGAGCTGATCTCCGACGACCTCGGAGAGATGTACGGCTCCAAGATTGGCTGAAACCACGGTCGGCGCGGTTCCCCCCACAGCCGGTAGCCCGACGGCAATTCGCCTGTTCAACCCCGAATTCCGGCCAAAAGGCGCCCGCCGCACCTTCAGAGCCGCAGCCTCGTCACGGTGGTCCGGCTCGCCCTCGGTACCTCGGGCGAGGTGTGACCGGACGGGCAGGACGTGGCTGCCCGCTCAGCCCGCAACGTCCTCACCAGCACGGACGCGTTCCTGCGGCACAACCCCTGGCCGGTGCGCTGGGTCCGCGGGCTGCGACTGTGCAACTTTGACCGTCCGCGGAATCCTCGCTGCGCCCGGAGCGTTCCACCAACATGAAACCCGAAGAGATCCTGGCGAGCGCGAAGACGATCGCGGTCGTGGGCCTCAGCCGTGACCCGGCGAAGGCGGCGCACGGGGTGCCGGCGACCCTGCAGGCCCACGGCTTCCGCATCATCCCGGTCCACCCCTCGGCGACGGAACTCCTTGGCGAGAAGGTCTACCGGTCGCTGAAGGACATCCCGGAACCGGTCGACCTGGTCGACGTCTTCCGCCCGTCTCCCGAGGCCCCCGCCATCGCTGCGGACGCCGTGGCCATCGGCGCGAAAGCCCTGTGGCTGCAGCAGGGCCTCGTCTCGGCCGAGGCCCGCCGGATCGCCAAAGACGCGGGCCTGGAGTACGTCGAGAACCGTTGCACCGCAGTGGTCCGAGCCGTCGCGGCAATCTCGAAGAACTGAACCCGCCCCCGGCGAACGTCGCGGTGAGACCTGGATTGGTGCTCAGCCGCACTCGGGCGAGGCTGGGCCGCATCGCAATCGCGCAGGGCCGCATCGCACTCGCTTGCGAATCGGGCCGCGGTCGACCCGTCCTGGATCTGTGCTCGCTCACCAGTCGGGCCGCGTCCGCTCGTGGCCGGGGCAGTTCCATGCACAAGTCCAGTCGCGCCCGATCGCAACTAGGCCGCGTCCGCCCGCAACCGCTCGCACGTCCGGACGCATTGCTCGAAGACCAGGCTAAACCACTGGTCGGCCACGCTACTTCGGCTAGGCAGTCAGACCATGTCGGCTAACGATCCGGGCCGGTGGCGCAGGGTCCGCTGGCCCGGCGAGACGCTGGTTGCTGGTCAGCTTGGGCCAGCACGCAGGTGGGCGACGTTCTGTCGCCGGTCACGGACGCCGCGGCGGCGTGCTCATGCCCACAGCCTGCACCTCTTGGCCGGCGACAGAGTCAGGTCACCAGGCGATAGCCCACCCCCCGGACCGTCTCGATGGTGTGGGTTCCGAACGGTGCGTCGATCTTGCGCCGCAAGTAGCCGACGTAGACCTCCACCACGTTCTCGTCGCCCTCGTAATGAGCGTCCCAGACGTGGCCGAGGATTTCGTTCTTGGTCAGCGCCGCGCCCTGGCGGCGCAGCAGAAATTCCAGCAGGCCGAACTCGCGCGCGGTCAGTTCGATCCGCTTCTCTCCCCTGTGGACGGTCCGGGCCGCCGGGTCGAGCCGGAGGTCACCGGCTTCGAGGACGGCGGGACGGGCCGGCGCGCCACGGCGGAGCAGCGCGCGCAGGCGGGCGACGAGCACGACGAACGAGAACGGTTTGGACAGGTAGTCGTCCGCCCCGAGGTCGAAGGCGTCGGCCTCGTCGTACTCGCCGTCCTTGGCAGTCAGCATTAGGACAGGCGTCCAGTTCTGCGCGGCGCGAAGGCGTTTCAGCACCTCGTACCCGGATAGTTCGGGCAACATGATGTCCAGCACCACGGCGTCGTAGTCGTGCTCGGTGACCGACCACAGCCCGTCCGGCCCGGTGTGCGCGACGGACACGGTGAAACCCTCCGCGAGCAGACCGCGGCGCAAGGTTTCCGCGAGTTCACGCTCGTCCTCCACGATCAACAACCGCATGGTCAGTCCTCCTCCGACAGATCGAACCGGGGCAGCTCAATGCGAAAGTGCGCACCGGGGTAACTGGGGTCGTGGACGTCGGCGTAACGCGCGCAACCGCCGTGACGGGCGGCGATGCCGGCGACGATTGGCAGCCCGAGGCCGGTGCCGCCGTGCCCGCGCTGCCGAGAGGCGTCCAAGCGGACGAAACGCTCGAAAATCCGTTCGCGATCCGCTTCGGCGATGCCAGGACCGTCGTCGCTGACTTCGACCACGACCTTGTCGTCCTGCACCGAACTGGCGACGCGGACCCGCTTGCGGGCGTGGCCGCGAGCGTTGTCCACGAGGTTGCGCACGGCCCGTCGAAGCTGCGCCTCGCTGCCGTGCACCTTCGCGGGACCGGCCCGCACCTCGATCTCGACCGGCCCTTCCGCACGCACGCGCTCGGCCTCGGCCCGGACGATGTCGTCGAGGTCGACTTCGGTTCGGGACGGGCGGTCGGTGGTGTCGTCGGTGCGGGCGAGCACCAGCAGGTCGTCGACCAGTTCGCGCAACCGCGCGGTCTCGCGGGTGATCACGGGGACCAGCTCGCCGGTGGTCTCGGGGTGCTGATGGGCGACGTCGAGCGCGGTGCTGATGGTCGAAAGCGGGGAGCGCAACTCGTGGCTGGCGTCGGCGACGAACTGGCGCTGCGCGGACTGCGCGGACGCGAGACGGCCCAGCATTCCGTTGAGGGTGACGGCGAGGCGGTGCACCTCGTCCCCGCCGGGTGGCAGCGGCACGCGCGCGGCGAGGTCGCGGGTGGAGATTTCGGCGACGGTGCGGCGCATCCGCTCGACCGGCCGCAGCGCCGAGCCGACCGCGCGGTACACCGCGAGCCCCGCGATACCCAGCAGTGGCAAGGAAATGACCGCGAGCAGCAGGGTCAGCCGGGTGGACGCCTCGGTGACGGGTTCCAGCGATCGGGCGGAGATGACCGTGAACGGGCCGCCTGGCCCCCTCACCTCCTGCGAGACGACGCGGTATTCGCTGCCGTCGCCGTTGAGCCCGAGCGGCAGGGTCTCGACGGTCTCGCGCCCCAACTCGGGCCGCGCCATCGTGAGTGGCGGCTGCCCGGTGATGGCAGGGTCGCTCGCGATGGGCTTACCGCTCGCGTCGAGCACCTGCGTGACGGCTTCGGTGTCGCCGGTGCTGGCGACGTCGCTGGAGGACAGGTCTCGCGTTCCTTCGCGGACGAGCTGGATCGCCACCTGCCGGCCCGTGCTGCGCGCGCTCTCGGTGACGCTGCGGTCGAGCGACTCCTCGAGCAGCAGCACCACCACGACGCACGCGGTCGCGATGGCGAGCGCCAACGCCATCACGGCCACCGCGGTGGTGCGCATCCGAACGCCGGTAGCGGCGAGAATCTTCACATACGCAGCGTAACTGCCCGGGCCGGCGGGATCGGCCGGATCGGCGGGCAGCGGCTCACTCATCCACATCTGGGCACCTCTGTGGACAACTCCGGCGGACGGCGGGTTTCGTCGGGGGGCGGCGATAGACTGGGTTCGGGCTGGCCCCCTGGGTCGGGCGGGACTGGGTCGGGCGGGACTGGGTCGGGCGGGACTGGGTCGGGCGGGACTGGGTCGGGCGGGACTGCGGGGTGGCGGCGCTGGGGCAGGAGGGTTCCGGGCTGAGCCGGGCGCGAGCGGAGTCGAGGCGGGTGGGGATTGCGGTGAGGGGGATGGGGGCCGCGAAAGGCTGGGTGGGATTCGTAGCCGGTCGGGGGTGAGGGGGTCGGGGGCCGCGGCAGGTGGGGGTCGGTGGGGGGTGTCGATGGCAGGACCGCGGGTGTCGGTCGGGGCGGGGCTGTCGGGGCCATCGCGAAGGTGACCATCGGGAAGTTGGCCATCGCGGAGGTGGCCGGCGCGACGGTAGCCATTGCGGAGGTGGCCGACGCGACGGTGGCCACCGGGGAGGTCGCCGACGCGAAAGTGACCATCGCGAAGGTGACCGACGCGAAGGTAGTCGCCAAGGAGGTGGCCATCGCCACGGCGGCCATCGCCACGGTGGGCACCGCACCAGCAGTGGCGGCAGCGATGGTGGTGGTCCTGGTCACGGCACCAGAGACCACCGCAGCACGGGCAGCCGCGGGGACGGCCGCCCGGGGGCTCATCGGATTCGGCGGGGTAGTGCGGCCAGGCGTTCCGAGCGCAGGAGCTCGACCTCCGGCATCGCCAAGCTCGGCAGGTCCCGTCCCAGAACCCAGGACAGCAGCAGATCCGCCAGAGCCGGGTTCCTGGCCAGGGCCGGGCCGTGCAGGTAGGTCCCCACCACGTGCCCGGTGACCGCGCCCTCGGTGCCGTCGCCGTTGCCCGTGCCGCGGACCACGCGGCCCAGCGCGACGCTGCCCGGGCCCAGAGTGCTCGTCCCCTGGTGGTTTTCGAAGCCCGTCAACGGGGTGTCGACCAGGTCGCCGATCGCCGCGAGTTCGGACACGGCTCGGCGGGGGGACGGGGCGGTGACGACGTCCAGCAGGCCCACTCCGGGATGATCGGCGCCGTCGAAGCCGCGGAAGCGGGTGCCCAGGATCTGCAGGCCCGCGCAGACGCCGAAGACCGGCGCGCCCGCGGAAGCGGCGCGGGTCAGCCCGGGGGAAGCCAGCAGGCGACGGGCGGCCAGGACCTGCGCCGAGTCCTCCCCACCGCCCAGCAGATATATGTCCAATGTAGACGGAACTTCGCTGTCCAGTGCCACGGGCACGACCTCGGCCTCGTGGCCGCGCCACTGCAGTCGCTTGCACAGCACCTGCGCGTTGCCGGAATCCCCGTAGGTGCCGAGGACCTCCGGCAGCAACAGCCCGATCCGGACGGTCGACTCAGCCACTCGGGAGCCGGTCCACCAGGTCGCGGAAGGCGGTGTAGTTCGCCACGATCTCGACCCCGCCGGGCGGCAGCGAGTCGATGGCCCGCACCGGGTCCGCCGCGGCCCAGTGCGCCACCTCGGCGTAGCACAGGCGCACCGCCAGATCCGCCGAACGCTCCCCGGCGACCACCACCTGACGGCCGCGCAGGCGTTCGAAGTGGACGTCCCACAGCCACGACATGTCCCGGCCGTCGGCCTCCTGCGCGTTGACCGCGACGACCACCGGGGTGTCCTCGTCCAGCACGCGCAACGTCTCGGCCCAGCCGGCCGGGTTCTTCGCCAGCATCAGCCGCACCGAATGGCGGGTGCGGCGCACGGTCCGGTACCGGCCGCCGATGTCGGTGATCGTGCGCAGCCGGGCCGCGGCCGTGTGCGGCGGGACGCCGACGCAGTGCGCGGCCGCCAGCGCCAGGGCCGCGTTGGCCCGGTTCGCCTCGCCGGGCAAACGCAGGTCCAGGTCGACTTCGCGACCTCCGGGCGTCGTCACCAGCTCGCCGTCCAGGACCCACGACGGTTGCGGTCGCGCGAAGCCGCACTCGCAGTTCCAGGTCGCCGCCGCGTGCGTCACCGCGCTGCCGCAGCGTGGGCACGTGGTCGCATCGCCCGACCAGCGGCGGCCCGTGCCCACCCACACCGGACGCGCGGCCGCCGACGCCGCCGACGTCACCAGCACGTCGTCACAGTTCGCGACCACCGTCGTCCGCGGCAGCGAAGCGATGGCCGCCCGCAGGTCGCGCTCGATGCCCCGGACCTCGCCGACGCGGTCGAGCTGGTCGCGGCTCAGGTTCAGCAGCACGAGCACCGCGGGCCGCACCTGCGCGGCCACCCACGGCACGTACCCCTCGTCGACCTCCAGCACCGCGTACGGCGCGTCCGGCCGCGCGGCCAGCGCCGCGACCACCCCGTCCGGCATGTTCGCGCCGTCGCTGTTCGACGCCACGTCGGCGAGGGCCTCGAGCGCGCGGGTGAGCATCAACGCCGTGGTCGTCTTGCCGTTGGTGCCGGTGACGAGCACGACCGTGCGTTCCCGGCCGAGCCGGTGCAGCACGTCCGGATCGAGCTTCAACGTGACCCGCCCGCCGATCACCCCGCCCTGGCCGAGGCCGGCGGCGCGGGAGAGCCGGGCGGTGAGCCGTCCGGTGGCGATGGACATGCGGGTGCGCAACTGGGTGGGGGACATCGGGGCCGAACCCTGACCCGCGGGTGTTGTGATTTCGCTGAGAGCGTGACCCCGGTCTCAGTTATCATTTGCCAGCCTTCCTAACGATCGGAGGTTGAACCATTCAGGGCAACTCCCGGTGCAGAGCACAGGACATACGTGAAAGATCTTCCGCATATACATCCGAGGTGTTACCGTCCAACCCCGTTTAGCGGAAACACCTACCGCTGACCGGGAAACCGAGCCGGGTGGAGGCCGACGTGGACACGGAGCGCGGGCTGGAGCAGAGCGGCACCCTGGAGCGCGGCCTCGCGGTGCTCGAGCACGTCGGGCAGCACCAGGAGATCTCCACCAACGCGATCGCCCGGCAGCTGGGGCTCTCCCGCAGCGCCGCGTACCGCATCGTCGGCACCCTGAAGAAGCTCGAATACCTCGAAGCCGACAGCATCACCGGGCGCGTACGGCTCGGCACCCGGCTGGTCGAGCTGGGCGCTCGCGCGATGGCCGCGACCGACCTGCACCGCTGCGCCCCGCGCTACCTCGCTTCGCTGGCCGAGCGGTCCGGTGAGACGACCTACCTCGCGGTGCCGGACAACGACGCGATGGTCTACGTGGCCACCGAACGCAGCGCCAACGCCGTCACGCTCGCCTGCCGGCTGGGCACCCGGCGCCCGCAGCACGCGACCTCGCTGGGCAAGGCCTGGCTCGCCGCGCTGCCCGAGCCGGACCGGCTGGAGCGCATCCGCCGGATGAAGCTGGACAGCCTGACCTTCAAGACCATCGTCGATCCCGTCCGGCTGCTGGACGACCTCGCGAAGGCGAACCGCCGCGGCTGGGCGATCGACGACGTGGAGAACGAACCCGACGTCGGCTGCGTCGCCGCCGCCGTGCGCGACCACTCCGGCCGCCCGATCGCCGCGATCAGCGTCGCGGGCCCGGCCCAGCGGGTGCTGCGACGCGTCGACGAGCTCGGCGCGACCGTCGCCGGCACCGCCGCGGCGCTGTCGCTGCGGCTCGGTTACGTCCGCACCCGGTAGCCCCTTTTCGTTGCCGGAGCGGCAAATGAGCTGATTCGAGACCTTCACGCCGGTGACCCGCGCTCGGTTCATGCTCCCCTGACGCGCTCCAGGAAAGCCAGCGCGCGCTCGGTGAGCAGCGCGGCCGCGGCCCCGTCGTAGTCGGGCAGGCTGCGGTCGGCGAACAGGTGCCGGTCGCCGGGGTAGAGGAAGAGCTCGGCGTCCGCGACCTCGGCCCGCAGGGCGCGGGCCGCTTCGAGGTCGCCCCCGTCGACGAAGAGCTCGTCCGCGTCCATGCCGTGGACCTGCACCGGCACGCCGGACGGCCAGGGCCCGCCGAACTCCTCGACCGGGACGCAGGCGTGGAACAGCAGCGCGCCCGCCGCGCCGGGACGGGTCTGGGCCAGCTCTTGGGCGGGCATCGCGCCGAGTGAGAACCCGGCGTAGACCAGCTCGCCCGGCAATGGCGAGACGGCCTGCTTCCCGCGTTCGCGGACCGTGCCGAACCCGGTCTCCTGCGCGTACGCCAGCCCTTCGTCGAAGGTTTCGAAGACGTGGCCCTCGTAGAGGTCCGGGGTGTGCACCGTGTGGCCGGACTTCTCCAGCGTCGCGGCGAAATCGCGGACGCCCGGGGTCAGCCCGTGCAGGTGGTGGAACAGCACGACTTCGGCCATCTTCTTCTCCCGGTTCTCAGCAGGTGGCGGCGCGGTCCAGCAGCAGGGTGCGTTCGCGGGTGTTGCCGGTGAGCCCGGCGGCGCGTTCGAACTCCGCGCGGGCCTCGGCCGGGCGGCCCAGCTTCACCAGCAGATCCCCGCGGACGCTGGGCAGCAGGTGGTAGGTCTTCAACGCGGGTTCGTCGAGCAGCCGGTCGACCAGTTCGAGGCCCGCCGCGGGACCGGCCGCCATGGACACGGCGACGGCCCGGTTCAGCTCGATCACCGGCGACGGCGTGATCCGGGCCAGGCCCTCGTACAGCGCGGCGATCCGGGTCCAGTCCGTCGCCTCCGGGGTCCGGGCGCGCGCGTGGCAGGCGGCGATCTCGGCCTGCGCCGAGTACGGGCCGTAGGCGCCGCCGGCCAGTTCCTCCGAACGGGACAGCGCGGCCAGGCCCCGGCGGATGAGCAACTGGTCCCAGCGGCCGCGGTCCTGCTCCAGCAGCAGCACCGGCTCGCCGTTCGGCCCGGTGCGCGCGGCCGAGCGCGAAGCCTGGATCTCCAGCAGCGCGACGAGCCCGTGCACCTCCGGCTCGGCCGGCATCAGCCCGGCCAGCACCCGGCCGAGGCGCAGCGCGTCCTCGCACAGCGCGGGGCGCATCCAGTCCTCGCCGCGAGTGGCGGAATAACCCTCGTTGAAGACCAGGTAGATCACTTCCAGCACCGAGGAGAGCCGCGCGACGCGCTCCTCGCCCACCGGCACCTCGAACGGGACCTTCGCCTCGGCCAGCGCCTTCTTCGCCCGCACGATCCGCTGCGCGATCGTCGACTCCTTGACCAGGAACGCGCGCGCGATCTCGTCCGTGGTCAGCCCGCCGAGCATCCGGAGGGTCAAAGCCACCCGGGCCGGGGTGGACAGCACCGGGTGACAGGCCGTGAAGACCAGGCGCAGGAGGTCGTCCTCGATGTGCTCTTCGTCGAGGACCGCGTCGAAGTCCGGCAGCACGCCTTCGCCGACGCGCTGTTCGCGGCCCAGCTCGTCGAGCTTGCGGCCGAAGTTCTCGGCGCGCCGGAAGTGGTCGATCGCGCGCCGCTTCGCCGTGGTCGTCAGCCAGGCGGCGGGGTTGCGCGGCACGCCGGCCTCCGGCCACTGCTCCAGGGCGGCGACCAGTGCGTCCTGCGCCAGCTCCTCGGCGAGCCCGACGTCGCGCACCATCCGCGCGAGCCCGGCGATCACCCGCGCGGACTCGATCCGCCACACCGCCTCGACGACGCCGCGCGTCCCCTGTCGTTCCACCGGCCCATCACACCGGGTGGCCCGCCCGGGGGCAACCCTCGGGCGGGCGCGCCGTCAGCCCACCTCGACGAGCGGCCGGATCTCCACCGTCCCCGGCTGCCCGTCGGGGTTCGGGGCGCGCTTCATCAGCTCGACGATCTCCTCGAGCGATTCGCCCCGCAGGATCCAGAGGCCGGCCACCAGCTCCTTGGTCTCGGCGAACGGCCCGTCGATCACCTCGGGCGCGCCCTCCCCGGAGAACCAGAGCCGCGCACCCTGCGAGCTCGGCGTCAGGCCCTCGGCGCTGAGCAGGTGCCCGGACGCGGCCAGCTTGTCGTTGAACTCGGTCATCTCCGCGATCAGCCGCTCGCTCGGGAGCCGGCCGGCCTCGCTCTCCGGGCTGGCCTTCACCATCACCATGAACCGCATCAGTTCTGCCCGCTCTCCGCCCGCAGCCCCGCCTCGGCCTCGCGCAGCTCGGGGGTCAGGTTGTCACCGAAGTCCTCGGCCTCGAAGACGCGCCGGATCTCGATCTCGTGGTGGACGCCGTCGGTGTTCGGCACCCGCTTGATCCACTCGATGGCCTCCTCCTTCGAGCGCACCTGCAGGATCCAGAAGCCGGCGATCAGCTCCTTGGTCTCCGCGAACGGCCCGTCGACCACGGTGGGCTCGGCCTTGCCGTCGAACTTCACGCGCACGCCCTCGGCGCTGGAGGTGAGACCCTCACCGGCCAGCATCACCCCGGCGCGCACCAGCTCCTCGTTGAACTTGCCCATCTCCGTGAGCAGCTCCGTGCTCGGCAACTGGCCCGCTTCGCTCTCTTCACTGGCCTTCATGATCACCATGAACCGCATCGGAAGATCCTCTCTCTCGTCTGCTTCCACCTACGCGTCGATCGACGCGCCCCCGGATCGACACCTCGGCCGAACTTTTTCCCGGCGCCGAAACTAGCAGGTCAGACGGCTGACCGAGGGACGAAACGGGCGTGGGAGAATTTCCGCTCGTGGCGCTACTCCCCGACGACCTCCGCTCGTCCCTCGACGGCGAACTGGGCCGGTTCCCCGAATCACGGCTCGCTCAGGCGGTCGACAAACTCAGCACGCGCTACCGGCAGGGCGAAGCCGCGACGTCACCGATCCTCTCGTCGGAGATCGACATCGCCGCGTACGCGGGCTACCGCATGCCAGCCACGTACGCGGCGGTCGCCGCAGCCTTCGGCGAAGCGGCGGCAGCCGCACCCGGCTTCGCACCGCGAACTCAGATCGACATCGGCGGTGGCACGGGTGCGGCGGTGTGGGCCGCGGCCCAGGTCTGGCCCTCGCTGGAGAAGTGCACGGTGATCGAGCAGGTCGACGGGGCGCTCGCGCTGGGCCGGAAGCTCGCGTCGACGGCCGTTTCGCCGGCGGTCCGGGGCACGACCTGGCGGCGCGGGCTCGTGGACCCCACCTCCGCCGCGCCGGAGGCCGACCTGGTGACCCTGTCGTACGTGCTGGGCGAGCTGCCCGAGCGCGGCCGCGACGAGGCCGTCCGCTGGCTCGCCGCGAAGGCCGGCACCGTGGCGCTGATCGAACCGGGCACGCCCGCGGGCTTCGCGCGGATCCGCGCCGCGCGGGACGTGCTGCGCGGGCTGGACCGGCACGTGGTCGCGCCCTGCCCGCACGACGACGAGTGCCCGATCCGCCCCGGTGAGGACTGGTGCCACTTCGCCGCCCGGCTGCCGCGCTCGGGGGTGCACCGGCGGATCAAGGCGGGGACGCTGGGGTTCGAGGACGAGAAGTTCTCCTACGTCGTGGCCTCGGCCGAGCCGGCTCCGGCGGTCCGGCCGTCCGCGCGGATCCTGCGGCACCCGCGCAAGAACAAGGGGTGGGTCCAGCTCGAGTTGTGCACTGTGGACGGTCTCGCCCCGGGCGTGGCGGTGTCGAAGCGGCAGGGCCCGCGCTACCGGGCGGCCCGGGACGCCGAATGGGGCGATGCGTGGCGCACGGAGTGAGCGGGTCCACCGGCGGGAAGCGGCTTCGCACTCCCTCGTGAACCGGGTCCGGAATCGCGGGCCGTCCACCTGGCACCGGCCGACCGGCACCCCGGCTGGACCCATCGACCTCACCGGCGACCGGCTCGGGTGAGCTTCGGCTGAACTCGTACCCCCGGCCGACCCGGTTTCGGTCGCCCGCAGGAGGCAGCCGGACCGTGGAGCGGGCACGATCGACGCCATGACCACGCCCGGAGCCCCATGATCGGCCCACTCCCCTGGACCGGCCGTCGCGGTCCGCTGTTCGCCGAGTCGGCCACGCTCGGCGTGCTGGTGGTGCTCGACACCGTCCTGTTCTTCCGCTCCGGACCGGCGGAGGGCACCCTGGCCGGGCTCGCCGCGATGTTCGTCCCCGGGCTGGCCCCGGTGGTCGCCGTGCTGGCCGTGCTGCGGCGGCGGTTCCCGGACCACACCGCGACCGTCGCCACGGCGGTCTCCGGGTTGTCCCTGCTGGGCACGGCCATCACGGCGGGGATCGGCGCGCTCGGCCAGCGCTTCCCGCCCCAGCCCAGCGCGGCCGAGGCGCTGGCCATCGCGCTGGTCGTGGGCGCCTCCTGCCACCGGCTCGCGCCGAGGGCGGCCTTCGGCCAGGCCGCGCTGGGCGGGCTGGCCACCGTGGCCGCGCCGATCCTGCGTTACGGGGGCGGTTCGCCCGAGGCCCTCTTCGCCGCGGCCGCCGCGCTGGCCTGGGGCGTCGCGCTGGCCATCGGGCTGATCCAGCGGGACGCCGACGCCCGCGCCCGCGCCGAGGTCGTCGAGGTCCGCACCGCCGAGCGGCTGCGACTGGCCCGCGAGCTGCACGACCTGGTGGCCCACCAGATCACCGGCATCGTCGTGCGGGTCCAGGCCGCTCATCGCGTCACCGAGCGCCAAGGCGGCGACACCGCGGCGTTCGCCGAGATCGAAACGGCCGGCGCGGAAGCCCTGGCGTCGATGCGCCGGCTCGTCGGCACTCTCCGCACGGACGAGGAGAACTTGTTCACCCCGCCGTCGGGGCTCGCTTCGGCTGTGGACCGCGCGGTGCCCGATGACGGCAGCGTCGGGCTCGAAGTCCCCGACGGGCTCGCGGACCTCGCCGCCACCCCCGAGGTGGTCACGACCGTGCACCGGCTGATCACCGAATCGCTCACGAACGTCCGGCGGCACGCCCCGCGCGCGACCGAGGTGCGCGTGCGGGTGGGCCACGACGAGCGCAACGGCCTGACCGTCGAGGTGGTCAACGACGGCGCCGCCCGGCCCGCGCGCCCCGGCGGTTACGGCCTGATCGGCATGACCGAACGGGTCAGCGCCGTCGGCGGTACGGTTCAGGCCGGGCCGGAGGCGGGGCACCGCTGGCGCGTCGCCGCCCGGCTCCCGCTGGAACCCGTGTGAACCCGTCTCCGAGGAGCCTCTCGTGCCCGTTCGAGTCCTGATCGCCGACGACCAGTCGATGGTCCGGACCGGCTTCCGGCTGATCCTGGAGGGCGAGCCGGACATCGAGGTGGTCGGCGAGGCCGCCGACGGCCAGGACGCCGTGCGCCTCGCGCGCGAACTGCGCCCGGACGTCACGCTGATGGACATCCAGATGCCCGGCATCGACGGGCTTCAGGCCACGAAGCTGCTGGCCGGGCCGGACGTCACCGATCCGCTGCACGTGGTCATGGTGACCACCTTCGGGCTGGACGAGAACGTGCACGCGGCCCTTCGCGCCGGAGCGTGCGGCTTCCTGCTGAAAGACGCCGGAGCGACGCTGCTCATCGAAGCCGTGCACGCTGCTTCACACGGCGAAGCACTCGTCTCACCCGCCATCACAACGCGACTGCTGTCGCACTTCGTCGGAAGCGTCCCGCGTCAACCTTCCGAGCCGGACAGCCCGCTGACGCAGCGAGAAATGGACGTCGTCAAGGCGGTCGCGCGAGGCCAGACGAACGCCGAGATCTGCGGCTCGCTGGTGGTCTCGCTCTCCACGGTGAAAACGCACCTGGCGGCGGCCCAGCGCAAGCTAGGGGCGCGCAACCGCACCGAGATGGCCATCTGGGCCTGGGAGAGCGGCCTGGTCCGCTGACTCCGCGGGTTCGCCGGGTTCGGGCTCGATTTCCGGCGCCCGCGCCACCTTCACCACCACGGTCCCGGCGACCAGGTCGCCCAGCCGCTGGTGCCGCGGTGTGAACAGCATCAGCCCGATGCCGGCCAGCCCCCAGACGAACCCGTCGACCAGCATCAGCACTTCCCGGATCACGTAGGCCCGCAACGGCGGCCGGCCGCCGTCCAGCGTGACCACGCGCAGCCGCAGCCAGCGCATCGCCGGCGTCTGCCCGCCGTGGCGGTGCGGCCACCAGATCGCGAAGAACCACAGCCCGGCGAAGTCCAGCACCAGGACCGTGATCAGGACAACGCGCAGGAAGTCCAGCAGCGGGGTCCGCCCCGTCGGATGGAACAGCCACACCACCGCCACCATGAGCACCAGGAGCGGGATGGTGACGATCAGCTGGTCCAGCGCGTACTGGACGATCCGCCGGCCCACCAGGCCGAGCCCGCGCGTGCGTGAAGGCCGGGAAGCGGTCATTCCCCCATCATCACCGCTGCCGCCACCGGATGCGCGCCGGTCCTCGTACTCAGGGTCGATGGGGCAGCCGAAGTTCGTACTTCGGGCTGATCGCCCGGCCGCCCGGGCCCGTGAAACTCGGAGCCGATCCGTCCATGGACGAAAGGAACTCCGGTGCGAACTTCCAGAGCAGGGCTGGTCGCGCTCGCCGCGGCCGTGGTGGCGGCCTCGGTGCCCGCCACGGCGTCCGCGGCCGACGACCCGCTCGCGCCGTACACCAGCCAGCCGGTCACCTGGGGCAGTTGCGCGTTCAAGACCGCCGACGGCGCGAAACCCTCGCAGTGCGCGCAGATCACCGTCCCCCGGGACTGGGCGGACCCGGCCGCGGGCGTCGACCTCAAGGTGTCGATCAGCCGGGCCGCGGCGACCGGCGAACGCGAGGGCGCGCTGCTGGTGAACCCCGGCGGCCCCGGTGGGCAGGGCACCTCGCTGGCCGGCATCCTGGCCGGGCTGGAGCCCTCGGTCGGCCAGACCTACGACCTGATCGGCATGGACCCGCGCGGCACCGGCCAGGAAGGCAGTCCGGACAAGGGTTTCCAGTGCAACGTGCCCACCGGGCGGCTGCCGCAGACCCCCTTGGACGCGCGGGACCGTTCGGCCCAGAGCATCGCGCTGCACCAGCAGACCCCGCGAGCCATCGCCGAAGCCTGCCAGAGCGACGCGCTCGCGCCGTACATCACCACCTGGCAGACCACCCACGACATGGACCTGATCCGCTCGCTGCTGGGTGACGAGAAGCTGAACTACCTCGGCTACTCCTACGGCACCTGGCTGGGCGCGAAGTACGCGTCGATGTTCCCGGACCACGTGGGCAAGATCGTGCTCGACTCCAGCGTGAACTTCCAGGGCCGCCTGCAGGCCGACTTCGAGGCGTTCCCGGTGATCGACCAGCGCCAGACCGACGACGTCTACCTGCCCTGGCTGTCCCGGCAGTTCCCGGACCAGTTGGGCCGGACCCCGGCCCAGGTCAGGCAGAAGGTGGAGCGGATCCGCGACTACTACCGGACGAACGGCATCTCGCCGGACAACTTCGACCACTTCTTCGTCGGCAACGGGAGCGCGCTCCAGTGGCTCCTCGGCGCGTTGCTGCTGAAGCTGGGTGCAGACGCCCTCGATGGCACCGCCTCCCCCGCCCCGGCCGCGCTGGCCGACCGGCTGGACGCGCAGTCGCGCACGACGTTCGGCGTCCCGGCGGCCGAACTGACGGTCGCGAAGGTCGTGGCCGGCCTCCCGGCGCCCGACTACTCGCAGGTGCCCGGCACCCGCTTCTCCGTGGCCTGCGGCGATCAGCCGACGCGCTCGGCGAGCTGGTACAAGCGGCTCAGCGACCGGCAGGGCCCGGTGGACCCGATCTACGGCTGGGCCTACGGGATCACCGAGCCGTGCGGCTACTGGTCCGAGGCGCCGCAGCACGAGCTGCCGAACCTGCCGGCCCAGGTGCGGGCGAACGTGCTGGTGGTGCAGGGCGAGTTCGACCCGCAGACCGGGTACGAGCAGGCGAAGTCGGGCGCGCGCTCGGCCGGGGTCCCGCTGGTCTCGGTGGACGATTCGCCGTTCCACGGGCAGTACGCGCTGAGCGGCAACCCGTGCGTCGACGGTCTGGTGAACGTCTTCCTCACCAAGAACTCCCGCCCGGGCGCCACCACCTGCCCCGGGGTCCCGCTGGTCGGCGAGCACCAGGTGTACCCGGTGGCCGGACCGGTGGGCGGTGCGTCGCACAGTCTGGCCGTCGCGCCGGCGCCGGACCGGCTTTCCGCCCTGCGCGAGAGCACGCAGGACAAGGTCAGCCGGCTCAACGAGCAGCGCTGACCGACCCGATCGGCCGCAGCCGGGCGGGGTCCGCGACCAGGCGGACCCCGCCCGGCCGGTCCGGCCCGGCGGTGCACCGCAGGAGGCCGGCGGCCGCTTCCTCGGCGAAGTCGCCCTCTCCGCGGTCCACGCCGCCGGGTCGCCGAGTCCGGTGATCATCGTGTCACGGCTCTCCCGAGCGCAGCCTGAGCGGGCGCTTAGGATGGGTATCGTGATCACCGACCCCGCGCACCTCGGCCTGGCTCAGCTGCTCGAGCTGGAACGACTCGAGGAGAACCTGTTCCGCGGCTCCTGCCACCAGGGCTCGCCCCAACGGGCGTTCGGCGGCCAGGTCGCGGCCCAGGCCCTCACCGCGGCCGGCGCGACGGTGCCCGCCGAGCGCGGCGTTCACTCGCTGCACGGGTACTTCATCCGCGGCGGCCGCACCGACATGCCGATCGTCTACGAGGTCGAGCGCACCCGGGACGGCGGCTCGTTCACCACCCGGCGCGTGGTGGCGATCCAGAACGGCGAAAGCATCTTCAGCCTGTCCGCCTCGTTCCAGAAGGCGGCCGAAAGCAGCGAGCACCAGGCGCAGATGCCGGAGGTGCCGGGCCCGGACGAGATCGCCACGGTGGAGACCGAGGAGTCGGCGGTCGTGCTGGCCGCCATCGAGGTCCGGTTCATCTCCGACCCGGTCGCCGGACTGCCGGACGTCGGTCACGGCCCGCGCCAGCGCGTGTGGGTGCGGGCCAAGGACAGCCTGCCGGACAACCCGCTGGCCCACGTCTGCGCGCTCACCTACATCTCCGACATCCGGCTGGCCGGCACGGCCTGGCTCCCCCACCGCGGCGACCCGGGCCGGCCGCAGCTGACCTCGCTCGACCACGCGGTGTGGTTCCACCGCCCGTTCCGCGCGGACGAGTGGCTGCTGTTCGACATGGAGAGCCCCACCTACGCCGGCACCCGCGGGCTGGCCCACGGTGAGTTCTTCACCACCGACGGGCGCCTGGTCGCGTCCGTGACGCAGGAAGTCCTGCTGCGGCAACGGCTTTGAGCTTCGGGTCCACAGAGGACTAGTTGCCGAGCCGCACCCGCGGGGCCGGGACGGGCGCGGGCTCCACCGCCTGAAGCGCCGTGCGGCCGAGCACGCGCGAGACCTGGCGCGTCTCGACCCCCGCGAGCACCGTGCTGGCCAGCGCCAGCCCGAGGTAAGCCCCGGCGGGCAGGGAGAGCGCGAACGGCCGCGTCGCGGTCGAGCCCGCCAGCAGCGAAATGTGGCAGACCACGAAGACCACCACGGACGCGGCGGAAAGCAGCGTCATCAGGAACAGCACCGCCCGCAGGAACCGGGTCCGGCGCCAGCGCAGGCGCCCGGTCTTCACCAGGTCGGGCTGGCTGACCATGACCAGCCCGCAGACGTAACCGCAGAACCCGCCCGCGGCGCCGGCCCCGGCGACCAGCGCCGTGGTCGTCTGGAACGCCACCGGAACCCGGTAGGCGGCCAGGATCGCGGCCACGCAGACCAGCAGGCCCAGCGGCAGGTGCGGCCAGCCCAGCCAGGGCAGCCGGCGCTCCATGCGCAGGATCGTCGGCAGGTCGAGGTCTCGGTACGACCCGGAGTCGGGCAGGGGCATCGCGCCGTTCCTGTTCTTCCGGTTCTTCCGGTGGTGCGGCGCAGCCTAGGGCAGGGGCGGGTGGGTCGCAAAAACCGGTCACCGGACCGGGCCGCGGTGGGGGAATCCCCGGATCCCGGCGGGTGCGGCCGGGCCGGTTCGGACCGGGAAAGTGACCGGCGTCACCACCCCGGCGAACCGGATCGGCCGGGCCGTTTTCTGTCGGTGGTGCTGGTTAGGCTCCGGACATGAACACCGAAGAGACCACCGTGGCCGAGACCACCGTGGCCGCCGAGGACCTCACGCGGGGCCAGTGGTTCTGGCACGAGCCGGCGCCGGGCCTGAAGTCCTGGCCGCTGCAGGTCGCCGAGGCGGAGCTGACCGCCGACGCCATCCGCATCCTCACCACCGACGAAGTCCGCGAGCAGGTTTCCTACGCGCGCACCCGCCGCGTCCGCCTCGCCGCGGCTTCCTGAGCTTCTTCCCCCGGAACGGACGAAGCGCTCCGGGACCACGGTTCGCGGTTCCGGAGCGCTGGGGGTCGGACGACTGGGTTGGACGAGCTGGGGGGGTTGGACGAGCTGGGGCTCGGACGGTGTGGGGGCCGGACGAGCGGGGCGATGGAGGGGCTGGGGGTTCGAACGGGGTGGCTTCGCGCCGCCCGGTCACCCGGCGATGGGATGGCGCTGGTCCACGGGAGCGTGATCGCCGGACCGGGCCTGGTCGGCGTGGTTCTGCGCGGTCCGCCACCGCCGGGCCAGGATGATCATGACCGCCGGGATGAAGACGTCGTAGATCAGGACCCCGCCGACGTTGCCCGGGTGGTTGTCGCCGTTGGCGGCGGCCTGGTAGAGGTGGCCGATCGTGGCGCCCCAGAGGAACAGCCCGGAGCTGATGGCCGCCGTCATGCGCTCGCGGTAGGAGCCCGAAGCAGCCCGCAGGCCCAGGTAGGCCAGGCCGAGGTTGGCGAAGCCGATCTCGAACATGAACGGCGTGCGGTTGAAGCCGATCGCCTCCGCCATGACATCCGGGACGCCCATGAAGGACACGAACATCCACAGGCTGCCGCAGCCGAGGGCGGCGATGGACCACCACCGCTGCCAGGTTTCCAGCCGGGCGACGCGGTCGTGGACGCCGCGGGTGCGCACCAGCGCTCCGACGCAGGCGATGACCAGCCAGATGAGAGGGACGGCGGCTTGGGCGAGGTAGCTCGTTGTGCTCATGGGAATGAGTCTTGCATGGTTAATATTAACTTGTCAACACTGATGTAGGCTGATGCTCGTGGACGATGGACTTTCAGACTTGTTGCACCGCGTGGTCACCCTGCTGGGCGAGGCCAGCCGCCGGAATGCCGGGCCGGACAGCGAGCTCAGCTACAGCCAGCTCCGGCTGCTGGGCGCGCTCGAAGAGGTCGAGCCGGCCACCCAGCACCAGCTCGCCCTGGCCGTGGGCGTCTCCGACCCGGCGATCAGCCGGGCGCTGCGGCCGCTCGAACAGGACGGGCTGCTCCGGGTCACCCAGGACCCGGAGCACGCGCGCCGGCGGCTGGTCGAGCTCACCGACACCGGCCGCGAGGCCTACCACACCAACGGGAGACCACTGGCCGAAGCGTTCCGGCTCGCCTTGCTGGAACGGGGTTTCCCCTACGACCAGTACCTGGCCGACACCCTCCGGCTGGCCGAGATCATCGAATCGCTTTAGGCGGGACCGGGCGGGGCGCAGCGCCGGGAACCGATGGCGACCACCGCGGTCAGCGCACGGTCCCGAACAGCGCGGCGCTCACAGCTCCTGGTCCTCGATCATCCCGCGCAGCTTCGTCAGCGCCCGGAACTGGGAGATCCGCACGTTCCCCGGGGAGATTCCGAGCGCCAGCGCGGTCTCGGCCGCGGACAGCCCGGCCACGATCCGCAGCACCAGGATCTCCTGCTGGATCCGGGGCAGGGACGACATCAGCCGGCCCAGCCGGGCGCCGAGGTCTCCGTGCAGGGCGTGGGCCTCCGGTTCGTTGAAGACCAGCGGGTGGTCCGGCAGTTCCGGCACCGGGTTCGAGCGGTCCCGGGCCACCGCGCGGAACGCGTCGGCCACCTTGTTCGCCGCGATCGCCCGCACCAGGTAGAGGAACGAGCCCCCGCGGTCCTCGTAGCCCGGCAGCGCCTTGAGCACCGCCAGGCACACCTCCTGCGCCACGTCGTCGGCGGAGAGGTACGACAGGTCCCGGCCGCCGAGCCGGGCGCGGCAGTACCGCACCACCGTCGGTTTGATCAGGCGCAGCAATTCCTGCACGGCTTCCGGATCACCCGAGCGGGCCGCGGCCACGGCCGGCGCGAGCTCGTCCTCCAGCGCCCCGGGCCGCGGCGCGGACCCGAGCGCGACGTAACCGTCGACGGTCCCGGCCGGGCCGCGGGCCGTTCGAGCCGGCGCGCTCACCGGTCGCTCCCGCCACTGCAGTGGATTCCCATACTCACTCCCCGACGATTTCCGCCACTGGTGAACGAGTAATCGGTGCCGGGCGCGGGGTCGTTGCACGGACAATGCCACTGTCGCGTTTCTGTCCATTAATCGACGAGTTCACCCGACGGGAAAGCACCCAGAATAGGAACACGAAGGTACTGGTTCACGGATCGATCGAGGGGGATCAACGGTGGCGCAGGACAGTGGGTGGCGCACCCTGCCGGACGGCCGCCGCGTCAAGCTGCGCCGAAAAGGCGGAGTCGTCGCCGCCGCGACCGCTGTGGTCATCGGGGGCACGGCACTGACCGGAACCGGGCTCGGCGCGGGAGCCGGGGCCGGCTCGGAGGCCCTGGCGGGCAACACCGCCGGTGACGTCGTCGACTCGCTGCCCGGCCGTTCCCTCAAGACCCGCAAGGCCGAAGCGCGGAAGTCGGCCGAGCGGGGAAAAACCGACGAAGCCCTGAGCCGGTTCAAGCTCAAACGCCTCGAGAAGCGGGCCGAACGGGAAACCGACTGCCTCACCGCCTCGAGCGGAAAAGTGCGCGAGTTCCTGACCCACACCCCCTGCACCACGCTGAACCGCATGCTCCTGGCCGTCGGTGACGGCCGGGGCGACGCCGCGGTGATCTCGGTCGTGCGCGTCGGATTCCGCACCGCGAAGCAGGCCACCGCGTTCGAGAAGGTCGAGCGGATCCAGGGCAGCGGCGACGTGCGCCCGCTGGAGATCGCCGCCGTACTGGGCCTCACCGGCGTCCACCTCACCGGCCGGCACTACCACTCACGCCCGGACCGGACGGGAATGATCGTGGCCGAGACCGACCCCGCCACCGGCCACCTCGACGACAGCACGCTGGACGCGCTGGCCGAGGTCGCGGTCCGCTTCCCGATCCGCTGAAGCGAGAGCCCACACGTCGGTGGTGGCGGTCGCCGCCGCAGGCGTCCGGGGTCCGCCGCTCCTCCCGGGCGCCTCGGCGCGGCCCACCTCGGCCCGGGACCGTGCCCGGCTCTCCCGTGTCCGACAACCACCACACCGATGCAGACAACGGCTGCCGGACACCGGTCGACTTCAACGGACAGGTGACCACGGTGGTGTTCGGTCAGCCGAACCGCGCGACGGCGGGGCAAGGCCCTTCCCCGGGGATTTCACCACCGCTCAGGCAGCGCCCCTCAGGTGCGTGACCACCGCCGTGCCCACTTTCCGGGCGACGTCGCACGGCTGAGCCTTGTTCGGGCCAATGGTGATACTGGTGACCACGGTGAAAGCGAGCTGGTCCGTGATCCCCACCCACAGACTGCAACTGCCCGAAGGCCGGCCGTCCTGGGTGTCGGCGAAAACCCCCGGATAACCGTCGACCGTGACCGGCTGGAAGTAGGCTTGCTTCGCCCTCTGGTCGTAGATGTCGCTGATCCCACCCTTGTTCTGCGGCACCGCTCCCACTCCGACCCCGTTTTGCTTGGTCGAGAGCGAGGACCAGTCACACAGCGCTGGAGGTCCCTGTGTGAGCTCGCCCGGCGGCGTCAACCCGACATCCTTCAGTTCAGCGTCGGTCAACGCGCTGCACGGGTTGCTCAGCAGCGCTTGCGCAGGGAGCGGCGCGGGCACCTTCAGAGCCGGGTCGCCTCCCGGTGAGGACGTGTCCGGTGCTGTCTTCGATGGGGAAGACCCGTTGCCGGTCGAATCACCCCCACCGCTGCAGGCGGTGAGCGATACGGCAGCGACGACCACCAGAGCGACAACGTCCCTGACCTGGCGAAGACGGGAAGCTTCGACGCGCACTCAGACTCCTCCAGTGTTCTTGATGTCGGCAGCATCAGCGGCTTCCTGCTCCGCGACGGCGATCTTGTTCTTCGCGGCTTTCAGCGCCGTGATGAAGTTGGTGGTGTAGTCGACCATCCGCTGATGCTGCTCCAGCAAAGACTGCCCCGACGGGTTCGCACCCTTGGCGATGAAGTCATCGCTGGCGAACTCGTTCGCAGGCGCTTTGACATTTGCGACAGTGCGGGCATGTTCGAGATCTTTCCGCGCCTCGACCAGCAGATTTTCCCACTGCTTGATGACCCCGTCGACTTCATCGGCGCTGAACTTGTAGCCCCCGGCCGGGCCGTAGCCGCCGACCTGGACAGGCGGTATGGGCGGTACCTCGGACACGTCGAATAGCCCCCTCGATGCGTTGTCTCGCCACCCCGGTGCAGCGAGGTCAGCAGCCCTGATGCTAACGAACGAGGCAACCCCTGCCGCCAGTCGTGGAAGGCAGGCTGACGAGCTGTCGGGGCCGATTCCAGGACCGGTCGGAAGAGAGCCGACAAGGGGGCTCGAACCCCTGACCTGCAGTTTACAAGACTGCTGCTCTACCAGCTGAGCTATGTCGGCCTGCGTCGACGGACGCGGGACGGAGTATATCGGCACCGGTGGGCCCTCGTCGGCTCCCAGCCCCCGGCCGCGGGACGGCGGCGTCCGGGCGGCTGCGGCACGATCGTCGCAGAACGTGGTGCACGCCACTTGCGCGACGGTGCAACGGCCGGGGCCGGTCGGCCGATGGTCTCCGGGAAACGACGAGGAGGTGGGATCGATCAGGAAGATCAACGAGCGCGCCGACCAGGGGGCCCAGCGCAGACGGTGGCCGATCCTGGAGTCCCCGCAGCCCCGCTCCGAACGGCATCAACCCCGGCCGAACCTGCTGCGCCGCCGCGCCTGGCACATCCTGGAGGCGCCGACGGCCGAGCAGCCCGCCGTCGACGCGGGCGAAGCGCTCGGGCCGCAGCCGCCGGACGACGCGACCGTCAACTTCGTGCTGGACCTCGCGCTGCGCATCGGGGAGGTGCAGATGTCCAGTGGCGCCGGCGCGTCCGACGTCACCGCCACGATCATCGCGCTCGCCGCCGCGCTCGGGCTGCCGCACTGCGAGGTCGACGTCATCTTCACCTCGATCACCGTCACCTGCCACCGCGGCACCGACCTCGCCCCCGTCACCGCACTGCGCGTGGTCCGCTCCCGCAGCCTCGACTACACGCGGCTGACCGAGACCGAGATGCTGGTCCGCAAGATCGTCCGCGGCCACATGGGCGCGGAGGAGGCGTACACCGAGCTGCGACGCGTCACCACCGCGAAGCACCCGTACCCGCGCTGGGTCGCGACAGTCGCGTGGGGCGGGCTGGCCGCGTTCGTCGCGCTTCTGCTCGGCGGCGGGCCGGACATCGCCGCCGTGGCCTTCGTGATCTCCTCGGTGATCGACCGCCTCGGCCGGTACCTCAACCGCTTCAACCTCCCGTTCTTCTTCCAGCAGGTGGTCGGCGGCCTGGTCGCGACGCTGTCCGCGATGGTGATCGTGAGCAGCGGCATCCTCACCACGGACAAACCGACGCTGGTCGTCGCCGCGGCGGTCACCGTGCTGCTTTCCGGGCTCTCCACCGTCTCGGCGGTGCAGGACGCGATCACCGGCTACTACGTCACGGCCGCCGGCCGCACCATGGAGACCGCGCTGATGAGCGCCGGGCTGATCACCGGCGTGGTGTTCGCGTTGAAGCTCGCGAGGATGTTCCAGCTGTCCGGCAAGCCGCTGCTTGAAGTCACCACCACGACCCTGCGGTACCTGCCGGTCGTCGTGATCGGCGGCGCCGGTGCGGCCGCCTGCTTCGCGCTCGCCTCGTATTCGACGCTGCGCGCGCTGCTCGTCGCCGCGGCGGCCGGGGCCATCGGCACGTTCGTCTACGGCGGGCTGATCCTGCTCCACTTCCAGGCGGTCAGCGCGTCGGCGATCGCGGCGACGCTCGTGGGCTTCTGCGGCGGCGTGCTTTCGCGGCGGCTCAAGGTCACGCCGCTCGTCGTGGCCGTGTCCGGGATCACGCCGCTGCTGCCCGGCCTTTCCACCTATCGTGGTCTATACCAATTAGGGGTCGAGCCGGGGGGCAACATCTCCACCCTGATGACGGCGGTCGCGGTCGGGCTGGCGCTGGCCGCCGGGGTGGTGCTGGGCGAATACCTGGCGCAGCCGGTCCGCACGGGGCTCGGCCGGCTGGAGCGGAAGTTCGCCGGGCCGCGGATGGCGGGGCCGATGGAGCCTTCGGACCGGTGGCTGGAGTAACCGGTTGGTCACCATCCGGCTCGCTGCGCTCGCGATAGGGTTGGGCCGGGGCCGCGACCCGAGGAAAACGAGGGAGCAGCTGTAGTGACCGAAGCGATGGCAGACCAGAAGAGCACGCCCTCCGCCGACTTCGTCGTGGTGGCCAACCGGCTGCCGGTCGACCTGGAACGCACGTCGGAGGGCGGCCAGCGCTGGACGGCCAGCCCGGGTGGGCTGGTGTCGGCGCTGGAGCCGTTCCTCAGATCCCGCAAGGGCGCCTGGGTCGGCTGGCCCGGCGTACCCGACGTGGACGTCGACGAGTTCGACGACGACGGTCTGGTGCTGCACCCGGTGTCGCTCTCCTCGGCCGAGGTCCGGGACTACTACGAAGGCTTCTCCAACGCCACCCTGTGGCCGCTCTACCACGACGTCGTCGAGAGCCCGGTGTTCGACCGGGCCTGGTGGGACAGCTACGTGAAGGTGAACCGCCGCTTCGCCGAGGCCAGCGCGGAGGTGGCCGCCCAGGGCGCCACCGTGTGGATCCAGGACTACCAGTTGCAACTGGTCCCCGCGATGCTGCGCGAGCTGCGCCCCGACCTGCGCATCGGCTTCTTCCTGCACATCCCGTTCCCGCCGGTCGAGCTGTTCATGCAGCTGCCCTGGCGCGCCGAGATCGTGCGCGGGCTGATCGGCGCCGACCTGATCGGCTTCCACCGCCCGGGCGGCGCGCAGAACTTCCTCTGGCTGGCCCGCCAGCTGGTCGGCCTGGAGCCGACCCGCGGCGCCGTCGGCGTCCGGTCCCGGCCCGGCCTGGTGCAGGTCGGCGACCGCACGGTGCGCGTCGGCGCGTTCCCGATCTCCATCGACGCCACCGGCCTGGACAGCCTGACCCGCACCAAGGGCGTGATCGAGCGCGCCAAGGAGATCCGCCGCGACCTCGGCAACCCCAAGACGGTGATCCTCGGCGTCGACCGCCTCGACTACACCAAGGGCATCGACCTGCGGTTGCAGGCGATGCACGAGCTGCTGCACGAGGAGCGGCTGCGCCCGGAGGACGTCGCCTTCGTGCAGCTCGCCACCCCGAGCCGTGAGCGCGTGGAGCACTACCAGCGGATGCGCGGCGAGATCGAGCAGATGGTCGGCCGGATCAACGGCGAGTTCGCCCGCGTGGGCCACCCGGTCGTGCACTACCTGCACCAGTCGGTGGACCGGACCGAGCTGGCCGCGTTCTTCTCCGCCGCGGACGTGATGGTGGTGACTCCGCTGCGCGACGGGATGAACCTCGTGTGCAAGGAGTACGTCGCCTGCCGACACGATCTCGGCGGCGCTCTGGTGCTCAGCGAGTTCGCCGGCGCGGCGGCCGAACTGACCAGTGCGTTCCTGGTCAATCCGCATGACCTGGACGGGGTGAAGAACGCGATGGAGGCTGCCATTACGCTCGACCCCGCCGAGGGCCGACGCAGGATGCGCGCCATGCGTCGCCAGGTCCTCACCCACGACGTCGACCGGTGGGCACGCTCGTTCCTGCAGGCGCTGGGTGCGGAGCCGGTCGACTGACCCTCCCCCCGTACCGCGCTGGACCTCCTGAGGAGGAGTGTTGACCGCCGAGGCGTTGCCTGCGGAGCTACGGCGCACGATCGTGCAGATCGCCCGTACCCCGCGTCTGCTGGTCGCCTGCGACTACGACGGCACATTGGCTCCGATCACCGCGAACCCGGACGAAGCCCGGCCGCTGCCGGAGTCGGTCGGGGCGCTCAGATCGCTCGCCGGCCTGCACGAGACGACGACCGCGGTCATCTCGGGCCGGGCCCTGCGCGATCTGGCGACCCTGTCTCGGCTGCCGGCCGAGGTGAACCTGGTCGGCAGCCACGGGTCGGAGTTCGACATCGGGTTCATCCACGCCCTCGACGAACAGGCCCGCTCGTTGCACCGCCGGCTCGAATCGGAGCTCGAGGCGCTGGTGCTCGACGTGCCCGGGGTGTCGCTCGAGGTGAAGCCCGCGAGCATCGCGGTGCACGTGCGCCGGGCCGAGCACGAGGCCGGTCGCCGGGTCCTCGGGGCCGTGCACGAGGGCCCGTCCACCTGGCCCGGGGTGTCCACCACCGACGGCAAGGAGGTGGTGGAGCTCGCGGTCGTCCAGACGGACAAGGGCAACGCGCTCGACACCCTCCGCCACCAGGTCGGTGCGACCGCCGCGATCTTCCTCGGCGACGACGTGACCGACGAGAAGGCGTTCGCGCGGCTGTCGGGACCGGACTTGGGCATCAAGGTGGGCGACGGTGAGACGCTGGCCGGCTACCGCGTGCCGGACACCGTCGACGTCGCGCTGGTGCTGGCGTTCGTGCTGGAGGAGCGGCGCAACTGGCTCTACGGCGAGTCGGCGCCGCCGATCGAGCGGCTCTCGATGCTGGCCAACGAGCGCTCGGTCGCGCTGGTCACGCCGGATGCGAAGCTGACCTGGCTCTGCCACCCGGCCCCGGACGCCCCCGCGGTGTTCGCCGACCTGCTCGGCGGACCGGGGGCCGGGCACTTCTCGATCAAACCGCACCGCAACGGCCTGCCGCTGGGCCAGCGCTACCTGCCGAACACCATGACGGTGGAGACGCGCTGGTCGCGCCTGCTGGTCACGGACTACCTGGAGCCGGAGAGCCCGGCGCACCGCACGGACATCGTGCGCGTGATCTCGGGCGAAGCGGCGGCGCAGGTGGTGTTCGCGCCGCGACCGGAGTTCGGCGGCGTGCCGGTGAAGCTGGTGGCCGAGGGCGAGGGCCTGCGCGTGCTGGGCACCTCGGAGCCGTTCGTGCTGCGCGCGCCGGGCATCGACTGGACCATCAGCTCCGACGGCCTGCACGACACCGCGACCGCGCTGGTGCAGCCGAAGCCGGACAACCCGGTGGTGCTGGAGCTGCGTTGCGGCACCACGGACCTGGCCGGCCACGAACTGTCCGAATTGGAGCGCCGGGACCGGGCGGGCCGCTACTGGAGCGACTGGGCGGACAAGCTGAAGCTGCCGACGGTGCAGACCGAGCTGGTCCGGCGCTCCGCGCTGACCCTGCGCGGACTGGTCAACACCGACACCGGCGGCGTGCTGGCCGCCGCGACCTCCTCGCTGCCCGAGGAGATCGGCGGCGTCCGCAACTGGGACTACCGCTACTGCTGGGTCCGCGACGCCGCGATGACCGTGCGCGAGCTGGTGCACCTGGGGTCCACCGCGGAGGCCGAGGGCTACCTCGAGTGGCTGCACGGGGTGCTGTCCACTTTGGCCGGTCCCGAGCGGCTGCACCCGCTGTACACCCTGTCCGGCAGCGTGATCGGGGCCGAGGCGGTGATCGAGTCGCTGCCCGGGTACGCCGGCTCGCGGCCGGTGCGCGTCGGCAACCTGGCCAACCACCAGGTGCAGCTGGACGTGTTCGGCCCGGTGGTCGAGCTGGTCGGCACACTGGCCGAGGTGCGCGGCGGGCTGCGGGACGAGGACTGGCAGATGGTGCGCGCGATGGCCGAAGCCGTCACGCGGCGCTGGAGCGAGCCCGACCACGGCATCTGGGAGGAGCGGCACGTACCGCGCCACCGGGTGTACTCGCGGGTGATGTGCTGGGTGACGATCGACCGCGCGGTCAAGCTCGGCGCCGTCTACGGCCGGGAGGTGCCCGAGGCCTGGCCCGAGCTGCGCGACCGGATCAAGGCCGACGTGCTGGAGCACGGCTGGAACGACGAGGTCCAGGCGTTCACCACCGCCTACGACGGCACCGACCTGGACGCGGCCTCGCTGTTCGTCGGGCTCACCGGGCTGATCGATCCGGCCGACGAGCGGTTCCAGTCCACCGTCACGGCGATCGAGGCCGAGCTGCGCAGCGGTTCGACCGTGTACCGCTACCGCCGCGACGACGGCCTCCCCGGCGGGGAGGGCGGTTTCCACATCTGCGCGGCCTGGCTGATCGAGGCCTACCTGCACACCGGGCGCCGCAACGAGGCCGAGGAGCTGTTCAGCCAGATCGTCAGCTCGGCCGGCCCCACCGGCCTGCTGCCGGAGCAGTTCGACCCGATCGCGGAACGGTCGCTGGGCAACCACCCACAGGCGTATTCGCACCTCGGGCTGATTCGCTGCGCGAACCTGCTGGCGGAGCGGGCCTGACGTCCCTCTTCACCCGAACGGGCCCGTTCCGCCAACCGGCGGAACGGGCCCGTCGGTGTTACCACGGCCCGGTGACACGGGTGAGCCGCTCGCCGGTCGGTCCCCTAAGCTGGGATTCACGGGCATCTGCACGTTCGTTTCGTCTCGGTACGGAGGTGGGCGGTGAAGCAGTTCTACGGTCAGCAAGCCGAGGGGTACGCGCCGCTTCCCCCGCTGTTCGCCGCCCGAGTTCGCGCTGGTTCCCTGGTCACCGGGGTTGCGCTGGCCGTCGGCACCACTTTGGTGCTGGGCCTGACCGTGTTCGTGAACGGTCCTCTGCACGGGCACGCGCTGCCGGATGCCGTCCTCGGCCGGGTCGCGCTGCTGCTGCCGGTGCTGGCCGTGCTGGCCACCGCCGTCGTGGTGCTGGGCGCCCGTCGCTGCCTGCTCGGCGACTACCTCGTCATCACCCGGGCGCGGTTCACCCGCACCCTGCTGCGCGGCTGTTTCACCGCGCTGGTCACGGCCTGCCTGCTGGCGCTGACCACCTCGGCGCTGGTCGACCTGTGGCACGACCACAACCACCTCGGGGTCAGCGACCTGCTGGCCACCGGCGCCAACTTCGCGCTGGGCGTCCTCGGCTACGGCGTCGGCCTCTTCTACGTCCGCCCCTCGGTCGCCACGCTGGAACGCTTCAGCGATCACCCGATTTGGTAACTCCGGGCGAAAAGTCTGCGAAGTCCGGATAACGACCAAAGTAGGTCTACCCGCGAGGCGTGCGCTGCTGACCATCAGCAATTCGACGTCCAGCTACGCGAGATCACCGGCGGCTGAGCCGGGTTACTGCGCGTGGTTGGCGGCGTTCAGCGCGCTCGCGACGTCGCCGACCTCCAGCACCCGGATCCCGTCCGGCAGCTTGCCCGAATCGGGCGGCACCAACGCGTGGGTGAACCCGAGCCGGGACGCTTCGGCCAGGCGGCGGGCGACGTTCGGCACCCGCCGGACCTCACCGGCCAGGCCGACCTCGCCCAGCGACACCAGCCTCGGCGACAACGCCACTTCGTGCAGCGAAGAGGTCAGGGCCAGCACCAAGGCCAGGTCGATGGCCGGCTCGGTGATCTTCATTCCACCGACGGTGGCGACGTACACGTCCTTGTCGCCCAGCTTGAGCTTCCCGCGCTTCTCCAGCACGGCCAGCACCATCGCCACCCGCGCCGAGTCCAACCCGCTGACCGCGCGCCGGGGCTGGGGCATGCCGGTGCTCGAGACCAGCGCCTGCACCTCGCCCAGCAGCGGCCGCTTCCCCTCGACGGCCACGGTGATCGCCGTGCCCGGCACCGGCTCGGCGGTGCGGCTCATGAACAGCCCGGACGGGTCCGGCACCCCGACGATGCCGCCCTCGGTCAGCTCGAAGCAGCCGACCTCGTCGGCCGCGCCGAAGCGGTTCTTGACCCCGCGCACCATCCGCAGGGTCGAGTGCTTGTCGCCCTCGAACTGCAGGACGACGTCGACCAGGTGCTCCAGCACCCGCGGGCCGGCCACCGAGCCGTCCTTCGTGACGTGTCCCACCAGGACCACGGGCAGCCCGCGCTCCTTGGCCAGCGCGACCAGCCCGGCGGTGACCGCGCGCACCTGCGTGACCCCGCCCGGGGCACCCTCCGCCTGCGGTGAGGCCATGGTCTGCACCGAGTCGACGATCAGCACGCCCGGCTTCACCGCGTCGACGTGCCCGAGGATGGCCGCCAGGTCGCTCTCGGCCGCGAGGAACATCTCACCGTGCACGTTGCCCGTGCGCTCGGCGCGCAACCGCACCTGGCCGGCCGACTCCTCGCCGGTGACGTAGAGGGACCGCCCGGCCGTGACCGCCCACTGGTAGGCCACCTCCAGCAGCAGGGTCGACTTGCCGACACCGGGCTCACCGGCCAGCAGGACCACCGCGCCCGGCACCAGACCGCCCCCGAGCACCCGGTCGAGCTCGGGCACCCCGGTGGCCTTGGCCCGGGCCGCTTCGACGTCGACCTCGGCGATCGGCCGCGCGGGCGCGCTCGGCGCACCGGCCGCGACCCGCGCGATCGCCGGATTGGCCCCGCCCCGCTCCTCGAGCGTGCCCCAGGCCTGGCATTCGGCGCAGCGCCCGACCCACTTGGCCGCCTCGTGCCCGCACTCGGCGCACCGGTAGACCGTGTTGCTCTTCTTCACCACGCGCCGAGGCTAGCGGTGGGCCCCGACAGAAATCAGTGACCCGCCGCGGCGTTGCCCTGGGCCTGGTCGTGGGCCGGGGCGGCGACCGGCAGCTCGACGACCACCGGTCCGGCGTTGCGGAAGGTGAAGGTGACCTTGATCGTCTGCCCCGGCCACAGCGGCTGCTTGAGGTTCGGCAGCACCACGGTGCCGACGCCGACCTCGGTCGGCACCAGCAGCGAGGGCGAGGGCGAGGCCGGACCCGAGGTCGCGACGTCGTTGCCCGAGGTCGGAGCACCCGAGCTGCTGGACGGCGAACCGGTCTCGGTGGGCGGGGCGGAGGTCTGGGAGGCCGGGGCCGAAGAGGACGGGCCCTGCTGGTTGGTCGACTCGACCGCGTCGGACGGGCCGATGACCAGCGAGTGACCGGCGACGATCGCGGTGGAGCCGCTGATCGTGGCCGGGCCGCCGGTCGCGTCCGAGGTCACCGAGACGAGCTGGTCGTCCTGCGCGCCCTGGTTGACCAGCGTCAGCGTGAGCGGGGCGGACTGGCCGGCCGAGTAGCCGGCGCCCTGAGCGGGGTAGACGACGGCGGCGTCGCGCAGGACCAGGGTCTTCACCTGCGCGTAGGTGCCGTTGACCGCGGGCTGCTGGGTGTCGGTCTGGGTGATCTGACCGGCTCCGCAGCCGGCGAGCACGAGCGCGGCGCCGAGCGCCGACACACCTGCGCCGAGCACGCGGCGATTCTGCAGCCTCACGTCGGAGTCCTTCCATCTCACGGCCTCGTCACGACGAAGACTAGCCGGGGATGCCCGCGCGCGCGGAACCGGTCCGCCTTGCGCCCGCGCCGCCCGTTCAAGATCAACCGTCCACTTAGGAATCCACTGGGGTCGATCAGCGCATTCCCGTCACCTGCATGAGCACGCGGCCCCCGGGTTTGTCAACCCCCGCCCAGGCCGCTGACCTGCGACGACGATCCCAGGCAGTAGGTGGACCTCGGAGGACCGTGCTAAGATGGACTCAGCGAAAGGGGCAGAGGACACATGGTTTTCAAGGTCGGAGAGACCGTCGTCTACCCGCACCACGGTGCCGCACTCATCGAAGCCATCGAAACCCGCGTGATCAAGGGCGAGGAAAAGAAGTACCTCGTCCTCAAAGTCGCGCAAGGGGATCTCACGGTTCGCGTGCCCGCTGACAACGCCGAGATCGTCGGTGTTCGTGATGTCGTCGGGCAAGAAGGACTGGACAAGGTTTTCGACGTACTGCGTGCGCCGCACACCGAGGAGCCCACGAACTGGTCTCGTCGGTACAAGGCCAACCTCGAGAAGCTCGCCTCCGGCGATGTGAACAAGGTGGCCGAAGTGGTGCGCGACCTCTGGCGGCGAGAGAAGGACCGCGGACTTTCAGCCGGTGAGAAGCGGATGCTGGCGAAGGCGCGGCAAATTCTGGTCAGCGAGCTCGCGCTCGCGGAGGGCACCGACGAGGACAAGGCGGAAGTCCTTCTCGACGAGGTGCTGGAAACCGCGACGGTCTGACCCCTGGGTCGATCGGTTCGCCCGGCGGAGGCACCGGGCAGCCGCCGCTCTACGATCACGATTCGATGAGCCAGCCGGTGCAGAACGTCGTGTTCGTGACTGTCGCAACCCGTACCACGGATCCGGAGTCAGCTCTGGCCGTGGTGAACGGTGAAGTTCTCCTCGCGCACACCGCGCGGGGGTTGCTCGGCCTGCCGGAGATCGATCTGGTGGCCGTGGTGGCCCCCGAGCGGTGTGCCGCTTCGTTTTCCGGGGCTCTCACCGGTTTCCCGGCCGACCGCTGCCGGGTGGTCCCCGGCCCCGCGCTCCGGCAGGCGTTCGCCGCCGTCGAGCCCGAGCTCTCCCCGGACGCGACCGTTCTGGTGCACGACGCGCTCCGGGCGTTCACTCCACAAGGGACGATCCGTGACGTACTGGGCGCGGCCCGCGCGGGTGTGGTCGTCCCGGTGCTGCCGATGGCGGACACGGTGAAGTCGACCGACCGGGCCCGCCGGATCACCGGCACCGTCGACCGCGACGGGCTCCGCACCGCGCAGACCCCCGTCGGCTTCCCGCTCCCGCAGTTCCGGGCCGCGCTCGCGGAGGACGACGTGCTCGACGCGGCCGCCCGCGCCGGGGCCACCACCGTCCCCGGGCATCACGACGCCATGCGCGTCGCGAGCGCCTTCGAACTCACTCTCGCCGAGGCCCTGGTGGCCCTGCACGGTCACGAGGAGCCCCTGTGAACGACCTCCGGGTCGGCAACGGTGTCGACGTCCACCCGATCGAACCCGGCCGCGAGTGCTGGATCGCCGGGCTGCGCTGGCCGGACGTCGACGGTTGCGCCGGCCACTCCGACGGCGACGTCGCGGCCCACGCGCTGTGCGACGCGCTGCTGTCCGCCGCCGGGCTCGGCGACCTCGGCGCGGTCTTCGGCACCGGCGACCCGCGGATGGACGGCGCGCACGGCGCGCAGATGCTCGCGGAGGTCCGCGGGCTGATCGAGGCGGACGGGTGGCGGGTGGCCAACGCGACCGTGCAGGTCATCGGCAACCACCCGCGCGTGGGGAAGCGACGTGACGAGGCGCAGAAGGTGCTCGGTGAGGCCGTCGGCGGACCGGTGAGCGTCGCCGGCACGACCTCCGACGGACTCGGCCTCACCGGCCGCGGCGAAGGCATCGCGGCGGTGGCCACCGCCCTGCTCGTCCGGCCGTGATCACCGGCACCACCGCCCGGACCGGGCTCGCCGCCGGGGCGGGGTGCAACTCCCGGTCTCCTGGCCGGCCGGTGGTTTTGGCTAGGCTGGGACCGTGGCCATCAACGCGGTGTTGTTCGACTTCTCAGGCACGCTCTTCCGGCTCGAGCAGAACGCCTTCTGGCTCGACGGGCTCGCCGACGCCGACGGCACGGCGCTCGACGTCGAGGCGCAGACCGAGCTGATGCGGCGCATGACCGCGCCGGTCGGGCAGGTCGTGGAGCTCGACGAAGAGCACCAGCACGCGTGGCGCGAGCGTGATCGCGACCCGCGGCTGCACCGGAAGGTCTACCTCGAGGTGCTGCGCCGCTCCGGTGTTCCGCGCCCGGAGCAGGCCGAGGCGCTCTACCAGCGGCTGATCACCCCGGGCGAGTGGACGCCGTACCCGGACACGGAGGCGGCGCTGAAGGCCGTCGCGGGCCAGGGCCGCAAGGTCGGGGTGCTGAGCAACATCGCCTTCGACATCCGCCCGGCGTTCTCGCAGCGCGGGTGGGACGCGCGCGTGGACGAGTTCACCCTGTCGTTCGAGGTGGGGGCGGTGAAGCCGGAGCCGGCGATCTTCCGGGACGCGCTGGACAAGCTCGGCGTGCGCGCCGAAGAGACCTTGATGGTGGGCGACAGCGAGGAGGCCGACGGCGGCGCCCGCGCGCTGGGCTGCGCGTTCGCGCTGGTCGAACCGCTGCCCACCACCGAGCGGCCGGACGCCCTGCTCGGCGCGCTGCGGGAGCACGGCCTGCGCTGACCGGCTCGGGCCGGGCGGAACCGTACCGGACCCGCGCGAGACGTGGCCCACACCTGCTCGCGGCAGGGGCCACCGGCGGGGTAGAGGACGGGTACGGACGGCCCGTACCTATCCGCACAGGCCGCCCCGTACCCTCTTGGGGTGGCCCTACACCTGTTCGACACCGCGACCCGTGCCCCCCGGGAGTTCGTTCCCGTCCGCAGCGGAACGGCGTCCATCTACCTGTGTGGGGCCACCGTGCAGGGCGTGCCGCACATCGGGCACGTGCGCGGGGTGCTGAACTACGACGTGCTCCGCCGCTGGCTGCTCCACAGTGGACTCGACGTGCTGCTGGTGCGCAACGTCACCGACATCGACGACAAGATCCTCACCAAGGCGGCCGAGGCCGGCCGGCCGTGGTGGGAGTGGGCGACCAAGCACGAGTTCGAGTTCGAGCGGGCCTACGACGCGCTCGGCTGCCTCCCGCCCTCGGTCAACCCGCGCGCGACCGGGCACATCACCCAGATGGTCGAGCTGATCCAGCGGCTGATCGACGACGGCCACGCCTACCCGGCGGACGGCGACGTCTACTTCTCCGTGAAGTCCTTCGACGGCTACGGGGCGCTGTCCGGTCAGCAGCTCGACGAGGTCCAGCAGGGCGAGACGCCGACGCGCGGCAAGCGTGATTCGCGGGACTTCACCTTGTGGAAGAGCGCGAAGCCGGGCGAACCCTCGTGGCCGACGCCGTGGGGCGCCGGCCGCCCGGGCTGGCACCTGGAGTGCTCGGCGATGGCGACGAACTACCTCGGCGCCGAGTTCGACATCCACGGCGGCGGCGTCGACCTGGTCTTCCCGCACCACGAGAACGAGCGCGCCCAGTCGAATGCGGCGGGAGACGGCTTCGCGCGGTACTGGCTGCACAACGCCTGGGTGACGCTGTCGGGCGAGAAGATGTCGAAGTCGCTGGGCAACACCGTGTCGATCCCGGCCCTGCTGGAGCGCTACCGGGCCCCCGAACTGCGGTACTACCTGGTGCAGCCGCACTACCGGTCCACCATCGAGTACTCCGACGGCGCGGTCGCCGAGGCCGCGCAGGGCTACCGGCGGGTCGAGGGCTTCGTGCGGCGCGCGGTGGCCGCCGGCGAAGTGCCGATCGGCCGGATGGCGCCAGAGTTCGCCGCCGCGCTGGACGACGACCTCGCGACCCCCGCCGCGTTCGCCGTGCTGCACAACACGGTGCGCGACGGTAACGCCGCCCTCGACGATGGCGACACCCCCAAGGCGCTCGAACTCGCCGCCTCGGTGCGCGCGATGACCGACGTGCTCGGCCTGGACCCGCTGTCGGCGCACTGGTCCGAGGGCGGCTCGGACACCCCGGTCCGCGAGGCCCTCGCGGAGCTGGTCGAAAGCCTGCTCGCCGAACGGCAGCAGGCCCGCGCCGCGAAGGACTTCGCGCGCGCGGACGCCGCCCGTGACCGCCTCGTGCAGGCGGGCATCGTGGTGGAGGACACCCCGAACGGTCCGCAGTGGACGGTCAGGAACTCCTGATCGCCGCTGCGGCGGATTAAGGACTCGTTACATGGCAGGCAACTCACGGCGTCAGGGCGCCATCCGCAAGACCGGCACCAAGAAGGGCCAGGTCGTCGGCTCCGGCGGGCAGCGGCGCAAGGCGCTGGAGGGCAAGGGCCCCACGCCGAAGGCCGAGGACCGCCCCGGGCACAAGGCGTACCGCGCCGCGAACGCCGCCAAGACGCGTGAGCAGTCGCGGCAGAAGAAGGCCGACCGGCCGGAGCTGATCGCCGGCCGCAACCCGGTGGTCGAGGCGCTGCGGGCCGGCGTGCCGGCCACCGCGCTGTACGTCGCGCTGAACATCGACCTCGACGACCGGGTGAACGAAGCCGTCCGCCTGGCGGGCGACAAGGGCATCTCGCTGCTGGAGATCCCGCGCGAGGAGCTCGACCGCAAGACCAACCGGGCCATGCACCAGGGCCTCGGCCTGCAGGTGCCGCCGTTCGAGTACGCGCACCCGGACGACCTGATGACCGCCGCGCGCGATTCGGGCAACACCCCGCTGTTCGTCGCGCTCGACGGGGTGACCGACCCGCGCAACCTGGGTGCGGTCATCCGCTCGGCCGCCGCGTTCGGCGCGCACGGCGTGCTGCTGCCGGAGCGGCGCAGCGCGGGCATGACCGCCGTGGCGTGGCGCACCAGCGCGGGCACGGCGGCGAAGCTGCCCATCGCGGTGGCCACGAACCTGACGCGCCAGCTCAAGGCGTGGGCGTCGAAGGGCCTGATGATCGTCGGCCTGGACGCGGACGGCACCGTGGACATCGACGCGCTGGAGCTGGCCGCGGAACCGCTGGTCGTGGTGCTGGGCTCGGAGGGCCGCGGCCTGTCCCGCCTGGTCCGCGAGACCTGCGACGCCACGGTCTCGATCCCGATGGCCGCCGGGGTGGAGTCCCTGAACGCCTCGGTCGCCGCCGGGGTGCTGCTGGCCGAGGTCGCCCGCCGTCGCCGCCTGACCGGGCGGATCTGACGCCGGTCCCGCGCTCCGGCCGATCCGCCTGACCCGGGCGGCCGGAGCGCCGCACGCTCCCCAGGTTCTTCCACAGTTCCTCCACAGCCCGCACCGATTGTGGACGACTCGACGCCGCGGTCCGCGGTTCCGTCGTCCGTCGCCGGTCGGACGGGAACGCCGCACCCTCGGACGAGGTGAAGGGCCACCGCCGGGCATCCTTCGGACCCGCAGCCCGGACCGGCGGGCACCAGCGGTGCATCCGGGCCGTGATCCTGCGGGCTTCGCTCCCCCCGCGCCACCCACTCGGGCTAAGGTCAGCTCCGGAACCGAGGGGGTCCATCACCGATGTCGTTCGTTTCACCGCTGTTCTTGTGGTACTTCCTGCCCACGGTGCTGGTCGCCGTGCTGGTGTGCCCGCGGAGCTGGCGCAACGGCATCGTCGCGGTCGCGAGCCTGCTGTTCTACACGATCGGCGCCGGTCCCTACCTGTTCCTGCTGCTGCTCTGCATGGCCGCCAACTTCCTCGCCGGGCCCGCGCTCGAACCGAGCCCGTGGGACCTGCGGGGGAAGCGGCGCCGCCGGATCCTGATCGGCGTCGTCACGCTGGACGTGCTGGTGCTGGTGGTCTGGAAGTACGCGGGCTTCGCGACGCAGCAGATCGCGGCGGTCTCGCACTGGTTCGGCGGGGACCTCGGGGTCGCCGGCATCGTGGTGCCGATCGGGATCTCCTTCTACACCTTCCACCACATCTCCTACGTGGTGGACATCTACCGCGGCGAGCGGCGGGCGCTGCGCAACCCGGTGGCGTTCGCGGCCTACATCGCGATGTTCCCGCAACTGGTGGCCGGACCGATCGTGCGGTACCGCGAGATCGCCGACCAGTTGCCGCAGCAGCGTTCCCACCGGATCGACGACATCGCGGCCGGTTTCCCGCGGTTCGCGCTGGGGCTGTGCAAGAAGTCCATCGTCGCCGACTCGCTCAGCCCGATGGTCGAAGCGTGCTTCTCGACGCCACCGGACCAGATGACCTTCGCGACGGCCTGGCTCGGCGCCATCGGCTACACCCTGCAGCTGTTCTTCGACTTCTCCGGCTACTCGGACATGGCGATCGGCCTCGGCCGCATGCTCGGCTTCCGGCTGCCGGAGAACTTCGCCCGCCCGTACTCCTCGGTGACGATCACCGAGTTCTGGCGCCGCTGGCACATGTCCCTGTCCCGCTGGTTCCGCGACTACGTCTACATCCCGCTGGGCGGCAACCGCTCCGGCGCCGGGCGCACCTACCGCAACCTGTGCATCGTCTTCGTGCTCACCGGCTTCTGGCACGGCGCGCAGTGGACGTTCCTGATCTGGGGTTGTTACCACGGTGCCCTGCTGGTGATCGAGCGCCGCTTCGACCTGGCCGAGACGCCCGCCGGCCCGGCCGGCCGGATCGCGCGCCGCGCCGTGACGCTGCTGCTCGTGGTGTTCGGCTGGGTGTTCTTCCGCTCCGCCGACCTGGGCCACGCGCTCGCCATGATCGGCCACATGCTCCTCCCGGACTTCGGCGGCCTCGGCGACGTCGTGGCCAGCGCCCTGACCAACCAGCGGCTGGTGATCCTGCTGGCCGCGCTGGCGGTGTTCGTCCTCCCGGCCCACCCGGTCACGGGCCCGCTGCTGGAATCCTCCCGAAGCCGCGGCGCGGCCGTCCTGCGCGTCGGCGTGATGACGGTCGGCCTGGTCTACGCGGCGATCCTGGTCGCCACCGGGACTTTCAGCCCGTTCCTCTACTACCAGTTCTAGCCGCGGGGCTGGAACGGCGCGGCGCGGGTGCGTGCGTCCCGGCGACACCGTCCTGATCAGTCGCCGGAGCAACCCCCAGGTGACTGTCTGCGTTCGGTGACACCGGGACACCGCCCGCGCGGGGGATGCGCCCTCCGGGGTTTCGGCGCTCAGGCGAAAACCGCTCAACGGGAAAATTCTTGCCCAGAGTCACCTCCATCGCGAAACTTTGTCCCCCGAATTTCTTATTTCGCGGCTCCGGCCAAGCGCGTAAAGTAACTCCCCGCGCTCGAACCGATACGCATTGCACTCGTCCGTTCGAGTGATTTTCAAGGAGGTGGACTGTGGTCGCGGAAGCCGGCCGCCCTCGTCGAAATTCGTTGCAGGAGATCTTCTGGACCCGGACCACATTGTTACTGACCGTGCTCGTCGTGGTCGCGGTGCTGAGCCTGTGGATCTCCAGCATGATGGACGCCGGCACGGGCAAGACCCTGGTCACCTCACTCGGCACCGGCACGCTCATCTCCGCGCTGGTCGGCTTCGGGCAGACCCTGATCACCGCCAGCGCGTCGCAGCGCGCGATGGTCACGCCGTTGATCGAAGAGAGCCGGCGGGCGCTCGAAGACCTCAGCGCCGAATACCGCTCGCTCAACAAGGAGTTCTTCCCCACGCACGTGTTCGAGGCGACGACCGACCCCGACCCGGCGTTCAACCGGGTGCTGATGTCGGACCTCGACAACACGCGCCAGTACTTCTTCCGCGGCTTCTCCGGGCGGCACGCGGCGGCCCGGCTGCTGCTGACCCGCACCGATCGCGAGCTGCACGCCGTGATCGCCGACCCGCGGGACGCCGGGTCCATCAGCGGCCGCGCGCGCTACCTGCTGCGCCGCGAGTCCGCGGAAGTCGACTACGAGGCCATCCAGAGCGGCCTGCACGAGGAGATCCACATCGGACTCGTCGGGCTGTTCCTGGCCCGCAGCCGGTGCGCGCAGGTGGACATCACCGTGGTCGCGGACCCGCCGCTGGACCGGCTGGAGATGTTCGACGCCAGCGTGTGGGTCACGTTGTACAGCGACGTGCACGGCGCGACCAAGCTGTACCCGAGGTCGTTGCGGTTCACCGAAGGCTCCTTCATCTACAACATGGAACGCGCCGAGTTCCTGCGGCTCTCGCAGTCGCGGACCGGCCGCCACTTCCGCATCACCTCCGCGACGACGCGGGCCGATTTCCTCGCCCTGTTCCACAAGATCACCGGATCCGACTTGACCGAGGAGAACTTCCGCGACCTGGAGGGAAGGTTCCACGCCTTCCGGGCCGAGTTCTCCGCACGAGCCGAGCTAGGGAGCTGAGCCGACTTGCTCACTCGCTTGTCCCCCCTCAACCAGCTGGCCGCCCGGCTGCGCGCGGCGGGCTTCCCGCTGGAGCAGGACTGGCGGACCGTGGACGTCTGGTTCCGGGAATGGGCCTCGCAAACCGCGTTGCGCGAAGAGCTGCGCTCGCTGCTACGCACGCCGAGCCCGGAAAACACCGCGGTGCTGCTTCGCGGCTCTCGCGAGACGACCACCCATTTCGCCTGGTGCCTGCGGGACGATCCGCACGAACCGTTCTCGTTCTGGCTGCACGAGTACAAACCGCAGGAGGACTGGCGCGAGGGTTACGCCGATTCCGTGCACAACCACAGGTACCACTTCTGCACCACCATTCTCCGGGGTAACTACCTGCACGAGCGCTACTCCACCACCTGCGACCGGGACAGCGGCCTGATCACCTCCGCGCAGCTCCGGCGCCGGACGCTGTGCCAGGCGGGCGCCTGCTCGGTCATGCTCGCCGACGAATTCCACCGCATTCCCGAGGCGGGCGACGGGACCATGACCTTCCTCGTGAAATCACGCCCGGTGACCATTTCCAGCCTTTCGTACGACCCGGGCACGGGAATCGGCCATCGTCACGTTCCGGTGGAGGTCCGATTGGGGGAACTGGCCGACCGACTCTAGCTACACCCCGCCGTCACGGGCGCCTACCATTGCTCCACCCGCTTGAATGCCGAAGCCGGGATCGGAGAGGTGTATGCGCGCGCAAAAGAGCACTGTCCCGCCGACGATCGCCACCGCCACGATCGCCCCCGTGACCATCAGCGCGGTGGAGAACCGCGTCCAGCAGCTGTGCTGGCGGTACGCCGAACGGCTGCCGTTCCACGGCTGGCACCACGTCAGCTTCGTCCGCGCCAAGGCGGTCGACTTCGCCACGGCCAACGGCGCCGACCCGGCCGTGGTCGAGGTGGCCGCCCTGGTGCACGACGTGAACTACCTGGTCCTGCGCAACTCGCCCGCCGCGGCCGGCAGCGAGCTGCGCCGGGGCCTGCTCGCCGACTGCGGCGTGCCCGACGAGGTCGCGGACCGGATCGACGACCTCATCGACGAGGCCGAGATGGCCAACCGCGGCCCGCACATCTCCCTGGAGGCGCAGGCGCTGAGCGACGCCGACACGCTCTTCAAGTCACTGCCCGTGACCCCCGTGGTGCTCGCGCACCGCTACCTGGAGGAGAACGACGTCAGCCTGCGGGACCTGGCGCACAAGATCGTCGGCGAGCAGTGCGACGTCCACGACAGCGGCTACTACTTCTACAACCCGCAGGCCGCCGCCACCTACTCCCGCTGGGCCACCGCGAACCTCCAGCTGTGGCGCTGCATCAAGGAGGCCGTGGACGATCCGACGGTCGTCCAGCTGCTGGACGCCGTGCACGCGGTGGACCGCACCCTCGCGGCGTCCTGAGCCGGTTCAGCCCTGGCCGTAGTCCTTGAGCTTCTCGACCACCCGCTCGATCTCCGCGGGCGGCAGCAACGCCGGGCTGCCCGCGGACCGGGCCAGCAGCCACAGCCGGCAGACCCACTCGAGCTGCTGCACCCGGTGGTAGGCCGCGGCGAGACCGTCGCCGTAGGCCACGGTGCCGTGGTTGGCGAGCAGGCAGCCACGACGCCCGTCGAGGGCCTTGAGCATCGCCGACGCCAGTTCCTCCGTGCCGTACGTCGCGTACTCGGCGACGCGCACGCTCGGACCGATCGACGCGAGGATGTAGTGGATCGGCGGCACCTCGTCGAGCAGGGTCGAGACCGCGGTGGCGTGCACCGAGTGCGTGTGCACCACGGCCGTCACCGCGGTCCCGTCCGGGTCCACCGCCCGGTGGTAGACGGTCAGGTGCATGGGCAGCTCGCTGGTCGGCTTCAGCTCCCCGTCGACGAGCTCGCCGTCGAGGCCGACCACGGGGATGTCGGCGGGTTCGAGCCCGGCGTAGTCCACGCCGGTGGGGGTGACGGCGACCAGGGTCCCGTTCCGCGCCGACACGTTGCCCGACGTGCCGACCACCAGCCCGTCGGCCACCATCCGGCGGGCGTGGGCACAGACCGCCGCCCGCTCCCGCGCCAGGATCACGCCCGGCCGCCCACGCCCGGCTGGTCCACTGTGGACATCATGGGATCCGTCAACGGGCGGCCGGCTCGGAGGACCGGGGCCGGGGCGACGGCGCGTCGCCAGTCTTCGGCGCAGGATCCGGCGCGTCGCCGGACTTCGGCGCAGGATCCGGCGCGTCTTCGGACGGGGCGAGGAGGCGGATGGCTTCCTGGACGGCGGCGTCGGTGGCGGCCAGGCGGTCGGCGACCTTCGTGCGCAGCGCCAGGGCTTGGGTGCGCTGCTCGGTCGCCTCGGCCTGCTTCTGCTGGGCGTCCGCGAGCGCGGCGTCGGCCTGGGACTTCTTGGCCGCGATCTCTTCGGCGGCCCGGCGGTCGGCTTCGGCGCGTTGGGTGGCGGCGGTGGTTTCCGCGGCCTCGTCGGCCGAAGCGCGGGCCGTGGCGGCGGCTTCGTCGGCTGCGGCGCGGGCTGCGGTGGCGGTCTCGTCCGCCTCCGTGCGGGCTCGGTCGGCAGCCGCGGTCCGCGATTCGATTTCCGCGTCCGCAGCGGCCCTGCGGGATTCGATGTCCGCCTCGGCCTCGGCCCGCAGTCGCTCGCGTTCGGCTTCGGCGTCCTTCGCCGCCTTCTCCGCGGCACGCTGGGTCTCGTGGGCGTACTTGTCGGCTTCGGAGCGGGTGGAGGCCGCATCGGCCTCGGCGGCGGTGCGGAGGTCGTCGATCTCCTCCTCGGCCAGCTGCATCATCATGCGGACGCGCTCGGCCATCGCACCGGCGCCGGAAGGACTCGAACTCAGGCGGACCAGCGCGGCCTTGGTCTCGGTGAGCTCGCTCTGCGCATAACCCAGCGCCTTGGACAACTCGCCGGACGTCGCGATCGCCTCGTCGCGGCTGCGGGCGGCCTCTTTCAGCTCACGGCCGAGCTCGGTGAGCCGCTCGTCCACCTGTCGCTTGTCGTAGCCCCTGACCGCGGCGGCGAAGGGGGCGCTCTTCGGGGTGGGCTCGGACTTCTCGGGCGCGGCCATCGGGCCACCTTAGTGAGCCGGGGTCCTTCGGCGCGTACCGCCAAACGGCTGCACTACGAAGCGCCCAACCCCCCGTCACGCATGGCATCCTCGGCGGCATCGCGGCGCACCGGCCCGTGAAGCGCCCGACGCGATTACGGGTCGCGGCCGACCCGAAACGATTTCGGGAAACGAACCCGGCCGCCGTCCGGAAATGACCGGATCCGCGGGAAGGGGAATTGCGGCGGCGCCCGGCGTTGCGGCTACCGCACCGAACCCCTGCCGGTGCGATACGGTTCGTCCGGCGGAGGTGGGAGGAGGCCGGGTGGACGCGGTCCTGGACGACCTCGCGCGGCACTGGCCGGTGTACGCCACGATGCCCTTCATCGCCGCGCTGATCGGCTACGTGACCAAGCGCGTCGCGATCGAGATGATGTTCCGGCCGCTGGAGTTCGTCGGGATCAAACCGTTCCTGGGCTGGCAGGGCGTGGTCCCGAAGCACGGCGGGCGGATGGCCGCGGTCGCCACCGACCTGCTCACCGCGAACCTGCTCGACATCAACGAGGTGGTCGGCCAGATCGACCCGGTGATCATCACCCGCGAGCTGGAGCAGCCGCTGCTGCGCGCCGTCGACGGCATCGCGCGCGACGTGCTGGAGGAGCACCACCCCCGGCTGTGGGAGGTGCTGCCGACGCTGGCGCAGGAGATGCTGATCAAGCAGGTGCAGTCCTCGGCCCCGCGGCTGGTGCAGGAGTTCCTCGACGAGGTGCGCGGCAACCTGGAGGAGGTCCTCGACGTCCGGCACATGACGGTCGAGCGGCTGACCCGCGACAAGGCCCTGCTGGTCCGGCTGATCCGGGAGACCTCACGGCCGGAGATGACCTTCATCGCCCGCGCCGGGATCTTCTTCGGCTTCGGGCTCGGGCTGGTCCAGGCCATCGTCTGGGCGCTCACCCGCGAACCCCTCGTGCTGCCGGTGTTCGGCGGCTGCATCGGGCTGTTCACCGACTGGCTGGCGATCAAGCTGATCTTCGTGCCGCGGGAGCCGGTGCGCGTGGGCCGGGTGATCCTGCAGGGCAAGTTCCAGCGCCGCCGCGCCGAGGTCGCCCGGCAGTACGGCGAGCTGATCGCCAACGAGGTGCTCACCGTGCCGAACCTGCTCGAAGCGCTGCTGCGCGGCCCGAAGTCCGACCGGCTGGTGGCGATGGTCGAGCGGGCGGTCGGGCACGCCGTGGACGAGCAGGCCAGCGTCGCGAAGCCGGTGCTGGCGCTGGCCGTGGGCGGGCGGCGGCTGCAGGAGATGAAGCACGCGGCGGCGACGCGGGCGCTGAGCGACCTGCCGCTGACCGTCCGGTACGCCGAGGGCTACCTGACCGAGGCGATGGACGTGGCGAAGATGGTGGAGCAGCGGATGCTCGCGCTGACCCCGCTGGAGTTCGAGGGCCTGTTGCGCCCGGCGTTCCGGCAGGACGAGTGGAAGCTGATCGCGGTCGGCGGGGTGATCGGCTTCCTGGTCGGCGAGCTGCAGGTGCTGCTCATGCTCGGCTGAGTTTTCGGCGGTTGCCCGCACCGGGTTCACCCGAAGTGGCTACCGTGGACGCGTGCCGTCCGAACCCCAGCCGCTGCCCGCCGTGCACGAGGCCTACCTGCCCCGTGAACACGCGCTCCACCGGCCGCGCCACGGGCGGCGGCAGCTGACCGCGCTGGTCGCCGCGCTGCTGTTCTTCACCACGCCGACGCTGCTGTGGGTGTTCGGGGTCCGGCCGGGCGAGATCGAGAACCACAAGCTCGCGGGCTTCCCGAGCCTGTCCGGCGGCTTCGACTTCTTCACCGACTTGCCGGCCTGGGCCACCGACCAGCTCTCGTTCCGGGCCGGGGCGATCGAGGCCGCCGACGGCATCAGCCGCTCGCTCTTCGGCGAGGACGCCCCGCTCGACCAGGGCCCGGCCGCCAGCGCGGGCCCGATCCCGGCACCGCCGCTGCAGCAGCCCGGCGCGCCCAACGCGGGCCCGGAGCCGAGCCTGCCCGGCAGCAACCAGGCCGGTTACCGCAAGGTGGTGCAGGGCCTCGACGGCTGGCTGTACTACGGCTACGACGCCGAAGGCAAGTGCACGCCGACGCAGGACCTCGACACCACGCTGAAGAAGATCAACGAGCTGCGCGAAGCGGTGGAGGCGTCCGGCCGCAAGTTCGAGTTCGTGGTCGCGCCGGACAAGTCGACGATGGTGCCGCAGTTCCTGCCCGGCAGCTACCCGGGCAAGGAGTGCTCGCAGGCCGCCGCGCCGAACGACTGGTACAAGATGACCACCACCGGTCACTCGCTGGACCTGCGCCCGGCGCTGGCGGCGTCCGCGGCTCGCGTCGGCCACCCGATCTACGCGCCCAACGACACGCACTGGCGCGACGAAGGCGGGCTCGTCCTCACCCGTGCGCTGGCCGAGGCCGTGCAGCCGGGCAGCACCGGCACCTGGACGTCCGCCCCGGCCGGCCAGTACGACGCGCTGGCCGACCTGCCGCTGTTGCTGGGCAAGTCGGGCGTGAAGACGAACACGCAGTACAGCCTGCGCCCGGACGGCGTCACCGACCGCACGACCGGGTTCATCGGCACCATCGACCAGCCGGTGCCGCGCCGGTCCGCCCCGCTCGTGGGCACGGTGAACCAGCCGACCCTGATCTACGGCGATTCCTTCAGCATGGCGTCCTCGCGCTACCTCGACGCGGCGTTCACCAACCTGACCTACCTGGCCTACTCCACCGACAAGACCCCGCAGGCCGGTGCGGTGGAGCAGTTCGTCAACTCGCGGGTGGTCGTCCTGGAGGCGGTGGAGCGCAACGTCGCGGGCGGCCTGGTCCCGTTCACCGACGACGGGTTCATCGCGGCGGTGAAGGCGGCGCTGGCGGCGCACCCGGTGCGCTGAAGCCCGCTCAGCCGACCGGCACCGGCACCGGTTCGACGCCGGCGGTGCGGACGCCGGTGCGGCGGTCGCGGGCCCAGGCGATCACGCGGCAGACCAGGTAGATCAGGAACGAGATCGCGGTGACGAAGGCGCTCACCGGTTTGCCCGGGGCCAGCGACAGCACGATCCCGCCGAGGGCGGCGACCTCCGCGAAGACCACCGAAAGCACCGTGGCGCGCAGCGGGCTGGCCGTGACGCGGGCGGCGGCCGCGGCCGGGGTCACCATCAGCGCGACCACCAGCAGCGAGCCGACGATCTGCACGCTCAGCGCCGTCGAGACCCCCACCAGCAGGGCGAACACCACGGTCAGCGTCTTCACCGGCACGCCGCGCGCGACGGCGACGTTGCGGTCCACGCTGGCGAACAGCAGCGGGCGGTACACCCCCGCGAGCACCAGCAGCACGGCCGCGGCCGAGATCACCAGCGCGGTCAGGTTGGTGCTGTCCACGGTGATGATCTGCCCGGTCAGGATGCCGAACTTGTTCGCCGACCGTCCTTTGTAGAACGACAGCAGCAGCACGCCCAGGCCGAGGCCGAAGGACAGGATCACGCCGATCACGGAGTCGCGGTCGGCGTCGCGGGTGCCGAGGATGCCGAGCAGCAGGGCCGCGACCACGGCACCGGCCAGCGCGCCGTACTCCACGCCGACGCCGATCAGCAGGGCGCCCGCCGCGCCGGTGAACGCCAGCTCCGAAGTGCCGTGCACGGCGAAGGACATCCGCCGCATCACGATCAGCGGGCCGAGGATCCCCGCGACCAGCCCGAGCACGGCGGCGGCGATGAGCGCGGTCTGCACGCTCGGCAGCGCGACGATCAGCTGCCAGGTCTTGGCGAAGTCGAACATGCCGTCCACAACTCAGCCCACAGCTTCCTGTTCGTGGTGGTGCGGTTCTTCCTCGCACAGCGCGCTCTGCGCGCCGGCGATGTGGATCTGCCCGCCGACGCGGAGCACCTCGATCCGGGTTCCGTACAGCTCGGACAGCGCCTCGGTGTTCATCACCTCGTCCGGTTTGCCGACGCGGAACTGCCCGTTCACCAGGTACAGCACGCGGTCGACGAACGCCAGCACCGGGTTGATCTCGTGGGTCACGAACAACACGGCGGTGCCGGCCTCCCGGCGGCGACGGTCGATCAGCTCGCTCACCGCGCGCTGGTGCGCCAGGTCGAGCGAGAGCAACGGCTCGTCGCACAGCAGCACGGACGGGTCACCGACCAGCGCCTGCGCCACCCGCAACCGCTGCTGCTCACCGCCGGAGAGCCGGCCGACCGGCTGGCGCGCGTAAGCCGTGCCGCCGACCGCCTCGATCGCCTCAGCCACGCGACGCCGCCGGGCCCCGTGGCCGAACAGTCCCGGTCCCCAGCGGTGCCCGTCGAGGCCGAGGCCGACGAGGTCGACCCCGCGCAGGGTCAGCGCTTCGTCGATCGCGCGCTGCTGCGGGATGTAGCCGACCTTGCGGTTGGCCCCGCCCGGGCGCCCGCCGGCGATCTCCACGCTGCCCGAGGACAGCCCCTGCATGCCGAGCAGCGCTTTGAGCAGGCTGCTCTTGCCGGAGCCGTTGGGGCCGAGGACGGCGACGAACTCGCCCGGCTCGACGTCGAGATCGAGACCCGACCACAGGGTGCGGCGGCCGAAGGCCAGCCCCGCCCCGCGGACGCGGACGGCGGGCGGCATCGGCGACAGGGCGGCGGACATCAGCTGTTCAGCGCCGTGGACAGCGAGTCCACTTCCTTGGTCATCCAGTCAATGTAACCCGTGACACCGGCCGGCAGCGTCTCGGCCACGTCGACCACGGCGACCCCGGAGGACTTGGCTTCGGCCGCCACCTGCTGGGTCAGCGGGGTGACCGTCTGCACGTTGTTGATCAGCGCCTTGACCTGCTTGGCCTTGATCAGCTGGGTGAACTCGCTGACGGCCGCGGCGGGCACGTCGGTGTCGTTCTCCACCGCGTCGGAGAACGCCTTGGGCGTGGCGTCGGTGATCTTGGCGCTGCCCAGCAGGTAGTGCGCGACCGGTTCGGTCACCACCACCTTGGTGCCCGGGTGCGCCGCGCCGAGGTCGGCCGCCTTCTTCAGCAGTCCGTCGACCTGGCCCTTGAACTTGGTGGCGTTGTCCTGGAAGAGCTGCTTGGACGCGGGCTGGATGTCGCCGAGGGCCCCCGCCACCTGGTCGGCCACCTTCTCGACGCCGGGCAGGTCGTACCAGACGTGCTCGTTCTCGTCGCCGGTCGCGGCGATGTCGTAGGCGATGAGCTTCTTGGCCCCGGTCGCCTGGCCGGTCAGCTTGTCGAAGAAGTTGTCGTAGCCGCCGCCGTTGGCCACGGTGAGCTGGGCGTTCTGCGCCGCGAGCGCGTCCTCGGCGGTCGACTCGTAGGAGTGCGGATCGGCCGACGGGTCGTGGATGATCGACTTGACCTGCACCTTGTCCCCGCCGACCGCGGTGATCACGCTGCCCCACACATCCGTGGCGGCGACCGCCTTGATCACCTCGGCCGAACCCGGACCGGAACCGGAGCTGGAGCCGGCCGGTGCGTCGGTGCCGGAGCAGGCGCTGAGTGCGAACAAGGTCAGAACCGAAGCGGCGGCGAGCACGCTCCTGGTGTGGCGGGAACTCATCGAGCACTCTCCTGGGTCGAGCCGAGTTGTTAATGGAAACCGTTGTCAGATTCACTTTACCCCATCCGTGTGAAGCACGCGCTCGACCGGGTGCCGCGACCGCCCGTTGTTACTGTGCGGATCGAGACCCTCACCACAGGGGTGTCGCTTCAGGAAAACGATCTGAACCGTTACGGTTTGCTGATGGGACGTCCTATTCGCACCCGGAGGCAGGCGACACTGGCGTCGCTCGCGGCGGAACTCGGGGTGTCCAGGACCACCGTTTCCAACGCCTACAACCGGCCGGACCAGCTGTCCCCGGAGCTGCGCCGCCGGGTCCTCGAGACCGCGCGGCGGCTCGGCTACCCCGGTCCCGATCCGGTCGCCCGGTCACTGCGCACGCGCAAAGCGGGCGCCGTTGGTCTGCTGCTCACCGAAAACCTGTCGTACGCCTTCCGCGACCCGGCCGCCGTCGGCGTGCTGGAGGGCCTGGCGCTGGCCTGCGAGGACGCCGGGGTCGGCCTGCACCTGGTGCCCGCGAGCCCCGGCCGTGAGGACGTCGCCGCCGTGCACCGCGCCGGGGTCGACGGTTTCGTCGTCTACTCCGTGCCGGACGACGACCCCCACCTGGCCGCGGTGCTGGAAAGACCCGTGCCCACGGTGATCATCGACCAGCCCCGGGTCGAGGGCGTGGACCGGGTCGGCCCGGACGACGCCGCCGCCGTGACCGAGCTGGCCGAGCACCTCGTCGCCCTCGGCCACCGCCAGGTCGGGGTCCTCTGCATGCGCCTGGCCCGCGAGCGCAACGACGACTTCGTCGACCCGCAGCGCCAGAGCGGCGCCCACTTCCACGTGCAGCGCACCCGCCTGGAGGCGCTGGCCGTGGCGTTCTCCGCCGCCGGGGTCGATTGGGCCGGCGTCCCGGTGGTCGAGCGCTTCGACCACACGGTGGACGACGGCGCTTCCGGTGCCCGCCAGCTGCTCGACGCCTACCCGCAGGTCACCGCCGTGATCTGCACCTCCGACATCCTGGCCCTGGGCGCGCTGGCCGAGGCCGAGCGCCGTGGCCTGCGGGTGCCGCTGGACCTCACCGTCACCGGCTTCGACGGCATTTCCGAAGCCGAGCGCTCCGGGCTCACCACCGTGCACCAGCCCGTGCTGGAGAAGGGCAAGGTGGCCGGACGGCTGCTGCTCGGCTCGGCCGAGCGGGTCGGGCCGAAGGTGATCACCCTGCCCACCGAGCTGCAGATCGGCCGGACCTCGGCGCCGCCGCGCACGGTCGAGGAGCCCTGGTTCGGCGGCTGAACCCCCCGGACGGACCGTGACATGGCGATTATCGCATTGTGCCGCGGCCCCCGGCCGGGTTCGATGGGGTCTACCGCCCGCGTAGTCGGGGACCTGTGGCCGGAGGATGACCATGACCTCGATCGAAGTCCTGCTCAAGCGCAACCAGCAGCTCGGCAACGTCGTGCCCGGCGACCGCTCCTCGCCCAAGCCTTCGCTGCAGGTGGCCATCCTGACCTGCATGGACGCGCGGGTGCGGGTGTTCGAGGTGTTCGGCCTGATCCAGGGTGAGTCCCACGTGCTGCGCAACGCCGGCGGCGTGGTCACCGACGACATGATCCGCTCGCTGGCGCTGTCCCAGCGCAAGCTCGGCACGCGCGAGGTGCTGATCGTGCAGCACACCGAATGCGGCCTGTCGATGGTGACCGAGGACGACTTCAAGGACGAGCTGGAGCAGGCCAGCGGACTGCGCCCGACCTGGTCGGTGGAGGCCTTCCGCAAGGTCGAGGACAGCGTGCGGGTCTCGATGGAGCGGGTGCGGCGCAGCGACTTCCTGCCCCACACCGACAACGTGCGCGGTTTCGTCTACGACGTGAAGACGGGGAGCCTGACCGAGGTGGCGTGAACCGCGTCGGCTTCAATGTCCGGGTGGCTGTGGACGCGGATGTGATGCTGGACTGGTTCTCCACGCACGGGCGGGACCTGCCGTGGCGGGAGCCCGAGTGCACGGCCTGGGGCGTGCTGGTCAGCGAGATCATGCTGCAGCAGACGCCGGTCGCCCGGGTGCAGCCGATCTGGCTGGAGTGGATGGCGCGCTGGCCGCTGCCCTCTTCGCTGGCCGCGGAGACCACCGGCGAGGTGGTGCGGGCCTGGGGCAAGCTCGGCTACCCGCGCCGGGCGCTGCGGCTGCACGCGGCGGCCACGGTGGTCGCGGCCGAGCACGGCGACGTGGTCCCGTCCGATGTGGACACTCTCCTGGCGCTGCCGGGCATCGGCGCGTACACCGCGCGGGCGGTGGCGGCCTTCGCCTACGGCCTGCGGGCGCCGGTGGTGGACACGAACGTGCGCCGCGTGGTCGCCCGGGCCGTGCACGGCGCGGGGGACGCCGGACCGGCGTCCACCACCCGTGACCTGGCCGACGTGGAGGTGCTGCTGCCGGCCGAGGACGCGCCCGCGGCGAAGATGTCGGCCGCTCTGATGGAGCTGGGCGCGCTGATCTGCACCGCGCGCTCGCCCCGCTGCGCCGACTGCCCGATCTACTCCGACTGCGCCTGGCAGCACGCCGGCCGGCCCGCCTACGCCGGGCCGGCCAAACCCGTGCAGAAGTTCGCGGGCACCGACCGGCAGGTGCGCGGGCTGCTGCTCGACGTGCTGCGCGGCAGCGCGGGTCCGGTGGAGAAGGACCGGCTCGACCTGGTCTGGCCCGAGGCCGGGCAACGCGACCGGTGCCTCGACTCCCTGCTGACCGACGGCCTGCTGGAGCAGACCGACGCCGGGCTGTTCTCCCTTCCCGGGGAACACTCACGCGTTAGGCCAAAAGCCGGTGAAAAGTTGTCATGATCTTGCCGCCGGGTTAGCTTTCCCCCGACCCGATTCCGGCGGAGGGATGCCACATGGGTGAGCCGACTCGTCGCGCCGTGCTCACGGCCACCGCGGTGGGGGCGCTGGGCCTGGCCGCCGCGCGCACCGCGAACGCCGCCGGACCGGCCGTGGCCGGGCCCGACATCCATCCGACCACGGAGTGGAACGCCCGGCCCGCGACCGGCCCGATCGTGGTGGAGAACCACAAGCCGACCTACATCGTGGTGCACCACACCGTCGACCCGGGCAACAACACCGACTACTCGCTGGCCCACGCGCTGCAGATCTCGCGCGACATCCAGAACCTGCACATGGACACCCGGGGCTGGATCGACACCGGCCAGCAGTTCACGAACAGCCGCGGCGGCTACGTCACCGAGGGGCGGCACCGCAGCCTGGAGATCCTGCGCGGCGGCCGGCAGCACGTGCAGGGCGCGAACGTGGGCAACCACAACAGCGAATGCCTGGGCATCGAGAACGAGGGCCTCTACACCAGCGTCGACGTGCCGGCGGCGCTGTGGAATTCGCTGGTCGGGCTGATCGCCTACATCGCCGGCCAGTACGGCATCACCCCGGACTTCATCAAGGGCCACCGCGACTTCAACTCCACCGAGTGCTGCGGCCAGGTGCTCTACAACCGGCTCCCGGAGCTGCGCAAGGCCGTCGGCGGGGTGCTGGGCGTGGCCGTGTCGCGCGCGGACGCGCCGGAGTGGCCGCTGCTCAAACCCGGCGACACCGGACCGAAGGTGCGAACCGCGCAGACCTTCCTGCGGGCCGCGGGCTTCGGTGTGCCGGCCGACGGGGTGTTCGGCCCGTCCACGAAGGACGCCGTGGCCACGCTGGCCGCCGCGCACGGGCTCTCCCGGGACAGCTGCACGGCGGCGCGAGCGGCCGACGAATCCGGCTTCCTCGGCTCGGACGTCTGGCCGCTGCTCGTACCGTCCGGACGCTCGGCGGCGGCCTGGCGGACCGAACTGGGCTCATGAGGACCGGGGACGACCGGCACCGTCCTGGTCACTCACCGGGGAGCCCGGACAGGAACGCCTCCACCGCCCCGCGGTAGGTCTCCGGTGCCTCGGCGTGCGGCCGGTGCGCCGAACCGGGGACGACGAGGTGGCGCGCGCCCGGCACCCGCTGCGCGAGGGCCGCCTGCTGGCCCGCCGGCATGGCCGTGTCCTCGCCCTCCACGACCAGCAGCGGGCAGCGAATCGCGTCCACAATGGACCAGTAGTCCCGGCGGCCCCATTCGGCGGCGATCCCGTAGAGGTCCTCCAGCTCGGCGATCAGGTGATAACCGTCCTCGCGCTCCTCGACGCACTCGGTGAAGTAGTCGCCCGCCGGGCCGAAGAACTCGCGGACGTGCGCGAGCGACTCGAACGCCGCCGGCCAGCTCTCGAAGTAGCCCCGCCAGGTCTCCACGGTGCGGCCGCGCTGGTCGGGCGCGAAGTCCTCGCTGACCACGGCGCGCACCAAACCCGGGTGGGCCGCCGCCGTCGCCCACGCGTGCAGTCCGCCCATGGAGTGCCCGATCAGCACGCTCGGGCCGATCCCGTCCAGCACCTCGGCCACGTCGGCGGTGAACTGCTCCGTGGTCCACGGCCCGGTGCGCGGCGCGCGGCCGTGCCCCCGCGCGTCGAGGCCGTACACCTCGCCGTAGGGCTTGAGCCACTGCGCGACCCGCCACCAGGTCCGGGCCCGGCCCATCAGCCCGTGCAGCAACAGCACCGACACGCCCGTGCCGGTCTCGCCGCCGAAGTGGATCAGCCCTGGTCGCATGGTGTCTCCCGCCCGCTCGACCGCCACCCAATCACATCGGTGCCCCTAGGGTGGGATGATGCGCCGCAGCCGCCGACTCGCCGTCCTCGCCCTCACCGGCGTGCTCGCGCTGCCCGCGTGCAGTACCGACGATCCACCGCCGATGCACCCCTCGCCCGGCGCCGCGAGCGCCGGCGACCCGTACTACCCGGGCGACGGCAACGGCGGGTACGACGCGCTGGACTACCACGTCGGCGTCGGCTACGACCCGGCCGCCGGGCACCTCGACGGCGACACCACGGTGACCGCGAGGGCGACCCAGGACCTCAGCCGCTTCGACCTCGACCTGCGTGGCCTCGACGTGCGGTCGGTCGAGGTCGACGGGAAGCCCGCGCGGTTCAGCCGGGACGGGGCGCTCAAGCTGGTCGTCACGCCGCCGTCACCACTGCGCGCGGGGACGACGTTCCACACCCGCGTCCGCTACGGCGGCGACCCGTCGAAGTCCGCGCACGAAGGCGGCAGTGAGACCGGCTGGAGCCGCTCGGCCGACGGCGGCGCCTACGTGGTGGGTGAACCGCATTCGGCCGCGTTCTGGTTCCCGGTCAACGAAACCCCCCGGGACAAGGCCACCTTCACCCTCACCGCGCACGTGCCGGCCGGCTGGACGGTCATCTCCAACGGCCGTGAGCGGGGCAGCTCGACGGCCGCCGGGCAGACCACGACCACCTGGACCGAGCCGAACCCGATCGCCAGTTACCTCACCACGATCGCGATCGACAAGTTCACCGTCGAACGTTCCACCCTGCCGGACGGCACACCGGTGGTGTCCGCGTACGCGCCGGGCGCCGAGGCCCGCGAGGGGACCGGGAGCCAGCTGCCCGACGTCCTGGCCTTCCTGTCCGGCAAGTTCGACCCGTACCCGCAGAGCGCGGCCGGCGGGATCTACCTCAACGAGGACCTCCACTTCTCGCTGGAAACGCAGACGCGCCCGACCTACGCGAAGTGGGCCGAGGTGCTCACCCTGGTGCACGAGAACGCGCACCAGTGGTTCGGCGACTCGGTCTCGCTCGAGTCCTGGTCCGATATCTGCCTGAGCGAGTGCTTCGCGTCGTACGCGCAGTGGCTCTGGGCCGAGCGCGAGGGCGACAACCTCGACGACCGCTACCGCGCGGCCGTCGAGATCACCCACGACAGCAGCTCGTTCTGGAGCCGCAAGCTCACCGGGATGGGGGCCGGCCACGAGTTCGAAGGCGTCTACGACAAGGGCATCCTCGCCCTGCACGCGCTGCGGCGGCGGATGGGCGAACCCGCGTTCGACCGGCTGCTGCGCGAGTGGCCGGCCGAGCACCGCCACGGCAACGCGACCTGGGACCAGTTCGAACAGCTCGTGTCCCGGCTCAGTGGGCAGAACCTGACCGCGTTCGTCGACGACTGGTTCCGGGGCGCGAACCGGCCGGTCGACGCCGATCTCCACCCCGGCTCCCTGCACCCCTGATCGAGCCGCCACCTCGATCCCGAACCCGCGCGGCCCCGGATCAGTAGTCTGGGGGCATGGCAGTGGTCAAGATCAACGCAATCGAGGTCCCCGAGGGCGCCGGCCCCGAACTGGAGAAGCGCTTCGCCGCACGGCTGCACGCAGTCGACGGCCAAGCCGGCTTCCTCGGCTTCGAACTCCTCCGCCCGGTCTCCGGCGAAACGCGCTACTTCGTGTACACGAAGTGGGAGACGGAAGAGGCTTACCAGGCCTGGGCGGCCGGCCCGGCGCGAGAGGCCCACGCGGGCGAGCGGGCGAAGCCGGTCTCCTCCGGTGCGAACCTGCTGGAGTTCGAGGTGGTCCAGGCGTCCAAGCCGGGTGAGTGACGAACGCTCCCGCCCGGCCGGAACCGCTCCGCTGAACCAGGCGGCCGAGCTGATCCACGGCGCCGGCGCGCTGCTCGTCTGCGCCGGCGCCGGGATGGGCGTGGATTCCGGGCTGCCCGATTTCCGGGGCGGCGAGGGGTTCTGGCGGGCCTACCCGCCCTACGCCGGCCTCGGGCTGAGCTTCGAGGAGCTGGCCGACCCACGGCACTTCGCCGAAGACCCCGAGCTGGCGTGGGGCTTCTACGGACACCGGCTCGCGCTGTACCGGCGAACCGTGCCCCACCGCGGCTTCGGGCGGCTGCGCGAGTGGGGCGAGGCCAAGCCCGGCGGGGTCCGGGTGTTCACCTCCAATGTGGACGGTCAGTTCCAGGCCGCCGGCTTCCCGCGGGTGGCCGAGGCGCACGGCTCGATCCACCACCTGCAGTGCCTGGACGGCTGCACGGACGAGATCTGGCCGGCGTCCGATGTGGACGTCGCGGTCGACGAGGCGACGATGCGCGCCCGGCCGCCGCTGCCTTCGTGCCCGCACTGCGGCGGCCCGGCCCGGCCCAACATCCTGATGTTCGGCGACTCCTCCTGGGTGCCGCACCGCAGCCAGGAGCAGCTCGACGAGCTGACCGCGTGGCGGCGGGCGAACCGGGACCTGGTGGTGGTCGAGCTGGGGGCCGGGCAGGCCGTGCCGACCGTCCGCCGGTACGCCGAGCTGGCCAGCGCCGCGAACGGCGCGCTGGTCCGGATCAACCCGCGCGAGCCCCGGATCCGGCACGGCCGGGGCGTGCCGATCGCGGCCGGGGCGCTGGAGACACTGCTTCGCCTCGGTTGAGGTGCGGCGGCGGCCCCGGCCCGCCCTCGACGACGAACCCGTTCCTCGGGAACTCCTCCGGGCTCCACCGGCCTCAGCTCGACGCTCAGGGCAGTTGCACCTCCGAGTAGACCGCGCGGTGGTCGGTCCCGGGCACGTCCAGCACGTCGTAGTCCCGCACCGCGGCCCGCCGGTCGACCAGCACGTGGTCCAGGGTGACCAGCGGGGCGTGACCGGCCGGCCAGGTGGGCCGCAGCCCCTCGCCGCGCTGGTCGGCCGCGTCCTGGTAGCCGCGGGAGAGCACCGTCCGGAGGGCGGCGTGGTCGAGCGTCGCGTTGAAGTCGCCGGCCAGGATGCGCAGCCCGTGCTCGCCGGCCGCGCGGGAGAGGTCCTTGATCTGGGCCTCCCACTCGTCCGAGCCGCTGTCCGGCGAAAGCGGGTGCGCCGCGACCAGCTCCACCGTGACCCCGTCGCCCAGGTCGGCCAGCGCGCCGGGCTGCTTGGCCGCGGAGTCGCCGGCGTAGTTCTCCTCGGTGAGGGGGAAGCGCGAAACGATGCCGGAGCCGTTCGCGCCCGAGTCCGGGTGCAGCACGCGGTTCGGCAGCAGCGTGAACAGTCCGGCCCGGTCCAGTCCGGCGACCGCGGCCGGGGTCATCTCCAGCAGGTCGAGCACGTCGACCCGGTGGTCCCGGACCAGCCGCACGACCGCCTGCGGATCGGCCCGGCCGAGGTAGAGGTTCGACGACATCACCCGCAGGGTCTTGCCGGTGGCGGCCGGCGGCTCGCCGGCCAGCGCCCGCGGGATGACGAAGACCGCCAGCAGGACCGCCAGGGCCAGCGCGATCCCGCCCGTCCACCGGCGGCGCAGCCCGAGCGCCAGCCCGCCGAGCACCAACCCGTAGACCACGGCGTACGGCGTGAGCGAGAGCAGCACCAGCGTGTACCAGCCACCGTCGTAACCGACCGTGCGCAAGGCCGTGACCAGTGCCAACGGCACCCCGGCGAGCAGCAGCAAGCCGGTGACCACCCGGTTGCGCGGCCGGCGCACCCGCACCTCGTCGTTGATCGCCATGGCTTCGAGTATGCCGATCCCGGCGCCCCCCGAGCGGGAACCCACGATTGCTCCACCAGACCTCCACCGCGGCTGACAGCGGCTGACAGCGCGCTGTGCGCGGGCTGACAGCGACTCGGTCCACAGTCGTCCTCAAGCAAGGAATGCGGTCCCCCAGACGATCGCGGACGAGGAGGCACACGATGTCGCAGGCGATCCGGGCGGAAGGCCTGGTCAAGCGGTTCGGGGAGACGAAGGCGCTGGACGGGGTGGATCTGGAGGTCCCGTTCGGCAAGGTGGTGGGGGTGCTCGGGCCGAACGGCGCGGGCAAGACGACAGCCGTGCGCATCCTGGCGACGCTGCTGAAGCCGGACGCCGGCCACGCCACGGTCGGGGGGTACGACGTGGTCGAGGACCCGGTGCGGGTCCGCCGCCTGATCGGGCTCACCGGCCAGTACGCGTCCGTGGACGAGGACCTCAACGGCACCGAGAACCTGGTGCTGATCGGCCGGCTGCTGGACTACTCCCGGGCCGATGCGCGGGCCCGGGCGAAGGAGCTGCTGGAGCGCTTCGAGCTGACTGACGCGGCGAAGCGCCCGGTCCGCACCTATTCCGGCGGTATGCGGCGCCGGATCGACCTGGCCGCGAGCCTGGTCGGCCGGCCCGAGGTGCTCTACCTCGACGAGCCGACCACCGGGCTCGACCCGCACGCCCGCAACGAGGTGTGGGGCGTGGTGCGCAACCTGGTCGCCGAGGGCGCGACGGTGCTGCTCACCACGCAATACCTCGAGGAGGCCGACCAGCTGGCCGACAAGATCACCGTGATCGACCACGGCCGGGTGGTCGCCGACGGCCGGGCGGACGAGCTGAAGCGGCGCGTCGGCGGGCAGACCCTGCAGGTCCGGCCCAGTTCGCCGGCCGACCTGGACGCGGTGTTCCGCATCCTCGGCGAGCTCACCGGCGTCCGGCCGACGCGCGACGACGACACCGGGCTGCTGACCGCGCCGGTGGGGGACCCGGTGCTGCTGTCCACGCTGGTCCGCAAGCTCGACGAGGTCGGCATCACCTCCGACGAACTGGCCCTGCGCCTGCCGAGCCTCGACGAGGTGTTCCTGGCGCTGACCGGCCACGCCACCGCAGAGTCCACACAGGACCGTGAATTGGAAGGGGCCCGGTCGTGACGACACTGGCACTGGAACCACCTCGGCACATCAGCCCGGTGAAGGGGCTCCAGCACGCGCTCTCGCTGGCGTGGCGCGGAATCCTGAAGATCAGGAAGAACCCGGAGCAGCTGGCCGACGTCACGCTGATGCCGATCATCTTCCTGCTCATGTTCACCTACCTGTTCGGCAACGCGCTGGGCGGTTCGATCTCGAACTACCTGCAGGGCCTCGTGCCCGGCGTGATCGTGATGAACATCCTGCAGGCCAGCCTGTCGGTCGGCGTCGGGCTGAACACCGACGTGACCAAGGGGGTGTTCGACCGCTTCCGCAGCATGCCGATCGCCCGGTCGGCGCCGCTGGTCGGCGCGGTGCTGGCGGACATCGTGCGCTACCTGGTCTGCCTGACCGTGCTGATGGTCGTCGCGACGATCATGGGCTACCGGATCGGGACCGGCCCGCTCCAGTTCGTCGCCGCGATCCTGCTGGTGCTGGCCTTCGGACTGAGCTTCTGCTGGGGCTCGGTGTTCGTCGGGATGCTGATGAAGTCCCCGGGGGCCGCGCAGGGCCTGATGTTCGTGTTCATCATGCCGCTGACCTTCGGCAGCAACGTGTTCGTCGCCACCGCCACGATGCCCGGCTGGCTGCGGGCCTGGGCCGACATCAGCCCGGTCAGCCTGATGGCGAACGCCCTGCGCGGGCTGATGAACGGCGGTCCGGTCGCGGGCCCGCTCGCCGGCGCACTGGCCTGGATGGCCGGCGCGGTGCTGGTCTTCTTCCCGCTGGCCACCTGGGCCTACCGCCGGCGGGTGTGAAAGGGGGCGGCAGCGGGGGTTGCCGCGGCGGGCGGTCTTTCCGGCACGGGGGTGCCGGGGAGCCCGCCCGCCCTCTCGCGTCCACCGGCCCCGGCGCTCAGGCGTCGGCGTCCACTTCGGACATCAGCCACGCGATCCCCTCGTCCCGGCTCATCGCCCCGGTCTCCGCCAGGATCCCTTCGTACCGCGGGCCCAGGGCGGCCTCCAGCCCGGCGATCAGGGCGATCACGTCGGGGTTGCCGAGGTCGAGCCGGCCGCGGACCACCGCCGACAGGCCGAGCACCCGGGCGGCGACCTCGGTCCGGCCCTGCTGGAAGCGGATCTCGGCGAACAGCTCCACCACCCGGGCCAGGTCCGGCATGTCCGAGCGGCGCCCGATCGTCCGCAGCGCCGCCAGCGCGCCGGGCTCGGCCCGGTTCGGGTGGCCCTCGGCCAGGTGGATCGACGCGTCGTAGAGCCCGAGCCACTCCTGTTCGAACTCGGTGGGGAACGGCCCGGTCCCGGTCATCGTCTCGATCTCGCGGGCCACGGCCCGGGCCTCGGTCAGCCGCCGCTCGCGCAGCAGCACCTCCGCCCGGCCGAAGGCCAGGAGCTTCACCAGCTGGCGGTTGCCCTGGGCGTACCGCTCGGCCGCCGTGAGCTCACGCCAGGCCCCGGCGAAGTCCCCGGCCCGGGACCGCTCCACGGCCAGCCGCCACCACTGCTGCACCGCGTCGTCGTCCGAGCGCAGTTCCAGGGCCAGCCGCAGCCCTTCGGTGTAGGCCGCGATCGCTCCTTCGCGGTCACCGGTCTCCGAGAGGCTGTTCGCGCGGAAGCTCAGCGTCATGGCCAGCCCCCACCGGTCGCCGACCAGCTTGAACCCGGCGTTCGCCTCCTCGCGGGCCCGTTCGGCCTCCGCCAGCTCGCCCAGGTCGCTGAGCAGGAAGCTCTCGGCCCAGCGGCCCGCGGCCCGGCCCCACTCGTCCGGCCCGGCCAGCGCCCGCCCGATCTCGCGCCGGGCCAGTTCCCGGTGGCCGCTGAGGAAGGCCACCATCGGCAGCGCGACGCACAGCCAAGGGCTCCGCTCCGTCACGCGGGTCGCCACGCACTCCTCGATCAGCTCGGCCGCGCCGTTGAGCTGCTCCGGCCCCATCACCGCCCGCATCATCATCCGGACCAGCCGCAGACCCGCCGAAATGTCCGCGGGCAGCCGGTCGCCGAAGGCCAGCACCTCGTCGGAGAACCCCCGGGCCCGCTCGCTCTGGCCGAGGATGGTGAGGTACCAGACCAGGCCGAACAGCAGCCGGCCGGCCGATTCGGCGTCGGCGGCTTCGATGGCGCCACGCAGCGCGCCGGTCAGGTTGTCGTTCTCGAGCTCGTAGACCGCGATCGCCTCGAGCTGGGCGGCCGAGCGCAGCATCGGGTCGAGCCGCTCGACCATGGCCAGGTAGTAACCCACCATGGCGGCCCGCAGCGCCTCGCGCTCCCCCGCGTCGGCCAGCCGCTCGGACGCGTAGACCCGCAGCGTTTCGAGCATCCGGTACCGCGGCTCGCCCCCGACGTCGATGGTGTCCACAATGGATTTCTCGACCAGCGAGCCCAGCACGTAGCCGATCTCGCCCACGGCCAGCCCCTCGTCGGCGCAGACCTGCTCCACCGCGGCCTCGTCGAACGTCGCCGCGAACACCGCGAGCCGGCGGGCGAGCACCACCTCGGCGCCGGTGAGCAGGTCCCAGCTCCATTCGACCACGGCGCGCAGGGTCCGCTGGCGCGCCACGGCGGTGCGGCTGCCGGAGGTGAGCAGGCGGAAGCGGTCGTCGAGGCGTTCGGCGATCCGCGCCACCGGCATGGACCGCAGCCGGGCCGCGGCCAGCTCCAGCGCGAGCGGCATCCCGTCGAGCCGGCGGCAGATCTGGGTGACCGAGTCCACTGTGGACTCGTTCAGGGTGAAGTCGGGCCGGGCGGCCGCCGCCCGGCCCAGGAACAGCCGGGCCGAGTCCAGCGCGCCCACTTCGCCCGGCGAAGCCGCTTCCGCCGGCACCGGCAGCGGGCCGAGCGGGCACAGCGCCTCCCCGGTGATGGCGAGCGGCTCCCGGCTGGTGGCGAGCACGCGCAGCCCGGGCACGCGGCGCAGCAGGTCGTCGGCCAGCCGCGCCGCCACGTCCACCACGTGCTCGCAGTTGTCCAGCACCAGCAGCGAATCCCCGCCGGACAGCGCCTCCACCGCGTGCTGGAGCAGGTCCACCGGCCGCCGCAGCACCTCGGCCTCGCCGCTGCGGAGATCACGGACCCCCAGCGCGGTGAGCAACGCGCCCAGCACGTCGTGCGAGTCCCGGACACCGGCCAGCGGCACGAACCAGACGCGGCCGCGATCGTGCGCCGGATGCCTCGCCGCCACCTCGGTGGCGAGCCGGGTCTTGCCCGCGCCGCCCGGCCCGACCAGCGTCACCAGCCGGGATCCGGCCAGCAGCTCGGCCAGCAGCTTGAGCTCGTCCCCGCGGCCGACGAAGCTGGTCAGCCGCACCGGCAGCCGGTCGAGGACCGGGGCCACGGGGGCGAGCTCCCCCCGCAACGCCTGCAGGTGCACCTCCTGCAGCTCGGCCGAAGGGTCGACGCCCAGCTCTTCGACCAGTGTCGCCCGCAGCGTGGCGTACACGGCGAGGGCATCGGCCTGCCGACCGGCCGCGCACAGGGCCCGGATCCGAAGACCGGCCAGGCGCTCGCGCAACGGGTGCGCCTCGGCCTCCGCGGCCAGGCCGGCGAGCACTTCGGCGTGCCCGCCCAACCGGAGTTCGGCCTCGAACCGGTCTTCGGCGACCTCCACGCGCAGCTCCTCCAGCCGCGTCGCAGGTGCGGCAGCGAAGGGCGCGTCGAGCACGTCGGCCAGCGCGGCACCGCGCCACAGGCCAAGGGCTTCGCGCAACAGCTCGGCCGCGCGGATGTCGTTGCCCGCGGACAGCTCACGCCGTCCTTCGGCGGCCAGACGTTCGAAGCGGTGTACGTCGACCGCCGCCGGTTCGAGCGCCAGCCGGTACCCGCCGGGGCCGGAGTCCAGTTCGGTGCCACCCGGCCTCAGCGCCCGGCGCAACCGCGAGACCAGCGATTGCAGCGCGTTCGCGGCGTCCGCGGGCGGCTGGTCCCCCCACAGTCCGTCGATCAGCGTCTCGACGGAGACGGACCGGCCGACCTCCAGTGCGAGCCGGGCCAAGAGCATGCGAAGCCGGGCCCCGCCGATGTCGATCGGCGTGCCGTCCTCACCGGCCGCGTGCAGCGGTCCCAGCAGCGCCAGACGCATGCCCCCAGCTTTCCAGACGCGCGGTCGGGGCCGGACGCGGACGGCCGGGCCGGAACCGACGGAAGTTTGGACTTTTGTGACAAAACACGTCAATCGGGCGGTCTTATGCGCATCGGGCGATACGTTGCAGCCGGTTCCACGCACACGTGCAGACAGGAGCGTTCATGACTTCGCACCACCGTTGGCACCGCCCGGCTGTGCTGGCCACGGCCACGCTGGCCGCACTCAGCCTGAGCAGCGGGATCGCCTCGGCGGGCCCGGGCGGCTGGGTGCCCTCCCCCGGGTCCGACGGCGCCGGCGACAGCTACTACCCCCAGGACGGCAACGGTGGTTACGACGTCGCCGACTACAACCTGAAGGTCGATTACGCGCCGGACACCCACCAGCTCACCGGCCTCCAGACCATCTCGGCGCGGGCGACCCAGTCGCTCAGCTCGTTCGACCTCGACCTGCGCGGTCTCACCGTCGACTCGGTGAAGGTCAACGGGCGCACCGCGCAGTTCAGCCGCACCGGCGACCACGAACTGGTGATCAAGCCGTCGTTCCCGCTGCTGCGCGGACTGCCGTTCCAGGCCGTCGTCGCCTACCACGGCGTGCCGGCCTCGATCCACGACCCGGCGCTGGGCGCCAACGGCTGGCAGTTCGCCAAGTCCGGCGGCGCGTTCGCCGCCGGTGAGCCGAAGTCGGCCACCACCTGGTACCCGGTCAACGACACCCCGCGGGACAAGGCCACCTTCCACCTCGCCATCACCGTGCCCGACGAGTGGGGCGTGATCGCGAACGGCCGTGAGACCGGCTCGCGCAAGACGGCGAACGGCACCACCCACCAGTGGGTCGAGACCACGCCCGTGGCGCCGTACATGACCACCGTCGCCATCGACAAGTGGACCTTCGACCGGCAGAAGCGCAAGGACGGCACCCCGATCGTCAGCGCGTTCGCGCCCGGCACGCCGGACAGCACGAAGCAGGCCGAGGCCCGGCTGCCGGAGATCCTCGACTTCCTGGAGTCGAAGTTCGGCCGCTACCCGGTGGACGCCGCGGGCGGCATCTTCCTGGCCGAGCCCATCGGCTTCTCCCTGGAGACGCTGAGCCGGCCCATCTACTCCGGCCGCGCGGGCAACGTCGACACGATCGTCCACGAGAACGCGCACCAGTGGTACGGCGACACCGTGGCCGTGGACCACTGGAAGGACGTCTGCCTGAACGAGTGCTTCGCCTCCTACGCCACCTGGCTGTGGGACGAGGCCAAGAACGGGGTCGACCTCGACGCCCAGTACCTCGACCAGGTCAAGCGGGCGAGCACCTCGTTCTGGAACGGCAAGCTGTACGACATGGGTCCGGGCAACGAGTTCACCTACGTGTACTCCAAGGGCCCGATGGCGCTGCACGCGCTGAGCAAGTACATGGGGCAGGCCGCCTTCGACCGGGTGCTCAAGACCTGGAACACCGTGCACCACAACGGCAACGCGAGCATGCAGGAGTTCCAGCACTACGCGGAGCAGGTCTCGCACCGGGATCTGCAGGGGTTCTTCGACGCCTGGATCTACGGCAACGGCAAGCCCGCTGAGCAGTACCTCTACCCGGGCGACCTCAAGCCGGCCGCCTGACCCGTCCCGTTCGTGAAGGCTCCCTACGCTGGTGGGGGGCCTTCACGGCGTTCGGAGGGAGTACACGCATGACGGTGTTGCTGACGGGGTTCGCACCCTTCGGTGGTTCGGCGAGCAATCCGTCCTGGCAGGCGGTCTCGCTGGTGGCCGCGCGGCGCGAGGACGTGGTGGCGGTGGAGCTGCCGTGTGAGTTCGACGCGTCGCTTCCGGCGCTGCGAGCGGCGATCGAACAGTACCGGCCGGCGGTCGTCGTCTGCGTCGGCCAGGCCGGCGGCCGCACCGACGTGACCCCGGAACGGGTCGCGATCAACCTCGTCGACGCGCGCATCCCCGACAACGCCGGCGCCCAGCCGGTCGACGTGCCCGTGGTGGCGAACGGCCCGGCCGCGTACTTCACCTCACTGCCGGTGAAGGCCGCGGTGGCGGCCATCCACGCGGCCGGCCTGCCCGGTTCGGTGTCGCACACCGCCGGGACCTACGTGTGCAACCAGGTCTTCTACGGTCTGATGCACCTGCTGGCCACGGACTTCCCGGAACTGCGCGGCGGTTTCGTGCACGTGCCCTCCTCCCCGGAGCAGGTACCCGACGCCGGGCCGAGCCTGCCGGTGGAGAAGTCGGCCGCGGCGCTGGAAGCAGTGGTCGAGACGGTCCTTTCGGTGCGCGAGGACTTGGACGTATCGGCCGGGACGCTGAACTAGGGGTCAGCGCCGCGCGGCGGCCGGTACCCGTCGTCACCGATCAGCTTCGAAACCGCGCCCGCCGAGCCCGGTCCGCGAAACCGCCGGGAGGGCGGCTCCCCGATGGGGAACCGCCCTCCTGATGGACTACCGGGACTGCCGAGCCGAACCGTCAGTCTGCTTCGGTCTCGCCGTTCTCGTCGTGGCTCGCGGCGCCGATGGAGACCGGCGGCGCGTCCGGGACCGAGGACGGGCGCTTCTCACCGCGGAAGGTGAAGTGCGCTTCGTCGTCGCGGTCCTCGGGGTTGCCGCTCCAGCCGTCGACGTCGACCAGGATGATCTGGCCGGCCTCGATCTCGCCGAAGAGGATCTTCTCCGAGAGCTGGTCCTCGATCTCGCGCTGGATCGTGCGGCGCAGCGGCCGCGCACCCAGCACCGGGTCGAACCCGCGCTTGGCCAGCAGGGACTTCGCCTTGCCGGTCAGCTCGATGTCCATGTCCTTGGCCTTGAGCTGCTTCTCCACCCGCCCGATCATCAGGTCGACCATCTGGATGATCTGGTCCTGGGTGAGCTGGTGGAACACGATGATGTCGTCGATCCGGTTCAGGAACTCCGGCCGGAAATGCTTCTTCATCTCCTCGTTGACCTTCTGCTTCATCTTCTCGTAGCGGTTGGTCACATCCGCTCCGGAGGAGAAGCCGAGGCTCACGGACTTGGAGATGTCCGAAGTACCCAGGTTCGAGGTGAAGATCAACACCGTGTTCTTGAAGTCCACCGTGCGGCCCTGGCCGTCGGTGAGGCGGCCGTCTTCCAGCACCTGCAGGAGGGTGTTGTAGATCTCCTGGTGCGCCTTCTCGATCTCGTCGAACAGCACCACCGAGAACGGCTTGCGCCGCACCTTCTCGGTGAGCTGCCCGCCCTCTTCGTACCCGACGTAGCCGGGAGGGGCACCGAAGAGCCGCGACGCGGTGTACCGGTCGTGGAACTCGCCCATGTCGATCTGGATCAGCGCGTCGTCCTCGCCGAACAGGAACGCCGCGAGCGCCTTCGACAGCTCCGTCTTACCGACACCCGAGGGACCGGCGAAGATGAACGAGCCGGACGGCCGCTTCGGGTCCTTCAGCCCGGCGCGGGTGCGGCGGATGGCCTGCGACACGGCCTTGACCGCGTCCTCCTGGCCGATGATGCGCTTGTGGAGCTCCTCCTCCATGCGCAGCAGCCGGGTGGTCTCCTCCTCGGTCAGCTTGAACACCGGGATGCCGGTCCAGTTGGCCAGCACCTCCGCGATCTGCTCGTCGTCGACCTCGGCGACGACGTCGAGGTCGCCGTCCTTCCACTGCTTCTCCCGCTCGCCCTTCTGCCCGAGGAGCGTCTTCTCCTCGTCCCGCAGGCGGGCCGCGCGCTCGAAGTCCTGTGCGTCTATCGCCGACTCCTTGTCCCGGCGGACGTCGGCGATCTTCTCGTCGAACTCACGCAGGTCCGGCGGGGCGGTCATGCGGCGGATCCGCATCCGGGCGCCGGCCTCGTCGATCAGGTCGATCGCCTTGTCCGGCAGGAACCGGTCGTTGATGTACCGGTCGGCCAGGGTGGCCGCCGCGACCAGCGCGGAGTCGGTGATCGAGACGCGGTGGTGCGCCTCGTACCGGTCGCGCAGGCCCTTCAGGATCTCGATCGTGTGCTCCAGCGACGGCTCGCCGACCTGGATCGGCTGGAACCGGCGCTCCAGCGCGGCGTCCTTCTCGATGTACTTGCGGTACTCCTCGAGCGTGGTGGCGCCGATCGTCTGCAGCTCGCCCCGGGCCAGCATCGGCTTCAGGATCGAGGCCGCGTCGATCGCGCCTTCGGCCGCGCCGGCACCGACGAGCGTGTGCAGCTCGTCGATGAACAGGATGATGTCGCCGCGGGTCTTGATCTCCTTGAGCACCTTCTTCAGGCGCTCTTCGAAGTCACCGCGGTAGCGGGAGCCGGCGACCAGTGAGCCCAGGTCCAGCGTGTAGAGCTGCTTGTCCTTGAGCGTCTCCGGGACCTCGCCCTTGACGATGGACTGGGCCAGCCCCTCGACCACGGCGGTCTTGCCGACGCCGGGCTCGCCGATCAGCACCGGGTTGTTCTTGGTCCGGCGGGACAGCACCTGCATGACCCGCTCGATCTCCTTGCCGCGCCCGATGACCGGGTCGAGCTTGCCCTCGCGGGCCAGCACGGTCATGTTGCGGCCGAACTGGTCGAGCACCAGCGAGGAGGACGGCGTGCCCTCGCCGCGGCCGGTGCCGGACTCGGTCGACTTGCCCTCGGTCTGGTAGCCCGACAGGAGCTGCAGCACCTGCTGGCGCACCCGGTTGAGGTCCGCGCCGAGCTTGACCAGCACCTGCGCGGCAACGCCCTCGCCCTCGCGGATCAGGCCGAGCAGGATGTGCTCCGTGCCGATGTAGTTGTGGCCGAGCTGCAGCGCTTCGCGCAGCGACAGCTCCAGCACCTTCTTCGCCCGCGGCGTGAACGGGATATGCCCGCTCGGCGCCTGCTGGCCCTGGCCGATGATCTCCTCGACCTGCTGGCGCACCCCCTCGAGGGCAATGCCCAGCGACTCGAGCGCCTTGGCGGCGACACCCTCACCCTCGTGGATCAGACCCAGGAGGATGTGCTCGGTGCCGATGTAGTTGTGGTTGAGCATCCTGGCCTCTTCTTGGGCCAGGACGACCACCCGCCTCGCGCGGTCGGTGAACCTCTCAAACATGCGCACTCCCTCGACTGCTGCGTCGGCGGCCCGTTTCCTTCGTGGAACGCACCCACGACGGACAGCACCGTGCAGACCACTGTAGTAGCCGCGCGGTCGCGCTGACGTACCACTACTGCTCTCGGTGGCCCTTTCGCACCCGGCCGGTGACCCGTCCGGTCACCCCTCATCATCCGGTTGCCCTGCACCTTTACGTCAAGCAGAACGTGCGGACGGCCACCAGGATTCCACCCGGACCACCCTGTCCGCTCACCGCGAACACGACGGGGAGCTGCGAGTTCCACCGACTGGCCACTCGATTGGCGTAGCCTCGCGCCGCATGTAAGGTTAGGCAGACCTAACGATCCCGGCGGAACAGGAGGGCCGCGGTGAACCAGCAGCGGTCCTTCCGCGACGCGCGGGAGATCGGCGACGACCTCACCTCCTCGTTGCTGCGGGTCGGGGCACTGCAGGAGCGCGGGGAGCTGCGGAGGGACGTGCCGGCCGGCTGGTTCCGGTGCGCCGACCTGCTGGCCCGGCCCGGGCTGTTCCAGGAGTGGCGTGAGCTGCTGGCTTCGTGGCTGACCGCGGAGCACGGCTCGGCCCCGGCGCGGACGACCGCGAGCTACGTCATGTCCTGGTACCTGCACGTGCCCGCGTACGTCGGCTCGCTGCTGCTGCACCACGAGCGGCGGGTGCCCTCGCTGAAACCGGAGCGCCTGGCCTTCGGCCTGGGCGAGGACCGGCCCCACCCGGAGGGCATGGCGGTGCTGGGCGAGGCCTTCTACTGCCTGCCCACCGACCCCGGCTCGGCCCGCCCGGAGGCCACGGTGGTGCGGGACGAGCGCGCGCTGGCCGCCGTGCTGCGAGCCCAGTACGTGGCCCACGCGGCCGAGTTCGTCCGCGCGTACGCGCCCGGCAGCCGGCTGGGCCGCCGGATGCTGTGGGCCGCGGCCACCGACGCGCTCGACAATTCACTCTGGTGGGCGGGCCGCCAGGGTGGCACCCCCGACGCCGAGGGCGCGGGCGTCGCCGACGCGGCCCTGGTCCTCGACGAGCGCCACCGGCCGCTGACCTCGGCCTCTACCCTGCGGCTGACCGACGGCCCGGACGGGCACCGCGAGTGGGCCCGGCGCCGGGAGAGCTGCTGCTTCTCCTACCTGCTGCCCGGCGAGTCCGAGTGCGGGGAGTGCCCGCGGACCTGCGCCCGCTGATCCGGTCCGGCCGGAGCGCGGGGGCGGAATCCGCGCGAAAATCGTCCGGCGACGGGGAAATGGTCACTGCAAACGACAAGTTGCTGATCGCAAAGCGCGTACCGAGTGCGCAGCCCGCACTCGGTCGCCGAAGCGGTGGAAACAATCGCGGCCGTTCCCGGACGGCTCGAACGCCTCGAACGGCTCGGATGTCTCGGCTGCGTTACCGAAGTGGGCGATCCGGGTATACCGCCTGAACGAGACGGGCCCGAGTGATCGCCGACACGTTCGGTGCCGATTAAGCCGCACTCACCCGTCCGGCGCGCTATCGCGATCAACCACACTTCACCCGTGGTTTCCCCGTCGGAGCCGGACAGAAAGCGGACAGCAAAACGGCCGCCGGGGATAACCCGGCGGCCGCTTCGAAGCGCGAGAACCCCTCAGTTCTTCTGGTGGTAAGCCTCGACGACCTCGGACGGGATGCGTCCGCGATCGGAAACCTGGTAGCCGTTCTTGCGGGCCCAGGAGCGAATGGCCTGGTTCTGCTCACGGTCGACCGTGGCCGGCCGTGCCGCCGACTTGCCCCCGGCGACCGGGCGAAGGGCGGCGCGCTTGCGCCCACCGGCGCGACGGGCGTGCTCGACGTACTGGGCGAGCGCGTCGCGCAACTCTTCGGCGTTTTCCGAGGACAAGTCGATCTGGTAGCTCACGCCGTCCAAACCGAACTCCAGCGTCTCTTCGGCCTCACTGCCGTCGAGGTCGTCAACCAGGGAGACCAGCACCTTCTGTGCCATCTGTTTCCTCCTGCGGGGGCTTACGCGAATGATCTGGGTACGGGGCGAGCCCCGGGACAGAAGTCTTTGACACCTGTATTAATACCCGCTCACCCCGGCCTGTGCAAATCTCGATTGAGATAAACCTCGCCCGTTCTGCGTGACGGCTATTCGGGCCGGACGAGCGGGAAGAGGATGGTCTCCCGGATACCGAGCCCGGTCAGCGCCATCAGCAGCCGGTCGACCCCCATTCCGACACCGCCGCTCGGGGGCATTCCGTACTCCAGAGCGCGGAGGAAATCCTCGTCGAGACGCATGGCCTCACTATCACCCTCGGCCGCCAGCCGGGACTGTTCGGTCAAGCGCTGGCGTTCCACCACCGGGTCCACCAGTTCGGAGTAACCGGTGGCGAGTTCGAATCCGCGGACGTAGAGGTCCCACTTCTCCGCAACGCCCGGCCGGGTGCGGTGCTGCCGGGTCAGCGGCGAGGTCTCGAGCGGAAAATCACGGACAAAAGTGGGGGCCCGAAGATCGTCACCGACGAGGTGCTCCCACAGTTCCTCCACGAGTTTGCCGTGCGCGAGCTTCGGATCGACCTCGATACCCCGCGCTCGGGCGAACTCGTGCAGGGCCGCGGCCGGCGTCTCCGGAGTCACTTCTTCACCGAGCGCAGCCGACAGTGACTCATACATGCCAAGCGTCGTCCATTCGCCGGAAAGGTCGTACTCGGTTCCGTCGGCGAGGGTGACGATCTGGGTGCCGAGCACGTTCTCGGCCGCCTCCTGGATCAACTCGCGGGTCATCACCGCATTGGTGTCGTAGGTGGCGTAGGCCTCGTAGTACTCCAGCATCGCGAACTCGGGCGAGTGCGAGGAGTCGCTGCCCTCGTTCCGGAAGTTCCGGTTGATCTCGAAAACCTTCTCGATCCCGCCGACCACACAGCGCTTGAGGTACAGCTCGGGCGCGATCCGCAGGTACAGGTCGAGGTCGAAGGCATTCGAATGCGTCACGAAAGGCCGGGCCGCGGCGCCGCCGTGCAGGGTCTGCAGCATCGGGGTCTCGACCTCGGTGAATCCACGCCGGTGGAACGACTCGCGCAGCGAGCGCACCACCCCGGCGCGGGTGCGGACCACATCGCGGGCCCGGTCCCGCAGAATCAGGTCGACATAACGCTGCCGGATTCGCGTTTCCTCGGCCAGCTCCTTGTGCGCGACCGGCAGTGGGCGCAGCGCCTTGGACGTGAGCTGCCACTTGTCCGCCATCACGGAAAGCTCACCGCGCTTGGAGGTGATCACCTCACCTTCGACGAATACGTGGTCACCGAGATCGACGTCGGACTTCCACGAGGCGAGCGCCTGCTCGCCGACCTTCGCCAGGCTGATCATCGCCTGCAGTTCCGTGCCCTCACCCTCACGAAGAGTGGCGAAACACAGTTTGCCCGTATTGCGGAGAAACATCACCCGGCCGGTGACCCCGACCGTCTGACCAGTGGCGGTGTCGGCCGGGAGATCCGAATGCGCGGCCCTGACCTCGACCAGCGAGTGGGTGCGGGGAACCGCTACGGGGTAAGGGTCGACACCCTCCGCGATTATCCGGTCGCGCTTGTCCCGGCGCACCCGCATCTGTTCGGGCAGGTCGTCATCGGGCAGCGCGTCGGACGCGGGGAATTCGGTCATGGCGCACAGCGTACGAAGCCGCTGGTCGGCTACGCCAACCGGATTACCCTTCGCCCCGCGAGCGTGGTCTTTCGAGTATTAGGCTGGCCGCTCGTGACCGAACCCACGCACGACCCGGAACTGCACGCCCGGCGAGCCTCGTCGTTCGGCGAAGAGGCGGCCGCCTACGCCGAGCACCGGCCCGACTACCCGCGCGCCGCGCTGGAATGGGCCCTCGAAGGCGTCGCCCACGAACCGAAGGACGCCCTCGACCTGGCGGCGGGCACGGGCAAGCTCACCCAGGGGCTGGTCGGCCTCGGCCTTTCGGTGACCGCGGTGGAGCCGGACCCGGGGATGCTGGCCGAGCTGTCCCGGCTGCTGCCCGGGGTCACCGCGCGGCTGGGCCGGGCCGAGGAGATCCCGCTGCCGGACGCGTCGGTGGACGCGGTGTTCATCGGCCAGGCCCTGCACTGGTTCGACCTGGGACCGGCCTTCGCCGAGATCGCGCGGGTGCTGCGGCCCGGCGGGGTCGTGCTGCCGCTGTGGAACCACGACGACGTCAGCGTGCCCTGGGTCGACGGGTTCGGCGCCCTCGCGCGCACGGGGGTGAGCCGGGGCTGGGCCAGCGGCGAGCGGACGCTGGACACGCCCCCGGGGTTCACGCCGTTCGAGGAGAACCGGTTCCACCACGCGCAACGGCGGACCGTCGACTCGATGGTGGCCACCATCGCCACCCACTCCCACCTGCTGGTGGCCGAGCCGGTCGAGCGCGAACGGATCCTCACCGCGGCGCGCGGGTACCTGCTCTCGAACCCGGCCACCGCGCACGGCGAGTTCGACCTGCCGCTGCTGACCACCGCGTTCCGCGCCCGGCGGATCTGACCGCCGGCGACCGGGCGGTGCTACCGTCGGAAGCGACGCCGAAGCGTCCCGGACGAGAGCGTCGTACCCGGTCAGGACAAGACGACGCAGTGCCCTGGAAGTCACTGCGAAAGGCTCCGATCATGTCCTGGCTCGTACTCGTCGTCTCCGGTGTCCTCGAAACCGTCTGGGCCGCCGCCCTCGGCGCGGCGAAGGGTTTCACCCGCCCGATCCCGATCATCACCTTCGTGGTCGCCCTGCTGCTCAGCATGAGCGGGCTCGCCTACGCCCTGCGCACCATCCCGCTCGGCACCGGTTACGCGGTGTGGGTCGGGATCGGCGCGGTGGGCACCGCCGTCTACGGCATCGTGGCCCAGCACGACCCAGCCTCGTTCGGCCGGATCTTCTGCCTGGTGCTGATCGTCGCCGGGGTGGTCGGGCTGAAGGTGCTCCACTAGGGCGGCGGGGCCCACCCGGGCGCCGTTCAGCGCACGTTGCGCTCGTACACCAGCCGCAGGCCCATCAGGGTCAGGTCCGGCACGTGCTCGGTGATCGTCTCCGACTCGCCGAGCACCAGCGGCGCCAGTCCGCCGGTCGCGATCACCGCGACCGGCGCGGCGCCGCCGGGCTCCAGCTCGCGCACGATCCGCCGGACCAGACCGTCGACCTGGCCCGCGAACCCGTAGAGGATGCCGGACTGGAGGCACTCCACGGTGTTCTTGCCGATCACCGATCGCGGCGCCACCAGCTCCACCTTGCGCAGCGCCGCGGCGCGCGCGGCCAGCGCGTCCACCGAGATCTCGATGCCGGGCGCGAACGCGCCGCCGAGGAACTCGCCCTTGGCGGAGACCGCGTCGACGTTGGTGGACGTGCCGAAGTCGACCACCACGCAGGCCGTGGGGTGCAGGTGGTGGGCGGCGAGGGTGTTCACCAGCCGGTCGGCGCCGACCTCCCGGGGGTTGTCGACCAGCAGGGGCACGCCCGTGCGCACGCCCGGCTCGATCACGATCTTCGGCAGCCGCGGGTAGTAGCGGTCCAGCATCACCCGCAGCTCGCGCAGCACGGCCGGGACCGTGGACAGCGCGCTGATGCCGGTGACCTCGTCGGCGTGCGAACCGAGCAGGCCGCGCACGGTGAGCGCGAGCTCGTCGGCGGTGATGCGAGCGTCGGTGCGCATGCGCCAGTCGCCGATCAGCGTCTGCCCCCGGTACAGGCCGAGCACGATGTTGGTGTTGCCGACGTCGACGGTGAGCAGCACGCGGTTTCCTTCACTGCCGGCCCGCCGGCGGCGGTGGGTTGGTTCAGCTTTCGGCGTGCAGGAGCGCGTCGAGGCGGCGCGCGTCGGCCGTCTCGGCCACCGGGAACGCAATGACGTCCTCGTCGCTCAGCAGGACGGTGCCGGACAACAGGCCCGAGCCCTCCGGCACGTGCGCCGGGTCCGCGCCGCGCTCGACCACGCGGTTGTCCTCGGACACGAAGACCACCCGCGGCTCGTACGCCCGGGCCTCGGCGTCGTCCATCTGCCCGTAGGCGATCAGGATGACGAGGTCGCCCGGGTGCACCAGGTGCGCGGCGGCGCCGTTGATGCCGAGCACGCCACTGCCCCGCTCACCCCTGATCACGTAGGTCTCGAGCCGGGCCCCGTTGGTGACGTCCACAATGGACACCTGCTCGCCCGGCAGCAGGTCGGCCGCCTCCATCAGGTCCTCGTCGACGGTCACCGACCCCACGTAGTGCAGGTCCGCCTGGGTCACCGTGGCCCGGTGGATCTTCGACTTCAGCATCGTGCGGTACATCGTGGACTCTCCCTCATTCCCCTGCGTCCAGCTCCACGCTCGGATGCTCAACCGCGGCTCCGAGCAGCAGTCCCACGTTGTCGATCAGCCGGGTGCTCCCCACCCGGGCGGCGATCAGCAGCCGTGCCTCACCGTCGACGGGCGCCGGCCCGAGATCGGTTCCCCTCAATTCCAGGTAGTCCACCACCACCTGGGGACGCGCGGCCAAAGTCCGGCGGGCCACGTCCAAAACCGCATCCGCCCCGTCGCGCCCGACGTGCGCCCCCGCGGACAGCGCCGCGGACAGCACCACGGCGTCCTCCCGCTGCTCCGGCGTCAGGTAGACGTTGCGGGACGAGAGCGCGAGCCCGTCGCGCTCGCGCACCGTCGGCACCCCGATCACGTGGGTGCCGAGGTTCAGGTCCTTCACCATCCGCTTGATCAGCACGAGCTGCTGGTAGTCCTTCTCCCCGAAGAACGCGTAGTCCGGGCGCACCAGGTTGAACAGCTTCGCCACGACGGTCAGCACACCCGCGAAGTGCCCGGGCCGCACGGCGCCCTCCAGCTCGTCGCCGAGCGGGCCGGGGTGCACGGTCACGGCCGCGCCCTCGGCGTAGAGGTCCGAGGCCTTGGGGGTGAAGGCCAGCTCGACGCCGGCTTCGGCGAGCGTGGCGAGGTCGGCCTCCAGCGGACGCGGGTAGGCCTCGAAGTCCTCGCCCTCGCCGAACTGCAGCGGGTTCACGAAGATCGACGCCGCCACGACCATGTTCGGCAGCCGCTTCGCGCGGCGCAGCAACTCGCGGTGGCCGTCGTGCAGGGCGCCCATGGTCGGCACGAGCGCGACCTTGCGCCCGACCGCGTGCAGCGCGTGGCTGACCTGGCTGACGTGCTCGGGCGGCTGGAACGTGTTCAGCGTGCCGCGCTGGAACTTCGGTGTGGTCACGGGGTCTGTCCTTCGGCGGGGTCGTCGAGAAGTTCGGTGAGCTCGGCGGCGGCCGCCGGGTCGAGGGTCCCGGCGGACCGGGATCGCTCCGCCGTGCGCCGGGCCAGGGCCCGGTAGGCCGGGGCGATCTCCGGCGAAGCCTCCGTCAGCACCGCCAGGTGCCGGCGGACGGTGCCGAGGTCGCCCCGCGCGACCGGACCGGTGAGGGCGCGGTCGCCGTGCCGGAGGACATTGTCCAGGGCGGCCGAGAGCAGGGGGGCGACGAGTCGTTCCGCCGGCCCGATCCCGGCCTGGCGCAGCAGTTGCGTGCAGTCCGCGACCAGCGTCATCAGGTGGTTCGCCCCGTGGGCCAGCGCCGCGTGGTAGAGCGCGCGGGCCGGCTCGGGGATCCGCACCGGTTCGGCGCCCATCTCGACCGCGAGCGCCTCGCCGACGTTCCACGCCGCCTCGTCCTCGGGGGCCGCGGTGACGCCGATGCTGGCGGTGGCCAGCCGCTCGAGGTCCTCGGCGCGGCCGGTGAACGTGAGCACCGGGTGCAGGGCCAGCGGCAGCGCGCCGACCTCGGCGGCGGGCGCGAGCACGTCCACGCCGTGGGCGCCGGAGGTGTGCACGACGATCTGCCCGGCCCGCAGCGACTCCGTGGCCACCAGGCCGCGCAGCATGCCCGCGAGCGCGTCGTCGGGCAGCGCCAGCAGCACCAGGTCCGCGCGCCGGACGACCTCGTCGGGCGGCAGCAGCGGAACCCCGGGGAGCAGGCGCTCGGCCCGGGCGACCGACGCCGCGGACAGCCCCGAAGCGGCGACCACGGTGTGGCCCGCGCGGGCCAGCGCGGCCCCGAGCACGCTGCCGACCCGGCCGGTCGACACCACGCCCACGGCGAGCCTCGCGGGCCGGTTCACCAGGCCACTTCGCAGCGGTCCGGGGCGGGGCGCACCGCACCGATCGGGCTGGTCACGGCGTTCGCCGGTGGACGCTCATGGCTCGTTCGACTCCCTTGGCTCGTTCCAGTCCCGCTCGCGGGCTCGGGTACCGGACGACGGCGCGAGAGTAGCCCCGATCCGGCCGGTGGACCGAGTTGAAGGTGACCAGCTTCACCCGGCTCCGTGATGGCCTTCATCACGAACTTCCGTCCGTGGCCAGCCGGACGGCTTCGGCGCGCGCGGTCTTCAACGTGTGCAGCAGCTCCTCCTGGCGCTGCCGGTCGGCGTCGGTCCGGAGCCGCTGCCGCCGCAGGAAGGCCAGCTCGGTGACGCTCGACTGGTACTGGCTCACGGCCTTCGCCGCGGCCTTGCCGGACTCCTGGCGGGCCTGACGGCGCCACGCCCGCCGTCCGGACAGGCTGCCCAGCAGTTCGACCTCCGAGGGCGAGATCCACCTCGCCGCGGCCATCTTCGGCAGCGCGGCGGCGACGATCCGCTGCTCCCGCCGCCGTTGCAGCACGATCACGTAGGACACCCCGATGAACAGCGGGACCATGATCAGGAAGTACACGGTCAGGAACGCCTTGGAACCGCCGAGCACGGCCGAGCTGTTCCACAGCGCGTGCAGGCCCACGGCGACGACGTAACCGCCGAGCGGGGCGAAGATCCGGACCGCCTTCTGCGTGTTCCGCGCCGCCACGCCGAACCCGATGCCCGTCATCACGCCGAACAGCGGGTGGGTGAACGGCGAAAGCACCCCGCGCAGGAAGAAGGCGGCCAGGACACCGGCGTTGGCGCCGTTGCCGAAGCCGTAGTCCGCGAACGCGCGGCCGAAGTAGTAGATGTTTTCGGTGAACGCGAAGCCGGCGGCGCTGAAGCCCGCGTACACGATGCCGTCGACCACCCCGTCGAACTCGTGGCTGCGGCGCCAGAAGATGAACAGGACGAAGGCGCCTTTCGCGGCTTCCTCGACCAGCGGCGCGGAGACCAGCGCGCTGACCTTGCTGCCGGCCCCGCTGCCGAGCAGCAGGTCGCCCACGGCTTCGGCGCCGCTGTTGATGAGCAGCGCGGTGATCGTCGCGATGCACGCGCCCCAGGCGAAGGCGAGCAGGAGCAGCTTCGCGGGCTCCGGCTCCCACCGGTCCACCCACAGGAACCCGGTGACGACCACACCGACCGGCACGAGCGCCGCGACGACCCCGATGGCCACCGCGAGCCAGCCGACCCGGGCGGTCGCCAGTCCGAACAGGAACAGCCCGCACAGGGCCACCACGAGCAGCCCGAGCACCGGCAGCAGGACGGTGACCCGGCGGGGCAGCCGGTTCCGGGCAGCACCCGGCGCGCTGGAGGGGGATCCGCTCACGGGCAGTCACCCTACGGGGGTGGGCCGGGGCTGTCTTGTCTGGTCACCCGGCGGTCGGAATCGCCTGGTCCGGCCGAGAAAAACCCACCGGGCGAGGCGGGCCGAGGTGAGGCGGCCCACCTCGCCCGGTGTAGGCGACGGCTTCGAGGCGGCTCAGTCCTCGGCCCGGCGGCGGCGACGCGGGCTCGGGGCGTCGGCCCCGTTGGCGGCCAGCAGCTCCGTCACGGAGCGCCCGGCGGTGTGCGAGCCGCTCGACGGCGCGTCCTCGGCGGAGCGACGGCCGCGGGCGGGCTCGGCCTCCTCGACCGGCTCGGCCTCCCGGTGGCTACCCGAAGCCACTCCCTGCCAGGACGGGGGCTCCCCGTCCGCGCGGCGGCGCCGTCCGCCACCGGTGGGCTCGGGAGCAGGCTCGTCCTCGGCCCGGCGGCGCCGGCCGCCGGGCTGGGGCGCGGAGACACTGCTGCGGACCGCCTCCGGGAGCGTCGGGTTCACCGGGGGCTCGGGGGGCTCCTCGGCCGGCGAGTGGTGCGCGCCGTGGCGTGCCGGCGACGCCGGGGCCGGCTCGGCCGACAGCGGCGACAGGTCCTGGCGGGAGAACTGCTCCAGCCGCGAAGGCTGGCGCGGGCCCGAGTCCGGCACGTGCGCCGGCGCGTCGAGCGACGGCAGGTCCGTGCGCGAGTTCGACGCCTCACGCGGCTTCGGCGGGTTCTCCTTGGCCGGTGGGCGCTGCCGCTCGGCGAAGTCGTCCCGCGGCTGGAACGTCTCGGCCGGCTTGCGCCCGCCGTCCCAGGCCGGCTTCCAGGTGGTCGTGGCCTCGACCGCGACCGGCGGAACCTGCAACGGTTCCGACCGGGGCGTTTCGGCGCGGGCGGCGGAGGGCTCGGTCCGGCGCGAGTCCGCCAGGGCGTCGCTCCGGCGCGGGGCCGACGGTGACGCCCCGGTGCGCGGCTCGGCCCGGGTCACCTCCGATTGCGGCACCTCGGCGCGACGAGGGTCCGGCTCCGGCCGGTAGGCCGGCCGCATCGCGGACCGGGGCTCGTCGGCGGGCCGGTCCTCCGGACGCGGCTGCGGGCGTGACGCGTGCCGCGTCACCTCGGCGGGTGCGGGCTCGGGCTTCGCGACCGGCGCGACAGTGCGGGTCGGCTGGGGTTCCGGGACCTCGCGGCGCGAGTGTGGTTCGGGAGCGTCCCGCCGTGAAGCCTCGGCCCGCAGCTCGGCGGCCTTCACCGCGCGGGCGGCGGGCGACTCCTGCGGCTCCGGCTGCGGCCGGTTCACCGGCTTCGGCCGCGAAAGCTGCTGCGTGCGCTGGGTGGTGACGGTGGACGGCGGCTTGCCGTTCGGCCCCGGCGGACCGCCGGGACCGGGGCCGTGCGGCACCACGCCGTTCGACGGCTTGCGCCGCCGCTCGGCCACGGAAGGCTCCAGCACGCGGTCCATCATCTCGGTCGGCCGCTCGTTGACCTCGACCTTCTTCGGCGCCATCAGCTGGGCCGGCTTCTTGCCGTTGCCGTTCTTGGCCTGCGAGCCGTTCTTGGTCTCCGGAGCGGCCGCGACCAGCCGCTGGTCGTCGCCCAGTGAGCGCATGCGCGTGGCCTGCGCGGTCAGCGCGACCCGTTCGAGCAGCACCTCGCCGCCGCCGAACAGCGACTGCAGGCTCTCCCGCAGGGCCGACACCTCGGCGCGCAGAGCTTCCAGCTCCTCGCGCGAATGCGCCTGAGCGGCCTCCCTCGTCTCGGCTTCGATCTCCAGCTCGTACTCCCGCCGAGCCGCGATCTCGCGTTCCAGTTCCAACTCGTACACCGCCTGCGCCTCGGCGACCGTGTCCTCGCTGTGTGCCGCGTGCTTGCGATACCTCACGGCCAGGAAGGCGCCGATCAGGGCGGCCCAGAGGGCGGCGACGATGCCGAGCCGGAGGAACCGGAGGTCGTCGCTGAGCACCAGTGCGAGAGTGGCTCCGATGGCGAGGAGGAATCCGACGACGAGCCACGGCCGCCCCAGAAGGCGGCCGGGCGAGTCGTCACCCACGCCGGTCATGCCTGACACCGTACCGTCTGGTGACCCGAACGAGACCCAGTCGGTACTTCGAGCGGCCGGTTCGGCTCGTTAACCGGTCGCTCCGCGGCCGCGGTCCCGATCACTGCCCGGCGGGGTCCGGCAGCAGTGCTCCAACCACAAACCCGCAGCTACCAGCAGCGCGGACGACACCGCCCCGGCCACCGCGGAACGGCTGTCCGAGCCGGCCGCGACGAGTTCGTCACGTCGCGGAAAAACGTAGGCGAAGGCGGCCACCCAAGCCCCGGTCATGAAGGCCCCGGCCAACGAGGAAGCTTTGGCGAGCGCGACCGATCGCGCGATCCGGATCGCGCCGACCACTCGCCCGGCCCGGATCCTCGACCGGATCGAGTAAGCCAGGATCGCTTCGATCACCGCGAGTACCGCGAACGTCACCCCGGCCAGCAACGGCAGCGGCGGCAGATCGCCGTAGACGAGCTGGAACACCACGTAGGTCAGAACGAGGCCGAGTACCGCGGCCACCGCCAGCTCGCGGGGCCGGGTGAAGTGCATGCTCCCACCGTACCGAGGAGCACCGGCCCCACCGCCGCGTCCTGGCTTCAGCCGAGCGAAAGCTCCGGCCGCCGGACCACCCCGAGCCGGTCGGACTCGGGCCGGAGTGCCAGCAGCCCGGCCAGCGGGCCGTGGCCGGGCAGAACCGCGGCCGGCTCGATCTCCAGCCACGGCACGAGCACGCTCGCCCGGTCCGGGGTGCCCGGGTGCGGCAGGAGCAGCTCGGGATCGGCCGAGCTGACGCCGTCGACGGTCACTATGTCGACATCCAGCGTGCGCGGCCCCCAGCGCTGCTCCCGCACCCGTCCGGCCGCCCGCTCGGCCGCCTGCCCGGTGCGCAGCCACGCCCAGTGGTCGCGCGCGGGGTCGTCGACCACGCAGACGGCGTTCAGGAAGTCCGGCTGGTCCTCGACGCCCCACGGTTTCGTCTCGTAGACGCCCGAAACCGCGACCAGCCACGGCCGCACGGCGTCCACCGCGCCGCGCAGGTGCCCGAGGCGGTCGCCGAGGTTCGAGCCGAGCGAGAGGACGGCGCGGCTCACCGCTCCCGCCGGACGGTGACGGCGACGTCGTCGAAGGTCAGCGGGATCGGCGCGGACGGCTTGTGCACGGTGACCTCCACCGCCCCCAGCCGACGGTCGAGCAGCACCTCGTCGGCGATCCGGCCGGCGACGCTCTCGATCAGGTCGTACGGCTCGCCCGCGACGATGCCCGCCGCGAGCTCGGCCAGCTCGCCGTAGTGCAGGGTCTGGGTCAGGTCGTCCGAGGCCGCGGCCGGGCCGAGGTCGAGCCAGACCGTGATGTCGACGACGAACTCCTGCCCGTCGCGCTTCTCGTGCTCGAAGACGCCGTGGCGCCCGAACACCCGAAGCCCGGTGAGCGTGATTCGGTCAGCCATCGGCCCTCCCCTGTGACCAGGCGGCCGCGACCGCGACCGCGTCGAGCGAAGCACCCACTTCGTGCACGCGCACCCCCCACGCGCCCGCCGCGGCGGCGAGCGCCGAAACGGCGGCGGTGGCGTCTTCCCGGCCGGACGGCGAACGCGGCTCACCGTCCTTCCCGGACAGCAGCCGGCCGAGGAACCGCTTGCGCGAGGCTCCCACCAGCACCGGGAAGCCCAGCGACCGCACCGAGTCCAGACCGTGCAGCAGGGCCCAGTCGTGCTCGGCCCGTTTCGCGAAGCCGATGCCGGGGTCCAGCACGATGGCCTCGGTCTTCACCCCGGCCGCGACGGCTTCGTCCACCCGGGACAGCAGCTCGGCCCGCACCTCGGCGACGACGTCGGTGTAGCGGGCCAGCGCGTTCATGTCCTGGCTGGGCCCGCGCCAGTGCATCAGCACCCACGGCACCCCGGCCTCCGCGGCGACCCGCGCCATGCCCGGGTCGGCCAGTCCGCCGGAGACGTCGTTGATCACCTGCGCGCCGGCCTCCAGCGCGGCCTCCGCGACCGCGGCCCGCGTGGTGTCGACCGACAGCGCCACGCCCTCGCCGGCCAGTTGCCGGATCACCGGCAGCACCCGCGCGACCTCGGTCTCGGCGTCGACGCGCAGCGCACCGGGCCGGGTGGACTCCCCGCCGACGTCGATCAGGTCCGCGCCCCGCGCCCACATCTGCCGGGCGTGGTCGAGCGCCTGGTCCAGGCCGAGGTACCGGCCGCCGTCGGAGAACGAATCGGGGGTCACGTTGAGGATGCCCATGACCGCGCACCGCCCGGGCGACGGCAACGGGCTCACCGGCGCCCCCTGATCAGCTCGATCGCCTCGGCGCGGGAGGACGCGGACGTCCGCAGCAACCCCCGCACGGCCGAGGTGGTGGTGCGCGCGCCCGGTTTCCGGATCCCGCGCATCGACATGCAGAGGTGCTCGGCCTCCATCACCACGATCACCCCGCGCGGCTCCAGCTTGCGCACCAGCGCGTCCGCCACCTGCGAGGTCAGCCGCTCCTGGACCTGCGGGCGCTTCGCGTACAGGTCGACCAGCCGGGCGAGCTTGGACAGACCGGTGACCTTGCCGTCGGCGTTCGGGATGTAGCCGACGTGCGCGACCCCGTGGAAGGAGAGCAGGTGGTGCTCGCAGGTCGAGAACATCGGGATGTCGGTGACCACCACGAGCTCCTCGTGGGACTCGTCGAAGGTCTTGTCCAGCACCTCGGCCGGATCGAGGTAGAGGCCGCCGAACATCTCCTGGTAAGCGCGAGCGACCCGGGCCGGGGTGTCCTTGAGGCCATCCCGGTCCGGGTCTTCGCCGCAGGCGAGCAGCAGCTCGCGGATGGCGTTCTCCGCCCGGTCCTGATCGAAGACCGGGCGGGCCACGCCGTTGTCAGTGCTTGTCTGGTCCGTCCACGTCACGCCGCTGCTGCCCCTCGTCCGGCTGCCGGCCGCTCGCCCCATCGGCGAACCAGCCGTCCTCAGCCGGACGGTCGTCGGCGGGACGCCACGCCTGCTGCCCGGGGTTGCCGCCCGGCGAGGTCGCCGGGGTCCACCCCGGCGGGGCACCGTAGTTCGGCGGTCCGCTCGGCGCACCACCCGGGCCACCGGGGGAGTAGCCGCCTGCCGGACCGCCCGGCTGCTGACCACCATACGACTGGGGCCAGTACCCGGTGCCGTTCGGCCCACCGTGGGGACGGCCCCCGTTGGGGTGCCCGCCCGGCTGCGGCGGGGCGTACGGATTGGCGTTCGGGTCCGGGGCCGGGTACGGCGGCCCGCCGGGCAGGTCGCCGGCCCCCGGCGCGGTGCCGACCGGGGTCGGCTCCGGCTGGCGGACCGGCTTCTTCTCCGGCGGGGGCCACGGCTCGCCGCGCTCCATCGCCAGCTCGCCCGGGGTCTTGATCGGCGGCTTGTCCGAGGGCGTCCGCTCACCGAACTCGTTGAACACGGTGATGTGCGGGCGCTTCTCGACCGTCGCGAAGATCCGCTCCAGGTCCTTGCGGGTCAGCGTCTCCTTCTCCAGGAGCTCGATGACCAGCTCGTCGAGCACGTCGCGGTAGGTGTTGAGCACGTGCCACGCCTCGGTGTGCGCGGTCTCGATGAGCTTGCGCACCTCCTCGTCGATCTCGTGCGCCACCTCGAGCGAGTAGTCGGCCTGGCGGCCGGCCGAGCGGCCCAGGAACGGGTCACCCTGCTCCTGGCCGTACTTGACCGCGCCGAGCCGCGCGCTCATGCCGTACTCGGTGACCATCGCGCGGGCGATCTTCGTCGCCTGCTCGATGTCCGAGGACGCACCGGTGGTGGGCTCGTGGAAGACCAGCTCCTCCGCCGTGCGCCCACCCATGGCGAACACCAGCCGGCCGATCATCTCCGAGCGGGTCATCAGCTCCTTGTCGTCCTCGGGGACGAGCAGGGCGTGCCCACCGGTGCGGCCGCGCGGCAGGATGGTCAGCTTGTACACCGGCTCGATGTCCGGCATCGCCCACGCGGCGAGCGCGTGCCCACCCTCGTGGTAGGCCGTGATCTTCTTCTCCTTCTCGGAGATGATCCGGCTCTTGCGGGCGGGGCCGCCGACCACGCGGTCGACCGACTCCTCCAGCGCGGCCTCGCTGATCACGTGCCCGTTCTGCCGGGCGGTGAGCAGCGCGGCCTCGTTCAGCACGTTGGCCAGGTCGGCGCCGGACATGCCGACGGTCCGCTTGGCCAGGCTGCCCAGGTCGGTGCCCTGCGCGATCGGCTTGCCCTTGGCGTGCACCTCGAGGATCGCGCGGCGCCCGCGCATGTCGGGCGCCGAGACCGGGATCTGCCGGTCGAACCGGCCCGGGCGCAGCAGCGCCGGGTCCAGGATGTCCGGCCGGTTGGTCGCCGCGATCAGGATGATGCCGCCGCGGGCGTCGAAGCCGTCCATCTCGACCAGCAGCTGGTTCAGCGTCTGCTCGCGCTCGTCGTGCCCGCCGCCGAGGCCGGCGCCGCGCTGGCGGCCGACCGCGTCGATCTCGTCGACGAAGATGATGCACGGCGCGTTCTGCTTGGCCTGTTCGAACAGGTCGCGCACCCGCGAGGCACCGACACCGACGAACATCTCGACGAAGTCCGAGCCGGAGATCGTGTAGAACGGCACCCCCGCCTCACCGGCGACGGCCCGCGCGAGCAGGGTTTTACCGGTGCCCGGCGGCCCGTAGAGGAGCACGCCCTTCGGGATCTTCGCCCCGAGCGCCTGGTACCGCGCCGGGTTCTGCAGGAAGTCCTTGATCTCGTACAGCTCTTCGACGGCCTCGTCCGCCCCCGCGACATCGCCGAAGGTGGTCTTGGGCATGTCCTTGTTCAGCTGCTTCGCCTTGGACTTGCCGAAGTTCAGGACGCGGTTGCCGCCGCCCTGCGCGTTGTTCATCATCCACATCAGCAGGCCGAGGACCAGCGCCAGCGGGATCGCGAAGATCAGGATCTGCGTCAGGAAGCTCTGCGTCGTGACCTTGGTGGTGAACTTGACCGGCTGACCGCCGTTGTTCGCCTTCAGGATGTTGTCGTAGATCTCCTGCGCGGCGTTGGCCGGGTACTGCGCGACGATCTGGTCCGTCTGCGTCCCGTCGACGTCGATCTTCTGCGTGAGCAGCAGTTTGACCTGCTGTTCCTTGTCCTCGAGGCTGGCTTCCTTGACGTGGTTCTGCTTGATCTGGAGATCAGCCACTGAGATGGGAGCCTGGGTGTATCCACGATCGCTGTCGAAGATCGTGTTGTAGGCGAACAACGCCAGCAACCCCGCGACGATCCACAGCAGTGGGTTCCTGAGCACGCTCTTCCGGTTCATACGACTCGGCCCTGCTGGCCTCGACCCTCCCTGGTTGGGCGGCTCCTGTGATACCCGCCATCACGATCTTGACAACCCATGGTGCTCCCGCACCTGTCACATCAGGGTACCGTCCGGGCGGACCATGGGCCCCGATGAGCCACACGCAGGTCAACGGGCGATACCGCACCAGGGTTCCCGGACCGTTCCGGTCCCGGTCACCCTAGCGTGTGTCAACCGCCACAGAGGCCACCATCTCATCCAGCCGCTTCCGCAGCGTCTTGGGCTCGGCCGGCGCCACCGTCACCCATTCCCGGCCGTCCGAACCCGCACGTGAGAGGCTCAGGTAGCGCCCGGTGGCGGTGTCGAACCAGCCCAGCACCCTGGACCGCTGCCGGACCCCGAGCGAGGACCGGCTGTTCGCTGCCAGCTGACCGCCGCGCAGCCGCGGCTGCCCCGAGATCAGCCCGTAAGTCTCCTTGGGGTCGACCGTCACCCGCTCGCTGAGTGACTGACGCCTCCCCCGGCGGCCCTTCTCCTCGGCCTCGGCGGACCCGCTGCCGGTCGAAACGGGCACGCGGATCGGGCGGGTGCTGAGCGCTTCGTCGAGCGGAAGCGTGACGGGCGCTTCGGTGCCGCGGGGCCCCGCCGGCAGCAGGTCGACCACGGCGGACACCAGACCATCCGACGGCACCTCGCGCAGCCAGATGCCGTCGCCGTCCTGGATTGCCACCACACCGGTCCGATCGTCGGCCGCGGCCAGGATCGCGACCGGGTGCGCCTGGAACTGCGGGATGTGCACCGCGTCGATGGATCCCCGGCCCCGCGCGAGCAGCCCCAGCCAGTCGTCGAGGCGCGGTGCGACGTAGCCGCGGGAATCGCGCACCCCGCGCGCTTTCAGCTCGACGTCGACCCGATGCCGCAGCGACACCCGCTCGTCTTCGGTGGCGCCGTGCGACCGGACCCGCAGCGGGTACGGCAGCTCACCCAGCCCCATGGACTCCCAGAGGAAGTCGAACGCCAGCGGGGTGAAGAACTCTTGCTGCATGCGGTGCTGCTCACTCTCCAGGATCGAACTCTGGCTCAGCGTAGCGCGGGGCGCCGGGCCGGGGTCAACGATTCAGCCGGTTCCGGCCGGGCCCGCCGGGCGGTGGTGAGCGACCGGGCCACACCCGCCGATTCGCCCCGGACCGCCGCCACTGCCCGGGTCGACGACCGACGGGCCCGCGCCGATCAACCGCACCGGTCGGCGCCGGACGGTCAGAAGGACGCGGTGCTGGCCTGCGCCGCCCCGGAGAGCATCTCGCCGAGGCGGTGGCGCAGGGTGGCGGCGTCGGCCGGGGCGATGGTGATCCAGTCCCGGCCGTCGCGCCCGGTGGTGGCCTGCGTGAAATAACGGCCGCTCTCGGTGTCGAACCAGCTGAGCACCGGGGAGCGGCTCCGGCCGCCCAGCCGGTTGCGCGCGTTGGCGCCGACCTGGCCGCCACGCAGCCTCGGCTGGGCGTGCAGCCGGGCGAGGGCCTTGCGGTCCTCGTCCACGCTCGCTCGCCCCGAAGCGTCCACCTGGTTGCCCCGGCGCTGCATGAAGTCCACGCCCGAGGCACCCACGAGCTGTTCCAGCGGCACCGTGATCGACTTCTCGCTGCCCCGCGCCGCGCCCGGCAGCAGCGAGACGATCGCCGTCGCGAGCCCGTCCACCGGGCAGGGTTGCAGGTGCAGCCCACGGGTGTCCTGGACGGCCAGCAGCCCCTGGCCGCCGAGCACGCCCGCGAGCGCCAGCAGCGGCTCCTCGTTCGGGTCGGTCAGCTGGACCGCGTCCAGGCTGAGGTCCGGGGAGGCGAGCACCCCGAAGAAGTCCTCGACGTGTGGCTCCGGGCGCCCGCGCCCGTCCGCGAGCCCGCGCCGCGCCAGCCCGTTGAGCGTCTGCCCGCGCAGCGCGGCCCGTTCGGCCACGGTGCTCCCGTGCGAGTGCGCCCGCAGCGGGTACGGCAGTTCACCCAGCCCGGCCGACTCCCACAGGAAGTCCAGCTCGATCGGGGTGAGCAGCTCCGCGTTCGGCATCGATCAACCCCTCGTCACACCAGCGTTCCAGGACGAAACACGGGCGCGCGGCCCGGGAAGGCCGCGCGCCCGTGGAAAAGGCTTCAGTCGTCGTCTTCGTCCGACCACGCGCCGATCACCGGCGGCGGGGTGGCCTGGTTGGCCCCGAAGGCGTCGTCCGGATCCGGCTCGATCAGGAACGAGGCGTGCGTGTGCTCCTCGTCCTCCGGCCGCTGCCCGCCCATACCGCCGCCCATGCCGCCCATGGGGGCCGCACCGGCCTGGCCGCCGATCGTGCCGCCCGCGGGGACCACGCCCTGCTGCGGGGCCACCGACGCGGCGCTCTGGCCGTTCTGGTGCTCCGCGGCGGCCGAAGAAGTGCTCTCCTCGTCCTTGCGGGCCCCGCTGCGGGTGCCCTGGCCCAGCTTGGCGCCGGCGAAACCGGCTCCGCCGCCCACCACGCCGAGTCCGAGCGCCGCACCGACGCTGCTGCCGCTCCCGCCGGCCGGGGCCGAAGTCGTGATCGGAGCGGCCGCGCCGCTCACCGCGCCCGTACCGGCACCGGCAGCGCCAGGAGCACCGAGGCCGGGGCCGGCTGCCGCGGGAAGGGCGGTCGGAGCCGCACCGGAGGTGCCGTAGGTACCCGAATCGGCGGTGACGTGCGCACCACCGCTGACCGGCGCGCCGCTGTGGCCGCCGTGGCCGAACGCCATCGGGGCGCCCGCGCCGGGGGTGCCCACACCGCCCACGCCCGGGAGGCTGCCACCGGGGTGCGAGCCGCCGTTGAGCGAGTGGAACGAGTTGCCGTTGAAGTGCGAGGCGGTCGGCTTCATGCCGAGCGAGTCCGGGCCGAAGCTCGGGGTCGAGCCGTCGACCTCGCTCATCGACTGCGTGTACGCGTTGAAGAACGCGACCTGCTGCGCCTTCACGTCGTTCGCCGCGTCGGACTGGGCCTTCTGGTCCGCGGCCATCGCGGCGGGGCCACCGGCCAGCGCCGCGGCCATCGCCTGCTTCGGGTCGAAGTCCCGCGGGGCGGGCATCTTCTTGACCTCGGCGGCGGCCGCGGCCTGCTTGCTCAGGCGGTCGGCCATCGTGTGGGCGGCGTCCGAGGCCTGCGAGCCGGAGTTGGCGATGGACACCAGCGCGCCCTGCGCACCCGCGGCACCGTGGCCGACCCAGGCGTTGCCCAGTTCGGCGATCGCGTTGTAGAGGTTGTCCGAGGCCTGCTTCAGCTCGACGCCGTGCTTGGTCCACTGCTGGCCCGTGGCCTCGGCCGTGCCGGGGTCGTTGTCGGTGACCGCGCCGTGGTAGAGCTCCTGGCTCTGCTGCGAGTTCCAGTTCGGCGGGTTCGGGATGGCGCGGTCGCCGCCCATCTCGAAGCCGCCGGCGTCAGCCCGCGCGGACGCGACGATGTTCTGCGCGGCGACGTTGTCGCCCATCGGCACGGCGGAGGCCTCCTGGGCGGCCGGCGAGAGCGGCGCCTGCTGCGACCCGGTGCCGCTGCTGTCGTGATTCGATGCCATGACTGGTGATCCCCCTCGGACGTCAGGCCTTGCGGAACGGGTCGGCGGCGGACTGGTCGATCTCGTGGTACTTCGACATCGCGGTGACGATGCCCTGCTCGGCGGCCTCGTACTGGCCGAGCAGGTTCTTCAGCGCGGAGGCGTAGGAGTCCCCGCCGCCGTCGGCGCGCTGGACGAACTTCTCCGCCATCGCCTGGCCGACCGGGTTGGCCCCGAGCTTCGGCGGCTGGGCCAGCGAGCCCGAGCCGCTGAGCAGGGCTTCGATCGCGTCCTTGCCGGTGCGGATCTTGTTCAGCACGGTCTGTGCCGCGTCGGGGTCGATCCCGACCTGACCGTCGGCGGCGGCGTGCTTGAACGCGTTGGCGTCGGCCAAGCTGCTGTTGCCCATCTGCCCTCTCTCCGTTCCCCCGCGCGAGCTGGCCCCGCCCGCATGGCTCTAGGTCTTCGCATAGGTTAACGCACCAGGTCGGCACGTATGACGCGATCGATGGACCCAGGGTTCCGCACCCGGCGTGATCGCCGCAACCGGTTCCGCGAACCTGTGGACCAAGTTTTCCCGGCCGGCCACCCGCGCGGACGCCCGGTGGGGTTCACCGGGCGTTCGCGTCACGACGTGTAGACCCGCGGGTCCAGGGTGCCGATGTAGGGCAGGTCGCGGTAGCGCTCGGCGTAGTCGAGGCCGTAACCGACCACGAACTCGCTGGGGATGTCGAAGCCGATGTACTTCACCGGCACGTCGACCTTGACGGCGTCGGGCTTGCGCAACAGCGAGACGACCTCGAGCGAAGCCGGGTTCCGGCTCGCCAGGTTCTTCAGCAGCCACGACAGCGTCAGCCCGGAGTCGACGATGTCCTCGACGATCAGGACGTGCCGTCCCGCGATGTCGCGGTCGAGGTCCTTGAGGATGCGCACCACCCCGGAAGACGACGTGGACGAGCCGTAGGACGACACGGCCATGAACTCCAGCTGTGTCGGCAACGGCAGCGCCCGCGCGAAGTCCGTCATGAACATGACGGCGCCCTTGAGGACGCCGACCAGCAGGAGCTCGCCCTGCCCGTTCTCGGGGTAATCCGCGGCGATCTTGGCCGCCAGCTCCGCGATCTTGTCGTTGATCTGCTGCTCGGTGATGAGCACGGAGGCGATCTCGCCCTCGTACACGGGTCATTCCCCTCGGGTGGTGGGTTCGGGTCCGTTCAGCGAGAGCCTGCCATGGCCCCGGCGCGCCTCCAAGTTGCCCGGTAACCAGACGCCGCCCTGACCGCGCCAGCGGGCCACCAGCGCGTCGACCGAGCGCAGGTGCGCGTCGGTGAGTTCACGCACGCCGGAGTCGAGCAGCCACCTGCGGAGAACCCGCCTCCGCAGGGCCGCGGGCTCGGCCGCCAGCACGTCCACGGACAGGCCCCGGGAGGCGTCCGCGCGGGCGAGGACGCGGTCGGCCAGTGTGTCCAACACCTCGGTGTCTTCGCGCAGTTGCGCGGCCGTACGGGCGAGCGCGGGAGCGACGCCGCCGGCGAGGACGTCCTCCAGCAGCGGCAGCACTTCGGCCCGGAGGCGGACGCGGGTGAAGCGCGGATCGGCGTTGTGCGGGTCCTGCCAGGGCTCGACGCCGAGTTCGGCGCAGGCCAGCCGGGTCTGCTCGCGGGTGATGCCCAGCAGCGGCCGTCCCCACGGCGGGTCGTGCGGCCGCATCCCCGAGAGCGAACGCGGGCCGGAGCCGCGGCCGAGGCCCAGCAGGACCGTCTCGGCCTGGTCGTCGAGGGTGTGGCCGAGCAGCACGAGGGCTTCTCCCCGGGCTTCGCGCAACGCGGCGTACCTCGCGGTGCGCGCGGCCGCTTCGGGACCACCTCGGCCGTCTACGCAGACCGTCAGCACTTCCGCGCTTTCGACGCCCAGCTGTTTCGCCTGCTCCGACGCTTTTTCAGCCACCTTCGCAGAGCCAGGCTGAAGGCCGTGGTCGACGACGAGGGCGCGCGTCGGGACGCGTCGAAGCCGTCCGGCGTTCGCGGTCGCATCGGCCAGCGCCAGCGAGTCCGCGCCGCCGGAGACGGCGACGCACAGCTCGACCGGCGGTTCCACGGCGTTCAGGAAGTCCCGCACCGCCTTGCGGACCGCCGCGACGGCCTTCACCCGTGCAGACGCCGCACCCAGGCCGCGGGATCGGTGATCTCGGCTCGGGTCGGCAGCGTGTTCGGCGAGCGCCAGACCGCGTTGAAGCCCTCCATGCCGACGGCGTCGACAACGTGCTTCGTGAACTTCGCGCCTTCTTCGTACTGGCGGATCTTCGCGTCCATGCCCAGCAACGCGCGCAGCATCCGGTCGAAGAGGCCACCGCCCTTGCGACGCGCGGAGAAGCGCGCGCGGATCGTGTCGACACTGGGCACCACCTGCGGGCCGACGGCGTCCATCACGTAGTCCGCGTGGCCCTCCAGCAGCGTCGAGAGGGCAAGGAGGCGGTCGAAGACGGCGCGGTCCTTCGGCGACTGGAGCAGTTCGGCGATGCCGACGCCCTTGCCCCGCTGCTTGAGCGCTTCCGGTAGCCGTCCGACCAGCTCGGACAGACCGTCGTTGGAGCGACCGGCGATGCCGGAGACCAGGCGCTCGACCTCGTCGGCGAAGTAGTCGCGCAGCCAGCCCACGGCCGTGAACTGCAAGCGGTGGGTGCATTCGTGGAGGCAGACCCACAGCCGGAAATCGTGGCCGGACACCTTCATCGCCCGCTCCGCGGCGACCACGTTGGGCGCGACGAGCAGCAGCTCGCCTCCGCGTTCAGGGCCGCCGAAGGGGTCGTACTGGCCGAGCACCCGCGAAGCGAGGAAGGACAGCACCAGCCCGGTTTGCACACCGGCGCCACCCGCGAGGATCGGGCCGAGCGGACCGCCCTGGGCCTCGGGCAGCGCCCGCCCGGTGAGCGCGTCGAGCCCGGACGCGGCCGCGCGCACCCAGCCCGCCCGGTCCACCACGGTGCCGGGCCGCAGCGGCAGTTCGCGGCCGAGCCCGGTGAGCTCCCGCACGTGCCCCTCGGCCTCGGCGGTCAGCTCACGCAGGTCGGACACGGCCTGCGCGGCTTCGTCCCGGGGGACCTGCGGGCCGCCCCGCACGAGCAGCGCCCCGGTGGACGCCGCGAGGCCCCAGTCGACCATCGGCCGGCGGCTGGTCTCGGTTTCCTGGCTCACCCCGACGACGCTACCCGGCCCGGGCCCGTTTCCCAGCCCGAGCGGGGGATCCGGGACGTGGATGTGGTCGTTTCGAATCCCGCGGCGCCGAAAATGTCGTACCCGGGTGGTGCACTGGGGCCATGGTCGAGACGAGGGGTTACCAGGTGTCCAGATCGGGTCGTTCGAGAGGGGGTCAGGCCGATGGCAGCCACGGCTTCACCGGCAGCCACGGCTTTATCGGCAACCACAGTTGCGCAGGGTCGTGGCCAGCACGTCCAGCGCGGCCTGGCCCGGGTTCTTGTCCGAGCCGTTCGACATGAACGCGAAGACCAGCACGCGGTTGTCCTGGTCCAGCACGTAGCCGGCCAAGGTGTTCACCGAGGTCAGGGTGCCGGTCTTGGCGCGGACCCAGCCCTTGCCCGCCGCGGACGCGCCGGACTGGTAGCGCGGGCCGAGGGTGCCGGCCGGGCTGCCCGCCACCGGCAGGCCCGCGAGCAGCGGACGCAGCTTGGCGGTGTCGGCGGACTTGCCGTCCGGCGCGGCGGCCGCGGCCAGGATCTGCGCGAGCAGGCGCGCGGGCACCCGGTTCTGGTTCGACAGCCCGCTGGTGTCGAACAGTTGCAGGTTGCTCACGTCGAACCCGTGCTCCTGGAGCACCTTCTTCACCGAAGCGCCCGCGCCCGTGAACGATGGCTCGGCGCCGGCCGTGATGGCGACCTGGCGGCCCAGGGCGTCGGCGAGCACGTTGTCGGAGATCTGGAGCAGGGCGTAGGACAGGTCGGGCAACGGGGCCGACTGGACTTCGCCGAGGACCTTCGCGCCGTCCGGCGCCTTGGCCGTGCCGCCGGACTGCGCGCCGAGCTTGCCGGCGATCAGCTGGGCCAGCGTGACGGCGGGCGTGCCCGAGCGCGGGGTCTCGTCGACCTTGGGGTTGGTGCGGCCACCGTCGGCCATCACCGGGACGATCGGCGCTCCGTAGGTGGAAGGCGCGTCGCCGGGCTCCCAGCCGGGAGCGGTCTGCGGGCCGGTGTAGGCGCTCAGGTCGAGCTGCACCTTGCCGACCTCGCCGCCGGTGGCCTTCTTGACCTGCGCGACGAGATCGTCGACGTGCGCGTCACCGGGGTAGAGCGGCGAATCGGTGCCGATCGGCAGCGTGGTCAGCGTCGGGTCCCCGCCGCCGACCAGGATCACCGTGCCGGGCTGCGCGCCCGCGACGATCTTCGTGCTCAGCCGCTTGGTCGGCTCCATCGAGAGCAGCGCGGCCGAGACGGTGAGGATCTTGGTGGTCGAAGCCGGGGTCAGCGCGGTGCTGGACGCGTGGTCCCACAACACGTCGCCGGTGGCCGGGTCGATCACGCTGCCGGTGAGCTCGCTGAGCGCGGCGGCCCCGGCCGGTCCGGAGAGCGCGGACCCGACCCCACCCGCCGTCGGCCCCTGCCCCGAGGTGTCCGGCCCGTGCAGGGCGAGGCTGACCGACGCCGGGTCCGGGATGTCACCCTTGGGCGCGTTCGCCGGCGCCCAGGGCAGCCCCAGCCGCGCCGCCACCGTGGGCGTCGCCGCCGCGACCCCCGCCGCGGCGAGCAGCAGCACCACAACGGCGCCGACGATCAGCAGTTTCTTGCCCCGCTTGCGCTTGTTCGGCGGCTCCGCGGCGGCCGCCTGCTCATGCGGGGGCCCGTGGGGCGGCTCGTCCCCGTGCCCGGAGCCCTCGGATCCGTACCCGCGGTCGTCGGGTGAGTCGTGGTCCTGGTTGTACTGGGGGTACGGGCCGGGCTGACCTGGTTGATCGGGCCGGCCGCTCGGGTCGGGCCGGCCGGGCTGATGCGGTTGACCAGGCTGGCCGGGCTGGCCGGAAAGCAGCGGAAAGCCCGTACTGGGCCGCTCGATCCCCACGGTGGCCTCCGCCGGGAACTGCTCCCCCGACGGCTCGATCCGCATCGGCCGCGCCAGGTTGACCGCTCCGGACGCCGAGGGCACAGTCCCCCGCGGCGGCTCGGGCGGCAACCCCCGCCGATCCCCGGGCTCGTCCCCGCGCCCCTCCCGCGAGTCGCTTGGCTGTGACCAGCCATCGGGCCGGAGCCCCGGCTGGCCGTCACCACGGAACTGCTCCGGGCCGTCAGGCCGCCGACTCCCATCAGGAAGCTGGTCCTGGCCGCCGGTCTCGTGGCTGTCCCGGCGGAACTGATCCTGGTGGCCACTCCCCCGGGACTGGTCCTGATCGCCAGACCGCTGGCCGTCCCCACGGGACTGGTCCTGGCCGCCGGTCTGGTGGCCGTCACGGCGGAGCTGGTCCTGATCGCCGGGCCGCTGGCCAGCCCCGCGGACCTGGTCCTGGCCACCAGGCCGCTGGCCGTCCGAGCGGAACCGGTCTTGGCCGCCGTTCTGGTGGCCGTCCCCGCGGAACTGGTCCTGGCTGCCGGTCTGGTGGCCAGTCCCTGGGGACTGGTGCTGGTCACCGGGCCGGTACCCCGGCTGGTCCTGGCTGGGGCCAGGCCACCGGTCCGCCGGGTCACGCTCGCCATCGGGGCAGGGGTCCGCCTGGCCCGGCGCGTCGACCGGGCGTCGGGCGGGTTGCTGAGCGTCCTCGCCGGACCTGCGGCCGGGCTGGTCTCGGCCGTCGCCGCGGGACTGGTCCTCACCGCGGGCGCTGTCCGACCGTTGCTCGTCGGCGGGTTCGCTGTGGTGGTCGATCCAGATGGAGTCCGGACGGCGCGGGGCGTCCTGGCCCAGCCGTCCGGCCGGGAGATCGGTCCGCGTGGCCTCCGCCGACTGCTCGCCGCGGTCCTGCGACTCGCTCGTCAGCTCCTCACGCCGATCAGTCCAGATCGACGACGGTCGCGAGGCCCCGGCCTCATCCGGAAGCGCCGGCCGCTCAACCGGAACCCACGGCACCGGCGCCGGACGCACCGGCGCCTGCTGCGTCGACCGATCCGGCCGGTCCTGCTGCGCCTGCCGCTCTTGCTGGGCCTGCCAATTCTGCTGAGCCTGCCGGTCCTGCTGGGACTGCTGGGACTGCCGGCTTTGCTCAGACGGCTGGCTTTGCTGGGGTGGCTGGCTTTGCTGGGGTGGCTGGCTTTGCTGGGGTGGCTGGCTTTGCTGGGGTGGCTGCGCCTGTGACCCCGCCGAGGACTGCGAAGCCGACGCCGGCCGCCCCTGCGATCCCCAGGGCTGCGTCAAACCTCGCCCCGCAGGACCCTGGCCCGGCGGAAGCCACTCCGGCTGGCCACTCGGGCTCGGCGCACCCGGCCCCGGCTGACCACCCGCACCCGGACGGGCCGGTCCCGGCGAATCCGAACCCCGCGAGTCCGAACCCGGCGAACCCGAACCCGAACCCGAAGCCGACGAGCGCGAGTCCGAACCCAGCGAGCCCGAGCCCGAAGCCGGCGAGCCCGGCCCCGTCGCGCCCCGGCCGTCGCCGGGGGTGTTCACCCCCGGAATCAGGTCCGGCGGCACGATCGGCTTGAACCAGGACTCGGGCGACCCGGGTGTGACGTTCGGCACAGCGAGACGGTCGGTGGCGGGTGGTCCGGGTTTCGGGAGCGGGAGGCGGGACGTCGCGCCGTCGCCGCGTGACGACGTGTCCTCGTCACCTTCGGGCCACATCGGCTGGTCGTTGTCCGGCACCCACTACTCCTTCTCACCTGCCCCGGGGAGGGGCCAAGCTCACATGCCGCCTAGCCGACATCCACGGGACCGACCGGCTGGGCGTAGTCCACACTAGTGACGTCAACGAGGTGATTACGGTTGCCGCCCACGACGCGTGGGATACCGAGATTCGAGAAGCAGCGAGGACGGCCGTGGAGTTCGACGTCACGATCGAAATCCCCAAAGGGGAGCGCAACAAGTACGAGGTCGACCACAAGACCGGCCGCATCAAGCTGGACCGGACGCTGTTCACGGCCACCCAGTACCCGGCCGACTACGGCTTCATCGACGACACCCTGGGTCAGGACGGCGATCCGCTGGACGTCCTCGTCCTCGTCCAGGAGCCGACCTTCCCGGGCTGCCTGATCCGCTGCCGCGCGATCGGCATGTTCCGGATGACCGACGAGAAGGGCCCGGACGACAAGGTCCTCGCCATTCCGACGAACGATCCGCGCCTGGAGCACCTGCGGGACATCCACCACCTGAACGAGTTCCACAAGCTCGAGATCCAGCACTTCTTCGAGGTCTACAAGGATCTGGAGCCGGGTAAGAGCGTCGAGGGTTCGTCGTGGGTCGGGCGGTCCGAGGCCGAGGCCGAGATCAAGCGCTCCTACGAGCGTGAGACCGACCGGCTGGCCAAGCTGGAGATCGACGGCGAAGGGCACTAGCCGCGAAAACAAGGGCCGTTCACTCCGACGAGTGAACGGCCCTTGTTCTGTTCTCCGGTCGGTCCGGTCAGTGCGCCAGCGCCAGGGCGGCGGCGTCCTCCTCGGACCGCTGCTCCATCGCCGACTTGTCCGAAAGCGGCTTCTCCTTGAGCAGCCAGACCAGCGCGAAGCCGATCGTCAGCACGATCCCGCCGGCCACGAACACCGTGCTCATCGAGCTGGAGAACCCCTCCAGGATCGGCCGGGCGAGCACCGGGTCGAGCGTCGAGAGGAACGACGTGTCGTTGACGTCGACACCGCCCGCCATCTGCTTCGCGAATTCCGGGTGCTGTGCCAGCGCCGCCGCGTAGGACGGGGTGGCCAGCGCCGAGCGGACGGCCGCCGCGATCCGGTCGCCGACCGTGGCGAACAGGATCGAGAGGAACACCGCGGTGCCCGCCGTGCCGCCGATCTGCCGGAAGAAGGTCGCCGAAGAGGTCGCCACGCCGATGTCCCGCGGGGAGACGTCGTTGGTGGCCGCCAGTTGCAGCGTCTGCATCGAGGAACCGAGACCGAGGCCCATCACGAACGCGATGGCCATGACCACGCCCAGCGGGGTGTCGACGCCGATCGTCGCGAGCCCGAACAGGGCCGCCGCCATCAGGCCGAGCCCGGCCACGGCGAACGCCTTGTACCGGCCGGTCCGCGAGATCAGCGCGCCGCTGCCGAGGCTGGCGACCATGATCCCGAGCGTCAGCGGCAGCATCTGCAGCCCCGCCTGGGTGGGCGAGGCGCCCTTGACGATCTGCAGGTACAGCGGCAGCGACATCATCGCGCCGAACATCCCGATGCCCTGGATCACCGTGACCATCGTGGCCACGCGGAACACCGGGCGGCTGAACAGCCGCAGCGGCAGCAGGGCGGCGTCACCCATGCGGCGCTCCTGGAGGATGAACAGCGCGACCCCGAGCAGGCCCACCGCGTACATCGCCAGCGAGGCGGGCGAACCCCAGCCCCATTCGCGGCCCTGCTCAGCCACGACCAGCAGCGGCACCAGCCCGAGGGTGAGCGCACCGGCGCCGAGGAAGTCCACGCGCTGCTTGACCCGCACGTGCGGGAGGTTCAGCACCTTGCTCACGACCACCAGCGCGGCCAGCGCGATCGGCACGTTCACCAGGAACACCCAGCGCCAGCCGGTGATGCCGGCGAACGAGTCGAGCCCGGCGAAGAACCCGCCGACCACCGGTCCCGCTACGCTCGAGATGCCGAAGACGGCCATGAAGTAGCCCTGGTACTTGCTGCGTTCACGCGGCGCGGTGATGTCGGTGATGATCGCCAGCGCGAGCGACATCAGGCCACCGGCGCCGAGGCCCTGGAACGCGCGGAACGCGGCCAGCTCGTACATCGAGCTCGCCATCCCGCTGGCCAGTGAGCCGACCAGGAACAGCGAGATCGCCGTCAGGTACATCGGCTTGCGGCCGAAGAGGTCGGACAGCTTGCCGTACAGCGGCGTCGAAAGCGTCGCGGTGATCAGGTAGGCCGTGGTGGCCCAGGCCTGGAGGCTCTGTCCGTGCAGCTCGTCGGCGATCGTCTTCATCGCCGACGAGACGATGGTCTGGTCGAGCGCGGCCAGGAACATGCCGAGCATCAGCCCGGACAGCACGGTGAGGATCTGGCGGTGCGAAAGCCGGCCGTTCGTCGCGGTGCCCCCTTCCGCGGTGGTGGTGTCGCTCATCGGGTCTCCCTGAGTGTTCCGGAGTAGTTGCTTGTACCCCTCAACTACTTGCCTCGCACAACTGTTCCCGAAAAGCTTGTATCCGACAAGCAAATTCCCTGTGACGCTCGTCTCCTGGCGCTGACCAGCCGAAAGAGCCGCGTCAGGCGGAGTAGCCCGGGATCGGGAACGGCGTCAGGAACTCGCGGATCTCGTCCGCGATCATGTCGAGGGCGCCTTCGGACTGGGTGGCGGCGGCCGTCACGGTGCGGTCGATCCACGCCGCGACCTGCGGCTGGTGCTCCGGCCGGAGCCCGCGCGTGGTGATGGCCGAGGTGCCCAGCCGGATGCCCGAGGGGTCGAACGGCTTGCGCGGGTCGAACGGCACGGTGTTGTGGTTCAGCTCGATGCCCGCCCGGTCCAGCGCCTGCGCGGCCGGCTTCCCGGCGACGGCCTTGCCGGTCAGGTCGATCAGCAGCAGGTGGTTGTCGGTACCGCCGGAGACGAGGTCGTAGCCCCGCTCGATCAGCGCGGCGGCCAGTGCCTTGGCGTTCGCGACGACGGCGTGCGCGTACTCGGCGAACGAGGGCTGCTGGGCCTCGCCGAGCGCCACCGCGATGGCCGCCGTCGTGTGGTTGTGCGGGCCGCCCTGCAAGCCGGGGAACACCGCCTTGTCCACGGCCTTGGCGTGCTCGGCGTCGGACAGGATCATCGCGCCGCGCGGGCCGCGCAGGGTCTTGTGCGTGGTGGTGGTGATCACCGGCGCGTGGCCGACCGGAGACGGGTGCGCGCCGCCCGCCACCAGCCCGGCGATGTGCGCGATGTCGGCGACCAGCACGGCGTCGACCTCCCGCGCGATCTCCGCGAACTTCGGGAAGTCGATGGTGCGCGGGATCGCCGTGCCCCCGCAGAAGATCAGCTTCGGCCGGTGCTCCAGCGCGAGGTCGCGGACCTGGTCGAAGTCGACCCGGCCGGTCTCCTCGCGCACGCCGTAGCGCACCGGGTTGAACCACTTCCCGGTCGCGGAGACGCCCCAGCCATGGGTCAGGTGGCCGCCGTCGGGCAGCGCCATGCCGAGCACCGTGTCGCCGGGCCGGGCGAAGGCGAGGTACGCGGCCAGGTTCGCCGGCGAGCCGGAATACGGCTGCACGTTCGCGTGCTCGGTGCCGAAGACGGCCTTCGCGCGCTCGATGGCAAGCGTCTCGATCGGGTCGACGAACTGCTGGCCCTCGTAGTAGCGCCGGCCGGCGTACCCCTCGGAGTACTTGTTGGTCAGCACCGTTCCGGTGGCTTCGAGCACAGCCTGCGATACGTAGTTCTCCGACGCGATGAGGCGGATCTTGTCGTGCTGGCGCCGGGCTTCGTCCTCGACGAGTTCCGCGATCCGCGGGTCCTTCGCGACGAGCGCGGACAGGGCGGGCTGGTGGGTCATGGCGTGCTCCGGCTCTGCTGTGGCCCTCACCCAGGCGCGCGGTGCCGGCCTCGTCGTCGCTTCCCGGTGGTGCTCCACCTCTTCAATGGCGCCAGTCGCAGCTGCGGGGCGGAGTTTAGTCGAAGCCGGGCCCGGCCTGGAGCTCGGTCACACGGGCTCGGAACCTTCGCGGTGGCGGCGCGCGAGCTCCTGGTAGACCCCGGCGTTGTACTCCACCCACATCCGCGCGGTGTCGGTGAGCGGCACGAACTTCTTGGCCGGGCTGCCCATCGCGATGGTCTCGGCCGGGACCTCGGTGCCCGGCGTCACGGTCGCACCCGCGGCGACCAGCGCGCGCGGGCCGATCACGGCCTTGTCCAGCACCGTCGAACCGTTGCCGATCAGCGCCTGCTCGCCGACGGTGCAGTCGTGCACCAGGCACTGGTGCCCGACGGTGACGTTCTTCCCGACCTCCGTCGGCACCCCGCCGCCGGAGTGGACCACGGAGTTGTCCTGGATGTTCGCGCCCTCGCGGATCAGGATCGGGCCGAGGTCGGCGCGGATCACGGCGCCGTACCAGACCGAGGCGCCCTTCTCGACCGTCACGTCGCCGATGAGGGTGGCGGTGGGGGCGATCCACGCGTCCGGGTGAACCTGGGGGCTGACGCCCTCGAAGGAGAACAGAGGCATGCCCGCACCCTAGGCGGGGTCAGCGGTAGTTCGCGAAGCAGAGCGCCTCGACGTCCGCGCGCAGGCTCTCGAACGGCCTCGGCCGCACTCGCTGCTGCACCACGGCGCCGAGCAGGTACGAGAGCAGCGCGCGGGCCCGGGCCCGGGGATCGTCGACCTTCAGCGGCGACAGCAGTTCGGTGAGCAGTTCGGTGATCGAGGTCAGCATCGCGTCGATGGCCTGCGGGTGCTGCGCGCGTCCGGCGGCGATCCAGTACTCGAACCAGAGGAACGCGCTCTTGGGCCGTTCGGCGAACTCCGCGAGGTACGACTCGGTGACGGCGAACAGGCGCTCACGCGGCTCGTCGTGCGCTTCGGCCACGGCACGCAGGCCGGCCGCGAAGGTGTTGATGTGCGCGGCCATCGCGCGGTCGATGAGCACGTCGATGTCGGCGAAGTAGTAGTGGACCGCGCTCTTGGTCAGCGGGCCGGCTTCGGCGATGGCGCGGACCGTGCACCCGGCGAGCCCGTCTCGGGCCAGCACCACGCGCGCGGCCTCGACGATCTGCTCCTGCTTCTGGAGTTGGTTGGGCGACAGCTCGGCGCTGCGACCGGGTACGGCACTCACGGTGATCCTCGTTACGTTATTCAGGACGATAGGCCCGAATCCTAGGGCAGACGTCCCGTCCTGCCCTCTCGGGTGAAAAACCGGATTGGCCACCCCGGTCCGCAACGCGGACAATGCGCGGCATGGTGATCTCAGGGGACAAGGGGCTCAGCCCGGCAGCGCGCCGGCAGCTGGAGAAGGAAATAGCCGACCTTCGCGCACAACGGGCGGCACTCGCGCCGCAGCCGGGCGAGCAGGAACGCACAGGGGACGCCGCGGACCAGGCGGACGTGATCGACCGCGCGGAGTCCGCCGCCCGGTTGGAACGGCAGATCGCCGAGATGTCGGCGAAGCTGGAGCACGGCGCGTACAACAGCAACCTGCTGCCCGACGGGACCCGCGTTTCCCTCCGCTACGCCGACGGCGACGAGGAGGTGCTGAACGTGGTGACCCTGCCGGGTGAGGACGCGGACTCGCTGACCTCGGACAGCCCGCTGGGCCTGGCCCTGGTCGACGCCAAGGCCGGAGACGAGATCACCTACCGCACCCCGCGGGGCCAGACCAAGGCCACCGTCCTGGAGCTGACCCCGCCGAAGGACTGACCACAGTGGACCCCAGGCCGGGGCCGCCCGAGACGGGGCGGCCCCGGCCTTTTACGCGGGCCCGGCCGGGGAACTCGCTACCCCCGTGCCTGCTGCTTGACGTCGTCGGCGAAGGCCGACACGCGGGTGTACACGCCGGGCTTGCCCGGCTTCCCGCAGCCGTCGCCGAAGGAGATGATGCCGATCAGGGTGTTGCCGACGAGCAGGGGACCGCCCGAATCGCCCTGGCAGGCGTCGATGCCGCCCTGCGGGTACCCGGCGCAGGTCATGATGGCCGGGTCGTAGGTGCTGTAGCTCGACGCGCAGGAGTCGCCGACGATCGGGACCACGGCCTTGCGCAGGACGTCCGAGCGGGCGCCGCCCTCTTCGAGCCGGCCCCAGCCCAGCACTGTCGCCTTGGTGCCCTGGCGGTACAGCCCGTCGTCCCCGGAATCGGCGAGCTTGGGCGGCCCGTAGGGCAGTGGTCCGCGCACGGTCAGCACCGCGATGTCGTCGCCCTGGGGGAAATTGGTGTAACGCGGATTCACCCACGATTTCGTCACGCGGAATTCGGCCCCGGCGGAAGTGCGCTTGTCCTGACGCCCGACCACCACCCTGGTCTCACTGGCTTTCACCGCGAGCGCGCAGTGGGCCGCCGTCGCCACCGCCGAGGGGCTGACGATCACCGCCCCGCAGTACTGGTTACCCGCGTTGTCCACCAGGTAAGCCGCGTACGGATAAGCTGCGAGGGCGGCTTGGTCGCCGCCGATGATCCGGGGCTGGGCCCCGGCCGGGCCCACCGAGGCCGAGGTGAACGCGGTGACTGCGAACAGCGCAGCCGCCGCCAGACGAACCGAGCTGACGGACATGATTCCCCTCTCGTCGCGGCCACTTTAATCCGCCGCGGAGGAAACCGATGTCACCGATACGAGTGCCACCACCGATTCGATTATTCACCGGCCCCGAGATCGTGCAGCCATTGGCCGAAAGCCCCCGCCGCACTGATCTGGTGGAGCCGCCTTCTCCGTCCGCCGGCCCCGTGCCTCAGCCGACTGACAACCGAGGTCGGGCCTCGCCAGCCTTGCTCGGTCATCCACCAGACGAGTCAGGCCCCATCCGAGGTGTCTCGGATGGGGCCTGACTTGATGGAGCCGCCTAGGGGAATCGAACCCCTGACCTATTCATTACGAGTGAATCGCTCTGGCCGACTGAGCTAAGGCGGCGTGTCCCGTGGCTTGCGCCCGACGACGCGCCCAAGTGTAGCGGAGGCGCTCGGCGTCACCTTGCGGGGGCAGGGTCGTTAGGGTCCTATGACCCCGGTCTCACCTGGCGATCGGCCTACCTTCTGGAGGACTCGGCATATGCGGCGAAGACTGCCCCGTGTGGTGGCCCTGCCGGCCGCCGCGGCGTTGCTGCTGCTCACCGCGGGCACCGCGGGCGCGCAGGAGATACCCACGACGCCGATCCCGCAGCCGGGGAACCCGAGCCAGCCCCCGGCGTCGGCGCCGATCGGGCCGCAGCCGCTCGGGCACGCCGTGGGTGACGCGGGCACGGCGCTCGGCGTGCTCCGGCTGCTGCCGAACGCGGTGACCACCCGGACGATCCTGCCCGGCTTCGGCCAGACGCTGCCCAAGCAGTCGGCGTTCGAGGCCGGTCTGGGCCTGTCCAGCGCGTCGGCGAACTCGGAGTCCTACCTGAGCTACGAGCGCTCGGTCGCGCAGGCCTCGCCGTTCGGGATCGCGGTCGGCGGGCAGGCCCCGCAGACGCCGGGCAGCGTCGTGCAGACCGCACTGCCCGACAACCCCAAGGAGACCAGCGGCGGTCTCAACGCCCCGTCCAACCCGCTGCTCAACATCGGCCTGCTGAACGGCACCGCGCACGCCCGCTGGAGCGACACCCTGGGCCCGTGCGTCGACACGATCGCCGACGCCGGCACGTCGGTCGCGAACCTTTCGCTGCTGAACGTGATCCCGTCGCTGCCGCAGATCCCGCTGCTCGGCAACGGTGGACTGCAGCTTCCGCAGGGCACGAAGCTCGCGCAGGGCTTCGACCCGGCCAGCGGCCTGCAGAGCCTCGGCGGCCTGCTCACCGGCGGCGGGCAGACCGCGGCCGGCGGCACCGGCTCCCTGCTGAGCCTGCCGAACACGCTGTCCTCGCGCTCGCAGGTGCGGCTGGTGGACCTGCCGGGTTCGAAGAACAAGGCCGTGGAGTCGACCTCGACGCTGCAGGCCGCGGACATCGACATCCTCAAGGGCACGCCGCTGGAGCTGAGCATCAAGGTCGCCAGCCAGCCGACGCTCAAGGTGACCTCGACCGGTGACGAGAAGACCTCGAAGGTCGAATACACCGCGCCTGTACTGACCATCGGGGCCGCGGGCAAGACGCTGTACACCCTCGACGCGGCGCACCCGACCAAGGACATCCCGATCGGGCTGCCGCTGGCCGGGCTGAGCGACCAGTTCGGCGCGCTGAACAACATCCCGGTGGTCGGTGGCCTGGTGTCCACCGTGACCAAGGGCATCCAGCAGGTCGGCAGCACCGCCGGCACCGTGCTGGACCTGGGCGTGCTGCGGCTGAGCATCGCGGGCCTCGAGCAGAAGGGCGCGGAGGCGGCCACGCCGTTCAAGGGCTACCAGCTCGGTGCCTCGGCCCGGCTGTTCGACCTGCAGGTGCTGCCGACGAAGAACCTGAAGGACCTGCTCCCGGCCGGAGCCGGGAACAACCTCCCGTCTTCGCTCGCGCAGCTTTCCCTGGGCGAGACCATCGCCCGCGCCTACGCCCCGACCGGCGGCGTCGTCTGCGGCAGCACCACCACCCCCGCCCCGCCCGCGGGTGGCGCGCAGCCGCAGGGGCCGACCAAGAACCTGGCCTACACCGGCGCGTACGACACGGTGCCGCTGTTCTGGGCCGGCACGGCGATGCTGCTGATGGGCGTGGTGATGGTGGCGGCGTTCCCGAGCCGCCGCCGGCTGCCCGCCCGGCTGACGCTGCACCCGGCCCCGGGCACCGGCCCCGAGCCGGACGAGCCGAAGCCGTTCAAACCGTCACCGCGGCCCCGCGAGTGAGCTGAGTCCCGCCGAAGTACCGAGCGGCCCGTGCCCCCGAGGCTCGGGCCGCTCGGCGTTTCAGCCCTGGCGAAGCGTCGTCACCATGGCCTCGACGGCGATCCGCGGCTTGACGTTCAGCCCGATCGCCTCGCGGCACTCCAGCACGGCTTCCAGCCGGCGCAGGGTCGACTCCGGCGTCCACGCCGAAGCGGCGGACTCGATCTCCGACGCGTGGTCCGGGTGGTTCAGGGTGGCGCCCGAGCGCGCGGTGGTGACCAGTACGTCGCGGTAGAAGGCGGCCAGGTCGACCAGCGAGAGGTCCAGCGTGTCGCGCTGGGTCCGGGTCGAGCGGGACTTCTGACGCTTTTCGAGCTGCTTCACGGCGGCCTCGGCCGCGCGCTTGGCCCCGGCCACCCCCTTGCCGACGCCGTCACCGCCCATCGCCGTACGCAGTTCGGAGCGCTCGGACTCGTCCCGGACCTTGCTCTCCTCCCCCGCGTCCGCCTCCGCGGCGCTGATCAGCTGGTCGGCGCAGGTGAAGACGTCGCTCGGGCGCCGCAGGCCGGTCGGGATGCGCAGCACGGTGGCGCGACGCTGGCGCGTGGCCTCGTCCGTGGCGAGCCGGCGCGCTCGCCCGACGTGGCCGCCGCACACCGAAGCCGCCCAGCGCGCTCGTTCTCCGTCGATGCCGTCGCGGGCCATCAGGACCTGCGCGATCGCCTCGGGCGGCGGGGTCCGCAGCGGCACCAACCGGCACCGGGAGCGAATCGTCACCGAGACGTCCTCCGGGTGGTCCGAGGGCGCGCACAGCAGGAACACGGTTCGCTCCGGCGGCTCCTCGACGGCCTTCAGCAACGCGTTCGACGCGCCTTCGGTGAGCCGGTCGGCGTCCTCGATGACCACGACCTGCCAGTCCCCTGTGGACGGTCGGCGCGCGGCCGCCTGCACCAGCGCGCGCATCTCGGCGACCGAGATCGACAGCCCCTCCGGCACGACGAGCCGCACGTCGGCGTGGGTGCCCGCCATCGTGGTGCGGCAGCCGGGGCAGGCGCCGCAACCGGTGCCGGTGCTGCACTGCAGCGCCGCGGCGAAGGTCCGCGCGGCGACGGACCGGCCCGAGCCCGGCGGCCCGGTGAGCAGCCACGCGTGGGTCATCGCCCCCGGCGAGACGGGCTCACCGGCCACGATCTTCGCCGCCGCCCGGGCCGCCGAGGACAACGTCTCCATCGCCGGCTCCTGGCCGACGAGCTCGGTCCAGACGCCGATCGGCTCGCTCACTTCGCCTCCACTTCCGACGCTTCCGATGCTCGCTCGGACACCGCGGCCTCGGCCTCGTCCGCCTTCGCGGCAGCTTCGCCGGTTTCAGCGACGTCAGCGGCGGCTTCTTCGGTGGCCTCCAGGGGTTCGGTCGGGGCCAGCCCGGAGAGCCGGCCGACGAACACCGCGCGCACGGCCGTACGGACGCGTTCGGCCACCTCGTCGTCGGTGCCATCGGCGTCGACCACCACGTAACGGTCCGGGTCGGCCGCGGCCATCTCGGCGAGCAGGTGCTGCATGCGCCACTGGTCGTTCAGCGAGGCCGGTGAGGCGCCCGAATCACGCGCGCCGGGGTCGGCGTCGAGCAGCACGGTGAGGTCCGGACGCAGTTTGCCGGTCGCCCAGTCGGCCAGGTTCTCCAGCTCGCCACTGCCCAGCCCGGCGACGGCCGAGAGCTGCGCGAGCGGCGAATCGACGAACCGTTCCATCACGACCACGGAGCCCGCGGCCAGCGCCGGCTCGATCTCGCGCTCGACCAGATCGGCCCGGACCGCCGCGGCCACCAGTGCCTTTGCCCGGGCGCCGGAGAGCGAAGCGCTCGAGACCAGCGAAGCGAACCGATCGCCGTCGAGCGCCGGGTCGGCGGCCAGCACCACTGGGCGCGTGCCCGTGCCGAGCCAGCGCGAGAGCCGCGAAGCCTGGCTGGAGGTGTTGATCGCCGTCGTGCCTTCGAGGGCGATGAGGAAGCCGTTGACGCGACGCGGGCTGCGGCGAAGCGCGTTGCGCACGTCAGTGAGGATCTTCTCGGTGCGGCGGTCGTCCATCTGCCGGTAGGCGATGATGCCGAGGAGCACGGCCAGCGCCCCGCCGCCGATCATCACCGGGCGCGTGCCGTCGATGGTGAGCAGGCTGCCCCAGACGTCGACCCGCCGCGGCTTCACCAGCCCGATCAGCAGCGGCGCCGCGATGGTGGAACCGAACAGCACGATCTTGAGCATCGACTGGTAGATCGCGTTGATCCGGCCGCGGATGGCGTCCTCGACGCGGGAGCCGATGATGGTCACGCCGGTGAGGAACGCCGTGCCGGCCCAGATCCCGACCGAGGCCACGGCGATCAGCGAGACCGCGAGGTGCGGGGAGAGGGCCACGACCACCAGCGACAACCCGGCCGCGATGATCGAGATCCCGAACAGCCGATCGTGGGCCAGCCGCCGCGCGAGCTTCGGCGCCACGGCCATGCCGGTGGCCAGGCCGAGGAACACGGCCAGCACCAGCAGGTTGAACGCCGCGTCGCCGGCCAGCAGCGAGGAGGAGTACGGCTTGGCCGAGCCGATCACCGCCCCGCCGGCCGCGAACGCGCCGAACGCGCCGATCAGCAGCCCGCGCACGAGCGGCGTGCTGCGGACGAACTTGACGCCGTCGCGGACCATCGCGCCGAAGCCGAACTTCTCCTCGTCCGCCGGCTTGACCTTGGGCTGGGCCACGGTGTGCACGTTGCGCAGCGAGAGTTCGGGGATCCGGGTCGCGATCAGGATGCCGCTGGTCAGGTACAGCAGACCGGTGACGACCACGACCAGCTTGGCGATGTAGAGGTCGGCGGTCGGGCCGGGGAAGAGGTGGAACGTCGAGTTCACGCTGAGGATCAGCGCGTTCGCCCCGGCCGCGGTGATCACCGCGAGGCCGTAGGTCATCACCAGGCCGAGCTGGTTGGCCGTCTCGACCTGGTCCGGGCGGCGCAGCAGGTTCGGCACCGCCGCGTCCTTCGACGGGATCCACATGATCGAGCAGCAGCCGACGAAGAAGTTCCCGACGAAGATCCACCACGGCGCCCCGACGATCGCGATCGAGAGCAGGAAGCCGCAGCGCAGGAAGTCGCAGACCACCATCACCTTGCGCCGGTCGAACCGGTCGGCCAGCAGCCCGCCCAGCGGGGCGAACAGCAGCCCGGGCAGCAGGTTGGTCAGCACCACGCCGACGAACGCGAAGTTCTGCGCCGTGTAGTTGCTGAGCAGCTTGGTGCTCAGGCTGGTCAGAGCCAGCAGGTTCAGCCAGTCGGCGGCGCTGCACAGGTAGGTGACGCCCCACAGCCGGCGGAACGGCCTGATCGCCAGCACCCGGCGGACCCGGTGCATCGTGGACGCCTCGGCACCCGCCGACCCACCCGGATCGGCCCCGGGCACGGCCTGTACGCCCTCGCTGATACGCCCACCCCACTCGTCACGGCGGCGCCGGGCGACCCCATCGGATCCCCCGACCGTGTCGCCAGGGTAGACCGGTCGCCGATGCCCTCACGGCACCGGCCCGGCTGGGCCGCGGCCGGACGGAGGTCAGTCGAACAGCCCGGCCACACTGCTGACCAGGCTCGACACCATGGTGATCGCGACCACCCCGAAGACGACGAGCAGGGCGATGGCGACGACCATGCCCGCCGCGTTCGTCGAAGGGCGCCCGAGACTGGGCACGCCGAGGCCGGGCCCCCCGCGCCGGCGCGCCCGCCGCCCGGCCGGCTCGGCGTCGAGGTCGCTTTCGGCCTGCCCGGACCGGAACCTCGGGCGGGGCCGCGGCACCCTCTTCAGCAGTTCCGGCGCCCGCGTCGGCCAGGTCCGCTGCCGCGGCAGCAATCCGAGCGGCACGCCGTCGGGCCGGATCCCGGCCGGCGGCCCGTCCCCGGACGCGCGGGCGCCGCGCTGGACCTCGTCCTCCCGCAGCGCCTCCTCGACCATCCGCTTGACGGCCTCGGGGTCGTGCTTCACCGGGCCGGCGGTCGGCAACCGGTGGCCCTCGTCGGCCGAGGGCGGCGCCTGGTCCGCCGTGACCAGCCCGGAGAGCGGATCGGCGAACGTCTCACCGCCGATCGGCTCGGCCAGCGTGCCGTCGCGGTCCGGATCGGGGGCATTGAAGAAAGGAGCCCCACCGTTCATGCCCATGGTGACCACCTCACTACGGAATGTCCTCGCCTTCCAGTCTCGACGACAGCGGTCGCTCCCGCATCCGCCCAATGGCCGCAGAAAACCACCCGGGAGTGGCACCCGACCGCCGAAGTCTCCCAACCGCCCGCTCCCGGGTCGACCGCCGGACGGGATCTGCGCCGGGTGAGCCCGCTCACCTTCCGGTGGCCCGGGCCCGGACGGATTGGGCTGTTCCGGGGTCGTCGTCGCCTGGGTGGGGCAGCGGCTCCGGGGCTCCGGTGTCCACGAGTCGACATTCCCTCCGCTCGGGACGACGAACCCGGGTTGGCCCGAATGCGCACGGCGAGCATCGCGGAGTTTCGCGGACCTCCGCGCGACCGGGCCTCCTCCGAGCCCAGCGAATTCGCGACTCCCATCCGACTCCGGCGGCTCCGACGCCCGGCTCCGGCAGTCGGCTTCGGCGACGGTCGCCTCCGACGGCGGTCGCCTCCGACGGCAGTCGGCTTCGGCGACGGTCGGCTCCGGCGGCAGTCGGCTCCGGCAGTCGGCTCCGGAGGCGGTCGCTCCGGTACCGCCGGGCTTCACGCCTCAAGCATGGCTGCGCACCGCCTTCACGATCCAGGCCTCGGCCGTCCCGCGGGTCGCCGGTTTCCAGGTGATTACCCAGCCGCCGCCCGGCCGGGGCGCGGCGCTGAACTGGTAGCGGCCCAGATCGTTGTCGACCAGGCCGAAGGCGCCGTGCGGGTACTCCGCCAGCACGGCGTCGCGCACGGCCAGGTCGACCAGGACGGTGCCCAGGCGGGGACGGGCGACGGCCGAGCGGATCACATCCAGATCGCCCCAGGCCGGGCTCGGGATCAGGCCGCTGTCGTCGGTCTCGATGCGGACGGCCGGGCCCGGTCCGGGCGGGCGGTCCGGCAGCCCGTCGAAGACCCAGCCCGGCAGGGCGCTCAGCAGTCCGGACCGCAGCCGCGCGCGACGGCCCAGCTTGCTCATCACCGTGGTGTAGTCCGCGTCGCCGAAGAACCGGACCTCCCACGGCTCCGGGCGGGCCGGGAACACCCCGGTCACCACGCCGCGGATGAACCCGCCGCGCAGCACCCGGTAGAGCCCGACCGCCTCGGGGGTCACCTGGCCCTCCGGCACCAGCCCGAGCGCGGCCATTCCGGCCACGAACCGCGTGTACTGCTCCACCTCCTCGGCCAGCCCGGCCCCGAGAGCGGGTCCGAAGCGCTGGCCCACCTCGTCGGCCAGCGTCAGCTCCTCCGGCTCGCCGTCCTCCGAGACCACGAGCGCCGGGGGGATCTTGAAGTGCGGGTCGTAGAACTCCATCACCGAAGGCCGCTCCGGCACCTCGGCCCGGAGTGGCTCGATGACCTCGTCGATGACGTCGAAGACGACAGGCGCTGAACTGCTCACCCCTGCATTGAACACCCGGGCACCGACAATTTCTCGAACTTGTGTTCGAGTGTCGGCCGCCTTGCGCCGAACGGTCGATTCAGTCTTCGGCGACGTCGGATCGTTCAACAATCCTCAGGGAAGGCGCCAGGAAGTACACGCTCGCCGGCAGCAGTCCGACCACGGCGAGCGTCCAGTGCAGCCCGATTCCGCCGGTCAGCCCGCCGACCAGCACGGGCCCGGCCAGGAAGCCGAAGTACCCGCACGCGGCGACGGCGGCGATCGCCCGGCCCGGCGCGTCCGGTTCCCGGCGCCCCGCCGCGCTCCACGCCAGCGGCACGATCCCGGCCACGCCCAGCCCGATCACCGCGAACCCGGCGACCCCGGCCCCGGGCACCGGCACGGCCACCACCACCAAGAAGCCCAGCACCGTCACCACCGCCGCGCACCGAGTGAACGACACGGCCCCGAAGCGCGTCACGAGCCGGTCGGCCACCGTCCGCACGCCGATCATCGTGATCGAGAACGCGAAGTACCCCAGCGACGCGAAGGCCGCCGAAGCGACGGTGACGTCGCGCAAGTACACCGCGCTCCAGTCGTTCACCGTGCCCTCGGCGAGGAATCCGCAGAACGCGATCACCCCGAGCGGGATCAACGCCTTGCTCGGCAACGCGAAAGCCGCGTCGCCCTGACCGCGGTCGGCGCCCGGCAGGAACCGCGTCGAGGCCCACCACAGGGTCAGCAGCAGCACCGCGCCGGACGCGGCGAAGTGCGCCTGCACCGGCACCTGCCACGTCTCCATCAGCGCCCCAGCCCCGGAGCCCACCAGCCCGCCGACGTTCCAGAAAGCGTGGAAGCCCGCGAAGATCGGCCGCCCGTAGGCCTCTTCGACCCGCGCGGCGTGGGCGTTCATGGACACGTCGAGCAGGCTGTTGCCCACACCCAGCACGGCCAGCGCCACCACGAACAGCGGGAGCCCCGGAGCGAACGCGGCCAGCGGCAGGCCCGCGCAGAGCACCGCACCACCGAACACGACCCCCCGCCGGCTGCCGATCTTCGTCAGCAGCGGTCCGGCCGCCACCAGGGCGAACACCGAACCGGCCGCGAGGCCGAACAGCCCGGCGGCCAGCTCACCGGCACTCAGGCCCAGCTTGGCCTGCACCGCGGGCACCCGCGCGGCCCAGGTCGCGAATCCCGCGCCGCACACCGCGAAGACCACCGAAACCCCGGCTCGCGCCCGCTGCCGCTCAGCCAAGACCCTGCCCCCGGATACCGAAAACGGGGCCACCCGAGCGAACCCGGGTGGCCCCGAAAGACCGTACCTACTTGGCCTTCGCGGGGCTCGCCCGCTTGGCCGGCGCCTTCTTGGCCGCGGTCGACTTGGCCGCCGCCGATTTCGTGGCGGTGGACTTCGCGGCGGTCGACTTGGCCGCCGCGGGCTTGCGCGCCGGCGCCTTGCGCTTCGGCGCCGGGCCCTTCGCCCGCTTCTCGGCCAGCAGCTCGGCGCCGCGTTCAGCCGTCAGCTCCTCGATGCTGTCGGTCTTGCGCAGGGTCGCGTTGTACTCGCCATCGGTCACGTACGGGCCGAAGCGGCCGTCCTTGACCACCATCGGCTTGCCCGAGACCGGGTCGTCACCAAGCTCCTTCAGCGGCGGTTTCGCCGTGGCGGAACGGCCGCGCTGCTTCGGCTCCGCGTAGATCTTCAGCGCCTCTTCGACCGTGATCGAGAACAACTGGTCCTCAGTGGACAGTGAACGCGAGTCCGTGCCCTTCTTCAGGTACGGCCCGTAGCGCCCGTTCTGCGCGGTGATCTCGTCACCCGACTCCGGGTCCTTGCCCACCACACGCGGCAGCGAAAGCAGCTTCAGCGCGTCTTCGAGCGTCATCGACTCGATCGCCATCGACTTGAACAGCGAACCCGTACGCGGCTTCGGCTGCTTCGCCTTGGCGGCCTTCTTCTGCGCGGCCGTCGCGTCTTCGGGCAGCGGCTCCGCTTCAGGCAGCAGCTCGGTGACGTACGGCCCGAAGCGGCCTTCCTTCGCCACGATCTCGTGCCCGCTCACCGGGTCGGTACCCAGGACCCGGCCCTCCTGCGGGGTCGCGAACAGCTTCTCCGCGACCTCCGGCGTCAGCTCGTCCGGCGGCTGGTCCTCGGGCAGGTTCGCGCGCTGCGACTGGCCGTCCACCTCGCGTTCGAGGTACGGCCCGTACCGCCCGACCCGGACGACGACCTTGTGCCCGTCGGCGTCGTTGAACAGCGGGATCGAGTTGATCTCACGCGCGTCGATGTCCTCGACGCTGCCGTCGACCAGCTTCTTCAGCCCGCCGAGGCGGCCGATCGAGCCGTCGACGCCCATGTCGCCGCCGAAGTAGAACTTCGACAGCCACTGCGCGCGCTGCTCGTCGCCGTTGGCGATGCGGTCGAGCTCGTCCTCCATGCCGGCGGTGAAGTCGTAGTCCACCAGCCGCTCGAAGTGCTGCTCCATCAATCCGATCACGGCGAACGCGACCCAGGAGGGCACCAGCGCGGAGCCCTTCTTCCACACGTAGCCGCGGTCCTGGATGGTCTTGACGATCGAGGCGTAGGTCGACGGCCGCCCGATGCCCAGCTCCTCCATCTTGCTGATCAGGCTGGGCTCGGAGTACCGCGCCGGCGGCGAAGTGGTGTGCCCGTCGGGCGAGAGCTCGACCGCGTTCAGGTCCTGGTCCTTGACCAGCACCGGCAGCCGGCTCTGCTTGTCGTCGGCCTCGCCACCGGCCTCGGTGTCGACCGCCTCGACGTAGGCCTTCAGGAAGCCCGCGAAGGTGATCGTGCGCCCGGACGCGGCGAACGTGCACTCCTCGCCCGAGGTGGCGGTGCCCACGATGCGCACCGACATCGTGGTGCCCCTGGCGTCGGTCATCTGCGACGCGATCGTGCGCTGCCAGACCATCTCGTACAGCCGGAACTCGTCGGAGTCCAGCTCGCCCGCGACCTGGCCGGGGGTGCGGAAGACCTCGCCCGAGGGCCGGATCGCCTCGTGGGCCTCCTGCGCGTTCTTGACCTTGCGCGTGTACTGCCGCGGCGAAGGCGAGACGTACTCCTTGCCGTACAGCTGCGTCGCCTGGCTGCGCGCCGCCGTGATCGCCGACTCCGACAGCGTCGTGGAGTCGGTACGCATATAGGTGATGTAACCGTTCTCGTACAGCTTCTGCGCGATCCGCATCGTCCGCTCGGAGGTGAACCGCAGCTTGCGGCCCGCCTCCTGCTGGAGCGTCGAGGTCATGAACGGCGCGTACGGCTTCCGCGTGTACGGCTTCTCCTCGACGCTGGCGACCTTGAAGTCACGCTGGTCCAGCGCCTGGGCCAGCGCCCGCGCGTCGGGCTCGGCCAGCACGCGGACGTCGGCGGCGGAGGCCTTCAGGCGGCCGGTCGGCTCGAAGTCGCGGCCGGTGGCCAGTCGGGCGCCGTCGACGGCGATCAGCCGGGCCGGGAAGCTCCGCGGCGAGGCCGTGTCTTCCGGAGCGCCGGCAGCTGCGCTTGTCTCCATCGTCGCCGAGATGTCCCAGTACGAGGCCGAGGTGAAGCGCATCCGCTCGCGCTCGCGCTGCACGACGATCCGGGTCGCCACCGACTGCACGCGGCCCGCCGAGAGCTTCGGCATGACCTTCTTCCACAGCACCGGCGAGACCTCGTAGCCGTACAGGCGGTCGAGGATCCGGCGGGTCTCCTGCGCGTCGACCAGGTCGGCGTCCAGCTCGCGGGTGGCCGCCGCGGCCGCCAGGATCGCCTGTTCGGTGACCTCGTGGAACACCATGCGGCGGACCGGCACCTTGGGCTTGAGCGTCTCGAGCAGGTGCCACGCGATGGCCTCGCCCTCGCGGTCGGGGTCCGTCGCGAGGTAGAGCTCGTCGACGTCCTTCAGCAGCCCCTTCAGCTCGGTGACCTTGGACTTCTTGTCCGGGGTCACGATGTAGAGCGCCTTGAAGCCGTTGTCGACGTCGACGCCGAGCCGCGCCCACGACTCGCCCTTGTACTGGGCCGGGACGTCGGCGGCACCGCGGGGCAGGTCGCGGATGTGCCCGACGGACGATTCGACGACGTAGTCGCTGCCCAGGTATGGGGCGATCTTCCGGGCCTTCGTGGGCGACTCGACGATCACCAGCCGCCGGCGCCCGGCGTCCGACCCGGTGCCGTTCTTCTTGGTCCGTGCTGCTGCCACGCTGCCCTGCTCTCCGCTCATCTCCGCGTGTCGCCGCCTCGGTGGCGGCGACACCATCCCTACCCCTCGACGAGGGGTGCCGCGCCCGCGTCTCGGCCTGTCAGTGTGCACGCTCCGAAGAGCGCCGCAGCGGCTAGGTGGCCTGACACGCCGTTCTGTCCCTGCTCACCGGATCGCCGCTGACCTCGGTGATGTTTCCTTTCCACACCTAGCACGTGATGTCCGACACGTGCCGCGCAGGGTATCGGGTGAGCGACCGGATACCCTCCGTTCGACGGTGGTGGACCCGAGGGCGGCGACGCTTCACTTACTACCTCCTCGAGCCGAAAGGAACCACCATGACCCGACGCCTCCTCGGCGGCGTGCTCGCCGCGATGGCCGCGTTCGCCCTGGTCACCGCACCTGAGGCGAGTGCCGCGACCACCACGTTCTCCGGCACGGTGGCCCTGTCCAACTGCTCCGGCTCGGTGGTCAAACCGGCCGGCACGCCCGACACCTCGCCCGCGCTGGTGATGTCGAACGGCCACTGCCTGGAGTCCGGCTTCCCGGATCCGGGCGAGGTCATCACCAACCAGTCCTCGACCCGCAGCTTCAGCCTGCTGTCGGCCAACGGCCAGAGCACGCTGGGCACGCTCAAGGCGAGGAAGATCGTCTACGCCACGATGACCGACACCGACGTGTCGCTCTACCAGCTGACCTCGACCTACGCCCAGATCAAGCAGCGGTACGGCGTCTCGCCGCTGGAGCTGGTCACCTCGCACCCGACCGCCGGCACGCACATCGACGTGGTCTCGGGGTACTGGAAGAAGATCTACTCCTGCTCGGTCGACGGGTTCGTGCACGAGCTGCACGAGAACGGCTGGGTCTGGAAGGACTCCATCCGCTACACCCCCGAGTGCAAGACCATCGGCGGCACCTCGGGCTCGCCCATCGTCGAGACCGCCACCGGCAAGGTCATCGGCATCAACAACACCTCGAACGAGGACGGCCAGCGCTGCACGCTGAACAACCCGTGCGAGGTCGACGCGTCCGGCAACGTCACCGTGCACCCCGACACCAAGTACGGCGAGGAGACCTACGGTATTCCCGCCTGCCTGAGCCCGGCGAACGAAATCGCCCTGAACCAGTCCGGCTGCACTCTGCCCAAGCCCTAGCCGGCCACCCCCAGCAAGTACTGAAGGGGACTCTCGTCGCTGCTCTGCTCGCGACGCGGGTCCCCTTCGGCACGCGCGGCCCGGCCTCGTCGAACGCTCTCACCACGGTGAGCCCGGCGCCGACCGGCTTCCTTCGACCCCCGACGAGGAGCTTCCCCGCCCGCCGGGGTGACGCCTGGATCGCCGTCCGCGACCGGACCGATCCCGACCTGGCCACCCGGCCCGTCGTCCTCGGTCCGCCGCCCCGCGCCACGACGGCCCTTCCCGCCCCCGGTGCCCGTCTCTCCGCCCCCCGGTTCGCCGTCCGAGGCCCCTTCGCGCGCTTCGTCCCCTACGCAGCTCTCGGACGCTTTCAGCCCGTTATCCTGCTCGGCGCCCAGGTCACGGCTGAGGTCCGGCCACGCCGCCTCGGCCCCGGCCGGCGGATCGCCGATCAGCTCGACCAGGCTGTCCAGCCGGCGGCGGCCGTTCAGCCGGACCGCGGGGGCCTCCGCCTTCGGCCCCAGCAGCCGGGCGTGGACGCCCAGCGGGGCCAGCGCCGCGAGCAGCCCCTCGTGCATCTGCGGCGCCAGCGGGTCGACGCCGAGCAGATACCCCGAGGGCCCCGGCCGTCCGCTGGCCAGCACCCACATGCGCAGCATCGCACCACTCAGGCGGAACCCGTCCGGGACCGCTTTGCCCGAATCGTCCTCGGCCGGGCCGGTGCACCCCGCACGCAGCCAGCGCAGGGCCAAGGGCAGCAGATCGACCCGGAACGAGGTGCGCACCTGGGGGCTGCCGCATTCGGCCACGGCGACCTGCGCGTCCGCACCCCGCCGACGGCACTCGCGCGCCAGCACGTGCGCGCGCCACGGCTCCTCGACCACCACCGACAGCCGCGCCGCCGTGCGCCCGAAGCCGGTGATCTGACCCTGGCCGCACAGCAGCCCGGCCAGGTCCGGCAGCCCCGGGCCGCTGGCCTCGGCCGAGAACAGCGAGATCGTCCGATCCACGCCGGCCATACTAGAACACAAGTTCGATTGGACGCGAGGGGCGCGCGGTGGTTTTTCGCCGGAAGAGTGAGTGGACGCCGGTGCCGGTTACCGCGGCGCCGGGGGGACCACGAGTGGCTGGCACTCGGGCGCGCGCTTGCCCGCCGCGCTCAGCTCCGGCGTCGCCTGGAGGGCCTTGAGCAGATCGAGCCGCCCGACCTCGTCCAGGGTGCCGCGGGCTTCGCCGAGCGCGACGCTGATCGCGGCCGGGTTCCGCGCCGAATCGATCCGCCGCCGCACGTCATCGGCCCGCCGCCGCACCGAGACGAGATCGTGCACCAGCTCCTCGCGGGCCTGGTCGGCGCCGACCGGCGGCGAGCCGAGCCGATCGAGGCCGGCCACGGTCTGGTCGATCCCGCCGACCACCGACCCGAGCATCCGGCTGGACGTCGACGAGGCCCGAGCCGGGGAGGAGGGGTCGACGGCCGGCAGGGTGGAAAGCGTGCGCACCAGGTGCGTGACTGCCCCGCAGTAGCCGCCCGCCCACCCGGCAGCCGGGTCGGCGCGGCTCGAGGTGTCGGCCTGTCCGCCTTGGCGGGCCGGGGAAACCGCCGCCGGCTGCTGTCCGCAGCCGGCCAGACCGATCCCGATACCCGTTGCCAGCGCGGCAAGAACGGTGAACCGCGGCCGCACTCGCGCACCTCCCGCCGGTGGACGTCCAGTGCCCTCGACGGTACCGAGCCGGAAACCGTTGGCAAGTCTCCGACCACAGTGCGGGAAGGAGCTCCCCCCGGCGAAACCGGGCCCGGCACGCAGTGCGCGCCGGGCCCGGTCCGGGTTTTGCCTTGGCCGGTCAGGCTTTCGCCGCCGCCGGGGTGTCGGCGATCACCGTGCCGCGACGCTTGGACACCACGATCGCCGAGACGACCACCGCGACCGCGACCACCGCGATCACGATGCGCCACGTGGTGTTGGCGCCGCCGCCCAGCGTCAGGCTGACGACCGCGGGCGCGATCAGCACCGAGACCAGGTTCATCACCTTGATCAGCGGGTTGATGGCCGGGCCGGCGGTGTCCTTGAACGGGTCGCCCACGGTGTCACCGATGATGGTGGCCTCGTGCGCGTCCGAGCCCTTGCCGCCGTGGTTGCCGTCCTCGACCAGCTTCTTGGCGTTGTCCCAGGCCCCACCGGAGTTGGCCAGGAAGATCGCCATCAGCGTGCCGGTCGCGATCGCGCCGGCCAGGTAGCCGGCGAGCGCGCCGGTGCCGAGGCCGAAGCCCACGGCGATCGGGGCGAACACCGCGAGCAGACCCGGGGTGGCGAGCTCACGCAGCGAGTCGCGCGTGACGATGTCCACGACCTTGCCGTACTCCGGCCGCGTGGTGCCCTCCATGATGCCCGCGATCTCGCGGAACTGGCGGCGCACCTCCTGCACCACCGCGCCGGCCGCCCGCGAAACCGCGTTGACGGCCAGGCCCGAGAACAGGAACACCACCGCCGCGCCGATGATGACGCCGACCAGCGTGGACGGGTTGACCACGTTCGCGATGAACTCGCCCGTGCCGCCGACCGCCTTGGTGATCGCGTCCGAATAGGACCCGAACAGCGCCGTGGCCGCGAGGACCGCGGTGGCGATCGCGATGCCCTTGGTGATGGCCTTGGTGGTGTTGCCCACCGCGTCCAGCTCGGTGAGGATCTGCGCGGCCTTCTCGTCGACGTCGCCCGACATCTCGGCGATGCCCTGCGCGTTGTCGGAAACCGGGCCGAAGGTGTCCATCGCGACGATGACGCCCACGGTGGTCAGCAGGCCGGTGCCGGCGAGCGCGACGGCGAACAGCGCGATGCCGCCGCCCAGCAGGAACGCGCCGAACACGGCCGCGGCGATCACCAGCGCGGTGTACACGGCGGACTCGAAGCCGACCGAGATGCCGGACAGGATGACCGTCGCCGCACCGGTTTCCGAGGTCCGGCCGACGTCCTGCACCGGCTTGTACTCGGTACCGGTGTAGTAACCGGTGATCTTCAGGATGATCGCGGCGAGCAGGATGCCGATGATCACGGCGACCGTGGCGATGACCGCCGGGTTGCCGGAGGTGCCGGCGTACTCGGGCCCGAAGTCGGAGAAGCTGCTCGGGAGGTACACGAACGCGGCGATCGCCGACAGCACCGCGGAGATCACCGCGGAGATGTAGAACGAGCGGTTGATCGTGACCAGGCCGCCCTCACCGACGCGCGCCTTCGTGATGTAGACGCCGATCACCGCGGTGATCACGCCGATGGCCGGCACGATCAGCGGGAAGATCAGGCCGTGTGCCCCGAACGCGGAGCTGCCCAGGATCAGGGCGGCCACGAGCATCACGGCGTAGGACTCGAACAGGTCTGCGGCCATGCCCGCGCAGTCACCGACGTTGTCGCCCACGTTGTCCGCGATGGTCGCGGCGTTGCGCGGGTCGTCCTCCGGGATGCCCTGCTCGACCTTGCCGACCAGGTCCGCGCCGACGTCGGCGGCCTTGGTGAAGATACCGCCGCCGACTCGCATGAACATCGCGATCAGCGCGGCCCCGAACCCGAAGCCCTCCAGCACCTTCGGCGCCTGGCCGGTGTAGACCAGCACGACGACCGCGGCACCGAAGAGGCCGAGGCCGACGGTGATCATGCCGACCACGCCGCCGGTGCGGAACGCCACGCGCATCGCGGTCTCGCGCCCGCCTTCCTCGCGCGAAGCGGCCGCGACGCGCAAGTTCGCCTGCGTCGCCAGCCACATCCCGAGGTAGCCGATGGTGAACGAGAACACCGCACCGACGAGGAAGAAGACCGAGCGCCCGATGCGCTCGCTCCAGTCGTCGGCGGGGAGCGCGAACAGCAGCAGGAACACGATCACGCCGAAAACGACCAGCGTGTTCCGCTGCCGTTTGAGGTAAGCGGCCGCGCCTTCCTGCACCGCCTTGGCGATGTCCTGCATCTTGGCGGTGCCCTGGCCCGCGGCCAGCACCTCCTTGAGCAGCACGTAACCGATGGCGAGTGCGGCAAGGGCGACCACGGCGACCACACCGACGATGGTGTAGCCACCCCCGGTGAGCGTGATGCCGCCCTCCGCGAGGAACTGCCGGGACATTCGTCCTCCTGGGAACGCCGTTGGCCGGCGCGGACTCGTCGTCCCCGGCGGGCCCGCGCTGGCATGGGATCTGTACCGAGCGACACGCTAGCCGTGCGGCAACGCACGTCTCACATGACTCTCGCCACAGACGGTGTGGATTGCGGGAGTCTATTGGTAGTGCTCAGCGGCCCGGCAGGGCGTCCCGGGCACAGTACGTTCCGTGACCTTGTGTGATCGGTCACTGGATCGATCTCGTCGGCACCGGACCGGTTCTGTCGGTGTCCTGTGCGAAGCTCTGCGCGTGGTGGGCGAGCGAGGACGGAGGCTGCTGAGCCGGGTCACGGCCGGGATCCCGGCGAGCGAGAACCCGGTGACGCACGTGGCCGAGCTGCCGGCGCGCGCGGCGGTCTTCGCGCCGTGGCCGGAGTGGGCCGCGGGCGAAGTCGTGTCCGCGTTCACGGCGGCGGGCGTGCGAACGCCGTGGGCGCACCAGGCCGAGGCCGCCTCGCTGGCCAGGGCGGGCGAGCACGTGGTGGTGTCCACCGGCACGGCGTCCGGGAAGTCGCTGGCCTACCAGCTGCCGGTGTTGTCGGAGCTGTCGGGCGCTTCGGGCGCGACGGCGCTGTACCTCGCGCCCACCAAGGCACTCGGCGCCGACCAGCTCCGCTCGGTGTCCTCTTTGGACGTACCCGGGGTGCGCGCGGCCTCGTTCGACGGCGACACCCCGATGGCCGAGCGCGACTGGGTCCGGGCCCACGCGAACTGGGTGTTCACCAACCCCGACATGCTGCACCGCGGCATCCTCTCCGCGCACGGCCGGTGGGCGCGGTTCTTCCGCCGCCTGTCGTACGTGGTGGTCGACGAATGCCACAGCTACCGCGGGGTGTTCGGCTCCCACGTGGCGCTGCTGCTCCGCCGGCTGCGGCGGGTGGCGGCGCACTACGGGGCCGATCCGGTCTTCGTGCTGGCCTCGGCGACCACGGCGGACCCGGCGGCGTTCGCGTCGCGGTTGACCGGCGTCGGGTGTCAAGCGGTCACCGAAGACGCGTCGCCCCGAGGTGCACGCACGGTAGCGCTTTGGGAGCCCCCGCTGCTCGAGGAGCTGACCGGGGAAAACGGTGCGCCGGTGCGGCGCTCGGCGGGCGCGGAGGCCTCGCGGATCCTCACGGAGCTGGTGGTGGAGGGCGCGCGTTCGCTGGCGTTCGTCCGCTCGCGGCGGGGCGCGGAGCTCACGGCGCTGGGCGCGCGCCGCTTGCTGTCTGAAGTAGATCCGGCCCTGGCCGAAACCGTTGCGGCGTACCGGTCGGGCTACCTGCCGGAGGAGCGGCGGGCGCTGGAGGCGGCGCTGCTGTCCGGCCGGCTGCTCGGGGTGGCGACCACCAACGCGCTGGAGCTGGGGGTCGACATCGCAGGGTTGGACGCCGTCGTGCTGGCCGGGTACCCGGGCACGCTGGCGTCGTTCTGGCAGCAGGCGGGCCGCGCGGGCCGTTCGGGCGACGAGGCGCTGGTGCTGTTCGTGGCCAGGGACGATCCGCTGGACACCTACCTGGTCCACCACCCGGCGGCACTGCTGGACCGCCCGGTCGAGACGGCGGTGCTGGACCCGACGAACCCGTACGTCCTGGGCCCGCAACTGGCGTGCGCCGTCGCCGAGCTACCCCTGACCGAACCCGAGCTGCCCACCTTCGGCGGCGACGCGGCGCGCGCGGTCCTCGCGGACTTGGCCGAGGAGAAGCTGCTGCGCCGCCGTTCGAGCGGCTGGTACTGGACGTCCCGGGACCGCCCGCACGCCGAAGTCGGCATCCGCGGCTCCGGCGGCGACCAGATCGCCGTGGTGGAAGCGGACTCCGGCCGCATGCTCGGCACGGTCGACCCGGGCTCGGCCTGCTTCGCCGTCCACCCGGGCGCGATCTACCTGCACCAGGGCTCCTCCTACGTGGTCGACGAGCTGGATCTGGAGACCGGCCTGGCCCTCGTGCACGCCGAGGACCCGGACTGGAACACCTCGCCCCGCGAGATCGTGGACATCTCGGTGATGAGCACACAGGAGCAGTGCACCCACGACGGCGTGACGGTGTCTCTGGGCGAGGTAGCGGTGACCTCGCAGGTCGTGGGCTACCTCCGCCGCCGCCCGTCGGGTGAGGTGCTGGACCACACCCCGCTGGACCTGCCGGAACAGAGCCTCCGGACCCGGGCGGTCTGGTACACGGTGTCGAGCGAGCTGCTGGGCCCGCCGGAAACCACGGGCCCGAAACGCGGCTCGGCTTCGGTGGCTTCGGTGGCAACGATCGCTGATGGTGAGTCTATGGTCGAGCCCTCGGCGTTAACCGGGAACCCGGCGCAGCTCGCCACGGCCGGAGCTGAGCCATCGGCGCGAACCGGGAAAACCGCTGCGGTGGGGACCGTGGAACCTGCGGCGACCGAAGTCGAGCCATCGGCGGGGACCGAGGAGACCGAGACGCCCGACGTGGCTGCGACCGGGCCATCGGTGGGGACCGGGAACACCCCGGCTTCCGCTGAAGTCGGAGCCGAGTCCCCGGCGGGGACCGAAGTCCTCACTCCGGTGGGGACCGAAGTTGCGGCAACGGTAGGAGCCGAAGTCTCGACGTCGGCGGGAACTAAAGTTGTGGCGACAGTGGGGACCGAGGTTTCGACGCCGGTGGGGACCGGGAACACCCCGGCCTCCGCTGGAGTCGGAGCCGAGTCCTCGGCGGAGACCGAAGTGGTGGCGACGGTGGGGACCGAAGTTTCGACGCCGGTGGGGATCGGAGTCGTGGCGCCGGTGGGGACCGGGGGCGCCGGCAGAGCACCGGGGGGTGCCGGGTTGGTCCCGGCACGCGTCCCCGGTGCCCTGCATGCCGCCGAGCACGCGGCGATCGGCCTGCTACCGCTGTTCGCTACGTGCGACCGCTGGGACATCGGCGGGGTGTCTACCGCGTGGCACGAAGACACCGGGGAGGCGACGGTGTTCGTGCACGACGGGCATCCCGGGGGTGCGGGATTTGCCGACCGCGGTTATGCCGCGATTGTCCCGTGGCTGGCCGCTACGCGGGAGGCGATCGTCTCCTGCGAGTGCCCGACGGGCTGCCCGTCCTGCGTTCAGTCGCCGAAGTGCGGGAACGGCAACGATCCGCTGGACAAGACAGGGGCAGTGGCCGTACTGGATACCGTGCTCGGGGCATTGCGTCGGCACGGGATCCAGTGTGGCCACGGTGGTGCGTGAAACTTCGGGTGGTGCGGGCAGGCTGCCGGGTTGGGACCGGTCAGGCGGCCGAGGGCTGCACGAGCAGGTGTGCCCGCTCGTCGGCCAGTGCGCGCACGAGGACGGCGTGCACCTCGTTGGCGTCCGGCAGCCGCCAGCCACAGACTTCGGGCTTGACCCGCCAGTGCACGACACCGTGCTGAAGCGGCGACGGCGGCAGCGGGATGTAGCTGCCGAGGCCGTGCCACTGCACCGTCGAGTACTCGGCGAGCTCGGCCGGGATGCGGTCGGCTGCGGTGGTGAGGAACAGCCACCGGCCGTTCGGCATCGCGACGATCGGGGCGGGGTGCCCGAGGGCGCGGAGCAGACGGGCGGCGCGCTTGCCCAGTTCGTCGTCCACCTCGATGGCGTCCAGCACGGTGCCGGTGGCCACCAGGAGGCTGTGGGTACGGTCGGAGAACCAGGTGGCGACCTCGTGGGCGTGGGTGCCGATCAGCTCGCGCCAGTCGGTCCGCACGGGCACCGGGCACTGCCAGGCCAGATCGTTCCCATCACCGGTGATCCGCGCCGGGGTCGCTCCCGGGAGCACCGGCCAGCCGCGCCAAGCGAGGCCGATCGCCTCCGCCCGCATCTCGATGCGGAAGGCGCTCCGCCAGCTGTCCGGCCAATTCGCGTCCAACATTGCTTTCCTGCCTTCAGGTTCGGTTCTCGCGCCGTCCGGGTCGGGGCCGTGGTGGCGCATGTCTCACTAAACGGCAATTTGCACATTGCGTGGAAGGGTCGCGCGACAACCGGTGGTTATCGGGCGATGAACGCCAGGTAGTCCACCCGCCCGGCCGATACCGGCGAGCCGATCACCGTCCGCGGACGACCGGTTCAGCCCCCGCTCATCGGTCTCACCACCGGGTGCGGTGCTTTCAGGCCCCGCTGCCCACGGGCTGTCGCAGAGCCGCCGTTACCTACCTTGACCTGGCCTTTCGACCGCTCGCCGTTTCCCACCGACCGCTGCTCGCGGTCGCCACCGCTCGTCGCCATCCCCTCTCTGTGATCTCCACAATGATCGACTCGATCTCCCACACACGCCGAGACCCGTCCCACCCCGGCCGAAGACGCACCGGCGGCCAGCGGCTCCCGCCGGGTCCGGCCTGGTCAAGCCGGCCCCTCGGCCTGACACCACCCGGTTCGCCGACCATCAGGGCACGGACGACGCCGGTCAGCCGGGTAAGGCGACGGGCCCGGCCCGGGCGTGGGCCGTAGGTGGTGGCAGTCCGGGGACGGGTGCGCGGGTGGCACGGGCCTCGACCAGGGCGTCGCGCCTGTCCCAGTGGCAGCCGGTGATCTCCGCTCCCTGGTGATCGGCCACCTCACGGGCGCGGTCGCAGGCTTTGACCGGACCGTCGGCGGCGTGGGCTGCAGCCGCGAGAGCACTGAGGTCGGCCGCCGCCTCGACCCGATGACGCGCAGCGACGGCCGCACCCAGCCAACAAACGGCCGCGCCCAGCCAGACGAGTGCCGCCACCGCGATCGCCGTCCAGACAGTCGCCACTCCAGCGTCCGCCTGTCCCCCCGGCCGATCGGCACCATGTCCGCGTCCCATAGGCCGGCCGATTCCCGTCGGTTGGCCGCAGCCCCAGCTTCGGTGCATCGGCGGGGCGGCAGCCGAGCGCAGAGTGGTCTCGATGAAGTGGGGCATCAGGTCGGCCCTTCCGGCCCAGTGGACTCTGCCGTGGTTTCGTTGCCCGGCGGCCCTGTGGGCGGGGACAACGACGACGAAGTCGGTGAATTGGCGTCCGTGCCGGGCTCCGCGATCGCGTAAGCCGTGCCGCCGAGATGGAGGTTGGGGAGGAAGCCGGTGAAGGCGTCGGTCGTCACTTCGGCGGTGATGCCGTCGCCGGAGCGGCGAACGTTCAGCTTCGCACCAGGCGGGGCGATCGTCCGTACTACGGCTTCGGCGGCACCCGGCTGACCGGCGGCGGTCAGCCGAGCGGCCTCGCGGGCAGCATCGAGGCAGCGAATGTGCCCGCTCAGCGCGGCGATGCCGGTCATCACCATCGCCAGCACGAACGTGAGCGCCCCCAGCGAGATGGCCGCTTCGACCGTGACGAAACCGCCGTCCCGGCGACGGCCGGGCATCAGGTGGCTACCGTCAGGGCTCGCTGGACCAGACCCGACAGCGCGGTCGAGATCGAGTCCCCGGTCAGCAACGTGTAGAGGGCGAGGGCGAACGCCGCCGCCGCGACCGTGCCGATGGCGTACTCGGCCGTGGTCGTACCCTCGTCTCCGCGCAAGAAGTGCATCTCCCTGGTTCCTTTCCGTCCATTGTAGATTTTTCATAACCGGCTGCCGATCCGCTCGGCCAGGCCGAGCACCACGGGCAGCACGCCGAGGCAGAAGAACGCGGGCAGAAAGCAGAGGCCGACGGGCAGTGCCAGCGCGACCCCCGCTCGTTCCGCGCGCTCCTCGGCTTCGACACCGAGGCCATCGCGCAAGCGACGGGCCAGCTCGTCCGCGGTCGTGGCCAGCGTGGTGCCCGACCGTGCGGTGCGGGTCGCGGCGACGGCCAATTCGTCCAGGCCGGGTCGCGCGCGGGTCGGGGCCCAGGCCTGTGCCGGTTCGGCGCCGAGCGCAAGCAGGCTCGCCGTGGAACGGAGTGCCTTGGCCGTCTCGGGTGGCGCGCCTCGGCTGACCGCTTCGAGGGCAACGGGCACGGGCAAGCCGGTGCGCAGACAAGCGGCGAACGTGTCCAGGGTGGCGGCGGACCGAAGACGTTCGGCGACGTCAGTATCCGGGTCTTTGCGCCGGTGGGAACGGCGCAATGCCCACCAGCCACCGAGGCCGACGATCGCGCCGGCCACCACTCCCGCGAAGACCATCACGGAGACGCCCGCGGCGACAGCAGTGGCGAGGTGAATAGCGGGCGGCCTGGGCAACCTCAGTCTCACCGCGGGCGGCGGGGCCAGGTGACGTGGGCGGACGGCGCTCGGCCAAATCATGAGCGCGGCGGCGACCAGCACCATCACCGCTCCGGCAGGCCAGGTCACTTCGGCACCGCCTTCGAATTGGTGGCAATCGCGCACCCACTCGAAAGACGACCTGCCGAGGCGAAGACAGAGCGACCGCTGCTGTCTGGCGCGACGGAGATTTCTCGGTTTGGCGGACCATTCTTGACGGTGCCGGGTCGGCAGAGCCGGACGCCGGTGGCGCTGGGATGCAGCGGACCCTGCACCGAGGTGCCAGCATCATCGGGCAGGACCGCTGGGAACGACGGGGCGGTCATCGTGGGGCCGTCCGGGTGGTGAGGGCGCGCGACCAGGCCGTGCCTGCCCACAGGAAAGCCGCGCCCGTGATCAGGAGGGCCTGCCCCAGAAGGGTCCGGGTCAGGACCGTCAATGGGTCGGCCCCGATCGCCTGTCCCAGGAGCAGGCACAGCAGCGGCAGACCGGTGAGCACGGTGGCGCTCATGCGCGGGCCCGCCATTTTCGCGTTCAGGCGGCGCGCGAAGGCTATTGTCGCGTCTACGTCTCGACGGGTGGCGTCCAGGACGTCGGACATCGGCAGGCCGTGGCGACGGACGAGGGCCCAGGCGGACGCCAGCGCCGGGATCACCGTCGACTCCAAGGCACCGTCGAGGCGTGCGGCCGTCGACAAGTTGCGCAGTTCACCAGACAATTCGGGGACCACGTCAGCCGCCGCCTCAGTCAAGTTCTGACTCAGGGTACATAGAGGCAACGTCGAATCTGCGCAGGTCAGAAGACCGGACCGGTTGACGAGTCGCCATTCCAGGTGGCTCGTCAACCGGCATGGGCTCACATGATCGATCCGGCGTCAGAACCTCAAGTCGGGGATCGCCGTGAGGTCGATGCCGTAGCGCGCGTAGACCTTGATCGTGTTTTCCCCGGTCAGGGCCTCGGGGCCGTAACCCAGGAGAGCCGCGACTCTGACCACCTCGGCTTCCGACTCGGCCTCGATCTCCATGTACGGGGGGATGCGGGGCCACGTGTCGATGCTGACTTCGGCCCCTTCGAGGTTGAAGGTCTCCCGCTTGTTCTCTTGGTAGGACTTCGCTGTGAAGCCCATGATGCCGAGCAGCGCATCGGTCTGGTCGAAGTCGGACACCACGACCTCGTACTCATGGGTGCCGTCGATGGCGTCGCTCATGATCTGCTTCACCGCGAGCGTCGTCTTGGTCCCGTTGTCGCGGAGCCTGATCCACTTGGACTGGTCACCCGGGGTGATGTCGTAGACCCGGCGGCGCATGGACTGCTCGCCGAACTCGGCTCCGCCCTGCTCGCGGATCAGTTTGACGACGGCGGCCGGGTCAATGTTGAGGATCTTGGCTTCGTGCTCGATCGGCACGGCGGTCCCTTCTTCCTGCTGTTCGTGCGGTTAGGTTATCCGGCTCGACGAGCAGTGAGCCGGTCCCACTCACTGTCGCGGAGCGCCTTGATCTCGCCGACCAAGCTGCTGGCGAGAAACTCTTCGATCGGCAGGCACAGGTCCATGCGCTGGATGCACACCCCGACCTGATACCGCCCGCGGTTGTCGTAGTAGAGCCGGACGCCGTAGTAGCCCTCTTGGCAGTCAGACCCGTTGTTGAACGGGCAGCCCTTGCACGTGTCTGGCAGGCGCACGGGCCGGATCTGCTTGAAGAAGACCCGGCGCTTGTCAGGTAGCTGATAGGCGGTGCGAGTGCCGGACGCCCCCGCGGTGATGTAGCGAGCGACTGGCACCGCGCCGCGCTCTCGTAGGATTCGCTCGATCGCTTCGATGGAACTCGAACCGTGGTCCAACGAGTTCAGGAGGCGGACCGACAGGTTAGGCGAGTACTCGTCCAGCAGTCGGTGGACTCGCGCCGCGTGGCCATAGTCCGGCACCACGATGTTCGCAGTGGCTCTTACACTGGCCTCGGAACAGGCCCGGATGGATTCCTTCAGAGCCGCGATCTTCCGACCTGCACGAGCTGGGCTACGGAACCTAGCGTCCTGCACCTCCGCCAGTTCGCCAGCCGTGGTACCGAAGATCGAGAAGTTCACCCGGTCGAGACCGGCCGCAGCACATGACGGGAGGGCCGCCGCGCCGTTCTCACCGTTGGACGTCATACCGACCGTGAACCCGGCCTCGACGGCCAGGCGTGTGAGGCCGTCGACTTCAGGGTGGAGAGTTGGTTCTCCGCCAGTCAGGTGCACCTCGGTGAACCCCAGGGCGCGGCTCATAGCGGCGAGGGCATCGCTGAACGTCTCATCGGCCGGCATCCGGGCGGGTACGAACGAGGCACGATTGCTTGTCGAGTAGATCGAGACTCGTCCCGAAGGACCAGCCGCCAGGAAGTTGCCCGGGCGTCGCCCAAAATTATCTTGTGCGACGGGAGTTCCCTCGTTATGACAGAAAGTACACGTCAGACCACAAGCATCGCCGATTTTTATGCGGAGAGTTGAATCCGGACTCACATGGGTGGGAAGCGACAGGATGGACGGCACTGCAACCCCTTTCGCTCAAGGCTTAAAATCGCCGATTTTATTTTTTTGCGATGGATTAGCCGTGGACGTGACGTCAAACCACCCGCCTCGATATTTTGATTTACGCGGCCTTCTCGGTGGAACGATTCCTGGCACTCTTTTGGGCAATCGGGGAGGCTTAGGAGTTACTTGCGTCTCTTCCTCGTCTGGCCAAGGTGGAAAGCACGTCCCGCATTTGACAGAACCAGAGCCATCCGAACCAAAGATGCAGACAACTCCGCAGGTTGCTATTCCAAATAATTTGCCTCTCGCTGCGAGGCGCTTCGGTGAATCGTCAACGTCGTGCAGGACTGTCTCGTGTAGCATCCCGCGCCAAACTTTGACTGACCCTGACTGCCATCTACAGGACATAGAAATTCCCAAGCGAGAAAAGTATTGCCGAAATATCTCAAGTGGCGGCTATTGCCAGTTCAAGCAGAGTCGAACCTATCGCTGACGGAAGAGTTCGACCGCGCATCAAACTCGAAAACTCTCTGAATCTTCCAAAGCTGTTGCACCTCCAGCAGTGCCTCTTGCACAGCTTTCTGGTCTCCAAGTTGATAGTTCAGCTCGGAGGGTTCGCGTAACCATCGTGTTGACCCGGCTCGGATGGTTGTGGGCGGCAGAGGAATGAACACGCCAGGTGGCATGATGTCGATTCCAAGATCGTTCCACAGACCTGGAAGCAACTCGGCCCCGCGTGACACCAAGATTCGCGCGCCAAACGGTCCGATCACGACAGGGCTTTTGATTATGGACTGACGTGCAAACTCAATTGACGTCGCCAGTAAGCCAGCAGGAATTTGAATTACGTCAAAGTCTTCAGCAACTCTGGACAGAATGCTATAAGGCGCAACATTCCACCATGAATGAACTTCTCTTGCATTTCGATACGAACGCTGGGAAACCATAGACGGCACGAGTCCATCTGTTTTCGTGGGAGTAGTTCCCAGAGTATAGGCGTGACCATCCCAGACGGATCCCGGGATCACCGACCAGCCGTTGCGAGCATACTCAATTGCTGCATACATGAGGCGAAGATGCCGAGGGTTTGACACCTCTGGGAACATTGCGACTCAGCGCCTTTGGTCGTCGAATGGCTAAGAGACTGGAACGGGCGGGACCGAAGGGGATGCCCGGGGTTTCCTCTTAGGTAAGGGCTGGCCCGCGCAACCGGAAAGGGGGGCTTTTAAGCGATTGCGCGGACCAGCGACGCAAGTGGTCGGGGGTGCAAGCCGACCCTTCCTGCGTTCCTACCTAGCGCGGTCGCCCTTCATCGACCGACCGCGCCCGTCCGACTCCATGCCCGGCGGTAAGGGGCTTGGTCGTCGGCCGGTTCGGTACCTGGTGGACGGGCTGGGGTCGGGGTCCAACACGTCCACCAGGCTGTCTGAATGCGAGGTACCGGCGACCCGGGACTGCTCTGGAATGGCCATCGTGTCCTCCCCGCATCGGAAGTGGTGCGAACTGATCTTCACGCGCTGTCACCAGGCGCAGGGAGGCCACTGAGGGGCCATAAGGGGCCATATAGGGGACAGAGGACCAGGTCAGACCCCCATTTGGCTTAAAGCTCGCTACCGTAGACGCAAGGAGGGAACGACATGGTGAGTAAGGACCCCCGCACGAGACTTGAACAGCTCGCTCGCGCTCGGCATCTGTCGCTAGCAGACTTCCTGCGGGAATTCCCCAGGCAAGCTAAAGGCGCAGGAGAGGGAAACTCGGTCCACGTGTCGGAGCGACAAGCCAAGCGCTGGTTCCGCGGCGGCGCACCCGTGCCTCGTTCGGTGTCGTGCCGAGTCCTGGAATTCTGGTTCGGCGAACCCGTTAAACACCTGCTCGGCCCTCCCAAGTTCGAGGTCGCTGGCCACGCGATCACAGAGGAGGAACTACTCGTGAGTACTGCCCGTGAGTCGTCCGAACACGCTCTCGACGCGTCGTCAGCACTCGACCCGTCGGCGCTTGAGAACCTGGTCGCCATGGCTGACCGCGCCGCTGTGGAGTACTACACGACGCCATCGGGCGAGATGCTGACGGACCTGGTTAGGCTGCGAAACACGGTGTACGAGCAGTTGGACCGGACGAACAAGCCACGCCAGAAGGCCGAGCTCTACCTAATCGCCGGGCAGGTCTGCGGGTTGCTTGCCTCGGTGACCTGGGATCTCGGGCGCCCCCATGTTTCCGAGGAGCAGGCGCGCGCAGCGCACACCTACGGGAGCGTCATCGACCATCGGTCGCTTCAGGCGTGGGCCCGCGCCCTCCAGGTCACAGTGGCGTTCTGGGACGGCCGGCCGCGGCAAGCGATCGCCATCGCGGACACCGCGCTGGAGACTGCGCCGTCCGGAACGGCTCGCGCTCGGCTCCACTCAGTCAAGGCCCGTGCACTCGCACTACGCGGTGCCCGGCAAGAAGTCCAGCAAGAACTAGCGAAGGCTGCCGAAGAACTGGATCGCGCCGGTGGCGACACCTTCCTGGATGAGGTCGGCGGCGAGCTAGGTTTCGACCGGTCGCGGCGAGCTTTGTGCGCCGGGGCAGCATTCGTAACTCTCGGAGACGGTGATCAGGCGGAGATAGAGGCGCTAGATGCTCTCGTTTTGTTCGCCGAAAGGCCAGAATTGTCCAGGTGGGGAGCTGGTGAGTCGGGCGCCCGTATCGACCTTGGCGCCGCCAGGGTTCTGCGTGGCGACCTTGCCGGAGCCGAAGAAGCTCTGCGTCCAGTCCTTGACCTCGACTCCTCCCGCCGGACTGAAGCTATCTCCCTCCGTATGCAGAAACTGCGAGCGATGCTCAGCACTGCGCGGTATCGTGGCGCGGGCGAGGCGCTGCAATTAGGTGATGAGATCGAGGACTTTACCGCCCATAGCCTGAGCCGGACCAGCACCGTCCGGCTCATCACCGACGTTCAGTAATCCCTAGCGAGATTGTCTTCTCCGCCACGCTGCCAGGACCCGGGCCTCCTTGCTCGCTTCGATGCCCTGCTCGCCAGCTCGTTCGTGAGCTACGGTCGCCGCACCCGAGTTGAGCCACCTCCACGTGTCCTCGGTCGTCTCCGCAATCGGCCGGGCGGAAAACCCTGCCGCACGTGCACGGGCAGCATCGACGTCCCATGCCCCCGCGTAGGTGCGCCACAGCGGGAGCTCCGTCCACTGAGCAATGCCCTGAGACACAAGCCAATCCTCGTCGGTGACCCACTCGAATTGGGCGTCTGAGCCAACGGTGCGGCGACATGCGGTGAGCAAGTCTTCCATCGTCTCGTCCCCGGCCGCAGTCAGGTTGAAGCTCCCAGCCAGATCTGTGGTGGAAGCCTGCACGGCGAAGGCGGCAACGTCACGCACGTCAACCGGCTGAATGCTGCGATCGGGCCGACCGGGTGCGAGGAGTTGGCCGCCACGTGCGACACGATGCAACCACCAGGGCAGCCTGCCCACGTACTCGCGGGGGCCAAGGATTACACCGGGTCGGAGGGCGACGGTACGAGCAGAGCCGAACGCCTCGGCGACCGCTCGTTCGCACCCGGCCTTAGTGAAACCGTAGACAGAGGGGCCAGGGTCCCCGTCATAACCGAACTTCGGACCCGCGTCCGCAGGGGCTTCCAAGATCGGCGAGTCGTCCGTCAGCGGCTCAATCGGCCAGCTTTGGTAGACGGACACCGATGACACGAACACGTAGCGTGCCACGACCCGTTCCAATGCCTGCGCAACCGCCAGCGTTTCTCTCGGCACGAAACCCGACGTATCCACCACGGCGTCCCAGGGGCCGGCATCGGCCAGCCGTCGTAGGTCGCCAGTGACGGTCCGATCGCCCCGAATCGCCGATACACCAGGCGCGTCCTCTCCGGATTGGCCGCGTCGGAAGGTTGTCACTTCGGCCCCAGACGCCAGAGCGGCGTCAACGACCGCGCGGCCGAGAAACCAGGACCCGCCCAAAACCAGTACACGTGTCACGTATCCATCTTGGCGGTGGTCGGTGGCAAGCTCAACCCGGAGGTGGACTGGCTAGGCCAGGGCCGCCGCGAGTGCGAGGTACACACCGCCGCCGAGCACGACTCCGGTCACGGCGCCCGTTGTGACCTGGGAGGTCGTATGATCCTTCAGCTCGACCCGCGACCAGCACACCCATGCGACGGCCAGGAAGAGCACAGCCAGCCATGGGTTGTAGACCTTCATCAGCATGACCGTGGCGCCTGCGGCGACGATCGCGTGCATGGAGATCTTGTACTTCAGCGCGAAGGTGATTGCCAGGGCGACGACGAGGCACGCCAGCTCGGCGGCGGCGAGCGCGATCATTTCGTGCGGGGCGTTGCCGACCAGGAGCACGATGAAGCCGAGGGCCAGGGAGCCTATGCAGGCGGCGAAGGGCACGAGCCGTCCGGCGCGGTTGGTGACGTGGTGGCCGTCCCACTTGCCCTTCTTCGCGCCCCGGACGATCACGGCCATGGGGATCAGGGAGCCGGTGACGCCGACGAGCAGGCCCCACAGCAGCGTCTCGCCGAAGTGGTGGCCGGTAACCTGCCAGGCCACGACCAGCGGCAGGCCAAGGACCCAGACCCAGGGCGCGAGAAGTTCTGTGGCCACGCGTGCAAGGCGTTGCCGTAGGCGCCCGGCGTCCGCTTCAGAAGGCGTGGTTGGCGACATGGGTGGAAGGCTCCTTCAGGCTGCCGGTGAGCTGTGCGTAGGCCGTGGCGACGTTGGCCAGCCACGAGGCTTCGTCGCGGAAGTCCTCGGTGTTGGCAGACGAGAACGTTACCGGCTTCTCCGTCACCACTGGATCGGCACTGGTCAGCGCTGTGGCGATAGTGGCTGCTTGAGCTGTGGCGGCGGAGGCCGTCATATGGCCGGCATCCCGATTGGCGGACTGCAGGACGGCGGAGTAGACCGCCGGGTCCAGGTAGGGCTGTAGCGGCCCGACCAAGACGTCATTGATCTCCGTGATCCGTTGCCGAACGCGATCGCTGATATCGGCACGTCGTGTTGGGCGGCCCGGGAATTTGACCTCCGGGGCGTAGGTGGTCAGGTCCCGCCAGAGCGGTTCCATGTCCCGGTGGTCGCGGCGCATCCGGTTGCGAGGCCCCACCGCGGGCACCGTCACGCCCGCCATGAGCAGCAAGATGCTGACTGTGGTCAGCAGGCCAGCGATGACACCGTTGATCGAAAAGGCGAGGTCCGAGGGGAACCCGAGTGCGACAGCGAAGGAATAGAGCGCCTTCTCCACGACGAAAGCGAGGCCAGCGATGCCGCCCCACCGCAGCAACCGCAGGCCGAGCCGCAGGTAGCCGCGCGGTAGCTGGCGGGCGTGGCGCGCAACGTGGAAGACGTCGAACATCGCAATCCCGAGGTAGACCTCGAAGACGGCGAGGTAGAGCACAGCTAGCACGGGGTTACCAGTGCTGCCGTCGATCGCCGTCTTGTCGCCGTGGGCGGGCCCGAGGATGAAGAACACCAGCAGGGCCACTTGCGTCACGATAAGGATTCGCGTGCGGACACGAGCCCTGGCCTGGACGTCGGCGGCCGGATGGGCAAGGTGAAGGACGAAAAGTTGAAGCCAATATGCGGCGAGCAATGCGAAGACGTGCACGAGGTAGTTCGGGAGCGCAGCGATGCCGAAAAGCCAGCTACCCATGCCGAGGTCCAGACCGAGCAGCAACGCGAGGTCTAGAGCAGCGAGTGCCTTGACCATGGCCAGCAGGCTGGGGGTGCGAGAGCGGCGCCACGACAGGAACCAGTAAGCCAGGGCGCCGGTGACGGCGATGCAGACCACCAGTGATTGAAGTTGCGAGACGATGAGGGACATTTCAGTCTTCCAGCAGTCGGTAGCGGGCGGCCGGCGTCTCGCCGGTCGCGCTGAGGTTGGGACGTGTCTGGCGTTCGACCAGATAGGCGAAGCTTTCCGCGGCTCGTTCCTGGTCCGCGGCGAATCCGCCTGCGCGCTTCACGACGCTCACCATTTCAGCCGGGCCGAGATCGCCATCGTCGCCCAATGACTGGGCGATCGAGTCGCCAAGATGCCGACACGAGATGTGGCCGAGTTCGTGCAGGATGATGTGGCGCTGATGAGACGGCGTGGTGTCGGTTCGGTAGAAGATGTACTCCGCAACCCACGTGTTCAGCCAGACGCCATAAGGCAGCGCATCGTCTGCTTGGCGAAACTCCGCGACGATCGTTTCGGGGTATGGCATCACGTTGATTGGCTTGCCGCGTATACGCGACAACTTCTCGGCCAGCTCGTCAATCTCGACGGTCGCAGGCAAGTCAAGCCTCTCGACCAGATCACGAACGGCGTCGACGTCGGTTACGGGCTCCCTGTCGTTCACGGGTTCTGCTGTTCGGAAACGACGAAGGCGTCTCATCAGGCTTCGCCGAGCGCGATGTTCAGCCATGCGCAGTCCCCGTGCCGTCCTCTCCCTCCAGCGAGCTGACGTGTGCGGCGAGGGCTGCAAGTAGCTGCTGACTTCGGTCGGACATGCCGTCAAAACTGCGCCGCAGTATCGAATGCTGCCCCCGGGGCATCGGAAGATCTGCGTCATTCTCAATTCTTTTGCGCCACGCCTCATACACTGGCCGGTCGAGAAAAAACCCCGCAGGCACGCGGAAAAACGCTGCGAGACCCGTCACGACGTCGGCTCGTGGATTGTTTTTGCGTCCCTTGCGCAGCATCCACAGGTACGAATACGAAGCTTCCACGCCCGATGCTTCCAGCGCTTCCGCTACGTTGCGGTCACTGTATGGCTTACCGTCATCACGTGGTCGCTGCTCGTACAGGAAGCTCAACGCCTCCGCGAACGACACGGCCCCCTCTCCGGCCACCATTCCCCCCTCATGCTTACACCTGTAAACAGTTTCCACCAGGACTCCCGTTTCCGTGTTGACAAACGATGAGTCGATCTGGATAGAGTCGACTCACGCCACGCTGCCAGCCAGCACAAACGCTCGACCAGAAAATGTTTACAGTCATTAACTTATGTCCTCCACGTGTGGCCGTTCCGCCTGAGCAGCCGCGCCGTGGAGATGTGCACCCAAGACCCTCCATCGTGAGGTCTTGGATGCGCGTTACTGCTCCAGGGAGTTACTTCAGTGAACCACAACACACCCGAATGTCCGTTTGGCGCTACTGATCGGCCCGCAGGATCGCCGCTAGATTCCCTCGCTCACCTGGTGGCTTCCCTTCGCCGGATCAAGCACAGGCAGGCCCGGCTGTCGAAGGAACGCAAGGAGCATGAGGCTGTGATCAAGGCCGCACTGAAGGCTGTGGGTGCCAGTGTCGGGACGGTCGGCGGTGTGCCGGTTGTGTCGTTCGACAGCACGATGCGAATCGCGCTGGACCAGGGCGCGGTCAAGCAGCGTTACCCCGAGGTGGCCAAGGAGTGCAGCGACATTTCGGAGGTCTGGACCTTCCGGCTGCTCGACGCGGCGTGACGGTCCCGTTCGCTGAGCTGGTCTCGCTGGCCGGGGCAATGGTCGTCCAGGCTCGCGGGGCTAGTCGGCCGGCCGATGGCGAGACGGCCGCCACGGTCGCTGCGCTGCTGGTGGCGGAGCCTCGGAATGAGGCGCAGGTCCTCGCCATCGTGACGGTAATCGTGCGTGACGCGCTGGCGGACCCGTTCCGCGAGACGACCGCGAACCGGTGGCGGACGCTGCTGCCCGCCTGGGTGCAGCCGCAATTGGTCGGCTCGACGGTGAACCGGCTGCGCGCGGCTGGGCTGCTGGTGTCCACGGGACGGTACGTCCGCTCGACGGACTCCGCAGGCCGCAACATCGGCAAGCTTCAGCCGGTTTACGCCTTCGACGCCGCTGCGCTGGACGGCCACCACGCCACCGAGCAGGCCGCCGCGTCCTGACGTCCACGGGCCACCCGAGCCCGCATCTTGTCCCGCCGCGCGTGCGTGGTGGGACCTAGTCACGCCTACTTTTCTGGCCCGTAAGGGGATGCTCCATGGCGCGTGATCACGCACGCCTCGATCTGAAAATCTGGGATAACGACGATTTCCGCGCGCTCTCGCTCGCGGCCAAGCTTCTATACCTCCAGTTGGTGTCGCAGCGGAAACTGTCCTACGCCGGTGCGCTGGACCTGGCGGCCAAGCGCTGGGCCCGGCCGCACCCTGACCTGGACCAGGCCGAGGTGCGTGCCGCGTTGGCGGAGCTGGACGCCGCCCGGTTCGTGGTGATCGACCAGGACACCGAGGAGCTGCTGGTCCGCACCTTCATCCGGAATGACGAGTTGTACAAGCAGCCGAACATGCTGCGCGGCGCGTTGCGGGTCGCGTTCGAGATCGAGTCGCCGATCCTGCGGGCCGCCTTGGCGGCCGAGCTGCGGCGCCTGCCGGTCGAGGTCACCGGCGCGGCCCCGCTCGTGACGGCCGACGCCTTGGAGGCCGGGGCGCGGGAGCTGCCGCCGGAGGCTAAAGCGGCGATGGCCGTCCGCGGCCCGGCCCGGCCGCCCGTGGCGGCCCGGACGCCGGCCCCGGCGGCCGGACCGGCGCCAGCCGACGCTGCCCAGGCCCCGGCGAACCCTTCGCCGACCCCTTCCCCGGTGCCTTCGCCGAAGGACCTGGGAGAAGGGAGTAGGGAGCGGGAGACTGGAGAACCTGTTCTTGCTTCGAGTGGTGGGAACGTGGGGTTACCCCCGCGCGCGCCGCGCGACGCCCGCGCCGCGCGACTACCAGTCGGCACCCCCGGGGCGCAAGAGGACAGCGCGCCGCAGCCTGCGGACGCGGATCGGCCGGGGAGCGGATCGGCTCGCCAGCAGCGCCGGACCGAGGCCGAGCGGCTGGTGGAGTTCTACGCGGAGTCGGTCCCGGCCCGTGTCCGGGCACAGTTGGTGGCCGAGGTGATCCCGCTGCTGCGCGAAGGCATCTCCGGGGCCGTGGTCGGCTCCGGGCTGGCGGCCTGGTCGACCAAGACCCTGCCGCCCAGCTTCCTGCCCATGCTGGTCGGTGAGCGGATGCGCGCCAGCCGCGTCGTGGGTACAGACGCGAAAAAGAGGGCTCGGGACGCGGACATGGCCGAGCGTTTCGAGGATCTGCGCGCGTCCGCGATCGCCGAGGACGACCAGCACGGGGTCGGGCTGGCGGTCCGGCTGGCCCGGCCCCAGCACGCGGACGCCGACCAGCTCCACGCGATCCTGGACGCCGCGCTGACCTCCGCTGCGGACGAGCGGGCGGCCTGATGAGCACGATGCACGCCGTCATGAGCCGCAGTGACGTGCGCGGCCTGCTCATGCGGCACACCGGTGCGCAGGTCACCGAGGAACTGGTGACGTCGTGGCTGTCGGGCCTGGCCGGGTACAGCCTGGCCGAGTGCCACGCGGCCATGAGCGCGATGGGCCCCGGTGCACGCCGGATCACTCCGTCTGCGGTGGCCGGGAGCTGCGACGCGGCGCGAGACCGGGCTGCCGGGTCCAGCCCGCCGGGGCCGGCTGCGGCTGCCCCGGCGCGCGGCTGGCGGCCCCGCACGTCCGGCGCGGACCGGGACTACCACCGGCAGGCGGGGATGCGCGGCATCCGCGCCGCATACGAGGTCATGGGCTGGGTACGCAACGCCGATCACGACTTGGCCCGGAGCGTGGCGTGCCCGTTCTGCCAGGCCAAGGCGTGGGCCGTGTGCGGCCCGCTCTCACGCAACCGCGCCGGAGTCCGGGAGCTGCGCGACACGGCCACCCGGATGCACCCCTCCCGTCTCGAGTCCGCCCGCGCGCAGCTCGCCCGCCGGGAGACCACCACCCACGATCAGGAGAACGCACGATGACCACCCGCACCGACCAGGCCGAGCAGCGGGACGTCACATGCCTGCTGGGCTGCCGTACCCGCGCGGGCGAGCCGTTCCCGGCCCAGCACGGCTACCGCACGTGCGATCCGTGCGCGGACGAGCTGCGCGCCGACATTCAGGAACTCGCCCGGCTGTACCCCGAGCTGGCCCGTGCCGTCGTCCCCAGCGGTGGCGCCCCGGCCGGCGGGCTGGGCGCGCCCGGTTACGGCTCCCGCTCTCCCGCCCGCGACAGCGTCCTGGTCCTCACCGACCGGCGGACCCGCGCCGAAGACGACGGCGACCCGCACGCGGTGCTGGAAGTGCTGGCGGGCTGGGCGGACAACATCCGCGAGGACACCGGCATGAGCGTTCCGGACCCGGGCGCCCAGCGCGAGGGGCGGCTGCTGGTCGGCTGGCTGGACTTCACGGCACGCCAGCCGTGGGCGGGCAGGCTGGACACCCCGCTGGGGCAGTTGCGGGACGAGATCACCGAACAGCTCGGCCTTGCCCCGCGCACGGTCGCCGGGGAAGCCGCGTTCCTGGTCGAGTGGTTCGACTACATCACCCGCCAGTACTGGGTGAGCGACCTGGCCGACGAGATCCGCGGCTTGCTCCCCCTGGTGCGCGCCGCCACCGGCACCGCAGAGTCCAGCGTCCCCGTGGGCACCTGTCCCACCACGGAGGAGAGCACGCAGCGCCCGTGCGGAGCCCGGTTACGGGTGCGCCCGGACGCCGACCGGATCACCTGCCCGAAGTGCCGGACCCGATGGCCGCGCGCGACCTGGGACAAGCTGAGCGACGCGCAGGGAACCCCGGTGTCCGACGTCGCCGCGCTGTCCGCATGGCTCAGCGTCCCGGCCGGGACGCTGCGGCGCTGGCGCGGTGAGGACGGGTGGACCAACCACGGCTCCCCGCGTCGGCCGCTCTACGAACGCGACGCGGTGCTGACCTCCTGGCAGCGCCGCCGCGGCGGCCTGCTGGCCGGCTGAACGGGGGTGCGGGACCGGCGACCTCCCCGAGGGGAGGCTAGAACCCGCCGGTCCCGCGTGCTCCACCGTGATCAAACGGAAGGGCACCGCCAGTATATGGGGCGGGTCACACAACCCGGTCAGCACTTCCCTTTGTCGCTAACTTTAGATAGTATTCTTGTTGTTGGGCACGGACCTAGAACCCCGTCCCAGCACACACACACCGTGATCACAACTGGAAGGAAAAGCGTTGCAAGACAACATGATTCAGTGGTGGGTGCTGTATCGGTACGCCGCACTGGGCAACTTCCTGGACGGCTACCCCGAGGGCGCGATTCCCCGCGTCCCGATCCACGGCGCGGCATCCCTGTGGGAACCGTCGATCGCGCGGCTGATGGCGGATCTGACCACATCCGGCGGCCCGTGTGGCTACTGCATCGAACGCCAGCAGGCCCGGTGCCCTGGCATGAAGCTGCATGTGGCGGTCGAACGTGAGCGGGCCGAGCTGGAAGCGGGCGCGCTGGTGTCCACGGCGGTCGTCGAGCTGCCGGAAGGGCTGGGCTGGCGCCCGGCGCTGCGCACGGTCAAGCGGCTGATCCTCGAACGGAAGTTCGTGCACCAGCCGTAGCCGAGCACCATCCCACGCGGGGCGGCGGGCACGGAACCCGAACCGCCGCCCCGCCAACCACTGATCCTGAAGGTAAAAATGACTGTACACAGTAGACATGACGATACCGTCCGGGTGTGGGCGGTATACCGCGTCCGTGAACCGTCCGGCGCCATCGTCCTGTACTGGTCCCTGCCGGACAGTCCTGCTGGCAGCTTCGAGCCGTGCCGGGTGTGTATGGCGGAGTGCGCCGAAGGGCCATGTCCCGGCGCACGTTCGCACGCCTACGCGAAATACGCGCGGATGTTCAAATCGATTACGGCGCAAGAGGAGCTGTTCGTAGGAGCCTTCGACCTGCCTGCTTACGCTCAGACCGGGGTCACCTCTGAGCACCTGCTGGGTGAAATCTTCTGGCACGTCCACAGCTGCCTGCCCGCGTGCGGCGAGATAGAGCCCGACCATGACGGGTGGTTCATCCCGCCGCCGCTCTGGCTCGTCTACCGGCTGGGCGAATCGGACAAGCTCGAAGTGTTCTGGACCATGCACGACAGCCCCGCCTACTCCACGCCCTGCTGGCAATGCCGACGGGGCGGCCACGACGGGGCCTGTCCGGGCGCGAAGGCTCATGCCTATGACCAGCACGAAAAGCTGAGCATAAAGGGAGAGATCCAGTCGCTTCACGTGGACGTCTTTAACGTCCCCTATCACGGCAGCCCGATCAGTTATATGGAAGAACTGGAAGAGCAACTGATGAAGCGGCACAGGGAAGAACGTGCGACCCGAGGTGACCAGGAGGCGGGATCCGATGACTGACCACAATGGACGCGAGACTCCTGAGCGGGTGTGGGCGGTCTACTACCTTCCCCAACCCCCGTCGATGCCGGAACCCCTCGTGCTGTGGACCGCGCCGGACAGCACCATCGGTGCCGCCTCGTGCCGGTGGTGCACCCGGGTGGGCAATGAAGGTGCCTGCCCGGGCGGGAAGGCGCACGCGTTCGCCCAGCACGCGTGGCTGAGCACGCGGGCGACCTTCGGCCCTCTGGAGGTGGACGTGTTCGAACTGCCTCCGCACGTGTCCGTCCAGGCGTGCGCAACGAACCTGTACGGCCTGATTGTCCGGCGCGTCAAGGAGAACCGGCCGCCTGGCGATGGTCCGGCCGACGAAAGGGCGTAACAGCAACAGGTCCGGGGTGACTCGCCTGCATGGTGTGGGGCGGGTCACCCCGGACCCCCTTCCGCCTGTCGTTAACTTTAGATAGTATTCTTCTTGTCGGGAACGGAACTAGAACCCCCGCCCCGCCACCACAACCACCGTGATCGACCGGAAGGAATCACCACCATGGCCACCACCGCCGCCGTCACCGAACGAGTCCGCAAGCTGCTGGACAAGGCCGAGGACTCCGCCGTCACCCCCGAGGAGGCGCAGACCTACGCGGCGAAAGCGGCCGAGCTGATCGCCAAGCACAACCTTGACCAGGCCACCGTGCGCCACCGCGAGGGCAAGCGCCCGGAGCCGATCAAGCTCCTGAAGTTCGAGGTCTCCGGGCAGGGCTGGCACGGCAAGGCTCGCGCGGCACTGGCCTGCTGGGTCGCCGAGGCCCACGGCTGCTCGGTGTGCACCATGGGCAACCTGATGAATGGGAAGACGCGCTGGGTGCTGATCATGGGCCCGGCGGCCACGCTGAAGGGACTTGAAGCCCTGCTGCCCTCGATCCTGCTCCAGGCCGAGTCGCAGGGCGTCGCGGCAGCCAAGGCGCACCTGAACGAGGTCCGGGACCGGATCGACACTCCGGCGAACGCGAACATCGAGCGCCGCACCTTCTACCGGACTTACCTGGACGCCTACGGGCGCGGGGTGGCCGAGAAGATCGCCCGATCCCGCGAAGCGATGGCGGAGAGGGTCAAGGGCAAGGCGGGGGAGCTGGTCCTGGTCTCCGACGCCGAGCGCACCAAGGCCGCGTTCGAGAAGAACTTCCCCGAGCTCAAGGCCGGACGGGGGGACAAGTACAACGCGGCCGGTGCCGCCGCCGGTCACCGTGACGGCCGCAACGTCGACACCGGACAGACCAAGGTCGGCAAGACCGCCCGCGCAGCCGTCAACGGCTGAGCAGCGAGCAGCGGCCCCGGCTCCCTACAGGAGCCGGGGCCGCTGGCTATCCTGGCAGCACCACGGCAGGCCGAGCGGCTTTAGGGAGGACACGTTGATACCGGCGGGGCGCACGCTGATCACTCAGCAGGACATTGCCGCGCTACACGGCATGACCCTGCGCACCGCGCAACGCGCCGACCCCGCCCCCTGGGACCAGCCCGGCCACCCAGCCCAGCTCAACCCCAGCCGGGGTAAGACCCACCGGCGGCTCTGGGACGCCGAGCAGGCCGAAGCGTTCGCACGCGGCGAGCCAGTACCCGCGCTACCCCCGCTCGGCGATCCCCGCGATTTGCTGGACCGGCCCGAAGCGGCGCACAAGGCAGGCATGAGCACGTCCACCTGGTCGAAGTACGAAGGTCTGGAACGACACCGGACCCGGGCCGAGGGGGAACGCCCCCTTGTTCCCGCCCCGGACGAAGAACACGGCGGGGTGCCGTTCTGGTACCGCGCCACGGTCGAGACGTACCGCGCCAGCCGGGCGGACCCAGTCGGCAACCGTGCCGGCGGGCGACCCGCCGGGCGAACCGACACCGTGCCGCAGAAGGAACTGGCCGCGCGTATCGCCGAACTGCAGGACAAGCGGACCGACGACGGCAAACCGCTGTCCGTCCCGGAGATCGCGCAACGGCTCGGCGTGCACTACCGCACCGCTCTGCGGTACGTCACCGCCGCGCGAAATGCGAACCCGGTTGCGCCTGAGCAGGACCGAACGGTAGATTAATCATGTTGGGCTCGTGTGTCCGCACTGCGAACCCCTCTCAGTCTCGGTCGAGAGCCCCGGTTACCCCCTCCCCCTCGGTAGCCGGGGCTCTCCCGTGTTCGCAGTCTCTACGCCACCTCGCGTGACCCGTACCCGACCTCGGTGAGGCGGTGAGTCATGCGCCCCTGGCACGGCAGCGACCGCGCCGCACGGCTTCCCCCGGACTGGGCTCGACGTCGCGCACGCATCCTGCGGCGTGACCCTGTGTGCCAGGTCTGCCAGCTCGCACCCTCGACCCAGGTGGATCACGTCCTCCCCGGTGACGACCACTCAGAGGCGAACCTGCGCGGAATTTGCGGGCCGTGTCACGCCACCAAATCCGGACGTGAAGGCGGCCGGGCCGCCGCTGCCCGGCGCCCACCCGCCCGCCGTCCCCCCGACCCGCACCCCGGACTGATCGGAAGGTGAACCCATGCGCGTGCTGCTGCTGCGCTCCCTCGGCGGGCATCCCGCCCGCACCGTGATCGAACAGGACCAGGCCGCCGCCGACTGGCTGCTGTCCATCGGCCTGGCCGTCGCCGCAGACGCCGAGCCGACCGGCCCGGCCGAGGCCGAGCCCGCCGTACCGGTGGCCAGCGAATCCACCCGGCCCGGTCGACGTCCAGCACGCGCCGCCACCCCTGGGGGGTGACCCCTGCCGGGCTCGTGCGCCCTACCGGTTAGGCATAGCACCTCGCGGTGTGTACGAAACTCCGGCGATTACGCCCTGCGTCCAATCGGCCGGCACCCGCGGCCCCCGGCGCGCCCCTGACCTGCTGGGAGGTGACGCGCCCATGGCCGCCGCCTCACCCCGTCCCCGGACCAAGGATGCCCGCCAACCCGACTTCCGCCCGACCACCGACGTCCCCCGCCTCGACCAGCTCTCCGCCCGCACCCTGGCCCGCCGGTGCCGCGGAGCGCCCACCGCCGCCCGGCGGCCCCTGGACTGACCCGGCCGTCCCGCTGCTCGTTGCGCCCTGCACGTGGCACGCGGCGCAGTACGCGGTACTGCGCTGGCACTACTCGCAGAAGATGCCGCGCAGCAAGATCGCCCCGTTCGGGGTCTGGGAGCGCGGCGAGTTCGCCGGAGTGATCGTCTTCGGCCGATCCGCCACGGCCGCGCTCGGCAGCCCCTACGGCCTGGACCAGACCGAGTGCGTCGAGCTGCTGCGCGTCGCGCTCCGGCCACACGAGCATCCGGTGACGCAGATGGTCGCGGCCAGCCTGCGCCAGCTCCGTGCCGCCTGCCCCGGACTGCGGCTGATTGTGTCCTACGCCGACACCGCCCAGGGCCACCGAGGCGCGATCTACCAAGCCGGGAACTGGATCTACACCGGCACCACCAACCCCACGAACGCCTCCTACGTCGTGCACGGGCAGCTCGTGCATGGCCGGACCCTGCGCCACATGGCGGTCAATCGGCCGGCCGGAGAGACCGCCGAGCAATTCGTGCGGCGCACCATGGACCCGCACGTGCGCCGGGTACTGGAGACCACGGTGAAACACCGGTACCTCTACCCGCTGGACCGAGCCATGCGCCGCACGGTGACTCCGATGGCCAAGCCCTACCCGCCCCAGCCAGACGGGGCTCCGGCCACTCCCCCTCCAGGAAGGACCCCGCACCATGACCACCCGCACTGAGAACGGCGAGATCCCCGGCAGCGCCGGGCTGCTCACCCGCCCGGAGAAGGACCGCTACCGCGAACGCTTCGGCGTGCTCGTCGTGTGCACGGACGCCGCCATGCAGGAGGCCGTCTACCTCGAAATGCGGGACCGGGGATGGCGATGCAAAGTGGTGACCGTGTGAGGCGCATCGCGGTTCGGCACCGCTCGCCGACCTCCGACAGCTACCGTGCCGCGCGGGTCAAGTCACTGTTCAACGCCACCGACGAACAGGCCACCCGCTTCGACCTTGACGCCGATCTGGATATCGAGGACGACGCCTGGCGCCTCGGCGTCATCGTCGGCCCGTCCGGTTCGGGGAAGTCCAGCATCGGCGCGCGGATCTGGGACGACACTCCGCTCTACGTCGGCGAGGGCTGGCCCGACGACGCGCCGATCGTCGATGCGATCGCACCCGGCGATGACGTGGACGCGGTGACGGCCGCGCTGTCGCAGGCAGGGCTCGGCGACGTGCCCGCCTGGCTTCGGCCCTACCGGGTGCTCTCCACCGGGCAGCGGTTCCGCGCCGACCTGGCACGCATCCTGGCCGAACGACCTGCCCGGGTCGTCGTGGACGAGTTCACGTCGGTGGTCGACCGTCAGATCGCCCGCGTCGGGGCCGCAGCGTTTGCCAAGTCCTGGCGACGCGGAACCGGGCAGGCCGTGCTGCTTACCTGCCACTACGACGTGCTCGACTGGCTCGCACCGGACTGGGTGTACGACACCGCGACCGGCACGTTCACCCGGGGGTCGGTTCAACTCCGGCGGCCGAGGATCAGCGTGGAAGTCCGGCTGGGCGGGTGGGGTCTTTGGCCGCTTTTCCAGCCGCATCACTATCTAGACGTCGGCCCGATGATCGCCGCCAAGGTCTACGCCGCATTCATCGACGGCGAACCCGTCGCCCACCTCGGCGTGTCCACCCGGGGCCTGTACTTCCGCACCCGTGCAGGAAGCCGTACCGCCGTCGAGGCCCGCGCCGCCCGCCTGGTCGTCATGCCCGAGTGGCAGGGCATCGGTCTCGGGACCCGGTTTCTCAATCACGTAGCCGCGCTCCAGTACGCCGGGAAGGGCGTCCTGCCCGGCCGCGCGATGACCACCCTGTTTCACACCTCGCACCCGCACCTGTGCGTGGCCCTGCGCCAGGACCCCCTATGGCGGCAGATCTCCGCGGCCCTGCACGGAGTCAACAAGCAGCGCAGCCGTGACTCGATCGCCCGGACACGCGGGCGCGTGGCTGATGCCGGCTACGGCGGGCACTTCCGCGCCATCCAGGGATTCCGCTACTACGGCCCACCAGCCTGAACAGGGCGGAGGTGAGCCGTGGCAATCACCGGGCGGCCACCCTCGGCCAACCCGCGCAACCGCAACGCCAAGGCTTACGACTGGACCCCGATCGAGGCGACCGCGTTCGAGGGACCGTCGCCGGAGCTGCCGCGCAACGGCCGCAAGAAGTGGCACGCGGAGACGCTGGCCTGGTGGGATGCGGTCCGCCGGATGCCGCACTGCCGCCTCTGGACCGAGACCGACTGGCGGTTCGCAATGGAAACCGCGGTGCTGGTCGATGCGTTCTGGCGCGGCGAAGCCAACCGCGCCGCCGAGCTGCGGCTGCGCGCGGCAAAGCTCGGCCTGACCCATGAGGACCGGCTCAAGCTGCGCATCCGCTACACCACCCCCGGCGAAGACACCGACGCCCCGCCGGCCCCGGACGCGGCGGCGGTGACCCGCCTGGACGAGCGGCGCCGGAGGCTGTCCGGTGACGCGTGAGCTGGTCTACGCCCCCGGCCACGACCGGACCCGCTCGCTCGGCTGGCTCGCCGCCGCGTGGATCGAGCACTTCACCGTGCACGGCCCCGGCGACGTCCAGGGCGACGACGTGGACCTGGACGACGAGTTCGCCGGGTTCCTGGTCGACTCCTACGCCCTCGACGGACACGGCCGCCGCCAGTACAGCCGGGCCGTGCTCTCCCGGGCGAAGGGCCGGGCCAAGTCGGAGATCGCCGGATTCGTCGGGCTGTTCGAGGCGTTCGGCCCGTGCCGGTTCTCCGGCTGGGCCACCGGCGGCGAGACCTACCGGTGGCGGGACTTCACCTACACCTACGAACCCGGCGAGCCGATGGGCCAGCCGCTCGTCTACCCCTATATCCGGTGCCTGGCCACCGAAGAAAGCCAGACCGGCAACACGTTCGACGTCATCCACTTCAACCTCACCGAAGGCCCGCTCGGCGAGGACCTGCCCAACGGCGCGGCCGGGCTCACCCGCGTGCTGCTGCCCGGCGGCGGCGAGATCGTCCCGTCGACGGCCAGCTCGTCGGCGAAGGACGGCGGCAAGGAATCGCTCGCCATCTTCGATGAGCCGCACCTGTACATCACACCCGAGCTGCGGCGGATGTTCAAGACCGTGGACCGCAACCTGCGCAAGCGCAAGGCCGCGCAGCCGTGGGGCCTGCTGACTTCCACGATGTACCAGGCCGGGGAAGACTCGATCCTCGAAGCCCTCGACCGGCAGGCCAAGGCCATCCGGGAAGGCCGCACCCGCTCCGCCCGGCTGCTGTGGGACCACCGCGAAGCCCCGGCCGAGGTCGAGCTGACCGACCTGAACGCGATGGTGGCCGCCCTGCGGGAGGTCTACGGCCCGGCCGCCGAGTGGATGGACCTGCCCGGCATCGTGGAGAACGAGTTCTGGGACCTCACCAAAGCCCCGGAAGAGTCCCGCCGGTACTTCTTCAACCAGCGCTCCTCGGCGGCCACCGCGTGGACGACCGCCCCCGAGTGGTCGGCCTGCCTCGATCCCGAACGGCCCCCGCTGCTCGACGGCGACACGGTGGTGATGTTCTTCGACGGCTCCAAGAACGACGACGCCACCGGCCTGGTTGCGGTACGCATGTCCGACGGGCACGCCGCCGTGCTGCACTGCCAGGAGAAACCCGAAGGCCCCGCCGGTGCCGGCTGGGAAGTCGACCGCGCGGCGGCCGACCTGGCCGTGCGCACCGCGTTCGACCGGTTCGACGTGGTCGGGTTCTTCGCCGACGTCCGTGAGTTCGAGTCCTACGTGGATGCGTGGGGATTCGAGTTCGGTGACCGGCTGCTGGTCGACGCCACCACCGGGCGCAGCCGCGCAGCCGTCGCATTCGACATGCGCGCCAAGGTCCCCGAGTTCACTCCCGCCGTCGAACGCACCCTGGCCGAAATCAGGCAGAAAGCCCTGACCCACGACGGCGACACCCGCCTGACCCGGCACGTACTCAACGCCCGCCGCCTGCCGACCCGCTACGGCGTGCTCATCCGCAAGGAAGCGCGAGACTCCCCGCACAAGATCGACCTTGCCATCTGCCTGATCGGCGCCCGCCACGTCCGCCGCCTGGTTCTGGCGTCGCCGGAATGGGCCAAGCGTGGACGCAAGCGGACCGGCAAGCTCCGTGTCTTCACCTGAGCCGACGTTCGCTGACGCGGGTCAGGCGAATTGTCGGCTGTCGACCAGGCGACCGATCACATCGGCCAGAGCTTGCAGCATCGCCGTATCACCGTTTTCAATGACAATCAAGGTCAATAACATGAACCCCGTGACAATGAGCACGCGTACCGGCTCTATCCCCCGGTACAGAGCGACTGCTCCGGCGCTGATCAGCAGTCCGACGAGCGCGTAACTGGCAATCACCTCAGCAAGCTTCAAAGATCGATTCCTTCACAACGCGGGCTGTCATCTCGCAGGCCAGCAGCAGATCCGGCCCCGTGTTCTCAGTATGCGTCGCAGGCGTCGAATTTTGCTATTGCTCGTTTGGGTGGTTGGTGTCGCACATTGCCGACGCCGAAATCGGCGGCAACACCCACCTTGGACGCGGCCTGATAAATAACACTTTCCCACTTTCCCACTTTCCCACTTTGCCGCTCGGCGAATGACGTATTGCCATTTAACCATTTTGCCACTTCAACGCTTGATAAGATCTTCTGATTGGGGAAGGGCTTGCCGCATCTTTCGCCCACTGAAGCAGTCGATATCGCGCATCGGATCGAGGCTGTCTGGCCGGACCAGGCCCGGAACAACCGGATTCACCGCTACGTCCAGGGCGAGCATGACTTGCCGTTCGCGCCCCGCTCGGCCCGTGCTGCCTACCGGTGGCTGCTGGACCGGTCCCGGACGAATTGGTGCCGCCTGCTCATGCAACTGCTGGCGCAAAACCTGTTCGTGGACGGCTACCGCGCGCTCGGCGACGACCAGGCGGAGGAACCGCTGGGGTGGTCGCACTGGCAGATCAACGGCCTGGCGCGTCGCCAGGCTGCGGTGCACCGCGCCACGCTGAAGTACGGCTGGTCCTACGTCACGGTCCTGCCTGGTGACACCGGTCCGGTGATCCGGGGTGTGTCGCCCCGGGACATGACGGCGGTCTACGCCGACGAGGCCGACCACTGGCCCCTCTACGCCCTGCACCGCAAGACCTCGTGGACCCCGGACGGGCCGCGTTCGGTCTACCGGCTCTTTGACGACACGGCCGTCTACACCCTCGCCGAGAACGACCCCGGCCAGGGCCCGGCCTACCTCGACCACGCCGACCACGGCCTCGGTGTCTGCCCCGTGGTGCGGTTCCTGGACGAGGACGACCTCGACGCCGACAGTCCCGGCGTGGTCGCCCCCGTGCTCGATATCCAGGACCGGCTGAACTACCAGACGTTCCTGCTCATGACGACCGGTGAGCACGGCGCGCACCGGCAGCGCTGGGCCGCCGGGCTGGAGCTGGACGAGGACGAGGAACCTCCGATCGGCCCGGATCGGCTGCTGCACTCCGACTCGCCGGAGACGCGGTTCGGGACCTTCGACTCCACCGACATGACCGGCTACGTCGCCGTGCTGGAACAGATCCTCCGGCACCTGGCCGCGATCACCCAGACCCCGGCCTGGGCGCTGCACGGGTCGCTGTCCAACCTCGCCGCCGACACGATCGACGCCGCCGACGCCGGGCTCCAGCGCCGGGTCGGGGAACGCAAGACCTCCTACGGGGAGTCCTGGCAGCAGACGCTACGGCTGTCCTGCCTCGCCGCCGGGGACGAGGCCGGCTGGCTCGACACCACGGCGGTGGTGCGCTGGCGCGACACCTCGACCCGCTCTCTGGCGGGTGTGGTGGACGCGTGGGGCAAGGCCGTGCAGATGCTCGACGTGCCCGCCCGCGCGACCTGGGAACGCCTGCCCGGGGTGACCGATCAGGACGTGCGCCGCTGGGAGCAGATGCCCCCGGCCCTCGACGGGCACGCGCTGCTGGCCGACACCCTGGCCCGCGCCACCGCCGACCCGGGCGGGGGGTGAGCCGATGGCCGCCACTACCGCAGGCCGGGCCGCCACCACGGCGCACCGGCTCGCGCAGGGACGCATCTCCGCGCGGGTCGTGGCCGAAGTCCTCGGCCTGTGGCGGTCGCTGGACCCGCTGCGGCTGACCGACCCCGGATGGTCAGCGCAGGTCCTGGCCGCGCTGGCGCGGCACCGCGAGGACTCCGCCGCGCTGGCCACGCGCTACTACCGCGACTTCCGCCGGGCCGAGGCCCCCGCGGCTGCCCCGCTCCCGCCGCGCCCCGCTCCGGCCGGCACCTCCGCGCCGTGGCGAAACCGGGCGGCCACCTCGCTACGGGTGACCGGCACCCGCACCGTGGCCCGGCTCATCCTCGGCGGCCTGGCCCCCGAAGCCGCGCTCGACCGGGCCGGGCCAGGAGTCGCGGCGGCCAGCTCCCGGCACGTACTCGAGTCGGGCCGCGCCGTGGTGCAGACCTCGCTGCGCGCGGACCCGGCCGCGCGGGGCTGGCTGCGCGTCACCGATGGTGACCCGTGCGCGTTCTGCGCGATGCTCGCCAGCCGCGGAGCCTTCGGCACACCCGTGCTCTACCGCTCCGAGCGATCGGCCACGACCACGGCCGCCACCGGCGAGGAATACCACGACGGGTGCGGCTGCCAGGCCGAGCCGGTGTTCGGCCGCGTCGTGCTCCCCGAGGCATCCCAGCGGTTCGCCGCACTGTGGGAGACCTCGACCGAAGGGCTGTCCGGCAAGGCCGCCCGCAACGCCTTCCGCCGCGCTCACGCCGCCGCCCATCGCGGCTGAGCACCCCCTAGACCGGCCGCCCGCCCGGATTCCCACGACAGCCCGACAACAGCCCTCTCCCCGCTGTCGCACATGAGGAAACCGGGCGGGTGGCCTCCCACCCCGTCACCATTCCCTATCCCCCTTGTGGAGGTCCCGCAGTGCCCGATGCTCCCCCGGCCGAGACCGGCCAGCCCGCCGAAACCCCTGTCGCAGCTCCCGCAGCGGAACCCGACGCGCCGGGCGTCCCGCAGCCGGCCCCGGCGACCGAGCCTGCCGAACTGGCCAGCCTGCGCGAGCAGGCCCAGAGCCTCACCGACCAGGCCCAGGCCGCGCAGCAGCGCGCCGAAGCGGCCGAACTGGATCTGGCCCGGCTGACCGTGATCCGCACGGCGCAGCTCCCGGACTCCCTCGCCGACCGGCTCCGGGGCTCCACGACCGACGAACTCACCGCCGACGCCACCGCGCTGGCCGAGATCATCACCGGCCTGATCACCGCCGCCACCCCGGCTCCACGAACCCCGGCCGGGCGTCCCCCGGTGGAGGCGCTGCGGCCCGCCGCCAGCGCCCGCCCCGAGCCGGTGGAGGACACCCCCGAGCAGATCAGCCGCCTGGTCTGGGGCAAGTAGCCCCGGCCTCTCCCCTCCCGTGCCGACACCTTTGGAGAACCGCACCCGCCTATGGTCAACAAGCTTCTTACCCCCAAGCAGATCGCGTCCGCGTCCATCGCGGCACTGACCCAGCAAACCGTCCTGGCCGGAACCACCTGGCGTGACGCCGAAACCGACTTCCAGGGCAAGCAGGGCGACACCGTGACCGTGCGCACGGACACGGTGGTGGGCCCGGCCCGGACGTTCAACCGGGCCGAGAACAAGCCCATCGTCATCGACGACGTCGAAGAGAAGTCCGTGGACGTCAAGCTGGACACCTACCTGTACAAGGGAATCAACCTCCCTGACGAGCAACTGACGTTGCAGATCAAGGACTTCACCAAGCAGATTTCCACGCCACAGGCCAAGTCCGTGGCCATCGGGATCGAAACGATGGTCGCCGCCCAGATGAACGCGTTGCCCTCCGGGCTGACAGTGAAGGGCGACGGGACCGACATTCACGCCCAGATGATCCGGGCCCGCGCGCTGCTGAACAAGGCGGGCGTGCCGTTCGATCAGCGCTGGTTCGCCGTGTCGGCCGAGCTGGAATCGATGCTGCTCAACGACCCGCAGAAGCGCCTGGTCCCCGTCGACGCGTCCGGTTCGCCCGAGGCACTGCGGGAGGCGATCATCGGCCGCCTCTACGGCTTCACGGTGCTGCCGAGCAACTACCTGGCCGACGGGTCCGGCATTGCGTACCACACCTCGGCGTTCCCGCTGGTGACCCGCGCCCTGGATGTACCGGCCGGGGCGACGTTCGGTCAGGCCATGAGCTACGGCGGGTTCGCCATGCGGCTGATCCGCGACTACGACCCGGGGTTCCAGCAGGACCGCTCGGTGGTCTCGACCCTGGCCGGGGCGAACACGACCGTGGACGACGGCACGGTCAAGCGGGCCGTGCGGTTCACCACCGCCCCGGCCGCGTGACCTCAGCCGCGGAACCGGCCCCGCTGGCGACCGTGGACCAGCTCAAGGCCCGGCCCGGCATCACCCTCACCGGTCCCGACGCCGAGGCTCGAGCGCTGACCGCGCTCATCGACGCGTCAAACCTGGTGCGCGCCGAGCTGCCGCCCGCGCTGCTCACCCCGGCCGTCCCGCCCGCCGTCGTCACCATCGTGTGCCAGGCGGCGGGCCGGGCGGTGCGCAACCCCGAGGGATACGCCTCCGAAACCGCAGGCCAATACACCTACCGCTACGGCGACGACGCCACCTCGGGCGTCTACCTCACCGAGCACGATCACAAGGTCCTGCGGCGCCTGGCCCGTCGCAGCGGCCTGCGGTCGGTCCGGACGCCCTACGCGGCCGAACCCGGCGACCTCGGCCCGGTCTCGCTGCCGGTGCTCGGGCCGGAGGGCCAGCTCGCCGAGCCGTTCCCCTGGGAGAACCCGCCACCGTGAACCTGCCGCACCAACTGGTGGTCATCACGCCCCGGGAGGTTCCCGACGCCTACGACAACCCGGCCCCGGCCCTGGACTACGGGCCGGACGCGCCCCGGCGCGCCGTGGCCGGCCTCCTGCTGCCCCGCGACACCGCACGCGGCAGCGGCGGCACCGACCCCACACCGGGGCGAGCACCGGTCACCGGCGCCTGGTGGCTGCTGACCACCGACCCCATCCGGGCCCGCGAACGCGTCCTGTTCGACGGCCGCACGTTCACCGTGGACGGCGAACCCGCCCAGTTCGCGCCCCGGCCCGGGTTCACCCACTACGAAACCGTCCTGACCCACACGGAGGGCTGACCCGTGGCACTGCCCAGCATCTTCGGCGTCACGATCGACTCGGACGGCGCACACGAGCTGCTGACCTCACCCGAGGTCGCCGAGGCCCTGCGCACGGCCGCGCAGCGCGTAGCCGACACCGCCCGTGCGCACGGGCACCGCGTCACCGGCGGGACCACGCTGCCGGTGGAGGTCCTGACCGAGCCCCCGACCGATCGCGCCTCGGCCACCGTCGCGGTTGCCCACTCCGCCGGGGTCGGCATGGAAGCCCGCTACGGGCTGCTCAAACGGGCCGCCGAGGCGAACGGGTTCGAGGTGACCGGCCTCCACCCCGATGAGGCCGGGTGAGCACGTTGCCGCCGGTACCGGCCGACGTCGCCGAGCTGGTTGTCCGCAGACTGCGCGCCCAGCTCGCCACGGTGACCGACCCGGCCGCGGCCCGGGTGAAAGTCTCCACCGAGACCGGGCGCGGCCACGACGGCGGCCCCCCGGCGCTACCGTGGCTGCTGGTCGCCGAGGACGGACACGGCTGGGACTGGCCCGCCGTGCAGCGGGTCGTGATCCGCCTGACCTGCTGGCACCACGACGCCCACACCGCGAAGCGCCTCGCCGGGATCGCGCTCGGGCTGCTGTGCGCGCCCGTGCCGGCCGGAACCCCGCTGTCCGGCGAACCCGTCGCCGCCCCCATCTCCGATATCGACCCCTACACCGCCGCCCCACTGGCCACGACCAGCCTCACCGTCTACGCCCGCACCCCCACCCGCTCCTGACTCCGCACGAAGGAACCCCTCACATGGCCATGAACAGCGCGTTCGTGCGCGTCCCCGGCACCGGGGAAGTGTCGCTCGCCGCACCGGACACCCCGGAGCCACCCGACGCCACCACCCCACTGGCCGCCGCGTGGACCGGGCTCGGCCTGTCCACACCGGACGGCACCACCCTCACCCGCAAGGTAGAGAAGGAGGGCACCGAGCACTGGCAGCAGCTCACCCCGGCCCGATTCATCTACAAGTCGCTGGAACTGACCGTGGCATCGGTGTTCCAGGAGACCAAGGGAGACGTCCTCTCCGCCTACTTCGGCGGGATGAAGTTCGCCACGGTCGGCACCGGGACCCCGAAGAACTACCGGGCCGAGATCAGCTCGACCCCACGAGGCGACGCCCGCGCGCTGTGCATCGACTGGACCGACACCGTGTCCGACACCGAGGTCTACAGCCACCGCCTCTACCTGCCGCGCGCGGAAGTGTCCGAGACCCAAGACTCCCAGTTCTCCCGCACCAAGGAAGCACAGTGGGGGATGACGTTCTCCGCACTCGCTCCGACCAAGGGCCGGACCTACGTCGCGGTCTGGCTCACCAACGACCCCGCCGTTCTGCTCGGCGCACCAGCCGTGGCGACGGCCGCGCTCGACGTCATCACCGGGGATCTGCCACCCACGGCATGAGGCTCAAGCTCGCTCGGCGACGACGGCGCGCAGGTCGGCCAAGGCGCGGTACTCCAGCTCCACCGAGTGGTGCAGCGCCCACGGCTTGTGGGAACCGAACGCGATCACCGGCCCGTAGAACCGGATGACGTTGGCGGCGGGCTCGGCCCGCCAGACGCCGGCCTGTGGCTCGATCTCATGCATGAACGTGGCGTAACCGGGGTGCGCAAGGACCTGGTCGAGCGCGGCGAGCACGCTACCCGTGTCCTCCACCGGCACCGCGAAGGCCACGGCTCGCACGATCTCGTGCGGCGCGTCGGCCCGGCCGAACGGCTGCTCCGGGTCCCAGAGCACACGCAGCACGTGCCGGGGCTCAGGGCCGCTGTCGAAAACGTGCTCGTTGTAGCCCGAGCCGATCAGATAGGCCGATTCCCGCCGGACCTCTACCGACCACTCGCCCATCTCAGGTGTGGCTTCCAGCAACGCGCCCACGTGCGTCTCCCTCGTCCGTTTGGCTCGCCCTCCCAGTATCCACACCGCACCCTCGATTCCTCATCCGAACACCCCGTACCCAAGGAGACCACCACCCCATGACGACTCGACAGCGCGCGGAAGCGACCGGAAAACCCGCGTCTCCTGGCTCAGAACTGGCCGTGGCCTGGCGAGGCAAGCGATTCACCCTGCCCGCTCCCGAGAAGTTCCCGCTCGAAGCGCTCGAAGCCGAGGAAGAGGGCAAGCACCTCACAGCTCTGAAGCTCATCCTCGGGGCCGAGCAGTACAAGGAGTGGCGTGGCCTGGCCGCCACAGCCGCGGACGCCGAGGAGTTCTCGGCCGCTGTGATGAAGGAGCTGGGCCGGGGAAACCCCTGACGGTCGCCCTGCTCCTAGCGGACGAGGCGACCGGCGAAGCGCTGGAAACGGACCTGCTCCGGCAGGGGGTCGATCTGCTCGACCTCTACCGGGGCACCCTGAGCTACCGGCGCGTGTGCGCGCTGGTAACCCACCTGCCCGAGGACGCGGCTGTCTGGCGTGTCCTGGACCCGCACGGCGGGTGGACGCGGGCCGATCTGCTGGCCTCGGTCACCGAACGCCGCATCACCGCCCTGTGGGCCACGGTCGCCTCCGCGCTGGGCCAGGAGGTCACCGACGCCCAGCTGGCGAACCCCATCGACACCTTCACCGGTCCCGCCGCCGGGCGGCCGTCGTCCCCGCCGCCGCAGCAATCGGCCGGCACCGGCGAGGCAGAAGTGAAATCGCTGCGCGAGATCGCGGTATGGATGCGTAACGGGTAGCACCCCCGGGACTGGGCGGGGGTGAGCGTCCGGTGGCGACGGTCGGTCACGCTTATTTCAAGCTCCTGCCCAGCCTGCAAGGACTCGGGCGGGAGATCCGCGATCAGGTCCGGGACAACGAGCGCGCCGCGCCCGCCATCACCCTGACCGCGCAGGTTCAGACGGCGCTGCTCAAGGAGCAGATCCGCGCGGCGGCCCGGGAGGGCAACGACAGCGCCGTGCGGCTGCTGGCCGAGCTGGACGCCGTCCCAGCCGAAACCCGGTTCCAGCGTCTCGTGCGGGAGCTGTCGGGCAAATCCGTCTCGATCAAGGCCGTGGCGGACAAGTCGATCGGCTCGACCGTGCGCGGCCTCGGCGAACTCGACGACGGCCTGAACCGCACCACCGCCCAGTTCACCCGCATGACGTTGTCAGTTGGGGCGTCGGTGCTCAAGTACGGCGCGATGGCAGCCGCCGTGGGCCAGGCCGTGACCGCCCTCGGGGGGATCGGCTCGGCTGCGGCCACCGCGTCGGGCGCGCTGCTGGTGGTGCCTGCGGCTGGGCTGGCCGCCGCTGCCGTGCTTGGCACGCTCAAGCTCGGCATGGCCGGGTTCTCCGACGCGCTCACCGAGAGCGACCCGGCCAAGTACGCCGAGGCCATCGCCGGATTTCCGCCGGCGATGGCGGCGGCCGCGAACGCCGCCCGAGCGCTGCGGCCGGAACTGGCCGGGCTGCGCCAGGCCGTGCAGCAACGCCTGTTCGCCGGGCTCGCCGGGGAGATCACCGGCCTGGCCACGACGTACTTCCCGCTGCTGCGCACCGAGCTGGGCGGGATCGCGGCCGGGCTGAACACGGGTGCGCTGGGGTTCACTGCGTTTGCCCGGGAAGGCCGCACGGTCGGCGACGTCCGGGACATTCTCGCCAACACCTCGGTGTCGCTGAGCGCGGCGGCGGCCGGGGTCCGGCCGCTGCTGCAGGCACTGCGGGATATCGCGGCCGTGGGCTCCCAGTTCCTTCCCGGCTTCGGCCGTGGCCTGGCCGAGGGCGCGCAGCGGTTCGCCGACTTCATCGCCCAGGCGCGGGAGTCCGGCAAGCTCGGTACCTGGATTTCGAACGGGCTGGCCGCGCTCACGCAGCTCGGGGAGGTCTTGGGCAACGTCGCGCGAATCGTCGGCGCGGTGTTCACCGCCGCCAACGCCTCCGGCGGCGGATTGCTGTCCACGCTGGTCGCGGTCACCGGTCAAGTTCTCGCGTTCGTCCGCTCCGCCGAGGGTGCGGGCGCGCTGTCGCAGATCTTCGGCGGCCTGCACGCGATCATCACCGGCCTGCTGCCCGTGCTGGGCGCGGTCGGGCAGGCCATCGTGACCTCGATCGCCCCGGCGATTGCCGCCCTCGGCCCGACCATCGGGGCCGCGTTCACTGCGCTGGCCCCGGCGCTCGCGCCCCTGGGGCAAGCTCTCGCCTCGCTCGCCCCGGTCCTCGGGGCGGCAGCGCAAGCGCTCGTCGCGGTCCTGGTGCCCGCACTGGGCGCGCTGGCACCGATCGTCGCCGCGCTCGCGCCGGTGATCGCTCAGGTGGCCGGCCTGCTCGGGGGCGCGCTCGGCGCGGCGGTCACCGCGATCACGCCCGCGCTCGTGCAGCTCGCGCAGACCCTCGCGCCGCTCATCTCCGGATTCGGCGGGCTGCTGGTGCAGGCGTTGCAACTCGCGGCCCCGGCCGTGGCACAACTGGTGTCCGCGCTGTCGCCGTTCATCGCGCAGATCGGCGGCGCGCTGCTGCGCGTCCTGTCCGCCGTGATGCCGCTGATCTCCGCGCTGGCCGGGGTCTTCACCTCGGTGCTGCTGGCCGCGCTGAACGCGGTCATGCCGGTGCTTCCTGTGATCGTGCAGGTGGTCCAGCAGCTCGCCGAGGTCATCGGGACCGCGCTGGACGCGGCCACGCCCGTGCTGACCGAGGTGGGGGCACTGCTGGGGCAGATCGCCGGTCAGGTCCTCTCGGCGCTGCTGCCGATCCTGCCGCCGCTGGCCGAGGCGTTCCTGTCGATCGTGACCGCGCTGCTGCCGATCCTGCCGCCGCTGCTGCAAATCGTGTCTGCGCTGCTGCCGCCGCTGCTGGACCTGATCACGTCGCTGCTGCCGATCATCACGCAAGGCGCGTCGCTCTTCGCCACGCTGGTGACCGCGATCGCGCCCCTAGTGCAGATCATCGCGGACTTGCTCATGCCGATCATCCAAGCGCTGTTCGACCTGGTGAAGCCGGTCTTCGGCGCGATCGTTGACGTCATTTCCGGCGCGATGCGCACGGTCAAGGGCGTGATCGAGATCGTCATGGGCCTGCTCTCCGGTGACTGGAGCCGGGCGTGGCAAGGGATCAAGAACGTCGTCGGCGGCATCTGGGACGCCATCACCGGGCTGATCTCTGACGGCATCGGCGGCATTCTCGGCTGGATCGGTTCGCTGCCAGGCAAGATCGTCGGCCTGCTGGGCAACCTCGGCGGCCTGCTGGTGGACGCGGGCAAGAACATCATCCGGGGCCTGGTCAACGGGCTGACCGCCGGATTCGGGTGGGTGAAGGACCGGCTCGGCCAGCTGACTGGGTGGATCACCAGTTGGAAGGGCCCGCCCGCGCGGGACAAGATCCTGCTCACCGGCAACGGCCGCCTGATCATGCGCGGCCTGCTCACCGGCCTGGAAGACGGCGAACCGCAGATCCGCGACTACCTCACCGGCCTGACCGCCGCCCTGCCGCTCGAGGTGTCCGGCACCGTCACCACCCCCGCCACCACGCGCGCGCCCGGCGCGGCCACGTCCTCGTCGCGCCCGGTGCCGGCTGCGGGCACGCCCGGCGGTACCGCAGACGGCGGGGTCACGGTCGTGATCGACGCCTCGGGCCTGGACCGGCACCTCACCGCGTGGCTGCGCGGTGCCGTGCACGCCCAAGGCGGCGGCAACGTCCAGCTCGCGTTCGGCTACTGAGCCCCGACCAGCAACGGAGGTAGCTAGCGTGGATGAGCTGGTGGACGCCCGGGTGGAACTGGCGTTCGGCGCGAATCTGGATATCGACCCGACGAACTGGATCTGGTCCGACGTGACCGGCGACCTGATGCCAGAACCGATCTCGATCACCCGGGGTCGGCAGGACGAGGCCGCGCACGACGCGTCCTCGTCCTGCCGGTTCACCCTGGACAACCAGGCTTCCGCCTACACCCCGAACCATCCCGCGTCCCGCTGGTACCCCAACGTCACGCTCGGGACCCCGGTCCGGGTCAGCGTCGCGTCCGAGCGGACGTTCTTCACCGCCAAGCGCAACGGCCTGGCCTCGACACCCGACCCGGCCGCCTCGGCGATCACGGGCAGCATCGATGTGCGATTCGAGGCCGTGCTGGACGACTGGGCCGGGATCCCCCTGGCCGGGAAGTGGGGCGCCCGCGACGGCACTTACTCGTGGCTGCTGAGCACGACGGCCGATGAACAACTGATGTTCTCGTGGAGCCCGGACGGAACGCACTCCTTCCCGGTCGGCTCCGGGGTCCCCATGCCGTCGCGCCGTCACCGCGCGGTGCGGGCCACGCTCCTGGCCGACGACGGCGCGGGCGGGCTGTCGGTCACCCTCTACACCGCCGAATCGCTGGCCGGACCGTGGACCGTCCTGGGCGACCCGGTGATCGCGCAGATCACCACCACAATCTTCGCCACCGACGAGCCGCTCCGTATCGGCCGGATCATCCCCACCCAGGACGCCGCGCTGGACGAAATGATCCGGATGGAGGTCCGGCGCACTGCGGCCGGGCCGCTCGTCGCCGCGCCCGACTTCACTCGGCCGGCACCCGGCGCGTCCACGTTCACCGACGAGGCCGGGCGGGTATGGACAGTGTCCGGGGTCGCCTCCGGGATCGTGGCCCGCAGGACACGGTTCGCCGGGTACATCGTCGAGTGGGCGCCGGACTGGCCCTACGGCGACCTGTCCACCCCGGACGGCTACCCGGGCGAGTCCCGCACGTCGGTCACCGCGGCCGGAGTGCTGCGCCGCCTCGACCAGAACCGCGTCACCCCACCCTCGGCGATGCGCGCCGAGCTGACACAGCTCTACCGTCCCGCGCCGCTGACCTACTGGCCGTGTGAGGAGCCCAACGGGTCCGCGACCTTCGCCCCCGTCTCTGACGGCCCCGTGCTCACGATCGCCGGGGAGGTGGCCGAAGGCGGTGTCACCGACGTTCCGTCCAGCGCGGGAATGCCCGCCTTCGGCGCCGGGCAGGCGTCCGGGCTGTTCCCGGCCTACAACGACACCGGAGTGTTCAGCGCGGTGTTCCTGCTGCGGCTACCGAAAAACGGGGTCAAGGCAGCGGACACACCGCTGATCACCCTCTACGGCCTCGGCCCGGGACCGGCCGCCTACTACTCGCTGGAGGCCCAGCCAGATGGCCGGCTGGCGATGCGCAGCCGCAGCGCCCTGGGCGGCACGCTGGAAACCTCCTCGTTCCCGGCGCTGCCGTTCCCCCTCAACGGCACCCCGCAACTGGCGCGGTTCTCCGTCACCAGAGTCGGTTCGACCACCAGCGCCGCGCTGAGCATCGTGAACGACGATGCCCCCTTCGGCTACGGCCTGAGCATGACGTTCAAGTCGGCTTACAACCCGCCACGGGGCATCGTCATCGGCGGCGGCTGGTGGGTCGGCCAGCCCAGCGGATACGCCGATCTCAACGGGACCGGCATCGGCCACGTCTACTGCGACGACACCAGCACCGAGCTGGACGCGCCGCTGCTCAACGCCACCCGCGCGTGGCTCGGTGAACGGGCCGGGGTCCGGTTGCGCCGCCTCTGCGCGGAGAACCACATCCCCCTGGTCCTGACCGGACCGGGCAGCGGCACGGAACCCATGGGTCCCCAGCGGTCCCGCTCGACCCTGCCGGACCTGCTGCGCGAATGCGCCGACGCCGACGGCGGCATCCTCTACGAACGCCGCATCCTGCCCGGCCTGGCCTACCGCACCCGCGCCTCCCTCTACACCCAGCCGCCCGCGCTCGTGCTCGACGGACGATCCGGGCCCGGCGACCTGAAACCCGGCTTCGCGCCGGTGCTGGACGACCGAGGCGCGCACAACGACGTCACGGTCACCCGCACCGCCGGGGGCATCACCCGCGCCACCGACACCGACCACGTCCACACCCACAGCCGCTACGACACGCAACTGGACGTCAACGTCGCCACCGAGGCACAGCTACCCGATATCGCGTGGTGGCAAGTGCACCTCGGCACCGAATCCGGAATGCGGTACCCGCAGGTCTCGCCCGCGCTGACCGCCAACCCGGCGCTGCTGCGGCCGTGGCTCGACGCCGAGATCGGTGACCGGATCGAGGTCACCGGCCTGCCCCCGCAGCACCCGCCCGGCACGGTCGGGCTGCTGATGCAGGGCTACACCGAGACCCTGCGCCCGTACCGGATCGACACCGACGTCAACGCCTCACCCGGCCGACCCTGGCACGTGGCCACCACACCCACCACGCCCGACGCGCTCCTGTGGCGGGCCGACACCGCAGGCGCAGCCATCACCGGGCCGATCGGCCCCGCCAACACCACGTTCTCGGTACGGACCGACCAAGGGCCCCTGTGGATCACCACCGCGACGCACCGAGACCAATTTCCGTTCCTGATCACGATCAACGGCGAAACCATGCGCGTCACCGCGATCACGGGCACCAGCTCCCCGCAGAAATTCACCGTCACACGCGGCGTCGACGGGCTCACCCGAAGCCACGCCACCGGCAGCGCGGTGGCCGTGGCGAACCCGGCCCCGGCCGCGCGCTGACCACCCACACCACGGAGGACACCGATACCTGCCCCACCCTGGCGGGCCGGGGAAGCGATCACCGCCGCCCGCCTCAACCAGATGAACCCCAAGATCTACAAGACCGGAGCCATCACCGGCCCCGACACCGGCCAGTACGTCGGGATGATCCTGTCCACCACGGACATACCCGATCCCGGGTACCCCTACCAGCTCAGTTTCTCCGGCCAGATCTGGCTGTCCCTCGGCACCCCGGCCGGAGTCGACGTCACGATCAGGGACGGCGCGACCCTCGGCGGCAAAGTCCTGTCCTTGATCACCTCCATTGACGGCGGCATGGTCGGGAACCAGGGCGGCAAACTCCCGTTCCCCATCACCGGTACCAGCCCGCCCCTGACCGGAGCCCGGTCGGTGTCACTGGCCATCACCAAGTGGAAGGGCGGGAACGGCGACGGCTGGCAGCACGGCACCGAGGTGTTCACCAGCGTGACCATGCTCCTGACCGCCGCGTGAGGAGCCAGGACCCGTGACTCCCGAACTGCTGACCGCGCTCGCCGCGTTTCTCGGCCCCACGACCGGCGCGCTCACCGGCCTGCTGGCCGCGCGCCGGGCCGTGCGGACCGCCCGCACCAGCTCCGACCAGCAGGCGCTCACCGCCCTGCACAGCGGCTACCAAGCCCTGCTGGACGACCGAGCCACCCACACCCGCGACGTGCTCGCCGAACTCACCGCCGTGAAAACGGAACTGATCGCCGTGCGCCAGGAGAACGCACGGCTGCTCGTCGAAGTCGGCGCCCTGCGCGCCCAGCTCGGACACCCACTCGAAGGACCCACCCACTCGTGACCGATTACGGCATCGACGTTTCCCACTGGAACACCATCACCAACTGGGAAGCAGTGCGAGGCAACAACATCTCGTTCGCCTCCTTCAAGCTCACCGAGAGCACCGACTACACCGACCCCACCAGCGCCGCCCGCATCCAGCCCGCCCGTTCGGCCGGCCTCGTCCCCGGCGGCTACCACTTCGCCCGCCCCGGCAACGTCGCCGGGCAGGTCGCGCACTTCGCCGGGCAGCTACGCGCCTGCGGGCTACTCGGCGGCGGCTCGCTCGCCCCGATGCTCGACATGGAAGCCGCGGAGCTGCGGCCCGGCGCGAACGCCTTCGTCTCCGACTTCATCAGCCGCCTGCGCGCGGCCACCGGCATCCGCAAGGTCCTGGTGTACGCGAACATCGACTGGTTCACCCACGTACTCGACCCCGGCCGCTGGGCCGACGATGACGTACTCCTGTGGATCGCCCGGTACAACGGCGACCCCGGCAACCCCGGATGGAGCCACCCGCGTCTCGCCGTGCACCAGCACACCCAGCACGGCAACGTGCCCGGCGTCAAAGGCACCGTCGACCGCGACGTCACCATGGGCCCGTGGACGCTGGCCAACCTCACCGTTGACGGGGCCGCGCCCTCACCCGGGCCAGCTCCGTCCCAGCCGCCCGGCAGCAGCAGCTACACCGTGCGCAGCGGCGACACCCTCTCCGGCATCGCCGCGAGGTTCGGGACCACCGTGGCCGCGCTGGCCTCGCTGAACTCGATCAGCGACCCGAACCGCATCTACGCGGGCCAGACCCTCCGCCTGGCCGGCAGCGGCGCGGCAGGCCGCCGATACCAGATCCGACCGGGAGACACGCTCTCCGCCATCGCCGCACGTAACGGCACCACCGTGGGCGCCATCGCCGCCCGAAACGGCATCACCAACCCCAACCGCATCAACGCGGGCCAGTGGCTCGACCTGCCATGACCACCACCAGCGACGGGAGCGGCGGCACGCTGCTGCTCCTGGTCCTCATCGCCTGGGCGGCCTGGCACGTCGCCCACGGCTTCGTCCGCCTCTACGGCTACCTCGACACCCTGCCGCCCCGGCAGCCTCGCAACCCCGAAGGAAAAACATGTCCCGCTACCCGCTCCGCATCGCCGGTTCGATCGTCGGCGCTCTCACCGCCGTCGTCTCCGGCCTCGTCGGCTCCGGCCTGTTCACCACCGACCAGGGAAACGCCGTAACCGGCGTCATCACCGGCCTGGTGACCCTGCTGGCCGCGTTCGGCCTCGTCGTCTCGACCGAGCATAAGGTCACCCCGCTAGTAGACCCGCGCGGCTCTGACGGCGCCTCGCTGACCTCTGACACCCCGGCCGGGAGTGAGCTCGGCCAGTGAGTCTCCCGTCCTCCGAAACTGCGCAGACGCTCAGCACCCGAGATCTCATCCTCAACCCTGGGCTTGTGCTGTCGGCGGAAGAACTGGACGCAGGCCGGGCAAATGTCGCCAAAGTCCCGCCACTGTCGGCTCCCCAGCTTGACAGGATCTCAGCTGTCTTCCGTCCGATCACCCGGCAGTGGGCTGCCGGACACACCTTCTGACCGATCTCACAAGACATGACAGAGCCCCCGGCCAGCCCGTTTGGCTGGCCGGGGGCTCAACGTCGTTGGTCAGGTCGCAGCAGCCTGCTCGACGCTGTCCACCCCAGGCCGATCGATGAAGAGAAACCCAGGGTCAATGGTGTCGGTGTCCAACCGGCTGTGGGGCCGACTGCGGGTGCGATAAATCCTGGGCCGCATGATCGCCCGCAGAATCGCCCGTTGAGCCGCCCGGTCCAAGGCTGCGAACGCCTGCCGCGCGTCGGGTCCGATCACCCCGGCCAGCATCGGCGGTAACGCCGTCCTCTCTGCCTCCCTCTCGGCCTTCGCAATACGCTCCAGCAGACCAGTCTCAATGTCGATGAAGCTCGGACGCGAGACCCGCCCAGCGATCACGTCCACCTTCCAGCCCTCCAACTCCGCCCGTAACCCTCGTGCCTCATCGGCGGCAGTGGCAGCTTCGCCCCGCGAGGCGTCCAACCGGAAAAGCGCGACCGCGTCACTGCGTTCCAGCTGACTCATCGCCTGATTCAGTAGCCACGCATCGAGACGAACCCGATGACGTGACACATGACCATTCGGGCACCGATAGATCGGCCATTTTCCGTTCTTAGGGGTCTCTCTTGTCCCCACCCCGGCCTCGCAAATTCCGCATCGTGCGATGCCGGACCAGAAGTGTTTCACCCGCGACCCGTCCCTGACGTGCCTCCGCCCACTAGCGGTTAATATCGCTACCAGTTTCGTGCGCTCGTCCGGTCTGATAATCGCCTTCCACCGCGCCTGGACCGGCACTTGTACCGACTTACCCGACTCGTCCATCGTTTCCACCATCACCGGCTCACCTCGGTGAACCGTGATACCGGCCGCAGGCTTCGACAAAGCAATATTGCGGACCTTATGCTCGTCCCAAAGCGACGCAAAAATATAGGGTATGCCATCTCGGTTTAATTCCCGGGCCAGTTCCTTCGGCGACTCACCGCCTGCGACCCGCGCCACCAGACTCTCAATCAATTCGCCATTCTCCGGCGATAGCCGAGCCAGCAACCGCCGCCACTCATGCTCGTGCTGATGCTCCTCGACCAGACCGCGGACCAACCGGACTTCCCAGCGGCCTTCCCGTGCGCACGGCACACCAGTCTCATTCAGTTGCCGTGCGATCCACGACAGGCCCTTGCCGTCCAGGCACCAGCCCACGATGCGCCGTACCACCTTCGCCTGCGCCCAATGGATGTCCTGACCCATAGACTCGCCAGTGGACGGATCGAACCGGCGCACGTAGCCGTAAGGCAATGGCCCCGCGTACTGACCCGATTTAGCCCGCTTACGCTTGCCACGCCGGACGTGCCCGGACAGGTTGTCCGAAGCCCCCTCGGCCTCCAGCGCATCCCTGGCAGTGGTTTTCCGGTCGGCCGGATCAGTCATGTCATAGATCCGGCCACCGTAGGCCCAGAAGGCGCCCATTTTGATGCAAATTCGGCGCAGCTTGACGTAGACCTCAAGATCTCTCTGTGCCCGCGACGGGTCGAACGTCCACAACAGGTTTACCCGGCCCGACCGCAGCGCCTCCAAAGCCTGCTCGTAGCCCTCCCGAACCTCGGTCGCATACATCGAGGCCGACAGGTCGTTGTCGCTGAACTCCCCAGCATCAACGATGCCGTACTCATCGAAAAATTCGTCACCCTCATCTCGCTGAGACCCCAGTGAGATTCGACGTCCCGACGCATCCTGCGATGCCCTTAGATACTTGATCCCCACCAGCGTCGTCTGTAGCGCACGCTGGTTCTTCGCCCATTTTGGCAACTCAGAACCGGTCATACAACTACCCTAAGACTGAAGGTCTCCTCGGCCGCGTGCACGGGGTGCGCGCCGGCACGAAGCTCCGCGACCATGGTGCGGAGAACGGTTGACATCCGCTGGGAGCGGGTCAAGGCACGAGTTACTTCCTTTCTGCTGCGCCATTCCTGGCGGAATGCGATGCTGACCAGCAGCGTGGCGACCGCGCCGCCCAGGCCGATCAGCGGAAGGGCGATGAGCGTCGGCATCAGCCAGCGCCAGCGTCGGACCAACGACGGCAGCGCTCGTGTGTTGAGTCGGAGACGGGCCGGCGGCTGCAGGCGGCTCGGGAGCTCCGGCCAGCAGAGCAGCCCGATGCCGAAACAGAAGAGGGGCCACGGGGTGATCACGGCGCCTCCTCTCGGAAGAGGTCGCGGTCGGGTGTCCAGCGGCCGGCCCGCCAGACCGGGACGGCCTCGACCACGCCGTCGACCGGGCGGAGAACCGCCACTTCGGCGAGCTTGCGGTTTCCACCGGCGGCGCGGCGCATGTGCAGGACGATGCGGACGGCTGCGGCGAGCTGGCTGTGCAGCGCCGCGCGGCCCAGGCCGCCGAGGGCGGCCAGTGCTTCGAGGCGGGCGGGAACCTCGGCCGGAGAATTGGCGTGCAGGGTGCAGGCGCCGCCCTCGTGTCCGGTGTTCAGCGCGTTCAGCAGTGAGCACACCTCAGCGCCGCGGACCTCGCCGACGACCAGGCGGTCCGGACGCATCCGCAGGGCTTGGCGGACCAGCTCGGGTAGTTCGACCGCCCCGGCGCCCTCCACATTGGCCGGGCGGGCGACGAGGCTGACGAACTGCGGGTGCGCGGGGTGCAGCTCACCCGCGTCCTCGACGCAGACGATGCGCTCCGATGCCGAGACCGCGCCCAGGAGCGCGCCGAGGAGAGTCGTCTTGCCGGCTCCGGTGCCGCCCGTGACGAGAAAGGCCAGCCGACGCGAGAGGACGGAGCGCAAGATGCGGGCGCCGGAAGCGTCGAACGCACCAAGCGTGCGGAGCGAGTCGAGGTCGTGGGTCACGGGGCGGAGAACGCGTAAGGAGAGGCAGGTGCCGTTCGCGGCGATGGGAGGCAGGACGGCGTGGAGGCGGATGCGGGCGCCTTTGCCGGGGAGCCAGCCGTCCACATACGGCTGGGCGTCGTCGAGCCTACGGCCCGCGGCGAGCGCGAGCCGCTGCGCGAGGCGGCGCACGGCTTCCTCGTCGGCGAACCGGACGGCCGAGCGGCTGAGGCCTTCGGGACCGTCGAACCAGACCTGATCGGGTGCGGTGACGAGGACGTCCGTGACTGCCGGGTCTTCGAGCAACGGTGCGAGCGGGCCCGCGCCGACGAATTCGTCGCGGGCCTGGCGAACCGCGTCCAGGACTGCGTCGTGGCTGAGCGCGCCGCCGGCCTCCGCCCGCACCGCCTCGGCGACGGCCACCGGATCGGCCGGACGGCTCTCCCCGGCCAGCCGGTGCCGGACTCGTTCGACGAATTCGGTGGTCATGATTCGGTGGTGAACCGGTCGTGGGCCGGACGGCTACGCGGGACTGTCGCGAGTGGACGACGGGCCGTAGCGCTCTGGTGGGTTCTGGAGTGGGTGGGTGACGGCATCGAACTGGCTCCGGGGTCGGGAGTTGAACGGTGTGGGCCGGGGTTATCCGGAGTTATGCGGCGGCGTAGCCCGGTGAGACGGGGGCGTGGTCCTGCGCGGCGGCGAGGATCGCGCGGGCCGTAGTGGTCAGGGGGCCTCGGGGGTGCAGGGCGAATTCACCGGTCTCCAGGGACTCCGCCAGACGGCGTTCGGGCGGGAGGGTGGCCAGCAGGGGCGGGCCGAGGAGGGCTGCGGTTTTCGCGGGAGACGCGCCGGTGATCGAACGTCCACTTGCGACCACTGCCAGGTGGTCGGAGTGAGCGGACAGGCGGCGGAGGACTTGCTTGGCCGCCATGCAGGCACGGAACTCCTGCGGGACGACCAGCACGACCAGGTCCGCGGTGGCGCTCACCGTCACTGCCCCTTCGCCCAGCGAACGAGGCAGGTCGCAGACCACGGTTCGCCCGGCTCGACGGCCGGCGGTCACGACGGCGGACAAAGCGTCCGGCGACGGACCGGCGCCTTCGCTACCGCACGAGAGCACCGGAAGCGCACCGCTGGAGGGCAGCGCCTCGACGAGCCTCGGGATCGAGACGCGACCGGTCAGGCGTACCTCGGGCCAGCGAAGTCCCTCCGTCTTCTCCAGGCCCAGCAGCAGGTCCAGCCCGCCGCCGAGGGGGTCGCAGTCGACCAGTAGCGCCGGCGACGAGCGCACCGCTTCGAGCGCGACGGCGGCCGCGAGCACCGACGCACCCGCACCTCCACGACCGCCGACCACGGCGATCACCGGGCCCGGCGGGCCGGCTGGACCGTCGACCACGTCGGCGAAGGCGGCGATCAGCTCGTCCTCGCCGTCCGGCAGGCGGACGACCTTGTCGGCGCCGACGGCGACCGCACGACGCCACGTCTCCTCCCCCGGCGTGCCCTTGCACACCAGCAGCACTCCGGCGCGGCGACGGAGACCGACGCGGACGATCGCGGCCTCCTCGTCCAGCACCACGAGTGGCGCGTGGGCCCACCGGGCGCGGGCGGCCACCAGGTCGGGCTCGCGGTCGAGTTCGCAGCCCGCGACCGCGGCCACCCGCAGGATCTCGTCGAGCACCGTCTCATCAGTGGCGATGACGAGCGGACGTTGCGTGGCCATGGTCCCTCCCCGGGAATAGTGGGCCGGACCACCACCGTCGCCGAGCGCTCGGGTCCTCCGCAATGACCGTCGGGCCGATCTGTGGACAACCGGGATCCTGTGGACAACTTCGGCGGTGGATTTGATTCGAGCGTGGGATTGTCGGGGTGATGCGGGAGGATCCGCCCCAGGGGGGCGTGGGTATTTCGGAGCGGGCCGGGTGGGGTGGCGATAGTCCGAGATTGGGTTGACATGGAAAGAAAATCGTGTGAGATCGAGGTGGTGTGGAGGTTCGGGGGATGCCGAAGGGGCTGGGATGGGCGGAGGGGGACTGGCGGGGGTGAACAGTAAGATGGGTGCGCTGGATTTGGGCGGAGTAGCAATTTTGAGGCGATTTCCGAAAGTCCGGTGCGGCTGACCGGACCGGGCTCGCGGGTAGGTGCGTAGGGTGGGAAAGCGGCCGTCTGTGGTAGCTCAGGTAGTGGACCGTGCGCACCGGCTTGGGGAGTGCGGTGGTGCCGTGATTCGAGCCGGTGGAGGCGGATAGCAGGCGAGTCGAGCAGAATCCGGAATCTGGCACGATCGTGGAGTAGTCCCGGTCAAGGTGAGAAAACGGGCGTGCGTAAAACGGGGCCTACAGGGGTTGAAAGAGGCGGAAAGCGTATTCCGGAGCGAAATAGAGGGCGGCCCTCGCCAGGGGGGAGGGACGAGGGCCGCCAAAGGGCTCAGCCCCGGGGGGTCGGACTGAACCTGGCCCGGTCGGACACCGGACTCCTCCACTGTAGCTCCGCCGGGCGCCGGTTGGCGCGTTCGGCGACACCTACGATTCGGTAACGGCATCCGAGGCCAGAAGTGCTGTCCTGTCATGGATTTTCGCACCGGGTGGGCGCGTCGGTGGTCGATCAACGCAATCCTGTCGGCCCCTTCTCCTATCCTGATCACGTGGCCGAACCCAGCAGCGCGCCGCCGCGCGAATCACGTCCCCCAGAGCCCCCGCGCGCCGTCGCGGCGTTCTTCGATCTCGACAAGACGATCATCGCTTCTTCCAGTGCGCTGGCGTTCAGCAAACCATTGCTCAGAGAAGGTCTGATCAACCGGCGGGCGGCGTTGCGGAGCGCGTACGCGCAGCTCGTCTTCTCACTCGCCGGGGCCGACGCGGACAAGACCGAGCGGATGCGCGCCGAGGTCTCCGCACTGTGCGCGGGGTGGGACGTCGCCCAGGTTTCCGCGATCGTGCAGGAGACCTTGCACGACGTCGTCGACCCGCTGGTCTACGTGGAGGCCACCGAGCTCATCGGCCAGCACCTCGCCGACGGACACGACGTGGTGGTCCTCTCGGCCACCGGGGAGGAAGTGGCGGCGCCCGTCGCGGCGATGCTGGGGGCCACGCGCTGTGTTGCCACCCGCATGGAGATCGCCGGGGGGCGCTACACCGGTCAGGTCGATTTCTACTGCTACGGCGACAACAAGGCCGTCGCCGCCAAGCAGCAAGCTGCGACGTACGGGTACGACCTCGCCGAGTGCTATGCGTACACCGATTCGAGCACCGACGTCCCACTCCTGGAGGTCGTCGGACATCCACACGTGGTGAATCCCGACAAGTTGCTGCGCCGGGAGGCCGGTGAACGCGGCTGGCCGATCCTCGCGTTCGAGCGGCCCATGTCCCTGCGCAGCCGGATTCCGGCTCGCTCGGCGGGGATGGTGGCCCTCGGGGTCGGCGCCGTGGCGGCCGGCGCGACCTGGTACGGCCTGGGTCGGCGACGACGGTCCCGGGGAGTCCGGGAGTGAGCACTCGCCCGGCGGTACCGGACGGTAGTTTTCCTGTGCAGCCAACGATTATCCGTCGCGCAGGGTTCTCCTGTCACTAGATCGAGCCTCTGTACCGGTGCACCCGTACGCGCACTTGAAGTGACCGGGCTCACGGCGTAGAAAGAAGGTGCGGACGTTGAGTCGGCCAGGGCAGAGGTAGAAGAGAAGCCTCTGCCACCCCGAGCAACCTCCGTGCGCGGACTCCGGGTACCCACGCGCAGCACGCCGCGGGAGGCTCGTCGTCTAGGGACTGCGTACCGGGACGCCGGACGCCGAGTCCATGAAGGTACGACCAGAGTTGCACGCTTGGTCGCCCGAGATGTTCCGCGCTTGACTGGCGGCGCCCGTTGGCCATTGGCTGACGGGCGCCGCCAGTGTTTGCGGGTATGGCCAAGCTGTCCGGGGACGCATGAAGGGTGCGTGACACGATCTTCGGCGCGATTCGCCCGCGGAGAGGGCCGGGCTGCTGGCGAGTTGGACCGCAGTGGCCATGATCGGGGCAGGGTGGAGTGGATCGCGGCCTGGCCGAGCGGGAGGCGGCTTGGTCGAGCGGCAGGTGGCGTGGATCGCGGGCCTGGCCGAGCAGCGCGGGCCTGGCCGAGCAGCGCGGGCCTGGCCGAGCGGCAGATGGCGTGGGCTGCGAGCCTGGCCGGGCGGCGGGTGGCGTGGGCTGCGGGCCTGGCTTAGCGGGAGACGGCGTGGGCCGCGGGCCTGGCCGCATGGCGGGTGGCGGGTGGCGGGTGGCGGGTGGCAGATGGCGGGTGGCGGGTGGCGGGTGGCGGGTGGCGTGAGCTTGGCCGAACGGCGGGCGGGGCGACCTCGGTTGCGGCGGTCGTCATCGCGGGAGTTGGGTGGGTCCACCCGTAGGCCCGGCGGTCCGGCGTGGCGGTGAGAACGACCGCAAGAGGGGCGGCGCCGCGCTGGTTGTCAGTGAGGAGTAGGCCACGAGAGTGTGCCCGCGCTCTCGGGGAGGACAAGAACCCCTGATCAGCGCGGTGATTCCTGCGCTCGGCCGATGGACAACGCCGGGCGCGGTGAGTAGCTTCCCGATACCGGCGCTTCCGAGTGGACTTCTGACCACCGCGGGCGCACGACACTGGGAGGCCATCGTGACGACCCGACTCGCGCGCCCGCGGAGGATTCATGCGCTTGCCGTACCCCTGGCCGGACTGGTGGCGTTCGGTGGTGTCGGCGCCGCGGCCGGGACGACGGAGCGGCAGCAGCCGATGAGTGCGGACGTCCGGCTCGACGCGGCCGCGGGGCAGGCGATGCGCGGTATGAGCCTCGAGGAGAAGGTCGGCCAGCTGTTCGTCACCTGGGTCAACGGCCAGTCCGCCGATGAGGTCAACGCCAAGAACCAGGCGGACTTCGGGGTTGACACGGCGGCGCAGGCGGTCGCGAAGTACCACCTCGGCGGGGTCATCTACTTCAACAACGACAGCCGCGACAACTTCGACAGCCCCACCCAGGTCGCGAAGCTCTCCAATGGGCTCCAGCAGGCCGCCATCTCCAGCGGCGCGCACATTCCGTTGCAGATCGGCACCGACCAGGAGGGGGGCACCGTCACCCGGATGGGCGCGCCGGCCACCGAGTTCCCCAACTCGATGGCCATCGCCGCCGGCCGGGATCCCGGCCGGGCGGACCAGGCGGCCACGATCATCGGCCACGAGTTGCGCGCGGTCGGCATCAACCAGGACTTCGCGCCCGACTCCGACGTCAACTCCAACCCGGCCAACCCGGTGATCGGGGTCCGCTCGTTCTCCGGGCAGCCGGGGCTGACCAGCCAGTTCGTCACGTCCGAAGTCCAGGGCTACCAGGACTCGGGGCTGCCCGCGGCCACCGTTTCGGCCACCGCGAAGCACTTCCCCGGACACGGCGACGCCGCCACCGACAGCCACACCGGGCTGCCGCGCATCGACCGGACCGAGCAGCAGTGGCGCGCGATCGACGTGCCGCCGTTCAAGGCCGCCATCGCCGCGGGCATCGACTCGATCATGAGCGCGCACATCCAGTTCCCGAGCCTCGACCCGTCCGGTGAGCCCGCGACGCTGTCGAAGCCGATCATCACCGGGAAGCTGCGCGGCGAACTGGGCTACGACGGCGTGGTCATCACCGATTCGCTGGAGATGCAGGGCGTGCGCGAGCTGCACAGCGACGCCGAGATCCCCGTCCTCGCCCTGCAGGCCGGCATCGACCAGCTACTGATGCCGGTACACCTCGACGTCGCGATCAACGCCGTGCTGGCCGCCGTGAAGTCCGGCGAACTGCCGATGCGGCGGATCGACCAGAGCGTGCTGCGGGTGCTCAAGCTGAAGCTCAAGCGCGGGATCCTGTACGCGCCGTTCACCGACCCCGCCGCGATCCCGCAGAAGGTCGGCACCCCCGCCCACCTCGCCACGGCGCAGGGCATCGCGGACCGCTCCGTCACCGCGATCGCCAACGACGCCGGTGTGCTGCCGCTCAAGCAGAAGCCCGCGACCGCGCTCGTCACCGGCTGGGGCGTGACCAGCACGCAGACGCTCGCCGGGAAGCTGACCGCGCACGGGACCAGGGCCTCGGCGCTGCCGACCGGGCAGACCCCGTCCGACGACCTCGTCACGCAGGCCGCCACCGCCGCGAGGAGCGCCGACCTGGTGGTCGTGCTGACCAACAACCTCGGCGGCTTCCCCCGGCAGAACCAGCTGTTGCAGGCACTGATGGACACCGGAAAACCCGTGGTCGCGGTCGCCGCGCAGATCCCGTACGACGCCGGTTACGCCAACCCGGTGCCGACCTGGCTGGCCACCTACGGCTACATCGGGCCGTCGCTGGAGGCGCTGGCCAAGGTGGTCCTCGGCGAGACGAAGCCGACCGGGAAGCTGCCGGTGGACATTCCGGCGGGCGCCGACACCCAGACCGTCAAGTACCCCTTCGGCCACGGGCTGACCTGGTGACCATCGACCGCAGGCGCTTCCTCGCCGTCCCCGCGCTGGCCGTGCCCGTCCTCGCGGGTGGGTCGGCCGTCGCCCGCGCCCAGCCAGCAGCCCAGTTACCGGCTCAGCAGCGGTACCCGCGGGTCCTCACCGGAGCCGAACAGCTGGCCGCCCAGTCCTGGCGTCCGCTGGCCGGTCGCAAGCTCGGCGTGCTGTCAAACCCGACGGGCGTGCTGGCCAACGGCGATCACATCGTCGACTCGATGGTCGCCGCGGGTGTCCGTCCCGTGGCGGCCTTCGGGCCCGAGCACGGCTTCCGCGGCAGCGCGCAGGCCGGCGGCTCCGAAGGCGACTACACCGACCCGCGCACGGGCATCCCGGTGTACGACGCGTACGGCGCCAGCGCCGCGAAGCTCGCGACGCTGTTCACCAAGGCCGGACTCGACACGGTCGTCTTCGACATCGCCGACGTCGGCGCCCGCTTCTACACCTACATCTGGTCGCTCTACACCGCGATGGTGGCGGCGGCGAAGATCGGCGCGGCCTTCGTGGTGCTGGACCGGCCGAACCCGATCGGCGGCCGGTCGGCCGGGCCGGTGCTCGACCCGAAGTTCGCCTCCGGTGTCGGTCTCAAGCCGATCGCGCAGCAGCACGGGATGACCGTCGGGGAGCTGGCCCGCTTCTTCGCCGCCGAATTCCTGCCCGCCGAGGGCGGGCGGCTCGATCACCTCGAAGTCGTCCAGGTCCGCGGCTGGCGGCGTGACACGTTCTTCGCGGACACCGGCCAGCGCTGGGTCCTGCCGAGCCCGAACATGCCGACACCGGACACCGCGCTCGTCTACCCCGGCACGGGCCTGTTCGAGGGCACGCTGTTCACCGAGGGCCGCGGCACCACCCGCCCGTTCGAGATCATCGGTGCGCCCGGCCTCGACTGGCGCTGGCGCGACGCGCTGGAGCAGCAGCACCTGCCCGGTGCCGCGTTCCGCGAGACCTACTTCGTGCCCACGTTCGGCAAGTTCGTCAACGAGACCTGCGGCGGGGTCCAGCTCACGGTCACCGACCCGCGCTCGTTCGACGCGATCCGCACCGCCGTGACCATGTTCGTCACGGCCAGGCGGATCGCGCCGAAGCAGTTCGGCTGGCGGCCCGACCTCGCCATCGACAAGCTGTCCGGCTCCGACCGGCTGCGCACCATGGTCGACGCCGGCGCGAACGTCGAGGAGATCACCGGCGCCTGGCGGGCCGAGCTGGCCCAGTTCGACCGGACCCGCCGCCGCTACCTGATCTACCGCTGAGGAGACCGCCATGCGTGCTAGAAAAGTGCTCGTCGCGACCCTGAGCGCACTGGTCGCGGCCGCCACCTTGACCAGCGCGGGAGCCGCCGCCATCACCGACCACCACGACCCGCTGGCCGGGCGCTTCGACCGGCCCCGCACGGGGTTCGCCTCGCCCGCCACGACGCTGCGCGAGGGCAGGCCGTCCGACGTCGGCCTCGACCGCCGGCCGATCCGCGACGCCGAGCAGTTCCTGAAGAACTGGACGCAGCCGGACGCGACCGGGCACCCGCACTTCTCCGGCGCCGTGGGCCTGCTCGCGCACGACGGCGTGGTCGTGGACCGGTACGCCGTCGGCGGGGCCCTGCGCTACGCCGACGCGAACGGCACCGAACTGCCCCCGGACCAGCAGGTTCCGATGCGGGACGACACGATCTTCGACCTGGCCTCCATCTCCAAGCTGTTCACCTCGATCGCCGCGCTGCAGCTGGTGGAGCGGGGCCAGGTGGACGTGGATGCGCCGGTCGCGCGGTACCTGCCGGAGTTCGCGGCGAACGGCAAGGCCGCGGTGACCGTCGAGCAACTGCTCACGCACACGTCCGGCTTCGACGCCGACCCCGTGCCCTCGCTGTGGCAGGGCTACCCCGACATCCCGTCGCGCCGCAAGGCCGTGCTGGACAGCCCGCTGAAGAACGCGCCCGGCACCACCTACCTCTACTCCGACCTGAACCTGCTCAACCTCGGCTTCCTGGTCGAGAAGGTCGCCGGCGCGCCGCTGGACCAGGTGGTCCACGACCGGATCACGGCGCCGCTGGGCCTGACCGACACCGGGTACAACCCGCCCGCGTCGAAACTGGACCGGATCGCCGCCACCGAGTACGAGTCGAACCCGCCGCGCGGCCTCGTGCGCGGGCAGGTGCACGACGAGAACGCGTGGTCGCTCGGTGGTGTGGCCGGCCACGCGGGCGTGTTCTCCACCGCGGGCGACCTGGCCGGGCTCGCCCAGGCCATCCTCAACGGCGGCGCCTACCGCGGCCACCGGATCCTCCGGCCGGACACGGTCGAGTCGATGCTGACCAACTACAACCAGAAGTTCCCGGACGACTCCCACGGCCTGGGCTTCGAGCTGGACCAGCCCTGGTACATGGGTGCGCTCTCCTCGCCGGTCACCGCGGGCCACACCGGGTTCACCGGGACGACGCTGGTGATCGATCCCGAGTCGCGCTCGTTCGCGCTGCTGCTCACCAATCGCGTGCACCCCACCCGCAACTGGGGCTCCATCAACACCGCGCGGCAGGTCTGGGCGACTTCACTGGCCAAGGCCATGGCCGTGAGGCCCGTCGAAGGCCGCGACGCCTGGTACGCGGGCCTCGGCGACAGCGCGACAGCCACGCTGAGTACACAGCCTCTGGCGCCTCGGGCCGGCGGACCACTGCACGTGGCCTTCTCGGCCTTCGTGGACACGGAGGGGCCGAGCGATCCACTACAGCTCGAATCGACCACCGACGGGGTTTATTGGCAACCGGTTCAGCTCCGGGCCACCGGCCCGGGTGCGCCGTCCGGCGAAGTGACGTCGCTCTCCGGGCACGGGCACCGCGCCTGGTGGCGTGTCACCGCCGACGTGCCGGCGACCGGCGTTACGACCCTGCGCTGGCGTTACAGCACCGATCCGGATTACACCGGCCGCGGAGTTTCCGTCGACGGTGTGAAAGTCACCGAACGCGGCCGGACGGTGCTCGATGGTGAGCGGAACCCGGCCGCCCTGACCGCTTCCGGCTGGGTTCTGACCAGCCGGTGACCGGATCATCACCGGGCGTTCACTTCTTCGTCCCGCTGAGCGCCGAACCCACCCTGACGTAGCGACACTGTGTTGCCAAGTCGTTAGCTTGAGCTCGTTAACAACCACGACCTGGTTAGCGACTTTCTTGACAACGATTAATCGCAAATCGAAGTCCGCAGACACGGACGGGTCGCGATCCTGCTGAAGGATGTGGGTAGCCTTGTCGCAAATGCCAACGGTTGGTGACTTTCCGACGGTGGACGGTGCCGAATCGGTAATCGTGGCGGTACCGTCCGAGCCCATCGCAGCTCAGGCCACCGTGCGTGACGCGGACTCGAGCCCGCTGGTCCGCATCCGGTCGCTGCTGCCGGGTCTGGCGCGCGCCGAGCAGCGGGTGGCTCAGGTCGTGCTGGAGAACCCGGCCGCGGTGGCCAGACGCAGCATCACCGAGGTGGCGCTGTCCGCCAACACCAGCGAGACCACGGTGACCCGCTTCTGCAAGGCGGTCGGCGTCGGCGGCTACCCGCAGCTTCGCATCGCGCTCGCCGCGGACACCGCCCGCACCGAGGCGCGCACCACGCGCAACCTCGGCGGCGAGATCGGCCCGGACGACGACCTGGCCGCGGTGATCGGCAAGGTCAGCTTCGCCGACGCGCGCGCGGTCGAGGAGACCGCCGAGCAGCTCGACGTGGCGACCATGCAGCACGTGATCGAAGCCCTCGCCGGCGCCGGCCGGGCGGACGTGTACGGCGTGGGAGCCAGCGCCTTCGTCGCCGCCGACCTGCAGCAGAAGCTGCACCGCATCGGCCGCGTCTGCTTCGCCTGGTCCGACACGCACATCATGCTGACCTCGGCCGCGGTGCTGAGCCCGGGCGACGTGGCGATCGGCGTCTCGCACACGGGCGCGACCACCGACACCGTGGAGGCCCTGCGGGTCGCCCGTGAACACGGCGCCATTACCGTCGCGGTGACGAACTTCCCGCGCTCCCCGATCACCGAGGTCGCCGACTACGTGCTGACCACGGCGGCGCGGGAGACCACCTTCCGCTCCGGGGCCACGGCGAGCCGGATCGCCCAGCTCACCGTGATCGACTGCCTGTTCATCGGGGTGGCCCAGCGGCACATGGACGCCTCGGTCAACGCGCTGGACGCGACGAGGGACGCGGTCGGCTCGCACCGGCTCGGGGTCAGGCCCGACGGTCGCCGCCGTCCGCGGGAAACCGGTAAGTGAAGCGAGAAGTGAGGCGCATGATGTCCGTCCCCTGCCAGGCGGTGCACGTCGATTCGCCGACCGAACAGCGCAATCCCCGCACGACCGACATCGACCTGATGTCCACGATGGGGATCCTCGGCGCGATCAACGCCGAGGACCGCCGGGTGCCCGACGCGGTGGCCGCGGTGCTGCCGGAGCTGGCGCGCGCGGTGGACTACGCGGTCGAAGCCCTGCGCGGCGGCGGGCGCGTGCACTACGTCGGGGCCGGCACGTCCGGCCGGCTGGCCACGCTGGACGCGGCCGAGCTGGTGCCGACCTTCAACGTGCCTTCGGACTGGTTCGTCGCCCACCATGCGGGGGGCGCGAAGGCCCTGCGCCAGGCCGTGGAGAACGCCGAGGACGACGACGAGGCGGGCGCGGCCGAGCTGTCCGCGGTGGTCCGCTCCGGTGACTTCGTGCTCGGCCTGGCGGCGTCCGGGCGCACGCCGTTCGTGCTGGGCGCGCTCGAGGCGTCCAGCCGGGCCGGCGCGCACACCGGTCTGGTCTCGGCCAACCCGAGGGCGGCCAAGCCGGCCGGGGTCGACGTGCTGATCGCCGTGGCCACCGGGGCCGAGGTGCTCGCGGGCTCCACGCGGATGAAGGCGGGCACGGCGCAGAAGCTGATCCTGACCGCGTTCTCCACCGCGACGATGATCAAGCTGGGGAAGACCTATTCGAACCTGATGGTCAGCATGCGCGCGACCAACGCGAAGCTGCGCGGGCGGACGATCCGCATCCTGCAGGAGGCCACGGGCATGACCATGGCCGACTGCTCGGACGCGCTGACCGAGTCCGGCGGTGACCTCAAGACCGCGCTGGTGCACCTGCTGTCCGGTTGCGACGTCGGCCACGCCGCCGAAGCACTGGCGGCCAACGGCGGGCACGTGCGCAAGGCGCTGGACGCCCTCCAGCTGCGAGCCGGCTGACCCAGAGCCAACGGCGAAACCGCGCAGGGGCGCGGCGAGCTGCGAAGGCCTCCTTCACCGCGTCGGACGCGGGCGAGGAGGCCTTCGTGGCGTCCGAGGCGCAGCGGACGCCGTTGCGGTCCATCTGGTCGGCTGCTTAGCCTTTCAGCGGTTTCACCGAGAGGAACGGGCGGGCGATGGGTGAGGCGGGCACCGGCAGGCAACCACGGCTGTCCCGGGCGGAATGGGCGTCGATCGCCGGTATGGCCGGTTTCGTCCTGCTGCTGAACCTCGTCGGCTGGGGGCTGCTCGTGCTGGTCATCGCACCGCGGCACTACGCGCTCGGGACGGCCGGCGGGTTCGGGATCGGGCTCGGCGTCACCGCGTTCACCCTCGGCCTGCGGCACGCGTTCGACGCCGATCACATCGCCGCCATCGACAACACCACCCGCAAGCTGATGTCCGACGGCCGGCGCCCGCTCTCGGTCGGGTTCTGGTTTTCCCTCGGGCACTCGACGATCGTGTTCGCGCTGTGCCTGCTGCTGTCGCTGGGCGTGCGCGCGCTGGCCGGGCCGCTGGAGGACGGCTCCTCGACGCTGCACGAGACCACCGGGCTGATCGGCACGTCCGTCTCGGGCGTGTTCCTCTACCTCATCGCGGCCATGAACCTGGTGGTGCTGGTGGGGATCGTCCGGGTGTTCGCCAAGGTGCGCCGCGGCGAAGTGGACGAGGCCGCCCTCGAACGCCAGCTCGACCACCGCGGCTTCCTGAACCGCCTGCTGAGCGGCGCGACGAAGGCCGTGCGCGAACCGTGGCACATCTACCCGGTGGGCCTGCTGTTCGGGCTCGGCTTCGACACCGCCACCGAGATCGGGCTGCTCGTGCTCGCGGCGGGCGCGGCGGCGTTCGCCCTGCCCTGGTACGCGATCCTGGTGCTGCCGATCCTGTTCGCCGCCGGGATGAGCCTGTTCGACGCGGCCGACGGGGTGTTCATGAACTTCGCCTACGGCTGGGCGTTCGCCCGGCCGATCCGCAAGATCTTCTACAACCTCACCGTGACCGCGCTGTCCGTGGCGGTCGCGCTGGTGATCGGCACCATCGAGCTGGCCTCGATCCTGGCCGACCGGCTGGGCATCACCCACGGCCCGCTCGCCGCGATCGCCGAGGTGGACCTGGACTACGCTGGTTTCGCCATCATCGGCCTGTTCGTGCTGACCTGGCTGGTGGCGCTGGCGGTCTGGCGGTTCGGCCGGATCGAGGAGAAGTGGTCCGCGCGGCTGACCGAGTCCTAGTCACCCGGCGTCCTGGTCACCCGGCCGCCGAGGAGATGCCGCGGGCCTCGTTCGCCCCGGTCTCGAACGCTTCGCAGCAGAACAGCAGCCACGCGCGCACGCCGTCTTCGGTGCCTTCGGCGAACCCGGCGGCCAGCTCGACGTACTTGGGCACGCGCCGGAAGAACGCCACCTCCGGCACGGTCAGCGCCTTCGGGTCGAGACCCGTCGCGATCATCGAGAGCCGGGCCGCCGCGCGGGCGACCACCCCGTCCGCCGTCCCGAACGGCCGCAGCGCCAGCAGTTCCCCGTGCACCACGGCCGTGAGGACCGGGCCGGGCACCGACGTCGCGCCGGTGACGAGCTGGGCCAGCAGCTCCAGCCGTGAACCGCCGGTGCGCGGGCGGCCCAGCGCGTCGGAGTCCTCGACGAGGTCCGAAGCCGCGAGCACGTGCAGCCGGGCCAACGCCTGCAACGGCGCGCGGCGCCAGGTCGGCAGCACCGCCTCCAGCGACTCGGCGACCCGCAGGGCGCCGGCCAGCAGCGGATCCGTCACCTCTCCGCCGACCGGCAGTTCGGGATTGGCACCGTCGATGCCGGCCGAAGCGCGCGCGGCGCGGACCGAGGCTTCGGCCGCCGTCTCCGCTCCGCCACGCAGGTTCGCGGGCAGCCGGTGGACGGCGAACACCGCGTCCTGCGCGGACTTCGCCGCCGTCGCGACGCCTTCGAGGGCCAGCAGCGGCTTCAACGGGTCGGTCATGCGTCCAGCACCTGGCCCGCGCGCTCGACCACGGGCGGCAGCACCGACCACGGGAAGTTGATCCACCGGTCGGTCCGGCGCCACACGTACTCGGCCTTCACCGTCGAGTGCGGCTTCTCGTAGATCACCGCGCAGCGGACGTCGGCCACGTGGTCGGCGCAGAAGTCACGGACCAGCTTGAGCGTGGCCCCGGTGTCGGCCACGTCGTCGGCGACCAGCACCTTCTTGCGGCTGAGGTCCACCACGTTGGGCACCGGCGGCAGCATCACCGGCAGGTCGAGGCGCTGGTCGACGCCGGTGTAGAACTCGACGTTCATCACGTGCAGGTTTTTCACGTCCAGCGCGTAGCCGAGCGCACCGGCGACGAACAGGCCGCCGCGCGCGATGGAGAGGATGAGGTCGGGGGCGAACCCGTCCGCGGCCACCGCCTCGGCCAGCTCCCGGCTGGCCGAGCCGAACAACTCCCAGGTGAGGTCTTCCCGTTCTCCGGCCATCCCCGCGCCCTCTCGCTAGATCGTTCCCGCGAGCATAAGCACCGGAGAATTGGACTTTTCACATGATCGAAAAATGGCTATCGTGGGAAGCCACTTCCGGCCGTAGCTTGGTGTCCATGAGCGACTGGAGCCAACACCCGACCCTGTCCGGCGAGCACGTGCGCCTCGAGCCGCTCTCCCCGGAGCACGCGCAGGGCCTGTTCGAGGCCGCGCAGGACCCCGGCATCTGGTCCTGGATGAGCCAGCGGATGCCCGAGGACCTGGCCGCGGCGGAATCGATGATCGAGACCGCGCGGGCCGAGCCGGGCCGGCTGGCGTGGGCGCAGATCGACGTCGCGACCGGCCGGGTCGCCGGCTCCACCTCGTACTACCAGATGGTGGCGAAGCACCGCATCCTGTCGATCGGGTTCACCTGGCTCGGGCCGCGGTGGCAGCGGACACCGATCAACACCGAAGCGAAGTTCCTGTTGCTGCGCAACGCTTTCGAGGTGCTCGGGGCCCAGCGCGCGGCGTGGGAGACCGACAGCCGGAACCTCCGTTCGCAGCGCGCCCTCGAACGGCTCGGGGCCCTGCGCGAGGGCCTGCTGCGGGCCCACCGCGTCCGCCCGGACGGCAGCTCGCGCGACACGGTGCTGTATTCGATGACGGACGCCGAATGGCCCGGCGCCCGCGCACGGCTGCGGGCCCGGCTCGGCTGAACCCGCCCGAGCCGGGTCGCTGCACCCTTGTCCTGGGCGGACTACCGTCGCTAGCGTGCCGTGAGCCGCGGGTTCGCACTACAGGAGGCCTTGCACCATGACCGAGCAGTCCCCAGCGTTGGACAATCTGCTCAACGAAAGCCGTACGTTCCCCCCGAGCGACGAATTCGCTGCTCAGGCCAATGCCCAGGCCGAGCTGTACGCGAAGGCGGACGCCGACCGGGAGCAGTTCTGGGCCGAGCAGGCCGAACGCCTGACCTGGGACACGAAGTGGTCCCAGGTATTGGACTGGACCAATGCCCCGTTCGCGAAGTGGTTCGTCGGCGGGAAGCTGAACGTCGCGTACAACTGCGTGGACCGGCACGTCGAGTCCGGCCACGGCGAGCAGGTGGCGATCCACTGGGTCGGCGAGCCCGGCGACACCCGCGACATCACCTACGCGCAGCTTCAGGACGAAGTGTCCAAGGCCGCGAACGCCCTGATCTCGCTGGGCGTGAACGCGGGCGACGTCGTCGCGATCCAGTTGCAGATGATCCCCGAGGCCATCTTCGCCATGCTGGCCTGCGCGCGGATCGGCGCGCTGCACAGCGTGGTCTTCGGCGGGTTCTCCCCGACCGCGCTGCGGGCCCGGGTGGACGACGCCGCCGCGAAGATCGTGGTCACCTCCGACGGCCAGTACCGCCGCGGCAAGGCCGCGCCGATGAAGGCCAACGTGGACGAGGCCCTCGAAGGCGCCGAGAGCGTGGAGAAGGTCCTCGTGGTGCGCCGCACCGGCTCGGACCTCGACGGCGAGGTGCCGTGGACCGACGGGCGCGACCTGTGGTGGCACGAGCTCGTGGACAGCCAGCCGGCCGAGCACGCACCCGAGGCGTTCGACGCCGAGCACCCGCTGTTCATCCTGTACACCTCGGGCACCACGGGGAAGCCGAAGGGCATCCTGCACACCTCGGGCGGCTACCTCACGCAGACCGCGTACACCCACCACACCGTGTTCGACCACAAGCCGGGCGAGGACGTCTACTGGTGCACCGCCGACATCGGCTGGATCACCGGGCACAGCTACATCGTCTACGGACCGCTCGCGAACCGCGTCACGCAGGTCGTCTACGAGGGCACGCCGAACACCCCGCACGAGGGGCGGCACTGGGAGATCGTGCAGGAGTACAAGGTCTCCATCTACTACACCGCGCCGACGCTGATCCGCACGTTCATGAAGTGGGGCGCGCAGATCCCGGCCGAGTACGACCTGTCCTCCCTGCGGGTGCTGGGCTCGGTCGGCGAGCCGATCAACCCCGAGGCGTGGATGTGGTACCGCGAGACCATCGGCGCGAACCGGGCGCCGATCGTCGACACCTGGTGGCAGACCGAGACCGGCGCGATCATGATCTCGCCGCTGCCCGGCGTCACCGCCACGAAGCCGGGCTCGGCCCAGCGGGCGCTGCCGGGCATCTCCGCGAAGGTGGTCGACGACCAGGCCGCGGAGGTGCCGCACGGCGGCGGCGGATACCTGGTGCTGGACCAGCCGTGGCCGTCGATGCTGCGGGGCATCTGGGGCGACGACGAGCGTTACCGCGAGACGTACTGGTCGCGCTTTTCCGAGCAGGGCTTCTACTTCGCCGGCGACGGCGCCAAGTACGACAACGACGGCGACATCTGGTTGCTCGGCCGCGTCGACGACGTGATGAACGTGTCCGGCCACCGCATCTCGACCACCGAGGTCGAGTCCGCGCTGGTCTCGCACCCGACGGTGGCCGAGGCGGCGGTGGTCGGCGCCTCCGACCCGACCACCGGGCAGGGCATCGTGGCCTTCGTGATCCTGCGCGGCAACGCGGTGGACGGCGGCGAGGAGGCCATCCAGGCCCTGCGCAACCACGTGGCCAAGGAGATCGGCCCGATCGCCAAGCCGCGGCAGATCATGGTGGTGCCGGAGCTGCCGAAGACGCGCTCGGGCAAGATCATGCGGCGCCTGCTGCGCGACGTCGCCGAGAACCGTCAGGTCGGCGACGTGACCACGCTGGCCGATTCCTCGGTGATGGACCTCATCTCCACCGGATTGCAGTCCGGCAAGCAGGAGTAGGTTCTCCGCGGCCCGCAGGGGCGCTCCCGCTTCGGGGGCGCCCCTGCGGGCCCGATTACCCCGAATGGCGGCCATCGAACGCGTGTTCTAAGATGTGCCGCTGTACCCACCCCAGATCCGGGCAAGGAGACGACACGTATGACCGTGGAAGCCTTGACGCACGACGAGGACACCGCGGCCGAAGCGGTGACGGCGTCACCACCGCAGGCCGCCGAGGCCCCGGCAGCCGCCGGGCCCACGTCGCCGACCTCGGCTTCGCCGCAGCCGGCCTCGGGTTCCGGCTCGGCCCCGGCCCCCGGCTCGGACTCCGGCTCCGACTCGGCTTCGGCCGAGGAGGAGGCGCCGAAGCCGAAGCGCGGGCGCCCGAAGGCCACCGCCGCGTCGTCGGCGAAGAAGACCCGCACGGTCGAGCTGATCCTCACCGTCACCGGCACGGCCGACGGCGAGTGGCAGGCCGAGCTCAAGAACGGCAGCAAGTGGGTCGCGAAGGGACTGGAGATCCCGGCCGCCGCCGTCTCGCGCGCGGCGAAGGAGCTGCACTCCGACCTGTCCGGCCCGATCGACGAGGTGATCAACCAGGCCCGTGACGCGCAGGCCGCGAAGGTCGCGCAGCTCGAGGCCGAGCTCGAGGCCGCCAAGCAGGCCCTGGCCGATCTCGACGCCTGATCGTCCGGTGGTGCGCGAGGAGGCCCGGTGTCCTTGATGAGGGGTACCGGGCTTTCTCATCGCCGCTCGATTTCCGGCCGGCGGCGGCCGTTTCGGCCGCGGTGACTCGAACTCCACCCACGTACTGTCCACAATGGTCTCGACCTCGGGCGGGCGCAGGAGCGATTCGCCTGCCCGCAGTGACGTTTCGACCCCGTCGACCGTGTTCCTCAGACGGCCTTCGGTCAGGTAGTAGACAGAGGGCGCCCCCGCTCACTTCGCGTCCCGGGCCAGCAGCACCCCGGCCAGGCTCACCACGGCGGTGACCGCAAGGTAACCCGCGACCGCGACCCAGGTGTCGTAACCGGCGAGCAGAGCGGTGAACAACAGCGGCGCCGGGGCCCCGCCGATCACGCCGGCCAGCGTGTACGCGAGTGAGCTGCCCGTGTAGCGCAGCCGTTCCGAAAACTGCTCCGTGACCAGGGCGGCCTGTGGGCCGTAGAGCGCCGAGTGGATGACCAGCGCCAGCAGCACCCCGATGATCAACGCGGAGAACGAGCCGTCGCCCACCATCGGGAAGAACACGAACGGCCAGATCCCCGCCGCGATCACCGCCACCAGGGTCAGCCGGCGCCGCGAGACCCGGTCCGACAACGCACCGAACGCCGGGATCAGCACCAGTTGCAGGGCCGAGCCGATCATCACCGCCGCAAGACCTTGTCCGCGCGAGAGCGTGGTGTGTGAAGTGATGTACGTGAGGACGAAGACGGTGAAGAGCGCGTACAGCACGTCGGGGCACACGCGCACCAGCACAGCGGCGGCCAGCGCGCGGCGCTCGTCGCGGAAGACCTCCGAGATCGGCGCGGACGGCCGGTCGCCCAGCTCCGCGATGCGGCGGAACACCGGCGTCTCCTCCAGCTTGAGCCGGATCCACAGGCCGAAGCCGACCAGCGCGCCGGAGAGCAGGAACGCCACGCGCCAGCCCCACGAGGTGAACTGCGCGTCGGTGAGCAGGGCGGCGAGCAGGGCCAGGACGCCGTTGGCCAGAAGGTTTCCGGCCGGCGGGCCGATCTGCGCGGCCGACGCCCAGAACCCGCGCTTCGCCGGGTCCCCGAACTCGCTGGACAGCAGCACGGCGCCACCCCACTCACCGCCGATGCCCACACCTTGCGCGAACCGCAGCGCGACGAGCAGTACGGCCGCGAAGCCGCCGACAGCCGCGTACGTGGGCAGCAGGCCGATGAGGAACGTACTCACGCCGGTGAGCACCAGCGTCACGACGAGTACGCGCTTACGCCCCAGCCGGTCGCCGAGCCGTCCGAACACGAAGCCGCCCAGCGGCCGCGCGAGGTAGCCGACCGCGTACGTGGAGAAGGCGGCCATGGTGCCCGCGAGCGCGTCGCCGGAGGGGAAGAAGAGGTGGCCGAAGATGGTCGCCGACGCCACCGAGTAAGCCGCGAAGTCGTACCACTCGAGCGCGGTACCGGCGAGGCTAGCCGCGAACGCGCGGCGGAGGGAGCGGTGGTCGGTGCCCGGCGCCGTGGTGACTTCTGGTGTCATAGGGCAGATATACTCCATGTATACACCATCGGACGCAAGACCCCCGGAGGTTTCGGATGCTGCGCTTCACCCTGCCCGACGGCACGGAAGTGGAAACGCCCGTGCACACCCTGCTGAACGCCGGCTACGCGGGCCGCAGCCAGGACGACGTCGCGGCGCACGTGAAGGAGCTGGCCGAGCTGGGGGTGCCCGCGCCGAAGGCCACGCCCGCGCTGTACCCGGTGGCGCCCTATCTGGCGATGCAGACGGACTCCGTGCCGGCCCAGCACGCCCGCACCTCCGGCGAGGCGGAGTGGGCGCTGGTGCTCACCCCGTCCGACGTCCTGCTGACCGCGGCCTGCGACCACACCGACCGGGCCCTGGAGGTGCACGGGGTGGCGTGGAGCAAGAACGCGGGCCCGGACGTGCTGTCCCGCCGCGCCTGGCGCCTGTCCGACGTCGAGGACCGCCTGGACACCCTGCGCCTCACCGCGCACGTGGACGGCGTCCTCCTCCAGGACGGCACCCTGGCCGAGCTGCTGACCCCGGCGTACTGGCTCGCCGAACTGCGCGCCCGCGAACTGGCGACCCCGGGCACGGTCCTGCTCTCGGGCACCATCCCGATGGACCCGGCCGTGGACCAGTTCGGCACCCACTGGCAGGTCGGCCTGACCGACCCGTCATCCAACGCGGTGCTGAACCTGGCCTACGACGTGCGGCTGCTGCCGGAACCGACCGAATAGACCGGCTCGGAGACCCGGCGGCCGGCCGGGTCCCCTCGCCGGCCCGTGGACGGCGGCGCGAGCACCGCCACGGGTCAGCGCACGCCCGACATCAGCTTGCGGATCCACGGCGAGATGGCCGCGATGATCAGTCCGACGACGACCGCGATCCCGCCCAGTACGCCGAAGTACGCGCCTTCGTGCTCGGCCGAGTAGTACTCCGCCAGCGAGCCCGACAGCGCGCTGCCGAGCGCGACCGACAGGAAGAACAACGCGACCATCTGGGTCTGGAACGCGCGCGGCGCCAGCTTGGTCGACAGCGAGAGGCCGACCGGCGACAGGTTGAGCTCGGCGATGGTGAACACCAGCAGGATCAGCACCAGCAGCAGCAACGGGGTCTGCGTGCTGCTGCCCGCCGTCGGCAGGAAGAGCAGGAAGGCCACGCCCATCAGCGCGGTGCCGGCGGCGAACTTGATCGGGGTCGAGGGCTGGCGGTCGCCGAGGCGCGTCCACACCGCGGCGAAGACCCCGGCCAGCAGGATGACGAACACCGGGCCGATCGAGGAGACCCAGCTGACCGGCATGGTCCAGCCGAACAGCCCGCGGTCGAGGCGCTTGTCCGCGTAGATCGTGACCACGGTGAACTGCTGCTGGTACAGCGACCAGAACACCGCGCTGGCCACGAACATCGGGATGAACGACAGCACCCGGCGCCGCTCCACCTTGGTGATCCGCTTGCTGCTGAGCACCACGGCGAACAGGATCACCGAGGCCACGGCGATCACCGCGGCGGTCACGGTGGCCAGGTTGGCCGCCGTCACCCAGCCGGCCAGCACCGCGGCCACCACCACGACGACGAACAGCACGCCGACGCCGATCGCGGCGGGCCGGTGGGCGCGCGGGAGCGGGTTCGGCACGGTCCGGGCCTCGTCCGGCAGGTTGCGCCGGCCCAGCACGTACTGCACCAGCCCGATCGCCATGCCCACGGCCGCGATCCCGAACCCGAGGTGGAAGCCGACCTCCTGCTGCGCCAGCCCGGTCAGCAGCGGGCCGACCAGGGCGCCGATGTTGATCCCCATGTAGAACAGGGTGAACCCGCCGTCACGGCGGCTGTCGTCCGCGCGGTAGAGGGTGCCGACCATGGCGGTCGCGTTGCCCTTGATGCCGCCACCGCCGACCGCGACGCAGACCAGGCCGATCCCGACGCCGAGCAGGCCCGGTACGAGGGCCAGCGCGAGGTGGCCGATCATCACCAGCACGGCGCTGAAGAAGAGCGTGCGCTCCGAGCCGAGCACGCGGTCGGCCACCCAGGCGGCCACGATCGTCGAGAGGTAGACGAGCCCGCCGTACGCACCGACGATGCTGGTCGCGGTCGCCTCGGGTTGCGCGAGACCGCCCTGGTCGACCTTGTAGTACAGGTAGATCGCGAGGATTCCCTGCATGCCGTAGAAGGAGAAGCGCTCCCACATCTCGACGCCGAAGAGGTTCGCCAGCCCTCGTGGGTGCCCGAAGAACCTCGTGTCCTGCTGGACCTCGTTGGAGGTGCTCACAAGTTTTTCTTCCCTGCTCTAGACAACGCTGTCGTGCTTGATTCGCATGCTAGAAGCAGAACCGGTCAGCGGGACACCGGCATCCGGTGTGGGGAGCGTCATGACGATCATGGACTTGCCCGATCGTGCGTTAAGATGGTGTTAAAGGTGCGCCGGGAAGTCTGGTCGGCAACGGTGTTCGTGTTGCCCACCTCCCGGAGGACTTCTCCCGTGCCCGCTTCCCGCCCGGCCCGCGTGGCCGCGGAATTCGCCCGTTACCTGCGCACCGAGACCACTGGCGGGGTCATCCTGCTGGTGGCCACCGCCGTCGCGCTGATCTGGGCCAACTCGCCGATCGCCGAGGTCTACCGCGCGGTGCGCGACTTCCGCTTCGGCCCCGAGCTGCTGCACCTGAACCTGTCGGTCGGCGACTGGGCCAAGGACGGCCTGCTCGCGCTGTTCTTCTTCGTCGCCGGGCTGGAGCTCAAGCGCGAGCTCGTGGTCGGCGAGCTGTCCCGGTTCAAGCAGGCCGTGCTGCCGGTGGTCGCGGCGCTCGGCGGCATGATCGTGCCCGCCCTGTTCGCGCTGGCCATCGCCGGGGGCGCGCCGGGCGCCGACCGGGCGTGGGCCATCCCGGTGGCCACGGACATCGCGTTCGCCCTCGGGGTGCTCGCGCTGACCGCGTCCAACCTGCCGAGCAGCGCGCGGGTCTTCCTGCTCTCGCTGGCGGTGGTCGACGACCTGGGCGCGATCCTGGTGATCGCCATCGTGTTCACCACGGGCTTCAACCTGGTCGCGGCGGCCGTCGCCGTCGCCGCGCTCGCGTTGTACGCCTTCCTCCAGCACAAGCGCGTGCGCACGGCCTGGCTGTACGTGCCGCTCGCGCTGGTCGTGTGGGTCGCGGTGCACTCGGCGGGCATCCACGCGACGATCGCCGGCGTCGCGCTCGGCCTGCTCACGCGGGTCCGTCCGGACGAGGGTGAGGCCGAAGCACCCGCGCTGCGGCTGGAGCACCGGCTGCAGCCGTGGTCGGCGGCCGTCGCGGTGCCCCTCTTCGCCCTCTTCGCCGCGGGCATCTCGGTGAGCGGCAACGCGCTGGGCGAGGTGTTCACCACGGCGTTGCCGCTGGCGGTGCTGGCCGGGCTGATCGGCGGGAAGTTCATCGGCATCCTCGGCGCGAGCGCGCTGGCCGTGCGGTTCGGCCTCGCGGAAAGACCACGGGACACGAACTGGCGCGACCTGGCCGCGCTGGCCCTGCTGGGCGGAGTCGGGTTCACCGTGAGCCTGCTGATCGCCGACCTGGCGCTCGCCGGCGAGGCCGCCGAACTCGCGAAAGCGGCCGTGCTGATCGCCTCGGCCATCGCGTCGCTGGCCTCCGCGGCGCTGCTGCTGCGGCGCAGCCGGGCCCACGCGAGAGCCGACGCCGGCGAAAACTGAACCGGCCGATCACGACACTCCCGGCGGTCCGCCGCGCCCGGGGATCGGGTCCGTGGCACGATGACCCGGTGAGCAGCCCCAAACACGAGCGAACCGGTCCCGACGGCGTGGGGGCCGTGCCCTACCTGCCCCTCTCCAGCGACGAGGAGGCCGCGGCGGGCGAGCAGTCCATCGGCAAGCTGGTCGGCGACGCCACCCAGCACCTGTCCACCCTGGTCCGGGCCGAGGTCGAGCTGGCCAAGGCCGAGCTGATCAGCGAGGTGAAGAAGGCGCTGAAGGGCGCGGTCTTCTTCCTGATCGCGCTGGCCGTGCTGCTCTACAGCACGTACTTCCTCTTCCTGTTCGTGGCGGAGATCCTGTCCGACTGGTGGGGCGTGCGCTGGCCGGCGTTCCTCACCGTGTTCGGCCTGATGCTGGTGACCACGCTGGTCACGGCGTTCCTCGGCTGGCGCAAGGTGAAGAAGCTGAGGGCGCCGGAGCGCACCATCGACAGCGTCAAGGAGACGGCCGCGGCCCTCAAGCCGCACCGCGCCTCCGAGGGCGACCTGCCCGCGACCCGCGCCTGAACCGGCGTCGGCGTTCCCTCGCTGAGGCGGTGCACGCGGTGTCGTCCAGGCCCGATCCGTCGATCGTCCGCACCGACGGCCCGTGGACGCACCGCGACGTCTCCGCCAACGGCATCCGGCTGCACGTCGCCGAGGCCGGCGACGGGCCGCTGGTCCTGTTCCTGCACGGGTTCGGCGAGTTCTGGTGGTCCTGGCACCACCAGCTGCCCGCGCTGGCCGAGGCGGGCTTCCGCGCGGTCGCCGTCGACCTGCGCGGCTACGGCGACTCCGACAAACCCCCGCGCGGCTACGACGCGTGGACGCTGGCCGGTGACGTCGGCGGCCTGATCAAGACCCTCGGCGTCCGCCAGGCCCACCTCGTCGGCCACGCCTGGGGCGGGATGCTCGCCTGGACGGTGGCCGCCCTGCACCCCCGGCTGGTCGCCTCCGTGACCGCCGTCGGTGCGGCGCACCCGCTGGCGCTGAAGTCCGCGGTGAAGCGCTCGGCCTGGCGGATCCGCTACGGACAGGCCCGCGCCGCCGGGCACCTGTTCCGCTTCCAGGTGCCGATGGCCCCGGAGAAGTGGCTGGTGCGCGACGACGCCGCCGCGGTCGAGTCCCTCTTCCACTCCTGGTCCGGTCCGGAGTGGCGGTCCTCGACGGACTTCGCCGACAGCGCCGCCCGCTTCCGTCAGGCGATGCTGGTACCGGGCGTGGCGCACTCCGCGCTGGAGTACTACCGCTGGGCCTTTCGCGCGCAGTTCCGCGGCGAGGGCCGCCGGTTCACCGACGCCGTGGACCGACGCGTGGCCGCGCCCCTGCTGCAACTGCACGGAGCGCTCGACACCTGCATCGTCCCGGAAACCGCGCTCGAGTCCGTGGACTGGGCCGGACCGCACCGCGAGCCGCAGGTGTGGAACGGGATCGGGCACTTCCCGCACCTGGAGGACCCGGACCGGGTGAGCAAGTCCATTGTGGACTTCATCGGCTGAGGAGCCGGGGCGGATCCGGCCGGCTGCCGGTCCGCACCCGGGCAGCCAGGGATGACCAGGCGCCCCCCCTAGCTCGCGCAGGCCCCCGTGCTCACGTTCGTCGTCTGCGAAGGCGCGGCGTCGACCTCCGAGCGGACCTGCTCCGCGGTCAGGGTGAAGCCCGTGTCCGGGTCTTCCACCGCCGCGCCGAAGACCACGCCGATCACCTCGCCGTCCGGGGTGAGCATCGGGCCGCCGGAGTTGCCGCTGCGGATGCCGGCCCGGACGGTGAACACGTCGCGCTGCACGGTGTTCGCCTCGTAGATGTCCGGGCCGCGCAGGTTGATCCGGCCGCGGACGCGCGCGGGCGTCGCCTTGTACGGGCCGTCGAGCGGATAACCCAGCACGATGGCGCTGTCCCCGGCGCCGGCCGTCTCCCGGGCGAACGGCAGGGCGGGGGCGCGCAGGCCCGGCACCGCCAGCACGGCGACGTCGACCTCCGGGTTGAAGTACACGACCCGCGCCCGGTAGTCGCCCGCGGTGGACTCGATGCCGACCTCGTCGGTGCCCGCGACCACGTGCGCGTTCGTCATCACGCGCTGCGGCGCGATCACGAAACCGCTGCCCTCCAGCGCGCGCGAGCACGACGGCGCGTTGCCGCGGATCTTCACCACGCTCGGGTGCACCCGGGTGACCACCGCGCTGGCGTCGAGCGTGCTGTCCGGCGGCGAGGTGTCCGCCGAGGGGGCCTTCTGGAACGGCGAGACCGCCGACGGGAAGCCGGACGCGTCGAGCAGTTTGCGCAGGTCGGCCGGGAAGCCCTGAGCGGCGGCGGGCATCGCGTCGTTGACCTTGCCCAGCACCACCGAGGAGTTGATCGACTTGGCCAGCCCCGGCACGGCCGAGACGGTGGTCAGCGGGTTCGCCACCAGCCACGCGACCACGAACACCGCGACCGCCTGCACGACCGCGCCCAGCGTCTTGTCCACTCCGGACAGCTTGTCGGGGTTGATCCTGTAGCGCAGCCGCCGACCGGCCCACACCCCGATGGTCTCGCCGAGCACCACGAGGAACGCCACGGTGCCGAACGCGAACGCCAGCTTCGCGACCGGGCTTTCGACCAGCTCCACCACGTACGGCGCGACCTTCACCCCGAGCACGGCCCCGATGCCGACGCCGATCAGCGCGGGCAGGGCCACGATCACCCCTTGGAACGCCCCGGAGACGGCGGCCAGCACCGCGAGCAGCAGCACCAGGACATCAACCCAGTTCACTCGGCACCCCCTGGCTTCCGGCCGCGATCCGGGCCTGGTGTTCGGCCAACGCTACGTCAAGGTCGCGCACATCGCCGGTGTCCCACTCCCGTTCCCAGCCCCCGAGCGAGAGCAGCGCGGACAGCAGGCCGGCGGTGAAGCCCCAGACGAACAGGCCCCCGACGTCGAACGCCGGGCCCCGCCACGGCGCACCGGACTTGCGCACCTGGAACCGGTGGGCCGGATCGGTCAGCTCGGACAGCGCGACGCGCGCCACCGCCGCCGTCTCCCCCGGGTCGACGGCGTGCACCGGCGACGGCGTCCGCCAGTGCGCCAGCACGGGCGTCACCGCGAAGCGCGAGACGGGCACGAACAGCTCCGGCAGCACCGCGATCGGCAGCACGCCGGACGGGTCGACACCGGTCTCCTCCTCGGCCTCGCGCAGGGCCGTGCCGACCGGGCCGCCGTCGCCGTCCTCGGCGCCGCCGCCCGGGAACGAGACCTGGCCCGCGTGCGCGCCGAGGGTGTCGGCTCGGCGCTGGAGCAGCACGTCCGGACCGTCGGGACGCTCGCCGAGGAGGATGAGCACGGCGGCCGGGCGCGTCGGCCGGTCCTGGGGCGGGGTGAACCGGGAGAACGCCCGGCTGTCGACCTCGGCCGACACCTTGAGCAGCGGCCGCAGCCAGCCGGGCACGGCTTCGAGGCCGACGAGCGGTCCGGTCATGAATAGTCCTTCACGGCTGCGCGCACCTGGTCGGTGGTGAGGAACGAGCGGGGGTTCGCGACGAACCGGACCTGTCCGCCCGCGGTCACCAGGTAGGAGGCCGGGATCGTGGCCGGGACCTTCAGCGCCGTGCGGATCGGCCCGGCCGGGCCGGCGCCGTCGAACACCGACGGCAGGTGGACCCCGAGCCGGGCCAGCAGCCCGAGGCCGTCCTGCGCCGGGCTCGCCACCTGCACCCCGAGCACCCGCACGGCACCGGGCTGGGTGGCGTACCGGTCGAGCACCGGCAGCTCGGCGCGGCACGGCTGGCACCACGAAGCCCAGACGTTCACCAGCACCGGTCCGCCGCCGAGCACCCGGCCGACGTCCAGCCGGGAGCCGTCGCCGAGGCAGTCGGCCTGGATCCCGTCGAGGTCCGGCGCGGCCGCTGCGGCGGACGGCGCCGGGCACGGCCGTAGCGCGGCCTGCGCGCGAACCGCGGTGAGGTCGCCGGTGGCCCGCTCCGCGCTCTTCGCGTCGCCACCCCGCGTGGTCAGCAGGGCCACCAGCAGCGCGACCACCAGGACGGCGACCCCGAGAGCCCACTTGGTGACCGTGGTCACCCGCGCGCCGCCAGCTCGAGAATGTGCGCACGCTCCTCGCCCTTGACCAGCTTCGCGGCCGCTTCGAACTCGGTCGGCCCGGCGCCGAAGGACGGGCAGTCCCGCTTCAGCGGGCAGGCGCCGCAGGCGGGCTTGCGGGCGTGGCAGACGCGGCGGCCGTGGAAGATCACGCGGTGGGACAGCATCGTCCACTCCTGGCGCGGGATCAGCTCGCCGATCGCGGGCTCGACCTTGACCGGGTCCTCCTCAGTGGTCCAGCCCCAGCGCCGCACCAGCCGGCCGAAGTGGGTGTCCACTGTGATCCCCGGCACGCCGAAGGCGTTGCCGAGCACGACGTTCGCGGTCTTGCGCCCGACGCCGGGCAGCGTGACCAGGTCCTCCAGCCGCCCGGGCACCTCGCCGCCGAAGCGCTCGGTGAGCGCGGCGCCGAGGCCCAGGACCGAATTGGCCTTCGCGCGGAAGAACCCGGTGGTGCGGAGGTACTCCTCCAGCTCGGCCCGGTCGGCCCCGGCGTAGTCCGCGGCCGTGGGGTAGCGCTTGAACAGGGCGGGGGTGACCAGGTTCACCCGCACGTCGGTGGTCTGTGCCGAGAGGACGACCGCGACCAGCAGTTCCAGGGGAGTGGTGAAGTCCAGCTCGGCCTTGGCGGCCGGGTAGACCTCGTCGAGGCAACGTTTCATGCGCCGGGCGCGTCTCACCAAGGCGAGCCGGCTTTCCCCGGCGCCCTTGCGGGGGGCGTTGGTGGCGGCAGGTGGCACCCCGATAGCCTACGGGCGAGTCGGACGAGCCGGGCGGGAGCACCCGCCGGAAGGCGGCCGACACGCCAGAGCACCACCTCGGCGCACGCGTGTCCGCCATGAGCGAGGATCTGGAGTCCATGCTTACCTTTGTCACCGACAGTAGTGGATGGATGTCATGACCGTGTGGTTCGTGATTCTGGTCCCGCTGGTGATCATGTTCTTCGCGCTGTTCATGGAGCGGGTGGAAAGCCGGCTCAAGCACGTGGCCGTGCAGGAGAACGAGGTCGAAGAGTTCCTGGAGCAGGCCCAGCCCAACGAGGTGCGGGCCCTCTACGGGCACGGGATCGGCCGGGCCCTGGAGCTGTTCCGGCTGCGTCGGCTCGGCGGAAGGGCGGCCAGGCTTCGCGCGCGCAAGGTGCGGAGTTAGGCTCCACGTTCGTGCGAGATCGTCGCCGACCGCCACGCCCCGCGCGGCGAGCCGACGGGCGATCTTGCCGACACGCCCTAGACTGACGCGAAAGTGATCGGCGACACGGGCCTCCACCAGCGGAGGAGCGTGATCGTTTCTCGACGAGGAGGCACCCGAGGTGGACGAAACCCTGGCCCGTGCGGGCATTTTCCAGGGTGTTGAGCCGGCGGCCGCGGAGGCTCTGGCCCAGACCTTGGAGTCCGTGGAGTTCCCCCGCGGCCACGTCATCTTCAACGAGGGCGAGCCCGGCGACAAGCTGTACATCATCCAGTCCGGCAAGGTGAAGATCGGCCGCAAGTCCCCGGACGGCCGCGAGAACCTGCTGGGCATCTTCGGCCCGTCCGACATGTTCGGCGAGCTGTCCATCTTCGACCCCGGCCCCCGGACGTCCAGCGCGACGACGGTGACCGAGGTCCGCGCGGTCACCATGGACCGTCCGGCCCTGCGCCAGTGGATCTCGACCCGACCGGAGATCGCCGAGCAGTTGCTCCGCGTGGTCGCCCGCCGGCTGCGCCGGACGAACAACATGGTCGCCGAGCTGATCTTCACCGACGTCCCCGGCCGCGTGGCCCGCGCGCTGCTGCAGCTCGCGCAGCGCTTCGGCAGCCAGGAGGCGGGCCTGCTGCGGGTCACGCACGACCTGACGCAGGAGGAGATCGCGCAGTACGTCGGCGCCTCCCGTGAGACGGTGAACAAGGCACTGGCCGACTTCGCGCACCGCGGCTGGCTGCGGCTCGAAGGCAAGAGCGTGCTGATCCTCGACCCGGAGCGGCTGGCGCGACGCGCCCGTTGATCCCCGGCGCGGGGTGATCCCCGGCCCGGCTCCACAGAGGCCACCCCCGCACCGCGCGGTGGGTGGCCTCGGTCGTTCCGGCGGGTTTCCGGCTCTGGGCCAGGAACTCCGGTGAAAACCAAACGAGGAGCCGGGCGCCACCCCCGACGTGGCGCACCGGCTCCTCGCTCGTGCGCGGACCATCCCCCGACGACCCGCGCTCCCGCCCTCTGGACCAGGCCCCGACCCGAAAGCCAGAGGGAGCTGGGAGTTGTGCTGTTGTACAACCATCGTGGCCCATACCCACTAATTCAAGGCCATTCACTCTCAAGGACGCCGCCCCCACGGTTTCGTTGCGCGAGTTCACCGGGAATCCACCCGGTGTTACAGGATCGAGACCTTTGCCTCGTCGGACCCGGCCGTGACGCACCTGACCGGGAGCCGAGTGGTACCGGCGTACCATTCTTTGGCATACTGGTACGCGTGTCCCACTCTGCTCGCTCCGAAGGCCGGACCACCCTCGCCGACTACCGCACCGCGCTGACCGTCCCGGGCTCGCGGCGCACGGTCCTCGCGTCCGTGCTGGCCCGCTTGCCGATCGCGATGATCGGCATCTCGGCCCTGCTGTACGTCCAGCGCGAGACCGGTTCGTTCGCCACCGCGGGGCTGGTTTCGGCCAGCTCGCTCGCCGGTGTCTCGGTGGGTGCGGTGATCCAGGGCCGGCTGATCGACCGCTTCGGGCCGACGCGCCCGCTGCTGGTCACGGCGCTGGTGCTCACGGGTGCGATGACCTCGCTGGCGCTGGCCATCGAAGCCCACGCGGCCACGATCGCGCTGGTCGCGCTGGCCGCGCTGACCGGCCTCTCGGAGCCGATGGTCGGCTCGGCCTCGCGGGCGCTGTGGACCAGGCTGCTGCCCGCGGGCAGCGCCCGCAACGCCGCCTTCTCGTACGAGGCGATCAGCATGGAGGTGTTCTTCGTCCTCGGCCCGGGCATCGCGGGTCTGCTGGTGACGGCGCCGTGGCCGGGTACCGGCATGGTCGCGGGCACGGCGGCGATGGTCACCGGCGCGACGCTGTTCGCGCTGAGCCCGGCCGTCCGGGCGTGGGGACCGGCGCCCCGGGCGAAGGCACCCCTGATGGGCGCGCTCGCCGGTCCGGGCATGCGCACGCTGGCCCTGGCGGCGCTGGGTTTCGGCGTGGTCATCGGCTTCGTCGAGGTCGCCGTCCCGGCCGCGGCGACCGAGTCCGGTCACTCTTCGCTGAGCGGCCTTCTCCTGTCCGCGTGGTCGCTGAGCTCCGTGGCGTTCGGTGTCGCCTACAGCCTCCACCCGTGGCCGCGACGGCTGGGCCTGCGCCTGCCCGCCCTGCTCGGCGGCTTCGGTGCGCTGGTCGCGCTGCTGGCCTTGCCGTCCTCGCTGTGGGCCCTGGCGTTGCTGATGCTCCTGGCCGGCGCCATGATCACCCCCCAGTCGACCACCCACTCGGCCGCCATCGAGGTCGTCGCCCCGTCCGGCACCGCGGCGGAGGCCTTCGGCTGGGTGCTGACGGCGATGACCCTGGGCCTGGCCGCGGGTCAGTCGGTGAGCGGCTACCTGGTCGAGCACGTGGGCACCGGCTCGGCCTTCCTGGCGGCGGGCGCGGTGGGCATCGTGCTGGCCGTCGTCGTGTGGGCGCTGCGCGGCACGGTCCACCCCCAGACGACGGCGGCTCCGGCGCGGCTGGTCGGGGTGGGGCAGTAGCCGGGGCGAACCGGCCCGGCCGCCCACCAGCCTCGGTCACCGCCCGGGCCCAATCCGCCCGCCGTCCCGGAAACCTCCCGTCACCCCATCCGCGTTCCCCCAGCTCAGCCGCGATTTTTCCGCTCGATCGCCAAAACTGTCGGTGGGCGGAGCTAGCTTGCAGGCATGGATCTCACCTCCCCCGTGCGGCCGCTGTCGGCGGCCGTCAACGCCGCGGTTCGGCTGCTGTCAGGGCCGGCGCCGGTGCGGCTGCGCGCCGGTGCGGGCGGAGTCGTGGTCGCGGGCAGCGACCGTGACCTCGCCGTGCGGTTCCGGTGTGCGGCCACCACCCACACCGATGGTGAGGCGCTGGTGCCCGCGGCGCCGCTGGCCGAGACCTTGCGCCGGCTAGACACCGAAGTGGTCCGGGTGGTCGTCGAGGGCGGCCGGCTGGCGTTGCGGGTCGAGGGAGCCCGGTTCGCGCTGCCGTTGCTCGACCTCGAACTGCGGCCGGAGCCACCGGCACCCCCGCAGGTGTCCGAAGTGGACGGGTCGCTGCTGTCGATCGCGCTGCGCACCGTGGCGGGCACGGCGGCGAAGGACGATCCGCTGCCGCTGTTCACCGGTGTCCGGGTCCAGGCCGGCGCCGAGGGGCTGCGGCTCACCGCATCGGACCGGTACCGGATGGCGGTCGCGCGGCTGCCGCTGCGGCGGGCCGAAGCGCCACTCGACGTGCTCGTCCCGGCCGGGCTGCTCATCGAGGCCGCGCGGCAGGCCCACGGCATCCTCGGCCTGCACGGTGACGCCGGCCGCTTCGGTCTGAGCTGGGCCGACAGCGCTGTCACCACCGCGGTTCTCGACGCGGGCTTCCTGTCCGCGGAAGCGATCCCTTCCGGCGCCGTCGACACGGAGGTGGAGCTCGATGCCGATGCGCTCGCCGCCGCGGTCCGGCGGGTCGGCGTCTACTCCGAGGACCGTCGGATCCTCACGCTGGAGGTCGGCGACGCGCAGGTCCGGCTGGCCAGCTCGCGTGAGGACACCGGCGAAGCGGAGGAAACCCTCAAGGCAAACGTTTGCGGGGGTCGCACCTCGCCGTCCTTCCAGGCGAAGTACCTGCTCGATGCGCTGGCCCCGTTCTCCGGCGGCCGGGTCCGGCTCGCCCTGCAGCCCGGGATGCGGGCGTGCGTCCTGCGCTCCCCCGAACCTCGGGAGGTGGAGCTGACGTACTACCTGATGCCGATGCTGCCCCGATGAGCGTCGGGCGGTGGACGCCAGGAGCCGGAGCGCTTGAGAGTGCGGATCATCGGCGCGGTCTCGAGCCGGCGGACGCCTTCGAGAGCGCCGAGGCGGGTGGCGAGGAAGTCTTACAGCGCGTCGTCGTCGCGACAGCCGACGGTGACCGTCAGGTTGGTCGGCCCGGTCGTCGCCGCGACGAGCGCTTCGGGGTAGGGGGCAATTTCGCGGGCGACCGCGTCCAGGCGCGCGGGTGTCATCGTCACCCACGAGAAGGACAAACACCGACTCGAGACGGACGACCGGCACTGGCCCGGAGGCACCCGTCGATCGCGCCGCCGGTGCAACTGGTGTCCGAGGGCGATCTGGTCGCACCGGACCTGAGCGCGCCGGGCCCGGGCCGGCGCTGATGAGCTGGACGCGCGACGAGGTGCGCGCGTTCGCGCCGGGCGCATCACCGTCCGAAGTGGACAAAACCACCGAGTCCTTCTTCGCCGGCGCGCTGCCGCGGCTGGCCGAGCGGTTCGGCCCGGACCACACGCTCTACCGGTTCGACTGGGCTGCCCCGGCCGATCCGCACGGGGCCTGCCACTGCATCGACATCCCGTTCCGGTTCGGCACGCACCCCCCGGCACGGGCGCGAACCCTTCCGGGCTGGAAGACGACACCGGCCTGCGCCGCGTCTGGATCCGGTTCCTGCGGGGCGAGCCCGCGGATCGACAACCCGATGCTCACCGGGTTCTGAAGCGAACGGGGCCGCTCGCCGGGAAGGCGAGCGGCCCCGGTCCGCCGACGACGGCTCAGGCGGCGGATTCGGCCTTCACGGCCGCTTCCACCTCGTCGAAACTCGGGTTCACCAGGGCGGTCGAGCCGATGATCACGGTCGGCACCGTCTCGTTGCCGTTGGCCACCGCGCGCACCCGCTCGGCCGCACCCGGGTCCTCCCAGATGTTGATCTCCTTGACGTTCAGGCCGCTCGCCAGCAGCGGCCGCCGCAGCGACGCGCAGAAGCCACAGCCCGGGCGCCAGTAGAACTCGACCTCGATCTCAGTCACAGCGCGTCCTCCGAAGAACGTAGGTAGTCCAGTTGCGCCTGCACGCTCAGCTCGGCAGGCGCCCACAAGCTCGGGTCGACGTCGGCGTAGACGACCTCCACCACCTGACGCGGGCTCGCGTCCGCGCCGAGCACCCCCAGGGCAGAACGCACCTGGTCCAGCCGCTGTTCCCGGTGGGACAGGTACGCGCGCGCGGTCGCGGGCAGATCGGCCAGCTCGGGGCCGTGCCCGGGCAGGCCGGGGGTACCGGGCGGCAGCCCGATCAACCGGCGCAGCGAGCGCAGGTAGTCGCCGAGGTCGTGCAGCACCGTGGTGCCGCGGCCGAGGATGGTGTCCCCGGTGAGGATCTGGCCGGCCACGTGCAGGGACACGGAGTCGTCGGTGTGGCCGGGGGTGTGCAGCACCTCGAACCGCAGGCCGCCGGCGGTGAGCACGTCGCCGTCCGCGAACGGCTCCGCGCCCAGGCACAGCGAGGCGTCGAACGCCCGCACCGGCGCCCCGACCTGCTCGGCGAGCCAGGGCGCGCCCTCGGCGTGGTCCGGGTGGTGGTGGGTCAGCAGGATCAGCTCGACCGCCCCGGCGGCGGCCAGCCGCTCCAGGTGCTCCAGGTCGCGGTGGCCCGGGTCGACGACCACGGCGGCGGGCGCGTCCGGCGCCCGCAGCACCCAGCTGTTGGTGCCCTCCAGCGTCATCATCGACGGGTTGTTCTCCAACAGCACCGAGGCGGTTTCGGAAACCCGGCGAAGCTCGCCGTACGCGGGCGCGGTCACTGTCACTCCTCCGACTCGTCGAGCACGATGCGGATCTGTTCGCCCTCGCGGATCAGCGTCGGAATGGTCCGGACGATCTCGCGGGAGGCCGAAAGGGCCTCGTCCGCCGTGGCGAACGCGTCGATCTCGCTGAGGGTGAGCCAGGTGGGCGGCATCAGCATGCGACGGCCCTCGCGGGCGTCCGCGATCGCGTCCTGCGGGCGTTGCCAGGCGGTGCCGGTGGCCTCGGAGGTCGCGCCGTCCGCGCGCTGGCCTTCGGGGAGCTTCGCGGCGAAGAACCGGGTGTCGTACCGGCGGGGCTCCTGCACCGGCGTGACCCAGTGCGCCCACGGCAGCAGCAGGTCGGCGCGCAGCGTCAGCCCGGCGTCGGCCAGGAAGCCCGCGAGCGAGATTTCCCGGCGCTCCAAGGCTTTCCGGGCATCGTGGTAGGGCGAGACGTCGTCGACCACCTGGTCCTCGGTGCCCGCCAGCAGCACACCGGACTCCTCGAACGTCTCGCGAACCGCGCCACAGACCAGGGCTCGGGCGAGGGCGTCGTCACCGCCGAAGTGCCCGGCCCACCAGCTCGGCGGCGGCCCGGCCCAGTTCACGGACGCGTCGGCGTCCCGCGGGTCCACCCCGCCGCCGGGGAACACGGTCATCCCGCCGGCGAACGGCATGCCCTTGACCCGGTGCTGGAGGAAGACCTCCAGCCCGTCCGCGCCGTCGCGCAGGAGGATCACCGTCGCGGAGTCCTTGGGGCGGGCGGGCGGTCCGTCGGCGTTCTCCCGCGTCGCGATGCCGGCCCCCACGGGGATGTCGAAGACGTACTCACGCGGCCGATCCACCCCGGCAACATACCTCGCGGCCCGGGCGGGCAGCAGAGCACTTGCGGCATCTCATACGACGACGGCGGACCGGGAGTCCCGGTCCGCCGTCGTCACGAGCGGAAAGGCTTCAGGAGTTCCATCGCTGGTCGCCGCCGCTGCGGGACGCGCCGTTGAGACGCAGCTTCGCCGCCTCGGCCCGTTCGCGCTCGGCCAGCTCCGCGTGCAGCTCACGCAGCAGCGCGCGGTCGCGTTCGGACAGGCTCGGGTCCTCCAGGTCCAGCGCGGGCAGGTCGACGACCTCGTGCATGCTCGGCTTGCCCGCGGCGATCTCGCGGCCCTTCTCCGGGTCCTCGGCCAGCGCCTGCCGCAACTGTGCGACTTCGGCCGGCGACAGGTCGGCGGTGCGCTCCGCGCGGGACTCGTTGTCCGACCGCTCCGGGCGCGAGCTGTCCGAAGACGGCGGCGGGGTCGCCGGCGCGGGCGGCGGGCTCTGCACGACCGGCACCACGGGCGCGATCGGCTCGGCCGCGGCCTGCGCGCGGATGCTGTGCCGGCTCGGCGACTCGACGACCGGCTCCGGCACGGGGGCCGGGGCGGGCGGCGGCACCGGCTCGGGCGAGTGGTACTCCGCCGACGAGGTGTGCGTGGCCCCCGTGACCCACACCGGGCTCGCGACCGCACCGGCCGACTGGTGGTAGGACGACCGCGCGACGCCGGGTCCGCTGACCTCGACGACCGAGCGGATGCCCGCGCGGCGCAGCGCCGTGTCGACGCGGAACGCGACCGCGGGCGGGTTGCCCTCCGGGCCGAGCTCGACCAGCACCACCCGCTGCGGCAGCGCGCCCGGCACGCTGCCCGCCGGGGTGTTGCGCCACACCGCGTGCACGGACCGCACGTCCGGCAGTACCTGCAGCGTGCGGTCGAGCGCCTCGGCCAGCCCGAACTCCGGCTGGTTGTCGCCGGTGAACCGGTGGCTGTGCACCGGCTCGGCCTCGTCGACCAGCAGGTCGTTGGCCAGCGTGGCGTCCGACCGGCTCATCTCGAGCACGAGGGCCAGCTCCCGCTGCTCGGTCGAGCTCACCGTGATCCGGCCCGCGATCAGCGTGCCGGTGGTCAGCTCGACCGCCTCGTCGATGTGCGCGCGGGCGATGAGCTCCCGCGCCTCGGTGAGCGCGCTGTCGTCGATCCGGCCCGCCAGGGCCAGCAACAGGTTGTGCAGGCGCAGTGGCACCGAGAACCCGTCCATGGGCGGGCCGTCGTGGACCTCCACCATTGCTCTGCTCCCTCCCGGCTCGCCTGGCGGCACGAGCGTTAAGCGGCGATTGGTCGATTGCCCGAACCCGCGGCGCCGACGCAGACCAGCTCGGAGTTCGCGAGCGCGGCCCGGTGGTACCCGGGAAGGTCGAAGCGCGGCGGGATGACCTCGACGCTGGGTTCCTCGTCCCCCAGGACCCGCAGCACGCGCTGCAGCTCACCGGTGAGCCTCGGCTGCCCGGACGTCGCCGTCACCAGCAGGACCCGCTTGGCCCCGCCTTCACCGACCACACCGAGGTGCCGCCAGCTCTGCCGCACTTCCCCCACGTCCACCCGGCCACGCAACGTCGCGTGGAGCAGGACGGACACAGAGTCGACGGAGTTCACCCATTCGGGCGCACTCTGCGTGAATGTGTACCTGGTCTCGGTGACGTCGTCTACCCCCAGGGTGGAACTCACCTGGTGCCAGTCGGCGCCGTGCGGGATCAGACCGGCGACGAGCAGGCGGTACTCCGTCTGGTCCAGGTCGATCCTGTGCTTGAGCAAAGACCTGGGGAGGGTGCGCGCGAGCGTGCCCATCGCGCCCTCGCCGAGCCAGTCCCGGAACCGCCAGAGCAGCTGGTCGGGCGTGCGGCCGGCCAGCCGGATCAGCAGTTCGTGCAGGGACTGTTCGATGTCGGGATCCACTACCGCACCTCCACGATGAGTTCGACCTCCACCGGTGCCCCGATCGGCAGCTCCGCGACGCCGACGGCCGAGCGCGCGTGCACCCCCGCGTCGCCGAAGACCTCGCCCAGCAGTTCCGAAGCGCCGTTGATCACCGCGGGCTGGCCGGTGAAGCCGTCCGCGGAGGCGACGAAGCCGACCACCTTGACGATGCGGACCACCTCGTCGATGCCGACCAGCGCGTGCACCGCGGCCAGGGCGTTCAGCGCCGATGTGCGGGCGTGCCCCTTCGCCTCCTCGGGGCTGACCTCGGCGCCGACCTTGCCGGTCGCGGCGAGCACGCCGTCGACGAACGGGAGCTGGCCGGAGGTGTAGACGTGTGAACCGCTCCGCACGGCCGGCACGTACGCGGCCAGCGGCGCGGCGACGCCGGGCAGTTCGACACCGAGTTCGGCGAGCCGGGAACTCCAGGTCATGACGGTCCCCTTCAGCTCTTCGCGCGCTTGAGGTAGGCGACGTGCTGTTCGCCGCTCGGGTTGGGCAGCACGGTCACCAGTTCCCAGCCGTCCTCGCCCCACTGGTCGAGGATCTGCTTGGTCGCGTGGATCAGCAGGGGGACGGTGGCGTACTCGAATTTCACACCGGTGGCGCTCATGCCGGGGAGCGTAACCAAGCCGGCAAGGCCGGGTCCGGTCCACTCCGCCTAACCGGTCTCCACCCGTCCAGGTGAACGACTCACCGCTCGTCGACCACTGTGTTCGACCTCACACCCGGTCGTGAATGCCTACGCCGGTTCCCGCCGAACCCGCCCCTCGCGCGGAGCCGGGCCGCTAACGTGCCCGCCGTGGAGGCTTGGCGGATCGTGGCGACGGCGCTGCTCGCGGTGGCCGGTCTGCCGCTCGTGCTGGTGGTGATGGCGAAGGTGCGTGACCGGGTCGACAGCTCGGCCCGGGTCGCGGTCGGCGGGGCGGTGACGTTCACCGCGGTGGCCGTGGTGGCCGTGCTCACGCTGACCGTGCTGCCGGGGCTGCTCACCTGGATCGTCGTGGCCGTGGTGGCGGCTGCGGTCGGCGTCATGATGCTCGCCAGCTGAAACCCGGTTTAGGGTTGACCCCGTGACCACACCCTCCGCCGGCTGGACCGACGAGCTCACCCGGGCTCGGCTGCACTTCGTCACCGGCAAGGGCGGTACCGGCAAGACGACGCTGGCCGCGGCGCTGGGACTCGCCCTCGCCCGGGAAGGCCGCCGCGTGCTGCTGATCGAGGTCGAAGGGCGCCAGGGCATCGCCCAGCTCTTCGACACCGAGCCGCTGCCCTACGCGGAGCAGCGCCTCGCGTCGGTCCCCGGCGGCGGCGAGCTGCGCGCGCTGCACATCGACGTCGAGGCCGCGCTGCTCGAATACTTCGAGATGTTCTACAACCTGGGCTTCGCCGGCCGGACGCTGCGGCGGATGGGCGCGATCGAGTTCGCGACCACGCTCGCCCCGGGTCTACGAGACGTGCTGCTCACCGGAAAGATCAAGGAGTGCGTCGGACGCACCGAGTCCGACGGGCGCCACACCTACGACGCCGTGGTCGTCGACTCGCCGCCGACCGGCCGCGTGGTGAAGTTCCTCGACGTCACCAAGGCGCTGACCGACCTGGCCAAGACCGGCCCGATCCGCGGCCAGGCCGACGGCGTCGTGCGGCTGCTGCACTCCGGCCAGACCGCGGTGCACCTGGCCACGCTGCTGGAGGAGATGCCGGTCCGCGAGACGGTGGAGGCGGTGTCCGAGCTCGACGGGGCCGACCTGCGCCCGGGCGCGGTGCTGGTCAACCGGGTCCGGCCGCCGCGGCTGCCGGCCCGCTCGGTGACCGCGGCCGCGGACGGCCGGGTGGACGCCGCGCGGGTGCGCAGCGGGCTGGCGTCGGCGGGGGTGAAGCTGCCGGACGACACCCTGGACGCACTGGTCGAGGAGACCGTGGAGCACGCCGTGCGCGTGGCCGCCGAGCAGCGGGCCCAGGAGCAGCTCACCGAGGCCGACCTGCCGACGCTGGAGGTGCCGGAGCTCACCGACGGCGTCGACGTCGCGGGCCTCTACGAACTCGCCGAAGCACTGCTGGACCAGGGGGTGCGCTGATGAGCACGGACATCGACATCGACGCCTTGCTGGACGACGCCGACAGCCGCGTGATCGTGTGCTGCGGCTCCGGCGGCGTCGGCAAGACGACCACCGCGGCGGCGCTGGCCGTGCGCGCGGCCGAGCGCGGCCGGCGGACCGTGGTGCTCACCATCGACCCGGCGCGCCGCCTGGCGCAGGCGCTGGGTCTGCGTGAGCTGAGCAACCACCCGAAGCAGGTGCAGGTGGAGGGCTTCGAGCCCAAGGGCGAGCTGTGGGCGATGATGCTCGACATGCGTCGCACGTTCGACGACATGGTGCGGGTGCACGCCGGCCCGGAGCGGGCCGAGCAGCTCCTGCAGAACCCCTTCTACCAGACCATTTCCACGTCGTTCTCCGGTACGCAGGAGTACATGGCGATGGAGAAGCTGGGCCAGCTCGCCGCCACCGACGAGTGGGACCTGATCGTGGTGGACACCCCGCCGAGCCGGTCGGCGCTGGACTTCCTGGACGCGCCGACCCGGCTGTCCAGCGCGCTCGACGGCCGGATGATCCGCCTGCTCACCGGCCCGGCCAAGGCCGGCGGCTGGGGCCTGCGCAAGGTGGTCAGCGCGGGGTTCTCGATGTTCGCGAAGGCCGTGTCGACGATCATCGGCGGCCAGCTACTGGCCGACGCGTCCTCGTTCGTGCAGGCCTTCGACAGCACCTTCGGCGGGTTCCGCGAGCGCGCGCGCCGCACCGCGGAGCTGCTGCGCTCCAGCGGTACCTCGTTCCTGGTGGTGGCCGCGCCGGAGCCGGACGCGCTGCGGGAGGCGTCCTACTTCGTCGAACGGCTGGCCGGCGAGGCGATGCCGCTGGCCGGGCTGGTGGCGAACCGCACCCACCCGGTGCTGGCGCGGCTTTCCGCGGCCGAGGCGCTGGCCGCGGCCGAATCGCTGGTCAAGAGCGAGACGTCCGCCCCGCTGGCCGAGGCCGTGCTGCGGCTGCACGCCGACCGCGTGGCCCTCGCCGACCGCGAGGACCGGTTGCTGGCGCGCTTCACCCGGGCCCACCCCGAGGTGCCGCTGGTCCGCGTGCCCGCGCTGGCCGGTGACGTGCACGACCTCAACGGGCTGCGGGACATCGGCGCCAAGCTCGTGGGTGGCTAGCCCGGTTCGGTCCGGCCACCCACGAGCCGGGATCAGCCGGCGCGGGCGCCTTCCCGCGACTCCCGCTTCGCAGTCTCCAGCAGATCGGTCCAGCTGAGCACGTCCGGCCGGCGGCGGAGCAGTGCACGCCGCTCTCGTTCGGTCATCCCTCCCCAGACGCCGAAGTTGATCCGGCCGTCGAGCGCCTCGGCCAGGCACTCGGTGCGGACCGGGCAGCCGGTGCACACCGTTTTCGCGCGGTGCTGCTCGGCCCCGCGCACGAAGAGCCCGTCCGGATCGGCGTCGCGGCACGACGCACTGACCCGCCAGCTCGACCGGTTGGTTTCCATACCCCCAGCTCCCTACCCTGGTTTCCCGACACCAGCGAAGGCGAAGTTCCCACTCCCACCCCCGCGAGCGTCCCTCCCTCATAGCTCCCACGTCGGCCACGGCACCTCCCCGGCGCCGCTGCCCCCGTCCGGCCCAGCCGAGCTCCCACCCGCCCTGCACCGTCCGTCGGCATTCATCGTGGAACGTTGACGGACTGTAGGGGTCCCCGGTTCCCCCCGCCAAGACCTGTGCGGCATTCCGTTACCGGAAGTCACGCAGAAGCTGCCTTTTGTCACTCTCGGCCGACACTGACGGGTGTGAGGTCACAAGTGCATGACGGGCCTTCAGTACCCTGGCGTCCGTGCGCAAAACGGACGGTCTCTTCAAGCTCATCGGCCTCTGTCTGCTCGCGGGGGTGCTCGTGGCCGGAATACTGTTCCCCGTCGTGGGGGCAGCCGGGGTCGCGTCGAACCAGGCGAGCGAGACGGTCGAGAAGACTTCGACCGATCTCGCGGACATCCCGCCACCGCTGGTGACCACGGTCACCGACTCCGGCGGCAAGCCGATCGCGACGCTGTACGACCAGTACCGCATCCCGGTGGCCGCCGACCAGATCAACGAAGCCACGAAGTGGGCGCTGGTCTCGGTCGAGGACAAGCGCTTCTACGAGCACCACGGCGTCGACTGGCAGGGCACGCTGCGCGCCGCGGTGTCCAACGGCGCCGGCGGCGACACGCAGGGTGCCTCGACGCTCACGCAGCAGTACGTCAAGAACTACCTGATCAACGTGGTCTACCGGGGGAACAAGACCGGGCAGGAGAAGGCGCAGGAGCAGACCCTGGCGCGCAAGCTCAAGGAAGCCCGGATCGCGATCAACCTCGAGACGAAGCTGTCGAAGCAGCAGATCCTCGCCGGTTACCTGAACATCGTCGAGTTCTCGCGCCAGATCTTCGGCATCGGCGCGGCCGCGCACGCCTACTTCAACACCACGCCGGAGCAGCTGACCGTGCCGCAGGCCGCGCTGCTGGCCGGGCTGGTGAACAACCCGATCAGCTACGACCCGTGGAAGCACGCGGACAAGGCCACCGTGCGCCGGAACCTGGTGATGGACCGCATGGTCGACAACAAGAAGCTGGCGAAGGCCGACGCGGACCGCTTCAAGGCCACCCCGCTCGGCGTGGTGCCGGACGCTCCCGCCAAGCCCGCCGCGAACTGCACCGGCGCCGGCCCGGAGAACGGCTTCTTCTGCCAGTACGTCGAGGACTACCTGGTCAAGGCCGGCTTCAACAAGGACGACCTCTACACCGGCGGCTACACGATCAAGACCACCCTGGACGAGAAGGCCAACCACGAGGCGAAGGTCTCGGCGGAGACTCAGGTCTCGAAGACCCAGAAGAACGTGGCGAACACGCTTTCCCTGGTGCGCCCCGGAAAGGACCGCCACGAGGTGGTGGCCCTGGCCGCGAACCGCGACTACGGCAACGACGCGGATTCGGGCCAGACCACGTATGCGCTGCCTTCGGGCGTGTTCAACACCACTGGCGCGGGGTCGAGTTACAAGATCTTCACCACGGCCGCCACGCTGGAAAAGGGGATCGCCGGGATCTACAGCAACATCCCGGTCGGCGACAGCTACACCTCGCACGTGTTCACCGGCAGCCAGCCGCACTGCCCGGCGACGGGCGCGCCGAACACCCGCTGGTACTGCGTGAGCAACGCGAGCAAGAGCTCCCCGGCGTCGAGCACCCTGCAGATGGCCCTGGCGACTTCGCCGAACACCGCGTTCGTCGCGCTGGAGGACAAGCTCGGGAGCACTGCGCCGGGCATCGACATGGCCACCAGGTTGGGCATGCGCGAGACGATGGCCAGCAACACCGGCGGCGGCGTCGTGAACCCGAAGGATCCGGCGAAGAGCGAAACCCAGGCCCAGGCGTACGGCCCGAAGGGCCGGAACCCCGGTACCGGAGCGTTCACCCTGGGCTTCAGTCCGACCAGCGGCCTCGAACTGGGCAACGTCGCGGCCACCCTGCTCAGCGGTGGCGTCTGGTGTCCGCCCACCCCGTTGGCGTCGGTCACCGACCGCAACGGCAAACCGATCCCGGTCAAGGAAGCCAAGTGCGAGCAGGTCGTCCCCGAGGGCCTGGCGAACACGATGGTCGTCGGCATGAGCAAGGACGACCAACCGGGTGGCACGTCCGCGCGCGCGGCCGGCGAGGCCAACTGGAACCGGCCCATCCTCGGCAAGACCGGGACCACGCAGACCAACGGCTCGGCCACGTTCGTCGCGGGCACCCCGCAGATGGCCGGCGCCGCCATGGTCTTCCGCACCGACGGCGGCGGCGGCCTCTGCTACCGCGGCGTCGGCAACGTGACCACGACGGGCTGCCAGAACATGTTCGGTGGAACCACCCCGGCCCAGACCTGGTTCGGCGCGATGACCAACATCATGGCGGACCAGCCGATCGCCGAACTGCCGGCGGAGGATCCGCAGTACACGCGCTGAAGCCGGGCAGCGCGTCGCCCGGCGATCAGCGTGACCACATGTCACCAAGAGTTAAGGTTCACCGCGGCGGCGCGCCACACCTTCGAACACGTATCCTCGACAACGTGAGCACGCTCAGTAACACCAGCACCTTCGCGGCGACGGCGAGGCGGTTCGCCGTGGGGACAGTCGCGCTCGGGGCGGCGACCCTCGGTTACGCCGTGGGCATCGAGCGGCGGTTGTGGACGCTGCGCACCGCCGAACTGCCGGTACTGGCGCCCGGGGCGAAGCCGTTCACCATCCTGCACGTCTCGGACCTGCACATGCTGCCCGGGCACCGCGCCAAGCAGCGCTGGGTCGCCGCGCTGGACCGGTTGGCGCCCGACCTCGTGGTGAACACCGGGGACAACCTCTCGCACCGGACGGCCGTTCCGTCGGTGCTGCGGGCGCTCGGGCCGCTGCTCGACCGGCCCGGGCTGTTCGTCTTCGGCAGCAACGACTACTACGCGCCCAAGCCGAAGAACCCCGCGCGCTACCTGATGCCGAAGGGCAAGAAGAAGCGCATCCACGGCAACCACCTGCCGTGGCGCGACCTGCGGGCGGCGTTCCTCGAGCACGGCTGGACCGACGTCACCCACGTGCGCCGCACGATCGAGGTGGCCGGGCGGCCGGTCTTCGCCGCGGGGGTCGACGACCCGCACCTGCGCCGCGACCGCTACTCCGACATCTCCGGGCCGGCCGACGCCGACGCCGTCGTCCGCCTGGGCATCACGCACTCCCCCGAGCCGCGGGTGCTCGACCCGTTCGCCACGGACGGCTACGACCTGGTCCTGGCCGGGCACACCCACGGCGGGCAGCTACGCCTGCCCGGGTACGGCGCGCTGGTCACCAACTGTGAACTCGACCGCACCCGGGCCCGCGGTGCCTCCCGCTGGGGCGCGCACATGTGGCTGCACGTCTCGGCCGGTCTCGGTACCTCTCCGTACGCGCCGGCCCGCTTCGCCTGCCGTCCGGAGGCCAGCCTGCTGACCCTGGTTCCGCGCGGTTCGAGCGCCGGGGAAACCCGGAAGACAACCCCGCGTAAACCTTCCAGGAGCGTCCGCTAGACTTCTCCACGACCCGTTAAGCAGTACCTCGGGGTGTGGCGCAGCTTGGTAGCGTGCCTCGTTCGGGTCGAGGAGGTCGTGGGTTCGAATCCCGCCACCCCGACGCAGTAAGACGGGAAGGCCCCTGTTCGCACAACACGCGAACGGGGGTCTTTCTTCGTGTGTCTTCTGGGGGTCGAACCCCCAGGCCCCCGCCAGGAGGGCTCCGCCCCCTGGACCCCTGGCTTGCGTGGCTGGGTAAATCCGGGAGGTCATCCGGCAGGAGGGCGTCGCCTTTCCGCGCCCGAGGTGCGGGGCGGCGGGGTCACCGGGTGGCCAGCAGCTCCGTCCAGCACTGCGTGAAGTCGCCCGATCCGGCCGAGCGGGTCCAGGACCAGGCCGAGCGCGCGGCCGAGGTCAGCTGGTCGCGGTCCGGGTGGCCGGGCTCGTCCAGCGCCTTCGCCAGTGCTCGTTCCACGTGCGCGGCCAGGTCGCGGTAGGCCAGGTCCGCCCGGTACCGGGTACGGGCGGTGACGGCGGTGAAGCCCGCGGCCGCCACGTGTTCGGCGATGCGGCGGCCGGCGAACGGGTTGCCGCCCGCGCGGCGCAGCAACAGGTAGTAGCCGCGGAGGGCGGCGTCGACGTTCGCCGTCTTGGGGCGCAGCCGGGCCCGGCTCCAATCCAAAGTGGACAACGCCAGCCGGCCGCCGGGGCGCAGCACCCGGTGCAGCTCGGCCAGCAGCGGGCCCGGATCGGCCAGCCGCTCCACCAGCGCGGGGGCGAAGGCCAGGTCCAGCGACTCCCCCGGGAACGGCAGCGCGCCCGGGGCCGCCTTCAGGTAGTCCACTGTGGACGACGCTGGGGCCTCGAACGCGACCGTCAGCGAGCCCGGACCGCACCCCAGGTCGATCACCCGCCGGCTCGGGGCGAACAGCGGCCGCGCGAACTCCGAGCGCTCCGCCGCCGCGCGCGCCACCCGTCTCAACGCCGCTTCCCGCGGGTATCCCTCCAGCACCCCGCACACAGTACGGCCAGTAGGTGGCAGGATCGAGGGGTGAGCACGCAGTCAGCCAACCAATATCCGCCCGCGGTGGTCCCCGACCGCCTGTTCGGCGACGACCAGGCCGAGACCCGCTGGCGAGCCCGCTTCCGCGCCCCGCGCATCTCCGTGCCCGAATGGGCCCGCGACTCCCCGGACGCCAACGTCTACGTCTCCAACGCCAGCGGTGTCTGGGAGGTGTACGCCTGGCACCGCGCCACCGACGAGCACCGCAAGGTCACCGACCGGCCGAACGGCACCCTGCACGCGACGCCGGCACCCGACGGCTCGGCCGTCTGGTGGTTCAACGACACCGACGGCGACGAGTTCGGCGCCTGGATGCGCCAGCCGTTCGACGCCGACAGCTCGGCGGCGGTCCCGGCGCTGCCGGAGGTCCACGACGGCTACCCGGCCGGGCTCGAGATCGGCGAGCGCGTGATCGTGGCCGGCGTCTCGACCGACGACGGCAGCGAGCTGTTCGCGAAGATCGGCGACACCACCCAGCGCTTCTACCGCCATCCCGACGACGCCGGCATCGCCGCGCTCTCCCACGACGAGAGCCTGGTCGCCATCTCCCACTCCGAGCACGGCGACTCGCGGCACCCGGCGCTGCGCGTGCTGGCGACGGACGGCTTCACCGTCGTCGCGGACAAGTGGGACGGAGAGGGCAAGGGCCTCTCCGCGCTGGAGTTCTCGCCGCAGCCCGGCGACCAGCGCCTGCTCGTGCTGCACGAGCGCCGCGGCCGTGAGGAGCTGCTGGTCTGGGACGTCCGCGCGGACGCCGAGACCGAACTGGAGATCGACCTGCCCGGTGAGGTCGTCGCCGACTGGTACCCGGACGGCCGCGCGCTGCTGGTGGTGCACTTCCACCAGGGCCGCAGCTCACTGCACCGCTACGACCTCGACACCGGCCGGCTGTCCTCATTGGACACCCCGGCGGGCCGGATCGGCGGCGCGGGCGTGCGCCCGGACGGCACGGTCGAATACTCGTGGTCGAGCGCGGCGGAGCCGGCGGCGGTGCGCGCCCGCGCCACCGACGGCACCAACTCCGTGCTGCTGGAGCCGCCGGGCGAGCGCGCCCCGGGCTCGGCGCCGGTCACCGACGCGTTCGTGGAGGGGGTCGGCGGGCAGGTCCACGCGCTGGTCTCGCGGCCGCCGGACGCGCCCGAGGGACCGCTGCCCACGGTGTTCTCCCTGCACGGCGGTCCACACGCCGCCGACGAGGACCGCTTCTCCGCCTATCGCGCGACCTGGCTCGACGCCGGGTTCGCCGTGGTGGAGGTCAACTACCGCGGCTCGACCGGCTACGGTTCGGCCTGGCGCGACGCGATCGAGGGCCGCCCCGGGCTGACCGAGCTCGAAGACGTCGCCGCGGTGCACGACTGGGCCGTGGACAGTGGACTGTCCGATAAGGACAAGTGCGTGGTCAACGGCGCCTCGTGGGGCGGTTACCTCTCCCTGCTCGCGCTGGGCACGCAGCCGGCGCGCTGGGCCGCCGGGGTCGCGGGCGTGCCGGTGGCGGACTACGTCGCCGCCTACGAGGACGAGATGGAGCAACTGCGCTCGTTCGACCGCGCCCTGTTCGGCGGCGCCCCCACCGACGTGCCGGCCGTGTACCAGGAGTGCTCGCCGATCACCTACGTCGATGCGGTCGACGCCCCGGTGCTCGTGCTGGCCGGCGACAACGACCCGCGCTGCCCGATCCGGCAGATCGAGAACTACCTCGACCGCCTGGGCAAGCGCGACGCCCCGCACGAGTTCTACCGCTACGACGCGGGCCACGGCTCACTGGTGATCGCCGAGACGATCAAGCAGACGTCGATCGAGGTGCACTTCGCGCTGCGGGCCCTCGGACTGCGCTGAACGCGGGAGCCAGGCGTCCCCACGGCGGGGGCGCCTGGCTCTGCGGGCTGCGGTGGGCGAGGTCAGAGACCCGGGCTGAACCCGCGCAGCCGGGCGACTGCGGACTCGTCGCCCTCATACGTGACGTGGATGGCGTCGCGGCCGAAGACGAACAGGAGCAGGTCCACCGGGTCGCCGGTCACGGTAACCACCGGGGTGCCCGTCTTGACCACGGCGGATCGGCCGTCGGTGGTCTTCAGCCCGACACCGACCGGGGACTTGCGCAGGTTCAGCTTCGCGGACTGACGGGCCAGGCGCCACGCCGCCTCGTCGCGGGTCGCGTCCGCCGGGCGTGGCTCCCAGCCGGGCTGGGCGCGGCGGACGTCCTCGTGGTGGACGAGGAATTCGGCGCCGTTGACCACCTCGTTCAGCGGTCCGACCGCCATCGGCCAGTACCGGGCGGGACCGCGCCGGACCTGGTCCACCAGGTCCGGCCACGGCTTCGTCGCGTAGCCGTCCTGCACCCGCTTGGTGTAGCCGGCCAGCGCGGGCACCACGATGCCCGGCGCAGCGTCCAGCCGGTGCTCCCGCACGACCAGGTGCGCCGCGAGATCCCGCGCCGACCAGCCTTCGCACAACGTCGGCGCGTCGGGCCCGATTTCCTCGAAGAGTGCGCTCAGCGCCTGGCGTTCGTCCGCGGCAAGACCCATACCGGCGACATACCCCCGTGGTCAGTGGTGAAACGCCGTCGACGTCGCGGCGTCGTGCTGCGGGCCCGCCTGGCGTTCCAGCTCGGGCAGGATGCGGCCCAGGTCGGCCAGCAGGAGGTCGGCCAGATCGTGGGTGAACCCGTTGCGGACCACGATGCGCAGCACCGCGAGGTCGGTGCGGTTGTCCGGGAACGTGTACGCCGGCACCAGCCAGCCGCGCTCGCGAAGCCGACGAGAGACGTCGAACACGTCGTAACCCTTGACGTCCTTCTTCGTCGTGAAGGCGAACACCGGCAATTGGTCACCGCGCGTCAGCAGCTCGAACGGGCCCATCGCGGCGATGCGGTCGGACAGGTGCGTCGCGACGTCGCGCGAAGCCTGCTGCACGGCGCGGAAGCCTTCGTGGCCGAGCCGGACGAACGTGTAGTACTGCGCGGCCACCTCGGCGCCGGGACGGGAGAAGTTCAACGCGAACGTCGGCATGTCGCCGCCGAGGTAGTTGACGTTGAACACCAGCTCCGCGGGCAGCGCCGCCTTGTCCCGCCAGATCACCCAGCCGACCCCGGGGTAGACCAGCCCGTACTTGTGCCCGGAGGTGTTGATCGACGCGACCCGCGGCAGCCGGAAGTCCCACTCCAGGTCCGGGTCGAGGAACGGCGCGACCATGGCGCCGGAGGCGCCGTCCACGTGCACCGGGATGTCCCAGCCGGTCCGCTCCTGCAGTTCGTCGAGCGCCGAGGCGATCTCGGCCACCGGCTCGTAGCTGCCGTCGAAGGTCGACCCGAGGATCCCGACGACGCCGATGGTGTTCTCGTCGCAGCGCTCGACCGCCTCTTCGGCGGACAGGTGGAAGCGGTCGCCGTCCATCGGCACCAGCCGCGGCTCGACCTCCCAGTACTCGCAGAACTTCTCCCAGCAGACCTGGACGTTCACGCCCATCACCAGGTTCGGCCGGCCCGGACGGCCGAGCTTCGACCAGCGCCGTTTCAACGCCATCCCGGCGAGCATGCAGGCCTCGGACGAGCCGGTGGTGGAGCAGCCCATCACCTCGGCCGGGTCCGGCGCGTGCCACAGGTCGGCCAGGATGTTCACGCAGCGGCGCTCCAGCTCCGCCGTCTGCGGGTACTCGTCCTTGTCGATCATGTTCTTGTCGACGCACTCGGCCATCAGCTCGCGGGCCTGCGGCTCCATCCACGTGGTGACGAACGTGGCCAGGTTGAGCCGGGCGTTGCCGTCGAGCATCAGCTCGTCGCGGACCAGTTGCAACGCGGCGTCCGGCGGCAGCGAATCCTCGCGCAGCCGGTCGTGCGGCAGCACGAACTCCGCCGCCAATGCCGGATTTGCCCCGGCGTACAACGGATTCGTGCCCGCCTGGCGTTCCGGCCGGTCTTGTCGCCCCTCATGCAGCACCATGGACCGACCGTACTGCGCCGGGCGGGTCACGACATCCCGGCCGGGCTCAGACCGACGCGGACAGCGTGACCTCGATGTTGCCGCGGGTGGCGTTGGAGTACGGGCACACCTGGTGCGCCTGCTCCACCAGCCGGTCGGCCTCGGCCTGGTCCAGGCCGGGCACCGTGACGTGCAGGGCGACGCCGAGCTTGAAGCCGACCTCCTGCTTGTACAGGCTGACCTCGGCGTCCACCGTCGACTCGGGCAGCTTCACCTTGGCCTCGCGCGCCACGGCCTGCAGGGCGCTGTGGAAGCAGGCCGAGTAGCCCGCGGCGAACAACTGCTCCGGGTTGGTCTTGTCCCCGCCAGGGCCGCCCATCTCCCGGGGAACCGCCAGCGCCTCGTCGATGACGCCGTCGGACGAGGTGACCTCGCCGTTGCGGCCCGCGCCGCGTGCCGTCGCCGCGGCGGTGTAGATCGCGTCAGCCATGGTTCTGCCTGCTTCCTGGTCGGGGTGCCGTCTCCGGCCTTTCAGCATGGCCAACGTCGGGCACCGGCGGAACCTTGCCGTCACATGGCGGGCATCACGCCGGGGGCTCAGCGCGCGCGGGTCAGCGCGAACTCCGCGACCTGCTGCCCGATCAGGCGCAGCGTGCGCACGCTCTTCTCGTCGGAAGCGCCGCCGCTCTCGTCGAACTTGGTCTCCGCGGAGTTGATCGAAGCACCCAGTGGGGTGGCCCAGCCGCGCAGCGCGTGCGTGATCGTGCGCAGCTGGTCGAGCGTCGTCACGGCGGCCTGCCAGCCGAAGGCGACGGCGGCGAGGCCGACCGCGCGGCCGTCGAGGTACGGGCGGGTGTCCTCCCGCAGGTCCTCGACGTAGTCCAGGGCGTTCTTGACCAGACCGGACAGCGCGCCGTGGTAGCCGGGCGAGACCACGATGATGCCGTCGGCCCGCCGGATCCCCTCGATCAGCCGGGTCGCTCGTTCGTCCCGCTCGCGCACGACCGTGTCGTAGAACGGCAGGACCAGTTCCGGGCCCGGGATCAGCTCGGTGGTCACACCGAGTACGGCCGCCCCGTCGAGCGCGATCCGCAGAGCGCGCTCGGACTGCGAACCCTCCCGCAGCGATCCGCCGATCCCGAGCACCCTGACCGTGTTGGCTGAAGTCACGCTTCCGAGGTTAACAACTCCACTTAACTGGAGGACCAGGATTGGGAACGGAGTCCTCGGTCACACCGCGACCAGCGGCGGAAACGAGCGGGCCGACTCCGGGGGACCGAGCTGGACCTGAAGCCTACTCGCTAGTAACCTCGGCTTTCCGACGCCGAGGAGGAACGATGGCGATCCAGCCCCAGGTCCGCGTCCAGGCCGCCGCCGCCCAGCTGCTGTTCTGGCTGCCGCGGCCCCTGCGGCGGCTGATCGCCGGTCCGGCGCTGCGGCTCGACGGCCAGGAGCTCGCCCTCGACGCCCAGTTGCTGCTGCGGTTGCAGAAGCTGAACGGCGGCGGACTGGTCAGCGGCTCGGTGGCGCGGTCCCGGGCCCTGCTCGAACTGGGCACACAGCTGGTCAGCGGGAAGCGGATCGAGCCCGTTTCGACGCGTGAGGTCGAGATCCCCGTGGACGGCGGCGCGCTCGAAGCGACGCTGTACACGCCGGCCGGGCTGCCCGAGCCGTCCGGTCTGCTGGTGTTCTTCCACGGCGGCGGCTGGGTCGTGGGCAGCCGCGCGACCCACGACAACGCCTCCCGCTACCTGGCGAAGAACACCGGCGTCCGGGTGCTGTCGGTCGAGTACCGGCTGGCGCCCGAGCACCCGTTCCCGGTGCCGGCGCAGGACGCGCTCGCCGCGTTCGCCCACGCCCACGCCCAGGCTGGCGAGCTCGGCGCGGACCCGGACCGGATCGCCGTGGGCGGCGACAGCGCGGGCGGCAACCTGGCCGCGGTCGTGGCCCTGGCGACGACCCGGGCGGGCGGACCGGCGCCGGCGTTCCAGCTGCTGATCTACCCCGCGGTCGACTTCACCACCCGGCGGCGCTCTCGTGAGCTGTTCGGCGCCGACCTGTTCCTCACCGACGAGGGCATGAAGTGGTTCGAAAGCCATTACGTGCCCGAGGGCACGGAACTGACCGACCCGCTGTTGTCACCGCTGCTCGCTCCCGACCACAGTGGACTCCCACCGGCCTTCATCGTCACCGCCGGGTTCGACCCGCTGCGCGACGAGGGCGAGGCGTACGCCGAAAAGCTGCGGGCCGCGGGAGTGCAGGTCGGGCTGAGCCGCCAGGCCGACCTGATCCACGGCTTCCTGAACTTCACCGGGGTCGGCAGCCGCTTCCGCGAGGCCGTCGCCGAAATGACCGGCGCGCTGCGGCTCGGGCTGGCCGAGACGAAGAAGGCGCCGTCCACCCAGCCGGGCCGCTGATTTCGGCCGGACGGCCCTCGGCCCGCACCCGGCCTCGTGGCCGGCGGACCACCTCGACGCCCACCGCACCGACCCGGAACGGCCCGGTGCGTGGTCGCGCACCGGGCCGCTCGCTCCGCGGTGGGAGTCTGGATGCGGAAGCCGAACGAGTTGGGCGCGTGCACCGGGTCGCCCGGGTTGTCGTAGCGCATCGCGCCATCGCGTGAGTAGCTGTTCACCGGAGCCTTCGGCGCGTTGACCGGCAGCTGCGCGTCGGGGTAGGCGAGCAGCGTCCAGCTCGGGTGGTCGCCCCGCTTGATGGTGCGGTACAGGTCGGCGATGTGGTGGTCGGCGTTCTCCCCGGCCAGCCGGTCGGCGTCGGCCTGGCCGAGGTAGCCGATGCCCTGGCCGGTCTTGAAGTGGTACTTCACCCAGGACTTCTCGCTGCCGGCGTTCTCCCACAGGAACGTGTGCGAGGAGTACCCGTTCATCTCCCGCCAGCTCGACGGGATGCCGCGATCGCCCATCAGCCAGGTGACCTGGTGCGCCGACTCCGGGCGCAGGGTCCAGAAGTCCCATCGGATCTCGCGGTTGAGCTGCGCGTTCTTCTCGACGAGGTGGTGGCCCCCGCCCCGTCCTGACCGGCTCCCGAAGCCACGATCCGGAACTCCCGCCCGGTTAAGAAGTTGCACGCACGTACCAGGATTTGTTCTCATGAAGTACGTGCCGTTCACGCCGTACCGCCGGGTCCTCTCGTTGCCTCGGGTCCGTCCCTCGATGGCGCTCATGTTCTTCGCCCGCCTGCCCATGACGATGACGGGTGTGACGCTGACCTTGTACGTGGTCAGCGACCTCGGCCACGGCTACGGCGCGGCCGGGATCGTCGGGGCCGCCTCCACGCTGGGCATGGCCCTCGGCGCGCCGCTGCTGGGGCGGGCCATCGACCGGTACGGCCTGCGCCCGGTGGTCGCGGGGTGCGGGGCGACGTCCGCGGTGTTCTGGATCGCGGTGCCGCACCTGTCGTACCCGGTGCTGGTCGCCTGCGCGCTGCCGGCGGGTGTCCTGTCGGTGCCCGCGGGCTCGCTGGCCCGGCAGATCCTCGCGGCCCTGGTGCCCGCCGACCACCGGCGCGCGGCCTACTCACTGGACACGATCCTGGTCGAGGCCTCGTTCATGATCGGCCCGGCGGCGGGCATCGCCGCCATCACCTCGCTGTCCGCGACGGTGACGCTGAGCGCGATCGGGGTGGTCTTCGGCGCCACGGCCCTGCTGATCTTCCTGCTGAACCCGCCCATCCGCAACGAGGACGAGCTCGCCCCGGTCGGCTCGGTCCGGCCGCCGCTGCGCTCGTGGCTCTCCGGCCACCTGGCGGCGACGCTGCTGATCGCCGCGGGCACGCTGTTCTGCCTGGTCGGCACCGAGCTCGCGACCCTGGCGGCCCTGCGCGCGCACGGCGACATCGGCTGGACCGGGCTGGTCATCGTCGTGATGTGCGCGGCCTCGATGGCCGGCGGCATCGTGCACGGCGCCGTGCAGCGCTCGCTGCCGCAGGGCGTGCTGATGCTGCTGCTCGCCCTGCTGGTGCTGCCGATCGGCCTCGCGGACCAGCCGTGGTGGCTGCTGATGCTGGTGCTGATCCCGACCAACCTGCTGTGCGCCCCGACCCTGGCCGCCACCACGGAGACGGTGAGCGAGATCGCACCCCCGGCCGTCCGCGGCGAGGCGATGGGCCTGCAGGACGCGTCCACCCGGCTCGGCCTTGCCCTCGGCAGCCCGGTGGTCGGCTTCGCGATCGACCACTCGAGCCCGGCGTGGGGCTTCTTCACCGCCGGTGCGGGCGGGCTGGCACTGGCGGCGTTCGGGCTGCTGTGGACGCGGCGGCGCCGCTCCGCTTCGGCGCCGGCCCTGGCTTCGGCCGCGCGCGCACGGCGGTGAGGTGGGGGCAGACCGCGCGCGCCGTGGATCAGCTACAAGCCTTGCGCAGCGCGTCCAGCTTCGCGACGTTCCGCTTGGCCCAGCCGGCGACCACGCCGGCGTCCTCGATGCGTTCCTTCTGGACCTGGACGTAGGAATCGGCCAGGCCGAGCAGGGCGTTCTTCACGTCGTCGTCCTGCACGTCCGTGGCCAGGGAGCGCAGGCGTTGCGCCTTGTCCTGCGCGCGGGCCTTGAGCTTCGCCGGGTCGGCCAGCGGGTTCAGCTCCGCGAGGCCGAGGGCGTCGGTGCACACGCCCACCCGATCGGCCGTCGAGTTCGCCGTGTCGACCGCTGTGGTGACCTGGTCGCAGCCGGCCAGTAGCACGCCGGCCGCGACCAGGGTCGCCGCTGCTGTCCGCCTCGTCATCGCGCCAGGATATCGGTCAGCCCTTGACGCAGACCACCTGCTTGAGGTGCGCGACCACTTCGACGAGGTCCGTCTGCGCCTTGATCACCGTCTCGATGTCCTTGTAGGCGGCCGGGATCTCGTCGACCACCCCCGAGTCCTTGCGGCATTCGACGCCCTCGGTCTGCGCCGCGAGGTCGGCCGCGGTGAAGGTCTTCTTCGCCTTGCTGCGCGACATCCGCCGTCCCGCGCCGTGCGAGGCCGACTCGAACGAGGACCGGTTGCCCAGCCCGCGCACGATGTAGGAGCCCGTGCCCATGCTGCCCGGGATGATCCCGAGGTCACCGGAGCCCGCCCGGATCGCGCCCTTGCGGGTGACGAGCAGGTCGACGCCGTCGTAGTTCTCCTCGGCCACGTAGTTGTGGTGGCAGGAGATGGCGTCGTCGAACGTGGTCCCGGGGACCACCTCGGCCACGGCCAGCTCGACCAGCGCGACCATCGTGGCGCGGTTGCGCGCCGCGTAGTCCTGCGCCCAGAACAGGTCGCGCCGGTAGGCCTGCATCTCCGGCGTGCCGGCGATGAACACCGACAGGTCGGGGTCCGGCAGGTCGCGGTTGTGCGGCAGCTTCCGCGCCACGGCCATGTGCCGCTCGGCCAGCTCCTTGCCGATGTTGCGCGAACCAGAGTGCAGCATCAGCCAGACCCGGCCCGCGTCGGCACCGCCCTGTTCGAGGCAGACCTCGATGAAGTGGTTGCCGCCGCCGAGGCTGCCGATCTGCCGCGCCGCGCGCTCGCCCAGCTCCTGCACACAGGGGTGCAGTTCGCCGAAGGACTTCCAGAACGCGTCCCAGCCGCCGACGCCGTGCACCTTGGCCGGGTTCACCGGCGTCCGGTGCAGCCCGAACCCGACCGGCACGGCCGATTCGATGCGACGGCGCAGCCGGCTCAGGTCGTCCGGCAGGTCCGCGGCCGTGAGCGAGGTGCGGACCGCGCTCATCCCGCACCCGATGTCGACGCCGACCGCCGCCGGGGACACCGCGTCACGCATGGCGATCACGCTGCCGACGGTCGCCCCCTTGCCGTAGTGGACGTCGGGCATGACCGCGACGCCGTGCACCCACGGCAGGTTGGCGACATTGCGCAGCTGTCGCATCGCCTGCTCTTCGACCGACGCGGGGTCCGCCCACATCCGGATCGGCACGCGTGCGCCTTCGACCGCGGTGTACATGACTTTCCTTCCCTAAGAAGAACAACTTCGTCCCAGCATCCTCGAGCAGGCCGATGTGGACAACCGGTTTGCCGGGAGGGAGGAGCCCGCGGCAACGACGAGACTTCCTCGTCCGGACGCACCGAGGGGCTCCCGGCCGGATGTGGCCGAGAGCCCCTTCGAGGTGGCCGGGTTCAGCGATCGGCGGCGATCAACTCCGCGATCTGCACCGCGTTCAGCGCCGCGCCCTTGCGCAGGTTGTCCGCGGTCAGGAACAGCGCCAGCCCTCGTCCGCCCGGCACCCCCGGGTCCGACCGGATGCGCCCGACGAAGCTGGGATCGGCCCCCGCCGCCTGCAACGGGGTCGGCACGTCCGACAGCTCGACCCCCGGCGCGTGCGAGAGCAGCTCGGTCGCGCGGGCGACCGAGAGGGGGCGCTCGAACTCCACGTTCACCGAGAGCGCGTGGCCGGTGAACACCGGGACGCGCACGCAGGTGCCCGACACCAGCAGGTCCGGCAGGCCGAGGATCTTGCGGCTCTCGTTGCGCAGCTTCTGCTCTTCGTCGGTCTCGAACGAGTCGTCGTCCACAATGGATCCGGCCAGCGGCAGGACGTTGAACGCGATCGGGGCGGCGTACTTGGCCGGGGCGGGGAATTCGACCGCGGAGCCGTCGTGGGTCAGCGAAGCCGCGCGGGTGGCGACGGCGTTCACCTGGGCCGCCAGCTCGTCGACACCGGCCAGTCCGCTGCCGGAGACCGCCTGGTAGGTGCTGGCGACCAGCCGGAGCAGGCCCGCCTCGTCGTGCAGCGGCTTGAGCACCGGCATCGCGGCCATGGTGGTGCAGTTGGGGTTCGCGATGATCCCCCGCCCGGCGAGCTTGATCGCTTCGGGGTTCACCTCGCTGACCACCAGCGGCACGTCCGGGTCGCGCCGGAAGGCCGAGGAGTTGTCGATCACCGTCACCCCCGCGGCGGCGAACCGCGGCGACTGCTCCCGCGAAGTCGCGCCGCCCGCGGAGAACAACGCGATGTCCAAACCGGACGGATCCGCGGTGGCCGCGTCCTCGACCACGATCTCGGTGTCCCGCCACGGCAGGGTGCTACCCGCCGAGCGCGGGGACGCGAAGTACCGCATCTCCGCCACCGGGAAGTCCCGCTCCGCCAGCAGTTTCCGCATCACGGCACCGACCTGGCCGGTCGCCCCGACCACACCGACGCGAAGCTCGCCGGCCATCAGCGACCACTCCCCGCGTAGACCACCGCTTCCTCGTCGCCGCCCAGCTCGAACGCCTCGTGGATCGCGCGCACGGCCTCGTCGAGCTGCGAGTCGCGGATCAGCACCGAGATCCGGATCTCCGAAGTGTTGATGATCTCGATGTTCACCCCGGAGCGGGCCAGCGCCTCGCAGAACGTCGCGGTCACGCCGGGGTGCGAGCGCATGCCTGCGCCGACCAGCGAGACCTTGCCGACGTGGTCGTCGTAGAGCACCGAATCGAAACCGATCTCGGCCTTGACCTTCTCCAGCTCCTTGACCGCCTTGGCGCCGTTGGACTTGGTCAGGGTGAAGGTGATGTCGGTGCGGCCCGACACCGTGCTGGACACGTTCTGCAGCACCATGTCGATGTCGATCTCGGCGTCGGCGATCACCCGGAAGATCCGGGCCGCCGCGCCGGCGGTGTCCGGCACTCCGGTGACCGTGATCTTGGCCTCGGAGCGGTCGTGCGCCACACCGGTGATCAGCGCTTGTTCCACGGGGATCTCCTCGATTGAACCGGCCACGGTGGTGCCCGGCTTGTCGCTGTAGGAAGAACGGACTCGGATCGGAACGTCGTAGCGGCGCGCGTACTCGACCGAGCGCAGGTGCAGGATCTTCGACCCGCTCGCGGCCAGCTCCAGCATCTCCTCGTACGGGATGGTGTCGAGCTTCCGGGCGTTCGGCACGATCCGCGGGTCGGCGGTGTACACACCGTCCACATCGGAATAGATTTCGCACACGTCCGCGTTCAGCGCCGCGGCCAGCGCGACGGCGGTGGTGTCCGAGCCACCGCGGCCGAGCGTGGTGATGTCCTTGGTGTCCTGGGCCACGCCCTGGAAACCGGCCACCAGCGCGACGTAGCCCTGTTCGAGCGCCACGGTGACGCGGCTCGGGGTGACGTCGATGATGCGCGCGTTGCCGTGCACCGACGTGGTGACCACGCCGGCCTGCGAGCCGGTGAACGACCAGGCCTCGGCCCCCTGGGCCGCGATGGCCATGGCGACCAGCGAGTTCGAGATGCGCTCACCGGCGGTGAGCAGCATGTCCATCTCCCGCTCCGGCGGCGCCGGGTTCACCTGCTGCGCCAGGTCGAGCAGCTCGTCGGTGGTGTCACCCATCGCCGAGCACACCACGACGACGCTGTTGCCCGCCTTCTTGGTGGCGACGATGCGCTCCGCCACGCGCTTGATCCGGTCGGCACTTTCCAGCGACGATCCGCCGTACTTCTGGACCACGAGGGCCACGCCCGAACCTCCTAGACGGGCCGGGTCAGCTCCTGATGGGCACCCAGGAGCCCCCGCACCCCTTCATTTGGGAAAAGCCTACCGGGGCGGGAGCCACCCGCCACCCCATCGAGTGGCGGCGGCCACCGAAGGAGGGCCGGTTCCCGGTAAAACTTCCTCGACGCCGCCGAAATGCTCGGAGCCCTTCCGCCGGAGTGATGGAAAGCACTACCGGCGGTGCTCCCCACCGGCGGCACTACGGTGGGCCTGTGCGCAAATCCGCCGAGACGAGTGTCCCCCTGCTGCCGGCCGTCGCCGAGCGCTGGAGCCCCCGCGCCTTCGACGCCGCGGCCGAGCTGACCGGCCCGCAACTGACCGCCCTGCTGGAGGCCGCCCGCTGGGCGCCGTCCTTCGGCAACACCCAGCCGGCCCGGTACCTGGCCGGTCGCCGCGGCGACCGCGCGTTCACCCTGATCCTCGAGGCGCTGAACCCGGGGAACCAGGCTTGGGCGTTCCGCGCGAGCGCGCTGCTGATCGGCGTCACGGTGACCTCGAACGAAAAGGGCGAGGTCCCGTACGCCGATTACGGACTGGGCCTGGCCAGCGAGAACCTGGTGCTCCAGGCCGTGGAGCTGGGCCTGGTCGCGCACCAGATGGCGGGCTTCTCCGCGGACGCGGTGCGCTCTTCGTTCGGGCTGCCGGACGAGGCCGTGCCCCGGATCGCCATCGCCGTCGGCACGCTGGCCGACGCGTCGGTGCTGGAGGACGAGCGAGGGGTCGAGCGCGAACGGGCCGCTCGACACCGGCTGCCACTGGAGGAATTCGCCTTCGGCGACCGCTGGGGCGAGCCCGTCACCCCGTGACGGGAGACCGGCGGCTCAGGCGGCGCCGATGCCGCCGATCCGGCGGATGATCCGGGCCAGGATCGCGGACACGACCAGCCAGAAGACGGCCGCGATGCCGTAGTTCACCAGCACCCGCAGCTTGGCGTCACTCGGGGTGAACAGGTCCTTGAAGCCGAGGGACAGCCCGTCGGCCCAGCTCCGGACGAACGACACGATGCCGTTGGCCGCGTTGGCCTCGCCGATCACGAAGATCACGTGCAGCACGAGCAGCGCGGCGAAGATCAGCCCGATCCACCGCACGATCGAGGCCAGGGGGGAAAAGACCTGTTCACGGCCCCGGCGCCAGTCGATCGGCGCCCGCTTCGGCTTGGGCTCGGCCACCTCTTCAGGTTCCGCTTCGGCATGCTCGGCCATGCCGCGCAGTTTGACACGTCGGGCGCCCAGCCGCTACCCGCTGGTAACACCCACGGCCCACCAGGGGTAACAGTTCGATCCCGGAGGCGGCTTCCCAACGGTGGCGGTCCGTGGTTAAAGTGGGCGCGTGGCGCGTGCTCTCCTGCTTCGCTGCCGCGACGGGGCCTGACCAGGACCGGCTCCTCGTCGCGGGGCTTGGTGGTGCCGGTCGTAAGCACCCATCCTCAGGAGACCCTTCCCCATGAGCGCGCCCGATCCTCGTACGTCCACCAGCCGCATCCGCACCCCTTCGCGTCCCGGCGCCCCCGGCCAGCCGGCCTGGAACCCGCAGCGCGGCACGTCGATGCCGGTGCACCGCTACCGCCCGTGGCACGAGCTGGTCGAGGACATCGACCTGCCCGACCGCACCTGGCCGGCCCGGCGCATCGAGCGCGCGCCGCTGTGGTGCGCGGTCGACCTGCGTGACGGCAACCAGGCCCTGATCGACCCGATGTCGCCCGCGCGCAAGCGCAAGTTCTTCGACCTGCTGGTCCGCATGGGCTACAAGGAGATCGAGGTCGGCTTCCCGGCCGCCTCGCAGACGGACTTCGACTTCGTCCGCGAGATCGTCGAAGAGGGCGCGATCCCGGACGACGTCAGCATCCAGGTGCTGACCCAGTGCCGCCCGGAGCTGATCGAGCGCACGTTCAAATCGCTGGAGGGCGCGCCCCGCGCGATCGTCCACATCTACAACTCGACTTCGATCCTGCAGCGCCGCGTGGTGTTCCGCGAGGAGCGCGAGGGCATCAAGAAGATCGCGACGCAGGCCGCGGAGATGGTCCTCGAGCTGGCCGCGAAGCAGCCGGACACCGACTTCCGCTTCCAGTACTCGCCCGAGTCCTACACCGGCACCGAGCTGTCGTACGCGGTCGAGGTGTGCGACGCCGTCACCGAGATCTGGCAGCCGACGCCGGAGAAGCCGGTGATCCTGAACCTGCCGGCGACCGTCGAGATGGCGACGCCGAACGTGTACGCCGACTCGATCGAGTGGATGAGCCGCAACCTGGCCCGCCGCGACTCGGTGATCCTGTCGCTGCACCCGCACAACGACCGCGGCACCGGCATCGCCGCCGCCGAGCTGGGCTACCAGGCCGGCGCCGACCGGATCGAAGGCTGCCTGTTCGGCAACGGCGAGCGCACCGGCAACGTCGACCTGGTCGCGCTGGGCATGAACCTCTACAGCCAGGGCATCGACCCGCAGATCGACTTCTCCGACATGGACGAGATCAAGCGCACGGTCGAGTACTGCAACCAGCTGCCGGTGCCGGAGCGCTCCCCGTGGGGCGGTGACCTGGTCTTCACCGCGTTCTCCGGCAGCCACCAGGATGCGATCAACAAGGGCCTGGACGCGTTGAAGGATGCGGCCGGCCAGCAGGGCGTACCGCTGGACGAGTACCCCTGGGAGGTACCGTACCTGCCGATCGACCCGAAGGACGTCGGCCGCACGTACGAGGCGGTGATCCGGGTCAACTCGCAGTCCGGCAAGGGCGGGGTCGCCTACATCATGAAGGCCGAGCACCAGTTCGACCTGCCGCGCCGGTTGCAGATCGAGTTCTCGAAGGTGGTCCAGCGCCACACCGACACCGCGGGCGGCGAGGTCGACCCGGCGACGATGTGGAACGCGTTCGCCGCCGAGTACCTGGAGCTGAAGACGCCGCTGGAGCTGATCCGCCAGCGGGTCACGGACAACGGCGGCGGCGAGTACGACCTGGAGGCCACGGTCAAGGTCGACGGCGACGAGCACGACATCACCGGCCGCGGCAACGGCCCGATCGCGGCGTTCTTCGACGCGCTCTCGACCGTCGGCTTCGACCTGCGGCTGCTGGACTACAGCGAGCACACCCTGACCCCGGGTGACGACGCGCGCGCCGCGTCGTACATCGAGTGCGCGATCTCGGACCGGGTGTTCTGGGGCATCGGTGTCGACCCGTCGATCGTGACCGCCTCGCTGCGCGCGGTGGTCAGCGCGGTCAACCGCGCCAACCGGTAGCCGCCGGGGGTCGGCCGGACCGTTCCGGCCGACCCCGAACCGGGGGGCGGCCGCCCTCCGGTTCCCTCACGCGGTCAGCTCCGCCACCTCCGCCCGCAACTCCTCCAGCACCGTCACCACCGCCGGGCGGGAGGTCGCCCCCGTGCGGCAGACCGCTTCGACCAGGCGGGCGGCGCGGATGCCGGCCAGCGGGCGGCCGACCAGGCCGCTGCCCCGGCGGGTGTCCATGGTGTGGCGGGGCAGCAGCGCGATCCCGTGGCCGGCCGCGACCAGGCGTTCGGTGATGCGGAAGTCGTTGATGCGCTGGACGATCCGCGGGCGCACGCCGGTGCGGACGGTCAGTGAGCGCAGCACGTCGTCGACCGGGAAGCCGCGGTCGACGCTGATCCACCGTTCTTCGGCCAGTTCGGCCAGGTCCACCCGGCGGTGACGAGCCAGGCGGTGCCCGGTCGGGAGCGCGACGTCGAGTGGTTCGCGCAGCAAGGGGAGAAACTCCAGCCGGTCGGACCGGAACTCGGGCGCGTGCTCGTCGCGATGGGCCACGACCACGTCGTAGTCCGCGAGCAGGCCGGGGACCTCCGGGGGCGTCATGTCGACATCGCGGACGTCCACTTCGAGCCCGTCGTGCGCCGCGATGCGGTGGAGCAGCCCCGGCAGCAGCATCAGGCCGGCCGACTGGAAGATCGCGATCCGCACCCGGCCCCGCGGCGCGCGGCGATAGGCGTCCAGCTCCGATTCCGCCCGGTCCAAGGCCGCCAGCACCTCGTCGGCGCGGGCGACCAGCGCGCGGCCCGCGTCGGTGAGCCGCAGCCCCCGCCCGGCCGGCTCGGTCAGGGTCACGCCGACCTCACCCTGCAACGCCCGCAATTGCTGGGAAACCGCGGACGGCGAGCAGTGCAGTGCCCGCGCCGCCGCCGTCACGCTGCCGCGGTCGGCGAACTCACGCAGCATCCGCAGTCTTCCGAGGTCCACGCCGGTCAGCGTAGTTGAAGCAGAACTGCACGGTCAGTGCAGATATTCGCGCTGGTGCTTCACGGTCGTGGTCGGCACAGTGGGGGCCATGCCCGCCCGTGACCGTCTGCTCGCCGTGCTCGTCGCCGTCCTGTGGGGCGGCAACTTCCTCGCCATCCACGCCACCCTCGGCCAGTTCCCGCCCGTGTTCGCGGGCGCGCTGCGGTTCGCCGTGATCGCGCTGCCGACCGTGCTGTTCGTGCCGTGGCCGCGGGTGAAGCTGCGACACCTGCTCGGCTACGGGCTGGGGTTCGGCACCGGCCAGTTCGCCTTCCTGTTCATCGCCATGGACACCGGCATGCCGACCGGGCTGGCCTCCCTGGTGCTCCAGGCTTCGGCGCCGTTCACCGTGCTGCTCGGTGCGGTCCTGCTGCGCGAACGCGTGTCCGGCCGCCAGCTGACCGGCATCCTGCTGGCCGTCGCCGGCCTGTCGGCGATCGCCTGGCAGCAGGCCGGGCACGCCGCGCTGCTGCCGGTGATCCTGACCCTGCTGGCCGCCCTGAGCTGGGCGTTCGGCAACCTGAGCCTGCGCCGCGCGGAGCCGGACAACCCGCTGCACCTGACGTTGTGGATGTCGGTGGTGCCGCCGCTGCCGATGTTCGGCCTCTCACTGGTCCTGGAGGGCCCGGCCGCGCAGTGGCGTTCGCTGAGCACCCTGGCCACCCCGACCGGCCTGGTCGGGGTGGCCGGGCTGGCCTACGTGGTGCTGCTCGGCACCGTCGCCGGCTCCGGCATCTGGACCACCCTGATGCGCCGCAACCCCGCGGGCGTGGTCGCGCCGTTCTCCCTGCTGGTGCCGGTGGTCGGGCTGACCGCCTCGTACCTCGTGCTGGACGAGCAGCCGAGCCGGCTGGAGATCGTCGCCGCGGCTGTGGTCATCGGCGGGGTGCTGATCGGCTCCCTGCGCCGCAAGCCGGTCCTGGCCCCGGAGGAGGAGCTGTTGCCGGCCTGAAGGGTTCAGGTCCGGCCCCACCGGCCATCGTGGCCGGCCGCTCGCGCGGCTTTCAGGCGACCGCGTCGTCCTTCTCCGTCGGCGTCTCGTCGTGGTTGCGGGACATGCGCTTCTTCAGCACCAGCGTCACGACCACGCCGACGACCAGCGCGAGGCCGAGACCGGCCCACTGGAAGCCCTTCAGCCACTTGTCCGCGACGACGCCCAGGTAGTAGATCAGCGCCGTGGTGCCGCCGGCCCAGATGATGCCGCCGAGGGCGTTCGCGATCAGGAAGCGCGGGTAGTGCATGTTCAGCGAGCCGGCGAGCGGGCCGGCGAGGATGCGCAGCACCGCGATGAAGCGGCCGAAGAACACGGCCCACATTCCGCGTTTGTGGAACATCCGCTCGGCGTTCGCGACGTGCTGCGGGCCGAAGTGCTTGGGGAACTTGCGCCCGGCCCAGTCGAACAGCCGCTTCCCGCCCTTCCGGCCGATCAGGTAGCCGATGCTGTCGCCGATGATCGCGCCCGCGCTGGCCAGCGCCCCGATCCACAACGGGTTCAGGCCGCTGTGCGACGAGGCCAGCAGGGCGGCGCTGACCAGCACGACTTCACCCGGCAGGGGGATCCCGAGGCTTTCCACCATCACCACGAGGCCCACCACCAGATAGACCGACAGCGGAGGAATCGCCTCCAGCACGTGGTCGATGCTCACTCGCCTGCTCCCAACTCGCCGGATTCGTGCCTGGTCCTCGCAGCCTACCGGGGCCCGCCCGGCCTGGCGTCCGCCTCGGGGCGGGGTTGGGGTCTTCCGTCAACCCGGTTTTCCGGACAAAAACCGCAAAACGGAACGATTCACGGGAAGTCCGGCATCGGCGGCGCCTCGGCGAGCGCGACCGGCAGCCGCTACGGGCCGAGCGGCCGGAGTGCCCGCGGGCGGGTTCGGCTCGCCCTCGCCCCCCGGGCGGCCCGCTGCCGCGCCGCGGCCGACCCGCCCGGCCGAAATCGGCGATCGGTCCACTGTGGACCGGCCGCCGATTTCGCCGGGGCTAGAGGATTTCCGTCACCGAGCCGACGTCCGGGGGGCCGACGTCGGGGCTCACCGCACCGGTGACCTCCACCAGCTCCGGCTTCACCTCGTGCGGGCTGATGCGGCCGTCGCGGATGTCCTCGGCGTAGTGGCAGGCCACGCGGTGACCCGCGCCGATCTCCCGCAACTGCGGGCGGTCGGTGTCGCACAGGCTGGCCTGCCGCCACGGGCACCGCGTGTGGAAGCGGCAGCCGGTCGGCGGGTTGGCCGGCGAAGGCAGGTCGCCCGCCAGCAGGATCTGCTCGCGGGTGTCCTCCACGACCGGGTCCGGCACCGGGATGGCCGAGAGCAGCGCCCGGGTGTACGGGTGCAGCGGGTTCTCGTACAGCTCGGCCGCCGTGGTCTCCTCGACCAGCGCGCCCAGGTACATCACGCCGATGCGGTCGGAGATGTGGCGCACCACGGCGAGGTCGTGCGCGATCACCAGGTAGGTCAGGCCCAGCTCGTTCTGCAGGTCCTCCAGCAGGTTGACCACCTGGGCCTGCACCGACACGTCCAGCGCGGACACCGGCTCGTCGGCCACGATCAGGTCCGGCTCGACCGCCAGCGCCCGCGCGATGCCGATGCGCTGGCGCTGCCCGCCGGAGAACTCGTGCGGGTACTTGCGCAACGAGGTCTCGGGCAGCCCGACCGCGCCCAGCAGCTCCCGCAGCCGCGCCTGGGTGGTCTCCTCGTCCTGGTCGAGGCCGTGCGCGTGCATGCCCTCGAGCAGGATCGACTCCACCGACTGGCGCGGGTCGAGGCTGGACATCGGGTCCTGGAAGATCATCTGCATCCGCCGCCGGGCCTTGCGCAGCTTCTCGCCCTTGAGCTGGGCCACGTCGGTGCCGTCGAACACGACCTGGCCCGCCGTCGGCTCGTTCAGCCGCAGGATCGCCCGGCCGAGCGTGGACTTGCCGCAGCCGGACTCACCCACCAGCCCGTAGGTCTCGCCGCGGCGGATCGCCAGGTCCACGCCGTCCACGGCGAACACGTGCCCGACCGTGCGGTCGACCACCACCCCCCGCTTGATCGGGAAGTGCACCTTGAGGCCGGTGACCTCGAGCAGGACCTCGGGGCTCGGCTCGATGGTGCTGGACTCGGTCATCGGGTCCCCCCTCCGGCAGCCACGGCGGGCTTGACCGGGTTGTGGCAGCGCAGCAGGCGGTGGTCTTCGGCCGTCAGCTCCGGCGAACGCTCCCGGCACACCGGCAGCGCGTTGGGGCAGCGCGGCGCGAACGCGCAGCCGCCGTCCCACGGGATGTTGTCCGAGACCGAGCCCTGGATCGGCACCAGCTTCTCGCCCCGGCCCTGGTCCAGGCGCGGGATCGAGGCGAGCAGGCCGTGGGTGTAGGGGTGGCGCGGCTCGGCGAACAGCGCGTGCCGCTCGGCCCGTTCCACGATCCGCCCGCCGTAGAGCACGTTGACCTGGTCGCACAGCCCGGCGACCACCCCGAGGTCGTGCGTGATCATGATCAGCGCGGTGCCGGTGTCCTGCACCAGCTCCCGCAGCAGCGCGAGGATCTGGGCCTGGATGGTCACGTCGAGCGCGGTGGTCGGCTCGTCCGCGATGAGCAGCCGCGGCCGGCAGGCCAGCGCGATCGCGATCAGCGCGCGCTGGCGCATCCCGCCGGAGAGCTGGTGCGGGTACTCCGACAGCCGCCGGGACGGGTCGGGGATGCCGACCTTGTCCAGCAGCTCCGTCGCCTCGATCTTCGCCTTGCTGCGCGAAAGACCGCGGTGGCGTTCGAGCACCTCGGTGATCTGCAGCCCGATCGGGATCACCGGGTTCAGCGAGGACAGCGGGTCCTGGAACACCATGCCCAGGTCGCGGCCGCGCCGGTCCCGCATCTCGCGGTCGGAGATCTTCATCAGGTCGGTGCCCTCGAACGACACCGAACCGCTGACCTGGTTGCCGCGCTTGGCCAGCAGCCGCATGATCGCCAGCGAGGTCACCGACTTGCCGCAGCCGGACTCGCCGACCAGCCCGACCGTCTGGCCGGGCTCGACGTCGAAGGTGACGCCGTCGACCGCGGTGAACGGATCCTCACCACGGCGCTGGAACACGACCTTGAGATCGCGGACTTCGAGCAGGGCCACGGGGTTCACCGCCGGTTCTTCGGGTCGAGGGCTTCACGCAGGGACTCGCCGAGCAGCGTGAACCCGAGGGCCACCACGATGATCGCGACGGCCGGGTAGTACGCCAGCTCGGGGCGGATGTCGAGGAACTGGCGCGCGGCGTTGCCCAGCATCAGCCCCCACTCCGAGCGGGTCGGGTCCGGGTCGCCCAGGCCGAGGAACGACAGCGCCGCGGCCTCCAGGATCGCCGTGGCCAGGGTGAGCGTGGCCTGCACGATCACCGGTCCCAGCGAGTTCGGCAGCATGTGCCGGAAGACGATCGTCGTGCGCTTCACCCCCAGCGAGGTCGCCGCCAGCACGTGGTCGGCCTCCCGCTGCGCGAGCATGGAGCCGCGCAGCAGCCGCGCGAAGATCGGCACGCCGATGATCGACACGGCCAGGATGACCGTCCACTGGCTCGGCTTCGCGAACAGCGCCGCGATCGACACGGCCAGCAGCAGCGACGGGAACGAAAGCAGCACGTCGACCAGTCGCATGAGGACGGTGTCGACCCAGCCGCCGAAGGCACCGGCCAGACCGCCGATGATCACCCCCAGCAGCACGCCGATGAGCGTGGCCAGCACGCCGACCAGCAGCGTCTGCTGCGCGCCGACCAGCAGCCGGGACAGGAAGTCGCGGCCGAAGTCGTCCACGCCCAGCGGGAAGCCGGGCTGCGCGCCCGGGATGATCCCCCGGCCGAGCTGGACCTGGTCCTGCAGGTACCGCGTCTGCGGGTCCTTCGGGGCCAGCAGCGGCGCGAAGATCGCCAGCAGCACGAACAGCAGGGTGATCACCCCGCCGGTGATGGCCACCGGGCTGCGCAGCATCCGCCGGAAGGCCTCGGCACCGAGGCTGCGCCCGCTCGCACTGGCCGCGGCGAGCTGGTCGATCGGTTCCTTCTTCTTGTTCAGCAGAGTGTTCATCGCACACGCACCCTCGGGTCGATGATCCCGTACGAGACGTCGACCAGCATGTTCACCAGCACGTAGACCAGTGCCCCGAACAACAGCAACGCCTGCAGCCGGGGGTAGTCATGCCGTTCGATGCCCTCGGCGAGCAGGAACCCGAGGCCGCGGAAGTTGAACACCCGCTCGGTCAGCACCGCACCGCCGAGCAGCGCGCCGGTCTGCAGGCCGATGGTGGTGACCACCGGCAGCAGGGCGTTGCGCAGCACGTGCCGTTGCCGGACCACCTGCTGGGTCAGGCCCTTGGAGTTGGCCGTGCGGATGAAGTCCTCGTTGAACACCTCGAGCACCGAGGCCCGGGTGATCCGGGTGATCACCGCGAGCGGGATCGTGGCCAGCGCGAACGCCGGCAGGACCAGGTGCTTGATCGCGTCCCAGACCGCGTCCCACTCGCTGGTCATGATGCCGTCGAGGATGGCGAAGTTGGTGATGCTGGTGGCGTCGATACCCGGCGCCTGGCGGCCCTGCGACGGCAGACCCAGTGGGGCCGAGATCAGGTCCTGCATGGTGTAGCCGAGGAAGAACACCGGCACCGCGACCCCGATCAGGGTCAGCACGATGATGATGTTGTCCGCGATCCCGCCGCGGTAGCGCGCGGCCAGGTAGCCGAACGGCACGCCCAGGACGATCGCGATGATCATCGCCGAGAAGCCCAGCTCGATCGTGGCGGGCAGGAACGTGCCGATCTCCGACATCACCGGCTGCGCGGAGACCAGCGAATTGCCGAAGTCGCCGGTGGCGGCGCGGCCGAGGAACTTGAAGTACTGCAGGATGATCGGCTGATCGAGGCCGAGCACGTGGTTGAGGTTGGCGATCTTCTCCGGCGTCGCCTTGTCACCCAGCAGCGCGGCGGCCGGGCCGCCGGGCAGGGAACGCAACCAGGCGAACACCAGAACGGACAGGATGAGCAGCGTCGGAATGGCTTGCAGCACCCGACGCACGAGGAAACGGAGCACTTTCAGTCCTTTGTAAACCAGCCCGGGAACGTGGCCAAAGGGCAGGCGCTCCTCGCACCTGCCCCTTGGCCTGGCTGCTCAGCGGTCCACGTCAGCCGAGAGTGACGTTGTTGAATCGTTCGTCGGTGAGCGGGCTGGCGACCACGCCCTTGACCTTCGGTCCGACCACGATGGCGGGAGTCGGGTACGCGATCGGGATGGCGGGCAGGAACTGCATGATCTGCTTGTTCGCCGTCTGGTAGGCCTGGGTGTGCTGGTCGCCGGCCGGAGCCGCGTCGGCGGCGGCGAGGGCGGAGAACAGCTCCGGGTTCTTGAACCCGAATTCCGGCTTCTCGCGGCCGAAGAACGTGCCGACGAAGTTGCCCGCGTCGTTGTAGTCACCGGTCCAGCCGAGCAGGTGGATGTCCTGCTTGTGGAACTTCTGGACGTCGTCCTTGTACCCGCCGTTCCACGGCTCCGCGACCGGCTGGATCTTGATGCCGATGCCCTTGAGGTCCTCGGAGATCGCGGTGAAGGTGTCGGCCGGGTTCGGCATGTAGGGCCGGGTGACCTCGGTCGGGTAGTAGAACTTCAGCGTCAGGTCCGACGCGCCCGCCTCGGCCAGCAGCTGCTTGGCCTTCTGCGGGTCGTACGGGTACTTGGTGACGTCGTCGGTGTAGCCCTCGACCGCCTTGGGCACGAACTCGGTGGCGACCTCGGAGCCCTCGGCCAGCTTGGACTTCACGAACTGGTCGCGGTTGATGCCGTAGGCCAGCGCCTGGCGGACCCGGACGTCCTGCAGCTTCGGGTTGCCCGACTGGTTGATGCCCAGGTAGAGCACGTTGAACGAGGGGCGGATGAGCACCTGCTCGCCCTCGTTGCGCAGCAGGCCGTAGTCGGCGGGCGCCGGGAAGTCGTAACCCTGGATGTCACCGGCCTTCAGCGCCTGCTTGCGGGCGTTCTCGTCCGGGATGACCTTGAACACGAGCTTGTCGAGCTTGGCCGGCTCGGCGCTGGTGTCGTTGCGGACCAGCGTGATCTCGCCCTTGCCCTGGTCCCAGTTGTCGAACTTGAACGGGCCGGTGCCGGTCACGTGCTTGTAGGCGTAATCGCTGTAGGAGAACGAGTCCCCGGACTGCGTGACCTGGTCCGCGTTGAACTGCTTCAGCGCGGCCGGGCTCTGCATCGCGAACGAGGGCAGCGTGAACGCGGCCGGGAAAGCACCCTTGGCCTTGTTCAGGTTCAGCACCGCGGTGTCGGCCTTCGGGGCGTCGCAGCTCTTGAACACGGGCTGGCCGCTGGCGTCGCCTTCGTTGTTGGCGAAACCCTCGAAGACGTCGCCGTAGTAGATCATCTGGCTCTGGGCGGCCGCGCCCTTCATGTTGAACCAGCGGTTGAAGTTGAAGCAGACCGCCGCGGCGTCGAACGGGGTGCCGTCGCTGAACTTGACCCCTTGCTTGAGGGTGAAGGTCCAGGTCTTGCTGTCGTTGCTCGGCTCCCACTTGGTGGCGAGCGAGGGCTCGAGCTGGGCGGAACCGGGCTTGTTCTGGATCAGCGTGTCCAGCATCTGCCGGGTGATCCGGAACGTCTCGCCGTCGTCGTTGAAGACCGGGTCGAACATCTTCGGGTTGCCGGTGTCACCGAAGACCATCGTCCCCCCGGTGCCACCGCCTCCGGCCTCGTCGCGCTGGGACTGCGCGCACCCGGTCAGCGAAACCGCGATCGCCCCGGCGAGCCCGATCAGGGCAGCACGGCGCGTTCGGGTCAGCCGCAATAACTGCATCTGGCACCCCTTGGGAATGTTCGGGTTCGTAGTCACCGTCCGGTCGGTCGGTCGGGACGGCCCCGGACGATCGGTGTGTTCGCCGACACTAGCGGGAACTCGGCCCGCACTTAAGCACGTGAGGTTACGATCGCGCTACTTACCGGCCAAAATAAGCGCAAACAGTCCGGAATTGTGCACGCTGGGTAGCCGTTTTCGGCCTTTTGGTACGAGGAGTGGTGCATTGGCTACCCAAATGGCCTAATGAGCCGATCGCGCCAGGATGACTGGGCTGGATCGATTCGGACCACATCGGGCGATCGAGGCGTGGTGACGCCGGGTCAGGAACCAGCCGCGCCGGAAAGCCGCGTGGCGCCCGGGATCCGGGCTCCGGCCGCGGACCGGGTGCCGTCCACGGCGAACCAGCCGCGTTCGAAGAGCTGCCACTTCCGCAGTTCGGCGCGGTGGGCCTCGCCGTCCCGGGCCACGGCAGCGGCCAGGCGTTCGGCCTCGGTGCCGCCTTCGACCCAGCACAGCAGGGAAAGCCGCGGCCGCATCGAGCGGCGGCCGCAGGAGACCCCTTCCAGGACAAGGATCTCCGGGACTTCGACGGTCACGCGCTCACCCGGTCGTGGGACCCCGGTGGACCAGTCCGTTCGCCGGTAGGAGCCGCTTCGCCCGGCCGCGAGTGGTACCAGCACCCCCGCGACCAGCCGCGGCCACCACGAAACCGGCGAGGACCAGGTGGCGAAGGAATCCGTGGTCACCAGCGCCGCCCGCGAGCCCAGCAGCGAAAGCGCTTCCAGCGCGGCGGTCGACTTCCCGGAGCCGGACGGCCCGTCGAAGGCGAGCACCCGAACGTCGCCCAGCCGGGGCGGGGCGGCCTCGAGGGTGGCGATCAGCGTGCGCGTGCGGGGCTCGATCCGGTCAGCGACGCGACGCTGTCCGGGGTCGCGTTCGTGGTTTCCAGCGCGCTGATCCGGGTTTCGAGCTCCCGCTTGGCGTCCTCGAGCTCGCAGCGCAGCAGCGCGATCTCCTCGACCGAGGTCCGGACCTCCTCCTCCAAGTGCCCGACCTCGGTGGACAGGTGCAGCGCGACCAGCGCCAGCACCAATCCGGCCAGCAGGAAGACGAAGTTCGACGGCGTCCGCACGCCGGTGATCCGGGCCAGGAACTCGGCGGCCTGCGGGATGACGGCCAGCACCACCACGCCCACGGCGACCAGGAGCCACACGCCCGAGTACTTCTCCCGGAGCTTCCGGCGCCGCATCATCTCGAGGACGACGAACAGCACCAGGCACGCGACGACGATGCTGAGTATCTGCCAGCCGGCCATGGAATCCCCTTACGCTGCGTCGGACGAGTCGACGGACGGACGGCGACGGACGAGTGCGAGCAGCAGGGCGAGCCCGGCGCGGCTGAGGTACACGGCCGACTTCACCGGCGAATGACTGGGAATGCCGCCCGTGCGCTCCCGCATGAGCACCGGGACCTCGGCGATGACCAGCTTGGCGCGGATGGCCATCACCAGCGATTCCACCGTGTCGCCGAGGTACTCGGCCGGGTAGTAGGCGGCGAACAGCCGGATGGCCTTCGGACCCATGGCCTTGAACCCGGAGGTGACGTCGGTGATCTTGCGGCCGGCGAGTCGTGAGAACACCAGCGAAAGCGCCACCATCGCGTACTTGCGCGGGCCGCTGGCCTTGTACGAGCCCTTGCCCGCGAACCGCGAGCCGATCACGATGTCGGCCTGGTCGAGGCCGCGAAGCAGGCTGGCGACCTCTTCCGGGTCGTGCTGACCGTCGGAGTCCACCTGCACGACGACGTCGTAGCCGTGGGCCACCGCGTACCGGAAGCCGGTGCGCATCGCGCCCCCGACCCCGAGGTTGACCGCCAGCCGCGCGACCTGGGCCCCGGCGGCCCGGGCCAGCCGGGCCGTCTCGTCCACCGAACCGTCGTCGACGACCAGCACGTCGGTCTCCGGAAGAGCGGCTTTGACCTGGCCGATCACCGAGGCCACGCTCGCCTGCTCGTTCAGCGCGGGCATCACGATCAGCACCCGGCGAGTGCTCACGGAAGTCTCGGACACGGCGGTCATCCTATTCCAGTCAGTGGCCGGCCGAGCGGCCGGACCCGGGTGCGGCCCCGGAAGCGACCACGCCCGGCTGACCCTCGATCTGGTAGATCGTGGCGCCCTCGTTGTGGAACACCTCGCGGAAATCGGATCCGTTCCGCACCAGCCGGACGCCGACCGAATGCTTCGCGGTCGTAGTCACCGCGCCCTGGCCGACGATCACGTACCGCACGTTCAGCGCAGTGAGGTCCTGGCGCACCTTCGGGTACAGGTCGATGTTGTCGAGCCACGTGCTCAGGTAAGCGGCCTCGGTACCGGCGTCGGCGCCGTAGAAGGTCCATTCGACCGGCATCACCCCGGACAGCGCGTACATCCAGGACGAGCCGTCGCCCTTGTCGTTCATCACGCGCTCGCCCGGAGCCGTGTGCCGGCCGAGCCAGGCGTACGCGGCTTCTTCGGCCTTCGACACGGTGGGACCGTCGGAGTAGTTGAACTCCAGACGATTGGTGTTGCGGCCGATGTAACCGCCGCGGCTCAGCCCGGCGAGGACCAGGCCGAGCAGCACCGCGCCGACCAGGGTCAGCGTCGCGGGCTTCAGCTTGACCCGCGGGGCCAGCGCCTTGGCCCGGCGGGCGAACCACTGGCCCGCGGTGTCCACCGACTCGCCGAACGCCACCGCACCGGCCAGCGGCACCAGCGCGGCGATCCGCCAGTGGTCGTTGTAGAAGATGCTGGTGAGGGTGTGCACCAGCGGCGTTTCCAGCGAGACGGTGGCCGCGAACAGGCCGCCGAACACGACGTAGGCGCCCACCATCCACATCATCCGGCGGTGCTTGACCAGCAGGAAGATCCCGATGATGGCCGGGATGCCGACCCACCACTGCGGGTAGTCGGCCATCGGGGAGAAGGTGATCGTCTCGCCGACACCGCCGCTCACCGTCGCCTCGGAGGCCCAGAACGCACTGGTCACGCCGCTCGCGTTGTACAGCGAGGGCAGCACCAGCGGCAAGCCGAGCACCGCGGCCAGCACCACGGAGGCGACCAGCGAGGGCGCGGACCGGCGCCAGTCGATCTTCTCCCAGCCGAAGAGCACCGCGCCCAGGATGAGGATGAAGTAGACGGCGATCACGAACACCACGCTGGTGTGCAGCCCGGTGAGGCCCGCGACCCCGACGCCGATCGCGATCGGCCCGGCGATCCCGCGCGGCCGGAGCAGGTACTTCGCCAGCGCGAGCATGGCCGGGATCATCGCGACGCCGGCGACGTAGGGCCACAGCGGGCCGCGCTGCAGCGAGTCGTACGGGAACGCGGTGAACCAGGTGGTGACGGCGGCCGCGGCGGCCGTGGCCAGCGGCGTCAGGTTCCAGGCCCGGCCCATCGCGGCCACGCCGAGCGGCACGCTGATGATCACGGCCATCGCCGCGAGGTTCAGCGTCGGCATCATGGTCAGGCCGCCCTTGCCGAAGACCAGGGCGAGCAGCGCGTGGTAGGTGTCCGGGTAGAAGTAGTTCTTCTGGTCCGGCAGGTTCGCGATGGTGCCCACAGTGGACGGCCGCGCGTCCCCGTGCTCGGCGATCCAGCGCACCAGGTTGCCGTGGAAGACCGCGTCCCAGCCCTGCTGCACGGTGGTGATCCCGTGCGAGCCGCGCAGGAAGGTGACGACGCCCACGGTCATACCGCCCAGCACGCCGAGGCCGATCAGCCCGTGGTCGCGAACGGACCGGTCCGGCTCGGGTTCATCGGCCGCCCATTCCGGGTGGCGGCGGGCGGTGAAGCGGCGGACGGCGAACCCCAGGCCGAAGCCGACCAGGGCGAGCAGGACCACCCACAGGGCCACGTGGAGCAGGTTCCAGCGGAGGCCGAGCCCGCCGAGCACGGGAATGCCGAGCGCGACGAGGCCGAAGGTCAGCAGCGGCCCGGCCGCGGCGAGCGTCCAGCCGCGCAACCCGATGGCGGTGCCGAACACCAGCCCCGGTACCCAGAAGGCGAGCAAGATCAGTACTACGTTCATCGGATTCGCTGTCCAACCCTCACCGGCTCTTCACGCCGACCTCCGCGGCCTCATCCGCGTGCACACTACTCAGACGTTCGACCCGCTCCGCACGTTGCCCGGGCGGCGCAGCACGAACGAAGCCGCGACCACCAGGCCGGCCGTCGGCCCGACCCCCAGCCCGACGACCGCCCGCAGGATCGTGTCACCCGGCAGGAACAACAGCACCAACACGGTCGAAACGGCGACCACGGCCCAGGTGACGAGCACCTTGTTGGCCTGCGTCCGGGCGACGAGCACGGCGGTCATCAGCTGCATCGCCGTGAGCAGCACCGCCCCCCAGACCATCCCGCCGAGCCACCAGCCCTGGGCGGAGGCGTACTTGGCCCCGAGCAGCAGCCGCACCAGCCACGGACCGATCAGCAGCCCGGCCAGCGCGCCGACGGCCCCCACGACGAGGGTGCCGAGCGTGCCGAGCGCGAGCAGGCGGCGGAGGCGGTGCATGCCGTCCTCGGTGCCGGAGAGCCGCACCACGGTCGGCACGGCCAGCGCCTGCAGCGGGGACAGCAGCAGCAGCGGGACCCGCGAGACCTGCAGCGCGGCGAACAGCACGCCCACCTTCGCCGCGTCGCCGGCCGGAGCGAGCAGGCTGACCAGCGCGGGGTAGCCCGTGATGACGCTGGCGGTGAGTCCGGCGCCCGCGATCAGCAGCACGATCCGGGCCGTCACCGGCCGCCAGGCCTCGCCGTCGAGGTGCGGGTCGATCAGGGTGCGGATCGGCCGCACGAACAGCAGCCAAGCGAACGAGCCGACCGCCGCGGCGATGGCGAAGGGCACGATCCCGGTCAGCCCGGCCACGAACACCCCGGCGAGCACCAGCACGCGGACCGCGGCCTCGGTGAACACCAGCCACGAGTACTGGGTGATCCGCTGCGCCCCAACCAGCAGCCCCCGGGCCGCGAACTGGAAGGCGAACGACAGCGCGCCGCAGAACACGATGACCCCGAGTTCGGTGCGGCCCGAGTACAGGCGCTCGTCGAGCACCGGCACCACCAGCGTGAGCCCGGCGATCACCGCGACGATCGCGGCGCCGACGGTCAGCGCCCGCAGCGCCGCCCGCCCGGGCTTGCGGCCCTCCAGCGCGGCGACCGCCGACTGGCGCGAGAGCTCCTGCTCCAGCGGGGACAGGGCGCTGCCCAACCCCATCAGGATGCCCCAGAAGGAAAGGAAGACCTTGTTGTCGGCCGGTCCGAGCCAGCGCCCGATCAGCAGCGTCAGCACGTACCCGAGACCGATCGCGACCAGCAGCGACAGGCCGATCTTGCCCGCCGAGCGGCCGGTCTCCTTGGCCAGCCCGCGCCGATCCTCGTCGGTCACGGACGCGCTCATCGGCCCGACCGGGCGCGCAGGGCCAGGATCAGCCCGCGGATGGCGCCCGCGCCGAACCCGGCGCCGAACACCGGCGCGAGCAGGGCGACCGCGCGGGCCTCGGACTTCGTGGCGCCGAAGCGCGTCACCGCGGCCCCGGCGGCGGCCGAGCCCGCGGCGGCGAGCGCGACGGCGGTCTTCGGCCGGCGGACGGCGAGGCCGAGACCGAGGGCGCCCACCGCGAACGCCGCGAACAGTCCGTTGCGCGCCGGGCCGGGTGAGGCGAGGTAGGAGTCGACGAACGTGGTGCCGCGGAAGTAGGAGTGGGCGGCGAACTTCCGGAACGAATCGCGCCCGTGGTAGGTCGCGGACAGCCCGGGGGCCAGGAAGATCCGGTGGCGTTCGGCGACCCAGCGCAGCACGCCGGTGTCGTCGCTGGCGTAGCGGGGGTCGTCGAACAACGACTTGAACGCCGCGCAGGCCGGCTCGAGAACGTCACGCGGCGCGGAAAAGAATCCGGTGCCCTTGGGAAACACGTCGAATTCTTCGATTCCGAAGGACATCAGCCGCGGATCGGCGCAGTAGCGGCGCCACGGGATCTTCACCAGTCCGGCCAGGAAACCCGCGTACGGGTTGTTCTCGGAGGCGACGTCGACGTGGCCGTTCCAGACCGTGCGCTCGGGGTGCGCGAGCAACTGGTCACGCAGGAAGACGAGCGAACCCTCGTCGAGGATCACGCGGCTGTCCAGCAGCAGGACCTGCTGTCCGGACGCCTTGGCCAGGCCCGCGCGGCGCGCCTCGAACCGGCCGCCGTTGGGCTGGCTGAGCACGGTGATCCCGTGGGCCTCGGCCAGGCGGGACAGGGTTTCCGGCGTGCCGTCCGTGCTGCCGTCGTCGACCACGACGATCTCGGCCGGCCAGTCCGCGGCGGCGCAGGCCGCGACCAGTGCGCCGACGCTGCGGGCGATCCAGTCCTGCTCGTTGTAGACCGGAATGACGACGCTGAGCGAAGGGAGGAGCGGGTTCGCACTCACCGGGCCGAGGCTACCCTGTGCCCCCCGGCCAGAGGTCCCCAGTATCCTTTGGGCACCGTTATCCGAGCAGAAATGGGCCTCACGGTGATTTCCTTCATTCTCGGCACCACGGCGGAACTGATCAAGATCGCGCCGGTCTACCACGGGATAGCCGAACGCGGGGTACGACCGAAGATCTGGTTCACCGCTCAGCACGTGGACGAGGTCGCGGACGCGCTCGCCGATCTGAACCTGCCGGAGCCCGACGTCTGGCTGGTGCCGAAGGACCAGGCGCGCAACCTGGAGTCCCCGGCGCAGGTGCCCGGCTGGGGCGCCCAGGTGCTGCGCACCGCGTGGAGCCGCCGGCACGAGCTGCGCGCCGCGCTGGCCGAGGACGGGCGCCCCCCGCTGGTGCTGGTGCACGGCGACACGTTCACCACGCCGTACGGCTCCCTGATCGGCAAGCGGATCCTCAAGGCGCGCGTGGGGCACATCGAGGCCGGGCAGCGTTCGGGCAGCATCATGTCACCGTTGCCGGAGGAGCTGAACCGCAAGCTCACGGCGAAGATCGCGGACCTGCACTTCGCGCCGACCGAGCTCGAGGTGGGCAATCTGCGCCACGCGCGCGGCGTGGTGGTCAACACCGAGGCGAACACGGCGATCGACGCGATGCGCCTGGCCATCAACCAGCCGCTGGACGTGCCGGACCTGCCGGAGAAGTTCGGCCTGGCCACGCTGCACCGCTTCGAGCTGCTCTCGCGGCCGGACAAGTACCGCGAGGCGCTGGAGATCCTGCGCGAGCAGAGCCGCGAGATGCCGATCCTGTACATGGCCGGGGCGCCGGAGCGCGAGAAGATCCGCTCGCTGGGCCTGGACCACCTGTTCGACGACCGGTTCATCGTGCGGCCCAAGATGCGGTACCTGAAGTTCCTGCCGCTGGTGGCGCGCGCGGAGTACGTGGTCACCGACTCGGGCGGGCTGGCCGCCGAGTGCTACTACCTCGGCCTGCCCTGCGCGGTGCACCGCGAGCGCACCGAGACCCCGCAGCACCTCGGCGAGACCGTCGTGCTCACCGAAATGCGCGCGGACAAGCTGCAGGACTTCCTGGCCACCTACCCGAACCGGCGCGGGGAGTCCTGGATGGACAAGTACCACCCGGCCGACATCGTGGTGAACTCGCTGGCCCAGCTCGGTTACTGCTGAAAGTCCCGTGGGTGTGCCGGAAACGGTTCCCGCCGTTTCCGGCACACCCACCGGGGCTAGAGCGCGCGACGGCCGGACAGCGCCCGGCCGAGGGTCAGCTCGTCGGCGAACTCCAGGTCGCCGCCCATGGGCAGGCCGGACGCGAGCCGCGTCACGGTCAGCCCCGGGAAGTCCCGCAGCATGCGGACCAGGTAGGTGGCCGTGGCCTCGCCCTCGGTGTTGGGGTCGGTGGCGATGATGATCTCGCTGACGTCCGCCTCGCCGATGCGCTTGAGCAGCTCCCGCATCCGCAGTTGCTCCGGGCCGATGCCCGAGAGCGGGTCCAGCGCGCCGCCCAGCACGTGGTAGCGGCCCTTGAACTCCCGCGTGCGCTCGACCGCGAGCACGTCCTTGGGCTCCTCGACCACGCAGATCACCGTGAGGTCGCGGCGCTCGTCGCGGCAGATGCGGCAGTTCGGCTGCTCGGAGACGTTGCCGCAGATCTCGCAGAACTGCACGCCGTCGGCCACCTTGCCGAGCACGTCCTGCAGCCGCCCGATGTCGACCGGGTCGGTCGCGAGCAGGTGGAACGCGATGCGCTGCGCGCTCTTGGGGCCGACCCCGGGCAGCCGCCCGAGTTCGTCGATCAGGTCCTGGACCACACCCTCGTACAAGGGTCAGCCGCCGAAGCCGAGTGCGCCCAGGTCGGGCATCGCGCCGCCGCCACCGCCGAGGCCGCCCGCGAGCGGACCGAGCTTCTGCTCGGTGAGCTTCTGCGCGTTCGCCGACGCGTCGCGCACCGCCGCGACCACGAGGTCGGCCAGCGTCTCGACGTCCTCGGGGTCGACCACCTTCGGGTCGATGACCAGGCCCTTCAGCTGGCTGTCGCCGGACACCGTCGCCGTGACCAGTCCGCCGCCCGCGGAGCCGGTCACCTCGGTCGACTGCAGCTCCTCCTGGGCCTCGACCAGTTTCTGCTGCATCTGCTGCGCCTGCTGCATGATCTGCGACAGATCGAAGCCGCCGCCGGGTTGCACCATGATCGCACTCGATCCTTCCGCTGATGTGGGTCTCCACCAGCGTAGCCGCGTGGGTGGTTCGCCCGGTCAGGCGGCGGGCCGTGGCGCGCCGTGGCGCCGGATGACGGCCCGGCTGTGGCACCGTGGTCGACGTGCGCGTGAACCCTCTCCTGCTGCTGGCCGGCGCCTTCCTGCTCACGGGATGCGGTGGCACGGCGGCGCCCGCGGCCTCTTCGGTGTCTTCGCCCGCTCCGCCTTCTTCAGTGATGCCGCCATCTTCGGCTCCGCCGTCTTCCTCGACCGCTCCGGTCTCTTCCCCGGTTTCGCCGCCGCCTTCCACTTCGGCCGCGGGCAAGGTCGTGGTGCTGGACCCCGGGCACAACGGCGGAAACGGCGCCCACCCGAAGGAGATCAACCGCAGCGTGCCCGCCGGACGCGGCGAGATGAAGCCGTGCAACACCACCGGCACCTCGACCAATGCCGGCTACACCGAGCACGCGTTCAACTTCGACGTGGCCCGGCAGGTCGGGGAAGCGTTGTCCGCCAAGGGGATCAAGGTCGTCTACACGCGCTCCGACGACTCCGGCGTCGGCCCGTGCGTGGATCGCCGCGCCGAGATCGGCAACGAGGCGAAAGCCGACGCGGTGGTCTCCATCCACGCCGACGGCTCGACGGCCGAGGGCGCCCACGGCTTCCACGTGGCCTACTCGTCACCGCCGCTGAACAAAGCCCAAGGTGCCCCCTCGATGGCCTTGGCCCGGGCCCTGCGCGACGGACTGCGCTCCGACGGCTTCACCACTTCGACCTACATCGGTTCCGCCGGCCTGTCCGCCCGCTCCGATCTGGGCGGCCTGAACCTCTCGACCCGCCCGACGGTCCTCGTGGAGTGCGGCAACATGCGCAACACCGCCGAGGCCGCGGCGATGTCCTCGGCCGCGGGCCGGGCCCACTACGCGACCGCCATCGCGGCGGCCATCGAGGCGTACCTGGGCTGACGGCTGTTTCCCACCCCACCGCCGGTCACCTCGCCTCCGAGGCCACGACGCGCCGCACGGCCCTGGGACGTTCGCCCCGGTGCGGCCGGGAGGCTCATTCCAGCGGCCGGGCGCCCAGGTGGTCGGAGAGCAGTTTCCGGGCGATCTCGTCCGGGTCCTGGTCCGGGGGCAGCGGCGGCGGAGGCGGCGCGGGGCTCGAATCCTCCGAGTAGATGTCGTCGTCTTCCTCGTCACTGGGTTCCGGCGGGAGCGGGATGTCCGGCTCCGACGTGGCCACCTTCGGGCGGGACGGGGGCTCCGGCGGGCGGGAAGGCTCGGGCGGGCGCTCGATCGCGGGACGTTCGGGGGCCGGGCGCTCGGCCGGGGCTGCCGGTGGTTCGGCGGGGGCGGAGGCCGAGCGGCGGGTGAACGAGCGCTCCGGGGCCGGTGCGGCGGCCGGAGCCGCTGCCGCCGCCCGGGGGGCGGTCACGGCGGGCACGGCGCCGTAGACGCAGCGGACCTGCCATTCGCCGCCCAGCACGTCGGAGAGGGCGCCGGCGATCTTGCGGGCGTTGTCCTGGTCGCCGAGGCGGCGGGCCAGCGGTTCGGACTTGTGCGTCAGGGTCACGGCCGAGCCCTCGACCTCGACCACCGTCGCCTGCGTGAGCATGGCCTCCAGGCTTCGGCCGCCGGAGAACTTCCGCAGGGAGATCAGGAGCTGCGGCCAGACGGTCCGGATGGCCGCGGCGTCGATCCCGCCGGTCTCGGACGGCGTTTCGGATCCGGCCGCCGCTTCCGGAGGCTCGGCCGCGACCGGCTCCGGCGTCGGCGCGGGCTCAGGGCGAGCGGGCGGCGCGGCTTCCGGACGGGCGGGTGCGGGCGTGGCCTCCGAGGAAGTCGGCGCGGCCGAGTGGGCGGTCGCCGTCTCGGCTCGAGCCGGGGCAGCTTCCGCACGAGCCGGGGCGGCCGGAACCGGCGCGGCTGCCGAACCGGCCGGGGCGGGCACGGACGGAGCGGCTTCGGCCCGCGCTGGCGCGGGCGGGGCTTCGGCCCGGACCGGCGCGTCCGGGGCAGGTGCGGCCTGGGCCCCCGTGCCCTCCGAGCGGACCGGCGCGACCGGGGTCGCCCCGGCCGGGCGCAGCGAAGGCCGCTGGAACTCACGCTCCTGAGCCCCGCGAACGGGCGGCTCGACCCCGGCCTCGCCGCCGCCCCCGCCGGCCAGGGAAGCCCGGCGCTCCAAGCGTTCGAGGCGGGCCAGCAGGGCCTTTTCCCCGTCGGTGACCGAGGGCAGCAGCATCCGCGCGCACAGCAGCTCCAGCACGAGCCGGGGCGAGGTGGCGCCGCGCATCTCCAGGAGTCCACTGTGGACGATATCGGCGTAGCGGGACAGCGTGCCGAGGCCGATGCGCTCGGACTGCGCGCTCATCCGGCCCAGCTCCTCCTCCGGCGCGGCCACCAGACCGCGCTCGCCCGCCTCGGGCACGGAGCGCAGCATGACCAGGTCGCGCAGCCGGTCGAGCAGGTCGGTGGCGAAGCGGCGCGGGTCGTGGCCGGCGTCGGCCAGGCGCTCGACCGTGCTGAACACCGTGGCCGCGTCCTCGGCCGAGAGGGCGTCGACCATGTCGTCGATCAGCGCGACGTCGGTGACGCCCAGCAGCGAGACCGCGCGCGCGTAGGTGACGCCCTCGGGCCCGGAACCGGCCAGCAGCTGGTCGAGCACCGACTGCGTGTCCCGCGCCGAGCCACCGCCCGCGCGGATCACCAGCGGGTACACGGCCGGCTCGACCTCGGCGCCCTCGGCCGCGACGTTGCGCTCCAGCAGCGCCCGCATCGAACCCGGCGGGATCAGCCGGAACGGGTAGTGGTGCGTGCGCGAGCGGATGGTGGTGAGCACCTTGTCCGGCTCGGTCGTGGCGAAGATGAAGATCAGGTGTTCCGGCGGCTCTTCCACGATCTTCAGCAGGGCGTTGAAGCCCTGCGTGGTGACCATGTGCGCCTCGTCGATGATGAACACGCGGTAGCGGGACTCGGCGGGCGCGTAGAACGCCTTGTCGCGCAGCTCGCGGGCGTCGTCCACGCCGCCGTGGCTCGCGGCGTCCAGCTCGGTGACGTCGACGCTGCCCGAGCCCTCGGGCGCCAGCGCGCGGCAGGAGTTGCACTGGCCGCACGGATCGGGGGTCGGGCCCTCCACGCAGTTGAGCGAGCGCGCCATGATGCGCGCGCTGGAGGTCTTGCCGCAGCCGCGCGGCCCGGAGAACAGGTACGCGTGGTTGATCCGGCCCGCGGCCAGCGCGGTGCGCAGCGGTTCGGTCACATGCTCCTGGCCGACGACCTCGGCGAAGGTCGCCGGACGGTACTTTCGGTACAGCGCGAGAGCCACGCAGCGAGACTACCGGCACCCGCCGACAACCTCGCCGGTGCCGTGTCCCCGTCACCGCCCGCCCCGGGAAGCGCGGCTGGTCAGCCGCCCCGGCGGGCACCCGCACCGGTAGCCTCGGCCCGGTCCGCGAAGAGAAGGGGAGCCCCTGGTGAGCCACGCCCGCTCCGGTCGCGCCCGGGCCCAGGACGGCCCCCGGCCGGGCCGCTACCCGGTGCGGTTCGGGACCGCCGAGCTGCTGCGCGACGCCGACCGCCCGAACGCCTGGCTGATCTCGGTCGACGGCGTGGCCCAGTCCTACGTCGACCTCGACGATCCCACCCACCTCGAATTCGACTACGTGCGGCGGCTCGGCGACGTCGTCGACGGTCTGCCCGCGGGCCCGCTCGACGCGCTGCACGTCGGCGGCGCCGGGTGCACTCTCCCCCGCTACATCGCGGCTGAGCGCCCCGGTTCCCGGCAGCTGGTCTTCGACGCCGACGCGCCCCTGATCGACCTGGTCCGCGAGCAACTGGACCTGCGTGGCGTGCCCAAGCTGCGGGTGCGCATCGAAGGCGGTCGTGAGGGGGTGCGCAGCCGGCACGACGCGACGGCGGACCTGGTCGTGGTCGACGCCTTCGAACGCGCGACGCTGGCCGGCGGGCTGGCCACGGTGGAGTTCGCCGCCGACGTCCGCCGGGTCCTCAAGGCCACCGGCACCATGCTGGCCAACATCACCGACGGGCCGGGGCTGCCGTTCGCGCGCCGGTTCCTGGCCACCCTGGCCGAGGTGTTCCCGCAGGTCGTGCTGCTGGCCGAGCCGGGGGTGCTGCGCGGGCGCCGCTTCGGCAACCTGGTGCTGGCCGCCTCGGCCGACGAGCTGCCCACGGCCGAGCTGACCCGGCGGGCGGCGTCCTCGGCCTACCCGGCGCGCTGCGTGCACGGCGATGACCTGCGAGCGCTGCGGGGGAAGGCCCAACCGGTGTACGACGCGGCGCCGCTGGCCTCGCCGAACCCGCCGGAGGACGTGCTCGGGGTGTTCTGAGCGACTGGCCGTCTCCGGCCAAAAAAAGGGGACCCCGCGCACCCGTCAGAGCCTGCTTATCCTTGCTGCCTTCCGGCCCTGGGGAAGTTCACAGGGTGGACGCCGCGCGGGGTCCGTGGACCAGTGTAGCGGGTGGTCGGCCACCGCCGAGGCGCCGGGGGTTCAGCACAATGGACGGCATGAGCACCCCGCCGCGCACCCCCGTTCCGGCCGACGTCGAAGCCGCGTCCGAGCGCATCCGGGCCCACGTCCGGCGCACCCCGCTGCTGCGGGCGGAGATCGACGGGCGTCCGGTGGTGCTGAAGCTGGAGCACCTGCAGCGGAGCGGTTCGTTCAAGCTCCGCGGAGCGGTGAACGCGCTGCTGGCCGGCCCGATGCCCGCACGGGTGGTCACGGCGTCCGGCGGCAACCACGGACTCGGCGTCGCCACCGCGGCGCAGTTGCTCGGCGTGCCCGCGGTGGTCTACGTGCCCGAGTCGGTGCCGGAGGCGAAGGCCGCGGGTATCGAAGCGACGGGGGTGAAGCTGGTCCGCCACGGCGCGACGTACGCCGAGGCGGCCGCCGCCGCGCTGGGCGTCGCGCAGGAGGAGGGCACGCGCTACCTGCACGCCTACGACGATCCGGACGTGATCGCCGGTCAGGGCACGGTGACGGCCGAGATCGTCGAGGACAGCCCCGACGTGGACGCCGTGGTGGTGGCCGTCGGCGGGGGCGGCCTCGCTTCCGGTGCCGCGCTCGCGTCCGGCGGACGGCGCGTGTTCGCCGCGGAGCCGGAGCGCTGCCGAGCGCTCAACGCCGCCCTCGAAGCCGGTGAACCGGTGGACGTCGCCCTCGGCTCCGTCGCCTCCTCGGCGCTGGGCGCGACGCGGATCGGTCAGCTGCCGTTCCGGCTCCTGAACTCGCCCGCCGTGACGTCCGTGCTGGTCAGCGACGCCGAGCTGCTCGCCGCGCGCGACCGGCTGTGGGACGGGTTCCGGCTGGTCGTGGAGCCGGCCGCGGCCGTCCCGCTGGCCGCGTGGCTCGCCGGGCGGATCGAGGCCGAGTTACCCGCTCTGGTCCTTTGTGGAGCGAACGCCGCCGTCACCTTCCCTTCGTGAGGTCGTAAACGGTGGTCCCGCCGACGATCTCGGACCGGAAGTTCCGCTCCACCCACGTGGTGATCTCGCCCGCGGAGCCACGGCCGCCACCGAAGCCGCGGCCCCCGGCGACGAAGTAGTGCACCTCGCCGGCGCCGACGTACTGCTGGAACTGCCGCAGCGTCGGCGCCGGGTCGCTGCCGCTGAACCCGCCGATGGCCATCACCGGTTTCCCGCTGCCCAGCGCCAGCCCGGCGGACTGCATCGCGCCGGTCTGCGCGGCGGCCCACCGGTTCGTGGTGGCCTGCAACAGCCGGTCGACCTCCACATTGGACTGCGTGGTCCGGCCGAAGCCGCTTCGGCCACCGCGACCGCCACGGCTGTCCGAAGGCGAGGACGAAGGCTGGCCCCCGGTGTGCGCGGTGGCGGCCGTCGCGATCGTGGCGGTGGCCGTGCCCAGCAGGGCCGCCACCAGCCCGAGCGCGGCGGCCAGCGGCGCGATCCGCCGCAGCCGCTCCGAGCCGAGGAGCAGCACGAGCACACCGATCGCGCCGAGTCCGAGGGCGGTGTACCGCACCCACGGCTGCCACTGCGGCGCACGGCCGAGCAGGATGAAGCCCCAGACCACCGTGGCGGCCAGCATCAGCGCGAGCACGGCGCGCGGCGCGGGGTAGGCCCGGCCCCGCCACAGCTCACGCCCGGAAACCCCCAGCGTCGCCGCGATGCCCGGCACGAGCGCCACCGTGTAGTACGGGTGGATGATCCCGCTCATGTAGCTGAACACCACCACGGTCACGACCGTCCAGGCACCCCACAGCAGCAGCGCCGCGCGAGTCCGGTCCGTGCGCGGCGCGCGACGGGTGAACCACAGCCCCGCGACCAGCCCGATCAGCGCGGCGGGCAGCAGCCAGGACGCCTCGCCGCCGAACTGCTGGGTGAACAGCCGGGTCAAGCCGGTCTGCCCACCGAAACCACCGAAGCCGGGAGAGCCACCGTGTCCGCCCGCCGGGAGGCGCAGTTCCGGCCGGGCACCGCCGCCGTGGCCTTCGCCGAAGATGCGGCCGAGCCCGTTGTAGCCGAAGGCCAGCTCCAGCACGCTGTTGTCGGTCGAGCCGCTGATGTAGGGCCGGTCGGCCGCGGGCCAGATCGCCACCACGGCCACCCACCAGCCCGCCGACACCACCACTGCGCCCGCCGCGGCGAGCAGCTGCCCGACTCGGCGGCCGAACGGGGTCGGCGCCGCCACCAGGTACACGAGCACGAACGCGGGCAGCACGAGGAACGCCTGCAGCATCTTGTCCAGGAACCCGAACCCGAGCGCCACGCCCGAAAGCAGCAGCCAGCCCGTGCCCGCCCGCTCCAGCGCGCGGACCAGGAAGTACGCGGCGGCAACCATGAGCAGCACGAGGAACGCGTCGGGGTTGTCGAAGCGGAACATCAGCGCCGCCACGGGCGTCAGCGCGAGCGCGGTGCCCGCCAGCAGCCCCGCGCCGGGACCGGAGAGCCGCCGCACCGCCAGGTACAGCAGCCCGACCGAGGCGACGCCCGCGAGCGCGTCCGGCACCAGCAGGCTCCAGCTTCCGAAACCGAAGATCCGCCCCGAAAGCCCCATCATCCACAGCGAAAACGGCGGTTTGTCGACGGTGACGACGTTGCCCGGGTCGAGCGAGCCGAAGAACCAGGCCTTCCAGCTCTGCGTGCCGGCCTGCACCGCCATGGCGTAGAAGCTGTTGCCCCACCCCGAAATCGCCACATCGATCAGGTACAGCGCGGCCGTCGCGGCGAGCAGCAGCGCCACGGCGGGGCGCACCCACCGCGGCCGCTCGCCCGGCGGGCCGGGTTCGCCGGTGGTGTTCGCGGGCGTGACAACGGCGGTCGACATGGGCTCCATGGTTTCGGCGCCGCGTGTGGCGTGGATGTGCGCCCGCTGTGCGCGGGCTGTGAGAAACCCGTGCTCGGGTCACCGGAAACCGCTCCACAACGGACACACCGCGCGAAAGCGATCACCGCACCTGGGGGAAAGCCGCGGTGAACTCCGTGCGGCCCGGCCGGCTCGTCACCATCACCCGGCCCTGGTGCGCGCCCACCACGGCGGCGACGATGGCCAGTCCCAGGCCGGTGCTGCCGGCCGCGCGGGAGCGGGAGTTGTCCCCGCGGGCGAACCGTTCGAAGACCTCCGGCAGGATCTCCGGCGGGATGCCGGGGCCGTCGTCGAGCACGGACAGCGTCACCCAGCCGTCGCGGGTGGACAGGGTGGTGGTCACCGTGGTGCCGGGCGGGGTGTGGGTGCGGGCGTTGCCCAGCAGGTTCAGCACGACCTGGTGCAGCTGGCCGCTGTCGCCGAGCACGCTCAGCGGCTCGCCCGGCGCCTCCAGCCGCCACTTGTGGCCGGGGCCCGCGACGTGGGAGTCCGCGACGGCGTCGGCCACCAGGCGCGAGAGGTCGACCCGCTCGTGCACCCGCGCGCGGCCCGAGTCGAGCCGCGCGAGCAGCAGCAGGTCCTCGACCAGCGTGGTCATCCGCGCCGATTCGGACTCGACGCGGCTCATGGCGAACGCGACGTCCGGCGGCACCTGCTCACCGCTGCGCCGGGTCAGCTCGGCGTAGCCGCGGATGGCGGCCAGCGGGGTGCGCAGCTCGTGGCTGGCGTCGGCGACGAACTGGCGGACCCGGCTCTCGCTGGCCTGCCGGGCCGAGAGCGCGTTCGCGATGTGGCCGAGCATCCGGTTGAGCGCGAAACCGACCTTGCCGACCTCGGTGTGCGGGTCGGTGTCCACCTCGTCCACCCGCTCGGACAGCGCGACCTCCCCGCGATCGAGCTTCAGTTCCGAGACGCGGGACGCCGTGGCCGCCAGCCGGTCGAGCGGCGCCATCGTCCGCCGGATCGTCACCGCGCCCGCGAAGCCCGCGATCAGCAGCCCGCCGAGCGCCACCCCGCCGAAGATGAAACCCAAGCGCCACAAGGTTTCCGTCACGTCCGCGAGCGGCAGCCCGACCACCGAGAACTCACCGGCCGGGGAGAACGAGGACACCACGCGGTAGTCGCCGAGCGTCCCGCCGAGGTCGACGGTGCGGCGCCGTCCGTCCGGCGGCAGTCCGAGCAGGACGTCCTGCTGCGTCGGCGTGATGCTCTGCAACGGCGAGCGGCACCGCGACGAGGGCGGGCCCGACTCGAAGTTGAGCACGTTCGCGCTCACCACGCCGTTCTTGTGCACCTGCACGGCGAGCGTGCCCTCGCCCTGGCCGAGCACCCCCAGCGGATCCGGTGGTGGTTTGCCGCCGCAGTTCCACGGCGGCGGCCCGCCACCGTGGCGGAAGCCGCGGTCGCTGGTCGCCGAAAGCCGCTTGTCGACCTGGCTGACCAGGAAGTCGTGCAACGCCAGCTCGGTCACCACGCCGACGACCAGGCAGACCAGCGCCAGCAGGGCGGCGAGCTGCACGATCAGCCGGCGGCGCAGCGACCACGGCCGTCGCCTCGCCCGCGGCGCGGCGGGCTCAGCCGGCGGGCTTGAGGACATACCCCGCGCCGCGCATCGTGTGGATCATCGGCTCGCGGTCGGCGTCGATCTTCTTCCGCAGGTAGGAGATGTAGAGCTCGACGATGTTGGCCTGGCCGCCGAAGTCGTAGCTCCAGACGCGGTCGAGGATCTGCGCCTTCGACAGCACGCGCTTGGGGTTGCGCATCAGGTAGCGCAGCAGCTCGAACTCGGTGGCGGTCAGCGGCACGAGGTCGCCGCCGCGGTGCACCTCGCGGCTGTCCTCGTCCAGCGTCAGGTCGCCGACCACGAGCTGCGAGCCGCTCGCACCGGTCACCCCGCTGGCCCGGCGCAGCAGCGCGCGCAGCCGGAGCGCGACCTCCTCCAGGCTGAACGGCTTGGTCACGTAGTCGTCGCCGCCCGCGGTGAGCCCGGCGATCCGGTCCTCCACGGCGTCCTTCGCGGTGAGGAACAGGACCGGCAGGTACGGCGCTTCCGCGCGCATGCGGCGCAGCACTTCGAGCCCGTCGAAGTCGGGCAGCATCACGTCGAGGACCACGGCGTCGGGCCGGAACTCGCGCGCGACGCGCACGGCCTCGGAGCCGTCACCCGCGCTGCGGACCTCCCAGCCCTCCATCCGCAGGGCCATCGAGACCAGCTCGGCCAGGGTGGACTCGTCGTCGACCACCAGTACCCGGACCGGACTGCCGTCGGCCCGGCGCAGATCGGCCTTACCCCGGCCCGGCGACGTGGCGTTCACACTGCTCATGGTGACATCTTCGGGGGCCGGGGTCAGCACGAGCTGTGGCGCGGCTGTGGGTTTCCTGTGCGAATCACCCGGCCGGAGCCGGGGCCGCCGGTCGGACCGCACAGCACCCACCCACTCCGGGCACAGCTCCGGCACAGCGAGGCGGCCGAACCTCGGTGCGGACGAGTCCGCAGCACCGGAGGAACCATGACGACCCAGCCCACCGACCCAGCACCGGGCCCCACCTGGGGCGCCGCGCCCGGTACCCCCGCCCCCACGGAGAAGAAGCCCTGGTCCGGCCGCAAGACCGCGATCGCCGCGGGAGTCGCCGTGGTGATCGCCGCCGGCGGCGGCCTGGCCATCTGGGCGGGCACCAGCTCCGGCGACACTTCGACCCGGTCCGGGCCCGGCGGCCCCGGGGCTCCCGGTGGACCGGGCGGCCAGGGTGGTTTCGGCGGCCGGGCGGGCGGTTTCGGCGGCGCGGCCGCCCTCCGCGGCGCCCTGCACGGCGACTTCGTGGTCGCCGACCCGTCCGGGGGCTACGTGACCGAACGCCTGCAGACCGGCGCCGCCTCCGAGCTCAGCGCCACTTCCGTGACGCTGACCAGCAAGGACGGCTACAAGCAGACCTACACCATCGATTCCTCCACCCGGAAGACGGGCGAGGTGGAGTCGGGCGCCGACCTCACCGTCGTGGCCAAGGTCGACGGAACGACGGCCACCGCCACCACCCTCGGCGAAGCCGCCGCCGTCCAGCCCGGTGAGGGCCCCGGCGGCGGGCAAGGCCAGCCGGGCCAGGGCCGCCGCCGCTACGGCAGCTGACCCGGCTCCCGGCGGCGGCACGGCGTTCCCCTCACGTCGTGCCGCCGCTTTCCCCGTGGTCCTCGGCACCCCGCGAAGCGGCCATCGGGACCTGGCTATCGGGACCTGCGGTGCCCGGGAGCAGGTCGAGGAGGAGACTGTGAAGACGCACGTCTCCCGCGTGCCGGCGAGGCTCGGCCTGCGCACGCTCGCCCGGACCTGGAATGGGGATACCGATGCCACGCTGGATTTCACCGGTGGCCGGAGTGGTCGTGCTGCTGATCGGAGTGCTGTGGACCCTGCAGGGGTCCAACGTGATCACCGGCAGCGGCATGTCCGGGCAGAAGCTGTGGTTCCTGATCGGCCTGGCCGCGATCGTGGTGGGCCTCGCTCTCCTGGTCACGGGCGTGCGCCGGTCGAGGAAGAAGACGGACTGAGGCGTGGCCCGCTGGGTCGGCCTCGGCCCTGCGGCACCCACCCGGCGTCGTCGCGCTGCTGTTCGGCGCCGCGGCCACGGCGCGGCGCCCGCCCGGGAGAACTCGTCGGCCCCGCTGAAGCCGGGCGAACCGGGTAGGTTTGCCGAGGGTGGAAATCGCGGGAAGGCGGGTTCGACGTGACGGGATGGGCCGGGCGGGTCGGCCGGATCCGGGTGATCGGGACCGGGGTCATGGGCCGCGGGATCGTCCAGCTGGCCGCGGTCGGCGGGGTCACCGTCGAGCTCGCGGACCTGCGGGCGGAGGCCGTGCCGGAGGCGATCGAGTTCGTCGGCGGCATGCTCGACCGGCTCACGGCGAAGGGCAGGCTGACCGCCGAGCAGGCCCGGGCGGCCAAGGCGCGGCTGGTGCCCGTGTCCGCGCCGGACGCGCCCGCCGAGGACGTGGACCTGGTGATCGAGGCCGTCCGCGAGGACCTGGAGACCAAGCGCGCGCTGTTCGGCGGCCTGGAACGGGTCTGCGCACCGGAAACCGTGTTCGCCACCAACACCAGCTCCCTGTCCGTCACCGCGATCGCGGCCGGACTGGCGGACCCGGGTCGGGTGATCGGGCTGCACTTCTTCAACCCGGTCCCGCTGATGCGGCTGGTCGAGGTCGTGCCGGGGGTGCGCACGCACGACTGGCTGCCCGGCGAGGCCCTGGAGCTGGTCCGCCGCTGGGGCCACGAGCCGGTGCTCGCGCGGGACGCTCCGGGGTTCCTGGTCAACCACGCCGGCCGGGGGCTGAACACCGAAGCGCTACAGATCCTTTCGGAGTCGCTGGCCGAGCCGGCGGACGTCGACCGCGTCGCGCGCGACGTGCTGGGGCTGAAACTCGGCCCGTTCGAGTTGCTGGACCTGACCGGCCTGGACGTCTCGCACGCCGTGCTGGAGAGCATCTGGAGCGGCTTCCACTCCGAGCCGCGGCTGCGCCCGTCCTGGCTGACCCGCCCGCGGGTGGCGGCCGGGCTGTTCGGCCGCAAGAACGGCGAGGGCTTCTACCGCTACGCGGACGGGAAGCAGGAGGTCCCGCCGGAGCCGGCCGCGCCGCCGGTCCCGGACCGGCCGGTGTTCACCTCGGACGAGCGGCTGGGCCGGGAGCTGGCCGGCGCCGGGGTGCAGGTCGTCTCCGACGCCCACCCCGACGCCGTGCTGCTGCTGACGCTGCGCGGTGAGTCCACTGTGGAGGCTGCCGCGCGGGCGGGCCTGCCCGCCGGCCGCGTGGCCGGGGTCGACGCGCTCGGCGTCTGCGAACGCCGCTTCACCCTGTCCGTGCACCCCGGGCTCGAACCGGCGGCGGGCCGGGCCGCCTGGGGCGCGCTGTCCGCGACCGGCCGCCCGGTGACCATCGTGCGCGACGGCCCGGCCCCCATCGCCCAGCGGCTGCTCGCGTCCATCGTCAACACCGCCTGCTACCTCGCGGACCAGGGCCTGGCCGCACCGTCGGACATCGACACCGCCGTGCGCCTCGGCCTCGGCTACCCGCGCGGCCCGCTGGAGTGGGGCGACCTCGTCGGCCCCGAGAAGGTGCTTCGCGTGCTCACCGGCCTGACCGAGTCCACCGGGGACCCCCGGTACCGGCCGAGCCGCTGGCTGACCGAGCGCGTGGCGCTGGGACTGCCGCTGACCAGCGTGGGGACCCGGCCGGCCGACCTCATTTGACCACCTGGACCTCGTCGCCCCGGTCGAGGGTGGTGAAGAACTTCAGCGAAGCGCTCGGCGAGAGGTGCACGCAGCCGTTCGAATAGCGGCTGAGTGAGCCCTGGTGGAACGCGACGCCGTTGTAGAAGAACACGGAGTTCGGCATCGGCGCGTTGTCGAACTCGCGGCTCAGGTGCATCTTCTCCTTGTACAGCACCTTCCACGTGCCGAGCGGGGTCGTGCTGCCCGCCTTGCCGGGCATGGTCTTCACCGGGCCGTAGGTGATCTTGCCGTCCTCGAGCAGCCAGGCCTGGTGGCTGGAGAGGTCCACGCACGCCTTCGCGGTGACGGTGCACGGGACCCCCGGCGCCATCTCCTTCTTCTCCTTGACCGGGGCGGCCGAAGAGGACTTCGGCGGCGCCGGCGGGCTCTGCGGAGTCGAGGGCGCGGCCGACGAGGTCGCCGGGGTGGCCGGAGCGGACGGGAGAGCGGTCCCCGCCGTCGTCGCGCCCGCGGCCGAGCACGCGCCCACCAGCGCGGCGGCGGCCACAGTGGACAGTCCCATCAGGATCTTCTTGACCCGCACGTCGTACCCCCGAAGCTCGGTTTCGCCTTACGGGATCAAGACGTGCCGGGCCCGGCCGAGGTTGACTTCGCCGGGGCGGTGAACCTCACCGCAACCTCGACCCGGCCCGCGCGTCCCCTTACGGCACGACCTGGACCAGGTCGCCGACGGCCAGGGTGTTGAAGAACTTCAGCGAGGACGTCGCCGACAGGTGCACGCAGCCGTGGGAGTACGCCTTCAGGCTGCCGGTGTGGAAGGCGTCGCCGGGGTAGAAGAACACCGAGTTCGGCATCTTCGCGTCGTCGAATTCGCGGCTGTAGTGCATCTTCTCCCGCGAAAGGACGTGGAACGTGCCGGTCGGGGTCGGGTTCGCCTTCTGGCCGGGCAGCATCGAGACCGGCCCGTAGACGATCTTTCCGTCCTGCAGCAGCCACGCGCGGTGCGCGGACAGGTCCACGCAGGCGCTGGTACCGCCGGCCGAAGCGGCCTTCGCGCACGGCACGTTCGCGGTGCTCGCCGCCGGCTTGGGCTTCGGCGGCGTCGTCTTGGTGGCCGGGGTGGTTTTCGGCGAGCCGGCCGGGCTCGACGGCGGGCTCGAAACCGGGCTCGGCGAACTGCTCGTGGCCGGGGTCGTGACGGCCGTGGCCGAGGGCGTGACGGCCGTGGCCGAGGGCGTGACGGCCGTGGCCGAGGGCGCCCCGCCACCCGCCCCCGCGGCCACCGCGCCGCCGCCGGTCGTGGACCCGGCGCCGGGCGAACCGGAACACGCGGCCAGTGCGAAGGCGCCGGCCAGCACCACCGCACCCATCAAGATCCTCTTCACGATCCGGCACCCCCGAAGTCCGTCGAACGGTCAGGCGACCGCTGTCACCGGAAAAGACGATCGTCACCCACCACCGGTTGCGAACGGAAGGTCACGATCGGGTAGCCACTCCCCCTCGTGGGTGAGCCTCCACCCGTGGGTGGAGGCGGCAGATCCACCCGGTACCAGCCCGAGCGCCGATGAGATCCGGGGCCGTCCGGCCGAAGCTGGACCCACCACGGAAATCAAGGAGCCCCGATGAACCCGGCCACGATCCTGCTCTACGTCGCCCTCGCCGCGCTGGTCTTCTACCGCGTGATCTACCGCCAGCTGCGCGGCACGCTGCTGAGCCGCCGGGGGTTGCTGGTGCTGCCGGCCATCCTGGTCGCCATCGGCTTCTTCACCGCGCTCAAGGCCCTGCCGCAGGCGAGCGCCGGCGAACTCGCGCTGCTCGCGGTCGACATCGTGGTGCTGGGCGCGCTCGGGGCGCTGCGCAGCTCGACCACGACCCTGACCCGCCGGGACGGCACGACCTTCCAGCAGGGCTCGGCCCTCACCCTGGTCCTGTGGCTGGCCACGATCGCCGTCCGCGTCGGCTTCGGCTTCCTCGGCCTCGCCCTGGGGGTGAGCGGCACCCTGACCTCGTCGACGATCATGCTCACCCTCGGCATCAGCATCGGCGTGCAGAACGCGCTGACCTACCTGCGGATCCAGCGCCTCGGCCTGCCGCTGGCCGAGCAGGACCGCCGTCCGGTCCGGGCCTAGGACGGCATCCGCCCGACCACCCGCGCGTACATCCGGGCCGGGCTCGGCCCGGCCGCCGGCTGGAGGAAACCGGGCAACGGCGGCAGATCGCGGACGAACGGCGTGAGGCGCGCGTACAACACGTCCGCGCCGGCAGGCCGTTCTTCAGGATCCTTCGCCAGCGTCGCGGAGAGCACGGCGTTCAGCGCGGACGGCACCCCCTGCACGGCTGACGGCGCGTCCTTCACCTGCTTGTCGAAGACCGCGTACGCCGTGGGGCCGGTGAAGAGCGGGGAGCCGGTGAGCATCTCGTGTAGGACACAGCCCAGCGCGTACAGGTCGCTTCGAGGCTCCGCCAGCCCGCGCTGGATCTGCTCCGGCGCCATGTAGGACGGCGTGCCCAGCAGTTGCCCCGCGCGCGTGAAGCGGGCGACGTCGGTCTCACGCAGCACAGCCAGGCCGAAGTCCATCACCTTCACGCTGCCGTCGGGGCCGAGCATCAGGTTGGCCGGTTTCAGGTCCCGGTGGCAGACCGAGCGCGCGTGCGCCGCGGACAGCACGGCGGCGGTCTGGGCCGCGATCGCCGCCGCCCACGGGACCGGCAGCGGACCGTGCTCGGCCAGCAGGTCGGCCACCGTCGCGCCTTCGACGAACTGCATGACCTGGAACAATCGGTCGTCGTAAGTGCCGAAGTCGTAAAGCGCCGGGACGCCCGGGTGATCGAGCGTCGCGAGGATCCGGGCTTCGCGCGCGAAGCGTTCTTCAAGCTCTTCGTCGCGCCCCGGCAGCCTCAACAGCTTGATCGCGACGCGCCGGCCGAGCCGACGATCGTGCCCGCGGTGCACGGCGCCCATCCCGCCGCGGCCCAGCGGCAGCTCGTCGACCTCGTAACGATCGGCGATGAGCATGGGTCCCCTCACGGCGTCGCGGCGCTCACCCGGCACCGGGCCGGAGCCGTCCTTCGGCGAGCGCGGCAAAGCCTAGCCGGACCAGGTCACGGCCGATTTCCGCCGTCGTCCGCAGCGCCCGGTCGAATTCCGCGAGCGAACGGAAGGCGGCCCCGTACGCCCGCTGCGTCTCCAGCGGGTACCGCGGCACCTTCAGCCGGCGCGCGTCGATGCGGGTGGAGGCGCTGTGCACGGGGAAGTCGGCCGCGCGCAGGCAGCCGGCCAGAAACTCGGCGTCGAGCCGCTGCGGGTCCACCCGGTACAGGGACAGCGACGGGCCCAGCCGCACCGGCGGTCCGTCGTGGACCCCGACGGCTCCGGTGACGGATGCGACGACGTCACCCGGGTGCGCGGTCACGGCCGCCTCGTCGGGCGCCGCGCGACCGGTGGGCGGCCCCCCGGCCAGCACGTCGTCGGCGGTGAGCAGGGGCTCGTCCCCCTCGGCGGTCCGCGGCGGGGCGTGCCAGATCTCGAGCGCGCCGGACTTCACCAGCTCGCCGACGGTGGTGTGCGCGAGTTCCGCCGAGGCCGGCTCCAGCGGCGGCAGCCGCAACCCGGCGTTGTCGAAAAGCTTTTGCGCAGCCAGGAAAGCCTGGCCCACGTCCTCGCGCACGGTGCGGCGCAGCGCGGGTGTGAGGTCCACGTCGTCGTCGAGCAGGTCGATGATCCGCTCACCGGTGACGTCCGGCTTCTCGGTGTACGCGCGCCACAGCGGTTCGACCTCGGCGACCTCGGCCTCGGCGATCAGCGCGGTGGCCGGCGGGCGCTGCCCGGCGGCCGGACGCGTCAGCAGCCACAGGTCCGGGCCGCCGGACGCGAGGGTGACCACCGCGCGCAGGGCCCCGGCCCGCAGCAGGTTCGCGCGGATCCGCTTGCCGCTGCGCCGTCCCGCGGCGGCGCCCGGCATCAGGATCGCGACCGTGCCGCCGGGCTTCGCGTGCGCCAGGCAGTGCTGGACCCACGCCAGCTCGGGCTCGCCGCGCGGCGGCAGGCCGTACTCCCAGCGCGGGTCGCCGACCAGCTCCTCCTGGCCCCACGCGCGCTCGTTGAACGGCGGGTCGCAGAGCACGACGTCGGCCTCCTGGCCGGTGAAGGCGTCGTCCCGGAGCGCGTCGGTGGCGTGGACCTCGGTGTCGACGCCGCGCAGCCGCAGCCGGAGCGCGGCGATCTTCGCCGTGGTGACGTCGCTGTCCTGGCCGCGCGCGCGGGCGGCGCCGCTGGCGAGCAGGAGCGAGCCGAAGCCGCACGCGGGGTCCAGCACGGTGGTCCCCCTGGCCCCGGTGAGCCGGGCCATCAGGTCGGCGTATTCGGGCGGTGTGGGCGAAAGCCGTCGGGAGTGGGCCTCGAAGTAACGCTCGCAGAGCTGCTCGAACGTCCACGCCGCGCCCTGGTCCCCGGCCAGCCCGGCCAGCATCGTGATCAGGTCGGCATCGTCGCCGGGCCCGGGGGCGGCGTGCACCAGGTAATCTCCGGCGGAGGCGACCCGGGCACCCAGCTCCAGGTCGTCGCCGAGCGCGCGAAGCTGCTGCCAGGCGCGGTCGATCGGGGCGAGTTCGAACGGGCGGCCGCGGCCGCGCAGCCAGGTCTGGACCTCGGGCAGGGAGAACAGCGGACTGGAGGCGGTGCCGCCCACCGGGCGGGGGAAGTCGCCGTGGCGCCGCCGCCAGTTGCTCACCGCGGCCCGGCGCACACCCGCCAGCCGGGCGATGTCAGCGGCGCTGACTGCCGCGTCGTCTTCCATGGCCAGCACCCTAGCTGATGACCGTGGTTTCCATCATCTTGCTTGTTAACTCAATCAACCAATGGTTTCATGGAGTCATGGTTAACGAGCAGTCCCGGTTCACCCTGCGGTACGCCGCGGGCTCCGACACCGGACGACGACGCCGGATCAACGAGGATTCCGTCTACGCCAGCGAGCGCCTGCTCGCCGTCGCCGACGGCATCGGCGGCCAGCCCCACGGAGAGGTGGCCAGCGCGACGGCGGTCGGGGTGCTCGCGAGCCTGGACGCGGAGCTGGCCGGACTCGAACTGGCCACCCTCGATCTCGGCGCAACCCTGTCCGACGCCGTGCGGCGCATCGACGCGCGCCTGGCCGAGGTGGCCGAGGCCGATCCGGCCACCCAGGGCATGGGCACCACCATGACCGCGTTCCTGTTCGACGGCACCCGCTTCGCCGCCGCCCACATCGGCGACTCGCGCGCCTACCTCCTGCGCGACGGCGACCTGCACCGCCTCACCCACGACCACACCCTGGTCCAGGCGCTGGTCGAAGACGGCCGCATCTCCCAGGCCGACGCGGCCGACCACCCGCGCCGCTCCCTGCTGATGAAGGCCCTGCTGAGCACCGGCTCGGGCGAACCTGACCTCTGGACGTTCACCCCCCAGGCTGGGGACCGCTACCTGCTCTGCTCCGACGGGCTCACCGCCGGCGCCGGCGAGCCCGCCATCCGGGACGTGCTGGAACCCGGCACCCCCGCCGAGGTCGTCCCGGCCCTGATCGCGCTGGCCAACGAGGGCGGCGGCCCGGACAACATCACCGTCGTCGTCGCCGACGTCCTCGAAGCCCCCTGACACCGGACCACCTGCCGGACCGCGACACCCCGTCCGGTACCCTTCTCCACGGAGGATTGGCCGAGCGGCCTAAGGCGCACGCTTGGAAAGCGTGTTGGGTTCACGCCCTCGCAGGTTCGAATCCTGTATCCTCCGCCGCATTACCCCGAACGCCGGGCTGCTCTTCGTGAGCAGTCCGGCGTTCGGTCGTTCCGGGCCGGAGAAGTCAATGCGGGCCGCGAAGCCGACCCATCGCCGCCCACGCATACGCAAAAGCCCGTTCCGAAAACCCCGATACCCGAATTCGCGGCGTCCGGACGGGTCAGGACTCGGCTATCCGCAGGCACCCGCTAGGCTTCGCGACAGACTTGTTCGTACCCGCTCGGAGAGGTTCTTCGGTGTCACGAATACCGGCTTGACCTGGGCGCGGCAGAGCGCGACCGGCTCGATTCACGCAGGTAGACAAGCTGGTGCGCGGGGTCGGGCCGGCCGTTTCCGGACCCGGTCCGCCGCCGCCCGCGAGGCCCCGGACGTCACCACGTCCGGGGCCTTGTCGATTCTTCTGTTCTCACTCACTTACCGAAAACACCTGATCACGCTAAGTTTGTGTGTGGTCGTTTCACCCCCGACATCCCGAGGAGTCCGCCCACATGGCCGGAGTGGAAGAAATCCGCGCTGGTATCGCCGTCGCGAACGAGAAGGCTTCCGCGAGCATCGCCGCACTACAGCAGGCCGCGCAAGCTCTCGAGGAGGCCCAGATGTCGCTCTCGCAGGCGACGCAGGGCAGCAGCCAGCACGAGGTCAACCAGGCCCACGGCCTGCTCGCCGAAGCGCTGAACGGGATCAGCGGGATGCAGAGCACGATCCAGGCCGGGATCTCCTCGGCCGACTCCTACTCGGCCCGGCTCTGACCCCACCGTGTCGGGACTCGGCGAGATCCACCAGTTGCTCAGCGCCGCACGGGCGGGCCTCGTTGCCGGGCGCGCACAGGCCGAGCGGGCGAAGAGCCTGCTCGGCGACGCCCGGCAGGCGCTCGTCGATGCGCAGGCGAAGGCCGATCCGTGGCTGCCGCAGCAACTGGCGGTGGCCGTCGAGGGACTCGACCACCTGCTCACCCGTCTAGCCGCCGCCGACGAACTGGTGGGCGGATACCAGTCACGCCTGTAGGGACGACCGCGTCATGAGCGAAACCGATGGCTAACAAGGCAACCGAGCAGCGCAACCGCGTCCAGACCGCGCTGGAGCGGGTCCGCCACCAGATCGGGCTCGTGCTCGGCGCGGCGGCGGGCGCGCGGGAGATGGCGGAGGCCGAGCTGTCCCGGCTGACGCTGGAGCAGGAAATCGTCCGGATCGGCATGAACCACGCCGACGCCGAGCAGCAGACCGAGTGGGCGCGGCACCCGGCCGCGCACGAGGTGTTCGCGTCGCTCGGCGGGGTCCGCAACGCGTTCTACACCGACTGGAGCGAGGGGCCGAACGCCCTGCGCGAGCTGGTCGCGGCGAACGCTCCGGGCCCCGCCGGGCGCCCGCCCGGTGAATGGCTCGGACGCGTCGGCACCAACCCCGGCGTGAGTGCCCCGGGGCTCTGGCGGGTCGGCTCGGCGACGGCGGCGGGACGCGACATCTCCCGCACCTTCGACGTGGCCGTCCCCCTGCTGGACGAGTCCCACCTGGCCATCTCCTCGGCGCCCAAGACGCGGCCGGTCGTCGACGGGATCGTGCAGAACCTGCTGATGCGGGTGCTCTCCACGCTCGAGCCGGGTGCGGTGAAGGTGCACCTGTGGGACGTCGGGCAGCTCACCGCGATCCTGCCCGACCTCTACCCGCTCAGCCGCACCAGCGCGCTGTCGCTCTACGACCCGACGCGGCTGGAAGACCTGCTCGACGAGCTGGCCGGCCACATCCGCCGCATCCACGCGACCGGCATGCAGGCCGGGCACACCTCGTTGCGGGAGCTGAGGAAAGCCACCGGCCAGCGCGTGGAGCCGTACCGGATCGCGGTGCTGTACGGCAACGGCGAGACGCTGGAGCCCGAGCGCGCGCGGGACCTCAAGCGCGTGGCCAGCGGCGCGCTCGACGCCGGGATCTGCCTGATCCTGGTCGACGTGCCGACGGCCGTCAGCGCGTCCATCGAAACGCTGAGCCTGCTCGACGAGCGGCGCGCGGTCAGCAGCATGACCGGCTCCGACCTGGTCGTGGATCTCGACCCGGCCCTGCCCTCGGGTCAGGTCATCCGCGCGGCCGGGCGGATCGCGGAGGCGCTGATCGCCAAGCAGGGCGGGCCGCGCTCGTTCGCCGACCTGCTGCCCACCGAGCTGGGCCGGGAGAGCTCGGCGCGGGAGCTGCGCGCGCCCGTCGGGTTCTACGAGGGCGACGGCGTGGAGGTGGTGATCGGCGACGCCAGCCCGCACGCCCTGATCGGCGGGCCGAGCGGGTCGGGCAAGACCAACTTCCTCTACGCGCTGCTGGGCAGCCTGGCCGCGCGCTACACCCCCGACGAGCTGGCGCTGTACCTGCTGGACTTCAAGGAGGGCGTCTCGTTCGCGGGGCTGGCGCCCGGCCGCAAGGACGCCAGCTGGCTGCCGCACGCGAAACTGGTCGGCGTCAACGTGAACACCGACCGCGAGTTCGGCCTGGCCCTGCTGCGGTTCCTGGCCGACGAGCTGCGCCGGCGCTCGGCCGCGGCCAAGGAGCACGAGGTGACCAACCTGGCCGACCTGCGCGAGCAGGACCCGGGCGGGCACTGGCCGCGGATCGTGGCCGTGATCGACGAGTTCCAGTACCTGTTCGCGGGCCGTGACCAGGTGACCGCCCAGGCGACGCAACTGCTCGAGGACATCGCACGGCGCGGGCGTTCGCAGGGCATCCACCTGGTGCTGGCCAGCCAGGACGTCGCGGGCATCGAGGCGTTCTGGGGCAAGCCGGCCGTGTTCGAGCAGTGCACGCTGCGCATCGCGATGCCGAAGGCGCGGCGCGTGCTGGCGGAGACCAACAACGCGGCGGTCTCGGCGCCCAAGTGGCACGCGGTGATCAACCACGATTCCGGCGTCGCGCACGGCAACATGCTCGCGCACGTGCCGGATTCCAGCAGTCGCAACGTGTTCGTGAACCTGCAGCACCAGTTGTGGGAGCGCTATTCCGGTCGGTTCGCGCGCCCGCGCCTGTTCGACGGCGCGCACTCGCCGGTGCTGGAGCAGTTCCCGGCCTACACCGAGCTCAAGCCGAGTTCGAAGCCGCGCGCGCTGCTGGGCCAGTCCATCGACGTCACGGAGGCGGCCTGCGGCGTGGAGCTGCCGCGCGCCCCGGGCCGCAACGTCGCGGTCCTGGGCGGCGCGACGGCGGAGGCCCTGTCCATCATGGACTCGGCGGCCCGGTCGCTGAGCCGCCAGTTCGACGTGGGCGAGGTGGAGTTCGTGCTGAGCTGCCCCATCGACGCCTGCGCGCCCGCCGTGCTGGAGCTGACCGAACGGTTACGCGCCGAAGGCCACGTCGCCACCCTCACGGAAGAACTGGGCGATCTGGCGGCCACCCTGGAGTCGGTGGCGGAATCGATGTCCACTTCGGACGTAGCTACGAAAATCCTGCTGCTCTACGGAGTGGACGCGGCGCTACCGGCCCTGGAGGCCAAGGCGGCCGGCCAGCTCAAGAGCGGCTTGGACCACCTGCGCGCGGTGCTGAAGCAGGGCCCCGGCCACGGCGTGCACACCATCGGCTGGTGGCGCAGCATCGCGCGGTTGAAGGACACCCTCGGCTTCGGCGGCACGGACGACATCGGCACCTGGGCCGCGCTGGACGTGCAGGGCAACGAGCTCTCCCCGTTCGCCGCGGGCCTGGTGGTGCACTGGTCCCCGCGCCCCGGCCGCGCCCTGTTCTTCGACCGCACGACGCACGGGGCACCCGAGGTCATCATCCCGTTCCAGCGCCCCGACCCCGACCCCGCGGGAGGCACCCCATGACCGGCGAGAACCCCGGCGCGGCCATGCGCTACAAGGAGGTCGTGGGCATGGCCCGCGGTTCGGCGGAAAACCTGCGCGCCTGGGAACTCGCCCGAGCGGACGAGATCGAGCGCCAGCTGGCCGAAGCCCACGCCGCCGTCGCCGCCGCGGCCGAACGCGAGCAGAAGGCCGCGGAACGCGCCTCGCGCTGGTGGAAAATGGCCCTGCACAACGTTTCTCGTCTGACCTTTGTGGACACTTCCGAGGAACCGCGGGCGGTCACCACGGCTCGGCCGCAGTACCTGGAGCGGTACCTGGAGGAAGTGAAGCCCAGTTACCAGGAGCTGGTGCAGGCGGTGCTGGGGCTGGGGTGGCGGGCCAAGCGCTGACTACTTGTTCCAGACGGTGACATCGGTGATGATGCCATTGCTGCCCGCGACGCTCACGGTCAGCCTGAATGGGCGGCCCTTCACGGTGACTCCGCAGACCAGGCTGCCCGGGTGGAGTTTGGAGGCTTCGCTGGTGCCCTCCGAAAGAGCGAGATTCTTACAATCGTCCTTTCCCGGAGTACCGCTGTCCGCCCAGACTTTCAACACGCTACCGCCGGTCGTATAAAGATCATCAGCGCCGATCGCCTGGATGTCACCACTGCCCGTGGCCGCTGGTGGGCTCAGGTCCATGTTGGCGGTGCCCCAGGTGAACGGGCCGGAGTAATAGACATTCGGATCAGCATCCGGTTGAACCTTGCTGCTCGATGGCAGTGCGACAGGTCCGTCTCCAGATGGGGCCCGGACCGTGACCGTGGTCGTGACCGGGGCCGGTTGCACCCCGCCGCTCGGGACGCTGGCCCGGCCGATGAAGAACCCGGCTCCGGTCAGCGCGGTGATCAATGCGGCGATCGCGGTGATCCACTGGTGACCGAGTGCTCCCCAGCCAGCCTTCTTCCCGGTGCCACCCTGTTCCGTCACCCCGCCCCCATTCCTCGTGAGCGCCCGAGCTTAGACCACCACCCACACGTCGGAGGCCACCACGGGCAAATCCGTGGCGGCCTCCGACGTCTGCGACGAGCAGTTACTTGCGCGGCGCGGTTCTCCCCAGCAGTTGATCCACGTAGTCCAGCAGGTCGTACCCGAAATCGGCCAGCTTGTTCCCCGTCGAGGGCCGGAACCGGACGATCTGCGGATCGTGGTCGCTGGCCTGGTCCGCGAACTCCGCGTTGATGTGCACCACGTCGTAGTCCACCCCCCGCGGGGCGGCCGAAGCCAGAATGTGGTCCAGCACCTGCGACTGGCCCTCGAACACGTAGCTGTACCGCTCCGCGACGGGCAACGTCGAGATCAGGTCCTTCAGGTACCCGCCCGAAGTCAGCTTCGCCAACGCCGGCGAGAACTGGTAGTCATTCAGGTCACCCGCCACCACCACGTTGGCGCCGGGATCCGCGGTCAGCAGCTTGCCCACGAAAGCCTGCAAGACGGTGGCCTGCTTCTGCCGCTGGACCTCCGAGCTGCGCGTCGGCGGCTGGTAGCGGCCGTGCGTGGGCTGGTCGCCGCCCTTCGAGTTGAAGTGGTTGGCGATCACGAACACCGTGCGGCCCTGGAAGACGAACTCGCCGGCCAGGGGTTTGCGGCTGGTGGTCCAGGCCTCGTTCGTCGGGTCCACCCGGCCCGGCGACTGGGTCAGGTGCACCTTGCCGTGGTCGGTGACCACGTCCACCGCGGACAGCGCGCCACCGCCGGGCCGATCCACAAAGGACACGCGAGCCGGGTTGAACAGGAAGCCCACCCGGATGTTGCCGCCCGGCTGGCCGCCGTCCTGGTCGTTCACCGGGTCGATCTCGCGCGACTGGTAGCGCGGACCGCCCGCCGCGACGATGGCGTCGGTGAACTTCTTGAGGGTCACGTCGGCCGCGACCACGCCGTCGTCGGTGGGACCGTCGTTGTCCTGGATCTCCTCCAGGTTCACCACGTCCGGCGCGGCCAGGTTGTCCACGATGCCGTGCGCCAGCTGCGCGAACTTCGTGTCCGGGTCGGCCGGCGAGAGGTTCTCCACGTTGTACGTCGCCACCGCGAGCTCACCCGGGCGCTGCCGCCGCGTGACCTCCTTCTGCAGCCTGTTGTCCTTCGCCGCGCCGAGCTGCGACGCGAACAGCGTGTAGCCGCCGAAGCTGCTGTACTCCAGCGGGCCGGAGGTCACCCCGGTGATCACGTCGCCGGTGTTGACCTTCGGGAACGGCTGCTGGCCGAACGGGATGATCGACTGGACCTTCAGCACGCCCGTGTTGATCTTGTCGTAGCCCGTGTAGACCGTGCCGCCGCGCGGCGTCGGGTTCTGCTGCGGCTTCGTGGTCACGTACAGCTCGTCGTAGTCGTTGCTCGGGCCGACGACGCGCGCGTCCGAGACGCTGACGATCTCGCTTTCGTGCGACTCCCAGAAGTCCAGCGAGTACTTGGCCGGCTCCAGCGGCAGTGGCTCGATGTTGCCGCCCGCGTTCGGCGCCAGCACGTCCGGCACCTGGTCGGGCGTGATGACGGTCGGGGCGGGCAGCGGGTTCCCGTGCGAGTCGACCGTCCACTGTGCACTGCCGAGCTCGGTCAGCGACTGGTAGTTCGAGGTCGCCGGGGCGTCCGGGTAGTACTCCTTGACCGTGCCGGTCGCGGTGATCGCGTCGCCGACCGCCACCGCGGGGGTGGTCGAACCGGTGAACACGAACAGGCCCTCGCTCGTGCGCGGATCGCTGTCCGGCTTCGGGTCGGTCATCCAGAACCCGCGCGAGGAGCCGAAGGCCCGGACCGCCGTGACGATGCCGGTGACGTCGCCGACCTTCTTGTCCTTGAACGGCGAGATCCGCGTGATCCCCTGGATGTCGTGGATCTTCGCATCGACCGGCGGCTGGCCCGGATCGCCGCCGGTGGTCTCGCCCTTCGAGTTGGTGGGCGTCGGCTCACCGACGGTGAAGTCGGCGCTGTTGTCGTCGGTGTCGGCGAGCGACGCGGCCCGCGCGGCGGAGGTCCCGTTCGCCGTGGCGGCGGTCGGGCTGCCCTCGCGGACGGTCGCGGCGCCGAAGCCGACCAGGTCCTTGACCCGCGGGTCGGCCGCGCAGTCGGCGGAGGTCTTGCAGGTCAACGCCGTGGTGCCGCTGACCAGCGCGACGGTGCCCGCGGTCGCGGACAGCGCGATCGTGCCGGTCGCGTCCGGCGTCGGCAGCGCCACCGTGCCGCCGGCCCCCTTGCCCTCGGCGACCAGGTAACGCGACCCGGCGCCGATGCTGCCGGTCAGTCCGGTGACCTGCCAGGTGCTGCTCGGCGACGCCGAGCCGGGCAGGTACTGCACGCTGTAGCCGTCGAGCGGGAACGCCGTGCCCCCACGGTTCCCGAGCTCGACGAAGTCGTTGGTGAGCGTGGCCCCCGAGTTCCCGCCACCGCCGTAGACCTCGGCGATGACCGCGTCCGCGCTGGGCGCGGCGAGCGCGGCCGGTGCGGCGACGCCGCTCAGCACAACACCCGTTACTACCGCCACGGACAACGTGGCTCTTCTGGCGCCGGTGGTGCTACCCCCGGCCGAGCGGCGGGATATGGTCACCCTGAGTCCCCTCTGCAACTGAACGGTCGACGCATCGTCCCCCGGACAAGCGAAGGGGAGGAAGACGATAAGGCAACAATTCGTGACGGACGTGAGGGAATTCCTCCTTTGGACGGGTTGACTCGGTGATCACTCTGGTTCTCGGCGGCGACGTGAACCTCCAGGGCCGAACCGAGCCCGCCCGGGCGTTCGACGCGCTCGCGCCGCTGCTCAAGGGCGCGGACCTGCGGTTCGTCAACCTCGAAGGGCCGTTGTCCGGCTCGGCCGGTGACCGCGACGGGGCGGACATCCCGCACAAACCGAACTGGCGGCATTCCGCGCCCGAAATGGTCGGCGCGCTGACCGCCGCGGGAATCGATGTCGTTTCCTCGGCCAACAACGTGACTTACCCACCGGCGGCGGCGATGGCCAGTCTGTCCGTGCTCGACCGCGCCGGCATCGCGCACTGCGGCGCGGGCGCGAACCTGACCGGCGCCCACACCCCGGCGATGCTCGAACGGTCCGGGCGCCGGGTCGCTTTCCTGGCCTACACCTCGATCTGCTGGCCGGTCGGGCAGGCGGCGACGGCGGACTCGCCGGGGGTCGCGGTGGCCGGCGCGCTGACCTCGTACCAGCCCGACCCACGGGTGTCCGAGGTGCCCGGCCGTCCCCCGATCGTCCGCACCACCCCCGTGCAGGAGCACCTGGAGCGCGTGGTCGCCGACGTGCACCGGGCCCGGGCCGCGGCCGACCACGTGGTCGTCTCGATGCACTGGGGGCTGCCGGGCGACGAACTCGCCGAGTACCAGGTCACGTACGCGCACGCGCTGGTCGACGCGGGCGCCGACCTCGTGGTGGGCCACGGGCCGCACACCGTGCAGGCGGTCGAGGTCTACCGCGGCCGCGGCATCCTCTACAGCCTGGGCAACCTCGTCTTCGACTGGCCGCCCATGCGCGGGCGGCACCTCGACGGGCTGATGGCGGGCTGCGTGCTCGGCGCCGAACCGCGGCTGGAGCTGATCCCGGTGCGCCGCGGCGAGGACAACACGTGCGCACCGCTGGCCGCAGCACCGGCAGACGCGGCACTGCACCACGTCGCGGCGCTGTCCGCAGCCCGCTCGACGCGAATCACCGTGCGCGACGGCATCGGCTCAGTGCCGGGATTGAGCGCCCCCCGACGCTGAAATCCGGTTCGTCACCCGGACGGCCCATCTGCGTCAAATGCAGCTCGGCCTACCGGCGCATGTCCGGTGGGACGCCGGTGCCGATTTTTTCCGCAGCCTCATACCCACGACATCGATCGAAAGTGCCCTCGGCGGTCTGCTGAGTTGACCTACCGGATGGCCGCGTATCCGACCCTCGACACGGCCGCGATGGCGGACTGTCAATGACCGGCCAGCACGCTGTCCAGATCTGCGAACCCACCTGGACCACCAGGCTCGCAAGCCAGGTTGAGCACCCTTCCTGAGTTCACAACACTGGTCAACGATCGAGCCTTCGTTGTCTGCGTCGCGTGGGCGGCGGAGCTCCCTCTTTCGTTTCGGGGTGGACATGGACTGTTGCGTTAGCATCAGGACCGCTGATCTCGCGAATTAAGCATCGATGAAGTCGACGGGGTCATCAAGCAGTGGGAGGAGTTGCTGTCCGAACTGCAAAACGATCTCGGGCAAGCGCGCATCATCGCGAACGTCAAAGCGCCGTCCGACGAATACGCCAAGAACAAGATCACGGTAGCGGAGCAGGAAGCCCACGACGCCGTCAAGAAGAAAGGTGACTTCTGAGTGCCTGCATACAGCTCGTACCCGCATCGAACCGGTGCTGTGTTGATCTTGACGGCCGTCGCCGCAGGGTTGCTTGCCGGCTGTGGTGGGGGTGGTGGCTCAGCCAGCGACAACTCGTCCTACACACCCAATGCGTCGCCATCGGTCGATCCGTCGTTGAAAGTGGCCGCCCCGCTGCCGACGCAAGGACTGCTGGAGAATCCTTGCAGCGCGTTGACCGATGCGCAGCTGAAGGACCTCGGGCTGGTCTCCCCGGGCAAGGCCACACAGGGACAGCCTGCTCTGTGCGGGTGGAGTGGTGAAATTCAGGAAAACCACGTGAACGTAGGGGCAGTGCCGCAGAACAACCGCGGTATCAGCGACATCTACGACCAGAAGTCCAGGCAGGCGTACTTCCAGCCGGTCACCGTCGGTGGATATCCCGGGGTCCTCGCGGACACTCAGGATGGCCGCGCATCCGGCAGTTGCACGCTGTGGGTCGGAATCACGGACCAGCTCGCTTTCGCCGTCGCGACCAGCATCACGACCGGGGAGAACAAAGCGAACTCCTGCACGAGCGCACAGCACGTGGGGGAAGCGGTCATCGAGCACTTGAAGGGCGCCGCCTGACCCTCCCTCGTCCTTACCCTCGCAACGGCTAACCGGACGCCATGGCGTCCGGGAAATCGCCTGGGTGCCAACCCATCACCCGAAGGTGAACGCGCAACCCGGCCGCCCGGGTGCGGTAACCGGAAGTTCCGGGCCCGTCTGTGGGCGTGGTGTGGCTGGTGATGCGCCACTGCGGTCTCAGCCGGATGAGGTTCTGGCGGTTTCGGGGCGTGACCACAGCCGTCGTGACGGGCGGTGACCGTGCCGGTCACCGCCCCACCTGGATCGGGGTGAACCGGGTCCGCACGTCTGAACTGGGCCAGACGGGACCAGGTGGCATGGTTCGGTCCTATCCCCCATCCGGCCCATCTGCGTTAAATGCAGCTCAAGCCCGGGTCCGGGCGGGTGAGGGCGGAGGTACCTTACTTGCGAGCGGCCGGAAAGTGGCCCAGACCACATTCGTCCGGATCGCGCCGGCGCTCACCGGCCGCTCGGCGCGGGGGGAGGCGACACGATCATGTGGGGGTTGATCGTGCTCGGCTTGCGTGTCCGTGCGGTTCGGGAAACGCCGCGGGCGCGGGCTCTTCCCGCGCAGTCCGCGACCGCGGCACCTGAGCCCGCCCCGGGGGGTGCGGTGGGGCCCGGTCCGTCCACTTCGGACCGGGCCCGGCCGGTTCAGCGGCCGATCTCGTTGACCGGGCGGTACTTCCCGATCAGCGTGCGCGCGCCGGCGATCGCCGCCCGGCCCGCGCCCTTCGCCCCGGCCGCGAGCACCGTCGTCCAGTCGAAGTAGTCGCGCCAGAGCACGATGCGGCCGTCGCGGACCTCGAACGTGCCGCACACCCAGAACTCCGCTTCCCACGAGCCCTTGCGCAGCACGTCGGTGCGCTCGGTGAGCACCACGTCGCCGTCCGCGGCGATGTGGTGGGTCCGCGCCTCGAACCCGGACCCGAACCGGGCCATCGTCCGCAGTTGCTTCTCCACGGCCGTGAGCCCGCGGGCGGGCGGCAGCGGCACGTTCTGGTAGGTGATGTCGACGGCCGCGTAGCCGAGCGCGCGGTCGATGTCGAGTTCTTCGAGTGCCTGCAGGAAACCGGTGACCACGGCCTTCGGTTCAGTCATGCCCCCAGGCTAGGCCGTCGGGCTCAGAACGGCTTGTCCCCGACGATCGCGACGCGCTCGGCCACCCGGGCGTGCGGGTGGTAGTCGTTGACCGCGTAGTGCTGGGTGGCGCGGTTGTCCCAGAACGCCACCGAATCGCGTTCCCAGCGGAAGCGGACCTGGAACTCCGGGGTGTGCGCCTGCTGGAAGAGGTAGCGCAGCAGCCGGTCGCTGTCCGCGCGGTCGAGCCCGGTGATGTGCGTGGTGAACGACTGGTTCACGAACAGCGTGCGCCGCCCGGTCTCCGGGTGGGTGCGGACCACGGGGTGCTCGACCGGCGGGAACCGCTCCTGCCAGCGGGCCAGCAGGTCGGGGTCGGTGAAGCGGTCGAAGCCGGGGATGAAGTCGTGCACGGCGGTGAGGCCGTCGATGCGCTCGCGGACGTCGGCCGGGAGGTTGTCGTAGGCCGCGGCCATGTCGGCCCACATCGTGTCGCCGCCGACCGGTGGGACCTCGACCAGGCGGAGCACGGAGCCGAGCGCCGGGTTCGGGCGCCAGGTGACGTCGGTGTGCCAGATGTTCTCGTACCCCGGCAGGCCCGCGCTGCGGGTGAACCGGACGACCTCATCGGTTTCGCCGCGCTCGAGGAACGGGTTGGTCTCCAGCTCGCCCCAGTTCGCGGCGAACGCGCGCTGCTGCGCCGAGGTGATGCGCTGGTCGCGGAAGAACAGCACCTTCCACTCCAGCAGCGCGCGGTTCAGCTCGGCGCGCAGCGCGGGGGCCGATGACGCTCCGAGGTCGACGCCGGAGATTTCGGCCCCGATCACCCGGCTGAGCGGCCGCAGCCCGAACAGCTCGTACGACCGGTCCTCGGCACCTTCGGGGAGGCGGCGCAGGGTGCGCGGACCCTCGACGATGCCGTCTGCGGGCACTGGGGCGGAGCGGAGGCGGGTAGGAAGCTCGATCGACACGGTCACTCCCGATGCTCGGAGAATTCGGCTTGGTTGAGCGGAAATTCGCCTACGCGGGCGGGGAGCCGAGCCGGCCGCGGCGCCGCAGGAGAGCCGTCACGCCCTCGTCGGCCGACCGGGCCGGGGCCCGTCCGGCCGACGGCAGATCCCGGGTCACTGACATGGCCCGATGATCGTCACGCCCCGCTCGGGCGGTCAAGCCGCTTCACGATGTGGAACCGGCCACCGCCCGGCCGGGTGACCACACAGGAGGTGATGGGGTTAGATCTCCCCCTACAGGGTGACGGGTGGGGGGCCGGCCCGGTGACCGGCCGCTCGTCGGGAGCGGCGCCCAGGGAGGGGAGTCCCATGCCAGGCTCGACGAGTGAACGGCTGCGCACCGCCGCTGACGCACTGGACCACGCCGCCGCCGACGCCGACCAGGCCGCGGGACGCTTCGCCGAAGCCCGCATCGAGTCGACGCCCTTCGGCATCTCCGCGCCCGCCCGCGAGCTCGCCGCCCGCTGGGAAGCCGCCCTCGCCGCCCGCGACGTGGACGCCCGCGTCCTCGGCGACGCCACCTCCGACCTGGCCGGCCTGCTCCGCATGGCCGCAGGCGGCCACGCCGACCGCCTCCGCCCGATCACGGCCACCGCACTGTTCAGCTGAGAGGCACCGATGCCGTTCCCACGCCCGGAGCCGGCTGAACCGCTCAGACCCGCGACGCGCGTGGCCGCGGTCAGGGCTACCTCGCCCACGACACGTGCGGCGGTGCCTGGGCCAGGCTCGATTGCTTCGCGCGTGGCCACGGTCGGAGCTGCTTCGCCCACGGCACGCACTGCGGCGAGCAGGCCGATTACACCCGCGACGCACCTAGCCGCGGCCGGACCTGCTTCACCCACCACACGCATAGCCGCGGTCAGGGCTGCTTCACCCGCAGCAGGTGCGGCAGCGAGCAAAACGATCGCACCCGCGACGCGCGTGGCCGTGGTTACGGCTGCTTCACCCACCACACGCATAGCCACGGTCAGGGCTGGTTCACCCGCGACACGCGCTGCGGCGAGCAAAACGATCGCACCCGCGACGCACCTGGCCGTGGTTACGGCTGCTTCACCCACGACGCATGTAGCCGCGGTTACAGCTGCTTCACCCGCGACGCGCGTAGCCGCGGTCAGGGCTGCTTCATCCGCGACAGGCGTGACCGCGGTTACGACTGCTTCACCCACGACGCGTGTAGCCGTGGTTACGGCTGCTTCACCCGCGACAGGCGTGACCGCGGTTAGGACTGCTTCGTCCGCGACGCGCATGGCAGCGGTTGCGACTGCTTCGCCCACGACACGCGTGGCAGCGAGCAGGCCGATCGCACCTGCGTCACGCCCAGGGGCAGCCGAGCCGCGTCTCCCCCCTACCCGCGCGACGTCGGCCAAATCGCCTTCGCGGGAGAAGCGTGCGAGGACAGTCAAGCCCGCTTCACCCGTAGTGTCGGCCGGGTCGGTCTCGTCCACGGCGAAGAAGCCCCGAGCGGAGGCTTCCTGATGCCGTTCCTCCACCCGGCGCTGGAGCGGGCCGCCGCGGCGTTGGAGCCGTTGCGGGGCGCGGGGGCGCGGCTCGGGGCGCCCAATCCGGTCGCGGCGTTGCGGCAGATCGACTGTTCACCGCAGGCCATCCGCGAATCCGCGCGCAAGCTCTCCAGCGGCCGTGACGTGCTGGTCACCGCGCGGTTGCAGTTCGAGCGCGGGGCGCACCGCGCGGAACGGCGCTGGGGCGGTGAACCCGCCGCACTCTTCCGCGGCCGAGCCGACGAGCTGGACGCCCACTATCGGCAAGCCGCGGAGGCCGCAGCCCGGACCGCGGCCGTCGGGCTCGACCTGGCCGATCTCCTGGACCGGCTCGCCGTCCAGACCGCCGAGCAGGTCACGGCGATCGGGGCGACCGCGCGCGCAGCGGCCGAAGCCGTCCTGGCAGGAGACCGTTCGACCGACGTCGTCTACCCCGTGACCGCGGCCTGCGCTTCGATCGCGCGCGCCGTGGCGACGGGCGTCTCGACCATCGTCGAGACCATCCCGGTCCTGGAGCCGTTCGGCACGCCGGTGATCCCGGGCTGAGCCCCCCGATCGTCCACTGAGGACGATCAGCGGGTCCCGACGAGGAACCCGCCGCTGGTCGTCTCCTCCGACGGCCGTCCGTACCCCGCGGCGAGTTCCGTGCGCGAGTGCGTCTCGGGCCGCCAGCCGTGCTCGGTCAGCCATTCCGGCGCGGTGCGGCCGAGACCGCCCTTCCACAGACCGGTGACGTCCGCGCTGTTCGGCACCGCGCGGGCGCGTCGGAGGAGCTCGTCGTCCTCGGACCGGTGTTCGAAGGAGATCCGGCTGCCGGGCGCGGACAACGCAGTGACGTCCGTGAGCAGCCGCGCCGCCTCGTCGTGGTCGAGGTACACGAGCAGCCCCTCGGCGAGCCACGCCGTCGGCCGCTCGGGTGCGAACCCGGATTCGCGCAACGCCGTGGGCCAGTCCTCGCGCAGGTCCACCGGGACCACCACGCGCTCGCACCGCGGCCGGGCGGACCGGGCGGCCAGCACGGCGTCCTTGAACTCCAGCACCTCGGGCAGGTCGAGCTCGAACACCCGCGCGCCTTCGGGCCAGTCCAGCCGGAACGCCCGCGCGTCGAGCCCCGCCGCGAGCAGCACCACCTGGTCCGCACCTTCGAGGAATTCGTCGAAGAACCGGGTCCGGATCGCCACCTGCTCGGCGAACACCCGGCCGAGCCCGCCGCCGCGCGCCTCGGCCGGGAACAACGCCTGCCCCGCCTGGAAGAACGCACCGGCGTAGGGATCCTCGAACAGCCGGTCGGGCCGCCCGCTCTCCACCGCCCGCAACCCGGCCACTCCCACAGCCGTCCGGCTGACCGGCGGCAGCGCTTCCGGTGAACTGCTCATGAGCGTCAGCCTAGGCCGCACCTCGACACCGTGGCGACCACCGGCGGGGAAGCGGAGGCCCCCGGGCCGACTCGGGGTCGCACCCCGGAAAAGCAGCGAGGCGCAGCAGCCCGCGATTTCCACGGGACCACTGCGCCTCGGCTGAGCGGTGGCGGTGGGATTTGAACCCACGGACGGTTATTAGCCGTCACACGATTTCGAGTCGTGCTCCTTCGGCCGCTCGGACACGCCACCGCCGAGGAATATACCGGACCGCCATCCGCCGTCCGCAGGGGGTTCAGGACAGCTGCGGGCGGCGGGTCGCGAAGTAGGTTTCCAGCACTCCGGCGCACTCCTCGGCCAGGATGCCCCCGCGGACTTCCGGGCGGTGGTTGAGCCGGCGGTCGCGCACGACGTCCCAGAGGGAGGACACGGCGCCCGTCTTCGGCTCCCAGGCGCCGAACACCAGGCGGGCGACCCGGGCCAGCACCAGGGCGCCCGCGCACATCGTGCAGGGCTCCAGGGTCACGGCGAGGGTGCAGTCCTCCAGGCGCCAGCCGTCGCCGTGGACCCGGGCGGCGGCGCGCAAGGCCAGGATCTCCGCGTGGGCGGTGGGGTCGCCCAGCTCCACGCGGGCGTTGCGGGCCGCCGCGAGGGGGCGGCCGTCGGGGCCGAACACCACGGCGCCGATGGGCACATCGGCGCCGGGACCGCGGGCCGCTTCGAGGGCGGCCTGCACGGCTTCGGTGTCGGCCGGGCGTCTCAGAGCTCGTCCAGCAGTTTCGTGAACTCGGGTGCGAACCCGCATCTCTGGGCCACCATCTGCAGCTGCTCGTCGGGGTAGAGGTCCACCTCTCCGACGATAACTTCCAGCTCGACGCCCGGCAGCCCGAGATCGGTGAGGATCTCGAGGTCACCCTCGGGCCACACGGCCTCGTCGTCCTCGTCCGGCGGGTCGACGCGCAGCACGTCGAGCACGTCGGCCGCGATGTCGTAGTCCAGCGCCGCGGCCGCGTCCGAGAGCAGCAGCGCGGGGCCCCGCGGGCTCGGCCGGACGATCACGAAGAACTCGTCGTCCACGGCCAGCAGCCCGAACGCGGCCCCGGTCGAGCGGAGTTTCCCCAGCTCGGTGATCGCCGCGTCCAGCTCCGTCAGCGCCGCGGAATCCAGCGCACTGCACCGCCACCGACCGTCTTCTCGGACCACAGCTACCGCGAAGCCCGTGACCGGCTCTTGCACCGCCATGGGCACACCGTATTCCGCCGGGGAAACGCGCGCACGCACGGTGCACCCGAAGGAGCGTGCCACTATCGAATCATGACCGGACCCACCGACCTGCCCACGCTCCCCGGCGCCCCGTTCGCCGGGTTGCTCGCCGACGCGCGGGCCCTGCAGGACCGCACCGTCGACCTCCGCCGCGCCCTGCACCGCCGTCCGGAACGGGGTCTGCACCTGCCGCGGACCCAGCAGGCCGTCCGCGCCGCGCTGGCCGACCTGCCGATCGAATTCACCGAGGGCCGCGCGACGACGTCGCTCACCGGCGTCCTGCGCGGCGCCCGACCGGGCCCGGCCGTGCTGCTGCGCGGCGACATGGACGCGCTGCCGGTGCCCGAGGACACCGGCCTGGAGTTCGCCTCCGAGGTCGAGGGCTCGATGCACGCCTGCGGGCACGACACGCACGTGGCGATGCTGGCCTCGGCCGCGCGGCTGCTGGCCGCCCGCGCCGGCGAGCTGGCCGGCTCGGTGGTGTTCATGTTCCAGCCCGGCGAGGAGGGCGACCACGGCGCGCGCCACATGATCCACGAGGGCGTGCTGGACGCGGCCGGCCCGCGGGTGTCGCGCGCCTTCGCCCTGCACTCGATGGCGACGGTGCCCAGCGGCGTGCTGCGGGTGCGCGGTGGGACGACGATGGCCTCGGCCGACACGTTCCGGGTCGAGGTGACCGGCCGCGGCGGCCACGGCTCGATGCCGCACGAGGCGATCGACCCGGTGCCGGCGGCGGCCGCGATGGTCGGCGCCCTGCAGACGATGGTCACGCGCCGCGTCCCGGTGTTCGACCCGGCGGTGCTCTCGGTGACCCGCCTCGAGGCCGGCACGACCACCAACATCATCCCCGAGTCGGCCGTGCTCGAGGGGACCATCCGCGCCCTGTCGGAGCCCACGCGCGCGCTGATCCGCGAGGAGCTGCCGAAGGTCTGCCAGGCGATCGGCGAGGCGCACGGCTGCCGGGTGCTGGCCGACGTCGACCCGGGCTACCCGGTGACGGTGAACGACGAGGCCGTCGCCGCCCACGTGCTGGCGCTCGCCGCCGAGGTGCTGGGCCCGCACAACGCCGAAGAGCTCGCCGTGCCGGGGATGGTGGCCGAGGACTTCTCCTATGTGCTGCAACGGGTTCCGGGGGCGTTTGCGTTCCTCGGCGCCCGGCCGCCGGGCGTGCCCGCCGAGACGGCCCCGAACAACCACTCCAACCGCGTCGTGTTCGACGAGGCCGCGATGCCCAGCGGGGTGGCGATGCACACGGCCTTCGCGCTGGCCGCGCTCGGAAGCTGAGGCTCGCTGTTGCCCCACCGTGTTGATTCAATGACGGCATGACCACCACGACCGAGCTCCTGGAGCAGGAAAACCGGCTCACCTTCACCCGGTTCGACAACGAGACAGCGCTGGCGCTCGGCGAGCACCTGCTGGCCGGGGCCCGCGCCCGGGCGCTGCCCTTGACCATCTCGGTGCGCCGGAACGGCCAGCGCCTGTTCCACGCCGCACTGCCCGGCACGTCCGCCGACAACGACGCGTGGATCGAGCGCAAGAGCCGCGTCGTCGACCGCTACGGGCACAGCTCGTTCCTGGTCGGCACGCGCTTTCGCGAGAAGGGCGGCTCGTTCGAGGCCGATTCCCGGCTGGACCCGGACCGGTACGCGGCCCACGGAGGCGTGTTCCCGGTGATCGTGGCGGGGGTCGGGCCGGTCGGCACCGTCGGCGTTTCGGGACTGCCGCAGGCCGAGGACCACGCCTTCGTCGTCGAGCACCTGACTTCGTTCCTGGCCGGCTGACCTCCGGCGAAATCAGGTCGGACGACCCAACCCTCAGGACAACCGCCCCGTGCTAACCTGCCCACGTCGAAGCACATCATATATCAGATCGGACAGGCCAGTGCGGTTCGAAGCCCAACGACGGCGGCTCGCCGGCGTGGTCGCGATCCCGGTGACGCCGTTCGGCCGCGGCGGCGGGATCGACGGGGAGACCTACGGCCGGCTGGTCGAGCGGCTGACCACCAGCGGCATCGAGGTGATCACCCCCAACGGCAACACCGGAGAGTTCTACGCGCTCGACGGGCACGAGACGCGGCTGTGCGTCGAGCTGACCGTGAAGCGGGCGCACGGTGCGAGCGTGCTGGCGGGCGTCGGGCACGACGCGCGCTCTGCGGTCAAAGCCGCGCGACACGCCCGCGACACCGGGGCGGACATGATCATGATCCACCAGCCCGTGCACCCGTATGTCTCCCGCGAGGGCTGGATCGAATACCACCGGGTGATCGCCGACGCGGTGCCCGAACTCGGCGTGGTCCTGTACGTCCGCAACCCCGCCATCAAGGGCGAAGACATCGCGCGCCTCGGCGAAGCGGCGCCAAACGTCATCGGCGTGAAGTACGCGGTGCCCGACCCCGTGCAGTTCGCCACTGTCGCGCGCGAAGCAGGCTACGAACGCTTCGTGTGGATCGCCGGCCTGGCGGAGCTGTCCGCGCCCGGCTACTTCGCCGTCGGCGCGACCGGATTCACCTCCGGACTGGTGAACGTCGACCCGCGGACCTCGCTGAACCTGTTCAACCGGCTCAGCCACCGGGATTTCCCGGGCGCGATGGTGATCTGGGAGCGGATCCGGCCGTTCGAACAGCTGCGTGCGGCCGACGGGAACGCCAACAACGTCAGCGTGGTGAAGGACGCGCTCTCGCAACTGGGTCTGTGCCGCCCCGACGTCCGGCCGCCGAGCCGCCTGCTCACCGCGGCCGAGCGCGAGCGGCTGTTCGGGTTGCTGTCCTCGTGGGGACTTTCCTGAAACTGCCGGGTATGAACCGGCGTTCTCGATCAAGTCCCCGCCGATCCCGGCTCCGGCGGGGAATTGCCATCGCCGCACAGGAGTGGGAGGCTGGGGTCAGGCCGCGGTGCCACCGCGACCAGGCTCCAGAGCCCTTCTCCCGGACTGGACCCGGACCCGTCGTGGCCGGACACCGTCGCTGGACAAGCATCTCGCCTGAACCAGAGCGGTGTCGTCATGACCTCGTCCCGTATTTCCGATGCACCGGATCCCCGACCCCCCAAGGGAAGTGAATTCGCGGAGCTGTCACGCCTGATCAAGGCGGCCGGCCTGCTCGACCGTCGTCGCGGCAGCTACACCACGCGCATCGTGCTCAACCTGACGGCTTTCGCGGCCGGCTGGGTGGCCTTCGTGTTCCTCGGGGACTCGTGGTGGCAGTTGCTGCTAGCCGCGTTCTTCGCGATGATGTTCGCGCAGCTGGCCTTCATCGGCCACGACGCCGGGCATCGTCAGATCTTCCGCACCCGCAGGACGAACGACGCCGCCGGTCTCGTCCACGGTGGACTGACCGGCCTCAGCTACGGCTGGTGGATCGGCACCCACAACCGGCACCACGCCAACCCGAACCACGAGGACGAGGACCCCGACGTCGACATCGCCGCCCTCGCCTTCAGCCGGGCGCAGAGTGGTCAGAAGCGCGGTTTCCTGCGCTGGGTGGCCAAGTACCAGGCCTTCCTGTTCTTCCCGCTGCTGTTGCTGGAGGGGCTGAACCTGCACGTGTCGAGCGTGAAGGCGGTGTGGGCGGGTGACGTCCGCCGGCACAAACTGGAGTCCGCACTCCTGATCGGTCACCTGGTGGCCTACGTGGCCGCGGTGTTCATCGTGCTGACCCCGTTGACCGGACTCGTGTTCATCGCGGTGCACCAGTGCCTCTGGGGCCTGTACATGGGCTCCTCCTTCGCGCCCAACCACAAGGGCATGGCGATGCTGACCAGCGGGCACGAGCTCGACTTCCTGCGCAAGCAGGTGCTGACCTCGCGCAACATCCGCGGCGGCCCGGTGGTCGACTTCGTCCTCGGCGGGCTCAACTACCAGATCGAGCACCACCTGTTCCCGAGCATGGCCCGGCCCAACCTCAGACACGCGCAGGTGATCGTGCGGGAGTTCTGCGCCGAGCGCGGGATCTCCTACGCGGAATGCGGCTGGGCCCGCTCCTACGGCTACGTGCTGGAACACCTGCACTCCGTGGGTGAGCCGTTGCGCAATCCCGTACGGGTCGCGGCATGACCACCGGGCCGGAGACCGAGCCGGAGAACGCCTGCCCCTGCTGCCCGCACCCGCTGGACTCGCACGACGTGATCGCGCGCCGCTTCTGCGCCGCGACCTCGACCGGCCACCTCGAACGCGGCTGCGTCTGCGGCGGGCCCGCCGCACCGCCCAAGCCGAAAGAAGCCACGACCGCGACCACGGCGACCTGACCGCGCACCGTTCACGGAGTCGGCCGGCGCGGGACGGGGGTCACCGGCCGGAAATCCACTGCCGTTCGCGCGAGACCGCCGCGACGTCCGGGTCACGCAGGCAGGAGAACTGAGCGCAACGCAGGTCAGCCGGGGTGTGGCGCAAGTTACCCGCGCGTTAACAACCCGTCAGCGACCGGCCCGGCGGCGTCAGCGTGGTGTGCACGGCCGAGCCGGAACGATCGGCCCGGAAGTCTGCTGAACGGGTCCGAATGACCCACTCACGGAGGTAACCGTGACGCTCAGCGAGCTCCTGCCCAGCCTCGGTTGTGAGGCCGCCGACCACCTCGAACCGGGGCTCTGGCCGCGGAGCACTTCCCTCGGCGAAGGCGGTGAGCTGATCTTCGCCGGAGCGCCGGTGAGCCACCTGGCCGCTCGCTTCGGGACGCCTGCGTACCTGCTGGACGAAGCCCAGGTCCGCGACACGGCCCGCGCCTACCGTCGTGCGCTGCCGGAGGCCGAAGTCGCCTTCGCGAGCAAAGCGCTGTGCACCCGCGCCGTGCTGCGATGGGTCGCCGAGGAGGGGCTGTCGCTCGACACCTGCTCCGCGGGCGAGATCGCCGTCGCCCGCTCGATCGGCTTCCCCGCTGAGCGAATCCTCCTGCACGGCAACGCAAAGACCCCCGAAGACCTCAAGGCCGCGCTGGAGTACGGCGTCCGCCGCATCGTGCTCGACTCGCTCGACGAGGTCGAGCAGCTCGGCGCCCTCGCGCACGGCGCGCAGCAGGTGATGATCCGCGTGACGCCCGGCGTCACCGGAGACACCCACGCGGCCATCACGACCGGCACCGAGGGGCAGAAGTTCGGCTTCTCGCTCCGCGACGACGTCCACGACAACGTGGACCGCGCCGTCGCCGCCGTGCTCGCCCAGCCCGGTCTGCGGCTGGTCGGCCTGCACTGCCACATCGGCTCGCAGGTCTCGCGCGTGGACCGGTACGAGGAGGCCGCGCGCCGGATGGTCGAGGTGCTCGTGCGCATCCGCGACACCCACGGCGTCACCCTGCGCGAACTGGACCTGGGCGGCGGCCACGCCGTGCCCTACCTCGACCGGGAGGCGGCGTTCGACCTCGACGGGTACGCGCGCCGGCTGCGGGTCGCCCTGGGGTACGAGTGCTCGTCACACGGATTTCCCTTGCCCCGGTTGACGATCGAGCCCGGCCGGGCGATCGTCGGGCCCTCCGGCATCACGGTGTACCGGGTGTGCGCGGTGAAGCGCGGCAGCCGCACGTTCGTCGCCGTCGACGGCGGGATGAGCGACAACGCGCGCCCCGCGCTGTACGGCGCCCGCTACACCGCGCGCCTGGTCGGACGGCACTCGAAGGCGGCGCGGCGGCCGGTGACCGTCGTCGGGCGGCACTGCGAGTCCGGCGACGTGCTGGCCACCGACGTCTGCCTGCCCGGCGACGTCCACGCGGGCGACCTGCTGGCCGTGCCGTGCACCGGCGCGTACCACCATTCGCTGGCCTCGAACTACAACCTCGTGGGCCGCCCGCCGCTGGTCGGCGTCCGCGAGGGCGTGGCAACGCTGCTGGTCCCGCGGGAGACCGAGGAAGACCTGCTGCGGCGCTGTTAGACCTCGATCACGTCGCCGCCGCGCGGCACCGAACCGCGCGGCAGGCGGCGGCCGTCGAAGAAGTCACGGCACCAGTGCCCCACCGCGAACATCAGCGGAACTCCGAGCACGATCGACACCACGCCGATCACCGCGACGCCGCCGATGCCGAAGACCGTGGTCTCCCCGGCACTCGGCTCGGCGTACTCGCGCACCGCCAGCACCAGCACGGCCAGGAAGAACAGCCCGCCGGCGAGCGGGAGCAGTCCCCGCAAGAAGAAGTTGCGCACGCTCGTGAGCAACGTCCGGCGAAACACCCAGACGCACGCGAGGGCCGTCATCGTGTACTCGATCGCGATCGTGAGCCCGACGGCGTCCACCGAATCCGACAGCACGTTGTCGCTCCACACCGCCAGCAGCACGTACAACGCGAGCGAGACCAGCCCGAAGGTCCAAGTCGCCACCGTCGGTGTCCGGTACCTCGGGTGCACGCGGGCGAACGCCTTCGGGAGCGCGCCGTGCGTCGCCATCGACAGGGTGGTCCGCGCGGCGGGCATGATCGTGGCCTGACTGGTCGCGGCGCCGCTGGTGAGGACCGAGACGATCAGCAGCAGCCCGAACGCCCGCCCCAGCCCGGAGGAGCCGAACACCGCGCCGCCGAGCCCGGCCAGCACGTCGCCGGAGTTGGCCTCGTTGCCCAGCCCGATCCCGTGCGCGCCGACGCCGGCGAAGGCGAGCGCGGCGACCGTCACGAGCAGGTAGTTCAACACCAGCAGCACGGTCGAGAGCACGGCGGCGCGGCCCGGGGCGTGCCTCGGGTCCGCGGACTCCTCGTTCACCGAAAGCGAGCTTTCCCAGCCCCAGTAGATGAACACGGCCAGCAGCACCGCGGAGACGGCCGCCCCGGAGCTCACCCCGTTCGGCCACAGCCAGCTCCACTGCGGCGGGCTCGACTGCGGACCGGCGCTGCCGCGGTAGACCCGGCCGAGCGCGACCACGGAGAACACGATCAGGACGGCCAGCTCGATGCCGAGCAGGATCCACTGCACCCGCGCGGACACCTCGATGCCGCGGTAGCAGAGCCAGCACAGTGCCAGCAGCCACCCGCCGCCGATCGCGGTCGTCACGGCGCGGTTGCCCGCGAGCCCGTCGGCGCCGAGGAGCAGCAGGGTGTACCGGCCGGTGAGCGCCGACTGGCTGCTCATCACCAGCAGTTGCGCGACGGTGACCACCCACCCGGTCATCCAGCCGGCGCGGCTGCCGAACGCGCGGGTCGCCCAGGTGAAGTTGGTGCCGCAGTCCGGCTCCGCGGCATTCAGCTCGCGGAACGCGAAAGCCACGAACAGCACCGGAACGAACGAAAACAGGACGAAAGCGGCGGCCTTGAACCCCGGGCCCGCGAGCACGATGAACCCGAGTGTCGCGGCAATGGAATATGCGGGTGCGGTCGAGGACATCCCGATCACCGTCGACGACACCGTGCCGAGCGCCCCGCCGCGCAGGCCCTTGGCCGGAACGGCCGCGACGGCTGAGGACATCACCGTTTCTCCTTCTCAGCGTGGGTTTTCCGCCGGTGGCGGGCCGGGGCGACGGTACCCGGGAACCGGGTCGCGGCGGCAGCGGCTGTGCCCGGGCGCACACCCGCGGCGTCCGGGTGAATTCACCGGACCAGCGGCTTGACCGGCATTTTTGGCTCGAACTCCCTCCTGCTCGGGCCCAATGGCCGATACGCTGCGCATCCAAGGAATCACATGCCGAAACACAGGGAGGGACGGCATGGGTGACGAAAACCGCACGAAGGTCGAAGACCAGCGTGCGCCGAAGGCACTGGACGGCACCGACAGAACCTTGATCGCCTTGTTGCAGCACGACGGGAGGGCGTCGTTCACGGCGCTGGCCAAGGCGGTCGGGCTCTCGGAGGGGGCCGTGCGGCAACGCGTCCAGCGGCTGCTGCGCGACGACATGATGCAGATAGTCGCGGTGACCGCCCCGGAGAATGTGGACCTCAGCCGCCAAGCCATGATCGGCCTCACGGTGAACGGCGACCCGCGGGAGATCGCGAAGCGCCTGTCCGGCCTGGCCAACGTCCACCAGGTGGTCCTCTGCGCCGGCCGCTTCGACCTGCTGGCCGAGCTGATCTGCCGCGACGACGAGCACCTGCTGGAGGTGCTGGGCGAAGAGGTCCGCGCCATTCCCGGGGTGACGTCGACGGAGCTGTTCGTGTATCTGAAGCGGGCGAAGCAGAGCTACGCCTGGGGAAACCTGACGGCGTGACTTCGCCTCGGAGGCCGCCCACGGTCCGGGCGGCCCCCGGGGCTCACCGGGCTCGATCGGGCGCGGCCGGCCCCGCCGGACCGACGGCCACCGCCGCGGGCTGACGCGAAGCCACCACCCGCGCGTAACGAGCGCCCGCGATCAGCAGCACCAGCCCGGCGCCGAGGAACGCGGCGACCCGCGCGAGGCCGTCCAGCGCGGCGAGGTCGAACAGCACCAGCTTCAGCACCGCCGCCGCCACCAGCACCAGCCCGACCACGCGCAGCGCGACGACGTCGATTCCGCGCAGGAGCAGGACGAGCGCGGCCACTGTCCAGGACACGGTGATCAGCGCGTGACCGGTGAGGAAGCCGGGCCGGCCGGGGATGGCCAGCAGTGACGCGCAGAGCACCACTCCGGCGGCCCCGTGCAGCGCGGCCAGTCCCGCCGGCAGCCACGGCGTGAGGCCGGCGGGTTTCAGCACGTTCAGCCGAACCGCGGCCCACGGCAGCGCGACCGCCACGGCCAGCAGCAGGACGGCCGCGGCGAGGGCGGTCGACAGGTCCGCCGTTGTGCGCGGACGGGCGACGATCAGTAGCGACGGCGTGACGTCCGCGACGAGCGTGTACAGCCAGCCGATCACGGCGAACACCAGCGCGCCGCCGAGCACGAAGCGGCTTCGCGTCCACCGTGCGGCGAAGGCGAGCACCACGGCCTCGCCGAGCAGTACCGCGCCGCCGTCGAACTGCGTGACGGTGGCCTGCAACGCGGCCACCAGTCCGGCAATCACCGCGACGTTGCCGGCGTGGCCCCGCACGAGGAGCCCAGTCGCGACGAGAACCAGGGCCGCGCCTCCCGCCAGCAGCGCCGACTCGGTCTTCGGCAGCAGCGCGGCGGCCACCAGGACGGGCAAAGCCGCGGAAGCGAGCACAGCCATCGAGAACGGTTCGTTCTCTTTGCGCCGCAAGGAAATCAATGCGAGCGCCGCACTCACGACACTGGCCGCCACGGCGACCGGGACGTTTTGCGGGTGCAGCGCGCTGCCGATGAGCGACGTGGTCAAGGGCGGCAGGGCCGCGGCGAGCGAAAGGGCCCACCACCGCCGCCGGAACTGGACCGGCGTGGTCGCGATCTGGAGCATGAGCAGGAACAGCACCAGTTCCGAGGTGAAGCCCCCGGCGGTCAGGGGTGCGCACACCCCGCATCCGACCACCACCGCGGTCGCGAGCAGAGAGGAGTCCCAGTTGACTGCGAGCAGCAGGCCGCCCACCGCGATGGCCAGCCCGGCGCCGAGCCCCGCGGGAGTGGGCAGGAAGTCGTAGAGCGAGGTCGCGGCGACAGCGTCGAGGTAGAGCGTCGCGAGGCCCGTGGCGGCGAGCGCGAACGCGCCCGTGCGCGCGGCCGGCCGGCGGTGCAGCCCCGCCCCCATCCCGACGAGCCCCGCCCCGAACGCCGCCCCCAGCAGCACCCGCGGCAGCGGCCCGAGCCACCCCCGCTGCACCGCGAGCACCAGCAACAGCACCATCCCCAGCAGGGTGACCGCACCTCCGACCCACGCGAGCACCCGAGCCCCGGCGCCTTCTCTCCGCAGCCGTTCCCCCAACGTCGTCCGCGGCACGGAGGGCGGCTGCGGCATCGCGAAGGGCTGCGGACCGTACGAGGGTTGCGAGTGGGTCTGGCGGTACGGGGACTGGTGGTACGGAGACTGCGCGCCGGGATGGCGATACGGATAGCCCGCCCCGTAACCAGCGGCCGCCGAACCGAACGCCGCCGCCCCGGCGAATCGCGGGTCCCCCGGCACGGCAACCGCCTCCTGCGGGGGCACCCACGGTTGACCCGGCCCGGCGGCCGGTACTCGCGGATCGACGTGCGGCTCCCGCGGCGGCGCATCCGAATTCCCGGGCGTGGCGGAGTCCCGCGGCGATGCCACCTCGGGCCGGACGCCGACGTTCTCCGCCGAAGCGTCCGGTTCCGCGGCCTCCCCACCGCCGAGCGCGGCCTCGACGCCACGCAACTCGGCCCCGACCACGGTCAGGCGCCGGCCGAGGGCGTTGATCTCGTCGGCCAGGCGGTGGAGGGTTTCGCCTTCGGTTGTCATGCGGCCAGATTCGGGCACAACGGCCATGATCGGATCCGTAGCACTACTCAACCGTGGACACAGGAGAGTTGCGATCCCGGCTGACCACGCCGGCCGGGCCCCGTTCAGCCACCCCGGCCGCCGCCGGTCAGCCCGCGGACTGCGCGAGCACCTCGTCCATGGTCTCCATGATCGAGACGGTCTCGTCCAGCGGCATGTGCGGGCTCTCGGTCTCGCCGGCGCGCAGGCGCAGCGCGACCTCGTCGGCCTCGTGACGCAGGCCGCTGCCCTCGTCGGTGTATTCGAACCGGGTTCGCTCGCCGCGCCGCGGGATCAGCGTGAACGACGTCGGCGCGTAGAACGCGCCCTCGATCTCGAGACGGGCTTCGGTGCCCACGATCGTCGCCGTGGTCGGGCCGACCGCGCGCAGCGTGCAGCTGAGCACGGCCTGCGCGCCGCTCGCGTGGCCGAGCAGCATCGACGTCTGCGCGTCCACGCCGGTGAACGCTGGGTCGGACAGGCTGAGCACCCGGTTCGGCGCGCCGAGCACCATCGAAGCGAAGGACACCGGGTAGACGCCGAGGTCGAGCAGCGCGCCCCCGCCCAGCTCCGGCGCGAACAACCGGAACGCGGGGTCTTCGGCGAACCACTGCCCGTGGTCCGCCAGGACCGTGACGAGGTCGCCGAGGTCCCCGAGCAGTTCCCGGATGCGCCGGACGTGCGGCAGGAACCGCGTCCACATCGCCTCCATCAGGAACAGCCCCCGCTCGCGCGCGACGGCGACCAGTTCGCGGGCCTCCCCGGCGTTCATCGTGAACGCCTTCTCCACCAGCACCGCCTTGCCCGCGTCCAGCGCCAGCAGGGCGTTGGCGTGGTGCATCGGGTGCGGCGTGGCGACGTAGACGACGTCGACATCCGGGTCGTTCGCCAGGTCCGCGTAACTACCGTGCCGCACACCGACCCCGAAACGATCCGCGAACCGGTCAGCACTTTCCCGATTCCGCGAGCCGACGGCGGAGATCACCCCGGAATCGGTGAGCCCGAGATCCTCCGCGAACGCCCCGGCGATACCGCCCGTGCCCATGATCCCCCACCGCACCGGCTTCTCGGCCACGTCGAACTCCTCGCTCTTCCGGCTGTGCCCGTATTGGACAGCAACGCGATCTTAGAAGTCACTTACCTCGGACCTACGCGAAGACGCGGCCATCATGCCGACCTCCTCCCCGACGCTGCCGCCTTGATGAGCCCCTGGTCGACGTGGTCTCCGACACAGGTGACAATGGAGAGGTGACCGCGACCCTGAGCAAGCCCGCCCTGAAGATCGGCCCCTACGAGGTCGATCCGCCGGTGGTGCTCGCGCCGATGGCCGGGATCACCAACGTCGCGTTCCGCCAGCTCTGCGCGGAGTACGGCGCCGGGATCTACGTGTGCGAGATGATCACCGCCCGCGCGGTGGTCGAGCGGCATCCCGGGACCATGCACATGATGACCTTCGGCGAGCACGAAAAGCCCAGGTCCATGCAGCTCTACGGGGTGGACCCGAAGACCATGCGCGAGGCCGTGAAGATCATCATCGGCGAGGGACTGGCCGACCACATCGACTCCAACTTCGGCTGCCCCGTCGCCAAGGTGACGCGGAAGGGCGGGGGCGCGGCGCTGCCGTTCAAGCGGCGGCTGTTCGCCGACATCGTGCGCGAGTCGGCCTCGGCCGCGGCGGAGGCCGGGGTGCCGTTCACGGTGAAGTTCCGCGTCGGGATCGACGACGACCACCTGACCTACCTCGACGCCGGGCGCATCGCCGAGGCCGAAGGCGCTGCGGCGGTCAGCCTGCACGCCCGCACGGCCGCGCAGCGCTACTCCGGACAGGCCGACTGGTCGAAGGTCGCGGCCCTCAAGGAGGCCGTCACCAGCATCCCGGTCCTCGGCAACGGTGACATCTTCTCCGCCGCCGACGCACTCCGGATGGTCGCGGAAACCGGCTGCGACGGCGTGGTCGTCGGCCGCGGCTGCCTCGGCCGGCCGTGGCTGTTCGGCGAGCTGGAGGCCGCCTTCGCGGGCCGCCCGCTGCCGACACCGCCGAACCTGGGCGAGGTGGCGCGCGTGCTGCGCCGGCACGCCGAACTGCTCGTCGCCCACGACGGCCCGGTCAAGGCGATGCGCGACCTGCGCAAGCACATGGCCTGGTACTTCATGGGCTTCCCGGTCGGCTCCGAACTGCGCCGCGGCTTCGCCATGGTGTCGAGCCTGGACGAGCTGGACGACCTCCTCGCCCGCCTCGACCACGACACCCCGTTCCCCCCCAACGCCGACGGCCCCCGCGGTCGCCAGGGCTCCCCCGGCAAGGTCACCCTCCCCCACGGCTGGCTCAACGACCCCGACGACGACTGCGTCCCCGAAACCGAGGACATGCACTCCGGCGGCTGATCCACCGAAGTTGCCCACAGCCTTGATCGGGCCTTGTGGATAACTCCGAGGGCTGGCCGTTAGCTGGCCTCCCCGGTGCCATCCCGGTACCCGCCGGTGCTGGTCGGCCTAGTGCCCGCGGCGCTGGTCGGCGGGCTGCTCCGTACGGCCTTCGGACCTCTCGTCCTCCAACCTCGCCCGCCACTCCCGGCCTCGCCCGCCGCTCCCGGGTTGCTCCCGCACCCACCCTGCCCCCGTCTCGCAGACGTCGCCACCGGCCTCCACGACGGCGACCGAGACGTGAAACTGTCTCGTTCTCCCCTAGCCGGTTCCACCGCCCAGGTGCTTCAACGAGAAACGAGACCCAGTCGTCGGCGGTGCCTACTTTGATGACTTTTCCCTGCCTCAAAGGATTTCTTCCCCCACTCGGGATCGAGCGGAGATTTGTTCGTGGCGGCGCATGGGGGTATCAACGCCGCTCCCGCGCCCTTCGAGCACCGCAACCACCGCGCGCGATGCACCGCCCGCTGCACGAGGTGCACTGCCCTCCGCGCACGGGGCACCACCCACGGTGAACGACGCACGCTACCTGTGGAACCACCCCTTGTGGGTGATGTGCATATGTGGATCAATGAGTTGTCCACCTGCCGCCGATCCCCAGGTGTGGACACTCGAAAGGGTGAGATCCCTCCACATCTTGTCCCCAGGTTATCCACAGGGCCCTGTGGATAACCTGGGGACAAGATGTGGACGACCCGGCTCTAGGGATGCCAGACGAGTTACCCGTGGCCGATCTGGATGCAAATTGACCACAGTGGACAGAACACAGTGGACGAACGAGGCTGACTGCAACCAACGATGCCGGGCGAAGCCAAACTGAGCGAGCCGACCAGCTTGGCTGAGAAAGAGTTGAGCGGGCCCAGCTGGGACAAACCCGACCGAACCTGACTCGTGGTCGTGGGAGCGCAAGGTCGGGCTTCGGCCTCCGCCCAGCCGGTAGGTTCGACGGTATGCGCGTGCCGAGGAACGCATGCGACGGATCGTCGGGAGGAGCTGACTCTGATGAGCGACATCCAGGCCAGCGCAAAGGTGGCCGCCTTGATCGGCACCGAGAAGCTGGACCGCCTGCGGCACAGTCCGGGAAACAGCACCTTCAACTGCTGGCACTGCGGTCTGCGAGCCGATGCGAACACCGAGGCCGCCACAGTGATCGCCGAAGCAGGTCCTGTCGACGGGCCCGTCCGGACGGCCCTCGCGCATGCCGAGTGCTCACCGTCTCAGGTGGTCGACACCGGCGCCGCGGCACTGGCGGCATTGCCCGAGCTGAAGGCCGGTGCAGCAACTGCCGGAGTGGACGGCGCGGTGCACTGGCGCCCCATGCGGGCGGACCTTCCTGTCCAGAACGGGTTCCTACCACTGCTGATCCTCGACCTGCGGCCCACCATGGCCGTGCGCGGTGGCCCCGACGAGCACGTGACCCGCTCGATCTCCGCCCTGCGTGACAGCGGTCTAACCCCGATCACCACAATCAGCCAGCAGCTCGCCGACGCCTTGGACAACCAGCCAGGCGACCCCGAGCCTTGGGACGTTCCGTCGGCCGCCGGATGGCGATTCGAGCTGGCCGGGCGCCGTATTCAACGACTGACCGCCCCGGACGGGTCGCTCATCTGGGGCCAGGACCAAGACCAACCCGGTCAGTGGCGCAGGCTGATCACCCGCACCCGCCGATGCGTCGTGCTGATCGGCGCGATCGGCCTCTACCCCGAATCCGACGAACGCCCGTTCACCTGGCTCACCACGCTGCTGAAGCAGGCCGCCGACGCCGGTGAACTGGTCGGCGGCCTGGTGGAGACGGGCTGGATCGGCAGCTCGGACGGCACATCGTCGAGCTGACCCCGAGGTGACACTCCGAATGGCATCGGTGCGCGCGTAGCTGTCCTTCCCGGCGCTCCCGCACACGGACAGCACGCCGGGTGATTCCGAGGGGGCGCCTTCCTCAGCCCGTTTCGGGGCTTACTGACCACGCTCGGCGTACCGGCGGCCGCTTGGTGCGGCGTGGCGCTCGCCGACGTCCGGCTCGGCCCGATCACGCTGGTCGCCGTCGGGACGGCGCTGGGCTGAGGACTGGTGACCAGAGCGTCGGCGAGACCCTGGAACCGTTCGGCCTCGGTGGATCCTGGGCGTTCGCCAACCTCGGGGTGCTGGTGCTCGGTTTCGCGGTGACGCCGGTGTTCAGCCGCTCGCGGGAGGACTAGCCCTCCACCACGGCCGCGCGGACGGTGTCGGCCAGCAGCCGGGTGCAGCCAGGCGCGCCTGGGTTCAGCAGCAGATCCGTGCCCTCGTGCGCGGACAGCAGCGGGAGCAGGTCCTCGGCCGAGGCGGGCTGCCAGCCGGCCGCCCGGACGCGATTGCGGTGCGCCGGCGCGGTCACCACGAGCAGGCACGGCACGTTGTCCGGCGACTGGGCGACCAGCGGCTCCTGGTCGACGTCCAGCGCCACCGAGAACGCCGACTCCCGCAGCACCGCCGCGACCTGGTCGAAGTCCGCCTCCGCCCGCGCGGCCAGGCGCAGCGCGGCGTCCAGCGGATCGGTCGGCGAGCCGGGGCCCGTAGGCTCGTAGGCGGGATTCGCCTCGAACCGGCCGACGGAACCGTCCGCCCGCGCCAGCCAGCCCCCGACCACGGCGGTCAGCGGCGGGGTCGCCACCTCGGTGCCGTAGCCGGGCGAGGCCGGGTCCTCGTCCACGACAGCGCCTGAGCCGCCGCCCAAGCCAGGCCCGGCAGAGCCCGAGTCCGGTCCGGCCGCAGGGCTCGCCTCCGCCGCTGGACCCGGTCCGGCTACAGCCCCAGCGTCCGCCGCAGAACCCGATCCAGTCGCAGCCCCAGCGTCCGCCACCGAACCCGATCCGGTCGCAAGGCTCGCGGCCGCCGCCGCCTGACCCGATCCGGCCACAACCCCGGCATCCGCCGCCGAACCCGGCCCAGTCGCGGGGCTCGCGTCCGCCGCTGGACCCGATCCGGCCACAGCCCCAGCATCCGCCGCCGAACCCGATCCAGTCGCAGCCCCAACGTCCGCCGACAGACCCGATCCGGCCACAACCCCGGCATCCGCCGCCGAACCCGCTCCAATCGCCGGGCTCGCGTCCACCGCCGCACCCGATCCGGCCACAGCCCCAGCATCCGCCACCGAACCCGATCCAGCCACAACCCCAGCATCCGCCGACAGACCCGATCCGGCTACAGCCCCAGCATCCGCCACCGAACCCGGTCCAGTCGTGCTGGAACCCGCGGCCGGGCGTGGTTCCTCCGCGCCGGCCGGGTTCGGGCCGGCCGCGGCGGCCGGGCCGGCAGAGGCCTGCCACACCGGGTCGACGAGCAGCACCCACTGGTCATCGGTCATCGCCGGTGCCTCCTCCGGTCAGGGTCGCGAGTTGGGCCGCCTGGTGGGCCGAAGCGGCTTTCTCCTGCTCTTGGTAGCGTCGCACGGCTGCGGCGATGCGCCACCGGTAGAGCCACGCGAGGTTCGTGACGCGGAAGCGCCGCATCAGCCAGAGCGTCTCGCGCGTGCGCTCCACGCGCTGTTCGAGCGTTCCGTTCTCTCCGACTTCGTCGCCGCGCCAGCCGTTCATCGCGCCGCGAACCGCTTCGCGCACGACGTCCGGCGAGAGCGAGCCCGGGGCCAGTCTGCGGATCGCCGTGGCGAGGTCGCGCGCATAGCCCTCGACGTCGGAACGCCCCAGGATTCCGCGGAAGTGCCCGAGCAGCAACGAACGCCCTCCGGGTGCGGACAGCGCCGCGTCAAGAGCGCCGTGCCGGTCGAGCACCTCGACGGCGTCCGCGGCCTGGCCGACGTCGGCACCGCGCGCGACCTCGGCGGCCACGTCCAGCAACGCGCCGACCGCGGCCGGGTTGTCCTTGCCGAGCAGGGTGTCGGTCACGCCGTGCAACTGGAGCCGGGTGAACTCCTCACCCAAGCCCATGGCCTCCGCGGCCGAGGCGGGCGACAACGTGGCTGGCGGGGGCGTGAGCGGCAGCGAAATCGTGGCCACGCCCTCGTCACCCGGCGCGACGGTCACCAGTTCGGCCGCCGCCACCCCGGTGGCACCCACCGCGGTCAGCTCCGCCTGGATCAGCGCGACGAGCCGGTCCGGCGATCCGCTCACGGCCACGCGCGGGGCGGGCAGGCCGTCGGCCATTCGCTCCACAGTGGACTCCGCGACCCACCGGGCGAGGGCTGGCTCGTCGGTGCGCGGCCACGGGCCGGGCGGCGGCTCGTCGAGGTCGCGCAGGCGGCCGGGCTCCGCGTGCAGCCGCACCGGGCGGTACACGGCTCCGTCGCGCCAGGTGGCCTTGCCGGTGACGGTGAACCGCTCGCGCGCGGCCTCGGGCAGCTCCACCTGCGCCCACCGGCCGGTGGCCGGGTCCAGCCGGCGGTCGACGACGTGGGTCGTGCCCCCGCTGATGGTCTTCGACGCCGTGGCCAGCTCCAGCACGGCGGTCCAGACCAGCTCGGGCCGCTCGTGGCGGGCCACGTCCTCGGCCACCGCCGTCAGGTCGAGCGCCGGGCCCGAGTGACGCAACCGGCCGAGCACCCCGCTCAGCAGCTTGAGCGTGCCCTCGCGGTCCTCGAGCCGCACCGGGCCCGAGGGCGACGGCGGGCGGTACCACCAGTCCAGCTCCGCCGAGCGCGCCAGCTCCGTCAGCATCCGACCGTCCTCAGCGGACACCGGGTGGTCGCCGGACACCAGGTACGCGACGCCGGGGGCGGTTTCCCCGTCGAGGGGATCCACCGACAGCGGAAGATCGAAGCCGTTGGCGCGGACCTGCTCGGCGAAATCCGGCCGAGAGTCCACAACGGACTCCGGACGGGCGAACAGGGCCCTCGGACCGTAGAACGCGCCGATCGTCCGCCCCTCGTGCGACCACGAGCGGGACTCCGACTCGACCGCCGAGCTGAGACCGTGGAAGACCGAAGGCCGAGGCGCAACGGCGGGCGGCCGGTCCAGGCCGACCTCGACCGCGGCGCCGTGCTCCGGCCGGAACGACACGGTGACCCCGGCCGAAGGGCCCTCGTTCGCGCGGATCTTCACCGGCACCCGCGCGAGCAGTTCGCGGCGCTCGGAGCCGAGCTCCCGGCCCAGGTGCCCGGCCAGCTCCTTCGCGGCCTCCGCGGCCCGGACCCGGGCCTCCGGACCGGTGCCGGTGACCTGGATCGGGGCGAGCGCCGGACCCCGCTCCCCGGCTTCGACGAGCGCGTGGGCCAGCCGTTCGGCCACGGCCTCGATCGTCGTGTCCTCGTCGGAGACCAGCACGGTGCCCGGGTCACGCATCGTCGCGACCCGTTGCACCTCGCCGAGGTTGCGGTGCACCCGGCTGGGGTCGATGTCCAGCAGAGCGCGCGCGGCGGCCGGCAGCCGCACGTCGTGGAGCTCGCCGGTGTACCCGCGCTGATCGGTGACCGTCCGCACCAGCGGAGCCAGCGTCGGGTCCGCGGCCAGGTAGGACAGGGCCGCGTGCCAGATCAGGTCCGGCTCCGGGTGCCGTTCCACCACGGACTCGACCGCGGTCAGGTGCAGGTCGCCCTCGCGGTTGTACAGCCCGCGCACCAGCGTCTGCACCACGCGCTTGGTCAGCTCCAGGGTCTCTCCGCGGTCCGGTGACGGCGGTGCGGACTCGCCCGCGGGCGGCGGCTTGAGCCAGCTGGCGTCGCTGTTCATCCGGATTTCCGACATCCCCGGCAGGTGCTGCGCGGACGGCAGCCCGATCCGGCGCGCGGTGCGCGAGAGGGCTTCGGGCCCGGTGCGGTGCATGATCGAGTTCCGGTGCACCCGGCCGAGCGGGGTGGCGAAGAACTCCTGGCCGAGCGCGTTGACCGCGGCCGGCATCAGGTTCTTCTGCGTCTGACCGTAGTTCTCCCGCTGCTGGTCGAGGTAGGCGCGGGCGAACGGGTGCCCCTTCGACATGGTGAAGGCCGAGTTGGCGATCTTGGTCCCGACGCGGTGGGTGGCGTATCCCTCGTCGGACCGCGCGGCCAGGATCACGTCGTTGAGGTTGTGCACCACGTTGTCGCCGTCGGTGTACAGGCCGCCGAAGCGGTGCATCAGCTCCATGCGCAGGATGTCGCTGGCCGCGGCGTAACCCGGGCCGGCCTGCTTGGCCGCCTCGGAGTTGTAGAACTCCTGCAGCAGCATCGGGTGCTCGCTGGTGAACACCTCGTCGATGTTGACCAGCCCGATCCCGTGCTCCCGGGCCCAGGCCACGAAGTCACGCACGTCGGCCAGCGGGTCCGGGCCGTCGGCCGGCGGCTCGGTGGTGAAGGCCAGGTCGGTCTGCCACCGCGGCACGTCCGTCCACAGCACCGGGACGATGCTTTCGTGCAGCCGGTCGGCCGCGCCGCCGAAGTTCTGCCGGAACGCGTGCATGGTGCCCGCGTCGCGCAGCGGGCCGCCGAGCCAGATGGCGTGCATCAGCAACGGGGTGGCGGTGACCTGCGCGAGCGGCTCGACGTCACCGGGCGCCCAGGTGGACCGCTTCTCGTCGGCTCGCTCGGTCTCGATCGTCCACTCGCGATTGTCCGGCAGGTTCGCCGGGTCGGTGTGCTCGGGGCCGAGCTGGTAGCCCTTGGCCAGGTCGAGCACGGAGAGCAGTTCGAGGCCCTGGCCCGCGCTCAGGCGGCTGAAGTCGTGGCCGCGCAGGAACTCCGGCGGCTGCGGCGCGCGGTAGAGACCGAACAGGTCCGGGCCGAGCAACGGCGCGGGCGCGGGTCCGCGGTCCGCGGCGGCCGTGTGCAGGTCCTGGACCAGCTCGGGCGCCGATTCGTAGGTGCCGTCCTGGGTCAGGACGTGGTCATCGGGCTGACCGGTCACGGGCGTGTGCGCCGGCGGCGACGGCGACGGGTGCGTCGGGGTGGGCTCGCCGGACTCGCCGAAGGTCCGGAAGTGACCGCCGTCGGTGACCGCGGTGAAGCCGCCCCGCGCGCCCACGGCCTGGCCGAGGGTCGAGGTGTCCCGGCCGAACAGCGCCGGTTCGGTCGGCGCGTGCACGGTCGTCGGACCGTCGAGCTCGCTCAACGCGCGCTGGAAGTCGTGCGCCACCCCGCCGGGGCCCTCGGTCCGGCCGGTGCTGCAGGCGATGAGCGTGACCGAGGACTTGCGTCCGGCCTGCACGAACGGACCGGACTGCGCCACGATCCGCGCGAACGCGGCGCCGTCCACCCGCACGGTCCGCCCGCCGAGCAGCGTCAGCTTCACCGACTGCGGACGGCCGTGGGCGAACACGAAGAACGAGTCCCCGGCATCGGTGCTCCACGGCGCCGGCGAATTCGAAGCCCACTCGCCGAAACGGCGACCGCCCAGGTCCGGAGTGGACCCGTCTTCCCGCGCCTGCCGCAGCTGCGGGTCGAACCCCTTCGGCGTCACGCCCTGGTCGAGCGAGCTGACCGTGCCGGAGTTGGTGGTCACCCAGTCCCGCTCCACGCCCGAGGTCTGCTCCGAAGCGGGCAGGAAGGAGACCGCCACGACCCGGCCCGACTGGTCGGTGACCGGGCGCAGCTCGATCTCGGAGACGTCGAAGTCGTACGGACGGCCGGAACTCGCGTCCCAGCCGGAGACCGTGGCGGGGCCGGTGTCGCGCGCCTCGACGATTCCGTCGCGATTCGGCTCGATCGACGGTCCCGCCGCGGTGCTGGGCTGCGGGCTCGTCGGCACGGCCTTGCGCGGGATGACCGGCAACGGGGTCGGGGACTGCCGGACCGTCGTCGCGGAAGAGGGCACCGGCTTCCGGCGGATCACCGGCCGCGGCGGCCGTGAATTCGGGTCCAGAGCCGACGCCGGGCGGGGCCACCGGTGCGCGCCGAGCTGCTGGTCGGCCCGCTGCTTGGCGTTCCACCACTTCTGCCGCGCCTCGTCGGCCTTCGCCCGGGCCTGCCGGACCTCCTCCAGCGCGCTGTCGCGCCGGGCCGTGTGGTCGGAGTGGTCGTTGCGGTACTCGTCGAGCACCCCAGCCAGGCGCGCGGCGCGGTCCTGCGCCTCCGAACGCCGCCGGACGAGCGCGGGCTGGGCGTCACGGATGTCCTGGATCCGCTGCTCGGCCCGGGTGACCTGGTCCAGCAGGCTCTGCCGCTCCGGCGAACCCTCGTCGGTCGCGGCGGCCATGGCCAGGGCCTGGCCGGCGCGGTCCTGCCGGCGGGTGATCTCGGCGTTGCCGTCCCGCAGCTCCCGGCCCGCCTCCCGGGCGTCGTGCTCGGCGTCCGACAGCGCCCGGCGCAGCTCGCGCGCCGGGTCGGTGGCCACGTCGACCTTCAGGTCACCGGCGCCCTTGGCCAGGTTCTTCTCGTCGTCGCGCTGGTCGAGCCACCGGTCGTCGGCCTCGCGCTGGGCCGTCTCCACGGCCTCCTCCGCGGTGCGCCACCCGGTGGCCGCGTCCTTCACCGCGTCCTGCGCCCGGGTGAGGTCGTCCGGCAGCGCCTCGCCCAGCAGCCGCTCGAGGTCCGCGTCCGACATCCGGACCAGCGTCGAGGCCGGCACCCGCACCTCGACCGCGGCGGTCCGGCCGTGGCCCAGGTCGGCCACCACCCGGTACTCGACGTCGAACCCGACCAGCCCGGTGCGGCCCTTCGGCTTGTCGGTCACCGACCGCTGGCCGCCGGCGGCGCTCGACGTCGCGTCGGAGATGCCGACCGGCGAACGGCCGTCGACCCCGCCCCACGAGTGCGAGTTCTTGTCCGGGTCGGTGAGGCCGCCGTTGCCCAGGTTGTACTGGTTCTCCCCGCTGACCGTCTGCTTGGCCTCGCCGGTGAACGTGCTGCTCGACTGGTCGGAGTGCTCCAGTTTGACCGAATCGCTCAGCCCGGTGAGGTCCGGGTTGACCAGCCGCGCGTACACCTTCACGCTGCCGTGCCCGTTCTTCAGCACCGCGGACTCGTGCAGCTCCGGCGCGTCGAGCGGGCCGGAGAGCATGCCGGGCAGGTTGCCCTGCAGCATTTCGTTGGTCACCGAGGAGACGAGGGTGTTGTGCGCGCCGGTGCCCGGGCCGGTCAGCCCGTCGCCCGCGCCCGCGAGCCGCAGCGCGCGCACGGCTCCGGCCCGGACGGCGCCCGCCCCGCGCAGTCCCTCGGTGAGGGCCGAAGGCGGCAGCGGGCCCGTGCCCTGCCGCTGCCATTCGCCGATCCGTTCCGGAGTGGACTGGGCGGGCGTCAGCTCGCTGGTGCGCGGCGCGTACGCGGGCCGCGCCGGCTGGTTCTCGAAGCTGATCTTCTGGTCGTCGGCCGAGGAGCGCACGGTCAGCCGGGTGTCCTGGTGCACGATCGGGTAAGTGCGACCGCCGCGCTGCACCACCAGCTCGAACCGCACGTCGTGGCGGTGGCGCACGGCCGGGCCGCCGGCCGAGGCCGTGCGCGCGGTGGTCTTGGTGTCGGTGGTGACCGTCTGGTCCGTTTTGGACTTGCTCCCGGTGATCCCGGCGTACGCGCCGTCGTAACCGCTGACCTTCGACGGGTTGCTCTGGAACAGGCCGCGCCCGGCGCCGCGGAACTGGCCGCCGTAGGAGGAGCCGTGCCCGGAGTTCTCCTTGGCCGTGCCGCCGGTGTTGACCACGTGGTCGACTTCGCCGCCGTCGTGCACCACATCGAGGAATTCGCTGCTGGTGACCGACGCCCGGAGCAGCACCTGGTAGCTGTCGGTGGAGACGATCCCCGCGTCGTGCAGGACCAGCGGCACCCCGCCGTCGAGGGCACCGTCCACCAGGGAGGTGATGCTCTCCGGCGTGGTGAGGTCGAGCGAGCGCTGCAGGTTGTTCATCGAGTCGTCGAGCACCGATTTGGGCAGCAGCTTGTCGCCGGTCCGGCCGAGCTGCGCGCGGGCGTCGCGGATCAGCCGCGAGAGGTCCGGGGCGTCTTCGACCACGGCCGCACCGAGCGAGCTGGACTGCGCGCCGACCAGCGCCGGGCTGGTCAGATCGCCGGGCGGGGCCGTCCGCGGCTCCAGCGGCGGCAGCAGGCCCTGTTCGCGGGCCTGGTCCTCGGTCATCCGCACGAACACCGCGCCGGGCAGCTTGACGTCGGCGCCGGAGCGCGAGGTCGAGCCGTTGACCAGCGACTCCTGACGGCTCTCGGCCACCAGCCGCACGTCGGCGTCGTACTGCACGAGCACGGTCCGGCTCCCCGACGGCGCGCGGTTGACGTGGTCGACGCTCGCGCTCAGTTCTCGGGAACCGCCCGAGGTACGGGTCCACGGACTCCACTTGAGCGAACCGTAGAGCTGCCCCTGGCCGTGGGTGTCGCTGCCGTCCGGCCGGACGGTGAGGCCGAGCTGCGCGTTCGCCTCGACGGCCTGCTTGCGCGACTTCTCGTAGCCGGCCTTGCCGCCACCCGCGTACGTCGTGTCGCTGCCGCCCGCATCGGACGTGACGACCAGCTTCGGGTTGCTCAGGCCCAGGCCCATCCCGAGACCGCCGACCCGGTTCGCCACCCGGCGCTCGTACCGGAACCCGCCCGAGCGCACGCCCTGGCTCAGGAGCCTCGGCAGTCCACTTCGGAACGTCTCCGGGGCGAACATCCGGTCCACGCGCTTGCGGGCCTCCCCGCCGGGCAGGCCGAGCACCCCGTCGCCCCCGGCCGCGCGCTGCAACTGCCGCAACGCCTCGTCCCGCAGCACCTCGGTGTTGGCGACCGCCTCGACGTGCAGGAACTTCGGCTGGTTCGGCTGCCGCGAGCCGGTGAGCTCGTCGATGCGCGGGGTCTCGGACGGGGTGAGCGCGACCGTGCCCGATCGGCCCGGGGCGAACTCAGTGGGGTCCTTCTTCAACGCCGAGCCGTCGTTGACCCACAGGTCGAGCTGTCCGGAGATCTTCGGCAGGGAGGTACGGCCGGGGTCGCCGGTCTTGGCCACTGTGGACACCGTCGGCGTGACGCGGAACGGCGAGCCCGGCGTCAGCCGCTTCACCCACGGGCGGTTGCGGGTGTAGCTGGTGACCTCGACCTCGAACTCGACGTCGTGCTGGAAGACCTGCGCGTCCGGGCTGCCCCCCGCCGACGTGGTGGTCGTGACGGTCGGGCCGCCGGTGTTCTTCCGGGTGGTGGCGTCGGAGTACTGCACCGGGGTGACGGTCGGGCTGATCCCCAGTGAGGTGACCGCGGTCGAGACCGGGACGATGACCCGGCCTTCGAGTCCGACGGACCAGCCCTTCTCCGTGGTCGTGCTGCTGTTGAGCGCCGGGCTGGTGGCGACCGAACCCTTGACCGAGCGCCCGGTGGCCTGCCCGAGGTGCCGGCCCGGGCCGAGCTTGGCCTTCACCGTCACGTTGATGTACTCGTCGGTGAACAGCCCGCGCCGCTTGAGCTGCACCGAGACCCCGGGGCCGACCAGACTGTCCATCTTGGACTTCAGTGCGGCCGGGGAGAAGGCCGAGGTGAGCTTGCGCAGGTTCGCCAGCCGCTCCGCCACGTCACGGCTGGAGCGGTTCGGGTCGCGCTGGAACTTGTCCCAGCGCGGCAGGAACTTCGCGAACCCGGGCCGGTCGCGCAGCGCGTTTTCGACCTGGGGCTGCACCTTCGCGGCCGCGCTGAACGAGCCGGGGCGGGCCTGACCGGCGGCGACGGCCGAGGCCAGGTACGGCGGCTCGTACCGCCGTCCGACGTCGGTGAACTTGTCCTTCGTGCCTTCGGGCACCGGCAGGCCCTGGGCCTTCGCCTCGGGCAGTCCCATTCGGACGTACGCGGTCGCCTCGACGGTCGCCTTCTCACCGCTGGCGGTGGTGACGTCGACGTCGACCTTGACCTTGTACAGCCCGACGTCGCCCTTCGCGTTCACCGTGGACTTCGCCGTGACGCTGGTCCCGCTGGTCGAGGTCTGGGTGACCTTCGCCGATCCGCTGACGCTCACGCCGCCGACCCCGCCGACGGCGCCCGGAACGGTCGCGCCGCCGCCGAAGATGCCGTTCACGTCCAGTCCGGACTTCGAGTTCGCCGCGGTGCTGCCGCCGTTCACCGAGGAGTCGTTGAACCGCAGCTCCGAGTCCCCCGGCACGACCCCGAGCAGCTCGACCTCCGTCGGCCGCGCCTGCAACTGGACGGCGTCGCGGTGGGTTCCGTGCGGGCTGAGCAGGTCGTTCGACACGACCGGGCTGCCCTGCAGGGCCGAGCCCAGCACGCTGCGGATACCGCCGCGGCTGACGAACTCCCCCAGCGCGTCCCGCCCGGGTGCGCCGAACTTCGTGACCGACGGGTGCAGCAGACCGCTGACCTGCTTGAACAGGGCGTGCTCGTCGAGCACCACGGCCTCGGGGGTGAGGAACTCGATCTGCTCGGACCAGTCCGGCTTCGGCGGGGCCTGGACCTCCGGCGCCACGTGCGGCTTCAGGTTGGCCAGGTCCTGGGACACCAGCAGCGAGACCCGTCCGTCCACTGTGGCCCCGGTGAGCCCGCCGCTCTGGTCGGTGACGGTGACGGTGTACTTGACCGGGACGTCGGCGCGGTCGTTGTCCCCGGCCGAGCGGATCACCCGCTGCTCGGTGCTGGTGACGGTGGACGTGTGCTCCGCCGAGGGCAGCGCGAGCTGCCCGGTGGCCCCGACCGAGGCGTACGGCCCGGCCGGGAAGAGCCCGAAGTACGAGGTGCCGACCGTGCCGGTGGTCGAGTCGGTCTGCGGCTGGGCGTGCGTGACCTGGTTCTGGTCGTTGACGTCGCCGGTGCTCGGCTGCGGCTGCTTGGTCACCTGGTCGGCCCCGACCGAGGCGAGGTCCGGTTCGGCCTTGACGTGCACCTCGTACCACTTCTCGCCGACCCGCACCATGGAGCGGCGGCCCTGGCCGAGGAACGATTCGAAACCGGGGCCGTCGAGCGTGCCGGTGATGGCGTCGATCCCGACCGGTTTCGGCGGGTTTACCCGGCCGGGGTCGAGGTTGTGGATCAGCCGCTCGATGGTGGTGCCGACGTCCCGGCTGCCCTGCACGTCGACCGGCACCAGCGCACCGAGCGCCTGGCCGTCCCGCGCGTACTCCGGCAGCCGGTCGCGCAACGGCCGGTCGTCGGGCTCGGTGTCGGTGGCGGGGTCGGCGACCAGCACGGTGTCTTCGCCGGGCTTCTTCCAGCCGGCCACCAGCCGGTCGAAGAACTCGGCCCGGTGCGGCGCCTGCGCGCGGAGCCCGTCCGGGTCCAGGAAGTAGTACTTGGCCGTCTCGGCCATGTCCTCGTTGACGTTGGTGGCGCCGTACTGGGTGATCGGCCGCTCGCCGGTGAACGAGGGGAAGCCGTCGCGGTCCCAGTAACCGCTGTGCTCGTTGAAATCGCCCTGCCGGTCCTTCACCGCCTGGTAGATGCGCTCGGAGCGTGGTCCGGACAGCTCGTTCTCCTGCCGCGCGAACACCTCCGGGTGCTGCTGCTCCAGCTGCGCGACGAACTCGGCGCGGCGCGGGGCCTTCTGCTCCAGCCCGGCCCGGCCGAGCAGGTGCGACTTGATCGCGGCCTTGAAGTCGGCCTGGGCGCTGCGGGCCTTGCCGTCGCTCGGCGGCTCGGCGCCGGGGCCGCGGTTCGGGGAGCCGTCCTCGTTCCAGGAGCCGACGTGCTTGCCGTAGTCGTCGAGCGCGTACTTGAGCAGGCCGTGGGAGAGCTCGTGGGTGACCGTGCCCTCGAGGCCGCGCCGGCCGCCGCCGAACTCCCGGCTGAGCGTCGCGGGCGCGTAGAGGTTGACCGTCCGGTGCGAAGCGATGTACTCCCCGCCCATGCCGTAGGAGAGCTCACCGCGCTCCAGCCCGAGGTTGACCGCGCCGATGTGCTGCACCTCCTGCTCGACACCGGCCCGGCTGGAGTGGGCCCGCTGGTCGCCGATGATCGGCGCGTAGTGGGCCAGCGCGTCGTCGATCGCGCCCTTCTCGTCCTCGGTGAAGTCGCGCTTGCGCACCCGGGCGACCGCGGACGGCTTCCCGTTGGGGTTGCTTTCCCGGACCGCCTGCACGCCGCGGTCGGAATCGTGGTGGACTCCGGTGTCCGAGTCGTCGTTCACGTAGACGACGCGCTCGCGCTCCTCCTTCGCCACGTCCTGGTCGAAGCGGGCCCGCAGGTCACGGTACTTCTGCTCGTACGAAGGCTTGGTGGACTTGCCCTTGGGGTCGTCGAGGTAGGCGAACCGGCGGCCGCCGTCGGTGGTGACCAGCTTGCCGTCGGCATCGGTCTGCAGGCCGGACAGCGCGGACTTGCCGAACGAGCGGACGTCGCCGTGCTGCTCGTGCACGAAGTGGCTGTCGGAGAAGTAGGAGGAGAAGTCCGCCTGGTAGTACTCGTGGAACTCGTCGAACAGGTTGCGCACGTCCACCGCGGTCGGGGTGCCGCCGCGCGGGCTGCCGACCTGGTGGGCCAGGCCCTTGATGAACCCGTGCACCCCCTCGACGTCGAGGCCCTTGCCGGGGCGGAAGTAGAAGCCGAACGGGTCGGCGTCCACCACGGCCCGCGCGATCTCGAAGTCGCGGCTGGTGTCCCACAGCCCCTCGTGCCGGTTCATCTGGTCGACCGCGCCGCGGTGCTCGGGCTCCTGGTCGTGGCGGCCCTGCCCGTCGCCGAACTGGTTCTTGGAGTTCACCTTCTCCATGTCGTGGAACAGGATCGCCTTGGCCAGCGCGTTCCTCGGAACGAAGCGGCCGTTGTCGTTCTGCCCCTGGGTGAGGCGCAGGTACTGGTTGAGCACCATCTGCGCGTGCTCGCCGAAGGTGTTGGGGTTGGCGGTGTCACCGGTCCGGTAACGCGGGTTCTTCGGATCGGCCTTGACCACCTCGTCGAACTTGCGGCGCAGGGTGTCGTGCTGGTCCTGACCAGCCTGGTCGGACTCGTGGATCAGCTGGTCGAGGATGGCCTTGGCCGAGCGCTCGTCCGGCCGGGACAGCCGGTCGCCGATCGTGGTGTCGAGCGCGTGGCCGATCTGCTGGTGGCGCTCGAACACGCCGGCCGGGTGCTGCCGGGTGTGGCCGTCGACCGCGCCCTGGCCCCAGCGGCCGTACTCGTTCTCGAACGTCTTCGACTCGACCGTGGTGTTCGACGGGTCGAGCTGGTTCTCCCGGGTGTTGAAGTCGGCCTTGACCCGGCGCTCGTCGGTGGCGATGGCCGCGCCGATCTCCGCCTGGGTGGCGTAGTCGGGCACCTTCTCCATGAACGCGTCGGCCTGCTCGTGCGTGACCGGGGTGAAGGTGATCCGGTCGACGGTGTGCGGGTCGTCGATCACCTGGGCCGCCGCGTCGCCCAGACGGGCGCGCTCGCCGGACTGGACGAACTTGAGCACGGGGTCCGCGTCGAGGCCACGCCGCAGCCGGTCGGCGCCACCCCGCAGAGCGTTGTGGAAGGTGGTCTTGAGCTGGTCCGGACCGACGTCGACGAGGTTCTGCTTGGTCACCTCCGATACCGAAGACGGGACCACGCCGTCGGTCAGGCGCTGCTTGACCGTGTCGCGGTCGAGGCCGAGGCCGCTGTGGTGGACCAGGCTCTCGATCTCGCCACCGTTCTTCAGGTGCTTGGCGACCTCGCCACCGATGACGTCGACGCGCGGGCCGGTGAAGTAGCCCCGCTTCGAACCGGTTTTGTTCTGGAAACCCTGCTCGACCTGTGGGCTGAACTTCCCGTCATCGAGGGAGAACTGGTGCTTCACCGCGTCCTGCACGATGGTGCTGAGCCCGGCGCGGAAATCGAAGGTGCCGTGGGTCGCCCCGATGGAGCTGACCACGTTGTCCACCATCTGCTCAGCGGATCGCCTGGCCACTTCGTCCACAACGGACGGATCGCTCATCGCGTCGCGCAGCTTCTGGATGGTGTCGATCTTGGCGGTGGGCGGGATGGTGCCGTCCGGCCCGGCGGCGCGCTCGCGCACGACGTCGTGCACCGCGGTGGTCAGCGCGTTGTTGAGGTTCTTCGCCTCGGTGACCACGTGGTCGCGGACCGCGCGGCCGTCCAGCGGCACGGTGTGCGGCCCGGCGTCGACGGCGGTGGTCAGCGCGTGGCCGATGCCGTCGGTGAGCTGGCTGACCACCTGGCCGGAGGGGCCGTGGGTGTTGAGGAAGACGTTGAGGTCCTGCTGCCGCTGCTCCGGCGAGCCGGTGACCGGGCGGCTGCTGGTGCCCGGGACGGAATCGGTGCGCGGGTTGAAGAACGCCTCGGGTGAGCCCTTCCACGTGTGGTAGTGCTCGCCCAGGGTCTTGGCCAGCGCCCGAAGCTGACCGGGGTCGTTGCGGAAGTACTTGCCGTCCTTGCTCCAGGTGAACCAGGGGTCGTTCTCGCGGCCGAGGGCGGAGGAGTCGAAGTCGGGGCTGAGCCCGAGACGGACGTAGAGGTCGGAGATGTCCTCACGACGGCCGGCCAGGTCGGGGAGCTTGTAGTCCTTGCCGCCGGGGGCGTAGGTGACGAGCGAGCCCTTGAGCGCGTTGACGCGCATCTGCTCGAAGTGCTCGCCGCGAAGGCCGAACTGGTTGGTGTCACCGGCCTGGTCGACGTTGACCGCCAGCGAGTTGTCCTTGGACAGCGCCTCGACGGTGGCCTCGCGGCTGACCTGGTTGAACGTCTTGAGCGGAACCAGGAAGGAGCGCAGCACGGGCTGCATGTCGCCGGTGCGGTTGGTGTCGTGCTCGTACTTGGCGGCCCACTGCACGGCGCGCATCGGCCGTCCGCCACCGACCCAGAACGTCTGCCCGCTCCGGCCGGCGAACACCTCCACGGTGCCGTCGGGGTTCTGGTGCACGTCCTTGAAGTCCGAAGACCGCACAGCCGGATCGAGGACGGCGGTGTACATCCGGACGTAGTGCTCGCCGCGCACCGTCTCCACCTCGAACTCGCCGCGGTGGACGACCTTGCGATCGCCGCCGAGCACGGTGGAGCCGGGGTAGCTGACCCCCTGGCGTCCGATGTGGACGTTTTCCCGGGTGCCGAGGTAGGTCTCCTTGCCGTCCACCGTGGACTGGACTATGTGGACGGGCCGGCCGTTCTCGGGGCCGTGGCTGGTCCAGCCCCCGCCCGGTTCGAGCACGTGCACCCGCACACCACCGGCCTGCGCGATCTGGCCGGGGTCGGTGAGGTTCGGGTTGCTCTCCAGCTGCGAGGTGATACGGGCGGTCTCACGGGGCGTGTTGTCCGGGAGGCTCTTGATCACGGCCTGGCGGAAGTTGTCGTGCGGGGTCTCGCCGCCGGCGACGACGGCGTCCAGGCCGTGGACCCCGAGGATGGTGTGCTGGTCCGGGTCGAACGCGTCCCGGCGGACGACGGTGCCCGGCCTGGCGTCGACCGTGCGGCTGCCGTTGACGGTGACGCGCGTGGGAGCGGAGACGGGGAAGTGGAGGTTGGGGGACTCGGTTCGGGTGTGGCCGGTGGGCTGGTCGTGATCGGTGCCGGGGGGGTGGCCGGTGTGCTGGCCGTTGTGCTGATCGTGACCGGTGCCGGGGGTGTGGTCGCCGTTCGGGGTGGGGTGGGTGCCCGGGGCGGGGGTGGGCGTGTGGTTCGTGCCCGGGTCGCCGAGGTGGTGGTCGTGGATGTTCGCGGTGGTGGAGATCTCTTCGATCTGGTTCAGGTTCTGCGGGGTCAACGAGGAGTCGGTCCAGGCGTGGGGCCCCATCACCCCGGGGGTCTCCGGCCGCTGGAACAACAGCCGCGGATCGTGGTACCCCTCGCTCAGCCCGACGAAGTGCATCACCTCGTGGGCGAGGCCACCCCGGGGGTCGTGGAGGTCCCAGTTGACCTGGTTGGTCGGCGGCGCGTCCTTGTCCACAGTGGAGTCGTGCACGTTGACCGGCACGTTGCGGGACTGGTCAAACTGCCAGCGGTCGTCGTCCGGCTTGAGGTCGTCGGTGGCGCGGGCGTCCACCCGGACCTGGAGCCGGTCGCCGCCCGGCAGCCGGTACTGCTGGTGGTTGATCGTGGCGTCGAGGTGGCTCTGCAGGTCGGCCGTCAGCCGATCACGCGCGTCGATCGAGACGGAGCCGGAGTTCGAGGTGAGGTCCAGCGGCACGGTGAACTCCCGCACCCAGTTCCCCCGCGACTCCTCGAACCGCCGGACGTCGTAGCGGATCTGCGTGATCGCCCCGGCGAGCTGGCCGCCCTGCAGTCCCTTGCGATCGCCCCTGAACTGGTCGGCCACCGTCTTGGCCGGATCGAACCGTTCCGAAGAAAGCCGGGCCGGGGGCGCGGAATCACGCCGGCCGTTGTTGTCCTTTGTGGATTTCTCGGGCTGCGGACCGGTCTCGTTCCCGGGTTTGGCCGCCGGCTGAGGCTGAAGCGCCCGCGCCGGCGTGTGGAGGTTCTTGGCGGGCCCGTCGGTGGCGGTCTTTCCACTGCTGTCCGGGCGGGGGTCGTGCTCAGTGGTGGCGCCGGCGTTCGGGTCACCCTTGACGTTGGCACCTGCGTTCGTCGCCGTGACGCCGGGCCCGGCCGTCGGCTTGACCCCGCCGACGCTCCCCACCCCGGCCGCGGGCACCGGCTTGGCGACGTCGGTGGGATTCGTGCTGGGATTCGTTCTGGGGTTCGCGCTCGGCGCGGGAGTGGAGTTGGCCCCCGGGCTCGGTGATGTGCTCGGCGAACCGTTGCTCGGACGGCCCACCGGCCCAGGCAGACCACTGTCGTTGCGGTTCGCCCCGACGTTCCCGTTCCCCGCCGAGTTGACCCCGCCCTCCACCGAGGGCGAGGAATTCCCGCCACCACGCACCGGCGGCGGGGTCGCGATCCCGGTGTGGTTCGGCGGCGGAGTCGAAGTGGCGATCCCGGTATTCGCCGACGTGGCCGGACCAGCATCAACCGGCGACGAGGACGGAGTCGAGCCCACGTCCACCGACGAGCCGGCGCGCCCGGGCGGGGTGACTGTGGCGCCCCCGGTGTTCCCCGGCGACGGGCTCGGCGTCGTGCCACCGACCGTCGCCGAAGACGGGGTCGACGTGGTGCCGCCACGGGCAACGGGCGAAAGGGTCGACGCGGGACCCCCGACGGACGCAGGCGGCGGACTCGGCGTCGCACCCCCGGTGTTCTCGGGCGACGGGGTAACCGTGGTGGTCACCGGCGACGGCGTCGACGTCGCACCCTCGGTAGTCACCGGCGACGGGGTCGACGCAGTGCCACCAGGGGTAACGGGCGAGGGGGTCGAGGTCAGGCCACCGGTCATCGCTGGCGGCGGAGTCGGCGTCGCATCCCCAGTGGTCACGGGCGACGGAGAGACTTTGGCGCCACCAGGGGTAACGGATGACGGCGAGGTGGAGCCACCAGTGGTCGCCGGCGGCGGAGTGGTCGTCGTATCCCCGGTGGTCACGTGCGAGGTGGGAGACGTCGTGCCACCGGTGCTCACGTGCGAGGGAGGCGACGCCGTGCCACTGGTGGTCACCGGTGACGGAGTGGGTGAGGCGCCGCCAACCGTGGCCGGAGGCGGAGTCGAGGTGGAGCTACCAGTGGTCACCGGCGGCGGGGTGGACGTCGGGCCACCGACCGTGGCGGGCGGTGGGGCTGTGTGGCCCGGGTCGACCGAGCCTGCGTTCGGGCTGCCCGGCGTGGCCGGTGGGGGGACCGGGTTGCCGGTCGTAACGCTGCCGGAGTGGCCAGGAGTGACCGGTGGCGGGGTGGACGTGTTCGGGGTACCGAGGCCGTTGGCGTTGGGGGAGCCGGTGCTGGTGGTGCCGGGGCCGGAGGTGGTCGAGCCGGGCTCTCGGGGTCCCGAATTGCTGCCGGGGCTGGTGCCGGAGCTGGTGGTGCCGGAATTCGAGCCGCTGGGGTTGGTGGTGCCGGAATTCGGGCCGCTGGGGTTGGTGGTGCCGGAAGTCGAGTTGGCGGAGTTGCCGCCGCCAGGAGTCGAATTGCCGGGGTTGGTGCCGCTCGAGGTCGAACTGCTGGGGTTGGTGGGACCGGAGTTGGTACCGCCGGAACTGGGGCTGCCCGGGTTGGTGACGCCGGAGTTGGAACCGCCCGGGTTGGTGGGGCCAGTTGTGGCGCCGCCGGGGCTGGAGTGGGGGCCGCCGGGGGTGGAGCCTGCGGTGTTCGGACCACCGGTGGTGGAGCCTGCGGTGGATGCGGCGACGTTCGTACCGCCGGAGGTGTTTGGGCCGCCGGAGGTGGAGCCAGCGATGTTCGAGGCGCCAGAGGTAGAGCCAGCGATGTTCGTGCCGCCGGAGGTGGAGCCATCGGTGTTCGGGGCGCCGGTGTGCGAATCGCCTGGGTTCGTGCCAACCGGGTTCGCGCCGCTGGTGGGCGTGCCACCCGGATTCGCGCCGCTGGGGTTGGTGCCGACTGGATGCGCGCCGCTGGAATTCGTGCCGCCGGGGTTGGTGCCGACTGGATGCGCGCCGCTGGAATTCGTGGCGCCGAGGTTGGCGGTGCCGGTGCTCGGGCTTCCCTGCGCGGAACTCGGGTTGGAACCGCCGGGGTTGACAGCACCGGAGTTGGCAGAGCCAGGGCCGGGGCCGTTCGCGGTGTCAGAGGCGCCGGTGTTCGTGCTGCTGTGGGTGCCGCCTGCGGTGGAGTCGGTGTTCGCGGCGCCGGTGTTCGTGCTGCTGTGGGTGCCGCCCGCGGTGGAGTCGGTGTTCGCGGCGCCGGGGGTTGCGCTGCTGTGGGTGCCGCCCGCGGTGGAGTCGGTGTTCGCGGCGCCGGGGGTTGCGCTGGCGGAGCCGCCGCTGTTCGTACCGCCGGGGTTCGGAGCGGCGGTGCCGGTTGGGTGGCCGTTGGGAGCGCCGGTCTGGTGGGTGTCCGGCGAGGTCGAGTTGCCGGGGCTCTGGTTCGTGGGGGCGTCGACCGAACGGGTGTCGGACTGGCCATTGTCGTGGCCACCCGGACTCGGCTGGCTGGTGCCGGAGGAGCCACTGCCGTGCGCATCCGAACCGGTGCCGGAAGCGCCGTTTCCGGAAGAACCCGCACCCGAGCCGGAGGAACCGTTCCCAGAAGAACCCGCGCCCGAGCCAGAGAAGCTGTTGCCGGGGGAACCCGCACCCGAGCCGGAGGAGCCGTTCCCCGGGGAACCCGCACCGGACGGCCCCGTGCCGGTGGTACCCGTCGGGCCGCCGCCGGAGGCACTCGAATGCCCACCCGAGCCCTGGCTCCCGCCGGTGTCGGAACCGGCGCCGGAACCGCTGCCGAAACCGTCCGTTGTGGACACACCCGAGCCCCCGCCGGCGCCGCCCGGGCCCTTGATGTTCCCGACTTCGCCGCCGTGGAACCCGGTGTCCCCCACATCGTTCGGGCCGCCGCCCTTGCTGCCGCTGTCGCCGCCGTCCTTCATCTTGTCCGCCAGCGACTCGCCGGCGTGGTGGGCGCCGTGGGTGGCGGCGCCGCTCAGACCGCCGTTGAGGGCGGCCCAGCCCAGGCTGTCCGTGTCACCGCCGAAGGCGACTGCGCCCAGTCCGCCGACCACCACCTCCGTGGCGGCTTCGATGCCGGCCTCGCCGAAGACGTTCTTCGCGAAGTTCGTGCCGAACTTGTTGTCGAACCGGCCCAGGCCCTTGCCCGCGACGTGGGCGAACGCGCCGCCCGCGCCGCCGAGGATGGCGGACTGCTTGATCGAGTTCCAGTCGAAGCCGTTGCGGTTTCCCTGCGCGATCTGGATGCCCTGGGCGAGCATGTCCTCCGCGACCTCTTCGGCCGCTTCCTCCGCCGCCTCGCGCGCGATGCGCGAGAGCAGGTTCATCAGGCGCTGGATCAGGGTCCGCTCGACCTCGTTGACGACCTCACGCCCGACCGCCATGATCTCCGGGGCCAGCGCCGCGGTGAACGGGTTCGACAGCGCCCACAGCACCTCGGCCGCGGTGACCGCGATCGAGATCAACATGCCGTACTTGGCGTTTTCGATGTTCAGCGCCTGCTCACGCAGCGAGGCGGCCTGCTGCTGCGCCCGCGCGACGAACGTCGCGCCCATCGTGCTCAGGTTGTTCGCGAAGCCGATGAAGTTCGTCTGCACGTCGCCGCCGACGTTGGCCGTCACGTGCTGCGAAAGCTGGTTGAAGCCCTGGCCCGCGGACGCGATCCGCTGCGCGACCTCGTCCCATTCGGCGGCCAGCTCGCGCAACGCGTCCTCGTCGCCCTGCGGCCAGGCGTCACCCGCGATGATGTAGAAGATCCAGTTCAGACTGGGATCGACCATCAGGCTCATCGCGGGTTCACCTCACTTCCACTGGCGGTACGGCGTGAAACTCAGTCGGTCGGCACCGGCTTGGTCGTCACGCCCTCGGTCACCACGCCCGGGGCCGGCTCCGCCCGGTCCGCGCGCGCCCACACCTGGGTCGGCTGCAGCGGCGCCACCTCGCCCGAGCCGACCTCGGGCAGCAACGGGGCCTGCTCGCCGTCCCACGTCGGCGCCACCCCGCGGTCCGCGGGCAACGCGTCCATCCGCTCGGCCGGAACCATTCCGTCGAACTGCCTCGGCTCGACCGGTTCGGCCGGGATCCGCTCCGCGCGTTCGCTGCGGACGAACTCCGCCGGCCGGCTCGGCTGCACCGGCTCGCCCGGCATGGTCTCCGTCAGCGTCCCCTGCTCCGCCGGCACCCCCCGCTCGGCCGGCATCAGCGGCACCCCAGGCTCGGCCGGCAACGCCTCCATCCGCTTCGCCGAGACCATGCCGTCGAACCGCGCCGGCTGCACCGGCTCCCCCAGCATCCGCTCCGTCAGCGCCCTCTGCTCCACCGGCGCCCCCCGCTCGGCCGACATCAGCGGCACCCCGGGCTCGGCCGGCAGCGCCTCCATCCGCTTCGCCGAGACCATGCCGTCGAACCGCGCCGGCTGGACCGACTCCCCCAGCATCCGGTGCGTCAGCGTGCCCCGCTCCGCGGTCTTGGACGGCTCCACCTCGCGGCGCTCGGCCCGCAACGACTGCGTCCGCTGCAACGGCGGGTTCGAGCCGTCCCCGCCGGAACCGCCGGAGCCGTCCCTGAGCTGGTCGAAGTTGTCGCGCAGCTGGGTGGTCATGTCGAACGCGCCGGCGTCGGCCTCGCGGAACGAGCCGGCCATGTCGCCGATCGCCTCCTTGGTGCCCTCGACCGCGCGCGACCACGCCTTGATCCCGTCGTGGATCTCGCCGACCGACTTGACGTGGGTCTGGGTGAAGTTGGTGCCGTTCTTGTCGTTCCCGGCCGCGGCGGCGACCCGGCCGGGATCACCCAGCGAGGAGATGAGCTGGGCCAGGCTCTCGATTTCGGACGCCTTCTCCCCGAAACCGTTGCGACCGGTGTCGAGGCCGTCGGCGTCGACGAAGAACTCACTCATGACCGGTTCCCTTCTTCGAGGCCCGGCATCCGCGCGGCGATCAGCGCCCGCACGTCCACCTGGCCGCTCATCATGTCCTGCGCGGAGAACCCGGGCGGCAGCATCGGCGCCAGCTCCTCGGCCGAGGCGGCGATCGAAGCCTGCCGCGCCTCCGAGATGGTCCGCACGATCACCGAGGCCAGCTCGGCCGGGGCCATCCGCTTGTACGCGCTGGTCGGGAACGACAGCTCGGTCAGCTCACCGGTGCGCCCGACGGTGGCCGTCACCTCGCGCCGCGCCGAGGTGGCGGTGCTGGTGAGCGAGTCCATCCGCTCCTTGGTCTCGGTCAGGTGCTCGCGTTGACGCTGGTAGGCGCCGAGTGCGTCCTCGAGCATCTTCTCGTACGGCGAAGCCATCAGGAACCTCCCTGGTCCGTCATCCCACCGACGCCAATCCCGGTCCCAGCGCCAGCGCCCCGGTGTCCAGCGGGCGAAGGCCGCGCAGGTCCGCCGCCGCGAGCGTGCGCGACGCCGCGGTGGCCGAGAGCGTGCGCGCCAGCTCGTGCGCCGCGTGCACCGTGTGCTCGGAGGCCGCGGCCAGCTCGTGGGCCAGCGCGTCGCGGACTTCGTCGGGCACGTCGTGGCCGCGCCGAGCCAGCTGCCGCACCGCGACCTCGGTCAGTTCGTCCACTGTGTACTCGCCGAGCTCCCAGCCGACGGTGAACAACCCGCGCAGGGTCGGCACCAGGCCCAGCAGCGCCGACACGCGCCGGGCCTCGCCGGTCAGCACGACCACCGGGTCGGCCGGGCGGCGCGAAACGGCTTCGGCCACCGCCTCGACCACCTCGACGCCGGGGGTGTGGGTCGAAGCCTCCCAGTCGCCGTCGAGGTCGAGGACCAGCACGCCGCCGCTCGCGTCGTCCATGGCCGTGCGCACGAGGGCCTCGGCCTGCCCGGGCCAGCGCGGGAACAGGTCCTCGGCCACCGAACAGCGGACCAGATGACCGACGCCGACCAGTCCCAGCTCGGCCAGGGTCTGCGCGTAGAGCTTGGCGAACTCGGCCCGGCCGGACCCGCGCGGGCCGCCGATCACGACGTTCGCGAGCTGGCCCAGTGGCTGGCGAGTCTGCTTGAGGCCGCCGAGGCGGACCAGCTGGTTCTGCGCGTGCTGGCGCACGGTGGACTGGCCGACCAGGGTGCGCAGCCGGTTCCAGCCCGCGCTCGCGCCGACGGCCGCGGCCGGGTCCGAGCCGACCGACACCGCCGCCGCGGCGGCCGAAGGCAGCAGCGCCAGCTCCGCGCGCAGGTCTTCGGCGGTGAGCCGGTTGAGCTCCGAGTCCTTCGACGGCGGTTGCAGCGCCAGCCGTGACGCCTGGTTGTTCACCATGGCCTCGAACAGCTTGCGCGCCACCCGGCCGTTGCCGAAGGTCGAGTTCTTCGGCACCCGCTCGAAGTACTCGCGCAGCGTGGCCATCGCGTCGTCGGTCAGCTCGTAGTAGTGCTTGCGGGTCAGCCCGGTGGTGATGGTGACCAGCTCGTCGACGCTGTAGTTCGGGAACTCGATCGTGCGGGTGAACCGCGAGGCCAGACCGGGGTTCGAGTCGAGGAACTGCACCATCTGCTCGGAGTAGCCGGCGACGATGACCACCAGCGAGTCGCGCTGGTCCTCCATGATCTTCATCAGCGCGTCGATGGCCTCCTGGCCGAAGTCCGGCCCGGAGCCGCCCGAGCCCGCCGCCAGCGTGTACGCCTCGTCGATGAACAGCACCCCGCCGATGGCCTTCTCGACCACCTCGGTGGTCTTGATCGCCGTCGAGCCGATGTACTGCCCGACCAGGTCCGCCCGCGCGACCTCGATCATGTGGCCCTTGGACAGGATGCCCAGCTCGGCCAGCACCGTGCCGTACAGCCGCGCGACCGTGGTCTTACCGGTACCGGGCGGGCCCGCGAACACCAGGTGGCGGCTCATCGGCGGCATCGGCAGCCCCATCCGCTCACGCATCTGGGACATCTTGATCAGGTTGATCAGGCCGGTGACCTCCTTCTTCACCCCGGCCAGCCCGACCAGCGACTCCAGCTCGCCCAGCGGACCGTCGACCACCTCGCCCGCCGCCTCGCTCACGGTCGTCTCCGCGACGGGCTCGCCGGGCTCGGGGAAGGAGCCGGCCGGCATCATCGGCTCCGCGGTGGCGCGCGCCTGATCGGTGCTCAGGTTGTCCACCGTCACCTGGTCCTCGCCGAAGCGGTGCACCGGCTCGCCGGACGCGTCGTTGACCACGCAGTCGCGGATCGTGACGGCTTCGCGCGTGTCGAGCCGGAAGCCGTCCTCACCCGCGCCCAGCACCTCGCACTCGACCAGCGACACCCGCGCGCGCTCCTCGACCGCGACACCGTTGCGACCCGCGTTGCGCACCCGGCAGCGGGAAGCGGTGAGCACCGCACCCGGCGCGACGGTGATGCCGTCCGCTTTCGCGTCGGCGATCTCGCAGTCCTGGAGCGAGATCTCGACCTCACCGGCCACCTGGACGCCACCGCCGCGCACCAGCACGGACTTCAGCGAGGCCGGCGTGCTCCCGCCGAGCTTCACCGCGTGCTCGGCGGTGGAGCCCACCCGGATGTCGGTGACCGTGATCCGCGCCGACTCCGTGACCTCGATGCCGACCTCGCGGCCGGTCTCGATCGAGGCGTCGGCCAGGTCCAATCGCGACTGTCCGGTCAGGACGATCCCGGGACCGGAGTCCGTGGACAGCCGCAGCCCGGTGATCTTCGCCGCCGACTCGGCCGTCACCAGCACGGCGGTCTGCGACGAGCCCCGCACGGTCGCGCGCTCGAACCGCGGCGCGGCCTCCCCGTCGGCCATGATCGCGACCGGAGAGCCTTCGAACGTGCAGTCCACGAACTGCGGGGCCGCGTTCCCCGTCGCCTGCACGGCGTTGCGCTCGGCCCCGGAGAACACGCACTCGCGCAGCAGCGGCGCGGACGAGGCCGCCACGTGCGCGGCCTGCATCGGCGCGTTCAGGAAGTGCGAGCCGGCCACGGAGATGCGGCCCTGGCTGGTCAGGTACAGGTCGACGTTCGCGCTCTCCCGCACGGTCAAGCCGGTGACGGTGGCCTGCCCCTGCTGCTCCACCACCATGGCGGGCTTCTGCGCGCCGGAGATCTCGCACTGCTCGACCACGGCGACCGCCTCGCCGTTGACGCAGATGCCGTTGCCCTGGGGGCGGGTCACCCGGCACCGGCGCAGCACCACCGACCCGACCTCGGCCACCACGACCCCCGACGAAGCGGCGTCGGAGATCTCGGTGTCTTCGATCGTGCTCTGCGAGGGCGAGGCGATGACCACGCCCGCACCGGCACTGCTGGTGACGCTACAGCCACGCACCGCGAGCGAGCCCTGGAGCCGCGCGAGCAGCGTCGCCCAGGACGCACCGACGACGCGGCAGCCGTCGAGCGCCGCCTCACCGCGGACCACGTCCACGGCCACCAGTTTGTCGTCCTCGCTGATCAGGGTGAACCCGCGCAGCTGCACGGCCTCGGAGTTCGCGACGAGCACACTGCCCTCACGCGCGACCACCTCGACCGTGCCGGCCCCCTCCTCGGCGACCAGCGACACCATGCGGTCCACCACGAGGTTCTCCTCGTAGCGGCCCGGGTACACGCTGATCGTCGCGCCGGGCTGGGCCTGCGCCAGCGCCGCGCCGATGGTCGGGAACGCACCTTGCCGGTCTCCGGCGACCACGAGCAACTGTCGGTTCATCGAATCCGCCTCTCCCGGCTCAACATCGCACTCACACCAGCCCCGGGAGCGCGTTGAACCGTTCCGCTGCCTTTTTGTCCATCGGTTTGCGCCCCTCGGCCTCGGCCTGCACCTCGAGTTCGCGGCGCAGCGAGACCAGCGCCAGCTCGTCCAGCGAGATCCGATCGGAGGCGACCTTGCCCGTCTCGTCGACCTCGCTCGAGGTCAGCTCGCGCAGCAGGACCAAGCCGCGCGCGCCGTCGGCGGGCTCGCGCAGCTCCAGCACCTTGAAGCTGGTGCCGGGCACGAACAGCACCCGGTTGTCCACCCCGGCGTCGGCGGGCTCCAGCAGCTTCGTGCGCCGCGCGGTGATCGACCAGACCAGCACGTCGGTGTCCCCGTCGAGGGTGGACGACGGCTGGGTCAGGGTGTTCAGGAAACCCCACTCGGTGAGGACCTTCTGCGACCGGTAGAGCGCGGTGGCGGCGCTCGAAAGCGAGGTCGCGAACGTCGCGGGCCCGCGGTGCGAGGGCAGCCGGGCCAACCCGGCGACCACGCAGCGCGCGATGGGCACGTGCGGCCCGTTGACCCCGCTGCGCAGCCCGGCGTCGATCGCGGTGCCCTTGGCCGAGAGGTAGAGCTGCACGGCGACGGCGTCGGTGAGGACCTCCACCGACGAAGTCGACAGCGCCCCTTGGAAGCCGGGGTGCTCGGAAAGGATGCGCGCGATCGAGTTGGACATCAGGCCGTACTCGGCGCCGAGGGACTTGCGGAGCCACTCGCGCTCCTTGTCCACGCCCCGCTTGGGGAGCAGGGCGGTGGACTCGGGGCCGGGGGTGGGCTGGAGGGCCGCGGGACGGTGGGTGGTGGCGGGTCTGCCGGTGCTGGTGGCTTCGCCGCTGCTGGTGACGGGGTCCGCAGTGGTGCCGGTGGGGTGGTCGGTGCCGGCCGTGGCCGGGGTTGCGGGCGGGACGGAGGTGGGCGTGGCCGCCTCGGCGACGGGCTCGGGCTCGTCGGCGACCGGCAGGGACGGCGGGGCGACCGCAGGCGGGACGGGCGGGGCCACCGGGGACGGCGCCGCGGGCGGGACGGCGGTCACCGAAGGCAGGCCCGCGGGCGGAGTGGCGGGCGGGGTCGGAGTCGACGGCATCCCCGCGGGCGGGGTGGCCGGCGGAACCGCAACCGGCGCCGAGGCCATCGGCATGCCCGACAGCGGAGTAGCGGGCGGCATCGCAACCGACGCGGAGGCGGACGGTCCCTCAGCCGGCGGGGTCGGGGTCGACGGCATCCCCGCGGGCGGGGTGGCCGGCGGAACCGCGACCGGCGCCGAAGTCATCGGCATCCCGGCCGGTGGCAGGGCCGGGGGGATCGGGGCGGGCCGCGTCACCGGGAACACCGGCGCGGACGAGGAGGGCGGCGCCGGGGGCGTGGAGAAGTCCGGCGGGGTGAAGCTGGGCGGGGTGAAGTTCGACGGCGGAAGCCGCGGCGGGGTCCAGGCGGCGGAGGCCGAGCCGGTGGGAGCCGTGGTGGCGCCGACGACCGGGGCCGGGCCCGGGGTCGACGCGGCGGTGGAGACCGTGGTCGGCGCCGCGGCCGAGCCCACGGCCGGCACCGCGGTGGGGCCGGAGACCGGCACCGGAGGAGCCGGGACCGGGTCGGCCTCCCCGGCCGGCTCGTCCTCGATCCCCGTCATCGGCAGCCGGGCCGAGGTGATGGTGATCGGCGCGCCGGCGGCGGCCAGTGAAGCCCTCAGCCCGGGGTCGAGCCGCTGCGTGATCGTCGGCTCCGAGCGCAGGAACGAAGGTTCCGAGGCCGCGTCCAAGCCCAGGTCCGTGGCCGGCTGGTAGGCCGGGATCGCGCTGGTGTCCGCGGCCACCGAACCCAGGGACACCGAACCCAGGGCCGCCGAACCCGAGAACTCCGGGCCCCCCGCCTCGATCTCCCCCAGCGCCCGGGTGCGGATCTGCCCCCGGGAGCGCTCGGCCAGCAACGCGGCCGCCGGCAGCACCCGGCTCATCGCGCGGGTGTGCTCGTCCAGGCGGGCCAGGACGTCCTCGGCCAGCAGGCGCATGCGGTCGACCGCGTCCGCGCTCGGGGCGTCGAACGTCAGGTTGTTGATCGAATGGTCCAGGGTGATCGCGCGGACCGCCGGGGTGTCGGGGCCGTCCTTCGGCGGGCGGACCAGCAGGCCCGACTGCACGACCTCGATCACGGCGTCGGGGGCGTACCAGTACACGGCCGGGGCGATCTCGTCCAGGCCGGTGATCGGGGTGCGGTGGCTGAGCAGCCGGGGCGAGGTGGGCGAGTCCTGCGCGGCGCGCGGGCGGTAGCCGATCTCGCGGACGAAGGTGGACCAGCCGAGGCGGCCGTCGAACAGCACCGTGCGGACGTCGAGGGCGCGGGCGGCCAGGACGGGCAGTCCGGGGTAGAACGCGATCTCCCGCCCGAGCAGGTCCGCGATCGCCTGGCCCAGGGTCGTGCCGCCCGGCATGGACATCGGGCCGTACTGCACGAACCGGGTCCCGGCCCGGACGTTCTCCGGCAGGCGGGCCCACAGGCGGGCGACGTCGTCGAGGGTGAGCGGCGGGCAGCCGGGGCAGCCCAGCACGATGGTCATGGCGTCCGGCAGCGCGGGCAGACCGTGGGCCAGCGCGACGCGGTGCTCACGCTGTTGCTGGTCGAAGCCGACCGGGCGCACCCAGAGCCCGCCCGGCAGCGGCTCCGCGACGCCGCGTGAGCTGGTGGAGGTCAGCTCCGCGGTCAGCCCGGAGTCCCACGACGGGCGGGGGAAGCGCTTGGCCTCCCACTTCGGCGTGCGGCCGGGCTGGAACTTGACCCAGCCGCTGCCGCGTCCGGAGTGGACGAACAGGGTGCCGCCGGCGTTCGGGATCACGGAGCCGTCCGGGGCCAGCACCGTGCGGTTGATCCGCTCGGCCAGCCACTGCCCGGCCAGCGCCGTCGTCTCGCGCGAGCGGCCGCCGATCACCAGCCGGACCCCCCGGCGGCGGCGCGGCAGCACCTTGGCCACCGACTCCCACATCGAGATCGGCGAGTCCACCGGCAGGTCGACCACCACGAGGTCGTGCTCGGTGTCGGCCGCGACGCCCAGCGCGAGCGCCTGGGCCTGCTCGGTCATCCCGTCGGCGGGGTGGACGACCAGAGCGTTGCCGATCGTCTGCTTGTCGAGGGGGGCGCCGGAGGCACCGTGCCCGCGACGCGTCAGCGAGAGGTCCATGATCCCCTTCGTCCTTCCTGCCGGCACCGGCCCGGCACCGCGGTGCCGTGGTGGTGGTTCGAGCTCAGGTGGCCTGGCGGACCGTGTGCGACGGCCCGCCCGTCCCTCCCACGGGTGGTGACGGCGCGGCGCCGCCGGTGTGATGCACGATCAGCCCGTAGACGAAGAACCCGACCGCGATCAGCACGCCGAGCGCGACGCCGACGAGCAGTCCCGTCCACGCCCGCTTGGCCGGCACGTCGAGGTGGCTCGCGTCGCCCAGCACCAGGGCCGAGGTCATCCGCCCGATCAGGAACGAATACGCCTCGACGTGGTCCTTCTGCGTCTGCACCATGCTCAGCTCGCCCCGTTCACGCCGTGAGCCCGACGGCCCAGGAGTAGACCCCGAACAGCTCCAGCAGGATCGGCACCACGGCGACCGCGCTGAGCGTCTCCAGCCAGTTGGCCAGGTGGCCCCAGATCGGCAGCAGTCGCCGCGGCGGCGGTCGCAGCATGGCCAGCACCAACAGGAAGAACACCAGGGCCAGGCCGAACGCGCTGGCGCCGCGCCAGTCCGTCGCGAGCGGCTCGATCAGCGACAGCGCGAGGAGCACCAGCCCGATCGAGCCCGCGACCGCCAGCGGCACCCGCTGCCACGCGCCGAGCAGGCTGCGCGAGCGCATCAGCACCGCCGCGGAGACCAGCCCGGCCAGCAGCCCCGGGTACAGGCCCTCGCCGATCAGGAACGGGAAGCACACGGTGAACGTGACGGCGGTGGCGATCGAGGCGATGGTGAGGTAGCCGTCGGCGTACGCGGTCTGGCGCACCATCTGCTCGGCCGGCGCCGGCTCGATGTCGTACTGCAGCTCGTCGGCCGTGCGCGGGAGCTGCGGGCCCCGGATGCGGGCGAAGCGGATGCCGATCCGCGGCGCGAACACCAGCAGTCCGATGAGGACAGTGGAGACCAGTCCGGCCGCCTGCACCGTGGAGAACCCCGGGCCCAGGTGCAGCCAGAGCGTGAGCGCACCCAGCGCGCCGGTCGCGACCACCGCGCCGAAGGGCACGAACGGGATCGACGGCGACCACGCGGCCCGGCCGCCGATCACCAGCCCGCCCGCCAGCGCGAAGGTCAGGCAGCCGACCAGCACCGGCGCGCCCTGCAGGTCGAACGCCGGTCCGAGGCCGGCCACGCCGACCGCGCCGGCCACTGCGGCGAACCCGCAGCCGCCCAGGCCCAGCAGCACCAGCAGCGCCCGGTCCTCCGACCGCACGCCGGTGGCCACCGCGGCCACCAGCAGCCCGAGCGCCACGACCCCCGCGCTCGCGGCCGGGAACACCGAAAGGTCCGGGTAGAGCAGCACGCGGGCCAGCACGACCAGCGCGAAGATGGCGAACCCGAGGAACAGGAACCGGTTGAACTCCGGCCGCCAGCGTCCCGGCTGACGGCTCACGGCCGTGGCCATGCCGTCGGCGATGTCGTCGAAGTCCAGCTCCGGCAGCGGGTCCTGGCGGGGGCGGAGGTGGAACTCCTCACCCTCCTTCCAGTCCAGCGACTCCGGCGTGCCCGCGGGGTCGAGCGGCGCGTCGCCGAGCCGCTGCAGGACCCACGACTCGCGCAGTTCCTCCCGGCCGCCGGTGTGCCGCAGCAGCACCGGCAGCAGGCTGGTGACCGGCACCGCCATCGGCACGGCCAGGTCGGCGCGGCCCTGGGGGCCGTACACGGTGATCCGGCACAGTTCGCCCTGTTGCGTGGTGGTCAACGTCCGCTCCTTCCTTCGCTTGGGGGGTGGGGGGAAGCCGTCACCGGAGACCACCGACCAGTTGCTGCTCGGCGTCGGCCCCGGTCGGCACGTAACCGGTCTGCATGAGCTTCACGCCGCGGCGGGTGACGAGCTGGGCGCGACCGGCGGGCAGCTTGCGCGGGGCGGCCTCGCCGAGGAACTTGCCCTCTTCCTTGGGGTAGGAGAACACGACGCCCGGGCTGCCCAGCTCCCAGATCCGGCGGATCACCGGGTCGCTCAGCGCCCGCATCGCCCCCGAGGTGCTGCGCGCGACGATCAGGTGGAAGCCGATGTAGGAGCCCTGGGCCAGCAGCGAGAGCAGCGGCTCCAGCGGCGAGCCCATGCCCGTGGTGAGCAGCTGGTAGTCGTCGACCACGAAGAACAGGCGCGGGCCGGTCCACCAGTCGCGGCGCTTGAGCCGGTCGGCGGTGATGCTCTGGTCGGGCACCCGCGGCGAGAGCGAGACGCCGGCCTGCGTCGCCAGCTCCTGCAACGACTCCGAAGTGGTCGCGTAGCCGACGCGGTAGGCCTCCGGGACTTCGGCGTCGAGCGTGCGGCTCGGGTCGGCCAGCACGACCTTCGCCTCGGCCGGGGAGTACCGCGCGAGGATCGAGCGCAGGGACAGCCGCAGCAGGTTGGTCTTGCCGGTCTCGTTGTCGCCGAACACCAGCAGGTGCGGGGTGGCCTCGAAGTTCTGCCACACCGGCAGCAGCCGCTGCTCGTCCTGGCCCAGCGCGATCCGCAGGTCGCCGTCCGGGCGCGGCAGCTCGCCGATCGGCAGCGTCGAGGGCAGCATCCGCACGGCCGGGGCCCGGCGGCCGGGCCAGAACGTGTGCACCTCCTCGGCGACGGCCTTGGTCGCGGCCGCGAGGTCGTCGGTGGCCGAGCTGCCGTCCATCCGCGGCAGTCCGGCCAGGAAGTGCAGCCCGTCCGGGGTCATGCCGCGGCCCGGCTGGTTCGGCACGGTCTTGGCCTTGCGGGAGCCGATCTCCGACTCCATCGGGTCGCCCAGGCGCAGCTCGAACCGGGTCTGGAGCAGGTCGCGCAGGTACGGCCGGATCTCCGACCAGCGGGTCGAGGCGATCACCACGTGGATGCCGAACGACAGCCCGCGCGAGGCCAGCTCGCCGATCTTCGCTTCCAGCTCGTTGTAGTCGTTCTTCAGCGAGAACCAGCCGTCGATCACCAGGAAGACGTCGCCGAACGCGTCTTCGAGCTGGCCGCGGCGGCGTAGCTGCCGGTAGACCTCCATCGACTCGATGCCGCGCTCGGAGAAGACGTTCTCGCGGTACTCCATGATCTGCGAGATCTCTTCGATGGTCCGCACCACGCGGTCGCGCTCCAGCCGCGTGGCGACCGAGCCGACGTGCGGCAGCCCGCTGATCGACATGATCCCGCCGCCGCCGAAGTCCAGTCCGTAGAACTGGATCTCGTCCGGGGTGTGGGTCATCGCCAGCGCCAGCACCAGGGTGCGCACCAGCGTCGACTTGCCGGTCTGCGGACCGCCGACCACGGCCACGTGCCCGGCCGCGCCGGACAGGTCGGCCAGCAGCAGCTCGCGCACCTGCTCGAACGGCCGGTCGATCATGCCCATCGGCACGCGCAGCCGACCGTGGTGCGCCGGGTCCTGCACGGTCATGCCGCGCACCGGGTCCGGCAGCACGCTCGGCAGCAGCGAATCCAGCGAGGGCGACTCCGCCAGCGGCGGCAGCCACACCTGGCGCGCGGCCGGGCCGGCCCCGGCGAGGCGCTCGACGAACACGTCGGCCAGGGTCGGACCGGTCGGCCCGGTGTTCTCGTGGACGTCCTCCGGCGCCTGCTCGGCGGTGTCGTCGACCTGGTCGTCGCGGACGATCAGCCGGACCGGGCGCGCCTGGGTGAAGAACGGCACGACCTCGCGGCTGACCCGCGCGGCGTCCACCAGCCCGCCCTCGCCGCCGCCCGCGGGGACCGGGCCGGAGACGTAAGCGGCCTTGAAGCGGACCAGGTTCGTGGTGTCGATCTTGAGGTAGCCGTTGCCCGGCTCGGACGGCAGCTCGTAGGCGCTGCCCACCCCGATCACGCTGCGGGACTCCATCGAGGAGAACGTGCGCAGCGCGATCCGGTAGGAGAGGTGGCCCTCGACCCGGTGGATCCGGCCCTCGTCCAGCCGCTGCGAGGCGAGCAGCAGGTGCACCCCGAGGCTGCGGCCCAGCCGCCCGACCGAGACGAACAGCTCCATGAACTCCGGCTTCGCGCTCAGCAGCTCGGAGAACTCGTCCACCACCAGGAACAACGTCGGCATCGGCGCCAGTTGCTCACCGGCCGCGCGCGCCTTCTCGTACTCGTACAACGACGGGTGCCCGCTCGCGCGCAACTGCTCCTGGCGCCGCACCATCTCACCGTTGAGCGAGTCCTGCATCCGGTCGACCAGCGGCAGCTCGTCGGCCAGGTTGGTGATCATCGCCGAGGTGTGCGGCAGCCGGTCCATGCCCAGGAAGGTCGCGCCGCCCTTGAAGTCGACCAGCACGAAGTTCAGGATCTCCGACGAGTGCGTCGCCGCCAGCCCCAGCACCAGCGTCCGCAGCAGCTCGGACTTGCCCGAGCCGGTCGCGCCGATCAGCATGCCGTGCGGGCCCATCCCGCCCTGCGCCGATTCCTTCAGGTCCAGCTCGACGATCTCGCCCTCTTCGGTCACCCCGATCGGCACCGACATCCGCGCCCGCTGCACCGCCCGCGGCCGCCACTGCGCCGGCACGTCGAACGAGTGCACGTCCCGGATGTTCAGCAGGGCGGTCAGGCCGAAGTCGCTCTCCAACGGCTGGTCCGCGATCTCCAGCGTGCCGCTCGTGCGCTTCGGCGCCAGCAACCGCGCCAGCCCTTCGGCCTGGATCACCGACAGCTCGTCCCGCACCGCCGAGCCGACCCCGGTGCCGGCCGGGAACTCGACCCGATCGTCCTTGGTGGTCAGCCGCAGCACCTTCGGGCCACCGGGCAGCGCACCGGTCACGTCCAGCAGCACCACGTTGCGCAGGCCCGCGCCGAGCAGCCGCGAGGACTCCGGCAACGTCGCCAGGTGCGCCACGATCACCACCATCGGCTCGGTCGTGGTCGGGCCGACGGACTTGTCGTGGTCGTCGCGGTCGGCGACCTCCTCGCCCAGGATGTCCATCAGCTCGTCGTGGTCCGCCGCCAGCAGCCGCAGCGGGCCCGCCGCGTCCCGCAGCGTCGGGTGGTTGTTGTGCGGCAGCCACTTCACCCAGTCCCACTGCGACTGCGCCGCCTCCGTGGTCAGCACCGCCACCCGCAGCTCGTCCGGCGACTGGAACGTCACCAGCTGCGCCAGCATGGCCCGCACCAGGCCCACCGCGGCCTCGGGGTCACCGTCGAACTCCACGCTGGTGAAGCTGCGCAGCCCCACCGCCGTCGGAATCCCCGACAACGTCCGGTAGGTCTCGGTGAACCGCCGCAGGGAAATGGCCGACAGCGGCTCCAGGTCCTCGATCGGCTTGGTCACCGGCGGAACCAGCTCCAGCGCCGACTGCTGCGAGCCGAGCCCGATCCGCACCCGGCCGAAGTCGTCGTGCGAAACCCGCCGCTCCCACAGCCGCGGCCCCATCGCCAGCGACCACAACGAGTCCGGCGACGGGTTGTTCCACGCCACCGCCCGCCGCTGCTGCTCGGCCGTCGACCGCGCCCGGCCGCGCACCTGAGTGATGTAACGGAGGTAGTCCCGGCGCTCGGCCCGCATCTTGCGCTTGCGCTCACCGGCCGACCGGGTCAGCTGCCCGAGGCTCATCGCCATCATCGACACGCCCATGCCGCCACCGAGCACGTAGGTCATCGGCGAGCTGCCGCCGACCCCCGAGAACGACAGCACCATGACCATCGAACCGATGCCCATCGGCAGCATCATCAGCAGCGAGTTGAAGTCCCGCGCGGCCGGCTCGGCCAGCACCGGCGGCTCCTGCAGCTCCTCGGTTCCCTCGGGCAGCTCAGGACCCGCGGTCCGCGGGCCGCGCTTGACCGTCTCCGTGCTCACCGGTGCACCTCCTCCGTCATCACTCGAACCGTCACTCCAGCACGCCGGACGGCCGGTTCACCGGACCGCCCCACGCGGTGCCGTCCTGGCTCAGCAGGTCGGCCATGGTGCGTTCCTCTTCTTCCTCCTCCTCGCCGTCTTCGGTGGCGGAGGTGTCCTCTTCGGCCGCTTCCGGCTCCGGCGGCGGGCCGTCACCGCAGGTGGGCAGCTCATCCGGGATGAACTCGCCCTGGCCCGAGCGCAGCCGCTGGTAGGTCGCGCGCCGCGGTTCGTCCGGGTCTTCGACGGGCCGCCACGGCTCGTCCGTGCGCTCCACCAGATCGGTGGTGAGGTCCTCTTCGCGCTCCTGCGCCGGCGCCGTCACCGGCAGCAGACCGGGCAGGAACGCCGCCGTGCCGACGTCCCACGCCGAGGTGTCCGCCGCCTCCGCGGGCTCGACCACGGCGATCCGCACGCTGTCGTCGGGCTGGTCGGCGAAGGGCGTCGCCCCTGGCGCGGCCTTGTCCTTCTCCCGCTCTCGCGTGGGCTGCCCCGGATCCGCCACACCCCACCCGGTCGGCCCGAACGGCACTGCGGGAACGTCCGAAGTGGACTGTGCCGCAGTTCCACCCGAGTCCTGAGTGGACCATCCGGGCGCCTCGGCCGACGACGTGGCCCACGAGGCCGGAGCCTCGGCGGGCGTCTCGGCCGGCGCGGTCGCCCACGAAGCCGGCGCCGCGGACGGCGTCTCGGACACCACGTCCGGGTCACCGACCCCGGCCGGGACCGACCCGCCCGACCACGGCTCGGAGCCGCCGTTGAGCAGCCCCGCCGAATCCGGCCGCTCGGCCGCCACCGGCGGAGTGCCCGCCCCACCCGGAGGCGGGGTCATCGGCATCCCGCCCGGGGCCGTCGCCGTCCCGTTCGTGCTGGTGGGGCCGTCCGGCAGCGCGGTCAGCTCACTCGGCGAGCCGCCCGAGGACCACGACGTGGCCGGCGAGGACGGTGTCTCCCCGAACGAACTCGGGTCCCCGACGCCGTCCGGAGTACTCGCGGTCCACGGCTCACCCACCCCGCCCAGCAAACCGGCCGAATCCGGCCGCTCGGCCCCGTTCGCCCCGGCGCCCGCGCCACCCGCGCCCATGCCGCCCGGAGGCATCATCGGCGAGCCGGGGGCCTGACCGCCCGGCACCTGCTGCCCATTGGCGTTCGGCGCCGACAGTTCCGGCGGAGCCACGAACTGGTTCGGGTCCAAGCCCTGGATCTCACCCGGATCCGCACCACCAGCACCCGTCAGATCCGCACCCGAGCTGCCCGGCGGCGGAGCCCACGAAGCCGGACTCAACGCCGGAGTCTCCCCAAACGAACTCGGATCCCCGACGCCATCCGGAGTGCTCGCAGTCCACGGCTCACCCACCCCGCCCAGCAGACCCGCGGAATCCGGCCGCTCGGCCCCCGAACCGTTCGCCCCACCCGCACCACCGGTACCCATACCACCCGGGGGCATCATCGGCGAACCCGACTGCTGAACACCCGGCACCTGCGACCCGTTCGAGTTGGGGGCCGACAGTTCCGGCGGAGCCACGAACTGGTTCGGATCCAAGCCCTGGATCTCACCCGGATCCGCACCACCAGCACCCGTCAGATCCGCACCGGAACTACCCGGCGGCGGAGCCCACGAAGCCGGACTCAACGCCGGAGTCTCCCCAAACGAACTCGGATCCCCGACGCCATCCGGAGTGCTCGCAGTCCACGGCTCACCCACGCCACCCAGCAGACCGGCCGAATCCGGCCGCTCGGCACCGGAGCCGTTCGCCCCACCCGCACCACCGGTACCCATACCACCGGGGGGCATCATCGGCGAACCCGGCTGCTGAGCACCCGGCACCTGCGACCCACCCGGGTTCGGCGCCGACAACCCCGGCGGAGCCACGAACTGACTCGGGTCGAGACCCTTGATGTCGCCAAGGCCCCCGGAACCATCGACACCGCCGACACCGCCGAGGCTCGACGGGCCTTCGCCGCCGGCCCCACCCAGTCCTTCGGTACCCGCACCGTTGAGGTCCACGCCACCGATGTCACCCGGCGGCGGAGCCCACGAAGCCGGGTTCAACGCCGGAGTCTCGCCGAGCGAACTCGGGTCGCCGATGCCGTCCGGGGTGCTGCCGTTCCACGGCTCGTTCACCCCGCCCAGCAGACCGGCGGAATCCGGACGCTCGGCCCCGGAGCCGTTCGCGCCACCCGCACCACCGGTACCCATACCACCCGGGGGCATCATCGGCGAACCCGGCTGCTGAACCCCCGGCACCTGCGACCCACCCGGATTCTGCGCCGACAACCCCGGCGGAGCCACGAACTGACTCGGGTCGAGACCCTTGATGTCGCCGAGGCCGGACGGGTCGGAGCCGGTACCGCCGGGGCCACCGATCCCGCTCGAGTCCAGGCCCGGGACGCTGGAACCGCTGCCGCCCGTGCCGACGTCACCCGGCGGCGGAGCCCACGAAGCCGAGGTGAGCGGCGGGGTCTGCGCCAGCGCGTTCGGGTCGCCGATGCCCTGCGGCGGGTCCGGGATCCACGGCTTGTCGATACCGCCCAGCAGGCCCGAGGAGTCGGGCCGCTCGGCGCCGGAGCCGTTCGCCCCGCCCGCGCCGCCGGTGCCCATGCCACCCGGGGGCATCATCGGGAGGCCGCCGCCCTTGGTGTCCCCGGGCGGGGCCTGCAGGCTCGGCGGGAGCTGGGCCGGGTTGAGCGCGTTGTTGGTGAGGCCGTTGGTGTCACCCGGGGCACCGCCCAGGGACGGCGACTTGAGGTTCCCGAGGCCGTTCGCACCCCCGAGCCCGTTGGCGTCGCCGGGGGCACCGCCGAGCGAGGGCGACTTGATGTCGCCGAGGCCACCGACACCACCGGGACCACCGGTACCGGTGCTGTCGCCGGGAGGACCGTCCAGCGCGGGCGGCTTGATGGAGCCGAGGTTCTTGGCGTTGTCCTTACCGCTGCCGTTGCTGCCACCGGGCGGCGACGGGATGTTCGGCGAGCTCAGCGGCGGGATCGCGCCCGGACCGGAGCCGGGCCCGCTGCCGGTGCCACCGGGCGGCGGCGGGATCGACGGCGGGTTGGTGCCCGGGTCGTTCCCACCGTTCGACCCCGGCGGGGACGCGAGGGCGAGGTTCTTGAACGGCGGCGGCGAGCCGTTGCCGCTGCCCGGGCCGCTTCCGGCGCCACCGGGCGGCGGCGGCACGGCGGCGCTCTTCAACGGCGGCGGGTTGCCGGTGCCGCCGGGGCCGCCACCGGTGCCACCGGGCGGCGGCGGGACGTTCGGGGGCGGCACCTTGCCCCCGCCGGGCGGGGGCACGGCGGGCGGCGGCACGGCGGGTGGCGGCGGGGCGGCCGGCGGCGGGGTGGTCGGCGGCGGCACCGCGGGGGCGGCGGCACGGCGGGCGGCGGCGGGACCGCCGGCGGCGGGGGCACCTGCGGAGGCGGCACGTCCCCGCCACCAGTGCTGGGCGGCGGGGTCGAGGAGGTGTTGCTGGCCGTGCTGAACGAGTGGTACTTGCCGGAGAGCTGGTTGCCGACCTTGCGCATGTCGTTGGTCATCATCTCGACGGCGTCGGGGAACTGCGAGATGTACGCGCGCCCGTCGTTGAGGACCTTGCCGCGCTCGATGACCTGCTGGGCGTAGTAGCTGTCGATGTAGCGCAGGGTGTTCTGGGCCCACTGCAGGTACGCGGCCGAGTTGACGAGCTGGTTCGGGACGTTGCGCCCGCCATTGCCACCGTCGGTGATCTGGTGCACCAGGCCGTCGAACTTGGCGGCCATGTTGTCCATCATGGACTTGAAGTTCTTGGCCGCGGTGCCCTTCCACGGGCCGTCCCCGCCGGCCAGGGCCAGGGCCTGGTCCTTGATCGCCTGGGAGACCATGGCCAGGTTGAGCTGGGTGGTCTGGAAAACCCCGGCGGCGGCCTGCAACGACTGCCAGTTCACGTTGGAGTAGGCCTGGTCGGCCTGCTCCTGGCCGGGCGCCATCGAGCCGCCGCCGAGGATTGCCGCCTCGATCTGCTTCCAGGTCATGCCGGCGAAGTCCTTGCTCGGATCACCGGTCGAGTTCGTCGGCGTGGTGCTGGAGTCCGGCCAGACACCGTTGTCGTCGCTGGTGAACCCGTGGTTGTTGTTGTCGTCGCCCATTGTCCCTCGTCAGCCTCGAAACAACCTGGAAACTCACCGTCCAGCCGCTGGACGGATCAGCTGCGCTTCTGCCCCGCCCCGGTGATCTCCGAGCTGAGCTGACCGAAGTACTGGTTGTACTCATCGGTGGTCATCTTGTTGGCCTCGTCCGCGTTGTCATACGCGTTCGCCGCCTTGGTCACCGCGTCCGCGACGTCGTTCAGCGCGGTCACCAGGTCCTGCACCGTGGACCGGGTGGTGTCCCGCAGGCCACCCGTGCCCACGATCGGCTGGATGAGCTTGTCGTGCGCCGTGGCGAACACGCCCGGCTTGACGTTCACCGTGTCCAGGTCCGCGGGGAGCTTGGACAACGGGCCCTCCGCCAGCGTCCGCATGTTCGCCGCGAACGTGCGCATCGCCGCGGTGTTGACCGCGGTCACGCCCTTGCCGGGGTGCTCGGAACCGCCCGGCACGGGCGGCGCGTTGCCGACGTCGCCGGTCGGGATCCACTGCTTGCCCGGGTCCGGGGGAGTCTGGTCCCCCGGGCTGGTGAACGGGCCCTTCGGCTTGGTGTCGGCCGGGGGTGGGAGCGTCCCGTCCAGAGTGCCGTAGGTCATGGCTGCTCACTGTCCTTTCGGGTCTGAAGGCCGAAGCCCCGGGGGCGCGGCCAAGCGTGCGCCGCGCCCCCGGGGCCCGCGCCGCCGGCATCAGCGCTGGGCGAACCGCTGCGCGTTGCTGCCCTCGGTCGAGGAGGTGCCTTCGTTGATCGTGGCGAGCGTGCGGCCCGCGGCGTCGAGGGCCTGCGGCAGGGTCAGCGCCTGCTGGTGGCACCACTCGTAGGTCGACTGGAACTCGTCGGCCGCGGCACCGGTCCAGTGCTCACGCTGCGCCATGATCTTGTTGCGCATCTCGTCGAGCAGGTCGGTGATCTGGTTGGACTGCTGCTTCGCCTGCTCGACGGTGCTCTGCATCTCGGTGAAGCTGATCGTGAACTGGCCCAGAGCCATGGGGATTTCCTTTCCTGAAAACGGGTGGGAGGACGGTCAGAAGCCGGCGAGGCCGCCGCCGCCGATGACCGCGGCCTGGGCCTTGGCCTGCGAGGTGTTGTCCTCGTCCCGGGAGTCGTACTGGGCCGCACCCGTGGTGACGTGCTCGGACAGCGTGCCGAGCCGCTGCACGATCGTCTTCACGGTCTGGTCGAAGGAGGCCATCGCCTGGTCGAACACCAGGGCGGCGTCCGACTGCCAGGTCGCGCGCAGGCTGTGCATGGTCGAGTCGACCTGGCCGTTGACCCTCGTGATGCCGTCACCCGTGCTGGTGATGACGGCCGCACCCTGGCGCATTACGCCTGAGTCGACCTTTGCGCCGTTCTGCGAAGCCATATTGTCTCCTCGGTTCGATCTGATCCAGATTTGTCGACTTGTAGCCGAAACCGTGCACCGTCCACACGGGCTGGCCCGCCAGGGCGGCTTCCTGCGTTGTCGTGACCGGCGTGGACTCTCCCTGGGAGAACCGGTCGGAGACGACGAGGGTGACGGTAAGTGAGACCCCGGCTGCTTGTCGCCACTCTGTTCCCTTCTGAACACGTCTGCGCGGTTGCCGGGGCAAACGCCGACAAAACCGGACAAGATAGGGGTTCTCCCTGACCAGGGTGGTCACGCCGGGCCTCCCGGACCGCCTGGCTGCCCCTTTGTCCGCCGAGGTCTGCCTGCCCGGACTCGACCGGGCCGGCCGGGGCCGGGCGATAGAGTGCCAGTCGTGATCGAGCAGCTCAGCATCCCGACCGAAGCCGGCGTCTTCGACGCGATCGCCGCCGGGCCCGAGGACGGCCGCCCCGTTCTGCTCCTGCACGGCTTCCCCGAGGCGGCCGTCGAGTGGGAGCACCAGGTGGCCACCCTCGGCGTGCTCGGCTACCGCGCGGTGGCCCCCGACCAGCGGGGCTACTCGCCGTCGGTCCGCCCGGAGCAGCCGGCCGAGTACGGCATCACCACCCTGGTCGAGGACGTGGTCGCGATGGCCGACCGGTTGGGGTGGCGCGAGTTCGACCTCGTCGGCCACGACTGGGGCGGCGCCGTCGCGTGGTGGGCGGCCGACGCGCACCCGGAGCGCCTGCGCAGCCTCACCGTCGTCTCCACCCCGCACCCGGCGGCGCTCGCGGCGGCGATGAAGACCGACGAGGACCAGCACCTGCGCTCGGGTTACCTGACCGAATGGCGCCAGACCCGCGTCACCGAGCAGCGCATGCTGGCCGACGGGGCCCGGGCCCTGCGGGACGTCTTCGACCGCCGCGTCCCGCCGAGCAAGATCGACGAGTACGTGCAGCGGTTGTCCGAGCCGGGTGCGCTCACCGCCGCGCTCAACTGGTACCGGGCCGGGAGGCCGGGCGGGAAGATCGGCGAGATCTCCGTGCCGACCATGTACGTCTGGTCCACCGAAGACGTGGCTTTCGGCTCGGTGGCGGCATTCGGCACGGAGAAGTGGGTGGCCGGTCCGTACCGGTTCGAGATGCTCGAGGACGTTTCGCACTGGGTGGCGGAGGAGGCCCCGGAGGCCCTCACCACCCTGATCGTCGAGCACCTCTCGGCGCTCTAGTCCACTATGTACGTCCAATTTGCTGTGTACACTGTGGACATTCACGCCGGATGGTCACGCACAGTTCCCGGTCGGCCCCCGGAGAGGGGAAACCGCGGCCACCCGCATCGCGGTACCGCCGCCCGTCCGCTCTGGTGTTCAGTTTCGGGGTGGACACCATGACCGAAACCGAGTCCGAACGCGTCGTCTTCGTCACCGAGGACGGCGTGCCCACCGGCGAAACCGGGCCGAAGCTCGCGAGCCACCACGCCGACACCCGGCTGCACCTCGCGTTCTCCTGCTACGTGCTGCGCCGATCCGACCAGGCCCTGCTGATCACGCAGCGGGCGCTCGACAAGAAGGTGTGGCCGGGGGTCTGGACCAACAGCGTGTGCGGGCACCCGGCGCCGGGCGAGGCGCTGGAAGACGCCGTGCGGCGGCGGGCGGCCTACGAGATCGGGCTCTCCGAGCTCGCGGACCTGCGCTGCGTGCTGCCGTCCTACCGCTACCGGACCCCGCCGTTCGAGGGGATCGTGGAGAACGAGTTCTGCCCGGTGTTCGTCGCCTGGGCCGACCGCGATCCGGAGCCCAACCCGGCCGAAGTCGGCGGCTGGCGCTGGATTTCCTGGGCCGACTACGCACAGTTGCTGCAAGATCCTGGGGCTGGTGTGAGTTACTGGGCCCAGGACCAGTACGCGCAGCTCCAGGCCGAGGAACCGTTCTCGTCGCTGGGACCGCAGAACTTCGGTGCGTGATCACCTCGTTCCGGCGTCGTCCACTTGAGCGATATTCGCCTTCGCCCGTACCGATACCTCAAGCGACCGCTCCTGTAGGTCGACAACCATGAGGTGGCGGAGGTGGGTGTGGCGGCCGAGGACGAGCTCCAGGCGTGGCCCACGGTGGTCCCGCCGGACCTGCTGACCCTGCACGAATCCATCGCCGGGATGTTCGCCACCCAGGGGGAGTGGCAGCGCGCCTACCAGCACCTGCGCTCCGCGCTGGACATCGCCCGGGCCGGCAGTCTGCGGGACACCCTGACCTCCAGCTACAACCGGCGCTACCTCGACCAGCGGCTGCCGGGACTGCCCTCCGGCCGCGGGCTCGCGCTGGCGCTGATCGACCTGGACCGGTTCAAGCACGTCAACGACACGTACGGTCACCTGCTGGGCGACCGGGTCCTGTGCCGCGTCGCGGACCTGCTCCAGGAGGACCTGCCGCCGGACGGCTTCTGCGCGCGCTACGGCGGCGAGGAGTTCGCGCTCGTGCTGCCGGGCATCGATGCGCCCAGCGCGATCCGCCTGGTCGAAGCGACCCGCGTGCGCGTCGCGCGTCACCCCTGGTCAGAACTCCAGCCCGGGCTGCGGGTCACCATAAGCGTGGGGGTGGCGTATGCGTCCGCCGATCAGGAGGCGGTCCAGCGGCAGCTCGTGCGCGCGGACAACCTGCTCTACGCGGCCAAGCGCGCCGGACGCAATCGGATCGCCTATCACGACCGTGGGACGGCTCGAGTAATTACCCACTCTGAGTAACGTAAAGCCGGGGTCACTTCCGTTCACCGAACGCCAGCTTCACCTGTTCGTCCGCTTCAGCCCGGGCCAGATAGACGCATGGTGAAGAAAATCGCGGGAGGGTGTCGTCACGAACGCTGGGTATCCGTACGATAACGAAAGCCCGCCGAGGTGCGACATGTCCGGGGAGGGCGCGTACTGGAGCCGGCGTCGCCCAGTACGGGAACCGCTTGACCAGTGCTGAAGTGCGAAAGGAGACCGAGTGCCCGACGAGCACCACACCCACGGCACCGGTCGCCACTCGGACGGCGGTACCCCCTCCCGCCCCGGCCGGCGCCGCTCGATGGACACCCACGGCGGCATCAGCGTGTCCGACGTGGTCGCCCGGCACACCGGCGAACGTCCGATCTTCGAAACCGGCCCGGACACCGAAGCCCCCGACACCGAAGCCGGGTCCGGCCCCCGCTCGGGCGAGACGGTCGGCGGTCACGCACCCCCCGAGCCGACGACCCGCCGCCCGAGCCGAACGGCGCCGAACGGCGCAATCAACGGCCACCGGTACACCGATCTCCCGGAGAGGACTTCGGGGCGCCGCTCCAGCCGGCCGGACCCGAACGGCGCAACCAACGGCCACCGAGCGGCCGACGCCGCCCACCTCCCGGTCGCACCCGACCTGCCGGCCGCCACCAACGGCCACCACCTCAGCGCGGCGGACTCCGGCGCTCATCCGGCCGGCGAGCGATCCGGACGCCGCGCCCGACCGCGGAACACGGGCAGCCACCAGGCCGAGCCGACCGGGCCCCGCTCCGTTCCGGCGGAGCGGTCCGGACGTCGCGGTGCTCACGCAGAGGAACCGGGACACTCGCCCGTTCACGCGGACGAGCAGCCCTACTCCACCGACCGCGCGGAAGCACCCGCCCGACGAACCCGCCCGGCACCGATCCAGCCGGTGGCCGAGGTCCCACCCCGCCCCCCACGCCCCCGCCGCTCGACCTCGGCTTCGCCGGTTCCGGGCCCTCCGCCGCAACGACACACCTCGACCGCCCCGGCGAGCCCGGGTTCGGCCGGTCCTGGTTCAGCGGGTCTGAGCTCAGCCGGTCCAGGCCCAGCAGGCCCAGGCTTGGCCGGTCCAGGCTTGGCCGGTCCGGGCCCAGCAGGCCCAGGCTCGGCCGGCCCAGGCCCAGCAGGTCCAGGCTCGACCGGTCCAGGCCCAGTCGGTCCGGGCGCAGCAGGTCTTGGCTCAGCGGGTCCAAGCTCGGCCGGTCCGGGCTTAGCAGGTCTGGGCCTAGCCGGTCCAGGCTTGGCCGGGGCGGGCCCAGCAGGTCCAGGTTCGGCAGCACCCGGCTCATCCGGTCCGGGCTTAGCGGGCCCAGGCGCAGCCGGTCCGGGCTCAGCAGCACCGGGTCCGGTGGGCGCACGCCCCGGCCGTCGCCGGGCGTTGCCGGATTCGCCGGGACCGGTCCAGTCCACCGGCGCCCACGCGACCCCGGACCCCGGCGGCTCGCCCGCCGCCCTGGACCGGACCACCACCGGCTCGGCTTCCACGGACCGCGGCGACCAGCCGGACCGCTCCGGACTCGGCCCTCTCAACGGCTCGCCCGGACGTCCCCGAACCGGTGCCACCGTCGGCGGACCACCCCCGGCCCCGAACGGCCACCCCGCCGCCGACCGCCCCCGCAAACCCCGAAACGGCGCCCCCGAGGCGCTGAACGGAGCCCCGCCCGCTGACCGCGCCGACCGCGCTGTCCTCGGTTCCCACGGCGCACCTCCGGCCGGACGCGGTCGGCCCAGTCCTCAGGGGACACCGGCCGAGCGCGCCGCGGGTGACCGTCCGCGCCCGGGGACCGGTGACCGGGCGATGGAGCGGGGCCCGGGCCAGACCGGTGAGCGGACGGTGCTCGCCCCGGCCGCCGGTGGTCCGGACCCGTCCCCCGGCCGGCCCGAGCCCGGCGCCGGGGCGAACGGTGAGCGCACCCAGCTCACCCCCGGCCCCCCCGGGAAACCGCTCGAACGCAACGGCAGTCCCGCCGAACGCCCCGGTCCCCGCGGCAAGCCCGCCGAGCACACCCAGGTCACCCCCGCGGTCGAGCGTCCGGTCACAGGCGGCGCCCCGGCCGACCGCACCCAGCTCACCCCCGCGGTCGAGCGTCCGGTCACCGGCGGCGCCCCGGCCGACCGCACCCAGCTCACCCCGGCCGTCACACCCGCCGACCCGGCCGAGCACACCCAGGTCACCCCCGCGGTCGGTGCCGAAGCCCCGGCCGACGGCCGGCCCCGGACTCGGCGGGCGCCGGCGCGGCCGGCGAAGGGGGTGCCGCCGCGGTCCGAAATGGACCCGCTCACCATGACCGACGAGATGGAGGTCATCGACGAGGCGACGCAGTCGCGGCGGAAGATCGACCACACGCTCGCCCGGTTCTCCGCCGCTCACGACGAGATGGCGGCGGAGGAGGCGAAGCGGCGCGAGCGGCGGGAACGGCTGACCTCGCGGCCGGTGGCGCTGCTGGAGCAGACGCGGACCGCGTTGCAACGCGTGGTCACGACCGGCGACCGGCCCGAAGAGGACGAGGCCGAGCAAGCGCCGCAGACCCGGTTGCAGGAGAAGAAGCAGCGCCACAACGATCGGACGGCGCGCATCGGGCGGATCGCGCTGATCGTGCTGTCCGTGCTGGTGTTCGTCGGCACCGGGGCGGCCTGGGGTGCGATCAACTGGTTCGACGCCAAGTTCACCCAGGTCTCCGCGCTCGACGAGAACTCCTCGGACATCCAGAACGCCGCCGCGCAGGCCAACGACGAGAACTTCCTGATGGTCGGCTCCGACAGCCGCGACGGCGCGTCGTCCGAGGAGAACGTCGGCAGCGCCGACGGCGTGCCCGGCGCGCGGTCCGACACGGTCATGGTCGCGCACGTGCCCGCCGACCGGAAGCGCGTGGTCGTCGTCTCCTTCCCGCGCGACCTCGAAATCGACCGCCCGGACTGCAACCGCTGGGACCCGGCCAAATCCGCCACCACCGACGAAGTGGTGAAGGAGCAGAAGATCGCGAAGCTGAACACCGCGTTCGGCGTCGGCGGCCCGCAGTGCATGACCAAGGTGATCCAGAAGCTCACCGGGCTGCGGATCAACCACTTCATCGGCATCGACTTCAACGGGTTCAAGGCCATGGTCGACGCGGTGCACGGCGTCACCGTGCACAACGAGAAGCCGATCGACGACACGACGCTCGGGAAGGTCCTGCTGGAGACCGGCGACGTCACCATCTCCGGCGACCAGGCGCTGAGCTACGTGCGCGCCCGCCACGTCATCGGCGACCCGACCTCGGACTACGGCCGGATCAAGCGCCAGCAGCAGTTCATCGGCGCGCTGCTCAAGAAGGTGATGTCCTCCGACGTGGTGCTGGACCCGGGAAAGCTGTCCAGCTTCATCACCGCGTTCGCGGGCGCCACCTTCGGCGACAACCTCGGGGTGCAGCAGATGATGACGCTCGCGCAGTCGATGCGCGGCCTCGATCCGTCGAAGATCAACTTCCTGACCGCGCCCACCGTGGGCATCGCGAACAAGCGTGGCAACGAGGTGCTCCTCAAGAGCCAGAACGACGCGTTGTTCGCCGCGCTGCGCGACAACACCGCGCTGCCCGGCGAAAAGACCGCCGCCGCGCCCCCTTCGGCCGCCTCGAACGCCGGTGCACCGCAGTCCGCTTCGAACCAGGCCGGCAACTCCGGCTGACCTGCGAATTCGTTAGGCCGGGTTCACTTCGGGTTCACCCGGCGATGCGGTGTTCGAACCGCGCGCGCCGTAGGGTTGAGCCCATGCGTGAGGCCTACCATGTCGAACTCGACCAGCTCGCCGTCAACCTGGCGGCCATGTCGGTGCAGGTCGCCGATGCGATGGAGCGTGCGACCAGGGCGTTGCTCGAGGTCGACCTCGGGCTCGCCGAGCAGGTGATCAGCGACGACCAGAAGGTCGACGACGCGCGCGCCGAATGCGAGGAGCAGGCGTACGCGCTGCTCGCCCTCCAGGCCCCCGTCGCCACCGATCTGCGGACCGTGCTGGCCGCCATCCACGCCGCGGAAAGCCTGGAGCGGATGGGCGATCTGGCCCTGCACGTCGCCAAGGCCGCGCGGCGCCGCCACCCGGAGCCGGTGCTGCCGGACGCGGTGAAGCCGGACTTCGCCGAGATGGGCCGCGTCGCGGTCAAGCTGGCGCGCCAGGCCGAGGTGGTCATCAAGACCAAGGACGTGGACGCGGCCAAGGACCTCGAGGCCGAGGACGACCAGGTCGACGACATCCACCGCCACCTGTTCACGGTGCTGATGGACCGCGAGTGGCCGCACGGCGTCGCCGCCGCGGTGGACGTCACCCTGCTGGGCCGCTTCTACGAGCGTTACGCCGACCACGCGGTCTCCGTGGCCAAGCGGATGATCTTCGTGGTCACCGGCCGGATGCCGGGCTACGGCACGGACGAGGACCTGAACCTCTGAGCCGGGGCCGGACGAGGGCCGGCTGAACGAGGGCCGCCGGGAGAGCACCTTCCCCGGCGGCCCTCGTTCGTGTTCCCCCGGCCGAGACCGCACAACGGCTCCTCCGTCCACGAAGGACAGAGGAGCCGTTGCGCCACCGGTGCCGGGGGCTCAGCCGAAGCGGCCCGAGATGTAGTCCTCGGTCGCCTTCTGGTCAGGGTTGGAGAAGATCTTCTCCGTCTCGTTCAGCTCGATCAGCCGGCCGGGCTGGCCGACGCCGGCCAGGTTGAAGAACGCCGTCTGGTCCGAGACCCGGGCGGCCTGCTGCATGTTGTGCGTCACGATGACGATCGTGAACTCCTTCTTCAGCTCGCTGATCAGGTCCTCGATCGCGAGCGTGGAGATGGGGTCGAGCGCGGAACAGGGCTCGTCCATCAGGAGCACGTCGGGCTGCACCGCGATGGCGCGGGCGATGCAGAGCCGCTGCTGCTGGCCGCCGGAGAGGCCGCCGCCCGGCTTGGCCAGCCGGTCCTTGACCTCGTTCCACAGGTTGGCCCCGCGCAGCGCGCGCTCGGCGATCTCGTCGAGCTGCTTGCGGTTCTTGGTGCCGCCCAGGCGCAGTCCGGCCACCACGTTGTCCTTGATGGACATCGTGGGGAACGGGTTGGGCCGCTGGAACACCATGCCGATCGTGCGGCGGACCGAGACCGGGTCCACAGTGGACGAGTAGATGTCCTCGCCGTCGAGCAGCACCTGACCGTCCACCCGCGCACCCGGGATGACCTCGTGCATCCGGTTCAGCGTGCGCAGCACGGTCGACTTGCCGCAGCCGGACGGCCCGATGAACGCGGTGACGTTGCGCGGCGGCACCTGGAGGGTGACGCCGTCCACGGCGTGGAACTTGCCGTAGTAGATGTCTACGTCCTTGACGTCGATTCGCTTGGCCATGACTCACTTCTTCTTCGGGGCGACGATGCGGGAGATCAGGGTGGCGAGCAGGTTGATCACGGCGATGATCAGCACCAGGGTCAGGGCCGCGCCCCAGATCCGGTCGAAGCCGACGCTGCCGGGGTCCATCGAGTTCGTGACGCGCTCGTTGTTCATCACCAGCGGCAGGGCGGCCTGCTCGCCGCTGAAGATGTTCCAGTGCACGAAGGACGAGTAGCCCACCAGCACCAGCAGCGGCGCGGTCTCGCCCATCACGCGGGCCAGGGCCATCATGATGCCGCCGATGATGCCGGACATCGCCGTCGGCAGCACGATCTTCACGATCGTCTTCCACTTCGGCACGCCCAGCGCGTAGGAGGCTTCACGCAGGTCGTCGGGCACGATCCGGAGCATCTCCTCCGAGGACCGCACGACCACCGGGATCATCAGCAGCACCAACGCCAGCGAAACCGCGAAACCGCTGCGCGGCAGACCCAGCGTGGTGATCCACAGCGCGTAGATGAACAGCGCGGCCACGATGGACGGAACGCCGGAGAGGATGTCCACCATGAACGTGGTGGCCTTGGCGAGCTTCCCGCGGCCGTACTCGACCAGGTAGATCGCGACCAGCATGCCGATCGGCACGGCGATCACCGCGCACACCAGGCCCTGCAGCAGCGTGCCGATGATGGCGTGCAGCACGCCCCCGCCGACCTCGTCGCTCAGCACGGCGCCGAAGTCCTGGGTCCACCAGTTCGAGTAGGGGATCCGCTTCACGCCGTTCGCGATCACCGTGTAGAGCACCCAGACCAGCGGCACCACGGCGACCAGGAACGACAGCCAGACCAGCACGGTGGCGAGGGTGTTCTTCGCCTTGCGGGCCAGGCTGACCTGCTGGAAGGCCGGCGCGGTGGCGGGGCGTTCGAGCGTCGTGGACATGCTCAGTCCCCCTTCTTGCCGATGATGGACCGGGCGGCGAAGTTGACCAGGAAGGTCAGCACGAACAGCACCAGCCCGGCCGCGATGTACGCGCCGGCCGAGGTCGCGTTGTTGAATTCGCTGTAGTTGGCGGCGATCTTCGAGGCGAAGGTCGCGCCGCCGTCGAACACGCTCCAGTCGAAGTTCCGGCCGACCGGGATCAGCAGGATCACGGCGAGGGCGATCGTCTCGCCGAGCGCCCGGCCGAGGCCCAGCATCGACGCGCCGATGTACCCCGCCTTGCCGAAGGGCAGCACCGTGGTGCGGATGACCTCCCAGCGCGTGGCGCCGAGCGCCAGCGCGCCCTCGATGTGCGTGGTCGGCGTGCGCTCGAAGATCTCGCGCGAGAGCGAGGTGATGATCGGCAGGATCATCACGGCGAGCACGATGCCCGCGGTGAAGATGGTGCCGCGCACGCTGGGCGCGACGTTGCCGGGCGCGAAGATCGGGATCCACGAGAACGTGTCGTTCACCCACTGCGCGAACGGCTCGATCGCGGGCGCGAACACGAGGATGCCCCACAGGCCGAAGATGATCGACGGGACCGCCGCGAGCAGGTCGATGACGTAGGCGAACGGGCGGGCCAGCCGCTTCGGCGCGTACTGGGTGAGGAACAGCGCGATGCCCAGCGAAACCGGCATCGCGATCACCAGCGCGACCAGCGAGGTCGCGACGGTCACCTCGAGCAGGTCGAGGATGCCGAACGCCATGTTCGCCGGATCGTTGGTGGACCACCCGTGGTTGAACAGGAAGTTCACCTTGTCCGCCCGCAGCGCCGGAATGGCCTGCACGATCAGGAAGATCCCGATCAGGGCGATCAGGGCGACGATGAACAGGCCGGCCCCGGTGGTCAGGTTCTGGAAGATGCGGTCACCGGCCCGCACCTTCTTCGGCTGGTTGCTCGCGGGCGGCGACTCGGGCGCCGGCGCGGCTGGTGTGTCCGAAATCGGATCCTCCGGGAACGCTCGGGCGGACGACGAACGCCCACCGGGGTCGCCGGTGGGCGTTCGCGTCGAGGGTGACTCGCTCATCGAGGTGGTTGCTTATCCAGTCGGTCTTGACTCTTCTTCCAGCGGGCGTGCGGTCAGGAAATCGCCTTGACGGCGGTCAGCACCTTGTCCTGCAGGCTCTGCGGGATCGGCACGTAGCCCTTGCTGGACAGCTGCTGCTGGCCGGAGGTCGCGGCGGTGTTCAGGAACGCCTTGACGGCCTTCGAGGTGTCCGGGCTCGCGTACTTCGAGCAGACGATCTCGTAGGTGGTCAGCAGCAGCGGGTACGCACCCGGGGTGTTGCTGGCGTAGATGCCGTTGAGGTCCAGCGCGAGGTCGTTCGAGCCCTCGTGCAGGAACTTGGCCGTGTCGAGCGACTTGGCCACGTTCTGCGCGCTCAGCTCGACGCCGCCGGAGCCGCTGTCGATCAGGGCCGGGGTGATGCCGTCCTTGGCGAACGCGCCCTCGACGTAGGTGATCGCGCCGTCGGCGGCCTTGACCGCGCCCGCGACCCCGTTGGAGCCCGCGGCGCCGTTGCCGACACCGCCGTTGAACTTCTTGCCCGCGCCCTGGGTCCAGACGCCCTTGGCGGCCGCGCCGAGGTACTTCTGGAAGTTGTCGGTGGTGCCCGACTCGTCCGAGCGGGAGACGACCTGGATCGGCTTGTCCGGCAGCGAGACGGCCTCGTTGCCCTTGACCGCCTTGATGGCCGGGTCGTTCCACTTCTTGATGCCGCCGTTGAAGATCTTCGCGATCACGGTCGGGGTCAGGGTCAGCTTGTCGACGCCCTGGAGCTTGTAGCCGACCGCGATCGGACCGACCACCATCGGGATGTTCCACGCCGGGGAAGCGCAGCGCTTGGTCGCGGCTTCGAGGTCGGCGCCGGTGATCGGCGAGTCCGAGCCGCCGAAGTCGACCTGGTTGGCGTTGAACTGCTTGACCCCCGCGCCGGAGCCGCTGGCGGTGTAGTTCACCTGCTGGCCGCTGCACTGCTTGCCGTAGGCCAGGGTGAACACGTCGATGGCGTTCTTCTGCGCCGTCGAGCCCTCGCCCGAGAGCGGGTTCTTGCCCCCGCAGTCGACCTGCGCGGTGCCGGAGGCGGCCGGCGCGGCCGACGAGCCGGCGCTGCTGTTGCTCGCCGCGGGGTCGGAGCCACAGGCGGCGAGCAGGAGCGCACTCGCCGCGACGCCCACGGCGCCCAAGGGCCGCATGATCTTCACTGCATTTCCTCCACTGGCTTTCTCAAGTCGAGAAGAGACCTTCGCCGGATGACACGCTTTCGCGCCGTGCCGGATCCGGACATTAGGCAGCCACGGTGGACGGTCCCCCTTGTCCAGTTGAACGCGAGGTGAACAAGGGCCCGGTTGTGAGGAGGGCGACTACTCCGAACGGGGGTCGTGTCCCCGTCGTGACCAGCCGGTGCGCAAAACGTAACACAGCGTGGGATCAAGAGTCCACGGTGATCACTCACCGTACTGAACGTCGGTCTCGAAACGGGTAAACCCCAGCTTGCCGTAGACCGCCAGTGCCGGAGCGTTGTCCCCTTCGACGTAAAGGATCACTTGGCGCAAGCCCTTCGCCCGTAGATGACGGAGTCCGGCGAGGGTCAGGGCCCGGCCCAGGCCGCCACCCTGCGTAGCCGGGTTAACTCCGACGACGTAAACCTCGCCGACCGCCTCGCCACCGAAGCGGCCGGGCACCGGTTCGTGCACCTTCGTCCAGTGGAAACCGACGACTTCGCCGCCGGCGTCCTGCGCGAGGAAGAAGCCCTCCGGGTCGAACCAGCCCTGTCGTTCCTCTTCGAGCAGGTCCTCGACCGTCAGCGCCCCCTGCTCGGGATGCCAGTCGAATGCACTCGCGTTGACCGCGATCATCGCGGCCTCGTCCTGGCCCGGCACGAAGGTGCGCAGCCGGACGCCGTCTCGCAGCACGGGTTCCGGCCAGTCGGCCCCTTCGACGTCGACGTGCAGGATCAACAGCTCGCGCCGCCGTTCGAGGCCGAGCTTCGCGGCGAGGGCGGCCGCACCGGGGTGGTCGCCGTGGGACCAGACGCGGTAACCCGCGGAAGCCCGCTTGGCCAGCGCGCGCGCCAAGGCCGTGCCGACGCCCTGCCGCCGGTGCTCCGGGTGCACCACCAGCTCCGCGACCTGGCGGCCGTGGGAATCGCCGTCGAGATCGAGGTGGAGGTAACCCCGCGGCGCGTCCGATCCGGCGGCGAGCAGGTGCAGCCCGCCGCCGAACTCGCGCGGCAACGGGCCGGACCCGGACACCTCGGGCCGCCCGTCTACCGCCTTGGCGGCGAGCAGGATCGCGCGGATCGCTTCGACGTCGGGTTCGCTCGTCCAGTCAGCCGGCTCCATGCGGTCCAGCCTAGTGGGGGCTCGTGCGGGCCCGGGCCGGTCGGAACCGCCGGGCGCACCCACGAGCCCCGGTGGTCAGCGAGTCGAAAGCTCCGGCGCCTCGACCGGCGCCACCACGGGCCCGGCCGAAGGCGGCGGCTTGACCGCGGGACCGCCACCGGACTTCGCCGGGCGCTCGAACTTGTAGCCGACGTTGCGCACGGTGCCGATCATCTGCTCGTGCTCGGGGCCGAGCTTCGCGCGCAGCCGCCGCACGTGGACGTCCACCGTGCGCGTGCCGCCGAAGAAGTCGTAACCCCAGACCTCCTGGAGTAGCTGGGCACGGGTGAAGACCCGGCCCGCGTGCTGCGCGAGGTACTTGAGCAGCTCGAACTCCTTGTACGTGAGTTCGAGCGTGCGGCGGCGCAGCCGCGCGGTGTAGGTGGCCTCGTCGATCACCAGCTCGCCCACGCGCAGTTCGGCGTCCACCTGGGCGGAGCTGCCGTCGCGGGTGGTGACCAGGCGCAGCCGCGCGTCCACCTCGGCCGGGCCGGCGGTGGGCAGGAGGATGTCGTCGGTGCGCCATTCGGCGCTCACCGCGACCAGGCCGCCCTCGCCGACCACCGCGACGATCGGGGTGGTCGCCTCGTCCTCGCCGGCCCCCTTGAGCAGCCGGCAAAGGCTCTTCGCGGACGCGAGGTCACTGCGCGCGTCGAGCAGGATGACGTCGCGGTGCCCGGCGTCGAGCAGCGCGGTCACCTCGGGGGCCCGAACGCGTACGGTGTGGGGGAGCAAGTCCAGCGCGGGCAGTACCGAGGTGGGGTCGGCTTCCGCAGTCAGTACGAGAAGGTCCAGGCTCATGAGCCGCACCGCCTTCACAAATCGTCGCCTCGAACAGGGCTTCGGTCGGTGCTAAGTGAGAATAGCGGGTGCGCACCCCCGGTACCTAGTGCGTGCTGGATCGATCACACCTGGGCAAACACCCGGCCCCGACCGACAGGAGAACCGAAGCGATGGTGAGCAGGCCCGTGACGCGGGACGACCGACCGGCCCCGCGGCCGGACCACCGGACGCGCGGACGGCGGATCCGCCGCTGGGTGATCGTGCTCGGAGTGATCGCGATCGTGCTGGTCGGGGCCGATTTCGGCGCGGCCGCCTTCGCCGAGCACACGATCTCCCAGAAGGCCCGCGACCAGCTCGGCCTGACCGACGACCCCTCGGTGCAGATCCACGGCTTCCCGTTCCTCACCCAGGCCCTCGCCGGTGACTACAGTCACATCAGCGTCTCGGCCGACGGGGTTCCGGTCGGCGAAGACCTCCGCGACCTCGGCGTGAGCGCGGAGCTGGAGGACGTCACCGCCCCGCTCTCCGACCTCGTCGCCGGTCGAATGGCCGCGGTCGAGGTCGGCAAGCTGACCGGCGCCGTGACGATCAAGGCCAGCGACATCGCGCACATCTCGCCGCTGGACAAGGTGCAGAACCTCAAGATCGACCAGTCCACCGTGGCCTACGTCAAGTACGGCGACACCGACCAGGGCAAGCAGCCCGACCCGACGACGAACAACGCCAACGGCGAGCCGCAGGACGGCAACACGGCCGGCATCCGGCTGTCCGGCAACGTCCAGATCGCCGGGCAGAAGGTGGAGCTGTTCTGCTTCGCGCTGATCGAGCTGCAGGCCAAGACCATCACCATCGTGCCCAACCGGCTGCAGTTCGGGAACGACCACGAGACCACCATCGTCCCGGCCTCGGTGCAGAAGGTCCTGCTGCCGAACTTCAGCGCGAAGATCGACACCTCGCGCCTGCCGCTGTCGGTGACCCCGACCGCGGTGCACGTGAACAGCGGCTCGGTGACCATCAAGGGCGAGGCCGACGACGTGAAGTTCTCGGACCTGAAGACGAACAAGGGGTGAGCCGCCGGTGATCGGAGCCTGGGTGCTGCTGGGGACGCTGGTGCTCGCCGCCGCCGTCGGACTGCTGCTGAAGTCGCGCGACGGCCGCATCCGGGTTCCCACCGGTGCCGGTGCTCCGGCGGGGGCGGGAGTCCGGACCGGGGCTCTCGCCGACGAGGCCGGCCGGTCCGTCCCCGCCCGCGCCCTGCCCGCTCCGGTCGCCGGGGCGCTCGACCCGGCGTCCGCCGTGACGCTGGTCCAGATCTCCACCACGTTCTGCGCCCCGTGCCGCCACACCCGCGCGATCCTGTCCGCGCTGGCCGGGAAGACCGAAGGGCTGCACCACGTGGACCTCGACGTCACCGAGCAGCCCGAGGTGGCTCAGGCGCTGTCGGTGCTCCGCACGCCGACCACGCTGGCCCTGACCCCGGACGGCCGCGAACTGCTGCGGGTCGGCGGGGTGCCGAAGGGCGCCGAGCTGCTGACGGCGCTGGAGCCGCACCTGCCCGGGACCGCCGCGCGCCGAGGCGATCCCGGCCCCCGAAGCTGACCTGCGCCCACCGCAGCTCACCGCGTTGATTCCCAGCCGCCGAGACCTGTCCCAAGGGATGAAACCAGTTCCCACCCCCAGGGAGCATCGGTACCCTCGGCGGCGTGGACGAGCTGCCCATCACCCTCCTGACGCAGCGCCGCGCAGTGGACCTGTGCCGCGTGCGCAGCAGCTTGTGTCCGCGTTCTCCCGGTCGGCGCTGAAGCCCGTCTCGCGCCCAGGCCCCAGCTCGAGGTAAGCCCCCGCGGCGTGGTGTTCGCCCGCCTCGGGCACCAGCCGCAGCAGGAGGAACCATGTCCGCCGGAGAAGCCGTCGACCCGCGTGGGCCGCGGTTCGCCGCGATCGTGACCACGGTGGTGCTCGCCGTCGTGCTGCTCACGCAGTGGTGGCCGTTGCTGGCCGCGCAGACCGTGGTGTTCGCGATCGGTGCGTTCATCGGCTTGCGGCCGGCGCCGTACTCGATCCTCTACCGGGCCTTCGTGGCGCCGCGGCTCGGCCCGGCCAGTGCACGCGAGGACGCGGCGCCGCTGCGGTTCGCGCAGACCGTGGGGTTCGTGTTCGCCCTCGTCGGCACGATCGGCTTCGCCGCCGGGGTGGCACCGCTGGCCATCGTGGCGACGGCGTTCGCGCTGTTCGCCGCCTTCCTCAACGCGGCGTTCGACTTCTGCCTCGGTTGCGAGATGTTCCTGCTGTTCAAACGGTTCGGCCCCAGCCCGCGCGCATCCTGAACCACCCACCCCAGAAAGAGAGTTCGCTCCATGAGCCGTGAAGACGTCCTGGTCACCACCCAGTGGGCCGAGGAGAACCTGGACACCCCCGGTGTGGTGTTCGCCGAGGTCGACGAGGACACGACCGCCTACGACGCCGGGCACATCCGCGGCGCGGTGAAGCTTGACTGGCGCAACGACCTGCAGGACAAGGTGCGCCGCGACTTCGTGGGCAAGGAGGACTTCGAGAAGCTGCTCGCCGGGAAGGGCATCTCGAACAACGACCGCGTGATCCTCTACGGCGGCAACAACAACTGGTTCGCCGCGTACGCGTACTGGTACTTCAAGCTCTACGGCCACCAGAACGTGCAGCTGCTCGACGGGGGCCGCAAGAAGTGGGAGCTCGACGGTCGTGAGCTGAACGCCGACGAGGTCAAGCGCGAGGCCGCCGACTACCGGGCGCAGGACCCGGACACCTCGATCCGCGCGTTCCGCGACGAGGTGGTGCAGTCGATCGGCGCGAAGAACTACGTGGACGTGCGCTCGCCCGACGAGTTCGCCGGCAAGCTGCTCGCCCCGGCCCACCTCCCGCAGGAGGTCGCGCAGGTTCCGGGCCACATCCCGGGTGCGTTGAACGTGCCGTGGGCCAAGGTGGCGAACGAGGACGGCACCTTCAAGTCCGAAGAAGAGATCAAGGAGCTGTACGCCGACGCGGGCATCGACGAGTCGAAGGCCACCATCGCCTACTGCCGGATCGGCGAGCGCTCGTCCATCGCGTGGTTCGCGCTGCACGAACTGCTCGGCTACCGCGACGTGAAGAACTACGACGGTTCGTGGACCGAATACGGCTCGCTGGTCGGCGTGCCGGTCGAGTTGGGAGCGAAGTGATGGGGGCCACCCCGGACGACGGCTGCGGCGCCCCTGCGCAGGAGGCCACCCCCGCCGACTTCGACACCTCGGGACAGGTCGTGCTGGCCGGCAAGGTGACCGGCGACGCGGGGCCGGTCGGCGGCGCGTTCGTCCGCCTGCTCGACGGTGGCGGCGACTTCACCGGCGAGGTCGTCTCCTCGGCCGACGGTGACTTCCGCTTCTACGCGGCACCGGGCCACTGGACCGTTCGCGCCCTGCACCGCACCGGCAACGGCGAAGCCACCGTCACCGCGGAGGGCCCCGGCCTGCACCGGCTGGCGATCTCGGTCGCCTGACGCTCTTCCGGCCGCACCCGTGAAGACCTCCTGACCCGCGTTCACCCGCGGCGAAGGAGGTCTTCACGCGTTTCGGCCACCGCCCGACCCCGTGACCCGGCGCGACGCTGCCGCGGTGACCGTCCTCACCGCGGCGACCCTGCGCAGGGCCGGATCAGCGGGGCCGGACTATTCTGCTTCGCGTGGAGACCCTGTTTACGATCCTGCTGGCCCTCGCGGCCGTCGCCATCGTGTGGTTCGCCTGCTACGTCGTCTACCGGCTGTACGCCGACCAGCGATGACTTCCAGCGGGGACGAGGCCATCGCGGCCGCCGAGGAGCGGGCCGCGAGCACCCGCACGCGCAATCTGCCGGTCTGGGACGACCTGCCGATCCCGAACGACACGGCGAACCTGCGTGAGGGCCCGGACCTCAACGAGGCCTGCCTCGCGCTGCTGCCGCTCGTCGGGGTGTGGCGGGGCGAGGGCGAGATCGACTACCCGACGATCGAGGACGGCCCGCGCAAGTTCGCGCAGCAGCTCACGGTCGCGCACGACGGGCGGCCGTTCCTCTACCACGAAGCCCGCTCCTGGCTGCTGAACGAGGACGGCTCGATCCTCCGCCCGGCCGCCCGCGAGACCGGCTTCTGGCGCCCGCAGGCCGACGACACCCTCGAACTGCTGCTCACGCACAGCTCCGGGGTGGTCGAGCTGTACTACGGCAAGCCGCTGAACCAGACGTCCTGGGAGCTGGGCACCGACGCGGTCATCCGCACGGCCACCGCGAAGGACGTCACCGGCGCGAAGCGGCTGTACGGCCTGATCAACGGCGACCTCGGCTACGTCGAAGAGCGCGCGATGGTGGGCCACGAGCTGCAACCGCACGCTTCGGCGTTGTTGCACCGCGTCGCCGGCTGAGCGACCGAGCGGCTGAGGACGGCGACGCCGTGCACTGGCGGCGGTACGGCGAGCAGGCCGCCCTGCTCGACTGCGATTCGCTCGACCAGATGAGCGCCGCGCGCGCCACGGTCGAGGCCGCCGCGGTCCCGGGCCTGATCGAGCTGGTGCCGGGGGCGCGGAGCCTGCTGGTGGTGGCCGAGCCGGCCGTGCTCGACCGGGTGCGCGCACTGCTCGACCGGGCCGACCTGGCCCGTCCGCCGGCCGGCTCACCGCGCGAGGTGACGCTCGACGTGCAGTACGACGGCGAGGACCTGGCCATGGTCGCGCACGCGGCCGGACTGTCCGAACAGGACGTTGTCGGACTCCACACCGGCACCGTCTACGCGGTCGCGTTCACCGGTTTCGCGCCCGGCTTCGGTTACCTGACCGGGCTGCCCGAAGCACTGCGGCAGCCGCGCCTGGAGTCCCCCCGCACCCGGGTGCCGGCCGGCGCGGTGGGGATCGCCGGCGAGTTCACCGGCGTCTACCCGCGTGCGTCGCCCGGCGGCTGGCGGCTGCTCGGGCGCACTTCGGCGACGCTGTTCGACCCGGCCGCGGACCCGCCGGCCCTGCTCGCGCCCGGTGACCACGTCCGGTTCCGGAGCGTGTGATGCGAGCGCTCGAAGTGCTCACCACGGGCGCGCTCGCCCTGGTCCAGGACCTCGGCCGCCCCGGGTACGCGCACCTGGGCGTCCCGCCTTCGGGCGCACTGGACGTCGGCGCGCTGCGGCTGGCGAACCGGCTCGCCGGCAACCCCGAGGAGGCCGCCGGGATCGAAGCCCTGCTGGGCGGGCTGTCGGTGCGCGCGACCGCATCGTGCACGGTGGCGGTGACCGGGCCGGTGGTCGAGGTGAGCGTGGACGGGCGCGACGCCGGGTCCCACGCCGCCGTCGCGCTGCGCGCCGGCCAGACGCTGGAAATCGGCACGCCGGTCCGGGGACTGCGGTGCTACCTGGCGGTCTCCGGCGGCATCGCCGTGGCGCCGGAGCTGGGCAGCCGATCGCGTGACGTGCTGTCCGGGATCGGCCCGGAGCCGCTCACGCCCGGCGCGAAGGTCCCGCTCGGACCGGTGACCGGCGTGCCGGCGGGAGCCGACGTGGTCTTCGCGCCGCCCGCACCGGATCGGCTGATCGCCGGGGTCACCCTCGGTCCGAGGGACGACTGGCTGGCCGGTGCCGGGGCCGGGCTGGACCGGTGGTGGACGGTGACCGCGGATTCCAACCGCGTCGGCCTGCGGCTCGACGGGCCGCCGCTGCGCCGCTCGCGTCCGGGCGAGCTGGCCAGCGAAGGGATCGTGACCGGCGCGGTCCAGGTCCCGCCGAACGGCCGGCCCGTGGTGTTCCTCGCCGATCACCCGACCACGGGCGGTTATCCCGTGGTCGCGGTGGTGAGACGCGAATCGCTTGACGCCCTCGCGCAGGCCCGGCCCGGAACCCAGGTGCGACTCCACCCGGCCTGACCACCGTGGAACCGCCGACGGTCATCGGCGGCAAGAGCTTCCTGGCGCCGGACGCCGGATGACCCAGCCGGACGCCGGGGCTTAGCGCCACCCAGTCCTGGGCACCGCCCGGGCGGCCGTTTCGATCGAGCGGACCGGCCGAGCCCGGTGCTCCGGCGAAAGCTCAGTACTCCGACTCGTAGATCTCGACCAGCTCGCGGTGCAGGGCGGCCGAATCCGGCAGCGGTGCGCCGTCGAGGGTGTGCACGCGGGTGACCAGCCGGACCGAGGAGGCGAGGAACACCCCGTCGGCCGTGGTCAGGTCGGCCGCCTCCAGCGGCTCGACCTTCACCGTCCAGCCGGCCTTCTCGGCCCCGCGGAACAGCGCGTGCTGCGTGGTGCCGGGCAGGATGCCGACCGACGAGGGCGGGGTGTACAGCGTGCGGCCCTTCGCGATGACCACTGTGGAAGTCGGCCCCTCCAGCACCGAGCCGTCCGCGGCGGTGAAGATCACATCGTCGGCGCCGCGGCGGCCGGCCTCGCGCAGGGCCGCCATGTTCACCGCGTACGACACCGTCTTCGCACCCAGCAGCAGCCACGGGGCGCGCTCGGCGACGTCGGGGGCGAAGCCGCGCTCCAGCAGCACGGCGGCCACGCCCTCGGCGCGGGCGCGCTGGACCTTCTCGTCGATCTCCAGGCCCACCGCGAACGCGGTCGGCCCACCGGCCGGATCGCCGTCGATTCCCCTGGTGTACACCAGTTTCAGGGCGATCTCCCGGCCGCCGGTCCAGTGGTCGATCACCGCGCGCGCCGCACGCTCGAACCCTTCGAGGTCCGGTTCCGGCAGCTCCAGCATGGCGGCCGAGCGGGCCAGGCGGTCGAGGTGCGGACGCAGCTCACGCGGCTTCTCCCCGGTCACGAGGATGGTCTCGAACACCCCGTCGCCGCGCAGCAGCCCGAGATCGTCCACCCGGAGGTGGGCGGCTTCGGGGTCGGCCAGTTTTCCGTCGAGGAAGGCGAGAACGCGCATGAGCACACCGTAGTACCCGGCAGTGAGTACCCGGGAGTGCCCGCACCGGCACGCCGGGTGAGACCGCTGAGCGCGCTGCGAGGTGGCGAAGCGGAGCTAGTCTGGTGCTCATGCCGTATCGCTCGCCGTTGCTGGAAGCCCCCCGCGCGATCGCCCCGCCCGAAGGACACCCGGAATCGGGTGTGCCGTGGCACTGGGGGGATCCGTTCGCCGAGCAACGCACCGCCGCGCGCAGCGTGGTCGTGATCGACCGTTCGCACCGCGAGGTGCTGGCCGTGACCGGTGCGGACCGGCTGTCCTGGCTGCACCTGGTGATCTCCCAGCACGTGACCGGGCTCGCCGAGGGCACCGGCACCGAGGCGCTGGTGCTGGACAGCCAGGGCCACATCGACACCCACTTCGTGCTGGCGCACCTCGACGGCACCGTCTGGATCGACAGCGACCCGGAGCCGGTCGCGACCAGTGCGCTGCCCAAGGGCGGCCAGCAGACGCTGCTCGAGTACTTCGAGGCGATGAAGTTCTGGTCGAAAGTGGAAATCCGCGACGCCACAACGGAACTGGCACTGCTGACCGTGCTCGGCCCGGACGCCGAGCGGGTGCTGGCCGCGGCCGGCGCCGAGGTCGGGCCCGCGCCGTACACCGTGGCCGCCTTGCCCGGCGGCGGTTTCGCCCGCCGGATGCCGTGGCCGACCCGGTCCAGTGTGGACCTCGCGGTGCCGCGCGGGCAGCTCGCGGACTGGTGGCGGTGGCTCACCGACGCGGGCGCGCGCCCGGCCGGGAGCTGGGCCTTCGACGCGCTGCGGGTGGAGTCGCTGCGCCCGAGGCTGGGCACGGACACCGACGAGCGTTCGATCCCGCACGAGCTGGGCTGGGTCGGCTCCGCCGCGCACGTGGCGAAGGGCTGCTACCGCGGCCAGGAGACGGTCTCGAAGGTGCACAACGTCGGCCGCCCGCCGCGCTACCTCGCGCTGCTGCACCTAGACGGCTCCCCGGAGATCACCCCCGAGACCGGTGACCCGGTGCGGCTGGGCGAGCGGGTGGTCGGTCGGGTCGGCAGTGTGGTGCAGCACCACGAGCTGGGGCCGATCGCGCTGGCGCTGGTGAAGCGCTCCACCCCGGCGGGGGCGGAGCTGCTGGCCGGTGCCCGTGACGAGGAAGCCGGCATCGACCGGGTGGTCCAGGCCACCGTCGACCCCGATTCGGTACCCGGCGAGCACGCCGCCCCCGGTCGAGAGGCCGCTTCGCGGCTTCGGGGCTGAAGTGAACTCGACGGTAGCGTCGGCGGGGAATGTAGAGCAGGATGTGCCCGTGATCGAAGTTCGTCCCGGCGGGCGAAGGCGGATCGACCGCGTCCTCGCCCCGGGATACCTCACCGGCCTCGGCGACCTGCCGCTTCCGGTGCTGCGCGAACGCCGGGACGAGGCCGCGCAGGAGGAAACCGACCTGTCCTACCTGCGGCGGCTGCTGCACGCCCGGATCGACATCGTGCGCGCCGAGCAGCAGCGCCGGTCCTCCGGCGGTGAGCGCAGCATCGTCGACCAGCTGGCCAGCATCCTGGCCGACAACGCCATCGGCCCGGCCATGGGCTCCGGCCGCCACCAGGGGCTCGAACCGTCACGCGCGGGCGAGCACCGGCGGCACGCCGAGGCCCTGATCGGCGACACCGACCTGACCGACGTCGGCTCGCTGTCCGAGAGCAAGCTCGCCGCCGCGCTGGACACCTACGCCGCGGAGGAGACGTCCGTGTCGACGTTCCGCCGGCAGGTGCAGGGTGTGATGGACGCGCTCAACGCCGAGATCGCCGCCCGCTACCAGCGCGGCGCGGCGACGGTCGACGAACTGCTCGACTCGGAGCGCGGCCGGTCCGACCCCGGTACCGAGGGCCCCCCGCGGTGACCAACCCGGTCCTGGTCGAGGTGGTCCGTTCCGGTTTCACGGAGAGCGCGCACCGCGGCGCCGTGGTGGTCACCGCGCCGGACGGCTCGGTGGTGCTGGCCACCGGCGACGTCACCAGCCCGATCTTCCCCCGTTCGGCGAACAAGCCGCTGCAGGCCGCCGGGATGCTCCACTCCGGACTGTCCTACGAGGGCGCCGACCTGGCTCTGGCCTGCGGCTCCCACTCCGGCGAGCCCGGCCACACCGAGCGCGTCGCGGCGATGCTGGCGGCCGTGGGCCTGGACGAGACCGCGCTGGCCTGCCCGCCCCAGTACGCGCTGGACGAGGCGTCGATGCGCGCGGCGGCCGGCCCGCTGCGGATCACCATGAACTGCTCCGGCAAGCACGCGGCCATGCTCGCCACCTGCGTGGCGGCGGGCTGGCCGGCCGACGGCTACGTGGACCCGGCGCACCCGCTGCAGCAGGCGCTCGCGGACACCGTGGTCTCGCTCACCGGCGAGCCGATCGCCGCCACCGGCGTCGACGGTTGCGGCGCCCCGCTGTTCGCCTTCTCCCTGACCGGGCTGGCGCGCTCGTTCGGCCGCCTGGTGCAGGCCGAGCCGGGTTCGCCCGAGCGGCGGGTGGCCGACGCGATGCGCGTCCACCCGTGGCTGGTCGCCGGCACCGACCGGGAAGACACCGAGCTGATGAAAGCCGGACCCGGCCTGCTGTCGAAGGTGGGGGCCGAGGGGGTCTGGGCCGTGGCGCTGCCGGACGGGACCGCGCTGGCGCTGAAGCTGGACGACGGGAACCAGCGCGGCCGTGGCCCGGTGGGCGTGGCCGTGCTGCGCCACCTCGGCGTCGACGTCTCCGAGCTGGCTGAGCTGTCCGCGCCCGCCGTGCTGGGCGGCGGCGAGCCGGTCGGCCGGCTGCGGGTCAGTTGGAGCGCTCCCTAGCCGCCAGGCCGCCCCAGAACTCGCGGAGCTCGGAGAACAGCTCGGCCAGCTCCTCGACGTTGCCGGTGCGCAGCGCGTCCACGATGTCGTGCACCTCTTCGGCCGTGGTGTCGGCCTCCATGATCGAATCGGCGAACAGCTGGACCAAGCCGCCGTAGTCGAGTTCGACGACCGAGGACGGGTTGAAGCTCTCCAGCCACTGGCGGGTCTGCGAGAGCACCCGAGCCGGTCCGGACTCGCCGAAGGCGGCCTCGATCAGCTCGCCCGCTTCCGCCGCCCGCGTGAGGGCGTCGGACATGGACGTGCGCCAGGACAGCTCGCGCACCGGGTCGTCCGGACCGTCGCCGAGGACCAGCCGCCGCTCGTCCGGGTCCACCAGCACGAACCACGGCAGCGGCACCGTCCACGTGGTGGTCAGGGTGTGCGCGGCCACGGTGGTCAGGTCGGCCATCGCGGCCTTGGTGCGGGACCGGGCCCGATCGGCGGAGACCCCGCCGGCGTCGAGCACCGCGCTCTTCAACGCCGGGTGCGCGTCGCCGAGGAAGGTCACCAGCGCGGCGGCCGAGCGGGCGCGCAGTTCGAGCGGGCAGACGAACGGGCCCTCCACCGGGTGCCCGGACGGCACTTCGGCCGCGTCGAGCACCAGGACGTCGTCGAGCAGGCTGGGCGCGGGGCGGCCGTCGGACAGCTCAGCGGGCAGCAGCCGCACGGGCGCGGCCACCTGTGACTTGAGCCACATGCGCTGCTCCCGTTCGCCGATGGCGGACCGGCGCAGCTTCGCCGCGGCGACCGCGGCGCGCAGCCGGTCGTCCGGCGGGTCACCCAAGGCGAGCAGGGGTTCGTACACCCGCAGATAGGCCACGAAGGGACGGAGCACGAGTGCATCGTGGCACGCCCACCTGCGCGGATCGCCATCGACAGGCCGGTAACCGGCGTCCGGCGGACACTGTCGCCACCGGCACACCGTGCCACGTCGCATCGACCCCCCGGGACACGGTACGGTGTGACCAGGAAAGAACTGTCGAGACGATGCGGGGCCGCCGATTCCCCCGGCCGCCCCGCCCCTGTGCGAGGGGGTCGAGCCATGGGGCGCGGCCGGGCTAAGGCCAAGCAGACGAAGGTGGCGCGCGAGCTCAAGTACAGCTCCCACGACACCGATTTCGATGCTTTGCAGCGCGAGCTGTCGAGTAGTTCCTCGGAGAACAGCCACGAGGACGACACACGGTACGAGGACCCGTACGACGACGGGTACGACGAATACCGTCGTTGAGCAGGCGTGACGCGCGAGGGTGGTTCCGGGTGCGAACCCGGGCCCGCCCTCGCGCGTCGCGTGCTGCCCATTTTTCGTACTCACGAAGGTGTGAAGGAGCGAACCGGTGAGCGACATCCAGCGGGTGGGCGTGGTGGGTGCTGGCCTGATGGGGTCCGGGATCGCCGAGGTGCACGCGAGGTGCGGCCTGGACGTGATCGTCACGGAGGTGAGCCGGCCCGCGCTGGACGCCGGCCGGGCTCGCATCGAGAAGTCGCTGCAACGCGGGGTGAAGAACGGCAAGCTCTCGACCGAGGACGCCGAAGCGGCGCTCGGCCGGCTGCGGTTCAGCACCGAGATCGACGAGTTCGCCGACCGCGACCTGGTGATCGAGGCGATCCTCGAACAGGAGCAGGCCAAGGTCGAGGTCTTCCGCCGGCTGGACAAGATCGTCGAGCGCGAGGACGCGCTGTTCGCGTCCAACACCTCGTCCATCCCGATCATGAAGCTCGGCATGGCCACGGCCCGCCCGCAGCAGGTGGTCGGAATCCACTTCTTCAACCCCGTGCCCGTGCTGCCGCTGGTGGAGCTGGTGCCCTCACTGCTGACCAGTGAAGGGACCGCGCGCCGGGCCGAGGAGCACGCCACCGAGGCGTTGAGCAAGACCGTGATCCGGTCGCAGGACCGCGCCGGGTTCATCGTGAACTCGCTGCTGGTGCCGTACCTGCTGTCCGCGATCCGCATGATCGAGTCCGGCTTCGCCTCGGCCGAGGACATCGACCGCGGCATGGAGCTGGGCACCGCGCACCCGATGGGCCCGCTGCGGCTGTCCGACCTGATCGGGCTGGACACGATCAAGGCCATCGCGGACTCGATGTACGCGGAGTTCAAGGAGCCGCTGTACTCCTCGCCGCCGCTGCTGCTGCGCATGGTCGACGCGGGCCTGCTGGGCAAGAAGACCGGCCGCGGGTTCTACTCGTACTCCTGAGAACTTCCGCCGCCCCCAGCCCCCGGTCGGCGACCGTGACCCGTGGCCTCAGCGGTCCGGCTCGAACGCGGCCCGCCGTGCGGCACGGCGCAGGACCACCAGGATCGCCGGCCCGAGCAGCAGGATGGCGGCGAGGTTGGTCAGCGCGCGCCCGGTGTCCCAGCCGAGCGTGGAGGTCAGCACGGTGAAGACCAGGAAGCGGTGCAGGTTCTCCCCGAGCGGCGCCCCCGGCACGAAGTCGAGCGCGGAGCCCCCGGCGAGGAACGGCCAGGTGAACATGCTCATGGCGAGCCCGTAGAAGTACGCGGCCAGCACTCCGTAGCCGGAGAGCACGGCGATCTCCCACCGCCCGCGGACCCGCTTCGGCAGCAGCCCGGCCCCCATCCCCACCAGCGAGGACGCGAGCATCTGGAACGGCAGCCACGGCCCGACCCCGCCGGTGAGCAACGCCGAGGCGAACAGCGACGTCGCCCCGAGCACGAAGCCGAACCCGGCCCCGAACACCCGTCCGGCGAGGACCAGCAGGAAGAAGACGAGCTCGATCCCGCCGGTCCCGGCGCCGAGCGGACGCAGGGCGGCGTCGACGGCGGAGAGGACGCCGAGGAGGGCGAGGGCTTTGGCGTCCAGTCCCCCGCTGGACAACTCGGCCAGCACGATCAGGATGAGCACGGGGAGGGTGGCCATGAACACGAACGGAGCGTCGACACCGTGCCCGGCGGCGGTCGCCCCGGTACCGGGGGTGGTGCGGACGAGCAGGGGCCAGCAGAACATCACCACCCCGAGGACCACCGCCGCCCCCAGGATCAGGCCGGTCCGCCACCGGATGCGCACGGCGGGCCCGAGGAAGTCGGTCACCGGCTCACCGCCCCGGTGGCTCCGGCGAGCGGGTCCGCGCTGACCCCACGGCCCGTCACCACCGGTGGCTCGGTCACGCGGGGACCGCTCCCGGCCGATTCGGTCGCGACCGGGCCGCTCGCCCCCCTCGCCCACGGGCGGAGATCCAGCACCACGCTCATGGGCCCAGCGCTCCGGCGACCTCGTCCACCGTCAGCCACGGCTCCGGAGCCAGGATCTTGGCCACCTGCGGCGCGAACGCCGGGGACGACACCACGACCTCCGCGGTGGGGCCGTTCGCCACCACCTCGCCCTCGGCCAGCACCACCACCCGGTGGGCCGCCACGGCGACGAACTCCACGTCGTGGGTGGCCAGCAGGATCGTGTGACCCGAGGCCGCGAGGGAAGCGAGCACCGACGCGAAGTGGCGTTTGGCCGGGTAATCCAGGCCCCGGGTCGGCTCATCGAGCAGCAGAGCCGGGGGCGCGGCCGCGAGCTGCACGGCCAGGACCAACGCCAGGCGCTGACCCTCCGACAGGTCGCGCGGGTTCAGCTTCCCCTCGATCCCCGGCACCAGGCGGTCCAGCAGCGAACGCGTCGTGCCCGCCGCGGCCGCCGATTCCTCGTCCGCCTGGGCGCACTCGGCGTCCACCGTCTCCAGGTACAGCAGGTCCGCCGGGCTCTGCGGCACCAGGCCGACCAGTGCCCGGGCCGCCCGGGGCTTCAGGCGGGCCGGGTCCTCACCCAGCACCTCCACCGTGCCACCCGAGCGGGGGCCACTGCCCTGCACGGCCCACAGCAGCGAAGACTTGCCCGATCCGTTGCGCCCCATCAGCGCCACCACCTCGCCCCGCGCCAGCCGCAGGTCCACCCCGCGCACGGCCAGGACGTCGCCGTAGCGGACCTGCACCCCCGCCGCCCGCACCACCGAAGCGCCAGGCTCGACCGCGGTGGAAGGACGTGGGTGAGCCGCCAATCGCGCCCGCAAGGGCCCCGCCTGACGGCGCGCGTCGCGCACCGAGAGCGGTAGCGGCGACCAGCCCGCCAGCCGGCCCAGTTCGACGATCGGCGGGGCGACGTCCGCGTATGCGAACACCTCCGCGGGCGAGCCCGAAGCCACCGAGCCGTCGCCCGGCAGGTACAGCACCCGGTCGGCGTACTGCGCGACGCGCTCCATCCGGTGCTCCGCCACCACCACCGTCGTCCCCAGGTCGTGCACCAGGCGGGTGATCGCGGCCAGCACCTCCTCGGCCGCCGTCGGGTCGAGGGCCGAGGTCGGCTCGTCCAGGACCAGCACGCGCGGGTGCGCCGTGAGCACCGAGCCGATCGCCACGCGCTGCTGCTGGCCGCCGGAAAGCGTCCGAAGTGGACGGTGACGCAGGTCGGCGACGCCCAGCAGGTCCAGCGTCTCCTCGACCCGCTTGCGCATCACCTCCGGCGCCACAGCCAGCTGCTCCATGCCGTAGGCCAGCTCCTCCTCGACGGTGTCCGTGACGAACCCGGCCAGCGGGTCCTGGCCGACCACCCCGACCACGGACGCCAGCTCACGCGGCGGGTGCGTGCGGGTGTCCCGTCCGGCCACGAGCACCCGGCCGGTCAGCCGGCCGCCGGTGAAGTGCGGGACCAGCCCGTTGATCGCGCCGAGGAAAGTCGACTTGCCGACCCCCGTCCGGCCGGCCACCAGGCACAGCTCGCCCTCCTCGACCACGAGGTCCACCTCGGACAGCACCGGCCGCGCGGCCCCGTCGTAGGCCACCCCGACGCGGGAGAACCTGATCACCGGGCGACCTCCGGCACTGGTGCGGGGCGCGGCGCCAGCCACGCGGGCAGCGCCCCGATCAGCACGGACAACACGGGCAGGACCGGCAGCGAGGGCCATTCCAGCGCGGACGGGTACAACCCCGAAGGCCCGGCCGCGAACAGCAGCGCGCACCCGCCGACGCCGCACAGCGCCACCAGGGTCTCCGGCCGTCGCCACCGGTCGGGCCGGTACGCCGTGCGCTGGACGCGACGGCCGCCGAGCACGAACCCGGCCCCCGCCACCACCAGCCCCACCGCCAGCATCGGCACGCCGAGCCAGGCCGACGTCCCGTCGAGCACTCCGTACACGCCCACGGCCACCCCGATCATCCCGGTGAGCACGCACACCGCGATCAGCACGCGCACCCGCGGCGCGAGGTAGCCCCGCCGCCCGTAGCCCCGCGAGTCCATCGCCGCGGCCAGCAGGAGCGAGCGGTCCACCGCGTCCGCGAGCACCGGCACGAAGATCCCCTTCACGGCCCGGAGGCCGCGCGAACGGCCCGCTCGCAACCGTCGCGCGCGCCGCACCCGCTGCACGCTCTCCACCAGTTGCGGGGCCACCGAGAGCGCGACCGTGACGGCCGTGCCCACCTCGTACAACGCCCCGGGAACCGCTTTGAGCAGGCGTTTCGGATTCGCCAGGGCGTTCGCGGCGCCGACGCAGAGCACGATCGCGGCCAGCCGGAGCCCGTCGTAGAACCCGCCCAGCAGTTCCTCCGCCGACGTCGGGCCGAGCAGGGTGATCCCGGCGGCGCCCCGGGGCAGCGGGATGGCCGGCAGCGTGAACAGCACGTGCCCGCCGTCCTCGCCGCCGATGAGGATCCGGAACAGCACGCGCGACACCACGATCACCGCGCCGACGTAGGCGTACATCCGGAAGGAGAGCGCCCACGGCGCGTCCGTGCGCCGGTGGGCGACCACGAACCCGGCCACCGCGATCACCAGTCCGAGCAGCAGCGGGTTCGTGGTCCGGCTGGCCGCGACGGCGAGCGCGAGCGCCCAGACCCACCACGCACCCGGGTGCAGCGCTCTCGGGACACCGGTCAACGGCCGGCCGCGCGGCTCACGAGCGGTCCGCGCCACGCCGTCGCCGAAGCCCGGTCACGATCCCGGCGGCCGCGATCACCACGATCACCGCGATGCCGATCACCAGACCCCAGGGGAAACCTCCGTCGGACGAGGCAGTCGGCTCAGACGGTGCGGCCGGCGCGTTCGCCTTTCGCACGGGTGCGGTCCGCGGCGGCGGGTAGTCCGCGAACGCCTTGTTGTGCGCGAACGACCAGCCCTCGAAGCTGCCCGCCGGCGGCTTCCAGCCCTGCACGCCGACCTGGCTCGACTCCCACCGGCCTCCGTCGGCCGCGGTCCAGAAGCTCCACGACGCGCTCTCCGGCGGCAGCCCGGTGCACGACTGGTCGGCGGGCCGGCCCTCGATCCGGCAGATCAGCGCCAGCCCGTACTTGCCGGCGCCGACCAGGTCCAGGCCCGCGTTCTGCATGGCCGTGACGCCGTTCTCCTGCGGCCCGGGCGCGCACCGGATCAGCGGTTCGCCGCCGAGGTCCTGGAAGTCGACGACCACGGTGACCCCGGTGGCGTCCGGGCAGTAGCCCGCGGCGCCCTTCCCGGGCACGGTCGCGGCGGCGGGGCCGGCCCCGGCCAGGCCGAAGGTGAACAGCAGCGCGCACGCGGCGAGCACGCGCCCCCAGGCGGGCGGTGGAACAGACATCGGTCGACGAACCTCGCATCGGATCGGACCACGGCGGGCGATCCGGCTCACGGCCCCGGCCAGGGCCGATCACGGTTGCGGGCCAGCGCCGGACTCGCACCGGATTCCCCCGTTCGTGGCGAAGAACCCACCGACGTTAACCCACCGGAGGGAGCCGCCGGAAGCGAGACCGGCCACACCTACACTTCCGGGCGTGGGAATCGGACAGCTGCGCGTCGGACTCGTCGGAACCGGTCCGTGGGCGACCACGGTGCACGCGCCCGGGCTGGCCGACCACCCCGGGACCACCCTCACCGCCGTCTGGGCCCGTCGTCCCGGCGCCGCCTCGGAGCTGGCCGACGCGCACGGGGCGATCGGCACCGGCGACTTCGACGAGCTGCTTTCGCAGGTCGACGCGGTGGCTTTCGCCGTGCCACCCGCCGTGCAGGCCGAGCTGGCGGTCAAGGCGGCCGAAGCGGGCAAGCACGTGATCCTGGAGAAGCCGATCGCCGCCGACCTGGCCGGCGCGCAGCGGCTCGCCGACGCCGTGACCTCGAACGAGGTGGCGTCGCTGGTCGTGCTCACCCTGCGGTTCGCCACGCCGACCCGCGAATGGCTCGACGACATCACCCGCGCGGGTGGCTGGCGCGGCGGCGGCGCCCGCTGGCTCTCGGGCGCCCTGCTCGGCGGCCAGTACGCGGCTTCGCCCTGGCGCCGCGACGACGCCGGCGGCTCGATCTCCGACCTCGGCCCGCACGCGTTCGACCTGCTCGACGCCGCCCTCGGCCGGATCACCGAGGTGCTCGCGGCGCACCACGGGGAAGGCGACCTCTGGCAGCTGATGCTGGCCCACGAGGGGGGCGCGATCAGCACCGCGACGCTCTCCCTGCACCTGCCGATCCAGCCCACCGTCGTGGAGGTCGCCGTCTACGGCGAGCACGGGTACCGCGCGCTCGGCCGCAGAGCGGGCACGGCCGGGGCGTCCTACACCGCCCTGCTCGACGATTTCGCCGCGATGATCGCGAGCGGCACCACCACGCACCCGTGCGACGTCCGGCGTGGCCTGCACCTGTCCTGGATCATCGAACGGGCCCGCGAGCTGGCCAAGTAGTACACAGGGCAGTCCCACTACTTTTCGTTGTGAAATAAGGCTTCCGGCCAAGTCGTGGAAATCCTTCCACAGGGTTGTCCACAGCATCCACTGTGGACGGTCGAGGCCGGTCGGAGGGATCTTGCCCGCCCCTCGGCGCCGCGCCGGAAAACCCCTTGCCCCAGGTGCGAGACTCGGGCCAAACCCGTTTCGGACGAAGGAACGCCTATGTTCGCCGCCGCTGCCCGCGTCGGCCGAAGCCAGGCCGGACGCGAGCACCTCCGCGTCGCCCCCGGCGCGTGCTCCGCGCACGCGCTCCTCCCTCGACCCCGAAAGGGTTCACCCGGCTCATGTCCGTCATCCAGGCTTATGTCCGCACGACCGCGCCCCGCGGCCGGGACACCGAACGCGTAGGCCCGTTCCTCGCCACCTTCGCGCGGGACACCGGCCACCCGATGCTCAACTACGCGATCCCCGACGACGACGCCGTGCCCTCGGCCGCCGAGATCGTGCGGCTGACCGCGGCCTACCGTCGCCGCGGCCTGCTGCCGCGGCTCGAGTTCTTCACCGAGGCCGCCCCGGACCTCGAAGAGCGCCTGATCGACCAGGGTTACGCCGTGGAGCGGCGCATCCCGCTGATGACCTGCACCCCGGCCGACTTCGTGGACCGCCCGGCGCCCGCCGGCATCGGGCTGCGCGCGCCGTCGAACGAGTCCGAAGCGCGCGGCCTGCGCGCGGCGCAGAACGTGGCCTTCGGCGAGTCCCCCGACGTGTCCGACGCCGAGCTGGCCGGCACGCTGGCCCACGGAGAGCGGGCCGTGCTCGTCGAGGACACGGTGACCGGCGAAATCGTCGGCGGCGGCGTGGCGTTGGAGATCGAGAACGGCACCGCCGAGATCGCGGGCATCGGCGTCGCGGCGACCCACCGCCACCGCGGCATCGCGTCGGCCATCACCGCGCACCTCACGCGGCTGGGGCACGACCGGGGCGCGCACACGGTCTTCCTCACTCCCGGCGACGAGGGGATCGCCACCGTGTACCGCCGCGTCGGCTACCAGCGGGCCGGCGAGTGCGTGCACTTCTGCCTGGGCTGAGCAGTACGGAGCGCTTCAGTCGTCGAACCGGCCGCCGCGGCCGCGCTTGACGTCGCCACGGCGCTTCTTCGCGGCCAAGCGGCGTTCCTTCGAGCCCCGGGAGGGCTTGGTCGGACGCCGCTTGGCCGGCGGCGGCGCGGAGGCGGCCAGCAACGCCGAGGCAAGCCGTTCACGGGCCGCGTCGCGGTTCATCAGCTGGGAGCGGTGCTCGCTGGCGGCGATGGTCAGCACCCCGTCGACCAGCCGCCCCGCCAGCCGCGCCAGGATGCGCTCCTTCAGCGGCGGCGGGATCGCGGCCGACCGGGCCACGTCGAACGACAGCTCGACCCGGGAGTCCGTGGTGTTCACGCCCTGCCCACCCGGTCCGGACGACCGGGAGAAGCGCTCGCTCAGCTCGGCCCCGGGCACCACGAACCGGGTGCCGATCACCACGTCCTCTGCCACCCGTCCAGTCTGGCAGCAGGCGGCAACCGCGTTTCCGGCTGTGTGGCCCGGGGACCGGGGCTAGAACCTCGGGTGGTCGCCCGACAGCACGGCGCGCGGGCCGTCCGGGGACTCGGTCGGCCGCACGTCACCGAGGATCCAGGCCGGCACGTGCCGCGCGGTCAGCACGGCCAGCGCCCGGTCCACGTCCTCGGCCGAGACGATCGCGACCATGCCGACGCCCATGTTGAACGTCTTCTCCAGCTCGGCCCGCTCGACCTTGCCCCGCTGCCCGACCAGCGCGAACACCGGCGCCGGGGTCCAGGACCCGCGCTCCAGCCGGGCGATGAGCCCGCGCGGCATCACGCGCGCGAGGTTGGCCTCCAGGCCGCCGCCGGTGATGTGCGCGAACGTGCGCACCTCGGTCTCGGCGGCCAGCGCCAGGCAGTCCTTGGCGTAGATCCGGGTCGGCTCCAGCAGCTCCTCACCGAGCGTGCGGCCGAACTCCTCGACCGGCCCGTCCAGCGGCATGCGCGCGATGTCCAGCAGCACGTGCCGGGCCAGCGAATAGCCGTTGGAGTGCAGTCCGGAGGAGCCCATGGCCAGCACCACGTCGCCGGGGCGCACGCGATCCGGACCGAGCAGCGAGGCCGCCTCGACCACGCCGACGCCGGTGGCCGACATGTCGTAGTCGTGCTCGCCCATCAGCCCGGGGTGCTCGGCCGTCTCGCCGCCCAGCAGCGCGCAGCCGGCCTGCACGCAGCCCTCGGCGATGCCGCCGACCAGCGCCGCGATCTTCTCCGGCACCACCTTGCCCACGGCGATGTAGTCCTGCAGGAACAGCGGCTCGGCCCCGGTGACCACCAGGTCGTCGACCACCATGGCGACCAGGTCGATACCGACGGTGTCGTGCTTGTCCAGCATCTGGGCGACGGCGATCTTGGTGCCGACCCCGTCGGTGGACGAGGCGAGCACCGGCTCCTTCCACCGGTCGAGCTTCAGCGAGAAGAGCCCGGCGAAGCCACCGACCCCACCGCGGACCTCGGGTCGCGTGGCGCGCTCGGCATGGGGCTTGAGCAGCTCGACGGCTTGGTCACCGGCGTCGATGCTGACTCCGGCGGCGGCGTACGTGGCGCTCGTGGACTCGCTCACGGAAGCGGACTCCCTCTTGGACAAGCTGCGACTAGGGACGCCGGACGGCGTCTTCGGCACCGTACCCCGCGGGGCTGACTGCGAGTGGAGACACCGTCGCGCCGTCCGCCGAACCCATGCTCTCCAGCAGGTGCTTGCCGATGAGCGCGTCGTCGGGCAGCGGAATCGGGTACTCGCCGGAGAAGCACGCCGTGCACAGACGGGTCTTCGGCTGCTCCGACGCCGCGACCAGACCTTCGAGCGAGATGTAGCCCAGTGAGTCGGCCCCGATGGAGCGGCGGATGCCGTCGAGGTCGACGCCGTTGGCCACCAGCTCGGCCCGGGAGGCGAAGTCGATGCCGTAGAAGCACGGCCAGCGCACCGGCGGCGAGGCGATCCGGACGTGGACCTCCAGCGCGCCGGCCTCCCGCAGCATGCGCACCAGCGCGCGCTGGGTGTTGCCGCGGACGATCGAGTCGTCCACCACGACCAGGCGCTTGCCGCGGATGACGTCGCGCAGCGGGTTCAGCTTGAGCCGGATGCCCAGCTGGCGGATGGTCTGCGAGGGCTGGATGAACGTACGCCCGACGTAGGCGTTCTTCACCAGGCCGGTGCCGTACGGGATGCCCGAGCCCTGCGCGTAGCCGATCGCGGCGGGCGTGCCGGACTCCGGCACCGGCATCACCAGGTCACCGTCGGCCGGGTGCTCACCGGCCAGCCGGCGGCCGATCTCCACACGGGTGGCGTGCACGCTGCGACCGGCGATGGAGGTGTCCGGGCGGGCCAGGTAGACGTACTCGAACACGCAGCCCTTGGGCTCGGGGTTGGCGAACCGCGAGGAGCGCAGGCCCGAGGCGTCGATCGCAATCAGCTCACCGGGCTCGACCTCGCGCACGAAGGAGGCACCGCAGATGTCCAGCGCGGCCGTCTCGCTCGCCACGACCCAGCCGCGCTCCAGGCGGCCGAGCACGAGCGGGTGCACGCCGTGCGGGTCGCGGGCGGCGTACAGCGTGTTCTCGTCGGCGAAGACCAGGCAGAACGCGCCGACGAGGGTCGGCAGCAGCTCCAGGGCGGCCGCCTCGATGCCCTTGTCGGCGGCGTTCGCGGCGAGCAGCCCGCAGACCAGGTCCGAGTCGCTCGACGAGCCGGTGAGCCCGGCGTGCGGCTTCAGGCCCGCGGCGACGGTCCGCTCACGCAGCTCCGAGGTGTTCACCAGGTTGCCGTTGTGCGCGAAGGACAGGCCACTGCCGGTGGGGGTGGTGCGGAAGATCGGCTGCGCGTTCTCCCAGATGGTCGCGCCGGTGGTCGAGTAGCGGCAGTGCCCGACGGCGATGTGGCCCTGCAACGACTGCAGCACCTGCTCGTCGAACACCTGACTGACCAGGCCGAGGTCCTTGAAGACCACGATCTGCGAGCCGTCGGACACCGAGATGCCCGCTGCCTCCTGCCCGCGGTGCTGCAGGGCGTAGAGGCCGTAGTAGGTCAGCTTGGCGACTTCTTCCCCGGGAGCCCAGACGCCGAAGACGCCACACTCCTCGCGGGGTTCCGGTTCGGGCTGATCAGGACTGGACGGGTCGGAAACCACCGAGGTGCTCCCAGGAAGACGTGGTCAGGCCAGACGCAAGTGTAAACGGTGTCAAGCCGATAAACGGCGGGCGGAAAGTGGTTCTGCCCACTCCGCCGGCCTGGCCGCGGACGTGAAACAGGCCCCGCACGAAGTGCATTGGGACACTTCGTGCGGAGCCTGAAACTCTTGGCCGGACGGCTCAGCGGGCGGCGAGCCACTTCGACGTGCCGCCCCGGCCGGGGACCCAGCAGCCCTTGACGCGGGCTTCGGCCGCCGCGGATTCGTCGGGCAGGGCCAGGACCTCGACGAGAACCTCCGTGGCCGCACCTTCGGAGCGCCACAGCCAGGTCTCGGGGTCGAGGATGTTCTCCTCGGTACCGGGCACGCGCAGCGCGACCACGTCGTCCTCGCCGTTGAGCCGGACCACGTCGACCACGTCGTCGTGGACGCGGACCCCGACCACCGCGAGCACTTCGCCGCGCTCGTCCGCCGGGTGCACGAACTGGTACCCGCGGGCGATCAGCTCTTGCAGACCGGTTTCCAGGTCGAGCAGCGCGGGCTCGGAGTCGCGATGGGAGTCGAGGACGTCACTGGAGGACATCGTCGAATTCCCCGTCCTTCGCTCCCGCGAGGAAGGCAGCCATCTCGGCCTGGGTGTACACCAGCGCCGGACCGGTCGGGAAGCGGGAGTTGCGCATCGCGATCTCGCCGGACGCGAGTGGGGCGACCTCCACGCAGTTGCCGACCGAGCCGCTGTAGCTCGCCTTGCGCCATGCGGCGCCGGTCAGACGATCGGCCGGAACACCGTTCTCGAACCGCTCAGCCATGATCCCCACCTTCCAGGACGGTGAAAAGCTCAGGAATATGCATGTGCATCTGCCTGTGAGATCGACGCTAGCACGCGCGGCTGCAGCGGTAAATGCACGTGCAGAAACTTTGGTAAGTTTCTCGCTACGTGACGACACAGTTCAGTAGAAAATCCCGACCAGGCGATTACACCTCTACCCGATGAGGTGAATAGTGACGGTGAGTGGTGGCCAGCGGTCGCGCCGCGTTCACCGACGCTGGGGGCGAAGAAGGCCCCGATGGATCGGGCACGGCGCAGACGTCCAGGCGGACGCGGGTCGCACCGTGGGACGCAACCGCCGGTCAGATCTCCTGGCGGCGCTTGCCCAGACGGGCCCGGCTGCGTTCCGGGGTCTCGGCGTCGACGGCCAGCAGGTCGAGGGCGCGGCCGTACTTCTCGATCTCGTCGCGCTTGTCGAGGTAGTGACCGCCGGTCAGGTACTCGACGTACGCGATGTTCGGCAGCTCGGTCTCGGCGAAGCGCAGCAGGGAGAAGGCGTGCTCGGCCGACAGGCCACTGCGCTCGTAAGGCAGGATCTGCACCGACACGTGCGGCAGCGTGGTCATCTCGAGCAGGTACTCCAGCTGCTGCTTGAGCACCTTCGTCCCGCCGATCGGCCGGTACAGCACCGATTCGTCGAGCACGGCCCAGATGCGCGGCGCGTCCGGGCGGGCCAGCATCTTCTGCCGCCGCATCCGCAGGGCCACCAGCTGGTCGACCCGCTCGTCGGCCATCTCCAGTCGGCCGTGGCTGAAGATCGCCCGCGCGTACGGCTCGATCTGCAGCAGCCCGGAGACGAACAGCGGCTCCCAGATCTGGATCCGCGACGCGGCCTCCTCCAGGCCGACCAGGTCGGTGAACCAGCTCGGCACCGTCTCGCCGAACTTCCGCCACCAGCCGGCCTCGTTCGACTGCTTGACCATCTCGAGGAACGACCTGCGCTCGTCGGCGTCCGAAACGCCGTACATGGTCAGCAGGTCGGTGACGTCGCGTTCCTTGAAACCGACGCGGCCCAGCTCCAGCCGCGAGATCTTGGACTCCGAGCCACGGATGTTGTAGCCGGCCTGCTGGCGGGTGATGCCCGCGTCCTCACGCAGGCGGCGCAGCTGGGAACCCAGGATCATGCGACGCGCGGTGGGTCCGAGACTCTGCTCGCCACTGCCGGACGCGCTCACCGCGTTCATGACCGGACCTTCCGTGCTCCGCTGGTTGACCTGGAATTCAGCCCGACTACCCAAAGTACACGCCCGGAGCCTCGCCGTGGAGAAAGGCTCAAGCTCCGTGCGGCCATTCTACGGAGAGTTGGCCCCGAAAGACACAGTCAGGTGAGTATTGGCTGGTCCTGACCCGAGTGGATCAAATTCGGACTACCGGGAGCCAGTGGGCGAGATCGGCCCGGGTGCCCGAAGCGGTCACCCGGCCGTCCGACACCGCGTCCTCCCAGGCGAGCCGGCCGGTGGCCAGTTCCAGCCAGGTCCGGGGATCGGTCTCGATCACGTTCGGCGGCGTGCCGCGGGTGTGGCGCGGACCCTCGACGCACTGCACGGCCGCGAACGGCGGGACCCGGACCTCGACGGTGTGCCCGGGCGCGTCCTGGGCCAGCGTCCGCAGGCTGAGCCGGACCGCCGCGGCCAGCTCGGACCGGGCCGGATCGGGGCCCTCACCGCGCAGCCAGCCGGAAACGGCCCGCACCGCGGCTCGTAACTCAGCGGGGTCGACCGAACGCGATGGGGCCATGGGAGAACAGTAGAGTGGCCGCACACCAGATTTCAGGCACCCGGCACCGATGGGATGGCGATGGCGCAGCGGGACGAGGCAGACCGGATGGCTTCCCGGACCACCCCTGCGGGACGTCGCGGAAAACAGTCATCGGGCGGGCGGCACGGCCGGCGCGGACCGCAGGGCAAGCCGGAGATCACCGAGGAGATGCGGGCCAACGCGCGGGCGAACCCCAACAGCTGGCTCTACGTCATCGACGAGGCCTTCGACCCCCACGGCCCGGTCCCGTCGTGGGCCGTGGTGGGCGCGTACCCGGTGAGCGGCGCGGGTGAGGTGGTCGAGGACTTCCACCCCAACGACCGCTACCGGCCCAGCCCCCGGGCGCTCGGCTTCCCCGAGCCCGGCAACGACCTGGAGCGGCTGCTGCAACTCGTGCGCACCGACCACCGCCCGGCCGAGGACCTGCCGTCGGTCATCCTGGACGCGACGCTGTTCGTCTACGCGATGTCCCCGGTCCAGCGCACGATCATCGGCTTCCACAACACCGACGGCCGCGTGATGGTGCCGGCCTACACCCGCAAGTCACTGGTCCCGGCCGAATGGCCGCACGCCCGCGCCGTCCTGGGCCGCGACATCGTGGAACTGCTGGCCGGCCACCCGGTGGCGGTCAACCCGCACGACCGGATCACGGCGGTGGTGCCGGCCGAGCACCTGATCAAAGCGCTGGCGGACGAGCGGCGCTGAACTCCCAGGCGCCCGAGCCGGTGACGCTGCTCGGGCGAGTGCCTTGTCCGGCTGAGCGGCGCCGCTCGGGTCGGCGGGGTTAGTGACCTCGCGCTCGGGTCGGTGGCTCATCGCTTGGGTCGCTGGGCTTGCCCGGGTGAGCGGTGCCGCTCGGGTCGATGGCTTGCCCGGCTGAGCAGCTCCGCCCGGGTCGGTGGCTCATCGCTTGGGTCGGCGGGCTTGCCCGGGTGAGCGGTGCCGCTCGGGTCGATGGCTTGCCCGGCTGAGCAGCCCCGCCCGGGTCGATGGCTCATCGCTTGGGTCGGTGGGCTTGCCCGGGTGAGTGACCTCTCGCTGAGGTGAGTGACCTCCTGCTCGGCGACGGTGGGCTTGCTCCGGTGAGTGACCTTCCGCTCGAGGCAGCGTCCTGCCGGGGTGAGTGGCTCTGCTCGGAGTAGGTGGCCCCTCGCTCGGGTTACCGGACTGCTCGGGTGACCCTGCCCGTCCCGGTTCGCCGGGGGCGGGGGCTTTTTCGGGCGGTCGCGATCCGTCCGTCCGACTCACCCACAGGAACACCGCCAACCCCAGACCCCACTCTGACCAGGGCGAACAACCCGGTCGAGTGATCACCGATTCGCCGGAACGGCGGTAGGCGGGCATCGTGGCCCCGGTAATGGAGTACACGCGTCCGGTTGGGAGTGCAGGGTGAAGCGTCGTCATCCGTTGCTGCGCGGCAGCGCCGTTCTCTTCGCCGGAGTGGCCGCGGTGGCCCTGTGCGGGCCGACCGCCCAAGCGGCGCCGAGTTACGCCGGGGCCGAGGACAACTACGCCGGTTCGCAGATCGCTAAGCACGAGGGCGTCGGCGGGGTGCCGCACATCCGGTATTCGGCCGAAGACCAGGTGCTCGGTCACGACGTGAGCGGGCACCAGGGCGCGGTCGACTGGCCGTCGACGGCGGGCGCGGGCGCGAAGTTCGTGTACGTCAAAGCGACCGAGGGCACCGGCTTCGTCAATCCGCAGTTCGCCCAGCAGTACAACGGGTCCTATTCCGCCGGGCTCGTGCGCGGCGCGTACCACTTCGCCCGGCCCGACGTCTCGGATGGCGCTTCGCAGGCCGAGTACTTCCTCGCGCACGGCGGCGGCTGGAGCAACGACGGCCGGACCCTGCCCGGCGCGCTCGACGCGGAGTACAACCCCTACGGCGACACCTGTTACGGCAAGGATTCGGCCACGCTCGTCGCGTGGATCCGATCTTTCTCCGACACCTACCGCGCGCGCACCGGACGGCTGCCGACCATCTACACGTCCACGAGCTGGTGGAAGAAGTGCCTCGGCAACAGCCCGGCGTTCGGCGCCAACCCGCTGTGGCTCGCGCGCTACAACAGCCAGGTCGGGGAGCTGCCCGCCGGCTGGCCCCGCCAATCCATCTGGCAGTTCGCGGACCAGGGGGTGCTGCCGGGCGACCAGAACTGGCTGAACGGCCCGCTCACGCTCCTGCGCGATCTGGCAATCGGGTGAACTTTTGTTATCGGATAACGAATTGACGAACGTCCACTGAGGAAAATCACCCACGTGAAATTTTAACTTCGCGGAACTTGGTGACAAACGCGAGTCCGTCCTCAAGAATCTCCCCACGGGCGGCTACCTGCACATAGCCGCTCTCAGCGAGGGTATCTGTGAAGGGATTCAACGATGTCCACTTCCCGAAGAGGACGGCGCTCGACTCTGCTTTCCGTCCTGGCCATTCCCACCGTGGCGCTCCTGCTCGGCACCACGGCCCCGGCGATGGCCGCGCGGTCGAACCCGGCGTCGGCCAGTGAGGTCGACGCGATCAACGCCGACATCCTGATCCACAACCACGAGCTGGGCTCCCAGATCCGGCGGGTCGAAGGCGATGCCTCCGCCGCGGTCGCCGCCCCGGACCAGGCGCTGGCGACCACCGCCGGCATGGACGTCGCCAGTTACCAGGGCAACGTCGACTGGGCGAACTGGTGGGGCCAGGGCAAGCGGTTCGTCTGGACCAAGGCGACCGAAAGCACCAACTACACCAACCCGTACTTCGCCCAGCAGTACAACGGCTCGTACAACCAGGGCTTCCTCCGCGGCGCGTACCACTTCGCCACCCCGAACACCTCCAGCGGCGCCACGCAGGCCACGTACTTCGTGGCGCACGGCGGTGGCTGGTCGGGGGACGGCAAGACCCTGCCGGGTGCACTGGACATGGAGTACAACCCCTACGGCGACACCTGTTACGGGTTGAGCCAGTCGTCGATGGGTGCGTGGATCCGCGACTTCCACGACACCTACCACGCCAGGACCGGCCGCTGGCCCGTGATCTACACCTCGGCCAACTGGTGGGGCCAGTGCGTGGGCACGTCGCAGAGCTTCGGCGACACCGTCCCGCTCTGGGTCGCGCGCTACGCCTCGACGGTCGGCGCCCTGCCGAACGGCTGGGGCTACTACACCGTGTGGCAGTACACCTCGAGCCCGCTCGACCAGGACACCTTCAACGGTGGCCTGGACCGGGTGCAGGCTCTCGCCAACGGCTGAACGCAGCAGTCGGCTGCCGGCCCGTCCCGCCCATCGAGGCCGGGCGGGCCGGGAGCCGCTTTTGTGCCGGGCCGCCCGACCTTGCAGAATGCAGGCCTGTGGGGCGGAGGAACCGCCGGCGCTCACCGGGCGTCAGACCGCGGCGCGAATCGGTGCAGCAGGAAGGCGGAACCGTAGATGACCTACCCACCGCAGCCCGGGCAGGGCGGCCAGCCGGACCCGTACGGCCAGGGCTGGCAGCAGCCGCCGTCGGGCGGGGTCCCCCAGCCCCACCCGGGCTGGGACCCGAACGCGCAACAGCAGCATCACGGCTGGGACCCGAACGCGCAACAGCAACAGCCGCAGGGCTGGGACCCGAACGCCCAGCAGCAGCAGGGCTGGGACCCCCATCAGCAGCAGCCGGCCTGGGATCCGAACCAGCCGCAGCCGGGGTGGGACCCGAACGCGCAGCCGTACGGCCAGCCCCACCCGACCCAGCAGTACCCGCAGCCGGGCTGGGACCCGAACCAGCAGCAGTACGGCCAGGGTTACGGCGGACCGGGCGGACCGGGTGGACCGGGGCCGCAGAAGAACAAGACCGCGCTGTGGATCGGGATCGCCGTGGCGGTGGTGCTGGTCGTCGCGCTCGGCATCACCGGCTTCGTCGCGCCCGGGTTCTTCCTGAGCAAGGACGACACCACCACCGCCGCCCAGAGCCCGTCGACCGGCGGGCCCCGCCCGTCGACGGGCGCCGGACTGCCGTCGGACGAGCCCGCGCCGCCGACCGGCGAGTCCACCCTGCCGCCCGGCCCCGGCGGCAGCAGCGACCCGGGCGCGGGCAAGACGACCATCGACGAGTTCATCGCGAAGATCAACGCCAAGGACGCCGCCGGCGCGACCTCGATGGTCTGCCAGGGCAGCGAGTCCTTCTCGAAGGACAGCATCAGCGAGACCACCGGCGGTACCCCGGCGCTGAAGGCCGGGGAGTACTCCGGCACCGCCCTCGTGACCGCCTCGATCGGCGGCTCGGTCTCCGGCAAGGACGCCAACGGCTCGGTGATCGCGAGTTCGTTCCAGGGCAAGTGGTGCATCGGCGGGTTCTTCGTCATCGCCTTCTGACCGGGCGCGTCCCGTTCCGCGAGAGCGGCAGCACCGTACGGCCAGAGAAGAGGGGCCGTTCCCGGAACACCCGGGAACGGCCCCTCTTCTTTCGGCCGGAACCTCAGCCGAACAGCGCCGGCAGCGTGCTCTCGAAGGCCGTCCGCAGCTCGTCCAGGGTGAACTCCGTGATCCCCTGCAGCTCCAGCGCCCCGGATTCCGGGTCGACCACCCCGGTCTTGCGCCAGGGCAGGCCCCGCGCGGTGCACATCTCGGTGAACCGCAGCTCCTCGGTCCGCGGCACGGCCACCAGCACCCGGCCCGAGGATTCCGAGAACAGCTGCACGAACGGATCCTGCTCGGTGTCGAGGAAGATCCGGGCGCCGCACTGGCCGATCAGCACCGTTTCGACCAGGGCTTGGGCCAGTCCGCCGTCGGAGAGGTCGTGGGCGGCGGAGATCATGCCGTCTCGGGAGCCGGCCACCAGGATCTCGCCCAGCAGCTTTTCGCGGGCCAGGTCGACGCGCGGGGGGACGCCGCCGAGGTGGCCGTGCAGTTCGCGAGCCCAGGCCGAGCCGTCCAGCTCGTCGTGGGTGTCGCCGAGCAGCAGCAGGGTTTCGCCGGCCTCCGCGCCGATGCCGGTCGGGATGCGGCGGGTGACGTCGTCGATCACGCCGAGCACGCCGATCACCGGGGTGGGCAGGATGGCGGTGGAGCCGGTCTGGTTGAAGAAGCTCACGTTGCCGCCGGTGACCGGGATGCCCAGCTCCACGCAGCCGTCGGCGATGCCGTGCACGGCCTGCTCGAACTGCCACATCACGGCCGGGTCGGTCGGGGCGCCGAAGTTCAGGCAGTCCGAAACCGCCACCGGGGTCGCACCGCCGGTCACCACGTTGCGGTACGCCTCGGCCAGCGCGAGCTGGGCCCCGCGGTACGGGTCGAGGTAGACGAACTTCGAGTTGCAGTCCGTGGCCACCGAGACGCCGCGGCCGCTGGACTCGTCGATCCGGATCATGCCGGAGTCCGAGGGCTGGGCCAGCACCGAATTGCCGCGCACGTAGCGGTCGTACTGCGAGGTGACCCATTCCTTCGACGCCTGGTTCGGCGAGGAGATCAGCTTCAGCAGGTCGGCGCGCAGCTCGTCCGAAGTGGACGGACGCGGCAGGCCGGCCGAGGTGTCGGCGATCAGGGCGTCCTGAGTGGACGGACGCTGGACCGGCCGGTCGTACACCGGGCCCTGGTGCGCCACGGTGTGCGCCGGGACGTCGACCACGACCTCGCCGTGCCAGGTGATCACCAGGTGCTCGCCGTCGGTGACCTCGCCGATGTCGGTGGCGATCACGTCCCACTTGCGGCACACGGCCATGAACGCCTCGACGTTCTCCGGCGCGACCACCGCGCACATGCGCTCCTGCGATTCGCTGGAGAGCACCTCGGCCGGGGTCATGCCGGTGGCGCGCAGCGGAACGCGTTCGAGGTGGATCTGCATGCCGCCGTCCCCCGCGGCCGCCAGCTCCGAGGTCGCGCAGGACAGCCCGGCGCCGCCGAGGTCCTGGATGCCGACGACCAGGTCGTCGGCGAACAGGTCGAGGCAGCACTCGATCAGCACCTTCTCGGTGAACGGGTCGCCGACCTGCACGCTCGGCAGCTTCCGGCGCCCGGCCGCCGACTCGTCGCCGGAGAAGGTGTCGCTGGCCAGCACCGAGACGCCGCCGATGCCGTCGAGGCCGGTGCGCGCGCCGAACAGGATGATCTTGTTGCCGGCCCCCGAGGCGAAGGCCAGGTGCAGGTCCTCGACCCGCATCGCGCCCACGCACAGGGCGTTCACCAGCGGGTTGCCCGCGTAGGAGGGGTCGAACACCAGCTCGCCGCCGATGTTGGGCAGGCCGAGGCAGTTGCCGTAGCCGCCGACCCCCGCGACGACCCCGGGCAGCACGCGCTTGGTGTCGGGCGCGTCGGCCGGTCCGAAGCGCAGCGCATCGGCCACCGCGAGCGGACGGGCGCCCATCGCCATGATGTCGCGCACGATGCCGCCGACGCCGGTGGCCGCGCCCTGGTACGGCTCCACATAGGACGGGTGGTTGTGGCTCTCCACCTTGAACGTGACGGCCCAGCCCTCGCCGATGTCGACCACGCCGGCGTTCTCGCCGATGCCCGCGAGCATCTTCGACTTCATCTCGTCCGTGGCCGTCTCGCCGAAGTAGCGCAGGTGCTTCTTCGAGGACTTGTACGAGCAGTGCTCGCTCCACATCACCGAGTACATCGCCAGCTCGGCGTCGGTCGGGCGGCGGCCGAGGATCTCGCGGATCCGCGCGTACTCGTCCTCGGCGAGGCCGAGCTCGACGTAGGGCTGCGCCGTCCCCGGGGTCGCCGCGGCCCGCGCGGTGGTGTCCGTCTCGACGACAGAGTTGCTGGTCACCGTGTTCATCCCAGTATCGGGGTCAGGGTTCGCCACGGGTCCAAGAGTACGGGCCGGGCCGGTCACCCCCGCAGGTGGCTCGGCGTTCGCCAGGGGATAAATCGGTCGCGCTGCCGGTGTCGGGCCGCTTACCGTTGGCGACCGTGCTCTCCGCCCCGTACCCGTTCCCGGACCTGCGACTGCCCGAGCGGCTGACCGCCGGCCGCCTCCTGCTCTCGATGCTGCGCGCGCGGCCCTGGCTGGTGGCCGTCGCGGCCGTGACCGGCACGTTGTGGACGCTGCCGAGCGCGCTGCTGCCCCTGGTGGTCGGGCGGGGCGTGGACGCGATCGCCGCGGGCGACACCGGCGCGCTGTGGAAGTGGGCGCTGGTCGCGGCCGGGCTCGGCGTGGTGCAAGCGGGCTTCGGCACCTGGCTGCACTTCGCCTCCTACGGACTGTGGATCCACGGCGCGGGCAGCACGCAGCGGCTGGTGACCTCGCACACCACCCGGCTCGGCGCGGTGCTGCGGGAGGCGACCACCACCGGCAACGTGGTCGCGGTCACCTCCTCGGACATCAACTGGATCGGCAACACCTTCGAGGTGATCGGCCGCACGGTGGGCTCGGTGGTCGCGTTCGTGGTGGTCGGCGTCGCGATGCTGTCCTCCTCCCCGCTGCTCGGCGTCGTCGCGCTGGTCGGCGTGCCGCTGGCCGTGCTCGGCATCGGTCCCCTGCTGCGCCCGCTGCAGAAGCGCAAGGCCGTGCAGCGCGAGAACCTGAGCGAGGTCAACGCGCTGGGCGCGGACATCGTGTCCGGGCTGCGGATCCTGCGCGGGGTCGGTGGTGAACGCCGGTTCCTCCAGCGGTTCCGCACGGCCAGCCAGGTGGTGCGCCGGTCCGGGGTCGAGGTCGGGCGCAGCGAGGCGTGGCTGGCGGCCGCGGCGATCGTGCTGCCGGGACTGGTCACCGTGGCCATCACCTGGCTGGGCGCGCGGCTCGCGCTCGACGGCACCATCGGCGTCGGCGAGCTGGTGGCGTTCTACGGGGTCTCGGCGTTCCTGGTGGTGCCGGTGGACACCGCGACGGAGGCGGTCAGCTCGCTCAGCTCGGGCACGGTGGCCGCGCGGAAGGTCTGCGGCCTGCTGGCCCTGCGGCCGAAGCTGGCCGAGCCCGCGTCGCCGGTGCCGCTGCCCGAGGGGCGGCTGGACCTGGTCGACACCGAGAGCGGGGTCCGCGCCGCGCCCGGCCGGCTGACCGTGGTCGACCTGGGCGCCGAGGCGGAGGCGATCGCCGAGCGGATGGCGCGCTTCACCGATGCCGGCGAGGGTGAGCGCGTGCTGGTCGGCGGCGTGCCCGCGGACCAGGTCGCGCTGGCCGAGTTGCGCGCTCGCGTGGTGTTCGCGCACAACCAGGACATCTGGTTCTCCGGGGTGCTGCGCGACCAGCTCGCCCCGGCCCGGCCCGGCGGGGTCGGGCTCACCGAGGCGCTCTACGCGGCCGACGCCGACGACATCATCGAGGCCCTGCCCGAAGGCGTCGACGAGCTGATCGGCGAACGCGGGCGGGAGGTCTCCGGGGGCCAGCGGCAACGGCTGAGCCTGGCGCGGGCCCTGGCCGTGGACGCCGACGTGCTGCTGCTCGACGAGCCGACCTCGGCCGTCGACGCGCACACGGAGGCCCGGATCACCGAACGCGTCGCCGAGCTGCGGCGCGGGCGGACCACCGTGGTCTTCAGTCAGAGTCCACTGTGGATACACGTGGCGGACGAAGTGGTACGAGCGAAAGCGGTGACGGTGTGAAGCGGCTTCCCCTGGCCTCGCGGCGCGAGGTCCGGCGCTGGGCGCTGCGCACGGCGGCCGAGCACCGGCGCGAGTTCACCGTGATGCTCGGCCTGTTCTTCCTGGCCACGCTGATCGGGCTGGCCGGCCCGCAGTTGCTCGGCCTGCTGGTCGACGGCGTGGTCCGCGGCAGCGGCACGACCCGGGTGGACCTGCTCGCGGCCGGCTTCGTCGTGGCGCTCGTGCTGCAGGCGCTGGCCAAGAAGGCGGCGCGGCTGCGGGCGCGGGTGTTCGGCGAGCGCGTGCTCGCCCAGACCCGCGAACGGTTCGTGACCCGCGCGCTGGACCTGCCGCTCGGCACCGTCGAGGCGGCCGGCACCGGCGACCTGCTCAGCCGCGCGACCAGCGACATCAGCCGGTTGGACCACGCCGTGCGCTTCGCCGCGCCGGAGATCCTGATCGCCGCGGTCACGGTGCTGCTCACCACCGTGGCGATGATCGTCACGTCGCCGCCGCTCGCGCTGGGCCTGCTGGTCGCCCTGCCGCTGCTGGTGCCGGTGAACGTCTGGTACCAGCGGCGGATCCCTTCGCGGATGGCGTGGATGCTCGACCGCTGGGGCGACCTGCAGTCGGCCACCCACGAGACGGTCGAGGGCGCGCGGACCACGGAGGCCCTGGGGCTGACCGAGCGGCGCATCCGCACCGGCACCGCCGCGCTGGAGCAGGCCGTGCTCGGCGAACGGCGGATGCGGGCACTGCAACTGCGCTGGCTGCCGTCGCTGGAGATCAGCTACGTGCTGCCGATCGCGGTGATGCTGCTGATCGGCGCCTTCGCCTACAGCCGGGGCTGGGCCGGGCTGGGCACCATCACGACCATGCTCGCCTACGCCCAGGCCATGATCGCGCCGCTGAACGAGGCGCTGTTCTGGCTGGAGGACCTCCAGGTGGCGATGGCCGCCCTGCGCCGGATCCTCGGCGTGCAGCCGGCTTCGCCGAGCGTCGAGAAGGACTCGTCGGTGCCGCGCGGGCGGGATCTCACCGTGGAGGACGTCCGCTTCGGCTACACCGAGGACCGCGAGGTGCTGCACGGCATCGACCTGCGCGTGCCGCGCGGTGAGCGGCTGGCGATCGTCGGGCCCTCGGGCGCGGGCAAGTCGACCCTCGGGCGGCTGCTGGCGGGCATCTCGGCGCCGACCGCGGGCTCCATCCGGGTGGGCGGCACCGAGGTGTCGACCCTGGCGGACGACGTCCTGCGCGGCGAGGTCCTGCTGCTCACGCAGGAGCACCACACGTTCTCCGGCACGCTGCGGGAGAACCTGGCGCTGCCCGCCCGCCGCGGCGGGGGCGACTGGACCGACGAGGAGCTGACCGCCGCGCTGGCCTCGGCCGGGGCGGCCGAGTGGGCCGCCGCGCTGCCGGACGGGCTGGACACGAAGCTGGGTTCCGGTGCCTACGCCGTGCCCGCGGGCCTGGCGCAGCAGCTGGCCCTGGCCCGCGTCGTGCTGGCCGACCCGCACACGCTGGTCCTGGACGAGGCCACGTCGCTGCTGGACACGGGCTCGGCGCGGGAGCTGGAGCGTTCGCTGAACGCGGTGCTCGCGGGCCGCACGGTGATCGCGATCGCCCACCGGCTGCACACGGCGGCCGCCGCGGACCGGGTCGCCGTGGTCGAAGGCGGGCGCATCACCGAGCTCGGCTCGCACGCGGAACTGCTGGCCGCGGGTGGGCCCTACGCCCGGCTGGTGTCGGCCGCGGGCTGAGGCGAGCCCGGCCGGGCCGCCGGAGGAAGTGGCTGACCCGGGAAACCCGAAGTGGGCGGCCTCGCGCGAGGCCGCCCACCGGGTGGCTCAGACCTTCGCGAGCGCGTCCACCGCGCTGTAGAACAGGCCGAGGCCGTCGTCCGAAGGGCCGGTGAGCGCGTCGATCGCGTGCTCGGGGTGCGGCATCAGGCCGACCACGCGGCCGTTCTCGCTGCGGACGCCCGCGATGTCGTTGCGGGAGCCGTTGGGATTGCCGCCCACGTAGCGGAACGCGACGCGGTTCTCGGCCTCCAGCATGTCCAGAGTGGACTGCTCGGCCATGTAGCAGCCGTCGATGTTCTTCAGCGGGATGAGGATCTCCGCGCCCCGGTCGTAGCGCGTGGTCCAGGCCGTCTCGTTGTTCTCGACGCGGAGCCACTGGTCGCGGCAAACGAAGTGCAGGCCGACGTTGCGGATCATCGCGCCGGGCAGCAGGCCGGCCTCGCAGAGGATCTGGAAGCCGTTGCAGATGCCGAGCACGGGCAGGCCCTTGCGGGCGGCCTCGATCACGGACGTCATCACCGGGGCGTAGCGCGCGATCACGCCGGCCCGCAGGTAGTCGCCGTAGGAGAAGCCGCCGGGGACGACCACGCCGTCGACGCCGCGCAGGTCCTCATCGGCGTGCCACAGGGGCACGGCCTCGGCGTCGGCGTAGCGGACCGCGCGCGCGGCGTCACCGTCGTCCAGCGTGCCCGGGAAGGTGACGACGCCGATCCGTGCGCTCACGCGTCCACCCGCCGGATCGTCCACTGCTCGATCACGGGGTTGGCCAGGAACCCCTCGGCGATCTTGGCCAGGGTCTCGTCGTCGACGGAATCGTCGACCTCGAGCTCGAAGTGCTTGCCCTGGCGCACGTCCGCTACCCCGCTGAAGCCCAGCCGCGGCAGCGCGCGGGCCACCGCCTGGCCCTGCGGGTCGAGGATTTCGGGTTTCGGCATGACGTCGACGACGACTCGGGCCACGGCTGGCTGCTCCTTATTCACGCAGGTCGTGGGTACCGCCTGAGCCTACTCGACCGGGGGCGGCGACTGCCCGACCGGTGCGACTGGCCCCGGGCCGGTATCCGGAGGATGCTGCGGACAAGGTCTTTCCCCGGGCCGTGGGCTGGGCCATGATGAGCCCATTGGCGGTACGCCAACACAACCAGCTGGAGGCATCGTGGCCGGTCAGGAGTCCTTCGACTACGTCATCGTCGGAGCGGGCAGCGCCGGGTGCGTGCTGGCCGCCCGGCTGAGCGAGGACCCGTCGGCGCAGGTGCTGCTGCTCGAAGCCGGCGGTGAGGACTCGGCCGACGAGATCCACATCCCGGCCGCGTTCGCGTCGCTGTTCAAGACGCGCTGGGACTGGAACTACGAGACGGTCGAGCAGAAGCACACCGGACGGTCCGCCTACTGGCCGCGCGGCAAGATGCTGGGCGGCAGCTCGTCCATGAACGCGATGATCTACATCCGCGGCAACCGCGCCGACTACGACGGCTGGCGCGATTCCCACGGCGCCACCGGCTGGGGCTGGGACGACGTGCTGCCGTACTTCAAGCGCGCCGAGGGCAACCAGCGCTTCGGCGGGCCCCTGCACGGCACCGACGGCCCGCTGCTGGTCGAGGACCGCCGCTTCACCCACGAGCTGTCGAGCGCCTGGGTCGACAGCGCCGTGGACTGGGGCCTCGAGCGCAACGAGGACTTCAACGGCGAATCGCAGGAGGGCGCGGGGCTCTACCAGGTCACCTGCAAACGCGGCCGCCGCTGGTCGACCGCCGACGCCTACCTGCGGCCCGCGCTCTCGCGGCCCAACCTGACCGTGCGCACCCACGCGCCGGCCACCCGCGTGGTCTTCGAGGGCCAGCGCGCGGTCGGTGTGTCCTATCAGGACAAAGGCCGGGAGGTGACGGTGCGCGCCTCGGCCGAGGTGCTGCTGTCCGGCGGCGCGGTGAACTCGCCGCAACTGCTGATGCTCTCCGGGGTCGGCCCGGCCGAGCACCTGCGTGAGCTGGGGATCGACGTGGTGGCCGGGCTGGCCGAGGTCGGCGAGAACCTGCACGACCACCCGGCGGCCGGGATCATCTGGTCCACCAGGGGGACCACCGACCTGGTCGACGGGGCCACCCCGGCCGGGCTCGTGCGGTACCAGCTGACCCGGCGCGGCCCGCTGGCGTCGAACATCGGCGAGTCCGGCGCGTTCTTCTCCACCCGCGACGGCCTGGCCGCGCCGGACATGCAGGTGCACGTGGCCCCGACGCTGTTCCACGACAACGGTCTGCGCGAGCCCACCGTCGCCGGCTTCACCTCCGCGGCCACCCTGGTGGACGTCGCCAGCCGCGGCCGGCTGCGGCTGAAGTCGGCGAACCCGCTGTGGAAGCCGGAAATCGACCCGGCGTACTACTCGGACCCGGTCGACCTGGACGCGGTCAAGTCCGCCCTGCGCTCGCTGATCGAGATCGGCCGCTCGGGCCCGCTGGCGCGGTTCCTGGACCGGCCCTTCCTCCCCTCGACCCACGAGCTGAGCGAAGAGGCCCTGGCCGAGCACGTCCGCGAGAACACCCAGACGCTGTACCACCCGGTCGGCACCTGCGCGATCGGCACGGTGGTCGACCCGTCGCTGCGGGTGCTGGGTGTGGACAACTTGCGGGTGGTGGATGCTTCGGTGATGCCGGTGGTCCCGCGCGGGAACACCAACGCCCCGACGATCATGGTGGCGGAGAAGGCGGCGGAGGCGATCCGGTCGGCTTAGGATCCGGCGCGTTCGGGGGGCTCGGTGGGCTCGGTGGGCTCGGCGCACAGGCACCGCACGCCGCGCTCGAGCCATTCCCGGCCGGCCCACTCGGGGTGGCGCTGGATCATCAAGGCCGAGATCTCCGCGACGATCGACTCTTCGGACATCGCCGAAGCCCGGCGGCGCCAGGTTTCGTCGCGGAGCAGGGCGAGGTAGTCGCGGACGTCGGCCAGCAGCCCGGCGTCGCCGACGGCACCGTGCCCGGGGACGACGACCCGCGGGGGCTCGGCGGCCAGGCGTTCCAGCACCGCGAGCCAGCGCGGGCCCGAGACGTCGGTGTCGTGCGGCGGGAACCACGGGAAGATCGCGAACCGGCCCGTCTCCACCAGGTCCCCGGTGAACAGGACGTCCGCGTCGAGCACCTGGATCACCTGGTCACCGCGGCTGTGCGCGCGTCCGGTGGCCCGGAGCCGCACCACCCGCCCGCCCAGGTCCAGGTGGTGCTCCCGCGGGTAGACCACGTCGGGCCGCACCAGCTCGACCCCCTCCAGCCGGCGGGCGACGGCTTGGCCGAGACCGCGGAACATCTCCAGGTAGCCGGGGCCCTTCCGGCTCAGGTCCTCGGCCTGGGCCTGGTTCACCAGGTAGGTCGCCGAACCCGCGAAGACCTGCGCGCCGAACGAGTGTTCCGGGTGGAAATGCGTGGTGGTCAGGTACAACCTGCGCCCCCGCGCGTACTCTTCCGCGAACTCCAGCACGGTTTCGGCGTTGCGCGGGCCCATCCCCGTTTCGACGACCAGCACCGCTTCACGACCGCCGATCAGGCCGATGTTCGGGACCAGTTCCACGTTCCGGTCCGGGACGACCAGGAGGTCCCGGGCGATTTCCCGCGCTCCGGAAATCTGCACGACCGGGTCGGCCTGCACGCGCTCCACCATGATCACTTCTCTCCACGACCGGGGGGACTGCCTCGGGTCCAGTCCACCGCCTCGTCCGCCGACGCGTCCAAGTCCGATCCCGCACTGCCGATACTTTCCGGGTATCGTCACTGGTGATGGACTTGCGTGAGCTGCGGTACTTCGTGACGGTCGTGGACGAGCGGCACTTCGGCCGGGCCGCCGCGCGGTTGCACATGACGCAGCCGCCGCTGAGCCGGGCCATCAAGCGGCTGGAGACCGAGCTGGGCCACGTCCTGCTCGACCGCTCCCCCGGCGGGGTGACCCTCACCGCGGCCGGCTCCTCGCTCTACGAAGAGGCCCGCGCCCTGCTGGCCCGGGCCGACCAGGTCCGCACCCGGGTGGCCTCGGCCGCCGGCGCGGCCACCATCACCATCGGCACCCTCGCCGAGGGCACCGGGGAAGCCGGCCGGTCCGGCCCCCGCCTGGCCGAGGCGTACCGCGCGCGACACCCGGGGCTGGCCGTCCGGATCCGCGAGGCCGACCTGACCGACCCGACCGCCGGGCTCCGCACCGGGCAGGTGGACGTGGCCCTCACCCGCGCCCCGTTCGACCAGACCGGCATCGTCACGCACGTGCTCCGCACCGATCCGGTCGGCGTGGTCCTGCGCGCCGACGATCCCCTGGCGGACCGGGAAAGCCTGCACCCGGACGACCTCGCCGACCGCCCGTGGTTCCGGCTGCCGGAAGGCACGGACCCGATCTGGCGCGCGTACTGGCGCGGGCCCGGCGCGAACCCGGAGGGCCCGGTCGTGCGGACCGCCCACGAATGCCTCCAGGCCGTGCTGTGGAACGGCAGCGTGGGGGTGGCGCCGCTCTCGCACGCGCTGCCCCAAGGGCTCGTCGCGGTGGCACTACCGGACATGCCGCCGAGCCCGCTGGTGGTCGCCTGGTGCGGCACCGACCCCGGCCCGCTCATCCGCTCCTTCGCCGAGGTCGCCGCGTCCGTCTACGGCGCCGGACGGAGCCTCCGCAGCGCGTCGGGGGTCAGGTCGGCCAGCGTCGGGTAGCCGTCGACGGCCATGATCAGGTCGGCCTCGGCCAGCAGGGTGCGCAGGACGTGGACGACCCCGTCCGCCCCGGCCAGCGCCAGGCCCCAGGCGTACGGGCGTCCGATGCCGACCGCGGTGGCGCCCAGGGCCAGCGCCTTGACCACGTCGGCACCCGAGCGGATCCCGGAGTCGAACAGGACCGGGACCTCGCCGGCCGCCTCGACCACCCCGGGCAGGCAGGCCAGCGCCGGGAGGCCGCCGTTGGCCTGGCGGCCACCGTGGTTGGAGCAGTAGATGCCGTCCGCGCCGCCGTCGATGGCCCGGCGGGCGTCGTCGGGGTGCTGGATGCCCTTCACGATCAGCGGGAGCTTGGTCAGCGAGCGCAGCCAGGGCAGGTCTTCCCAGGTCAGCGGGTTGCCGAAGACCTGCGCCCACAGGCCGACCACCGCCATGACGTCGTCCTCCGGCGCCGGGCCGAGCAGCTTGCGGAAGACCGGGTCGGAGGTGTAGTTGGCCAGGCAGTGGCCACGCAGCTGGGGGAAGTTGGCGGTGGACAGGTCGCGTGGGCGCCAGCCGGTGACCCAGGTGTCGAGCGTGACCACGATGCCCTTGAACCCCGCCGCCTCGGCGCGCTGGACCAGCGACGCGGCCAGGTCCCGGTCGGTCGGCGTGTAGAGCTGGAAGAACCCGGGGGTTTCGCCCAGTTCGGGGACGATCTGTTCGAGCGGGTCGGCGGTGAGGGTCGACGCGACCATCGGCACGCCGGTCCGCGCCGCGGCCCGGGCGGTCGCGAGGTCGCCGTGGCCGTCCTGCGAGCAGATCCCGATGACCCCGATCGGCGCGAGGAACAGCGGGGTCGGCAGCTTCAGCCCGAACAGGTCGACCGAGAGGTCCCGCTCCTTGGCCCCGACGAACATCCGCGGGACGAGCCCCCAGTCGCCGAAGGCCTCGGCGTTGCCGCGCTGGGTGGCCTCGTCCCCGGCCCCTCCGGCCACGTAGGACAGCACCGACGGCGGAAGGGCCTGCGCCGCCCGGGTTTCCAGCTCCCGGTACACCATCGGCAGGGCGGGGAGCCGGCCGGTGAGCCCGGCGAAGTAGATCTCGTTCTGGAAGTCGCCGAAGTCGGGGCGGGTCATCGTGGTCTTTCCGCTCGGTCCGGGTGCGCTCAGCGCTTGCCGTGCAGGACGGTGATCAGCTTGGCCACCAGCTTGTCGGTGGATTCCTTGCGGTTGAAGGTGGTCAACGCGATCGGCGCGGTGAACCACTGCCGGGCGATGGCCTTCGACCGGGCGAACTCGCGCAGCCCCTCCGGGCCGTGGATGCGGCCGAAGCCCGAGTCGCCGACGCCGCCGAAGGGCAGCGAGGCGATTCCGGCGAAGGAGAGCGGCGCGTTGATGGACGTCATGCCCGTCCGGAGGCGGGCCGCGAGCTCCATGCCGCGCGCCTTGGAGAAAACGGTCGAGCCCAGGCCGTACTTGGAGGCGTTGGCCTTGTCCACTGCTTCGTCCATGTCGCGGACCTTGGTGATGGTCACGGTCGGGCCGAAGGTCTCCTCGCGCACCGCCTCGGCGTCCTCGGGGACGTCCACCAGCACGGTGGGCTGGACGTACCGGTCACCGACCGCGTCGACACCGCCGAGGACCGCGCGGCCGCCGCGCTCGATGGCGTCGGTGATGTGACGCCGGATCACCCCGAGCTGCGAGGGCATGGTGATCGGGCCGTACTGCGCGTCCTCGTCCGAGCCCGCGCGGACGTCGCGCGACTTCTCCACCACCTTGGCCACGAACTCGTCGTGCACCCGCTCGTGGACGTACGCGCGCTCGACGCCGACGCAGGTCTGGCCCGAGTTCGAGAAGGCACCCCACACGGTGGCGTCGGCGGCGGCGTCGAGGTCGGCGTCCGCGTCGACCAGCACCGGGTCCTTGCCGCCGGCCTCGATCACGACCGGGGTGAGCGTCCGGGCCGCGGCGGCCATGATCTTCTTGCCGGTGGCGGCGGACCCGGTGAACGCGATCTTGTCCACCCCCGCGCCGACCAGCGCCGCGCCGGTCTCGCCGAAGCCGGTGACCAGCTGGAGGACCGGCTGCTCCGGCACGATCTCGGCGAACGCGTCCACCAGCCACCGGCCCACGCCCGGGGTGTACTCGCTGGGCTTGAACACCACGGCGTTGCCGGCCGCGAGCGCGTAGACGATCGAGCCGAGCGGGGTGAACACCGGGTAGTTCCACGGTCCGATCACGCCGACGACGCCGAGCGGCCGGTACTCCACCGTCGCCGCCTGGTTCGACATCAGCAGGCCGGCCGAGCGGCGTTGCCGGCCGAGGACCTTGCGCGCGTGCTTGCCCGCCCACGCGATGTGCTCGATGGCCAGGACGCACTCGAGCTGGGCGTCGGCCACCGGTTTGCCGGTCTCGTCGCGCACCACCTGGCACAGCTGCGGCAGACGCCGGGTCAGCACGCCCTTCCACTGCCGGAGCCGCTCCGCGCGCCCGGCGAACCCGAGCCCGTCCCACCACTCGCTCGCGACCCGCCCCCGCTCGACGGCGGCGCACACGTCCTCGGCGCTGTGCACCGGGTAGGTGCCCACCACCTCGTCGGTCGCCGGGCTGAGCGAATCGAAGGTCTCACCGACCGCGGTCGGCTCCGGCTTCGGCTGGACGGCGGTCATCGGCGTCTCCCCTTGCGTCTCGGCTGATACCCAGGCTACGAGGTTGCTGACGCAGTGCCAATGGTTGCCCGGACACTTCCGGCCAGCATCGCACCGCGGGACGCCGGGGGAAAGGGTGATCGCCCGTTGGGTTTTCGTCCTGATTGTCAGGTATGAGCCGTGAGCCGCCGGCGCGGCCCGTCGTTCCTCCGGCGGGGCGGGAGGGCGTGGCGACGCCCGGGGCCCGGGCCTAAGCTGAAAGTGACCATGCGCGGAGGAGAATCCTGATGCAGATCGTCCATTTCGGACACGCCTGTGTACTGCTCGAGACCGACGGTGAGCGGATTCTGATCGATCCGGGTACCTTCTCGACCGGCTTCGAAGGCGAGCGCGAGCTGTCGGCCGTGTTCATCACCCACCAGCACTTCGACCACCTCGACGAGGAGCGGCTGCCGAAGGTGCTGGCGGCGAATCCGGACGCGAAGCTGATCGTCGACCCGGGGTCGGTCGAGACGGCGGAGAAGCTGGGGCTGCGGTTCGAGGTCGCCCACCCCGGTGACGCGTTCGAGGTCGGCTCGACCGCGGTGAACGTCGTGGGCGGGCAGCACGCCGTGATCCACGGCGACCTTCCCCAGATCCCGAACATCGGTTACGTGGTGGACCACGGGGCGTTCTACCACCCGGGTGACTCGTTCTTCGTCCCCGAGCAGAAGATCGACGTGCTCGGGCTGCCGACCGGGGCGCCCTGGCTCAAGGCCGGGGAGGCCGTGGACTTCCTGCGCGCCGTCGCGCCGCGGCGGGCGGTGCCGATCCACGAGGCGGTGCTCGCCGATCCGGCCATGCACTACGGGCTGTTCGGCCGCCTCTCGCCCGAGGGCACCGAGGTGAAGGTGCTGGAACGCGGCGGGCTCACCCAGGTCTGATCCGGCGGTTCCCCTCGGGCGCCGGGACCGCGAGGAGAGCCGTTCAGGCCGCGGCGGGGTGGCGCAGCGAGCCGTAGGTGCTGCCGAAGGCGTGGTTTTCCAGCGCGACGTCGATCGCGTCCAGGAAGGCCTGGCGCAGACCCGGGCGGGCGAGGTCCAGGGCGTCGATGTCCAGGCGCACCAGCCCGCCTCGGCGGGCCGCGCGGGCGGCGGCCAGCACCAGGGCGAAGCAGCGCACCGTTTCGGTGCGGTGGGACTGGCTGGTGAACTCCTGGACGCGGGCCCGGCGAACCTCCCCGGTCACCAGGTCGCGCACCGAGACCAGGTCCGCGCAGAGGGTGAACCCGTGCTCGCGCAGGGCCTGCAGGGTGCCCGGGGACGCGAGCCAGCGCGGCGGCGCGAACCCGTCGACGGTCACGCCGGTGGCGGCCAACGCGGCTTTCGCGGCGATCAGCCGCAGGCGCGCCTCGTGCGCGGGCAGGGCGGCGAACTCGGCCCTCCGCCCCAGCTGCACGGCGCGGTGCGTCGGTGCGACGCGGTGGTCGTAACCGTGCAGCAGCACCGAATCCCCGGCGGCGCCCCGGCCGCGGACCCAGGCCGTGACGGGCCCGTCCTCAGTCCGGGCGACGTGCAGGATCGACAGCGGCACGCGGCGCCGCTCCAACTCGGCCGCGAGGTCGGCGCAGCGGTGCAGCGTGCGCGGGGTGGTCCCGGACAGCGATACCAGCAGGCGTGCTTCCACGACCACCATTGAGCCGGACGTCGGTGGCGCCCGACTGGCCACCTCGTGAACTGCGCAGAAAGGCCACGTGAGGCTTTACCCCACCGCCGGGGTGGGTGACGGGCGCGCGGTGGGTGAGTGCAGGTGTCCGGGCGAAGCGGAGAGCAGGGCGGTTGGCTGCCTTGGCGAAACGCCGGCCGAGCGGCGGGTCGACTCGGCGACGACGTCGGGTGCGGGGCGGTCTGGGCGAAGGGCTGGCTCGGCGAAGCGCTGGGGGCCGGGCCGGGCCGGGTCGACGAAGCGGCGGGCGGGAGGCTTGGGCGGAGGGCGCTGCAGGACGGGCCAATGATCAAGCCCTCGCACCCTCCAGCAGGTGCTGCACGGCGGTGGCGATGCGGGCGCGAAGGTCGGGGTCGGCTACTTCGCCGTTGTTCACCACGTCGCGGGGAACGGGGAGGCGGATGCAGGCCTTGGTGACGATGCGGGCGCCGGCGTAGGTGAGGACTTTGCGAAGGGAGTCGTGGGCGTCGGCGCCGCCGGTGGGGGCGGCGACGGAGGAGGCGTTGATCCAGGCGACCGGTTTGCCGTAGACCTCGCCGCCGCCGACGGTCCAGTCCAGGAGGTTCTTGAACGAGCCGGGCAGGCCGCCGGCGTATTCGGGGGTGCAGATCAGCACGGCTTCGGCGGCGGCCAGTTCGGCACGGAGGGTGACGACGGCCGGGGGCAGGGGCTCGGTGTCGTCGTCGGGGTTGAAGTGGGGGAGTTCGGCCAGTCCGGTGTAGAGCTTCGACTCGGCGAAGCACCCGGCGGTCGCCAAAACCGCCGCGTTGCCCGAACCCGAGCGCAGACTGCCGCTGATGAGCAGGATCACGAAGGCCAGTGTGCCAGCGAAGACGCTTGAGGCCGATCCGGCTGGGAGCCCGTGGAAATCCGGGCGGGGTGCAACGGGTGGGATGCCCTGGGTGGGCGAAGGAGGCGGGGTCAACCGAGCGGCGAAGCCAGCCAACCTCAAGCCAAGTCAAATTCGTCGGGCGACAGGCGACAGGCGGATGATCGGGAAAGGCAAGCCAAGCGCGCTGGGCGACAGCCGGACAACACCGGGAGCCCCGGGCACCAGCAAGAAGAACCGCCGGGCGACAGCGAGAAGAAACAAGGTGGCGGCGCGGAGGGCGAAAGTCCGGCGCAAGCTCGGACGGCCTGACGAAACCCCGGCGCAAACTCGGACGGCCTGGCGAAAGTCTGGCGCAAGCTCGGGCGGGCTAGCGAAACCCCGGCGCAAGCTCGGACGGCCTGACGAAAGTCTGGCGCAAGCTCGGACGGCCTGACGAAAGTCCGGCGCAAGCTCAGATGGCCTGGCGAAAATCCGGCGCAAGCTCGGGCGGCCTGGCGAAAGCCCGGCGGCGCAAGCTCGGGCGGGCTGGCGAAACCCCGGCGCAAGCTCGGGTGGGCTCAGGCCCAGTCGATCCTCGTCGTCCGGCCCTGTGCGCGGCCGCCCGCTGCGGCCGGGGTGCGGGTCGCGGGGTCCAGGGGGTTGGTGCCGATGGCCGTCAGGGCGGCCTCGTCCGGTTCCAGGACGGCGACTTCGGCGCCGGACGCGCGCAGTGCGGCGATGGTGTCCGGTAAGGACTTCTCGACCGGGAACAGGTCGGTCTGGCCCATCGGCACGATCAGCAGCACCCGCGACGCGCCGTTCGCGTAGTCGGCGTTCACCCCGGAACGGACGCCGCCGTCGACGTAGCGGCGGCCTTCGATCGTGACGGGGGGCCAGATGCCCGGCACGGCGCAGCTCGCCGCGACCGCGTCGACCAGGCTCACCCCGGACGCGCGCTCGAACACCCGCGGTTCGCCGGTTTCGGCGTCCACCGCGAGCAGCTTCACGGCCCGGGCCGGCCACTCGTGCGACGGCAGCCTCGCCTCGATCACCGCCCGGCGCTGCGGCTCCGGCACCGTGGCCGCGGTGAGCGCGAACCCACCGACCGCGCGGCGCAACTCGCCCGGGGTGGCGGCGTCCGGCATCGCGGCGGCCATCTGCCGGCCGAAGTCCTCCAGGTCCAGTTCGGCCATCAGCTCGGCATTCTGCCGGCCCGGCTCCGCCTGGCGCGCGTACAACTCCTCCAGTCCCATCCCGCTACCCAGCTGCGCGGCCACGGTGGCGCCCGCGGACGTGCCCACCAGCAGGCCCGCACCGCTGACGTCCCGGCCCGCTTCGGCCAGCCCGGCGAGCAGCCCGGTGATCCACGCGATCCCGGCCACTCCGCCGCCACCCAGTACCAACGCCTCGCTCATGTCCGCTCCTTCCGGCTTTCCACGGCGTCCAGTGTGCCGGCGGGCACCGACAATTTTCGGCCACGCGGGCGCCCGGCGGCGCTCAACCGGCCAGTTCATCCAAGATCCCGTCGATCAGCTCGCGGGCCCGGTCGCCGCACAGGGAAAGGTCCTCAATGGACTTCGCGGCGGACTTGTAGTGCCGCACCCGCACCGCGCTCGAACTGTGCGCGCTCTCCTTGGACAGCTCCTCGTAGACGATCGTGGGCAGGTCGGCGAAGTCGAGGATCGAGAACGCGCCGCTGAGGCCCGGGTGGTGGTCGGTGTCGATCGGCATGATCCGCAGGTCGATGTGGTCGTACTCCAGCACCGAGCGCAGGTACCGCAACTGGTCGGCCATCACCTCGCGGCCGCCGACGCGTTTGCGCAGCGCGGACTCCCCCAGCACGATCACGCATTCGGTGAGGCGGCCGCGCTCGAAGACCTCCCGGCGGGCCAGCCGAGCGGCCACCAGCCGCTCGACGTTCTCCACGCCGGGGCTGCGCAGCACTACCCGCGAGTACGAGCTGGTCTGCAGCAGATCGTGCACCCGCAGCGGTTCCCAGGCGAACAGGGTCGTCGCCGTCTTCTCCCACTCCAGGTACGCGCCGGTGGTGCCGGTGTCGAGCCAGTTGGACTCCTGGGCGCCCTTGGCCATCTCGACGATGCGGCCGCGCTCTTCACCGATGACGCGGCAGTGGGCGAGCACGGCGCCGACGTCCTCGAGCTTGGGCAGCCGGACACCGCGCTCCCAGTTGGACAGGAAGCCCGGTGCGATGCCGAGCAACCGGGCCAGTTCGCGCACGCCGAGTTTGCGTTTTTCCCTGGCAGCGCGAAGTTCCAGGCCGAGCGCTCTGGCCCGGGGTGTTGCGTAGGGTACGACCATGTGTGCAGTGTGTCACGGGGATCTGACACTTTTCGGGGGTGGACCGTTGCGTCCTGCAAACGCCTCACCCCGGGGTCGGCCAGTCCTTCAAGGACAGTCCCGAAATTCGTTCGTAGGCCTCCACATAACGGGCCCTGGTGGCGGAAACCACGGCATCCGGCAGGGGCGGCGGCTGGGTGTTCGAGGCCCGGTCCCAACCGGACTCCGGTCCGGTGAGCCAGTCTCGCACGTACTGCTTGTCGAAGGAAGGCTGTGCGCGGCCCGCTTCGTAGCCTTCGGCGGGCCAGTAGCGCGAAGAGTCCGGCGTGAGCACTTCGTCGGCCAGCACGAGCGCGCCCGAATCGTCGAGACCGAACTCGAACTTGGTGTCCGCCAACAGGATTCCCCGCTCGGCGGCGAGCTCGGCCCCACGGCGGTAGACGGCCAGCGTGGCTTCACGGACCTCTTCGGCGCGCGCACGCCCGAGGACGGCCGCGACGGCCTCGAAGCTGACGTTCTCGTCGTGCTCCCCCAGTTCGGCCTTCGTCGCCGGAGTGAAGATCGGCGACGGCAGTTTCGCCGATTCCAGCAGACCGGCGGGCAGCTCGACCCCGCAGACCGCGCCGGTGCGCCGGTAGTCCGAGTAGCCGGAGCCGGTCAGGTAACCGCGCGCGACGGCCTCGACCGGCAGCATGTCCAGGCGCCGCACCAGCAGCGCGCGGCCGCGCACCTCGGCCGGGATGCGCGGGTCGTCGTGGGCGAGCAGGTGGTTGGGCAGCACGTCGGCGAGCTGCCCGAACCAGAACACGCTCATCGCGGTGAGCACGCGGCCCTTGTCCGGGATCGGGGTGTCCAGCACGAAGTCGTACGCGGAGATGCGGTCGGACGCGACCAGCAGCAGGTGGTCGTCGCCGACGGCGTACAACTCACGGACCTTGCCGGCGGCGATCTTCGGGTATTCGGCGAGCGTCGTCACGGCAGCACCCTAACCCGTGCGCGCCCCGGAGCGAGGATGATGCCGGTCATGCCCTATCGCTGGATCTCGTTCACCACCGACTACGGACTGCGCGACGGGTTCGTGGCGGCCTGCCACGGCGTGATCGCGCGGATCGCGCCGGACGTGCGGGTCGTCGACGTCACCCACCTCGTACCGCCGCAGCAGGTGCGGCCGGGCGCGGCGGTGCTCGCGCAGACCGTGTCCTCACTGCCCGAATCGGTGCACCTGGCCGTGGTGGACCCGGGTGTCGGCACCGGGAGACGCGGGCTGGTCGTGGTGGCCGGGCTCGGCGTGCTGGTCGGCCCGGACAACGGCCTGCTGCTGCCCGCGGCGGAGGCGCTAGGCGGGGTGGAGGCGGCGTACGCGATCGAAGGTCCGGAGCCGACGTACGCGACCTTCCACGGGCGAGACGTCTTCGCGCCTGTCGCCGCGCAGCTGGCGCTGGGTGCGGACCCGGCGTCGTTCGGCCCACCGGTCACCGACCCGGTCCGGCTGCCGGACCCGCTGGTGGCGGCGTTCCCGGGCAAGCTGGTGGCCGATGTGGTCACGGTCGACCACTTCGGCAACGTCCAGCTCGCCGCCACCCCCGCCGACCTGGAGCTGACCGGGCTGGCCGCCGAGGTCACGGTGCACAGCGCGCGGCTCGCCGTGCCCGCCACGATCGGGCGCACCTTCGGCGACGTGGCCCCGGGCGCGGCCCTGCTCTACCCCGACTCCGCGGGCCGGCTGGCCATCGCGGTGAACGGCGGCTCGGCGGCCGCGGCCCTGGACCTGGACTCCGGGCAGGAGTGCACGATCACGACCTCGCCCTCGTGACCGCAACGGCGTGCGGACGGGACCTCAGAGCACCTGCGAAAGGAAGTGCTGGAGCCGCGGGTTCCGGGGGGCGTCGAAGATCGCGTCCGGGCTGCCCTGCTCGACGATGCGGCCGGCGTCCATGAACGCGACCTCGTCGGCGACGTTGCGGGCGAAGCCCATCTCGTGGGTCACCACGATCAGGGTCAGCCCGCGCGCGGCCAGGCCCGCCATCAGGTCCAGCACGCCCTTGACCAGCTCCGGGTCCAGCGCGCTGGTCGCCTCATCGAACAGCATCACCTCGGGGTCCATCGCCAGCGCCCGCGCGATGGCCACGCGCTGCTGCTGGCCGCCCGAGAGCGCGGCCGGGCGGTACGGCGCCTTGTCCGCGAGGCCGACCTCGGCCAGCCGGGCCCGGGCGACCTCGATCGCGTCCTCTTTGGACAGCCGGCGCACGCTGCGCAGCGGCAGCACGATGTTGTCCAGCACCGTCCGGTGGCCGAACAGGTTGAAGTGCTGGAACACCATGCCCACGCGCCGGCGCAGGGCGTCCGGGTCCGAGCGGATCACGCTCTCGCCGTCGAGCAGCAGGTCGCCGCTCGCGGGCTCCTGGAGCCGGTTGACGCAGCGCAGCAGGGTCGACTTGCCCGAGCCGGACGGCCCGATCACGCAGGTCGTCCTCCCGCTCCCGACCTCGAGGTCCACCCCGCGCAGCACCTCCAGGGTGCCGAAGCTGACGTGGATGTCGCGCAGCTCCACGCTGGAGGAGCGCACCGGCGACGCCGTGGTCACGCGGCCACCTTCCCGCCGGCCGCCGGGGCCGGCTCACCGCCGTTGTCCACGGGCCGCACCTTGCGCCCGGTCTGAAGCCGCTTGTCGATGAAGTTCACCAGGTGCGTGAGCGGCACGGTGATCACCAGGTAGACGAACCCGGCGGCGACCAGCGGCGACTGGTTGCCGGTGTTGGCGGCCAGGTCCTGCCCGATCCGGAACAGCTCGCGCTGGTCGATCACGAAGCCGAGGAAGTACACCAGCGGGGTGTCCTTGACCACCGCGATGAACTGGTTCACCAGCGCCGGCAGCACCCGCCGCACGCCCTGCGGGATGACCACCAGCAGCATCGCCCGGCGGTAGCTCATGCCGAGCGCACGGCTGGCCTCCAGCTGTCCCTTCTCGACGCTCTGGATGCCGGAGCGGAAGATCTCGCCGATGTAGGAGGCGGCGATCAGGCTCAGCGCCAGGATGCCCAGCGGGTACGGGCTGCTGCCGACGATCGGCTTGACCAGCGCGTACAGGCCCTGGCCGATCACCAGGATGGTCAGGATCGCGGGCAGACCGCGGAAGATGTCGGTGTACACCCGCGCCGGCCACCGCAGCCAGCGTTTGGCCGAGAGCCCCATCAGGGCCAGCGGCACGGCCAGCACGGTGCCGATCACGAACGAGACCACGGCCAGGATCAGTGTGTTGACCAGGCCGGTCTTGAGCAGGTCGGGGAAGACCTGCCAGATGATCGGCCAGTTGAGGAAGGTGGTGAAGAACTGGTCCACCGCTCATGCACCCCCGCCGGGCCTCGAAGCGCCGGGAAGCTCGTTCACCGGCCCGCCTTGAAGTCCGCGGGCACCGGCGCGTTCGGCTCGAACCGCTGGTGCACCCGCTCCCAGCTCCCGTCGGCGACGGTCTTCTTGATCCCGTCGTTCAGCTTGGCCAGCAGCTCGGAATTGCCCTTCTTCACCGCGTACCCGTGCGGGATCGTGGTGGTGATCTCCTTGGTGACCTTCAGGCCCGGGTTCTTCTTCGCGTAGTCCTCGGCCGAAGCCTGGTCGAACACCGCGCCCGCGATGGCCGAGCTCTTGAGCGCGCTCAGCACCGCCGCGTCGTTGGGGAACCGGACGGCCTGCGCCGCGGGCGCGTTGGCGGCCAGCCAGGTGTCCGAGACCGTGCCCTGGACCACGCCGATCCGCTTGCCCGCCAACGAGTTCTCGTCGGTGACCCCGCCGGCGCCGGTCGTCTCGAGGCCGAGCGACTGGTAGTTGTACGGGTCGGAGAAGTCCGCCGTCTGCTTGCGCGCGTCCGTCTGCGCGATCGCCGCGCTGCCGATGTCGAACTGGCCGCCCGCGACCTGGCCGAGCAGCGCCGAGAAGTCGACGCCCACGAATTCGAGCTTCAGGCCCTCCTTGGCCGCGATGTCGCGCAGGAGCTCGTTGTCGAAGCCGGTGAACTGGCCGTTCTCCTGGTAGGCGTTGGGCCTGGAGTCGGTCAGCGTGCCGACCCGCAGGGTGTCCGTGCTGTCCCCGCCGCACGCGGTGAGCGCGCCGATCAGCGCGACGGCCACAGCGGCGACGGCGGTGGTCCTCGTCCGGTTCATGGTCACTCCTCAGCTTCCGGGCCCGGCCGGCACCGGAGCGGTCGGCGGGAACTGCCGGTGCAGCTTAGGCCAGTCACGGCCCCTGCTCACCCTGAACGGCGTGGCGCGCATCAGGGGTTCGTCACCGGAAGGCCCGGTCCGCCCTGCGAAAGCTCCTTCGCCACCGGAGCCTGCTTGAAGAACTGGGCGTGCAGGCGCGCGGCGGTGCCGTCGGCGATGGCCTTCGCCAGTCCGTCGTTCAGCTTGCCCAGCAGGTCCCGGTTGGACTTCGCCACCACGTAGGCCGAGGGCGTGTCCTTGTCCAGCACCGTGTAGCCGAACTCCAGCGGCACGTCCGGGTTCTGGTCCAGGTACTTGCGGCCGATGTCCTTGGGCACCACCCAGCCGTCGAGGCCGCCGGTCTTCAACTGCCCGAACCCGGCGTTGTAGTCGGGGAAGCGCACCACCGCCGCACCGGCCAGCTTGCCCGCGAACTCGTCCTGCACCGAACCCTGGACGACGCCGATCCGCTTGCCCCCGAACGAGCCGGGTCCGTTCAGGTTCGCGCCCTTCTTCGTGACGACGCTGGTGTAGCTGGTGTCGTAGCCGTTGGTGAACGCCACGGTCTGCTTGCGGGCGACGGTCGCGGAGATCGTCGAACTGCCGATGTCGAGCTGGCCGCCCGCGACCTGGGCCAGGAGTCCGGCGAACTCGGTGCCGACGAACTCGACCTCGAAGCCCTCGCGCTTGGCGATGTCCCGCAGCAGCTCGTTGTCGTAACCGGTGAACCGGCCGTGGTCGACGTAGATGCTCGGCGGCGCGTCCGTGAGGGTGCCGACGCGCAGGGTGTCGGCGGACGAGGACGAACCGCAGGCGGTGAGCGTGACCGCGGCGGTGACCAGTACGGCAAAGGTGCTGAGGAGCTTTCTCATCGCTTCTTCCTGGCTGCTCATGACAAGAAAGCGCCAGGCCGCGGGGTGCGGCCTGGCGCTTTCCGGGTACAGCGTCAGAGATTAGGCAAGTCGCCCGATCGAGTAACTTCGTCCCAATGCGTGGACTTCGTGCGCGGGGTCACAGAATGGGCTGCGGCGCGTAGGTCGAGGCCTCCGGGAACCGCTCCAGCACGTCCTCGACCCGGCGGGCGACCGCCTCGACCTGCTGGGGGGCCACACCGGTGAACGACACCCGGTCGGCGAGCAGTTCGTCCAGGTCACCACGGTCGAGCGGCAGGCGCTCGTCGGCGGCCAGCCGGTCGAGCAGGTCGTTCTCCGCGCCGCGCTCGCGCATCGCCAGCGCCACGGCCACGGCGTTCTCCTTGATCGCCTCGTGGGCCGACTCCCGCCCGACGCCCCGGCGCACCAAGGCCATCAGCACCTTGGTGGTGGCCAGGAACGGCAGATAGCGATCCAGCTCACGCTCGACGACCGCGGGGAAGGCACCGAACTCGTCCAGCACCGTGAGGAAGGTCTCCAGCAGCCCGTCGAGCGCGAAGAACGAATCCGGCAGGGCGACGCGGCGCACCACCGAGTCGGAGACGTCGCCCTCGTTCCACTGGTCGCCGGCCAGCTCGCCGATCATCGACAGGTAGCCGCGCAGCACGACGGCCAGCCCGTTCACCCGCTCGCACGAGCGGGTGTTCATCTTGTGCGGCATCGCGGACGAGCCGACCTGGCCGGGCTTGAAGCCCTCGGTGACCAGCTCGTTGCCCGCCATCAGCCGGATCGTCTTGGCCAGGCTGGAGGGCGCCGCGGCGAGCTGGACCACAGTGGACAGCACGTCGAAGTCGAGCGAACGCGGGTACACCTGGCCGACGCTGACGAAGTGGTGGCCGAAGCCGAGGTGCGCGGCGATCCGCGACTCCAGCTCATCCAAAGTGGACTTGTCCCCCAGCAGGTCGAGCATGTCCTGCGCGGTGCCGACCGGGCCCTTGATCCCGCGCAACGGGTACCGCTCGATCAGCTCGCCCAGCCGGGCGAACGCGACCAGCAGCTCGTCGGCCGCGCTGGCGAACCGCTTGCCCAGCGTGGTGGCCTGCGCGGCGACGTTGTGCGAACGGCCGGCCATCACCAGGTCCGAGTGCTCCACGGCCAGCGCGGCCAGCCGGGCGAGCACCGCGGCGACGCGGTTGCGCATCAGCTCCAGGGACCGCAGCAGCTGCAACTGCTCGACGTTCTCCGTGAGATCGCGCGAGGTCATGCCCTTGTGCACGTGCTCGTGGCCGGCCAGCGCGTTGAACTCCTCGATGCGCGCCTTCACGTCGTGGCGCGTCACGCGCTCGCGCGCGGCGATGGACTCGAGGTCGACCTGGTCGATCACCCGCTCGTAGTCGGCGACCACGCCTTCGGGGACTTCGACGCCGAGCTCGGCCTGCGCGCGGAGCACGGCGAGCCACAGCTGTCGCTCCAGCACGACCTTGCGCTCGGGCGACCACAGCAGGACCAGCTCGGGCGAGGCGTAGCGGGCGGCGAGCACGTTCGGAATGCGGGGCTTGTCCGTCACGAGCCCACGATACCCGTGCAGGTCAGCGGGGGCGGGGCCGGTGGGAGCGGCGCGCCCCTGACCGGCCCGGCCTCGTGCAAGCCTCGCCCACCCCGGACGCCGAACCAGGTCCGGGCGCGAAGCATTTCTTCGCGGACGCCCTGCTCGCATCGGCGCCCGGGTGTCGACGCTCACAGTGCCGGTGCGGCACACGCGGCCGATTACCGTCCATTGTGTACTCGGAGCGGCCCGGGCGGTCGGGCGCTGCTCACCACTCGGCCAGGCCGCCGTCTTCGTGGCGCCAGACCGGGGAGCGCCAGGTGTGGCCGGTCTCGTCGGCGCGGCGCACGGCCGCCTCGTCGACCTCGATGCCGAGGCCGGGACCGGTCGGGCGCGCGGCGTGACCGTCGGTGAACCGGAACAGCTCGGCATCGATCAGGTAGCGCAGCGGCTCCAGCCCGTCGTGGTAGTGCATGCCGACGCTCTGCTCCTGGATCAGGAAGTTCGGCGTGGCGAACGCGACCTGCAGCGCGGCGGCCAGGGAGATCGGCCCCAGCGGGCAGTGCGGCGCGAGGTGGGCGCCGTAGACCTCCGCGAGCGAAGCGATCCGCCGCAGCTCCGAGATTCCGCCCGCGTGCGAGGGGTCCGGCTGGACCACGGCGACCCCCGCGTCGAGCACCGGCTTGAACTCCCAGCGTGAGTAGAGCCGTTCGCCGACCGCGACGGGCACGGTCGAAGCGGCCACCACCGAGGCGAGCGCGCCGCCCTGGGTCTCGGGCAGCACCGGCTCCTCGACGAACATCGGCTGCACCTCTTCGAGCATCCGCACCAGCCGCCGCGCCATCGCGGGCGAGACCCGGCCGTGGAAGTCGATGGCCAGGTCCCGCTCGGGGCCCAGCGCCTCGCGGGCCTCCCGCGCGCGGGCCAGCGCGGCGTTCGCCTCCGCCGGTGACGCGATGGGCGTGAGCGGGCCCGCGACGTTCATCTTGACCGCGGTGAAACCGGCTTCCACCTGCGCGGACACCGCGTCGAAGAGGCCGGACGGGCGATCGCCGCCGACCCAGGAGTACACCCGCACGCGGTCGCGCACCGGCCCGCCGAGCAGCTCGTGCACCGGGGCCTGGCGGACCTTGCCCGCGATGTCCCACAGGGCCTGGTCGAAGCCGGCGAGCGCGCTGGAGAGCACCGGTCCGCCGCGGTAGAAACCGCCGCGGCGCAACACCTGCCAGTGGTCCTCGATGCGCAGCGGGTCCCGCCCGAGGACCAGCTCGGCCAGCTCGTGCACGGCCGCGCGCACGGTACCGGCGCGGCCCTCCACCACGGGCTCGCCCCAGCCGCTGATCCCCTCGTCGGTGCTGACCTTGAGGAACAGCCAGCGCGGCGCGACCAGGAACGTCTCGACACCGGTGATCTTCACGCTGCCCCCTTCAGGCGGAGTCCTTGGCGGCCGACCAGCCGCCGTCGACGGTCAGGTCGGCGCCCGTGACGAACGAGGCCGCCGGGGAGAGCAGGAACGCTATCGCGGCGGCGACCTCGGCCGGGTCACCGAGCCGCCCGGCCGGGGTCGCCCGCGCGCTGCGCTCGCGGTCCTCGGGACTGATCGCGTCCCACGCCGGGGTCAGCACCGGGCCGGGTAGCACCGCGTTCACCCGCACGTCGGGGGCGTACTCGACGGCGAGCTGGCGGGCCAGGGAAACCAGCGCGCCCTTGCTCGCCGCGTACGCCGGATGCCCGGGCAGGCCGAACCTCGCGTGCACCGAGGAGACCAGCACCGCCGACCCGCGCCGCTTCCGCAACGACGGCAGGCAGGCCTTCATCGCGAGGTACGAGCCGGTCAGGTTCACGTCGATCTGGTGCTGCCACTGCTCGCGGGTCAGCTCGTGCAGCGGGCCGGTGGCGGGGGCGTAGGCGTTGCTGACCAGCGCGTCCACCGGGCCGGCCACGTCGATCACGTGCTGCCAGGTGTCGTCGGAGGTCACGTCGCCCTGGATGCTGCCCAGGCCCTCGGGCAGCGGGGCGAGATCCACGCCGATCACGCGGTACCCGTCCGTGACCAGCCGCCGGGCCGTCGCCGCCCCGATCCCGGAAGCCGCCCCGGTCACCACCGCCGTCCGCATGGACATCGCCATCCCGCCTTTCGCTCCGAACCCCCGACCACCCTGCCGGACGGGCACCCGGGGATTCGGACCAGCAGGCCGGCATGTGCCCTGGCGCACGTTCTCCCCCCGCCGTGCCGCGACCGCCGAGGTGGACAGCGGGGTGGCCACAGTGGTGGTGTAGCAACGCGACGAGGCCGCGCGAGAGCCGGCCCCGGTCGGACGAACCGCACTGGAGGCACCACGATGAGCTACCGCTGGGAGATCACCCACGCGATGCTGCGGCAGGGAGTCGTCGGCATCGTGCGGACCCCCGACGCGGCTTCGGCGGTGGCCGCCGCCCGTTCCGTGCTGGACGCGGGGTTGCACTCGGTCGAGCTCCCGCTGACGAACCCCGGCGCGCTGGCCGCGATCGAGGAGCTGACGGCGGCCTACCCGGACGCGATCATCGGCGCCGGCACCGTGCTCGACGAGACCGCCGCGGTGCTCGCCATCCGCGCGGGGGCCCGGTTCCTGGTGTCGCCATCCGTCGACACCGGGGTCATCCGCGCCGCGCGCCGGTACGGCGCGGCCGCGCTGCCGGGCGCGGGCTCGGTGACGGAGATCGTGCGCGCGCTGGAGGAAGGGGCCGACGCGGTCAAGGTCTTCCCCGCGTCCGCGCTGGGACCGCAGTGGGTGACCGACGTCCGGGCCGCGCTGCCGCAGGCGCCGCTGGTGCCGACGGGTGGGGTCGCGCTCGAAGCCGTGCCGAGCTGGCTCGCGGCCGGCGCGGTCGCGTGCGGCCTCGGCTCCGCGCTGACCCGCGGCACCGCGGAGGACATCCGCGCGCGGGTCGCCGCACTGGTCAGGAAGGAACCGGAATGACCGAACTCGTGCTGGTCGGCTGTTACACCGCGGAAACGGGTGGGAACGGCGACGGAATCTCCGCTTTCCGCCGTGGCATCGGCGGCGCGCTGACCCTCGAAACGACGCTGCCGATGGTTTCGCCGTCCTGGCTGGTCAAGCACCCGACGGTGCCGATGGTCTACGCCGCCAACGAGACCGGAAGCGGCGAGGTCACCTCGGTCTCCCTCGCCGGCGGGGAACTGGAGGCGCTGGACGTCGTGGGCACCGGCGGCGCGGACCCGTGCCACCTCGCGGTCACGCCCGGCGGCCGGTTCCTGGTCTGCGCCAACTACACCGGCGGCAGCCTGGCCGTGTTCGCGCTGAGCCCGGACGGCCGCATCGACGAACGCACCGACCTCGTTCGGCACCAAGGCCACGGTCCGGACGCCGAACGCCAGGCGGCCGCCCACGTGCACATGGCGGTGCCGTCCCCGGACGGCTCCGTGGTCAGCGCCGTGGACCTGGGCACCGACGAGATCCGCAGCTACGCGCTTTCCACCGAAGGCCGCCTCACCCCGCTGGCCGTCACCGCCCTGCCGCCGGGCACCGGACCGCGCCAGCTCGTGCGCCGGCCGGGAACCACGACCGCGTACGTCGTCGGCGAGCTGGCCGGCACGCTGCTGACCCTGCGTGAGACCGCGCCGGGCGCGTTCGAGGTGACGGACTCCGTGCGGTCGAGCTGGGCCGAGCCCGAGGTGAAGAATCTGGCGGCGCACCTGGAAATCGTCGAAGACGCGCTCTACCTGTCCAACCGCGGGCCGGACTGCGTCACCGCCTTCACCGGCACGACGCCGTCGGCGGTGGCCGACCAGGCGTGCGGAGCGGGGCCGCGCCACTTCGCCCTGGTGGACGGCCGGTGTTACGTCGCGGCGCAGGACGAGGACGCGATCATCGCGTTCCCCCTGTCCGAACTGGGAGAAGCGGAACCGGAGCGTTACCCCTCCGGCTCGCCCAGCTTCGTACTGGCGGCAACGGTGTGAGCGCGCTCCCCCGAGCCCGGGTCAGGCTCCCGGGCCCGCGTCGTTCCCAACGACTGTCCTGAGTGGACTCAGAACCGGATTGCGGACCGGTGAACCCCAGTCCCGTCTCAGGCCCGTCTCAGTCCTGGCCGGACTCGGCCAGCGCCGTCTGCAACATGCGGGCGGCCGCCGCGCGCGGGGCCGGGTCGACGGCGATCAGCGCGTTCACCACGGCACCGTCCACCAGCGCGACCAGCTTCTCCAGCTCCGCCTCGCCGACCGGGGTGCCGGAGCGGGCGAAGATCGCCGTCAGCAGCTCGTTGAGCCGGGCGGACAGCGTGCGCATCAACGGCCGCAGGTAGGGCCGCCGACCGGTGGCGACCAGCCGCTCGTACCGCAGGAGCACGGCCTCGGCGTCGGCCTCCGGATCGCCGCTCGACGGGCCGAGCAGCAGGTCCAGCACCAGCTCCACGGTCGCCTGGACCCCGCGGTTGCGGGTGGCCAGCTCCTCGAGCTGGCGCTGCCCGTTCGCCAGCTCGACGGTCGAATGGTGCTCGACCGCGGCCGTGACCAGGTCTTCCAGCGAGTCGAAGTAGTAGGTGGTGGACGCCAGCGGCAGCCCCGCGCGCTCGGCCACGGCCCGGTGGCGCACGGCGTCGAACCCGCCCTCGGCGAGCAGACCCGCCGCGGCCTCGACGAGCGCGGCCCGTCGCCGCTCGCCCTTGGGGGTGGTCGCTGCTGCCGTCATGGCGGTGAATTCTGCCAGTTCGAGCACCCGCGAGGGGCCGGTACGGCCTTCACCACCGCAGTCGCCCACGAGCCTCGATCAGAAGCGGGCCGCCAGCGCCGCCGCCATCGTGCCCAGCCGATCGGCGTACGGGGCCGGGTGGCCGGTCGTCCCGGGCACCCCGACCAGCACGAGAGTCCCCCCCGAAGCCGTGGGCTGACGCACGGTCACCGCGTCCGCGGGCTGCTCGGGCACGGCCACCGGAGCGCCGCGGGCGAACACCGCCGCGGAAACCATGCCGTCCGGCAGGGGGAACCCAGCCGCGCGCGTCGCCGTCGTACAGACGCTGCCCGGAGAAGCCTGACCGGCGGCGAAGTGGCCTGGGAGCTCGCCAGCGAGGGCTGTGGCGAGCTCCCAGTCCACCCTTTCGCACCCGGAGGCGCCTTCGACCCGAGGGCCGGTCTTCGCGACCCCGCTGTCTCCCTGCTGAGACGGCTGGGCCGGGAAGCTTGGTGCTTCCCCAGTACCCAGAGGACGTGCGGCCGACACGCCAGGTTGCGCGGGTCCCACGGCCGAGTTCACCCTCTCGCCGCCCCCGGGCCCGGAGAACAGGCCGTAACCGCCGAATCCCACGGCGACCAGCACGAACGCCCCGGCCCCGGCCGTGATGCGGGTGCGCCGGCGCCGGGTCTGGCGCTGCGACTCGCGGACCACGTCCTCCTTGGTGAACGTGGCGGGCGGCGCGTCGTCGGGAGCGCCGGAGAACACCTTCGCGATGTCCCGCTCATCCATTGGCCTCCACCTCCCGGTCCAGGACCTGACGCAGGTTGGCCAGCCCGCGGGCGGTCTGGCTCTTCACGTTGCCTTCGCTGCAGCCCAGCACCTTCGCCGCGCCGGTGACGTCCAGTCCCTCGAAGAACCGCAACACCAGCACCGCGCGCTGTTTCGGCGGGACCTCCCGCAATGCCGTGTGCAGCGCTTCCCGGTCCGCGACCCGCTCGTCGAGCCCGGGTTCGTCCGGCCGCGGTTCGGGCAGCACTTCGGTCTGCCACTCCCGGCGCCACGGCCGCCTCGACTCGTCGATGACCGCCCGCACGAGCGTCTTGCGCACGTACGCGTCGGTCGCCGCGCGATCCCTGATCTTCTTCCACCTCCGGTGCAGCGCGACGAAGGCCGTCTGGGCCAGGTCGTCCGCTTTGTGCCAGTCACCGCAGAGCATGTACGCGGTCCGGCGCACGGCGTCCCGCCTCGCGGCGAAGTACTCCGCGAACTCCTGTTCGTCGCGCTGGTCCACGCGGTTTCGCGCTCCGCTCTTCTCTGTCCGCCCTGGAGGACGGAACCGGGGGCGTCCCAGGTTGCACTAGTCCCCGGATTCCCTCCACCCCCGCCTCACGTTGATCGCCGGGCCGCAGGTGTGATGTGATCGGAACGTGACCTGGACTCCGCAGCCCCTCGACTTCCGCTCCGACACCGTCACCCGCCCGGACGACGTCGTGCGCCGGGCCATGACCGAGGCCGAGGTCGACGACAACGTGATCGGCACCGACCCCACCGTCGCCGAGCTGGAGCAGCGCGCCGCCCAGGTGCTGGGCATGCCGGCCGCGTTGTGGACGCCCAGCGGGACGATGGCCAACCTGATCGCGCTGAGCCTCCACCTGGAGCGCGGCGACCGCTTCCTCGCGATGCGCGGCGCCCACGTGCTGACCAGCGAGCTGGGCTCGGCCGCCTGGCTGGCCGGTGGCATGCCGGACATCCTGGAGCACGACGCCGGCCCCGGCCGCTGCACGCCGGACGCGCTGTCCGCCGCGATCAGCCCCGACGGTCCGTACTACACGCTCCGGACCAGGCTGCTGTGCCTGGAGAACACCCACAACTCGGCCGGTGGCGCGGTGACCCCACCCGACGAGCACGCGCAGCTGATGTCGGTCGCGAAGCAGGCCGGGCTCACCGTGCACCTCGACGGCGCGCGGATCTGGCACGCGGCGGTGGCGCTGGAGGTGCCTCCGGCCGCGTTGACCGTCGGCGTCGACAGCGTTTCGGCCTGCTTCAGCAAGGGCCTCGGCGCGCCGGTCGGCTCGGTCGTCGCGGGCAGCGTCGAGTTCGTGGAGCGCGCCCGCCGGATGCGCCAGATGCTCGGCGGTGGCGTCCGCCAGGGCGGGGTGCTCGCCGCGGCGTGCCTGGTCGCGCTGGGCCGGATCGACGAGCTGGCCGAGACCCACGAGCTGGCGCGGCGGCTGGCCGTCGGGCTGGCCGAGCACGGCTGGGGCGTCGAGACCCCGGACACCAACATCGTGCTGGCCGACGTCCCGGATCTGCGCACGGCGCTGGAGTGGCTGGAGTCGCTGGGCATCCGGGTCGTTCCGATGGCGGGCAAGGTGCGGTTCGTGACGCACCGGGACGTCTCGGCCGCCGACGTCGAAGAAGCGGTGCGCCGGATCAGGACCGGCGTGTGAGAACTGGGGGCGAAGTGACGAACTGGATCGTGTTCGACTACGGCGAGGTGCTCTCCACCCGCACCACGGCCATGCCGAAGCTGGCGGCGACGATGGGCGTGGCCGTGGACGCGTTCGAAGCCGCGTACTGGGCCGAGCGCGACGCGTACGACCGCGGCCAAGCCGACCTCGGGTACTGGACGGCCGTCGGCGCGCGGTTCGGCGCGAAGGTGGACGAAGCGCTTTCGGACGAGCTGACCGGCATCGACGTGGCGGGCTGGTCGAACCTGGCGCCGTCTTCGCTGGAGCTGCTGGAATCGCTTTCGGAAGCGGGCGCGAACCTGGCCCTGCTCTCGAACGCGCCCACCTCGTTCGGCCGCTGGGTGCGGGCGCAGGACTGGTCCCGGGTGTTCCGCGAGACCCTGTTCTCCGGCGACGTCCACTGCGCGAAGCCGGACCCGAAGATCTTCCTCCTGCTGCTGGAAAAGCTCGGGGCCGAGCCGGGCCAGTGCCTGTTCTTCGACGACCGTCAGACCAATGTGGACGGTGCCCGGTCGGTCGGCATCCAGGCGCACCGGTGGGACGGGGCCGAAGCCGCCCGCGCGGCCCTGGGCTGAGTCTCCGACGCGGTGAGGGCCTTCCGGCCAGGCCCTCACCGAAAGCTGGGGACTACCGGCCCACCTGCTTGGCGTTCTTCTTGCCGCTGATCGCGCCGTAGGCCGCGGTGCCCAGGAAAACCGCACCGGCGATCACGGCGATCCACAGGACGGCCTTGAACAGGAAGCCGATCACCGCGCCGAGCACCATGAAGGCGATCCAGGCGACGATGAGCCCTCCGACGATCTTCCAGAACATGGCTCCTCCGATGCCGTTTCCGCAGCCGCTCTCGGCCCGGTGAACTCCAGCCTGCCACCGTCGCGGCGAAAACTCTCGCTTCCCGGCCGGACTTCAGGGGGATATCGGGGTTCCCCCTGACCGCCGTCACGGCAGCCAGGCCCCGAGGCGGCGCACGCACTCGTCGATGTCCTCGGCCGCGCCGGCGAAGGAGAACCGCACGTGACGGCCACCGTCGACCGGGTCGAAGTCGATGCCGGGCGCGATCGCGACCCCGGTTTCGGCCAGCAGGCGCTGGCACCACCTGAGGCTGTCGGAGGTGTACTCGGAGACGTCGGCGTAGGCGTAGAAGGCGCCTTCGGCGGGCGCGAGCCGTTGGATGCCGATGCTCTTCAACCCGGTGAAGAGCCGGTCGCGGTTGCGGCGGTAGTGCTCGACGTGCGCGTCGGCCTCCGCGTAGGACTCGGGGGTGAAGGCCGCGAGAGCCGCGTACTGCGACAGCGCGGGCGGGCAGATGGTGAAGTTGCCGGTCAGCACGTCGACCGCGCGGTGCAGCCGCGGCGGCACCAGCATCCAGCCGAGCCGCCAGCCGGTCATCGCGAAGTACTTGGAGAACGAGCCGAGCACCAGCGCCTCACGGCCGTACTGCCAGGCGCAGTCGAGGCCGCCGCCGTAGGAGATGCCGTGGTAGATCTCGTCGCTGATCAGCTGGACGCCGTGGGCCGCGCACCACCCGCTGATGGCCGCCAGCTCACCCGGCGCCAGTACGGTGCCGGTGGGGTTGCCGGGGCTCGCGACGATCAGCCCGTCCAGCGGCCCGAGCCGGTCCAGCTGGGCCACGGTGGGCTGGAAGCCGGTCTCCGGTCCGGTTTCGAACTCGACCACCTCGCAGCCGAGCACCTTCAGCAGGTTCCGGTAGGCCGGGTAGCCGGGCCGCGCCATCGCGACCCGCGCGCCGGGGTCGAACGCGCTGAGGAACGAGAGCAGGAAACCACCGGAGGAGCCGGTGGTCAGCACCACGTCCTGCCCGCTGAGCTCCAGTTCGTAGGTCCGCCGGTAGTGCCCCGCGACGGCCTCTCGCAGCTCGGGCAGCCCGAGCTGCTCGGTGTAGCCGAGGTGGTGGCGGCCCAGCGCTTCGGCCGCCGCCCGCCGGACCGCGGCCGGCGCCGGGGCCGAGGGCTGCCCGGCCGCGAGCGAGACCAGGTCACCGTGGCTGCGCTGCCGGGCCTGCGCCGCGGACAGCACGTCCATCACGTGGAAGGGCGGCACGCCGGAGCGTTGCGCGGGACCGGCGAAACCGGCGAGGTCGACCATGCCCGTCAGGCTAACAACCCGGGCGAGCGGTCCGGGCGTCCTCGTCGAACGGGATGCGTGCGGTGGCGGTAGCCCGCCTGGCCCTTCGCGAAGGGGGACAAGGGAAACCCCCGGCCAGTTCGCCCGGGCCGGGGGTTCGCCGTGGTCGCTCAGTAGCCGCGGTACGCGCCGCCGTGCGCCATGGCCTGGATCCCGGGCACGTTCCCGACCGAGCCGTAGCGGTGGATCGAGTACTGCACCCCGGCGATGATGTTGTCGACCGGGTTGTAGATGTTGTCGTGCCCCGGCAGCTTGTTCGAGGTGAACGTCGAGTCGATGCACTGCATCAGGCCCTTGGACGGGTGACCGGCGGCGGCGTTGGAGTCCCAGTTGTTGATCGCGTTGGGATTGCCGCCGGACTCGTGCTGGATGATCGCCCAGATGTTGGGGATGTCGGCCTCGGTCACGTTCACCCCGGCGGCCTGCAGCTCCTTGATCGCTTCCTCGATCCACTGCTGCACGTTCCCCGGCGGCGGGGAGGACGGCGGACCGCCGCTCGGGCCGAGGCCACCCCCACCGGCCCCGCCACCACCACCACCGCCACTTGCGCCGCCCCCACCGCCGTGGTGGCCGGAGGAGCCGTTGCTGTGGATGCCGCCGGTGCTCTGCGGGACGGTGCCGTCCCCGGCGGGCAGCGGAACGTCCTTGTACCCGCCGCTGATCTGGGTCTGCATCAGCGTCTGCGACTTCTTGACCAGGGTGTCGGCCTGCTCCAGCAACGGGCTGATCGTCGCCGCCGCGTCGGCCGCGGTCTTCTGGTTGGCCGTGTTGGCCTGGTCGATCAGCGACTGCGCGGTGGGGCTGGGCGCGGGGCCCTTCTTGTCCGACTTCGCGTACGCGGCTTCGGCGCTCTGCGCGGCCTGGATCTTCGGCGTGGTGTTGTCGATGACCTTCTGGATCGCCTTCTGCGCGTCGTCGCGCGCGCCGGTCACCTTGGTCTTGAGCGTGCCGAGGTCCGAGGACAGGTTGCTGAGGTCGTCGCCGACCTCCTTGAGGTGCGACTGCACCTGGTCACCGGCGGTGGTGATCTGCCGGACGTACGCGACGAACGCGTCCGCCGCTTCGCCCTTCCACACCCCGCCGGCCAGCGAATCGGTGGACGATTTCAGCGCGGCGCTGTGATCGCCCGCCTGCCCGGCCGAGTCCTTGAACTGCTGCGCCGCCTTGTCGATCGCTTCGGGTTTGATCCCGTCGACCTTGGCCGTCTCCTGGATCACCGTCGGCCAGTTCGGCGGGAAATCGATCAGCGCCACCCTGCTCCCCCCTCAACCACGATTCCGCCTGCCCTCACTGGTTCCCGGTCACGTGCAGCGTGACGTCGCTCTTCGCCACCTGGTCCATGTCCTCGACCAGGCCCGCGGCCTTGCGCAGCACGAAGCTGGTCGCCTCCATCAGCTTTCCGGCCGCGTCGAACTCCGTGTGCACACCGTACTTGAACGAACCGACCGCGCCGTGCACGTCCTTCGAACCGCCCATGGTGCCGAACGGGCTGTCCGGCTCGTCGTCGACACCGGTGAGGTGGCGCTTGGACTTTTCGAACTCGTCCTTCAGCTTTTCCACCTGCCGGGCCGCGATGGCCATCGAATCGGCGTCGTAGACAGGCACGGTTGTCATCCCCTTCTGAAAGTCTTCTCCCCGGCTGCTCGGACGTGGGCGCAACCAGGCCGGTTCCCCCGATTACTCTAGGACCTCGATCCCGCCCGGGGTACGGATCTCCCGCAACTTCCACCCCCGAGTGCGATCGGCGGTGGACAAGCGCGCAACCGCAGCTCCGCGGGTCGAACGGGCCTCGGCGAAATTCGGGGCCGGCCCCGGCGAACGGCCGTTCACAGACCGGCCTGCAACTCCCGCACCCGGGCCACCAGCAACGCGTTGTCCGCGGGCGCCACCGTCGCCCAGTGGCGGCCGTCGGCGTCGGCGGTGAGCTGGAACAGGTAGCGCCCCGCGTCCGTGTCGAAGAACGCCGCCACCTCCGGGGAGCGGCGCACCGTGCCGTCGCGCAGGGTGCGCTCCGCGCAGAACTGGCCGCGGGCCTCCTGGCCCATCAGCATGCCGGCCAGCTCCTGGGCTTCCCACAGCGCCAGCCCACGGTCTTCCAACGCCGTGACCAGGGATTTCGGGTCACCCTGGGCCTTGGCGTCCGCGGCGACCAGCAGGTCGTGGGGGACGGAGATGGACTGGCCGACCCCCGGGGCCAGCTCGCCCGCCACCGGGACCGCGGCCTCGGCCAGGGCGCCTTCGCGCGCGGGGATCAGCCAGACCTGGTCGGCGTCCACCACGGCCAGCACGGCCTGGCTGCCCTGGCTCACCGCGCGCCCGTGGATCTCCCGCTCGGCCCACACCCAGGCGTCCACCGCGTACTGCGGACGCGCCAGCAGGTGCAGCTGGTCGATCAGCTCACCCGAGGCGCGACGGCCGCGGGCCAGCCGGCGCGAGGCCAGCGAACGCCACGCCGAATCGACCAGCTCGGCCCGCTCGGAGTGCGCCCGCCCCGGCGACGGCACGCTCAGCGCGGCCGGGCGCCGGGGCAGCTCCAGCGATTCCCACAACACCTCGAACTCGAGCGCCGACAGCACCAGGCTCACGGTCAGTGCCCATCCCCCTGCTTGTCCCCGATGATGTGGCGCGGGACCATCCGCCGGTCGTCGAACAGGTCCTTGTCCTCGACCCCGAACCGGCGCACGTGCTCTTCGTCCTCTTCGCCCTTCGTGGCGGCCGGGGCGAGGAACCTCGCGTCGCCTCGCGGCGGCCCGGGCGTGATCTGCTCGGTCTTGCGCAGCGCGATCGCCTCCTCCTCCGGCAGGTCGTCGACGGGCAGCGGCCGCACCGGGCCCTTGCCCGGCGGTCCGCCGAAGCCACGGCCCGGCCGCTCCGGCTCACCGCTCAGCGCGCCGCCCACCGCGCCCGCGCCCAGCACCGCGGCGCCCGCGCCCAGCTCACCCGCCGATTCGCCGCCTTCGGGCACCGCCGGCGGGCTCACGCTCGCGGCGGACGGCATCGCCGACTCCGGCCCGCTGCCGACGATCCGGCCGCGCCCGAGCGGGGAGCCGCCCCCGCCGGTCCCGCCCGCCGGAGCCCGGCCGAACACCTCGTCCGCGGCGGTCCCGGACCCGCCGGGCGCGGCCGAACCGCTCATCGGCGGACGGCCGACGGCGCCACCGGCGCTGGAGCGGGGACCCGAGCCGGGGAAGCCGGGGCCGGGCTCGCCGGAGGACAGCGGACCGGAATGACCGCCGGAGCGGCCCGGACCGCTGCTGGGCTCGTGCGCCGTCCCGCGTCCCGGCGACGGCTCGGCCCCGCCGCCGGACGACGGCGGCCGAACCGGCCCCCGCCCTCCGGGGTCCGGGGTCGAAGACGGCCTCGTGCGATCACCACAGCCGGAACCCGAACTCGAGCCGGAACCCGAGCTAGAGCCCGACCCGGCACCGGCACCGCCACCAGGTCCGGCTCCGGGCCGGGTAGCCGGCCGCGGTACCGCGATCCCGTACGCGGGCGTCGGCGGGTCGACCGGCGAATTGCCGACCGGCTGCACCACCGGCGGCTCGACGTGGCGTGACCGCACCGAGGCCGAGGCCGGCTTGACGCTCCCGTCCGGGGTCACGTCGACCACGGACCCGGCCAGGTCGGTCACGCTCCGCCGCGCACCCGGATCGGTCATGGTCAGGGCCTGCGGGGGGTTGAGCGTCTCGGTCGAGAGCAGGTTTTCGCCGCTCTGCTGGGCGTACGCGTTCAACGCTTCGAGCGCCTGGCTGCGCGCGTCCTGCGCCGCGTCCACCTGCGCCGCGTGGTCGGTCTCGAAGCCGATCAGGCTGGCCAGCGAATCTCCGACGGTGTACCCGCCCGCACCCTTCAGCACGGTGTCGGCGTCCGGCAGCTTGTACTTGGTGCGGTTGAAGGCCTCGCCCTGCGCGAACAGCATCTCCGCGGTGTGCGAAACCTTCGTCGTGGCGTCGTGGGAAAAACCGGCCTGCTCGGTGAACACCTGCCCGGCCGCGCCGCCCGCCTCGCTCTGCCACTCGACGCCGAGCTGGGTCAGCTGCGTGCGCAACGTGTGGTCGGTGTCGGCGAGCGCGGTCGCGACGGCCTTCAGCGCGTCGACCGCGGTGCCGATGCTGCCGATCCCGTCGCCGGTGCCGAACCGCTCGATCTCGGTGGCGATGGCGGTGTCGGTCCAGCCGTCGAAACGGTGGTCGCGGATCCTGCCCGCGAGGTCGGAGATCTCCACACGCCCTCCCTAGCTCCGTGACTTCAGGTTCTGCACCGCCAGCTCGGCGGCGTGGGTGGACATGGTGCACAACTGCTGCTGATTGTCCGCGCCGGCGCTGATCGCAAACGCTTGCGCGGCCAAAGTCTGCCCCTTCGCGACCCCGACGAGAGTCTCGCAGTCCGAAGGGTCGCCACCCGCGCGGTAGTTCGTCAGCGCCGGGTAGCCGGCGACGGTCACCGGCGTCGTGGTCATGCTGCTCTTCCGCCGCGCCCCGGTCAGCCACTGCTGCAGGTCGGCGCCGACCGTCCGCAGGTGGTAGGCGCGGAACGGCGGGGTCTTGCCGACGTCGAACACGCAGGTCGGCCCGTCCGGTGGGTCGGCGGCCCGGCGCGGGACGCCGGTGACCTCCAGCTCGTCGAGCTGCACCTGGGCCAGCAGATCGCAGGGGTCGAGGCCGGTGAAGGACAGCTCGGCCGGGCGCGGGGGCAGCTCGGAGGCCTTGGCCGCCTGCGACATCGCGGTCGCGGCCGTCTCCACCGGGAAGGCCGTGCCGGAGTCGCCGGCGGAGCAACCGGCCACGCCGAGCGAGCCCAGGACCACGGCCGCCGCGGCCCATCGCCCGGATGACCGCCCGGTGGATGCCCGCACGGTGGATGACCGCCTAGTGGATGCCGTGGGCACCGCGATCCCCGAACGCCGCGGCCTTGTCCGCGTCACTGGCCTGGTAGTTCTCGGCCGCGTCCCGAAGCTGGGCGACGAGCTGGTGCAGGTTGGCGACGTACTGGCGCACCTGGGCCACGTACGACTGGTCGCCCTCGGCGACGACGGTGTTCCAGGCCGCGGTGGCGTTCACGCTCACCGCGTCGGCCGCCGGGGTGTCGATCCGCAACTCGCCGAGGCGGGTCAGCAGCTTGTCCTCCAACGCGCTGACCTGCTCTTCGACCACGCGCGCGACGTCCAGCAGCTTGCCGGGCGCGACGACGATGTCCGCGACCCCCGGCGCCGCCGGCACGGACGACGCGAGGTCGGACAGCGGACTGCTTCCTGCCATGCGCTACCCCTCACCCACGGACGGTGATCGGACGGACCCGGTAAGAGGCTACCAACGACCGCGTACCGCCGAGGCGAAGTCCGCCGCAAAGTTCGGGCCCGGGGAAGTTCGGGCCCGGGGAGTTCAGGCCCCGACGGGTGTGTCGACCTCGCCGCTCGCGGCCTTCAGCGCGATGTCGGTGCGGTGGTGCGAGCCCGCGAGGCGCACGCGGTCCACCGCCTCGTACGCGTGCTTGCGCGCCGACTTCAGCGACTTGCCCGTGCCGACCACGGAGAGCACCCGGCCGCCGGAGGAGACCACCGCGCCGTCGTCCCGCCGCCGCGTGCCGGCGTGCAGCACGCCTTCGACCTCGCCGCCGCTGATCACGTCGCCGGTGCGGGGCTTGCCGGGGTAGCCGTCGGCGGCGATGACCACGGTGACCGCCGCGCCGCCCGACCACTCCAGCGGCGGGTGCTCGGCCAGCTTGCCGGTGGCCGTGGCGTGCAGCAGCGCCGCGAGCGGCGAGCGCAGCAGGGCCAGCACGACCTGCGTCTCCGGGTCGCCGAAGCGGCAGTTGAACTCGATCACCTGCGGGCCCCGCGAGGTCAGCGCCAGGCCCGCGTAGAGCAGGCCGGAGAAGGGGGCACCGCGCTCGTCGAGCTCGTCGACCACGGGCTGCACGACCTTCTCGACGACCTCGGCCACCAGGTTCCCCGGAGCCCACGGCAGCGGCGCGTAGGCGCCCATGCCACCGGTGTTCGGCCCCTTGTCGTCGTCGCCGAGGCGCTTGAAGTCCTGCGCCGGCAGCAGCGGTACCACGGTGCGGCCGTCGACGAAGCAGAACAGCGAGGCCTCCGGGCCGTCCAAAAAGGACTCCAGCAGCACCGGGTGACCGCCGTCGAGCAGCATCAGCGCGTGCTTGCGCGCCACCTCGATGTCCTCGGTGACGACCACCCCCTTGCCCGCGGCCAGCCCGTCGTCCTTCACCACCCAGGTCGGGCCGAAGCGGTTGAGCGCGGCGTCGAGGCGGGCCGGGGTGTCGACCACCTCGCTGCGGGCGGTGGGGACCCCGGCGGCGGCCATCACGTCCTTGGCGAACGCCTTGGAGCCCTCGATCCGGGCCGCCGCCGCGGACGGGCCGAAGCAGGCGATACCGGCCTTGCGCACCGCGTCCGCGACTCCCGCGACCAGCGGCACCTCGGGGCCGACGACCACCAGGTCGGCCTGCCACTCCTTGGCCAGGGCGGCGACCGCCTCGGGCTCGGCCGCTTCGACACCCATCTGCTCGGCGACCGCGGCGGTGCCGGCGTTGCCGGGCGCGCAGGCGAGCGCGGTGACGGCGGGATCGCCGGACACCGCGAGGACGAGTGCATGCTCACGGGCGCCGGACCCGATTACCAGTACGCGCACGCCGAACAGGGTAACCGGGTGCCCTCGGGCCGACCATGCCGCCGTCCGCCCGGCCCGGCCCCGAACGGGATTCCATGCGTCGTTTACCCGGTTGTCGACCCATCGTCCCCTCCTCCACCTCGCTCCCGACGCTTGCGGCTGTGAGGGTGGCGCGGTATGTCGTGAGCGGCCCGTCGTCCAGGCGGGGTGCCGGGTGAAGAGAGGTTTCCCATGAAGCGCAAACGCGTGGGCGTGCTCGCCCTGTCCGGACTGGCCCTGCTCGGCGTGGCGGGACTGGCCATCGGCCCCGCCGCGGCGAGCGAGCCGGTCGCAGCGGGTGCGGTGGCCCAGGGCCGCGGGCACGATGACCCCGTGATCATCGGCCACCGGGGTGCGCCCGGCTACCGCCCCGAGCACACGCTCGCCTCCTACGAGCTCGCCTTCCGGATGGGCGTCGGCTTCGTCGACGTCGACCTCGTGCCGACGAAGGACGGGCAGCTCGTCGCCCGGCACGAGCCCGAGATCGGCGGCACGACCGACGTCGCCGACCACCCCGAGTTCGCCTCGCGCAAGAAGACCGAGGTGATCGACGGCGTTTCGCTGACCGGGTGGTTCACCGAGGACTTCACCCTGGCCGAGCTGAAGACGTTGCGCGCGAAGGAGCGGATCCCGGGCAACCGGCCGAACAACCGGCTCTACGACGGGCGGTTCGAGGTGCCGACGTACCAGCAGGTGCTGGACCTGACCCGCCGGCTGGGCCGCGAACTGCACCGGACGCTGGGCACCTATCCCGAGGTCAAGCACTCGACGCACTTCCGGCAGCTCGGCAACCCGATCGAACCGAAGCTGGTGGCCATCCTCAACCGCAACGGCCTGAACCGGCCGGACGCGCCGGTGGCCATCCAGTCGTTCGAGGTGTCGAACCTGATCGCGCTGCACCGGCAGGTCCGGGTGCCGTTGCTCCAGCTCACCTCGGCGACGGGCGCACCGGCCGACTTCGTCGCGTCCGGGGACAAGCGCACCTACGCCGACCTCGTGACGCCCGCGGGCCTGCGCGAGGTGGCGAAGTACGCGAAGTACCTGGGGCCGGACAAGTCGCAGGTGATCCCGCTCGACGCGGCCGGCAACCTGACCGAGCCGAGCGCGCTGGTCGCCGACGCGCACCGGGCGGGCCTCGAGGTGCAGCCGTACACCTTCCGCAACGAGAACCCGTTCCTGCCGGCCAACCTGCGCTCTTCGGCCGATCCCACCGCGTTCGGCAACGTGTTCGCCGAGGAGGCCGCGTTCCTGAAGGCCGGGGTCGACGGGTTCTTCGCGGATCAGCCGGACACGGCGCTGGAGTCGCTGCACGACTTCCTCGGTCGCTGACTCCTCGCACGGCCGGGACACGACCTTGACACCCGTCGAGCGACCGGGCTAGCTTCTCCGGAACTTCAATGGTCTGTCCACATACCTTTCAGGTGGGTGCCCGATGGATGTCTCCGACCAGCAGACCGCCGAGCCCGACGAAACCGATGAGGACAGCGCACGCCTGCACGCGCTCGGTTACGCGCAGGAACTCAAGCGGACGATGTCCTCGTTCTCGAACTTCGCGGTGTCGTTCACCATCATCTCGGTGCTGTCGGGGTGCCTGACCCTCTACGGGTTCGGCCTGAAGACCGGTGGGCCGGCGGCGATGATCTGGGGCTGGCCGCTGGTCGGGGTGTTCGTGGTCCTGGTCGGGCTCGGCATGGCCGAGGTGTGCTCCAGCTACCCGACGGCGGGCGGTCTGTACTACTGGGCCGCCCGGCTGGCGACGCGCAACGGTCCGGCCTGGTCGTGGTTCACCGGCTGGTTCAACCTGATCGGCCAGATCGCCGTCACCGCGGGCATCGACTTCGGCGCGGCGCTGTTCCTGAACGCGTTCCTGGACCTGCAGTGGGGCTTCGGCGCGACGCCGGGGCACACGATCCTGCTGCTGGCGATCATCCTGGTGGTGCACGGTGCGCTGAACACCTTCGGCGTGCGGGTGGTGGCGGTCCTCAACAGCGTCAGCGTCTGGTGGCACCTGGCGGGGGTGCTGGTGATCGTGGGCGTGCTGGTCTTCGTGCCCGGCAAGCACCAGGAAGCGTCGTTCGTGTTCGGCAGTTTCGTGAACCAGACGGGCTGGGGCTCCTCGATCTACGTGTTCGCGCTCGGGCTGCTGCTGGCGCAGTACACGCTGACCGGGTACGACGCGTCGGCGCACATGACCGAGGAGACCAAGAACGCCGCGAAGGCCGGTCCGCGCGGGATCATCAATTCGATCCTGGTTTCACTGGTCGCCGGGTGGATCCTGCTGATCGGGCTGACCTTCGCGATCCAGGACTACGGCGGCGCGGTCACCTCGGCCACGGGCGTGCCGCCGGCGCAGATCTTCATCGACGCGACCGGGGCCGTCACCGGCAAGTTCCTGCTGCTGATCTGCATCGGCGCGCAACTGTTCTGCGGGATGGCGTCGGTGACGGCCAATTCCCGGATGATCTACGCCTTCGCCCGCGACGGCGCCGTCCCCGGCTCGAAGTTCTGGCACCGCATCAACCAGCGCACCCAGACGCCGACCAACGCCGTGTGGCTGGCCGCGGGCGGTGCGCTGATCCTGGCGCTGCCGTACCTCTGGAGCGCCACGGCGTACGCGGCAGTGACGTCGATCGCGACAGTCGGCCTGTACGTGGCGTACGTGATCCCCGTGTTCCTCCGCGTACGTCGCGGCGACAGCTTCGAGAAGGGCCCCTGGAACCTCGGTCGCTGGGGCAAGCCGATCGGCATCATCGCCACGGCGTGGGTCGTGGTGATCTTCGTGCTGTTCATGCTGCCGCAGGCCTACCCGGTCACGGTCGACTCGTTCAACTACACGCCGATCGCCTTCCTGGTCGTCCTCGGCGGCGCCGGCCTGTGGTGGGTGCTCTCGGCCCGGAAGTGGTTCACCGGCCCGAAGGTCCAGGGTTCCGCCGCGGAACTCGAAGCGGTCGAGCAGGAGCTGAAGGAACTCGGCTGACCCATCGGGGTCCGAGGGGCCGCGAGCGGATCGGGTTCGCGGATCCACTGTGGACTTCCCGCGGCCGGCCGGGCGCTCCCGGGCCGGTTCGCGGGCGGCCGGGCCGAGCGCGAGCCCGGCGCTTGGGTGAAGATGCGGGGTATGGAGACCTTGACGCTGGTGGGCGTCCTCGCGGGAGCGCTCGGGCTGACGGCGCTGGCCCGCCGGTACAACCTGTCCGCGCCGCTGCTGATCGTGGTCGTCGCGCTCGGGGTCGCCCTGATCCCCGGGATGCCGCGGATCGAGCTGGAGCCCGAGCTGATCCTCACCGTCGTCCTGCCGCCGCTGCTGTACTCGACTTCGCTGGAAAGCTCGTTGACGCACTTCCGCGCCAGCCTGCGCCCGATCGTCTCGCTCGGCGTGCTGCTGGTGGCGCTGACGGCGGTGGTGGTGGCGGTGGTCGTGCACCTGCTGCTGCCGGATCTGCCCTGGGCGTCCGCGCTGGTGCTCGGCGCCGTGGTCTCGCCGCCGGACGCGGTGACGGCGGTGGCGATCGGGCGCAAGCTCGGCCTGCCGCGGGGGATCATGACCGTGCTGACCGGGGAGAGCCTGGTCAACGACGCCGCCGCGCTGACGCTGTACAAGGTCGCGCTGGCCGCCGTCGCCGGGACCGCGGGGTCGATCGGGCACGGGTTCGCCGTGTTCGCCGTGGCGACCGGGCTGGGCATCGCCGTCGGGCTGGCCGCGGGGTTCGTGGTGGTGTTCCTCCGCGGCCGGCTCGACGACCCGCTGCTGGAGTCGGCGTTCGGCATCATCGTCCCGTTCGCGGCCTACGTCACGGCGGAGCACCTGCACCCGTTCGGCCCGGAGTTCAGCGGCTCCGGGGTCCTGGCCGTGGTCACCGCGGGGCTCTACCTCGGGCACCGGGCGTTGACCGCGTCGCCGGCCACGCGCATGCAGGACCGCTCGGTCTGGGCGTCGATCGACGTGCTGCTGGAGGCGCTGGTGTTCGCGCTGATGGGCCTGCAGCTGCCGTTCGTGCTCGACGGCGCGCACCACGCGGCCCGCGACGACGGGACGCTCGCGCTGGTCGCGCTCGCGGTGCTGGCGGTGACCATGCTGGTGCGGATCCCGGCCGTCTTCCTGTCGAGCTACCTGCCCCGGACGCTGCGGTTGTTCGGCCGCGCCCGAGAGGGCACGTCGTGGCGGGCGCTGGCCGTGGTTTCCTGGACGGGCATGCGCGGGGTGGTCACGCTCGCGGCGGCCTCCGGGGTGCCGATCGGGACGCCGGGGCGTGAGGAGATCCAGCTGTTCGCCTTCACCGTGGCGATCGGCACGGTGCTGGTCCAGGGGCTGACCCTGCCGCCGCTGATCCGGCTGCTCAAGGTGCAGGACCCGGGCGAGGCCGCCCGGGACGAGGCCGAGGAGCTGGCCGCGCGCGAGGTCGCGCAGACGGCCGCCCACGAACGGCTACGGGAGATCACCACCGAACGACTGGCCACAATGGACATACCGGAGGAGAAGGCCGCGCGGATGCGGCAGCGGCTGGAACGGGTGATCGACACCCGCTACCGCTTCGCGAAGGCCGCCATCACCCTGTCCGGCGAGGAGCGCGGCGCCAGCCCGCAGGCCCAGTTCGCGAAGGCCCGCAAGGAGCTGCTGCTCACCCAGCGCGCGGCCATCATCGCGGAGAACCGCGCGGGCCGGCTCGACGACGACGTGCTGCGCAAGGTGCTGCGCGAGCTGGACCTGGAGGAGCTGTCGGTGACGAACTCGCTCACGAACCGGTTGAGCTGAAACCGGCCCGGCGCCGGGCCTGCTCCGCGGCGAGACCCCGGGCGGATCAGGCCACGGTCAGCACGATCTTGCCTCGCAGGTGCCCCCGCGCCGCCCGCTCGTGAGCCGCGGCGGCCTCCGCGAGGGGGAACGTGCTGTCGATCGCGACGCGGAGGGCGCCGGTTTCGAGCAACCGTGCGAGCTGGGCGCCGTTCGAACGGACCTGGGTGGCCGTGACCGTGACGCCCAGGCGCTCGTTCTCCGCTTCGTCGAACTCGCCGAAGTAGACCGGGTACAGGGCGCCACCGCGGTTGAGGGTGCGTAGGAAGCGTCGGCTGCCCGGGCCGCCGACGGTGTCCAGCACCAGGTCGACGTGGTGCGCGACCTCCTCCGGGCGCTCCTTCGTGTAGTCGATGAACTCGTCGGCGCCCAGCTCGCGCAGGAACGCCTCGTGCGAGCCCGAAGCCACGGCGACGACGCGCGCACCCTTCCCCTTCGCCAGTTGCACGCCGAGGTGGCCGACCCCGCCCGCGGCCCCGTTGACCAGCACCGTGGTGTTCGCGTCGAGCGGCCTCGGACTGTGCCGCGCCGCTTGGAACGGCGAGGGGTGGTCGTGCCCGAGTTCGATCAGGAACTGCCACGCGGTCAGCCCGGCCATCGGCAGGCCGGCGGCGCTGACGTGGTCGAGTCCGGCCGGTTTGCGGGCCAGGTCGGTGACCGGCGCCGTCACGTATTCGGCGTACGCGCCGCCCTGGAGGCGGTCCGGGAACCGCAGCAGGCCGAGGACTTCGTCGCCGACACCGAAATCGGTCACCCCGTCCGCGACCGCCTCGACCACGCCGGAGACGTCCGTGCCGGGGATCAGCGGCAGGTCGAACGGCGGCTTCAGCTCGGGCGGCACATCCGGCATGCCCTCGCGGGCGTACCAGTCGGGCGGGTTGACCCCGGCCGCGTGCACCCGGACCAGCACTTCGCCCGGACCCGGCACGGGGACCGGCAGCTCTTCGTAACGCAGGACCTCCGGGCCGCCGAACTCGTGCAGCCGGATCGCCCCCATCGTCGGTGCGGACACCGCTTTCTCCTCCCGGGTACCCTGAACGGATCAATGGTCCGGTTATCCGGATCACTGATCCGATAATATGGATCAGTGATCCGGATGTCAAAGGAGGACGTGGATGAGGGCGGACGCCAGGGCGAACCACGACCACCTGCTCGCCGTCGCCGGGCCGGTGATCGCCGAACGGGGCGTGGACGCTTCGATGCGGGACATCGCCCGGCAGGCCGGCGTCGGGCTGGCGACGCTGCTGCGGCACTTCCCGACCCGGGAATCACTGCTGGAAGCCCTGCTCCGCTCGCAGTTCGACGAGCTCACCGACCGGGCGGCCGAGGTCGAGACCGCGAAAACGGCCGAGGAGGCCCTCCTGGACTGGCTGCGTGCCTTCGTCGCCTGCACGACCGACTACCGCGGCGTGGTCAATTCCATGGTCAGCGCCATCGAGGACCCGGAGTCCGCACTGCACTCCTCCTGCGTGGCGATGCGCGCGGCCGGCACCCGGCTGCTCACCCGCGCGCAGGCCGAGGGCGTGGCGAGGACCGACCTCGACGGCGCGGACCTGTTCGCGCTGGGCGCCTCCCTGGCCTGGCTCGGCGACCAGCCCGCACTCCGGCCACGGGCCGGGCACCTCTTCGACGTGGTGATGAGCGCGGTGCTGGCCGGGCCGGAAGAAGCGGCCCGCCGTCCCTGACGCGGGCCGGCGGGCCTCCGGGGGCCGAGACCTCAGACGAACTGGTGCCGCACGATCGTCTGCTCACGCCCCGGGCCGACGCCGATGGCCGAGATGCGGGCGCCCGAAAGCTCCTCCAGACGCTCCACATAGGACTTCGCCTGGGCCGGCAGCTCCTCGAAGGTTTTGCAGGCCGAGATGTCCTCGGACCAGCCCGGCAGCTCTTCGTAGATCGGGATGGCGTGGTGCACGTCGGTCTGCGTCATCGGCATGTCGGAGGTGCGGAAGCCGTCCACCTCGTAGCCCACGCAGACCGGCACCTTCTCCAGTCCCGAGAGCACGTCGAGCTTGGTCAGGAAGTAGTCGGTGATCCCGTTCACGCGCACGGCGTAGCGGGCGATCACCGCGTCGAACCAGCCGGTGCGCCGCGAGCGGCCGGTGGTGACGCCGAACTCGCCGCCCTGCTTGCGCAGGTACTCGCCGGACTCGTCGTCCAGCTCGGTCGGGAACGGGCCGGAGCCGACACGGGTGGTGTACGCCTTCAGGATGCCCAGCACGGTGGTGATCCGGCCCGGGCCGATGCCCGATCCCGCGCTGGCGCCGCCGGAGGTCGGGTTCGACGAGGTGACGAACGGGTACGTGCCGTGGTCGACGTCGAGCAGCGTGCCCTGCGAGCCCTCCAGCAGCACGGTTTCGCCGCGCTCCAGCGCCCGGTTCAGCTGCAGCCGGGTGTCGGCGATGCGGTGCGCGAACTTCTCGCCCGCGGCGAGCACCTCGTCGGCGACCTGGTCGGCGTCGAGGGCCTTGCGGTTGTAGACCTTGACCAGCACCTGGTTCTTGAACTCCAGCGCGGCCTCGACCTTCTGCCGGAAGATCTTCTCGTCCAGCAGGTCCTGCGCGCGGACGCCGACGCGGGCGATCTTGTCCTGGTAGCAGGGCCCGATCCCGCGGCCGGTGGTGCCGATCTTGCGGCTCCCGAGGTAACGCTCGGTGACCTTATCGATCGCGACGTGGTAGGGCATGATCAGGTGCGCGTCGGCCGAGATGAGCAGCTTGCCGGTGTCGACCCCGCGCTCCTCCAGACCCGCGAGCTCGTCGAGCAGGACGCCCGGGTCGACCACCACACCGTTGCCGATGACGTTGGTGACCCCGGGGGTCAGGATGCCCGACGGGATGAGGTGCAGGGCGAAGTTCTCACCGTTGGGCAGGACGACGGTGTGACCGGCGTTGTTGCCGCCCTGGTAGCGGACGACCCACTGGACTCGGTCACCCATCAGGTCGGTGGCCTTGCCCTTGCCTTCGTCCCCCCACTGGGCACCGATGAGCACGATGGCCGGCATGTGACACTCCAGGTGTTCGGCAACAGGGAAAAGTGTCCCCGGTGGGACACGGGTGGCGCTGGTAAATGCCGGTGCATGACTGTAACGGAGGTCGCCGGGGTGCGCGGAATCGTGGTGGCCTGCGGTGCTGATCAGCACACCGGAACCGGCTTCGGCGGCGGGCCCGTGATCCGCGTCCCGAGCCGGCCGGGCCGGGCGGAAATCGACCCCTTGCTGGGGGAATACGACCGGTTGGTGATCATGGGCACCGACGCCGACCTCGCCGCCGTGGTGCTGCGGCTGCTGCGAAAGGACCTCGTCTCCGGCGTGTCGGTCGGCTTCGTGCCGTCGAAGGCCGGTTCGGCCGTCGCCGCGCTCTGGAAGCTGCCCACCGACCCGGCCGAGGCCCTCGAACTCGCCCGGACGGGCGAGGCCGCGGCGGTCCCCCTCGTGCGCGAGGACAACGGCGGGGTGCTCGTCGGCCGCGCGACCCTGCGGAAGGTCCACGGCCAGGGCTACTGCGACGAGGAGGTCGCCTTCGACGGCACCGTGCGGGCCATCGAGGTCTCGCCCGATCCCGAGGGCATCGCCGCCCGCGTCACCCGGGGCCAGCTGCTGAACCGGACCACCACCCTGCGCGGGCGGGCGTTCCAGCTCGGCTGCCACCCGGTGTCGCTGGTCAGCGATGGTGTCCGCCATCCGCGCGAGGTGACGAAGTGGACCTGGTACCGCCACGTCGAGGACCTGCGCCTGGTGCGACCAGCCGGAAGGTGACCGCAGCCGCCTCGTAAAGGTCGGTTACATGTCACCCATAGGTGTTGCGTACGCCACTTCCGTGGTCGAAGGTGAATCCGTCCCCCCACCTGACCCGGAGGCAGCAATATGCCCACAACGCGTACTGTTCGCAACTCCTTGACCGTGCTGGCCGGTGCCGCCGTCCTCGCCGGAACGCTCGTCGGCGTGGCCGGCGCGACCCCGCCCGGCATCCCGTCCGCGGCGACGGCCAAGAGCGACCTCGCCGGGCTGACCGTGAAGGCCGACGGCTCGCTCGACGGTTACAGCCGGGCGAAGTTCCCGCACTGGATCGACCAGGGCAACAACTGCAACACCCGCGAAGTCGTGCTCAAGCGCGACGGCACGAACGTCAAGACCGGCTCGGACTGCGCGCCCACCTCCGGCAGCTGGTTCTCGCCCTACGACGGCGCCACCTGGACCGCGGCGTCCGATGTGGACATCGACCACGTCGTCCCGCTGGCCGACGCCTGGCGCACCGGCGCCTCGGCCTGGACCACGGCGCAGCGGCAGGCCTACGCCAACGACCTGAGCGACCCGCAGCTGATCGCCGTGACCGACAACGTCAACCAGCAGAAGGGCGACAAGTCGCCCGACCAGTGGAAGCCGCCGCTGACCGGCTACTGGTGCACCTACGCGGAGATGTGGGTGGCCGTGAAGGCGAAGTTCGACCTCACCGTGAACACCGCCGAGAAGTCCGCGCTGACCGACATGCTCGGCCGCTGCTGACCTGCGCTCTCGCGGACGGGACGGGATCGTTCCGGCGGAGCCGGGGTTGAACCCGTCCCGCCCCGGGGGCCCGAGTCCCACCGACAGTGGTACCGCGGGCACCGGAAGTGAACCTATGGTCTGAACCATGAAGAAGCTCGCGGCGGCCGGCCTGGCCGTGCTCCTGGTGCTCCTCGGTGCGGTGCCGGCCTCGGCCGCCACCGGGCGCAGGGTGATCGTCTACTACCAGACCGTCTACAACGGCAGCACCTACGTCTCCCCGCTGGAGCTGACCCGGAACACCACCGGCGTGACCGACCTGATCGTCGGCGCGATCCACCTCGACGACGGCGGCGTCGTGCACCTCAACGACGATCCGCCCGGCGCGGCGAAGTTCACGCCGCTGTGGAAGGACCTGGGCACGCTGCGCGGCCAGGGCGTGCCCACGCTCGCTTTCCTCGGCGGCGCCGCGCAGGGCAGCTTCCAGCGGCTGGAAAACGACTTCGGCACCTACTACCCGTTGCTGCGCGGGCTGATCGAGGACCACTCGCTCTCGGGCCTCGACCTCGACGTCGAGGAGCACCTGTCCAACGCGGCGGCGAACCGGCTGATCGACGCCCTGCGCGCGGACTTCGGCGCGGGCTTCCTGATCACCCTCGCCCCGGTGGCCACCGAGCTGAGCGGCGGCGGCGGACTGTCCGGAATGGACTACGACCGGCTCTACCGCGACCGCGGTGCGCAGATCTCCTGGTTCAACGCGCAGTTCTACTGCGGCTGGGGCTCGCTCTCGGGCCCCGGCGGCTACCAGGGCATCATCGGCCGCGGGGTGATCCCGGCGAGCAAGGTCGTCGCGGGGACGGTGACGAACCCGGCCAACTGCAGTGGTTACGTCGACCTGCCGACGCTGAAGTCGACCGTCGGCAGCCTCGTGCGGGAGTACCCGGACTTCGGTGGCGTCGGCGGCTGGGAGTACTTCAACTCCCTGCCCGGTGGCACGAGCGCGCCGTGGCAGTGGGCGCAGCAGATCTCGCCGGCGGTCAAGGGCTGAGGCGGCGAGGGGGACTTTCGCCGAAGCGTGGAGGTTCCCCTCACCCGTCCGCAGCGAGTTGCAGGATCTTCCGGGCCAGGGCGTCGTTCTGCCGGAACGAGATGGCGTTGGTCCGCGGCCGGGTGAACGCGCCGGCCGAGCGGATGCTGGTGTGCGGGCCCATCGCGAACCGGTGCGGGTGCGGCTCGCCCGCGGCGTCGAGCAGGCGCGAATCCTGGATGCGGGTGGCGATCCGGCCCGAGGGCAGGGGGGCACCGGCGGGGTCGGGCACGGTCTCCTCGGCCAGTTGGCCCGCGGCCCGCATCTGCCGCAGCAGGCGGTCGGCGGCGCGGGGGATGCTCGGCTCCGGCAGGCGGGCCTCGATCAGGGTCCGCGCGGTCACGGTCTCCGGGAAACTCGCGCTGGACGCGGTGAACCGGCCGGTCTGCTCGTCGGCGGCGACCAGGGTTTCCGTGCCCAGGAAGGAAATCAGCCCGGCGTCGGCCAGCGCGAGCAGTTCTTCCAGCCGGCGCGGCGGCGGCCCGCTGGCGTAGTAGGAGAAGAACCCGTGGAACCACCCATCCATTTCCGACACCTGCGAAGCAGCGGACAGCCGTCCGGTGGCCAGCAGCGCGGGCAGCTGGCCGACCACCGAGAGCAGAGCCATGAACGCGCCCAGGTCGGCACTGTGCCGGACGTCCGCGCGCCGCGCCAGGTCGGCCTCCACGTACTCGCGCACGGCCTTGCCGAACTCCTCGGCCGAATCGTAGCGCCGCCCGGCCAGCGGGCGGTCGAGCCGCTCCAGGTCGAGCCGGTCCTCGGCGGCCGGCACGGCGGCGGCGATCAGATCGTCCATTGCGGACGTTCCCCAGGCGGTGCCGGCGAAGGCGTCGGCGAACACCTCGTGCTCCACCCGCACCCGGTCCGGGTGCCCGGTGAACAGCTCGGTGTAGTACGCCCAGGCCAGTTCCTTGGCGATCAGCGGCCACACGTCCGCGCGGAAGTCGAGCGGACCGGGGCGCCCGGCGAGCTCCCCGATCGCGTGGGCGTCGAAGAACCGGGGCAGCAGCAGGGGTTTCCCGCGCAACCGGTAGCCCGTCTTGGCGTGGTACGGCACGCCGCGCCGTGAGCCGACGTGCAGCACCGGCTCCGCGCCGCTCGGGTGGTAGCGCAGGCCGCCGCCCGGCCGTTCCTCGAACCGGCCGCCGCGGCCCTCGGTCAGCAGCAGCATGAGGTCGACGAACGCCAGCCCGAGCCCGCGCACCAGCACGGGCTCGCCCGCCGGCACGGCGGAGTAGTCCACGTCGGCGGTGTAGCCGGCCGGGTAGTAGGCCAGACCGTGGCGTCCGGCGAAGTCCTGCAGCACCCGCTCGGCCGGGTCCGGCCGCGCGTCGAGGTGGCCGACGGTGAGCACCACGGCGTCCGCGAGCACCGGCTCGCCGGCCCCGTCCAGCCACACGCGCTGCGGCGGCCCGTCCTCGACCCGCACGGCCGGGGCGCGGTGCTCGACCACCTCGATCCCGGGTGGCAGCTCGGCCAGCACCTTCCGGTAGAACCAGGTCAGGTACAGGCTTTGCAGCCGCCGGGTGGGGAAGTCCGTGCTCGCGAGCGATTCGAACTCTTCCCGCAGACCCTCGGGCACGTCCCAGCCGATCCGGCCGTCGCGCACCAGCCGCACCCACTCGATCAGCGAGGGCCCGGGGCGCACCGGTCCGTCGATGCGCACGCTCTCGTCGGTGAACACGGTGACGTCCTCGGGCATCGAGTTCATCCGCAGCAGCGGCGACTGCTCGTAGCGCCAGACCCGGCCCGCGCCGGGCGGGAACGGGTCGATCAGGTGGACGACGAGGCGCCGTCCGCCGAGCAGTTCGGGGGCATTGGCGGACAGCCGCTCCAGGACGCCGACCCCACGAGGTCCGGCGCCCACGATGGCGAGCGTGAACGTCGCGAGATCGGTCACCCGGTCGAAGCTACGCCCGGCGGCGGTCCCGCCCGCCGCCTTCCCACCCAGCGGACGCGCAGGTCAGACCTGTGGCACAAACCACATACCCGGCATTGTCGGGGTGGAGCCGGTGCGGAGCGCTATCGTCTGCACACCCGGAGAATTGTCTGTGACCCATTGGATACAGGCGAAAGAACCTAGAGATTCACCCACTGTCACGAGACACTGACCTTGGTAACTCACGTCTGGTGACCACGCCGTGACCGGTGCGGCCTAAGGTCACCGGCTGATCACCACAGCGGCACGGTCTGTACACGAAGTCGGGGAGAACACGCATGACGTCAGCACCGGAGCGGGTCACGTTCCGCGAGGTCTTCGGAGTCGCCGAGTTCCGCGCCCTGTGGTTCGGCGAACTGCTGTCGATCGCCGGGGACCAGCTGGCCCGTGTCGCGCTCTCCGTGCTCGTCTACGCCAACACCGGCTCGGCCACCTTGACCGGCCTCACTTACGCGCTCACGTTCTTCCCGTCGCTGCTGGGCGGCATCTTCCTCACCGGCATCGCGGACCGCTTCTCCCGGCGTTCGGTGATGGTCGCGGTCGACCTGGTGCGCGCGGCGCTGATCCTGCTCGTGGCCCTCCCGGGGCTGCCGTTCTGGGCGCTGTGCCTCCTGGTCGGCTGCGTCTCGCTGCTGAACCCGCCGTTCAAGGCGTCGCAGCTCGCGCTGCTGCCGCAGGTGCTCGAAGGCGACCGGTTCGTGGTCGGCATGGGCATCCGCAGCATGACGGTGCAGTCGGCCCAGCTGCTCGGCTTCGCCGGCGGCGGCGCGCTGCTGCTGGCGCTCGATCCGCGGCTGGCCCTGGTGCTGGACGCCGTGACGTTCGTGCTGTCGGCCACGTTCGTGCGCTTCGGCGTGAAGGCCCGCCCGGCCGCCGCCGGCGGTCAGAAGCGCAAGCCGTTCTTCTCCTCGCTCGGCGCCGGCGGCAAGGTCGCCTTCGCGACGTCCGCGCTGCGCTCGCTGATGCTGTTCACCTGGCTGGCCGGGCTCCTGCCGGTCTACGAGGGCATCGCCGCGCCGTACGTCGCTTCCTCGGGCGGCGGGCCGTCGGTGATCGGCCTGCTGCTCGCCGCCGACCCGGTGGGCAGCGTGATCTTCACCTTCGCCTACACGCGCTGGGTCCCGGCCCACCTGCGGCCGAAGCTGATCGGGCCGATGACGGCGCTGGCCGCGGTCCCGTTGCTGCTGTGCTTCCTGCAGCCGGGACCGGTGGCGTCGATCATCCTGTTCGTGGTCTCCGGCGGGTTCGGCACGATCGCGCTGCTGCAGGCGACGGCCTCGTTGACCGTCGCGGTGCCGGACGACACCCGGGCGCTGACGATGGGCCTGTCCAACACCGGTCTGACCACGACCATGGGCGTGGTTCCCCTGATCGGCGGAGTGCTCGCCGACCATCTGACCGCACAGACGACGGTCGGGATCTTCGGCGGGCTGGGCCTCTTGATTACGATTCCGCTAACGATCGCGTGGAACCGGGCCCTGTCCGGGCGCGACGACGAGGGGACCGCGAGGGAAGCCACACGCGCCGAACATGCGTGACATGTTCCGCGCGTGGGCTCTGACCTGCGCGACCTTGCGGTGCTGCTACGCGGTCACTGATCCTTGCTGCGCATAGCTGGTCACCTTTCCTCCGGCGTATTCGGGAAAAATGTACACACCTAAGGCCCTTGTGGACAGGCGGCAAACGGTCTGAAACTGTCCGTGTTGAAGTTGTCACCGGGCAGCAGCGCAAGAGTATGGGGGAAAGATGGTCACATCGGGGGAATGGTCTGGACAAGGTTTGGTCACTGGCGCCCGGGGGTGGGCGCTGTGGACCCGACCGCGGCAGTGGATCGCCGTCACGCTGACCAGCATGGCCGCCGCGGTCGCCCTGACGGCCGCGAGCACGCTGCTGTTCTCCGTCGACCTGGCTCAGCTCCGGCTGTTCGTGCTGATCACCGGACTGGCCATCGTCCAGACCGAGGTGACGCGGCGGATCGAGCGCCAGCGCCGGATGCTGAGCCACGGCCCGCACATCAACGTGACCTCGGTGTGGCTGCTCCCGGCCGCGCTGCTGGTGCCGCCGCAGCTCGTGGCCGCGCTGGCCGTCGTGCTCTACGCCTACCTCGCGCTGCGCAGCTGGCACGGCATCGGCCCGGGTGAGGCCCACCGCGTCGCGGCCAACGCCACCACGATGGTCCTTTCCGGATTCGGCGCCGCGCTGGCCGGCCACCTCGCCGGCGCCCACGGCGTCTCGGCCGTCGCCGCCGCCGCGCTGGGCTACTTCCTGGTGAACACCGCGCTGACCGGTCTCGGGCTGTACCTGGCCGACCCGGCCAAGGCGACGCCCACCTCGTGCCTCGGCACCATGGACGACAACCTGCTCGAAGCGTCGATCCTGTGCGTCGGCGGCCTGCTGACCATGGTGCTCACCAACGAGCCGCTGCTCTCGCTGCTGGTCATCCTGCCGCTGTACATCCTGCAGCGGTCGGTGCTGATCAAGCGGCTCGAGGAGCTGGCCACCACCGACCAGAAGACGCAGCTGCTCAACGCCACCACCTGGCAGGACGGTGCGCAGCGCGAGATCTCCCGCGCCGAGCGCGAGCACAGCAGCTTCGGCGCGCTGATGATCGACCTCGACCACTTCAAGCACATCAACGACGACTTCGGCCACCTGGCGGGCGACGACGTGCTCAAAGCCGTGGCCGCGGTGGTCAAGCAGGAGACCCGGGCGCACGACCTGGTGGGCCGCTTCGGCGGCGAGGAGTTCGTGGCGCTGCTGCCCGCGACGTCCAAAGAGGACGCGATCGTGACCGCTGAGCGGATCCGGCAGCGGATCAGCGAGCTGGTCGTCCCGACCCGGACCAACGAAGGCCAAGCGGTCGCGATCGAGCGGCGGACCGCGTCGATCGGCGTCGCGGCCTTCCCGATGGACGGCTCCAGCGTCGAAGAAGTGATGTCCGCCGCCGACGCCGCCGTGTACGTGGCGAAGGACACCGGCCGCAACCGCGTCGTGGGCTCGGCCGTGAAGCGGACCCTGGCTTCGGTCGCCTGAGGACCCGCGGGCCCGGCCCTCCTCCCCCTCAGCGGCCGGGCCCGCTCCCTCAGCTCCAGTTTTCCCCACGCCCTCGGAGCATCCGAGGGCGTGAACTCATTTCAGGCCGGTCGCCTCGGCCGCGGCCGGGTCGGATTCGGCGAGGAACGTGCGGCAGCGCTCGTACTCCTCGGTCTCGCCGATGCGGCCCGCGGCCAGGCCGAGCACGGCCAGCGCCCGCAGGAACCCCTGGTTCGGGGCGTGCGCCCACGGCACCGGGCCGAAGCCCTTCCAGCCCGCGCGGCGGAGCTGGTCGAGGCCGCGGTGGTAGCCGGTGCGGGCGTAGGCGTAGGCGGCGACGGTCTCGCCGGACTCCAGCGCCTTCTCCGCCAGCGCCGCCCACGCGGCGCTGAAGTCGGGGTGTTCGGCGGCGACGGCGGCGGGGTCGGTGCCCGCGTCGAGCGCGGCCTGGGCGGTGGTGCGCTCGGGCAGCAGGGTCGGCTCGGGGCCGAGCAGGTTGTGGGTCATGCCGCCATTCTCCCGGCTCAGGGCCACCGGCTGGTGAGGACCCCGTCACCGGCCCGCCCCGGCCCGTCGGGCCGAGCCCGGCCCCGGAAGCGAATTCGCCACCCGTAGGGGGGAACCCTGATCTTCGAGCCGTGACCCACGTTCCGGCCCACCCGGGGGTCCCGGGCGGGAATGATGTCCGCCATGACCAACGCAGTTGCCGACGTCGTCGTCCCGCGCGGCCCGCTCGGCCGGACGAAGCTGTTCTTCGCCCGCCACTGGCAGCGGGGTGCCCCCGGCCGGCCGACCCCCGCGTGGGTGCTGCGGTTCTGCTTCGGCACTTGGCTGACGGCGTTCGCGTTCAAGCTGGCCGGCTCGTCCTGGGACCTGTCGTGGCACTTCAAGTGGCTGCGTGACGACCTCGCGCCGCCGCACCTGATCAACACCGTCGGCACCGTGATCATCGTGGTGCTGGTGGCCATCCACAGCTACACGGGCCTCGGCTGCGACCGGACTTCACTGCGGCTGATGCAGACCGGGCTCGCGGTGTTCCTGGTCGCCGCGCCGCTGGATGTGATCAACCACCGGGTGAACGGCCTCGACCTCACCGCGTGGAGCCCTTCGCACCTGATGCTGTACCTGGGCACCGGCATCATGCAGGCCGGGGTGCTGCTCGCGTGGTTCCGGCTGGCGCCGCCCGGGCGCTTCCGCACCGGGGTGCTGCTGGCCCTGTGGGCCTTCTTCCTGGAGAACACGTTCTTCCCCAACGGCCAGCAGGAGTACGGCATCCTCGGCCTGCGCGCCTGGGAGCGCGGCACCCCCGAGGCCGAGCCCTCACTGCTGTCGTTCGCCGCGAACCAGATCGGCCACCCGGTGGACCGCACCGCGATCCTGCACTTCACCCTGCCGATCCCGGACTGGGTCTACCCGCTCTGGGGCATCGCGGTCTCGGCCCTGGTCCTGGTGCCGGCCCGGTCCACCCTGGCCCGCCGCTGGTCGGCGCTCGTGGTGGCGGCGGCGTACGTCGCCTACCGCTCGGTGATCTGGCCGCTGCTGCTGGGCCTGGGCTTCCCGGTCTCGACCGTCCCGTTCTACCTGCTCGCCGTGGGCCTCGCGGTGGACCTGGCCTTCCGCATCGGCGCCGGCCACCGCACCGCCACCGCGGGCATCGGCGCCCTGCTGGTGACGGCCTTCGGCTACGGCGCGCTGTGGCTGCAGTCCCAGTTCCGCCCGTGGGTGCTCGGTGACGCGCACACGGAGTCCGCCCCGCCGATCGCATACTGGACGGCTTCGGTCGCGCTGGCGGGCGTATTCGTGCTCTGGGTGGCGGGAGCGGCTGCCGCACGTCGACTCGGCCGAGTTGCGCCGTGAGGCGGACGAGGTCCGTCGCGCCCGTGGCCGCAGAACGGCCTCTCCCACCGTCTGGGGGAGAGGCCGTCACCGTGGCGGCCGAACCGGCTCAGCCGAGCTTCTTGCCCGCCGCGCCCAGGGCCTCGACGGCCTCGACGACGCGCTGCGCCATGCCGGTCTCCGCGGCCTTGAGGTAGCTGCGCGGGTCGTAGACCTTCTTGTTGCCGACCTCGCCGTCGATCTTCAGGATGCCGTCGTAGTTCTTGAAGAAGTGGTCGGCGATCGGGCGGGTGAAGGCGTACTGGGTGTCGGTGTCGACGTTCATCTTCACCACGCCGTACGACACCGCCTCGCGGATCTCCTCCGGCAGCGAGCCCGAGCCGCCGTGGAAGACCAGCTCGAACGGCTTCGAGCCGGCGTCGAGGCCGAGCTTCTTCGACGCCGCCTCCTGACCGCCCTTGAGCACGTCCGGGCGCAGCTTGACGTTGCCCGGCTTGTAGACGCCGTGCACGTTGCCGAAGGTCGCGGCCAGCAGGTAGCGGCCGTTCTCACCGGAGCCGAGCGCGTCGATCGTCTTCAGGAAGTCGCCCTCGGCGGTGTAGAGCTTCTCGTTGATGTCGTGCGCGACGCCGTCCTCCTCGCCGCCCACGACGCCGATCTCGACCTCGAGGATGATCTTCGCGGCGGCGGTCTTGGCCAGCAGCTCCTGCGCGATCTCGAGGTTTTCGTCGAGGTCGATCGCCGAGCCGTCCCACATGTGCGACTGGAACAGCGGGTTCTGGCCGTGCTTGACCCGCTCGGCCGAGATCTCGATCAGCGGGCGGACGAAACCGTCCAGCTTGTCCTTCGGGCAGTGGTCGGTGTGCAGCGCGACGTGCACGTCGTACTTCGCCGCCACGACCTGGGCGAACTCCGCCAGCGCCGCGGCGCCGGTGACCATGTCCTTGACCTTCTGCCCGGAGGCGAACTCGGCGCCGCCGGTGGAGAACTGGATGATCCCGTCGCTCTCCGCCTCGGCGAACCCGCGGATGGCGGCGTTCACGGTTTCCGACGAGGTCACGTTGATGGCCGGGAAGGCGTACTCGTTCGCCTTCGCCCGGTCGAGCATCTCCGCGTAGACCTCGGGGGTGGCGATGGGCATCGTTTCCTCCTCGAGACGGCTTGCTGTACAGCCGCATCGTACGAGGTGGACCGGTCACGCGGACCGGTCCTACCTCACACCGCGGCCGGGAGGTGGACCGATTCAGCCCAGCTCGGCCGCCAGCGCCCGGTAGGCGGGCCACGGATCCTGGTTCAGCACCTGGAGGTTGACGTGGTCCGCGCCCGCGTCGAGGTGCGCCCGCACGCCCGCCGCGATGGTCGGCGCGTCGCCGTGCAGGGCCAGCGCGTCGACCAGCCGATCGCTGCCGCCGTCGGCGAAGTCCTCGTCGGTGAAACCGAGTTTCCGCAGGTTGGCGGTGTAGTTGGAGAGCTGGAGGTAGAACTTCACGGTCTCGCGGCCGAGCGCGCGGGCCGCCTCGGGATCGGTGTCCAGCACGACCTTCTGCTCCGGCGCCAGCAGCGGGCCGGCGCCGAGGATCTCCCGCGCCGAGCGCGTGTGCTCCGGCGTGGTCAGGTACGGGTGCGCGCCGGCCGTGCGGTCGCCGGACAGCTTGACCACCTTCGGGCCCAGCGCCGCCAGCGCCCGCGCGGACTTCGGGACGCCGCCCGCGTCCAGCCCGTCGAGGTACTCCACCAGCGCGCCGTAGGGCTTGGTGTACCGCTGCGTCGCCTCCGGGTGTCCCGCGCCGATGCCGAGCAGGAAGCGGTCCGGGTGCTTGCCGTCGATGCGCCGGAACGCCCGGGCGATGCTGTCGGCCTCGTCGGCCCAGATGTTGACGATGCCCGTCGCGACCACGAGGCGTTCGGTCGCGTCCAGCAGCTCCTCGACGATCTTCAGGTCGCCTCCGGGCGAGCCGCCCAGCCACAACGCGCTGTAGCCGAGCTTCTCCACCCCCGCGGCGAACTCGCCGTCCGTCTGCGTCGCGCCCCGCCAGATGCCGATCCTGCCCAGTTCGATAGCCATGAACCAGTCGAACGCCCAGCGCCGGGGATTTCGTCCCGCGTCTCACCAGACGGACACCCGCGACCGGGGTTAGCGTCGAAGCCATGACGAAGATCGGCACCTCAGACCTCGACGTGTACGGCCTCAACCTCGGCTGCAACGTCTTCAACACCACCGCGGATGAAGCGGCTTCGCACACGGTGCTCGACGCGTACACCGCGGCCGGCGGAAACTTCCTCGACACCGCCGACATGTACGGCGACAACGGCGGATCCGAGCGGTTCATCGGCACCTGGCTGGCCAAGCGCGGCCGCCGCGACGAACTGGTGATCGCCACGAAGGTGGCCAAATCGGCCCACCGGCCCGGGCTGTCCGCGAAGAACATCGCCGCCGCGGCCGAGGACTCCCTCCGCCGCCTCCAGACCGACCACATCGACCTCTACTACGCCCACGAGGACGACCGGAGCGTGCCGCTCGAGGAGACCCTCGGCGCGTTCGACACCCTGATCCACGACGGGAAGGTGCGCTACGTCGCGGCGTCCAACTACGAGCCCGACCGCCTGGCCGAGGCATTGTCCACTTCGGACCGAGAGGGCCTCGCCCGGTACGTCGCGCTGCAACCGCACTACAACCTCGTGGAGCGTGACTACGAGAAGGAGCTGGCACCGCTCGTGCAGCGCGAAGGGCTGTCGACCCTGCCGTACTTCGGGCTCGCCGTCGGCTTCCTCACCGGCAAGTACCGCTCGAAGGACGAGCCGGGCGACTCGCCCCGCGCCCCGCGAGCCCTGAAGTACCTCGACGAACGCGGTGAGCGGGTGCTGGCCGTGCTCGACGAGGTCGCCGCGGCCCACCGGGCTTCCGTGGCCTCGGTGTCGCTGGCCTGGCTGGGCGCGCAGCCGACGGTCGCCGCGCCGATCGCCAGCGCGCGCAACCCCGACCAGCTCGAAGACCTGATCGCATCGGTTTCGCTGGAGCTGTCGGCCGAGGAGCTGGCGGCGCTGAGCGCGGCCTCCGCGAGCTGACCAGCCGGCCGGGTGACCTCCGCCGATTAACTTACTTTTCAGTAGCTTACTCGGGGTAAGGTGAGCTACGGTGCCCTCCACAGGCGGAAACGAAGCCGAGGAGGGCACCGTGGCACTGCTCAGGAACACCGGGGTCAACGGCAAGGTCGTGCTGATCACCGGGGCGGCGCGGGGCATCGGGGCGGGTCTGGCCGAACGGCTGGCCGCCCGTGGGGCCAAGGTCGCGCTGGTCGGCCTGGAGGCCGAGGAGCAGGCGAAGGTGGCCGCGAAGATCGGGCCGAGCGCGCGGGCCTGGGAGGCCGACGTCACCCGCTGGGACGCCCTGGAGCAGGCGACGGCCGGGGTGGTGGAGCACTTCGGCGGCATCGACATCGTGATCGCCAACGCCGGGATCGCCACGGCCGGCTTCGTCCGGTCGGTCGACCCCGCCGCGTTCGAGAAGGTGATCGAAGTCGACCTGCTGGGCGTCTGGCGGACCTTCCGCGTCACGCTGCCGCACGTCATCGAGCGCAAGGGCTACCTGCTCGCCATCTCCTCGCTCGCCGCGATCACCCACGCGCCCGGGATGGCCAACTACGCCGCCGCGAAGGCCGGTGTGGAGGCGTTCTCCAACAGCCTCCGCGCGGAGGTCGCGCACCTGGGCGTGAAGGTCGGCGTCGCGCACCCCACCTGGATCCGCACCGATCTGGTCGAGAGCGCGGACAGTCACCCGGTGTTCGGCAAGCTCCGCGCGTCGATGCCCGGGCTGATCGGCAAGACCTACCCGCTGAGCGTGGCCCTGGACGATCTCGAGGCCGGAGTGCTCAAGCGCGCCCGGACCATCCACGTGCCGCGCTGGGTCGGCGGGCTCAAGCTGCTGCGCGCGTTCCTGCCGCCGATCATCGAGCTCGGCTCGCGCACGCGGGTGCCGGCCGCGGACCGGGCCGCGCTGGAGGACATCAAGGCGCGCGGGGCGTTCGAATCGGCGGTCACCGGACACGGCGGCCGGGCCGCGACCAAGCGTTAGCCGCCGACCGTGTCGCGTCGTGATCGGATCAGGATGACCGAGGACGAGGTCCGCCGGTACTTCGACGAGCAGAAGGTCATCAACGTCGCCTCGATCGGGCCGAACGGCCGGCCGCACCTGGCCCCGCTCTGGTACTACCCGCACGAGAGCGGGGTCGCGACCTGGACCTACGCCACTTCGCAGAAGGCGAAGAACCTGCGGCGGCGACCCGAAGCGACCGTGCTGGTCGAGGACGGCGAGTCCTACGAGAGGCTGCGCGGCGTCTCCATGGAGGCCGACGTCGAACTGGTCGAGGACACCGCCGAGGTCACCCGGATGGGCATCACCCTGATGCAGCGCTATGCCGGCGCCCAGCCGGGAGATCCGGTGCCCGAGCAGCTGCGTTCGTTCATCGAGGGCCAGGCCCCGAAGCGGATCGGGCTGATCTTCCGGCCGACCCGGGTGGCCAGCTGGGACCACACGAAGCTCGGCGGCTCCTACTAGACGGTAGCTAGTACTTACGGGTAACTGTTACCTGAGGTAACATCAATTTCGCAGATCCCCCAGCGTTGCGGAGGCCGAGGAGATGACCGAGCGGTTCAAGGTCGTGGTCGTGGGTACCGGGTTCTCCGGGCTCGGCCAGGCGATCCAGCTGGAAGAGGCCGGGATCCGGGACTACGTGATCCTGGAGAAGGCGGACGAGGTCGGCGGTACCTGGCGGGACAACTCCTACCCCGGGTGCGCCTGCGACGTGCAGTCGCACATGTACTCGTTCTCCTACGAGCAGAACCCGGACTGGTCCCGGTCGTTCTCGCCGCAGCCGGAGATCTTCGAGTACCTCAGGGGCGTGGCCGAGAAGCACCGGCTGCGGGAGAAGACGCGGTTCGGCGTCGAGATCACCGGCGCGCACTGGGACGATCAGGAGCGCCGCTGGACCGTGACCACCCGGGGCGGTGAAGAGTTCTCGGCCCAGTTCCTGGTCTCCGGGGTCGGCGGCCTGCACATCCCGCAGATCCCGAAGCTGCCCGGGATCGAGGCGTTCGAGGGCCAGAGCTGGCACTCCGCGCAGTGGAACCACGAGTTCGACCTGGCCGGCCAGCGGGTCGCCGTGGTCGGCACCGGCGCCAGCGCCATCCAGTTCGTGCCGCGGATCGCCCCGCAGGTAGCGGAGCTGACGCTGTTCCAGCGCACCCCGCCGTGGATCATGCCCAAGCCCGACCACGAGATGCCGGGCTGGGCGAAAACGCTCTTCAAGCGGGTCCCGGGCGCGCAGCGGCTGTACCGCGCCTTCGTCTACTGGGGCCGCGAGGCGCAGGGCATCGGCTTCAACGGCCACCCGGTGGTCATGAAGGTCGGCGAGCAGCTCGCGAAGCGGCACATGGCCAAGGCGATCAAGGACCGCGCGCTGCGGCGCAAGGTGACGCCGGACTACACCATGGGCTGCAAGCGCGTCCTGCTGTCCAACGACTACTACCCGGCGCTGGCCCGGGCGAACGTCGAGGTCAACACCGACGGGGTGCGCGAGGTCAAGGCGCACAGCGTGGTCGACGGCGCCGGGGTCGAGCACGAGGTCGACGCGATCATCTACGGCACCGGCTTCCACGTCACGGACGCGCTGGAGTACCTGGACATCACCGGCACCGAGGGCCGCAGCCTGGCCAAGTCCTGGGCCACGGACGGGATCCAGACGCACAAGGGCATCACCGTCGCCGGCTTCCCGAACTTGTTCTTCCTGCTCGGCCCGAACACCGCGCTGGGCCACAACTCCGTGGTGTTCATGATCGAATCGCAGTCGCGGTACGTGGTCGACGCGATCAAGCTGGCGGATTCGCGCGGCGCCGCGGCGCTCGACGTCCGGCCCTCGGTACAGCAGAAGTTCCAGGCCGAGATCCAGGACCGGCTGATCAAGGGCGTGTGGACCCAGGGCGGCTGCAAGAGCTGGTACCTCGACGCCAAGGGCGTGAACCGGACCATCTGGCCCGGCGCCACCTGGCGGTACTGGCTCCAGACCCGCCGCGTCGACCCCAGCGACTACGAGCTCAGCGGCCGGTCTTCGTGAGCGCGGAGCCGATCCGGCACGAGCAGATCGTGCTGCACGCCCGTGACGTCGAGTTCGACTGGACCACGCTGCCGATGCACTGGGTGCCCGGCGAGCCGCAGGCCACGCACACCATCAACGTGCTGCACATCGCCCTGCCCGAGGGCGAGCGCTGGTTCGTCGAGGTGTTCAAGCAGGCCGTGCCGCTGATCCGCGACGAGCGGCTCAAGGAGGACGTGCTCGGCTTCATCGGCCAGGAGGCCATGCACGCCGAGGCCCACGACGGCGCCTCGGCGCACCTCGAAGCCGCGGGACTGCGCGTCCGGCCCTACATCGCGCAGATGGAGTGGCTGTTCCGCAAGCTGCTGGGCGACCAGGACCCGCGCGGCCGGACCCGGCGGTCCGGGCCGTCCGGGGCGTCCGAAGTGGAATGGCTGATCGAGCGGCTCGGGCTGATCGCCGCGATCGAGCACTACACCGCGTTCCTCGGCCAGTGGGTGCTCGACGCGAAGGCGCTCGACGATGCGGGCTCGGACCCGACGATGCTCGACCTGCTGCGCTGGCACGGCGCCGAGGAGGTCGAGCACCGGTCCGTGGCCTACGACCTGTTCTGCCACCTGGACGGTCGCTACTCGCGGAGGGTGCGGAGCATGGCCGTGGTGACGCCCGCGCTGTTCTGGGTCTTCGCGCGCGGCACCCGCTTCCTGATGGCGAACGACCCCACCCGGCCGGGCAAGGCGTCGTTGCGCGGGTACCTGGACGCGGCGAAGCGGGGCTTGCTGCCGGGCCCGCGCGAGCTGCTGCGGGAGATCCGGCCGTACTTCCGCAAGTCCTACCACCCCACCGAGACCGGGAACACCGATCAGGCCGTCGCGTACCTCGCGAGCTCACCCTCGGCCCGAGCGGCCGACTCGCCCGGGTGAGCGCGCCCGATTTCCCGGCCAGGCTCGACGACAGCGGGCGGCGGGACCGGCTGATGTCGACGTTGATCGGGGTCACCGCGGCCTACCGCAGGCTCGCGGACCGCTCCGGGCGCAGCCGCCCGCCCGTGCGCGCGGTCGACCGGAACCTGGAACTGCTGGTCGAGACCGTGCGCGAAGAGGCCGAAGGGGTGGTCAGCCTGCGGCTGGCCCGGCCGGACGGCGGGCCGCTGCCCCCGTGGCGGCCGGGCGCGCACCTGGACCTGCGGCTGCCCTCGGGCCGGCTGCGGCAGTACTCGCTGTGCGGCGATCCCGGCGACCCGTCGTACTACCGGGTGGGGGTGCGGCGGATCGGCGCGGCGTCGGCCGAGGTGCACTCGCTCCGACCGGGGGCGAAGGTGCTGGTCCGCGGCCCGCGCAACGCGTTCCCGTTCGTGGCCGCGCGGGAGTACCTGTTCGTGGCCGGCGGCATCGGCATCACGCCGATCCTGCCGATGGTGCGCCGCGCGGCCGCGGGCGGCGCCGGCTGGCGGCTGGTCTACACGGGCCGCGACCGCGCGTCCATGCCGTTCCTGGACGAGCTGGCCGAGCTGCCCGCCGACCGCGTGTGGATCCGGCCGGACACCGAGTACGGGATCCCCGCCTCGGGCGCGGAGCTGCTGGAAGGCGTGCCGGATGGCGCCTCGGTGTACTGCTGCGGGCCGGTGCCGATGATCACCGGCATACGCGTGGACCTGGCGCTCACCGGGGCCGCGGCGGTGTACTTCGAACGGTTCTCGACGCCGCCGATCGTCGGCGGCCGGCCGTACCGGGTGGTGCTGCGCCGCACCGGCGTGACGCTGGACGTGCCCGCGGACCGCTCGACCCTCGACGTGGTCCGGGAGCTGCTACCGGACGTGCCGTACTCCTGCCGCCAGGGCTTCTGCGGCACCTGCGCGGTGGCGACCCCGGACGGTGGGCCGGTGCGGATCTGCGTCGACCGCGGGCCCGCCGTCCTGGAGCTGTGAGTCCGGCCGGGCTAGTCCTGCGGTAGCCAGGCCCCGAGCACCGGCTTGAACTCGCGCACCGTGCGCTCGGCGACCACCCCTTCGAGGTGGTACGGGTCGGTGTCGATCAGCTCGGTGAGCGCGGCCTCGTCTTCGGCCTGCCAGAGCGTGAGGCCGCCGGTGCCGTCGCCGAGCGGGCCCGCGACCGCGACCCGGCCCTCGGCCGCGTGCCCGGACAGGTACTCACGGTGACGAGGCCGGACCTCGGCCAGCTTCTCCTGCACGTAACGGATTTCGACCAGGTACCACGCCATGTTGATCTCCCGGGGCAGCGCGACGGTGACCGGGCCGACGCTACCCGTCACGACCGTGTGGGTCTGAGCATCCGATCGGTGGCAGGCGAGGGCCGACCCGATACGCTAGGCGTGCGCCAGTGGCTGTGAGAACGCTGTGAATACGGGACCAGGCCGCGGGCGCGGCACACCGTGCCCGATCCCGCCCGGGACCACCGGCACGGATTCACCGGGGTCGAGAACAGGCAGGGGTTCATGCTGGAGGGCAACGCGGAACGCAGCGTCGAGGCAACCCTCGGCCACCTGCGGACCATCGACGGACCGGTAGCGCCGCAGCCGCCTGCGGCGCCACTGAACCTCGAAGACCTGTACCGCCAGCACCGGATGCGGCTGGTCCGGCTGGCGATCCTGCTGGTCGACGAGCCGGCCACGGCCGAGGACGTCGTCCAGGAGGCCTTCACCGGCCTGCACCGCAACTGGGGCCGGCTGCGCGACGCGGCCGCGGCCGTCGGCTACCTGCGCACCGCCGTCGTCAACGGTTCGCGCAGCGTGCTGCGCCGGCGCAAGACCGCGCGCGAGTACGTGCCGCCGCACGCGGTGAACGCGCGTTCGGCGGAGAGCCTCGCGATGCTGTCCAGCGAGCACCAGGCCGTGGTCAGCGCGCTTTCGAAGCTCCCGCCGCGCCAGCGTGAGGTGCTGGTGCTGCGGTACTACGGCGGGCTGAGCGAGGCCGAGATCTCCGAGGCCGCCGGCATCTCCAAGGGCACGGTCAAGTCGACCGCCAGCCGGGCCCTGGAGGCGCTGCAGAAGGCCATGCAGACCCAGAAGTGACCCGGGTGGACCAATATCGTCACTGAGTAGCATCCCCCCATCTGGTCCAGACCAATATATGCTGGACGACGTGAAGCACGCCGCAGACTTCGTCATCACGGGCGGCCGGGTCGCCGCCCCGGACCGCGTACTCGACGACGGCTGGCTGTCCGTCGCCGACGGGCGGATCGCCGCCGTGGGCACGGGCACCCCCCCGGGCGGCCCCGAGCTGGAGCGCGTCGACGTGGGCGGGGCCCTGGTGGTCCCCGGTTTCATCGACACGCACTGCCACGGTGGTGGCGGCGGCTCGTTCTCCACACTGGACCCGGCCGAGATGCTGACCGCGGTGCGCGCGCACCGGCGGCACGGCACCACGACCACGCTGGCCAGCCTGGTCTCCGACCCGGTCGACCTGCTCACCGAGCAGATCTCGGCCCTGCGCGAGCTGGTGCAGGACGGCGAGCTGGCCGGCATCCACCTGGAGGGCCCGTTCATCTCACGCGCCCGCTGCGGCGCCCACGATCCGGACACCCTGCTCGAACCGGACACCGGCACGGTGGACAAGCTGCTGCGCGCGGGCCGCGGCGCGATCCGGATGGTCACCCTGGCCCCGGAGCTGCACGGCGGCGTCAAGGCCGTCCGACAGCTCGCGGAATCGGGCGTGACCGCGGCGATCGGGCACACCGACGGCGTCGCCGAGCAGCTCATCCCGGCCATCGACGCGGGCGCCACGGTGGCCACGCACCTGTTCAACGGCATGCGCCCGCTGCACCACCGCGAGCCGGGCCCGGTCGGCGTGCTGCTGGACGACGAGCGCGTGACGGTCGAGCTGATCTGCGACCTGGTGCACCTGCACCCGACCGTGGTGCGCCTGGCCGCGTCGCACGCCGGCCGCGGCCGCACGGTGCTGATCACCGACGCCATGTCGGCCACCGACGCCGCCGACGGCCGCTACACCCTGGGCCGCCTGGAGGTCGACGTCCACGACGGCGTCGCCACCCTGGCCGAAAACGGTTCACTGGCCGGCAGCACCTTGACGATGGACACCGCTTTCCGCAACCTGGTGAAGGGTGCGAAACTCGGTGTCCTGGACGCGGTCCGGGCCACCTCCGGCCGTCCCGCGGAACTGCTGGGCGTCGCGGACCGGACCGGCTCGCTGCGCCCCGGCCTGACCGCGGACGTGGTCGTCCTGGACGACGAACTGCACCCGGTGAAAGTCCTCCGCCGGGGCGAATGGGTCGCCGAGGTCGGCCGGGCTACCTTGAGCACGTAACGATCCAGCCACGACACGGGGGAAGACGAACGGCATGACCGAGCCGAAGGACCCGGAGCGACTCCTGGCCGACGCCCTGCGCGCCCAAGCCGTCTTCGCCCCGTACACCTCGCCTGGTCTGCCCCGTGAGGAATCCGCGCCCGGAGCACCGGACGGCGATGCTGACCCCACCGGCGACCCGGCCGGTACGAGCGGCACCGGCGGTTCAAGCGGCCCCGGCGGCCCTGCTGGCACCAGCGGCTCAGCCAACTCCACTGGCGCTGGCGGCTCAGACAACGCAGCCGGTTCGCCCGGCACCGGCAGTTCAACTGGCACCGGCAGTCCAACTGGCACTGGCGGTTCGCCCGGCACCGGCGGTTCAACTGGCACCAGCAGTTCGCCCGGCACCGGCAGTTCGGCTGACACCGGCAGTTCATCGGACGCGGGCGGCTCCGGCTCCACCGACGCACCCGGACCGAGCGGCTCGGTGGGCACGGTCGGCACCACCGGCCCGACCGCGGAACTTCCACCCCGCTACGGCTTGCTCTCCGGGGCCGGCGCGGACTCCCTGGAACGCGAACGGGCCGCCTTGGACCAGGCCACCGGAACCGGCCCGTCCTCCAGCAGCTACCCCGCCGTCGAAGGTGCGGGCAACTATTCCCCCGGCAACACCGGCACCGGCAGCTTCGGCGGTTCTGGCAGCCCCAGCGGTTCTGGCAGTTTCAGCGGCCCAGGCGGCTCCAGCAGCCCGGGCAGCTTCGGCGGCTCGGGCAACTTCAGCGGCCCCGGCGGCTTCAGTGGCTCTGGCGGCTCTGGAGGTTTCGGCGACTCCGGCAGCCTCAGCGGCCCCGGCGGTTCCAGCAGCTCAGGCGGCTTCGCCGGTTCCGGCGCCCCCAGCGGCTACGGCGGCGGCAGCGGCTTCGCCCCCCACCCCGGCAGTCACCCAGGCCCCGGACACCCCGCAAGCACCCCGCAGCCTTCACCCGCCGCCGCGACGATCCACCAAACCCCGGGCAGCGCCCCGCTGCCCGTCCACTGGGTCTTGCTGCTCGCCCTGCTCCTCGGCCTGGCCGCGGGCTCGGTGATCGGGCTCCTCACGCTGATCTGATCCCCAGCAGTCGCACCCCCATCCCAGATCCCCGGCCCGGGTGCAAGGGCGCGCGGCCGACCTTCGTCGCACTAGCCACTCCGGCCCCACCGTTGTGAGGCCGGCCGTCGCACAAGCGTCCGGAACGCCCGTTTCCACCGGTCCGGGGCATCTTGCGGCTGGTTCGTTCCCGCCTCGCGTGACCTGCGGTTCCTTGCCCGGTGAAGGCACACAGCGTCACCCTGTACCGTTTTCGGTGTGATTCTCGCCCAGAGCACAGTGACGACCATGTCCCTCCTGCCGTCGTGGCTGGACCCGCAGCACCTGCTGACCGGGCTCACCACACCGGTCATCGCCGTGCTCTGCCTGATCATCTTCATCGAGAGCAGCATCTTCCCGGTCCTGCCGGGTGATTCGCTGCTGTTCACCGCGGGCCTGTTCATCGCCAACGACACGCTGAAGGCGCCGTTGTGGCTGGTCTGCGTCCTGGTGACGGTCGCGGCGCTGCTCGGCAACGTCGGCGGGTACTACCTCGGCTACTTCGCCGGGCCGAAGCTGTTCAACCGGCCCGATTCGAAGTTCTTCAAGCGCGAGTACGTCGACAAGACGCACGCGTTCCTCGACAAGCACGGGCCCAAGGCCGTGGTGCTGGCCCGGTTCGTGCCGTTCGTGCGGACGTTCATCACCTGGATCGCCGGCATCGGCCGGATGGACCCGAAGCGCTACTTCACCTACACGGTGCTGGGCGGCATCCTGTGGGCAGCGGGCATCACCGTGCTGGGCTCGCTACTGGGCAACATCGGCTTCATCCGCGACAACGTCGATGCCATCTTCGTGGTGATCGTGCTCGTGTCGGTGGTCCCGATCGGTCTGGAGTACCTGAAGAGCCGCCGGGAGAAGAAGGCGCACGGGGCGGCGATGGCCGAGTCGCCGGCCGAGGTCACGCAGCGCATCCCGCGCGTGCGCGACTGACCGCCGAATTCGTCGAAACGGCGCCGGCCTCCCTCCGCGGAGACCGGCGTCGTTCGCCGTTTCAGTCCTGCATCGAGAACATCGAGCCCGGGTTGAACAGGTTCCCCGGGTCCAGCGCCTGCTTGATCTGCCGGTGCACCCGCAGGCCGACCGGGCCGATCTCGCGCACGAGCCAGTCGCGCTTGATCTTGCCGACGCCGTGCTCGCCGGTGACGGTGCCGCCCAGCGCGAGGCCGATCTCCAGGATCTCGTCGAACGCCTGCTGGGCGCGCGCGAACTCTTCCGGGGACTCGGGCGCGTAGACGATCGTGGGGTGCATGTTGCCGTCCCCCGCGTGTCCGACGACGGCGATCTTCAGACCCACCTTCGCGCTGACCTGCTCACAACCGTGGATCAGGTCCGCGATGCGGGTGCGCGGCACGCAAACGTCGTCGGTCAGCCAGATCCCGTACGTCTCCAGCGCGGTGAGCACCACCCTTCGCGCCTGAAGTAGCATCTTGCCTTCTTCGAGGTCTTCGGTGGCGTACGCGAGGTCGGCGCCGCAGTCGGTGCAGATCTGCTCCAGCGTGGCGAGTTCGCGGCGGCCGGCCTCACCACCGGCGTCGGACTGGGCGAGCAGCAGGGCCCGGCAGTCGGAACCGGCGCCGAGGTCGGTCTTCAGGTAGGTCTCCGACGCCTTGATCGACACCGCGTCCATGATCTCCAGCAGCGAGGGCACCAGCCCCTCGCGGACCACCCGCGCGACGGCCTCACCCGCCGCCTCGGTGCTGCTGAACCCGGCCACGAACGTCGACGGCGCCTGCGGCAACGGCTTGAGCGCGACGGTCGCCTGGGTGATCACGCCGAGCGTGCCTTCGCTGCCGACGAACAGCTTCGCCAGGTCGTACCCCGCGACGCCCTTCACCGTGCGGCGGCCGGTCTTGAGCAGCGAACCGTCGGCCAGCACCACTTCCAGCCCGAGCACGGAGTCGGTGGTGACGCCGTACTTGACGCAGCACAGCCCACCGGCGTTGGTGGAGAGGTTGCCGCCGATGGTGCACCAGTCGTAGCTCGACGGGTCCGGCGGGTAGAACAGGCCGTGCTTCTCCACGGCGTTGCGGAAGTCCAGGTTGATCACCCCCGGCTGCACCACGGCGAGCCGATTGCCCGCGTCGATCTCGACGATCTCGTTGAGCTTGGTCAGCACGAGCACCACGCAACCGTCGATCGCGTTGGCCGCGCCGGACAGCCCGCTCCCGGCCCCCCGCGGCACGATGGGAACCTCCGCGTCGGCGCACGCCTTGACCGCAGCCTGCACCCCCGCGGTGTCCACGGGCAGCACAACGGCCAACGGATTCCCGACGGGCGCCAGCGGCATCATGTCCCGCGCGTACCCGGCGGTGACGTCGGCATCGGTGAGCACGGCGCCGTTACCGAGCTCGTCACGGAGTCGCTGGACCAGGGCCTCATTGCTCATGCGGACCATGGTAAGTGATGAGATCTCCACAGTGCGGAATTTTTCTTCCAATTAAGCAGGATGGCCGTGCGCGGCCACGCTCTGTCGCCGCACCGACCACCAACACGACTCGGCCCGCGTCGGCTGCGGACTGGCATCACTACGAGCGCAGAAACACCGACCGTCGATGCGGAACGCTGCGACAAGGCTGGCCGCCACCTGGCACTGGCCCGCCTCGACGACTTGACTGCCCCGGCGACCGGACCAGCACTGGGCTGCTTCAGAGAGCAGAGCGGGGCCGAGCGGCCAGACGTACACCTGGCGACTTCGGCCGCAGTTAGGCCGAGGCCAGGCCGCTGAACCGGCACCGGGCCACTGCACCGGCCGCCAGGTCAACGCCGGGCGGCCGGACCAGGCCCCGGGTGGCGCCGAACAGTTCGGCAGCCTGATGCGGGCCGGGTAGCTGCGCCGGTAGTCGAACGACCGGCCGGGCGCCGGGTGACCCGGTGCCCGGCCGGATGGAACCGAGCGAAACCGGGCCACAGCAAGCGGCGCCGGAGGGTGGAATCAAACGACACCACGCCGCGGTAAGCAGCACCGAAGGGGAAACCGAGCAAACCGGGTTGCGGCGAAAGCGCCGGTAGGCGCAACTGGGTCGCAGCGAGCAGCGCTGGCAGATCGAACCGAACGAAGCCGAGTCGCGGCAAGCAACGCCGGGGGGTCGAAACTGGATCGCCGCGATCGGCGCGCTGGTAGGTCGGACCGGGCGAAGCTGAGTCGCAGCGAGCGACGCCGGTTAGGCACAACCGAACGACACCGGGTCGCAGCGAGCGGCGCTAGTAGGTCGACTGAGCGAAACCGGGTCACGGCAAGCGGCACCGACGGGCGGAGCCGAGCGAAACCGGGTTGCGGCGAAGAACGCCGATGGGCGGACCCAAGCCGAACCAAGTCGCGGCGGGCGGCGCCGGGAGGTGAAACCGGGCGAAACCGGGTCGCAACGAGCGGCGTGCAGGTAGGTCGGACCGGGCGGGGCTGAGTCGGGGCGGGCGGAGGCCGGGGGGTCGAACCGGGCGAAGCTGAGTCGGGGTGGGCGGAGCTGAGTCGGGGCGAGCGGAGCTGGAGGGTCGGACCGGGCGGGTTGAGTCGCGGCGGGCGGCGCCGGAGGGTCGGACCGGGTGGAACTGAGTTGGGGCGGGCGGAGGCGGGGGTCGAACCGGGCGGAACCGAGGCGGGCAGGCGAAGGCGGGGGCGAACCGGGCGAAGCTGAGTCGAGGCAGGCGGGGGCGAACCGGGCGGAGCTGAGTCGCGGCGAGCGGAGCGGAGGGAGCGAACCGGGCGGAGGCGAGTCGGGCGGCGGAGGCGGCGGGTGGTGGGGCGGCGCCGGGGTAGGTGGGTGGTTATGCGGGTAGTGGTGTCTCCTTGCGGTCGGTGCGGCGGCGGCCGCGGGTGAGCAGGAAGTAGGCCTGGGCCGCGGTGTAGATCAGGATTGCGGCGCCGGCCCAGGCGGTGGTGTGCAGGCCGGAAACGAAAGCCTCGCGGGCGGACGTCACCAGGGCCTCGGCGGCCGGGGCGGGCAGGGAGCCCGCTGCGGCTACGGCGCCGCCCAGGGTGTCGTGGGCGGTGGTGATCGCGGTATCCAGGGCGGGGTCGTGCGGGGTTGCGCTCAGGGAGCCGGACAGGCCGGACTGGTAGACGGCCGTGGCCAGGCTGCCGAGGAGGGCGGTGCCCAGGGCGCCGCCCAGCTCGTAGCCGGTTTCCGAGATGGCGGAGGCCGCGCCGGCGCGGTCGACCGGGGCGGCGGAGATCACCAGGTCGTTGGTGAGGGTCTCGGACAACGCCACTCCGCCCCCGACCAGCACGAAGGCGATGACCACCGCGGCCAGGCCCGCTGTGGTGCCGATGGCCGTGAGCATCAGGAAACCGGCCGCGCCGAGCAGCAGGCCGACGCCGACCAGCACCGGCACGCGGACGTGGCGGGCCAGCCGGACCGCGAGGAGCGCTCCGGCGATGCCCGCGAAGGTGGCGGGCAGCATCCACAGCGCCGCCGTCACCGGGGACAGGCCCAGCACCAGCTGCAGGTACTGCGGAACCAGGAACAACAGCCCCACCAGCGCGAACACCCCGAGCAGGTTGGTCACCACCGAGGCGGTGAACATCCGGTTCGAGAACAGCGCCAGGTCCAGCATGGGCTGCTCGAGCCGACGCTGACGGCGGACGAACACCGCCCCGAGCCCCAGGCCGACCACGATCGCCAGCGCCGCGAGCCAGGTGAAGCCCTCGGTGGCCGCGACCTTGATCCCGTACACCACCGGCAGCATCGCGCCCAGTGAGAGCAGTGCGGACAGCAGGTCGAACCGGCCCGGCTTCGGGTCGCGGTGCTCGGGCAGCAGCAGCGGACCGGCGACCAGCAGCACCAGCATCACCGGCACGTTGATCAGGAAGACCGAGCCCCACCAGAAGTGCTCCAGCAGCCAGCCGCCGACCACCGGGCCCACGGCCATGCCGCCGGAGAACGCCGCGCTCCACACCCCCACCGCGGTGCGGCGACGGCGGTCCTCGGTGAAGATGCTGCGGATCAGCGACAGGGTGGACGGCATCAGGGTCGCCCCGCCGACGCCCAGCAGCGCGCGGGCCAGGATCAGCATCATCGGCGTCGTCGAGAACGCCGCCAGCACCGAAGCCAGGCCGAACGCCACCGCGCCCGCCAGCAGCAGCTTTCGCCGGCCGATGCGGTCGCCCAGGGTGCCCATGAAGACCAGCAGCCCGGCCAGCACGAACGAATAGACATCGACGATCCAGAGCTGCTCGGCCCCACTCGGGCCGAGGTCCTCGCTCAGGTACGGCAGGGCGAACCCCAGCACCGTTGCGTCCACGCTGATCAGCAAAACCGGCAGCACCAGTACCGCCAGTGCCCACCACTGCCCGCGCCTCTCCATGGCGCACTCTTCCTTTCTTGCACCGTCTGGACGGTACAGTTTTGCTCCTGGTGTAGAAGGTAAACCGTCCGGACGGTACAGTCAAGCTGTGCCGAAACCGTCCGCCCGTGAGCGCGTCCTCGACTCGTACGAGGTCATCCTGATCGAGCGGGGGCCGCTCGAGATCACCCTCGAGGCGGTGGCCGCGCGGGCCGGGGTGTCCAAAGGGGGCCTGCTGTACCACTTCGGTTCCAAGGACGCCCTGCGTGACGGCTTGCTCGAACGGCTGGTCCGGCTCAACGCCGAGGACATCGAGCTGGCCCGCGCCGCCCCGGAGGGCGTGGTCCGCTACTACCTGCGCACGGCGATCACCGACGTGACCCGCAACCGGCCGCTGCACCGCACGACGATGGCGACCCTCCGGCTGGTGCTCAACGACCCCACCGTGGCCGAGGTCTCCCAGCGCTGCATGAACGACGTCCGCGAACTGCTGCTGGAGAACGCCGAGGACCGGCTGGCCGCCGAACTGGTGATGCTGGTCGGCGAGGGCCTCTACATGCGCGCTGCGCTCGGCGAGGAGAACAGCGGCGGCCTGCTCGACCAGATCGACGACATCGCCGGGCGGCTGGAACAGCCGTGAGACGGGCCCGCGGGGCCAGGTACCGGGCAAAGGCCGGCCCCGCGAAGCAGGCCAAGGGCAGACGGGCCGGGCGGAAGCAGGCGGGCGACACCGAATCGACCGGGAGCAGGCCGGGCGGAGAGCGATCGGAAGACACCCGCCAACCCGGCCCGGCCGCTCACCGCGCGACCCCGTAGACCCGTTCGATGCGCAGCGTCAGCACCAGACGCTGGTCGGCGACCATCGCGGCGCGGTACTCGGACCAGTCCGGGTGCTCGCCGCCGATCTTGCGGTAGAGCTCGATCAGGGCCTCCACCGTCGCGTCGTCCGCAGCGGCGGCGACCGGCGTGAGTTCCGCAGTGCCCTCCGCCACTGCGTACGACCAGCCGTCTTCACTGGCCACGTGGTAGCTGACCCGGGGATCGCGCCGCATGTTCTTGGTCTTCGCGCGCGTCTCGGTGATGGAGACGAGCAGGGTGCGCGCGTCGGCGTCAAAGTGGTGCGTGACGGTGGACAGCTGCGGGCGGCCGTCACGCTTCAAGGTGGCCAGCACCCCGTTCCGCCGGGAGCCGATGAGGTCGTACAGCGCTGTGTCGTCGGTCATACCCGTATCAACCCGTGGGTCACCGGCTTGTTCCCGCCGGTGACCGGCCACCGGACGAACCGGACCAACCACCACAAGTAAATCTGCTTGCATGCAACAACTAAGGTGTTGTCCGACACAACCAGCCGGTTCCCGCTTGCACAAACGATGAATTGAGAACACCCTTGCTCTAGGCAACTAGTTGCAGCCGCCAAACAACGGTTCGTTTCACCGCGAGAAAGACCCAGCCATGACCCCGAACGGCTCCACCACCAGGCCCAAGGCCGAACTGGAACTGGCCGACCAGCTCAGCAACGAGCTGGTCCGGTTCATGCGCCTGATCACCAAGGCCAAGTCCCAGGTGTCCAAGCAGGGTCCGGACGGGATCGAGCGGGCCGCGTACGCGATCCTCTTCTGCCTCATCCACGAGGGTCCGCAGCGCACCAGCAAGCTCGCCGAATTCCTGCACTCGGAGATCTCCACGATCAGCCGGCAGTCGAGCTCGCTCGTGCAGCACGGCCTGGTGGAGCGCCAGGCCGACCCCGAGGACGGCCGGGCCTGCCTGCTCGCGCCCACCGCCGAGGGCCTGCGGGTGTTCGACGAGAACCGCAAGCAGCGCAACCAGTGGCTGGCCGACGTGCTCGGCGACTGGAGCCAGGAGGACCGCGAAACGCTGAACACCCTGTTCGAGCGGCTGAACACCGGTATCGAGAACAACTTTCCAACTCTGTCCGACACCCCCGAGGTGTCGCAGGCCAAGGGGGCCGCACCGCTATGACGTCCACTGTCGAGAAACAACCCCGGACCCAGGGGGGAGCGCCCGGGGCACCGGGAGCCCTGGGGCTGACCCACCGCCAGATCATCACGATCCTGAGCGGCCTGATGTGCGGCATGTTCCTCGCCTCGCTCGACCAGACGATCGTGGGCACCTCGATCGTCAAGATCGCCAACGACCTGCACGGCTTCGAGCTGCAGGCCTGGGCCACCACCGCGTACCTGATCACCTCCACCATCGTCACGCCGATCTACGGCAAGCTGTCCGACATCTACGGGCGCAAGCCGTTCTACCTGACCGCGATCACCATCTTCGTGGCCGGCTCGCTGGCTTCTTCGTTCTCGACCTCGATGTACGAGCTGGCCGCGTTCCGCGCGGTGCAGGGCCTCGGCGCCGGCGGTCTGATGTCGCTGGCCATGACGATCATCGGTGACGTGGTGCCGCCGCGGGAACGCGCGCGGTACCAGGGTTACATCCTGGCGGTCTTCGGTCTGTCCACTGTGCTCGGACCGGTGCTCGGCGGCTTCTTCGCCGGCTTCGACAAGCTCGCGGGCTTGGACGGCTGGCGCTGGGTCTTCCTGATCAACGTGCCGATCGGCATCCTCGCGCTGTTCGTGGTCGCCAAGGTGCTGAACGTCCCGCACACCCCGCAGAAGCACAAGATCGACTGGTGGGGCGCGCTGAGCCTGATCATCGCCGTGGTCCCGTTCCTGATCGTGGCCGAGCAGGGCCAGAAGTGGGGCTGGGGCGACACGAAGGCGATCCTCTGCTACGCCATCGGCGCGGTGGGCGTGGTCGCGTTCATCCTGATCGAGCGGATGATGAAGGACGCCGCGCTGATCCCGCTGCGGCTGTTCAAGAACTCGACGTTCACCGTGGCGATCATCGGCGGCGTCATCGTCGGTGTCGCGATGTTCGGCGCGATCACCATGATCCCGCAGTACATGCAGGTTGTGCAGGGCTACACCCCGACCGAGTCGGGGCTGCTGATGCTGCCGCTGATGGCCGGGCTGATGCTCAGCTCGATCGTGTCCGGCCGGATCACCTCCAAGACCGGGCGCTACAAGATGTTCCCGGTCATCGGCACCCTGCTGATCGCGGTCGGCGCGTTCTTCTTCGCGCAGGTCAAGTACGACTCGGCGGTGTGGCACCCGCTGGTCGCCGCGGCGATCATCGGCCTCGGCCTCGGCCAGTGCATGCAGACGCTGGTCATCGCGGTGCAGAACGCCGGTCCGCGCAGCGACATGGGCGCGTCCACCGCCTCGGCCACGTTCTTCCGCCAGATCGGTGGCACCGCGGGTGTCGCGGTGTTCCTGACCATCCTGTTCAACGTGCTGCCGGGCAACATCACCAAGGCGTTCGGCGGCAGCCTGCCGGCCGGCTCCGGGGGGCAGCTGGCCGACCTGCAGAGCAACACCAGCATCATCGAGAAGCTGCCGCCGGCCCTCAAAACGCCGATCCTGGTCGGCTTCACCGACTCGATCACCACGGTGTTCTACGTCGCCGGCGCGGTGGCCCTGCTGGCCACGATCGTCCTGCTGTTCCTCAAGGAGATCCCGCTGGCCGGCATGTCCGCGGCCTCGACCATCGAGGGCGGCGAAGCCCTGCTCGAAGCGGAGGACGACGCGCCCACCGAGATCGTCGAGCCGGTGGCCAAGCCGGGTTCCCTGTTCGAAGAGGCCCCGCGCGAGCCGGCGCTGGCCGGGGTGGGCGGAAGGCACTCGTTGAACGGGAACGGCCACGGCGACCCCGAAGCGATCTCCGGCTCCCTGCCCATGCCGATCACCGACTCGGTGGCGGGCGCGGGCGTCGGCCTCCCGACCGGCCACGGCGGACTGCCGGTGACCGGCCACGTGCGGCGGCAGGACGGCAGCCACGTCAGCGGCGCCGCGCTCACCCTGATCGACCAGCAGGGCCGTCAGGTGGCGCGGGCCACGGGCAACGGCGACGGCAGCTACTCCGTGCCGACGCAGGGCCCCGGCACGTACGTGTTGATCGTGGCGGCCCCCGGCCACCAGCCGCAGGCCTCCAGCGTGGTGGTCGGCGGCGGACCGGCCAAGCTGGACGTGACGCTGACCGGCTCGGGTGAGCTGACCGGCGTGGTCCGGTCGGTCGGGCTGGGCAACCCGCTGGTCAACGCGACGGTGACGCTCACCGACTCGCGGGGCGAGGTCAACGGCGCGTTCATCACCGCCGACGACGGCGTCTACACCTTCAACGGGGTCGGCGCCGGGCAGTACACGCTGGTCGCCAGCGGCCCGCACTACCGCCCCGTCGCGGTCACGCTGACCGTGCCGGACAGCGGCGTGCTGCGCCACGACGTCGAGCTGGCCGGGGCCGTGCTGCTCCAGGGCACCGCGCGCACCGAGGGCGAGCGGATCGTGCCGGACGCGAGGATCACGGTGCTGGACGCGAACGGCAACGTCGCGGCCGTGGCGCGCACGGACGGTGAGGGCCGGTACGTGGTGAGCGACCTGCCCACCGGGTCCTACACGGTGGTGGCCAGCGGGTACCCGCCCGCCACCAGCCAGGTTTCGCTCAGCGACGGCGAGGCCGAGCACGACGTCCGCCTGAGCTACGACCAGGCCTTCGACGAGCTGGTCGAGCGGCCGTGAGCGGCGGCCTGCGCGCGCAGCTCCGCGCGAACGGCGGCTGGCCGGTCGAGAACGCCGTGCTGACGGTGACCGACCTCAACGGCCGCCAGGTGGCGCGGCAGGTCACGGACGCGAAGGGGGCGGTGGCCACCGAGCCGCTGCCCCCGGGCGTCTACACCGCCGTGATCACCGCACCGGGCTACAACCCGATGGCGCGCACGGTGCAGGTCGGCTCGGACGGAGCCGGACTGCTGGGCGACATCTCCCTCGCACCGGTGGCCGACGCCGTGGAACTCCCGCCGGCGGGCCCGTGGACCATCGACCCGGTTCACTCGTCGGTGGTCGCGACCGCGCGGCACATGGGCATCGCCAGCATCAAGGTGCGGTTCCCGGACGTGGGCGGGCGGATCGACATCGCCCGCCCGGCCGAGCGGTCGAAGGTGCACGCCGAGATCAAGGCCGGCAGCATCGAATCGGGCATCAAGATGCGCGACGACCACCTGCGCTCGGCGGAGTTCCTGGACGTCGACGTGCACCCGGTGATCGGGTTCGAGAGCACCGGGCTCTCCCAGCGGGGCACCGACACCTGGACGCTGGCGGGCCACCTGACCCTGCACGGCGAACGCCGTCCGGTCGAACTGGCGCTGCGGTACAACGGTCACGGTCCCGACCCGTGGGGTGGGGTGCGTGCGGCCTTCCACGCGGAGACGCAGTTGCACCGCAACGATTTCGCCATCAACTACAGCGCGATGGTGCGCGCCGGGGTGGCCGCGATCGGGACCACGGTGAAGGTGGAGCTGGACATCGAGGCGGTGCAGGGGGAGTCGCTGCCCCAGTTCTGATCTGCCCCCTTCCGACGAAACGGCCGCCGGTGACAGGAACTGTCACCGGCGGCTTCTTCGTCGGACCGGCTGGCGTCGCGGGCGAACGGAGCCGATGCGATCCCTGAATGCACCATCGCCGTGAACGACCCGTTCACAGCAGGAACATCCGAAGTGACCGAGAGGCTGCACCCGATGGTTCGGCGTCACCCCGCGGGCCGGCCACGTAGGCTCGAAGCGTGAAGGTCGTGAGTGTCGAGGCCGCGGGAGTGGGCGTGAGCTGGCTGGACACCGCCGGCCCGGTGCTCGTGTGGGTCATCGTGCTGGGCTTCGTGTTCGCGGAGTGCGCGTTGATCGTCGGGCTGTTCCTGCCCGGCGACTCGTTGCTGTTCGCGGCGGGGGTGGTGCTCGCGCAGCACGGTTCGGACGCCAATGCCTGGCTGCTGTCCGCAGCGGCGCTCGTGGTGGCGGTGCTGGGGAACCAGGTGGGCTACTACATCGGGCGCGGCACCGGCACCCGGCTGATCGCGCGGCGGGGCGGGAAGGTGCTGAACCGGCACAACCTCGACCGGGCCCAGGCGTTCCTGGACCGCAGGGGGTTCTTCGCGATCGTGGCCGCACGGTGGATCCCGTGGATCCGGACGCTGGCCCCGCTGATCGCCGGGGCGGCGCGGATGGACCCGCGGCGGTTCATGCTCGCCACGGCCACCGGCGGGCTGCTCTGGGTACCGACGCTCGTGCTGCTCGGCTACTACGGCGCCGGACTGCTCGACGCGTTGCCGTGGGTCAAGACCGTCGCGCTGTGGGCGAGTGTCGCGTTCTTCGTGCTCGGCACCGGGTACGGCGTGTACCGCTACCGGCAGGAGATGCGCCGTCCGGTCGACGAGACCGACGACACCAACGCGCCCGCCTAGAGCTCCGGCTCCGACCAGATCTCCAGCTGGATGCCGTCCGGATCGCGGAACACGATCACCGACGAGCCCTCGAACGTGCGCGACTCGGTGGGCGGGGTGTAGGACACGCCGAACTCGTCCAGCCGCTCCTCCCAGTCACCCAGCTCGGCCTTGGACGAGACCGAGAACGCGACGTGGTCGAGGCCGGTGCGGCGCTCGTCGAACCCGCGGCGGCCGGTGTCCGGGTGCTGGACCAGGACGATGGAGAACCCGTCACCCGCCGATCTCAGCACCACCTTGTGGATACCCGTGTCCGGATCCTCGCGGCGGTGGGTCTCCTCGAGGTCGAGCACGCGCGCGTACCAGGGGACGCTGCGGTCCACATCGGTCACGGTGAGCGCCAGATGGTGCACCGACGTGAGCTTGGGCATGACTTGACCGGCCGTCCTTTCCGACCCCCCACAACGCACCTCGGTGCGATTCCACCGACGGTTCCACCCGCCGCCGGGCGTCACCCACCCCGTGAACCGCCGGCTCCGCCAGCGTGACACAGCCGCCGCACGACGATGGGAGGATTCGCCGACTTCCCCCACGAATCGTGATCTCCTCGTCTCCGGGCCTCCCACGATCCGGGACGGGGGTCAGCGTCCGCCGCCGACCTCCAGCACCGCGCCCGTGGTGAACGAAGCCGCCGGCGAGAGCAGCCACAGCACCGCTTCCGCGATCTCACCCGGCTCGCCGGGGCGGCCCATGGGGACGGTGGGAGCCAGCCGACGCAACCGGTCCGGCACGCCCGCCGCCGCGTGCAGCCCGGTGGCGACCAGCCCCGGCGCGACGGCGTTCACCCGCACGCCCTCCGCGGCGACCTCCTGCGCCAGGCCGAAGGTGAGCGTGTCCACCGCCGCTTTCGACGCCGCGTAGTGCACCCACTCCCCGGCCGAGCCGGTGCGGGCCGCGGTCGAGGAGATGTTCACGATGGCGCCGCCAGGGCCGCCGTGCTTCGTCGACAGCCGCCGCACCGCCTCGCGGCAGCACAGGAACACCCCGCCGACGTTGACCTCCAGCACCCGCCGCACGGTGGCCGCGGACTGCTCGTCCAGCCGTCCCGGGGTGTTGCCCGTGATCGCGGCGTTGTTGACCACCCCGGCCAGCGGTCCCAACTCGGCGGCGGCGTCGAACAGCCGGCGCACGTCCGGCTCGTCGGCCACGTCGGCGCGCACGGCCATCGACCGCCGCCCCAGCGAACGCACGCGGGCAGCCACTTCCCCGGCCGCCTCGGCGTCACTGGAGTAGTTGACCACCACGTCGTGACCACGCCCGGCGGCCAGCTCACACACCGACGCGCCGATCCCCCGGCTGCCGCCGGTGACGATCAGGACGCTCACAGCGCGAAGTTCACCAGGGGCAGGTTCTCCAGCACGAGGTCGGCGCGGTCCCGGGTGTTCGAGATCAGGTCCGCGTTGCGCTGGTCGGAGCCGTGCGCGCGCTGCTGCGCCTCGACCAGTGACCGGCCGTAACGGCGGTGGCGCGAAACCAGCCGCTCGATCCGCTCCGGCTCGTCCGGCGCCAGGTACCACGCCTCGGTGAGGTGCGGGCGCACACCGCTCCAGGGGTCGTCCGGCAGCAGCAGGTAGTTGCCCTCGGTGATGACGAGCTGGACCTCCGGCGCGACCGGGACCGCGCCCGCGATCGGCTCCTCGATCTCCCGGCGGAACTCCGGCGCGTACACGGTCTCGTTGCCGTCCGCGAGCCGGCGGATCAAGTGCACGTACCCGGCGGCGTCGAAGGTGTCCGGCGCACCCTTGCGGTCGGTGCGGCCGAGCCGCCGCAGCTCCACCTGCGCGAGGTGGAAACCGTCCATGCCCACCACCGCCGCGCGCGAGCCCAGCGCGTTCGCGAGCGCCCAGGCCAGCGTGGTCTTGCCGGACGCGGGCGCGCCGACGATGCCCAGCACACTGCGCTGCCGCGGCTTGGCCAGCCCTTCGGCCCGTGCCAGGAGGTCTTCGAACGCCGTCATCGCACTCCCTTTCCCAACTCACCGAGCGCGGCCGTCCACGACCGCGGTCCCCCGTGGCGGACGCGCTCGGCGGCCACCTCGTTCGCGTACCGGACCCAGCCGGCCACGTCGTCCTCCCCGCCCGCCACCGCGAGCGCGAGCGCGCCGTGCCAGACGTCGCCGGCGCCCAGTGTGTCCCGCGCGGCGACCTCGGGTACGGCCACCGCACCCGAGTCTTCCCCAGCGCGCCAGCGCACCGGATCCGGGCCCGCCGTGGTGACCACCACGGGCACCCCGCGCTCGGCCAGGCTCGGTCCGGGCACGCGGAAGGGCGCGGAGCACGCGGCGACGTCGACCAGCGGCAGCAGCTCGTCCAGCACCGGTTTCCAGCTTCCCGCGTCGAGGACCACCGGCACGCCGCCCTCCTTCGCGGCGCGCGCGACCTTCAGCGCCAACGCCGGGTGGTGGCCGTCGAGGAGCACCGCCCCGACGCCGTCCAGGTCGGGCTCAGGGACGGGGAACCCGGCCTGCTCGGCCGCGTTGCGCGAGACGACCGTCCGCTCCCCGTCGCGGTCGCGGACGGCGACCGCGCTCACGGGCGGCGGTTCCGCTCGTCCGGGCGCGAGATCGAGGACGCGGACCCCGCACGTGGCGAGGTCCGCGCGGGCGAGGGCGGCCAGCGGGTGCGCACCGAGGACCGTCGTCAACGTCGCCTCGGCGCCGAGCGCGGCCACGGTCACCGCGGCGTTCGTCGCGGGCCCACCGGCCGCGACGTCCACCGCGAGGGACTGCAGCTTCTCGCCCGGCGCCGGGAAATCGGCGACCCGCTGCACGAGGTCGACGGTGCACAGGCCCGCCAGCAGCACCCGCACCTCAGGTCAGCCCGGCGTGCGTCGCGGCCTCGACCTCGACCACCTCGCCCCGCTCGTCCAGCCGCAGCGCCCCGGTGAGCAGGCCGACGACCTGGTTCATCGAGTGCGTCTTCGGCGAGACCAGCGCGACCCGCCGGCCCAGCCGGTGCACGTGGATGCGGTCGGCGATGTCGAACACGTGCGGCATGTTGTGGCTGATCAGCACCACCGGGAGTCCGCGGTCGCGGATCCGCCCGATCAGCTCCAGCACCTTGGCCGACTCCGCGACCCCCAGCGCGGCCGTCGGCTCGTCCATGATCACGGCCTTGGTGCCGAACGCCGCGGCCCGCGCCACCGCGACGCCCTGGCGCTGCCCGCCGGAAAGCGTCTCCACGGCCTGCGTGATCGACTTGACCCCGATGCCCAGCTCGTCCAGGATCCGCTGCGCCTCGCCGCGCATCTCGGCGGTGTCGAGCTTGCGGAACACCGCGCCGAACGGCCCGCCGCGGCGCTTCTCCCGGCCCAGGAACATGTTCGACGCGATGTCCAGCGCCGGCGCGACGGCCAGGTCCTGGTACACCGTCTCGATGCCGTAGTGCCGGGCGTCCAGCGGGGTCTTGAAGTGCACGGTCGCGCCGTCCACCTTGATCTCGCCGGCGTCCGGGACCACCGCCCCGGACAGGGCCTTGATCAGGCTGGACTTGCCGGCCCCGTTGTCGCCGACCACGGCCAGCACCTCGCCCGGGTACAGGTCGAAGTCGGCGCCGTCGATCGCGGTCACCCGGCCGTAGCGCTTGACCAGGCCGCGGGCCGAGAGCGTGGTCTCCTTGGCTGAAGTCATGACTGCTGGCCCCTCCGTGCGATCCGGTCCACGACCACGGCGACGATCAGCAGGGCGCCGGTCGCGAGGTCCTGGTAGTTGCCGTCCACGCCCATCTGCGTCAGCCCGGACCGCAGCACCGCCACGACCAGCGCGCCGAACAGCGTGCCGAGCACCGAGCCGCGCCCGCCGAACAGGCTGGTGCCGCCCAGCACCACCGCGGTGATGGAGTCGAGGTTGCCGAGCTGGAACTGGTTCGGGTCGGCGTTCGGCGTGCGGCCGAGCGCCTGCCACGCGGCGATGCCGAAGCACACCCCCGCGACCACGTACACGGAGATGACCGTGCGGCCGACCTTGATCCCGGACAGCCGCGCGGATTCCGGTGCGTTGCCCACGGCGTAGACGTGCTTGCCCCAGGCGGTTTTCGTGAGCGCGTACCAGACGGCCAGGAACATGATCAGCGCGAGCGTCATGCCGTAGGTGATCGGGATGCCGCCGAAGAGGTAGCGCTTGGTGCCGAGCCACTGCAGCAGCCCGTCGGTGACCGGCACGGCCTGGCCGCCCGCGATCAGCTTGGCCACGGCGGTCAGCCCGGTGAACGTGCCGAGCGTGATGATGAAGGCGGGCAGTTTGATCCGGGTGGCCAGCGTGCCGATGAACAGCCCGACCACCACGGTCAGGATCACCCCGACGACCAGCGCGAACCAGCCGTTCGAGCCCGCCGCGGCCAGCTTCGCCATCACCAGCGTGGCCACGACCATGGACGAGGCGTTGGACAGGTCGATGCCGGCGATCAGGATGATCAGCGTCTGGCCGAGCGCCAGCGTGCCGACCACCAGCGACTGCTGGACCACTGTGGACAGGTTGTCGAGGTCGAAGAAGGTGTCCGTGGCCAGCGAGAAGACCACGATGGCCACGATCAACGCCAGGGCCGGGCCCACGGCCGGGGCGCGCAGGAGGAACTCGCCGAGCGATTCGCGCTCACGGTTCCCGGTCGCCGTCGCGGTGGTCATTTCGTGCCTCCCCAGCAGTTCTGCAGGCCCCACCCGGTGTTCTGGCTCGGCACGCCGGGCATCGGCTTGTCGGTGATCACCGTCGACCCGGTGTTGACGAAGCCGGTCGGCTTCTTGCCGGTCTTCGCGTACTGGACCGCGGCCAGCACGCCCTGCTCGGCCATCTTCTTCGGGAACTGCATCACCGTGGCGCCGTACAGCCCGTCCTTGACGTTCTGCACGCCCTCGCAGCCGCCGTCGATCGAGCCCATCACGACCGGCCCGGCCAGCCCGCGGGCCTTGAGCGCCGCGTACGCGCCGCGGCCCATCGGCTCGTTCATCGAGTAGACCGCGTTGATGTCCGTGGTGCGCTGCAGCAGGTTCTCCATGCCCTGCTGGGCGAGGCTCTGGTCGCCGTTGGCCGCGGTGTGGCCCTTGATCTGCGGGGCCGAGTCGGTGAGCCCGATGCCCTGGAGGAACCCGCCGTGGCGCTGGGTGTCCACGGAGCTGCCCGCGGTGCCGTCGACCATCAGCAGCTTCGGTTCGGTGCCGCCGAGCGCGGCCTTGACGTAGGAGCCCTCCTGACGGCCCGCCGCGAAGTTGTCGGTCGCGAAGGTGGCGTCGACGGCGTCGGCCGGTTCGGTCGCGGTGTCCAGCGCGATCACCAGGATCCCGGCGTCGCGCGCGTCCTTGATCGCCTTGAGCACGCCGGTGGACGAGCTCGGGGTGATCAGGATGGTGTTCACGCCCTGCTGGGTGAGGTTCTCGATCGCGCGGACCTGGCCGTCGTTGTCCCCGTCGAACTGGCCGGCCAGCGCGCTGAAGCCGGCCCCGTTGGCCCGGGCCGCGGCGGCCGCCGCGTTGCGGAGCTCCACGAAGTAGGGGTTGGTGTCGGTCTTGGTGACCAGGCCGACCTTGGCCTGGCTGCGGCCGGCCGTGGTCGTGCTGCCACCCCAGTGGCGCTCGACGGTGCACCCGGCCGTGCCGAGCGCGACCGCGGCCACCAGTGCCAGTGCGGTGAGACTGCGCTGTCTCATGGAGCTGCCCTCCGAATCGAGGTGCGAGGTTGCCGATGATCGGCAAAGTAGACAGACTCACACCGCGCCGCAAGCGTTTGCGCAAACGCTTGCGAGTGAACCTCGGTGAAGGACTGACATGCCACAACCCCGCTCCTCCCGGCCGACCCAGCGAGACATCGCGGAGCTGGCCGGAGTTTCCATCACGACGGTCTCGCACGTGGTCAACGGGACGCGGGCCGTCGCCGAAGACACCAAGGCCGCCGTGCTCCGGGCGATCGAAGCCACCGGGTACACCGGCGACGCGATCGCGCGCTCGCTCGTCACGGGCGGCACGCGGTCGATCGGCATGGCGATCTCGCTGGTGGCGAACCCCTACTTCGCGGCGCTGATGCAGGCGATCGAGCGGGAGGCTTCGGCCAGCGGTTACACGGTGATCCTGGCGGACACGCACGACACCGTCGCCACCGAACGCGACGTGGTCCGGGCTCTTCGCTCCCGTCGCGTCGACGGGCTGCTGATCACCCCGGCCCCCGGCGACGGTTCGGTGATCGGCGAGCTGGTCTCGCTCGACGTGCCCACGGTGCTGATCGACCGGCTCGCCACCCGCGGCGACGTCGACCAGGTCGGGGCCGAGAACATCCAGGCCACCTCGGCGCTGACCGCCCACCTCGCCTCGCTCGGCCACCGGCGGATCGGCATGGTCAGCGGCGTCCCGGGCCTGACCACCTCCGAGGAGCGGGTGCTCGGCTACCGGCTGGGGCTGGGCCGCTCGGGGCTGAGCTGGTCGCCGGACCTGGTGGCGTGCGGGAACTCCTCCCGCGAGGGCGGGGCGCTGGCGGTGAGCACCCTGCTCGCGCTGCCCGAGCCGCCGACCGCGCTGGTGGTGGCCAACGACAGCATGATGGTCGGCGTCCTGCACGAGGCCCGGCGACGCGGTCTGCGGATCGGCCGGGACCTGCCGGTGGTGGTCTACGACGAGGTGGAGTGGGCCGATCTGGTCGAGCCGCCGCTGACCACCATGGCGCAGCCGATCGAGGACATCGGCCGTCAGGCCGTGCGGCTGCTCCTGGCCCGCCTGGCCGACCCGGCCCGGGCCGCGGAAACCGTCCGGCTGTCGCCGACCCTGCGGCACCGCGGGTCGTGCGGGTGCCGGCCGGTCCCCTGAGCCGTTCACTCGGACTGGTGAACCTGGAGCAGTCGGCCGTTCTGACGTCCCGATGAGCCCCGGTCAGAGGTTACCGTTGGGTAGGTAACTACTACGAGAGCACGGGAAATGACCGCTCTGGCGCCGGAGATGCCCCTCTGGACCCCACCGGTGACGCGCCGGTTCGGGGTGGCCATGGGCCTGCACGCGAGCCCGTACGCGGGCGAACTGCTGCGGGCCATGCGGGCGGGCGCGGCGCGGGTGGGCTGCGACCTCGTGCTCGCCGACACCGGTGACACGGCCGGCGAAGAAGCCGCCGTGGTCCGCGCGCTCGGGGTCGACCGGCTCGACGGGGTGCTGCTGGTCCCGGCGCCCGGGGACGAAGCGGTGGTCAACGGGCTGGTGCGCTCGGGTGTGCCCACGGTGGTGGTCGACCGGATCGCCGGGCGCAACGACGTGGACCAGGTCGGCTCCGAGAACATCCAGGCCGTCTCGGCGCTGGTGCAGCACCTGGCCGGGAGGCGGCACCGCCGCATCGCGATGATCACCGGCGAAGAGGGCTCGACGGTCAGCGAGGAGCGCGCGCTCGGCTACCGGCTCGGCCTCGGCCGCGCGGGCCTGCGGTTCAACTCCGAGCTCGTGGCCTCCGGCATGTCCTCGGCCGGTGGCGCGGCCCGCGCGGCGGCCCGGCTGCTGGACGGCTGGCCCTCACCCTCCGCGCTGGTGGTCGGCGGCGAGTCGATGCTGATCGGCGTCCAGTGGGAGGCCCACCGCCGCGGCATCCGGATCGGCTCGGAGCTGGCCGTGGTCGGTTACGGCGACATGGAGTGGGCACGCGCGGTCTCGCCCACCGTGACCACGATGGCGCAGCCGATCGCCGAGATCGGGCGCAAGGCGGTCGAACTGCTGCTCTCCCGCGTGACCGACCCGGCCCGGCGCCCCGAGGCGGTCCGGCTGGCGCCGCGCTTCCGGCACGGCGCCTCCTGCGGCTGCTGAGGACCCCGCCGGTCAAGCCAGGGTGGCGGCCGCCTCCAGGAGCATCCACGATCCGGTTTGGACGGAGAGATCCCGCTCCGGCGCCGCCTCGGCCAGCGGCAGCGCGGGTGCGGGCTTCGACCACTCGGAGCTGAACAGCGGGCCTTCCGGCGCGTCCACCGCGCCCGACCAGCAAGCCTCGGCCGAATCCAGCACCAGGGCCCGGGCCACGGCCGCCTCCGGTCCGGGCAGGCGAGTCGCGGCGAGGGCCAGGTAGCGGGCCAGGATCGGGGCGAACAGACCGCCGTCACCGCCGTTCATCCCGCGCAGGATCCCGCCGGGGGCCAGGTGCCCGGCGACGGCGCGGACGGTGCGCGCGGCGTCTTCCGGCTCGGACAGCTCCAGGCAGGCGCCGATGTACACGCCCTGGCTGTAGGTGTACACCGCCTTCACCACCTCGCCGGTGTCGGCCATGATCCCGTCCCAGATCAGGCCGCTGTCCGGGTCGAGGAGAACGTCGCTCATCCAGTCCGTCATCTCGCGGGCCCGGGCGGCGTCGCCCTGGCGGGAGTGGAAGATGGCGGCAGGGCCGTTCGCGGGCGCGTTCTTGACCTGGTCCCCGCGCCGCCACCAGATGCCGCCACCGGCGTCGGCGGTCCAGCCCTCGTGCAGCCGCCCGTCGATCGCGGTCAGTGCTTCGTCCACATCGGACAGACCCAGCGTTCGGACCCGTTGCAGGGCGAGGCCGAGCCAGGCGATGTCGTCGTAGTAGTCGTTGAGCCAGTGGCCGAAGTTGCGGGCGCGCACGGACCCGACGAACCGGCCGATCAGCTTCCCGCGCTCGATCGAGGGCGTGCGCAGCTGGGCGTCGACCAGGCTGTCCAGCAGGTGCGCCTGCCACCAGTAGTTCCAGTGCCAGTGCAGCCGCTGCCCGAGGTTCGGCGGCCAGCCGCTGCGGCCCAGCACGGTCCCGGGCCGGCCCCAGACCCGGCGCAGGTGCCGGGCGCACACGGCCCGCTCGGCGGTGGCGGCGCGGTCGGCCCAGTCGACGGTCATCCACCGATTCTGCCCCGGCCGGCGGCTTCGCGCACCTCTCGGTCGCCGTGACCGTCCTTTGTGGATTTACCAGGACCGGGACAGGTCCGCGTGCCGGCGTACCCAGGCGTGCATCACGATGCCGGCCGCGACCCCGGCGTTGATCGAGCGCGTGGTGCCGAACTGGGCGATCGACACCACCAGAGCGGCGGCGGACTGGGCTTCCGCCGAGAGCCCGGGGCCCTCCTGGCCGAACAGCAGCAGGCACTCGCGCGGCAGCTCGGCCGTCTCGACCGGCTGCGCGCCCGGGGTGTTGTCCACGGCCACGAGCGGCAGCCCCGACCCCGCGCAGAACGCCAGCAGCCCGCTCACGTCCTCGTGGTGGCGCAGCTTCTGGTAGCGGTCGGTGACCATCGCGCCCCGGCGGTTCCAGCGGCGACGGCCGACGATGTGCACCTCGGCGGCGGCGAAGGCGTTCGCGGTGCGGACCACGGTGCCGATGTTGTGGTCGTGCTGGAAGTTCTCGATCGCCACGTGGAACGGGTGCCGCCGGGCGTCCACATCGGACACGATCGCCTCGCGGCGCCAGTAGCGGTACGCGTCGACCACGTTGCGGCGATCGCCCTCGGCCAGCAGCTCGGGGTCGTAGCGCGGGTCGTCGGGCCAGGGGCCCGGCCAGGGCCCGACCCCGACCTCTTCCCGGCCCGTCCACTCGGTGGGCCCGATCTCCTGCGGTTGCGTCGTCATCGACGACGATTCTCGCTCAGCCCAGGCGGACGCGGTGCGCCGCGGGGTCCTCGTGGCGGTGCCGCCAGCGGTGGTAAGCCCCGACGTAGGAGAAGATCAGCAGGGCCAGCGCCACGACCACGACCATCGGCAGCAGCGCGCGCGGGATCACCGTGTCGTAGAGGTAGTACGCGTTGAAGCCGCCCGGCAGGTCGCCGAGACCCTCCTGGCCGCGGAAGAAGTTCTCCGCCGCGGTGAGCGGGCAGGGCAGCGGGGTCACGTTGACCAGCACCCCCCAGATCGCGAAGAACACGTGCACGAAAACGATCTTGGGCCAGCGCCAGGCGAGAAACCCACCCAGGCCGATGAACAGCAGGGCCAGGACGTGCACCGCGACCGTCAGGTCGGCCAGGACGTGAGCCACCGTCTCGTTCACCGCCACGCCCCCCTTCCCGAAACCCGCCGACCTGCGACGTTACTCCGCCGAAGTGGTTCGGGCGCGCGAAAGCCGACGGCCGCCTGTGATGTTCAACCCACAGGAGCAACCGGTTCACCCGGGGGGTAACGGAGGGGTCACTCCGGGTGGGAACTCCGGTGGACGCTTGCCCGGATACTCCGTCGGTGTCTCATTCGGGTACTGATCCGGCGCTTCCGGCGACGGCTTCCGTGGCGGGTACGGAATGAACGGCGGGCGCTCCTCGGGCCGCTCCGGTTCCGCAGGCTTGTCCATACCCGCCACGCTACGCCGCTACTGGACGCGATCCCCGCCCGAAGCGGTCTCGTCGTCGGTGCTCGGGATGTGCACGTCGCCGACGTTGATGTTCACCTCGACCACCTCCAGCCCGGTCATCCGCTCGATCGAGCGGATGACGTTGCGCCGCACCGACCGGGCCAGGTCGGCGACGGGCACGCCGTACTCGACGACGATCTCCAGGTCCACCGCGGCCTGCTTCGAGCCGACCTCGACGCTCACGCCCTGTCCGACGCTCGCGGACGCGCCGGGAATGCGGTCGCGCAGCGCGCCGAACGCCCGCGCGGCCCCGCCGCCGAGCGCGTGCACCCCGGAGACCTCACGCGCGGCCAGACCGGCGATCTTCTGCACCACGGTGTCGGCGACCGTGGTGGTGCCGTGCTCGGTGACGAGCGGGCTGGTGTCCGGCCGGGTGGCCACCTCGGCCGGCTTCGGCGCGGGCTTCCCGGCGGTGGGCTGCTGGGCCGGCTTCGGGGTCTTCTCGACGGTCGTCATCAGGGGTCCTCCCTCGGTTGCCATGTCGTTCAGACGGTCTCTTGCCCCGTCCGCCCGGTGGACACAACGTCGCGGAGATCGTCACGACCCGATCGTGTGACGGGGACCGGTGGGAATCAGAAGGCCGCGCCGTCGATGTCGGTGACCACCAGCCGCAGTTTCGCCGTGTCCCAGGCGGTGCCGGCCAGCACGGCGCGCACCTCGGCCGCAGCCGCCTCCAGCAGCGGCGTGAGCGGCAGCCGCGTCGCGATCAGGTGGATCTGCACGGTGTCCGGATCGAGGTCGACGGCCAGACCGGACCAGTCACCGGGCACCCACGGGTGCTCCGGGACGATCAGGGTCGCCGGCCGCAGCCCGTCCACCCTCTCCAGCGCGGCGACGATCCGGTCGGTCGTCTCGCGGGGGGTCGAGGTCGTCACCGGCCCTCCGCCTCCGCGTACGCGGTCTCGATGTCCAGCACGGACACCAGCACCTCGTCGACCACCAGCCCGGTCTGCTCGGCCACCACCCGCTTCACCGAGCGCTGCACCGCGCGGCCGGTGGCGGCGACCTGGTCCGCCCCCGAGGTCACGACGTCGACCTGCACGGTCAGCCGCCCGTCCGCGGTGCGCACGCGCACGCCGTCGGCCGGCGCCGGGTCGAGCCCCTTCCAGCGCTGGCGGGCGGCCCGCGTCCACGCCGTGACGAGCCCGACCAGGCCCGGTTCGAGCCGCACCACCCCGGGGGTGGTGAGCGCGGCGCGCGCCGCGACGCTCGCCACCACCGGGTCGGCGATCACGTACTCGGCCTCGACAGTCATGCTCCGTCCTCGTACACGTCTTCCACCAGCAGGTCCAGTTTCGCCAGCGAGAGTCCCACCCGCGCCGCGGCCGCGGCCGCCACCCGTTCACGCACCCGGGCCAGGGTTTCGCCGCCGTCGGTGTTCCCCAGCCCCACGGCCAGGGTGAGCTCGACCTCGACGATGCTCGCGCCGTCGGCGTCCACCCCCTCCCGGCGCACCCGGCACCGCCGGGCCCGGACCCCGCCGGCCGAGTCCGCGGCGTACCGCAGGATCACGGCCACGGCCTGCTCGCTCACCTCGATCCCGCCGGGCTCGGGCGTGGGCAGGCTCAGCACCTGCCCGCGCCGCACCTCCGCGCGGACCGCCGACATGATGCGCCCCACCAGGTCCGGTGGGGCCGGTTCGGGTTCGTCGACCAGCTCCCGCGTCGCCTCGCGCAGGGCCAGGAGGCTCTCCCGGGCGGTGCGGCAGTTCGGGCAGGTCAGTTCGTGTTCGTCCGCGTGCCCGGATCTGACCTCGTCGAGCCGGTCCCAGACCACGTCCAGGTCCCGGCCGCACGGTAGTTCGTAACTCTGGTTCACCGCCACGGCTTCATCACCTCCGCCAGCTGCGCGCGGGCCCGCGCGATGCGACCACGCACCGCCGTCCCGTTGGCGCCGACGATCTCGCCGATCTCGTCGTAGGACCGACCGTGGACCTCGCGCAGCAACCAGCACGCCCGCTGCTGCGGGGTGAGCTGCTGCAGCGCCTCGTTCAACGCGGCCAGCTGTTCGCTGACCTGCGCCGCGTGCTCCGGCTGGGTGTCCGTCCGCGGGGACTCGGCCAGGTCGAGATCGACGTCGGCCTGCGGGCGGCGGGCCCGGATCACGTTGAGGCAGCGGTTGGTCGTGCTCCGGTAGAGCCAGCCGACGAACGCGCTGTTGTCACTGAGCTGCTCCAGCTTGCGCCACGCGCCCAGGAACACCTCCTGCACGACGTCCTCGGCGTCACCGCGGTGGTTGAGCATCTTCACGGCGAGCCGGAACATCGGTCCCTGGTAGCGCAGCACCAGCTGTTCGTAGGCCCGGACGTCACCGTCGCGAGCACGACCCACCAGGGTCGTGTCGTCGAGCGGCGTTCCGGGCTCCGCGCTGGTCGTGGTCACGGCACCTCCTGCCCAAGAGGACACCGCGGGGCGGGTGAACGTCACGCACGCATTGTCGGTGATGGTGGTCACCGCGGCGAATCCGCGCCGGGCGGGCCCGGATCAGCGGAGACCGAGGTCGTCCTTGCCCAGGATGTACCGGTATTCGAGGCCGGCCTTCTCGATGGCCTCGCGCGCGCCGGTGTCCCGGTCGACCACGGTCGCGACGCCGGCCACGATCGCCCCGGCCTCGCGCAGCGCCTCGACCGCGGTGAGCACGCTGCCGCCGGTGGTGGAGGTGTCCTCGACCGCCAGCACCCGCTGGCCGCGGACCTCCACGCCCTCGATCCGGCGCTGCATCCCGTGCTCCTTGACCGCCTTGCGCACCACGAACGCGTCGAGCACCACGCCGTCCGCCGCGGCGGAGTGCAGCATCGCCAGCGCGACCGGGTCGGCGCCGAGGGTGAGCCCGCCGGCGGCGACGTAGTCCCAGTCGGTGGTGAGCTGCCGCAGCAGCCGGCCGATCAACGGCGCGGCCGCGTGCTGCAGGGTCGCGCGGCGGAGGTCGATGTAGTAGTCGGCTTCCTTGCCGGAGGAGAGGGTCACCTTGCCGTGCACCACGGCCAGTTCGGTGACCAGCCTGGCCAATTCGAGTTTCGCGGTCTGATCCAACCCGGGGTACGCCACGGCCCAGAGTCTTACACACGGCCCGGCGGCCGGCGGCTCACTCCCCGGCCGCGACCGCGTCGATCGGCCGGGCCCGGGTGGCCGCCCAGGCCGGCCCCAGCGAGGCGCCCAGCGCGAGCGCCACGGCGATCCCGACCACGGACAGGTAGATCGACACCGGGCCGCTCGGCAGCACGGAGCCGCTGGCCACCAGGCAGAACGGCACGATCGCACCGGCCGAGACGACGGTGCCGAGCAGCACCCCGATCGTCGCGACCAGCCCGCCTTCGACCCCGGCCATCCGCAGCACCTGCGGGCGGGTGAAGCCGCCGAGGCGTTGCAGGCCGAACTCGCGCCGACGCCGCGCGGTGGCCATCACGAGCGTGTTCACCACCGAGATCACCGTGTAGGCGATGATCATCCCGATCATCAGGTAGTTGACCCACGCGCCGACCTCGTCGCCCTTCGCGTGCGCGGCGACGAGTGAATCCCGGTCACCGACCGAAACCGGCAGACCCGCGGTCGCGGTCTTCAGGCTCGCGATGAGCGCAGCCGCGCCGACGCCCGGGGCCGCGCGCACCAGCAGCCGCGCCGGCAGGCCGGCGGTGGTGTGCGCGGCGAGCAGCCCGGCCGGGAGCACCAGCCGCTCGGCCCCGGGGCGCTGCTTGACCAGCGCGACCACGCGGACGTCCGCCGGGCTCCCGTCGCCGAGCCGCAGGGTGACCCGGTCGCCGACGGTCCGGTGCAGCTCCGCGGCGAGGGTGTCCGGCAGCGCGACGGCCTCGCCGACGAGCGCGTCGAGCCGGCCCGCGGTGACCTCGACCGACAGCACCCGCGCGGCCGTCGCGCCGGTGACCCCGATCGCGTCGCTGCCGTCCCCGTCCTGGCTGTCGTCGAACGGCTCGGTGACGAACACGGTGCTGGTCACGTACTCCGAGGCACCGCCGACGCCCGGGGCCTGCTGGATCCGGCGCGTCAGTTCGGGAGTCACCCCGGCCGGCGCGGCGACCACGGCGTCCGCGCGCAGGTCTTCGGTGAACGCCTGCCGGGAGACGGCCTGCTGGGTGGTCTGGAGGTAGATGTTCGCCGTGGCGATGCCGACGGCCAGCACGATCGGCGTGACCGCGCCCGAGACCCGCAGCGCCCCGGCCCGGGTGTTGACCAGCGCGATCCGCCCGACCACCCCGCCGAACGCGCGCACCGGCAGGTGCAGCAGCGCGGCCACCAGCTTGGTCACGCCGGGGCCGATCGCCGCGACGCCGACCGCCCACAGCATCACCGCGGGCCCGGCCGTGCTCGCCGCGACCGGACCGGTCATCACGGCCAGCGTGACGATGCCCAGCGCCGTCCCCCCGCCGAAGCCCAGCACGGCGACGACCAGCCGCACCGGGGTCAGCCACCCGCGCGACACGGCCGATTCGGCCAGGGCCTCGGCCGGGCGGACCCGACCGGCCCGGCGGCCCGCGACGAACGCCGCGACCAGCACGGCCAGCAGCGTCGCGCCCGCGGCGACCACGCGCGGGAGCCAGCCGAGGTGGAACTCGACCACCCCGGCCACCGCGCCGGCGCCGGTCAGCCGGTCGAACAGCCAGCGGCCGAGCAGCGGGCCGAGCCCGGCGGCGGCCCCGGCGGCGAGCAGGCCGACGACCAGCGCCTCGCCCAGCACCATCCGGCGCAACTGGCGCGGGGTGGTGCCGATGGCGCGCAGCAGGGCCAGTTCCCGTTGCCGCTGCTGGGTCGAGAGCAGCAGCGTGCTCGCGACCACGAAAACCGCGACCAAAGTGGACAGTCCACCGGTCACGGCGGAGAGCACCACCAGGTTTTCGCCACCGGACGCGGCTTCCGGGAATTCGGCGCGGCCACGGTCGTCACCGGTCAGCACCACCGCGTCGCCGATCCCGGCGATCCGCCCCGCGACGGCCGCGGGGTCCTGGTCGGTGAACACGCCGAAGTCGTCGACCTGGCCGGGGTGCCCGGCCAGGCGCTCGGCGTCAGGGGCCGCGAAGAAGACCGCGGGCCGGCTGGTGGCGTGCGGGGCTTCGGCGATCCCGGCGACGCGGTAGGCCGCCGCGGCACCGTGGGCCGCGAAGGCGAACGAGCCACCCGGCGCCAAGCCCCTTTCCCGGGCCAGCCCGGCGTCGATCACCACTTCGCCCACGGCGGGCGCGTGCCCGGCGGTGAGGGCGTACGGCGTCAGCCCGGCGGAATCCCAGGCGTGGCCCAGCGCGCTCGTGTCCGGCAGCACCACCGGGAAGCTGACTTCACTGACCACAGTGGACACACCCGGCGTGGCGCGGAGCCGGTCCGCCAGGCGCGCGTCCAGCCGGACGCGCTCGGTCAGGGTCGCGCTCTCGGTCTTGTGCTTCCCGCTCCCGCCCGGATCTTGCTGGGGAAGCCGGAACTCCTGGGCACCGGCGACCACGATCGGCGCGGCCGTGAGCCGTTGCGGCGGAGCGTCGGCGCGGATGCCCGTCTCCATCAGGGCGCCGCAGGCCGAGATCATCACGGCGCCGAAGAACGCGGCCACGAAGGTGGCGACGAAACCGCCCTTGCGGAGGCGGAGGGAGCGCACGGCGAGGCGGAACATCAGGCGCCGCCCACGACGGCCCGACGCCGGCCGGCCCACGCGCCCAGGTGCGTCATCCGCTCGGCGACCGCCTCGGCGCTCGGGCGAGCCAGCTCGTCGGCCACCTGCCCGTCGGCGAGGAAGACGACGCGGTCGGCGTGCGCGGCGGCGACCGGATCGTGCGTCACCATCACCACGGTCAAGCCGTCGCTCACGGACTGACGGAGCAGGCCCAGCACGTCGGCCGCGGTGCGGGTGTCGAGCGCACCGGTCGGCTCGTCGGCGAAGAGCACGGCCGGGCGCGTCACCAGCGCCCGCGCGATGGCGACGCGCTGCTGCTGGCCGCCGGAGAGCTGACCGGGCCGGTGCTTGCGGCGGTCGGCCAGCCCGACGTGCGCCAGCATCCCCGCCACCAGCCGCTTGTCCACGCGCCGGCGCGCGAGTTGCAGCGGCAGCACCACGTTCTGCTCGACGGTGAGCGCGGGCAGGAGGTTGAACGCCTGGAAGACGAACCCGACGCGATCGCGCCGCAGCTTGGTCCGCGCGGTCTCCGACAGCGTGGCCAGGTCCTCGCCGTCGAGGTGGACCGAGCCCGAGGTGGGCCGGTCGAGGCCCGCGGCGCAGTGCAGGAAGGTGCTCTTGCCCGAGCCCGACGGCCCCATCACGGCCGTGAACCCACCGCGCGGGAAAGCCAGGCTCACCCCGTCGAGCGCGGTGACGCGCCCGTACTCCTTGCGGACCGCTTCGAGCCGGACCGCCTCGTTCCACCCAGTCGTCATGGGAAAACGCTAGGCCGGACCGCGGGCGCGCACCCTGGTGCCAGCTCGCCGGGACGGGGTGGGGACAGCCCTACCTCAGGTGCGGCCGCGGTTGCCGATGCGGCCGCTGATCCGGCGCAGCACCCCGCGCGGCACCAGCCCGCCGACCGCGACCAGCACCTTGTACTGCAGGCTCGGCACGGAGATCACCTTGCCGCGGCGCAGGTCGGCCAGCGCCTCGTCCACCACCTGCTCGACGCCGAGCCAGAGCGCCTTCGGGCCCTCCTTCTCCAGGCCGGCGCGCTCGTGGAACTCGGTCGAGGTGAAGCCGGGGCAGAGGGCCATCATGCGCAGCCCCGGCGGCAGCGAAGTCGCGATGCCCTCGGTGAACGAGGTGACCCAGTTCTTGCTGGCGGTGTAGGTGGAGCCGCGGCCGCTGAAGAAGCCGGCGACGCTGGAGACGTTCACGATGTCGCCGCGGCCGCGCTCGACCATGCCGGGCAGCACCGCGCGGGTGAGGCGGAGCACGGCGGTGACGTTCACGTCGAGCTGGCGCTGCAGGTCGTCGGGCGGGATCTCCCAGAACTGGCCGTTCAGTCCGAAGCCCGCGTTGTTCACCAGCAGGTCGACCTCACGGGCGGCGAGCAGCTCCTCGACCACGGCACGCCCGTCTACTTCGGACAGATCCGCGGACACGGCCTCGACGCTCACCCCGTGGCGTTCGGCCAGCTCCGCCGCGAACGCGGTGAGGCGGGCTTCGTCACGGGCGACGAGCACCAAATCGAGCTTCTCGGCGGCTAGCCGGCGCGCGAACTGCGCGCCGATCCCGGCGGTGGCGCCGGTGATCACGGCGGTGGCGGTCATGGGGGTGAACCTACCCCGGGCGGGGGGACGAATGTGCATTCGCGCTGGGCGGGACGTAGGGTCCGGCGCATGGGCAAGCACACCCAGCGGAAGCCCGGCTACCTGCCCAAGGTAGCTGCCAGTGCGGCACCACTCGCGCTGCTGCTCGCCGCTCCCGCCTCCGCGCTCGCCGAGGTGACCACGCCGATCGAGGGTTTGCCGCTACGCCACGGGGAAAGCGGCACTTTCGACCACGGTCGGCGCACCACGGCCGACACCGCGCCCGGCGTACTCGGCCGGTCCCACCACGACGTCCGGCCGCTCGGCGCGGGCGGGTTCCCCGCGCTGCCCGGCCTCCGCCCCACGCTCGCCGGGACCCAGGATCGAGCCGGTTCCGGTTCACTCACAGCGGTGAAGTCGGCCAACGGTGCGACGGCGGTCTCGCGGAGCCAGTACCGCGACGTCCGGCTCGGCTCCCCGGCCCGCCTGCACACCGGGAGCGATCAGCACGTCACGCGGTCCGGCTCGGGCGCATTCGGGGGTGCCGGCCCTCCGGACACCCGCGCGACCGGCGTCGACGGCTCGGCCGAACACGGTGTCCGGCGGCCTTACGGAGCCGACGCGCTCAACCGGAATCCGAGCCACACCGACTTCGGCCGCGCCCGACCCTTCGACGCGGGCCACTTCACCGGCGACCTGCGCGGCGGCACGGGGGCGCACCGTCCGGCCGGGGACGCCGAACACACCGGGCCGCTGGGTTCGGTGGTGGTGGACTCGGACGAGCACGGTCTCGGCCAGTTCGTCGGCCGCCTGGACCACCCCGGGGCCGACCACCTGGTCTCCGAACACCGGGTGACCGGCGACCTCGGTCCGGCCCACCCCGCCTCAGCCGACCTCGGCCCGGTCCCGGGCCCAGCCGCGCAGTCCGCCGACGCCGCGTCCAGCTCATTCCGCGGCACCCTGTCGTTGGACGGGCCGCCGCCGTTGGCTATCACGCCTCAGTAGGCGCACCCCTCGATAGGCCGCGTTCAGCCCTCGTCTTCGGGCGACGGAGCGGACGGGCTGTGGCCGGTCGACGGGCGGGGATCGGCCGGGGCGGCCGCGCGCGGGTCGATCGAGATGGTGCTGCGGGTGTCGGCCGGGGAGGGGGCGTCGGTGCTGCCCTGGGCTTGGACGGCCGCCGGGTGGACGTCGGTGGTCTGCGACGCGCGGGAGTCGGCCGAGGGCCAGGTCCGGGTCGGGGCACCAGCGGTGGCCGGGGCGTAGGCGGGCGAGTCGGGCGCGGCCGGGTCGTGGCCCGCGCGGGCGGTGGGTTCGTACGCGCTGCCGGTCGCGGCCGGGTCGTAGGTGCCGCTGCCCATGGGCTCGTAGTCCTCGTCGAACGGGTCGACGATGTCGGCGATCTCGCCGAGGTCGCGCAGCAGGCGCTCCAGGCGCGACGGGCCCGCGTTGGGGGTCACGCTGGCCAGCACCCACTCGTTCTCCAGCCAGGCCACGCCGACGTCGCCGCCGAGCTGGTCGGCCGCGTCGACGAGTTCCTGCGTGATCACCTGGCGGGCGCCGTCGGCGTCGTCGGCGAAGGCGTAACGCTGGCCGATCGGGCCGAGCATCTCGGGCATGTCCTCGCGCTGGAACGGCACGCTGGACAGCCACATCTCCACCGGCACGCGGTGCGTCTTGTTGCAGCGCACAGCCACGACGACCGCGGGCACCTGGCCCTCGGACTCGATGTCGAAGATGAACACCGGGCGGCGGCCGTCGGAGGTGAAGGTGGAGCCCGCGACGACGTTCACCGCCGCGTCCGCGCCGAAGTAGCCGATCGCGCCGCCCGCCCACTGCCGCGGCAGCCGATCGTCGCGCTCCACGAACTGCCAGCCGCGCAACTGGGCCCAGCGCATCCGCTCCCGGTTGCGCGAGCCCTCCTTGGCCCGGTCGGCCGCGAGCAGCCCGAGCCCCGCCACCAGCGCGACGGCGGCGATGACGAACCAGATCCACGCCGAGATACCCACGTCGGCCAGGGTATCGCCCCCGACCCCTCCTACCCCGGTGACCGCACCGTGTCGGCGCGCCCCTTTCGAGGTTTCCCGGCCCCGGTTTCATCGACAAATCGCTTAACCGATGTGAAGAACGGCCCTCCCGAAGCCGGGAGGGCCGTTCGCGCCGGGTGGGTCAGTCGACGCGCTCGACCGAGAGCGTGCCGCCCGTCTCGAGCTCCGCGAGGTCGACCCGCACGGTGTCGCCGTCGCGGACCTCGCCGGCCAGCAGCTTGCGCGCCAGCTGGTCGCCGATCGCCGACTGCACCAGCCGCCGCAGCGGCCGGGCCCCGTAGATCGGGTCGAACCCGTTGAGCGCCAGCCATTCGCGGGCGCCGTCGGTGACCTCGAGGTGCAGCCGGCGCTGGGCCAGCCGCGCCGCCAGCCGGGCCACCTGGATGTCCACAATGGACGTCAACTGCTCGGTGCCGAGCGCGTGGAACACCACGATGTCGTCCAGCCGGTTCAGGAACTCCGGCTTGAAGTGCCGCTGCACGGTCTCCAGCACGGCGTCGCTGCGCTGGCGCTCGTCCAGCGCCGGGTCGGCGATGGCCTGCGAGCCGAGGTTCGAGGTCAGGATCAGGATGGTGTTGCGGAAGTCCACCGTCCGGCCCTGGCCGTCGGTCAGCCGGCCGTCGTCGAGCACCTGCAGGAGCACGTCGAACACGTCCGGGTGCGCCTTCTCCACCTCGTCGAGCAGCACCACCGTGTAAGGACGGCGTCGCACGGCCTCGGTCAGCTGGCCGCCCTGGTCGTAACCGACGTACCCCGGCGGGGCGCCGACCAGGCGGGCCACCGAGTGCTTCTCGGAGTACTCGCTCATGTCGATGCGCTGCATCGCGCGCTCGTCGTCGAACAGGAACTCCGCCAGCGCCTTGGCCAGCTCGGTCTTGCCGACGCCGGTCGGGCCGAGGAACAGGAACGAGCCGGTCGGGCGGTCCGGGTCGGCGACACCGGCGCGGGTGCGGCGCACGGCGTCCGCCACCACCTGCACCGCCCGCTCCTGCCCGATCACGCGGCGGGTCAGCTCCTCCTCCATCCGGAGCAGCTTGCCCGTCTCGCCTTCGAGCAGGCGCCCGGCCGGGATGCCGGTCCACGCACTGACCACGTCGGCCACGTCGTCGGCGCTGACCTCCTCCTTCAGCATCACGTTCTGCGCGCTCGCCTCGCTGGCCTCGGTCGCGGCCTGGAACTCCTTCTCCAGCGCGGGGATCCGGCCGTAGCGGAGTTCAGCCGCCTTGCCGAGGTCACCGTCGCGCTCCGCGCGCTCCGATTCACCGCGCAACTGCTCCAACTGCTCCTTCAGCTCACGGACGCGCTCGATCGAGCCCTTCTCGTTCTGCCAACGCGCAGTCAGGGCCGTCAGCGTCTCGCGCTTCTCGGCCAGCTCGGCCCGCAGCGCACCCAGCCGCTCCTTGGAGGGGGCATCGTCCTCCTTGGACAGTGCCATCTCCTCGATCTCCATCCGGCGCACGGCCCGCTCGACCTCGTCGATCTCCACCGGCCGCGAGTCGATCTCCATGCGCAGCTTGGACGCGGCCTCGTCGACCAGGTCGATCGCCTTGTCCGGCAGGAACCGGGCGGTGATGTAGCGGTCGGACAGGGTGGCGGCGGCGACCAGCGCGGCGTCGGTGATCCGGACCCCGTGGTGCACCTCGTAGCGCTCCTTGAGCCCGCGCAGGATCGCGATGGTGTCCTCCGGCGACGGCTCGCCGACCAGCACCTGCTGGAAGCGCCGCTCCAGCGCGGCGTCCTTCTCGATGTGCTGGCGGTACTCGTCGAGCGTGGTCGCGCCGACCATGCGCAGCTCGCCGCGGGCCAGCATCGGCTTGATCATGTTGCCCGCGTCCATCGCGCCTTCGCCGGTCGCGCCCGCGCCGACGATGGTGTGCAGCTCGTCGATGAAGGTGACGACCTGGCCCGCGGAGTCGGTGATCTCCTTGAGCACGGCCTTCAACCGCTCCTCGAACTCGCCGCGGAACTTCGCGCCGGCCACCATCGAGCCGAGGTCGAGCGACACCACGCGCTTGCCGCGCAACGACTCCGGCACGTCACCGGCGACGATTCGCTGGGCCAGCCCCTCGACGATCGCCGTCTTGCCGACCCCCGGCTCGCCGATCAGCACCGGGTTGTTCTTGGTCCGGCGCGAGAGCACCTGCACCACGCGGCGGATCTCGGTGTCCCGGCCGATCACCGGGTCCAGCTCGCCCGCCCGGGCGCGCTCGGTCAGGTCGACGCCGTACTTCTCCAGCGCCTTGAACGTGCTCTCCGGGTCCGCGCTGGTGATCCGCGCGGAGCCGCGCACCTTGGCGAACGCCTCGCGCAGCGCGTCCGGCGTCGCGCCGTGGCGCTTGAGCAGCTCGGCGACCGGGCCACCGTCGGTGGCGAGACCGACGAGCAGGTGCTCGGTCGACACGTACTCGTCACCCAGCTCGGTGGCGAGCTTCTGCGCCTGCGTCAGCGATTTGACCGCGGGCGCGTCGAACTGCGGGCTCGACACCGTCGCACCGGTCGCCGACGGCAGCCCGCTGATGATCGGTTCGAGCTCCTTGTGCACCACCCCGGGGTCGGCCCCGACCGCGGTCAGCAGCGGAGCGGTCAGCCCCTCACCCTGCGCCAGCAGGGCGCCCAGCAGATGAGCGGCCGAAACGTGCGGGTTGCCGGCCATGGTGGCCGCCTGCGCCGCCGAGGAGATCGCCTGCTGGGTCTTCGTGGTCGGGTTGAAAGCGTCCATCCCTCACCTCATGTGTCTGTGGAAAGTCCAGGTGACAGCCCTGACCAAGGCCAGTCGACAGGTACAACGTCAGAAAACTTGAGTCTGTTCCGCTCAACTCTGAATCGGTGTCACGGCTTCCGCGGGCAACCTCGGCTCCAGCCGGCCGAGCCCGGCCACGGCGAGGCAAGCGCAGACCCCGATCAGCACCCAGGGTAGCCAAGCGGCCACGGAGAACAAGGCGACCACCGCCGGGGCCAGCACCTGAGCGACGGTGAACGCGTACTGGAACGCCGCGAGGTAGCGCCCCCTCGCCTCCGGGGGCGCCGCGGCCTCGGCGAGCGCGCCGGAACGCGGGCCGAAGACCAGGTCGCCCGCCGCGTAGACCAGCGTGGCGGCCAGCAGGTAGGCCGGTTGCCAGTCCGGCGGGACCAGCAGCACGCCGAGGCTGACCAGGCACCAGGCGGCGAACAGCGCGGAGCCGCCGCGCATGGCCTCGATCCGGTTGAGCCGGCGGGTGAGCCGCAGCGCCAGCGTGCCGCCGACGCTGGTGACCACGGTGAGCAGGGCGAGGATGGTGCCGGGCAGCCAGGCCGGGCCGTGCAGCAGGTCGAGCACGAACACCGGCGTCCCGACCAGGAAGAAGTCCAGCGAGAGGCCGAACAGCCCGCTGAACAGGATGAGCGCGAGGTAGGGCCGGTTGCGCAGCACCCCGGCGCGGCCCGCCGCGCGCCGGGACCGCCGGACCGCGGGCCGGACCACCGAGGCGACCAGTCCGGCGGAGGCCAGGAAGGTGCCGATGTCCACGGCGAGCGCCACGCTGTAACCCGCTTCGCCGTACCAGGTCAGCAGGACCGAGGAGGTGAGCCCGCCGAGCCCGAACCCGCCGGACCGCACCATGCCGACCTCGGCGAACGGGCGGTCCTTCGGCCCGTCACCCGCGACGTCCGCGATGAGGGCGAACAGACTGCTGTAGAACAACTGCTGCCCGGCCCCCAGCAGCACCGCCGCCACGACGACCGCGAAGACCCCGTCCGCCAGCACGTAGGCGCCCGCCCCGGCCGCCTGCAGCAGTTGCGCGCCGACCACCACCGCCCGGGGCCCGGTCCGGTCCACCAGCCGCCCGGCCAGCGGCGGCACCACCAGCCCGGCCGTCGTCCCGAGGGTCACCGCGGTTCCCGCGACGGGCAGCGGCAGCCCCACCACCCGCGTGACGTAGACCAGGGCGAGCGGCAGGAACAGGCCCGAGCCGAAATTGTCGACCCCCAGCGCCCACAGCAGGGCCACCCGGCTCCGCGTCACCCGATCGACGTTACCGCCGGGCGCGGCCGGGAGGTCAGGTCCGGACGGAGACTCCGCCGGGGTCCGAATGCCACAGGCAGTAGAACGAGTGGAACGACCCGGTGGTCCTGATCCCGGGGCGGATCGACTCCACCGGCGGGGTTCGGCGAGCCGGGGTGCGCCGGCGGTGATCGAGGCACTGCGCGAAGAGCCCCGGCGCGCCAACGCCGGGGCTCTTCGCGGAAGCGGGGCTTCAGCCCAGCGTGCCGGTGTGGCGGGCGAACTCGCCCTCCGGTTCGAGCACCACGTCGTGGCGCAGCGAGGTGCCGGTGGTCACGGACAGGGGTTCGCGGTGCGGCTGGTGGTCGTAGGCCGAAACGGTCAGTGTGTACGAGCCGGCCGGCAGACCGGTGAAGGACGAGGCGACGACCGCGCCCGCGCTGTCGGTGACCGTCAGGATCGCGCCGGGGACCGCCGCGTGACGACCGGCGGTGCGGACGCGGCCGGCGCAACCGCCCGCGCCGTCCAGCAGCAGGTCGTGCCAGACCGGGCGCTCGGCCAGGTGCACCGTCGACACGCTGGGGCGCAGCGAGCCGGCCGTGGCCAGCAGCACGTGCTTGCCTTCGGACCCGTTCAGCGAGTACTCGCCAGTGCGGCCGGTGCGGCCCACGTCGACCTGGCGGCCCGAAGCGTCGGTCAGCGTGAGCACCACGCCCGGGACCGGGCGGCCGTCGGCGTCGAGCACCCGTCCGCGCAGCGCCGTCGCCGGGCCCGTGGCCTCGATCTCGACCACGGCGGGCGCGGCGTCCGCGTCCAGGGTCCGGCGCAGCGGGACCTCCTTCAGGAAGATCACCGCCAGGAACGTGACCACCGCGATGAGGCCCGCGAACCGGAACACCGTGCCCGTGGCGTCACCGAAGGCGGCGCGCACCACCGGCTGCAGCGCGACCGGCAGCGAACCGATGTCGAGGGTCCCGCCGCCGCCGTGCACCGCGCCGCCGGCCGGGAGGCCGAGGCGGGTGAGCGAGTTCGTGATGTTCGTGGCGACGTGCGCGGCGAGCACCGCGCCCAGCGCCGAGACCCCCGCCGCGCCGCCGAGCGAGCGGAAGAAGGTGACCACCGAGGAGGACGCGCCCATGTCCTTCATCGCCACGGTGTTCTGCACCACCAGCACCAGGTTCTGCATCAGGAACCCGAGCCCGAGGCCCACCAGCGCCAGGTAGGCGCCCATCAGCGTCAGGTCGGTGGTGTGGTCCACCGTGCTGAGCAGGAACAGCCCGGCCAGCAGCGAGGCGCCGCCGGCGATCATGAACGGCTTGGTGCGGCCGGTGCGCGAGATGACCTGGCCGGCGCCGGTCGAGGCGAGCGCGAGGCCGAGCACCAGCGGCAGGGTCATCAGCCCGGCGTGCGTGGGGGAGAACCCGCGCGAGATCTGGTAGTACTGCCCGAGGAAGACCGAGCCGCCGAACATCGCCGTGCCCACGGCCAGCGAGGCCAGCACCGACAGCGTGAAGGTGCGGTTGCGGAACAGGCGCAGCGGGATCACCGGCTCCGCGGCCCGGGATTCGACGAACACCGCCAGCGCCAACGCGACCACCGCGCCGCCGACGTAGGCCACGCTCGACCACGAGGCCCAGCCGAAGCTGGTCCCGGCCAGCGAGACCCAGATCAGCAGCAGGGCGACGCCGCCGACCAGCAGGGTCGCGCCCAGCCAGTCGATCCGCACCTTGCGCTTGAGCACCGGCAGCTTCAGCGTGCGGCCGAGCACCACGAACGCGATCACCGCGATCGGCACGCAGACCCAGAAGCACCAGCGCCAGCCCAGCGGCGAGTCCACGATCAGGCCGCCGATCAACGGCCCGGAGACGGTGGCCACGGCGAACACCGCGCCGGTGTAGCCGGAGTACTTGCCCCGGTCGCGCGGCGCGATCATCGCGGCGATGACCACCTGGATCAGCGCCTGGAGGCCGCCGAGGCCGACACCCTGGAGCGCGCGGTAGGCGATCAGCTCGGGCATCGAGCCGGAGATGCCGCCCAGCGCCGAGCCGAGCGTGAAGATCACGATCGCCAGCTGGTAGAGCAGCTTCTTGCTGAACAGGTCCGAGAGCTTGCCCCAGATCGGGGTGGTCGCGGTGGAGGTCAGCAGGGTGGCCGTGACCACCCAGGTGTACTGGCTCTGCGAGCCGTGCAGATCGGCGATGATGGTCGGCAGCGCGTTCGACACGATGGTCGAGGACAGCATCGCCACCAGCAGGGCCAGCAGCAGGCCGGAGAAGGCCTTCATGATCTGCCGGTGCGTCATCGGCTCACCGGTAACCGTGGTACTCAACGCTCTTCTCTCACTTTCCCGACGTTCCGGCTTGATCCGCCGCGCAGACCGGGGAGCCCAGCACCGTGCGCAGATCGCCGTTCATTTCGGCGAGCCGGGTCGTCAGGTCGGCGATCCGTTCCTCGTCCCATCCCAGCAGGGCCCTCTCGAAGAAGGCCAGGTACTGCTCGCGCCAGCGCTCCAGCTCTCCGCGGCCCTTCTCGGACACGCTGATCAGCGACGCGCGCCCGTCCTGCGGGGCCGGGCGGCGCTCGATCAGGCCCGCGGCCTGCAACTGGGCGATCTGGCGGCTGATCACGGAGAGGTCGACCAGCCGGCGCTTGGCCAGCTCGGACGGCCGCGCCTCACCGTGCTTCACGAGGTCGGACAGCAGCATTCCGGCGGCCGGGTGCAGACCGGGTTCCTCCTGCCACGCCTGCATGATCCACAGGTGCTGGAGCTGGGCCGAAGCCCGCAGCTCCCGCATCAACTCGACCCTGACGTCTTCGGCAGAGCTCATCGGATCCTCCCGGGCCGGGCGCCGGTCGGCCACCCAATTGGTTGTGCAGTACAAGTTTATCTTCGGAAGGTTGCGTAGGGCAACTATCTATCCGGTGAGCTGGCCCACGTCGGCCCGCGGGCCGGTAACCCGACCGGAGCAACGTTGCGGGCAAGAAGGCCCAAGGCGGCTAGTCTGCGGACGAACGACGTCAGGCCGACGTCGCGACAGCTTCGAGCAGCACGTCGGGGAGAACGAGGTGGAGCAGTGGTGAATTCCCGCGGGAGCCTCGGGACGAGACGGCGCGAGCCGCGGCGGCCGGTTCCGGCCGCCGCCCGCCCGTGACGCCCCCGGCCGACCCCGTGCACCACTCCCGACCAGCGAACGACCGCTCATGACCGCCGATTCGATCAGCCCGATCCCCCGCTCGGCCGCGCCCCGCGAGGCACCGGCCGCGGTCACCGCGATGGTGCGGCTGATCCGGGACACCTGGGCCAAGTCCGAGCCGTTCATCCCGGAGATCTCCCAGTTCTTCTACGGGATGCTGTTCACCCTCGCCCCGGTCACCCGCGACTTCTTCCCGATCAACATGGAGGTGCAGCGCGGGCGGCTGGTGCGCGCCCTGGTGCACATCGTGCAGATGGTGGACCGGCCCGACGACCTGGTGCCGTTCCTGCGCCAGCTCGGTCGCGACCACCGCAAGTTCGGCGTCATCCCGCGGCACTACGAAGCCGTCGGCACGGCCCTGCTCGCGGCGTTGAAGAACCACCTCGGCGCCGACTGGACCCCGGCGGTCGAGCGCGCGTGGGCGGAAGCGTTCACCATCGTCGCGCGCGCCATGCAGGAGGCCGCCGCGGCCGACGCGAACCCGGCGTCCTGGTCGGCCACCGTGGTCGAGCACCGGCGGCTGACCTGGGACCTGGCCCTGGTTCGGCTGGTACCGGCCCAGCCCGTGCCGTACCTGCCGGGGCAGTACATGAGCGTGGAGGTACCGCAGCGGCCGCGGTTGTGGCGCTACCTCTCGCCGGCGAACGCGCCGCGGGAAGACGGCGGGATCGAGTTCCACGTGCGGGCCGTGGACGGCGGCTGGGTCTCCCGCGCGATCGTGAGCCACACGCAGCCCGGGGACGTCTGGCGCCTCGGCCCGCCGCTCGGGCGGATGAACGTCGACCGCGAACGCTCGCGCGGGGTGCTGATGGTGGCCGGCGGCACCGGCGTCGCCCCGTTGCGCTCGATCCTCGACCACCTGGCCCTGTGGGGCGAGAACCCGAAGACCCGCCTGTTCTACGGCGGCCCGTCCCGCGACGACCTGTACGACCTCGAAGAGCTGCGGGCGCTGTCCTCGACCAACCCGTGGCTCACCGTGACGCCCGTGGTCGAGCGCGGCGACCACCTGCCGGGCTGCGAGCAGGGCACGCTCGCGGAAGCGGTCACGCGGTACGGCGCCTGGCCCGACCACGACATCCTGGTCGCCGGCTCACCTTCGATGATCCGCGCGACGGTGTCCCGGATGCTCGTGGCCGGCAGCGTGCTGGGCCAGATCCAGTACGACCCGTTCACCATCGACTGATTTGTCCATATCGGACAGAGAACTTCGGACCGGCAGCTCCCCGGAATCCTCGAAGTCCGCGGAATCCCCGGGCCGGGGCTAGGGTCAGGGCATGGAGATCCGGATCCCCGCCGCGGACGGCGGTATCAAGGGCTACCTGGCCACCCCCGAGGGCCCCGGCCCCTTCCCGGGCGTGGTCATCATCCACGACGCGATCGGGCTGACGCAGGACGCGCGGAACATCACCGACCGGTTCGCCGCCGAGGGATACCTGGCGCTGAGCCCCGACCTGTACTCGCGCGGAGGCTTCTTCCGCTGCGTGAAGCGGGTGTTCGGCGAGCTGTTCGCCCGCTCGGGCCGCGCCTACGACGACATCGAAGCGGCCCGTTCGCTCGTGGCCGGGCGCCCGGACGCGAGCGGCAAAGTCGGTGTCGCCGGCTACTGCATGGGCGGCGGATTCGCGCTCGTCGCCGCGTCACGCGAGTTCGACGCCTCCGCGCCCTACTACGGCCAGCTGCCCCGCGACCTGTCCGCTTTGGACGGTGCCTGCCCGGTGGTCGCCAGCTTCGGCCGCCACGACCCGACCCTGCGCGGCGCGGCCACGAAACTCGAGCTGGAACTGGAGTCGCGCGGGATCCCGCACGACGTCAAGGAATACCCGGACGCCGGCCACGGCTTCGCCAACCGGATCGGCCCGGCCCCGCTCCAGAGCCTGCTGCGCATCGCCAACTTCGGCTACCACGAGCCTTCGGACTCCGACGCCTGGAAGCGCGTGACCGGGTTCTTCGCCGAGCACCTGAAGTAGCCCGTCAGCGGCGACGGCGGGAACCGGCGTCGCCGCTCACGAGCGCTTGGGCTTCCAGACCACCAGCGAGGTCTGCTGCCGCATCGGCACGAGGTCCTTGCGGTAGGAGGCGTGCACCGCGGCGGTCGCCTGCTCGGCGGCGGCGTAGGCCGCGGCGATCTCCTCGGTCAGCTCGTGCACGCGGGCGCGCAGGGCGTCGACCTGGTTCTCCAGCTCGATGATGCGCTTGACCCCGGCCAGGTTCACCCCGGCCTCCTGCGAGAGGCGCTGCACCTCGCGCAGCAGGGCGATGTCCCGCATGGAGTACCGGCGGCCGCCGCCCGAGGTGCGGCCCGGCGAGACCAGGCCCTGACGGTCGTAGGAGCGCAGGGTCTGGGCGTGCAGCCCGGAAAGCTGCGCCGCCACCGAAATCACGAACACCGGAGTGTCCTCGTCCGCGCCGTGCGGGATTCCCGGTGGTCCGCCGAACATCACCCTCACCTGCCTTCGAGCAGCTCGGTGATCTCGGGCCGCGGGTCGTGGCCCTTGATCGACTCGGCGTAGGCCTCCAGCGCCGAGCGCGCCTGGTCGTCCAGCTTCGCCGGGACCGCCGCCTGCAGCGTCACCAGCAGGTCACCCTGCGAGCCGTCCCGCTTCTGAATGCCCTTTCCCCGCACGCGCAACACTCGGCCACTCGAGGTACCCGCGGGCACCTTGAGCGACACCTTGCCGTCCAGCGTCGGCACCGTGACGGTGGTGCCCAGCGCCAGTTCGGTGAAGTCCACCGGCACGGTCAGCGTGAGGTTCAGGTCCTTGCGGCCGAACAGCGCGTGCGGCGCCACGTGGACCCGCACGTACAGGTCGCCGTTCTGCGCGCCGCCCCGGCCCGGCTCGCCCTGGGCGGCCAGCCGGATCCGCTGGTCGTCGTCGACGCCCGGCGGGATGCGCACGGTCAGCGTGCGGGTGCGGGTGCTGATGCCCTCGCCGCCGCACTCCGGGCACGGGTCGTCGATCAACTGGCCGCGGCCGCGGCAGTCCCGGCACGGCTCGGAGAACGCGAACGCGCCCTGGCTGCGGCTGACCAGACCGGACCCGCTGCAGGTCGGGCAGGTGCGCGGCGAGGTACCGGGCTTGGCCCCGTTGCCGCCGCAGGTCGAGCAGGTAGCCGGGCTCGACAGCCGCAACGGCAGGGTCGCGCCCTTGACCGCCTCGGTGAAGTCGATCCGCACGTCGGTCTCGACGTCGGCCCCGCGCTGCGGCCGGTTCGCCGCCGCACCGGCCGGGCCACCCCGGCCCCGGCCGAAGATGCCGCCCAGTATGTCGCCGAGCCCGCCGAAGCCACCCTGCTGCGCACCGCCGGCCTGGCTGAAGATGTCGCCCATGTCGAAGCCGCCGGCCCCACCGCCGCCGCCGGGGAAACCGCCGAACCCGCCCGCGCCGCCGGCCCCGAAGAGGCTCCTGGCCTCGTCGTACTCCTTGCGCTTGGCCGGGTCGGACAACACCCCGTAGGCCTCGGAGACGGCCTTGAACTTGTTCTCCGCCTCCGTGTTGCCCGCGTTGGCGTCCGGGTGGTTCTCCTTGGCCAGCTTGCGGTAGGCCTTCTTGATCTCGTCGGCCGTGGCGTCGGAGGAGACACCCAGCTCCCGGTAGAAGTCCTTACCGATCCATTCCCGAGCACTCACCGGGTGCCTCCTCCTTCCACTGTGGAACGACAGTTACTGCTGGTCCGGCTCATCGATCGATCCGTCGAGCGGCAGCTCGCCACCGACCGGCGGGTCCACCGGCGCGCCCGCGCCCGGCTCGTGGTCGGTGACCCCGACCAGCGCGGCGCGCAGCACCCGGTCACCGAAGCGGTAGCCGCGGCGCATGACCACGGTGACCGTCGGGCCCGTCACCTCCGGTGAGGTGTCGTGCTGCACGGCCTCGTGCACGCTCGGGTCGAAGGGCTCGCCCTCCGCGCCGAACGACTCCAGGCCGGCCCGTTGGAGGCCGCTGACCAGCTTGTCGCCGACCGACTTGAACGCACCGGTGAGGTCGCCGTGCTGCTCCGCGCGCTCGAGGTCGTCGAGCAGCGGCAGCAGCTCGTCGACCACCGACGCCTTGGCCCGCAGCACCACGGCTTCGCGATCGCGGTCCACCCGCTTGCGGTAGTTCGCGTACTCCGCCTGCAAACGCTGCAGGTCGGTGGTGCGTTCGGCCAGCTGCTTCTCGACGTCGGAGGAGACCGAGACGGCCTCGCCGATGATCGAGTCGCCGAGCGAGGGGCCCGCGTGCTTGCCCGCGAGCTCCTCCTCGGCCGGCCCATCGCTTTCCGGGGACGGCGGGCGGGCCTCGCCGGCCTGCGGGTCGACCCGCCGCCGGTCCCGCACGACCACCGGTTCCTCCGGGCCCCGGCCCTCGGTGTCCTCGTGTCGCGGGGTCACTTCTTCTCGTCCTCTTCCACGATCTCGGCGTCGACCACGTCGTCGGCCTTGGCCTGGCCGGCCCCGGCCGCGCCGGCGGCACCCGCGTCGGCACCCGGGGCGCCTTCGGCGTTCGCGTTGGCGTACAGCGCGGTGCCCAGCTCCTGCGAAGCCGTGTTCAGCTTCTCGATGGACTCGCGGATCTTGGCCGAGTCGGTGCCCTTGAGCGCCTCGTTCGACTCGTCGATCGCGGACTTGACCTTGCCCTTGAGGTCCTCGGGCAGCTTGTCGTCGTTGTCCTTGAGGAACTTCTCGGTCTGGTAGACCAGCGTCTCGGCCTGGTTGCGGGTCTCGGCCTCTTCGCGGCGGGTCTTGTCCTCCTCGGCGTGCGCCTCGGCGTCCTTGACCATCCGGTCGATGTCGTCCTTCGGCAGCGCGGAGCCGCCGGTGATCGTCATCGACTGCTCCTTGTTCGTGCCCAGGTCCTTCGCGGTCACGTGCACGATGCCGTTGGCGTCGATGTCGAAGGTGACCTCGATCTGCGGCACGCCACGCGGGGCGGGCGGCAGACCGGTCAGCTCGAACATGCCGAGCTTCTTGTTGTGCGCGGCGATCTCCCGCTCACCCTGGAACACCTGGATCTGCACCGAGGGCTGGTTGTCGTCCGCGGTGGAGAAGGTCTCCGAGCGCTTGGTCGGGATCGTGGTGTTGCGCTCGATCAGCTTGGTGAACACCCCGCCCTTGGTCTCGATGCCCAGCGAAAGCGGGGTCACGTCGAGCAGCAGGACGTCCTTGACCTCGCCCTTGAGCACGCCGGCCTGCAGCGCCGCGCCGACTGCGACGACCTCGTCCGGGTTCACGCCCTTGTTCGGCTCGCGCCCGCCGGTCAGCTCCTTGACCAGCTCGGCCACGGCCGGCATCCGGGTGGAACCACCCACGAGCACGACGTGGTCGATGTCGCCGACCGAGGTGCCCGCGTCCCGGATGACGTTGTTGAACGGGTTGCGGGTGCGCTCGAGCAGGTCCGAGGTGATCTTCTGGAACTCGGCGCGCGAGAGCGTCTCGTCGAGGAACAGCGGGTTCTTGTCGCCGTCCACGGTGATGTAAGGCAGGTTGATGCTGGCGGAGTTGGAGCTGGACAGCTCGATCTTCGCCTTCTCCGCCGCCTCGCGGATGCGCTGCAGCGCCATCTTGTCGCGGGTCAGGTCGATGCCGTTGGTGGCCTTGAACTTGTCGACCAGCCACTTGACGATGCGCTCGTCCCAGTCGTCACCACCGAGGTGGTTGTCGCCGGAGGTCGCGCGGACCTCGACCACGCCTTCGCCGATCTCCAGCAGCGAGACGTCGAACGTGCCGCCACCGAGGTCGAAGACCAGGATGGTCTGCTCCTTCTCGCCCTTGTCCAGGCCGTACGCCAGGGCGGCGGCGGTCGGCTCGTTGACGATGCGGAGCACGTTCAGCCCGGCGATCTGCCCGGCCTCCTTGGTGGCCTGCCGCTGGGAGTCCTCGAAGTACGCCGGGACGGTGATCACCGCGTCGGTGATCTCCTCGCCCAGGTACGACTCGGCGTCGCGCTTGAGCTTCATCAGCACGCGCGCGCTGATCTCCTGGGGCGTGTACCCCTTGCCGTCGATCTCGGTCTTCCAGTCGGTGCCGATGTGCCGCTTCACGGACCGGATGGTGCGGTCGACGTTCGTCACGGCCTGGTTCTTCGCCGGCTGTCCGGTCAGCACTTCGCCGTTCTTGGCGAAGGCGACGATGGACGGGGTGGTACGGGAGCCTTCCGAGTTGGCGATGACCGTCGGCTCGCCGCCCTCAAGGACGGCGACGACCGAGTTGGTCGTGCCGAGGTCGATGCCGACCGCTCGCGCCATGGTGCTTCCTCCTGTGTTGACAGCTCTGCTGCTGGGTTCGGTGACCTGCACGTTCCGGCTCCGCCTTGAGCGGGGCCGTGGCAAGTTCTATCCGGGCCGAGTGCGTCTCGTCAAGCAGACTTGAGTCGATCGCACTCAACCTTCGTATCAGGGTAACGAGCAGGTATGGGCTCTTGTTCCCGGGATCAGCCGCAAACCGTCCCTCGGCCGGGTGTGATACCGCTCACCAGGTCTTTCACCGCGTTGGCCGGGTGCCTTCAGCCGGTTTGGACCGAGACGGACCCGCTGTCGGTGCTCAGGTCGAGCGTCTTCGCCCCGGCGGGGCCCTGCGGGATGTCGATCGACCGGCTGCCGCTGCCGCTGTCACCGATCACGCGGTACGAGCCGCTGGGCACGCGCACCTCGACGCTGCCGGAACCGGCCTGCACCTTGACGTCGCCGGGCTGGGCGAGCCGCAGCTCCACGCTGCCGCTGTCCGTGGAGACCTCGACCGGCCCCCGCACCCCGCCGGCCGAGACGTGACCGGACTCGCTGTGCGCCTGGACGCCGCCGACGTCGCGCAGGTCGATGGACCCGCTGTCGAGGTGGAGCTTCACCAGGCCGGTCACGTCGGCCACGGTCGCGTCGCCGGAGCTGGAGGACGCGTCGACGCTGCCCACCCCGGTGACGTCCAGGTCCCCCGAGCCGGTCGTGCCCGTGACCGGCACACCGGCCGGGACGACGACCTCGAAGTCGGCCGTGCAGGTGCGGCCGCAGCCGCCGAGCACCAGCTGGTCGCCCTCGACGTGGAAGGCGTCGTCCGGCGCGGAGCGGAAGTTGTAGTGCAGCTTCTGGTGCACGGTCACGGCCCCGGTGCCGACGCGGATCCGGACGTCGCCCGAGTCGGCCGCCAGCTTCACCCCGCGGATCGGCTGCGCCACCGTCGCGTCCCGCGTCACCGAGGAGCCCGGCCCCCAGCCGAACGCGAGGGCCACCCCCAACCCGATCAGAACTGTGCCACCCAGTGCCAGCAACGGCCGCGCCATCGGCTCTTCCCCTCGGTAACCATCCGTCCCGGACGACCTTAGGAGCGGGCCGGGGGGCTCGACATCCGGTAAACCCCCCGATACGTCCCTGAGGAGGCGACCCCCGGGCGCGGGTCCTAGCCTGGCTCCGTTCGGACCTTCCGTGCTCAGGAGGATTCATGCCTCAGTCGCCCAATCCCTACGACTTCCTGCCCGACGCGCCCTCGTTCACGCTGCGCAGCACCGACATCGCCGACGGGGAAACGCTGGCGACCCCGCAGCGGTCCGGCATCTTCGGCGCCGGCGGCGAGGACCGCTCGCCCCAGCTGGCTTGGGAAGGCGCCCCCGAGGGGACCAAGAGCTACGCGGTGACGGTGTACGACCCCGATGCCCCCACGGCCAGCGGGTTCTGGCACTGGGCGGTGTTCGACATCCCGGCCACCGTCTCGGAGCTGGCGGCGAACGCGGGCGACGCGGACGGCTCGGGCCTGCCCGAGGGCGCGGTCACGCTCAAGGGCGACGGCGGGGTCAAGCAGTACCTCGGCGCCGCCCCGCCGCCCGGGCACGGCCCGCACCGCTACTACTTCGCGGTGCACGCCCTCGATGTCGACAAGCTGGACATCGACGGCGACTCGACCCCGGCGTTCCTGGGCTTCACCATGTTCGGCCACACCCTGGGCCGCGCGGTCCTGACCCCGATCTACGAGAACCAGGGCTGACCCGCCGGCCGTGGCGAAGGTCGGCAGCCTGGATTTCCCGCCCGGTGAAATCCAGGCCGTCGACCCGGCGAACCGCTGTACCGACGCGAGGCACCCGTGGCGGCGGGCGAGGTTTCGCCCGGCCCGGTCACCGCAACGATTCCGGATTCGCCCCCGGTCGCTCCAGGAACCGCCCCCGGGTGTGCTCCGCGAAGCCGAACTGCCGGTACAGCTCGTGCGCGTCGGCGGTGAACAGCATCCAGCGCAGGCCCGCGCCGGGACCGTTGTCGATCATCTCGCGCACCAGTTCCTTCCCGAGGCCGTGGCCGCGGGCGTCGGCGATCACGAAGACGTCGGCGAGGTACGCCGTGGTGACCCCGTCGGACACAGCGCGGGCGAAGCCGACCTGGCGGCCGGTGGCGGACTCGTACACCCCGACCACGCGCCACGAGCCGTCGATCGAGGCCACGACCTGCTCGCGCGTGCGCCAGCGGCCCCATTAGGCCTCGGTGGACAGGAAGAGCCACAGCACGTCCGGGTCGAGCCGCTGCCGGTCGTCGTCGAGTTCGTATTCGCCCACGCTTCGCACGCCCCGCAAGCTAATCGAGGACCGCGGCGCGGCGCACGCGGTTTCAGCGCGGCTTGAGCAGGTAGTCCACCACCGGGCGCAGTTCGTCGGCCGAGGGCGGCTCGTCGTCGATCAGGCCCTGGATCAGCAACCCGTCGATACCGGCCAGGAACACCCGGAAGGCGACCTCGTCGTCGTGGCGGACCATCGAGGTCAGCACGTCGAGCCAGCGGCGCGCGGCCGGGCGCAGCTCGGGTTTGCGGGCGGCCAGCAGGTACAGCTCGTACTCCGCCATCGTGCGGCCGCGCCGCGGGCCCAGCGCCTCCGCCAGCAGCCCGGCCACCTCCTCGGCGCCGCGGCTGCCGCGCGAGCGCGCCCGGTCGATCATCCAGTACACCTCGGTCGCCATGTCCCGCGCGCACGAGATCAGCGTGGCCACGAGCAGGTCGTCGAGCGAGGTGAAGTGGTAGGTGGTCGACGTCGTGGGCACGCCCGCCTCGGCCGCCACGGTGCGGTGGGTGACCCCGGCGACGCCGTCGCGCTCGATCACCCGCAGCGCGGCGGCGATGATCTCCGCGCGCCGTTTGTCCCCGCGGGCCTTGCGCCCGTCGACCTGGATCTTCACCCGCCGCTCCCCGCCTCGATCAGCACCACCCCGCCGATCACCAGCACCAGACCGGCGGCGATCGCGAGGTTGAACGGCTCCTTGAACACCAGCACCCCGATGATCGCCACCAGCGCCACGCCGGCCGCGGCCCAGATCGCGTACGCCACCCCGATCGGCAGCCCGAGCTTCAGCACCTGCGAAAGCCCGTAGAAGGCCACGCCGTAACCGATCACCACCAGCACCGACGGGCCGAGGCGGCTGAACCCCTCGGAAAGCCGCAGCGAGACGGTCGCCGTCACTTCTGCGGCGATGGCCAGAGCGAGGTACAAGTAAGCACCCATGGCCCGAAAGTACCTGAACGATGGTCCCACTAGCGAGCGAGGCGTGCACCACATCGGTGGGACTTAGGGCTCTCCAACCGGTTACCCATCAGTAAGAAGCGTTACCCTGCTCGGCACCGGGGCTTCGGCGCCGGCACCACCACACCGGACGAAAGGCACCCGACGATGGGCGCTGTACAGCTGACGCTCGGGGGGATCTCCGTCCTCCTCGGCATCGTCGCCTGGGGAATGTTCTTCGCGACCGTGGCCCGGTTCGTGCGCGTGATCGGGCTCGGCCAGCCCGACCGGACCCGCAACGGCCCGTTCCTGCCCCGGCTGACGACCATGGTCAAGGAGTTCGCCGTCCACACCCGGATGGCCAAGGTCCGCCAGGTCGCGCCGTGGCACTGGATGGTGATGTGGGGCTTCCTGATCGGGTCCCTCGCGCTGTTCGAGGCCTACGGCGAGGTGTTCGTCCCGACCTGGGGCTGGCCGGTGCTGGAGGACTGGGCGCCGTGGAGCCTGCTGATGGAGCTGCTCGGCGTCGGCACCGTCGTGGGCGGCGTCGCGCTGGCGGTCATCCGGCAGCTCAACCACCCCCGCCGCGCCGACCGCCAGTCGCGCTTCGCGGGCTCGAACTTCAAGTGGGCCTACTTCGTCGAGGCCGTGGTGATCATCGAGGGCATCGGGATCATCGGCGTGCGCGCCGGCAAGGCCGCGATGCACGTCCACGAGACACCGACCTGGGCCGCGTTCGTGTCGAACCCGCTGAGCGAGTTGCTGCCCTCGAGCGCGGCGCTGGTTTCGGTGTTCGCCTTCGTCAAGCTGATGAGCGCCACCGTGTGGCTGATCGTGGTCGCCCGAACGATGACCATGGGCGTCGCCTGGCACCGGTTCAGCGCGTTCTTCAACATCTACTTCAAGCGCGAGGCCGACGGCGGGGTCGCGCTCGGCGCGGTCAAGCCGATGATGTCCGGCGGCAAGGTGCTCGACCTCGAAGAGGCCGACCCGGACGAAGACACCTTCGGCGTCGGCAAGGTCGAGGACTTCAGCTGGAAGGGCTGGCTCGACTTCTCGACCTGCACCGAGTGCGGCCGCTGCCAGTCGCAGTGCCCGGCGTGGAACACCGGCAAGCCGCTTTCACCGAAGCTGCTGATCACGCAGCTTCGCGACCACGCCTACGCCAAGGCGCCGTACCTGCTCGCGGGCGGCAAGCGCGACATGGCCGGCGACGAGGTCGGGCTGAACGGCGACAACATGTACGCGGGCATCGACGTGCTAGCGATCGCCGAGTCCGAGAAGGCCCTGATCGGCAGCGACGGCGGCGTGATCGACCCGGACGTCCTGTGGTCGTGCACCTCGTGCGGCGCCTGCGTCGAGCAGTGCCCGGTGGACATCGAGCACGTGGACCACATCGTCGACATGCGCCGCTACCAGGTGATGATCGAGTCCTCGTTCCCCACGGAGCTGAACGGCATGTTCAAGAACCTGGAGAACAAGGGCAATCCGTGGGGGCAGAACGCCAAGGACCGTCTGCAGTGGACGGAGGAACTCGATTTCGCAGTGCCGGTGTTCGAGGGTGACCTCGGCGACGCGGAGTACCTGTTCTGGGTCGGCTGCGCCGGCGCGTTCGAGGACCGGGCCAAGAAGACCACCCGCGCCGTGGCCGAGCTGCTGCACATCGCGGGCGTCAAGTACACCGTGCTCGGCTCGGAGGAGTCGTGCACCGGTGACCCGGCGCGCCGCGCGGGCAACGAGTTCCTGTTCCAGATGCTCGCCCAGCAGAACGTCGAGGTGCTGAACTCGGTGTTCGAGGGCCGCGAACGCAAGGCGCGCAAGGTGGTGGTCACCTGTGCGCACTGCTTCAACACCCTCGCCAACGAGTACCCGGAGCTGGGCGGCCAGTTCGACGTCGTGCACCACACGCAGTTGCTGAACCGCCTGGTGCGCGAGAAGTACCTGACGCCGGTGGCGCCCGTGGCCGAGGACGTCACCTACCACGACCCGTGTTACCTGGGCCGGCACAACAAGGTCTACGACGCTCCGCGTGAGCTGGTCGGGGCCTCCGGGGCCAAGCTGCGCGAGATGCCGCGCCACGGCGACCGGTCCATGTGCTGCGGCGCCGGCGGCGCGCGGATGTGGATGGAGGAGAAGATCGGCAAGCGGATCAACGTCGAGCGCGTGGACGAGGCGCTCGGCACCGCGCCGTCGAAGATCGCGACCGGCTGCCCGTTCTGCCGGGTGATGCTGACCGACGGGGTCACCTCGCGCCAGGCCGACGGGCTGGCGAGCGAGAAGGTCGAGGTGGTCGACGTGGCCCAGCTGCTGCTCACCGCCGTGAAGCGCAAGACGGAGCCGGCGTTGGTGGCCGCGGGCGCCCCCTCGCTGGAGGGCGAGTCCGACGCCGACCTGACCGCCGAGCCGGACGTGCCCACCGACGAGGAGCCGACCGGGACCCCGTTGCCGGAGGAAGACAAATAGCAGCCGCCGCGAACGGCCCCCTCGTGTCCCGCGAGGGGGCCGTTCGCGGGTTCCGGCCCGGACATTTGTCATGGCCCGGTCGTGATCGACGGACCAGGGCCGAGGCCCGGCGCGGCGCCACCATCGACGGATGCCGCTACGCAAGACCGCCCTCGCCGCACTGGCCCTGCTCGCCCCGTTCGTCGCCGAGTTCCTGCTCGGCGACCAGTACCTGACCGGCCCGCCCGCGCTCGCCCAGCAGCTCGGCATGTACGCCACGTTCGTCGCGCTGTACGGCTCGGGGGCGCTGCTGATCCGCGAGGTCGCGCGCCGCCGCGGCCGCGGCTGGCCGACGATCCTGGTGCTGGCGCTCGCCTTCGGCGTCACCGAAGAGGGCCTGCTGACCCAGACGCTGTTCAACCCGCACTACCTCGGCCTCGACCTGATCGGCCCGGCCCACATCCCGGTGCTCGGCCTGGGCGCGACCTGGACGGTGTACGTGCTGACCCTGCACGTGGTCTGGAGCATCGCGACGCCGATCGCGATCGTGGAAGCCTTCTTCGGCCGTACGCCCTGGCTGCGCAAACCCGGTACGTGGGCGTGGAGCGCACTGCTGGTGGTGGGCGCCGTGGCGGCTTTCGCGGTGTCACGCGGGATGGACGCCGCGCACTTCCTGGCCGCGCCCGCGCAGCTGGCCGGCACGCTGGTCGTGGTGGTGGCACTGGTCCTGGTGGCGCTGCGGCTGCCGGCCCGGCCGGCTCCGCCCTCGGCCCACCCGTGGCTGGGCTTCGCCGTCGGGCTCGGGCTGAGCACCGCGTTCCACCTAGTGAGAATGACCCTCGGCGGATCGCCGTGGACGCAGACCGGGGTGATGCTCGCGCTGGCCGCGCTGGCCATCGGGTACGGGCTGAAGGCCCGCCCGCCCGCTTTCCCGCTCGCCGCGGGCGCCGCCGTCACGTACTGCTGGCTGGGCCTTTCCACCGCCGCGGGCGCCGGATTCGCCGCGATCGCGGAGCAGAGCGCGTTCGTGCTGGGCACACTTTTGTTACTGGGGTGCGCCACTCGGCGAAACATTCTGTCAACCATTTGATAGAAGCGTACGAACGTACCAGAATTCCTCCGAAAATCGTTTCCGCGGTCCTCGGGAACCCATTCACCGCACCTGGACCACCCGGTGTCACATTCACACCGAAGGACTGGACAACGGGCGTATCCTGGCTTTTCCTCGCGACCACCGCCGCCCGCGGGGTCGGTGAAGAGCCACTGAGAAAAAGGGGCGGACAGGATGAGCGGGCACCGGGAAGCGCGACCGACCGGCCGTTCCGGCGCCCGGTTCCCTTCCGCGAAACAGACGCAGCGGCTGACCGGCCGAACCGCGGATCCCGTCGCCGTCGAACCGGTTTCCCCGGTGCCGGACCCGCTCCCGTCGCCCGCGCCGATGGCGGTCGGCGCCCGGTTCCCCGGCCCGAAGCTCGCCGAGCGGCTGGCCGGCGAGAGCCCGGTCAGCTCCAGCGAACCGGCGCCCGCGGTCCACCCGGCCGAGCGGACCGATGCCGCGTACTCCGGCACCCTGGGCGAAGAAAACGTCCGCCGCCACAACCACCCCGAAGAACCCGAAATCCCCGGAGCATCCCAGCCCGACTTCACCTCGACCGGCGGCCAGTGGGACGACGGGCCCGAGACGCCGCCACCGCACCCGCGGACCCTCGTCCGGCCGTACGTGCTCACCCGGGGACGGACCCAGTCGCGCCGTCACCTGGCGATCGAGGCGCTCGTGTCCACCTGCGTGGGGCGGGCGGAGTGGAACAACCCGCAGATGAGCGGCGAATTCCACTCGGTCCGGACGATGTGCCACTCCCCGCGCTCGGTCGCCGAGGTGGCCTCGACGCTGAGCGTGCCGCTGGGCGTCGCGCGGATCCTGCTCGACGACATGGCCGAGCTGGGGCTGGTGCGGATCCACGAGAACGACGACACCGGTGACGGGCGGCCGGCGCTGGCGTTGATGGAGCGGGTGCTCTCCGGCCTGCACCGCCTCTGAGCCACCCGGGTCTCCGGCGCCGCCGCGACCGAGGACCCCGGCTACTGTTCAGCGGGTGACCGAGGAAGAGCAAAAAGGCGGCGAGAGCACCCTCACCGTCGTGCTGGCCGGTGGGGTCAACCTGGCCATCGCGATCCTGAAGCTGATCGCGGGCATCATCACCGGCTCCGGCGCGATGCTCTCGGAGGCCGTGCACTCGGTCGCCGACACCATCACCGAGGTCCTGCTGCTGACCGCCCTGAAACGGTCCGAACGCCCGGCCGACCGGGTGCACCCCTTCGGCTACGGCAAGGAGCGGTACTTCTGGTCGCTGCTCGCCGCCGTCTCGATCTTCGCGTCCGGGGCGATGTTCGCGCTCTACGAGGGCTTCACCACCGTGTTCGGCGAGAACAGCGAGCAGGAGAGCCCGCTGGTCGGCTACATCGTGCTGGGCGTGGCCTTCCTGCTGGAGGGCACCTCGTGGCTGCAGGCGATCAAGCAGGTCCGCCAGGAGTCGAAGAGCGAGAACCGCTCGTTCTTCGGCTACCTGCGGATGATCGACGACCCGACGCCGAAGACCGTGCTGTTCGAGGATTCCGCCGCGCTGGTCGGCCTGCTGCTGGCGTTCGCGGGCATCGGCCTGCACCAGCTCACCGGCTCCTCGGTCTGGGACGGTGGCGCGTCGATCCTGATCGGGCTGCTGCTGGCCGGGGTCGCGTACCTGCTGGGCCGCACGAACCGGGGACTGCTCATCGGACGCCAGGCCGACCCCAGGATCGTGCGCGGGGTGCGCGACCACCTCGCGGCCGCGCCGGAGATCGAGGCGCTGGTGGACCTGCAGACCATGCTCATGGGCACCGACCAGGTGCTGGTGTGCGCCCGCGTCGACTTCGACGACTCGCTGGGCGCGGCCGACGTGGAGCGGGCGTGCGTGCGGATGGCGGCCGAGCTGGCCGAGGAGTTCCACGACGTCACCGAGGTGTTCATCGAGCCGGTGCCGCGCACCGACCCGAACCTGCGCGCGACCGTGCTGGCCCGCTACGGCGATCTGCGGGCCGACCCGGTCGAGGACTATCAGTAGCCGAAGTCCTGGGTCCAGTACCAGCCGGCCTTGGCCACGCCGACGCCGAGCTTCGTCAGCGAGCAGTTGAGGATGTTCGCGCGGTGGCCGCTGGAGTGCATCCACATGTCCATCACCTGCGAAGCGCTGGTCGCGCCCTTCGCGATGTTCTCCGCCCCCGGCTTGCTGTAGCCGGCGGCGCGGATGCGCTTGTCGAACTGCGTGCCCTCGGGGGTGTCGTGCGAGAAGTAGTCGCGGTCCGACATGTCGTCGCTGTGCTTCTGCGCCGCCGTGTCGAGGTGCGGCTCCTCGGTGACGGGATCGCAGCCCGCGTCCGCGCGCTGGTCGTTGACCAGGCTGACGATCTGACCGGCCAGCGAGGTGTCCACCTCGGCCTTCGGGCTCGGCTTCGGTGAGCTGGGCGGCGGCGAGGACGAGGTGGGCGGAGCTTCCGAGGAGGGCGTCGGCGTCGGGCTGTCGGACGTGGACGGGGCCGCGGAAGAACTCGGCGCCGGTGAACTGCTCGGCGTGACGGGCGATTTCGCCAGCGGGCCGCCGGTCTCCGCACGGCCTCCACCCGGCCCGGCCGGTCCGGGAGTCGCGCTACCGAGAGTCGTCACGGTGGGCGAACCGTGGAGCCACATCGTCCCTCCTGCGGCGGTAAACCCGCCCAGAAGAACACTCAGTGACACCAAAGCTACCCGAACCCTTACACCAATGGGGGACACGAGCGGCAAATTATCACGAACGGATCACGACCGTTACCACCGAAAGGCCCAGTGCGTGGCCGGCCCCAGTGATCAGACGACGCCCTCGATCGAGGTTCCCTTGGTCTCCCGGATGAACTTCAGCGTGAACGGGATCGACAGCAGCGCGAACGCCGCGTAGATCCAGTAGGTGGCGCTCAGGTTCCAGTCCGACATGCTCGGGAAGCTGACCGTGACCAGCCAGTTCGCCACCCAGTTGGCCGCGGTGCCGACGGCCAGCGCGGCGCTGCGGATGCGCAGCGGGAACATCTCGCCGAGCAGCACCCAGAGGATGACCCCCCAGGACAGCGCGAACGAGAGCACGAAGACGTTCGCGAACACCAGCGCGACCGGTCCCCACGCGCCGGGCAGGGTCAGGTCGCCGTTCACCCGCTGCGCGTGCCCGAACGCGATCGCCGCGACCCCGAGCCCGATCGCCATGCCGACCGAGCCGACCAGCAGCAGCGGCTTGCGGCCCACCCGGTCGATGAAGGCGATGGCGATGAACGTGCCGAGGATGTTGATCACCGGGCTGACCATGGAGATCAGCAGCGAGTCGGTGTTCTGGCCGACCGAGTGCCACAGCGTGTCGGAGTAGTAGAAGATCACGTTGATGCCGACGAACTGCTGGAACACGGCGAGCGCGATGCCGACCCAGACCACCGGCAGCAGGCCGAACCGCCCGCCCAGCAGGTCCCGCACCTTCGACTGCTTCTCGGTGCGCAGGCCGCGGCGGATGTCGGCCAGCTTCGTCTCGACCTCGTCGGCGCCCTCGACCTCGGCCAGCACCTCGCGCGCGCGGTCGAGCTTGCCGATCGAGAGCAGGTAGTGCGGTGATTCGGGGATGACCGAGGCGAGCACGAAGTAGATGACCGCGGGCACGGCGGCGGCGCCCAGCATCCACTGCCAGGCCTCGAGGCCGCCGAGCTCGCCGTTGAGGTCGTGGGAGCCGTCGGGCCGGACCGGCGCGAACGCCTTGATCACCCAGTTGACCAGCGCGGACACCCCGATGCCGAGCACGATCGCGAGCTGCTGGAGGCTGGCCAGCCGGCCGCGGTAGGCGGGCGGCGCGACCTCCGCGATGTAGGACGGCCCGATCACCGAGGCGACGCCGATCGCGGCGCCGCCGATCACCCGCCAGAGCGCCAGGTCCCAGATCCCGAACGGGAACATCGCCCCGAGCGCGCTGATGAAGAACAGCACCGCGGCCAGCTGCATCGTCCGGATGCGCCCGATCCGGTCGGACAGCAGCCCGCCGAACCAGGCCCCGACGGCCGAACCGATCAGGGCGCTGGAGACGGTCAGTCCCGTGGCGGCGGCGCCGACCTCGAAGTGCTTCTGGATGCCGAGCACGGCCCCGTTGATGTTGGAGCTGTCGTACCCGAACAGGAACCCGCCGACCGCCGCCGCGCCCGCGATGAACACCACGTGGGCGAGGTGCTGCTGACCAGCCCGCTCGCTGGGGACGACCTCGGCCATGACTCCACCTCTCACTGGGACCTACCTGCCCGACCGAAGTGATCTCTGCCCCGTTCCGGGCCGGATCAGCCGCCGCAGTGACCGGACGCACCCCCTGATCATCACCGGCGCCGGGTGATCCGCAACCGGAGCGCGCCGGCCCGGACACCGGCGGGTCCGGATCGGCCCCGTCCCACCCGGCCCAGGTCAGTCCGCCCCCTGATCTCCGAGACGCGCGGTCGACTCGTGGGTGATCTCGGCCGCTTCGCGCAGGAACCCGATCACCGTGCGGAGTTCCTGGTCCGTGTAGCGCTCGGCCCGCGCCCTGACCTGGCCGACGAGGTGGTCCCACAGCGAGGCGTCGTTACCCGGCCCGTCGAGCTGGACCAGCACCCGCCGCCGGTCGTCCGGGTGCGGACCGCGCCGCACCGCGCCCTTGCGTTCGAGCCGGTCGATCAACGCGGTGATCGACGCGGGAGCCAGCCCGGAGTACTTCACCAGGTCCTTCGGGGTGAGCGGGCCGAAGCGCGCCAGGTAGTCCAGCACCTTGTTCTCCACCGCCGACAGCCCCCGGCGCTCGGCGATCGCCGCGTGGAAGACCACCGTCTCCGTGGACCACACCCGGGACTGCATCAGCAGCTCGTCCACCAGGGTCTCGCGCTCCCTTGACACCCGGCCAGCTTACCCTGAGTATTTAGTTCGATAGAACGAATTAGTTTCAGAGATACTTACCAGGGGAGCAAAAATGGCACGGGTACTGATCGCCGGCGGGGGCATCGCGGGCACGATCACGGCGATCGCGCTGCAGGAGGTGGGGCACGAACCGGTGCTCTACGAGGCGTCCGGCCGGGGCGTGGGTGGTGTCGGGGCATTCCTCACCCTCGCCGTGAACGGGCTCGACGCGTTGCGCCCGTTCGGACTGAAACCGCTGGTCAAGGCCGCGGGCTTCGACACCCCGCGCATGACGATCGGGCTCGGCAACGGCCATCGGCTGGCGGAGTTCCCGCTGGGCGAGCCGCTGCCGGACGGCACCACGAGCCAGACCATCGGGCGGGCCGACCTGTACCGGGCCCTGCGCGAAGAAGCGGACCGGCGCGGCGTCCCGACCTCGTACGACAAGCGGCTCACTGCCGCCACCCAGACTTCCTCGCAGGTCACCGCCCAGTTCGAGGACGGGACCGCGACGTCCGGCGACCTGCTGATCGGTGCCGATGGACTGCGCTCGCGGGTCCGCCGGATCATCGATCCGACCGCGCCGGAGCCGCGCTACGTGCCGTTGCTGAACACCGGCGGCCGAGTCACCGGTCTCGACCTCGGCGACGAGCCGGGGGTGATGCACATGGCGTTCGGCCGGAAGGCGTTCTTCGCCCACGTGGTGCACCCGGACCGATCAGTGTGGTGGTTCGCGAACGTGCCGCGCGCCACCGAGCCCGACCGCGCCGAGCTGGCCGCGCTGCGCGGACCGGTCTGGCGGGCGGCGCTGCTGCGCCTGTTCGCGCGCGACCGGTTCCCGGCCGCCCGGATCATCGAGGCGACCGAAGAGATCTACCGGCCCTGGGCCACTTACGATTTCCCGTCGGTCCCGGTCTGGCACCGTGGCCGCATCGGCATCATCGGCGACGCCGCGCACGCGACGTCACCGGCCGCGGGCCAGGGCGCGTCGATGGCGATCGAGGACGCCGTCACCCTGGCGCGCTGCCTTCGCGACGTGCCGGAGACCGCGCTGGCGACGTTCGAATCGTTGCGCCGCACCCGTGTGGAGGCGGTGGTCGCCCAGGGCAAGCGCAACAGTGACGCCAAGGGCGCGCCCGGGCCGGTCGGCCGCCTGCTGCGCGACTTCTTCCTGGCGCGGACCCTGAGCAAGCCGTCCGCCGAGGACCCCAACGAGTTCATGTGGAGCCACCGGATCGACTGGGCGGCGCCGGTTTCGGCCTAGGGCGTGTCCTCGAAGTCCGAGGAGCAGGGTGGCCAGGTCGATGAGACCTCGGTAGGAGATGGCTGTCTTGTCGGAGCGGGTGGCGATGGCGCGGAATTGTTTAAGGCGGTTGAAGCACCGTTCCACGATGGTGCGCCGCCGGTAGGCGCCCCGGTCGAAGGCCGGTGGGCGGCCACCGGCCCGGCCACGGCGTACCCGATTGGCTTGCTGGTCCCGGCGTTCGGGAATCGTCGCCGGGATGTGCCGTCGGCACAGGTAGGAGCGGATGGCGCGGCTGGAGTAGCCCTTGTCCGCCAGCACCCGGCGCGGCCGGATCGCTGGACGGCCTGGCCCCGGCCGACGGAACTCGATACCCGCCATGACCTGGGTGAACATCGTGCAGTCGTTGACGTTGCCGCCGGTCAAAACCACCGGCAGAGGCCGCCCATGACCATCGCAGGCCAGGTTGATCGTGGTGGTGGCTCCGCCCCGGGAGCGGCCGATGGCATGATCATCTGGCTCGCTGTGCTCGCAGCCGACGCCGGCTTCCCCCTGTGGGGGATGCCGTCGTCCGGCCCCCGCCGGCGGGGTGCTGATGCGCCCGCACGATGCTGGAATCCACCGAGACCTCGCGGTCGAGGTCGTTGATCGCCTCGGCGATCACCCGCACCTGCGCCACCAGAGCGGACAGGGTGCCCGAGCGAGACCAACGCCAGAACCGGGTGCAGACCGTCTTCCACGGCCCATACCGTTCCGGCAGATCCCGCCACGCCACCCCGGTCTTGGCCTTGCACAGCATCCCGTTGATCACCCACCGGTCATCCACCCGCGGGCGACCCCTCACCCCCGACACCGGCAACAGCGGCTCGATCACCTGCCACTGCTCATCAGTCAGCTCATGCCTGCGCACCACAACCGAAGATCACAGCAGATCACGCACACCAGCTTTAAGGACACGCCCTAGCGCCAGGTGTCGACGCGGTGGAAGTTCTTGTACGCGCGGCTCGGCGTCGGCCCGCGCTGCCCCTGGTAGCGGGAGCCGGCCTCGGTCGAGCCGTACGGGAATTCCGCGGCGCTGGAGAGCCGGAAGATGCACAGCTGGCCGATCTTCATGCCCGGCCAGAGCGTGATCGGCAGGTTCGCCACGTTCGACAGCTCGAGCGTGATGTGACCGGAGAAGCCGGGGTCGATGAAGCCGGCGGTCGAGTGCGTGAGCAGGCCGAGGCGCCCGAGCGAGGACTTGCCCTCGAGCCGTCCCGCGAGGTCGTCGGCCAGCGTGACCAGCTCGAAGGTCGAGCCGAGCACGAACTCGCCGGGGTGCAGCACGAACGGCTCGTCCCCCTCCTTTTCGACCAGCGAGGTCAGCTCGTCCTGCTGCAACTGCGGGTCGATGTGGGTGTACTTGCTGTTGTCGAACACCCGGAAGAACCGGTCCAGCCGGACGTCGATGCTGGACGGCTGGACCATGGCGGGGTCGAACGGGTCGATGCCGAGCCGTTCGGCTTCGAGCTGTTTGCGGAGGTCACGGTCACTGAGCAGCACGGGCGAAGCCTATCCGGGCCGGTTCAGGCGGCGCGCATGTGCTGCTTGTACGAGGTGTCCGGCTTGAACGCCTCGTTCAGCCGCCGCCGGTAGAGGCGGCGCCCGGCCTGCCCGAGCCGTTCCTGCAGCGCGGTCGCGCCGGGCACGCACAACCGGACCGTCTCGGCGGCGAAGTTCAGCCCGGCCGCGGCGAGCACGGCCGTCTGCGCGACCACGTCGTTCGGCAGCTCCAGGAAGTCGGCGTTGTCCTTCCCGAGCACGAGCCGGCTGATCGCGGAGTGCACCCCGGCGTTGACCTGCCCCAGCACCTTCCCGGCGGCCCCGCGTCCGGCCCCGATCGACGCGTGACTCTCGACGAGGGCCCTGGCCAGCCGTTTCGAGTCGTCGTCGGGGATGAACTCGGTGGCGGCGAGCAGCCAGAGCAACCGCCACGCGTCGTCCTCGTCGGCGGGCAGCAGCTCCTCGTCGACGCCCATCAGCCAGCCGATGTAGCGCCAGAGGTGCAGGATGTCGGCGCGCTCGCGGGCGGAGTAGCGCAGGCCCAGCAGTTGCGTGCCGAACACGTAGACCAGCGAGAAGAGCAGGAGCGTGCCGGCGGTCTGCACCTGGTTGACGGGCCGGTCCCAGGCGGCGTAGTCCCAGTCGTCCCGCTCGTTCATGGCCCGGCGGACGTGGGCGTGCACCAGCCGGATCCGCACCGCGGCGGTGTAGCCGATCCGGTGCCGGGCCATGGCGCCGGGCGTGGTGACGTCGATCCACCAGGTCGCGGTCTCCACCAGCCGCCGCGTGGCGTGGTACTCGATCTCCCCGGTCCCGACCAGCGCTTTCGTCGCCCGCGAGGCGAGGTAACCACCCATGAGCGACATGTCCCCGAGGGGGAAGAGCCCGAGCAGGCCGGCGCGGGTGATGGCCTTGGCCCCGCGCTGGAGGCGCTCGGAGTCGACCCAGTAGGGAACGGCCTCGACCTGCCGGAAGAAGTCTTCGAGCGGCGGCGCCGGATCGGCAACGGCGTCGATCCCTTGAGCGAGGGCCAGCTCCAGCTGGGCCTGCTTCGCCCGGTGCCCGCGTCCCTCCCGGCCTTCCCGGACCCAGGCCACGAGCCGGTCGGCCGCCTGGTCCTCCCGCTGCGCGAACTCCCGCAACCGCCTGACCTGGCCTTCGTCCCCGTTGGCCCCGGTGCCCCGCCTCCGAGCCGCCAGCCGAAACCCACCCTGTCGAAACAACACCGGATCGTCCACGCCCGTCACCTCTCGCAGGAGTCGACAACAAGTGTTGTCACTTCCCCCAGGCGCCGTCAACCCACTGGACAGCCCCGCCGAGGCCCTGTGTATGCTGGTCGGGCACTGCGGATGTAGTTCAATGGTAGAACATCAGCTTCCCAAGCTGAATACGCGGGTTCGATTCCCGTCATCCGCTCTTTTCTTTTTCAGCAGTAATTCTTCAGCATTTCAGTGGGTGCCCACCGAATTTCGGTAGGCACCCACTGTGCTTTTCCCGCGCAGCTTCGCTCAGCCCTCGACCAGTTCCCAGTGCGCTCCTGGGGCCTCGCGGTCGAAGACCTGGCCCGGCGCGGCCTGGAGGACCGTCACCACGTCCGGGTAGAGGCGCACGACGTGCTCCAGTTCCATTCCCTCGACCTCGAAGTCCTCCGCCTCCGGGACCTCGAAGCCCACGAACAGCCAGGTTCCGTCGGTCTCGCGGACCACCTGGCGGACCGCGCGGGCCGGTGCGTCCGGGCCCGTGCCGATCTCCGCCAGGCCGGTGCTGAGCTGCACCTCTTCGAGTGGCGAACCGGGGTGCGACCAGGCGGCGACGCGCGTCTCGCGGACCGCGATGTCCTCGGACACGTCGTCGGAGTCCGCGACGGAGCTGAGCAGCCAGGTCGAGCGGTCCGGGTCCCAGTCCGCGGCCATGCCCGGGGGCAGTTCGGCCAGGGCCGTGAGCTGCGGCAGGCGTTCGACCGCCTCACGCAGGCGGACCGCGCCGAACTGCTCGCGGTTGACGGCCATGTCCTCGTCGAACTCGGCGCCGTCGCTGATGAACCAGTCGTCGTCATCGTCGAGGACGACGAAGGCCAGCTGGTCCGGGGACTCGATCAGCGCGTGCGCGAAGATCACCGGGGATTCCGGATCCTGCCGCAGCGGCCATTCGGTCGACATGCTCACTCCCCGCGTAGTTCCGGTGTGTGCGCACATCCCACCAGACCACCACCCCGGCCACGCGCACCGCCTCACCGAACGACGCACCACCGGCGCCGAAAACACCGCGTCCCCGAGCCGGAGCTCGGGCAGGATGAGACCCGACGTTCAGGACATCCTGCTGGTCGAGCGGGAGTGAGGGGAATCCGATGCTCATCGGAGAGCTGGTGCGGCTGCGCGCGCTCGAACCGTCGGACGCCGAACCGCTGTACCGCTGGGTCAACGACTGGGAGCTGGGCCGGTGGATGAACAACAGCCACCCGCATTCGCTCGACCAGATCCGCAAACTCTGTGAGGACCGCAAGGTCAACACCTACGCACAAGTGGTGCTCGGCATCGAGAGGATCGCCGACGGCCGGCTGCTCGGCGTCGTCGACCTGCGCGACGCCGAGCCCGAGCAGGGGCGCGCCGAGGTCGACATCTACATCGGCGACCGGGAGCACCAGGGCGGGGGCTACGGCACCGAGGCGTTGCGGCTGATGTGCCGGTACGGCTTCACGGTGATGCGGCTGCACCTGATCGCGCTGTGGGTGGTCGCGGAGAACGAGGCCGCCCGCCACGTCTACCGCAAGCTGGGCTTCGTCGAGGACGGCCGGCACCGCGAGTGCTTCCGCGGCCAGGACGGCCGGTACCACGACATGTACCTGATGAGCCTGCTCGAAGGCGAGCTCACCTGACCAGCCGCCGCGGGGCCTTCAGCCGCCAGGACTCGGTCAGCAGCTCACGCAGGTGCTGTCCGTCCACCCGGTCGAGATCGACCAGGATGATGCCGTACCCGTCGTAGTGCGGGGTGGTGAAGAACGCCGGATCACCCCCGTCGAGCAGGGCGGCCTTCTCGTCCAGGCCGCAGAACAGCACGAGCCCGCCCTCCGCGTCGGTTCGCAGGCGGGTGAAACCCTTGCCCGCCACCTTCAACGCCGGGGTGCGGTACCAGGTGGATTCCTCGGTCTCCGGCAGTTCCGTCCCGAGCGCCACCACGTCTTCCCAGGTCACCATGACCCCATCGTCGCGCACGGGCCCGCGGCCGTCTTGGCAAAACGGGAGCCCCGCCGGAACGCGGCGGGGCTCCCGGGCCGGGAAAGCTACGGCGTGACCGTGATCCGGTCCGCCGGCGGCGGCGCCACGCCCGGGTGCGCGCCGAGGTAGGCGATCAGCGCGTCCAGGTCGACCGGGCCGCCCGCCAGGTCGGTGCCCTTGGTGAACTCGGTGAACCCGTCGCCGCCCGCGGCGAGGAAGTTGTTCACCGACACGCGGAACGTCGCGGCCGGGTCCACCGGCGTGCCGTTCACGCTGAGCTTCGAGATGCGCGAGCCGACCGGCGCCGACGCCGAGTAGGTGTAGTGCAGCGTGCTCGAGATCTGCAGGATCTTGGTCCCACCGGACTGGCCCCACTGCTGCTCCAGCACGTTCTTCAGGTTCGCGCCGGTGAGCGTGATGGTCTGCATGATGTTCGCGAACGGCTGCACGGTGAACGCCTCGCCGTAGGTGACCACGCCGTCGCCCTCGCCGTTCGGCGAGGAGGCGTAGTTCAGGTCGGCGCGGATGCCGCCGGGGTTGGTGATGGCGATCTGCGCGTTGGTGGACTTGGTGCCCTCCAGCTGCGCGTCGGCGATGACGTCACCGAGCGTCGACTCGCCCGAGGGCGCGCCGGCCGCCTTGAGATCCGCGGTGATGGTGCCGACCGGCTGGTTGGCGATCGGGGCGGCCTTGGTCCTGGCCTCGTCGACCAGCTTGGCCACGGCCGGGTCCGGGGTGACGTCCCGGGTGACGATCTCGTTGTGCGCCTTGCTCTGCGACCGCACGACGTCGCGGGTGCGCAGGTCGATCTTCAGGTCCAGCACGGACAGCAACCGGCCGAACGAGGCACCCTGGGTGACCGTGCGCGGCCGGCCCGCCGGATCGTTGATCACGCAGTTGTACTGCTGGTGGCTGTGCCCGGTGAAGATGGCGTCGACCTCGGGGCTGACGTTCTTCGCGATGGTCGCGGCGGGGCCGCCCGGTTGCAGCTTGCAGTCGTCGGGCCCGGAGTTGACCTCGGTGCTGTCGCCCTGGTGCAGGAGCACGACCTGGGCCTTGACGCCGAGCGCGTCCAGCAGGTTCGCGGTGCGGTTGATGGACTGCACCTCGTCACCGAACTTCAGGCCCTTGATCGCCTCCGGCGTGACGACGGTGGGCAGGTCCTTCAGCGTGGCGCCGATGATGCCGATCGGCACGCCGCCGGAGAACTGGACGGTGAACGGCAGCAGCGCGGGCAGGCCGTTGGTGAAGTACACGTTGGAGCCCAGCAGCGGGAACCGCGCGCCGTCGTAGGACTTGCGGAACTGGCAGCCGTCGGTCTTGTTGCAGCCGCCGAACTGCATGCGCAGCAGCTCCTGGTAGCCCTCGTCGAACTCGTGGTTGCCCACCACGGACGCCTTGACCCCGAGCAGGTTGAGGAAGTCGATGGTCGGTTCGTCGTGGAACAGGGCGGAGATCACCGGCGACGCGCCGACGTTGTCGCCCGCGGAGAGCACCATCGAGTTGCGGACCTGCGACTGCAACTGCTTCACGTGCGTCGCCAGGTAGGCGGCTCCGCCCGCGTCCACAGTGGACCCGTTCGACAACGTGACGCGCCCGCTCGAGCCGGCCGGCGGATCGAGGTTGCCGTGCAGGTCGTTGAACGTGATGATGCGGACGTCCGTGGTCTGGGCCGCCGACGCGGGTGCGCTCGTGACGGCCACCGTGGCCAGTGCGGCCGCGGCGGTGGCCGCGATCCGGGTGAAGAGCCTCATGTTTCCTCCGGTTTCGCGCCCGATGTCCCCTGAAACGGGCGCCCGGCGTCGCAGTCTGCCCAAAGGGGAGGTCGGTCACCAGAGGAAGAAGCCGGGCGATAGGGAAATGTCACCCGGCGTTGGTGCTCCCGTCGACGGCGAGCCGGGCCCCGGCCGATCGGCTCGGGCCCGCCTCGGCCAGATGGCCGACCCCCGGGCGGCCCGACCGGCTCTTCGACCGAAGTACGCGCCCGCCCAGCTCCATAGCGTTCTTCTCATGACGAACGCACAGGTCACCGCCCTGCAGTACGGACTGATCGGGTTCCTCGCGGTGTGGTCGACGATCCTCGTCCCCCAGCTCGTGCTGCAGTTCGCGCGGTACGGGCGGCCGCGGGTTCGCGGGCTGGTGACCACGGCCGCGGTCGTCCTCTACGCGAGCATGACGCTCGCCGTGGTGTTCCTGCCGTTGCCCGGGGCGCACAGCCGGCGACTGGAGCAGACCGTGCAGCTGCGGCCGTTCCAGTGGATCGGCGACATCCACACCGAGCTGCTCAAGCACGGCCTCCCGGCGGCGCACTGGTTCACCACGCAGACCTTCCAGCAGGTCGCGCTCAACGTGCTGCTGTTCGTGCCGCTCGGGGTGTTCGCGCGGATGCTGTGGCGCCGCGGGCTGGCCGGGACGCTGGCCATCGGGGCCGCCGCGTCCCTCGCCATCGAGATCACGCAGCTCACCGCCAACTTCGGCACCGCGCCGTTCGCCTACCGGATCTTCGACGTCGACGACCTCATGACCAACACCTTCGGGGCCGGGGTCGGCTGGCTCTTCGCCGCGGTGCTGCTCTCCCTGCGCGGCGTTCCTTCAACGGTCCACGCGCAGACGGCCCGGCGCGAGCGGGTCGACTTCGCCCAGGCGCGCTAGCCGGGCCTGGCGCTGCAGCGCCGCCCGCTTGGCGGCGCGCCGGTCCTCCAGGACCACGATCAGCGCCGCGATGGCGATGACCAGGGCCACCAGGCCGAGGACGAGCAAAACCGGCATGCGGCCGCCTCTCCGACGTCGTTGTGCGAGAGATCACACAGGCTACCCAGCCGGGTGGCGGCTCCGCTACCCCGTGTGCGGAGAAGCCGTCCCGGCCGACGGTCACCGCGGACATCGGCCGAGGTCAGGGCTTCGACCACCGGTTCAGCCGGGCCGAAATCCCGTGGCGGCCGCCAGCCGGGAGGGGAGGACCGGGAGACTGGGCGGATGGGCACCCGACCAACCCCGGAGCAACTGGCCGCCGCAGCCGGCACGACCGTCCCGGACGTGCTGGCCCCCGGTCTCGACGTGCTGTTCTGCGGGATCAACCCCGGCCTGTACTCCGCCGTGCTCGGCCTGCACTTCGCCCGGCCCGGCAACCGGTTCTGGCCCGCCCTGCACCGCGGCGGCTTCACCCCGCGGCAGTTCGACCCCAGCGAGCAGCACGAGCTGCTCGCGCTGAAGCTCGGCGTCACCAACGTCGCCGAACGGGCCACCGCGCGGGCCGACGAGCTGAGCGACGACGAGCTGCGCGCCGGCGGGCAGGCGCTGATCGCCAAGGTCGAGCGCGCCGAGCCGCGCTGGCTGGCCGTGCTGGGCATCGGCGCGTACCGCCTGGCCTTCAATGACCCGAAGGCCCGCGTCGGCCGCCAGGAGCGCCGGATCGGCCCGACGAGAGTCTGGGCCCTGCCCAATCCGAGCGGCCTCAACGCCCACTGGACACCGGCCGGGCTGGCCGAGGAATTCGCCGCGCTCCGCACACAGCTTGTCACCGAGCGCCCATCGAACGGGCTACACCCTCAGTAGCAACCGGAGCAACCTCCTCGGCCGGGCGGCGGCGGATCACCGCAGATCACTGCCGCTTTTCTACCGAGGGTTTGCTGCGACCGGCCGATACGGCCATGAGGGGGAAACCGCGTCACGAGGTGCTTCCCGGGTACTCGCATCAGAGACAAGATGTCTTTCCCGTCCGGTCCCGCAGGGGGGATCGGGTGGTGCCGGACGGCACGTCCAGGGGGCGCCGCCCCCGCGTCCGGCCACCCGGGAACGACCTGGATTACCGGAGGCCCGAGATGCGCGGCATCGAGCCCCAACGAACGCCCGTGACACCGGGACTGCCCGGTGCGACCCGCAGCCTCGGGGTCGCCGTGGTCGACCCCATCCCGATCTTCCGCGAGGGGCTGGCCGCGATGGTGCACCGCAGCCCCGGACTGCACTGGGCCGGGCAGGCGGCGAGCCACCACGCGGCGCTCCAGCTGTGCGAGCAGGCGCGGCCCGACGTCACGATCATCGACTCGGCGCTGGACCCCAACTGCCACCTGACCAAGCTGCTCGCCACGGGCGATCCGGCCCTGCTGCTGGTGATGCTCGTGCGCGACGTCAACCGGACGCAGCAGTACCTGTCCACCGCCATCGCCGCGGGAGCGCACGCGATCGTGCCCCGGGCGGTGGACCCGCGGCGGCTCGCGGAGGCCATCCGGCGCGCGCACTCCGACCGCCGGTACATCGACCCGGCGCTGGCCGCGCTCACCGCCAGACCGAAACGCCAGCCCTCGCCCAGGGCCGCGCCGGCCGAGGACCAGCTCGCACCGCAGCCGCCGAGGGGCGCCATGCCCCTGTCGCGCCGCGAGTACCAGGTGCTGCAACTCGTGGCCGAGGGACTGGAGAACTCGGCGATCGCCAAGCTGCTGTTCCTGTCCGTGGAAACGGTCCGCACGCACGTGAAGAGCATCCTGCGCAAACTGTCCGCACGGGATCGGACACACGCGGTGACCATCGCGTTCCGCAGCGGCATCCTCATCCCGCGCGCGGACGACGGGCACCATCCCGTGGTCCCCCAACCGGCCGTGGCGCGCAGCACCCTCTGACCACTCCGTCCAGGTCGGTGTCGGTTTTTCGGCGGAATTCCACCCGGGAAAGGGCCGATTCACTTGCTCCGGTTACTCGTAGGTAATATCCTGAAGTTACCGGCGAGTAAGGGAACCTGCGCCCGGCCGGAAAGCCGAACCCAAAACGGAGTGACGACATGGGCCACTACAAGAGCAACGTCCGAGACCTGGAGTTCAACCTCTTCGAGGTGCTCGGTGTACAGGAGCGCCTCGGCCAGGGCGTGCTCGCCGAGTCGGACGAGGAGACCGCGCGCGGAGTGCTGGCCGAGCTGAACAAGCTCGCCACCGGCCCGCTGTCCGAGTCCTACGCCGACGCGGACCGGAACCCGCCGGTGTACGACCCCGAGACGTTCAGCGTGAAGATCCCCGAGTCGTTCAAGAAGAGCTACCAGCAGCTGATGGACGGCGAGTGGTGGCGTCTCGGGCTGACCGACGACCTCGGCGGCTTCGGCCTGCCCCCGACGGTGCAGTGGGCCGCGGCCGAGCTGATCCTCGGCGCCAACGCCCCGCTGTTCATGTACATGGCGGGCCCGAACTTCGCGATGATCGTGAACAAGAACGGCACCGAAGAGCAGCGGCACTGGGCGCAGATCATGATCGACCGCCAGTGGGGCGCGACGATGGTGCTGACCGAGCCGGACGCCGGCTCCGACGTCGGCGCGGGCCGCACCAAGGCGGTCAAGCAGGAGGACGGCTCCTGGCACATCGACGGGGTGAAGCGGTTCATCACCTCCGCCGAGCACGACATGAGCGAAAACATCATGCACCTGGTGCTGGCGCGCCCCGAGGGCCCCGGCATCGAGACCAAGCCCGGCACGAAGGGCCTCTCGCTGTTCCTGGTGCCGAAGTTCCACTTCGACTCGAAGACCGGCGAGCTGGGCGAGCGCAACGGCGCCTACGTCACCGGAGTCGAGCACAAGATGGGCATCAAGGCGTCCACCACCTGCGAGCTGACCTTCGGCCAGCACGGCACCCCGGCCAAGGGCTGGCTGCTGGGCGAGGTGCACAACGGCATCGCGCAGATGTTCCAGGTGATCGAATACGCCCGGATGATGGTCGGCACCAAGGCGATCGCCACCCTTTCCACCGGTTACCTGAACGCGCGCGACTACGCCAAGGAGCGCGTGCAGGGCGCCGACCTGCCGAACATGCTCAACAAGGTCGCGCCGCGCGTCACGATCACGCACCACCCGGACGTCCGCCGCTCGCTGATGCTTCAGAAGGCGTACGCGGAAGGTCTGCGCGCGGTGTACCTGTACACGGCTTCGTTCCAGGACCAGCTGTGGACCGGCGAAGGCGACGAGGCTTCGCTGAAGCTGGCGCACGGCGTGAACGACCTGCTGCTGCCGATCGTCAAGGGCGTCGGCTCCGAGCGCGCGACCGAGCAGCTCGTGCAGTCGCTGCAGACCCTCGGCGGGTCCGGCTTCCTGCAGGACTACCCGATCGAGCAGTACATCCGCGACGCGAAGATCGACTCGCTCTACGAGGGCACCACGGCCATCCAGTCGCTGGACTTCTTCTTCCGCAAGATCGTCCGCGACAAGGGCCAGTCGCTCGCGCACGTGGCCGGCGAGATCTCGAAGTTCCTCGAGTCCGAGGCGGGCAACGGCCGGCTCAAGAACGAGCGCGCGCTGCTGAAGCAGGCCCTCGAAGACACGCAGGGCATGCTCGGCTCGTTGATCGGCTACCTGACCGCTTCGCAGGAGAACCCGCAGAGCATCAACCTGGTCGGCCAGCACACCGTGCGGCTGCTGATGTCGGTGGGCGACCTGCTGATCGGCTGGCAGCTGCTCAAGGGCGCCGAGGTGGCCATCGCCAAGCTCGACGCCGGTGCCCCGGCCAAGGACGTGCCGTTCTACGAGGGCAAGATCGCCGTGTCCTCGTTCTTCGCCAAGTCCGTGCTGCCGGAGCTGACCGCGCGCCGCGCGATCGTCGAGGCCGCCGACCACGCGCTGATGGACGTGGACGAAGCCGCCTTCTGATCCACCGAACCGACGGAAGAGCCCCCGGTGCCGCTGCACTGGGGGCTCTTCCGACGATTCGTCCCGCTTTCGGGTGATCTGAGGTGCGGTGACCGGCACACCGGTGGTGCCGAGTGGGTGTAATGCCCGTGACAAGAGGTTTCGCCCACCCTGGTGCGGGGAACAACGAGTGCGTCCGCGGCCGCGGGCTCCATCTTTTCCGGTAGAGGAGTTTCGATGACCATCGCAGGGATCATCAGCGCCATCGTAATCGGCTTGATCCTCGGCCTGCTCGGCCGGTTGGTCGCGCCCGGCAAGCAAGCCATCCCCATCTGGCTGACCATCATCGTCGGTATCGTGGCCGCCTTCATCGGCACCTGGATCGCCCGTGGGCTCGGCTACGCCGACACCAAGGGGATCGACTGGCTCGAAATCCTCACGCAGGTGGTCGTGGCCGCGATCGGTGTCACCCTGGTGGCGAACCTGTACGGCCGGCGCAGCGTGAACCGGTAACTCAGGTTTTTCTCTTCCGAAACCGGCCCGCTGCCCCTCCGGCAGCGGGCCGGTTTTTTCGTCCGCCGTGGACAGCTCAGCAGAGGACGATCGGCCGCGGGGCGTAGGTCGTGGTGCGGGTCTCCTCGCGCACCTCGTTGCCGGTGGCCGGATCGTAGAGCACGCGGGTGTCCGAGACGGCGAACCCCTCGGCGCCCGCCGAGGGCCGGCAGGTGCCGTCCGGGTCCGGTCCGAATTGGACGGTCGGCTCGACCGGGCTGGACCGGTCACCGGTGCGGCCCTCGACGCGGTACTGCTTCGTACCCCAGATCCGCACCGTCACCGAGCCCCCATCGGCATGGGCCTGGATGGCGAAGCCGGTGGGGGCGGTGTCGGTGATCTGCAGCTCCACCGGGTTGCCCGCTTCGTCCACGGCCGCCGCGTCCCGGCCCGCCGGGTAGCGGTCGAGGTAGTGGTCGTGCGCGGCGTGCCCGCCGTCGCCGAGGCCGGCCAGGTACGCCGCGTTGTACAAAGTGGACGCGAACTGCGAGACCCCGCCGCCCACCACCGAAGGGCCGGTGCCGTCCTCGTCGACGGGAGCGCTGACGTAGCCGTTCGCCGCCGACCGGACGCCCGAGCGCGCGCCGAGGCTGAACGTCTCGCCCGGCTTCACGATGGCGCCCGAAACGCGCTCGGCGAGCGTCTGGATGTTCGTGGCCGCCGGCCCGCTGAAACCGCTCGTGGTGAACTCGCCGACCACTTCCTTGATGCCCAGCGCCGACACCGCTTCGGTCGACACGCTCGGCTTGGTCGCGTCGTAGACCACGCTCAGGTCACGTCCGTCCGGCTTGGCCAGCACCTGCGTGATCGGCTTGAAGGTGGTGGCCCAGTTGATCTTCCGCGCGTCCTCGGACGGCTCCACCGACGGTACGCCCGAGGTGAACACGATCTGCGCGTCGCGCCCGTCGGTCTCCGTGGGGGCGAGGTCCGGCTGCAGGGCCTTCTGCAGTTTGGCCTGGTCGATCCGCAGCTCCAGGCGGCCGCCGTCCCGCGGGGCGAACTGGAACGAAGACGCGATCGCGGCCGGTGTCAGCGTGGCGTCCTCGCCCTGGCCGTGCACCACCACCGGCTGCGCCACCGCGGGCGTCACCACCTGCTCCAGCAGCGCGTGCACCCCGGCCGAGGTGGACTTCGGCGGCGTGACGTCCATCCGCAGCGGCACTCCGCCCGGCGCGAGCCAGTCCGCGATCACCGCCTGCACGGCCGCGGGCACGTCCACCAGCGACTGGCCCTGCCGCGGCTCGACGGGGTAGGGCGTGACCCCCGTGTCCGACGTCGGCTGGAAGCCGATGTTGCCTTCCACCAGCGGGTGGTTGAGCCGCTGATCGGCCAGGGCCCGTACCGCCTGGTCGACCTGCGGCCGGTCCGAGCGCGTGACCACGCCGACCTCGCGCGTGCGGAAGAACGACTCGATCCGCGTGATCGGGCTCAACGGCTGGTGCCCGGCCTGCGCGAGCGTGGCCGGCCAGTCCAGGCCGAGGCCGGACTGCGCGGGCACCAGCGTGGCCGTGATGTCCCCGCCGTGCACCAGCACGGGCTGGGTCAGGCGGGGCTGGAGCCGGGTGCGCAGCTTGGCTTCGGCGTCGGTGTGCGAGAGGCCGCCGACGTCCACGCCGGCCACGACCACACCGCGCGGCACGTCACCCGCGCTGACGATCAGGTCCACGGCGTACAGCAGCACGAACAGGCCCATCAGACCGCCGGCGACCATGAACGTGCGGCCGATCTTGCGCCGCACCCGCCGGGCCGGTGTTTCGGGCGGCGGGGGCGCGTCGACGACGGCGAAGATTTCCGTGGCCAGGTCGCCCCCGGCGGCCGGCTCGTCGCCGAAGCCGCGCAGCAGGTCGTCGACGAAGAGGTCGTTCGAGGTGTGGTCTTCGCGCACGCCTGCCCTTCCCCAGCCGGGAACTACAGGTACAGCCCCGTGCCGTGCTCGGTCCGCTCGGTGGCGACGGCGTGGATGTCCCGCTCGCGCATCACCAGGTGCCCTTCACCCTTGATCTCGACCTCGAGCTGGTCCTCGGGGTTGAAGAGCACCCGGTCGCCCGGTTTGACGTTCCGTACGCTGTTGCCCACGCCCAGTACATCACCCCAGGCGAGTCTGCGCGCCACCTGAGCGGTGGACGGGATGACGATGCCGCCGCTGCTGCGCCGTTCGCCCTCCTCCGGGGAGAGCCGCACGAGCACCCGGTCGTGCAGCATCTGGATCTCGAGCTGGGGGGCGTCGGACACCTGGCCCATGCTACCGGCCGGACTTCGGCTCACCCGCCATGACCAGGCTGAGCGCCTGCTCACCGCCGACCTCGAAGCGCACCGGCACCCCCCAGTCCTGCCGGGTGATGCGGCACGCGGGGTGCTCGCCGCCGTCGTCGCAGCTCGCCGCCTGCGCGACGACCTGGAGCACACCTTCGGTGGCACCCTCGGCGAAGCGGATCCGGCGCACCAGGTCCGTGCCGACACCGGCGCCGTCGGCGAGCAGCTCCGGTGGCGACGCGCTGATCTCCAGCCGCGTCGACGGCCCGTGCCGCTCGTCCAGCTTTTCGCCCGGCGGCGGGGTGAAGACCACGGAGAACTCGACGTGGCCGGGCGCCAGCACGGTCGGCGAGCGGCGCACGGCGTGCGCGGTCCCCGCGACGGTCGTCGACTCGACGCCGACCGGCGCGACCCGGTTGCCCGCCGACTCGACGACCAGCAGCACACCGTCGTGCAGAAGCAGGCCTTGCGGCTCCGCGAGCCCGGTGGCGAGCGTCGTGACTTCGCGCGTGAAGGGGTCGTAGCGGCGTACGGCGCCGTTGTAGGTGTCGGCGATGGCGACGCGGTCTCCGGGTAGCACGGCGAGGCCCAGTGGGTGTTGAAGCAGCGCCTCGGCCGCGGGGCCGTCGGAGTGGCCGAAGGAGAACAGGTCGACCCCGACGGCGGTGTGCACGGTGAAGGACTCGCCGTCCGGCTCGATCCAGCGCAGCGCGGAGGTTTCGGCGTCGGCGAGCCAGAGCTTGTCGCCGTCGGGCGCGAGGCCGGAGGTCTGTGCGAAGAACGCTTCGTGCACGTCACCGTCTCGCAGACCTTCGACGGTGGTGCCCGCGAAGCGCCGGATGTTGCCGGAAACCGGGTCGAAGACGCTCAACGTGTGGTTGCCCGCCATGGCGACCACCACCCCGCCGGCCGGGGCCCACCAGGCGACGTCCCACGGGCTGGTGAGGTCGACGTCCACGGCCTTGCCGGTGTCGGAGCCGTCGCGCCACTGCCGCCCCGTGCCCGCGACGGTGCTGACTTCGCCGGTGTTGAGGTCGAGCCCGCGAAGCCGGTGACCGGCGGTGTCGGCGACCACCGCGTGGTACCCGACGCGCTGGGCGACGTCGTTGGGCAGCAGCGCGATACCGGACGGCTCGGTGAAGCTGGCCAGGTCGAACGGACCGTCCTGCGCGCCGCGCGCACCGCTGCCGAAGCGCCGGATCACGGTCTCGCCGTCGGAGGCGAATTCGACGATCGAATGGTGTCCGGTGTCGGCGACCAGCACCCGCCCCTCGGCGGTGGCGACGGCCTTGCTCGGGAACCGCAACTCGCCGTCCTGCTCCTCGACCGGCACGTACGGGCTGCCACCGCGGCGGAGCGTGCCCTTGGCCGCGTGCTTGACCACGAGGTCGGCGACGACGCGGCGCAGCGCCTCACCGTGCCCTTCGCCCGCGGCGACGTGCACGACGTAGCCCTCGGGGTCGACCACCACGAGCGTCGGCCACGCCCGCACGGCGTACTGCGACCACAGTTCCAGGTGCGGATCGTTGACCACCGGGTGGTGCACCTCGTAGCGCCGGACCGCCGCCTCGATCGACGCGCGCTCACCCTCGTGCAGGAACTTCGGCGAGTGCACACCCACGGTGACGAGCACGTCGGAGAACTCCTCCTCGAGGGGCCGGAGCTCGTCGAGCACGTGCAGGCAGTTGACGCAGCCGCTGGTCCAGAAGTCGAGCAGCACGATGCGTCCGCGCAGCTCGGCGAGGGTGAGCCGGTGGCCCCCGGTGTTGAGCCAGACGTCGCCGGCCAGTTCGGGCGCGCGCACCCGCGCCTGCGGCGCTGCGGGCAACGGTGAGGTAGTCACAGGACGAGTGAACTACATCCGCTCACGCTGTGTTCCCATATCCGAGGTCGGAGAGAAGAAGCTCACCCCGCCGAGGGAGTGTTCACGAACCGGAAAAGGACGCGCGGCGCCCAGCTTCGGCTACGTACGCTTCTCGGCATGTCGACAGTCCAACCGGCCGGCGCGCTCACCGTGGAGGAGGCCCGAACCCTCCAGGAGAACCTCGGCGAACCCCTGCGCCCCGGCCTCACGGACGCCGAGCTGAACGACGTCGAGCAGCAGTTCGGCTTCCACTTCGCCGCCGACCACCGCGTGTTCCTGCGCGCCGGGATCCCCGTCGGCGACCGCTGGCCCGACTGGCGCTGCGGCAACCCGGACCAGCTCCGCCAACGCCTGGACTGGCCCGTCGACGGCGTCCTCTACGACGTCGAGCACAACGCTCTGTGGCTACCCGATTGGGGGCCGCGCCCGCGTGTCCTGTCGAACGCGCTGGCCGCCGCGCGCCGCCACCTCGCCCCGGTGCCGCAACTGGTGCCGGTGTGCGGCCACCGTTACCTGCCGGCCACCCCGGGTGAATCGGGGTATCCGGTGCTGTCGGTGTACCAGACCGACATCGTGCCGTATGGCTGGGACCTGCGCGGATACCTCCGCCACGAGTTCGGCGGGGAGCCGCTGGGGGAGCCACCGGCGGAGGGGGCGCGGGTGGTGGGGTTCTGGTCCCGGTTCATGGACTGAGGTGGGGTTCCCGCGGTCGGCTGGGTGGGGTTCATCGGGTCGGCTGGGTCGGCTGGGCTGGGCTGGGCCGACCGGCGCGGGTCAGCTGGTGCGGCGCAGCATCCGGCTGACGCCGGCCGCGACGGTGGTGGCCAGGGTCCAGCCGGAGGCGGTGATGCCGGCGGCCACCCAGTTGTCCGCGCCGTGCATGTACCAGCGGGACTTGTTGCCGAAGTCCACGATCGGCACGAGCAGGTCGGCCGTGTAGATCACCGGGTTCCACTGCAGTCCCGTGTCCTGCTGGTTGACCGCGCAGCGCCGGCCGTCGCTGACCGCGTACCGGTCGGTGTGGGTGACGCAGTCGTCGCGGCCGAGGCCGAACCACAGGCTGCCGACCACCAGCAGCATCAGCAGCCAGCCCAGGGCGCGCACCGGGCGGTAGCCGTAGCCGACCATCGACCGTTGCAGCCAGCTCCACAGGCGCACGCCCGGGCCGAAGATCGTGAACCCCCGGGCCAGCGCCTCGTAGCGGAACTGCTGCTTGCGCAGCCCCACCGTCGACGCGTGCTCCTCGTTGCCGGCCGCGCGCAGGGTAGCGGCGAGCTGGTCGTACGGGCCGGGCCGATAGCCGCGCATGGCCTGGCGCAGCAGGACGATCCGGTGGTCGAGGGAGCGGTCGTCGTCGAGTGCGATGCCGACCTTCAGCGCGTCGTACCGGAAGTCGTCCAGCTCGATGCCCTCGGTGGCGGCCCAGAAGTCCTCGTTGTCACCGAGGGTGCCGCAGTGCGCGCGGCGCAGGATGACGCGGCCCGCGGGCGGCTCGGCGGGCGTCAGCAGGAATTCGTCGGCCGTGACGTCGCTGGCGTCGAGCGCGATTCCGTGCGGGGTGAGGGATCCCAGGCGCGAGCCCCGCAGCTCCAGGCGCCGGGCGATCTGCGCGCCGTCGAGGTTGACGCCGCCCTCGGCGAGGAACGGGCGGTCCTTGTCCTCGGTGAGCACGAGGTCGCGGCCGATCCGCGCGGTGCGGACGTCGAGCGAGAAGCTGCTGGAGGTGCGGCGCCCGGGGTCGGTGGTCTTGGTGCCGCACAGGTTCAGGCTGCCGCCCACCTCCACGCCCTGCAGCCGCAGCGTGCCCTGCACGGTGGCGTCGGTGAGCTGCAGGTTCCCGGAGATCTTGGTGCGGCGCGCGGAGAACGCGTCGCGGCCGGGGTGCAGGAACATGGAGTTCCACGCGAGCAGGTTGCCGCCCACGGTGACGTCGGCCAGGCGCAGCTGGCCGACGGGCACCCGCAGGCTGGTGGCTTCGACGTCACCGCCGATGGTGGAGCCGTCGAGGTGCAGGGCGCGGTCGTAGAACGGTGCCTGGCGGCCGCGGACCATCGTGATCTCGGCGCCCGCGAGCCGCAGGGAGCCGCCGATCCGCGCGTTGACCATGCGGAGCGTGCCGAACGCCTGGAGCCCGTCGGACAGTTCGAGGTTGCCGTCGACCTTGAGCCGGTCGGCGACGAGCGCGGGCCGCGGGTCGAGGTAGGGGTCGTTGGACTTCCACGCGTCCACGACCACGGGGCCGTTCTGGTCGACGGTGAGCTTGGCTTCGCGCAGCACGATGTCACTGTCCACAGTGGCGCTGGGGAGGTAGATGATCCCGTTGGCGGAGAAGCGTTTGCGCTCGCTGGCGGGACCGTAGTTGTCCACCTCGCAGAGCAGGCTGCCGCCGATGTGGAGGCCGTTGCCGTTGAGCGCGAAGCCGTCCGGGTTGTCGAACGCGGCGCCGGAGAAGTTCACGTTGCCGCCGGTGCGCAGTCCGGGCAGCCGGACCTCGCCGTTCGCGACCATGCGGTACGCGAGCAGCGCGCCGGTGATCACGAGCCGGTCGCCCTGCACGGCCTTGCCGTGGCGGTGGCTGATGGTGGTGCGGGTGAGGACGACGGACCCGTCGATGACGGCGTCGGTGAGGTTGACCGCGGCGTTGGGCACCCCGCGCTCCCGGTCGTCCCCCCGCTGGACCGTGGTCTCCTCGATCTCCCGCTCCTCCGGCCCGACCTCCACCACGCTGCGGACCAGCCGCAGGTCGTTGCGGCTGCGGAAGTTGCGCGCCTTGAGCCCGGGCAGCCAGCACTTGCGGAAGACCAGCCCGAGCAAGGTCGCCTCCCGCACGTCCGGCGGGTGCTCGAACCGGCACCGCTCGAACCGGAACAGGTACTCGAGGTCGGCGGCCCGCAGGTCGAGCGTCCCGGTGATGTAGGCGTCCTCGACCTGCACGATGGGCGCGTTGGTGGCCTGCCGGCGCCACCGCATGATCCCGGCGGAGCCGGGTCTGAGCAGGTCGGCCGCCTTGACCTCGTACCGCTTGTCCGGCACCCCGGCGAACGGGTCGAGCGGCGGCAACGTCGTGTCGGTCGGCACGTGACTCCCCCGGGTCTCGGCCTCCAGCGAATCGGATGCAGCGCGCAGGCGCAAGCGGCCTAATGGAGTAGCCCGGTCGGGGAAGCACGAAAGTTCCGGTGACCGGGCGGCCTCGACCGCGGCCACCAGCGGTTCAGCCGATGGAAGGCGGGCCGCGGAGGCGGAAAACCGTTGTGGCCGCCCCGGGAGCGGGACGGCCACCACCGGTTCAGGCGTTCGGGCTCAGCACCCGGGCCAGGAATTCCTTCGTGCGCTCGTGCCGGGGGTCGCCGATCACCTGGGCCGGCGATCCCTCCTCGACCACGACGCCACCGTCCATGAAGAGGACCTTGTCGGCCACTTCGCGGGCGAACTGCATTTCGTGCGTCACCACGACCATCGTCATGCCGTCCTGGGCCAGCTGGCGCATGACGCCCAGCACGTCGCCGACCAGCTCCGGGTCCAGGGCCGACGTGGGCTCGTCGAACAGCATCAGCTTGGGCTGCATGGCCAGCGCCCGCGCGATCGCCACGCGCTGCTGCTGCCCGCCGGAGAGCTGCGCCGGGTAGTTCGCCGCCTTGTCGCCGAGGCCGACGCGATCCAGCAGCTCCATCGCCCGTTCGCGGACCTGGGCCTTCGGCTCGCGCCGGACCTGGATCGGCGCCTCCATGACGTTCTCCAGCGCCGTCATGTGCGGGAACAGGTTGAAGCGCTGGAACACCATGCCGATGTCCTTGCGCTGCAACGCGACTTCCTTCTCCCGCAGCTCGTGCAGCTTGTCACCGCGCTGGCGGTACCCCACCAGGACGCCGTCGACGTACAGCCGGCCGGCGTCGATCTTCTCCAGGTGGTTGATGCAGCGCAGCAACGTGGACTTGCCCGAGCCGGACGGGCCGATCAGGCACAGCACCTCGCGCTCGTGCACCTCGAGGTTGATGCCCTTGAGCACCTCGAGGCTGCCGAAGCTCTTGCAGATCTTCTGCGCGGAAACGACCGGAGTGCTCATGTGACGTTGCCTCCACCCCTGCTGAACATCCGGTTGCGCCAGCTCGGGCGGCGGACGACCTCACGAGAACTGCCCCGGGCGAAGCGCTTCTCGATCTGGACCTGGATCACCGTCAGGATCGACGTCATGAACAGGTACCAGATCACCGCCGTGAGCAGCAGCGGGATGGTCTTGAAGTTCTGCGCGTAAATGGTCTGGACCGCGACCATCAGCTCGTAGTACCCGATCGCCACCACCAGCGACGTGGTCTTCAGCATCGCGATCGTCTCGTTGCCGGTCGGCGGCACGATCACGCGCATGGCCTGCGGCAGGATGATCCGGCGCAACGTCGTGGTGCGCTTCATGCCCAGCGCGGACGCCGCTTCCAGCTGACCGCTGTCGATCGACTGGATCCCGCCGCGCACGATCTCGGCCATGTACGCCGCTTCGTTGAGCCCGAGGCCCAGCAGCGACGCGGTGAACTGGTTGATCAGCGTGTTCGTGTCCCACGAGACGAACTCCGGGCCGAACGGGACGCCCAAGCCGAGCCGGGGGTAGGCGAAGGCCAGGAAGTTCCAGAACACCAGCTGGGTGATCAGCGGGGTGCCGCGGAACAGCCAGATGTAGACGCCCGCCGCCCCCTTCATCAGCGGGTTCGGCGAAAGCCGCATGACGGCCAGCAGCACGCCGCCGACCACGCCGATGACCATGGAGATCACCGTCAGGATCAGGGTGTTCTGCAGGCCGCGCAGCACCCGGGGGTTGACCAGGTAGTCCCAGACGACCGGCCAGTCGAAGTTGTCGTTGGTGACGATGCTGCGGACGATGACGAACGCGAGGAAGAGGATGACCACCCCGGCCGCCCAGCGCCCGTAGTGGCGCACCGGGACGGCCTTGATGGGTTCGGTGTCGACGGGGGCCCCGGTGGGAGGCGCGTCGGAAGAACTGGACACGGGGAACTGGGTCCTATCTCCGTACGACCTCAGGAGGCCGGGTTGATCTCGGACGTGGCGACCGCGCCGGCACTCGAAAGACCCCACTTCTCCAGGATCTTCTTGTACGTGCCGTCGGTGATCAGGGCCTGGACCGCGCCCTGCACCGCCTTGCCGTAGTCACCGCTGTCCTTCTTCAGCACGATGCCGTAGGGCGCGGTGTCGTACGGTGCGCCGACGACCTCGAGCTGCCCGTTGGTCTGCTTGACCGCGTAGTCGACGATCGGGGAGTCGGCCAGTTCGCCCTGCACCCGCTTGGCCGTGAGCGCCAGGTTGACGTCGGTCTGGGCCTGGAGCTGGGTGACCTCGATGGCCGGCTTGCCCGCGGCGGTGCAGGTGTCGGAGCGCTTCTGCAGGTCGTCGACCTGCGTGGTGCCCTTCTGCACCCCCATCTTCTTGCCGCAGAGGCCATCGACGCTCAGCTTGTCGGGGTTGCCCTTGAGCACGGCCATCGAGGTGCCCGCACGGTAGTAGCTGATCATGTCGACGGTCTGGAGCCGCTCGGCGTTGATGCTGAACGAAGAAATCGCCATCTCGTACTTCGCGGACTGGATACCGGGGATGATGCCGTCGAAGGCGGCGTTCTGGAAGTCGGTCTTGAGGCCGAGCTTCTGCCCGATCGCGGTACCCAGGTCGACGTCGAAGCCGGTGACCTTGCCGCTCTCGTCCTGGAACTCGTTCGGCGGGTAGCTCTGGTCCTGGCCGACCAGGATCTTGCCGTCGGCCGAGATCGCGGCCGGGACCATCGCCGCCAGCTTGTCGTCCTTGGCCACGGCGGGGATGGCCGCCGCGCCGCCCGGGGCCGCCGTGGGGGAGTCGCCCCCGACGTCGCCCGCGCCGCTTCCGCCCGCGCCGCAGGCCATGGTCAGGCCGACCAGTGCGAAAGCCGGGAGAAGGGCGAGCGCCTTCATCTGGTGTCCTCGGGCCACTTCGTCACTCCTCGTAGTTCTCAGCTGTCGAGAGCACGCATATTGCCACTCGCAAGCAGGTATGCACAGCACCCGTACGTTACGGGCCCGTTTCGCACTGGAGGAGCCCGTGTGGACGTTCGGTCCGGCCGATGCCGGGCGGCCGCGCGCGGTGAGCGGCGAGGGTGCGGCCCCGGGAGGACGGCGAGCGCCGTCCTCCCGGCGAGGAGTTCAGCCTCGCGCGTGCGCGTCCAGGATGTGCGCCACGGCCTCGCTGACCTGGTGCGCGTAGTCCAGGTTCAGCCACTCGTCGGGCACGTGGATGTTCGAGTCGGCACTGCAGGCGCCGGTGACCAGGAACTGGGCCTGCGGGTACTTCTCGCCGAGCAGGCCCATGAACGGGATGGACCCGCCCATGCCGGCGGCCCGGTGGGGGCGGCCGAAGACCTCGTCGCTCACGCGGCGCAGCGCCCCGGTCAGCCAGGGCGCCTCCTCGGGGGCGTTCCAGCCGTCCTCGGCCTTGGCGTCGGAGATGGTCACCTTCGCGCCGTACGGGACGTCCGTGGTCAGCGCCTTGCGGATGGCCTCCAGGGCCACTACCGCCGAAACCGTCGGCGGGAGCCGGAAGGACAGCGTGAGCGTGGTGCTTTCGCGCAGCACGTTGCCGGCGTCGGCGGGCAGCGGGAAGCCGTCCGCGCCGATGACCGACAGCGTGGGCCGCCAGTAATTGTTCAGCAGCAGCTCCAGCGCGTCCTCGCTGACCGTCTTACCGCCGCTGACCAGCGGAAACGCCCGGCGCAGGGCTTCCGGGGCGACCTCGGCGACGGCCTGGGCCTCGGCGAGCCGGCTGGCCGGGACCTCGACGTTCAGCTCGGCCGGCTTGATCTCACCGGTCTCGGCGTCCTCCAGCCGCTCCAGCAGCTGCCGCAGCACGCGGAACGAGCTGGCGACCACGCCGCTGGCCAGCCCGGAGTGCTGCGCGGTGGCCAGCAGTTGCACGTTCACGCTCAGGTGCACCATGCCGCGCAGGCTGGTGGTGAGCCAGAGCCGCTCGTAGTCCATGCCGCCCGCGTCGAGGCAGACGACCAGCGAGACCTCGCCGAGCCGCTCGGACAGGTGCGCCACGTACGCCTCGAGGTCCGGGCTGCCGGACTCCTCGGCCGTCTCCAGCAGCAGCACGGCGCGCGCGTGCTCGCCGCCCGCCGCGTGCACGGCCTCCAGCGCCGAAACCGCGGCGTACCCGGAGTAGCCGTCGTCGACCGAGCCCCGGCCGTAGAGCCGGCCCTCGCGGACCACCGGGGTCCACGGGTCGAGGCCCTCGGACCAGCCGCCGACCGGGGGCTGCTTGTCGAGGTGGCCGTACATCAGCACGGTGCCCCGGTCACCGGCACCCGCGGTGGCGGGCACGTCCACGCAGAGCAGCGGGGTGCGGCCCTCGAGCTGGACCACCTCGATCTTCGCGCCCGGCAGGTCCCGGCCCTCGATCCACGTCTTGACGTGGTCGACGGCGGCGGCCAGGTGACCCGAGCTCACCCAGTCCGCGTCGAACGCCGGGGACAGCGCGGGGATCGCGACCAGACCGGACAGGCTCGGCAGGACGTCGCTGATCCACGTCGAGACCACGGTTTCACGTACGGATTTCTGTTCCACGCCAGTCATCCTGCCACGGTGACGGAGGTCACGGAGGGGGCTGAGCCGGTGAGGCGCGACACCCGGACGCACCCGGTGGAGGCGGGATGCGACCTGGTGGACGCCGGTCGGGACACCCGACCTTCGTCGATCCAACTCTCGGGCGTCCGAGCGTTTTCGCTGTTCAGGCCCGGTTTCTCAGCAACAAATCAGCAACCGCGCCTCACCACCGGCCCAATCTTCGTGTCAGGATGTCGCCGAGAACCGTCAACGCCGACGGTGGCCTGGTGCCTCGGACCCGAGGCGCCGGTCCCGCCGGTGCAGTCGCTGTGGCCGCCACAAGCGGCCGCCAGAGGCACCGACACCGAGGAGAACAGCGCATGCCGTCCGAACAGTGGACGCACCCGGAACCCGGAGACGGGCCGGCCGCCGTAGCGGCCCAGCCCTCACCCGAGCAGGTCATCGCCGGTCTGCGGGCAACCAGTGAAGGTGGCGCTGAGCTGACTCAGCTGCTCACCCCCGAGGGCCAGCGGATCCCGTCGCCGCAGTTCGACAAGTACGTCACCGACGTCGACGAAGAGGCACTCCGGAACCTCTACCGCGACATGGTGCTGGTGCGCCGCGCCGACCGTGAGGCCAACGCGATGCAGCGCCAGGGCCAGCTGGGCATCTGGGTGCCGCTGCTGGGCCAGGAGGCCGCGCAGATCGGCTCCGGCCGGGCGCTGAAGCCCACCGACATGGCCTTCCCGAGCTACCGCGAGCACGGTGTCGCCTACGCCCGCGGCGTCGACCTGCGCGAGCTGCTGGGCATCTTCCGGTGCACGGACCACAGCGGCTGGGACTACAAGGCCCACGGCTTCCACCCCTACACGATCGTCATCGGCAACCAGGTGCTGAACGCGGCCGGGTACGCGATGGGCCAGAAGTTCGAGGGCCGGGTGGGAAACACCGACGGTGACGGCAATCCCTCCGAAACCGACGAAGCCACCATCTGCTACTTCGGTGACGGAGCGACTTCGCAGGGCGACGTGCACGAGGGCTTCGTCTGGGCCGCGGTCTACGACGCGCCGCTGGTGTTCTTCTGCCAGAACAACCAGTGGGCCATCTCCGAGCCGACCGAGCGCCAGTCGCGCCTGCCGCTGTACCAGCGCGCCCGCGGTTACGGCTTCCCCGGCATCCGCGTGGACGGCAACGACGTGCTCGCCTGCCTCGCGGTGACCCGGTGGGCGCTGGAGGAGTGCCGGCACGGCAACGGACCGGTGCTGATCGAGGCCTTCACCTACCGGATGGACGCCCACACCACCACCGACGACCCCTCCCGCTACCGGCTCTCCGACGAGCTGGAGGAGTGGAAGCTGAAGGACCCGATCGAGCGCGTCCGGGCCTACCTGGCCCGGGGCGGTGGCGCCGACCACGAGTTCTTCGACCAGGTCCAGGCCGAGGCCGACCGGTTCGCGGCCGAGCTGCGCGAGTACACCTTCAACATGCCGGAGCCGCCACCCGAGCGGATCTTCGAGAACGTCTACGCCGAGCCGTCGCCGGTGCTGGACGCGCAGCGGGAAGAGTTCCTGTCCTACTTGGACGGTTTCGCTTCCGAAGAGTCGCTTGCGGGCTCGAGCGTCCACAACCGGGGTGAGCACTGATGACCGACCTCCAGAAGCTGACCATCGGCAAGGCGCTCAACCTCGGTCTGCGCCGGGCCATGGAAGAGGACCCGAAGGTCCTGATGATGGGTGAGGACGTCGGCAAGCTCGGCGGCGTCTTCCGGATCACCGACGGGCTGCAGAAGGACTTCGGCGAGCAGCGCGTGCTGGACACGCCGCTGGCCGAGTCCGGCATCATCGGCACCGCGGTCGGCCTGGCCGTGCGCGGGTTCCGGCCGGTGTGCGAGATCCAGTTCGAGGGGTTCATCTTCCCCGGGTTCGACCAGATTTCCTCGCAGCTGGCCAAGCTGCACTACCGCACCCAGGGCAAGATCAAGATGCCCGTGGTCATCCGGGTGCCGTTCGGCGGTGGGATCGGCGCGGTGGAGCACCACTCCGAGTCGCCGGAGTCGCTGTTCGCCCACCTCGCCGGGCTGAAGGTGGTCTCGATCTCCAACGCGGTGGACGCGTACTGGGGCATCCAGGAAGCCATCAAGTCCGACGACCCGGTGCTGTTCTTCGAGCCGAAGAAGCTGTACCACTCGGGCGCGCTGAAGATGGAGGTGGACACCGGCACGTCGCCGGGCCGCGTCTTCCGCTCGCAGGTGGTGCGCGAGGGGACCACGGCCACGGTCGTGGCGTACGGCCCGTCGGTGAAGGTGGCGCTCGACGCCGCCGCGGCCGCCGCCGACGAAGGCAAGTCGCTGGAGGTCATCGACCTGCGCACGCTCTCGCCGCTCGACCTCGGGCCGGTGTTCGAGTCGGTGCGCAAGACCGGGCGGCTGATCGCGATCAGCGAGGCGCCGTCGGAGTCGTCGCTGACCTCGGAGATCGCCGCCCGCGTCCAGCAGGAGTGCTTCTACTCGCTGGAGGCCCCCGTGCTGCGCGTGGCCGGGTTCGACACGCCGTACCCGCCGGCCAAGCTCGAGGAGCACTACCTCCCCGACCTGGACCGGGTGCTGCACACCGTCGACCGTTCGCTGGCCTGGTAAGGGGGAGTTCACCGTCATGCCCGAGTACAAGCAGTTCCCCCTGTCCGACACGGCGGAGGGGCTGACCGAGGCCGACATCCTCGCCTGGCACGTCAAGCCGGGCGACCCGGTCACGGTCAACCAGATCGTGGTGGAGATCGAGACCGCCAAGGCGGCCGTCGAACTGCCCATCCCGTGGGCCGGGGTGGTCACCGAGTTGCACGTGGAGCCGGGGCAGACGGTCGAGGTCGGCACGCCGATCCTGACCGTGGACGTGGACCCCGGTGGCACCGCCGCGCCCGCCGCCGCGGAGGCCCCGGCCGAGGAGGAGATGAAGCCGCTGGTCGGCTACGGCTCCAAGGCCGTGGTCACGAAGCGGCGGACCCGCAAGGGATCGGCACCGGAGGCACCGGCCGCACCCGCGGCCGTCGCCGCTCCGCCCGCGCCCGCTCCGGTCGCGCCGGCGCCCGTGGCTCCGCAGCAGCCACGCGGCGGTTACGTCCCGCTGGCCAAGCCGCCGGTCCGCCGGCTGGCCAAGGACCTGGGCGTCGACCTGCACGCCCTCTCCGGCACGGCCGGCGGCGGCGTGATCAGCCGCGAGGACGTGGAGCGCGCGGCCAACGGCTCGGCCCCGGCCGCCGCCCCCCAGCCGTCCACTGTGGACATCGGTTACGATCCCGGTACGCGTGAACGGCGCGTGCCGATCAAGGGCGTCCGCAAGGCCACGGCGAACGCGATGGTGCAGAGCGCCTTCACCGCCCCGCACGTCACCGAGTTCCTGACCGTGGACGTCACGCCGATGATGGAGCTGCGCGAAAAGCTCAAGAAGTCCCGTGAGTTCGCCGGCACCAAGCTGACCCCGCTGGCGTTCGCGGCCAAGGCCGTGTGCTTGGCGGCGAAGCGCACGCCGGACGTCAACGCGGTGTGGGACGAGGCGGCGCAGGAGATCGTCTGCAAGGACTACGTGCACCTCGGCATCGCGGCGGCGACCCCGCGCGGTCTCGTGGTGCCGAAGATCCGCGACGCCGATTCGATGTCGCTCAAGGAGCTCGCGATCGCGCTGACGGAGCTGACCGACGTCGCGCGCGAGGGCAAGACCACCCCCGCGGCGATGGCGAACGGCACCATCACGATCACCAACGTCGGCGTCTTCGGCGTCGACACCGGCACGCCCATCATCAACCCGGGCGAGTCGGCGATCCTCGCGGTCGGCGCCATCCGCGACACCCCGTGGGTGGTCGACGGGCAGATCGTGGTCCGCAAGGTGATGCAGCTTTCGCTGAGCTTCGACCACCGCGTGATCGACGGCCAGCAGGGCTCGGAGTTCCTGGCCGACGTAGGCGCGCTGCTCGCCGACCCGGCAGTGGCCATCACCTACTGACCGAATGCTCGAAGAGGGGCCTTCCGCCGGCGGAAGGCCCCTCTTCCCTTCTGCGGGGGGACAGCCCCGCACCGCCGTCGGATCGCCCCGGCGCAGTGCTCACGTTGACGGAGTGAGCGCTCACTCCGTACATTGGCGGGCATGTCACCCACGGAGACGAGGCGCCGGGCGCCGGGCATGGCGCCCGAGGACCGGCGCAGCATGATCGTGCGCGCGGTGCTGCCGCTGGTCGTCGAACACGGGGCCGCCGTGACGACCAGCCAGATCGCGCGGGCGGCGGGGATCGGCGAGGGCACGATCTTCCGGGCGTTCAAGGACAAGGACGAGCTGATCGAGGCGTGCGTGGTCGCCGCGCTCGACCCCGGCGAGTCGCTGGAGATCATCGGCGAGATCCCCGGGGACCTGCCGCTGGAGCAGCGGCTGCAGGAGGCGGTCGAGGCGCTGGTCGCGCACCTGCACCGGATCGGCGCGGTGATGACGGCCGTCCACCGGGAGCGCGTGCGGCCCGAGCACCTGCGCGGCCGGGCGGCCAAGAGCGGGGACAGCCGGCGTGAATCCATGGAGGCGATGCGGACGGCGATCGTCGGCCTGCTCCGGCCCGACGCGGCCAACCTGCGGCTGCCGATCGAGAAGGCCGCCGCCCTGTTCCTGTCCCTGCTGTTCTCGATGGCCCGGCCGGTGCCGGGCGGACCGTCCTCGGCCGAAGTGATCGACGTCTTCCTCCACGGCGCGGTGTCCGCGTGATCCCAGGCGGGGGTGGGGGGTTCGAGCAGATGCTCGGCCGGCGGGGCCGCCGGCGTCCGCCGTCGACCGTCCCGGACAGCGGCCTGACCGGCCCGGTCGACATTCCGGAGCCGAAGCCGCCGGAGCAGCCGCGCGACCTGCGGTCCCGGCTGAGCCGGATGAAGACCTCGGTGGCCGGGACCGTGCGCGGACTGCCGAAGGTGACCCGGCTGACCTGGCAGGCCAGCCGGCCGCTGACCCTCGTGCTGGCGCTGGTCACGCTGGTCTCCGGGCTGCTGCCGACGGCCACCGCGTACGTCGCGAAGCTGCTGCTGGACGCGGTCGTCGCGGCGATCCAGCACCGCGGCAGCACCAGCGAAGTCGTGTGGATCACGCTGGTCCAGTTCGGCGTACTGGCCGCGACCGCGCTCAGCAGCTCGTTCACCACCATCGCGCAGACGCTGCTGCAGGAACGGATGGCGCTGACCATCCGCCACCGCGTGATGGCGCACTCCAGCGAGCTGCACCTGGCCTACTTCGAGGGCTCGGCCTCCTACGACATGCTGCGCCAGGCCACGCAGGAGGCGCCGACGCGGCCGTTGTCGATGATGAACTCGGCCCTGGGCCTGGGGCGCACGGCGATCACGTTCGGCAGCATGATCGCGCTGCTCGTCTCGATCAGCCCGCTGCTGGCGCTGGTCGCCCTGCTCGCGCCGATCCCGGCGTTCATCTCGCAGTCGAAGTACGGCTCACGCGCGTTCTGGCTGACCTTCCTGATGTCGCCGATCAAGCGCCGGATGGACTACCTGTCCTCGCTGGTCACCACGGACACCTACGCCAAGGAGACCAAGCTCTTCGGGCTGGGGCCGTACTTCGTGGACCGGTTCCGGCGGCTCGGGCAGGTGTCGTACGCGCGCCAGCGGAAGCTGACCATCCGGCGCAACGTGAGCTCGACGTCCTGGGGGCTGCTGAGCACCCTGGTGGGATCGGCGATCGCGCTGTACATCGCACTGGAGGCCGTCGGCGGGCGGCTGACGCTGGGCGACCTGGCGCTGTACACCGCGGCCGCGACCTCGGTGCAGACCTCGGTTTCGGGCCTGTTCACGGCGTTCTCCGGGATGTACGAGAACAACCTGTACCTGGACACGCTCTACCGGTTCCTGGACACCGAGCCGGAGATCGTGGCCCCGCCGTCACCGCGGCCGATGCCGTCCACTGTGGAGGGACACATCCGGTTCGAATCGGTGAGCTTCAGCTACCCGGGCGCCGAGGAGCCCGCGCTGGACGGCGTGAGCTTCGAGATCACGCCGGGTGAGACGGTCGCCGTGGTGGGCCGCAACGGGGCGGGCAAGTCCACCCTGTTCAAGCTGCTGTGCCGGCTCTACGACCCGACCGGCGGCCGCATCCGGCTCGACGGCGTCGACATCCGCGAGTACGACCCGGACGAGCTGCGCACCCGGATCAGCGCGATGTTCCAGGACTACGTGACCTACCAGGGCACCGCGGCGGAGAACATCGGCCTCGGCGACCTCGACCGGCTCGAGGACCGCCCGCACATCGAAGACTCCGCCCGCCGCGCCGGCGCCGACGAGCGCATCGAACGGCTGCCGTCCGGCTACGACAGCCCGCTCGGCCGCTGGTTCGACCAGGGCGTGTCGCTCTCGGGCGGCGAATGGCAGAAGATCGCGCTGGCCAGGGCCTTCCAGCGCGAAGCCCCCATCCTGATCCTCGACGAGCCGACCTCGGCCCTGGACGCCCAGGCCGAGCACGAGCTGTTCGCGCGCCTGCGCACCCTCGCCGAGGGCCGCACCACGCTGTACATCTCGCACCGGTTCAGCACGGTCCGCCAAGCCGAGCGGATCCTCCTGCTGGACCACGGGAAGGTGGCGGAGTACGGGACGCACGAGGAGCTGATGACCGCGGGCGGGGGTTACGCCGAGCTGTTCACCCTGCAGGCCCGGGCGTATCTGGCCGGTTAGCGTCGTCCCGGGCCCGTTTGCCACCGCTCGCCACGGCTGCGGCGTGGATCGCGGCAACCGTCGGTGGTGGCGGTTCTCGGCGGCACAAACGGTGGTGGGGCAGAGTTTCCTACCGGGCTGAGAGGTGCGCCGACGACTCAAGTGGTGGGGCCTGTCGCCTGCCGACCGGTCGAGGCGTGCTCGGCCGCTACGCTGGCCCCGTGAGGCGGCGAGTCCTGATCTTCGGCTGTTCGGGCAGCGGCAAATCCACCCTCGCGCGCCGCCTGGCGGTGCGTCTGGACGTCCCGGTCACCCACCTGGACCACCTGTACTGGCGCCCGGACTGGGTGGAAGCACCGCTGCCGGACTTCCGCGCGGCCGTGGCCACGGCGGTCCGGTCGCCCGGCTGGGTGATCGACGGCAACTACAGCAGAACCCTGGACCTCCGGTTGCCACTGGCCGACACCGTGGTGTTCTTGGACGTGTCCCGGTGGACGAGTCTGCGCCGGGTGCTGACTCGCACCTGGCGCGAACGCGGCCAGGACACCCAGGCGCCGGGGTGCCGGTCGAAGGTGGACCTCGAGTTGATCCGGTGGATCTGGGGCTGGCGCGCCTCGCATCGTTCACAGCTGCTCGCCCGCATCGCGACGGAGTCCCCGGGCGCGCAGCAGGTGTTGCTGGGTTCGCGTCGCGAGGTGGAGGCGTTCCTGCGGACGGTTTGAGCTGATCGGGGAGCCGCTGCGGCCGAGGTCGGCTCCACGGCGGCCTGCCCTCGGACGTCACGCCCGGCAGGTTCACCACGAGCACGGACGGGTCCACCTGACCGCGACCACCACCCTGCCCCAGCCCGCTTCGCGACAGAGCCACTCCGACCTGGCTGGCCTCGCCGCGAGCACCAAGACACCCTGGCCGCGACCTGGCCCGATCAGCCGAAGCATCCCGGTGTGATCCGACCCACGAGCCACCCCCGTTCCCCACGTCACCCCGCCCCTCCGCCACCCCCAGCGGCCACTCCGAACCGAGGCCGGGAGCAAAACGGTCACCTCGTTCGTTCACCGGGTATGGCTGTCGTGTTCCTGCTCTACGTCATCGCCGAGTTCGCCGCGATCTGGGCGGTGGGCTCGGCCGTCGGGGTGCTCGGCACGATCGCGTTGCTGCTGGCCGGCGCCTTCGTCGGCTCCTGGCTGGCCCGCCGCGAGGGCGGCAAGGCGATGCGCGCGTTCATCTCCACGGCCCAATCCGGCCGCAACCCGGAGAAGGAACTGACCGACGGCATGCTCATCGCCCTGGGCGGCGTGTTGATCATGATCCCGGGCTTCGTCAGCGACGTGGTGGGCCTGCTCCTGATGCTGCCCCCCTCCCGCGCCGTGGCCCGCAAGCTGTGGCTGCGCCGCGCGGAAAAGCGCGCCGTCCGCCACGCCAACCGCGCCCGCGGCCCGGTAATGGTCGTCGACAGCGAGATCGTCGACCCCGACCCGCACCCCTCGGAGAAGCCACACCCGGTGATCGAGGGTCGGATCATCGAGGGCTAAGTCAGTTCGGGAAAGCGAACAACGATCGCGTTTGTCACAATGACCCCCGTGGAGCACTTAGAAACCACATCCGCGGTGCGCGGACGCATGAGCAGGCAGAAGTCCCGTGACACCGGGATCGAGATTGCCCTGCGCAAGGCCCTGCATGCGGCCGGCTTCCGTTATCGCGTACACCGCCGTCCGTTGAAGGGTGTACGCCGCGAAGCCGACTTGGTGTTCGGCCCAACGCGCGTCGCCGTCTTCGTGGACGGCTGCTTCTGGCACGGATGCCCCGACCACGGCACATGGCCTAAGAACAACGCCGACTTCTGGCGGACGAAGATCGAAACCAATCGCCGGCGAGACGGCGACACCGACGCCCGCCTGGCCGCCGCAGGCTGGCTTCCCCTGCGAGTCTGGGAGCACGAGACCGTGGACGAAGCCGCGGCCCGGATCATCGAGGCAATCGAAAAGCGACGCTGAGGCTTAACCCTCCTCGACGTCCAGCAACAGTCCGTCGACACCGTTCCGTGTGTCGTTCCAGCGTCGCTTGACGCACTGGTCCAGAACTTTCACATCGAGCTTCTTGCCCAGAGCCGCCGCAAGGACGTGCGCGGCCAAGCGAGGTGGGATCGCGTTCCCGATCTGCTGGGCCACACCCCGTCCGGACCAGGGGTAGTCCGGCGGGAAGGTCTGTAGCCTGCCTGCCTCGTCATCGCTGAAACGCACGGGCGCGCCCATCGGCCGGCCGACGAGCCGGTTACGTGAAACCTTGCCCGTGACCGTGAAAGCCGGTTCGTTCGAGTAACGCTCGCCCCGAGCCTTCGGGTCGCCTCCGGTGCCGTAGTTCGACACCACGGTAAATTCCTCCGACCAACCGAGCGCTTCGCCCATCGTCTTCCAAGGCCTCAAGCGCGGATCGCCATCCCCGCGGGCCTCACCCTTCCGGTAACGACGGTGGGTGGGCTCGGGAAGTTTCGCTGTCTCCCCGTGCCGAGCAATCAAAATCGCCCGGCGTCGAGTCTGCGGAACACCGAAATCCTCGGTGTGGAGAATTCCGCATTTGACGTCGTAGTCGTACTGCTCGAGTACGCGGGCGAACTCTTTCCACACAGGCAACACCGCAGGAACCTGTTCGAGGACGATGGCTTCGTAATGGGCGCCACGCTCGGCGGCGTCGACGGCCCAACGCAAAGGCTCAAGGACCAGACCGGTGCGGTCGTCCTCGAGGACCGACAAGTCCGGCATGGGGATCTTGCGCTTGACTCTCTCGACCGTGTCATCGATGAACGAGACGACCTGGTCGAGCACTCGTCGCCCGTTGCCCTTTCCCGCGACCGTGTAGGTCTGGCAGGGAGGCCCACCCGTCAAGATGCGGGCCTCGGGAAAATCAAGCGGCTTCGAATGGCGGACGTCACCCTGTTTCGTGTGCACGTTCGCAGCCCTGCGGGTGGCACACGCGTCCGCATCCCACTCGATCCCGGCAACGGGCAACTTGAGCCAGTGAGCGGCGACGTCGAGTCCGCCCGGACCAGCGAAGAGGTCCACCATCGCAACCTGCGCAGGCGAAGGCGAGGGCGGCTGTCCGTCGGTCATGGCTCGGGAGTCTATAAGGCCGGTGACTTTGCCCAACCCGACACGCCGGCCAAGTCCTTCACTCCCTGGTCATGTCGATGTGACAGGTTTGTAACCACACGGAGTAACAAACTCGGCCGTCTGCGCGACGGAACGATCACGGAACGCTCAGACGCCGGCACGACAGCACCCGTTCAAGGGTCGTGTCACCATTTGCCGACGGGAGCGTTCGACGAGCTCTAACGTGGTTCATGTCGGCGCCGGTTATCCCCGTCGGCATTCGGAGACACAGATGGAGGACCGGTGACCGGCAAGTTCGACCAGCAGTACGCGGCGTTCCTCGACTGGGTGGACTCCGGCACTCCGGAGACCGCGATGAAGAACCTGGAGCTGTTCGGAGCGTCGGAGGACCTGCTTCAGCAGATCGCCGAACGGCATGAGCAGGAGGTGCGCAAGGTCAAAGAGCGGGAGGAACCGCGCACCGTCGTTCTCGACAACCGGTTCACCTGGTACACCGGGCCCCGGGCGAAGGACAAGTGCTGGCCCGCGCTCGAAGAAACCCTGAAGAAGTCCGGCTGGTCGGACAAGAGCCTTGATGACCTCGACGGCGCTTCGACCAAGGTCGTCTCCCTGCTGAGTCACCCGCAGACACGGGCATTCTCGACGAAGGGGCTGGTCGTCGGCTACGTCCAATCCGGCAAGACCACCAACTTCACCGCTGTGACGGCGAAAGCCGCAGATCGCGGCTACAAGCTGTTCATCGTGCTCGCCGGCATCCACAACGGTCTTCGCCGCCAGACCCAGCGCCGCCTCGTGCAGCAACTGGTCAAGCCCAACCCGTCGCGGTGGCTCCAGCTGACCGATCCGGACAAGGATTTCACACCACCTGCCAATGCGGCAGCCTACCTGGCAAAGAACAACAAGCAGCATATTCTGTGCGTGATCAAGAAGAACCCTCGGGTCTTGGAAAAGTTCTCGGCCTGGCTCGAGACGGCGGCGGAATACCTGGCGGACTGTCCTGCCCTGATAATCGACGACGAGGCCGACCAGGCTACTGTCGCAACCGCCACGATCAACCCACTCATCTGCGAGATTCTCGGCCGCTTGCCGAAATCGGCCTACGTGGGCTACACCGCGACGCCCTTTGCCAACCTCCTGATCGACCCCTCGGCCAAGGATCTGTACCCGAAGCACTTCATCGTCAATCTCCCCAAGCCCCAAGGTCACTTCGGGACCGAGGTGCTGTTCGGTCGGGACGTGATCGACGGCGAAGACCCAGAGGACGTGTTCGACGGGTACGACATGATCAGGGAGGTACCTCGGTCCGAGGTCGAGCTGGTCCGGCCCGGCTCACGAGCGGAGATGGACGGGTTCCGACCCGAGATCACCGGAAGCTTGCGCACCGCAATCCTCTACTTCTGGGTCTGCACGGCCGCACGTCGAGTGCGGAACAAAGGCAACCCCCACTCGACCATGCTGGTGCACACCAGCGTCAACACGTCCGTGCACAACAGCTTCGAACAACCGTTGGAGAAGTTCCGCGATGCCACCGAAACGCTGGTGCGTTCGGGAGACGGCGAACTCTCGGCCGAGTTGCGCAAAATCTGGGAGCACGAAAGCGCACGAGTGCGCGCCGAGGATTTCCATGAAAAAAAGGTGACGTTCGACGAATTGGAGTCTCTGCTGCCGGGCGTTCTGCACGACTGCCGCATCGTCATGGACAACTCCGGCAGCAAGGACCGCTTGGACTACGAGAACGGTCCGGTGGTCGCGATCGCGGTCGGCGGGAACACCTTGTCCCGAGGGCTGACCCTCGAGGGTTTGGCTGTGAGTTTCTTCGTCCGTTCAGTGTCCGCCTACGACACACTGCTGCAGATGGGTCGATGGTTCGGCTTTCGCAATGGCTACGCCGACCTGCCGCGGATCTGGATGACCAACGAGCTCCGCGACTGGTTCCGCCACATCGCAACGGTCGAGACCGAGATGCGCCGGGATATCGACGTCTACATGGTGGAAGACAAGACACCGATGACGTTCGCCGTCCGGCTGCGCACGCACCCGGCCCTTCGCGTCACCGCGGCCGCCAAAATGACCAATGCTGTGCCCTCAGCCTCTGCGTACGGGGGCCAGCGAGTCCAGACCCGTTACTTCCGCACCGACCGGGAATGGCTTACCGGCAACCAAGCGGCGGCCCGCACCTTGATCGACAAGGCAGCCCTGGAGGGCCGGACGGACAAGTCGGTCAAGGACGGCAACAAGCTGATCCGCAACGTCCCCCACGACATTGTCACCGAATTCCTACGTGACTACTCCTTCGACGAGAGGTCACAGGAATGCGACTCCAAGCTGCTGACCGAGTACATCGCCCGGCGGATCGCCAGGTCCGGAGCCCTGCGTAGCTGGAACGTGGCGATCATCGGCGGTTCCGCTGGAGACGAAGCACCGAAACTGTTCTCTTTCGCTAACGAGTTCACCGTCCGCATGGTCACCCGATCGGCGCTCGATGCCGAGGATGCCGGCCGGGTCGACATCAAGACCCTGATGAGCCGACGGGATGCGGCCATCGACCTCGACGTCTCCTCCGTCAAGGGCGAGCTCACCGAGAAGATGATCAAGGAATTGCGAGCCCATCAGAGCCCGGGCACCGCGTTGCTGGCGCTCTATGCGATCGACAAGGATTCGACGCCTCTCGACCGGCGAGCCGACCACCGTCGACCGCTGAACGCGGCCGAAGACGTGATCGGCGTCGGTCTCGTCCTGCCGGAGCCCACTTCCGACGATTCGGCAGTCGAGTGGAATTCCGTCAGCACGAACCTGGCCAATGTGCACATCGAGGACGAGGACCTGAGCGCCCTGCACACGGTGGACGACTGATGGCCGCCACGCTGCGGAAAGTGGTGGATGACCACTGGACGATGCTGGAGGAGGAGCCGACCTCCGGACCGCGGCACGTGCGCACTTCGGAACTGCCGGTGACGACGCCGCTCGGACCGGTACTCGCAGCGATGGATCACGAGGGGCTTCGCCATTTGCTCGTACCGTTGAGCGCGGATCAGGGCATCCGTCGCAACTATGACGGTGCCGCGCTTACCCTCCGCGAACGTCCCTTGGAGAACGGTGAAGTCTACGAACGTTACGCAGATCTGGGCTGCGTCCGCAGGGACCTCGACGAGGTGTTCACCGGCCTGGTCGCCGACGTGCTGGCCGCCGTCGCAGAAGCATCGGAACGCCCTCTCAAAGCGCTCTACAACGTCCTGAACCGCTGGCGTGCGCTGTTTCAGCCCTCGCCTGCTCCGCTGAGCGCCGATGGGCTGGCCGGTCTCTTCGGTGAATTGGTGGTGCTGAACCACCTGTTGGAGGGCGAGAGCACCGCGATCGACTTCTGGACCGGCCCATCTGGACATCGCCACGATTTCACCGTCGGCGCCCGAGGCATCGAGGTGAAGACCTCGACCGCGCCGAAGGACCGCAAGGTCCGCATCCACGGTGTGGAACAGCTCCAACCTCCTCCACACGGGGATCTCGACCTGGTGTGGATCCGGTTGGAGCCGGTCGTCGAACGCGGGAGGACGATCGGTGACCTCGTGGAGGCCGCGCGCAAAGCCGGCGACGACGAAACCGGGCTGTTGTTCAAACTCGCGGAAGCGGGCTACCGACCGGTCGACGCCGATCTGTACCGCGACAAGCACTTTGTGATCCGTGAAGAACGTTGGTACGAGGTGGATGCCGGTTTCCCTCGCGTCGAACCCTCGTCGGCGCCGCCGGGTGTCACCGACCTCGACTACACGATCGATCTCGATCGGCAGCGGCCGCAGACCACCGAGACGCACGGCATCCGTGATCGGATAGTCCGAATCACCCAGGAGAACAAGTGACCGAACCAGCCTGGCATTCACAGAAGTTCCCGCCCGAAGGGGCGAGCGCTGCGGAAGGGATCCGTAACCAACTGGGCCGCCCGGCGCTGGACCTGCTGACCATCCTCGTGCGCGAATCGGCACAGAACAGCTGGGATGCAAGGCGCGGTGATACCACCGTCGACTACCATCTCGATCTGCGGGCTGTGAGCCCGGCTCACGCACCAGCGTGGCGGGAATTGCTCAGCCGCCGCATCCCCGGACACGGAAACCTGCCGCTGCGGCAGTCGGTTTCGGCGTCCTCCCTCAGGATCCTGTCGATTTCGGACCGCGGGACGACCGGTCTGGGCGGCCCCACCCGTGCGGACAACGCGGTGGTCGAGAATCACGACTTCGTCTCGTTCATCAGGAACATCGGGGAGCCGAGGGATACCGAACTCGGCGGCGGTACCTACGGTTTCGGCAAAGGGATTTTCTACCTCCTCAGCCGGCCAGGCACCGTGCTCGTCCACACGCGGTGTCGAGTGGACGGCGGCTTCGAGACCCGTCTGATGGGCTGCGCCCTTTGGAAGAGCTACGCAGTGGGTGAAGGGCTGTCGGGACAACGCTTCACCGGCCGCCATTGGTGGGGCACAATGTCTTGGGACGACGTCGTCGAACCGCTGGTCGGCGCCGGAGCGGAAGCCGTCGCCGAGCGGCTGGGGCTTCGCGCCTTCGCCCAGGAGGAAACCGGCACGACGGTGGTCGTCATCGACCCCGATCTCGGCGAACGTACGGCCGAGGAGGCCGGGAGCTATCTTGCGGAAACGATCGCTTGGAACCTCTGGCCGAAGATGCTGGGCAGTTCCGACGGAGATTCGCCACCGATGCGCTTCTCGGTCGAGTGCGACGGAATCACCGTTCCGGTTCCGGATCCACGGGAGACGAGTCCGTTGGACATGTTCGTCGCCGCTCACGAGGCGATGCGCTCGGAGCACGACGGTAGAGAGCTCAAGTGCATGAAGCCCAAGGCCACGCTGGGTCTGCTGGGTTTCGAGAAACGCTTCATACCGCCGTTCGCCGAAACCTCGGCGGGCTCGGCCGCAGGAATCGGAACCACCGTGCACCACGTGTGCCTGATGCGAACTGCCGAGCTGGTGGTCACCTATTATTCCGGGCCAAAGCCGTCAGCCGAGTACGTTTCCTACGCGGGCGTGTTTCGGGCGGACGCGCAGCTCGACAGCACCTTCGCTGCGTCCGAACCACCGACACACGACGCCTGGCATTGGCAATCTCTGGACGGAAGGGACAAAACCTTCGTCAAGACCACCTTCACCCGGATCAAGGAGTCCGTCGAAGAGTTGATCGAAGTGGACGGAAAAGTTCGTGCCGGCTCGTCGGAGATCGCACTGGGTGCGGCCAGTCGCGCGTTCTCCGACCTCGTCGCGGGCTCATGGGGCAACGGTGGCGCTTCCGACTACCGAAGGGTGTTCAAACCGATCGCACCGGCGCCGGCAAGCACCACGACGCAGCACACCGGCGACTTGTTCGAACCCGGGCCGACCGGAGTACCGGCTACTGACTCCGCACCGCAGCACGACCGCGATGACCGGACCGATCCAGGCCCGTCCAGCGGGCGCCGTCCGAGGGTCGAGTACCTCGGTTCGCCGTACTACGAGGTCCGATCCGGCCACGTGCTCCTGGTCCAGGCGTTTCGGATCAACACCCCCGGAACCCATCGGTGTGTCGCAGACCTCGGGGTGGCCCTCGCAGGCACCAGCAGCCGAGAAACCGATCCGCCCCGGGCCGCCGACCAACCGCAGTTCTTCGGCTGGGAAAGCCCGGACGGCGCACTCCACACCCAATCGACGCGGATGGTCGACGGAGGCGAAGAAGTGTGGCGGGTACTTGTCCGCCCGGCGCCCGACACGATGACCGAGATCGCGGTGTCCGCACAGCGTGAGGTGGCGGACCGATGAGCAGGCAGGCACCGCCGTACCGGCTGGCTGCGCCGGGGTCGGTAACAGCCGGGCCGTGGCAACTGCTTCTCGAAGACGTCCCCGTGCCACTGCCCGCTGCCCTCGACGACTGGGACTACCGGATGGACCTGCCCCTGCGGCAGTCGGTCACGGTCGACGTGGACCTCGTGCGACACGCCACCGGACTCCCGCCCTCGGCGAAGTTGACGCTGGCCTTGGTGTGGACCGCGGGTGGCTCAGGGCTGAAAGCCGCGGGCGCCCGCATCCGGCTCCCCGAGTCGGGCGTCACCGACGTCGATCTCGACGTTGTGCTGCCCGGTAGCCAGTTGGGTGGACTACTCGTACTGGACACCACCCTGGTGTTGGCCGAATACTGCGACGCCGGGGCATTGGCCTCGGCCCACAGGGCAGGCTCCGTGCTGTGGGCGGATCAGTACGGCACTCGCTTGCAGGGAGATGCGCCGCTTTTCCCCATGGCCGTAATCGACTTCTCCGAAACCCAGTACCCGCAGGACGCGGGTTGGCACGTCGAAATAGGCGGTGACTTGGAGACCGCCACGATGGGAGGGCTGCTCCTGCTGGTGAATGAGCGCAAGTCGGTCTTGGTGGAGGCGATGCGCAACGCGAGCAAGCCCAAGCCCGTCGATCGCGTGGTGTTGTCGACGGTTCACGCGGACGTGGCCCGGACGTTGGTCGAATACGCGCTCCGCGAGCCCGACTTCGCCCTGGACATCGAATACGGGGACGAGAGCATGGGCAGTACCCTGCAGACTCTCGTCACGCGATTGTTCCCGGGGCAGAGCACGAACCACCTGCGCCGCAGACAAGAGCAGTCGCCGACGGGGTTCGCCACCGAGCTACAGCACGCCGTTCGGATCTTCGAGGAGTCCTGATGAGCGTCCTTTACCCCCGGCTGCTGCCTCGTCAGGCGCATGCTCTCTACGAACAGTACAAATCGCTGTCGATCGACGAGCTCGAACGGCACGCCATGCTACGACACGATTCCACCGTCTACGCCGCGACGGGGGGTGATCGCGTTCGCGAGAAGGACCTGGATCGGCTGCGTCAGTCTGTGGTCGCTGCGGCGCGCGAGGCAGGCTTCCCCGACGAGGCGACGGCGAGAGCTCGAACGGACTTCGACCGGAAGGTCGCCGAGTTGCTGCACCGGACGACCGGGCTGGCTCCAGCCGAGGCAGCGGCCAGGGACATCTGGGTTTTCGTCGCCCTCGTCCTGCTGCCGGATGTCTCCTTCTGGCGTTTCGAGAAGAGGACCGATGAGCGGTTCCTCGCCAAGGATCTGACCCGGCACGTCTTCGGCCGCCTCTGGTGGCGCGCGCACCTGGTCCACGACCCTGACGGCACCGAGCCCTATGCAGCGCTGCACATCCTCGGTGAAGGCGCGTTCGACCAGATCTACGCTCGACGTCGGGCGCTAGGCGGCAGCCCGCAGCTGGTCCGGTCGATTCTGCGGGTGTGGCACGAGATCGACACCAGGGAGCTGAACGAAACCGATCTGCTCAAGGACTTCCTGAAACGTCTGCTTCGGCTCGGGGCATTCATGTCATTCGAAACCCTGGAAGACGAGCACCTCGACGCCGAGGTACGCCGTGCGGCCCACGATTCGCTACGCGCCTTCAACGAGGTGACACCGACAGCTTCGGCCGACTTCCGGACCTACAGCCCTTCACTGGGCTTGGGGATGTCGAAGTAGCTGGACAGCCGCACGGCTGGCGCGTACTCGCCCTTTACCTTTACCCGGCCGGTCACGAACATGGTCGCGACGGTGGCGTTGCCGGTGGTCATGCGGATGAAGTCGTCGACCGAGAGGGTGATCGTGGTGTCCGGGGTGCGGGAGAGGTCGGTGCTGGAGACGCACAGGCCGTCCTCGATCACCGTTTGGAAGCGGTCGTAGTCGGCTTCGCCGCTGGGGAAGCGCCAGGAGACCACTACGTTGACGTAGCGGGCTCGGTCCGGGAGGAAGTGCTCCGACATTCGGCGGAAGATCTCGTCCAGGAACACCGCGCGCAGTTCCGGGTGGTCGGCGATCGCCTTGAGTTGCTCGCGGGAGGAGTTGCCGACGATGTCGACCAGGACTTGCGTCGACATGGAGCTGAGTTCGATGCCCGCGCCCGCGGTGCCCAGCATGTGCAGGGTTTCCAGCACCTGCACGAACTGCTCCGGGTTCAGCTTCGCCAGCTCCAGCCGCCGGGCGAAAGCGTTGAGCTCCTGGCCGGCCGCCGCGGCGGCGGAGGGCGGACGGGAGGATCGTCGCCACGGGAGCACGGACGACTCAGGCCGGCTGGGGGAGGTCGAAGTAGCCGATCAGGCCGGCGGCGAAGGCGAGGTCGCCCTTCACCCTGATCTTCCCCGTCACGAAGAGCACCGCCGGGGTGGCCTGGTGGGTGATGATCCGGAAGAAGTCCGTCGGGGCGACCGTGATCGTCACGCGCGGCTTCTCCTTCATCTCGCGCGAAACCGTGCAGGCGCCCTTCGAGATCACCGTCTCGTAGCGGTCGTAACCGCCGTCGCCGGTGCCGCCGGACAGGCGCCAGTGCACCACCGCGTGCAACGAGCGCGCACGGTCCACCCGGATGTGCGCTCCCATGCGCGCGAAGATTTCGTTCAGCACCCGCTCGCGCAGCACGCGCTCGCCGATCACGGCCTCCAACTGGGCCCGTGACGCGCGCGCCACCAGGTTCGCGAAACGCGCCGGGTCGACCTTCGCCAGGGAGAAGGCCGGGGCCTTCTCCGCGAGGCGGATCAACGTGGCCAGCAACCGGCGGAAGTCGTCCTTGCCCAGCTCGCGGGGGTCCACCGCGTCGGCCAGCGCGTTCACGTCCAGGGCGCCGATCTCCGGGCCGAGACCGTCGACGCGGTCCAGCGCGTCGAGCAGGGCCGCGCCCCGCAGGCTCGCCAGATCGGTGTTCTCGGCCATGCGCCACCCTTCCCCTCGACGTACGAGCCTAGGCTACCCGCCAGTAGGTTAGCGGGCAAGAACGCGCCGGCCGCCGGGCAGGTACCGTCTCCTGCTGGCGAGAGGGAGGTCGGAGAGTGCCCGACGAGGAGCAGCGCCCGGAGCGGGCCAGAACACGGCAGCCGCGGGCCGTGCGCGAGCGGCAGATCCTGGACGCCGCGGTGCAGGTGTTTTCGCGCCACGGCTACCACTCGGCGTCGATGGACGAGATCTCCGAGGTCGCCGGCGTCTCCAAGCCGATGATCTACACCTACCTCGGCTCCAAGGAGGACCTGTTCGGCAAGAGCATCCGGCGCGAGGCGACCCGGCTGCTCGAGGCCATCCAGGCCGGCGTCCAGCCCGACCTGCCGCCGGACATGCAGCTCTGGCACGGGCTGCGCTCGTTCTACCGCTTCGTCGCCGAGTACCGCGAATCGTGGACGGTGCTGCACCGGCAGGCGCTGACCGTCGGCGGCGCGTTCGCCGCCGAGATCACCGCCATGCGCACCCGCGCGATCGAGCTGGTGGCCGCGCTGGTCGTCTCCGCCGGCACCCGCAAGGGCCTGGCCCAGCAGGCCGAGTTCTCCGGCGCCGGACTGTCCGCGGCGCTGGTCGGTGCCGCGGAATCGCTCGCCGACTGGGCCCTCGACCACCCCGAGATCTCCGACGGCGTGCTCGCGTCCTGGCTGATGAACCTGGTCTGGCTCGGCTTCAACGACCTGGTCGAGGGCGAGGTCTGGAAGCCGATCCCCGACGTGGCCGCGTCAGAGGGCTGAAATCGTCCCGTCCAGGTGCGGCTTGGGCTTGCGGGCGTTCCACAGTTCGAACGCCCAGCCGTCTTCGGTCGCCCAGGTGGTGAAGGCCGCCTTCGCGGGCAGGAGCACCGGCTGCTTGAACCGCACGTCGACGGTGAACGCGGGGGGAAGCCGCCCCTCGAACGACGCCAGCGCGTGCGCCTTCGTCCACATGCCGTGCGCGATCGCGGAGGGGAAACCGAACAGCCGCGCGCTCAGCGGGTGCAGGTGGATCGGGTTGCGGTCGCCCGAGACCTCGGCGTACCGGCGGCCGATGTCGCCCGGGATCTTCCAGATCGCGTTCGGCGTCGGTGACGCCAACTGCGCACGAGGACCCGAGGCACCCGAGCCGCCACCCCGATGTAGATAAGTCGATACGTCCGTCCACACCGTCTCGGCGCCGACGGAGACCTCGCTGACCACGTCGAACTGACGACCCTTCTCGTGCGGCCGCAGGTCCTCCGCGCGGACCCGCACGGTGAACGTCTCGCCGAGCCGCAGCGGACGGCGCTGGGTGATCCGGTTGGCCACGTGCACCATGCCGAGCAGCGGGAACGGAAAACCCGGCTCGGTCATCAGCGCCATCTGCACCGGGAAGGCCAACAGGTGCGGATACGTCGCCGGCAGCTCGTCGCCGAAGCGGAATCCGCACACCTCGGCGTACGCGGCCACGTGCGCCGGGTCGACGACCACGCCGGAGCGCACCAGCTCGAGGTCCGGCAGCTTCGAGCCGCCGCCGCGGCGCAGGAGTGCCTTCGGGTACAGCGTCGCCAGGCTGGGCGCGCTGTTCAGTTCACGCACGGCCACGGTTCACGCCCCCAGCAGGGCCTGGCCGCAGACGCGGACCACGTTGCCGTTGACCGCGGCCGACGCCGGGTTGGCGTACCAGGCAATGGTTTCCGCGACGTCCACCGGCAGCCCGCCCTGGCCGAGGCTGGACAGCCGCCGCCCGGCCTCGCGGATGAACAGCGGCACCGCGGCCGTCATCTTGGTCTCGATGAACCCGGGTGCGACGGCGTTGATCGTGCCGCCGTACTCCGCGAGCTGGGCCGCGCCGACGTTCACCATGCCGATCACCCCCGCCTTCGACGTCGCGTAGTTGGTCTGGCCGACGTTGCCCGCGATGCCCGCGATGGACGAGACGCCGATGATCCGGCCTCCGGTGTTGAGGACGTGGTCCGCGAGCAGCTTGTCGTTGACCGCGAGCTGCGCCGCGAGGTTCACCGTGAGCACGGCGTCCCAGCCGCCCTCGGTCAGGTTGCCGAGCGTCTTGTCCCGCGTGATGCCGGCGTTGTGCACCACCACGTCGACGCCGCCGTGGCGGCCCGACAGGTACTCGGCCAGCTTGGCCGGCGCGTCGGCCGCGGTGATGTCGAGCTGCAGGGCCGAGCCGCCGACCCGGTTCGCCACCTTGGACAGGTCCGCGCCCTGCGCCGGGATGTCGAGGGCGACCACGTGCGCGCCGTCGCGGGCGAGGGTTTCGGCGATCGCCTCGCCGATACCGCGGGAGGCACCGGTGACCAGCGCGACTTTGCCTTCGAGCGGCTGCTCCCAGTTCGACGGCGCCTCGGCGGTCGAGGTGTGCGTGCCGACCCGGACCACCTGCGCGTCGACGAAGGCGGACTTCGCCGACAGCAGGAAGCGCAGCGTCGATTCGCTCGCCTCTTCGGCGCCTTCGGCCACGTACACGAGCTGCGCCGTCGCGCCGCGCTTCAGCTCTTTGCCGACGGAGCGGACGAAGCCCTCCAACGCCCGCTGTGCGACCCGCTCCCGGCCCTCGGCCAGCTCCGGCGGCGTGCCGAGCACGATCACCCGGCCGGAAGAGCCGACCTTGCGGATCACCGGGTGGAAGAAGCGGTAGACCTCGCGCAGCTCGGCGGGATCCTTGACGCCGGTGGCGTCGAACACCAGCGCCGCGTGTCGCTCCACCGGCGCGGTGACCACCTCGACGCCGGCTCCGGTGAGCCGGCTCCTGAGGGTCTTCTCCAGCCGCCCGCCCGGCGCCGCGCCGATGAGCGCGGGGCCCTCCAGCACGGGCTGCCCGGGCCGGTACCGGCGGAGGGTGGCGGGGCTGGGCAGGCCGAGCTTCGGCACCACGAACTTCCCCACCGGGGTTTTCGTGAACTGCTGGTACCTGTCAGCCATCAGCTTGCCTCCCGTGCCGTCTGCGTCACGTCACAGTCTAACCTACTCGCTAGTAGGTTACAGTGTGGCAGGGCCGACTGGAGAGAGGTGTGGGTCATGGCGACCAGAAAGACCGCCGCGGTGCGCAAGGTCGCGATCATCGGCGGGAACCGGATTCCGTTCGCGAGGTCGAACGGCCCGTACGCGAAGGCGTCGAACCAGGACATGTTCACCGCCGCGCTCGACGGTCTCGTCAGCCGCTTCTCGCTGCAGGACGAGCTGATCGGCGAGGTCGCCGCCGGGGCCGTGCTCAAGCACTCGAAGGACTTCAACCTGGCGCGCGAGAGCGTGTTGGGCAGCCGCCTCTCACCCGCGACGCCCGCGTCCGACGTGCAGATGGCGTGCGGCACGGGACTGCAGGCCGTGATCACGGTGGCGAACAAGATCGCCCTCGGTGAGATCGATTCGGCCATCGCCGGCGGGGTCGACACCACCAGCGACGCGCCGCTGGCCGTGAACGACGATCTGCGCCACATCCTCGTGCAGCTCAACGCCGCGAAGACGCTGGGCGACCGCCTGAAGCTCGTCGCGAAGCTGCGCCCGGGCCACATCGTGCCGGAGATCCCGCGCAACGCCGAGCCGCGCACCGGCCTTTCGATGGGCGAGCACGCGGCGCTGACCGCGAAGGTCTGGGAGGTCACGCGCGAGGCGCAGGACGAGCTCGCGGCAGCCAGCCACCAGCACCTCGCCGCGGCGTACGACCGGGGCTTCTTCGACGACCTGGTGACGCCGTTCCTCAAGCTCTCGCGCGACCAGAACCTGCGGCCGGAGTCCAGCGTGGAGAAACTGGCGAAGCTCAAGCCGGTGTACGGCGGCCCGAGCGGCACGATGACGGCGGGCAACTCGACGCCGCTCACCGACGGTGCGTCGACCGTCCTGCTCGCGACCGAGGAGTGGGCGAAGGCGCGCAAGCTGCCGGTGCAGGCGTACCTGACGTTCACCCAGACCGCGGCTGTCGACTACGTGCACGGGGACGAGGGGCTGCTGATGGCCCCCGCGTACGCCGTGCCGCGGATGCTGGCGCGAGCGGGACTTTCACTGCAGGACTTCGACTACTACGAGATCCACGAGGCGTTCGCTTCGCAGGTGCTCGCCACGCTCAAGGCGTGGGAGGACCCGGCGTTCGCCAAGGAGAAGCTGGGCCTGGACGAGCCGCTGGGCTCGATCGACCGGGCCAAGCTAAATGTCAACGGCTCGTCGCTGGCCGCGGGGCACCCGTTCGCCGCGACCGGCGGGCGGATCGTCGCCACGCTGGCCAAGCTGCTGTCCGAAAAGGACTCGGGCCGGGGCCTGATCTCCATCTGTGCGGCCGGCGGCCAGGGCGTCACCGCGATCCTGGAGAAGTAGCTACCTACGAAGGCGGGCCGCACCCTCGGCGAGGGTGCGGCCCGTCTTCGGGTGCGGGTCAGCGGGTGAGGGCCTTCTCGGCCTTCTTGCTCAGCTTTTCGGCGCGCTTGCTGGCCTTGCGGCCCAGCTTGTCGGCACCCTGACCGGCCTTGCGGGCGGCCCGGCGAGCGCGCCAGCCCAGCGACGGCTTGCCCACGGTGTCACCCGTGGCGAGCAGCAGCCCACCGGCCAGGCTCGCGTTCTTGAAGAACTGGATCTGCTGCACCTGCTTCTCGGCCGGGTCCTTGATCTCCCAGAACCGGTGCGCGGCCAGCGTGGTGGGCACCAGCGAGCCGATCAGCGCCAGCGAGGCGAACCGCGGCAGCTTGCCCGCGGCCAGGGCGAGCCCAGCCCCGATCTTCACCGCTCCGTCGATGCGGACGAGCGTGGCCGGATCGCGCGGCACCTGCGCCGGCACCAGGCCCTCGACCTTGTCGAAGGTCTCGGTGAGGAAGGGCTCGACCGCTTTCGCGTGCCCCTGCGTGTCACGGAGCATGCCGATACCGCCGAAGATGAAGATCGACGCGAGCAGTGGACGGGCCACCCGGCGCAGTATCACGATCGTCGCCTTTCCTGAGATGCCAGCGTTGTACTGGTCGAACTTACGCCTGGAATGCCCCGCCGACCCGGCGCCGAACCGCGCTAGCCCTACCTAGCTGAGTATCGTGTTTTCACTAGATTTTCGAAGACGACGATAGCTCCGACACGCCTGGCGATGTATGGCCGAATATCGCACCCGTCCTAGATACGTCGATACGGTGGGAGAGTGGACCCCATCCGCAATCCCTTCGCCCCCGGCGCCGGACAACGGCCGCCGGAGCTGGCGGGGCGGGAGCGCGAGCTCAAGGCGTTCGAAGTGGTGCTGGAGCGGGTCGCGCGCGGCCGTCCCGAACGCAGCCTGGTGCTGACCGGGCTGCGGGGCGTCGGCAAGACGGTGCTGCTGGGGGAGCTGCGGTCGATGGCCGTCCGGCACGGGTGGGGCGCCGGCAAGATCGAGGCGCGCCCGGACGCCGAGCTGCGGCGGCCGCTGTCCGCCGCGCTGCACCGGGCCATCCGGGACCTGGCCGTGCGCCACCGCGCCCCGGACCGGGTGGAGGAGGTGCTCGGGGTGCTCAAGGCGTTCGCGCTGCGGGCCAACAAGGCCGACGCCAAGCTGCGCGACCGCTGGCAGCCCGGCATCGACGCACCCGCCGCGCAGGGTCGCGCGGACTCCGGCGACATCGAGATCGACCTGGTCGAGCTGTTCACCGACGTCGCGGAGCTGGCGGCGGACGTCGGCACCGGCGTGGCGCTGCTGATCGACGAGATCCAGGACCTGCAGCCGGACGACGTCTCGGCGCTGTGCGCGGCCTGCCACGAGCTCTCCCAGTCCGGAGCGCCGCTGGTGGTGGTCGGGGCGGGGCTGCCGCACGTGCCCGCGGTGCTGTCCGCGTCCAAGTCGTACTCCGAGCGGCTGTTCCGCTACTCCCGGATCGACCGGCTGGAGCGCGCGGACGCCGATCTCGCCGTGATGGCACCCATCGAACGCGAAGACGCCGGCATCGAGCCGGAGGCCCTCGACGCGCTGTTCGACGCGTCCGGCGGCTACCCGTACTTCATCCAGGCCTACGGCAAGGCCGCCTGGGACGCCGCGCCGGCCGACCCGATCACGGTCAAGGACGTGCAGGTCGCCGCGCCCGAGGCGGAGGCCGAGCTGGCCGTGGGCTTCTTCGGCTCACGCTACGAGCGCGCGACCCCGGCCGAGCGCGAATACCTGCTGGCCATGGCCGAGCTGACCCAGGGTCGCGACGAGCCCGCCGGCACCGCCGACGTGGCGGTCTACCTGGGCCGAAAGCCGTCCTCCCTGTCGCCGGCGCGCGACAACCTGATGAAGAAGGGCCTGGTCTTCTCCGCCGAGCGCGGGCAGATCGCCTTCACCGTGCCGCACTTCGGGCACTACCTGCTCGGCCGCGACTGAGCCGTTCCCCTGGTCTCGCTACCGGTCTATGACGTCGGCTAGCTCTTTATAGTCTTTTCCCTAGATTTTGCTAGAAGGTGCTAGGAGTGCGAACGACGCGTTACCGGAAGGTGACCGGCGACACGGGATCTGTCCGGACGTCACCCATTCGCCGCCGTTGATTCATCGGCAAGTGCGCCGTATCACCGTTGATTCGTTGGAAATCTTGGCGAAAAAGAGGCATACTTAAGTCACAGCCACCGAAGACCTTCCAAAGGGGATGCAGAAACCAATGAGCAACATCGCCGCCAAGCTCCGGGCCCGTCGCGCCGAGGTTCGCACTCGCCGGGCGCTGAGCCGGGCGATCGACACCGCGGCCACCTCCACGGTGCGCCAAGAGCTCATCGCCCTCGCCCAGGCTCGTCAGCCGTTCATGCGCTGATCGAGCACACCCCCGTGGTGCGTCACCCACATGAGTGACACGCATCACAGATGATCGTGGGTGTAACGCCGCGCTGAGTAGCGCCGATACCCACTACGACCCCGTGATGCTGGCGGACCCCCGACCTGGCAGCATCACGGGGTTTCCACCTGTCCGGGCCCGTTTCCGCCCGCTCCCCGAAACCTCCTTGCCCCGGCTCTCCCACGGCGCGATCATTGACCTGGTCAACGAATTGGTTGAGGTGGTCAATGAACAACTCCCGCCTGGCCGACCGGGTCGCCACCGTGCGCGCGTTCAACCGCCTGTACACCGGGGTGATCGGCATCCTCGACGAGGGACCGGCCGGTGCCGAGTACTCGCTCAGTGAGGCCCGGGTGCTGTTCGAGCTGGCCCAACGGGACCAGGTCCACGTCAGCGAACTGCGGAAACGACTCGAACTCGACGCCGGTTACGCCAGCCGGCTGCTCGCCCGGCTCGAAGGCCGCGGCCTGCTCGCGCGCGAGCGCAGCGACGCCGACGCCCGCCGTCAGCTCGTCCGGCTCACCGACGATGGCCGCGCCGCGTTCGCCGACCTGAACGAGCGCTCGACCCGCCAGATCGGCGGCCTGCTCGAACGCTTCCCGGACGAGGACCAGCGCCGGCTGCTCGGCGCGATGCGCACCATCACGGCCCTGGTCGACGAACGGCCGGAAGATCACACCATCGTGCTACGCGCCCTCCGTCCGGGTGATCTCGGCTGGGTCGTGCACCGGCACGGCGCCCTGTACGCCCGCGAGCACGGCTGGGACGAGCGGTTCGAAGCCGTCGTCGCGCGCATCGTCGCCGAGTTCGCCGAGGGCCGCGGCAACCCGAGACAGGCCGGCTGGATCGCCGAGCTGGGTGGGGAGCGGGTCGGCAGCGTCTTCTGCACGCCGGGCCCCGACGAGCGGACGGCCAAACTGCGGCTACTCCTGCTGGAGCCCGCCGCTCGCGGCCGCGGCGTCGGGAAGCGGCTGGTGGGCGAGTGCGTCGAGTTCGCCCGCGCGCACGGTTACACGGCCATACAGCTGTGGACGGTCTCCCGGCTCGACGCGGCCCGCGGGATCTACCAGCGGGCGGGGTTCGAGCTGGTGGACGAGGAGCAGACGGACGGCTTCGGCCCGACCGTGACGAGCCAGACCTGGCGGTTGGAGCTGTAGATGTTCGTCGTGTACTGCGCCGTCTGCGAGCGCCGCACGCTGCTGGGCGTCGACGAGGTCGACTGGGTCGAGAACCTGGGCCGTGGCCTGATCTCCGTGGCCGGCCGGTGCCCGCGGGGGCACGACGTGGTGGTGCTGAGCGGGGACGCGTTCACCCCGCACCAGGACCCGCGGTACTTCGGCCCGGCGCCGCGGGCGTGGACCAAACCGGTCCGGCGGCTGCGCTCGTGGCTGCGCGCCCGGCTCGAACTGAGCCGGGACCTGCCGGAACCGTTCTACCGCTTCTGACGGCCCATGAGGTGGAACTGCGGGTTCGGCCGGAGCGCGGTCAGGTGCGCGAGCCGGTTGGACAGGGCGAACAGCGCGGTGATGGCGCCGACGTCCCAGATCTCGTCTTCGGTGAGCCCCGCGCCTCGCGCCGCCTCGATCTCGGCCTCGCCGAACCGGGCGGAGTCCTGCGCCAGCGCCAGCGCGAGATCGACGATCGCGCGGCCCCGCTCGTCCAGCTCGACCTGCCACGGGTTGCTCGACACGCGGTCGGCCAGTTCGGGGTCCTTCGCGCGGATGCGCAGGATCGCCCCGTGCGCCACCACGCAGTAGGTGCAGTGGTTGGCCCCCGACGTCGCGACGACCACCAGCTCCCGCTCGGCCTTGGTCAGTCCGCCTTCGCGCTCCATCAGCGCGTCGTGGTAATCGAGGAACGCCCTGAGCTCGGCCGGGCGGTGGCCCAGCGCGCGGAAGATGTTGGGCGTGAACCCGGACTTCTCCGCGATCGCACCCACCCGCTCGCGCAGGTCTTCCGGAAGGTCTTCGAGTTCCGTCACCGGGAACCGGCTCACCGCATCGCTCATGGGTCCACGCTAACCCCTCCCGCCGCCACCGCGGTTGCGCCGGGGTGAGCCCGTTGGCGGGGGCTGCGGCGACGCCTGGACCGGCACGGGCTCTCCGCGGCGCTGCCCGTGGTGTCGAACTCGATGATCGACAAAGGGAAGGCCCCCGCACCGGGGTGCGGGGGCCCTCCCTCACTGTCCTCAGTGGACGCCGATGGGGCGCAAATCCTTGTCGTGCTCGTCGGCGTGGTAGTCCTCGGGCGCGGTCTCGTCCGTGCCCGGGTGCCACTTCAGGCCCCGTGCGATCACCGACCCGATCGCGGCGACCACGATGTTCGCCACCAGCGCCACGAAACCCGGGTAGATCTGCACCGTGGAGCCGGCGAACGGGTGCCAGCCGAAGACCGACAGGTTGCCCATCGCCAGTGCCGAGCCGCCGAAGTGCAGCTTCCCGTTGGCCGGGTTGGGGATTCCGTAGAGCATGATCAGGCCCCAGCCCATGCCCACGATCCAGCCCGCGATCAGGCCGGCCTTGTGGAACCACCGCGTGTACAGCGCGATCGCCACGGCCGGCAGGGTCTGCAGGATCAGCACCCCGCCGATGAGCTGCAGGTCGATGGAGAACTGAGGGTCGATCAGGATGATCACCAGCACCGCGCCCAGCTTGACCACCAGCGAGGCGAGCTTCGCCTGCTTCGCCTCCTGCTTCGGGGTAGCGTCCTTGCGGATGTACTCCTTGTAGATGTTGCGCGTCCACAGGTTCGCCGCCGCGATGGACATGATCGCCGCGGGCACCAGCGCGCCGATGCCGATCGCGGCGAACGCGATCCCGGCGAACCAGTGCGAGAACTGCGAGTCGAACAGCAGCGGGACGATGGTGTTGCCGTCGGCCTTGCCGGTGGCGTTGTTGGTCAGCGGCTTGACGCCGGCGCTGATCGCCACGTAGCCGAGCAGCGCGAGCAGCCCGAGCACGAACGAATAGGCGGGCAGCGCGACCATGTTGCGCTTGATGACGTTGCGGCCGCGCGAGGCGAGCACGCTGGTCAGCGAGTGCGGGTACAGGAACAGCGCCAGCGCCGAACCGAGCGCGAGGGTGGCGTACTGGAGCTGGTTGTTCGCGGTGAGCAGCAGCGAGCCGGCGGGCTTGCCGGTCGCCGGGCTCGGCTTGGCCAGCTTGGTCTGCGCCTGGTCGAAGATGTGCGACCAGCCGCCCAGCTTCGCGGGCAGGTAGACGATCGCCACGATGATCACGATGTAGATCAGGATGTCCTTGACGAACGCGATCAGCGCGGGTGCGCGCAGGCCCGACTGGTAGGTGTAGAGCGCCAGGATGAGGAACGCGACCAGCAGCGGCAGGTGCCCGACGATGCCGGAGCCGTTGATGCCCATCGTGCGCAGCACGGCTTCGAGCCCCACCAGCTGCAACGCGATGTAGGGCATGGTCGCGACGATGCCGGTGATCGCGATCAGCAAGGCGAGCGTCGGCGAGCCGAAGCGGCCCCGGACGAAGTCGGCCGGCGTCACGTAACCGCGCGAACGGCTGACCGACCACATGCGCAGCGCGGGCAGCAGGACGATCGGGTAGACGACGATCGTGTAGGGCAGCGCGTACATGCCCAGCGCTCCGGCGCTGAACACGAGCGCGGGCACCGCGACGAAGGTGTACGCCGTGTAGAGGTCGCCGCCGAGCAGGAACCAGGTGATCCACGAGCCGAACTTGCGGCCGCCGAGGCCCCATTCGTCGAGGTGGTCCAGGTTGGCCCCGGCCTTCCAGCGCGCGGCCACGAAGCCCAGCACGGTCACGGCCAGGAACAGGATGACGAAGACCGTCAGCTCGATCCACTGGATGCTCATCGGACCTCACCCTCGTCGAGGTCGTCCACGCTCAACTCGTCGCGACCGGCGTGGCCGGGCTTCCCGCGCGTCGCCCAGTAGACGATGCCGGTGCAGAGCACGCCGACGACGACGAACGCGAGCTGGAACCAGTAGAAGAACGGCATCCCGAACAGGCGCGGACCGTCGAAGTTGAACAGCGGGGTGACCAGGATCAGCAGCGGGATGATCAGCAGCAGGTTCCACGGGCTGAACTGGAACCCGCGCACCCGCCCATCCGGTTTGGCAGTGGACATCGAACCTCACCTAACACTCACGTAACACGCGCGACCGGGCTGACCCTAGGACTTCGGCCTCCCGAGCGGCACGCGTGTCCGATATCGATTTGATCAGGGCCGCTCCGGCAAGGGTGGGTACCAGCGCCGGGCAGGCTGTGGACAAGATCGTGGACGACTGTCCGGCCGGCCGGTTCGAGACCGATGGTGGGGTGCCCGGCGCAGTCCCACCGCCGGTGCCGTGGGGGAGCGGGGGACCCAAGGGGTTGTGGCGCGACCGGCTCATCCCCGGGCGGCGCCACTTTCCCACAGCTTGTGCACAGAGTTATCCACAGGCGGTGGACAACTTTCGGCTAGACTGCCGGTCATGGTTCGGGTGCCGTTGACGGAAGAGGAACGCTCACGGGGTGAGCGGCTGGGGACGGCGCTGCGCGCGGCCCGCGGCGCCCGCAGCATGGTCGACGTCGCGGCCGAGGCGGGCATCTCGGTGGAGACCCTGCGCAAGATCGAGACCGGCCGGATCCCCACCCCGGCCTTCTTCACGGTGGCCGCGATCGCGGACGCGGTGGGCCTGCCCCTGGACGTGCTGCGGGAGGCGTGTTCGGCCGGAGCGGGTGCGGGGGAGTTCTCGCAAGCCAGCTGAACGCGAGTAGTGGGCGCTCGAGCGGCCCGGCGGGCTTCAGCCGCGCAGCCGGCGAAGGATGTGGTCCCGGTCGTTGATGTACAGGCAATCGCGGACCGGCAGCTCGAACGAGTTCAGCAGCTTCTCGAAGTCCGAAAGCTCGTCCGGGGTCAGGGGCAGTTCGGCGATGGTGATGTGGGCGGCCAGGGTGTCGGCCAGCTCCTCCCACTCGCCGGACCACTGGAGGTCGCGGTAGTGGCTCAGCTCGGCCGGGGCCAGGCGGTCGGCGAGCAGGCCCAGCAGGCTGTCGAGGAAGTAGCTGATGCGGTTCTCGGCGGCGTCGGCGACGGTGGGATTCGCCGGGTCGCGGGCGGCGTCGGGGTTGCGGACGACGCCGGGGCCCGCGAGGGGGTATCCGGTGTGGACGAAGCCGTCGGCGTTGACCAGGACGACCACCGGCACGCCGTAGCGTTCGCCGGCGCAGCGCCAGCGGCCGTTGTACTGCCGGATCCTCGGCTCGCCCGGGTCGTTCGCGACGTCCTTGACGACCGCGACGATCCGCTCGGCGCTCCAGCCGGGCGGGAACTCACTGGTCGCCCTGCGCCCGGTGCCCGGTGCGTGTCCGCCGCCCACCTGCGCTCCTCTCGTCCCGCAGGAGCCTAACCCCGCGCGACCGGCTCAGCCGATCAGCGAGAGCACCAGGATCCCGGCCGCCAGCAGGTCCGGGCCGCGGAACAACTGGCGCGCCAGGTTCGCGGGCAGGGGGCCGGCCGGGGTGTCCACGAAACCCGCGCTGCTGTAGTCCACCGGCTTGCGCGTCACCGTCCGCAGCACGGCCAGCCCGGCCACCGGCACCATCACCCACGCCCGGCCCGGCACCGAAGTGCCCAGCGCCAGCAGCCCCACGCCCAGCAGCGCGGACCAGCCGGCGGCGACCGCCACCAGCGCGACGCCGTGGGCCACCACCAGCTCCCGGTCCGAGGAGCCCAGCCACCGCCGTCGGCCCGGGTTGCGCCACAGCACGCCCAGCCCGGCCCCGAACGGCGTGAGCGCGACATACGCGCCGAGCCCGACCAGCACCGCGCCCGGCAGCGTCGGCACAGCGACGTGGCCGACCGCGACGGCGAGCGCCACCAGCAGCAGCGCGCCCAGGTAACGCGACCGGCCGACCACCCCGGCCCAGGCCAGCCGCAGCGCCGACGGGTGGCGCAGCGACCACGAACCCACCGGCGCCGATTCCGGCAGCATCATCATCGGGTCGAGGAAGGTGACCGCGACCGAGCGCAGCACCCGCGCGTTCCAGCCCTCCAGCAGCATCGCGCGGCCCGCTCGGGTCACCGGGCCGCCGCCGAAGGCCAGCGCCGCCGCGCCCAGCAGGACCGCGCCGCCGACGTACAGCACCGGTGACGGCCCGAGGCGCGCCGCCGCGATCGCGAACCCCGCAACGGCCAGCACCAGCGGGCCCGCCGCGTCGACCCGCACCGCGGTGCGCCGCGCGGTGGCGAACACCAGCACCGCGCTGCCCACGATCAACGCGAATCCCGCGCGCCACAGCGCCGGACCACCACCGCCGACCGCCAGCATCAGCGCGGCCAGGTAGGCGACCACCACCACGAACCCGGTCAGCGCGCCCGCGAACCGCGCCGCCACCACCCGGCGGCGGTCGACGCGGGCGAAGTCCATCCAGGTCAGCTCGGCCGGCTCGGCCCAGACGAACCCGCGGCGGAGCAGGCTGCGCCAGCCCACCGCGCAGCACAGCAGGACCAGCCCCAGCACCGCCGAGTAGTCCACAGGGGACGGTCCGAACAGGACTCGATGCCAGGACGCCGTGCGGAAGAACGCGGTGAACAGGAAGCCGCCGCCGAACATCAGGATGAACGTGGCGCTGTCGCCGCTGAACACTCCGCCGAACCGCTTGCGGCCGGGCACCCGCTGGCGGACGCCGAGACTCACCACAGTTCGAGCACGCTGTCCGCCGCGTCCAGCAGCGGCTGGTGGTGCGTGGCCACGACCACGGCCGCGCCCGCCGCCGTGGACCGGCCGATCAGGTCCACCAGCCACTCCTTGCCCGCCGTGTCCAGCGCGCGCTCGGGTTCGTCGAGCAGCAGCACCCGGTGCGGTCGGGCGGTGACGCCGAGCAGCAGCAGCCGCCGCCGCTGGCCCGCGGAGAAGTGCCCGGCCGTGACGCGGGCGCGCTCACCGAGACCGGCGTCGGCCAGCAGCTCGCCGAGGTCGCCGAGGTCCTCGCCGAACGAGCCGGCCAGCAGCTCCAGGTGCTGCACCGGGGTCAGCTCGGCGAAGAAGTCCGAATCGTCGAACAGCACGGACACCTTGCGGCGGAATTCCCGGCTCCGCTCGTCCGGCTTCTTCCCGTCGATCCGCACCCGCCCGCGCTGGGGCTCCTGCATTCCGTACAGGCACCGCATCAACGTCGACTTGCCGACGCCGTTGGGCCCGACGAGCACCGCGCACTCGCCGGGCTCGACCGAGAAGTCCAGGTCATCGAGCAGCCAGAGCTCACCCGCCTTCACGCCGAGCCCGCGAGCGTCGATCATCGGCCGCGCAGCAGCTCTACCACGGGCGCGAACGCCTCCAGGTGGTGCTCCAGCACGGTGTAGTAGGAGAACCCGAACCGTTCGCGGTGCGCCAGCAACTGCTGCGCGATCTCCTCGGGCGAGCCGAACAGCACGGTCGGCGAGCCGGCCAGCTCCGCCACGCTCGGCCCGTCCGGAAGGCGCCCGTGCAGCTCCTCCAGCGCCGCCTGCCGGTCCTCGGTCGCGTCGACGAAGTGCACGAGGAGGTTGAACTCCGGCTCGCCGGCCCGGTCGCCCAGCTTGGTGTTGACGAACCGGACGCGGTCTTCGATCTCGTCCGCGGTCATCGGCACGAACAGGTGCGGGGCCGCGAGGCCGGTGCTGCCCGGGAACGCGATGATGTCGGCGTGCTCGACGGCGAGGGCGAGCATCCGGTTGCCGTTGCCGCCGATCAGCAGCGGCGGGCCGCCCGGCTCGACCGGCGCCGGGCGGTGCTCGGGGTCGGCGTAGCGCCGCTTGAGCTCCTTGATCGTGTGCTCCAGGTGGTCGACCCGGCGCCCGGGGCTGGGGAACTCCAGCTCCGCCGCCTCGAACTCCTCCGCCACGTAACCCGCGCCCAGGCCCAGCTCCAGCCGCCCGCCGACGAACTGATCGGTTCCCGTGACCTCCCGCGCCAGCAGGGCCGGCTTGTGGAAGCCGACGTTGAGCACGAAGGTGTTCAACCGGACCCGGCTGGTCACCTCACCGGCCAGCACCAGCGCCGGGAACGGCGGGGCCAGGCCCAGGTGGTCGGCCACGCTCAGCACGTCGAAGCCCGCCTCCTCCACGCGGCGGCACTTGGCCACCCAGGCGTCGCGCGAGTCGGGCAGCAGCAGGTTCACCCCGAAGCGGAACGGTTTCACCCCAGAAACGGTCATGGCCCCACGGTACCGATCGGGCCCGGCCACCGGCGGTCCGGTGCGCCGGCCCCGAACGCCGGCAAGGCCCCCTCACCCGCGGGCCACACGGGTAAGGGGGCCTCGCCGGCCTTCGCGCCCGGGGGTCAGCCCAGGCGCTGGGCCAGCGCGTCGAGCTCGTCGCGCAGCGAGGTCGGGACCTCACCGATCTTCGCGAACCACTCCTCGATCAGCGGCAGCTCCGCCCGCCATTCGGCCGGGTCCACGGCCAGCGCGGCCTGGATGTCCTCGGTCGGCTCGGTCAGGCCCTCGGTGTCGAGGTCGGCCGCGGTCGGCACGAAGCCGATTGGCGTCTCGACCGCGTTGCCCCGGCCCTCGACCCGGTCGACGACCCACTTGAGCACCCGCGAGTTCTCCCCGAATCCCGGCCACAGGAACCGGCCGTCGTCGCCGCGGCGGAACCAGTTGACGTAGAAGATCTTCGGCAGCTTGTCCGCGTCCGCGTTCTTGCCCAGGGTCAGCCAGTGCTTGAAGTAGTCACCGGCGTGGTAGCCGAGGAACGGCAGCATGGCCATCGGGTCGCGGCGCACGTTGCCGACCGCTCCGGCCGCGGCCGCCGTGGTCTCCGAGGACATGGTGGCGCCCATGAACACGCCGTGCTGCCAGTCCCGGGCCTGGTTCACCAGCGGCACCGTGGTCTTGCGGCGGCCACCGAACAGGATGGCCGAGATCGGCACGCCCTTCGGGTCGTCCCACTCCGCGGCGAGGGTCGGGCACTGCGACATCGGCGTGGTGTAACGCGAGTTCGGGTGCGCCGCCTTCTCGCCCGAGGCCGGCGTCCAGTCCTCGTGCTTCCACGAGGTGGCGTGCTCGGGCGTGTTCTCCATGCCCTCCCACCAGACGTCGCCGTCTTCGGTCAGCGCGACGTTGGTGAACACGGTGTTGCCCTGCTCGATGGTGCGCATGGCGTTCGGGTTGGTGTGCCAGTCGGTGCCCGGCGCGACGCCGAAGAAGCCGAACTCCGGGTTGACCGCGTACAGCCGGCCGTCCTCGCCGAAGCGCATCCACGCGATGTCGTCGCCGAGGGTCTCGGCGCGCCAGCCCGGAACGGTCGGCTGCAGCATCGCCAGGTTGGTCTTGCCGCAGGCGCTCGGGAACGCCGCCGCGACGTAGTGGACCTCTTCGGCCGGGGAGATCAGCTTCAGGATCAGCATGTGCTCGGCCAGCCAGCCCTCGTCGCGCGCCATCACCGAGGCGATGCGCAGCGCGTAGCACTTCTTGCCCAGCAACGAATTGCCACCGTAACCCGAGCCGTAGCTCCAGATCGCGCGCTCCTCGGGGAAGTGCGAAATGTACTTCGTCTCGTTGCACGGCCAGGCGGCGTCCTTCTGGCCCGGCTCGAGCGGGAAACCGACGGAATGCAGCGCGGGCACGAACTCGCGCTCGGTGCCGTCCGGGTCGATGAACTTGTCCAGCGCCGCCTGACCGGCGCGCGTCATCACGCGCATCGAGGCCACGACGTAGGCGAAGTCGGTGATTTCCAGGCCCAGCTTGGGGTTTTCGTCGCTGAGCGGTCCCATGCAGAACGGGATCACGTACATGGTGCGGCCCCGCATCGAGCCGCGGTACAGCTCGGTCATGGTGGCCTTCATCTCGGCCGGGTCGGTCCAGTGGTTCGTCGGGCCGGCGTCCTCGGGCCGCTTCGAACAGATGAAGGTGCGGTCCTCGACGCGGGCGACGTCACCGGGGTCGGAAGTGGCCCAGAAGGAGTTCGGCTTGGCCTCCAGCTGCACGAAGGTGCCGGCCTCGACCAGCTCCTGGTTCATCCGGGCGGCCTCTTCGTCGGACCCGTCGACCCACACCACCCGGTCCGGGGTGGTCAGCTCGGCGACCTCCCGGACCCAGGACAGCACGCCACTGTGCGTCGTCGGCGCGGTGTCCAGTCCGGGGATGGCGACTGCGGTCATCTCTACTCCTGACTTCCGACGACAAAAGAGCCCACACCCCGAACGACTGTGTTCAGGTGCGGGCCTCGTTGCCGGCGACCGAATGGCTTCGCCCACCGGCGGCGAATCCGGCGTGCGGGTTTTTGGGATTCCCCGACTGTAGCGGGATGACCGGCGGGTAACCGAGAGCTGACCTGTCGGTTCTCTCACAAGAACGATAAGGGAATCGATTCAGTTGTCACCGGTTCGGTCTACTGCCGGAAATCTTCTCGCGGGCCGGGTCGCCGTCGCGGCCCCGGGCAACCGTCCGGAAACGCGAACGGACCCGATCACGCGAAATGCGGGTCGGGCCCGGTGTGACGCAAGTTACCCGATCGACCGGGGTCCGGCGGATGCGGAACGCGGCCGGCCTGCTCGGCGGAACGGTTTCCGCAGCGGCTGGGGCCGGGTCGGTGACGGACCGGCGAAGGACGGAAGAATCAGTTGGGGCTGATCCACTGGCCGGTGCCGGAATCGATTTTCGCGACCCCGTTGAGCAACTGCGTGCCGTCGCCGCCCCAGGCCTGGTCGCCCGCGGGATCGGCGGACCCGGCGCCGGACCCGGCCTCGGTCCACTGGCCGGCGCCGGTGTGGTCGAACGTGTGCGTGGTGCCGTCGGCGTCGATCTGCACCGCGATGTCGGCTTCGCCGTCGCCGTCGGAGTCGGTGAACGCGACGGTGCCGCCGGACTTGGTCTCGACGACCGCGGTGTCGTTGTGGCCGTCGTGGTCGGTGTCGACGGTCGCGACCCCGGCGTCGACCTCGCCGCCGGGCAGGTCGGCGTGGATGTGGCCGCCGGTCGAGTCGTCCTGGCCGGGCGCGCCGGTGCCGCCGGGGTGGCCTTCGCCCGATTCCACCCAGGCGCCGCTGGCCTCGTCGTACACGGCCTGGTCGACGACGTGGCCGGTCGAGTCGAGCACCGCGTAGTGGTCGGCGGTGCCGTCGTGGTCGGTGTCGACGAAGTCCTGCGCAGTGCCGTCGGCGTGCTCGACGATCGCGGTGTCGGAGACCCCGTCCTGGTCGACGTCGTAGTTGACCTCGGCCTGGTACTCCTGGCCATCGACGTGGACCGTCATCGCCTCGGTGCCGGCCGCGTCGGTGTCCGTGCCGCCACTCTCGTCGACCCACATGGGAAAAGCCCCCTTTTGCGACCGGGTCTCACCGGCTGTTTCGGTTGTCGGACGTAGGACTCACGTTAGGCCGGTCCGGTTCCCGACCACAACCGGATCACGCCGTCCGCCGCGCCGACTCGCGCAGCGCGCGGATGCGGGCGAGCAGGGATTCCGCCCGGTCACGACCCTCGCTGGCCTCGCGCAGCCGCTTCGAGACGACCGCGATCTTCCGGGCCCGCTCCTGTGCGCCCATCTTGATCGTCCGGTCCACCTCCTTGAGCTCGGCCTCGATCGCCTCGATGCGCCGGGTGAGGGCCTCGTCGAGCGCCATGGACAGTTGCTGCTCGGCCTCGATGAGCTGCTCGGCGACGAGCTGGTCGAGGGTGGAGCGGGCGTCGGCGATGGCCTCGACCAGCCACTGCTTCAGGTGCTGCTTGTCGGCGGCGTGCTTGCGGGTGCGGGCCATCCACCAGCCCGCGCCCAGGCCGATGATGATCGTGGCCGGCAGCACCACCGGGTTCAGGACGGCCACCCCGGCCAGCGGGAGCGCGGCGATCTTGGCCCCGCCGACCCCGCCCGAGATGCCCATGAAGACCAGCAGCCGGTCCTCGGCCGTCGGCGGCTTCTTGTCCGGTGGGCGCAGCACCACGGGCGGTCCGCCGGCCCGGGCGAACTGCGCGCGGATCACGTCCAGCTCCTCGGCGGAGAACAGCTCCGACAGGGCCACGTTCGTCACGTGGTTCAGGCGCTGCGAAAGCAGCATCGAGATCCGTTGCGAAGTGGTCTGCAACGCGATGTCGACCTGCGGTGGCAGCGCGGCCAGCTCCTCGCGCTTGGCCGCCTCGATGCCCCGGCGGAAGTGCGTCTGCGCGTCCCGCATCTGCCGGCTGCTCTCGTGGCCGACCTCGACCCGGGTGCGCTGCACCTCGCCCCGCAGCTTGAGCTGCCAGCCCCGGGTCGACGTGCGGCGCTCGGCCTGGAGCTGGTCGCGGCGGGCCCGAAGCTGCTCCGCCTCGGCCTCGCCCGCGGACAGCGCCCGGCTCTCCGCCCGCAGCTTCGCCTTGATCGCGCCGAGCGCGCTGGAGAGCGCCCGCAGCGTGTTGGCCTCGGCGAGCATGGCCGAACGGCCGACCAGCAGCTCCTGCAGCGCGACCTGGACCGCCGCCACGCCGGACTTCTCCCGCAGCATCGCGGCCACCTGCGGGTTCGGCGCCTTTGCGGCCGTTTCGAACACCCGCGCCGAAACCGGGTGGAAGACGGCGTCGGCGAATCGCGGGGCGTGCTCGGCCAGCAGCCGCCGGTCCGCCTCCAGGATCTCCCGCCAGCCGCGGAACCCGTCCACCTTGGCCAGCACGAACACCACGGTCTCGACCCGGTCGCCGACGTCGCGGAGGAACTGCAGCTCGGTGGAGGTGAACGGGGCCGAGGCGTCGACCACGAACAGCAGCGCGGTCGCGCCGGCCGCGGCCTCCTTGGCCAGCTCGCCGTGCAGCGAGTCCAGCCCGCCGACGCCCGGGGTGTCGACCACCGTCAGCCGCTCCAGCAGCGGCACCGGTCCGCTGACCTCGACGTACCGCGGCGGGATCTGCCCGGCCGGCAGCTCGTGCGTCGCCGAGACCCAGTCGACCAGCTCCGGCAGCGGGATCGGCACCGGTGCGAGCTGGCCGGGGTAACAGGCCTGGGCGCCCCAGCCCTCGCCGTGCTCGAACACCAGGTACGTGGCGGTGGCCACGTCAGCGTCCACAGGGGACAGACCCGGCATCCCGAGCAGGGCGTTGACCAGCGAGCTCTTCCCGCGGTTGGTCTCGCCGACCACCACCACGGACGGCTTGCCCGGCCGCGCCCGGCGCACCTCGTCGACCCACTTGGCGGCCTGCGGGTCGGCCTCGCGGACGAAGGCCGTCAACTGCTCCCGCGCCGCCTGGACCTGGGCGGGCAGGGTGGGCGCGGTCACGGGGCGCGCTTCGCGTAGACGGTGACGACCGGCGCCCGCAGCAACCGTTCGTGATCGGCGAAACCGATCACCTCGGTCTCGGCGACCACCCCGTCGAGCGCCGGGTCGTCGGTGGTGACCGCGCCGCCCGCCTCGTGCCGGGCCGGGTCGAAGCGCTCGCCGTCCGGGCGCAGCGCGGTGACGCCGATGCCGGCCAGCCCGTGCTCCAGCCGTTCGGCCACGCCGCCGCTGCGGGCGCGGTCGAGGGCGTAGAGGCAGAGCTTGATCAGGGCCTGGCGGTCGGCCAGCGCCCGGCCGAGGTCGGCCGGGGCGAGGTCACCGGGGGCGGGTGCGACGTCCACACCGGTGTCCGACGCGGCCGCCTCCGAGGAGGTTCCCCCGGTTTCGGGGCCCGGGTCCCCGGGACCGACTTCCTCGCTGCGAAACCGAGCCACAACCCTCACCCCCTGGTCCTTCGCGCCGACCGGCCCACCCAGTGTGCGGCAGACCGGCGCCGCCCGGGTGCAGCACCCGGGATCGAGTCCGGCGGATCGGGCATAAGGCCAGGTGCAAGCGTTTGCGCGGACCTCAGGCCAGCTCCTGGATCACCGCGCGCATGGCCGCCTCCAGCGCCGGCGGGTCCTCGGCGAAGCGGGACGAAACGAGGATCTGGTCCTCCGCCGTGCGGGCCCAGACGCGGCCCGCGACCGAGATCTCGATGACCGACAGCCGGAACGGGTGGGCCCGGCGGCCGAGGTCCACCTCGGTCTCGCGGACGAGCTGGCCCAGCCGGTCGCCGGCCAGGATGTGGCGGCGGTAGAAACCGGGGGCGGCCGGGTCCCGGCCGTCTCGCAGGCCCGAGCCGCGCGCGGCGGCGAAGTGCCGGGACGCGGCGGGCGCGAAGTGCTGGGCGGCGCGGTCGATGGCCGAGCCGTCACCCGGCACGGGGCGGCGGAAGCGGCCTCGCGGCGCGCGGGGGCCGGGCTCGCCCCGGCCGCGCAGCGAGGTCAGGAGGTCGTTCCACCAACCGGCCCACTGCGCCTGGACCTCGGCCCGGTCGACGGCGGGCGGGATGCGCACCGGCACCGCGGGCTCCACCGGGGGCAGCACCTGGCCGTCTTCGACCGAGAGCGCGAGGACGTCGCGGAGGTACAACGCGATGTCGACCTCGAGTTCGCTCCCCCAGGACGCCCGCCACGAAGTGGTGTTCTCCACGTGCACGAAAGCCAGCCTACGCCGAAACCGGTGGCGGCCTCGTCACTCGCGGATCTGTTGCCAGATCAGGAAATACGCCCGGTGGACGACGTGCGCGACCCGGCTCTGCGCCGGCGTCGCGCCGAACGAGGCGAACGACCGCCACCAGCCCGCCCGCTCCAGCGCGTGCGCGGCGAGCTGTGGCCGCGGGGCCCCGGGAAGGCCGAGCTGCGCGCCGAGGTCGGCGTTGCTGCCGACGCGCAGCACCTCCTCCGCCAGGTCCTCCGGCATGTCGACGGCCCCGGAGGCGACCAGCGTCAACGCTTCCAGCAGCCGCAGCGCGTGCGCCTCCGGCTTGGCGAGCAGGACCTCGATGGCGTCGTGCACCCGCTGACGCTCGCCCGCGTCGCCGGACGCGTGGGCCAGTGCGGTCACCGAAGCGAGGGCGGCCGCGGCCTTGATCCCGTCCGCGCGCGCGGCGAAGACGATGGACAGCCGTTGGCGCACGGCGTCCAGGCCGGAAGCGTCGAGCAGCTTCCGCCGCAGCGCGCCCGCGGTGACGGCCGGGTCCGCGCGGATCGCGTCGACCGCGCACCGGACGCCGAACAGGTCCAGCTTCTCCAGCAGCCGCAGGCGGAGGCCGGCGGGCACCTCGCACTCCCAGCCGGTGAAGATGTCGGCCGAGATCAGCATCGTTTCCAGCACTTCTTCGTCCAGCCCGGCCAGCTTCCGCAGCGCCTCGGCATCGGCGGAGGTGAAGCCGCCGGACTCCGCGGACTCGGCCATCAGGCCGATCACCGGCAGCACGTCGGCCACCCGCGGCTTGAGCGTGACCGCCTGCTTGGCCGCGAGCATCGTCGCGGCCTTCCAGACGTCGCCGCCGGAGCCGGCCACCGACTCCGCCACGATCGTGTCCGCCTTGTTCAGCACGGCGATCGCGTTGACCGGGCCCGCTTCACGGCTCGCGGTGGCGGCGGTGAACGCGGCGAGCGCCTGCTGGTCGTCCGCGCGCACGCCCTGCGTCACCACGTACAGCACCGCTTCCGCGCCCGCGACGGCGTTGCGCGAGGTGTCGTCCAGCTCGTCGGTGTCCTTGTGAGTGCCCTCGTCCGCCTCCTTGGCCGCGCCCAGCAGCAGCTCGGTGCGCGAGACGGACGCCGCGTCGAGCGAGCCGAGGCCCGGGGTGTCGATCACGGTCATGCCCTGCAGCACGGCGTTGGTCAGGTACGCCTCGAGGTGCGAAACCTCGCCGATGTCCACCCCCAGCTCGGCCGGGATCGAGCCGTCGGCGGCGAAGGGCAGCACCTGCTTGCGGCCGTCGGTGAACACGACCTCGACCCGGTCCACCGTGCCGTACTGGAACCGGGTGACCAGCCGGGTGCACTCACCGATGTCGGTGGGCGCGACCCGGCGCCCGATCAACGCGTTGACCAGCGTCGACTTGCCCGATTTGATCCGCCCGGCCACCGCCACCTGCAACGGCGCGCCCAGCCGGCGCAGCACCTCGGCGAAGCCCGCGGCCGTGCGCGGGGAGACCTGCGACTGGAGCCGGTGGCAGAGGTTGGCCACCGACATCGACAGCGGGCCCGCGAGGCGCCCCTGCTCCGCTGCCGTCACGGCCCGGCCCCCTCCCGATTCGTCTGCGAAACGCGCGCCGGGAAATCGTGCCATGCCGGTCATCCTCGGGTCGCACCGAAGGTGCTACCGGCGGCCGACGCGCCGGAGGCCCGCGCCGACTTAAGGTTGACGCGTGCGAAGACTCAGCCTGTGGATGCGCGCCCACCCCATCGCGGGGGACACGCTGCTCGCCGTGCTCCTGGGGCTGGTCGACGTCCTGTTCTTCTTGAGCGGGGTGCTGTCCGAAGGCGGGCTGAAGCCGCAGCCGTGGTTCGTCGCGATCCCGGTCGACGCGCTGATGGTGGTGCCGCTGGCGTTCCGCCGCCGGAGCCCGCTGTGGTCGGCCTACGCCATCCTGCTGGTCAGCATCGCGCACACCACGCTGCAGCTCGGGATCTCCGGCGTCTTCGCGATGGCGATGAGCCTGTACTCGATCGTGGTCTACGTCGGGCGCAAACAGGGGCTGGTCTACCTCGGCGCGCTCGCCGTGCTGAACACCGTGGAGATACTCACCGACGAGCGGACCTCCGGGCTCGGCGAGGTGCTGTTCACCATCTTCGGCCTGGCGCTGTGCTGGACGCTCGGCGAGTTCGTCGGCGCGCGGCGGGCCTACCACGAAGAGGTGGAGGCACGCCTGCACCTGCTGGAGACCGAGCGCGACCAGGCCACCCGGATCGCCGTCGCCGAGGAGCGGGGCCGGATCGCGCGCGAGCTGCACGACGTGGTCGCGCACTCGGTGAGCGTGATGGTGGTGCAGGCCGACGGCGCGGCGCTCGCGCTGCCGAAGAGCCCGGAGCTGGCCGGTCGCGCGCTGCAGACGATCTCCGAGACCGGCCGCGGCGCGCTCGGCGAGCTGCGCCGGCTGCTCGACGTGCTGCGCGACGACGACGGCGACGGCGAGCCCCGCGTGCCCCAGCCGGACGCGGGCGCGCTGGCCGAGCTGACCGAACGGGTGCGCGCGGCCGGGGTGCCGGTGGAGCTGGACGTGGGCAACGACCTGGCCGACCTGGCGGACCTGCCCGCCGGGGTCTCGCTCGGGCTGTACCGGATCGTGCAGGAATCGCTGACGAACACGCTCAAGCACGCGGGCCGGGGAGCCCGCGCCGAGGTGCGCGTGCGCCGCGTGGGCGAGACGGTGGAGGTGCTCGTCCTCGACGACGGCGCCGGGCGGGCGAACCGGTTCGAACCGGTCTCGGCGCACGCCGGGCCGTCGAAGAAGGACCCGCGGCTGGCCGTCGCGGGCGGGAACGGGCTGATCGGGATGCGGGAGCGCGCGAACGTGTACGGCGGAACGCTGGAGGTGGGCCCCGTGCCCGCCGGTGGGTGGCAGGTGCGGGCGGTACTGCCGGTCAGGCTGACGCCGTGATCCGGGTGGTGGTCGTCGACGACCAGGAGCTGATGCGCGTCGGGTTCCGGATGGTGCTGGGCGCGCAGGACGACATCGACGTGGTGGGCGAGGCCGGCGACGGCGCGCAGGCCATCCGGCTGGCGGCCGAGCTGCGCCCGGACGTCGTGCTGATGGACGTGCGGATGCCGGTGCTCGACGGGGTGGAGGCGACGAAGCGGATCGTCGCGGCCGGCACCGCGCGGGTGCTCGTGATGACCACGTTCGACCTCGACGAGTACGTGTACTCGGCGCTACAGGGCGGTGCTTCCGGGTTCCTGCTCAAGGACACGCAGCCGGACCACCTGGTCTCGGCCCTGCGCGCGGTGGCCTCCGGCGACGCCGTGGTCTCGCCTTCGGTCACGCGCCGCCTGCTGGACCGCTTCGTCGGCACGGGCGGCTCCCCGGTCCGCGACGCGCGCGAGCTGGACGTGCTGACCGACCGCGAGCGCGAGGTCCTCGTGTTGATCGCGAAAGGACTGTCCAATCTGGAGATCGCCGAGTCGTTGTTCCTCTCCGAAGCCACGGTGAAGACCCACGTCGGCCGCATCCTGGCCAAACTGGACCTCCGCGACCGGGTGCAGGCCGTGGTGCTGGCGTACGAGACCGGGCTGGCGCGGCCGGGGCTCGGCTGAAAAGCGCCTCGGTCTCAGGGGGATCTCAGGGTCGGCTCAGGGAGGTCACCGATCGCCGGTCGACTGTCCACACGATTGGGTACTACTCAGGTCGGGGGGCCGGATGGGCCCACAGGATGACGCCAAGACCGGTCCCGCTGGGTCACGATGGTGCCGGTAAGAGCACGAGGGTGAACGGCAACGGCCGTGATAGAGGGAGCAGGGATGATCGAGGCATCAGGTCTCACCAAGCGCTACGGCAGCACGGTCGCGGTGAACAACCTGTCGTTCGGGGTGGCCGCGGGGAAGGTCACCGGCTTCCTGGGCCCGAACGGCGCCGGCAAGTCCACCACCATGCGCATGATCCTCGGCCTGGACAACCCGAGTTCGGGCCAGGTCCGCATCGGCGGCAAGCGCTACCACGAGCTGAAGGACCCGCTGCGCACCGTCGGCGCGCTGCTGGACGCGAAGTGGGTGCACCCCAACCGCTCCGCCCGCGCGCACCTGGCGTGGATGGCCAAGTCCAACCGGATCCCGGCCTCGCGGGTCGAGGAGGTGCTCGACACCGTCGGCCTCACCAGCGTCGCGGACAAGCGCGCCGGCGGGTTCTCGCTCGGCATGTCGCAGCGCCTCGGCATCGCCGCCGCGCTGCTGGGCGACCCCGAGGTGCTGCTGTTCGACGAGCCGGTGAACGGCCTCGACCCCGAGGGCATCCTCTGGATCCGCAAGTTCATGCACCGGCTGGCCGAGGAGGGCCGCACGGTCTTCGTCTCCAGCCACCTGCTCTCGGAGATGGCGCTGACCGCGAGCGATCTCATCGTGATCGGCAAGGGGCAGCTCATCGCGCAGTCCACCACGGAGGAATTCGTGGCGCGCGCCGCGGAGAACACCGTGAAGGTGCGCTCACCGCAGCTTCCGGCGCTGCGCGAGCAGCTGGTGCACGCCAGCGCGCAGGTGACCGACTCCGGCAACGCGCTCGTGGTGTCCGGAATGGACAGTGACAAGATCGGCGAGCTCGCGGCGTCGGCGAACATCGTGCTCCACGAGCTGAGCCCGCAGACGGGCTCGCTGGAGCAGGCCTTCATGCAGATCACCGGCGACTCCGTCGAGTACCACACCGGGTTCGAGGCCGAAGCGCAGCCGGCCGCCCAGCCCCACGCCCGCTGACCACCCCTTCTTCGAGGAACCGGACTCATGACTCTGCTCGCGGTTGAACGCATCAAACTCTTCACCACCCGCTCGCCGTGGTGGTGCGCCCTGATCGCCATCGTCCTCACCGCCGGCTTCTCCGCGCTCATCGCGGGCGCCTCGCCGTCGGACGAGCCGGTCGGCGTGTCCACCACCCAGGCCGGCTACCAGTTCGGCATCGCCGTGATCATGGTGCTGGCCGCGCTTTCGGTGACCACCGAGTACCGCTTCGGCACCATCCGCACCACCTTCCAGGCGGTGCCGCACCGCGGCTCGGCCCTCACCGCCAAGGCCGTCGTCGTCGCGCTGGTCGCGCTGGTGATCGGCGAGATCGGCGCGTTCGGCGCCTGGGCGCTGGGCTACGCCATCCGCCCGTCGTCCGAGCTGGTGCTCGACAGCGGGGCCAAGTGGATCAACGTGGCCGGCGTCGGCGTGCTGTTCGCCCTGGCCGCGGTGATCGCGGTGGCGGTCGGCATCCTGATCCGGCACAGCGCCGGCGCGATCGCGCTGCTGCTGATCTACGTGCTGGCCGTGGAGAACCTGGTCACGCTGATCCCGACCATCGGCCCGAAGATCCACGAGTGGCTGCCGTTCACCGTCGCCGACAAGTTCCTGCGCGGTACCGGCAACGACACTTCCGCGGCGCTCTCGCAGGGCGGTTCGCTGGCCTACTTCGCCGCTTTCGCGGTGGTGATGCTGGCCATCGCCATCGGGGTCGCGAAGAAGCGCGACGCCTGAGACCCGCACAGGGAGGTTCGCGACCGGGCCGGGCGGGGGCCGAAGGCCGGGTCGCGAACAGGGGGAAAAAGGGGATAAAGGAAAATCCGGGTCGCCGAAATTCGGGGGGCGGCCCGGATTTCCCGTCGGCCGGTAGAGTTCGCGCGAACCGGGAGGGGAGCGCGCGTGCTCGAAGCGAAGGGGCTGACGAAGTCCTACGGCGACACCACGGCGGTGAACGATCTGACGTTCACCGCCGAGGCCGGCCGGGTGACCGGGTTCCTCGGGCCCAACGGCGCCGGCAAGTCCACCACGATGCGGCTGCTGCTCGGTCTCGACACCCCGACGGCCGGCACCGCGCACGTCGACGGCCGTCCCTACCGCGAGCTGCGTGATCCACTCCGGACGGTCGGCGCGCTGCTCGACGCCACCTGGCGCCACCCCGGCCGCAGCGCCCGCTCGCACCTGCGCTGGCTCGCGGCCACCAACGGCCTGCCGGACCGCCGCGCGGACGAGGTGCTGGAGCTGGTCGGGCTCGATTCGGTGGCCAAGAAGCGCGCGGGGGAGTTCTCCCTCGGCATGCTCCAGCGGCTCGGCATCGCGACCACGCTGCTCGGCGACCCGAAGGTGCTGCTGTTCGACGAGCCGGTGAACGGGCTCGACCCCGAGGGCGTGCACTGGATCCGGCAGCTGATGCACGCGCTCGCCGCCGAGGGCCGCACCGTGTTCGTCTCCAGCCACCTGCTGCCGGAGATGGAGCAGACGGCGCAGGACCTGGTGGTGATCGGCCGCGGGCGGCTGATCTACCAAGGCACGATGCAGGCGTTCGTGGACCGCGCCGGCTCACTCGGGGTGTGGGTGCGCACCCCGCACGCGGACGCGCTGCGGGCCGCCCTGCGCGAGCGCGGCGCGGAATTCACCGAGGAGCGGGGCGCGTTCGTCGTCTCCACCTTGGACAGTGACGCCGTCGGCGAGCTGGCCCACCACGCCCGCGCCACGCTGCACGAGCTGAGTCCGCTCGCCGGGTCGCTGGAGCAGGCGTATCTGGGGCTGACCGGCGAAGCGACCGAGTTCACCACCGGGGGACCGCGATGAACGTCCTGCGCGCCGAGCGCATCAAGCTCTTCAGCACCCGGGCGCCGTGGTGGTGCGGCCTGCTCGCGGTGGCCGCGCCGCTCGGCTTCACCCTGCTGTTCTTCCTGCTGACCGGCCCGGAGATCACCGCGGACGTCGGCAACACCCAGCTCGCCACCGGGATCGGCCGCACGGTCGCGCTGGTGCTGGCGGTGCTCGCCGCGACCTCGGACTCCGGCTGGGGCACCCTGCGGCTGACCTTCCAGGCCGTGCCCCGGCGCGTGCCGGCGCTGCTGGCCAAGGGCGCGGTGGTCTTCCTGCTGTGCGCGCTGCTCGGGCTGCTGGCCGGAGCCGGTTCGTGGGGGCTGGCCGCGCTCGCGCGCCCGGACGCCGACCTGGCGCTGCGCACCGCGGCCGACTGGCGGCTGGTGCTCGGCCAGACCGTGACCTTCGCGCTGACCGGGCTGCTCGGCGTCGGTGTCGGGCTGCTGCTGCGCAGCACCGCGGCGGCGCTGACCCTCGTGCTCGTGTGGACCCAGCTCGTGGAGGGGCTGGTGCTGCTGATCCCGAAGGTCGGCGCCGACATCTACCAGTGGCTGCCGTTCTACGCGGCTTCGCAGTTCGCCGGTGGGGATTTCACGAGATCCGCACTGAAACTGTCGCCGCCGTTGGGACCCTGGGGTTATCTCGGGTATTTCGCCGCGATCTGCGTGGTTTTCTTCGCGGCCGGAGTGATCACCGCGGACCGCCGCGATGCCTGATCGTGCCCCTGCACGGGCTTTCCGCTCGCACATCCGGCGAATGGATTAAGACCGCGTAAAGCGCTGTGGCTTCTCTCACACGGAGCGGACATGATGTCGAAGTCCCCACCATATTCGAAGTAACGCGCGAACCCGTCTCAGCTCCGCGGAGGTGAACCTTGACGGTGGACGCTGATCAGGGACTGGAAAGTCCCATCCCCTCGGCCCGCAACGAAGCGGCCCCCCGGCCCCGGCTCGAGCCGATGCTGGACCTGGAGTGGTCGCAGGCCATCGAGTTGCCGCGGTTCGCCCTGCCCGCGGACCGCCCCGGCGATCTCCGGCAGGCGTGGGTGCACCGCGCGGCCGAGGACGTCGTGCTGGCGCTGTTCCGCCGGGCCAGCGGTCGCGAGGGCCCGCTGCCCGCGCCGTGGTGGCTGCGCGCCGTGGCGAGCGGCCGGCTCGAATCGCGGGAGCTGGGCTTCCGCATCGAGGACCGCATCGCGCAACTGCTCACCCGGCGCCCGGGCTGGGAGTTCGTGCCCTGGGCGGCCGACGGCGAGTCCGGCTACTGGGAGTTCATGCCGTCCGAGCGCGGGAAGTCCGGTCACTCCATCCCGACCACCGTGGTGAACACCGACCGCCACGACGGGTGGATCGACGTGCTGCCCGCGCACTCCGGCACCACTCCGGAGCCGATCCCGGTCGCCGGTCTGGCCGGGCTGCGGTCCCGGCTGGGGGAGTTCGAAGCGGTCCGCTAGAGCACCACCCGTATGTTGGGCCGGTGGAGAACGAGGACCAGCCACGGCTGCGCAGCGTGGTCAGCTACGTCAACCGCGGCGGCCGGATGACCGTCGGCCAGCAGCGGGCCTGGGAAGAACTGTGGCCGCGGCTGGGGCGCACGGTCACCGGGCTGGCGCCGGGGCCGGTGGACTTCGGCGGGTGGTTCGGGCGCGAGGCGCCGGTGCTGCTGGAGATCGGCTCGGGCATGGGCGAGACCACCTCGCAGCTCGCGGCGACCGCCCCGGAGCTCAACTACGTGGCCGCCGAGGTGTACGAGCCCGGGCTGGGCCAGCTCATGCTGCGCGCGGAGAAGCTGGGCGTGGAGAACCTGCGCCTGCTGCACGGTGACGCGGTGATCCTGCTGACCGAGCACGTCGCACCGGGCGCGCTCGACGGCGTCCGGCTGTTCTTCCCCGACCCGTGGCCGAAGAAGAAGCACCACAAACGACGGATCGTGCAGCCCGCGTTCGTCGCTCTGGTCGCTTCGCGGCTCAAGCCCGGCGGCACCTTCCACCTGGCGACGGACTGGGAGAACTACGCCGAGCAGATGCTCGAGGTCTGCTCCGCCGAGCCCACGCTGCGCAACCGGTACGAAGGCTGGGCCCCGCGGCCGGACTGGCGGCCGGTGACCAAGTTCGAGCAACGCGCCGACCTCGTCGGCCGCGAATCACACGACCTGATCTTCGAAAAGCGCTGAAGCTACCCCGAAGGACGGGCCGTGGCCGGGTTTCCCACCCCGGCCACGGCCCGCTCCACCCCGTCCGCCCGGCCCCGACCCCCGGGCGGACGGTGGCTCCTACTCGTCGGCCAGCGGTTCCGCCTGCACCCGCTTGAGCGCCGGCGTGCAGACCGAGGCCCCGAGCAGGGCCACCCCGATCCCGAGCACCACCGGGGCCAGCAGCCACGGGCTGAACACCACCTCGTTGGGCTTGACCGTGTGGAACAGCCCCATCCCGACCAGCACGCCGACCACCCCGGCGCCGATCGTGGCGACCAGCGCGGGCAGCGCGGCCTCCACCCGCAGGGCCCGGGAGAGCACCCGCACCGGCGTGCCCGCCGCGATCAGCGCGCCGAACGTCCGGCGCCGGTCCATCACCGAGCCCGCCGTGGCCACCGCGGCGCTGCACCCCGCCAGCACCCCCGCGGCGATCAGGCCGATCACGGTGACCCGGCGCAGGTCGTCGAGCTGGGTCTGCTGGCCGCCCAGGTGCAGGTTCCGGCTGCCGATGTCGACCCCGATCGCGGCCGAAGCCAGCGCGGTGCGCACGATCTCGCGGTTGGCGTCCGTGGTCGGGGCGATCACCGTGGTGTACCGGGGCGTCACCCCGGCCGGCAGCGAAGACGGGTCGAGCACGTACGAGCCGTCGGTCGACTTGTTCTCGTCGTAGGCCTTCATCGGCACGGGGCCGAGCGGCCGGCCGGGCTCGGACCCGTCCACCTCGCCGACCACGGTGAGCCCGGAAGCGTCCATTTTGTACGGTGCGTACAGGCCGGTGCCCGCGGCGCAGTCGGCCGCGGTGACCCCGAGCCGGGTGAGCCGCGCGGCGTCCGAGCAGGTCATCACGAAGGCCCGTTCCACGGTCTGGTCCCCTCCGGTGCCCTGCGTGAGGTACACGGTGTCGACCGCCAGCGCGCGCTCCGGCTGGCCGTAGCGGGCCAGTGTGGCGTTCGCCCGATCCACCATGGTCTTCGCCTGCTGCGAGCCGGTGTCGGCGTACAGCACGGAGTCGGCGAACGGCCGCCCGCCACCGGCGAGGGAGTCGAACGAGGGCAGCAGCGTCAGCGCCATCGAGCCGGTGAACACCGCGAGCACGATCCCGGCCGAAGCGCGGTACGCGCCCTTCGGGTCGTCCCGCAGCCGGCGCCCGGCCAGCAGCGACGAGGGCCGTCGCCAGATCCGCACGAACGTGCCGCCGACGGCCGAGGTCACCCACGGGCCGACCACCATGGCCGAGCCGACCAGCAGCAGCAGGCCGAACAGCACCATGGTGGTGCCGTCCTGGCTGTGCCCCGCGGTCACCACCGCGTAGAGGAAGAACGCGCCCGCGATCGGCAGGGCGAGCAGCCGCCACCAGCGCAGTGGCTTGACCGCGTGGCCGCCGGTGGCGAACAGCGGGTTGCGCAGCACCCGGCGCAGGCCGAGCACCCCGGCCAGTACCACCAGGGCCGGGATGGCGAGCACGATGAACGCGGTCAGCCCGGCCGGCCGGCTGAAGTCCGCGGCCAGCCAGGTGCCGCCGGCCCACGGGACGAAGGTCGCCAGGCCGTGCAGCGCCGGGCTGATCCCCAGCCCGAGCACCGCGCCCACCCCGGCCGACAGCACGGTCTCACCCGCCACCATCGACAGCACCTGGCCCGGCGTCGCGCCGGCGAGGCGGAGTGCGGCGAGACGGCGTTCCCGCCGGGCCGCGGTGAGCCGCGCCGAAGACGCGACCAGCACCAGGCTCGGGACGAGCAGCACGATGATGCCGACCCCGGACAGCATCGTCAGCAGTCCGTCGGGCTGGGCCTGCCGGGTGGGGAAGGCGCTGACCGGCCGCAGGCTGTTCTTGGCCGTCCCGCCCGCGCCCTCGCCCGGGTTGTGCCCGACGAACGCGACGAGCTGCTCCGGGTACCGCAGGGCCTGCTCGCCGAGCGCGGCGACCGGGCGGCCGAAGCGGTCACCGAGCTGGTCGGCCGGGGTGGTGTTGAGCAGCCGGCCCAGCTGGGGCGAAACGAGCACCTCGCCCGGGCCCGGTAGCCGGGGGATCCCCGGCGGCAGCTTCAGACCCGCGGTGTCCCCCTCGGGGGAGACGTCGACGCGGGTGATTTCCCGGCCCTGGAAGTAATCCGTGGTGCTGCCGATCAGCAGGACCGGCTTGGCGTGGTCGTCGTAGTTGTAGGCGGACTGCCATTCGGCGCGCTGCTCGCGGATCTGCGTCGCGTACGGCAGCGAGGCGAGCAGCAGCACCAGCCCGGTCGCGACCGCGACGCCGAGTGCGGTGAGGATGGCCGAGGTGCGCGTCCGCCGGTCGACGCGGAGCACGCGCAGGGCGAGCTGGACGGAGTTCATGCCGCGAGCCCGCCGTGGGCCGGCCGAGCCGCGATCAGCCCGTCGCGGATGGCCACGGTCTGGGGCATGGACTCGGCCAGCTCACGGTCGTGCGTCACCACCAGCACCGCCGCGCCGGACTCGCGGGCGGCGCCGAGCAACGCGTTCATCGTCTCCTGACCGGTGCGGCTGTCGAGCGCGCCGGTCGGCTCGTCGGCGAAGATCACCTTCGGCCGGTGGGTGAGCGCCCGGGCGATGGCGACGCGCTGGGCCTCGCCGCCGGACAGCTCGCCGGGGCGGCGGCCCTCCTTGCCCCCCAGGCCGAGGCGGGCCAGCCACTCGCGGCCGGCCCGGACCGACTCGCGCCGTCCGCGGCCCGCGAGCAGCGACGGCAGCGCCACGTTCTCCTCCGCCGTCAGCTCGGCCACGAGCATGCCGGACTGGAACACGAAGCCGAACTCGGTGCGCCGCAGCTCGCTGCGCTTCTTCTCGCCGAGCTGGTCGATCCGCCGGCCGGCCAGGTGGATCTCGCCGCTGTCGGCGCGCAGGATGCCGGCCAGCACGTGCAGCAGCGAGGTCTTGCCGGAGCCGGACGGGCCCACGATGGCGATCGCGTCCCCGGCCCGGACGTCGAGGTCGACACCGGCCAGCGCGTACTGGCCGCCGTACCGCTTGACCAGGCCGCGGCCCGACAGCACCGGGCCGGTGGTCCACTGTGGATCGTTCATCCGGGGGTCTCTCCTCGTGACAGTTCGAGTACGCCTGCGACGAGCTTCACGGATCGGCCCCGGTGTCCACTTCGGGCAGACGGCCGGTCCGGCCGCCCCGGCATCGGCCGATCGGCCGATCCCGCTCGAACCACCTGGCCCAGGTGCGCCCGCCCCCGGATCCTCTACCGTTCTGCTGTGTCCGGAGACCCGCCCCGCAGTCAAGCCCTCGCCACGCGCGCCGCCGAGCTGGTGCGCCGGCTCGGTATGCCGGTGGTCGTGCTGGTCTGCGCGCTGGCCTTCGACCTGCTGTTCCTGACCGACGCGGCGCTGGACGGCTCCGGCCCGCGCGGCATCGACTTCGAGCTGCTGCCGGGCATCTTCGCGATGGCGGCCTGCGCCCTGTGGGCCCGGCGCCGCGCGGCCGTCGCGGCGGGGGCCGGCTCGGTCGTGCTGGTGTTCTTCACCTTCTTCGTCCACTACCTGCGCGCGCCGGCCTATTCGAGCGTGCTGCCCTACCTGTCCATCACCGAGGTGGTGGCCGGGGTCGAGCTGGTCTACTACGCCGCCCGCCGCGCCCGCCCCGGCGTCGCGTTCTCGGTGATCGCCGCCCTCGTGGTGGGCGCGCTGACCGCGGTCTTCGGCCGCTCCCCGTACGGCGACCTGAACGGCAGCTCGTTCGCGCAGGCGATGCTGTTCGGGGTGGCGCTGCTGGGCACGGCCGTGCTCATCGGCACCGCGGGCCGGACCTGGACCGGTCCCCGGGAGCAGCGGCTGCGCCGGATCCGGCGGCTCAACGAGCTGGTCCGGGGGCAGTGGCCGCTGATCGCGCTGCTCGCGTTCGCGCTGCTGTTCGAGTTCGACTTCACCTACGGCAGCGCCGCCCGCGGCTTCCCGATCCTGCTCTGCTCGCTCGCGGCTTCGGTGATCGCCGTGCTCTCCCCGCGGCGTCCGGCCGCGGCGGTGCTCGGCCTGGCCGGGGTGCTGGCGCTCTCCACCATGGTCACCCCGTTCCTCAGACTGGGCTCGGACTACGAACTGCTGGGCGGGGTCGCCCCGGCCCAGGTCGTGGCCGGCCTCGGCGTGGTGATCAACCTGGTCCGGGCCGTCCCGCTGGCCCGGGCGTGGCCCCCGATCGCGACGCTGTCCGCGGTGGTCGCGGTCGCGGCGGTGGTGAACTCGGTCCGCACCCGCACCCGGGTCCCCCAGCTGCAACTGCGGTTCGAGACGTTGTCCCCCTTGGCCATCTTCGCGGTGCTGCTGCTGGGCATCGCCATCGCGATCGGCCTGTTCCTGCGCTCGCGCGACTCCGAGCGCAACCAGGTGATGCGGTCCGCGGTCAGCGACGCGCAGACGGCCGAGCGGATGGCGCTGGCCCGCGAGCTGCACGACGTGGTCGCCCACCACGTGACCGGCATCGTGGTGCAGGCCCAGGCCGCGCGGATGGTCGGGGAGAAGAGCCCCCAGCTCGCGGTCGAGGCGATGGGCCGGATCGAGGACGCCGGGGTCGAAGCGCTGGCGGCGATGCGGCGGCTGGTGCGCAGCATGCGCGGCGACGCCCCGTCCGGCTCGACCGAGTTCAGCGAGCAGGCCACCACCGACCTGGCCGCCGACCTGAAGCGGCTGGTCGAGGGCGGGAGCCACGGCGTGCCCACCGCACTGGGCCTCGACCTGCCGCCGGACCTGCCGCACGAGGTCGGCCGCTCGGCGCTGCGGCTGATCCAGGAGTCGCTGACCAACGTGGGCAAACACGCCGCCGGGGTCACCCAGGCGCGGGTGCGGGCCGAGGTCGTCGGCCGGCAGCTGCACATCCGGGTGACCGACGACGGCCGCGAGCAGGTGGACCGGCCGGTCGGCGGCTCCGGCGGTTACGGTCTGGTCGGCATGCGCGAGCGCGTCGCCCTGCTGCACGGGCGGCTCACCACGGGACGCGGGCCGGACGGCGGCTGGCACGTCGAGGCGTGGCTGCCCCTCGAGGCGAACGGGGATGAGGACGAGTGATCCGGGTACTGATCGCGGACGACCAGGAGATGGTGCGGATGGGCTTCCGCATGATCCTGGACGCCCAGGACGACATCGAGGTGGTGGCGGACGTCGCCGACGGGGTGTCGGCGGTGTCCCGGGCCCGCGAGCTGCGGCCGGACGTCTGCCTGCTCGACATCCGCATGCCCGGCCTCGACGGGCTGGAGGTGACGCGCCGGCTCGCCGGCCCCGACGTCACCGACCCGCTGAAGGTCGTGGTCGTGACCACCTTCGACCTCGACGAGTACGTGCACACCGCGCTGCGCAACGGCGCCAGCGGCTTCCTGCTCAAGGACGCGGGCCCGGCGCTGCTGATCGAGGCCATCCGCGCGGCCGAGCGGGGTGACGCGCTGGTCTCGCCGCAGATCACCGTCCGGCTGCTCAAGCACTTCGACGGCGGGCCCAGGCGGCGGGACACCGCGCCGCCTTCGGAGCCGCTGACCGCCCGTGAGCTGGACGTGGTCAAGGCCGCGGCCCGTGGTCTGACCAACACCGAGATCGGCACCGAGCTGTACCTGTCGCTCTCCACGGTGAAGACCCACCTGGCCTCGGTGCAGGGCAAGGTCGGCGCGCGCAACCGGGTCGAGATCGCCGCCTGGGCCTGGCGCAGCGGCGTGGTCGACTGAAGGCGGCGGGGGCCTGAACGCCGGTGGGAACCGGCGTGAACACTCCTGGGCTTGTTGCCGGGGGAGAGTGGGACGTCCGTACTATCTCGGCATGTCCCGTCGCTTCCTCGCTCCCGTCGTCCTGCCCGCCGACCCCGCCTGTTCCCTGCTGCGCGACGCCGTGGTCGACATCGACGACAACGGCCGGATCACGCACGTGGGGCCGGAGTCCGCGGCGCCGGAGTTCGACGGCGAGGTGACCCGGCTGAGCGGGATCCTGCTGCCCGGTCTGGTCAACACCCACGCGCACAGCCCGATGACGCTGCTGCGCGGAATGGGCGGCGACCTGCCGCTGCTGCGCTGGCTGCGCGAGATCATCTGGCCGGCCGAGGCCAAGCTGCGCCCGCAGGACGTGCGCACCGGCATGCTGCTCGGCTCGGTGGAGATGCTGCGCCACGGCGTGACCACCAGCGCGGAGATGTACTTCGAGGCCGAGCAGATGGTCGACGCGGTGCTCACCACCGGCGGCCGGGTGCTGGTGGCGCCGGCGGTGATGGAGCTGCCGGGCATGGACTGGCGCAAGTCGCTGGCCGACATCGACCGCTGGATCGACACCGACGGCCTGCGGTTCGGCCCCGGTGACCGGATCGAGGTCAGCTACGGCCCGCACTCGGCGTACATGCTGAGCCCCGAAGGACTGCGTGCCACCGCAGAATCGGCCGCCGCCCGCGGCGCGCTCGTGCAGATCCACGTGGCCGAGGCCGCGACGGAAGACCTGGCCCAGCGCGAGGCGCACGGCTCGGTGCCGAAGCTGCTCGATTCGGTGGGCCTGCTGAACGGGCGGACGCTGGCCGCGCACGCCATCCACCTGTCCGACGAGGACATCGCCCTGTTCGCCGCCCGCGGCACCGGCCTGGCGCACTGCCCCGGCTCGAACGCGAAGCTGGCGTCCGGCACCGCGCGGATCAAGGAGCTGCGCGAGGCGGGCGTCTCCGTCGGACTGGGCACGGACGGCCCGGCTTCCAACGACGACATCGACCTGTGGGAGGAGCTTCAGCTCACGCCCATGCTCGCCCGGCTGGCCACCGGCGACTCCACGGTGCTGACCGCCGCCGACGCCTTCTTGATGGCCACCCGCGGCGGCGCCGAGGCACTGGGCCGGGAGGACATCGGCGGGCTGGAGCCGGGCCGCTGGGCCGACCTGGTCCACGTCGACCTGGACGACCCGGCCTTCGCCGCCAGCCTCGACGTGCCCGACGAGCAGTTGCTGTCCAACCTGGTCTGGGCCGCGGGCTCCCGCCGGGTCCGCGACGTCTGGGTCGCGGGCGAGCAGGTCGTCGCCGACGCCGAGCCGACCCGCGTGGACCGCGCGAAGGTCCAGGCCGACGTCGCCGAGACGGCCGCGCGGCTGCGCGCCTGACCCCCGTGGCTCCCGCGCCGGGCCGGGTCAGCGGGGCCGCAGGATCAGCTCGGTGAGGTGGGCCTCCGGGCTGGCCGAAACGGCGGTCAGCACGGCGGTCGCCACGGAGTCGGGGCGGAGGTAGTGGGCCGGGTCGTACTCGCCGCCCTCGTGTTCGACGACCGACCGCTGCATCTGCGTGTCGGTGCGACCGGGGTAGATCGAGGTGACGCGCAGGCCGCCCTCCTCCTCGCGCAGGGCGTCGGCGAAGGCTCGGGCGGCGAACTTGCTGGCGGCGTACGGGCCCCAGCCCGCGCGGGCGGTGCGGCCGGCGCCGGAGTTGATCACCACGACGTGGCCGTGAGCGGCGCGCAGGGCGGGCAGCAGCAGCCGGGTCAGCTCAGCCACCGCGACCACGTTGACCTCGAGGTTGGCCCGCCACACGTCCGCGGGCGAGTCGGCGACCGACCCCAGCCGCGCGGCGCCGGCGGAGTGGACGAGCACGTCCAGCCCGACGATCCGGCTCGTGGCCTCGGCCAGCGCGGCGGGGTCGGTGAGGTCGACGGGCCACGGCTGCGCACCCGGCAGCTCTTCGGCCACCTTCGCGAGCGCCGCTTCGTCACGGCCGCCGAGCAACAGCCGGTGGGTGGGCGCGAGCTGGTGCGCGACGGCCGCGCCGATACCGCGGGAAGCGCCCGTGACCAGGGCGAGCGGGAGATCGGTCATCCCGCCACCGTAAGGGTCGGCCCGCCGGGGCCCGGTTCCGGCTGGGCCGAAGGCTGCGGTGCTGACGGCGCTGGCGGTGGTGACGGCGCTGGCGGCGCTGGCGGTGGTGACGGCGCGGACGAGGCCGGCGGCACCGGGGGCGCCAGGCCCAGGTCGACGTCCGGGTTCTCGCGGTGGTTCCCGCCCAGGGTGAACGGCGCGGTGCAGCCGGTGGCCGGGTCGGCGTCGGAGTCCTTCGCCGGGTCGCCGGCGCCGGGGATGGTCACCGTCAGCCCGTCCGGGAGCCCGCCGACGTCGAAGCAGACCCGGTAGGTGCCGTCCTTGAGCCGGCCGAACCCGTAACTGCCGTCTTCGGCGCTCTTGGTCGTGGCCACCGTGCCGCCGGCGCCGTCTTCGAGGGTGACCGGGATACCGCCGACCCCCGGCTCGCCTTCGCCCCGCAGTCCGTTGCGGTCGAGGTCGCGCCAGACCCGGCCGCCGACCCCGTCGATCGGCGGCAGCGGGGTGACGGTGATGGTGGCCGTGGCCTTCTGGTCGGCCAGCTTGCCGCCGCCGGCCGTCACGCCGGAGACCCTGACGGTGCTGACGTACCCGTCGTCGTTCTCGGCCAGGTTCGGGTGATCGCAGGTGAGCACCCGGGCCGCGCCCGCGCCGAGGTCGAACGCCGCGGGCAGGCCGGTGCACCACGGGTTCCTCACCAGCACCCCGGTCAGCGCCACGCTGCCGCTGTTGGTCACCGTGACGCGGTAGTGCGCGGTGGACCCGGCGGGCAGGGTCGCCGAGGCGCCCCACTGGCCGTTCGCCGGGTCCTGCACCTCCTCCTTCACCGTGTACGCGGCGACCTGGGCGCTTGCGCAGTCCGCCACCACCCGGACGTGGTCGGTGGTGGCGGAGGCGACCGGGACCGGCTCCACGCCGGAGTTCGGCGCGAACCGGCCGCAGGCCGGGGCCGCGAGGGCCGGGACCGGGCCGGGGAGGAACCCGGCCAGTGCACCGGTCAGCACCACCGCGCCCGCCGCCGTGGCCGCCGTCCGTCCGATCGCGACCTTCCGTGACCGCTTCATGCCGCGAAGCTATTACCCGGCGCCGACCGCGGCCGAGCCTCGGCGCCGGGCTTCACCCCAAAGAGTCAGCGCACGCCGATCCGGCCGACGAGACCGAAGCGGCCCTTCTTCCACACCGAGACGATCGCCGGCCGCGGCTGCGCGGCGCCACCGTCGGGCCAGTGCGAGGTCGGGTTCGCCGAGCTGGCCGCGTTCTCCCCCGGGTGCTGCACGGCGACCAGCACCAGGTGGTCGGTCACCACCGGTCCGCAGGTCTCCGCGCCGACCGGCACGGACAGGAACTGCTTGACCCGCCCGCGTTCCGGACCGTCGACGGGCACCGAGAACAGTCCGTCGTTCGCGCCGAGGGTGTTGCCGTCGGTGGAGATCCACAGGTTGCCGTGGCGGTCGAAGGCGACGTTGTCCGGGCACGAGATCGGGCTGACCTGGTCCTTCGGGAAGCCGCCGAAGTAGGTGTCGGCCGCGGCCGGGTCGCCGCAGACCAGCAGCAGCCGCCAGGAGAACCGGGTGGCCGCCGCGTCGCCGCACGCCTCCTCCCACTCCAGCACGTGGCCGTTCTTGTTGCCGTTGCGGGGATTCGGCTCGTCGGCGGCCGCCTTGCCCGCCGCGCCGCGATCGGTGTTGTTGGTCAGCGCGGCGTAGATCCGGCCGTTCACCGGGTTGGGCTCGATGTCCTCGGGCCGGTCCATCTTCGTCGCGCCCGCCCGGTCGGCGGCCTGGCGGGTGAAGACGTACACCTCCTCGGCGGTGAATCCGTCCACAAAGGACTTGTCCCCGGCCGCCAGCGGGATCCACTCCCCGGTGCCGTCGAACTCCCCGTCCTCGGGCAGCCGGCCGGAGCCGTCGATCCGGTCCGGGCTGTCGCCGGTGAACCGGGCGACGTAGAGCGTGCCTTCGTCCAGCAGTGCCGAGTTGTGCCGGCGGGCCAGCGCGCTCGTGCCCTTCTTGTACCGGCCCTTGGAGACGAACTTGTAGATGTACTCGAACCGCTCGTCGTCGCCGGAGTAGACCGCGACCCGGCCGTCGGCGGTGATCTTGACGTTCGCCGCCTCGTGCTTGAACCGGCCGAGCGCGGTGTGCTTGACCGGCGTCGAATGCGGGTCGTGCGGGTCGATCTCCACCACCCAGCCGAACCGGTTGGGCTCGTTCGGCTCCCGCGGCACGTCCCAGCGCCGGTCGAACCGCTCCCACTTGCGGGTGCTCTCGCCGGTGCCGATCAGGTAGCGCTTGAGCCGGGCGGCCTGCTCCGGATCGCTCACCGCGTCCGCGTGCGCGAAGTACTGGTGGAAGTTCTCCTCGCCGGAAAGCACCGTGCCCCAGGGGGTCACGCCGCCGGAGCAGTTGTTCTGCGTACCGCGCACCCGCCGCCCGGACGGGTCCGCCGAGGTCTTCAGGTACTTCGAACCGGCGGCCGGCCCGCGCACCTCGAACTCGGTGTCGAGGGTGATGCGCCGGTTCAGCGGGCTCGGCGTGGTGCGCAGCGCGCCGCCGATCGGGTCGCGCCGGGTCTGCACCACGGACAGCCCGTGCGCGGCCCAGGCGATCTTCACCTGCTCCTCGGTCGGGTTGGCCGGGTCGTACTGCTCGGCCGGGAACAGGTGCACCTCGGTGGTGTACTCGTGGTTGACCACCAGCAGGTTCGCCAGGCCGAGCGGGTCCTGCGGGATCAGGCCGACGAAGTCGTTGTTGTAGCCGAACTGCTTCGCCTGCGCGGCCGCGGTCTGGCGGTGGAAGTCGAACTTCGGCGCGCCCGCCACCACGGCGTCGCCCCAGCGGATCACCACGTGCTGGTCGTAGCCCTCGGGCACGCTCACCCGGTCGAGCTTGTTCGGCGGTACGGGCGTGAAGTCGGTGCCCGGCACCACGCGTCCGCCGCGGGCGGGCGACGGGGAGGCGGCGGCCGCCGGAGACAGCGCGGCGAATCCGCCGGCCGCGGCCGCCATCACCGCGCCCGCCTTGAACACCCCGCGACGCGAGACCACGCCCTTCGCGACGTCGCCGAAGTACTCGTTGCCCGTGGGGTTCGGCGCTTCGTGCGCGCAGGCGTTGCCGCAGCGGTACTCACAGGTGATGGGGGATCGGCCGCCTTCGTGCGCGGCGAACAGGGGCAGCAGCCGCCCGGGCTCCAGGGACACAGGTCCTCCAGGTCAGTGGTGGGAACGAAGCGACCGTAAACGGCGAAACCCGACCAAATCCGACCAGAAGGTGAACAGCAGATTTATTGACGACAATCAGGACGAATGACCAGACCACCCCCGGACGGTCGGTCCGGGGGCGGTCGCCGAGCGTCAGAATTCCTCGTCGCCGACGAGCGCGGCCTCCTTCGGCACCAGGTGCGGGTCGGCCTTCTTCTCCCGCAGCGACAGCAGCACCGCGGCGACCACGCAGAGCCCGGCCGCGACGACGAACGGCCCCTGCTCCCAGCCGAGCCAGCCGGCCAGCGGCCCGACCAGCGTGGCCGCCACCGCGCCGCCGAGCCAGCGGCAGAAGTTGTACCCCGCGCTGGCGACCGGGCGCGGCGCGTCGCTGATGGACATCGCGGTGCCGGTGAACAGCGTGTTCAGCAGGCCCGAGACCAGCCCCGACAGGATGATGCCGAGCACCACCACGGTCTTGTCCGGGATGGCCAGCACCAGCATCAGCACGGTGTAGCCGACCACGGCGAGCGCGGCCGCGTGCCGTTCGCCGAACCGCGCGGCGAGCTTCGGCGCCAGCGCCACCCCGGCCACCGCGACGCACAGGCCCCAGCCGCAGAAGATCAGGCCGACGGCGATCGCGCTCCAGCCCAGCACGAACGGCGACCAGGCCAGCACCGTGAAGAAGGCCGCGGTGTAGAGGGCCGAGGCCAGCGAGGTCCGCAGCAGGCCCGGGTGCTTCAGCGCCCGGATCGGGTCGAGCAGCTTGATCGGCTCCCGCCGCTGGTGCGAGTCACTGTCGAGGAAGATCGAGCACAGCACCAGCGCACCGGCCATCAGCACCGCGGTGCCGACGAACGGGCCGCGCCACGAGATCGTGCCGAGCAGCGCACCCAGCAGCGGCCCGACGGAGAGGCCGACGCCGAGCGCCGCCTCGTACAGCAGGATCGCACCGCCCTGGCCGCCGGTCGCCGCGCCGACGATCACCGAAAGCGCGGTGGCGATGAAGAACGCGTTGCCGAGGCCCCAGACCGCGCGCAGCCCGACGAGCTGTTCGATCGAGCCGGCGGCGGCGCACAGGGCGGTGGCCGCGACGATCAGCGTCAGCCCGACCAGCACGGTGCGCTTGGCGCCGAAGCGCGCGGACATCGAGCCGGTGAACAGCATCGCGATCACCTGGACCCCCAGGTAGGAGGTGAACAGCAGCGTGACCTGCGAGGGCGTCGCGTTCAGCCCCTTGGCGATGGACAGCAGGATGGGGTCGACCAGTCCGATGCCCATGAACGCGATGACCGCGGCGAACGCCGTGATCCACACCTGCTTGGGCTGGCCCTTGACCGCGTCCAGCAGGCTCGAGTGGTGCTCAGCGCTCATCGGGAATCAGTTCCTCCTTCGGTTCTTCACGGTGGAAGTCGCGGATCAGCTTCGTGAGCGCGGGGAGGGCGGCGTCGATCGCGGTGCGGTCCGCGTCGTCCAGGCCGAGCAGGCGCTCACGCAACTGCTCCTCACGGGCGGCGACCAGCTCGGCGTAGAACCGGCGGCCCTCGTCGGTGGCTTCCACGAGCACGGCCCGCCCGTCGTCCGGGTCCGGGCGGCGGCTCACCATGCCCAGCCGCTCCAGCCGCCCGACGACGTCGGTCATGGACGGCATCCGGACGCCTTCGAGCCGCGCGAGGCGGCTCATCCGGCTGGGCCCGCCGCCGACCAGCTCGGCCAGCACCGAGCCCTGGGTCAGGGTCAGCACCTGCGGCGTCTCCCGGCGGACCAGGTAGTACAGCCGGAACACCACCGGGCGGAGCCGGTGGGCGAGGTCGACGATCGGGGAAGTCACTTAGCTAGGCTAACAAATTTAGTTAGGGTGGCGAAGTAATTTCTCTCACAGGCTAGGCTGCGGCCCATGGACGCGGTGATCTTCGACCTCGACGGCGTGCTGGTGGACTCCGAGCGGACCTGGGACGAGGTGCGCCGGGCCGTGGTCGCCGGGCACGGTGGGACCTGGCGGCCCGAGGCCACGCGGGCGCAGCAGGGCATGAGCACCCCGGAATGGGCTGCGTACCTGGTCGACGTGCTCGGCGCGCGGCTGACCCCCGAGGAGATCGCGCGGGTGGTGGTCGACGAGATGGCGGAGCGGTACGCCGCGGGGCCGCCGGTCATCGCCGGCGCGGCGGAAACCGTCCGCGCGATCGCGGCCCGGGTGCCGGTGGCGATCGCCAGTTCTTCCCCGCCCGAGCTGATCCGGACCTTCGTGGCCGCGTGCGATCTGGCGGAGCTGGTGCCGGTCGCGGTGTCGAGCGAAGAGGTCGGCGCCGGGAAGCCCGCGCCCGACGTCTACCTGCGCGCCGCTTCGCGGCTGGGGGTCGCCCCGGCGGCCTGCTCCGCCGTGGAGGATTCGACCAACGGCCTGCGTTCCGCCCTCGCCGCGGGCATGGCCGTGTACGCGGTGCCGAACCCGCACTTCCCGCCGGACCCGGCGGTGCTCGCGGAGGCGGCCGCGGTGGTCCACGACATCAGGGAGCTGCCCGCCGCGCTGGGTCTGTGAAAACGGCGAAGGCCCCCTCGCCGGGAGAGGGCCTTCGCCGGGTACTGCGGGGGAGCGTCAGCGCTCCAGCTCACCGCGGATGAACTTGTCCACCGAGTCACGCGCGGTGGAGTCGTCGTACTGCTCCGGCGGCGACTTCATGAAGTACGAGGAAGCCGACAGGATCGGTCCGCCGATACCGCGGTCCAGCGCGATCTTCGCGGCGCGCACGGCGTCGATGATGATGCCGGCGGAGTTCGGCGAGTCCCAGACCTCGAGCTTGTACTCCAGGTTCAGCGGCACGTCGCCGAACGCGCGGCCCTCGAGCCGGACGTAGGCCCACTTGCGGTCGTCGAGCCACTGCACGTAGTCCGACGGTCCGATGTGGACATTGCCCTTGCCCAGCTCGCGATCGACCTGCGAGGTGACCGACTGGGTCTTCGAGATCTTCTTCGACTCGAGCCGCTCCAGCTCCTTCATGTTCAGGAAGTCCATGTTCCCGCCCACGTTGAGCTGCATCGTGCGGTCGAGCTGCACCCCGCGGTCCTCGAACAGCTTCGCCAGCACGCGGTGCGTGATGGTGGCGCCGACCTGCGACTTGATGTCGTCACCGACGATCGGCACACCGGCGTCGGTGAACTTCTTCGCCCACTCCGGGTCCGAAGCGATGAACACCGGCAGCGCGTTCACGAACGCCACCCCGGCGTCGATCGCGGCCTGCGCGTAGAACTTGTCGGCCTCTTCGGACCCGACCGGCAGGTACGAGACGAGCACGTCGACCCGAGCCTCGCGCAGCGCCGCGACGAAGTCGACCGGAGCCTCGTCGGACTCCTCGATCGTCTCGCGGTAGAAGCGGCCGAGGCCGTCGTAGGTGTGCCCGCGCTGCACGGTGACGCCCAGCGGCGGCACGTCGGCGATCTTGATCGTGTTGTTCTCGCTGGCGAAGATGGCCTCCGAGAGGTCGTGGCCGACCTTCTTCGCGTCCACGTCGAACGCGGCGACGAACTCGATGTCACGCACGTGGTACTCACCGAACTGGACGTGCATCAAACCGGGCACGCGCGTGCCGGGATCCGCCTCGCGGTAGTACTCGACACCCTGGACCAGCGAAGAGGCGCAGTTGCCGACGCCCACGATGGCCACCCGAACGCGGCGGTTCTCGCCCATGCCGGTTTCTCCTTAATCCGTTTCTTCAATGCAGGTCTGCCGCCACGCTGCGGCCCGATCGGCGCGCCCTACTCCTGAGGGCCGCGCTGCTCGGCTTGTTCGTGCGCGATCAGCTCGTTGAGCCAGCGCACCTCCCGCTCGCTGGTCTCCAGCCCCAGCCGGTGCAGCTCACGGGTGTAGCGGTCGATCTTCTCCTCGGCCCGGCCCAGCGCGTCGCGCAAGCCCTCGCGCCGCTCCTCCACGCGGCGGCGCCGGCCCTCCAGGATCCGCATCCTGACGTCGGCCGGCGTCCGCGAGAAGAACGCGAGGTGCACGCCGAACCCCTCGTCGTCCCAGGTCGTCGGACCCGCGTCGCCGAGCAGCTCCGCGAACCGCTCCTTGCCCTCGGCGGTGAGCTGGTAGACGCGGCGGCCGCGCCGGGACCAGGCCCGGTCGTCCGCCACGTCGAGCTCCTCGACGAGGTAACCGGCCCGCAGCAACCGACGCAGGGTCGGGTACAGCGAGCCGTACGAGAACGTCCGGAGCGTTCCGAGCGTCTCGTGCAACCGCTTGCGCAGCACGTACCCGTGCACGGGCGCCTCGTGCAGCAACCCGAGGATCGCGAGTTCGAGCACTTCGCACCCCCTCACGGGAACAAACCACGGCCGCCGACGTTGGCCACCTCGGTCGATGATCATCGATCGGCTCGGCCAACCTACTCGGCAACTATATCGCCCCGATACATCGAAGTGGCGGAGCTAACCCCCGCTCCCGTCCGGAACCGGGCGAAATTCACCAGACAGTTATGAACTCACCGGCGTGTCCGAACGGTTGCGTACCGTGGCGCCGTGCCGGGGGCACCACGCACACAGCAAGAGCCCGTACTCTGTCTCTCGTGCGAAACCAGCGGCAGGTCGTGGACTACGCCTTACAGCGCCGAGCGCTGCTGGCCGGCGTCCGCTCCGGACGCGTCGGCGACCACGAAGTCCGCGACGCGACCCCGTACCTGCTCCGCGCGGCGAAGTTCCACGGCAGGCCGGACGAGCGGGCCTGCCCCCTGTGCCGGCGGACGCCGCTGACCCTGGTGTCCTGGGTCTACGGCGACGAGCTCAAGCACGTCTCGGGATCGGCGAGGACACCCGACGAGCTGACCCGCATGGCGGGGATGTTCGGCGAGTTCACCGTCTACGACGTGGAAGTGTGCCGGACGTGCCACTGGAATCACCTGGTCCTGTCCTACGTCCTCGGCACGGGTGAGCCGCAGCCCACCCGGCCGCGAAGGACCGCGGGCCAGTGACGAGTACCACAACCGCTGCAGAGCGCAGGGCGGCGCGTCCCCGGACGCCGGCCTGGGAGGCCCATTCGTGACCGACGATCGCAACCGCTCCTGGCCCGGCCAGGAGCCAGATGCACCTCGCCGCGCCCAGTGGCCGGAGGAGGACCCCGGTCCGGCCTGGCCGGGCGAAGAGGCCCCCCGCCGTCCCCGCACCCCGCCGACGCCGCCCCGCGGCAACGGCGCCCCCCGCCGCGCGCCCGCGAACGGCGGCGGCCCCGCCTGGCCCAGCGGCGACGAACCCGGCGCCGAGTCGCCGGGTCCCCGCGCTTCGAACCCCCGCTCCTCGAACACCCGCTCCTCGAACACGCAGGGCGCGGCCAACCCCCAATGGCCCTCCGACGACGACGGCCCGCGCCGTCGCCCGCCGCAGCGGCCCCCGGCCCCGCCGGACGGGCGCACCCCATCCGGGATGCCGCCGCGCCGCCAGCCGCCGCCACCACCGGGCAACCGCCCGCCGGGGCCGAACGGCCAGGCCACCGGCGTCAACGGTCAGGGCCCCGGCCCGAACGGCCGCACCCAGGGCTTCCGCCAGCCGCCCCCGCCCGGCCAGGGCCCGGGAGGTCCCGGACCCAACGGCCAGGGCCCCGGCGGCCCGTCCGGCCCGCACCGGCGCCCGTCGAGCCGGCCCGCTCCGCTGCCGCCCCCGCCCGCCTTCCAGGACCCGGCCTACCCCGACCGCGAGCCGCAGCTGATCACGCACGCGGTGCACGACGGCACCGACGACGCGTTCGGCTACGACCCGTACGACGACCGCTACGACGACCGGTACGAAAACGACAACCGGTTCGCGCAGTACGCCGACGAAGAGGACTTCGAAGAGGAGCCGGAGCTCGACGAGGACGGCAACCCGGTCAAGCCGCCGCTGACCCCGCAGCAGCGCAAGAAGCGCCGCTGGAAGATCATCCGGCGCGTGGTCTACGCCATGTTCGGCCTGTTCGTGGTGGTTCCGGCGATCGCGTTCGTGATCACCTACTTCGTGGTGAAGGTTCCTTCCCCGCAGGACGTCAAGGCGTTGCAGAACCAGCCGATCACGTTCCTCTACGCGAACAACACGGTGATGGGCCGCAGCGTCCCCGAGGGCGGTGACCGCGAGCTGCTCAAGCCCGAGCAGGTACCGGAAGTGGTCAAGCACGCCGTCTACTCGGCGGAGGACGCCACCTTCGAGACCAACTCCGGGTTCAACGTGATGGCCATCGCGCGCTCGGCGTTCAACCAGGTCACCGGCGGCACCGGCGGTGGCTCGACCATCTCGCAGCAGTACATCAAGCAGGCCACGGCGAACGACGCGCCGACGCTGACCCGCAAGTGGACCGAGCTGGCCAAGTCGTTCAAGCTGAACAACGAGACGTCCAAATCGGACATCATCACCGGCTACCTCAACATCGTCTACTTCGGACGCGGGGCGAACGGCGTCGCCGCGGCGGCCAAGGCGTACTACGGCAAGGACATCGGCCAGCTCAACCCCTCGGAGGCCGCGCTGCTGGCCGGCCTGATCCAGGGGCCGAGCCGCTCGGAGGACCAGACCTACGCCAAGAAGCGCTGGACCTACGTGCTCGACCAGATGGTGCAGAACCACTGGCTCTCGCCGGCCGACCGCGCCGCCGCGACCTTCCCGACGCTGGTCCCGAAGAACTCGCAGAAGCAGAAGGACGCCGGCACGCTGGACTACCACATCCAGCAGCGGATCCTCGGCGAGCTGGAGGCCAAGGGCTACGACGAGGACAAGCTGTACTCCTCGGGCGCGAAGATCTACACCACGATCGACCCGGACGCGCAGAAGATGGCGGTCCAGTCGGTGCAGGACAACATGCAGGGCCAGACCGACCCGGACCTGCTGGGAGCCCTGGTCGCCGTCGACCCGAGAACGGGCGGGGTCGTCGCGTACTACGGCGGCCCGACCACGGTGAAGGACGACAACGGCAAGGACCAGGTGGGCACGGACTGGGCCAACACGCCCCAGAACCCGGGCTCCTCGATGAAGCCCTACGACCTCACCGCCTTCCTGAAGATGGGCAAGGGCCTCGGCGAGACCTTCGACGGGACCAACTACCGGCAGCTCGGCGGCCGCACCGTCCGCAACGCGGGGGAGAGCTCCAGTTGCGGCTCGGTGTGCACGGTCAAGAAGGCCATGGAGGTCTCGGCCAACACCGTGTTCTACGACATGGTGCTGAACGTGACCCACCCCGCGCCGGTCGCGGAGGCCGCGAAGGAGGCCGGCATCCAGACGGCCCCGGCCGGCAAGGCCAAGCTGGGCATCGCCGACGCCAACATCGCCCTCGGCGGCGGGGCGACGGCGGTGACCCCGGAGGACCAGGCCGCGGGCTACTCGAGCTTCGCCTCCGGCGGGGTCCGGCACCAGCAGCACTTCGTCGCGAAGCTGACGAACTCCCAGGACGAGGTGGAGTTCGACGCGAGCACCGACCCGGGCAAGCCGGCGTTCGACCCCGACGCGCAGAAGAGCCAGCAGATCGCCGGCAACGTCACCGACGCGCTCGGCCCGGTGATCAAGGAGGCCAAGCTGCAGTGCCCGGCGACCCACGAGTGCGCGGGCAAGACCGGTACGCAGCAGTACGACCCGACCGGCAAGAACGTGCCGAAGTCCTACAACGACCGCAACGCCCAGACCTGGATGGTGGGCTACACCCCGTCCATCTCGGTCGCGGTGTGGGTCGGCGGCGACGGCAACAAGCCGTTGCACGACAAGAACAACAAGCCGATCTTCGGGGCCACGGTCGCCGGCCCGACCTGGCAGGACTTCATCACCGGCTACCTCAAGGGCAAGCCGGCGGAGAAGTTCGACAAGGTCAAGCCGATCGGCAAGGACGCGAACACGGTGGTGACCACGACCCGGCAGACCAGCGCCCCGCCGACCACCACCAGTGTCCCGGAGACGAGCGAGGCCCCGCCGACCAGCTCTTCGGAGGCCCCGCCCTCGTCGAGCAAGAGCGAAACCACCAGCCCGACCCGGCCGACGCTGTTCGGCGGTGGTGGCGGCAATCCCGAGCCACCGGGGCTCGGGGCCGGTGGCAAGCCCCCGAGAGACCCGACCGGGTAGCACCCGGACCTGACCCGCGAAGGCTCCCCCTCCTTCCCCGGAGGGGGAGCCTTCGCGGTGCCTGCACCCTGGTGATGCCGGAGCGTGTCCGCGCCGGTACCGAACGGAACAGTGGTGCGGGTGAGCGAACCTGACCCGGGAGCCGCGCGTCCTCTGCAGGAGAGGGGCTCTGCGCCCGCAGCACGCCCGAATCCGACGGAGGATCCGCACGTGAACGACGACCGCACCCGATCGTGGCCCGACCGGGATCCGGACCCGCGGCGTCAACCACCCAGCGGCCCCCAGGGGGCACCACCGTGGGCCCGCACCCCGGGTGGCCCGCAGAGCCCGCCCACCCCGCAGAGCCCGCCGCCTACTCCGCAGAGCCCGCCGCCCACTCCACAGAGCCCGCCGCCCACCCCGGGTGGCCCGCGCCCGCCCCGGGTCCAGCCGAACCGGCCCGGCGGCCCGCCCCCCGGCACCGCCGCGCCCGGCTTCCGGCCGCCGCCCCCGGGTGGCGCGCGCCGTCCCGGCCCGCCGCCGCCCGGTCCGCGGCGCGAGCCCGAGCTGATGACCCACCACGTGCACAACGGCACGGTGGACCAGGGTCACGGCTACCGCCGGGACCACCAGGGCCCGCCGGGCCCCGAAGACGTCCGCCCCGAAGAGCCGGAGCTCGACGCCAAGGGCCGACCGGTCCTCACCCCCGAGCAGCGCAAGAAGCGCCGCTGGAAGATCATCCGGCGCTCGCTGTACGCCTTCGTCGGCGTGTTCGTCGTGATCCCGGCGATCGCGTTCGTGATCACCTACTTCAGCGTCGACGTGCCCTCGCCGCAGAGCGTGGCGCAGACGCAGAACCAGGCCGTCACCTACCTCTACGCCGACGGCAGCGCGATGGGCAAGGACGTGCCCTCCGGCGGGAACCGGCAGATCCTCACCGCGGCGCAGATCCCGGACGTGGTGAAGCACGCGGTGATCGCGACGGAGGACTCTTCGTTCGAGACCAACTCCGGCTTCGACGTCACCGGCATCCTGCGCGCGGTCTTCAACCAGGTGACCACCGGCACCGGCGGTGGCTCCACGATTTCCCAGCAGTACATCAAGAAGGCCACCGACAACGACGCGCCCACGCTCACCCGCAAGTGGACCGAGCTGGCCAAGTCGTTCAAGATGAACCAGACCTACGACAAGCAGGACATCATCACCGCGTACCTGAACATCATCTACTTCGGACGCGGGGCGTACGGGGTCGGCGCGGCCTCGCAGGCCTTCTTCCACAAGGACGTCGGCCAGCTCGACTACTCCCAGGCGGCGCTGCTCGCGGGCCTGATCCAGCAGCCCGGCCGGTCGGAGAACCCGAAGGTGGCCACCGGCCGCTGGAGCACCGCGCTCGACCGCATGCTGGAGAACCACTACATCACCCAGGCCCAGCGCTCCGGCGCGCGGTTCCCAACGCCGATCCCGCTCGCGGACGCCAAGGACGCCTCCGGGGCGCCGTACCAGTTCATCTCCGACCAGGTGAAGGACGAGCTGGCCCAGCACGGGATCCCGCCCGAGAAGTACTACTCCGGCGGCTACACCGTGCAGACCACGATCGACAAGAAGGCGCAGGACGCGGCCCAGCAGGCGGGGGCCGACGCGTTGAAGGACCAGGTGGACGACCGCCTGCTCGACGCGCTGGTGGCGGTCGACCCGAAGACCGGCGGCGTGCTGGCCTACTACGGCGGTCCGACGACCGTCGACGTGAACGGCCAGAAGCAGGCCGCGCGCGACTGGGCGGACACCCCGCAGAACCCCGGCTCGTCGATGAAGGCCTACGACCTCACCGCGTTCCTGAAGATGGGCAAGGGCATCAACTCGACCTTCGACGGCACGAACAACCGGGTGTTCGACGGTCGCAAGGTCCGCAACGCCGGGCCGAGCAGCAGTTGTTCGGAGCACTGCACGGTTTCCGAGGCGATGATGCGCTCGGCGAACACGGTGTTCTACGACATGGTCCTCAACGTCACGAAGCAGGGCCCGGTGAAGCAGGCCGCGCAGGAGGCGGGCGTGCGCACGAAGGAGGACGGCGGCCAGTCGACGATCTCCACCAAGGACAACAACATCTCCCTCGGCGGTGGTGACACCCAGATCACCCCGGCCGACATGGCGGCGGGCTACTCGACGTTCGCGGCGAACGGCGTGCAGCGCAACCGGCACTTCGTGGCCAAGGTGACCAACTCGCAGAACGAAGTCGCCTACGAGACCCCCGTGGACGCGGGCAAGCAGGCGTTCGCCGGCGGGGACGCGAACCTGAACAAGCAGATCGCGGGCAACGTGACCAAGGCGCTGAAGCCGGTGATCGACTTCTCGCACCTGAAGTGCCCGAGCGGCCACGAGTGCGCGGGCAAGACCGGCACGCAGCAGCACACCAAGCGGGCGGGCGAGCCGGCCTGGTCCGCCGACGCGAACGCGCAGACCTGGATGGTCGGCTACACCCCGTCGGTCTCGGTGGCGGCCTGGGTCGGCGCCGACGGCGACCAGAACCTGCACGGCAAGGGCAACTCGCCGATCTTCGGCTCCACGATCGCGGGCCCGCTGTGGCAGAAGTTCATGAACGCCTACCTGGCGGGCAAACCGGGCGAGAAGTTCGACGACGTGCCCCTCATCGGCGCCGCCACGCCGCCGTCCGACCAACCGTCCGACCCCGCCACCCCGCCACCGGACGAGGGCGACGGCAGCGGACCGACCAACACCCCGGACAACCCGGGCAACCACCCCACCGGCGACCCGGGCGAGCCGGACGACAACAACCCGCCGGCGACGCACACGCCGAAACCCCCGCACCACGACCCGCCCGGCCGACCGACCGACACGCCGGAACCACCGGGCCACGACCACGAATGACGCGCGACGGCGCCCCACCTTGCTTCCGGTGGGGCGCCGTCGCAATGAGGAGGCCGTGGTCCCGGAGCTGGGGGGACCCCGGAACCACGGCCGGCACCGGGGTCAGCCCAGGCCGAGCACCCGGCCTTCCGCGGCCGAGCGGTGCGCGGCCTCGATCACGCGCAGGGTCGCCACGGCGCTCGCCGGGTCGACCGGGAAGTCCGCCTCACCGTGCAGCGCGTCGCGGACCTGGGCGTAGAAGTCCTGATAACGGCCGGCCTCGGTGGCCACGGTCTCGGTGCGGCCGGCCACCCCGAGCACCCCCGCGTCCGCGGCCGGCTCGACGCCCCAGCCCTCGTCGCCGGGGCGGAGGCCGTCCTTGATCTGCGGCTCCTGCACGTCGAGGCCGTACTTGGTGAACGTCGCGCGGTCGCCCAGCAGGCGGAAGCGCGGGTTGCGCGTGGCGGCCAGCGCGGAGGCCCACAGGTGCGAGCGGACGCCGTTGGCGTGGTGCAGAGCGACGAACACGTCGTCGTCCACGGCCACGCCCGGGCGGCGGCGGTCGGCCTCCGCGTAGACCTCGGCGACCGGGCCGAACAGTTGCAGCGCCTGGTCGACGATGTGCGCGCCCAGGTCGTAGAGCAGGCCGCCGGCCTCGGCCGGGTCGCCGAACTCGCGCCAGTTGTCCTTGACCTCGGGCACCCAGCGGTCGTAGCGCGACTCGAACCGGAACACCTCACCCAGCCGGCCGGACTCGACCACCTTGCGCACGGTCAGGAAGTCCGAGTCCCAGCGGCGGTTCTGGAACACCGTCAGCCCGACGCCCCGGTCCTTCGCCGCGGCGACGACGCGAGACGCCGCCTCCTCGGTCGGCGCGAACGGCTTGTCCACCACCACGGGCAGGCCCAGTTCGATCGCGCGCAGGGCGAGCGGCGCGTGCGTGCGGTTCGGGGTGCTGACCACCACCAGGTCGAGCTCGCCCGCGCGGGCGAAGAACTCGTCCGGACCGGCGATCACCTCGGCGCCGGGGTACTCGGCCCGGGCCTGCGCGGCCCGCTCCGGGTTCGAGGTGACGATCACCGCCGGCACCAGCCCCGGGGTCGCGGCCACGAGCGGAGCGTGGAAGACCCGGCCGCCGATGCCGTAGCCGAGGATCCCCACTTTCAAGTCATCAGCCATGCGGCACATTAAACAACACTGTTGCGAAACTAGCCACCTCTGCGAAGATCACCCCATGACGGAAACCGGGGTCAATCTGCGCGGGCTGCGCCGGTACAACCGAGCCTTGCTGCTCGGCCACATCCTGCGCTCCGGCGGCCTCAGCCGCGTGGAACTCGCCGAACTCAGCGGGCTGACCCAGCAGGCCGTGTCCAAGATCGTGGTCGACCTGCTCGACACCGAGCTGCTGGACCTCGAACGCCAGCCGTCCACCCGCGTCGGCAAACCGCGCACGCTGCTGCGGATCCGGCCGTCGGCGCGGTGCGCACTGGGCGCCCAGCTCGACCGCGACGAGTTCCGCATGCTGCGCACCAACCTGGCCGGCGGGGTCGAGGACGTGACCGAAGGCCCGCTGCCGGTCGGCTTCACCCCGGAGCAGGCGGTGACCGCACTCGCCGGCGCGGCGCGCACGCTGCTGGCCGGGATCGAGCCGGACCGGGTGCTGGGCCTCGGCGTCGGCGCCGTGGGCCCGCTCGACCACCACGAGGGCCGGGTCCGCGACGCGACGAACATGCCCGGCTGGCACGACGTGCCCTTGCGCGACCTGCTGGCCGAGCGCACCGGGCTGACCGTGACGCTGGACAAGAACACCAACGCCGCGGCCTTCGCGCACGCCTGGCCCGAGAACGCGCCGAACACCACCGCCGTGGTCCTCGTGGGCACCGGCATCGGGGTCGGCCTGCTGGTCGACGGGAAGGTCTACCGCGGACCGCGCACGAACGCCGGTGAGTTCGGCCACACCACGATCGCCTACGAGGGGCCGCGCTGCGCGTGCGGGCGGCGCGGCTGCGTCGAGGTGATGCACAACCGCGCGGGCAGCACCGAGGAGGCCGCGCGGCGGCTCGGGATCGGGCTCGCCGACCTGGTCCAGGTGCTCGACCTGGAACGCATCGTGCTGTTCGGCCGGGCCGTGCGCGCCGCCCCGCAGACCTACCTCGACACCGTCGCCGGCGAGCTGCGGGAGCTGCTGCCGGTGCCGCACTGGCAGCGGATCGACGTCGAGCTGAGCTCGCTGAGCGAGGACGCCGTGGCCCTGGGCGGGGCGTTCGAGGTGCTGGCCGGGTTCTACGAAGCGGCGGAAATGACCGGCGCCTGACCTGCGTGGCGCTACCATCCGCGACGTGCCCAACCCAGTCACCGACGAAGAGCCGGACGCGGCTCCCCGCACGCTGACCCCGGCCGAGCGGGTGGTGCCCAGCCGGATCGACCCGTTGGCGGCCGCGGCGACGAGACCGCTGGGCGGCCCGGTCGGCGAGCACGCCGCGATCGGGCGGCACTGGTTCTGGTCGCCGCAGCGCGTCGGGCTGGCGGTGGCGGTGCTGGCCCTGGTGGTCTGCTGGTTCGGCAAGGCCTCGTGCATCCAGCAGTACACCGACTCCAGCGGTGCCACCCAGCTCGACTGGCGGGCCGGTCGCCCGTTCGTCGCGATGTGCTACTCCGACATCGTGCCGCTCTACAGCTCGGAGCGGCTGAACGACCCGCACACCTTCCCGTACGTCTCGTCCTGGAAGGAGGACACGCAGACGGCGGAGAACCAGACCCGGTACATGGAGTACCCGGTGGTCAGCGGGCTGTTCCAGTGGGCCGACGCGAAGCTCGCGGCGGCCTGGCTCTCGGTCGCCGGCTCCGGCTGGCTGCCCGGCGCGCTGCCGGTGGCGATCTACTTCGACATCTCCGCGTTCTGGCTCGCGCTGGCCTGGCTGGTCACGGTGTGGGCCACCGGCCGCACGGTGAAACGCCGGCCGTGGGACGCGCTGCTGGTCGCGGCCTCACCACTGGTGTTCGTGCACGCGTTCACGAACTTCGACGCCATCGCCACGGCCTGCACGGCCGCCGCGCTGCTCGCCTGGTCGCGCCGGCGCCCGGAGGTGGCGGGGCTGCTGCTCGGGCTCGGCGCGGCCACGAAGCTGTACCCGCTGCTGCTGCTCGGCGTGCTCTTCGTGCTCTGCCTGCGCGCGGGCAAACTGCGCGAGTGGCGCCGGGCGGCCCTGTTCACCGCGCTCACCTGGCTGGTGGTGAACGTGCCGCTGATGCTCGTCGCGACCCGTGGCTGGTGGGAGTTCTTCCGGCTCAACGCGCTGCGGCCGATGGACCCGGACTCGCTCTACAACGCCTTCTCCTACGCCACCGGCTGGACCGGCTTCGACGGCGTGCTCCACAAAGGACAGTCACCGACCTGGCTCAACACCGTGGTCGCGGTCCTGTTCCTGATCTGCTGCGCGGGCATCGCCTACCTCGCGCTGACCGCGCCCCGTCGGCCGCGGCTCGGGCAGCTCGCCTTCCTCGTGGTGGCGGCGTTCCTGCTGACGAACAAGGTGTGGAGCCCGCAGTACTCGCTGTGGCTGGTGCCACTGGCCGTGCTCGCGATCCCGCGCTGGCGGCTGCTGCTCGGCTGGATGGTGCTCGACGCGCTGGTCTGGGCGCCGCGGATGTTCTACTACCTCGGCACCGACCACAAAGGACTGCCGGAGGGCTGGTTCCTGGGCACGGTGGTCCTGCGCGACCTCGCCGTGCTCGGCCTGTGCGTGCTGGTGATCCGGGAGGTCTACCGCCCCCGCACCGACCTGGTCCGGCTCTCCGGCGACGACGACCCGGCCGGCGGTGTGCTGGATCGCGCCCGCGACCGCGTCCGGCTGCCGGGGTGGCGCAGCCGGGCCGCGCCCGCCGCCGCGCCGCGGACCTGAACCGGCGGCCGGGCCCGCTCCCCCTTCGGCGGGCCCCGGAGCTTCAGCCGGCGTGCTTGCGCAGGAAGGCGATGTCCGCGGCCTGACCGTCAGCCGGGGTCTCGACCACCACCGGGGCACCGGCCTGGCGCACGACCTCGGCCAGCACCTCGGGGTCGATCGTGCCGTCACCGTCGACCACGCTGGCGTGGCGGTCGCGGTTGGAGCCGAACTCGTCGCGGGAGTTGTTGAGGTGCACCAGGTCGATGCGGCCGGTGATGGCCTTGACCCGGGCCACGGCCTCGGTCAGGTCCCAGCCCGCGGCGTAGGCGTGGCAGGTGTCGAAGCAGAAGCCCGCACCGAACTCGCCGACCTTGTCCCAGAGCCGCGCGATCACCTCGAGCTCGCGGGTCATCGCGTGGTCGCCGCCCGCGGTGTTCTCGATCAGGATCGGCACGGCGAAGCCGCCCTTCTCCGCCTCGCGCTCGAAGAGCTTGCGCCAGTTGAGCAACCCGTCCTCGACGTCGTCCCCGGCGGTGACGTGCCCGCCGTGCACGATCAGCCCCTTCGCGCCGACCTCGGCCGCGCCGGTCGCGTGCTGGGTGACGTTCTTGCGGGACGGGATCCGGATGCGGTTGTTCAGCGACGCGACGTTGATCAGGTACGGCGCGTGGACGAACACCTCGACCGGGGCCGCCTTGATCGCCTCACCGTGCGGATGCGGCTTCGGCGCCTTCCATCCCTGTGGATCGGAGAGGAAGAACTGGACGACCTCGGCTTCTCGCTCGGCGACGGCGGCGAGCGGGTCGTCGTCACGGACATGGGCGCCAATCTTCATGCGAGCACGCTACCTCCCGGGTGAATCCGCACCGGACGCCCCGGTTCGTCACGCTCGTGGAGTACCGTGAGCGCGTTCCGTGATCCTGCTGGGGCTCGACGAAGGACTCGTATGGGGAAGAACGCCGCCCGGATCACCGCGCTGGTGATCACCGCCGCGGTGCCGGGCCTGTCCGCCGCGATCGCCCTGCCGGGCACGGCCGCCGCCGCACCCGGCCCCACCCTCGGTGGTAGCTGCCCGGCCACGCTGCAGAACAGCCGGCCCGGCCACGGCCTCACCGTCGACGCGGGCGCCCCGCTGGACGCGCCGGACCGGCTCACCGTCGGCCTGGACTCCAAGTCGAAGCAGGCCGACGGCCACGGACCGCGGCTGAAGCTGCCGGTCGGCGACGTCACCCGTGCCCTCGGCGTCGGCGAGCTCCCGGTGGTCGGCGACGTGGTGGGCCAGATCGTCTGCCCGGTGGTGCAGAGCGCGGTCGACGTGGTCGGCGACACCACCCAGGGCCTGGTCAGCGGGCTCCAGGACGCCCGGCCCGAGCCGCCCGGGAGCACCCCGCCGGATGAACCGGACCCGGATCAGCCCGGCCCGGATCAGCCGGATCCGAATCAGCCCGGGCCGGATCAGCCCGCTCCCGGCCGACCCGGTCCCGGCGACCCCGCCCCCGGCCGAACCGAACCGGCCCCCGGCGACCCCGGGCCCAGCCACCCGAAGTCCGGCGGCAGCACCGTCGAACCGGTGGTCACCGGCCCCGGCGACGTGCTGTCCGGGCTCGACCCGGCCCCCGGGACCTTCACCAACGCCGCGATGCTGCCCGCCGGCTTCGTCCAGGCGCCGGTGATCACCCAGGTCATCCCGGGCCGCGTGCCCACCGACCAGCCGCCGACGGTCGACGCCAAGAAGTCCGGCACCGCGCAGGCGCTGCCGGTAGTGAACCCGCCGGCCCGGCTGCCGATGCTGCTCGCCGTGCTCGCGCTGGCGATCGTCGCCGCGGCGCTGGTCCGCGCGTGGCTGCGCCGCCACCCCGCCTGATCCCGTGCACCCCGAGTGACGCCCGGAACCACCCGAATGCCCCACACCGGTGGCCGGGCGGGCGTCACTCGTTTTCGTTACCGTCGTTGTCCTGGGCAGGAGAGTTCGGCGGGATGCGGCGAAGGGGTCGAAGACCATGCAGCATCGGACACGGAAGGCGACCGCGGTGGGCGCCGCCGCCTTCGTACTGGCGGGCTCGGCCGTGTTCGCCACGCCCGGCACCGCCTCGGCGGACACCGTGAACGCCCGGTGCGGGGACACCGTCACCGTGAAACCGGGTGATGTCGTCTCCACCCCGTTCGGCCTCCAGACCGTGACCGACGGGCTGACCAGCCTGGTCGGCGGTCTGCTCGGCGGTCTGTGCCAGATCACCGTGAAGGTGGTCGACACCGTCGTCGCGCCGGTACCCGTGGTGGGCGCTCCGGCCGCGAGCGCGGTCGACCAGGCGGTGCAGGGCACCACCAACGGGATCAGCAAGACCACGGGCGATCTCGGCCACGCCCTCGGCGGCGGCCAGCCCGCGCGGCAGGACCCCGGCCCCGGCGGCAGCCCGCAGCAGCCGCCGAACACCGGCCCCGGCGCCCCCCAAGGCGGGGCCCCCGCCGGTCAGAGTCCGATCCCGGGAGTGAACAGCCCGCTGCTGCCGTCCTCCGCCGGGGGCGGGGCGGGCCCGCTCGCGTCGATGATCCCGAACTTCGCCGGCCTGCCCTTCGGCTACAGCACCGGGTACGCCCCGATGCGGGACTACAGCAACATCCCGATGGCGATGGCCGGGCTGTTCACCCCCTCGCCGGCCCTGCGGTACGGCAGCCAGATCCCGGGTTACCAGCCGCAGTACGGCCTTTCGAGCCCGGCCGGCCCGGCCTCTGGCAACGCGGGCGTGCAGAACGCCGGGCAGGCCGAGGCGTTACCGACCGACGGCGGTAATCACACGAACGGGTTGGACTGGCCCATGCTGGTCGCCGTTCTGGCACTCTCCGGAGTCAGCGCCGGCCTGGTCCGGACCTGGGTGCTCCGCCGGATGGCCGCTTCTGCTTAGGCCGACCCGCCAGTATCTTTTCCAGGTCCCGGTCGTTGTTCCCGTGACGATGGCCGACGCCCACGGACCTTGGAGGACGTGCTCGTGAGAACCCTGCTCGTGCGGAAGACCCCCGCCTGGCGGCGAACCCGTCGAGCACTGACCGTCACCGCGCTGGCCGCGCTGGTGACCGGCGGCGCGTTCCTCGGCACCGGCACCGCCTCGGCCGCGACCACGCTGGCCTCGGCCTGCACCGGCTCGGTGAACGGCAGCATGGGCGACAGCGTCGCGCTGCCGGGCTCCTCGGTGAAGGAGGTCGTCCGCCAGGCCGCGCAGCAGCAGGTCAGCCTGTTCAACTTCCTCACCGTGTGGCCGGATTCGCTGGCGAACACCATCGCCGGCAAGGGCAACCTCCAGGTCGGCCAGATCCCGCAGTCCGCGGGCGGCACCATCGGCGGCGAAGCGATCGGCACGGCCGTGGCCGGCGCGTTGAAGGGTGCGAGCGGGCTCGGCCTGACCAGCGGCACCCAGAACCAGGTGCTGGCCGCGATCGAGAACAAGGTCGCCTCGTCCTGCGCGCTGACCACGCTGGCCACGAACTACACCGCGCCGACGTCCTCGGCGCCGACCACCGGCCCGGCGAACGGCGGCCGGTCCCCGGCCGACCCGGCCACCGGCTCCGGCGGCGCCCCACTGGCCAATCTGCTCCCGGGCGGCAACGGCGGCACCGCGCCGCAGCGCGACTACAACGGCATCCCGACCGCGACGCCGGGCACGGCGATCGCCCCCGGTATCCGCTACCCGGCCGGCGGCGCGCTGCCCGGCGCCGCTTCCGCCCCGCAGCTGGGTGGCCCGGACAGCCAGGGCCAGGGCCCGGACATCCGCAACGCCGGGAACGCCGAGGCGCTCGCGAACTCCGGCGGCCACGACGTCCAGCTGCCGATGCTGCTCGCGGTGATCGTGCTGGCCGGGGTGACGGCGGGACTGGTGCGCACCTGGGTGCTGCACCGGGCCGCCTGAGACCCCGCCGCACGGGACCGCCGGTCCCGGCAGGTACGCTTGCCCGGACAAACCCTCCTGCTACGGATAGTCCGTGGCCGCGAGCCCATAGGAGGTGAGTGGTTATGTCACGCCATTACGAGGTAATGGTCATCCTGGACCCCACGCTCGACGAGCGCACGGTCGCCCCCACCCTGGACAACTTCCTCAACGTGATCCGCAATTCGGGCGGAAGCGTCGAGAAGGTCGACGTCTGGGGCCGTCGTCGCCTCTCGTACGAGATCAAGAAGCACGCCGAGGGCATCTACGCGCTGCTCGACCTGAACTCCGACTCGGACGCGGTCAAGGAGCTCGACCGGCAGCTTTCGCTGCAGGAGACCGTGCTGCGCACCAAGGTCATGCGCCGCGAGGTCAAGCGCGCCGCGGCCAAGCCCGCTGCCGCCGCTGCGCCCGCTGCCGCCAAGGCCTGATCCGAAGGGACGCCACCCGTGGCTGGAGACACCGTCATCACGGTGATCGGGAACCTGACTTCCGACCCGGAACTGCGCTTCACCCCGTCCGGTGCGGCGGTCGCGAACTTCACGGTCGCGTCCACCCCGCGCACCCTCGACCGCCAGTCGGGCGAGTGGAAGGACGGCGAGGCGCTGTTCCTGCGCTGCAACATCTGGCGCCAGGCGGCGGAGAACGTCGCCGAGTCGCTGACCCGCGGCGCCCGCGTGGTCGTGCAGGGCCGGCTCAAGCAGCGGTCCTTCGAGACCAAGGAAGGCGAGAAGCGCACCGTCGTCGAGCTCGAAGTCGACGAAATCGGGCCCTCGCTGCGCTACGCCACGGCGAAGGTCAACAAGGTCAGCCGCGGTGGCGGAGGCGGCGGTGACTTCGGCGGCGGAGGCGGCGGCTTCAACGGCGGCGGTGGCGGAGGCGGCAACCGCGGTGGCGGAGGCGGCGCGCCCGCCGACGACCCGTGGGGCTCGGCCCCTCCCGCAGGTGGCGGCGGCGGCGGTTTCGCCGACGAGCCCCCGTTCTGATCTCGTATTCATTACCCAAGATTTGATTCCAGGAGTAGACAGTGGCCAAGCCACCCATCCGTAAGCCCAAGAAGAAGGTCTGCGTTTTCTGCAAGGCCGAGAAGAAGGGCCGCCCGGAGCTGATCGACTACAAGGACACCAACCTGCTGCGGAAGTACATCTCCGACCGCGGCAAGATCCGGGCCCGTCGCGTCACCGGCAACTGCAGCCAGCACCAGCGGGACATCGCCATCGCGGTGAAGAACTCCCGTGAGATGGCCCTGCTTCCCTACACCTCGACCGCCCGCTGAGGAGGCTCGTCATGGCGAAGATCATTCTCACCACGGACGTGGCGAACCTCGGCGGCCCCGGCGACATCGTCGAGGTCAAGGACGGCTACGCCCGCAACTACCTGCTGCCGCGCGGCTACGCGATCGCGTCCAGCAAGGGAGCCGAGAAGAACGTGCGCACGATCAAGCGCGCGCAGGACTCCCGGCGCATCCGCGACCTCGACCACGCCAAGGAGATCAAGGCGACCCTCGAGGGCCTCGGCGCCATCCCCCTGACCGGCAAGGCGGCGGAGGGCTCGAAGAAGCTCTTCGGCTCCATCACCGCCGGCGAAATCGTCGACGCCATCAAGGCCGCCGGCGGCCCGCTGCTCGACAAGCGGGTCCTGGACCTGCGCGAGCACATCAAGACGGTCGGCAAGCACTCGGTCGGCGCCCGCCTCCACCCGGACGTCAAGGTCGACGTCCGCCTCGAGGTCAAGGCCGTCGCCAACTGACGGCGGTTCTGCTTTCGAAAGCGGGGCGCTCCCTTGTTCGGGGGAGCGCCCCGCTTTTTCGCGTTCCTCGCGCCCTCGCCGATCGCTTTGAGTCACCAGCCCATTCTCCTGCGTGCAGCATTACCGCCGGCCGGACGCGGCTTTTCCGCTCACCCGTACTTCCGAATCGCCAGCGGGAACCGACGCCGTTGAGTTACCATCCAAGTCGCTGATCTCGCCAATTGGGGAGCGAGAAGTAGCTAAGGGGGTCTTGGACCATGGCCGAAGTACCACCGCCCGCACCGATCCAGGTCGGCGGCTACGGACCGGCCGGCGGCTACAAGTTCGAAGCGAACGAGGTCGACTCGGTCATCAAGCAGTGGCAGGACCTGCTGGACGACCTGAACACCGACCTCAAGCAGGCAAGAACCATCGCCGAGGTCAGACGACCGGCCGATGAGCCCGCCAGCAACGACTTCATCGACAAGGGTGCCAACCCGTCCGGGACGACTCTGCTCGAGCAGCACCAGCGGATGGTCCAGTACGTCAACAACTTCATCACCGCGCTGAAGGCGGCCAAGAACAAGATCACCGTGGCCGAGCAAGAGGCCCGCGATTCCGCCAGCCAAGCAGGTTGAGGAGCTTGAGTCACCCCATGCTGCCCCGCACCGTCCGGCTCGTCGCTGCGACCCTCGCCGCCGTTGGTTCGCTCACCGCCTGTGGCGGCGGCTCCGGCGGCCCGTCACCGTCGCCGAGCCCGAGTAGCAGTTCGCCCGGCGCCGGGCCGAAGGTGCCCGCCCCGTTGCCCACCCAGGCGCTGCTCAGCGATCCGTGCAGCGTCCTGACCGCCGCGGAAGCAGCCCGGATAGGCCTTCGCTCGCCCGGCAAGAACGACAGCACGAGCACGCTGCCGGGCTGCACCTGGAAGTACACGCAGACCGAGCAGAACCAGATCGGGCTGACGGCGTTGCCGCAGAACACCGGCGGCATCAGCGACATCTACAGCAACAAGTCCGGCTCTGCGTACTTCGAGCCCGTCGATGTCAGCGGCTACCCGGGGGTGTTCACCGATGTCCAGGATGCCCGCACCGAGGGCAGCTGCACCCTGTGGGTTGGTGTCACCGATCAGCTCGCGGTCTCCGTGATCCCGCAGATCGGAGTCGGCAAGACCGATCCCTGCCCGATCGCGAAGAAGTTCGCAGACGCGATGATCACGCACCTGAAGTCGTGATCACCATGAGCCCAAGAGCCAGCCTGAAAGCCTCGGAAGGAGTGGCACATCATGGGGAATGATGCCAACACCACCGGCAAAGAACTGAAGTACGCCGCGGCGGGTGCCGGAGTCGGCGCCGCCGTGGGTTCGGTCGTTCCGGTGCTCGGCACCGCGGTCGGCGCCGGGGTCGGCGCCGTTGCCGGGAGCCTGGTCGGCTTGTTCAGCGGCGGCCCGGAAGCGGTGAACGCCCAGGCCAACGTGGGCGGCCGGTCGATCGATGCCCGGACGATCTGGGAGAAGATCAACCCGGGCAACACGGGTTCGCTGAACCAGGGGGTGACCGCGGCCGGCACGCTGCAGAAGGTGCACACCGGCCGGGTCTCCCAGATCGACCAGATCAACACGAAGATGGACGCGGCCTGGCAGGGCGGCGGCGCCAGTGCCGCGCAGGCCGGGGCGCACCCGCTCGGGCTCTGGCTGCAGGACTCGGCCGCCAACCTCCAGAAGAGCCACACGTACCTGAACACGCAGGTCGAGAGCTTCGGCACCGTGCACAAGAACGTGCAGGAGATCGCGAAGGACCCGCCGTCCGCGGGGTTCCTGGACGGGGTCAACCCGTTCAGCGACAAGGACGACGAGATCAACAAGTACAACGAGGTCGGCAAGGCCAACGTCCAGGCCTACACGAACTACTACAACGCCAGCGGCAGCAACGCCGGTGGCATGCCGCAGTACAGCGCCTGGGAAGGCAACAACCTGTCGAACCCCCCGGGTGGCGGCGGCAAGTTCCCCGGCGGGCCCGGCAGCGGCGGGGGCGGCGGCGGGTTCACCGGGTCCGGCGGCGGTGGGGGCGGCAGCAGCTTCAGCCCGCCCCACGGCTCGACGAGCCTGCCGAAGTTCGACTCCCACCCGCCTTCGACCGACCTGCCTTCGACCACCCTGCCCAACGGGCCGGGGCACATCGGTGACCCGACCTCGCATCCGAACCTGCCCGTCAGTCACCTCCCGTCTTCGGACACCACCTCGACGTCCAGTTATGTGCCCCCGTCGTTCGACCCGAGCGGGTTCGGGCCCGGTGGCGGCGGCACCGGCTTCGGGCCGGGTGGTAGCGGTGGCGGCTTCGGGCCCGGTGGCGGCGGGGCCGGATCGGGCGCGGGCCTCGGCGGCGTGGCCGGGTTCGGGCCCGGCGGCTTCGGTGGCAGCGCGGCCGGTGGCGCGATGACCGGCGGCGGCACCGGCACTGGCGTCGGGGCTGGAACCGGCGCAGGAGCCGGGGCGGGCGGAGTCGGCGGCGTCCGCGGCGGTGCCTCCGCCGGTGCGACCGGCCGGGCCGGGGCGTCCGGAATGGGCGGCATGGCCGGCACGGGCAAGGGCGGCAAGGGTCCCGGCGACGAGGAGCACCAGACCAAGTACCTCGTCGAGGAGGACCCCAACGAGTTGTTCGGCTCCGACGAGCTGACCGTTCCTCCCGTCATCGGGGAATGAGGCCCGCTCACGTGATCACTCTCGACCGGCCGACCAAGTTCACCATCCCGACGCTGCTCAACCTGATCAAGCGCCGCGGCGGTGAGGCCCACCAGACGTTCTCCGACGTGCCGACCTTCTACGACGAGACCGCCGAGCGCGCGCTCGACCAGCAGGTCAACGCCGTCCTGACCGAGAACGGCCTGATGGGCGCGCGCGGGATGGACCGTGATCTGCTGAGCCTGATCGAGTCGATCTCGCATCCGCAGCTGGAGTACTACGGCTGGTTCGACGGGCAGTTCGAGGACGGCAGCCCGTCGAACTACTCGGTGCTCGTCGGCAGTGGCAGCGGTGGCGGGTTCGGCCTGATCCGGGTCGCCGGCGAGGAGACCGTGACGGTCCAGCGGCAGCGCCCGGACCTGCTGCTGCCGACTTTCCTCGGGATGATCCCGCAGGGCCGGGGCGCCACCGGGCAACCGCTGGTGACCAGCAAGGCCGAGTTCGAGAGCGGCCGGGCCGCGACCGCGGAGGACGAGACCCAGCGCTCGATCATGCGGTCCGGTCCGGGGCGGAACGAACCGCTCTCGCCGCTCAAGGAGATGCAGCGCATCCTCAAGGAGCCACGGACCGGCGCCGGCAGCTTGTACGTCGCGACGCGGCCCAACGGGGGCCGGCGGCGCCGGAGCCCACGGCCGCTGAACTTCATCGACGTGCCTGAAGGCCGCTGGCTGATGGAGGAGCGCCCGGGCCGCGACGATTCGCTCGTGGTGTTCACGCCGGGCACCCCGCAGGTGATCGCGGAGCGGATGCGGAACGCGCAGAGCGCACTCGCCTGACCTGACGTCCCCGAACCGGGTGGGGTCTCCGCCGGACCGAATGGCCGGAGGTGCGCCCCACCCGGTTTTGCGTGCGGGAGGCTCGCGAAGTGCGGGGAAAGCCGGAGTTCGATCGGCCCATTCGGCATCGCGCTGCTCGGCTCGCCGCCGGAATCACTACGCCAGGTGGGGTTTCCCCCGAGCCACCTCGACGTGACCAGAGGGTGAACGCCGTTCGATTTTATCTTCTGACGGCAGCAGCGAGAGCCCTACCTGCGGCTTCTCCTCAAGCGGTTACGGAGCGCAGTACGTCGCTCCGTGTCGCTGCTTCGAGTAGGCCATTCAGCCCACCGTGTCCTTGCTCTACGCTCCGTAGCGTTCATCCACAGCCAGCCAGCGCGAGTCGGCCGCGACACGCCGAACAACGCGTTGGACGCGACACGCCGGACGAATTTCAGCAAAGTTCTCCACAGTCTCTCCACAGGGTCTGAGCTGCGGTTTTATCCCGGCCCCCCAACTTTGTCCCCAGCTTGTCCACAGCGCAACGGCTTCCTGTGATTGGTTGCCCCCAGTCATCCACAAGTTGTCCACAAGACGGTCAACACCCGGAATTGCCTTGCTCCTAATGAGGGATCTAGCGTGCGCTGTCGGCCAGTACTCACGGTGGTGCCCGGCGTGGCGAACCGCCGGCGAGGAGGGGCGCCGTCCATCATCAGGAGGGTCGGCGGACGACTGGGAAAGCCGGGGCGGATCCGGCATAATCGAACTGGTGTTCGGTCGACTCGCAGCTGCTGGCGTTCGGGGCGGCGGAGCGGCCGAGCCGGTCCCGGACACGGGGTCGGCTGCGGTCGATCACGGGGCGGTCGAGGCCGGTTCGAGCAAGTGACCTGTTGGAGAAGTGACGTGTGGAGCCGGCCGGGGTGCGGTCGGCCGAGGAGGTGTCCGGGGCGGTGGCGCTGACCGACGACCGCGGTCCGTCGTACGCGGAGTCCGATCCGGGTCCGAGTGACCCCGGGTCCGGCGGGTTCGATCGTCAGCCGCCGCAGGATCTCGCGGCCGAGCAGTCGGTGCTGGGCGGCATGCTGCTGTCGAAGGACGCGATCGCCGACGTGATCGAGGCGCTCGGGCCCGGCGACTTCTACCGGCCCGCGCACCAGGCGGTGTACGACTGCATCCTCGACCTCTACGGCCGCGGCGAGCCCGCCGACCCGATCACGGTGTCGGCCGAGCTGGAGCGGCGCGGCGAACTCGGCCGGGTCGGCGGCGCGCCGTACCTGCACACGCTGATCGCGACCGTGCCCACCGCGGCCAACGCCGGCTACTACGCCGAGATCGTCTCGGAGAAGGCGGTGCTGCGCCGGCTCGTCGAGGCGGGCACGCGGATCGTGCAGTACGGCTACGGTGCGGCGGCCGCCGACGGCGCCAACATCGACGAGGTCGTCGACCGCGCGCAGGCCGCGATCTACGACGTCACCGAGCGGCGCACGAGCGAGGACTACGTCGCCCTCGAAGACCTGCTGCAGCCGACCATGGACGAGATCGACGCGATCGCCTCCCGCGGCGGGCAGTCCCAGGGCATCCCGACCGGGTTCGCCGACTTCGACGAGCTGACCAACGGACTGCACCCCGGTCAGATGATCATCGTCGCGGCCCGGCCCGGTGTCGGCAAGTCGACACTGGGCCTGGACTTCGTCCGCTCGGCGTCCATCCAGCACGGCCTGTCCAGCGTCATCTTCTCGCTGGAAATGAGCCGGACCGAGATCGTCATGCGCATGCTCTCGGCCGAGGCGAAGATCCGTCTCGGCGACATGCGCGGCGGCAAGATGTCCGACGACGACTGGACCCGGCTGGCCCGGCGGATGAGCGAGGTCTCCGAGGCTCCGCTGTTCGTCGACGACTCACCGAACATGACGATGATGGAGATCCGCGCCAAGGCCCGGCGGCTCAAGCAGCGGCACGACCTCAAGCTCGTGGTCGTGGACTACCTCCAGCTGATGACCTCGGGCAAACGCGTCGAGTCGCGGCAGCAGGAGGTCTCGGAGTTCTCACGGCAGCTCAAGCTGCTGGCCAAGGAGATCGAAGTGCCGGTCATCGCGATCTCCCAGCTCAACCGTGGTCCGGAGCAGCGCACCGACAAGAAGCCGATGCTGTCCGACCTGCGTGAGTCCGGTTCGCTGGAGCAGGACGCCGACCTCGTCATCCTGGTCAACCGCCCGGACGCCTGGGAGCGGGACGACCCCCGGGCCGGCGAAGCGGACCTGATCATCGCGAAGCACCGTGCCGGGCCGACCGCGACGATCGTCGTCGCCCACCAGCTGCACTACAGCCGATTCGTCGACCTCGCCCACGAATGACCCGGCCGTCGCCGCCGCGGTAGCGGATCCGGGCGACCGCGACGTCACGCTGGTAGCTCTCACCAGTTGTTCTACCCCCCATAACGGGATCGACCGCGCGAGGAGAGGCGTACGCTAGTAGTTGAACTTTCAAACACTTGGAGGCAGCCATGGCGCCCACCCCGGTCCTCTACCTCAGCCACGGCGCGCCGCCGCTCGCCGATGACCCCACCTGGACCCGGCAGCTGGCGGACTGGTCCGCGGACCTGCCGCGGCCGAAGGCGATCCTCGTGGTTTCGGCGCACTGGGAGGAGGCGCCGCTGACGGTCGGGGCGACCACCACCGTGCCGCTGGTGTACGACTTCTGGGGCTTTCCCGACCGCTACTACCAGGTCGGCTACGCCGCCCCCGGCGCGCCCGAGCTCGCGGGCCGGGTCCGCAAGCTGCTGCACTCCACCGCCACGCCGGTGCACGACGCGCCGGAGCGAGGGCTCGACCACGGCGCGTACGTGCCGCTGGTCGAGATGTACCCCGGCGCTGACCTCCCGGTGTTGCAGATCTCCATGCCCTCGCTCGACCCGCAGGTGCTCTTCGACGTCGGCCGCAAGCTCGCGCCGCTGCGTGACGAGGGGGTGCTGATCATCGGCAGCGGCTTCTTCACCCACAACCTCAGTGCCCTGCGCCAGGTCGACGGCTCGGCCGGAGTGCCGCCGCAGTGGTCCGCCGAGTTCGATCAGTGGGGTGATGAAGCGGTGCGCGCCGGCGACGTCGACGCGTTGCTCGACTTCAAGCGCAAGGCCCCGGCCGCCGCGCTCGCACACCCGCGCATCGAGCACTTCGCGCCGCTGTTCGTCTCGCTCGGCGCCAGCTCTGCCGAAGGCCGCACCGTGATCGACGGGTTCTGGCACGGCCTCGCGAAGCGCTCCCTCGAGTTTTCCTGAGCACACAGCAAAACGGGCCCGACAGCCGGCTGCTGTCGGGCCCGTTTCGCCGATCGGCTAGCGGTTCACTTCTTGAAGAAGCCGGTCACCTTCGCGGCCAGCGACGGCAACGCGCCCAGGGGCGAGGAGTCCACACCGGACAGTGCGGGCACCTGGCCCACGGCCGGGCGCGACGGCACGACGGGCAGTTCCACGGTCGGCGCCGTGGTGTCGGTGCCCGGCAAGGCCGGAAGCGCCGTCACGGCGGGCAGCTGGCTCAGCGTCGGCAGCGAAGCCTTCACCGGCAGCCGGGCCGGCAGTTGCGGCGCGGACTCCGCGTCCGAACGCCCGGGCAGGCCCGGCAGCGCCGGGGTGGGCAGACCGGAAGCCGGCAGCGAGACCAGGTGCCGGACCTGCGAAAGCTGACCCAGGGCGGACAGCCCGCTGATCTGCGGCCCGTCGGCCCGCTCGACCCCCGGCAGCATGGCCATGGCCGGTAACTGCGGCAGCGCCGACGCGGTCGGCAGGCTCCGCGTCAGGCCCGACAAGACCGGCAACCCGGAACCCGTGGGCAGCACCGGGAGACGCTGCGTCAGACCCGACAGGACCGGCAGCTGCGGCAACCCGGAACCCGTGGGCAGCACCGGAAGGCGCTGCGTCAGGCCCGACAGGACCGGCAGCTCGTCGGCGGCCATTTCGTTGCCCAGCGGCCCTTCGAGCTTCGGCTCCTTCCGGTCGGTGGAGTCGGTGCCCTGAGAGGTCGCCACGCCCAGCAGCTCTTGCGGCACGCCGTACACGGGCATGGTGGCCGGCACGACGCGGTAGAAGTCGAGCCCGGACAGCGCACGGTTGCCGGCCGTGGTGGGAATGCCCCCGTTGGTCGCGGTGATCGTGTTGTCGGCGGCCGAGTGGGCCACCCCGGCCGCGGTGATCGCGTCGTCCGTCACGTAGGGGACAGCGGTCACCGGCAGGTCGAGGATGTCGCCCGAGATGGAGCCCTCGACGCCCGACGTGGTGTCGTCCCCGGCGTTCTTGACCACGGTGCTGGTGGTGGACCGGCCCGAGGCCACTCCCGCGGCCGAGACCGAGTCGGCGATGACCTGCGCGACCGGCTCCGCGTCCGCGCCGACGATGGTGCCGGCGACGGTGCCCGCGGTCCCGTTGGTCAGGGCGTTGCCGCCCGCGACCGAGGAGATGTCGTTGGTGCCGCCGCCGTGGCCCAGCGCCGCTGCCGCGACGCCCGTGGCCGCCGGGGTGACCGCGCCGGCGATCGGCGCCTTGACGATGTTGCCGGCGATCGCGCCGTCCCGGCCGTCGCTGTCGGCGTCCCCGCCGGCCTTCGAGTCGGTCAGGTTGTCGGCCCAGCCGGTGCCGATGCCGCCGAGCGCGGCACCCAGGCCGTGGCCCTGCACCGGCAGCGAGACCGGGGCCTCGACGATGTTGCCCGCACCGGCGCCCTTGACGCCGGTGGCGTTCACGTGGGAGCCGGCCGTCGAGGTGGTGTCGCTGGAGCCGATGCCGTGGCCCTGGCCGAGCACCGCCGCGCCGGCCCCGAACACCTGCACCGGCAGCGAAGCCGGCACGGTGCCCAGGTTCGAGCTCAGGAAGCCGTAGTCGTCAGCGGTGTTGCCACCGCCGCCGCCCCGGACGACCTTGGTCTCGTGCGCCTCGGCCGAGCCCTGGCCGAGGGCCGCGGCACCGACGCCGAACACCTCGGCGGGCACGCCCACCGGAACACCCACGATGTTGCCCGAGCCCGAGGAGTCGCTGCCCTGGCTGCCGTCGTAGCCACCGGCGGTGACGGTCTTGTCCTCGTTCGCGCGGCCGGTCGTGCTGCCGATGGCGCCGGCGGCGAGGCCGTAGACCTCGGGTGCGCCCGCGAACTGGGTGTTGGCGACGTTGCCGCCGAGGAAGCCGCCGTTGGCGCGGGTGTAGCTGCCGTTGCCGGCGTTCGCGTCGACGGTGTTCTCGCACGCGGCGCGCGAGTTGCCGATGGCCGCCGCGCCGATGCCGCAGACGTCGACCGGGAGGGCCACGGCGGGGTCGACCACGTTGGCCGAACCGGTCGCGTCGTCGCCGGTGGTCTTGACGAAGCCGCCCGAGTCCACCGTGCTGGAGGTCGCGCCGGCGGTGTTGCCGCGGTCGAAGGCGTGACCGGTGCCGGCGTTGCCGATCCAGGTCGCGGCCACCTCGGCCACGTTCGCGACCGGGCTCAGCTGCGCCGCGGCGGCGTTGCCGGCCAGGAACGAGTCGTCACCGTCGGTCTCGAGGTAGGTCGGGGTGCCCTTGAGGCTGCCCGGACGCTTGGCCCCGGCCTTCGCGTCGGCCGAGGAGCTCGACACCGTGTCGGCGTCCGAGCCCCACACGCCACCCGCGTTGCCGTTGAACTTCACCGGCAGCGCGATGGGGGCGCCCACGACGTTGCCGGTGGCGGCGCCGCCCTCGCCCTTGCTCAGGACGGATCCGCCGGAGGTGGCGGAGGTGTCCGCGACGTACGAGCTGTAGGCGTTGCCCAGCAGGTACGAGATCGAGTTGCCGCTCACCTGGACCGGGGTGGCGAACTGGCCCGCGACGACGTTGCCGGAGAGGCCGGAGCCCTGGCCATCGGTGTCGATGTTCCCGGTCTCGGTCGCGCTCTGGTACGCCGCGCCGCCGTGCACCGCGCCGCTGCCGCCGGCCACACCGACGCCGTTGCCGGCGAGCTGGACCGGGGCGGCCCAGTCGAGGCTGACGACGTTGCCCGCGATCCCGGAGTCCTTGCCCGAGGTCCGGATGTCCCGGTCGTGCGCCCAGTTCTGCTCGTGCGAAGTGCCGTCGACGTGCGCGTCGCCGACCACGCCGACCGCGTTGTCCACGATCTGGATCGGGAGGACGACGTCGCCGGCGACCTCGTTGCCCTTGAGGTTGCGGTGGCTCGGGGTGAACTTGCCCGCCACGCCGTCGGTGGCACCGAGGGTGCTCTTGCCGATGGGGCTGGACTCGTCGAGCTGGTGGCCGGCTTCGCGGACGGCCTGGGTCAGCGGCCTGGTGCTCAGCTCGGTGTGTTCCGCGGGGGCGTCGTACTGACCGAGCGGGGTGCCGATGGCGTTGTCCGCCGCGTCGATCGGCACGGTCACGTTCAGGTCGAGCGGGGAGGCCGGGGTGTCCGGGTTGACGTTTTCGTCGGCTGAAGCGATGCCGGTACCCAGCATCAGCAACCCTCCCGTGACCAACGCGGTCTGGAGTCCGCGCTTCGCCCAGGTCTGCATGGGGTTTTTCTCCTTCATTCGGGTTTCCCTTGCGGGATTGCGGGGTGCGCTCGTGCGGCCTCGCGCAGGCGGAGCGCACCGGAGGGGGGATGGTGCGGAGGCGGGCGCGGAGGAATGCGCACGCGAGAAACCCGCGGGTTCAGCCGGTGACGCCGAACCGGCACGGAAAGGGGTGCCAGGTTTCAGGGCGCGTCAACGACCCCGCGGGTGAGGTGAGTTCAGTCAGGGGTGACGCCGGGCTGCTCGCCCGGGCTGGGCGGCGTGGGCCGCTGCCCGCCGGAGCGGGTCGAACCCGCCACGGCGCGGTCGACGACCGCGGAGACCCACGAGGGGACGCCGAAGTTCAGACCGTCGAGGTGACCGCCGGGCGCGGAACTGCCGCCGCCCGGGGTCGTCGGGGTGCTCGGGGGTGCCACCGGGAACTGCTGCTCCGGACCGAACGGGGCGATCGGCCGCTTGGGGCCTTCGGCGGAGAGGGAACCGGTGCTGCCGGTTGCGACGTCGGTGCGCGCGAGACCCGCGAGCGGGTACAGGGCACGGTCGAACTCGGTGGTGGAAACCGTGGTGGCGCCGAGATCCTGCGCCGGTTCGCCGGTGCTGGTGGCGGCGGATTCGTGGGTCGCGGGCTCGACCGGGACCGGCAACGCGGGCAGCTCGGCCGGCTTGCCGCTCCGGCCCGGTTCGACCAGGTCCCAGACCTTGCGGCCGAAGTCCCGGCCCCCGGGTGAGGGCGCGACCGTCTGCTCGATGACCTGGCGGGTGTCCGCCGGCTCGCGCACGATGTGCTCGGCCGCGCCGAGGGTGCGCTGCAGCGGCTGGAGGACGACCTCCTGGCCGAGGTCGGCCACGGCGTCGCTGACCCGGCCGGAGATCTCGTGGTCGACGGTGGTGCGGACCGGTTCGGCGGGGGTGGCACCGTCGTGTTCGGGCGGGCACGCCGGACGGGAGTGGCCGGGCTCGGACCAGGTGGTGGCGTCCGGCTGGCAGGTACCGATCGGGCTGAGACCGCCGACCGCGGCCCCGGCGATGTCGCCGGTGACGATGGAGACGCCGTGGTTCACGTCGCCGAGATTCGCCATCGCGGCATCGGTGACCGGCGTGACGCTGGTGCCGACCCCGACCGCCTCGACGGTGCCGGTGTCGGCGGACGCGGCGGTGGTGGAGAGGGCCCAGGCCGCGGCGGTCGCGGCCACGGCGCCACCGAACACGAGGAGCGCACGCGAGGCGAAACGACCGACGCGCATCGCGTCCCGTCCCTCCTTCGCCGCGTTCTTCACTCGTGCTTCTCCTCGACTGGGTCCGGCCCGTGGGTGCGGAGCCGAGAAAACCAGCCGGAACCGACGCAGCGCACCTTCGACCCGACTTGATGCCACCATCGTGTGAAAAGCACAGAGTGTGTCCGGCCATCACGAAAAGTGATCTACGCAGGCGAGGACCGACCACCCCGGCACGGTTCTGTCAAGCGCCCGATCGGGAGACGGCGTAGAACGCGCCGGGTCCGGACACCGTCGTTTCGCCCGGAATTGTCGGTGGGACCGATACGGTTGACCCTGTGGTCCAGACTGGGCGCGAACAGCGCGAACAACTGCTTCTCAGCGACAAGACCGACGTCACCGGTCTGATCCCGCGCGGTCTGCGGATCGGCGCGGCGCTGGCTTGGCGGTTCATCGTCGTGATCGCCGCGCTGTACGCGGTGCTGTGGCTGATGGGCTACCTCTCCGCGGTGGTCATCCCGGTCTCGATCGCGCTGCTGCTCTCAGCGCTGATGGCCCCGGCCGTGGGGAAGCTGGTGAAGTGGCGCTTCCCGCGCGGGCTGGCGACCGGGATCGTGCTGATCGCCGGGCTGGCCGTGCTCGGCGGGCTGCTCACCTTCGTCGTCACGCAGTTCTCCAGCGGGCTCCCGCAGTTGCAGCAGCAGCTCAACAACAGCCTGAACCAGATCAAGGACTGGCTGATCAACGGCCCGCTGCACCTGCGCCAGGAACAGATCCAGGACTTCATCAACCAGTCCATCGGCTTCATCCAGAACAACCAGTCCTCGCTCACCACCACGGCGCTGACCACGGCGGGCACGGTCGGCGAGATCCTCACCGGCTTCGTGCTCACGCTGTTCGTCACCATCTTCTTCCTGGCCGGGGGGGACCAGATCTACTCGTTCCTGGTCCGCGGGGTGCCGAGGCGGGTGCGCCGCCGGGTCGACGTGGCCGGGCGGCGCGGGTTCGCGTCGCTGGTCAGCTACATCCGCGCGACGGCCGCGGTCGCGGTGGTCGACGCGGTGGGCATCGGCATCGGCCTGTGGATCGTCGGGGTGCCGCTGGTCATCCCGCTGGCCACGCTGGTGTTCCTCGGCGCGTTCATCCCGATCATCGGCGCGGTGATCGCCGGCGGGGTGGCGGTGCTGATCGCGCTGGTCACCAAGAGCTTCGTCGGCGCGGTGATCGTGCTGGCCATCGTGATCGGCGTGATGCAGCTGGAGAGCCACGTGCTTCAGCCACTGATGCTCGGGCGGGCCGTGCGGCTGCACCCACTGGCCGTGGTGCTGGCGATCGCCACCGGTCTGGTGGCGGGGGGGATCGCGGGCGCGCTGCTGGCCGTGCCGCTGCTGGCCGTGCTGAACGCCGGCATCCGCTCGCTGCTGCACGAGCACGATCCGGACCCGGCGGCCGTGGACGTGCTGCACGCCCAGGCCGCGCAGCCGAACGACGCGGTGCCCGATTCGGAAGACGGAGGGTCGTCGCTCGTCGAGGAGGAGAAGAAGGACATCGAGCAGAAGTGACCTCGCCGGCCACCCGTGACCCGGCGACCCCGTTGTGGCGCGCGGTCGTGCTGCTGCGGGCGCTCACCTGGTTCTTCGCGCTGGCCGTGGTCGTCGGACACCGCGCCGAGTTCGCCCGGCCCTGGCTGGCGTGGGCGGTGGTCGCCGCGATGGGCGGGTGGTCGCTGGCCACGAGCCTCGCGTATTCGCGCGAGTCGAGCCGGTGGACCTGGCTCGTGGTGCTGGACGTCGTGGTCACCACGGGGCTGATGCTCACCTCGCCGCTGATCCTTTCCCCCGCGCAGTACGCCGCGGTGACCCCGCTGATCACCACGGTCTGGGCCGCCGCCGGGCCGCTGGCGGCGGCCATCCGGTTCGGCGCGGGCGGCGGGGTGCTGGCCGGGCTCGTGGTCGCGGTCGGCACCGGGTTCGCGCGGGAGAAGCTGGACCTCGACGTCGCCCGGGACGGCGTGCTGCTGTGCGCGAGCGGGCTCCTGATCGGCATGGCGGCGACGACGGCGCGACGTTCGGCGGAAGCGCTCGCGCGCGCGTTGCGCACCGAGGCCGCCACGACGGAGCGGGAACGGCTCGCGCGCTCGATCCACGACAGCGTGCTCCAGGTCCTCGCCCGCGTACGGCGGCGTGGCCTCGAGGTCGGCGGCGAAGCGGCGGAGCTGGCGAAGCTGGCCGGCGAGCAGGAGATCGCCCTGCGCGCTCTCGTCACGACCGAGCCGACCTGGGCGAGTGCGGGCGGGGCCGGCGGGTTCTCGGACCTGCGCTCGGCGTTGCAACTGCTGGCCACGCCGACCGTGCAGGTTTCGACGCCCGCGGGCACCGTCGACCTGGCGACGCACGTCACCGAAGAGCTGGTGGCGGTCACGCGCGAGGCACTGTCCAATGTAGAAAAGCACGCGGGGCCGGAGGCGCACGCGTGGGTGCTGCTGGAGGACCTCGGCGCCGAGGTGGTCGTGAGCATCCGCGACGACGGTCCGGGAATTCCCGCCGGCCGGCTGGAACGCGCGGCCGCGCTGGGACATCTGGGTGTGGTGGAGTCCATCCGGGGGAGGGTGCGCGATCTCGGCGGGACCGCGGCCCTGGAAACCGCTCCGAGCCGCGGCACGGAGTGGGAAGTGCGGGTGCCGAGCACGACGAGGGGCAAGAGATGACGGAAGGCACGATTTCGGTGATGGTCGTCGACGACCATCCGATCTGGCGCGACGGGGTGGCCCGCGACCTGTCCGAAAACGGCTTCGACGTGCGGGCCACCGCGGCCGACGGACCGGCCGCCGTGCGGATCGCGCGCACCGTGCGGCCGTCGGTGGTGCTGATGGACCTCAACCTCGGCACGACCTCCGGGGTCGAGGCCACGCGGGAGATCACGACCGCGTTGCCGGAGACGAAGGTGCTGGTGCTCTCGGCCAGTGGTGAGCACAGCGACGTGCTGGAAGCGGTGAAAGCGGGCGCCTCCGGTTACCTGATGAAGTCGGCTTCGGTGGTGGAGCTGGTCGACGCCGTGCGCCGCACGGCCGCGGGCGACCCGGTGTTCACGGCCGGGCTGGCCGGACTGGTGCTGGGCGAGTACCGGAGGATGGCCGACGCCCCCGAAGGCGGTACCGAACCGCCGCGCCTGACCGAGCGTGAGACGGATGTGCTGCGGTTCGTCGCGAAGGGGCTGACCGCGCGCCAGATCGCGGAGCGGCTGGTCCTCTCGCACCGCACGGTGGAGAACCACGTGCAGTCGACGCTGCGGAAGCTCCAGTTGCACAACCGCGTCGAGCTGGCGCGCTACGCGATCGAGCACGGGCTCGACGAGGACTGAGGGCCGGCGTTCAGGAGGTCGAGACGCCCGGGGACTGCCGGTCGGCGGGGATCTTCGCCCGGCCCAGCCGCCACGCGGGCTCGCCGGGGTGCCAGGTCGCGACCACCCCGTCGTCGAGGACCAGGTCGCCGCCGGGGGACCAGTCGAGGCCGGAGGTGCGCAGGTGCCCGGTGGTGTAGGGCATCGACGGCGCCTCCAGCCAGGTCAGGTCCCGCAGGTCGAGCAGCCACAGGTCACGGGTCTGGGTGTCGGTGTTGCGCCAGGCGGCCGTGCCGAAGTCGACGGCGGCGAGCGTGCCTTCGCGGTTCGGCAGCACGTACGGCGCCGACTGCACCACCGGCGGTGCGAGCTTGGCCCGCCCACCGTCGCGCAGGTCGACGACGGTGAGCTCGGTCAGCCCGCCGAGGACCAGCCGGTCACCGGTGGCCGCGAGGATCCGCGGGGCCTGCTGCACGGAACGGCCGGTGGCGGGGTCGATCAGCACGTCGACCGTCTCGGCGTTGCCGTTGTCCACCGTGATCAGCAGCCCGTGCGAGGTCTCCTGCCGGACCACGGTGCGGCAGCTCGCCACGGTGCCGGTGCCGAGGACGCGACCGGCCAGGGAGACGTGCTGGAGGCGGCAGTTGCCGGGGCTGTCCGGCCGGATCTGCCACACCCCTTCGCCGTCGGCGGCGGGCGCGACGCTGAACGCCTGGCCGAGCGGGACCAGCGCGCCGGGGTAGGCGTAGACCTCGGCGGGTTCGCAGGTGTCACCCCGGCACTCGGGCGCGGTCAGGATGACCGGGGTGTGGCCGACGCGCTGCACGCTGACCTGCCGGTCGCCGCCGGGGAGGCCGCCGACCCCGCCCTGCACGCCGGTGTCCGCGTCGAACACGGTCGGCGGGGAGGTGGCGAGCAGCAGCCGCGTGCCGATCCGGTCGGCGAGGCGGCCGGCCAATCCGGAGGGCGGGGGCTCGACCGGCTGGGCCCGGCCACCGGTCGGGCTGGTGGTGGTGGTGACCGGCGCGGGGGTCCCGCTGGTGCAGGCGGCCGGCAGCAGGACGGCCGCGACCAGCGCGGCACCGGTGCGAAATACGGGTCTGTTCAGGGTTTTTCCCCGATCTGGCTGGCGAAACCGAGTTCTACCATCAAGGGCATGGGTGAGGAAGAGACAACCACCGCGGACACCGCGACCGAGACCAAGCCGTTGACCGCGCGCGACATCCGGGTCTCCGACGACGAGCGCGACCACGTCGTGGGCGTGCTCCAGAAGGCGATCGGGCTCGGCCTGCTCGACCTCGACGAGTTCACCGAGCGCACCGACCGCGCACTCGCCTCCCGCACCCGCGGCGAGCTGAACGCGGTGCTGGCCGACCTGCCCGGCCTCACGCACCCTGAATCCGGCCCGCCCCCGTACGCGGCGGAGCACACCCGCTACCACGCCCCCGGCCAGCGGCTGGAGCTGAACGCGAAGTACTCGTCACTGCACCGCCGCGGACCGTGGGAGGTACCGGCGGCGCTGCTGGTCCGCAACAAGTACGGCAGCACCAAGCTGGACTTCACCGAGGCCCGCACCTCGACCCCGGTGATCGAGATCGAGCTGGACTCGAAGTGGGGCTCGGTGGAGATCGTCATCCCGCCGCACGCCTCCGTCGACTGCAACTCGATCACCGAGATCAAGTTCGGCTCGCTCGAAGACAAGACCGGCAGCAACGGACGCGCGGGTAATCCGCGGTACGTCATCACCGGCCACGTCCACGGGGGCGCGCTGGTCATCCGCAACCCTCGGCGGGGCCTCTTCGGCTGACCGGTGGGGTGCGCCGGGCCGACCCGGCGTTGGCTCACCCGAGGGCGGCGGCGACCGAGGCGCGGGCGTCGGCCGGGGTGGCCGAGGCCAGTGCCGCGGCGGCGAGCGACCGGGCCTGGTCCAGGGTGACCGAGGCCAGGCTCGCACCGACCGGGCGGATCGCCGGGGCGTTCATCGAAACGCTGGTCAGGCCGAGCCCGGCCAGCACCAGGGCGAGCCGCGGGTCACCCGCCGCCTCGCCGCAGACTCCGGCCGGCTTGCCCGTGGCCGTGGCCGCGTCGCCGATCAGCTTCAGCAGGCGGAGCAGGGCCGGCTGCCACGGGTCGTTGAGCTGGGCCACCGCGCCGAGCTGGCGGTCGGCCGCGAAGGTGTACTGGGCCAGGTCGTTGGTGCCGACGGAGACGAAGTCCACGGCGTCCAGGATCTCCCGGGCGGCCAGCGCCGCGGCCGGGATCTCGATCATCACGCCCGCCCGGGCCAGTCCGGCGGCGCGGGCGCGCTCGGCGAACCAGGACGCTTCCTCCGCCGTCGCGACCATCGGGGCCATCACCGAGACCACCGCGCCGGAGTCCTCGGCCGCACCGGCGATCGCCGTCAGCTGACGGTCCAGCACCTCCGGCCGGTCGAACGCCACCCGCAGTCCGCGCACGCCCAGCGCCGGGTTCGGCTCGGCCTCCGGGGACAGGAAGGCGAGCGGCTTGTCCGCGCCGGCGTCGAGCGTGCGGACGATGACCGGCTGGCCGCGGAACGGTGAAAGCACCGCGGTGTAGGCCGCGCGCTGCTCGTCGACGGTCGGCTCGGCCGAGGCGTCGAGGTAGCAGAACTCCGTGCGGAACAGGCCGACGCCTTCGGCGCCCGCGTCCGCGGCGGCCTGCGCGTCGGCCGGGGAGCCGACGTTGCCGTAGACCTTGACGACGTGCCCATCGACGGTCGCGCCGGTGCCGTTCCACTCGGCCGGGTCGGCCGCGACGGCGGTGACCACCGGGGCCTCGGGGTCGGCGACCTCGACCACGCCGGTGTCCCCGTCGACCGCGAGGGCCGGCACGTCCAGCGCCAGCAGCCCGCGGACGGCGACCACGGCCGGGATGCCGAGCGCGCGGGCCAGGATCGCGGTGTGGCTCGTCGGCCCGCCCTCCTCGGTGACCAGCGCGAGCACCTTCGCCGGGTCGAGCCCCGCGGTGTCGGCGGGCGCCAGGTCGCGGGCGACCAGCACGCTCGGCGTGGCCAGCTCGGGCACGCCCGGCGGGGCGATGCCGAGCAGCTCGGCCACGAGCCGATCACGCACGTCACGCACGTCACGGACCCGCTCGGCCATGTAGCCGCCCGCGGCCGCGAGCGCTTCGGCGAACCCCTCGGCGGCTTGGTAGACCGCGCGGGCCGCGGGCAGGTTCTGCGTCTTCACCAGTTGCTGGGCCTGAGTGGCCAGCGCCGGGTCGGCGGCCATCGCGGCGGTGGTGACCAGGATCGTCGCGGCCTCGCCCTCGGCGTTCTCGGCCTGCGCTTCCAGCCGGGCGGCGACGGCCGCGGCGGCGGGTTCGATCCGCGCGGCCTCGGCGGCCGGATCGGCCGGGGCCGGAGTGCTCGCGGGCTCGCCGAGCGGCTCGGCGACGCGCACGACGGGACCACTGGCGCGCCCCGGGCTCACGGCGACCCCGGTCAGCGACGAAACGGCGGGGTGGTTGGTCACGGTGACTCCGGCTGACTCGACGGTCGCGGCGGGCTGGCCCGAGGCGGCGGTGCCCGTGAGGGTCTCAGACATGGTCTAGACCATAGCTCAGATGGGCCGGGATATCTCGTGGTGGCGTCGCCGACCCGCGTACGCGCACTCGCTCCAGCACCGACCACACCTCCCCGGGCCTCGCCTCGGCCGGTGGCTTCCGGCCCGAACGGCGGCGACTGGGCCGAGTCTGCCGGAAACCCCGCGCCCCCGCCGAACCCGCCGCGGGTCAGTCCAGCTCGTCGGGAGTGGGGTACGACGGTTGTGCGCCGTGCCGCGTGACGCTCACGGCAGCGACCTTCACGGCCCGCTTCGCCGCATCCACGAGCGTCGCGCCTTCAGCCAGCGAAGCGGCCAGCGCGCCCGCGAAAGCGTCACCGGCGCCCGTGGTGTCGACAGCCTCGACCTTCGGCGAAGCGACCTCCGTCGATCCGTCCGCTTCGACGACCACCGCGCCCTTTCCGCCCAGGGTCACCACCGCCGCACGTGGGCCCAGTTCGAGCAGCCTGCGCGGGTCGGCCGCCTCGGCCCCGAGCAGGTACGCGGCCTCGTGCTCGTTGACGAGCAGGACGTCGAGCGCGCCCAGTGTTTCGCGTGAAACCTCGGCGGCCGGCGACAGGTTGAGCAGCACGCGGACGCCCTTCGCGCTCGCGCGCGCCACGGCGTGTTCGACCGTCGGCAACGGCACCTCGAGCGAGGCGACCATGACCCGCGCGCCGTCGAGGGCGTCGTCGGTGATGTCGCCGGGCTCCAGCGCGGAGTTGGCGCCGGGGGAGACCAGGATGGAGTTCTCGCCGTCGGGGGTCACGGTGATGTAGGCGATGCCGGTCGGGCGCCCGACGGTGCGGAGGTGACCGGTCTCGACGCCCGCCTCGGCGAGCGAATCCCGCAGCAGCCGGCCGTACGGATCGTCGCCCACGGCGCCGAGCAGCGCGACGTCCGCGCCCAGCCGCCCGGCCGCGGCGGCCGTGTTCGCCCCCTTCCCGCCGGCCGACAGCGCGGTGTCGCCGCCCAGCACCGTCTCCCCGCCGCCGGGGCGGCGGTCGACCGGCACGACCAGGTCGGCGTTGGCGGATCCCACGACGAGCACGGCGGAACTCATGGCCGACACTTTGCCACGGAACGCCGGTTCCGCTGGTCAAGGTCCACGAGTGGACGAAAGTGAAGGTTTTTGTAACTTATCCCGCGCCGGGTGCGACAATCAGGCGAGCAGCGGCCGACCCGTCACTCGATCGGGGGATAGAACTCCCCCAGGCGTCACTTCTGACACGGGTTCCGCTCTTGTGGTGCGTCACGGTCCTCGAGACCTGTGGCGTTGCCCGGACCGGAAGCGCACCGGAAAGGGCATCGGGTCGCCGGCGCCGATCACGTAGCCCCCCGAGTGATCGGCGTCGGCGGCGCCCCGGTTCCACGGGGCGCGCGGCCCCGGGTTTCCCCACCCGGCCCGGCGGATTTCCCCGTGTTGTCGCAGCTCAGCGGTTCCTACCGTCGAGGCATGACGATTCAGGACTGGAAACGCTCCCTCTACGCCCTGCTCGCGCTGCCCGCCTACGCCGCCGGCCCGCAGGCCCGGCGGTGGCTCGCCGCGCGACTGCTGGGTCTCACCGGGAGCGGAAGTCCCCCTCGCCCCCTCGCCGCGGGCGGACTGGCGTTGCTGGCGTGGCCGTTCGCGGTGCTGACCTGGTTCCTGGTCTGGCGGATCGCGACCTACGGCCTGTTCTGGGACCCGGCCGGCGCCGGCTCCTCGTGGGGCGGGCCGTCGCTGATCGGGGCCTGGATCGTGCACTTCTTCTGCGCCCTGGGCATGGCCGTGCCCGCGATGTGGCTGCTCCGGCCGCTGACCACGGCCCAGGCCGCGGCCGCGTCGATGGGCGAAACGAGGCGTTCGACCACCTAGGATGTGCGGATGAGCAGCCCCACGCGAAGGGGTCGCACGCGAGCGGCTACCGAGCAGGACATCCGCCGCACCGCCCGAAAGCTCCTGGTGGACCACGGCCCGGAGGCGGTCACCCTGCGCGCGATCGCGCGGGAGCTGGGCATCACCGCGCCGGCGCTGTACCGGTACTACGAGTCGCGCGACGACCTGGTGGAGAACCTGCGCCTCGACGTCTGCGCCGACCTTGCGGCCGAGCTGGCCGGGGACATCGCCGAACTGCCGGACGACGGTCTGCCGCAGTTGTTCGCCATCTGCAAGGGCTTCCGGCGCTGGGCGCTGACCCACACCAAGGAGTTCACGCTGGTGTTCGCGTCGCCGACCGGCGGGGTCGGCACCACCGCGGGCAGCGCGCTGCACCGCCTGGACGAGCCGTTCGGCCGGATCTTCCTCGCCGCCGCCGGCCGGGTGCTGGCGATCCACGAACTGGTGATGCCGCCGAACGACGTGGTCCCGCCCGAACTCCGCGGCGATCTGACCGCGTTCCAGGGGGAGCTGCTCGCGGTGCTGGCGGAATCCGGGCGGGCGATCGCCCCGGAGAAGCTGGACCTGGGTCTGACCTACCTGATGATCCAGTTCTGGGCGCGGCTGTACGGCCACGTGACCCTCGAGGTGTTCGGCAACTACCCGATCCCGGTGTCCGAGCCGGACGTGCTGTTCGAGGCGATGCTGACCGATCTGGCCCGCGACGTCGGGCTGCACTCGGATTAGGCCGCCGTAACGCCGAAGGCCGCCCCGGGCGGTTCCCGGAGCGGCCTTCGGCGCGGGGCGCGGTCACAGCACGATGTTGACCAACCGCCCCGGCACCACGATCACCTTGCGCGGCGTCTTGTCCCCGACCAGCGCGGCGACCTTCTCCTCCGCCAGCGCGGCGGCCTGGACCGCGTCGTTCGCCGCGTCCGCGGGAACCGTGATCCGCGAGCGGACCTTGCCGTTGACCTGGATCGGGTACTCGACCGAGTCCTCGACCAGGTACTTCTCGTCCACCACCGGGAACGGGCCGTGGACCAGCGAGTCCACGTGCCCCAGGCGGTGCCACAGCTCTTCGGCGACGTGCGGGGCCATCGGGGCCAGCAGCAGCACCAGCGGCTCCGCCACCTCGCGCGGGGTCGCCGCGGCCGAGCCGTACACCTTGGTCAGGTGGTTGTTCAGCTCGATCAGCTTCGCGCCCGCGGTGTTGAAGCGCAGCTCCGCGTAGTCCTCCCGGACCCCGGCGATGGTGCGGTGCAGCAGTTTGCGGTCGGCCTCGGTCGGTTCGTCCGAGGTGACGCGCAGCTCGCCCGTGTGCTCGTCGACGACCAGGCGCCACAGCCGCTGCAGGAACCGCTGCGCACCGACCACGTCCTTGGTCGCCCAGGGACGGGACATGTCCATCGGGCCCATGGACATCTCGTACATCCGGAAGGTGTCCGCGCCGTAGTTGTCCGAGATCTCGTCGGGCGTGACGGCGTTCTTCAGGCTCTTGCCCATTTTCCCGTACTCCTGGTTGACCGGCTCGTCACCCAGGAAGAACTGGCCTTCGCGCTCCACGACCTCTTCGGCCGGCACGTACACGCCGCGCTGGTCGGTGTAGGCGTACGCCTCGATGTAGCCCTGGTTGTACAGGCGGCGGTACGGCTCCTTCGACGACACGTGGCCCAGGTCGTACAGCACCTTGTGCCAGAAGCGGGAGTACAGCAGGTGCAGCACCGCGTGCTCGACGCCGCCGACGTACAGGTCGACGCCGCCCGGGTCGTCCACGCCGTGCTCGGCCGGGCGCGGGCCCATCCAGTAGGCCTCGTTCTCCGGCGCGCAGAACACGTCCTCGCTGTCCGGGTCGACGTAGCGCAGCTGGTACCAGCACGAGCCCGCCCACTGCGGCATCACGTTGGTGTCGCGCCGGTACTTCTTCGGGCCGTCGCCCAGGTCCAGCGTGACCTCGACCCAGTCCGTGGCGCGCGACAGCGGCGGCGACGGCTCGGAGTCGGCGTCGTCCGGGTCGAAGGTCTTCGGCGAGTAGTCGTCGACCTCCGGCAGCACCACGGGCAGCTGGTCCTCGGGCAGCGCGATCGGCAGGCCGGACTCGTCGTAGACGATCGGGAACGGCTCGCCCCAGTAGCGCTGGCGGGCGAACAGCCAATCGCGCAGCTTGTACTGCACGGTGCCCTCGCCGTGGCCGTGCTCCTCCAGCCAGTCGATGATCGTCTTCTTGGCGTCGGCCACGCCCAGGCCGTCCAGGCTGACCGAGTCGTTGGCCGAGTTGATCGCCACGCCGTCGCCGGTGAACGCTTCGCCCTCGAAGCCGGGGCCGGGGTCGACCGTGCGGACGATGTCCAGCTCGAACTTCTTGGCGAAGTCGTGGTCGCGCTGGTCCTGCGCGGGCACGGCCATGATCGCGCCGGTGCCGTAGCCCATCAGCACGTAGTCGCCGACGAAGACCGGGATTTCCTTGCCGTTGACCGGGTTCACCGCGTACGTGCCGGTGAAGACGCCGGTCTTGTCCTTGTTCTCCTGCCGGTCCAGATCGGACTTGCGGGCGGTGGCCGCGCGGTACTCGGCGATGGCCTCGGCCGGGGTCGCCGCGCCGCCGGTCCAGCTCCGCGGGTGCTCGCCCGGCCACTGCGCGGCGGTCAGCTCGCCGACCAGCGGGTGCTCGGGCGCGATCACCAGGTAGGTGGCGCCGAACAGGGTGTCCGGCCGGGTGGTGAAGACCTCGACCTTCACCCCGTCCGGTCCGGCCGCGAACCCGACCCGGGCCCCCTGCGAGCGGCCGACCCAGTTGCGCTGCATGGACTTGACCTTGTCCGGCCAGTCCAGCAGGTCCAGGTCGTCGACCAGGCGGTCGGCGTACGCGGTGATCCGCATCATCCACTGGCGCAGGCTCTTGCGGAACACCGGGAAGTTGCCGCGGTCGCTGCGGCCGTCCGCGGTCACCTCCTCGTTCGCCACGACCGTGCCCAGGCCCGGAGCCCAGTTCACCGGCGCTTCGGAGATGTAGACCAGCCGGTGGTCGTCGATCACCTTGCGGCGCTCGACGTCACTCAGCTCGGCCCACGGGCGGCCGTCCGGCGTCGGGCGCTCGCCGGCCGCCAGCGCCTTCTCCAACTCCTCGATCGGCCGCGCCTTGCGGGCTTCGGCGTCGTAGTAGGAGTTGAAGATCTGCAGGAAGATCCACTGGGTCCACCGGTAGTACTCCGGGTCGATCGTCTCGATCGACCGGCGCTCGTCGTGCCCCAGGCCCAGCCGCTTCAGCTGGCGGCGCATCGTGGCGATGTTCGCCTCGGTGGTGGTGCGCGGGTGCGTGCCGGTCTGCACCGCGTACTGCTCCGCGGGCAGGCCGAACGCGTCGTAGCCCAGCGTGTGCAGGACGTTGCGCCCGATCATCCGGTGGTAGCGCGCGTAGACGTCGGTGCCGATGTAGCCCAGCGGGTGCCCGACGTGCAGGCCCGAGCCGGACGGGTAGGGGAACATGTCCTGCACGAACAGCTTGTCCGAGGGCACCGGCTCACCCTCGGCCGCGAGCGGGCCGGTGGGGTTGGGTGCGTGGTAGGTGCCGTGGTCGGACCAGTAGTCCTGCCAGCGCTGCTCGATCTGCCCGGCCAGCTCCGCGGTGTAGCGGTGCGGTGGGGCCTTCTCGGCGCCGGGCGCGGCTTCGGCCGGCGTCGGTGTTTCCGCCGCGCCGGCAGCCGGGGATTCCGTGAACCCTGTCATCGCCGTTTTCCTCCGTGTCGAGCCGCTCCAGAAACAACTCGACCCCCCAGGCCCGAAGGCGTGAGGGGTCGCCGCGCCGGTGCGTGGCCATGGTGGCCTGGTCAGCGCGGCAGGCTAAGGAGCAGCCGAGCCGTGTTCATGGTCTTATCTTAACGTCCTGGTCAAAGCCGTTCGGACGGGACCGCCCCAGCGATTGCCGGCGTCACCCGGGGCGCAGCCCCCTCGAACGGCGCTGCGCCGGTGAGGACATGGGCTGCAGCACGGCGGACGAGGGTGTCCACCGGGTGGCCGGGGCGTCGCGCTTATCCTCGTGGGGTGTTCGCTATCGCGCTCGTCCCGATCGTGCTGGGTCTGCTCGTCGGCTGGGGTGGCTTCCTCGGCTTCCGCGGGCGGCTGACCCGGGAAAGCGGTACCGGGGTCCGCACGGCGGCCTCGCTGCGCAGCGAGGCCGCGTTCAAGCTGGCCAACCGGGTGGCCGGGCTGCCGACGCTGGCCGGCGGCGCGGTGGCCGTGGTCTCCGGGCTCGCGGCGCTCGCGATGCCGACCACGGCCGGGCTGGTCGCGGCCGCCTTCGTCGGGGTGCTCGGACTGCTGGCCATGGTCGTCGGCGGCGGGGTGCTCGGCGCCCGCGCGGCGCTGACCGTGCCCGCCCCGGCCCCGGCCGCCCCCGCCGGCTGCAGCGGCTGTGCCTGCGGCGCCGGTGGCTGCGGCGTGTTCCAGAAGGCCGACGGCAGCTAGTTGCGCTGCAGGTCGCCCGGGTGGGTGGCCAGCAACGCGATCGGCACGCCCTGACGGCGCAGCACCTGGCCCCACAGGTCACGGTCGGGCGAGGCCAGGATGTCGCTCGGCAGCGCGGGCACGATGACCCAGTCTTCCCGCTCGATCTCGTTCGCGAGCTGCCCCGAGTCCCAGCCGGCGTAGCCGGCGAACACCCGCACGCCGCGCACCTTCGGCACCAGCACCTCGGGATCGGTGTCGAGGTCGACCAGCGCCACCGGTCCGCGCACGGCGATCACCCCCGGCACGCTGGCCGCGGTCTCGCCCGTGCGCAGCGCGGCCAGGCACAGCGCGGTCTTCTTCTCCACCGGCCCGCCGACGAACACCGACTGCGGTTCGGCCACGTGTCCGCCCCAGGCGGGCAGCACGTCGTGCACGGGCACGTCACTCGGTCGGTTCAGCACCACCCCGAGCGTGCCCTCGTCGCGGTGGTCGATGACGAACACCACGGTGCGCTTGAAGTTCGGGTCGAACATCGTGGGTGCGGCGACCAGGAGCGTTCCCGGTTCAACCTCGGCGTCCGCTGGCACGCCCGCCATGATCCCACCTCCGGCCCGGAGAAAACCCGGCGGCCGGGGAACACCAGCCCCACCCGCCCCGTTGGACACAGTGGCCGGTGCACTCCGTGTCCCCCGGGCTCACTGAGAAACCGCCTTTGTGGAATACCAGTTCGGCTGGAGCCACACTGCGCCAAGCCGCCGAGAGGCGACCAAGTGCGCCGGCCCCCAGCTACTCGCGGAGCACCGCTTCGCCGGGGCCGCACTCGGGTGTCCACCGGGGGCCGGGCCCCCGAACCCCCCACCGGTGCGCCGGCCCCCAGCTACCCGCCGAGCACCGCATCGCCGAGGCCACACCCGGGTGTCCACCGGGGCCCGACCCGAAAGCACCTTCTGAGCCCGGTGACCGGATGGCTACCCTGAACCGCGTGACCACCAGCAGCGCGGCGACCACGGAGCGGATCGGTCCGAGGCGGCTGGTGCGCGACCCCGATTTCCGCCGTCTGCTCTACACCCGGTTCGCCGCGCAGTGGGGGGACGGGGTCTACCGCGCCGGGCTGGCCGGGGCGGTGCTGTTCAACCCCGAGCGCGCCGCCGACCCGCTGGCCATCGCCGGGGGGTTCGCGGCGCTGCTGCTGCCGTACTCGATCGTCGGGCCGTTCGCGGGGGCGCTGCTCGACCGCTGGGACCGGCGGAAGGTGCTGGTGGCCGCGAACCTGCTGCGCGCGGTCGCGATCCTGGCTTCGGCCGCGGCGGTCGGCACGGGGCTGAGCGGCACCGGGTTGTTCTCCCTCGCGCTGCTGGCCGAGGGCACGTCACGCTTCATCGGCTCCGGTCTGTCGGCCTCGTTGCCGCACGTCGTGCCCACCTCGAGCGTGGTCTCGGCCAACGCTTTCGCCACGACGCTGGGCTCCGGGCTCGCCGTGGTCGGTGGCGGCTGCGCCATCCTGCTGCGCGCCGTGTTCGGCGCGGATGACGTGGGCTCGGCCGAGACGACCGCGTTCGCCGCGCTGGGCGCGCTGGCCTCCGCGCTGTTCGCCTGGCGGTTCAGCCGTGGGGTGCTCGGGCCGACGGTGGTCGACGAGCCGACGAACCCGCTGCTCGCCGTCGCCCGCGGGCTCGCGGACGGCGCGCGGCACGCCTGGCGCGCACCCAGCGTGACGGCCGGTTTCATCGCGCTCTTCGCCCACCGCGCCGCCTACGGCATCTCGCTGCTGGTCACCGTGCTGCTGATGCGCAACTACTTCGTGGACGACGGCGTCTTCCGGGCCGGGCTGCCCGGGCTCGGCCAGATGGTGGCGCTGGCCGGGGTCGGCATCGTCGTCGCCGGGCTGGGCACGGCGCGGCTGATCCGCGGGCTCGGCCGGCTGCGCACCATCCTCGGCGCCCTGGTCGTGGCCGCGATCGCGCAATCCGCGCTCGGCCTGCCGATGCTGCTGCCGCTGGCGCTGATCGCGTCGTTCCTGATCACCGGCGCGGGCCAGGTGCTGAAGCTCGGGGTCGATTCCTCGGTCCAGCTCGACGTCGCCGACGAGGCGCGCGGCCGGGTGTTCGCCCTCTACGACACGCTCTTCAACCTCACGCAGGTGGCGGCCGTGGCCATCGGCGCGGCGTTCGTGCCGGTCACCGGGCATTCGCCGGGGCTGATGCTGGCGGCTACCGCCTGTTACGTGCTGGGCGGGGCGGGCTACCTGCTCGCGCGCCGGCGCACCGGGCCAGGCTGATTCGCTGCCGCAAACCGTTGGGCCGAACGGAACTGTGATCAGTCTGCTGGCATTAGGGTGACGCGTGACCCGGCCGGGTGAGAACCGGCGAGTTCGTCCACCACGGGGGGCCATCGTGAGCACCACCGGCGACGATCGAGCCCGCCTCGATGCCACTTCCGCCGTGCTGACTTCGCCGGACGGACTGGTCCAGGTCACCGTCGGTGCGGGTGGGGCGCTGGGCAAGCTCGAGTTCGCTCCCGACACCTTCGAGCGCACCTCTCCGGCGCAGCTCGCGCACACCGTCCAGGACCTGGTGCAGCAGCTCGCCGAGGCCCCACTCGCCGACGGGTTGCCGCAGCCGGCCCCGCGCCCCACGCCGAGACGGGTGCGTCCACGGGCCGCGCTGCCGCAGAACCGCCGCCGCGGCCTCTGAGACCGCCCGTCCCGAATGCGTTGATTCACGTGGAACAAACCTTCTCCGCGGACGAGCAGCGAGCGCTGCCGGAGACCGACCGGGGACGGGACGACTGGCCGATCCAGGCCGACCCGACCCGCACCAACGGACTCACCCGGTTGGCGGAAGGCGCCGCCGTGCTGCGTTTCGGCGAGGAACCCGTCAACCTGGTACATCACGACGAGGTACGGTTCGTTACGACGTCACTGCCACTCGAACGAGAGCGAGTGGCCCGCACCTATCGACTCTGGCGATCACTCCACGTGATCACCGGGATCACCGTGCCCAGGGCGAACCGGCCGGGCGGGCCGTGGCGTACGTGCGGCCGAAGCCGATCTCGGCGCACGAGTCCGACGGAAGCCCGGAGAGGATCGAGTAGGTGGAAGCGGCGGAAGCGATGGAGAAGGTCGGGAACTGGCTGCGCGCTGTGCACGGTCCCGAAGTCGTCGGCCCCGGCGGCCTCCGGGTCGACCGCGATCAGGTGCTGCGCATTCCCGAAGGCTGGTCGATCCCGTACAACACCGTGGCCTTCCTCGACGACGGCCGCCCGGAGAAGGAGCTGTTCCCGCCGCCTTCGGTGGTGGTGCGCGAGCCGGACGGCGAACTGCGCCAGGCGCACCCGCACCCGGGCGGGCTGAGCATCCCGGTCGCGTTCCCCGGCCAGGAGAGCTGGCGCGAGGTCGTGGACCCGGAGTACGTGAAGGCCGGGCTGGGCGAGCTGGGCGTGCCGCTGCAGGCCGTCGCGGGCTGGGTCAAGGTCGACAACGAGGGCCACCAGACCGGCGACGAGCGCGAGAACCCCGAGTACAAGGCCGGCCCGATCCGCCGCGGCTACCCCAACCCGGAGAACACGCTGGAGACGCTGCTGGCGTTCGCGAGCGTCGGCTGGCTGACCCGCGAGCAGTTGCTGATCGGCCTGCTGCGCTGCGAGGTCTTCGTGCCGCTCGACGCCGAGAGCGGCTCCACCGACCGCTTCTACTTCTCCGAGGAGCGCAACGAGCTCAAGGTGTTCAGCGCGACCCGGCACTTCCCGCCGCGCGAGCACGCCTGGTGGCGGGTGGACCTGGCCACGCTGGCCGAGTTCGAGCACCCGCCCAACTTGGTGATCAACGGCGGTCCGGCGACCTTCGAGGACGTCGGCGGCGACGAGCTGGCCGCGATCGCCAAGCGGTTCCCGCGTCACGAGCCGCGGATCGACCGCAACGGCCGCTGCCCGGAGGCCGAGGAGGACCTGGCGCGGCTGGCCCGGGACACGGCCGCGCGGATGGGCCTGGACGAGCCCGTGCCGCCGCCGCTCGGCGCCGCGGAGCGGGCTCGCCGGCACGGGTTCGAGCTGACCGCCGAAGAGTGCCAGAAGACCGTGCTCGGCGAATCCTGGCTGCGGCGGATGGCCCAGCCGGACGCGCCTCGGAGCAAGCCGAACGATCTGCGCGCCAACGGCCTCGTGCCGTCCTGGGACAACCACGGACGGTTGGTCGCGCGGCTGGACACCTTCGGCAAGTACCACGAGCAGGAGCTGGAGAACTTCCGCTACGGCTGGCAGCGCGTCACCGGCGCGTTCGTCGGCTTCGCGCTCGGCGAGGCGCTGGGCATGGCCGTCGACCGGCTGCGGCTCGACGAGATCATCACCCAGTTCGGCCCGGACGGCGTCGCCGACCTGCCGGTGGCCTTCGACCAGCCGGGCCGCATCGGCTCGCTGACGCAGCGGCTGCTGTTCTACACCGAGGCCGTGATCCGCAGCCCGCACCGCGAGCAGCCGGAGTCGCGCGAGGTCGAAAAACTCTTCCCGGGCGTGGTGCGCGGCGCGCTGATGCGCTGGCTGCACACGCAGGGCGCGCCGTACGAGGAGGCCGACGGCTGGCTGGTGCAGGTGCCGGAACTGCACGTCCGCCGCACCGCCGAGGACGCCGAACTGAACGGCTACCACGCGCTGGTGACCGGCTCACCCGCCGCGGCGCCGATGTCGGGCCCGGCGGCGCTGGTGGCGGCGCTGCCCGCGGTGCTCACCACGGCCGGTCCGGGCACGGGCTTCAGCGGCGGCGTGCGCCAGGCCGTGCGGGAACTCGCCGGCGTCACGCACCCGCACGAGGACGACCTGACCGTGGCCACCTACCTGGCCTGGCTGTTCGAGTCGGCGCTGACCAAGGAGGCGTTCAGCTACCCGGTCTGGAACCTCTCGCGCGAAATCCTCACCGAGCACAACACCACGTTCGTCAACGGCCCGGAGTGGGCGCCGGTGAAGGCGATGGTCGCGGAGTCGGTGCCGTTCTTCGGCGAGCACGGACTGCCGGACCTGCGGATGCCCGAGCTGATCGGCGACGGCCAGAGCACGCTCTCGGTGCTCGGCCGCGCCTTCGCCGCGCTGTCCGGCTTCGAGAACTACCCGGAGCAGGCCCTGCTGCGCGCGGTCAACCACTCCGGCCGCAGCGCGCTGACCGGCGCCATCGCCGGCGCCCTGCTCGGGGCCAGGGCCGGGGTGCCCGGACTGCCGCCGAAGTGGGTCGACCAGCTGGAGTTGCGCCACCTGATCGAGCAGCTCTCGTCCGACGCGCTGTGGCACTTCGACCGCGATCCGGCGCTGAGCCGGCTCGGCGAGCAGTGGGTGCAGCGGTACCCGCGGCACTGAACCGGCACCGGATCACCCGGTGCCCGAGACGACGACGGCGGTACTGGGCAAGATGGGCGGCATGGAGGCACACCGGCTGCGCGGCAGCCTGCTCGCCGGGGCGATCGGTGACGCGCTCGGCGCGGCCACGGAATTCGACTCGATGGACCGGATCCGGGAGCTGACCGGGCCGGACGGCATCACCGACTTTCTATCCGCGTACGGCGGTGAAGGGCGCTTCACCGACGACACGCAGATGACGCTGTTCACGCTCGAAGCGCTGATCCGCGCCCACTCGCAGCAACGCCGGACCGGCGACGCCGACGTCGTGCACTCGCTCCAACTGGCCTACCAGCGGTGGCTGCACACGCAGGGCGTGCCGTGGGTGCAGGCGCGCGGACCGCGGTCGCCGGCACCCGCGCCGGACGGCCACCTGATCACGCAGGGCGAGCTGTTCAGCCGCCGCGCGCCCGGACTGACCTGCTTCGGCGAGCTGGAGGAGTACGGCCGGTCCGGCCTCCGCGGTGGCGTCGAGCGGCCGGTGAACAACTCCAAGGGCTGCGGCGGGGTCATGCGGGTCGCGCCGGTGGCGCTGTGGTCCGACGAACTGGGCGAGGTGTTCGGGCTCGCGGCCGAGGCGGCGGCGCTGACCCACGGCCACCCGAGCGGGTACTTGCCGGCCGGCACCTTCGCGGTGGTCGTGCACGAGCTGCTGATCGGCAAACCCCTGCTCGACGCCGTCTCGACCGCGCGCGCCGAGCTGGTGCGCCATCCCGGGCACGAGGAGACCGACGTCGCGCTGGAGCAGGCTCTGGCCGCTCCCGGGCCGCCGACGCCGGAGCGGCTGGAGGCGCTCGGTCAGGGCAACGTCGGGGAAACGGCGCTCTCCATGTCCGTGTACGTGGCTCTGAACTGCGGAGACGCCGAATCCGCCCTGCTCGCGTCGGTGAACCACGGTGGCGACAGCGACTCCACCGGCTCGGTCTGCGGCAACCTCGTCGGCGCGATGTACGGCGAGCAGGCGTTGCCGTCCCGCTGGCTCGACCGGCTGGAGCTGCGCGAAGTGATCACGGGGCTGGCGGACGACGCCGTCGCCGAGTTCGGGCCGGACGCGCCGTCCGGCGACCGGTGGTCCACGCTCTACCCGGTCGACTAAGTTCTTTCCGGGGTCAGGCGAAGGGGATGGGGAGGAACCGACGTGCGCTACCGGGTCGAAGCCGCGGAACGCCCGGACGGGCTGTACGCGACGCTGGAGGGCCGCACGTTCGCGGCCGAGCGGTCGACCACCGACGGCACGCTGATGCTGTCGCTGCTGCCGGGGGACCAGGACACGCCCGAGGGCTTCGACCGGGAGCACAACGGCCGTCCGGCCCGGGTGGTGCTGGCCAACGAGGTCCCGGCGACGTTCACGCTCAAGACCTACTGCGAGTACGACGACGAGCTGTTCGAGGTCGCCCCGGGTGAGCGGCCCGAGCTGACGCTGCGGTGGACGCAGCACGACCCGGTGCGCGCCGTCCAGCTCGGCCTCACCGACTTCTCGGTGACAGTGCCCGCGAAGCAGCTCACGGCGCTTTGGCAGGCCCGCCGCGACTACAACCTCGAAATCAGCCACGAAGCCGGCATCGACCAGAGCAGGCTGTTGCGCGCCATCGGCCGCACGCTGCGCGCGGTGCCCGGTGGCTGGACCCGGGTCGGCGCGCAGTTCCGGCAGGTCGGTGACTACTCGGAGCTGGAAGTCCGGGCCATCGGCGACGAGAACGGGCCGGTGTCCGTCTCGCTGCCCGCGCCACCTCGGCTGACCTCGCTGTTCTCCCTGCTGCGCGCCGCGATGTACCAGCCGGAGAGCGGCACCTGGTTCCAGGGCACGTTCACCCTCGACACCGAGGCGCAGTTCGACTTCGACTTCGACGCCGACCAGGAGCCCGGGTGGCGGCTGCCGCCTAACGACAGCGGCCGGCCGACGTCGCTGCCGTACGCGATGGAGCTGGCGAACTTCCCACGCCCGCCGAAGCAGCTGCCCGAGTGGCTGGCCGCGAAGGCCGAACTGCCGCTCGACCTCGTCTTCCGCCAGGCCCGCGTGGTCGACGCGCACCACGAGGGTGAGCGGCCCGTGGTCAACCGGCCGCCGGTGCCGCCGGACCAGGTCCGCGGCGTGCTCGACTACCTGTTCCGCGCGCCGGTGGCGCTGGTCCGGCCGGTGCCGCAGCCGGACGTCTTCGCGCCCGGCGCCCCGCCGGACGTCCCGCAGGCCTTCCACACCGACGGCGCCTGGATCTGGCCCGCCGCCGTGCCGCACTACCTGCGCAAGTACGGGGTGCCGCCGGAGCCGGAGCTGATCGAGCACATCCGCGCGGCCGGGTTCCGGCCGCCGTTCGTGCGTGAGCTGGTGCGGGCCACGGCGGAGGCCGACGTGCTCGGCCAGCCGCGGCCACCGCGGTCCGAGGCCGACCTGCCCGACGAAAAGGCGCTGGCCCGCGTGGCCCGCGAAGACGAACCGGGCCGTCCGCTGCGCGCCGCCGAGACGCTCGCCCTGCTGCAGCAACGGCTGACCGAAAGCGGCGTGCCCGCCTCGGCCTACCGCATCGGCGCCAACGAGGTGCCGGTCGAGGACGTGTGGACGCTGCGCCGGGCCGACAACCGCTGGGAGGTCTCGCGTCCGCCGTCGACGGAGCCGGTGTCCTTCCCGAACCTGGCCGGAGCCGCCCGGTACCTGCTCGGCACGCTGCTGATGCTGCCGCCGCGCGCACCCGACGAGTCCGACCAGCCGGCGGACTGGCCGATCCTCCCGTTGCGCGGCGAACCGCCGTTGAGCTTCTACCGGGGCAAGCGGCTGATCGTGCTCCCGGCCGGCACCACCGTGCAGCGCTACGGCAACGAGACGGGCAACCTCGTGCACTCCGCGTCCTCGCGATTCGAGGAGACTTCGCTGGCTCCCGCACGCGAGCGGGAACGGCAGGTGTACCGGGTGCAGCGCGCGGTGCGGGTGCTCACCGGCGTGACCGCGCCGTGGGGCCCGATGCCCGGCGGCGCCGTCGCGTACCTGCTGCCGCGCCCGATCGCGCAGCACGTGGAGGCCGGGGCGCTATCCCGCGTGTGAGCCGCGCGCGGTGACGAGGACCGCGGGCGACCACCAGTAGTCGGCGAGCGGTTCGACGTCGATCTCGGCGAAACCGGCACCGGCGAGCTGGGCCGACCAGTCCGCAGCGGGCTGCTCCCAGTTCGTGCGCTGCTCGTCGGCCACCAGACCGAGCAGCACGGGCAGGAGAAAGCCCTGTGCGACAAGGGAAGCGTCCTCGCCGTACTCCGCGACCCCACGTTCGTACCGGGCGGCCAGCGAGTGGAGGTGCTCGGCCGAGCCCTCGGGCTGCTCCGGTACGTCGAACTCGGCCAGCACCAGCGTTGCGGTACAGGGGCACAGGTTGCGCAGGAGCTCGGCGCGCTCGGCCGACGGGATGGACTGGAGCGCGAACGTCGACTGCGCGAGGTTCCACGTGGAACCGGACGAAGCCAGGAACTCCTGCGCCGTCGCCTCGAACCGGTTCGCCCCGGGAACGTCCACTGCGGACAGCAGCCCGGACGAAGGCTCCACCAGGTCGATCCGCGAGGGCCGGAACGAGGACTGCGCCAGCGCCGGGACCACGGCCAGTCCGTCCCCGCAACCCAGGTCCAGCAAGGACTCCGGGCGCAGCCGGTCGTACCGCGCGGCCAGCTCGGCGCTCAACCTCCGGTACAGCTCGACGTTGCCGCCGCCGCGGATGAACGCGGTGAAGGCCCGCGGCTGGTCGTACACCGGACCGGCGCCGTCGGTGGTGAGGTACGCGGAAAGCTCGGCCCCCAGCGGGGAATCGGTGCGGCCGGCCAGGTTCGCGGCCCGGGCGCGGTCCCCGGCCCGGTAGGCGGCCAGCGCGTCGGCGAGGTGGGTGCTCATCCCGGAGTGTCTAGCAGGCCCCGGCTCAGAACGGCACCCACAGCGTCACCCGCGTGCCGCTGCCCGGGGTCGACTCGACCAGCGAGGTGCCGCCGACCTCGGCCAGCCGCGCGGTGATCGACTCGCTGATGCCGAACCCGGCCGGGCGGGACTCGGCGCTGAAGCCGGTGCCGTGGTCGCGGGTGATCACCGCGATGCCGCCTTCCCGCTCCTCCACCCGCACCACGACCTTGTCGGTCCCCGCGTGCTTCATCGTGTTGCGCAGGGCCTCGCGCACGGCGTCGCGGATCGCGATCTGGCGGACCTCGGTGAGCGTGTCGTTGTCCAGTTCGGAGATCACGAGCTGAGCGCGCAGGCCGTCGCGCGCCATCTCCGCGGCCAGCGCGGCGAGCTTCTCGCCCAGCGGCCGCGAGCCCTCCTCGGCCCGCTCCGCGGCGGCCGTCTCGATCGTCTGCCGCAGCTCCATCGCCTGCGCGCGGGCCAGTCGCTGCACCTCGACCAGCCGCTCCCGGGCGTCCCCGGCCCCGCCGAGCGAGATCGCCTCCAGCGTCTGCAGCACGGTGTCGTGCAGCATCCGGTGCTGCTGCGCGCGCTCGGCGAGCCGCCCGTTGCGGATCCCGTAGGCCAGCGCGAGCCGGATGCCGAGGCCCAGCAGGATCAGCCCGCCGATCCCGGTGAACAGCACGCCGAACATGGTCGGGTACAGCGACCAGGCCTGCGCGAAGTCGGCCGAGCCGCGGTTGAGCCAGTCGGAAAGCAGCCGCACGGGCAGGCTGATCAGGCCCAGCCCGATGCCCGACGGGATGCCGACGGCCAGCGTGAGCAGCGCGACGTCCCCGAGCAGGTGCTTGTCGGCCACGCCCAGCGCGTCGTGGAACACCGCCGAAGGCACGCTCAGCCCGATCACGAGCTGGAACCCGATGGTGATGACCAGGTCGGCGATCAGCAGCCGGGCCGCCCGGTCACTGCGGAACGGGGCGCGGCGCAGCATCCAGAACAGGCCGAACACGCTCATCAGCACCGAGCACAGCGCGACCAGCCCGACCGGCAGCGCGTCCCGGGTCCCGTGCGCCGCCACGAAGGCGCCGAACGCGCCGGGCACCGCGACGATCCGGTAGGCCAGCGGCACCAGCACCACGTACCGCGCGGCCCGCAGCATCAGGCCGTCGTTGTACCGCACGTCGACCGGGCCGGTCATGCGGGAGATCCGCTTCAGCGCCCGGACCGGCGTGGGGTCGGCGATCTCGTCGGTCAACCCGGTGGTCGCCGTCGCCAGCGCGGGCGTGCCGCGCCGCAGCAGGGTGACGAGGAAGCTCGAGCTGCGTTCCGAGCGGTCTCCGGACGCCTGTGCCGCCATCGATCTCCCCGGCTCGGGGCGCGCCCACGACGGCGCACCGGGCAGCGAGTATCACCCGCCACCACGGCTCGATCCAGAGGCCGAACGGGGTTGCGGGCCGATTCTCGATCACGAATTCGACTCTTGTTCGCCGAGCTCACCCCAGGGTGATCAACCGTGCCCGGAGCGCGAGATCATTTCCCTCCGGAGAGCCCTTCGGCGGCGGCCCAGCGCTTCAGCTCGGCCACGGCCTCGTCGTGGTCCAGCGGGCCGCGGTCGAGCCGCAGCTCCTTGAGGAACTTCCACGCGCGGCCGACCTCCGGGCCCGGTTCGAGCCCCAGCAGGCGCATGATCTCGTTGCCGTCGAGGTCGGGCCGGACCCGGTCGAGGTCCTCCTGCTCCTTCAGCCGGGCGATGCGCACCTCGAGGTCGTCGTACGTCGCCTGCAGCGCCGCCGCCTTCTTGCGGTTGCGCGTGGTCGAGTCGGCGCGGACCAGCTTGTGCAGCCGGGTCAGCAGGTCGCCGGCGTCGGTCACGTAGCGGCGCACGGCCGAATCGGTCCACTCGCCGTTCGCGTACCCGTGGAACCGCAGGTGGAGGAACACGAGCTGGGAGACGTCCTCGACGATCTCCTTCGAGTACTTCAACGCCCGCAAACGTTTGCGGGCCATCCGTGCCCCGACCACCTCGTGGTGGTGGAAGGTCACTCCGCCGCCCGGCTGGAACTCCCGGGTGTCCGGCTTCCCGGCGTCGTGCAGCAGGGCCGCGAGCCGCAGCACCAGGTCCGGCTCCGACTTCGGCTCGTGCCGCTGCTCCAGACCGATCGCCTGCGCGAGCACGGTCAGCGAGTGCTGGTAGACGTCCTTGTGCTGGTGGTGCTCGTCGATCGTCAGGCGCATACCGGGCAGCTCGGGCAGCACGTGGTCGGCCAGGCCGGTGTCCACCAGCAGCTCCAGGCCGGGGCGCGGGTCGTCGGCCAGCAGCAGCTTCGACAGCTCGGTCTGCACGCGTTCGGCCGTGATCCGGGTGATCTCGCCCGCCATGGAGGTCATCGCCTCGACCACCCGCGGCGCGGGCCCGAAGCCCAGTTGCGCGGCGAACCGGGCCGCGCGCAGCATCCGCAGCGGGTCGTCGGCGAAGGACTCCTGCGGGGTCGCGGGGGTGTCGAGCACCTTCAGCCGTACCGCGTCGAGACCGCCGTGCGGGTCGATGAACGTCTTGGCGGCCAGGTCGATCGCCATCGCGTTGACGGTGAAATCGCGCCTGAGCAGATCGCCCTCGATGCTGTCGCCGAAGGTGACCTCCGGGTTGCGGCCCACCCGGTCGTAGTTGTCGGCGCGGAACGTGGTGATCTCGAGCGTCATGCCCTTCTTCGTCACCCCGACGGTGCCGAAGGCGATGCCGACGTCCCACACCGCGTCGCCCCACTCGCCGACGATCTGCAGCACGCGGTCGGGCCGGGCGTCGGTGGTGAAGTCGAGGTCGGCCGAGAGCCGGCCGAGCATGGCGTCACGGACGCTGCCCCCGACCAGGTACAGCCGGTGGCCGGCGCGGACGAAGCGCTCCGCCAGCTCGTCGGCCAGGGGGGAGACACGCATCAGCTCCGTCACCGCGTTCTGCTGGGCGACCAGGTTGTTCACTTCGATCCCACCACGGAAGTGGTGCCCGTACTACGGGCACCGTCGGACACGGACACGAGAGAGCCAGCGTACCCGGGCAACCGTTTGCTCTAGCATCGCAGCATGCCTGGATCTTCCGGCCGCGCCGGAGCGCCCAAGCCGCGACGGCGGCGCAGGCGCCAGCGCGGCCGGCGGCTGACCACCGTGGACGAGACCTCGGCCGGCGGGCTGGTCGTCGACCCCGGCCGGGAGCACGCCGCGCTGATCGGGCGGCTCGACCGGCACGGCAAACTGCTGTGGTCGTTGCCGAAGGGCCACATCGAGGACGGTGAGACGGTGGAGCAGACCGCGGTGCGCGAGGTGCGGGAGGAAACGGGCATCTCGGCGCGGGTGCTGCGCCCGCTGGGCACCATCGACTACTGGTTCGTGGCCGAACGGCGGCGGGTGCACAAGACCGTGCACCACTTCCTGCTCGAATCCACGGGGGGCGAGCTCTCGGACGAGGACGTCGAGGTCACCGAGGTCGCCTGGGTCCCGCTGGCCGAGCTGGAGCACACTCTCGCCTATTCGGACGAGCGCAAGCTGGTCCGCAAGGCCAAAGAACTTTTCGCGCACGACGACCGCGCCTGAGAGGGAGCACCCGAGTGAAGCGGCCGGCCGCCTTCTTCCTGTCCCTGCTGTTCTTCGCAGTGGCCGCGCTGTTCGGCGCGCCCGCGTGGGCGCAGGACGAGCCGAACCCGGAGCCCCCGCGGCTGCGGATCGACCTCACCCAGCTCAGCCCCCGCGTCGTCACCGGCGACTCGGACCTGCTCACGGTGTCCGGCACCGTGCGCAACATCGGCGACCGGCGGATCACGCGCCCGCAGGCCCGGCTGCAGGTCGGCGAGCGGCTGACCAGCGACCGCGCGGTGACCGGCGTGCTGTCGGGCGAGCAGGCCCAGGACACCCCGCTGACCGACTTCAGCACGCTCACCGAAGCGCTGGAGCCGGGCCAGAGCGCCCGTTTCGACATCCGGGTCCCGCTCAACGGCCGGACCCTGTCCAAGCCCGGGGTCTACCCGATGCTGGTCAACGTCAACGGCACGCCGGAGTTCGGCGGGGCCGCCCGGCTCGCCGCGGTCAGCCTGCTGATGCCGGTGCTTTCGGCGCCCGGGGGCAAGGCGAACCCGCCGGCGGCCAAGCGCGCGAACGTCAGCGTGCTCTGGCCGATCACCGACAGCACGCCGCACGTGCTCTCGTCGCCCTACGGCGGCCAGCTGACCCTCTCCGACGACACGCTGGAGAAGGAGCTGAAGCCGGACGGGCGGCTGTACTCCCTGGTCTCCGCCGCGCGGGCGGCCCAGGAGAACAACCCCCGCGTCCGTGACTCGCTGTGCTTCGCGATCGATCCGGACCTGCTTCAGACCGTCGATGCGATGACCCGCGGTTACGTCGTCGGCGGGGCCCCCGGTCCGGGCGGCGGCGCGGCGAAGGACTGGCTGTCCTCGCTGCAGGCGCTGGTCAAGGGCCGCTGCGTGGTGACCATGCCGTTCGCCGACGCCGACCTCACCACCCTCGGCAAGGTGCACTCCGCCACCGGGGCCGACCCGGACCTGCTCCAATCCGCGCTGGGCGGCGCCGCGACGATCCAGCGGCTGCTCGGCGTCCGCCCGCAGGAGGGCGTGCTGTGGCCGGACGGGACGCCGGACTCGCAGGCGCTCATCGCGATGGCCGGCGCGGGGTTCACCACGGTGCTCACCGATGGTTCGAAGCTCCAGGCGAAGGCCCCGATCTCCGGCGCCGTCACCCTGTCGCCGAGCGGGCAGCGCGCCCAGCCGATCGACGGGCTGATCGCCGCCGCGATGACCGGTGCCCCGCCGAACCCGCAGTTCCCGACCACCGTCGGCGCCGCCTCCCAGCCCGCGATCTCCGGGCAGAACGGCCTCGCCGCCATCGCCTTCGAAGCGGGTCTCGGCCGGACGGACACGAAGCCGAACGCCCGCCTGCTGGTCGCGCCGCCGCGCCGCTGGACCGCGCCGACGTCCGAGCTGACCACTTTCCTGGACCAGCTCGGCGCCTACTTCGCCGACGGTCTGGCCACCGGTGCCCCGCTGACCGCGCAGTTGCAGGCCGACGCGACCGGCACCGCCTCGCTCTCGGCCGGCTCCCGCGACCAGCCCGCCTCGACCGGTGATCCCGAAGCGCTTTCGACGCTCGACACCCAGGCTTCGGGTCTGCTGTCGGCTATGCGGGTGGACACCACCGCGCGGGTGCAACCGGAGGCCATCGTCGCGCCGGTGCGTGACGCGATCGTGCGCGGCGCGTCGACGGCGTGGCAGTCCGCCGCCCCGGACGCCGCGGTGGCGAACGCCAACGCCGAGCTCGGCGCGATCCGCAACCAGGTGACCGTGGAGCAGCCGAAGCAGACGATCGCGCTGGCTTCCGGCTCGTCCCCGCTGCCGGTGTACGTGCGCAACGACCTGCCGGTGGGCATCACCGCGCAGATCGCGCTGAAGAACAACATCGGCATCCGGCCGCTGGCCCCCCAGCAGACGCCGTTCCCGGCCCATGCCGGGCAGAACAAGTACCTGCAGATCGAAGCCCTGCGCGCCGGCCTGCTCAGCGTCGATGTGTCGTTGACCACGCCCACCGGCACCTCGCTCGGCACGCCCGCGCGGTTCGAGCTGACCTCCACCGAGTACGGCCCGATCACCATCATCTTCACCGTGGTGGCCGGGGCCGCGCTGCTGCTGCTGGCCTCCCGCCGCATCTACCGGAGGATCAAGGAGAGCCGCAAGGCCGGCTGATTTTTCCCACCCGGTCCTGCGGGGGACCGAGTGCGCGGCCCCTTCGGCGATTACCCTGGGTCGACCACTGCCACAACGGCAGGGACCCCGAGCACGAGGATTGGGCACGCGTTGGACAAAGAGCCGGGCTTACCACCCGAGCGTGCGGGCCGTCCTCGGCGCGAAGGCGCGCCACCGCGGCGCGACGAGCGGGGTGAGCCGCCGCGCCGCCGCCGCCAGCCGCCGCCACAGGGCCAGCCGCCGACGGACCGACGGCAGCCGCCACCCGCCAACGGGCGGACGCGGCAGATGCCGGTGCCCGAGGAGCGGCCGCAGCGCCGGGTCCCGCCGCCGCCCCCGCAGGGTCGCCAGGGTGCCCCGCCGCGCAAGCCGGCCGGGCCGCCGCCCACCCGTCGCCAACCGGTGCCACCACCGCAGGGACGGCCGCCGCTGCCGCAGCCGTCCGGGCCGAGGCCGTCGGGGTCCGTGCCGTCCGGACCGGTTCCGCAGCCACCGGGCCCGCTGCCCCAGCCTTCGGCGCCCGTGCCGTCCGGACCGGTCCCGCAGCCGCCGGTCACGGGGCCGCCGTCGGGACCGCAGCCGGTCTCGCCCGGCCCGATGCCCCCGCCGCACCGCGGCCGCGGACCGCGCCCGGGCACGCCGATCCGGCCGTGGCAGGAGGAGGCCCTGCGCGATCCGGAGGCGACGCGGTTCATCCCGCGCACCGCCGGCGTGCCGATGGCCGCCTCGCGCTGGCCGACCGCCGACCCGGACGTGCTGCGCCCGTACGACGCGCTGGCCACGCAGGTCATGCCGCGGATCAAAGACGCGCCGCTGGCGCGTCCGCCCGGGGTCGAGACCACCGGCGAGCAGCCGATCGCCCCGGCGAAGTCGCCTTCGCTGGCCAAGGCGAGCGGGCGGATGGCGATCGCCTCGCTGATCAGCCGTGTCACCGGCTTCCTGTGGAAGCTGCTGCTGGTGGCGGCGATCGGCGCGGGCATCTCCAACGACTCGTTCAACGTCGCCAACACGATGCCGAACATCATCTTCGAGCTGCTGATGGGCGGGGTGCTGGCCAGCGTGGTCGTGCCGCTGCTGGTGCGCTCGCAGGACGACGAGGACGGCGGCGAGGCCTACACCCAGCGGCTGCTCACGGTCGCGGTCACGCTGCTGCTGATCGGCACGGTGGTCGCGGTGATCGCGGCACCCGCGTTCACCTCGCTCTACGTCGACTCCTCGGGCAAGGCCAGCCCGCAGCTGACCACGGCGTTCGCCTACCTGCTGCTGCCCGAGATCTTCTTCTACGGGGTGTTCGCGCTGCTCTCGGCGGTGCTGAACGCCAAGCAGATCTTCGGCCCCACGGCGTGGGCGCCGGTGGTCAACAACATGGTGGTCATCTTCACCATCCTGGTGGTCTGGGTGATGCCCGGCGGCATCGACGAGGTCCACCCGTCCATCACCGACCCGAAGGTGCTCACACTGGGCCTCGGCGTGACCGCCGGCATCGTGGCCCAGGCGTTCATGCTGATCCCGCCGCTGCTGCGGTCGGGCTTCCGGCCGAAGTGGCTCTGGGGCTTCGACCGGCGGATGAAGGAGTTCGGCGGGCTGGCGCTGTGGATCGTCGGCTACGTCGCGGTGAGCCAGGTCGGCTACACGGTCACCACCCGGGTGCTGACCAAGGGCACGCCCGGCGGGGTCACCGCGTACAGCAACGCGTGGCTGCTGTTCCAGCTGCCGTACGGCGTCATCGGCGTCTCGCTGCTCACCGCGATCATGCCGCGGATGAGCCGCGCGGCCGCGGACGGCGACACGAAGAAGCTGATCGGCGACCTGTCCTACGCCTCGCGGATCTCCACGGTGATGCTCGTGCCGATCTCGGCGGTGATGACCATCGTCGGCTCGTCGATCGGCGTGGCGCTGTTCACCTTCGGCAAGGGCTCGCTGGAGAGTGCGGAGCGGCTCGGCGAGGCGCTGGCCATCTCGGCCTTCGCGCTGCTGCCGTACGCGCTGGTGATGCTGCAGATGCGGGTGTTCTACGCGATGAAGGACGCCCGCACGCCGACGCTGATCATGATCGTGATGACGCTGGTCAAGGTGCCGCTGCTGTACCTGTGCCCGGTGGTGCTGACCTCGGACAACATCGTGCTGGGCGTGATGATGGTCAACGCGCTGACCTTCGTGGTCGGCGCGATCCTCGGCCAGGTGTGGCTCTGGGTGACGCTGGGCAACCTGCGGAGCAAGCGGGTGATCGGCGTGATCCTGTTCACGGTCGTCGCCAGTGGTCTCGGGGTGGCCGCGGCGTGGCTGGTGGGCCAGATCGTGCCCGACTCGCTGGGCGTGACCCTGCAGGCCTGGATCAAGTTGCTGCTGCAGGGGATCGTCGGGATCACCGTTTCGTTCGGGGTGCTCATGGCCCTGAAGGTCGAGGAGCTGAAGCCCGCCTCGTCCAGGATCACCCGTTTGATCAAGCGCGGGTAACGATTGATTCACGAGTGACGACGCTTGTCCCAGGCCTTGTCCGGGTATCCTCGGTCCGGGAGCGCGACGCGGGAGAGAAGCGGTGGACACGAGACGGAGCGAACAGGCAGGGGAGGCCAGCCGATCGGGCGTACGCGCCCAGGGCGGCTCGCTGGCCCCGGGCCGGGTCGTCGGCGACGGCCGGTATCGCCTGCTCGCGCAGTTCGGGGTGGACGAACGAGCCGCCGCGCACCTGTGGCGGGCACGAGACGGGCAGCTCAAGCGTGATGTCGCGCTGACCCTGCTGGTGGGGGACCCGGCCGACCCGGAGGCCGCGAGGCTGGCCCGGCGGACGCTGGAGCGCGCGGCGCACGCGTCGAAGTTCGGGCACGGCGGCGTCGCCCGGGTGCTCGACGTGCTGAGCCTCGGCAGCGGGGTCACCTCGAGCGAGGGTCTGCTCGGCGTCGTGGTGGCGGAGTGGACCAAGGGCAGTGACCTGGTCGACCTCGTCGCGCAGCGGCCGGTGGCCCCCGCCGCGGCCGCGCGGATGGTCCAGGCGCTGGCCGAAGCGGTGGAGCACGCACACCAGAACGGCCTGGTCCTCGGGCTCGATCACCCCCAGCGCCTGCGGCTCACGCCCAACGGCGCGTTGAAGCTCGCGTTCCCCGGCCCGCTGCCGGAGGCGACGCTGCGCGACGACGTGAAAGCGCTCGGCGCGGTCCTTTACCTGCTGCTCACCGGTCGTTGGGCGCTGCCCGGCGGTCCGCCCGCGATCCCCGCGGCCCCGCTGACCCCGCAGGGTCTGGTCGTGCCGCCGCGCACGCTGGTGCCCGCGGTGCCGCCGGAGCTGTCCTCGCTGGCCGTCCGCACCATCGAGGACGGCGGCAACGGCGGGATCCGGACCAGCTCGGCGATCCTGCGCGTGCTCGGCCAGGTGGCCGACGAGGAGGAGCGCACCCAGCTGATCAAGGCGGTCGGCGACAGCGACGAGGCCCCGGCCGACGGCACGCTCTGGACCACGAAGAAGCCGGTGAAGGACGTCGCGCGGCGGCGGAAACTGGCCTTCGGCGTCACCGTGCTGGTGGTCGCCACGGTGGTGATCCTGGCCTGGGGCGGGCTGATGCTGATCAACCTGTTCCAGGGTGATTCGAAGGCCACCGGCCCGACGATCAACGTCGCGGCGCCGACCAGTCAGAGCGCCGCGCCACCGGCGAGCTCGGGCGCGCCGCCGTCCTCGCCGGCCCAGCCGAAGCTCGGCGATCCGGTCACCCCGAAGTCGGCCGCCGTCTACAACCCGGAGGGCTCGGGGGACAACGCCGGGCGGGCGAAGAACACGATCGACGGTGACCCCGGCACGGTCTGGCGCACCGACCAGTACCAGCAGCAGCTGCCGGTGCTGAAGCCCGGCGTCGGCATCGTCGTCTCCTTCGACGACGCGGTGAACCTGGCCCAGGTGAAGATCACCGCCGACAGCCCGGGCACGAAGGTCGAGATCCGGTCGGCGGACAGCAAGAACCCCAAGCTCGACGACACCAAGGTGGTCGGCACCGGGGACCTCAACTCCTCCGACACGACCCTCACCCTGCAGCAGCCGACGCAGGGGCAGTACTTCATCGTCTGGATCACCCAGCTGGGGGACGACGGCGACGGCGGCTTCATCAGCCAGATCGGGGAGCTGAGCTTCCTGCCTGCGGGGTGACGCGTCTTACCCACTCAGTAGGCTCTCGCGGGTGACGGCTGCAGCTCCCACGGACGCGGATCTCTTAGCGGCGCACGCCGCCGGGGACCCGCATGCGTTCAGTGAACTGGTCCGGCGACACCGGGACCGCCTTTGGGCGGTCGCGCTGCGGACGCTACGCGACCCGGAGGAGGCCGCGGACGCGCTGCAGGAGGCGTTCATCTCGGCCTTCCGCGCGGCCGGCAACTTCCGCGCCGAGTCCCAGGTGACCACCTGGCTGCACCGGATCGTGGTCAACGCCTGCCTCGACCGCATCCGCCGGCGCCAGGCCCGGCCCACCGTCCCGCTGCCCGAGACCGGCTTCAACGAGCCGGCATCACCGCGTGACTCGATGGCGGAGAAGGAGACGAGCCTGCTCGTCCGCGCCGCGCTGGAGCAACTGCCCGAGGATCAGCGCGCGCCGATCCTGCTGGTCGACGTCGAGGGTTACTCGGTGGCCGAGACGGCGAAGATGCTCGGCATCGCCGAAGGCACGGTGAAGAGCCGGTGTGCGCGAGGGCGCGGGAAACTCGCGAAGGTTCTCGGGCATCTGCGGAACCCCGATGCGCACGGGGGCGTCCCAACTAGCGAAAGCAAACGCAGGCACGCCACTTCGGAGGGGTCTCGAAGTGCCGGGCGGGTCGAAGGCTCGCCGCGGAACGAGGAGGGACGATGACGGACGAAAGCCGGGGGGTCGGCGAGGCCGCCGGCCCGCCCTGGTCTGTCGACCTGCTCGCCGACCTCCACGCGGGCGTCCTGGACGAGCACGAGGCCGCCGAGCTGTGGCCCCGGGTGCACAACGATCCCGAAGCGCTTGCGGTCATCGAGGCGCTGGAGGCCACCACGGCCGACCTGGCTTCGCTCGCCCTGGAGCCGGCCCCGCCGATGCCGGCCGAGTACGCGGCCCGGCTGGACGCGGCGCTGGCGGCGGAGACCTCAGCCCGGCCGGCTGCCCCGTTTCCCGTCACCACCCCGATCCCGGCCCCGGCACCGTCCGCTCCGGCGGCCGGCGACGCGCCCGTGGCGAACCTCGCGGCCGCACGGCGGAAGCGCAACCGGCGGCTCGGCTGGGCCGCCGGAGTCCTGACCGCGGCGGCCGCGGCGATCGTCGTGGTGGCGGTCGCGGTGCCCGGCCGCCCGCAGGAGTCCGGGGTGGCGGCCCCCGCGCCGTCCGCGCCGTCCGCGCCGTCCGTCAGCGGCGACGGCCGCGGGGCGGAGACCCTGCTGGGTGGCGCGATGGGGGTCCGGGACTTCGGCCCCCTCCAGGACGAGCAGCGGCTCGACGCGTGCGTCTCCGCGGCCGGTCTGGACCCGGACGTGCGCCCGGTGGGCATCCGGCCGGTGAACGTGGACGGCAAGGCCGGCGTGCTGGTCGTGTACACCACGGGCGAGCTCGCGCAGTACCGGATCGTGGCCTTCGGCGCCGACTGCGGACCGGGCCGGGCCGACAAGCTGTTCGACCGGGTCGTGGGGAAGAAGTAGCCGCTGGTCGGGCCGGTAATGGTTCGGTAAGTAGTGGGCGTCACCGTCGGGAACACCGCCACCTACGATCATGTTGAGCCTGATGCACAGGTCACTACGAGCGGAGGTCCACGGGTGGTTGCCGAGGAAATCAGGAACCTGATCGTCGTCGGGTCTGGTCCTGCCGGTTACACCGCCGCGGTCTACGCGGCACGGGCGCAGCTGGAACCGTTGGTGTTCGAGGGCACCCAGTTCGGCGGCGCACTGATGACCACCACGGAGGTCGAGAACTTTCCCGGCTTCCGCGAAGGCATCCAGGGTCCCGATCTGATGGAGGAGATGCGCAAGCAGGCCGAGCGCTTCGGCGCGGAGCTGCGGGCGGAGGACGTCGAATCGCTGGAGCTGACCGGGGACGTCAAGTACGTCGTCGCGAACGGCCGGCGCTACGCCGCGCGCGCGGTGGTCCTCGCGATGGGCGCGGCCGCGCGTTACCTCGGCGTGCCGGGTGAGCAGGAGCTGCTCGGTCGCGGTGTGTCGGCCTGTGCGACCTGCGATGGCTTCTTCTTCCGCGACCACGACATCGTCGTGGCCGGCGGCGGCGACTCCGCGATGGAGGAGGCGACCTTCCTGACCAAGTTCGCCAAGTCCGTCACCGTGGTGCACCGCCGCGACGAGTTCCGGGCGTCGAAGATCATGCTTGAGCGCGCCCGCGCGAACGAGAAGATCAAGTGGCAGCTGAACTCCCAGATCACCGGGGTCGAGGGTGAGGGCAAGGTCGAGGGCGTCAAGGTCAAGGACACCAAGACCGGCGACGAAAGCACCCTGGACGTGACCGGCTTCTTCGTGGCGATCGGCCACGACCCGCGCAGCGAGCTGGTGCGGGGCCAGGTCGACGTCGACGAAGACGGCTACGTGGTGACGCAGGGGCGCAGCTCGTACACGAACCTGCCGGGCGTGTTCGCGGCCGGCGACCTGGTGGACCGCACGTATCGGCAGGCCATCACGGCGGCCGGCTCCGGCTGCAGCGCCGCGATCGACGCCGAACGTTGGCTGGCCGAGCACGGTGAAGCCGAGGCCCACGAAGCCCCTGAACTGGTCGGCGGCGGCTACGGCGCCGGCGCCCACTGATCTTCCCAACCACGCGAAGGAGAAACCGATGACCAACACCGTGAAGGTGACGGACCAGTCGTTCGTCGACGACGTTCTGACCAGCGAGAAGCCGGTACTGGTGGACTTCTGGGCCACCTGGTGCGGCCCGTGCAAGATGGTCGCCCCGGTGCTCGAGGAGATCGCGGCCGAGAACGGCGAGAAGATCACCGTCGCCAAGCTCGACATCGACGAGAACCCGAACACGGCGCGTGACTACCAGGTGATGTCGATCCCGACGCTGATCCTGTTCCAGGGCGGCAAGCCGGTCAAGCAGATCGTCGGCGCCAAGCCCAAGGCCGCGCTGCTTTCGGACCTGTCGGACGTGCTCTGAGCGAGCGGGCGCTGTCCATCCGTTGAGAACCCGGGCCTGCGGTGATCCACCCGCGGGCCCGGGTTCTCGCCCGTTCGGGTGAGCCTCCCGTTGCCATGATCACGCAGGTGCAGCGGCGTGTTGCGAAGCAGGCCAAACGTTCGGGGACCGGCCACACCCACCGGGCCTGCGCGCTCACCGAGAGTTCACAGGGCACAATGGGTGCCTGGGCCTACCACCCATCCAGGTTTCTGTTTCGCATCGAGCTGGTTTCGGTGCCCTAGGAAGAGCGAGGAGTGCATGCGGGTACTCCGCCGCGGTGACACCGGTCCGGACGTCGCCGAAATCAGGGCGATCTTCGCCGGGATGGACCTGCTGCCCCAGGTCACGGGGGCCGAGCAGTACGAGACCTTCGACGTGGCGGTCGAACAGGCGGTGCGGGCCTTCCAGCAGCGGCGCGGGCTGATCACCGACGGTGTGGTGGGCCCGGCGACGTACCAGGCGCTCAAGGGCGCCAGCTACCACCTCGGCAGCCGTCCGCTGGCGCACATGATCTCCTCGCCCGTGCAGGGTGACGACGTCTTCGCGCTGCAGGAGCGCCTCACCGAGCTGGGTTTCGACGCCGGTCGCCCGGACGGCCACTTCGGCTCGCAGACGGCCCGCGCGTTGATGACCTTCCAGCGCGACATGCGCCTGACCCCGGACGGGATCTGCGGCCCGGCCACCATCCGTGAGCTGCACCGCCTCTCGTCCCCCCGAGCCCGTGGCGGCCGCCCGGTCTTCCTGCGCGAGCAGGAGCAGGTCCGCCGCGCCGGTCCGCGCCTGCGCGGCAAGCGCATCGTGATCGACCCCGGCCACGGCGGCGAAGACCTCGGTGTGGTGGCCGGTGGTCTGCGCGAGGCCGACATCGCATGGGACCTCGCCCGCCGGCTCGAAGGCCGCATGCAGGCCACGGGCATGGAAGCCCTGATCTCCCGGGGCCCGAACCACAGCCCCACGGAGCTCGAACGAGCCCGCTTCGCCAACGACGCCGGCGCAGACCTGTTCCTGTCGCTGCACAGCGACGGAAACCCGTCCCCGCGCGCCCAGGGCGTGGCCAGCTTCCACTTCGGCACGGGCAACGGCACCACCTCGACCGTGGGCGAACTCCTGGCCGGCTTCATCCAGCGGGAGGTCGCGGCCCGCACCGGCCTCCGCGACTGCCGCACGCACTACAAGACGTGGGAGATCTTCACCCGCACCCGCTGCCCCGCGGTCCGCGTGGAGATCGGCTACCTCACCAACCCGGACGACGCCCGCAACCTGGGCGACCCCGCCTTCCGCGACATCGTCGCCGAAGGAATCCTGATCGCGGTCAAGCGCCTCTACCTCCTGGGCGAAGGCGACCAGCCCACGGGAACCTTCACCTTCGCCGACGTGCTGGCGCACGAACTCGCGAAGGCCGAGTAGCCGGAGTCTTCACGCGGGTTGGCTGGGGCTCTGAGGGCTTCAGCCAACCCCGGACTTCGGCTTCCGGGGTTCGTCCACTGCGGATTTCGACCGCTCACGAATACTTCCCGGCACTCCTGTACCTAGCGGCCTACCCCGCCAGTCCGAGCCCGACACGCGCCTCGCCGCTCGCTTCAACACCCCTGGCCTCCCGCGTCGAGTCTCGCTTCCAGCAACTCAACGCAAGCCCTACGCCGCCCTCCTCCAGCGCTGGCATCCCGCTTGGCCCGGACATACCCCCGTCACCGTCCACACCAGGGCCAGCGCCGATTTACCCACCCCCCATTACCTCGCCCCAACTCCTTACCGGACTCCGCCGCGCAACTCGCCGCCGCCCGTTTTCTCGCCGCGGCCACCCCACCCGCCACTACGCTGCCCGCACCACCAACACCGTCTCTGCCCACCGCAACTCGCCACCATCACCCAGCCCTTCAGTCACCCAACGTGACCACCGCCGTCAGCCCCATCAATCGCAGCCCACCCCACCCGCACGCGCCAAGCCCCACTCGACCACCACTCCACAAGATCAACCCCATCACCCCTCCTCACTCGCTGGACCCCACATTCACGCCAGCCCGACCGCCACCCCCCATCAGCACGACCCCCTCAAGCCCCACAAGTCACACCAGCCTCAGCAAAACCGGAGCCCCCGACCGTTTCGCCCGCCACCATCTCCGCCACAACCCCTTGCGCTCGCCGACATCTGGACCCACCACACCTTGGGGCAGCCCCCGCCCTCCCTGGGGGGCGTCCCCAGATCCAGTCTAGTCATCCACAGCTTTTCCACGGCCTCTATCTGCAATCTGTGGATAACTCGGCACTTCTTCCACAGTTGTGCACAGCACGCGAAATCGGATCTTTCCGACAGGAGCGAATGTGCTAGGGAGGAGATTGTCGGGGGGAGATATGCATGGTGGCAGCCAAGTTCGCGATGGCGGTGACGCCTCCTGCGCGCGGGCGACGGGGGTAGGCCGTAGGCGAGATGAAGTTGACCTAGGGACCGCCGGGCTGAGCTGGGAGGGGAGCCGAGGCACTCGACGAATGGAACGGGCGCGAAGAGGGACAGGGGGATCCGCGCGGTGACCCGAGGGCTAGCGCGGGCGGGCACAGAAAGTAATCGTCGGGTCTGAGCACGGGGGATTTATAGGTGGTGGGCGAAGCGGTCTCTGCAACGTCGAAATGCCCGCCACGGAGCCGTTCGGCACCGTCAACGAGTTGGAATTGCGCGGGCTCTTAGCTGTCCGGCGGGGACCGAAGTCGTTCTGTTCGGGCCAGCTCAGCCGGAAGCTGGGGGCTGGATTTGTCGATAAAAGACACCGCCCTGAGGTCAGGCATAGGACAGCTCATGCGGTTGCTCAATGGCTGGTCAGGCGCGCCCGAGGCTGGGCTCGGCCGTGGTGATCGTCACCTGGCCGAGCAGGCGCTCCAGGGCGGCCTCGACGTCTTCCTTCCAGCTGATCGCCGAGCGCAGCTCCAGGCGCAGTCGCGGCCACTTCGAGTGCGGGCGGACCGTCTTGAAGCCCACGCTCTGCAGGAACGCCGCCGGCAGCACGCACGTGTGCTGGCCCATCGGGTCGGCTTCATCCGGGTTCGCGTCGCCGAAGGCCTCGATGGCGCGGACGCCGCGCTTGGTCAGGTCCTTCGCCACGGCCTGGACCAGCATGCGTCCCAAGCCGCCGCCGCGGAACTCGGGGAGGACCTGGAAGGCGGTCAGCAGCACCGCGTCGGCGCTCGGCGGCGAAGTGGGGAAGGCAAGCGAGCGGGGAACGGCGTTCGGCGGCGCGTACAGCACGAAGCCGACCGGCAGCGTGTCGCTGTAAACGATGCGGCCGCAGGAGCCCCACTCCAGCAGCACGCTGGAGACCCAGGCCTCCTTCTCGACCTCGGTGGAGCCGAACTCCTCGGCCTGCGCCTTGAGGTGCGGCGCCATCTCCCAATACACGCACTGGCGGCAGCCCTTGGGCAGGTGCTCCAGGTTGTCCAGGGTGACGCCCACGACGCGACGCGACACCTGAAACCTCCTGAAAGCCTCACCCGACAACTCAGCACCGGCCTCTTCGCCCGCGCAAGCGCGAGCAGTACCGGAAGAGCCACCCCGAGGATAAGCCGATGTGACGAGCGCCGGAAGGGCGGGGACCACGAAGAGTCCACGGTTACACTCGATGGATCTACCAGCAGGTACCACCGAGCCCTTCAGGTTGCCGTCGATGACCGAGAACCGCCCCGCCAAGCCGCCAGCCGGCCGCCACAACCTCGACCCGCACCTCGACCGGTACGCCGCGCGCACCGCGGGGATGACCGCTTCGGAGATCCGGGCTCTCTTCGCGGTGGCGAGCCGGCCCGAGGTGGTCTCGCTGGCCGGCGGGATGCCGAACCTCGCCGCGCTCCCGCTGGAAACCCTGTCGTCGCAGGTCGGCGAGATCATCGCCGAAGAGGGGCTCGTCGCGCTCCAGTACGGCTCCGCGCACGGGCTGCCGATGCTGCGGGACCAGATCTGCGAAGTGATGGCGCTCGAGGGCATCAAAGCGCACCCGGACGACGTCGTCGTCACCGTCGGTTCCCAGATGGGCCTGGACATGGTGACGCGGCTGTTCTGCGACCCGGGCGACGTCGTGATCGCGGAAGGACCGTCGTACGTCGGTGCGCTCGGCTCGTTCGCGGCGTACCAGGCGAAGGTCGTGCACGTCGCCATGGACGACCAGGGACTCGTGCCCGACGGACTGCGCGAGGCGCTGCGGCAGGCCGAGGAGGCCGGGCAGCGCGTCAAATTCCTTTACACCATCCCGAATTTTCACAATCCCGCCGGCGTCACGCTCGCGGTGGAGCGGCGCGCGGAGATCGTGGAGATCTGCCGCGAGCACGGGGTGCTGATCGTCGAGGACAACCCCTACGGACTACTCGGCTTCGACGGCCAGACCTACCCGGCGCTGCGTTCGATCGACCCCGACAACGTCGTGTACCTCGGCTCGTTCTCCAAGACCTTCGCCTCCGGCCTGCGCGTCGGCTGGGTGCTCGCGCCTCACGCGGTGCGCGAGAAACTCGTACTGGCCGCGGAATCCGCGACGCTGTGCCCACCGACGTTCAACCAGATGATCGTCTCGCGCTACCTCGCGACGCACGACTGGAAGGGCCAGATCAAGACCTTCCGGGAGAACTACCGCGAGCGGCGCGACGCGATGCTGTCCGCGTTGAACCAGTACCTGCCCCCCGGCTGCTCCTGGAACACCCCCGACGGCGGCTTCTACGTGTGGATCACGGTGCCGGAAGGCGTTGACACCAAAGCGATGTTGCCCCGTGCCGTCACCGCGCGCGTGGCCTACGCCTCGGGCACCGGCTTCTACGCGGACGGCTTCGGCTCGCGTCAGATGCGGCTCTCCTACTGCTACCCGACGCCCGAGCGGATCCGCGAGGGCGTGCGGCGGCTGGCCGCGGTGCTGGAGTCCGAAATGGACCTCGGCCGCACTTTCGGTAGCGTGAAGGCGCGCACCATCCCGGGGTCAGAAACCCCGTCTCCGGACACGGTCTGACCGACCGCAGGTCCACCCTCAGCTAAGGAGTTCCCACGGTGGTCGACCGTACCGTTGCCGTGCTCGCCGGCGGGCTTTCCCACGAACGCGACGTCTCCCTCCGCTCCGGTCGCCGGCTTTCGGCCGCGTTGCGCAGCGAGGGGCTGGCGGTCGAGGAGTGGGACACCGACGCCGGTCTGCTGGAGCGGTTGCGCACGCAGCGGCCCGACGCCGTGGTCGTTGCGTTGCACGGCGGCGAGGGGGAGAACGGCTCGGTGCAGACCGTGCTGGAGATGCTCGACGTGCCGTTCGTCGGCACCAGCTCGCAGGGCTGTCGCCGCGCCTGGGACAAGCCCACGGCCAAGGCCTTCGTGCAGCAGGCCGGCTTCTCGACACCGGACTGGATCGTCCTGCCCCACAGCACCTTCCGCGAGCTCGGCGCGCAGTCGGTGCTCGACGCGATGGTGGAACGGCTCGGCCTGCCCCTGATCCTCAAGCCGGATCAGGGTGGCTCGGCGCTCGGCACCCAGGTGGTCCGCGAGGCGACGGAACTGCCCGCGGCCATGGTCGGCTGCTTCGCCTACGGGGACACCGTGCTCGCGGAACGGCTGGTGGACGGCGTTGAAGTAGCTGTGACGGTCATCGAAGGGGAGAACGGGGCCGAGGCTCTGCCCGCGGTCGAGATCGTGCCGGAGAGCGGTGTCTACGACTACACCGCGCGCTACACCGCCGGGCTGACGGACTTCTTCACTCCGGCGCGGATCTCCGACGAAGCCTCGAAGGCCGTCGGCGAGCTTGCGGTCGCCGCGCACCGGTGGCTCGGACTCCGGGACATCTCGCGCACGGACGCCGTCATCAAGTCCGACGGCACCGTGCAGTTCCTCGAAGTGAACTTGTCGCCCGGGCTCACCGAGACCTCGACCGTGCCGATGGCCGTGGAGGCCGCGGGGAAGTCGCTCGGGTCGGTGTTCGCCGAGCTCGTCACCCGCGCCGTCAACCGCGCCGGCTGATCGCCGCCCCTCTCGTTCCGATGACCAACGGCGGTTCGCCGTTGATCACCCAGGGTGCTTCCTGTCGCCCCGATGCGCAATCATCACCGTGACGAAACGCCCCTGGGTGATCCCTAGTCGGTTTTCTCGGTCTGATTCGCCGTTTTTCCGCCACCGTCGGTGTCGATCAGCGCGACGATGCGTTCGAGGTCGTCCACCGAGCCGAACTCGAGCACGATGCGCCCCTTGCGCCGACCGAGGTCGACCTTCACGCGGGTGTCGAAGCGGTCCGACAGCCGGTTCGCCAGCTCCTGCAATCCCGGTGCCTGAATCGGCTTACGGGGAGCGGGCTTCGGCTTGGCCGGCTTCTCGCTCTTCTTCAGCGTGACGGCTTCTTCGGTCGCACGGACCGACATGCCCTCCGCGATGATCCGCGCCGCCAGCTCTTCTTGGCTCTCCGGATCATCGAGGGACAACAGTGCCCGCGCGTGCCCGGCCGAAAGCACGCCTGCGGCGACGCGGCGCTGGACGGGGAGGGGCAGTTTGAGCAGCCGAATCGTGTTGGTGATGACAGGCCGGCTCCGGCCGATCCGGCCGGCCAGCTCCTCGTGCGTCACCGCGAACTCGTCCAGCAACTGCTGGTACGCGGCCGCCTCTTCGAGCGGGTTCAGCTGGACGCGGTGGATGTTCTCCAGCAGGGCGTCACGCAGCATGGACTCGTCGGCGGTCTGGCGGACGATCGCCGGGATCGCCTCCAGCTCGGCCTGCTGCGACGCGCGGAGTCGCCGCTCGCCCATGACGAGCTCGTACTCGTTTTCGCCCAGCTCGCGTACCACGATCGGCTGCATGAGACCGAACTCGCGAATGGAGTGCTCGAGCTCGCTCAGCGCTTCTTCGTCGAAGACCTGACGGGGCTGCTTCGGGTTCGGCTTGACCGAGCCCACCGGGATCTCCCGGTACACCGCACCGGCGACCTCACCACCGGCCGGTGTCACCGCCTCGTTCGCCGGGAACCAGCCCTTGTCCTCGCGCACCGTCTTCTCGGCCGGGGCGCTGCCTTCTCCGACGGAGGGAGCCGGGGTAGGCGGCCCGGTCGGGATCAGGGCCGCGAGCCCTCGCCCCAGCCCTCCTCTGCGCTCAGTCATGCGCTGTTGCTCCTTCCATCGCTCGCACCACGTTCCGCGATCTCCTTCGCCGCGTCGAGGTAGCTCATCGCTCCGCGCGAACCGGGGTCGTAGGAGAGCACGGTCTGGCCGTACCCGGGCGCCTCCGACACCTTCACGCTGCGGGGGATGACGGTCTTCAGCACAGTGTCGCCGAAGTGGTTCCGGACCTCGTTGGTCACCTGGTCGGCCAGCTTGGTGCGGCCGTCGTACATGGTGAGCAGGATCGTGGACACCCGGAGTTCGCGGTTGAGGTGCTGCTGCACGAGCTCGATGTTGCTCAGCAGCTGCCCCAGCCCCTCCAGCGCGTAGTACTCGCACTGGATCGGGATGAGCACCTCCTGGGCGGCGACCATCGCATTGACGGTGAGGAGCCCGAGCGACGGCGGGCAGTCGATGAAGACGTAGTCGACGCCGATCTGATCGAGCACCTCGTCCGACAGGGCTTCTTTCAGCCGCGTCTCCCGGCTGGCCATGGAGACGAGTTCGATCTCGGCGCCGGCCAGGTCGATGGTCGCGGGGACGCAGAAGAGATTGGGCGACTGCTCGCTGCTCGCTGCCGCCTCCGCGAGCGACACCTCGCCGATGAGTACCTCGTAGATCGACGGTGTCCCGGAGCGGTGCTCGATGTCGAGCGCGGTGCTGGCGTTGCCCTGAGGATCAAGGTCGATCACCAGGGTCTTGAGTCCGTGCACGGCGAGCGCGGCAGCCAGGTTCACCGTGCTCGTGGTCTTGCCGACGCCGCCCTTCTGATTGGCGACGGTGAGCACGCGTCGCCGGTTGGGCCGGGGGAGCGCGCCCTCCTTCGGGTGGAGAACGCTGGCGGCTCGGACAGCTTCTTCAGCAATCGGCGTCCAGCCCAACTCGTGGCCGGTGTTCGCAGGGTCGGACGGTGGGGGATTCACCGGTCTCGACACCTCCTCTGGGTAGACGATTCGGTGGCGTTCGAACCGCGTTGTTTCACGTGGAACGCCGTGGCTGGTTCTCGTGCACTAGCTCCGCTTGCCCCGGAACCTAGGCGGTTTCGAAGGCAGGCGGCGGATCATCACGACCGTGCTGGGAACCTCGAGCACCGCCTTGCCGCACTCGGCGAGCTCCGGATCGGCCCCGCCCGCCCTTCGCACGGCATCGCGGTCCCGACTGATCTCTTCTCCCGCGCTGGCCCCTTTGAGCGCAACCAGACGGCCTTCTGGGCGAACCAGCGGAAGACACCAGCCCGCAAGGCGAGCCAGAGGAGCGACAGCGCGAGCGGTGACGACATCAGCGCCACCAAGCTGCTCGCGTACGGACCGCTCCTCCGCCCGTCCACGGACGATGGTGATCGGGAGTTCCAGCTTCTCGGCGACCTCAGCCAGCCAGTCAATCCGGCGGGCCATCGGTTCCAGGAGAACGATAGCGAGGTCCGGTCGGGCGATGGCCAGCGGCACACCCGGAAGTCCGGCGCCCGATCCGACATCGACCACGCTGGCGCCCTGGGGGATCTGCTCACCGATGACGGCGGAGTTCAGCACGTGCCGATCCCACAACCGCTCCACCTCGCGCGGGCCGATCAGCCCCCGCTCGACCCCATGGGTTGCCAGTAGCTCGACGTAGCTGGCGGCTCGTTCGACGCGATCTCCAAACACTGCTGCCGCCGCGGTCCGCACCGTCCCGGTGGCGCCGTCCAAGCTCACTACACCCACTCCTCGGTCCGCGCGTTTCACGTGAAACGCGCTTGTTTGATTGTCCCCGATGCCGAGCGCAAATCGTGCCGACAGACCGCAACTGTGGACAACTCCACTCCTGGGTCCGACCTTGTGGGTAACCCAGACTCGAAGTTTCACGTGAAACGCCACGCGTGTAATTCACTCCGACGCCGAGGCGGGGGAGCGCCGCATCAGGTGCAGAACACGAAGCGGCCCGCCGGACGAGTGTCCAGCGGGCCGCTTCGGCTCAGTGCTCAGTCAAACAGGAGAACCTCAGTCCTCCGGGAAGATCACCACGCGCCGCTTCGGGTCCTCGCCCTCGCTCTCGCTCGTGACGCCCTTGACGGTCGCGACCGCGTCGTGCACCACCTTGCGCTCGAACGGACTCATCGGCTGCAGGCGCACACGCTCGCCATTGGCGAGCACCGACTCGGCCGTCGAGCGGCCGAGTTCGCGAAGCTCTTCACGGCGGTCTGCGCGCCAGCCCGCGATGTCCAGCATGAGGCGGCTGCGCGAGCCGGTCTCCTGCTGGACCGCCAAGCGGGTCAGCTCCTGCAGCGACTCGAGCACCGTGCCGCGCGGACCGACCAGCTTCTCCAGATCCTCACCGCCGTCGATGCTCACGATGGCGCGACCGGCCTCGACGTCGAGGTCGATGTCCCCGTCGTAGTCGAGCAGGTCCAGCAAGCGCTCCAGGTAGTCGCCGGCGATGTCACCCTCCTGCACGAGGGTGTCGTCGGCACCTCCCTGCTTCTCCGCGGGAGCGGCAGCGGTCTCGGCCACGCCCGCGTCGTCCTGATCGGCTTCGATCGTGTCGACCGTCTCCGACATCATTCGTCTCCTCTCCGAACCGGATCGACGTCAGCGACGCTTCCGGCCCGACTTCCTGTTCGAGTCCTTGAGGAGCCCCGGCATCCCGGTGCCGTTCTCCTTCGATCCGTTCTGGGCCGGCTGCTTCGCCGGCTCGGACGGAGTGGTCTGGGTTTCCGGCGTGACCGCCGGCTTGCTCTCGACACCGGCCGCGGTGGCCGTCTGCGCGAAACCGTGGGCCGAGCCCGCCTTGGTCACCTTCCGCTGCTGTCCGTTGCCGGACGGCTGATTGCGCTTCTGCTGGACCGGCTTCTGACCGACCTTCGGCGCGGCCGGCCTCTGGCCCGGCTTCGGCCCGAGCGACGCGCGCTTCTCCGCGGCCTCTTCCTTGCGCGCCTTCTCTTCCTTGTCGATCTTCGTGTAGACGAGGCGCTGCTGCATCAGGGTCCAGCCGTTGTTCGCCAGCCAGTAGAAGAGCAGGCCGAGCGGGAACAGCGCACCGAACACGAGCACACCGAGCGGGAAGACGTACATGGTCAGCTTGTTCATGATCGCGGTCTGCGAGGTGGCCGACGCGGCGTTCTGCCGGGCCACCGAGTGGCGCGCGGTGAGGTGCGTGGCGATGGCCGCGACGATCATCAGGGGCAGCGCGACCGGCAGCACGTTCCAGTGCCAGCCGCTGCCGCCGGCGCCGCCGCTCACGACGCCGACGCCGTTGTTCACGGCCTCGCCGAGGTTGACCCCGAACAGCTTCGCGCTGACGTAGGAGTTGACGTCGGTCTGGCTGAAGAAGTAGTTCTCCGTCTTGGCGCCGCCACCGGCGGGCTGGATGGTGAACGCGCGGAGCACGTGGTTCAGGCCGATGAACACCGGGATCTGGAGAAGCATCGGAAGACAGCTGCCGAGCGGGTTGACGCCGTGCTCGCGCTGGAGCTTCTGCATCTCCTGCGCCTGGCGCTGCCGGTCGTTCGCGTACTTCTTCTGGACCTTCTTCATCTCCGGCGCGAAGTCCTGCATCTTCTTCATCGACCGGACCTGGTTCACGAACGGCTTGAACATGATGCCGCGGACGGTGAACGTCAGGAAGATGATGCCGAGGATCCAGGAGATGGCCGAGGCGTCGCCGAACGCGAAACCGAAGACCTTGTGCCAACACCACAGGATGAAGGACACGGGGTAGTAGATGAAATCGAGCACTGAGCTACTCCTCGATCGGTGTTTCAGGCATGCGGTGTCGCCACGAGAACTTCTCGGGGACCGGGTCGCGGCCGGGTGGCGTCCACGGGCCGCAGCGGAGGAGCCGGCGCAGCGCGAGGTAGGAGCCCCGGCCGGCCCCGTGCCGGGTCAGGGCTTCGACTGCGTACGCGCTGCAGCTCGGGTAGAAGCGGCAGGCCGGCGGCAGGAAGGGCGAGATCGCCTTGCGGTAGAACTTGACGGGGAGCAGCAGCACCCAGGCGGCCGGGCCGGGGCGGGCCGTCGGGGCGGGTACCTCGGGAGCCTCGCCGGCGCTGTGCTCGGGGGTGGCTTGCATAAGCGTTACACCGCTGATCCGTGGTCTGGGGCCGGGTCCTGCTGACGCGGCTGCCGGGGAGCATCGTCCCCGGACGGACGACGGTGCGGCGCGAGACCGAGTCGTCGCAACGCCGCGTCGAGATCGGCGCCGAGCTCCGCACTGGAAGCGGACGCCGCCGGAGGTAGTGCCCGTACCACCAACGAGCTGCCGGGCGGCAGTGTTCCGAGCCGGGCGGAAACGAGATGCCGAAGCCGCCGGGAGACCCGGTGGCGGACCACCGAATTCCCGACGGCCTTGCTCACCACAAAACCCGCCCTGGCCGCATCGGGTGCGGCCACGGACGGGTCCGTGGTCAACGCGTGGACGACGAGACGCCGCCGACCGGCCCGCGCCCCCCGGCGGAGGACGACCCGGAAGTCCTCACTCCGCCGCAGACGTGCGGCAACGGGCAGCACGGCGTGCCTCGACGAGCCGGATCAAGCGGACAGCGCGCCGCGGCCCTTGCGACGGCGGGCCGCCAGGATGGACCGGCCCGCACGGGTCCGCATGCGGAGGCGGAAACCGTGGACCCGGGCGCGTCGTCGGTTGTTCGGCTGGAAGGTGCGCTTACCCTTGCTCACTGCTTCTCCTGTGTGTCGGCCGTCGGGCGACGGCTTTTCGGCCGTCTCTACCGGCATGTCGTGCGGTCGCACGGCAGTCTCTGGTGTCTCCTACCAACGTGTGGCCTCGTCACGACGAGCGACGACATACCTGGGCACGCGAAACGAGCCCGCCGCTTACGGGAGACCTTACGAGGGTACGCACCCCGGTCGGGAGCCGTGAAGGCACCCCTCTACCACGCACCGCGACCGGACCCCGATCCCCGGCCCACGGACCGCCCGGGCATCGAATGGCCCCGCGCCGGACCGCGTGAAATGCTTGCGCGCGACGACGTCTTGTGGCCGCGCACCGGGCTTGTTAGCGTGCCTCTTTCGGGTCACCGGACGAGGTGGCGGCGGGATCGCGGCCCAGGTGTGGAGGCACTCGGGGCGGACGTCGAACCCGCACGTGGCGTGGCTACGGGCCGCCGTACATTAGTGCACAGCTGTGGACAACTATGTGGATATTCGCTGTGCCCGTGCGCAGGTCGGTCCAAAATGACGTCCGAGGGAGAGTTCCGGGCGTGTTTGGGGTGATTTCGCCGTTCACGCCGCCGAGGGGAGGGGAGCCAGACAGGTGTCCGAGCACCAGCACAATCTGGGTGTCATCTGGGAGCAGGTGGTGCGGGAGCTGTCCAACGGCACCCTGTCGCCGCAGCAACGGGCCTGGATGCGCGTCACCCGGCCCATCGGCCTGCTCGACGGCACCGCCCTGCTCGCCGCCCCCAGCGACTTCGCCAAGGAAGCGATCGAGCGCGGCCTGCGCGGCGCGATCACCGACGCGCTGTCCCGCCGCCTCGGCCGCACCGTCTCGCTCGCGGTGAAGGTCGACAGCACCGAGGCCGTCGCGCCGTCGCCCACGCCCCGGTACGCGCCGTCACCCGCGCGGGTGGAAAACGGACGGCCCGAAACCGGCAACGGCCACCTCGACGGCAGCCACCTGGGCAACAACCACCTCGGCGGCGTCCACCTCGACAACGGCCGGCCCGAAAACCGCGCCGAGCCGCCGCGCCCGTCCTTCGGTGAAAACGGCCTGATGCCCTCGGGCGCACCGCCCCGGCCGGGCCCGCCGCCCAGGTCCGGCGGCCAGCCGATGTCCGCCGAGGATTTCGAAGACACCGAAGAAGAAGTGGACGAAGAGGGCGACGCCCTTGCCGCCGTGCACGAGATCTGGCCGTCCTTCTCCGGACAGCCGACCGCCGGGCAGCCCTACACCGCGCCCGCGCAGCCGCAGACGTCGAAGACCAAGCTGAACGAGAAGTACACCTTCGATACCTTCGTCATCGGCGCATCCAACCGCTTCGCCCACGCCGCCGCGTTCGCGGTCGCCGAAGCACCGGCCCGCGCGTACAACCCGCTGTTCATCTGGGGTGAGTCCGGGCTCGGCAAGACGCACCTGCTGCACGCCGTCGGGCACTACGCGCAGCGGCTGTTCCCCGGCATGCGCGTGCGGTACGTGTCGACCGAAGAGTTCACGAACGACTTCATCAACTCCCTGCGAGACGACCGCAAGGTCGCCTTCCAGCGCCGCTACCGCGACATCGACATCCTGCTCGTGGACGACATCCAGTTCCTGGAGGGCAAGGAAGGAACCCAGGAGGAGTTCTTCCACACCTTCAACACGCTGCACAACGCCAACAAGCAGATCGTCGTCTCCTCCGACCGCCCGCCCAAGCGCCTCGAGACGCTGGAGGACCGGCTGCGGACGCGGTTCGAATGGGGTCTCATCACCGACATCCAGCCGCCGGAGCTCGAGACCCGCATCGCCATCCTGCGCAAGAAGGCCGCGCAGGACCGCCTCGCGGTGCCGGGCGAGGTGCTGGAGTTCATCGCGTCGCGGGTCGAGGCCAACATCCGCGAGCTGGAGGGCGCGCTCATCCGCGTCACGGCCTTCGCCTCGCTGAACCAGCAGGCGGTCGACATCGGCCTGGCCGAGATCGTGCTGCGCGACCTGATCCCCGACTCCCACGCTCCGGAGATCACGGCGCCGACCATCATGGGCGTGACGGCGGAGTTCTTCGACGTCACGCTCGACGACCTCTGCGGCCCGGGCAAGACCAAGGCGCTCGCCACCGCCCGCCAGATCTCGATGTACCTCTGCCGCGAGCTGACCGACATGTCGCTGCCGAAGATCGGCCAGACCTTCGGCGGCCGCGACCACACCACCGTGATGCACGCGGACAAGAAGATCCGCAAGGAGATGGCCGAGCGCCGGCGCATCTACGACCAGGTGCAGGAGCTGACCTCGCGCATCAAGCAGCGCGCCCGCCAGTAGTCCGGGCCGCTCATCGTCCGGCCGCCCGTACTCCGGGCCGCCAATCGTCCGCGCTCTGCGTCAGACGGCTTGTCGTCCGCGCTCCGTTAGCCCGCTCGCACGGCTAGCGGCACCGAATCACTACACCGAGGCACCACGACAGACTCGCCGAGACGGACTCCCGCACCCGCATCACCGCGGCAGCGTCGCCCAGCTGCGTGTAAGCGTCCACAGCCCACTGAGGCTGGGCGTTTCGCGCGCGGCACTGCTTGTTCTTCGGCTTCAGTGTCACCGAGGTTGCAGTGTCACCGAGGTTGCAGTGTCACCGGGCCTCACTGCTTCCCGGCCTCTCTGCTTCCAGACCCGCACTGCTTTCAGGCCATCGTCGTCTTGCGTGGCTTCGGTTCAGTGCCGTCTCGCTAGGGCGCTTCCCCAGCCACGCAACGCTCCGCCGCGTACGTCGGTCTCACATGGACGACACCGTCCGAAGCAGCGAAGCAAAGCGCCGTGCTCTTGGCCGTGTACACCCGCGTACGCAGCAATCACCAAACCCATTGATACACAAAGACTTTTCCCCACCCTGTGTGCAGTTTGCCCACACCCTCAACACATCCACAGCCTGCGACGACGTCGAATCCGTACACACCCCACCCACACGGAATCCACAGTCTTTCCACAGGGTTGTCCACGGGGATTCCACAGGTTGCCCACACATGATCCACATGCGTCGCCCGTCACTCGCCAGGGCGAACCGGACGGCTTCGGAGACCCACAGAGCCTGGGTACAACTGGGCGCACAGCTGGGGATAACCATGGGGACAACTAGGGCCGATTGTGGACAGATCGGCCATCCCCAGAAACCATCCACGGCCGGCCCGAGCTGTCCACGGATCCACCACCAGGGCTCTCCACACCCCGGCGCGCGACGCGACCTGCGCGAACGAGCTCCATCCACACAATCCACAGCCCCTATTACTGTCACTGCCCTTAGATCTTTTTAAGAAGAGAACAGAACAAAAACAGGCGATGGACGAAGTTGGGGACAACCGGCGAATGCTGTCGTCTTGTCGACAAACTCAAGGGGAGGCCGAGGTGACGGCACCCCCGGCGACGGCCTAACGTGGATGTCTGCACCTGGTCCGAACTCCGCGCCGTCCCCGGCACGGGATCCGGACCAGCCCGGTGGGGACCCGGTCTGCGCGGTTGTTCATGGGCCGGTACCCCGTCGACCCCTTCACGAGCCGAGGGGCTCGGCTGTCGAAAGGATGCGCGCATGAAGATCCGCGTCGAGCGCGACGGGCTCGCCGACGCCGTCGCCTGGGTGGCCAGAAGCCTCCCGTCCCGGCCTCCGGTGCCGGTTCTGGGCGGGGTGCTGCTCGACGCCGGCGCGGACGGGGAGAGCGACGCGCTCACGGTGTCCGGCTTCGACTACGAGGTCTCCGCCACGGTGGGCGTCCCGGCGACGATCGCCGACGGCGGCCGGCTGCTGGTGTCCGGCCGGCTGCTGGCCGACATCACCAAGGCGCTGCCCGCGCAGCCGGTGGAGATCTCCGTCGACGGCTCCCGGGCCACCATCACCTGCGGCAGTGCCCGGTTCAGCCTCCCCACCATGCCGGTCGAGGACTACCCGCAGCTGCCGTCCCAGCCCGCGTTCGCCGGTGAGCTGACCGGCGACGTCTTCGGCCAGGCGGTGACGCAGGTCGTCACCGCGGCGGGCAAGGACGACACGCTCCCGATGCTGACCGGCATGCGGCTGGAGATCTCCGGCAGCACGCTGACCCTGGTCGCCACCGACCGCTTCCGCCTGGCCATGCGCGAGTTCACCTGGAAGCCCACCGAGGGCCTGCCCGACGCCGCGGTGCTCGTCCCGGCGCGCACGCTGGCCGAGGCCGCGAAGACGCTCGGCGGGGCCGGCAGCACGGTCAAGCTCGCACTGGCCAGCGGCGAGGGACTGCTCGGCCTGTCCGGCAACGGCCGGTACACGACCACCCGCCTGCTCGACGCCGAGTTCCCGCCGTACCGGCAGCTGCTGCCGGCCAGCCACACCTCGCGCGCGGTCATCGACGTTTCGGCGCTGGCCGAGTCGATCAAGCGGGTGTCGCTGGTCGCCGAGCGCGGCACGCAGGTGCGGCTCGAATTCGCCGACGGCTCGCTGCGGCTGTCCGCCGGCGGCGACGACGAGGGCAGTGCCGAAGAGGAGCTGCAGGTCGACTACGAGGGCGAGCCGGTGACCATCGCGTTCAACCCGGGCTACCTCGTCGACGGCCTCGGCGCGCTGCACAGCGACCGCGCCGAGCTGACCTTCACCACCCCGAACCGGCCGGCGCTGATCAAGCCCGCCGACGCCGAGGGCAACGTCGTCCCCGGCTACCTGTACCTGCTGATGCCGGTCCGGCTGCCCGGCTGACGCAAGCCGTTCACACCGCGGATTTTCGTTACTACCTAAGGGGATCTCATGGTTCAGCTCGGTCTCGTCGGCCTGGGCAAGATGGGCTTCAACATGCGCGAGCGGCTGCGCGCCGCCGGGCACGAGGTGGTCGGCTACGACCGCAACCCCGACGTCAGCGACTCCGATTCGCTGACCGATCTGGTGTCCAAACTGGACGGTCCGCGGATCGTCTGGATCATGGTCCCGGCGGGCGACGCGACCCGGCAGACCATCGTCGAGCTCGGCTCGCTGCTGTCCGAAGGCGACATGGTGATCGACGGCGGCAACTCGAAGTTCACCGACGACAAGCTGAACGCCGACCTGCTCGCGGCCAAGAACATCGGCTACCTCGACTGCGGTGTCTCCGGTGGGGTCTGGGGCAAGGACAACGGTTACGGCCTGATGGTCGGCGGCGCGGCGGCCGAGGTCACCCGCGCGATGCCGATCTTCGACGCGCTCCGTCCCGAGGGCCCGCGCGAAGAGGGCTTCTCGCACGCCGGCTCGGTCGGTGCGGGCCACTACGCGAAGATGATCCACAACGGCATCGAGTACGGCATCATGCAGGCCTACGCCGAGGGCTTCGAGCTGCTCGAAGCCTCGAAGGTCGTCGACGACGTGCCGGCCGTGATCAAGGGCTGGCAGCGCGGCACCGTGGTCCGCTCCTGGCTGCTCGACCTGCTGGTCCGCGCGCTGGACGAGGACCCGGACCTGGACGACCTCGAAGGGTACGTCGAGGACTCCGGTGAGGGCCGGTGGACGCTGGAGGAGGCGGTGAACCACGCGGTGCCGGCGCCGGTGCTCTCCGCCGCGCTGTTCGCCCGGTTCTCCTCGCGGCAGAAGGACTCCGCGGCGATGCGCGCCGTCGCCGCGCTGCGCAACCAGTTCGGCGGCCACGCGGTGAAGAAGGCCGGGAGCTAGCTCCCGGCCCGGTCCCCGCCCGTGTATCTGCGACACCTCCAGGTCACCGACTTCCGGTCCTGGCCGCAGGCCGACCTCGCCCTCGAACCGGGGCCGGTCGTGCTCGTCGGCCAGAACGGCCGGGGGAAGACGAACCTGCTCGAGGCGATCGGCTACGTCGCGACCCTCGGCTCGCACCGGGTCGCGACGGACGCGCCGCTCGTGCGGCAGGGCTGTGAACGCGCGCTCGTCCGGGTCGCCGTGGTCAACGAAGACCGCGAGCTGACGGTCGAGCTCGAGATCACGCCGGGCCGGGCCAATCGCGCGCGCGTCAACCGCGGCGCGGTCGGCAAGCCGCGCGATGTGCTCGGCATCCTGCGCACCGTGCTGTTCTCCCCGGAGGACCTGGCGCTCGTGCGCGGCGACCCGGGCGAGCGGCGGCGGTTCATGGACGAGCTGCTGGTGCTGCGCGCGCCGCGTTACGCCGGCGTCCGGGCTGACTACGAGAAGGTGCTGAAGCAGCGCAACGCCCTGCTCAAGACCGCCGGTAAGCGCCGGACCGGTCGAGAGGACCCGTACGCGCTGTCGACGCTCGACGTGTGGGACGACCACCTCTCGGTGGCTGGGGCTGCGCTGCTCGCTGCACGGCTCAACCTCATCGCCGACCTCGGGCCGTACGCGACTGAGGCGTACATGGGCGTCGCTCCGGACTCGCGGCCCGCGAAGATCGCGTACAGGTCTTCGCTCGGCGAAGCGCTGCCATCGTCGTACGGCGTGGCTGGTGGTGAGCGGGCCGACGCGGAGGTGTTGCGGGAGCTGCTGCTCAAGGCCCTGGCCGAGGTGCGTCGCAACGAGCTGGAGCGCGGGATCAGCCTGGTCGGACCGCACCGTGACGAGCTGGACCTGATCCTCGGCGACATGCCGGCGAAGGGGTACGCGAGCCACGGCGAGTCCTGGTCGTTCGCGCTGGCCCTGCGGCTCGGGAGTTACGAGCTCCTGCGTGGCGAAGCCGGCGAACCGGTGCTTCTGCTGGATGATGTGTTCGCGGAGCTGGACCGCAAGCGCCGCGCCCGGCTCGCGGAGGTCGCCGCGGGGGCCGAACAGGTGCTCATCACGGCGGCGGTCGACGAGGACGTGCCCGCCGAGCTGGCCGGATGCCGGTTCGTCGTGGCGGATGGCGAGGTCACCCGTGCCTGAGGAATCACCGGCAGGATCGGACTGGCCACGCGGAGTGACTGCGGCCCCAGCGGTTACCCACCAATCTGGGGACAAACCTGTGGACAGTGTGGATAAACCCGTGAAGGGGTTATCGCCGCGCGTGACCAACCGGCCAGATGGGGGTCCTGAAATCCCCCATGTGGGTCATCCCCCACGCGGGGAGGCCGTTTCGGACACCCAGCGTGACAACGTGGCTGGGCCGATCGGGCCGGGCGCCGATTCGGTCCGGCGGGGGGCGGGGGAACGGTCCACAGGTGCCGGGGACGGGACGGCTGGAGGACGGGGTGAGGCCCAGACCTCAGCGGCCCGGACTTCAGCGGCCCAGACTTCAGATGGCCAGAACTCGGCGCCTCGGACTTCCGCGCCTCGGACTTCCGCTCTTCGGGCCGCACCGGGTGGGACCGGAGCACGCGGGTTAGTCGGGGGCCGGGCTTCGGCCGGTGGGTCGGCTGCACGGACCTCGGTGGGTGGTGTCTCAGCAGACGGTGCCTCCTCGGGCCGTGTCTCCTCAGGCGGTGCGTCGGCGGGGGTTGCTTCAGCGGGCTGGGTCCCAGCGCGTGGTGTTTCGGCGAAGGGTGCCTCGCCGGGCGGTGGGTCGTCAGGCGGTGCGGCTTCGGGTGCTTCGGCGGACGAGGCTCTGGACGGTCTGTTCGCGCTCGATCCGCCGGGGAACGGTGAGCGGCCTGCGGGCGGCCGGACGTCCTCGGGCGAGGGTCCGGTGCTGCCGGCCGGTGCCGCCGCGTGGCCGCGTTCGATCGGCCGGGCGCCGGAGGGGCAGTCTTCGGGTGGTCGGCGGCAGAACGGCCGGGCCGAGCGCGGTCAGGCCCGGGACCGCCGGGCTTCCGGTACGCGGTCGTGGTCGAACGGCCAGGCCGCCGACCGGAGCGCCACCGGTCGCGGTGCGGCCGGACCAACCGCCACCGGTCAGGATGCGGCCGAACAGCGCGCACCCGGGCGAAGTGCGGCGGCCGGCCGAGGCGACGTCGGCCGGGGACCAGCCGATCGAGGACCGACGGATTCCGGTACCGATGCCTCGTCCGCCGCAAACCGGGCCGGAGACGACCGGGAGCGACCCGGCGGTGTTCAGCCGTCCGGCTCCGAGGCGGTTTCCGGACGTGACCTGGCCCACGCCGCTCTCGAAGCGGCCAAGGCGAAGGCCAAGGAGCGGGGCGCGCCGCCGAACCTGCGGCGCGGGCGGATCACCGGTGGGAGCGGTGGGCAGAACCCGCGCCGGCGCCGGTGGTCCGGCTCCGGGGCGGACGCGCGCGACCCGCAGCCGCTCGGGCGGCTGGTCTCGCGGCTGGTGGCCGACAGCGGGTGGCAGGGCACCGTGACCAACGCGCAGGTGTTCGGCCAGTGGGCCCGGCTGGTCGGGGAGGACGTCGCCGAGCACGCCCAGCCGGTGGCGCTCAAGGACGGTGAGCTGACCGTGCGCGCGAGTTCCACGGCGTGGGCCACGCAGCTTCGGTTGCTGCAGGGCAAGCTGTTGACCAAGATCGCGGCGGGGGTCGGGCACGGGGTGGTCAAGCGGATGCGGATCCAGGGTCCGACCGCTCCGAGCTGGCGGAAGGGGCCGCGGCACGTGCCCGGGCGCGGGCCGCGTGACACGTACGGCTGACCCGGGTTGCGCGGCGGCGGGTGAGTTCCCCGAGAACCGCGTCAAGCTGGTCCGGATACGAGATGACTAGCCCTCGAACGATTTCGCGCCTCTGTGACGCACTGAGGGGTGTCCTTGCCGCATGTCAGCGTAGGCGGGCAAGTACACTGGACGGGTAGCGAGCGTCCGCTCGGGCGAGACGAGGAGAAACAACGCCGGTGACCGAGAACAAGAGCGAGTACAACGCGTCGTCCATCACCGTGCTCGAAGGCCTCGAAGCGGTCCGCAAACGTCCTGGCATGTACATCGGCTCCACCGGTGAACGCGGTCTGCACCACCTGGTCCAGGAGGTGGTGGACAACTCCGTGGACGAGGCGATGGCGGGGTACGCCACCAAGGTCGAGGTTACCCTCCTGGCCGACGGCGGGGTGCGGGTCGTCGACGACGGCCGGGGCATCCCGGTGGACATGCACCCCAAGGAGAAGAAGCCGACCCTCGAGGTCGTGCTCACCATCCTGCACGCGGGCGGCAAGTTCGACAGCGACTCCTACGCGGTTTCCGGCGGCCTGCACGGCGTCGGCGTCTCGGTGGTGAACGCGCTCTCGACCCGGCTCCTGGCCGAGATCAAGGTCGGCGGCCGCAGCTGGCGTCAGCTCTACACCAACCAGATCGCCGGCGAGCTCGAAGACCTCGGCCCGGCCGAGGACACCGGCACCACGATCACCTTCTGGGCCGACGGGGACATCTTCGAGACCACCACCTACATCTTCGAGACGATCTCCCGCCGGTTGCAGGAGATGGCGTTCCTGAACAAGGGCCTCACCCTGTCGCTGCGCGACGAGCGCGTCGCCGACGAGGAGACCGAGCAGGACGCCCAGGGCAAGCAGGCCCGGGTCAAGGAGAAGGTCTACTGCTACCCCGGCGGCCTCGAAGACTTCGTCCGCCACATCAACGCCAGCAAGGACCCGATCCACGAGAGCGTGATCTCCTTCGACGCCAAGGGCACCGGCCTCGAGGTCGAGGTCGCGATGCAGTGGAACAACGGGTTCACGCCGTCGGTCTACACCTTCGCCAACACGATCAACACGCACGAGGGCGGCACGCACGAGGAAGGCTTCCGCGCGGCGCTCACCCGCGTGGTGAACGCCTACGCGCGCGACAAGAAGCTGCTCAAGGAGAAGGACGCGAACCTCACCGGTGACGACGTCCGCGAGGGCCTCGCCGCGATCGTCTCGATCAAGCTGTCCGAGCCGCAGTTCGAGGGCCAGACCAAGACCAAGCTGGGCAACAGCGAAGCCAAGACGTTCGTGCAGCAGCAGTCCAACGAGTGGCTGGCCGACTGGTTCGAGCGCAACCCGGCCGAGGCGAAGACGGTCATCAACAAGTCGATCTCCTCGGCCCAGGCGCGGATGGCCGCGCGCAAGGCCCGTGACCTGGTCCGCCGCAAGGGCGCGCTGGAGATCGGCGGCCTGCCCGGCAAGCTGAAGGACTGCCGCTCCACCAACCCGGGCGAGTGCGAGCTCTACATCGTGGAGGGCGACTCGGCCGGCGGCTCGGCCAAGGAGGGCCGCGACTCGATGTACCAGGCGATCCTGCCGATCCGCGGCAAGATCATCAACGTCGAGAAGGCCCGCATCGACCGCGTGCTCAAGAACACCGAGGTCCAGTCGCTGATCACCGCGCTCGGCACCGGTATCCACGACGACTTCGACCTCGAGAAGCTGCGGTACCACAAGATCGTGCTGATGGCCGACGCCGACGTCGACGGCCAGCACATCACCACGCTGCTGCTCACCCTGCTGTTCCGCTTCATGTCACCGCTGATCGAGCACGGCCACGTGTTCCTCTCGCGCCCGCCGCTGTACAAGATCAAGTGGCCGCGCCAGGAGCCGGAGTACGCCTATTCGGACAAGGAGCGCGACGCCGTCATCCAGGCCGGGGTCGAGGCCGGTCGCCGGCTGCCGAAGGACGACGCGATCCAGCGGTACAAGGGTCTCGGCGAGATGAACGCCGAGGAGTTGTGGGAGACCACGATGGACCCGGCCAACCGCCTGCTGGGCCAGGTCACCCTCGACGACGCGGCCCAGGCCGACGAGCTGTTCTCCGTGCTGATGGGCGAGGACGTCGAGGCCCGCCGATCGTTCATCACCCGCAACGCCAAGGACGTGCGCTTCCTGGACGTGTAGCCGTCCGCCCGCTCTGCCACCCCAGGACTCTCCACCGAGAAGGAACCCATGACGGAAACCTTGCCGCCGGCGCCGGACCACGACCGGATCGAGCCGGTCGACATCCAGCAGGAGATGCAGCGGTCCTACATCGACTACGCGATGAGCGTGATCGTGTCGCGGGCCCTGCCGGACGTGCGGGACGGCCTCAAGCCGGTGCACCGACGGGTGCTCTACTCGATGTTCGACTCCGGCTTCCGGCCGGACCGCGGGTACAACAAGTGCTCGCGCGTGGTCGGCGACGTCATGGGCAACTACCACCCGCACGGCGACTCGGCGATCTACGACGCGCTGGTGCGCCTGGCCCAGCCGTGGTCCATGCGCTACCCGCTGATCGACGGGCAGGGCAACTTCGGTTCGCCGGGCAACGACCCCGCCGCCGCCATGCGGTACACGGAGTCGCGCCTGGCGCCGCTGGCGATGCAGATGCTGGCGGACATCGAAGAGGACACCGTCGACTTCTCCGACAACTACGACGGCCGCACGCAGGAGCCCGACGTGCTGCCCGCGCGGTTCCCGAACCTGCTGGTCAACGGCGGCTCCGGGATCGCGGTCGGGATGGCGACCAACATCCCGCCGCACAACCTGCGCGAGGTCGCCTCCGGCGTCGTGTGGGCGCTGGAGAACTACGAAGCCTCCGACGACGAGCTGCTGGCCGCGCTGCTCGTGCGGGTCAAGGGCCCGGACTTCCCGACCAAGGCGATGATCCTCGGCAACTCCGGCATCGAGGACGCCTACCGCACCGGCCGCGGCTCGGTGCGCATGCGGGCCGTGGTCGAGGTCGAGGAGGACGCGAAGGGGCGCACCACGCTCGTCGTGTCCGAGCTGCCGTACCAGGTCAACCCGGACAACCTGGTGGAGAACATCGCGCACCTGGTGCGCGACGGCAAGCTCACCGGGATCGCCGACATCGCCGACGAGTCCAACAGCCGGTCCGGCATGCGGATCGTGGTCACGCTCAAGCGGGACGCGGTGGCCAAGGTCGTGCTGAACAACCTGTTCAAGCACACCCAGCTCCAGCAGAACTTCGGCGTGAACATGCTGGCCCTGGTCGACCAGGTGCCGCGCACGCTGCGGCTGGACCAGATGATCCGGCACTACGTGACGCACCAGGTCGAGGTCATCGTCCGGCGGACCCGCTTCCGCCTGCGCAAGGCCGAGGAGCGGGCCCACATCCTGCGTGGCCTGGTCAAGGCCCTGGACCTGCTGGACGAGGTGATCGCCCTGATCCGGCGCTCGCCCTCGGCCGACGAGGCCCGGCCGGCCCTGATGGAGCTGCTCGACGTCGACGAGATCCAGGCCACCGCGATCCTCGACATGCAGCTGCGCCGCCTGGCCGCCCTCGAGCGCCAGCGGATCATCGACACGCTGGCCGAGATCGAGCTGGAGATCGCCGACCTCAAGGACATCCTGGAGAAGCCGGAGCGCCAGCGCGCGATCATCCGCGACGAGCTGATGGAGATCGTCGACAAGTACGGCGACGACCGGCGCACGAAGATCATCCCGTTCGAGGGCGAGGTCTCGGTCGAGGACCTGATCGCGGTCGAGGACGTGGTGGTCACCATCACCCGGACCGGCTACGCCAAGCGCACCAAGACCGACCTGTACCGCTCGCAGAAGCGCGGCGGCAAGGGCGTGCAGGGCGCCACGCTGAAGCAGGACGACATCGTCCAGCACTTCTTCGTCTGCTCCACGCACGACTGGATCCTGTTCTTCACGAACAAGGGCCGCGTCTACCGCGCCAAGGCCTACGACCTGCCGGAGGCGAACCGCAACGCGCGCGGCCAGCACGTGGCCAACCTCATGGCGTTCCAGCCGGACGAGAAGATCGCCCAGGTCATCGAGATCCCGAACTACGAGGTGGCGCCGTACCTGGTGCTGGCCACCAAGCGCGGCCTGGTGAAGAAGACCAAGCTCACCGACTTCGACTCCAACCGCGCCGGCGGCCTCATCGCCGTCAACCTGCGCGAGGGCGACGAGCTGATGGGCGCGGTGCTGGCCGCGGCGGAGGACGACCTGCTCCTGGTGTCGGCGGAGGGCCAGTCGATCCGCTTCCACGCCACCGACGAGGCTCTGCGGCCGATGGGCCGGGCGACCTCGGGCGTGCTCGGCATGCGCTTCAACGACGGCGACGAACTGCTCGGCATCAGCGTGGTCAAACCGGACAAGTTCCTGCTCGTCGCGACCGACGGCGGGTACGCCAAGCGCACGCCCATCGAGGACTACCCGGTGCAGGGCCGCGGCGGCAAGGGGGTGCTCACCATCCAGCACGACCGCAAGCGTGGCAGGCTGGTGGGGGCACTCATCGTCGACTTCGACGACGAGCTGTTCGCCATCACGTCCAGCGGCGGGGTCATCCGCACGCCGGCGCGCGACGTGCGGAAGGCCGGTCGGCAGACCAAGGGGGTGCGCCTGATGAATCTGGGTGACGGAACCACACTTCTGGCGGTCGCACGCAACGCCGACGAGGGTTCGGACGTCGCCAGTGATGGCGAGGAATCCGCGGACGTGGAAACCCCCACCGTCATCGACGGCGAGGTGGCCACCACGCCCGAGGAGACCGACGCAGAAGACGGCACGGCGCCGGAACAGTGAGCGGCGCCCCACGCACGGGTAAGGACTGACTCTTCGTGACACCATCCGAGAAGGCCGACGGCGCGTCGGCGACCCCTCCGTGGCAGCGGACCGCCAAGGACGGCGGCGGTGACGCCGAGGCCACGGTCTCGACCGGAATCGCCACCGAGGGTGTGGTCTACTCGGATCATGAGCAGGACGGACCGCGCGTGAGCGAGAGCGAATACCCCGTGGTGACCGGCTCCGCGGCCCCCCGCCTGTTCGGCGGGGCCGCGGGGCCGGTGCAGCCCGAGCCGGCCGAAGACCTCCCGCCGGCCGGCCGGCCCCGCCCCACCCCCAGCGCACTGCGCCGCCCGGGTCGCGGCCCGCGCCGGGCCAGCCTGCAGATCAAGCGGTTCGACCCGTGGTCGGTGCTGAAGCTGGCCCTGGTCCTCGGCGTCGCGATGTTCTTCGTGTGGCTGGTCGCCGTGGGTGTGCTGTACACGGTGCTGGACGGCATGGGCGTGTGGGACAAGCTGAACGGCACGTACTCGTCCCTGGTCGGCGGTGAAGGCGCCAACGCGTCCTCGGAGCCGCTGATCAGCGCGGGCCGGGTGTTCGGCATCGCCGCCATCCTGGGGGCGATCAACATCGTGCTGGTGTCCGCGCTGGCCACGGTGAGCGCGTTCATCTACAACGTCTCGGCCGATCTCGCGGGCGGACTGGAAGTGACCCTGTCGGAACGGGAGTAACCCGGTTGCCGGGCCCCTGCGGGGGTCCGGTAGAGTTCCTTCCGTTCGACGGGCCCATAGCTCAGGTGGTTAGAGCGCTTCGCTGATAACGAAGAGGTCCCAGGTTCAAGTCCTGGTGGGCCCACAGTCCAAAGCCCGGTTCGCAAGCTGCGAGCCGGGCTTTTGCTTGGTCTGGGTGATTTTCGCCCGACCTGGTGAGGATGAGCCGGTGGCTCAGCGCACGGGGTTCTCCTGGTCCGCCGCCCACGACGACAGAAGGGCCAGACCGTCTGCGGTCGCCGTGCCGGTGGGCGCGGTGTAGACGTTCAGGATCAGTCCGGGTTCGGCCGGCAGCTCCATCGACTCGACGTCCAGGTCGAGCCGGCCGACCACCGGGTGGTGCATCCGCTTGAGCCCGGACCGGTGGAGCCGAACGTCCTGCGAGGCCCACCGCTGCCGGAACCGTTCGCTGCGGGTGGACAACTCGCCGACCAGGGTGATCAGCTCCTCGTCGTGCGGGTGGCGCCCGGCCTCCATGCGAAGCTTCGCGGCCACATCGCGGGCGATCCGGTCGTAGTCGACGAAGAAGGTTCGTGCCGCTTCGGGGTTCAGGTACACGAACCGCGCGGTGTTCGCCGGCCGCCGCGGGTCGGCCAGCACCGGCGAGTACAGCGCGCGGGCGAGGTGGTTCGTGGCCAGCACGTCGTCACGGCTGTTGCAGATCCACGCCGGTGCGCCGGTGATGGCGTCGAGCACCTGCTGAAGGGCCGGGCGCACCGTCGCGGCGGGCCGCCGGCGGCGTGGACCACCGGGTGTCCGGGACTGCCGGGCCAGGTGGAAGAGGTGATCGCGCTCGGCCTCGTCGAGGTGCAAGGCGGAAGCCATCGCGTCGAGCACTCCGTCGGAGGCGCCGGCGAGGCTGCCGCGCTCCATCCGCACGTAGTAGTCGACCGATACCCCGGCCAGCAGAGCCACCTCTTCGCGGCGCAGGCCCTTGACGCGGCGGTTGCCGCCGTACGCGGGCAGACCAGCCTCTTCGGGCGTGATCCGCGCGCGACGGGAAGTCAGGAACTCCTTGATTTCGGTGCGCAGATCGATCTTGGCCACGCCTTCACCATAGGCCCGGTCCGCGGACGGGGGGAGGCTCTGCCGGTGCCCCCCGGCTGTGTCCGCGAGGACCGGTCGTCAGGTACCCGATGCGGTCGTGGCGATGCCGCCATCGACCGGGATGACGGCGCCCGTGAGATAGGACCCGGCCCGGCTGGCGAGGAAGACGGCGATACCGGCCATGTCGTCGTCACGGCCGAGCCGGCGCAGCGGGGCCTTCGCCGCGATCGTGTCGCCCATGGCCTCGAGCGTGGACGCCATCATCTGCGAGGGGAACGGCCCTGGGGCCACCGCGTTCACCGTGACGTGCTGGGGGCCCAGCTCCCGGGCCAGCACCCGGGTGAGCTGGTGGAGTGCCGCTTTGCTGCTGGCGTAGGAGTAGTTGGGCGAAGCGGCGACGTGGATGGCGGCGATACTGCCGATGTTGATGACCCGCGCGGGATCGTCGGCGGTGCCCGCCCGGCCGAGCGCGGGCAGCAGCGCCTGCACCAGCCAGAACGGCGATTTCAGGTTGAGGTCGACCACCGAGTCCCAAGCCTGTTCCGGGAAGGTCTCCAGGGGTTCGCGCCACATCGCCCCCGCGTTGTTGACGAGGATGTCCAGGCGCTCCGAGCCGGCTTCGACCAGATCGGCGAGGCGCCGGCACTCGTCGTGCCGGGACAGGTCGGCCGGAATCGCCCGGACATCGCCGAATTCGGATAGCTGCCGCTGGGCCTCGGTGCACGCGTCTGCCTGGCGTGAGCTGATGACGACGCGAGCGCCTGCCTGGAGGAGGCCGCGCGCGATCATCAGCCCGATTCCCCGGGTGCCGCCCGTGACGAGCGCGCGTTTCCCGCTCAAGGTGAACAGGTCAGTGTGAGGGGTGAAGTGGTTGTCCGCCATGGGTTTTCGTTCCTCCGCCGGGGAAGCTTGGGTGCCGTGAACCGGCTCGACCAGGCTGGCAGGCGGCCAGGCGGTCTGGGAGATCCCGGCGATACCGGTACTGGGCGAGCCACCCTTCAGCGAGGGCGAGCGGCGGTGGACAAGAGTCAGCCCTGCCGGGAAGAGAAGGACCGGCAGGGCTGAGTTGTGCGTGGTCGGCCCGCACACGGTCGCCTCTCGGCGGAGGGCGCGACGCGGTTCCAGCCGAACGGAACTCCGCGAGGGCCAGGGGGTGAGCCCGGGGGACACGGTGGGCGTACCGACCAGTGGGTTCAACCGTCCGGGCCGCGTCGGTATTCCAGGCTCGCGGTGACGCGGGCCGCCCGTGGTTCCACGTGGAACCAACGCGGGCCGGGAACCGCCGGGTTCCGTGTCGGCCGGGTGCAGTAGCATCGGGGAGTACCTCGGCAAGTCGAATAAGGGGGCTTCAGGTGAAGAAGCTGGTGGCACTCGCGGTCGTCGCGGGCGGCGTTCTGTTCGTCGTCAAGCGCAACAAGGCGGCCAAGGCCGAAGCTGACCTGTGGCGTGAAGCCACGGCTCCCACCGGCCCGATCTCGGTGAACGGCACCACGCCGGCCAAGACCACGGACGCCTCGCACAACTGACCTGCGGACGGGCGGCCGCCGCCGCCCGTGCCCGGGGCTGTAGCTCAATTGGTAGAGCACCGCCTTTGCAAGGCGGGGGTCAGGGGTTCGATTCCCCTCAGCTCCACTCCGTTCCGTCTTCCCGGGTGAACTGCTGCCGGATGACCGAACTGTTCAAGACGTTCGCCCGCGCGCATGTCACGGTGATCGGGTGACTGTGAATCTGAACGCCGCCGCCTCATTTCTCGCCACGCACGCCCGGGTGCTCGAACGGCGGCGGTTCGAGCTGTTGACCGGCGAGGTTATACCGCAGGCCGTGCTCGGGGCGGTCGAGGGGTATCGGAACGCGGACGGCGGCTACGGCTGGGGGCTGGAGCCCGATCTGCGCGCGCCGGAGAGCCAGCCGGGTGGGGCGCTGCACGCGTTCGAAGTCTTCGAGCAGATCGCGCCGGCGACCACGCCCCTCGCGGCCGAGCTGTGTGACTGGCTGACGTCGGTCTCGCTGCCGGGCGGTGGGCTGCCGTTCGCGTTCCCCGTGGCCGACCCGGCCGGGTGCGCTCCATTTTGGACACAGGCCGTACCGACGTTCTCCTTGCAGAGCACGGCTTTTGTCGCCGGTACGGCGCTGCGGGTCGCTGCGCACGACGGTGCCGTCGCTGAGCACCCGTGGCTGGCCGAGGCGACGCGCACCTGCATCGAGGCCATCCGGCGGATCGACAGCGCGCCGCACGCGATCGAGCTGTCGTTCGCGATCCGGTTCCTCGACGCGGCGCACGCCACCCGGCCGGAGGCGGCCGAGCTGCTCGACCACCTCGGGAAGTTCCTGCCCGACAACGGAATCCTCCACGTCGCGGGTGGCTCGGCCGAGGAGTTCATGCGCCCGCTCGACTTCGCCCCGAACCCCGGTCCGGCCCGGAGGCTCTTCGACGACCGAGCCGTCGAACGCGAACTCGACGACCTCGAAGCCGGGCAGCAGGACGATGGCGGCTGGCCCGTGGTGTTCGCCAGCTACTCACCCGCGGCCACGCTCGAATGGCGCGGCTACACCACTGTGAACGCGATCCGGGTGCTCAACGCCAACTCCCGCGTCACCTGGTGAGCCGCACTGGGGCTGCGGGCGTGGTGACCACGCCGCGGCCCTACGGCCAAAGGCGTTCTCGCGTCCAGCCCTCGTCTTCGCGCCGGTAGCGGAGGCGGACGTGCCGCCGGTCGTGGCTCGCTTGCCAGAACTCGACGACGGTCGGCGTGATCAGGTAGCGGGTCCACGTTTCCGGTGCGGCGTCGGGGTTTTCCTCGACCCAGAGCTCGGCCGCGGCCGCCGCTTCGGTCAGCTTGTCCGGATCCCGGAGTACTTCCGACTGGTGGCCGATGAACGCCTCGACGCGCGAAGCGGGCGGGCGCGCGCGGAAGTCTTCGTCGGAGACTTCGCGCGGGGCCGGTTCGACGGTGCCGCGCACGCGGACCTGACGCCCGCGGCCCGGCCAGAAGAACGTCAGCGCGGCGCGGGGATTTTCCGTGAGCTGGCGGCCTTTCGGGCTCTCCGAGCTGGTCGCGACGGCCCAGCCGGCCGGGCCGACGTCCTTGAGGATCACCACCCGCGCGTCCGGCGCGCCGTGCTCATCCACTGTGGACAGGGTGACGGCGTGCGGCGCCAGCACGTGCTCACCGGCCTCGGTGAGCCAGGTCAGGAACAGCTCCTCGGGGCGGTCCGGCGCCGGGTCGGGGTCGAAGCCGGGTAGTTCGGCCGGAAAGGACGGCCAGCCACGCAACGAAACCATGTCACCGACCGTACGGGGGAAGCCCCGGCGAGGGGTAGTGCGGCGGTACCGGCCCGGTCGGCCCCGCGGCCGGCGGCGGCCCGGTCGTCGGCCGGGAACCCGGTGGGATCGGCTGGCCGGGGAAGCCACCGGGGCCGGGCGGGCCGGGGGGAATCTGCTGCTGTCCCGGGTTACCGGGGACACCGGGCTGTACCGGGTAGGCGTCAGGTGCGCCGGACTGCCCCGGGTTGCCGGGAGCGCCGGACTGTCCCGGGTTGCCTGGCTGAGCCGGGTAGCCGCCCGGCCGCTGGGCCGCCTGCCAGTGCCACTGCTGGTAAGCCTCCATCGGCTCCGGGAAGCAGAACTGCAGCTTCGCGTTCACCGAGCCGTGGATGGCGGCCCCCCAGAGCTTGCCGCCGATCCAGGCGTGGCGCCGGCCGGCCGGGTCGACCGCGACCATGCGGGTCTCGCCACCGAACTGGTTGCCCGTTTTGGCCGCGGCGAGCTGGGCGGCGTCCGGGTGGACGCGGCCGACCAAGCCGGCGATGACCACCGAGGCGGCGGTCCAGCCGAGGGTGCCCAGGACGTTCGCGCGGGCGTGCTGGATGGCCAGCCCGGTGAACTGGTGCAGGGTCAGCGCGTCGATCTCCGGGTACGGCGCGGCCACCACGCAGTAGTTCATCGTGGAGAGCAGGATCGGCTCGGCGAACAGGCCGACCACGGCGGTGGACGGGCCGATCCGGACGGTGTGGAGCCGGCCGCCGCTGCGCTGGACGCGTTCGGCCACCACCTGCAGGTACTGCTCCGGTGTGAGCAACTTTCCCGACCTCCCCGACCCGGCGTTCGCGCCCGGACATCGTCGCACGCCGGGGTGGTGTCGCGGCTTCACTCCCGCCTGACCGGGCATGGTTGACTGTGCGCGCCATGCGACGAATCCTCGTTCTCGCGCCCGCCCTGGTGCTGCTCGCCGGCTGCGGAGCGCCGACCCAGATTCCGGGTACGCCCGCGCCCGCGCCGTCCACCGAGGCGACGAGCTCGGCGGGGACGGGGCTGCCGCCCGATCCGCAGCCCGGCAAGACGGCCGACTGCCCGTACCTGGACAGCCTGGTGGTCGAGGACGCGAACGGCCAGCACGTGTCGAAGGTGCGGGTGTCGGACGACCAGCCCGATCCGGCGTGCTTCTTCTACCGGCCCGACGGGCACGTTCAGCTGACCGTGCAGGTGTACGTCGGGAAGGCCGAAGTCGCCACGGCGCTGGTCAACAAGGTCGCCCCGATCGACACGTCCAACCCGGCTTCGGACCCGCCGGGGTGGAAGGGCGGCTACCAGCCCTCTGGTGACGGTGTGGTGTACGCGGTCTCGAAAGGGAACGCGGCCGTCATCGTGACGAGCAACCAGAAGCAGAGCATCAAGGCACGCAAAGTGGCGAAAAATGCTATCGCTGCCCTGAAGCTCTGAGTAGTGGCCTCCACACGGGTGAGTGAAGTTGATCTTGTATTACCCTGTGCGTCACGCGCAGGCCTGGAGCACTCGCGCGGGCGGGTGCCCGTCCGGCACCACATGCACTTCGCCATACGACGACAAGGACAAGATTCGTGGCTGACACCCTCAAGGAAATCCTGCTCGACTCCAGCCGTCGCCCGACGGTCGTGACCGACCTCGAAGGCCTCGTGGACGCCGAGGTCTCCGACAAGGGCGGGGTCTCCGGCGCTGTGGTGAAGACCGGCTTCGCCGCGGTCAAGAAGATCAAGCCGGGCATCATCCCCTCGGCGGTCGACACCCTGCTGGACGACTTCGCGGGAGCGCTCGAGCCCTTCTACGGCGACTACAAGGCCAAGGGCGGCAACGACTTCGGCGCCTACCTGACCAGCCGCTCGGACGAGGCCTCCGACGCGCTGCTGACCGTCACGGACTCCCGTGCGGACCGCAGCAGCCGCGACAGCATCAAGAAGGTCTACTCGAAGCTGCGCCCGAACGGCAAGAAGAACGTCGAAGAGGCCCTTCCCCGTCTCGGACAGCTGATCGACAAGCACGCCGCCACCGCGGTCTGATCGATCAGAGCGAACGCAAGAGGGCCCCGGGATCGCTCCCGGGGCCCTCTTCGCTGTTCGGTCAGTTCTTCTTCTCGACCGGGGTGCTCGGCGCCTTGCCGTTGGCCGTCGGGGACGGCTTGGGGGCTTCGGCGACGGGCTTCGGCGCCTCGGCGACGGGCTTCGGGGCCGCCGGCTTGGGTGCCGGGGGAGCCGGCGGCGTCGCCTTCGGCGGGGCCGGGGCGACCGGAGGCTCCTGCTGACGCGACTTCAACGCCACCGCGGTGCCGACGGCGACCGCACCGAGGCCCAGCAGCCACGGCCAGCGACGACGCCGGCGCGTACCCTTGGCCGCCGACTTCGCCTCGATCAGCGCCGCCCGGAAGTCCTTCTTCGCACTCTTGAAATCCTTCTTGCCGCGGCGCCTGGAGTCACCGGCGGACCTGGCCGCCTTGATGGCCGCCTTCTTCGCCTTGCGACCGGGCTTCTTCAGCTCGGCGACGCGGGCCAGCGCCTCCTTGCGGGCCGCGGCGGAGCTCTTCTTGAGCTCCTTGCGGGTCAGCTCGGTCTTCTTCGCCAGCTTCTGGCGTGCCTGGCGGCTCTGCTTCGCGAACTCCTCAGCACCGGCCTCGGCGGCCTTCGCGGCCGCCTCCGCCCCCGCCCTGCCCGCTTCGGTGGCTCGCTTGCGCAGGCCGAGCGTGCCGGACTTCACCGACTCGCCCACCGAATCTGCGGTCCGGGTCATGGCCTTCACCTCATCAATCGTTGTGGTACTGCTCTGTTGCCTGCAACCTATCGTGCCCTTTTTCCCGACGTAACGCTGTCTCTTCCCCGTTCGGGAATCGCCGAAACCTCGGAAAGGGGCCTCTTCCTGCGGTCGGACGCGTCACACCGGCCGGTCGGCGCCCCCTGAACCCCCCAAATGTGCGAGGGGATGGCACGATGGCGGCGTGACTGAAAGCGCCCGCAAGGCCACCCTGCACACCAATCAGGGTGACATCCACGTGAACCTGTTCCCCGACCACGCGCCGAAGACGGTCGCGAACTTCGTGGGGCTGGCCGACGGCTCCAAGGAGTACACGCAGCCGAACGCGCAGGGGGGCAACTCCGGCCCCTTCTACGACGGCTCGATCTTCCACCGGGTGATCGACGGCTTCATGCTCCAGGGCGGGGACCCGACCGGCACCGGCCGCGGCGGCCCCGGCTACAAGTTCGGCGACGAGTTCCACCCGGAGCTGCAGTTCAACAAGCCGTACCTGCTGGCGATGGCGAACGCCGGGCCCGGCACCAACGGCTCGCAGTTCTTCATCACCGTCGCGCCGACGACGCACTTGAACTTCAAGCACACGATCTTCGGCGAGGTGGCGGACCAGGAGTCCCGCACCGTGGTCGACGCGATCGGCCGTGCGGCGACCGGACCGGCGGACCGTCCGCTGTCCGACATCGTCATCGAGAAGGTCACCGTCGAGGACTGAGGCCGGCCCGGGGGGATTTCGGTAGGTTGGGGGCATCGTGAACCAACCGCCGAATCCCTCCGCCCAGCCCCAGCTCCCGCAGCCCGGGTGCTGGTGGCACCCGAACCGGCCGACCGGCCTGAGCTGCGCGCGCTGCGGCCGTCCGGCCTGCCCGGACTGCCTGCGCGAGGCCGCCGTGGGCTTCCAGTGCACCGACTGCGTGCACACCGGCGCCCAGCAGCAGCGCCGGCAGCACCGCGACTACCAGGACTCCGGTCTGGGTGCCCGCACCATCGCCGGGGCCCGGCCGTCGAACTCCGTGGCGGTCACCGGCACGCTGCTCGCGGTGAACGTGCTGGTCTTCCTGATCACCGTGGTCCAGGCGCGGAGCCTGTTCGACAACGGCCGATCGCAGCTCTCCGCGCTCGGCGAGCTCTGGACCTACCCCACGCTCGGCGGCGGCGAGTGGTGGCGGGTCTTCACCAGCGGTTTCCTGCACTACGGGCCCATCCACATCGCGGCGAACATGTTCTCGCTGTGGATGATCGGCCGCGCACTGGAGCCGGTGTTCGGCAAGGCGCGCTTCACCGCGCTCTACTTCGTCTCGATGCTCGGCGCCTCGACCGCCGTGCTGTTGTTCGACCAGCCCAACCGGCCGACCGCGGGGGCCTCCGGTGCGCTGTTCGGCCTGATGGGTTGCTACGCCGTCATCGTGCTGAAGCTCAAGCTGAACCCGTCCGGCCTGCTGATCACCCTGGCGATCAACGCCTACATCACGTTCTCGATCCCTAACATCTCGATCCTGGCCCACGTCGGCGGCTTGGTCACCGGTGCGCTGGTCGCCTTCGCGTTCCTGTACGCGCCGGAGCGCAACCGCACGCGCTGGCAGGTGACCGGGGCGGTGATCGTGGTGGTCGCGCTCGTCGGCCTGCTGCTCTACCGCGACGCGCAGATCCCGTCGCTCGACTGCCGGCTCGCCGCGGTGCGGGGAGTTCCGTCGTACTTCTGCGGTTAGCGGGCGCCGCGTCGGGCGCTGAGCACGTCCATCACGTCGCGGGGATCCTCGCCGAGGTCCAGCCGGCCGAAGACGTACAGCTCGTCGCCGTGCTCGAGCTCCAGGGTCACGCCGTCGCGGCCCATGCGGCGGGTGGTGCGCAGCCGGGCCGAGGTGCGGTCCCAGGGCAGCCGGTGGGTGCCACCGAGGGTGCGGGCCACCAGGCCCTCGGCGTCGACGGCCAGGCGTGGCCGCACGAGGCTCCAGTGTGCGGCGAAACCGGCGACGGCCAGCAGCGCGACGCCCATGAGCACCGCGCCCTTGCCGTCGCCGAAGACCGCGTCGGTCACCACCCCGGCCAGCAGCAGGGCGGTGACCGACCAGGCCAGTACCACAAGGGCCGGGCGCGGCGCCCACGAGGTGGGGTAGTTATCCACAGAGGTTATCCACACTGGGGATGAGTCACACCGCTGTAATTCGGTGTCAAGCCGCCGTCCGGGGTAATGGTCAGCGCCACCGCATCGTCATGAGCAGGCCGACGATCATCGCGGCGAAACCGATCGCGAAGTTCCAGTTGCCCAGGTCGTTGAGAAACGGAATCTTGGGACCGGCGATGTAGTTCACGATGAGCCAGAGCAGCCCGATCAGCATGAGACCGAACATGACGATCTTGTAGAACAGGTTCGACGGGCCCGCGGCCTTGACCTTCACCGGCGTACGGCGATCGGCAGGCGGGGTGTACGCGGTCTTCTTGCGGACCTTGGACTTCGGCATCGTGTTCCTCGCGTGCGGTTCGGGCTCTCCTGGTGGCGGTGCCTGATCCGCGGGGGTCCCCGCTGTCGGGTTGCGCAACCAGCGCCACGTGGACACGTTAACGTAAACGACGGCTCCAGAGCACTGGTCGGGAGCGGTCGGATTTCCGGACTGTGACAATAGCGCCACCTAGAGTTCGCCGCGGGGCCGCGACGCTGGGCGCGAGAGGAGCTTGCGTGGGTACGCAGGATTGGCCGGGCGAGGATCGCCGCCGCCCCTCCGGGCCTGGGCCGGAGGGTGGGGGACACCGGCCGCCGCCCGGTCCCGACGGTGCCGGCCGACCCCGCAGGCAGCCGCCGGGCGAGACTCCGCCCAGGACCCCGCCGTCTGGCTCCGGACAGCCGAGGCGCCCACGGCCGGGTCCGCTCGGGGAGCCCCCGCGCCGGGCGGCCGACCCGCGGAGAGCACCCGATCAGAGCCGGGGTGGACGACCGGGCGAGCCGAACCGGCCGCGACCCTCGGCCGATCCGGACCGGGGACGGCCGGGCGACGGCACGAGGCGAACCCGGCCCGCCGGTGACCCGGACCGCGCGCGGCCGACCGAGCAGCTGCGCCGCCCCGGCGGCCCGGATCCGCGCCGGCGCCCGACCGGGCCCGGGCTGGCCAACCAGGAGACCGAGGTCTTCGCGGCGGTCGGCGCCGGCGGCACGGCGGTGAAGGAGAAGCCGGAGCCCGCGCCGCTCGGCAAGGGCGGCGTCGCGATCCGGACCGCGGGCGAGATCCTCATCACCCTCGGCGTGATCGTGCTGCTGTTCATGGTCTACGAGGTCTACGTGACCGACCTGTTCTCGGCCGAGAAGCAGTCCGTGGCCAGCGACCAGTTGCAGGGCGACTGGGCCAAGGACCGCACGCTGCACCCCGAGCTGGTGGACGGCAAGGCGTTCGCCCGGATCCACATCCCCAGCTTCGGCGCGGACTTCAACTTCACCATCCAGGAGGGCACGGGCGAGGACTCGCTCGCCATCGGACCCGGCCACTACAAGGGCACCGCGCTGCCCGGCGAGCCGGGGAACTTCGGCATCGCGGGCCACCGCGTGGGCAAGGGCGCGCCGTTCAACGACCTGGACAACCTCAGCTCGTGCGACCAGATCGTGATCGAGACCTCGACCGACTTCTTCATCTACAAGGTCCTGCCCTACGACGACGAGATGAAGGGCTGGACCAGCGGCAAGGGCGCGCAGCCCGAGTGCAAGGGCGTGCCGACGCTGCGTGACCCGAGCCTCGCGGGCGGCGGGGCGTACGACGAGACCTTCGGCCGCAAGGTGGTGCTGCCCAGCCAGGGCGACGCCGTGAACCCGGTGCCGTACAAGCCGGCCGACGCGCTGCCCAAGGCCCAGCAGGCCTCGCTGCTCACGCTCACCACCTGCCACCCGCAGTTCTCGGCCAAGCAGCGGCTGATCATCACCTCGGTGCTGGCCCAGCAGGTGCCGAAGTCGCAGGTCTCGGACTACACGAAGCTTCTCGAGCAGATCGGCGGTGCCTCCTGATGTACGGCTGGCTCTGGCGGCACCTGCCCGGACCGTTCGCGGCGAAGCTGACCCTGTCCGTGGTGCTGGTGCTCGGGGTGGTGGCGCTGCTGATGTTCGTGATCTTCCCGTGGATCGACCCGCTGCTGTGGTTCAACGAAGTAGCGGTCGACAACTGAGGTTCGGGGTCTTCCTGGTCTCCGGGCGGTTCCCGGGCCAGGCGGACGCCGACGTGCTGCGCCGCACCGTCCGCGCCGCGGAAGCCGCCGAGGCCGCGGGGTTCGACGACGTGTGGCTCGCGGAGCACCACTTCATGCCCTACGGCGTCTGCCCGTCGGCCGTCACGCTCGCGGCGCACGTGCTCGGCCGGACTTCGCGCGTCGACGTCGGCACGGCGGTGAGCGTGCTGTCCACCACGCACCCGGTGGCGCTGGCGGAGCAGTGGTCGATGCTCGACGCCGTGTCCGGCGGCCGGCTGCGCGTCGGCGTCGGGCGCGGCGGGCCGTGGCAGGACCTGGAGGTGTTCGGCACCGGGCTGAACCGGTATGAGAGCGGGTTCGCCGAATCGCTGGACCTGCTGCGGTCGGCGATGGCCGGCGGCCGGGTGGGCGCGGATGGTGAGCACTTCGCGTTCCGCGAGGTGCCGTTCGTGCCGCGGCCGGAGCGGCAGCCGCGGTTGGTCGTCGCCTGCGGCGGGCCGGGTTCCGGCGCCGTGCGCCTGGCCGCCGAGCGCGGGCTGCCGATGTTGCTGGGCCTGCACGCCGACGACGCCGAGAAGGCCGCCACGGTCGCGGCCCACGGGACGCCCGCGGACCACGTGTCGACGGTGTTGTGCCAGGTCGGCGCGGACGCGGTCGAAGTGGTGCGGCGGACGCTGCCCGGCTGGCTCGCCGACGGCCTCGGCGCGCACGTGACGGTGGACGGCCGGCCCGGTCCTTCGCGCGACCCCGGTGACTACACCGAGCGGCTGTGCGCGATCCACCCCGTCGGGGATCCGGGCCACTGCGTGGAAACCCTGGAGACGAGCCTCCGGCGCACCGGCGTCGCCCACGTGGTGATGTTCGTGGAGGCGTCCGGCACGCCGGAGGGCACGTGCGAGAACATCACGCGGATCGGCACCGAGGTGCTGCCCGCGCTGCGGCGTCCGCGGCCGGTCAGCAGTCGCGCAGTTCCGGGCTCTGGTTGAGCAACTGGCCGCGGGGCGAGACGAACGCGCGGTAGCGGTCGCCGTCCAGTGCGGACGAGCGGAACACGGCCACGCGGTGGCAGTTCTGGAAGGCGAGCTTCACGCCGAAGTGCCGCTCCAGGCCGCCGCGGATGGCGTCGGAGGCCAGGGCCCGCAGCAGTTGCCCGCGGGCGGTCTCGTCCGGCGGTGGCGTCTCGTTGTCGGCGAACCCGTCCGCGGCGCCTTCGGCCTCGGCGATCACGCCGGTGATCACCTCCCACGCGTAGGGCAGCGACTCCCGCACGCAGGCCACGAACTCCGCGTCGGTGACCTCACCGCGCTCGGCCTTCTCCAGCAGCGTGGGCGATACGTCCAGAGACAAGAGAACCTCCATGGTCAGTCGGTCCTGTCCTGGCTACCGCCCGGCCGCCCCGGCCACAAGAGAAAACGATGTTCATCACCACTTCGGCGGAACGGGCCGGCCCGGCGTGACTCACAGGAGCCGGGAGACGCGCACCATCTCTTCGCGCTCCACGACCTTGATCCGCTCGCGGCCGTGTGGCTCGCCGAGGGAGCGTTCGTGCGCGTCGAGCTTGCTCCAGCCGTCCCAGGTGGTGAACGCGATGCCGCGGGCGGCGAGGAAGTCGAGGATCGCGTCCGGCGAGCTGTACTTCGGGGTGGCCAGGGTTTCGGCGTCGGCCAGCAGGCTGGCCACGGTCTCGGCGGCGTCGCCCTTGGTGTGGCCGATCAGGCCGATCGGGCCGCGCTTGATCCAGCCCGTCACGTACACCCCGGGAAGCTGGTTGTCGTCCAGGTCCAGCACCCGGCCGGCCTGGTTCGGCACCACACCGGCCACGTGGTCGAACGGGATCTCCGGCAGGTGCGTCGAGAGGTAGCCCACCGCGCGGTACACCGCCTGCACGTCCCAGTCGTGGAACTCGCCGGTGCCGCGGACGGTGCCGTCGCCGGTGTACTCCGTGCGCTCGGTGCGCAGCCCGGTCACGCGGCCGTCTTCGCCGAGCACCTCGGCCGGGGAGTGGAAGAAGTGCAGGTGCAGCCGCTTCGGGCGGGCGCCCTGGTCGCGGATCGCCCACTCCTGCAGGGTCTTCACCACCATGTCGATCTGCTTCGACGCCCGCAGCGCGGCGACGCTGCCCTCGTCGAACTCGATGTCCTCGGGCTGCACGATCACCTCGACGTTCGGCGAGTGGTCGAGCTCGCGCAGCTCCAGCGGGGTGAACTTGGCCTGCGCCGGGCCGCGGCGGCCGAACACGTGCACGTCGGTGACCGGGCTGGCCTTGAGCCCCTCGTAGACGTTGGCCGGGATGTCCGTGGTCAGCAGCTCGTCGGCGGTCTTGGCCAGGATCCGGGCGACGTCGAGGGCCACGTTGCCGACGCCGAGCACCGCGACCGAGGTGGCCTCCAGCGGCCAGGTGCGGGGCACGTCGGGGTGACCGTCGTACCAGGAGACGAAGTTGGCGGCGCCGTGGCTGCCTTCGAGTCCGGCGCCGGGGATGTCCAGCGGTCGGTCGGCCATCGCGCCGGTGGAGAAGATCACCGCGTCGTAGAACTCGCGCAGCTCGTCGAGCTTGATGTCGGTGCCGTAGTCGATGTTGCCGAGCAGGCGGATGTTCGGGCGGTCCAGCACCTTGTGCAGCGCGGTGACGATGCCCTTGATCCGGGGGTGGTCGGGGGCGACGCCGTAGCGGATCATGCCGAACGGCGCGGGCATCCGCTCGAACAGGTCGATCGCGACCGTGCCTGAAGCGTCGGACTTGTCCAGGATGTCGGCGGCGTAGATGCCGGCGGGGCCCGCACCCACGACGGCAACGCGAAGAGATCGGCTCACGCTACCCAAGGTAAGTTAGGCTGCCCTAATTTTCATTGTGATCTGGCGTACGGTCCACCAGGTGGGAGTCGCTAAGCTGAGCCCATGCGCGTACTCGTCGTCGACAACTACGACAGCTTCGTCTACAACCTGGTGCAGTACCTGGCGCAGCTCGGCGCCGACTGCACGGTGTGGCGCAACGACGTGGTCGACCTCGAGCGCGTCCCCGAGTTCGACGCGGTACTCGTCTCGCCCGGCCCGGGTACGCCCGAGCGCGCCGGTCAGAGCATCGAGGTCATCGCGAAGTGTGCCGAGACGGGCACGCCCATGCTCGGCGTCTGCCTCGGCCACCAGGCCCTCGGCGTGCACTTCGGCGCCACCGTGGACCGGGCGCCGGAGCTGCTGCACGGCAAGACCAGCCAGGTGCGCCACACCGGAGCCGGCGTGCTGGCCGGGCTGCCGGACGAGTTCACCGCCACCCGCTACCACTCGCTCACCGTGCTGCCGGAGACGATTCCCGAGGACGTCTTCGAGGTCACCGCCCGCACCGGGTCCGGGGTGGTGATGGGCATGCGCCACCGCTCGCTGCCGCTGGAGGGGGTGCAGTTCCACCCCGAGTCCGTGCTCACCCAGGGCGGCCACCGGATGCTGGCCAACTGGATGGCCGCGGCCGGGCATCCGGTCGAACCCGCGCTGGTCGAGGAGCTGGAGCGCGCGACCGAGGCCCTGCAGAAGGCCGCCGCTGCGTGAGCCCGCTGCTTCGGCTCACCGGCGTCGGCAAGCGCTACGGGGCCGGCGGGCCGGTGCTCGACGGGGTCGACCTGTCCGTGCCCGCGGGCCGGGTGGTCGGCATCCTCGGCTCGAACGGCTCGGGCAAGTCCACGCTGCTGCGGATCATGGCGGGGGTCTCCCGCGCGAGCAGCGGGGTGGTCGAGGGACGGCCGTCGGTCGGCTACCTGCCGGACCGGTTCCCGGGCGGGCAGCGGCTGAGCGCGCGGGCGTACCTGCGGCACATGGCGCGGATTCGCGGATTGGCCGACTTGTCGACAATCGATCCGCTGTTGCGCCGGTTGGCGCTGGTCGGTGGACCGGACGCGCAACTGCGCACGCTGTCGAAGGGCAACGCGCAGAAGGTCGGGCTCGCCCAGGCGGTGCTGCCCCGGCCGGAGCTGCTGATCCTCGACGAGCCGTGGTCCGGGCTCGACGTCGGCACCCACGCGGTGCTGGGGGAGCTGGTGGCCGAGACGCGGGCGCGCGGCGCGAGCGTGGTGTTCACCGACCACCGGCCGGAGGTGGTGCGCGAGCACGCCGACGAGGTGCACCGGCTCGACGTCGGGCAGCTCACGCCGTCAGCCGCCCCGGCGGTGGACGGTGCGCCCGGGCCGGCCACGCGGATCGTGCTGTCCGGCCCCGGCGGCGACTGGACCGGCGAACCGGGTGTGCGGCACGTCCTCGCGGAAGGCACGCGGGTGGTGCTCACCGTGGACGCGACCAGCGCCGACGCCGTGCTGCTGCGCGCGCTTTCGGGCGGCTGGTCGGTGCGGGAGGTGGCGCCGTGCTCGCCGTGACCCGGTACTACCTGGCGCTGCTGGGCCATTCCCAGCGGTACCTGCCGGCCCTGCTCGCCTACCTCGCGGTGTGCGTGATCCTCTACTCCGACCCGAGCTCCCCGGTGCTCCCGCTGTACGGGGTGAGCGGCGGCGCGATGCTGGTGGTGGCCTGCTGGCTGACCATCGCGCTGCTCGACATCGAAGACCCGGTGCAGCTTCTGGTCACGCTCAGCAACGCCGGAGGGCGCCGGAGGACCATCGGCGGGGCGCTGCTGACGGTGTCCGGCTGCTCGGCCGGGCTCACGCTGATCACCCTGGGCTGGTCGGTGGTCAGACCGTGGCGGCTGCACTGGGATGCCCTGGGCGTCGGCCTGCTGACCCACTTGGCCTGCGCGTTGCTGGGCATGGCGATCGGGCTGCCGTGCTCGCGGCTGCTGGTCTCGCGGATCGGCTGGACGGTGCTCGCCGCCGTGCTCCTGCTCGGAGTGGTGCTGCTCGGCCAGTGGGTACCGCTGGTGCACCCGCTGATCCACGCGCTCACCGATGGTGACAGCTACGGCGGGCCGCTGATCCTGGCCGTGCTCACCTCGGTGGTGGCGGTGCCGGCCAGCGCGACGGTGGTCGGGTGGCTCGCGGACCGTCGGTCCTGATCCGGTCCGGTCGACCGGCCGCCGGGGGTGATCGGCAAGGTGCATTCGGCAGCCCGGGCGAGGGGAGAGCCGTGCCGCTCGCTGTTCGGCTGGCTGCGCCGGCGCCGTGGTGACCAGCAGGTCTGGCTCAAGGTGAAACGCTCCGGCGCGGTCGAGGAACTCGACCTCGACTGCGGCGCCGGCAGCGACGCCGACGTGGTGCTCGCCCGCGTCCGGGACTTCCTCGACCAGCCTTGGTCTTGACCAGCCCTAGCCCGGACCGGAAAAGGGCCCGCACGGCGAACCGTGCGGGCCCTTTTCCCGGATCACGGGCGCCTGGTCGGCAGACCCCAGCCCGGCGGGCTGCCGTTGCCGGTCGGGATGAGCGGGGTCGTCGTGGGACTGCTGCTGCTGTCGGACTTGATGTACAGGATGATGGTCTGGTCGGCCGCGATGGTCGAGCCGGCCGTGGGATTCGTCTTGACCACCGTGTTCGGGTCGCCGCTGCCGGTGGTGACCGTCTGGGTCTGGGTCTGTCCGTGCCAGCCCATGCCCTGCAGCGTCTGGGTGGCCTGGTCCTCGGTCTGGCCCTTCAGGCTCGGCATCTGAAGCTGCGTCACGCCCTTGGACACCGAGAGCGTGACCGTGCCGCCGTTGGGCAGGTTGCCGCCGTTGGGCCGCTGGTCGACCACCTGGTCCTTCGGCTGGGTCGAGTCCACGTCGGTCCGGGTGACCTTGAAGCCGGCGTTCTGGAGCTGGGACTTGGCCGCGTCGTAGGTCTGGCCGACGACGTTCGGCACCTGCTTCTGGGCCTGCTGAATGCCGATCGTGATGGACACCGCGGTGCCCTTCGCGGCCGTCGAGTTCGCGGTCGGCATCTGCAGCGTGACCTTGTCGACGTCGTTCGGGTCGTCGGCGATCGCGGTGTTGATGTCGCCCACCGTCAGTCCCGCGTCCTGCAGCTTCTTCGAGGCGTCGTCCTTGGACAGGCCCTTCAGGTCGGGCACGGTCGTGGAACCGGGGCTGACCCCGACCGTCAGCTTGATCGGTGTGCTGGTCGACACGGTCGCACCGACCGCCGGGTCGATCGCGAGGACCTGGTTGACCTGGTCTTCGGTGCAGCTCATCTGGCCGGGCTGCGGGGTGATCCCGCAGGTGATCTGGGTCTGCGGACCGAAGTTCTGGAAGCCCTGGTCGTTGAGCGCGGACTTCGCCACGACCACCGTCTGGTGCACCACCGGGGGGATGGTGGCCGTCTTGTCGGTCTCCTTGAACGCCCCGTTCAGCAGCATGATCAGCAGCACCACACCGACCAGGAGCACCGCCAGGATGACCCCGATGATGATCCGGCGCCGGCGCTTGGCGGCGGGGTCCTCTTCCGGCTCCTCGGCGTACTCGTCGTACCGCTGGGGCTGGCGCCGGTCGGTGTCCATCACCTGGGTGCGCTCGTCCTCGGACATCACCATCGGCGCCGAAGGGCGCTGGCCCGAAAGCGTGCGCACGAGGTCGGAGCGCATCTCGGCGGCCGACTGGTACCGGTTGGCCGGGCCCTTGGCCAGCGCCTTCAGCACCACCGCGTCCAGCTCGGGCGTCACCGCCGGGTTGACCGAGGACGGCGGCTTCGGGTCCTCCCGCACGTGCTGGTAGGCCACCGCGACCGGGGAGTCACCGGTGAACGGCGGCTCGCCGGTGATCAGCTCGTACAGCACGCAGCCGGCCGCGTAGACGTCCGAACGGGCGTCGACCGCTTCGCCGCGCGCCTGCTCCGGGGAGAGGTACTGCGCGGTGCCGATCACGGCCGCGGTCTGGGTCATGGCCGACTGGCCGTCGTGCATGGCGCGCGCGATGCCGAAGTCCATCACCTTGACGGCGCCGTTCTTCGTGATCATCACGTTCGCCGGCTTGACGTCGCGGTGGACGATGCCGTGGCGGTGGGAGAAGTCCAGCGCGGCGCAGACGTCGGCCATGACCTCCATCGCCCGCTTCTGCGACATCGGGCCCTCGGTCTTGACGATGTCGCGCAGCGTCCGGCCTTCGACGTACTCCATCACGATGTAGGGCAGCGCCCCGACATCGGTGCTCGCCTCGCCCGTGTCGTAGACGGCCACGATGGCCGGGTGGTTGAGCGCGGCCGCGTTCTGCGCCTCACGCCGGAACCGCTCCTGGAACTGCGGGTCGCGAGCCAGGTCCGCGCGCAGGACCTTGATCGCCACTTCCCGGCCCAGACGCACGTCGTGTCCGTGATGGACCTCGGACATACCTCCGTAGCCGAGCGTGTCGCCCAGCTCGTACCTATTGGAGAGCAGTCTGGGTGTGCTCATCTCTGTGTGCCGTTCCATTCCGTCCAAGGTGTGGTCATGATGCCTTGTTGGCCCCGCTTTTGGCTCGGCCCCGCGCCGACTGTGTCCGATTCCGCAGGACCGCCGGGCGGCTCGAGCGCGGCCGGCGCCGGTCTGCCCGGCAAGGGTTCACTCGTGTCCACGCTTCCCGTCGGCCGGCCGTTGCCCCGGTAGACCGCTCGGGCGACGAAGAAGACCCCGACCGCCAGTACGGCGACGATCAGCACTGCGAGCAGGACCCACCAGCCCCACTGGCTCCGCCGGCGCGGCGCGGCGACCGGTCCGGACGGGAGCGGCGGGTGGGAGACGGGGCCGGGGAGCGGGTGGGAGCCGGGACCGAGCGGCGGGGGGCCGGCCAGGGCGGCCGGAGTGGGCCCGGAACTCATCGGCGGCCCCATCGGCCCCGGGCCGTACGCGGCGTTCACCAGACCCAGCGGCGTCGGCAGGGGGTGCCCGGCGCGGACGGCGGCGACGGCGTTCGCGAACTCGCCGCCGCTGGCGTAACGCTGCCTCGGGTCCTTGACCAGGGTCGCCTCGATGACCGCCCGCGCCCCCGGTGGGACGTCCGGCGGCAGCGGCGGGGCGAGGTCGCGGATGTGCATCATCGCGACGGTCACCGCGTTCTCGGACAGGAACGGCCGGTACCCGGTCAGGCATTCGTAACCGCACACGGCGAGGGAGTAGACGTCGCTGGTCGGCTCGGCGTCGTGACCGAGCGCCTGCTCCGGGGCGATGTAGTGGGCGGTGCCCATCACCATGCCCGAACGCGTGACCGGTGCGGCGTCGGCCGCCTTGGCCACCCCGAAGTCGGTGATCTTCACCTGACCGGCCGGGGTGACCAGGATGTTGCCCGGTTTGACGTCGCGGTGCACCAGGCCCCGCTCGTGCGCGGCCTGCAGCGCGTGGCCGGCCTGTTCGAGCAGGTCGAGGGTGTAGTCGGCGGAGAGCCGGCCGTGCTTGGCCAGGATGCCCGCGAGCGGGTCGCCCTCCACGAACTCCATCACCAGGTAGGCGATGGAGAGGTCTTCGTCCACCGTCTCGCCGTAGTCGTGCACCGCCGCGATACCGGAGTGGTTGAGCGAAGCCGTCATCCGGGCTTCGGTGCGGAAACGGTGCAGGAACTCGGCGTCGCCGGACAGTTCGGCCTTCAGCACCTTCACCGCGACGACCCGGTCGAGCCGGGTGTCGCTGGCCTGCCAGACCTCGCCCATCCCGCCGACGGCGATCCGGTTCGTCAGCTTGTAGCGCTCGGCCAGCAGCTGACCCGAGGACAGCATCCGCTACCCACCCCCGAGGTGCGCGGCGATCGCGGCGCGGCCGATCTCGGCGGCGACGGAGCCACCGGTGGCCGCCAGACCGCGGTTGCCGCCGCTCTCGACGATGACGGAGACGGCGATCTGCGGGTTGTCCGACGGTGCGAACGCGGTGTACCAGGCGTGCGGCGGGGTGTTCTTGGAGTCGGTGCCGTGCTCGGCGGTGCCGGTCTTCGACGCGATCTTCAGCGCCGGGTCCTTGCCGCCGCCCGCGGTGAACTGCTCGGAGGAGAGCATCATGTCGGTCATGATCTGGGCGTTCGCACCGCTCAGAGCCGGGGTGCCGGTCAGCTCCTCCGGCTCGGTGTCCGAGATCGTCGACAGGTCCGGCGCCAGGATCGACTGCACGAGCTGCGGCTTCATCGCCATGCCGCCGTTGGCCACGGTGGCGGAGAGGATGCAGTCCTGCAGCGGGGTGATCCGGACGTCGCGCTGGCCGATGCCGCTCTGGTAGAGCGCGCCCTGCGAGTCGAGCGCGCCGACGGTGGAGGTCGCCACCTTCATCGGCACGGTCAGCGCGGTCTGCCCGATGCCGAAGTTGGCCGCGGTCGCCTTCATCTTGTCCGCACCCAGCTGGCCGGCGAACGTCGCGAAGGGCACGTTGCACGAGTGCGCCAGCGCCTCCTTGAACGTGGAGCCGGGGCAGGTCTCGCCGCCGTAGTTCTCCAGCGTCTGGTTGGTGCCGGGCAGCTTCACGTTCGGCGCGTTGGACACCGGGGCGTCCGGGGCGATCCCGTCGGCCAGCGCGGCCGCGCCGGTGACCAGCTTGAACGTCGAACCGGGCGGGTAGGTCTCGGAGATCGCCCGGTTCAGCATCGGGTTCTTCGGGTCCTGCGAATACTGCGTGTACGCGGTGGTCTGGCTCTGGGTGTGCACCGCCAGCTTGTTCGGGTCGTAGGAGGGCGTGGACACCATGGCCAGGATGCGGCCGGTCTTCGGCTCCATCGCGACGACGGCGCCGGTGTAGCCGCGCTGCGTCATCAGGTCGTAGGCGGCCTTCTGCACCTTCGGGTCGATGGTCAGCTTCACGTTGCCGCCGCGCGGGTCGCGGCCGGTGATCATGTCCGAGAGCCGGCGCACGAACAGCCGCGGGTCGGAACCGTTGAGCACGTCGTCCTCGGTCCGCTCCAGGCCGCCCGCGCCGTAGTTGATCGAGTAGAAGCCGGTGACCGGTGCGTACATCGGGCCGTCGGTGTAGGTGCGGGTGAACTTGAACTTGTCGTTGGCGGCCTGCACGCCGGCCAGCACGGTGCCGTCCGGGGCGACGATCTGGCCGCGCTGGCGCGAGTACTCGTCGTAGAGCACGCGCTGGTTGCGGGAGTCGGTGCGGTAGTCGTCGGCCTTGATCACCTGGATGTAGGTGTCGTTGGCCAGCAGCAGGACGATCATCACCAGCATCGCCATGCCGACCTTGCGCAGCGGGGTGTTCACGACTTGCTCCCGTCACCGTTGATCAGGCCCTCGGCCACCGGGCGCTGCACCATCACGGTGTGCGCCTCGGCCAGCGGGGCCTGCTGGGGCTGCGGCTTCGGGCGCACGGCCGGGCGCCGGGCCGCGTCCGAGATCCGCAGCAGCAGGGCGACGAGGATGTAGTTCGCCAGCAGTGAGGAACCGCCTTGGGACAGGAAGGGCGCGGTGATGCCGGTCTCCGGGATCAGCGCCGTGACGCCGCCGACGACCACGAAGATCTGCATGACCACGGTGAACGCGAGGCCGCCGCCGAGCAGCTTGCCGAACGTGTCGCGCACGGCCAGCGCACTGCGCATCCCGCGCATGGCCAGCAGCAGGTACAGCATCAGCACCGCGGCGAGGCCGATGAACCCGAGCTCCTCGCCGATCGACGCGGTGATGAAGTCGCTGTTCGCCTCCGGCACGATGTCCGGCCGCCCGGAGCCGAGGCCGGTGCCGCCGACCCCGCCCGTGCCGAGGCCGAACAGACCCTGGGCGAGCTGGTACGAGCCGCCCCGGGCGTCGTAGCGCGGGCCCAGCGGGTCGATGAAGTTCTGCACCCGCTGCTGCACGTGGGTGAAGAGGTTGTAGGCGATCACGCAGCCCGCCGCGAAGAAGCTCAGGCCGACCACGACCCAGATCACGCGCTCGGTCGCGACGTAGAGCATGACCAGGATGATGCAGAAGTACAGCAGCGAGGTGCCGAGGTCCTTCTCGAACACCAGGATGCCGACGCTGGCCGCCGCGGCGATCAGGATCGGGCCGAGGTCACGCGCGCGGGGCAGCTCCACCCCGAGGAACTTCTTGCCCGCCACCATGAACAGGTCGCGTTTGGACACCAGGAACGAGGCGAAGAAGATCATCAACAGGATCTTCGCGAACTCACCGGGCTGGATCGAGAAGAAGCCGGGGAGCAGGATCCACACCTTCGCGCCGTTGACCTCGGACAGGGACGAGGGCAGCACCGCCGGCAGCGCGAGCAGGCCGATGCCGAGCAGGCCCGCGGTGTAGCCGTACCGGGTCAGCGTGCGGTGGTCCTTGATCACGATCAGCACGACCACGAACAGCACCAGCGAGATGACCGTGTACAGCACCTGGTTGGTGACGGCCGGTTTGAAGGCGGAGCCCTGCTGCAGCGCCTTCTCCGCCTTGGCCAGGTCGATGCGGTGGATCATCACCAGCCCGATGCCGTTCAGCAGCGCCACGCACGGCAGCAGCACCGGGTCGGCGTAGGGCGCCCAGCGGCGGACGGCGAGGTGCGCGGCGGTCAGGATGGCCAGGTAGGACAGGCCGAGCCACAGGATCGAGAGGGTCAGCTCCTGCTCCTGGTTGGCCTCCACCAGCACCAGGGCCAGGGTGACGATGAACGTGGCGAAGGCCAGCAGCAGCAGTTCGGTGCCCCGCCGCGTCGGGAGCTCGCGCGGCGGGTTCGTCGCGAACTGGGCGGACAGCGGGTCGGCCGACGGCTGGCCCATCAGTTACCGCCCCCGCTCGGCGCCGTACTCGACGTCGAGCAGTCCCTCCCCGCAGGCTGGTTCGCCGACGAAGCCGGAGCGCTGCTGGCCGGGGCCGAAGCGGAGGTGCTCGGGCTCGGCGGACCGCCGGGCGCGGTCGGCACCCCCGAGGCGGGGCCGACCGGGGTCCCGGCCGGCTCGCAGTCGGCCAGCTGCTTGTTCCGGCGCAGGAAGTCGTCGATGTACTTGCGGGCGTCGTCCAGGCTCTCGCGCTTGACGCCGTTTTGCACCGCGATGCGCGCGACCTCCTGCAGGGCCGGGGTGCGCAGCTTGTCCGTGCAGAGCTGGCCGGGCGGGCACGAGCCCTGCTCGAAGCTGTGCAACTGGATGCCGAGGATGCTGCCGGGGACGCCGCGGTAGATCACGACCTCCTGGTCGGGCCCCTCGCCCACGTAGTACTGGCTCAGCACGAAGTACCGGGTCGCGATCGCGGCCGCGGCCAGCACGACGAGCACCACGACCACGCCCACCAGCCAGCGGAACCGCTTGCGGCGCTTGGCCTTCGGGTCTTCCTCGAGCTGCTGCGGCTCGGTCCGCTGCGGCGGGGGCGGCTGGGTCAGCGCCCGGGCCCGCGCGGCGGGCGAATCGCCCTGGTGCCGCTCGTCGCTGCCGTCGCCCGCGGCGCCGCCGACGATCGGGGCGTCGTCACCGAAGTCGACGTCGACCACGTCGGCGATGATCACGGTGACGTTGTCCGTGCCGCCGCCCTTGAGCGCCAGCTCGATCATCCGATCGGCGCAGTCCTGCGGGTCCTTGATCAGCACGGCCTCGGCCATGGTCTCGTCGGAGACCATGCCGGACAGGCCGTCGGAGCAGATGAGGTACCGGTCGCCCGAACGCGCCTCGCGCACGGTCAGGCTCGGCTCCACCTCGTGCCCGGTCAGCGCCTTGAGCAACAGCGACCGCTGGGGGTGCACCGCCGCCTCCTCGGGCGTGATGCGGCCCTGCTCCAGCAGCTCGTTCACGAAGCTGTCGTCCCGGGTGATCTGCGCGAAATGCCCCCCGCGCAGCAGATAGGCCCGGGAGTCGCCGACGTGCACCAGCCCGAGGCGGGTGCCGGCGAACAGGACGGCGGTGAGCGTGGTGCCCATGCCGTCCAGATCGGGGTCCTGGGAGACGAGTTCGGCGATGGCGCCGTTGCCGTTCGACACCGCCTCCCGGAGCTGGGCGAGCAGGTCGTCGCCCGGCTCGTCGTCGTCGAGGGGGGCGAGCGAGGCGATGACGACCTTGCTGGCCACCTCACCGGCCGCGTGGCCGCCCATTCCGTCGGCGAGCGCGAGCAGGCGGGGGCCGGCGTACACGGAGTCCTGGTTGTTCGAACGAACCAGGCCACGGTCGCTGCGGGCTGCGTAGCGGAGGACGAGAGTCATGGGCGAAGCTCGATCACCGTCTTGCCGATCCGGATGGGGACTCCGAGCGGGACCCGGAGGGGTGCAGTGACCTTAGCCCGGTCGAGATAGGTCCCGTTCGTCGAGCCCAGATCTTCCACGTACCAGTCCTCACCGCGCAGGGCGATCCGGGCGTGCCGCGTCGACGCGTAGTCGTCGTCGAGCACCAGCGTCGAGTCGTCGGCGCGGCCGATCAGGATCGGCCGCCCGTCGAGCGCGATGCGGGTGCCGGCCAGCGCCCCGTGGGTCACCAGCAGCTGCTGCGGGGCCTTGCTGCCCCGCGGCTTCTTCTCCTTGCTGCGACGGAAGCTCGGCACCTGGACCCGCAGGCCCGAAGCGGCATACAGATCCGAGCGCACGACCCGCAGCGCGGCGAACACGAAGAGCCAGAGCAGCACGAGAAAGCCCACCCTGGTGAGTTGAACGACCAGCTCTGGCACTTGTTGTGTCCGCTCCCGACTCTGCCTGCAAGCCGCGGTGCGCGCGCACCGCGGATCCCCCCGCACGACAATTCTGCGGGAACCCCGTCTCCGTCGGTCGGTCAGCCCTGGGTTCGGAAGACCAGGGACGAGTGCCCCACCCGGATCACGTCGCCGTCGGCGAGCTGCCAGGTCTGCACCGGCGTGCCGTTCACCGTGGTCCCGTTGGTGGAGCCGATGTCGGCGAGCGTGGCGCTCTGGCCGTCCCAGGTGATCTCCAGGTGCCGGCGCGAGACGCCGGTGTCGGGCAGCCGGAAGTCCGCGTCCTGGCCCCGGCCCACCACGTTCCCGCCCTGCTTGAGCGAGTAGGTGCGGTTGGAGCCGTCGTCGAGCTGCAGGCTCGCCGCCAGCGCGCGGCCCGCCGCGGGCGCGCCCGGCTGGCCGTAGCCGCCCTGCTGGGCGTACGGGTCCGCGGCCGGCTGTCCGTACGCCGCCTGCTGGCCGTACTGGTCGTAGCCGCCGCCCTGCTGCTGGCCGTAACCCTGCTGGTCGTAACCGCCCTGCTGCTGGCCGTAGCCCTGGTCGTAGCCGCCTTGCTGGGGCTGGCCGTAGCCCTGCTGGTCGTAGCCGCCGCCCTGCTGCTGGCCGTAGCCCTGGTCGTAGCCGCCCTGCTGGGGCTGGCCGTAACCTTGGTCGTAGCCGCCCTGCTGCTGCTGGCCGTAACCCTGGTCGTAGCCGGGCTGCTGACCGCCCTGGTGGGGCTGGCCGTACTGGTCGTAGCCGCCTTGCTGGGGCTGGCCGTAGCCCTGCTGGTCGTAGCCGCCCTGCTGCTGCTGGCCGTAACCCTGGTCGTACCCGGGCTGCTGGCCACCCTGCTGTCCGTAGCCGTACTGGCCCTGCTGGCCGTACGGGTCACCCTGTTCGTATTGGCCGTATCCGGGGGGCTGGCTCATTGCTGGGTCTCCTGCGTTGCTGGGTCGTGCCGACCGTGGCGAGCCACCGGCCCCACTCGCGCGGGCGTCGGGATCGACGGACGAACGGGTCTTGAACTGTCCAGTATGCAGCGCCTCGTTGCGCTCGAGTGATACGACGACGTCACCATAGGTGTCCCAGCCGTGCTCGGCGAGGTGTTCCGCCACGGCTTTCGCGAGAACCCCGGTGACCCGCTGCTCGTCGCCGGCCATGCGTTCGTGGTCAGCCTGCCCCAAGGACACGATGTAGTGATTCGGGGCGAGCTGCCGACCGCCTGCCAGCTCACGAACGTTCTCCTCGCCTTCCCGCTCGAGCGCGACCGCCACTTCCTGCGTGACGACGTTGCCACCGAACATGCGCGCGAAGGTGTTCCCCACGAGGTTCTCGAGCCGCCTGTCGAAGCGCTCTACGCGACCCACCGGGGACTACCTCCTCACACGTGTGCTTCCGCGCCGATCCTATCCGGGCGAGGAAGCCTCGACACGGCCCCCGGTGAAACCCGCTGAATCCGGCTGCTAAGCTTTGCTGGCTGTCAGAGAGAAGCAACTCGGGCGAGTGGCGGAATGGCAGACGCGCACGGTTCAGGTCCGTGTGTCCGAAAGGACGTGAGGGTTCAACTCCCTCCTCGCCCACCGTGGTCAGAGGCCCCTTCCGCTAGCGCGGAGGGGGCCTCTTCCCGTTGGGGAGGTCGTCATTGCTCCCGGGGGCCGAGCCCCCGGACCCCCACGGTGCGGGGGGTGCGGAACCAGCGGGGTGGGGCGTAGGGCGCGGGGCGCCCGGGCCCCGGTGGGTAGGGCGTAGGGCGCGGGGCGCCCGGGCCTCGGTGGGTGGGGTGCGGGGCGCCCGGGCCTCGGTGAGCGGGGGCGGAGGGTGTGAGGCGCCTGGGGCCGGTGAGTGGGCTTGTTGGGGAGTGCGTGGGTGTTTTTGTGACGGGGGTCTCGGTAGGGTGGGTTGGTGGCGGGGCGCAACGAGGTTGGGGTGGTGGGCGGCGGCGCGCGGGTGGTTCAGGCCAATTCGATCGGTCAGGTCATCCCGTCCGGTTCCGAACCGGTGGTGCCGCGTCAGTTGCGGCGGCCCGTGGTGAAGCTGGTCGGGCGCGATCAGCCGGTTCGGTACTGCGCGGAGCGTGCGGCTCTGCCGCTCCTCGTGATCGACGGGATGCCGGGGTCGGGGCGGCGGGCGCTGGCCCGGGAGGTCTCGTGGCGGCGGCTGGCGGATTTCCCCGGCGGACAGCTTTACCTCGATCTGGCGACTTTTCTGGTCGACGGGGAACTGGTGGTTCCGGCCGCGCTGCGCGGGTTGCTGCGCTCGATGGGCGTCGATGATTCGGTGATGCCGCCGGACCCCGAGCTTGCCGCGTGGTGGCGCACCAAGTCCGCGGGGTCGCGGCTGCTCCTCCTCGTCGAGAACGTCACCGAGGCGGAGCAGGTCCTGGCTCTGCTGCCCGGCGGGGACCACAGCGTGGTGATCGCCGCGGGGCGGGTGGAGTCGCGGGTCCGGGTGCGGTCGGCCGGTGGCGAAACGCTCGAGCTGAAGCCGCTCGAGCCGGCGGCCTCGGCCGAGTTGTTCGGATGGCTCAGTGGGGTGCAGATCGGGGCCGGGGATGAGGTGCTGGGGCACTGCGGGGGCCTGCCGCTGGCGCTGGAGCAGGCCGCGAACCTCGTTCTGAGCGGGCGGTGCCCGACGCTGGAGGCTCTGCGTGAGCGACTCCGGCGGTCGCGCGACGAGCTGACGCGGGTGTGGCCCGGCGGTAAGCAGGGGGAATCGGTTTTCCAGGCCACGTATCAGGCGGCCGGGGCCGAAGCGCAGCGGATGTACCGGCTCCTCGGGGCGTACCCGGCGGTGGGGATCACGGCCGGGACCGCAGGGGTGCTGGCCGCCGTCGACCGGATCGAGGCCGCCGATCTGCTCACCGAATTGGTCACGCTCCGGCTCCTCGGCCAGGAGGACGGCCGCTACCTCCTTCACCCGCTCGTGCGCGATCACGCCCGGGCGTGTGGTGCCGCCGAGGATCGGGAGGAGGCCCTGCGCCGGGTCGTCCGGGACTTTCGCGAGGTCGCCCACCACGCGGACGTCGCGGTGATGGGTAAGCGGTACCGGGTGGCGGCGGCCCCGGACACCGCGGACCCGTTCGCCGGGACCAAGGACGAACGGAACTCCGAGGCGCTGGACTGGTTCGAGTCGCACCGGCGGACGCTGCACGAGATGCAGGCGATCGCGATGGAGACCGGCCTCCCGGACGCCGGGTGGCAGCTCGCGGAATCGCTGGCGGCCTACTACTTCAACCGCAAGCGGCACGCCGACTCGCTCCAGGTCGCCCTGCGTGGGATCGAAGCGGCGCGCGCGGCGGGCAACGCCGAGGCCGAGGCCAGGCTCGCGAGCGTCGCTTCCCGTCCGCTGTCGGACCTCGGGCGGTTCCCGGAGGCGGAAGAGCTGGTCAACCGGTCGATCGAGCTGGCCGATCGCGAAGGCCCGCTGGTGCTGCGGGCTTCGGTGCGTGAATTCCAGGGCCGCTACCTGGCCTTGGCCGGGCAGCCGGCCGCGGCGCAGGCGGCGTACCGGCGCTCGATCGAGCTGAACGAGCAGGCCGAAGAGCCGCGAGGGGCAGCGCTGGCCCGGATGTTCCTCGGCGAATCGCTCGCCGACGAGGCCGGACTGAGCGAACTCGGGGCGGCCCACCGGTGGTTCGCCGCCCACGACGGGCGGATGGCGGCGCGCGCGTTGCTGGCCATCGGGAAGCTGAGGCTGAAACTCGCGCGGCCGCAAGGGATCGAAGCGGCGGAGGAGGCAGCGAAACTCCTCGGCGAGAGCGGGCTCCACTCGTACGAAGCCGAGGCCAGGGAGCTGCTGCACCGGGAGCTGCCCGACCGGGATCGGGCCCGGGCGCAGCTCGACCGGGCGATCGCGTTGTACCGGTGGCTCGGCAGCCCCCGGGCCGACGAACTGGAGCGGTCAGCGCCGGATGACAACGGTGGTGACGGCGCCGCCCAGGCGTAGCGAGACGGTGCGGTCTCCGGCGCTCCGGTCGGCGTAGAGCGTCGAGGCCAGTGCGGCGGTGTCGGCCGCTCCGGTCGCGGTGAAGGCGTCGCCGGCGGCGGTCACCGCGACACAGCCGTCCGGCGTCGCGGCCGCGGCCAGCTCACAGCGTGGGTGGTGGAGGAGTGTCGTCCGGCACCAGCGTTCCGGGTCTTTGTCCACTGTGGATCGCACCAGCACCGCGGCGTTGCCGATCCGGCCGAGGTTGGTCTCGCGTTCGTCCACGACCGTGTGCCGCCGATCGCCGGGGGCGCGGTCGGTGTCGGGGCGCCACGGCTCGACCGCGCGGGGAAAGCGGTGGAGGGTGAGGGAATCGGTGCCATCCGGGTAGGTGGTGAACGCGAGAACCGGCGCCGGGCGGACCTCCGGGTCGGCGGCCCGCAGTCGCGGGGCCGGCTGCGGTGGCAGTTCGAGCATCTCGTGGACCAGCGCGTGCAGCCGGCCGATCGAGCCGCGGGTGCGGGCGAAGGTCCGTTCGGCGAGAAGCTCCTGCCAGTGCTGTGGCTCGGTTGCTTCCAGCTGGGGACGCAGCGGACGATCGCGGTACAGCCTGGTGGCGCGTTCGCTCAGCAACGCGGCGCTGGTGCCGGGGACGATCTCGGCCCCGGAGGCCGCGAGCACGAGCGGCTTCCCGGCCGCGGCGGCCAGCAGACTGACCGAACCGTGGTCACCGACCACCAGGTCCGCCGCGACGACCGCGGCCTGCCAGCCCAGGTCCGGCGGGAAGAGCAGCAACCCGGACTCCTCGGCCGCGGCGAACCAGGCGTGCAGCTGGAACGGCCGGTAGCGGGACCAGATGTTCGGGTGCAGCACCAGCCCGACGGCGGTTTCGTCGAACGGCATGGCCGCGAGGACCTCCGCGGGCAGCCGCGGCCGGGCTCCGATCAAAGAGCCTTGACCCCACGTCGAGCTCAACAGGACGAAACGGCGATCGCCCACGCCGAGAAGACGTCGGTAATGCTCGCGGTGCGCGGCACTTTCCAGCAGTTGCTCGAGCTGGGGGTCGCCGATCAGCACGGTTTTCCCGGCGGTGGCCGGATTCACCGACCGAAGCTGTTCTTCCTGGGCCGGGTGGGAGACAACCATTCGCACCCGGCCGGAGGCCAGCGCGGTCGCGGGGACCAGCCCGGACAACCGGTCTCCGCTGGATTCGGAATCGGGCACGTACTTGTGGAAACCGACTCCGTGCGGGAAGACCAGCACCGGTCCGCGGAGCCGGGTGAAATCGATGTTCTCACTCGCGGTCAGCACCAGGGCGTAGTTCAGTTTCGCGATTTCGTCCCAGGAATGCAGGCGAACTCCTGCGCGGACGAGCAGTTCCTGAACGCCGCTGCTGAATTCGGAGCCGTTGTCGACGGCGAAGACGAAGCGGATCTGGATCGGTCAAATGTCTGCCACCGGCTTTGCTGCTCCATCGATTTTGCCCAAATCCGTTCTCGAAACGACCAATTGAATACTACCTTCCGCCGGCCGGTGAACGGAGCACCACGGATTGTGACAGCTCGGGTAGCCTGGGTGGACGAGTTCGGAGTTGGGGAGCGATGGGCGAGGGAAACTTCTTCGACGGTTCGGCCGGCAGTGTGTTCCAGGGCCGGGACGTCTACGGCGACGTCCACTTCCACGCGCCGGCCGGGGCATCGGTGTCGTTGGTGCCGCCGGTGCCGGTGCTGGAGCCGCCGCGGCACTACCGGAACAACGAGCGGCAGCTCGACGAGCTGAGCCGGGTGCACGAAAGGGCCCGGGCCGGGGTGGGGATCGCGATCGTGCGAGGGGCTCCGGGGAGCGGGCGCAGCACCTTGTGCGAGTGCTGGGCGTTTCGCCACCAGGATCGGTTCGACGGCGGGGTGTACCCGGTGCGGCTGGGGCGCCGTCCGGTCACCGATGTGCTCGCCGATCTGCTGGCGCTGGCCGGGTACGGCGCGCAGCAGTGGCCGCAGAGCCTGGAGGGGCGGTCCGCGATGTGGCGGGCCTGGAGTGGTGGGCGTCGGATCGCTCTGCTGGTGGACGACGCGATGAGTGCGGCGGAGGTGTTTCCGCTGCTGCCGGCCGGGGCCGGTTCGATGGTGCTGGTCGTCGAGGCGGGCCGGTTGACCGAGCTGAAGACCCGGCACTCGGCCCAGGACGTGGAGCTGGACCCGCTGAGCGACGAGGCCGCCCGCGGGGTGCTCGCCGAGCTGGTCGGGGTCGAGCGGCTCGACGCCGAGCCGGGGCCGCGGGAGGAGCTGATCCGGATCTGCGCCGGTTCCGCGGCCGAGCTGACGGTCGCGGGCGCGCTGCTCGCCGATTCGCCGGGCCGGCCGCTGGAACGGCTGATCGGCCGGATCCGCCGGAAGGGCAGCCTCGCGAGCCCGGTCTTCGACGTCGCCTACGAGCGGCTGCGGGAGGACGCGCAGGCCGCCTACCGGCTGTTCGGCGCGCACCCCGGCGACGGTGACGTTGCGCTGGAAACGCTGATGGCCGTGCTGGGACTGGACCTCGACGAGGCCGAGGACGCGCTCGCCGACCTGGTGCGCGCCAAGCTGATCGAGCCGATGGGCGCCGACCGGTACCGGATGGCCGAGCTGGCCCGGCTGCACGCCGCCGGCCAGGGCCGCCCGCCGTCGAAGATCGTGGCGCACTACGCGCGAACGGCTCTCGCCGTCGCGGAAAAGGTGCTGGCCCGCGGCTGGGCCGCGCGGCTCTGGCCCGGGTTCGAACCGGCCGGGCTCGACCAGGCCGAGGCCCGGCAGTGGCTCCGGACGGAACGGCTGAACCTGGTGGCCGCGGCGGAAACCGCGTATAAGGAGGGCGCGCACGAAGACGTCTGCCGGCTGGCGCTCGCGTTGTGGCCGGTGCACCAGGAGGGCGGTCACCCGGCCGAGATGGTCACGGTCAACCGGGACGCCGCGTCCGCCGCCGGGGCCTGGGGATCGCCGCTCGCCGCGGCCCTGATGTTCACGCAGTGGGGGTTCGCCGACGGGCAGCGCCGGGATTGGGCGAGCGCTCGAGAGCACCACGCGCGGGCCGCGGAGCTGGCCGCGCAGGCCGGGTCGGCCGAAGCCCGGGCGACGGCGGTCGAGTCGCTGGGCCTGGCCTGCTTCGAGGCGTCCGCCCACGAACCGGCCGAAGGGCTCCTCGCCGAGGCGGAGGAGCAGCTGCGGCTCAACCTCCGACTCGCCGAAGAGCTGGGCGAGCCGCGGCGGACGGCGCTGGCCCAGCTCCACCTGGCCAAGGTCGCGGCTCCCGAGGAGGCGGCCGGGCTGCTGGACCGGGCGTCGACCGAGCTGGACCGCGAGCCGGGCAACCGGGTGAAGATCCTCCTGTGGCGTGGGCGGAAAGCCGTCGACGGCGGCCACCGCGAACCGGGGGCCGGCTGGCTGCGGGAGGTTGTCGAACTCGCCGCGACCGGAGGCTGGCACCGTGAGCGCATCGCGGCTTTGCGCGTGCTCGCGGAAGTGGCGCTGGCCGAAGGCGATCGGGAATCGGCGACGGCCCGGGCCGAGGACGCGTTGAACGTGGCCCGGCTACAGGGTTTCACCGCCGAGGCCCTCGACCTCATGGAGTGGCTGGAGGAGCGGTTCCGTCCTTGACCACGCTCAGCCGAACCTCGTGCTGAACGCCTGCGACGGTGAAGCGGAGTTCGGCCGGGAGCTCGCCGTGGTGGGAGTGGAGCAGTGACGGGACGGCTTCGGGCAGCTCCGGGGTGGCGAACCGGACCAGCCGCCCGTCGTGGGCGCCGGCCAGCCAGCTCGTCCCGTCCGGGCAGGCGGCCCACGAGCAGCCGGGCAACGTGGTCAGGGTCGCCACGATCCAGCGGACCGGGTCCGGCACCTGGTCGCCGAGCACCACGCCGGCCCGCTCCAGCAGCCGCGGATCCGGCGCGTCGGTGGTGACCACCAGGTGCGCCCGTGGGGGAGCCGAGGTGCCGTTCGCGGCGTGCCGGACCACCTGGCCGTCGAAGACGCTGACCCACTGCGCGCCGACGGCGGCGGTCCGGATCCGCGGCGGCGCGAACGTGACGAGGGCGGGTGGGCGCTCCGGGCGCGACAGATCGAGTGTCCGGTAGCCGAGTTCGGTGAGCCGGGCCGCGAACTCACCCGGCACGCTCGTGGCCAGCTCGATCACCGCGTCGAGCGCGGGTGGGTGAGCGATGGCTTCGGTGAGCTGGTCGGCCAGGTGGCCCGGCTTCAGCTCGGGCGCGCTTCGCAGCAGCGCGGCGATCGGGGAAGCCGGGTCGACGGTCTCCCGCGGTGCGGTGGCCAGCAGCACCGGGGTGCCGAGGCAGGCCGAGTAGAACGTGACCGAGCCCTGGTCCCCGATGGTCACGTCCGCCGCCACAGCCGCCGGCTGCCACAGTTGTTCCTGCGGCAGGACCAGCACCCCGCTGCGCCGGCCGTCCTCCAGCCACCTCCGGACCTGCCACGGGAAATGGCCCTGGCCGATGTTCGGGTGCAGCGCGAGCACGACCCGGAATTCGTCGAGCGGCAGCTCTCGGGCGATTTCGGCCGGCAGGTCGGGGGCGTGCCCGTACAACGACTCGGGTCCCCAGGTGGAGGAGAGGAGAACCAGTTTCTGCCCGCGCCGGACGCCGAGCTTCTGCCGATAGGTCTCGCGCAGCGGCCTGCTCGCCCGGAGCCGGTCCAGACAGGGATCACCGGCGACGACCGCACGGTCCACCGCCGGCGGGCAGTCGCGCCCGAGCCGATCGAGCTGCTCCTGGTGCGAAAGCACGATGTGCGCGGGGACGACCTCGCCCCGATGCATCAGCCAGGGCTCGGAAAGACCGAACACCGCTTTCCGGTTCCCGTGGTCCAGGAACTTGTTGTAGCCCATGCCGTGGGGGATCACCGTCAGCGGCGCCCGCAGTTCGTGCAGGTCACCCCCGCAGCTGGCGGCCAGCGCCCAGTCGAACTCGGTCCGCACCGCCTCCGGCCAGGGCAGCAGCGGAATGCCCCGGGCGGACAGGAACTCTTCGGTCCCGCGGGTGAAGGCGCTCGAGCCCGGGCAGGTGAACACCGTCTGGATCCGCGGGTCGACGGCGAACAGGGCCAGCACGTCGAGCAGGCGGGTGGCGGCGGTGACGTTGTGGACGACCGCCAGCAGGGTGCGTTCCGTGGACACGGTGCGCCAGCGCGGGGGCACGGGGATCGGCGGAGAGGGCATGGAGAGGGGCATGGAGAGGGGCACGGAGAGCAACCCTGGCGATTGCTCTCCGTGCGACTCAGAAACTGATGTTGCCGTGTACGTCACGGGTCTGGACGACCTTGGCCCCTTCGGCCACGGTGCCCACGTGGTTGTTCACGCTGCCGCCACGGGCGTCCTGGTGGACCTCGAACTCGGCGTGCAGGGCGGCGCCGAACGCGGGGTCGGCGCGGGTTTCCACGTCCAGGCGCTCGGCCAGGGCCGCGATGGTGGCCGGGTCCTCGGGCTTGGCCGCCTCCAGTGTCGCGACGGCCTTCCGGTCGCTGGAGAACCTGCGCTTGACCAGCTCGTACAGGCCGGTGGCGGCCTTGGTCGCGAGCGTGGTGGCGACGGCGGTCAGGATCGGCTCGGGCATCGGGACTCCTCGGGTCGACGGCTCCCGTCCACGGTACTCACTTCGTGTGGTCGGCGATCCAGTCCGCGATGACGTCGACGCGGCCGGTGAGCTCCGGAGTCGTGTGCGGGCAGTCCGGGCCGGTGATCTCGACGGCGAAGAGCTGCCCGCCCGCGCCCGACGGGACGAAGTAGGGCGCCCCGGCGTCGTAGGTGCACGCGCTGGTGGTGGCGGCCGGGCTGACCCCCTTCACGCCGATGGTGGTCCCGGCGACGTTGGCCACCTGCACCGTGCCCTGCTGCAGTTTGCCCGACGGGGCCGGGTTCTTCGCCGTGGTGGCGCCCCAGCCGGCCAGCGTGAGCGTCTGCCCGGTCCCCGGGACCAGGCGGTTCACCGTCAGCGGGGTGACACCGGTGGCCGGGCGGTCGAGGTGCGCCAGCGCGGTGTCGTTGACGCTGGACTGCAGGATGTCGGTCACCCCGCGCGTGACTCCCTTCTCCTTGCTCTCGTCGACCAGGCCGAGGGTGACGTTGGTGGTGTAGGGCACCGGGCCGGACACGCGGTTGTGGTTCACGTCGTGGAAGCAGTGGCCGTTGGTGAGGATCCACTGCGGGGCGACGAGCGAGCCGGAGCAGAAACTCGCATACGTGCCGCCGCCCGGGCGCGGGATGCTCGGCATGGCCAGCTTCGCGGCGAAGCCGAACTGGCCGGAGGGAACGTCCGAGCCGTTCGCGACGGCCAGCGCCGGCGCGGCGGTGAGGAGGGGCAGGAGGGCTGCTGCGGAGACTGCGGCGCGAACGCGCATTGGATCCCTTCGTCCGGGTCACCGGCGGTGCGCCGATGATCGGCCCTCCACGCTAACCGGGTCCGGCGGACTGAGGAATTCCCTCGTCGGGCGAAAGAAAACGGGCCTCGCTCAGCCGCGAGGCCCGTTCGTGTACTTGACTTTCACGCGGTGTGCGCGCAGATCCAGTCCGCGATCACGTCCGCGCGCCCCGTCGTCTCCGGGGTCGAATGCGGGCAGTCCGGTCCGGTCGACTCGACCGCCACGAGCCGGCCGCCGTCCTGGTCGGCGACGAAGTACGGCGCGCCCGAGTCGTACGGGCAGGCGCTGGTCGTCTTGTCCGGCGCGGCGCCGGTCACGCCGATCGTGGTGGCGGCCACGGTGGAGACCCGCAGGGTGCCCTGCTGCATCTTGGCCGACGGCTTGGCGTCCACCGAGCTCAGGCTGCCCCAGCCCGCGAGCGTCACCGACCGGCCGATCGCCGGCGCGGTCCGCTGGACGGTCAGCGGGGTGATGCCGGTGACCGGGCGGTCGAGCTTCGCCAGCGAAATGTCGTTGGTGCCGGCCTGCAGCACGTCGGTGACCTTGCGCGTGACGCCGAGACCGTCGCCCTGCACGGTGGTGCCGAGCAGCACGGAGGTCGCATACGGGACCTGGCCGGAGATCGGCTTGCGGTGCCCGTCGTGGAAGCAGTGCCCGGCGGTGATGATCCACTGCGGTGCGATCAGGGCGCCCGAGCACGCGCTGTCGTAGTGGGATCCGTCCGGCCTCGGGATGCCGGTCATGGTGAGCTTCGCGGCGAACTGGAATCGTCCTTGCGGCACATCGTATCCGTTGGCCACGGCCGAGGCCGGGAGCGCGGTGGCCAGGGCGCCCGCGAGGGTCAGGACGGCTGCGGACAGGACCGCACGAACGCGCATTTCCACCCCTGATAGTGGTTTCGGTCAGGGAAACAACCGGACCCCATCGAGAGCCGCGTTCACCCGAAAGCAGCAAGCCGCCGGAGGGCCCGAAACGGCCACTCCGACGGCTGGGCCCGTCAGTTGACGTCGACGAGGTCGACCACGAAAACGAGGGTTTCGTTCGGCTTGATCACGCCGCCCGCGCCGCGTTCGCCGTAGGCCAGGTGCGGGGGGATCACGAGCCGGCGGCGGCCGCCGATCTTCATCCCGGCCACCCCCTGGTCCCAGCCGGGGATGACCTGGCCGGCGCCGAGCGCGAAGCGCAGCGGCTCGCCGCGGTTCCACGAGGCGTCGAACTCATCGCCGGTGGAGTGCGAAACGCCGACGTAGTGGACGCTCACCGCACTGCCGGGCTGGGCTTCGGTGCCGTCGCCGACCGTGATGTCGGTGATCTCGAGTTCGGCCGGCGCGGGGCCGTCCGGGCGATCGATTTCGGGCTTTTCCAAGGTCATGGCGCTACCGTACCTACGGGCTGTGAGCTGCGCCGATCGGACTACGCCCAACGGCTGGTTAAACGCGAAAAGTCTTCACAAACGGCGCTACTCGCCGGTAGTGTGCGCCGGGTCACTCTGGGGGATCCTCGTGGACGGGAGATCGGGCATGCGACGACGCATCCGCATCCTGACCGTGGCGGCGTTGGCCGTACTCACGGCAGGACTGACGCAGACGGTGGCCGGGGTCCCGCCCGCCACCGCGGCGCTGCCCGGCAACGACTACTGCGCCGGGCAGTGCAACGACATCCTGCCACCGGGGGAGAACGGCGGCGCGACGCTCGCGGAGATCCTCGCCAACAAGGCGTTCGGCACCCAGCCGGCCCACGCCGACGACCAGCTCGGCCGGTACGCCGACCTGGCCGGCGGGTACAAGACGCTGACCACGGACACGATCGGCAAGTTCTTCAACGACTCCTCCTTCGGCGTGCCCGCCGACCAGGTGGCCAGCACGCTGAAGCCGCGCTCCGACGTGACCATCACGCGGGACAAGGCCACCGGCGTCCCGCACATCCAGGGCACCACGCGCTCCGGCACGGAGTTCGGCGCCGGCTACGCGGCCGCGCAGGACCGGCTGTGGCTGATGGACATCCTGCGCCGCGTCGGCCGCGGTCAGCTGAGCTCCTACGCCGGGGGCGCGCCCGCGAACCGCGAGCTGGAGCAGTCCTTCTTCTCCGCCGCGCCGTACACCGAGCAGGAGTTGCAGGCCCAGATCGACGCCGCCGCGGCCAACGGCCCGCGCGGGAAGCAGGGCCTGGCCGACTCGCAGGCCTACGTCGACGGGATCAACAAGTACATCACCGACTCCCACAACGGCCGCTACTTCCCCGGTGAGTACGTGCTCACCGGGCACGTCGACGCGATCACCAACGCCGGCACCATCGACCCGTTCAAGCTGACCGACCTGGTCGTGCTGGCGTCGGTGGTCGGCGCCCAGTTCGGCGCGGGCGGCGGCGGCGAGGTGCAGAACGCGGTCGCGAAGCTCGCGCTGCAGGAGAAGTACGGCCTCGCGCAGGGTGAGAAGGTGTGGGAGAGCCTGCGCGCCGCGGACGACCCCGAAGCGGTCAAGACGCTGCACGACGGGCAGACCTTCGACTACGGCAAGACCCCGGCGAACCCCCAGGGCGAAGCGTTGCCGGACAAGGGTTCGGTGACCGGCCAGCAGCTCGTGTACGACCCCACCGGCTCGGCTGCCTCGGCGACGCCGGCGAAGGTGGAGGTCGCCGCGCCGAAGGGCCAGGAGGCCGCGCGGGGGATGTTCGACCAGGGCGTGCTGCCGGGCGACCTGCTCAAGGACAAGCACGGGATGTCCAACGCGCTGGTGGTTTCGGGCTCGAACACGGCGAGCGGGCACCCGGTGGCCGTGTTCGGCCCGCAGACCGGGTACTTCGCCCCGCAACTGCTGATGCTGCAGGAGCTGCAGGGCCCGGGGATCAGCGCGCGGGGCGCGTCGTTCGCCGGCATCAGCATGTACGTGCTGCTCGGCCGCGGCCAGGACTACTCGTGGAGCGCCACCTCCGCGGCGCAGGACATCATCGACACGTTCGCGCTGCCGTTGTGCGACCCGAGCGGCAAACCGGCCACCAAGGACTCGAACTACTACCTCTACCAGGGCCAGTGCCTGCCGATGGACACCGTGGAGCGCAAGGACTCCTGGTCGCCGACGGTGGCCGACGGCACCGCGGCCGGCTCGTACACCCTGCGGAGCTACCGCACGAAGTACGGCCCGGTGGTCAGCCGCGCGACGGTGGGCGGCAAACCGGTGGCGTACGCGTCGCTGCGGTCCTCGTACCTCCACGAGGTGGATTCGCTGATCGGCTTCCAGGAGTTCAACGACCCGGACTTCATCCACTCCGCCTCGGACTTCCAGAAGGCCGCGCACGACGTCAACTTCACCTTCAACTGGTTCTACGCCGACTCGAAGGACGTCGCGTACTTCAACTCGGGCGCGAACCCGGTGCGCAACCCCGGGGTCGACCCGACGATGCCGGTCTGGGGTGGCCAGGGCTACGACTGGCAGGGCTGGAAGCCCGAGGGCAACGTCGCGGACTACACCCCGGCTTCGCAGCACCCGCAGTCGATCAACCAGGACTACTACATCAGCTGGAACAACGCGCAGGCCAAGGGCTACGCGTCCGGCGGCGCGGACAAGTCCGCCGTGCACCGCGCCGACCTGCTGGACGCGCGGGTCAAGGCGCTGATCTCCGGCGGTACCAAGGTGACGCGGGTGAACCTGACGCAGGCCATGGAGGACGCAGCGCTGGCCGACCTGCGGGCGGAGAAGGTGCTGCCGCTGCTGCTGCAGGTGCTCGACCAGGCGCCGCTGACCGGCGCGGCGGCCGACGCCGAGGCGAAGCTGAAGACCTGGCTGGCCCACGGGCACCAGCGCGTGGAGTCGTCGCCGGGCAGCAAGGCCTACACCGACGCCGACGCGATCCGGATCATGGACGCGTGGTGGCCGCTGCTGGTCACCGGCGAGTTCAAGCCCGCCATGGGCGACGAGGCGTTCACCGCGATGACCAACGTGCTGCAGATCAACGAGAGCCCGTCCGGGTTCCAGAACGAGATCCCGGGCAAGCACGTCGGGCAGCCGCACCAGGGCTCGTCCTACCAGCACGGCTGGTGGGGCTACGTGAGCAAGGACCTCCGCACGGTGCTGGGCCAGCCGGTCGCGGGCCCGTTGGGCTCGACCTTCTGCGGCGGCGGCAACCTCGGCGCCTGCCGCACCGCGCTGGCCGACTCGCTGACGGCGGCCGCGGCCCAGCCCGCGAACACCGTCTACCCGGGTGACGGGGACTGCTCGGCCGGTGACCAGTGGTGCGCCGACAGCGTGATCCAGCGCCCGCTGGGCGGCATCACGCACGGCAAGATCAGCACGCAGAACCGCCCGACCTTCCAGCAGGTCGTCGAATACCCGGCTCACCGCGGCGACAACGTCTCGAACCTCGCCGCGGGCAAGCCGGTCTCCGCGACCAGTGCCGAAACGGGCTTCTACAACTCGCCCGCCTCGAACGCCGTCGACGGCAACGCCGCCACCCGATGGGCCAGCGACTGGAGCGACAACCAGTCGATCACGGTGGACCTCGGCTCGGTGCAGCCGGTCTCGCGCGTGGTGCTCTCGTGGGAGGCGGCTTACGCGAAGGGGTACAAGGTGCAGCTCTCCTCGGACGGAGCGTCCTGGCGGGACGCGGCCGTGGTGACGGACGGCAACGGAGGGGCGGACAACGTGTCCTTCGGCCCTTCGGACGCCCGGTTCGTCCGCGTCGCGGGGGTGCAGCGGGGGACCAAGTACGGGTACTCGCTCTACGAGCTGGAGGTCTACGCGCACTGAGACTGGCCGGACTCCTGTGCCCCACCGCCGCCCCGTGGCTACGGTGGGGCCCATGGACGACTGGACCCCGCGCACCCTCGCCATCGCCGCCGGCCGGCCGCACGGACCCGGCGAGCCGCTGAACCCGCCGATCGTCGCGACCAGCACGTTCCAGGCCGGCGGGGATTCCGTCTACGCGCGGTCGGACGGAACCGCCACCTGGGCGGCGCTCGAAGAGGCCGTCGGCGCGCTCGAAGGGGGGCGCGCGGTCGCGTTCGCTTCCGGGGTGGCGACGTTGTCGGCCGTGCTGGACACGCTGCCGGTCGGTGCGCGGGTCGTCGTGCCGACCTTCAGCTACGCGGTCACGCGCGGGGTGCTTCAGCACGCCCAGAAGCTCGGCCGGCTCACCGTCACCGAGCTCGAACCCACCGACACCCGGTCCTGGATCGACTCCGACGCGGATCTGCTCTGGCTCGAATCGCCGACCAACCCGACGTTGGACGTGATGGACATCGAAGCCATCGCGAAGGCGGCGCGCGGACGGGTCGTGGTCGACAACACCTTCGCGACGCCGTTGCACCAGCAGCCGTTGAAGCTCGGCGCCGACATCGTCGTGCACAGCGCCACGAAGCTGATCGGCGGGCACAGCGACCTGCTTCTCGGCATCGCCGTGGCGAAGGAAGACGCTGTCGGCGAAGAGCTGCGCGGCGCTCGTACGCGCGTCGGTGCCACACCCGGCGCGTTGGAGGCTTGGCTGGCGTTGCGCGGTCTGCGGACGCTGGGCGTGCGGCTCGCCGAACAGGAGAAGACCGCCGCTTTGCTGGTGTCCCGGCTCGCTGAGCACCCCGCCGTCACCGAGGTCCGCTACCCCGGCTTCGGGATGATGGTCTCGTTCGAGCTGGCGGGGGCCGAGGCGGCCGACCGCGTGTGCGCCTCGGTCCGGCTGATCCGCTCCGCGACCAGTCTCGGCGGCGTGGAAAGCCTGGTGGAACGGCGCGCCTGGCTGCCCGGCGAGGAACGTGTGCCGGCCGGGCTGATCCGGCTGAGCGTCGGCCTCGAAGACCCGGAGGACCTCTGGCGCGATCTGCTGGCGGCCCTGGGCTGAGACGAACCGCCGGTCCACGCGAATCCGGCCGTCTGATCAGAGCAGCGGGGTGAGCAGCACGCGCCGGTCCTCCGGCACGTGCTCCACGTAGTTGTCGTACAACGCCCGACGCGCGAGCCGCGCCGCCGACGCACCGTCGGCGGCGCGGACCGCTTCCAGGACTTCCGCGTGGTGGCGCAGCCAGGTCCGCATCAGCGAAGTCCGGTCGCGCGCGTGCTCCAGCTTGTCTTCGATCAGCTCCAGCACCACCTCGCGGACCACCTCACCGCTCACCACCAGCAGCGGATTCCGTGACGCACGCGCGATGGCGTCGTGGAAAGCGACGTCGGCCCGACTGAATTCCGCGTAGCCCGCCTCCGCGCCCACACGCATGGCGGCCAGCGCGTCGTCCAATGTGGACAGATCTTCGTCCGTGCGCAGCTGCGCGGCGAGCAGGTGCGAGGAACCGTCCAGCACCATCCGGAACTGGAGCAGCTCGGCCAGCCCGACGTGATCGGCGCGGGCGAGCCGGTGCATCGAGCGGTGCAGCGCGGCGGGCGAGGCCGCGAGGATCTCCGGACCGCGGGGGTCGCCCGGGCGCGAGCGGAGGATTTCGGCCGCCTGCAACACCCGCAGGGCCTCCCGCACGGTCGAGCGCCCCACGCCGAACTGCGTCATCAGCTCCCGCTCGCCGGGCAGCCGCGCGCCGGGCTTGAGCCGGCCGCTGACCACGGCCTCCTCGATCTGCGCCACGATCCGCTGATACGCGTGCACGGGCGCCACCGGTTCGAACTGCATCCCTTGACCTCGGCGTCGTCTGGTGCGAACCTCGGGCTACTGGTCAGACCAGTGTACTGAGTCCAAGGACGCGTGGGCTCACAATCGCGGCAGCTCGCTCGCGCGGCCGACCGGCAGCGCTCATGCGGGACACCCGCACCCGGGGGAGTGTCCCGCAGGACACAGGAGGCGGAATGAAAGGCCGGATTCACGCCACGGCGCTGGCTCTGCTGCTCGTGGTCTCCGGCTGCTCGGCGGGGTCCAGCGCCCAGGTGGTGAGCGGTCCCGACACGCTGTCGGTCGGCTTCACGGCCGAGCCGGCGAGCTTCGACTTCACCCACTCCGACGGCTCCGCCATTCCGCAGGCCCTGCTCTACAACGTCTACGAAGGTCTGGTGAAGCTCGACGCGAGCGGGCGGGTCGTGCCGCTGCTCGCCGAGTCCTGGACGATCAGCCCGGACCGCCGGACCTACGACTTCCGGCTCCGGCCGGGGGTGAAGTTCGGCAACGGCGCGCCGTTCACCGCCGCCGACGTCAAGTTCTCCTTGCTGCGGGTGAAGACCGACTGGACGATCTCGGTCAAGTCGGCCATGGACGTGGTCGACCACGTGGACGCCGTCTCCCCCGAGCACGCGCGGGTGGTGCTGTCGAAGCCGAGCAACGGCTGGCTGTTCAGCCTGACCAGCCGGATCGGCGTGATGTTCAGCCCGACCGGCGTGGGTGACCTGGCCGGCCGGCCGGTCGGCACCGGGCCGTACGAGGTGGCTTCCCGGCGGCGCGGCGACTCCATCGTGCTGGCGCGGAACCCGGGGTACTGGGGCCGGAAACCCGCGTACCGCACGGTGGTGCTCAAGTACATCGCCGACCCCACCGCGCTCGACAACGCGCTGCTCAGCAACGGCATCGACGTGATCTCTTCGCTCACCTCGGCCGATTCGATCCCGCAGTTCCAGGGCGACGACCGGTTCACCGTCGTGCCGGGCACCACCAACAGCGAGGTGACGCTCGCGTTCAACAACCGGCGCGCGCCGCTGGACGATCCCCGCGTGCGCCGGGCCCTGACCTACGCGATCGACCGGAAAGCCGTGCTGGACCTGGTCTTCGACGGCCGCGGGACGCTGATCGGCAGCATGGTCCCGCCGACCGACCCGTGGTACGAGGACCTGTCGAAGGTCTACCCGTACGACCCGGCGAAAGCGCGGCAACTGCTCGCGCAGGCCGGGGTGGGCAACCTCAACCTGCGGCTGCGGATCCCGAACCTGCCGTACGCGGTTTCGGCCGCGCAGGTCGTGCAGTCGGAGCTGGCCGGCGTCGGGGTGGGGACCACGATCGACCCGCTCGACTTCCCCGCGGTGTGGCTCAAGCAGGTGTTCACCGACCACGACTACGACCTGTCGATCGTCCAGCACGTCGAGGCGCGGGACATCACCACGTTCGGCAAACCCTCCTACTACTGGGGCTACGACAGCGAACGCGTGCAGCGGCTGCTCGCCGAGGCCGACAGCGGCACCGAGCAGCAGCAGGTCGCCGACCTGAAGCAGGTCGCGCGCCAGCTCAACACCGACGCGGCGGCGGACTGGCTGTTCCTCTACCCGAACGTGATCGTCGCCAAGGACAAGGTGACGGGCTTCGCGAAGAACCAGGTCAGCGAGTCCTTCGACCTCACCGGGCTGAGGCCGCGATGACCGCCAAGGTGCTGCGGCGGGTGGCGATCCTGGTGGTCAGCCTGTTCGTCGCCTCGATCGTGGTGTTCCTGTTCCTGGCCGTGCTGCCCGGCGACCCGGCGCAGGTGGCGCTCGGGGTCAACGCGACGCCGGAGCTGCTGGCGAAGACCCGCGCGGAGTTCGGCATCGACCAGCCACTGCTCACGCAGTACCTCCGCTGGATCGGCGGAGTGCTGCACGGCGACTTCGGCCGTTCGTACGTGACCCGCGACGCCATCGGCCCGCAGTTGCTCGACCGCCTCGGCGTGACGCTGTGGCTGGTCGGCGCGAGCACGGTGGTGGCGCTGGTGATCGCCGTGCCGGCGGGCGCGTTCGCGGCCGTGCGGCACCGCAAACCCAGCGGGGCCGGGATTTCCGGGCTTTCGCAGATCGGCGTGGCGATCCCGGCCTTCCTCGCCGGGATCGTCCTGGTGCAGGTCTTCGCCGTGCGGCTGCGCTGGCTGCCGAGCGGCGGGTGGACCCCGCCGGAGGAGGACGTGGGCGAGTTCCTGCGCGGGCTGGTGCTGCCCGCGCTGTCCCTCGGCCTGGTGCAGGGCGCGGTGCTCACCCGGTACGTCCGCTCGGCCGTGCTCGACACGCTCGGCCAGGACTACCTGCGCACCGCGCGGTCCAAGGGCCTCCTGCCGGGCCAGGCGCTGTACCGGCACGGGTTGCGCAACGCGTCGGTCCCGGTCGTCACCGTGCTCGGCCTGCAACTGGCCACGCTGCTGATCGGCGCGGTGGTGGTGGAGCGGGTGTTCGTGCTGCCCGGGCTGGGCAGCCTGCTGCTGGACGCGGTGTCCTCGCGCGACCTGCTCACCGTGCAGGGGATCGTGCTGGTGCTGGTGGCCGGGGTGCTGCTGGTCAACTTCGTGGTGGACCTGCTGTACCCGGTGCTCGACCCGAGACTGCGGGGTTCGTGATGAAGACGCGCAACGGCAACCTGGTGGCCGGCGCCGTGCTGGTGACGCTGGTGGTGCTGGCCGCGCTGGTCTCGTTCGCCTGGACGCCGTACGACCCGGTGCGGGTCGACGCGCCGGAGCGGCTGCTCGGGTTCAGCGGCGCGCACCTGTTCGGCACGGACAAGTTCGGCCGTGACGTGTTCAGCCAGGTCCTGGTCGGCGCGCGCACCACGCTGTACGTCGGGGTGGTGGCGGTCGGCATCGCCGGGGTGATCGGGACGCCGCTGGGGGTGCTGGCGGGGCTGGCGCCGCGCTGGCTCGGTGAGCTGGTGATGCGCGCGAACGACCTGGTGCTCGCGTTCCCCGCGCTGCTGCTGGCGATCATGTTCGGCGCGGTGTTCGGCGCCGACACGCTCACGGCCATGGTGGCGATCGGCATCGCGACCATTCCCGCCTTCGCCCGGATCGCGCGGTCCGGCACGCTGCAGGTGGGCAGCAGCGAGTACGTGCTGGCGGCGCGCGCGGCCGGCCGGTCGCGGCTGAACATCGCCGTGCGCCACGTGCTGCCGAACATCTCCGGGCTGCTGATCGTGCAGTCCTCGGTGTCGTTCGCGATCGCCGTGCTGGCCGAGGCGGCCCTGTCGTTCCTCGGCTTCGGCACCCGGCCGCCGACGCCGTCCTGGGGCCGGATGCTGCAGGAGTCGCAGGAGCTGCTCACCGCGCACCCGCGGCTCGCGCTGGTGCCGGGTATCGCGATCGCCGTGGCCGTGCTGGGGTTCAACCTGCTCGGCGACGGGCTGCGCGACCGCTTCGACCCCCGATTGGCGGTGCGGGCATGACGCTGGCGGTGGCGCACCTGCGGGTCGCGGACCTGGTGCGCGACGTGTCGTTCGAGATCGGCGCCGGTGAGCGGGTCGGGCTGATCGGCGAGTCCGGCTCCGGGAAGTCGCTCACCGCGCTGTCGGTCATGGGGCTGCTGCCGGACGAGCTGCGGGCTTCGGGTTCGGTGCGGCTGAACGGTGAAGAGCTGGTGGGTGCGTCCGAAAAGGACCTTTCCCGGCTGCGGGGCAACGGGTTGTCGATGGTCTTCCAGGAGCCGATGACCGCGCTGAACCCGGTGATGCGCGTCGGGCGGCAGGTCACCGAGCCGCTGCGGGTGCACGGCCGCCGCGGGCGGTCGGCCGAGGAGCTGCTGGCCGCGGTCGGGCTGCCCGGCACCGCGCGGGCGTACCCGCACCAGCTCTCCGGCGGGCAGCGGCAGCGGGTGGTGCTCGCCATGGCGCTGGCCACCGCACCCTCGCTGCTGATCTGCGACGAGCCGACCACGGCGCTCGACGTCACCGTGCAGGCACACATCCTCGGCTTGATCCGGGATTCGCTGCCCGCCGGGAGCGCGCTGCTGTTCATCACCCACGACCTCGCGGTGGTCGCGTCGGTCTGCGAGCGGGTGCTGGTGATGCTGGACGGCGAGATCGTCGAGCGGGGTTCGACGCGCTCGGTCCTGACCGCGCCCCGACACGAGTACACGCGGCGGCTGCTGGCCGCGTCGGACCTGTCGGCCCCGGGCAGCGGTGCCCGGCGATGAGTGCGTTGATCGAGGTCCGCGGACTCGAACGGCGGTACGCCCGGCGTGACGTGCCCGCGCTGCGCGGGGTGAGCTTCGACGTCGAGGCCGGTCAGCGGTTCGGGGTGGTCGGTGAGTCGGGCTCGGGGAAGTCGACTCTGGTCCGGCTGCTGGCCGCGCTGGACCGGCCGACCGCGGGCACGGTTTCGTTCCAGGGCCGCCGGATCGACGACCAGCCCGAGCGGCGGCTGGGCTTCCTGCGCTCGGAGCTGCAGATCGTCTTCCAGGACCCGATGGGCTCGCTGGACCCGCGGATGCGCGTCCGCGACATCGTCTCCGAGCCGCTGGGCCGCCGTGACCCGGCTCGGGTCGCGGAGCTGCTCGACGCCGTCGGGCTGCCCGCCGAGGCCGCCGAGCGGTACCCGCACCAGTTCTCCGGCGGTCAGCGGCAGCGGATCTCCATCGCCCGCGCGCTGGCGCCGAACCCGCGGGTGCTGATCGCGGACGAGCCGGTGAGCGCGCTGGACGTGTCGGTGCGCGCGCAGATCCTCGGCCTGCTGACCCGGCTGGTGGCGGAGCATTCGCTGACCCTGGTGTTCGTGTCCCACGACCTCGGGGTGGTGCGGCACGTGTGCGACCGCGTGGCGGTGATGCGCCGCGGCGAAATCGTGGAGATCGGCGACGTGGAGGAGGTCTACGAAGCGCCGAAGCACGAGTACACCCGCGAGTTGCTGGCGGCCGCGCCGAACCTGCGGGCCGAGCTGGCCCGGCTGAGAGGAGACAGCGATGCCTGACCATCCGGGGCCGTTCGAGCTGGCCGGTGCCGTCATACCTCGCTTCGGACGCGTCGACCTTCGTGGCCGGGCGTTCGAACTTTCTGCTTCGTGAATCGGAGGCTTTGCTGATGACCGAGTTGGCTGATCTGACCGCTGTTGCGCTGGTGGCGGGCTACCGCGACGGGACGCTTTCGCCGGTTGAGGTGACCGACGCCGTTCTCACGCGGATCGAAGCGCGAGAGCCGGAGCTGCGTGCACTGTATGCGTACGACGCTGCGTCGGCGCGCGAAGCCGCGAAGGCGTCCGAGACGCGTTGGCACGAGGGCCGGCCGCTGGGCCCGATCGACGGCGTTCCGTTGACGCTGAAGGAGAACATCGCGACCCGTGGCACCCCTGTGCCGCTGGGGACCGCCGCGACCACGTTGACCCCGGCCGCGGCGGACGCCCCGGCGGCGGCGCGCGTGCGGGAGTCCGGCGGGGTGCTGCTGGCCAAGACGACGATGCCGGACTACGGGATGCTGACCTCGGGCCGGTCGAGCTTCCACCCGGCGACGCGAAACCCGTGGGACCTCTCGCGCACCCCGGGCGGCTCCAGCGCGGGTGCGGCCGCCGCGGCGGCCGCGGGCTACGGCCCGCTGCACGTCGGCACGGACATCGGTGGCTCGATCCGCCTGCCCGCCGGCTGGTGCGGGCTGGTCGGGCTGAAGCCCAGCTTCGGCCGGGTGCCGGTGGACCCGGCGTTCCTCGGCCGGGTGGCCGGGCCGCTGACCCGGACCGTCGCCGACACGGCGCTGCTGATGGGCGTGCTCTCGGCGCCGGACGGGAGGGACCACCTGAGCCTGCCGTTCGAGCCGCTGGACTGGTCGGTGGCGGCGGCGCGGCTGGACGGACTGCGCGTCGGCCTGCACCTGGACGCCGGGGTCGGCCTGGCGGTGGAGCCGGACATCGCCGACGCGGTGACGGCGGCCGCGCGGGTGTTCGAGGCCGCGGGCGCCGTGGTCGAGCCGGTTTCGCCGTTCCTGCGCCGTGAACTGCTGGACGGGCTGAACACGTTCTGGCGCGTGCGGGCCTGGTCGGACGTGTCGGCGCTGCCGGAATCCCGTCGCGCCCTGGTCCTGCCCTACCTCGCCGAGTGGGCGGCCGGCGGCGCGACGGAGTCCGGAGTGGACACTTACCGCGGCTTCGCCTGCATCGACGCGATGAGTGTCGAAACCCTGCGCGCCACCGCCCCGTACGATCTGGTGCTGTCGCCGGTCTGCCCGGTCTCGGCCCCGCCGTCGGACTGGGCCTCGCCGACCAACGATCCGGCGCGGCCCTTCGAGCACATCCCGTTCACCTTGCCGTACAACATGTCGGGACAGCCCGCGGTGGCACTGAACTGCGGCTACACCCGCGAAGGCCAGCCGATCGGGTTGCAGATCACCGGTCCCCGCTTCGCCGACGTAGCCGTCCTGCGAGCGGCCGCGGCCTTCGAAGAACTACGGGGCGAGCAGCGGGAGTGGCCGGTCTGACCCGTTGCCCGCGCCGAACCGAGCTAGCCCCCGATCGCCTCCGCCAGCGCCAGGACCCGCCGGGCGGTGTCCACGTGGAGGTTTTCGATCATCCGCCCGTCCACCGTCACCACGCCCCGGCCGGCGGCGCGGGCCTCGTCGAAGGCCGCGATGATGCGGCGTGAGCGGTCGATCTCCTCCGGGGACGGGGCGAACGCGCGGTTGCACGGCTCGAGCTGTGAAGGGTGGATCAGGGTCTTACCGTCGAAACCGTATTCGCGGGCCTGGCGGCATTCGGCCTCGAAGCCGGGGAGGTCCTTCACGTCGTTGTACACGCCGTCGAGGATCACCTTGCCGGTGGCGCGGGCGGCGAGCAGGCACAGCGACAACCCGGCCAGCAGCGGGCCCCGGCCGGGGACGAACTCCGCGTGCAGTTCCTTGGACAGGTCGTTCGTGCCCATCACCAGCACGGTCAGCCGCTCGGAGGCGGCGGCGATCTCCTCGGCGTGCAGCACCGCGACCGGGGTTTCGAGCATCGCCCAGATCTTCGTGCGCTCCGGGGCGCCGCCGAGTTCCAGCGCGCGCTCGATGTTGTGCACCTCGCCCGCCGAATCCACCTTGGGCACCACCACGGCCGACGGGCCGGCGGACGCGGCGGCGCGCAGGTCCGCGTCGTGCCACTGCGTGTCCAGGCCGTTGACGCGGATGGCCACCTCGCGTTCGCCGTAGGCACCCGAAGCCGCGGCCGCGCACACCCGCTCCCGCGCCGCCTCCTTCGCGTCCGGGGCGACGGCGTCCTCCAGGTCCAGGATCAGCGCGTCGGCGGGCAGCGCCTTGGCCTTCTCCAGCGCGCGCTCGTTCGCGCCGGGCATGTAGAGCACCGAACGCCGGGGTGGCTGGGTGGTCACGGCTGGAGCTCCTTCGTCGCGGCGTCGTACGCGGCGGCCAGCTCGGGGTCGTCGGCCGCCAGTTCGTCGGCCAGCTCCGAGACCACCCGGCACTGCTTGACCGAGGCGTCGTCCTGCATCTTGCCGTCGATCATCACCGCGCCGGTGCCGTCACCCATCTCGGCGATCACGCGCCGGGCCCAGGCCACATCGGACGGCGACGGCGAGAAGACCCGCTTCGCGATGTCGATCTGCACCGGGTGCAGGCTCCACGCGCCGACGCAGCCGAGCAGGAACGCGTTGCGGAACTGGTCCTCGCAGGCCACCACGTCGCGGATGTCCCCGAACGGCCCGTAGTACGGCAGGATCCCGTGCACCGCGCAGGCGTCGACCATCCGCGCCACGGTGTAGTGCCAGAGGTCCTGCTGGTAGGTGGTGCGGCCCGCGGCCAGGTCCTCGCCCACCGGGTCCGTGCGCACCAGGTAACCCGGGTGGCCGCCGCCGACCCGGGTGGTCTTCATCCGCCGGCTCGCCGCCAGGTCCGCCGGGCCCAGCGAAATGCCCTGCATCCGGGGGCTGGCGCCGGCGATCTCCTCCACATTGGCCACGCCGCTCGCGGTCTCCAGGATCGCGTGCACCAGCAGCGGCTTGGTCAGCCCGGCGCGCGCCTCCAGCTGGGCCAGCAGCCGGTCGAGGTAGTGGATGTCCTGCGCGCCCTCGACCTTCGGCACCATGATCACGTCGAGCCGGTCGCCGATCTCGGTGACCAGGGTCACCAGGTCGTCGAGCACCCAGGGCGAGTCGAGGCTGTTCACCCGCGTCCACAGCTGCGTGCGGCCGAAGTCGGTGGCCTTCGCGATCGAGACGAGCCCGGCGCGCGCGGCTTCCTTCCGGTCGGCGCGCACGGCGTCCTCGAGGTTGCCGAGCAGCACGTCGGCCTGCTTCGCCAGATCCGGCACCTTCGCGGCCATCTTCTCGTTGCCGGGGTCGAAGAAGTGGATCACGCGCGACGGGCGGAACGGGATCTGCCGCGGCGGTTCCGGCGCCCCGAGGGCGAGCGGGGCGAAAAAGTCCTTCGGCGAGCGCATCGGTGGGTCCTCCCGACCGTGACTTGACTGACGGGTAACCCTAAACCCGGATCCGGCGAACCCGCTGCGGCGCAGCTCACCGCCGAGTGGGTGACAACGCCCCCACCTGCGGCGTCCACTGTGGAATCGCCCCCGGTTGGGCCGAACGGTCCAATCCGCTCGACCTTTTGCGCTACCGGAAATCCCACCTCCGGTAGGCGCCCGTGGGCGCTCCGTGACACCACTCACCTCCGGCTCACTCGGTTGGCCGCACGGTCGGGCTGAAGTCGGGCGACCGCCCGCCGACCGGTCACCGACCGCAGGACGCCGCCGATCGCAGTCACCACCGCTACCCGAAGACACCCGCGCTGCCGCGCTGGTAGTCAGGTCAGGTGCCGGTTTCACCAGGCACGCAGGGGTACAGGTTGGTTGAAGGAGGCGGACTCGTGGCGGCTACACCTCAGAACACCGAGAGCTCGACGGTCGCCGGTGGCGCGAAGCGCAGCCGGACGACGGCGAGCCGGGTGCTGCCGCCGATCGAGCTCCCCGCGAGCGTCGAGGAGCTGGCGCACAAGGCCGCGGCCCGGTTGGGCTGGTCCGGCGTGGTGCTGCCGGCGACGACTCTGCTGGGCCGCAAGGTCTGCATCGTCGCCAAGCTTCGGACCGACGTGCACGCGGAGCGGATCGCGATGGGCGTCGGTCCCGTCTCGGACCGTGCCACCGTCGACACCTGGACCTGGCCAGAGCTGGCCGCGACCGCACCCGCGCCGGCCGCCGAGATCCTCGGCGTCCTCGCGGTCGCCCGGCACTGGCGGACCGCGATGGCCTCAGCGGTTCCGTTCGCACGTTACGGCGAGGCCGCGATGGTTCTGCCATCGCCCGCCGTACTCACGGAGGACTACGTCGCGAACTGCCTGCCGCGCTCCCGCGCCTACGGCCTCGCGATCGTGACCGCCGACCCCCACGCGATGATCGACCTCGACCTCGAAGGTCACAATGAGCGCGTGCTGCTGGACGAGGATCCGGTTTCGCGCTGGGTCAACGAGATGGCCTACGACCAGTTGCTGCGCGTCGGCGAAGAGCCCGCCGCCGTCGACTGAGCCGTTCGGCGGTGGCCTCCCGATCGGGCTAGTCTCGAAGTCATGCGAGTCGTCATAGCCGGTGGACACGGTCAGATCGCCCTTCGCCTCGAAAAGCTGCTGAGCGAACGGGGTGATCAGGCCGTCGGCATCGTCCGCAACGCCGACCACGAGCCCGAACTGCTCGCGGTCGGCGCCGAGACCGTGGTGCTGGACCTGGAGAAGTCCGATGTGGACGCCGTGGCGGCCGTGCTCGAAGGGGCCGACGCGGCGGTGTTCGCCGCCGGAGCCGGTCCGGGCAGTGGCGAGGCCCGCAAGGACACCGTCGACCGCGGGGCCGCGGCCCTGTTCGCCGACGCCGCCGAGCGGGCGGGGGTCCGCCGGTTCATCCAGGTCGGTTCCATGGGGGCCGACCACCCCGACGCCCCGGGCATCGACCCGGGTTTCGCCGTCTACCTGCGGGCCAAGAAGGCGGCCGAGGACGACCTGCGGGCCCGCGACCTCGACTGGACCATCCTGCGGCCCGGCACCCTCACCGACGATTCGGGCACCGGGCTGGTCAAGATCGCCGACCACACCGGCCGGGGCACCGTGCCGCGCGAGGACGTGGCGGCCGTGATCGCCGGACTGCTCGACGCACCGGCCACCGCCCGTCGCACGTTGGAGCTGATCTCCGGCGAAACCCTCCTCGCCGACGCGATCTCGGCGGTCTGAACCGTCGTCCCCGGAGGAATCCGGTATCGGCGGACAACGCGGAACGGGGAACGTCCTTGCGGGACATCGCGGTTTTCAGTGGCAGCGCCCACCCCGAGCTCGCGGCGGAGATCTGCACCCACCTGGGCGTGCCGCTGCACCCCGTCCAGGTCGACCGGTTCGCCAACGACTGCCTCCAGGTCCAGTTGCAGGCCAACTGCCGGGAGCGCGACGTCTTCCTGATCCAGCCGCTGGTCACGCCGGTGCAGGAGAACCTCGTCGAGCTGATGCTGATGCTCGACGCCGCACGGGGCGCCTCGGCCGCGCGCACCACCGTGGTCATGCCCCACTACGCGTATGCGCGTTCCGACAAGAAGGACGCGCCGCGGATCTCCATCGGCGGCCGGCTGGTCGCCGACCTGATGGTCACGGCGGGGGCGAACCGGGTGCTGGCCATGACCCTGCACGCCCCGCAGGTCCACGGCTTCTTCAGCGTGCCCGTCGACCACCTGCACGCGCTGCACGAGCTGGCGCGCCACTTCCGCCGGTACGACCTGTCCCGGACCACCGTGGTGTCACCGGACCTGGGCAACGCCAAGGAGGCGGCGCACTTCGCGCGGCTGCTCGGCGTGCAGGTCGCGGCCGGGGCGAAGCAGCGTTACGCCGACGATCGGGTCGAGATCACGTCGGTGATCGGCGAGATCTCCGGCCGGGACGTGATCGTGCTCGACGACGAGATCGCGCGCGGCAGCACCGTGCTGGAGCTGCTCGACCGGCTCCGCGAGCTGAAGCCGCGTTCGATCCGCGTGGCCTGCACCCACGGGCTGTTCGCCGACCGGGCGCTGGACCGGATCGGCCGCCAGGAGGACGTGCTGGAGATCGTCTGCACCAACACGGTGCCGGTGCCGGTGGAGGAGCGCACGGACAAGCTGCGGATCCTCTCGATTGCGCCGGCCATGGCCGAGGCGATGCGGCGGATCCACAACGGCGAGTCGGTCAGCTCGCTGTTCGAACCGGTCTGATCGCCTGGCCCAGCACCCGGTCCAGGTAGGTGTTGGTGAAGGTGCCGGCCGGGTCGCATTCCTGGCGGACGGCCAGGAAATCGTCGAAGTGCGGGTACCGCGCGCGCAGGGCCGCGGCGTCCAGGTCGTGCATCTTGCCCCAGTGCGGACGGCCGCCGACCTGGGCCGCGATGGCGGCGAACCCGTCGAAGTACTCGCGGTAGGGCATGCCGACGAACTGGTGGACGGCGATGTAGGCGGAGTCGCGGCCGTTCGCCGTGGACAGCCAGATGTCGTCCGCGGCGGCGACCCGCACCTCCACCGGGAACATCACCGGGTGCTCCAGCCGCGGCACGAGCGCGCGCAGCTCGGTCAGCACGTCGTGCAGCGACTCGCGCGGGATCGCGTACTCGGACTCCACGAACCGGACCCCGCGGTGGGTCACGAAGACGCGGTGCGAGAGATCGGCGTACTCGCGGGCCGAAAGCACCTGCGCCGCGAACCCGCCGAGCGGACGCACCAGCCGGGGCACCCGGCGGCCGAGCCGGCAGAGGCCGCCGAACGCGAGGTTCTCCGTCAGGTCGTAGTCCACGAACTGCTTGAGCCGCGACAACGGCCGTCGCCCGGCCTCCGCCGGCTGCCGGTTGTTGCGCTTGACCAGCGCGTTCTTCCCGTAGGGGAACCAGTAGAACTCGAAGTGGTCGTTCTCGGCGGCGAACTGGTCGAACCCCTCGAGCACCTGCTCCAGCGGCTCCGGCCGCTCCTGCGCGGACAACACGAACGAGGGTTCACACTGCAGGGTGACGCTGGTGATCACGCCGAGGGCGCCGAGGCCGACCCGGGCCGCGTTGAACAGGCCCGGCCGCTCGTCCGCGGAGCAGGTGACCACGGAGCCGTCGGCCAGTACGAGCTGGAGCGCGGCGACCTGGGTGGAGATGCCGCCGAAGCGCTCGCCGGTGCCGTGGGTGCCGGTCGAGATCGCGCCGGCCACGGTCTGCGCGTCGATGTCGCCGAGGTTGGTCATGGCCAGGCCGAGAGCCTCGAGCTCGGCGTTGAGCTGCTTGAGCGTGGTGCCGGCGCGGACGGTGACGCGGTGCTCGGTGAGGTCCACCCGCTCGATCCCACGCAGGTGCTCGAGGTCGAGCGCGTCGGACTCGGCGACGGCGATCGCGGTGAAGGAGTGGCCGCTGCCCCACGGGCGCACGCGGCGCCCGGCTTCGGTCACGCCGCGCACGACGTCGGCGACCTCGGCGGTGCTGCGGGGCTGGTGCACCCGCTGCGGGGAGGCCTTCGCCGTGCCGGCCCAGTTGCTCCACGGAGTCATGCGCGCGCCTGTTCGTCCGGAGGGGTGTGCCCATACGGTAGTTCCCGGCACAGTAAGTGAATAGTATTCGCGTTTCAACCGTGATTGTCGTACCGTGAGCCGGGTGAGCACCTCCCCGAACGCCTACGACCTCGCGACCAAGGACCTGGACCCGCCGCTCGCCATCGTCGACCTGGACGCGTTCGACGCGAATGCCGAAGACCTGCTCCGCCGCGCGGCCGGCAAGCCGATCCGCGTGGTCAGCAAGTCCGTGCGCTGCCGGAACCTGCTCGACCGGGTGCTCGCCCTCGAAGGCTTCGAAGGTCTGATGTGCTACTCGCTGGCCGAGGCCGTCTGGCACGTGGAGCAGGGCACGACGGACGACATCGTGGTCGCGTACCCGACGGCGGACCACGGGGCGCTGCGTCGCCTCGCCGCGAGCGACGCGGCCCGCGCGGCCGTCACGATCATGGTCGACTCGACCGCGCACCTGGACCTGGTCGACGCGGCGCTCGGCCACGGGCACCCGGAGATCCGCGTCTGCCTGGAGCTGGACGCTTCCTGGCGGCCCGTGCCCGGCGTGCACGTCGGGACCCGGCGCTCGCCGTTGTTCACCGTGAAACAAGCCGTCTCGTTCGCCCGCGAAGTGGTGAAGCGGCCCGATTTCGCGCTGGTGGGCCTGATGGCGTACGAGGGCCAGATCGCGGGCCTGGGCGACAACGCGGGCAACCGCTTGAACAACGCGGTGATCGCGTGGATGCACCGTCGTTCGGCGGCCGAGCTCTCCCGCCGCCGCGGCGCCGTGGTGCGTGCGGTGCGGGAGGTCGCGGACCTCGAATTCGTCAACGGCGGCGGCACCGGCAGCATCGAGACGACCGGCGCGGAGGCCGTGGTCACGGAGATCGCCGCGGGCTCGGGGCTGGTCGCCCCCACGCTGTTCGACGGGTACTCCCGGTTCCACCCGCGCCCCGCGGCGATGTTCGCGCTGCCGGTGGTCCGCCGCCCGGCGCGTGACGTCGCCACGCTGTTTTCCGGCGGGTACATCGCTTCCGGCCCGACCGGTCCCTCGCGGGTGCCTTCGCCGTGCCTGCCGGCCGGGCTGAAGCTGCTGAGCTTCGAGGGGGCCGGCGAGGTCCAGACCCCGGTCTCCGGAGTGGCCGCCCGCGGCCTGCGCCTGGGCGACCGGGTGTGGCTCCGACACGCGAAGGCGGGCGAGCTGGCCGAGCGCTTCACCCACTACCACCTGGTGCGCGACCACCAGGTGGAGCAGACCGTGCCGACCTACCGGGGCGAGCAGCAGAACTTCGGCTGAGCGGGCACGCTCTCAGTCCCCGAACTTGCCGGCCAGGTACCCCTTCACCACGTCCTTCGCCTCGGCCACGATCCGCTCGTCGCCCTGCGGGTCGCGGCGGAAGGCGAGCTTCAGCAGCGCGTCCGCGGTCTCGTTGGCGATCGCGATGGCGAACCGCAGCTCCTCGGCCGGGCGGTCGACCTGCGCGCGCAGGATCTCGACCAGCGAGTCGACGATCACCGAGTTGTTGTCCCGCTCCTCGTCGAGCAGCTGCAGGTCGATCACGTCACCGAAGTGGACCTTGGAGAACCCGGGGATCTCCCGGTGCATCCGCAGGTAGATGTCGAGCACGGAGTCCACGATGTTCCACCAGTGCTCGGGGTTCAGCTCCTGCAGCCGCTCGTTCACCGCGGCCACGAACCGCTCCAGGTTCCGCTGCGTGAGGGCCTGCACCACGGCCCGTTTGTCCGGGAAGAACTGGTAGAGCGAGCCGACCGCGACGTTGGCCCGCTTCGCGATGAGGGTGGTCGTCAGCGCGTCGTAGCCGAGCTCGTCGATGAGCTCCGCGCTGGCGTCCAGCATCTGCTCCACCCGCTTGGCGCTGCGCTGCTGCACGGGCTTGCGCCGGAGGGGAGTGGGCTCCGCCTGGGTGTCGGGCACTTTCGGTCCTCGGTCCTTCTCGCTGTGGCTGATGCTCCCCGTTCCGCCACCGGCGGCGGAACCACTCGTCTGATCTGGGACTTTAGCGCCCTTGCGGACTTCCCCCCGGACGAGTGACGACCTAACATATGAGAACTTTTCACGTTCACCCGAGCGGGTGGCCGGACGAGAAAGGTGCGTGTGCCGGTGGACTATCCGACCTTCCCGCCCGAGTTCCTCTGGGGTGTCTCGACCTCGGCGTTCCAGATCGAAGGAGCCACGGCCGAAGGCGGCCGCGGACCGTCCATCTGGGACACCTTCACCGCGACCGACTGCAAGATCGCGCGCGGTGAGGACGCCAAGGTAGCGGCGGACCACTACCACCGCTACTCCGAAGACGTCGCGCTGATGGGCGAACTCGGCGTCGGCGCCTACCGGATGTCCGTCGCGTGGCCGCGGATCCAGCCCGAGGGCAGCGGGAAGCCGAACGCCGAGGGCCTCGCTTTCTACGACCGGCTCCTCGACGAGGTCTGCGCGGCCGGCATCGCCCCCGCCGTCACGCTGTACCACTGGGACACCCCGCAGGCGATCGAGGACGCGGGCGGCTGGCTCGCACGGGACACGGCTGAGCGCTTCGGCGAATACGCCGCCATCGTGGGCGAGCACTTCGCCGACCGGGTGAAGCTGTGGATCCCGCTCAACGAGCCGATGGTCATGTCGATCTACGGCTACGGCATCGGCGAGTACGCGCCCGGCCGGTTCCTGCTGCTCGACGCGCTGCCCACCGCGCACCACCAGAACCTCGCCCACGGCCGGGCCGTGCAGGCGCTGCGGGCCGCCGGCGCCACCGGCATCGGCACGGCCAACAACCACTCGCCGGTCTGGACCGTCACCAACGGCACGGCAAGCACCGAGACCGAGGCCGACCGCGAGGCTGCCGTCTGGCTCGACGCGCTGCTGAACCGCACCTTCGCCGACCCGGTGCTGCTCGGCCGTTACCCCGAGCAGATCCACCCGCACCTGCCCGCGAACTTCGCCGACGACCTGCCCGTCATCAACCAGCCGCTCGACTTCTACGGGGTCAACTACTACGAGCCGCAGGGCGTCGCGGCCCCCGGCGAGGGGAATCCCCTTCCCTTCGAACTCCGCGCGGTCGAGGGTTACCCGATGACCACCAACGACTCGCCGATCGTCCCGCACGGACTGCGCGAGCTGCTGGTGTCCTTCCAGGACCGCTACCGCGCGCGGTTGCCGCCGATCCACATCACGGAGAACGGCTGCAGCTTCGCCGACGAGCCCGGTCCGGACGGGCTCGTGCACGACCCCGAGCGCATCGACTTCCTCGACGGCCACCTACGGGCCGTGGCGGAGGCGATGGACGCCGGGGTCGACGTCCGCGGGTACTTCGTCTGGTCCCTGCTCGACAACTTCGAATGGTCCAAGGGCTACGCGCCCCGGTTCGGCCTGGTGCACGTGGACTACCGGACCCAGCGCCGCACTCCGAAGGACTCCTTCGCCTGGTACCGAAAGCTGGTCCGAGATGAGTGAAACGACCGCCGCCACCGGGGTGCCCGAGGCGCTGGCCGAGCCGGTGACCCGGGTCCGGCCCGGCTGGATGAGCCTGCTGTTCTTCGCGAACATCGCGTTGTGGCTCGGGGTCTACGCGCCGATCCAGGTCCTGCTGCCGCAGCAGGCGGAACTGCTCGACGCGGCGAACAAGGAGACCGTGTTCGGGATCGTCACCGGCACCGGCGCGCTGATGGCGCTGATCGCGAACCCGGCCATCGGGCTGCTGTCCGACCGCACCTGCTCCCGCTTCGGCCGGCGTCACCCGTGGACGGTGACCGGGGCCGTGATCGCCGCGGCCGGGCTGCTGGTGCTCGCGGTGGCGCCGGACGTGGTGGTGATGACCATCGGCTGGTGCCTGGTGCAGGCCGGGCTCAACGGGATGCTCGCGACGCTGATGTCCGGTATCGCCGACCGCGTGCCGGTGGGCCAGCGTGCGCAGGTGGGCGGGCTGGTCGGCATCGCGCAGATGCTCGGCACGGTGCTGGGCGCGGTGGTGGTCGTGGTCATGCTGGACCTGGCCGGGCTGCCGCTCGGGTACGCCGCCTGCGCCGTGATCGTGCTCGCCGGGGCCGCGGCCTTCGTGCTCCGGACGCCGGACGCGCGCCTGCCGCCGACCCACCGGCCGAGTGGTGAGCTCAGGCAGATCCTGGCCACCCTCCGGGTCTCCCCGCGCCGGCACCCGGACTTCGCCTGGGCCTGGGCCTGCCACTTCATGATCAACCTGGGCAACGCGTTCGGGACGCTCTACCTGCTGTTCTTCCTCAAGGACGCGGTGCACTACCCGGACCCGGACTCCGGGCTGCTGATCATGATGGGCCTCTACGGCGCCGCGCTGGTGGCCGGCGCGCTGTTCGCCGGGCACTTCTCGGACCGGTCCGGGCGCCGCAAGCCGTACGTGCTGGTGTCCTCGGTCGTGATGGCGGCCGCGGCGCTGCTGCTGGTGCTGTGGCAGACCTGGCCGGTCGCGCTCATCGCCTCACCGCTGCTGGGCGTCGGATTCGGGGTCTACATGGCGGTGGCGCTGGCCCTGCTGACGCAGGTGCTGCCGGCCGCGCAGGACCGGGCGAAGGACCTGGGCGTGGTGAACATCGCGAACTCGCTGCCCCAGGTGGTCGCGCCGCTGCTGACCACGCTGATCCTGGAATGGCTCGGCGGCTACCCGGCCCTGTTCGCGGCCTCGGCGGTGGCGACACTGCTGGCGGGGGCGCTGGTGACCCGGGTGAGAGCGGTCCGGTGATCCCGCCGCGGTAATCCGGCAGGGTCGAAATGACGGAAGTGGAACCGCGGACCGGTGCCGGTCGGGGGAGGGGAGTGCAACGGCACCGGTCCGCGGAATCTGGGGTCGTAGCCTGCGGCTTAGCCGGGCTTCGATGATCTTCAACCTAGCGCCGGGTTACGCCCTTCGCTAGAGCTTTTGGGTGATAATTTTGGATTAATCGTGCAAATATCGGGGGGCCGGAGACTGGCTCGTCACGCTCGGGGGGACGGACGAACCAGCCTCCGGCAGGCGAGGGTGCCGCGGCGGTCGGCTCGATGGGGGCAATCGAGCCGGTTCGCGCGCTCGCCGGTCGGTGGTCGGGCCGGGGAGGCCCGAGGGAGCCGGGATCGGTGGCCGCGGGCGGCCGGGACCGAACCGGGCGGTGGAGCGGAAAGCCGGGAACGGGTCAGGCCGTGACCGCGCGGGAGGCGACCAGCGCGTGCCGCCCGGTGGTCTCGGCCGGGCTCGGCTGCGGGGGCCGGCGGGTTTGCCCGGGCAGCACCGCGCCGGGACGCCGGGCGTGCCGCTGCTCCGCGGACGTCGCGGTCTGCTGCGGCGCGAGGCCACCGGCCACCAGGTGCTCGTGCGCGACCTGCCACACCGAGCACGGCGCCTTGCAGCGGTGCCACCGGGTGGAGCAGATCGGGCAGTCACCGCGCTCGTCCGGATCGTGCGCCTGGAGCATCGAGCGCCACGCCTCGGTCAGGCGGGGCAGTTCGGAGCGGGCCACCGAGACGAGCGACTGGGCGTCGGCGCGGGTGGCCAGGTCGGACAGCATGTCGAGGCGTTCCCAGACCGCATTGCGGAGGACCTGCCCGAGTACCTGATCCATGGAGAGCTCACCGTTACCTTTCCGCCATTTTGGCGGCTTCATTGAGTGCGGCCCTGAGCTGGCCGAGCTGGCCGGACGTGAGCCGGGCCGTCTCACCGGGGGGTGAGACCACAACAACCTGGTTGTCCTCGACGAACACGGTCACCGCGCGCTCGCGGCTGATGAGGTCGCCGCACTGCACGCGCCACACGAGCTGTCCGCCTTCGTAGTGGCGAACGCCCACGGTGCGCGGGTCGGCCGCGGCGGACGGGGTGACCGGGCGGGTCACCGTGGCGACTCCCGGGGCTCCCGCGGGGCCGGGCCGCACGGGGCGCAGCACGGTCCTGGTATGACCTCCTGCGAGCGAGTCCACGAACTCCACTGGCCCTCCACCGCATCTCTCGTCCGGGTGCACCTTGCGGGATGCACATCCACGTCGTCGTTGTCCCTCGGTTTTCGTAGCTCTCCGTGACGGCGAAACCGGTGTTCGTTCGGTGCCGGAGATCTGGGAACTACAGTGAGGTGAAAGCGAGTGCGATAGAAGGTGAAAACCGCGTCACAGCGGTGACCGGGCGGGGTTCCACGGTAAGCGGTCGACGGAGTTCGCCCGGGCCGATCAGCCCCGCTGACCGCTCGTTTCCCACGCTTCTCGCGGTGTGCTTACGCTGCTTTCCGACGCCCGACGGATGGTGAAGGGGTCGCAATGGACGCCAGTACTGGCGGCAACGGATCCGGCGCCGGCAACCCGGTGCCCCCGGATGCCTGGGAGCAGACCGACATGCGCGCAGCGCTGGCCGCCCGGGAGATCAGCGCCGTGTACCGGCTGTTGCGCAAACACGGTGTTTCGCAGCGGCAGATCGCCGCGATGACCGGCCAGTCGCAGTCCGAGGTGTCGGAGATCCTCAAGGGTCGGCAGGTCATGGCCTACGACGTGCTCACGAGAATCGCCGACGGCCTGGGTGTCCCCCGTGGATACATGGGTCTCGCGTACGACGAGACCACAGCGATACGGGTCGTCGGTTCGTCCGGCGGCCGGCAGGCTGAGGAGGACGAGTCCGTGAAGCGACGGAGGTTCCTCGCGCACGCCGCCCAGGTCACGATGGGTGCGGCGGTGTTCGGTCCGGAATCAGGGACGTGGTCTTCGGGCCCCGCGCGCACCCCCGCCCCCGGGCGCATCGGGATGACCGACGTGCGCCAGGTGGAGGCGGCGACCCGCGCGCTGCGCTCGCTGGACTACCAGTACGGCGGCGGTTTCTGCCGTGACGCCGTGGTGGCGCAGCTGTCCTGGGGCCAGCAGCTGCTGGAGTCGAGCGCGACCGAGCCGGTGAAGTCGCGGCTGTTCGTCGCGCTCGCCGACCAGCACAGCCTGGCCGGGTGGACCTCGTTCGACACCGGATTGATGGATTCCGCCCGCGGCCATTTCGCGAACGCGCTCGACCTGGCCAAGCAGGGTGACAGCCACCCGCTGGTGGCCAACGTGCTGTACCGGATGGGCCGGGTCTACCTGCACCAGGACGCGGCGAACGACGCGCTGAAGCTGTTCCAGCTCGGCCAGATCGCGGCGCAGGAGTCGGGCTCGGAGCTGGCCGTCGCCGTGCTCTGCGCGAACGAGGCCTGGGCCTACGCCCTGATGGGCAACGAGGACCAGGCGATGAAGCTGCTCGGCCGGAGCAAGGACGAGTTCGCCCGCGCCGACGTGGCGAACGCCGAGTCCTGGGTCAAGTTCTTCAACGAGACCGACGTCTACGCGATGACCGGCACCGTGCACACCGTGCTGGCGCAGCGCAACGCCGAGCACACCAAGTACGCGATCCCGGCGCTGACCAGGGCGGTCGAGTCCTACACCGACGACATGGCCCGAAGCAAGGCGTTCATGCTGAGCGCACTGGCCACGAACCACCTGCTGGACGGCGACATCGACCACGGCGCCAAGATCGGCTTCAAGGCCATCGAGTGCGCGGAGAGCATCAAGTCGGAGCGGGTGAAGGACCGGATGCGGCCACTGCAGGCCGAGGCCGAGCGGCGCCGCAACAACGCCGACGCCCGAGAGCTGGCCGATCGGCTCAAGATCTTCTACGCCGCCTGAGCCACCGAGCCCACCGGGAAAGACCACCGAGCCCACCCGAGCCCCCAGTGGACAGCCGGTTCACCCCCGCCAGACTGCGCCAGGCGCTGGCCGACACCTGCGCGCGGCTCGGGCTCGACCCGGACGGCGCCCGGTTGCTGCGCTTCACCAACAATGCGGTGTACGCGCTGGCCACGGCCCCCGTGGTGGTCCGGATCGTCGGCTCGACGCGGCTGCGCCACCGGGTGCACACGGTGGTCCTCGCGGCCGAGCACTTCGCCCGCCACGACATCCCCGCGATCCGGCTGCTCGACGGCGTCGAGCAGCCGTTGCACGTCGGGGAGCACCTGGTCACGGTGTGGCACGAGGTGCCGTCGGTGGGCCGGCCGGCCTCGCCCGCCGAGCTGGCCGGGCTGCTGCTGCGGGTGCACGCGCTGCCGCCGCCGGAGGGCCTGGCCGAGTGGGCGCCGTTCGACGCGGTGCGGGCGCGGGTGTTCGAGGCCGAGGAGCTCTCCGACGGCGACCGGCGGTTCCTGCTGGAGCGCTGCGCCGAGGCCGAGGCGGCCCTCGCGACGCTGGACTTCCCGCTGGCCAGGGGGTTCGTGCACGGCGACGCCTACCCCGGCAACGTCATCCCCGGCCCGGACGGACCGGTGCTGTGCGACTTCGACTCCTCGTGCGTGGGCCCGCCGGAGTGGGACCTGACGCCGCTGGCCGTCGGCCGTGAGCGGTTCGGGGACGCGCCGGACGGTTACCGGGAGTTCGCCCGGGTCTACGGCTTCGACGTGACCGCCTGGCCCGGGTTCGCCGTGCTGAGGGCGGTGCGGGAGCTGAAGCTGACCACCAGCGTGCTGCCGACCCTGCGCAGTCACCCGCAGGTGGCCGCCGAGCTGCACCGTCGCCTGGACGATCTGCGCCACGGCCGCACGGATGTCCGGTGGAACCGCTATCGCTGAGCGGTACCCGACCCCGACCTGGGGCTCGACCGGGACCCGAAGACCATTTCTACAGTGACCTGAGTCACACAACCGGGATTATGCACGTGCATTCGACGCTTGCAGATGACCGCTTGTCGCTTGACCGCGATCCTCTGACCAGGTGCGTCTCCGAGTAGAAAATTCGGCCCGGCAGGTCGACTCGGATGGCTTACTGCTAATCCCGAAGTGCAAATTGCAGCTACACGAAGTCACCAAAGGCCGTTCGGCGGCCGGGTGCGAGCGCCCGGAGTTTCAGGAAACGGTGACCGGCGCGCGGGTCAGCACCACCGCGAAGCCGAATGCCAGGCCCATCACCGTCACCTCGAGCGTGGCCCAAGAGGCGATCGCCGTGCGGTGGTGGCGGAGGATCCGCGGCATCAGCCGCCAGCGCAGGTTCGCGCCGAGCCCGGCGATCACGCCGGTGCACAGCAGCTTCAGCAGCATCAGCCGGCCGTACGGGGTGGTGAAGACCCCGGCCCAGAAGCCGATGGTGGGGTTCGCCAGGATCTCGACCCCGCCGTTGAACAGCCCGGTGACGGTGGAGATGACCAGGCACAGCGTGGCCAGTTTGGAAAACCGCGGCAGCGCGTAGGCGAGCAGCGTGCGGTTCGAAGCGAGCAGCACGGTCATCGCGCCGAGGCCGCCGCACCAGGCGACCGCGCTCATCACGTGCAGTTCCATCGAGATCATCGTGTAGTCGTGGTAGCTCCAGTTCGACGCGTGGCCGGTCACCGGTAGCGGCAGCAGCGCGAACAGGCCGAGGCCGACGCGCACCTCGGCCGGCACCTTCTCGCCCTGGCGCAGCGCCAGGAACCCGAGCCCGGCGTGCACCAGCGCCAGCACCGCGACGATGACCAGCGCCTTTCCGGCGCCGACCTCGGCCACGTAGGTGCCGAGGTCGGACGCGGTCAGGGTCGGCGAGCCGGGTTTGTACTCGGCGGTCTGCAACACCAGCGCCACCACCGCGCTGGCCGACCAGACCAGCGCGGCGGCGACGGCGGCGGGGCGCGCCCGCCGCAGCACCGGCTCGGTCAGGTTCGGCCGGTCGTAGCCGACCAGCACGGACAGCAGCGCCAGCCCGATCGTGGCGACCGCGGACAGGTCCAGCAGCACCCGCACGATCGGGATGGCGGTCGAGACCACCGCGCTCGGCTCCACCAGACCCGGGATGGGCGCGGTGGCGGTCAGCGCGACGCCGATCAAGGCGCCCAGCAATCCCGCCGTGACCGCGCACAGCACGGTGGCCCAGCGGACGTTCGCGGTGGTCTCGGCCGAGGTCACGGCTTCGCCTTCTCCTGACCCGGCTCCCGCCCGCCGGTGCGGAGCGCGACGGTGAGGCCGATCGCGAGCAGGACCACCGCGCCGGCGATCCAGACCCAGATCGGGACCCCGGTCGAAGAGTTCGACGAAGCCGTTCCGGCCGCCGGGGCCCCGGCGGCCTTGGCCGCGTCGACGTTCGCCGGGGTGCCGGTGCCCGCGGTGGTGAGGGTGAACGGGATCTCGCCCGAGACCGGGTGCCCGTCGGCCGAGAGGATCCGGTAGCCGACGGTGTACCGGCCCGCCGGGCCGAGCGGCCGCAGCGGGGCGGTGATCACGTTGTTCGCCACGGTCACCGGGCCCTCGGCCCACTGGCCGCCGTTCGGCCCGGTCACCGCGATCTGGTTGACGTCGGCGTTCTGCACGTACTGGTCGAAGGTCAGCGTGACCTTCGCCGGCCCGGTGGCCACGGACGCGCCGGTGACCGGGTCGGAGTTGATCAGCACGTTGTGCGCCAGCGCCGGGGTGGCCGTGCCCAGCAGGGCCGCCCCGGTGACCGCCAGTGCGAAGAGCGTTTTCCGCATCATTCGGTTCCTCCGGTCTTCCCGGGTGCCGTGGTGGCGGGACGACGCGAGCGCAGGATGGCGCCGGCCCCGACGCCCAGGCCCAGCGCGCCGACGACGAGCCCGGCCCCGCCGAGCCAGCGGGCCGTGGTGTCCGAAGAGGACGATTCCGCCTCGGCGCCACCGGTGGTGGTGGTCGTCGCGGCGGCGTGGTCACCGTCGCCTTCGGCCGCGGCGAGCTTGACCACCGGCGCCGGGTGCTCGGGCTCCTCGCCGCTCGCGGGCGTGGGCTGGTTCCACTGCACCACCTTGCCGTCCTCGTAGGTCTGGATGGCCGGGAACTCGAGCTGGTCGACGTTCGAGGGCAACGGGCCGGCGCTGATCTCGAACTCCTGGAACTCGGTCGAGCCCGCGGCGATCTTGGTGCCGGGCTGTGCGGTCCAGACCACTTTGGTGACCGCCTTGGTGATCTTCGTGCCGGACGCCGTGGTCACCGGCTGCGCCAGCGGCGAGCTGGTGACCTCCGCGGTCCAGCCGGGGATCGGTTTGGTGCGCAGGCCGCCGATGCCGTACTCGGGCTTGAGGTCGACCTCGACCTTGACCGTGCCGGCGCCCGCCTCTTCGTTGGGGACGCGGAAGAAGATGGCGCCGTAGCCGCCCTTGGCGGGCTGGGGACCGTAGACGTTCGCGGTGACGTGGGCCGACGCGATGCCCGCGCCGAGCAGGCCGGCGGCGCCGACGGTGGCGGCGAGCACTCCGGCGCGCTGGAAGACGTGGTGACGGGACACAACTGCTCCTGAACAAGATGATCCGCCGGAGAACGAGGCTCCGCACGGGAAAGGGCTGGGGATCTGGGGTTCAGGAGAAGACGGGCGGTCCGCGGCGGCCGTGGACGCGCCGGTTCGCCCCGCGCGGCAACGCCGCGACCCGGGCGGGCCGCGGGGGAAGCGGGACCGGCGCCGCGGCGGGCACCGGGAGCGCGGCGGTGAGCAGCGGGAGGAACGCGCGCACGACCTGCAGCACGGCCAGCAGCACCCGGTCGGCCCGCGCCAGCAGCAGCGCGGTGAGCAGGGTGGCGGCGGAGTGGGCCGCGGTCATCGCCCAGCCACCCGGACCGTCGGCGGCCGGGGTCATCTCGTGGGCGGCGAGGACGGTGAGCACGAGGTGCATCACCAGCTGCCCGCCGCCGAGCACGACCACGGTGGCGACCGGGCCGCGGGCCTTCCCGGCGACCGCGGTGGCGGTCCAGCCGAGCAGCCCGGTCAGCAGCAGGGTCAGCGCCGGGTCCGGGACGCCGCCGCCGGCCGCCGCGTGCGCGCCCACGGCGAGGGTGCCGGAACAGATCGCGAGCAGCCCACCGCGGACGGCGGCGAGCGCGCCGCGGGACCGGGTCGGGGAGCTCACCAGGGCAGCTTAACGAGGCCACTCCCGGCGATCGAACGCTCTCGCCGGGTGAGCGCCGAGCGGCTCGGATCGTGACTGTGCGTGCGCGAGCGCTCTCGCAGGATTACGAAGATCAGCCGAATTTCCGGGCGGCCCAAATCGTTGCTTTCGGTGCGCGAAAGCACCCTCCCGATCGGGAGAAATCCGGGGAAAACGGTGGTGGCGAGTGGTGGAAACCCCGGCCGTGAACGCGGGGAAACCGATTTCGATCAGGTAAAACAGCTCGTCCGGAGTGGTCACGCCGGTTGCCGATCGTGTCGGGATGCGGAACGGTGGTCGAACCAACAGCACAAGGGCGGTTTCAACCGCATTCGTTTCGGGTAGTCACTCAGCCGGTTGATGGACTACTCCGAACGGGTGAACTCGGGGGGTCCGCACATGCGGCAGGAGAACGAATACGGATGAACCTCTTCGAGTACATCTCGGACCGGGCGAGCAAGTTGTGGCTGGAGGCGTACCTGCACACCAGCATGGTGGTGCAGTGCACGGTCCTCGCCGCGATCCTCGGGGTGCTGATCGGCATCGTCGTGTACCGCAGCCCGATCGGTTCGGCGCTGGCCACGGCGTTGGCCAGCACGATCCTCACGGTCCCTTCCTTCGCCCTGCTGGGGCTGCTGATCCCGCTCTCCGGGCTCGGCTCCACCACCGCGGTGATCGCGCTGGTGCTCTACGGCCTGCTGCCGATCGTGCGCAACACGATCGTCGGGCTCGACGGCGTGGACCCGGCGATCACCGACGCCGCTCGCGGGATCGGCATGAGCCGGGTCAGCGTGCTCACCCGCGTCGAACTGCGCCTGGCCTGGCCCGCGATCCTCACCGGTATGCGGGTGTCCACCCAGATGCTGATGGGTATCGCGGTCATCGCCGCCTACGCGAAGGGTCCCGGCCTCGGGGCCGAGGTCTTCTCCGGGCTGACCAACGCGGGCAGCGCGAACTCTCTGAACCAGGCCCTCACGGGCACCGTCGGCGTGGTGATCCTCGCGCTCGTCCTCGACGGCATCTATGTCCTGATCAAGCGATTGACCGTCTCGAGGGGTGTCCGTGGCTGAGCACGATGAGGTTTCCGGCGTCGAGATCGAACTCGACCACGTCACCAAGCGGTACCCCGGTACCCGCGAACCGGCGGTCGACGATTTCTCGATGGTCGTGCCCGCGGGCAAGATCGTGGTCTTCGTCGGCCCGTCCGGCTGCGGCAAGACCACCACGATGCGGATGATCAACCGGCTGATCGAGCCGAGTTCCGGGCGCATCACCATCGGCGGCGACGACGCGCTGAAGCTCGACGTCGACACGCTGCGGCGCCGGATCGGCTACGCGATCCAGCAGGCCGGGCTGTTCCCGCACTTCACCGTCTCGCAGAACATCGGCGTGGTCCCCGGCCTGCTGGGCTGGGACAAGAAGCGGGTGGGCGACCGGGTCGAGGAGATGATGGACCTGGTCGGGCTCGACCCGGCCGACTTCCGCGATCGCTACCCGCGCCAGCTCTCCGGGGGCCAGCAGCAGCGGGTCGGGGTCGCCCGCGCGCTCGCGGCCGACCCGCCGGTGCTGCTGATGGACGAGCCCTTCGGGGCCGTCGACCCGATCACCCGCGGCAACCTGCAGGACGAGCTGCTGCGCCTGCAGACCGAGCTGAAGAAGACGATCGTGTTCGTCACGCACGACTTCGACGAGGCCGTGAAGCTCGGCGACAAGATCGCGGTGCTCGGCAACCAGTCGTCGATCCTGCAGTACGACACCCCGGACGCGATCCTGGCCAACCCGGCCGACGACACCGTGGCCGGCTTCGTCGGCGCGGGCGCTTCGCTCAAGCAGCTGACGCTGCTGAGGGTCCGCGACGTCGAGCTCAAGCAGGACGCGCTGACCGCGGGCCTGGACGAGTCGCCGTCGGAGGTCGCGAAGAAGCTCGACGCGCAGCGCAAGCACTTCGTGCTGGTCCTCGACGGGCGCCGCCGCCCGACCCGCTGGGTGCACCGCCGCCAGCTGACGGCCGGCACTTCGCTGGCCGACGCGGGCAAGCCCCTGCGCGACATCGTCAGCCTCCAGTCGACGCTCCAGGACGCCCTCGAAGCGATGCTCGCCGAGGGCGGCTCGGTGCCGGTCACCGGGGCCCGGGGCGAATTCGCCGGCACGATCGAGCTGGACACCGTCATCGCGACGATCCAGCAGCTGCGCCAGGAGCACGCCGACGACCACACCGAGGAGGCTTCGGTATGACGGCGGCCGTCGACACGGGCTTCAGCACCGAATCCGGTTCGCGCCGCGCCGAGCGGGTCCGGCTGCTCGCCCAGCCGATCGCCGTGCTCGTGATCGTGGCGGTCACGCTGATCTGGGTGTTCGCCACCGGGCTCACCGCCACCGAGAAGGAGACGCTGAACGCGACCTCGCTGCTCACCGCCCTGCGCGACCACCTGCTGATGACGGTCGTCGTGACGGCGATCGTCGTGCTGGTGGCGGTGCCGCTCGGGGTGATGGTGACGCGGCCGTGGGCGCGGTGGCTGGCGCCGTTCTTCCTGGCCATCGCCAACATCGGCCAGGCCGCACCCGCGCTGGGCGTGCTGGTGCTGTGGTTCATCGTCACCGGCGCGGTCGGCGGGCTGTGGGTCGCGGCGCTGCCGCTGGCCTTCTACTCGCTGCTGCCGGTGCTGCGCAACACCATGGTCGGGTTGCAGCAGGTGGACCCGTCGCTGATCGACGCCGGCCGCGGGATCGGCATGTCGGCTTCGAAGGTGCTGTGGCGGGTCGAATTCCCGCTGGCCGTCCCGCTGATCCTGGCCGGGCTGCGCACCTCGCTGGTGCTGGCGGTGGGCACCGCGACCTTCGGCATGTTCGTCAACGCCGGCGGTTTCGGCCTGCTGATCGACACCGGCTACAAGCTGAACCTCACCAAGGTCCTGGTCACCGGTTCCGTGCTGGCCGTCGCGCTGGCGCTGCTGGTCGACTGGCTGGGCGCGGTGGCGGAACAGTTCTTCGGACCGAAGGGGCTCCGCTGATGAACGTGCTCAAGAAGACGGGCGCGCTGATCGGGGTCGCGGTGCTGGCGGGCACGCTGACCTCGTGCGGCCTCGACATCAACACCTCCGTGCCTTACACGATCGAGCCCGGCTCGATCCAGCCCATCCCGGCGCTGTCCGGCCAGCGGGTGGTGGTGGGGTCCAAGGACTTCACCGAGAACATCATCCTCGGCTACATGGCGGAGATGGCGCTCAGCGCGGCCGGCGCGGACGTGGTCGACCTGACCGACATCAAGGGTTCGAACTCCTCGCGCCAGGCGCTGCTCAACGGGCAGACCGACGTGACCTGGGAGTACACCGGCACCGGCTGGATCAACTACCAGGGCAACGAGCTGCCGGTGCCCGGTGGCGAGCGGGCGCAGTACGAGGCGACCGCGAAGGCCGACGCGGAGAAGAACGGCGTGACCTGGCTGAACTACTCGCCGCTGAACGACCAGTACGCCTTCGCCACCACCCAGGCCTACGCCGAGCAGAACAACCTGAAGACCACCACCGACCTGGCGAACTTCCTGAAGCAGAAGCCGGATCAGGCGCGGTTCTGCCTGGAGACGGAGTTCACCAGCCGGCAGGACGGCTTCCCGGCGGCGGTCAAGGCGTACGGCTTCCAGAACCCGAAGATCGAGAACTTCGGCATCGGCACCATCTATTCGGCCGTGGCCAACGGGACCTGCCCGATCGGCGAGGTGTTCACCACCGACGGCCGGATCTCCGGGCTGAACCTGAAGGTGCTGGAAGACGACAAGAAGGCGTTCCCGCAGTACAACGCGGCCGTGACGATGCGCACCGACTTCCTCAACGCGCACCCGGAGATCCGGGGGCCGATGGAGGAGGTGGCCGCCGCGATCGACAACAAGCAGATGGTCGAGCTGTGCAAGCAGGTCGACGTCGACGGCAAGGACGCCGGCACGGTCGCGCACGACTGGATGCTCAAGAAGGGCTTCATCAAGTAGCCCGCGCCCGCCTCCCGGCGCCGGAGGGCCGAGATCCTGAGCAATGCCAAGTTGCGGAGGAGATCAACTCCGGACGCCGGGAGGCGCGCCCCGGCACACCAAGGACTGGAGCGCGAAGATCGCCGAGGCGTTCGCGTTCGTCATGCCGGAGTACAACTACGCCTTCCACGCCGAGCTGAAGAACGCGCTCGACCACCTGCCCCACGAGTGGCGGTACAAGGCCGTCGGGCTGGTCAGCTACGGCGGCGTCGCGGCGGGCACCCGGGCCGCGCTGATGATCGAGCAGGTGGTTTCGGCGCTGCGGAGCCGAACGAAGTGATGACCACGTCGGCGCGGGCCAGGTTCGACGAGCTGGTGCGGGTGACGGAGTCGCTCGGGCCGCTGCGCCGGAACTCCTGAAGACCACGACGGCCCCGCCCACCGATCGCGGGCGGGGCCGTCGCTGCTCGGTCTTCAGACGCCGAGCCGGTGCAGCAACTGCTCTTCCAGCCGGTCCAGCTCGCCGGCGACCGCGCGGTGCGCCGCCTTGCGCCGGGCCGCGGGCATCCGCTCGGCCGCCCGGACCGTGGCGGACAACTGCTCCAGCGTGCCCTGGGTCTCGTCGGCGAACTGGGTGTCCGCAGCCGAGGACTTGGCCGATTTCCGCAGCTCGGCCAGCCCCTGCACGAGGCCGGCGATCCGCGCGTGCAGCGCGGCGCCCCGGCCGGTGTACTCGCCGAGCTGGTCGATGGCCACGCCGAGCTTGCGCGCCTGGTACCGGTCGTACAGCTCCCGGGCCGCGCCCGCCGCGCGAACGGCGTACGGCGCCACCACCGGCAGCACCGCCGGACCCAGCACCTTGGCCACCGCGACCGCGTTCTTCGCCTTCTTCGGGGTGACTCGAGCCTCACCCGCGCCCTGCTTGGCCTTGCGCGCCATGACCCACCTCCTGCGACGTGTCGGGCTTGAACTTACTGGTCCCCGAGGTGGCGGGCATGTCGGCTCGCAGGACCAGTTCTAAGGTGATCAGTATGGGTAACGAGGTGCTGCTCGACGCGGGCGCGGTCAGCCGGTGCCGGCGTCGGGTGCACCTGGAGCACGACCCGGCCATGCGGGAGGTGCCGCTGCCGCCGCCGGACCCGACCGCGCAGCAGCGGATCGACGACGCCACCGCGCACCGCGAGCAGATCCTGCGCCGGCTGGTCGAGGCCGCCGGGCCGGACGCGACCTGGGCCCGCATCGCCCGGGACCGCCCGGCGCCCGAGCGGGTGCGGCTGACCGAGCAGGCCTTCGCCGACGGCGTCCGGTACATCTGGGGCGGGCTGCTGCCGGCCGACTCGATCGAGCACCGGCGCGGCGGCGTCGACCTGCTGGTGAGGACCAGCACCGGGTACGTGCCGGTGCTGGTGGTGCGGCACCGGATCACCGACCGCGGCTCCGGGGCGCCCACCACCGCGATGACCGACCTCGACCCGGCGCACCGCGGTCCGGACGAGGCGCGCAAGGTCCGCTCGCAGCCGCGGGACCAACTGCGGCTCGCGCACCTGCGGCGGATGCTGCAGACCCACGGCCGGGCCGAGCCCGGCCGCGCGATGGGCGGCGTGATCGGCCTCGACGCCGACGTGGTCGTCTGGCACGACCTCACCGCGGGCACCTGGCCGGGCGGGCGCAGCGCGCTGAACGAGTACGACGCCCGCTTCGCCGACCGCCTCGCCGTCGCCACCGCGGCCGCGACCGGCGACGAGCCGCTGGCCATGCCCTCGCGCGTGCTGGAATGCCGCCGCTGCCCGTACTGGCCGACGTGCGAGGTGCTGCTGACCGAAACCCGTGACGTCAGCCTCGTCGTGCGCGGGGAGGACGCCACCGAGCTGCGCCGGGCCGGTGTGTCCACCGTGGACAGCCTGGCCGCACTGGACCCGGCCGACGACGCGCCCCCGATGAACTGGACCGGCGGCACCTTCGCCGACGCCATCATGCTGGCCCGCGCCTGGCTGGCCGACCTCACCATGGTCCGCCGCACACCGGAGGTCGAGGTGGCGCGCGCGGACGTCGAGATCGACGTCGACATGGAGAGCTTCGGCGACGCGGGCGCGTACCTGTGGGGCACGTTGCTGTCCGGCGCCGACGTCGGGCTGCCGCACGGCTACCGCGCCTTCGCGACCTGGGACCCGCTGCCGACCACGGACGAGGCGCGCTCGTTCGCGGAGTTCTGGGCCTGGTTCACCGACGTCCGCGAGCGCACGCTGGCGGCCGGGCTGACCTTCCGCGCGTACTGCTACAACGCGTTGGCGGAGAACCGCTGGCTGTACGGCTCGGTGGAGCGCTTCGGGGACCACCCGGGCATCCCCTCGCGCCGGGCAGTCCAGTCCTTTGTGGATTCTGACGAGTGGGTCGACCTGTTCCGCAGCGTCACCGACCAGTTCCTGTGCTCCCGCGGCAAGGGGCTCAAGGTGGTCGCGCCGGTCGCGGGCTTCACCTGGCGCGATCCGGAGGCCGGCGGCGAGGCGTCGATGCGCTGGTACCGCGACGCCGTCGGCATGGACGGCGAACGGCCCGACGACGCCCAGCGCGAACGGCTGCTGCGCTACAACGAGGACGACGTCAAGGCCACGAAGGCGCTGCGCGAGTGGATGTCGGACCGGGCGCAGACCGAAGTCCCGTACATGCTCGACCTGTAGTTCCCGGCCGGCCCGGGGGACCGCGTCCTGCGGGCGCGGTCCCCGCCGCGGGTCAGCGCGGCGCCATCCGCAGCGCGCCGTCCATCCGGACGACCTCGCCGTTCAGGTAGTCGTGGTCGATCAGCGAGAGGGCGAGCTGGGCGTACTCCTCCGGGCGGGCGAGACGCTTCGGGAAGGGCACGCCCGCGGACAGCGTCGCGCGGAACTCGTCGCTGACCGTGGCGAGCATCGGGGTGTCGACGATGCCCGGGGCGATCGTCAGCACGCGGATGCCGGAGGTCGACAGGTCGCGCGCCGCCGGGAGGGTCAGGCCGACCACGCCGCCCTTGGACGAGGAGTACGCGACCTGGCCGATCTGGCCGTCGAAGGCGGCGACGGAGGCGGTGTTGATGATGACGCCGCGGGCGTCGTCGGCCAGCGGCTCGGTGGCCGCGATGGCCTCGGCGGCGATCGTCAGCACGGTGAACGTGCCGATCAGGTTGATCTGGACGACCTTCGCGTACAGCGCCAGGTCGTGACGGCCCTTCTTGGACAGGATGCGCGCGGACGGGCCGATCCCGGCGCAGTTGACCACGGTCCGCAGCGGCACGCCCGAGCCCGCCGCGGTGTCCACCGCGGTCTGGACCTGCTCGGGGTCGGTCACGTCGGCCTCGACGTAGGTGACGCCCTCGATCGTCTCGGCCTTCTCGATCGAGCCCGCGAGGTCCAGCGCGAACACCCGCGCGCCCTTCGCGGCGAGGGCCTTGGCGGTCGCGCCGCCCAGGCCGGAGGCGCCACCCGTGACGAGCGCTGCGCTGTCGGTGATCTGCATCTTCTGCCCTTCTCCTGACTCACGGGCGCGGCCGGCGCACCGTCCGGCCCAGGTTAACGCTCGTTCGCACGCGGGGCGCGTGTGCTGGCTCACCCGCCCTCGCTCCGACACTGTCGCGCGGAGTATTCGGCGGCGCCCACTTCCGTTAGCGCGGTCGTCAACTCCGGCTGTCACCTTCGGCAGCATGAGCGCAGCTCGGATCGTGGTGGTGGGGACGGGGTACGTCGGGTTGACCACGGGGGCATGTCTCGCGAGCCTGGGGCATCGCGTCACCTGCGTGGACGTGGACGAGGCGAAGGTCGCACGCCTGTCCGCCGGCCGAGTGGACATTCTCGAACCGGGGCTGGCCGAGCTGGTCGTGCGGGGCCTCGGCACCGGCAGGCTGTCGTTCGTGGTCGGCGCGCGGGCCGCCGTGCGCGAGGCCGACGGGGTTTTCCTCTGCGTGCCGACGCCGATGGGCGCGGGCGGCTCGGCCGACCTGCGGGCGGTGGAGGCCGTGACGAACGAGATCGGCGACGTGCTGCCCTCCGGCTGCGCGTTGATCACCAAGTCGACCGTGCCGGTGGGCACCTCGAAGCGGATCCGCGCGATGCTCGGCCGCGCGGACGTGCCCGTGGTGTCGAACCCGGAGTTCCTGCGCGAGGGCACGGCGGTGGCCGACTTCCTCGGCCCGGACCGGATCGTGGTCGGCTCCGACGACCGCGCGGCCGCCCGCTGGGTCGGCGACCTCTACGGCGATCTCGCCGCCCCCGTGGTGGTCTCCGACGCGGCGAGCGCCGAGCTGGTCAAGTACGCGGCCAACTGCTTCCTGGCCCTGAAACTGTCCTATGTGAACTCGATCGCCGAACTGTGCGAACGGCTCGGCGCGGACATCGACCTGGTCACCGAGGGCATGGGGTACGACCGGCGGATCGGCCGCTCGTTCCTCAAGCCCGGCCCCGGCTGGGGCGGCTCGTGCCTGCCGAAGGACACCAGCGCACTGGTCAAGGTGGCCGAATCGGTGAACTACGACTTCCGGATGCTGACCTCGGCCATCGACGAGAACATCGCCCAGCGCGACCGGATCGTCGCCAAGATCGCCGGCGCCTGCGGCGGCAGCCTGGCCGGCGCCCGGATCGGCCTGCTGGGCCTGGCGTTCAAGGCCGGCACCAACGATCTGCGCGATTCGCCCGCGCTGGCCGTCGCGTCCGTGCTGGGCGCACTCGGCGCGGAGCTGACCGCGTACGACCCGGCGGTGGACACCGGGATCGACGGGATGACCGTGGTCGACGACCCGTACCAGGTCGCGAAGGACGCCGACGTGATCGTGGTCCTCACCGAGTGGGACGAGTTCCGCGCGCTCGACTGGCGCGTGATGGCCGACGCGATGGAGGGCGACGACGTCGTCGACACGCGGAACCTGCTGGACCCGCAACGGGTCCTGGACGCCGGGCTGTCCTGGCAGGGCGTCGGCCGTCCGCGCGTCGCCCGGCCGAAGTCCCTGGCGGAATCGGGACGCCGCTGACTAGGCTGGCGGGGCGGCTTCGCGTGTCGGTCACCGGCTGGGTGAGGCATGGAGGGGCCGAGATGCCTGCTGGAGGCATTGTCCCGTGTCAGTTTCCGTTGAGCTCAACCATCTGATCGTCCCTTCCCGGGACAACCGGGAGTCCGCCGAATTCCTGGCCCGTCTGCTCGGGCTGGAAACCGGTGAGGAGTGGGGCCCGTTCATCCCCGTCCACGTCGGCAACGGAGTCCGGCTGGACTTCGCGACCGTCCCGGACGGGGACCGGCGCCTGCAGCACTACTGCTTCCTGATCCCGGAGGCCGATTTCGACGCGTTTTTCGCGCGGCTGGAGGAAACCGGCGTGACCTACCACGCCGACCCGCAGGGGCAGCGGCGCCACGAGATCAACCACAACCACGGCGGTCGCGGCGTCTACTTCCTGGATCCGGGCGGCAACGGCATGGAAGTGATCACGCAGCCGTACGAGCCGGAGCTGAAGCGGCCCGAGCGCTGGTGAGCGTCCTCACCGCGGGTCCGGCAGCTTGCGGGCCAACCCCGCGACCAGGACCGCCAGCACCGCCAGCACCCCGATGACCACCACGAACGCCTGCTCGAAACCGTGCGCGCCCAACCCGGCGAACAAGCTCCCGAACACCGCCACCCCCAGCGCCAGCGAGGTCTGCTGCGTGGTCGTCAGCACCCCGCCGCCCACCCCGGCCAGGTCGGTGGGGACGCGGGACAGCACGATGCGGAACAGCGTGCTCGTGGTCATCCCGTTGCCGACGCCGATCAGGACCATCGCCGGGGCCAGGTCCCAGATCGACAGGTCCGGCCAGGCCAGCAGCGCCGAGCCCGCCAGCACCAGCAGGCCGAGCGCCAGCACCGCGCCGCCCACGATGACCACCTTCTGGCCGTACCGGGTGACCAGGCGGCTGCTGACCAGCGACGTGGTGAAGTACGCGACAGCCATCGGGGTCAGCGCGAGCCCCGATCCGAGCGGGCCGAGGTGCAGGCCGTCCTGGAGGGTCATCGCGTAGACGAACATGAAGGAGCCGAAGCCGCAGAAGAACGGCACCGCGACCATCAGGCCGTGGCGCACGCTCGCCGTCCGCAGCAGGGAAGGCGGCAGCAGGGGCATCCCGCCGTGGCGTTCGAGGCGCGTCTCCACCCTTACGAAAGCGAAGGCGGCGAAGGGGAACAGCGCCAGCAGCGCGATCGTCCACCACGGCCAGCCGAGCGATCGGCCCTCCATGATCGGAACCAGCAGCGAAAGCAGCGAAGCGGCCAGCAGCGCCGTGCCCCAGCGGTCGATGCCCAGCGGGCTCGCAGCGCGGCTGTCCGGCACCGTGCGGCGCGCGATCAGCAGCCCGAACAAGCCGATCGGCACGTTCACCAGGAAGATCGGCCGCCAGCTCGTGCCCCCCAGGTTCGCGGCCACGAGCGCGCCGCCCAGCAGTTGGCCGACCACGGTCGAGATGCCGCCCGTCGCGCCGAACAATCCGAGGGCGCGCGAGCGGCGTTCCCCCGTGGTGCCCGCCTGGATGATCGAGAGCACCTGCGGCAGCAGCAACGCCGAGGCCGCCCCCTGCGCGACGCGGGCGAGCACCAGCGTCGTCGCGTCCGGGGCGAGGCCGCAGACCAGCGAGGTGAGGGTGAACAGCGTGAGGCCGAGCAGGAAGAGCCGCCGCCGGCCGAAGGTGTCGCCCAGCCGGCCACCGAGGACGAGCAGCACGGCGTAGGCGATGCCGTACCCCGCCACCACCAGCTCCAGGGTGGACGCGGACGTGCGCAGGTCCTGGCTGATGGTCGGCAGGGCGACGTTGACGATGAAGAAGTCGATGATCGGGAGGGCCGCCCCCAGCAGCACGGTGACCAGTCCGGCCGGGGTGAGGCCGGGCCGGGCGGGGGCGCCGGCGGCGACCGGGGTCGGGGCCGGCGCGGTGGTTGTCGCGGTCATGGGTCCCACGATCCGGTCGATCTCAACCTGGTACCAGGTGTGGCTTCATCCTGGTAGTGGGACTACCTGGTAACAGGCTGGTCGCTGTGCTTACCTGGCTTTCATGACCAGCGCCGTGGAAGAACGCCTGCGCCGGGACGAGCTCGGCGCGTTCCTGCGCAGCCGACGCGCGCGCATCACGCCCGAGCAGGTCGGGCTGCCCCTCGGCGGCCGGCGCCGGACGCCGGGCCTGCGCCGCGAGGAGGTCGCGCAGCTCGCCGGGGTCGGGGTCACCTGGTACACCTGGCTGGAGCAGGGCCGCGACATCAACGCCTCCGAGCAGGTCCTGTCGGCCATCTCCCGCACCCTGCGCCTCGACCCGCACGAGCACCTGCACCTGTTCACGCTGGCCGGCGCGCCGGAGCCGGTCTCGGACCAGCAGTGCAACGCCGTCACGCCGTCGATGCGGATGATGATGGCGAAGCTGGAGCCGTACCCGGTGGTCGTGCGCAACGCGCGCTGCGACCTGCTGGGTTACAACCGCGGCTACACCTGGCTGATGGGCGAGGTCGACGAAATCCCGTTCGAAGACCGCAACACGCTGGTCCAGTGCCTGACCAACCCGCGGTGGCGCGAGCGGATGCTCGACTGGGAGACCAACGTGCCGCGGGTGATCGCGTCGTTCCGCGCCGCGATGGCCGAGCACGTGGCCGACACCTCGTGGAAGTGCCTGGTCAAACGGCTGAAGGCGGAATCGCCGATGTTCGCGCGGCTGTGGGACCAGCACGACGTGAACGCCGATCCGGTGCGCACCAAGCGGTTCCTGCACCCCGAGGCCGGCCTGCTGAAGTTCGACTTCACCTACCTCTACCTGGGCCGGCGCTCGGAGGTCACCATGTCGACCTACACCCCGGCCGACGAGGAGACGGCGGCGAAGCTCCCACTGGTGTTCTGAAGCACCCCTGTTCCGAAGTACCGCGGAAGGCGACCGCGGGAAAGCCGCCTGCGGACGGACGCACGCGGCGGCCGGGCCCGGTAGCTTTCGCTGCATGCGGCAGGACCGGTGGCGCGGGCGGAACCCGTGGTTCGGGCGGGGGTTCCGGACCGTGCTGGCGCTCGCTTTCGTGCTGGGCGCGAGCAGCGCCGCCTCCCGCTGGCAGCCAGAGGCCCAGCGGCTGACGGCCGCGTACGCCCTGTGGTTGATCGCGATGGTGCTGACCCTGTTGCTGGTCCACCGCTTCCCGTTGACGCTCTTCGTGGCCACCGCCGCCTCGGTGTACGCCTACCACGAGGTGGGCGGGCCCAGCGGGCCCGTGCTGGTGGTGCCGGCGGTCGCGCTGTTCATGCTCACGCGCAAGCGCGGGCCGCTGACCGCCGGGATCACCGCGGCGGCCGTGCTGCTCACCGCGTACGTCGTGGGCTCGATCGCCCATCGGAGCTTCGCGCCCGACGCGAGCGCCGGGATCGCCGTGCTGTGGTCGGCCGCGGTGATCGGCGTCGGCACGGCCGTGCGCTACCAGTTCGCGGCGATCACGGCCCGGCGCGCGCAGGCCGACGAGCACCGGCACCGGATGGCCGAACAGCAGCGGTTGCAGATCGCGCGCGAGGTGCACGACGTCGTCGCGCACAGCCTCGCGATGATCAACGTGCAGGCCGGCGTCGCGGCGCACGTCGCCGACCGGCGCCCGGAGCAGGCGAAGGAGGCGCTGCTGAACATCAAAGCGGCCAGCGCTTCGGCGCTCAACGACCTGCGGGCCACGCTGGCGGTGCTGCGTTCGGGGGAGGACAAGGCGCCCGCGCCGAGCCTGACGCAGATCGAGGAGCTGCTGGACCACGCGCGCGCCGCGGGCCTGCGGGTCGAGCTGCACGGCGAGGCCGGGGAGCTGCCCGCGCCCGTCGACGGCGCCGCGTACCGGATCCTGCAGGAGTCGCTGACCAACGTGGTCCGGCACGCCGAGGGCGCGGGGCGGGTGGACGTCCGGCTGCAACGGCGGCGCGGAACGCTGGCGCTGGCCGTGCGGGACGACGGCCGCGGCACGGTCGGGCCGACGCCGGGCCACGGGCTGCGGGGCATGTCCGAGCGCGCGACGGCCCTGGGCGGGACGGTCGAGGCCGGCTTCACCGGCGACGGGTTCGAGGTGCGGGCCGAACTGCCCGTCGAGGGGGACGAATGACGATCCGCGTGCTGCTGGCCGACGACCAGGCGCTGGTCCGGGCCGGGTTCCGGGTGCTGCTGGAGACCGAGGACGGGTTCGAGGTCGTCGGGGAGGCCGGCAACGGCGAGCAGGCCGTCGCGCTCGCCGCCGAGCACCGGCCGGATGTCGTGGTGATGGACGTCCGGATGCCCGGCACCGACGGACTCGCCGCCACCCGCCGGATCACCGCCGACCCGGCGCTGGCCGAGGTGAAGGTGCTGGTGCTGACCACCTTCGACGTCGACGAGTACGTCTTCGAAGCCCTGCGCTCCGGCGCCAGCGGATTCCTGCTCAAGGACACCGAGCCGGCGGAGCTGCTGCGCGCGCTGCCGGTGGTGGCCGCGGGGGAGGCCCTGCTCGCCCCGACCGTGACCCGCCGGCTGATCGCCGAATTCGTCGCCCGGCCGGAGCACCGGCGCGTCGACCCGTCCGCCGTCCACGGGGTGACCGACCGCGAACGCGAGGTGCTGGCCCTGGTCGCGGGTGGGCTTTCGAACGACGAAATCGCCGCCCACCTGGTGATCTCCACCGCGACCGCCCGCACCCACGTGAGCCGGGTCATGACGAAGATCGGCGCGCGGGACCGGGCCCAGCTGGTGGTGCTGGCTTACGAATCGGGTCTGGTCACGCCGCGCCGGCACCGGCACCCCGGCGGTCCCGCCCCTAGCCCGAAGGTGTGAGTTGCGCCGTGTCGGTGAACGCCGTCCCACGTTCGGACGCCTCAGGGGCAGAGCATCGGTTGCTCATCGAGGTGTCCGGAAGGAGCTCCCATGGCTTGGGAGATCGTCGTGGTCGCCGCGCTGGCCGTGGTTTTCCTGGTCAGAGTGGTACGGCAAGTCAGGCGGGGCTGAACGCCACCGCGGCGCGGGCGGCCGGAAGCGCGGATCCGCCCCGGGTGGCCGCGGTGCGACGACCGCCGGGATGATCGCGGTCGGCTGCTCGTCGTGGCCCCGGCCACCCGGCCCCGGCCGCGGCGCCGGGTAGCCCCGCCCGTCGACCCGCGGGATCTCGACGGTGGTCTCACTGCTCACCGGGTTCGGCGCCGCCTTGGACCGGTGCGACAGCTTCCGCGCCAGCGTGTGGCTCGGCCGCTCGACGAACCGGTAGCTCACCTCGACCACGCCGAACACCGCCGGGATCACGATCAGCAGTGCCCACGGCAGCGGCAGCAGTGGCCGCAGCAGTTGCAGCAGCACGAACGACACCAGCATGTGCAGCAGGTAGATCGAGTAGCTGCGCTCGGACACCACCGTCCAGAACTTCCGCTGCTTCAGCTTCGGCTCGGCGAACAGGCCCATCAGGAAGCACAGCACGGCGAAGGCCATGGACAGGTTGTACGCGTTGTCGATCCGCCCGACGTCGATGATGTCGGCCAGCACGTACAGCGACCACGCGACGGCGCCGTACAGCGCGCCGGTCCACAGCGGGATCTTCTTCGACGTGGTGGCCCAGATGACCTGGCCGATGATCATCACCGGCAGGTAGGAGACGTTCACCCCGAACAGCGAGTACGACGGTCCGAACTGCGAGCGGGTCATCATCACCGTGAAGATGAACGCGAGCTCCGCCGCGATCGCCAGCCACACCCAGCGGCGCAGCAGCGGCAGGACGGCCATCAGCAGCAGGTAGAAGATGATCTCGACGATCATCGTCCACGCCACCGGCACCAGCACGATCTGCGGGTAGATCAGGTAGTTGACCAGCGTGGTGTTGGTCAGGACGGTGAGCGGGGTCAGCTCCTGCGACTGCCCGGTGGACGGCGGGTGCAGGTCGGCCACCAGCAGCAGCGCGGTCAGCAGCACGACGAACAGCATGGGCGCGTACACCCGCACGAACCGGTTCAGCGCGAACCGCGCCTGCCCCTGCCGCAGCGCGATCGGCGTCACCACGAACCCGCTGACCAGGAAGAAGAACGGCACCGCGATCTGGCCGATGCCCTGTCCGGACATGTGCATCGGGTTGCTCGTGAGCGCCTCGATGAAGGTGATGTAGGGCGCGTTCTCACCCTTGGCGATCACCCAGGGGTGCGCGATGTGGCTGTAGAACACGAGCAGAGCGCCGAGGCCACGGCCGATGTCGATGAAGACGATGCGGGTCTTCTCCGGCACCGCGGGTGGCTGCTCAACCAGCGCGACCACCCCCGTCTGCTCGGCCGACCGACCCGGGTAAGGGTAGCGCCCCGCTCCTGACCCGGTGGGCCGTCCCCGCAGTCGGAGGAACCGGCGAACCGGCCCCTCCGGCGTTCTGGCCTCGGGTTATGGGTTGCGCGGGTACGATCGGACGGAGTTCCACCCGCTTTCACCGAGCAGTTCAGGAGTCCGGCGAGCGTGCAGCCGTCCACCCTCGACGTCACCGCCGAGCGCCCCACCATCGCCTCCGTCGTCCGATCCGCCCGGCCCGCCCTCGGGTTGTACGTGCTTTTCCAACTGCTCGCCTTCGGGGTGCTGTGGCTGCTGAGCTGGAAGGCGGGGGTCTCGCCGGGCCGTTTCGTCGGCGCTTTCGACGGCAATTGGTACCTTTCCGTGGCCGAGCACGGGTACGACCAGGCCGTCACGGTGGGCCCGGACGGGATGCCCGCCGAGAACAGCCTGGTGTTCTTCCCGCTGACCCCGGCGCTGACCGCGCTGCTCGGCCTCTTCGGCCTTCCGCTGCTGCCCGCCGCGCTGACGGTCTCCCTGCTGGCGGGCTGCGCCGCGGCGTGGGGGCTGTTCCTGCTGGGCCGCGACCTCGCGGGCCCGCGGGTCGGCATCCTGATGGCGGTGCTGTGGTCGATCGGCCCCGGCTCGGCCGCGCTGCACCTGGCCTACTCCGAGTCGCTGCTGGTGGCGCTGGTGGCGTGGACGCTGGTCGCGGTGGCCCGGCGGCAGTGGCCGCTGGCGGGGGTGCTGGCCATCCTCACCGGTCTGACCCGGGCCAGCGGCAGCGCGCTGGTGGCGGGGGTCTGCGTCGCCGCCATCGTGGCGATCGTCCGGCGCCAGGACGGCTGGCGCCCCTGGCTCGGCGGCTCGCTGGCCCCGCTCGGGCTGCTCGGCTACCTCGGTTACGTCGCCATCCGCACCGGCCGCCCCGACGGCTGGTTCTGGCTCCAGGGCGGCTGGGAGATGCACTTCGACTTCGGACGTTTCACGTGGATCCAAACCCTGGAGGGCCTGACCTCGAACGAGTCGAGCTGGATCACTGTGACCGCGCTGTTCGTGGTGCTCGCCGTGGCGCTGCAGATCTGGGCCTGGTGCACGCGCCTGCCCCTGCCGTGGCAGGTCTACAACACGCTGACCGTGGTCATCGCGCTCTGCTCGTCGAACTACTTCCAGTCCCGCGCGCGGTTCCTGCTACCGGCGTTCGTCCTCACCGTCCCGCTCGCCCTGCTGCTCGCGAAGCTGCCGAACCGCGCACTCGCCATCCTGCTGACCACCGGGGCGCTGGTCGGCGCCTGGTACGGCGCCTTCCTGATGGCGATCGTGCACCTGAACCCGTGAGAGCTCAGACGCCCGGCGAGAGCCACAGCGTGACGAAGCCCTTCTCGTCCGCCCGGGCGGACGAGATCAGGTCCACATCGGACAGTGCTTCGCCAGAAACTCCCGAGTCGCCGACGATCTTCGGGGTGTAGCCCAGTTCGCGGTAGCCCGCCAGCACCGTCCGCGGGTCGTCGCCGAGTTCCGCGATGGCCGACGGGTCGAACTCGCAGACGACGTGCGGGCGGTCACGGCGCAGCACCGCGTCCAGTCCGGCCAGCGCGCGGTGGTCGCGGCCCTGGAGGTCGACCTTCACCAGACCGATCCGCTGGGCCGTCACCTCCGCCAGCGCGTCCAGCCGCACCGCCGGGACCTCGATCCCGGGGCCGTCCACGCTGACCCGGTTGTCGCCGCTGTTGCCGGCGGTGGCCCGGGCCAGGCGCACCGGGCCCGGTGCGTCCCAGGCCGCCGATTCGATGACGGTGACCAGCCGGGCGGCGGCCTCGGGCAGGTTGGCGGCGACGTTGCGGCGCAGGTACCCGGCGTTCACCGGGTCCGCCTCGACGGCGACCACCCTGGTCAGCTCCGGCGCAGCGCGCAGCAGGCGCAGCGTGTGGTAGCCGACGTGCGCGCCGACGTCCAGGAACGCGCCCGACGCCAGCGAAGCCATCAGCCGGGCCTCGCTGTCCTCCCAGGACCGGTGGAAGACGATCCACGGCAGCATGACCTCGTCGACCGGCATGAGCAGCGCGCCGGCGTCGCACGGGACCACCTCGGCCCCGCGCGGCACCGGGGCGTGCTTGAGCCGGGCGGCGTCACCCATCGCGCCGACGTCGAGGGTCACCCGCTGGATGGCCTTCTCGTCGGCGTCCAGGCGCTCGTCGCGCGAGGTGAACATCTGGTGCACCGACGCGGTGGCCGTCTCCAGCGCTTCGCCGACCCCGCGGTACCCCTCGGAAAGCTTCACCACGTCCGCTTCGAGGTTGCGCAGGGCGAGCTCGGTGTCCGGGTCGCGGCGGCGCAGGTCGTCGATGGCGTCGCGAAGCGCGTCGACCCGGTCGCCGAGCTTGTCGCTGCGGCCGCGGGTCACGTCGGCCACGCGGCGGGAGTCCTCGAGCCCGCTCTCCAGCGCCTCGATCCGGGCCAGCAGCCGCTGGTTGCTGGCCTCGGCACCGGCCAGCAGCGCGCCCATCACCTTGCGCTGGTGCACGTCGTAGTGGTCGATCGCGCGCAGCACGGCCTTGCGCAGCGCGGGCGCCAGCGGCAGCCGTGACGGCGTGGCCGCCTCGGCCCGCCAGTGCAGGGCCTGCGCGGCCTCGTGCAGCGGGTCGATCGGGTGCGGCGGCGCGGGCCGGCCGGCGTGGTTGCCCGCCTGCCACGCGCGGTGCGCGTTCTCCAGCTCGGCCCGCATCCACTCGGCCGCGGTGGCCATCGAGCGTTCCCGCAGGATGTGTTCGCGCGCCTGCCGGCCGCGCTTCGCCGCCTCGGCCGGGTCGTCCGCGACCCCGCGCATCGCGGCGGCCGCGGCGTCGAGGTCGGGCTCGGCCCACACCGCGTCCTCGTGGTACGGGTAGTTGCCCTCACCCACCGGCACCAGCCGGTACGGCACGGGCCAGCCCGTGGTGGCGTCGAGGAATTCGCGGGTGCTCGAATAGTCGGTGGAGATCACCGGCATCGCGCGCGCCATCGCCTCGGCGACGGTCAGGCCGAAGCCTTCGCTGCGGTGCAGGGACACGTAGCAGGTGCTGCGCCGGTAGAGCTCGTGCAGTTCGGCCACGGTCAGGTAGGTCTCGATCAGTTCGACCCGGTCGTCGCCCACCACGGCGGCGCGCAGCCGCTCGGCGGCCTGCGGGTGCAGCTTCGCGTTGATCGCCTTGACCGTCAGCCGCACATCGTCCCGTCCGGGGAACGCGCGCTGGAACGCTTCGACGGCGCCCCAAGGGTTCTTCCGCTCCGCGACGCTGTTGAAGTCGAACGCGAACAGGAACCGCACCGGCTCGCCCGGCTCCCGCGCGGCCGGGGCCGGCTCGCCCGGGTCGCGCACCGGCACCGGGATGGTCTTCACCGGGATCGGTGCGTGCTCGGCGATGGCGCGGCGGCAGAACTCGCTCACCGTCCAGACCTCGTCGAGCAGGCCGAACGCCTCGTGCTGCCAGGCCGGGAAGTCCTCGAGCTCCCAGGCCCACAGCCCGATCCGGTAGCGCCCGGCGCCGACCTCGGGGTGGTTGGTCAGGATCACGCGCGTCTGGTCGGCGTTCACCGCCAGGACGCTGAGCGGGAACCGCGGATCGCCGACGGTGGCGGGCCGTTCGAGGCCCGTGCGGTTCGAGACCGCTTTCTCCTCCAGCACCGAAGCCACCGGCACGCCGCCCTGCTCGATCGCTTCGAGCACGATCCGGCCCATCTCGCCCAGGCCCAGCTCGGCGGTCAGGTAGCCGAGCAGGTTCACACCGAACTCCTCGGACGGCGGCTCGCTCGCCGCGCGCTCGCCGGGCAGCGCCCACTCGGGCAGCCCGGCCTCGGCGACGCCGGAACCCGCGCACCAGAAGCGGAAGTTGTCCGCATCGGCGCCGTACGGGTGCGGGAACGCCATCTGCAGATCGATCCGCGACGCCCAGATCGCGTGGGTCAGCCGGTTCAGCCCCGCGGCGGCCTGCGCCTGGTCTTCGGGCGTGGCCAGCCATTCGCGCAGGGCGAAGCCGCCGTCTTCGCCGTACGCGTGCGGCGGGAGCGGCTTGTTCTTGCGCTCGGCCTTGATCCAGCCCTCGCGGAACAGCCGGCGGGCCAGCTTCGGCACCTCGGTGCCGTCGCGGAAGTTCTTGAAGCCGTACGGAATCGAGTCGAGCGACTCGGCGTAGCCCGCTTCGCGCAGCTTCGCGCCGTACGAGTCGCAGATGGCGCGCAGTTCGGCGTTGTGCGACAGCAGCACGCGCGGCTTGCGCGCGCAGTGGAAGCTGAGCAACCACGGCTTCTCCGGCCGATAGCCGCTGAAGTGGAAGAAGCGCAGCTTCGCGCCGCCCGCGGTGAGCGTGCCGTCGGCCTCGCGCGCGATCGGGCGCTCGTGGAGGTTCCAGTAGGCGACGTCGAAGCCCGGGTCGGTCAGCACGTGGTTGCGGAACAGCGCGGGGACCTGGTCCACCCAGCGCTGGTCGGTGAACAGCTGCAGCTCGGGCGCGACGATGGCGTCGTGACGCAGTCGGCCGGCCCAGAAGTCCAGGAACGGCCCGGCGCCCGGCCCGACCCCGAGGAAACCGAGGTTGAAGATGCCGGTGCCCATGATCACCGCGTCGTCCGGCTCCAGCCCGTCCTGCGGCAGGGGCCGGAGGAAGTGCGGCGCGAGCACGATGTCGTGCGCCAGTGCCAGCTCCGCGACCTCGGGGATCGGCGCGAACAGCTCGATGTCCGGGTCGAGGTAGATCGCGGTCTCGGTCTGCTCGAGCAGCTCGCGCAGCAGGTACGGCTTGACCGAGGTGGCCAGCTCGGTCACCGAGTAGGCCGTGGCCATGCGCAGGTAGTCGGACCGGTCGATGCCGAACGCGGCCGGGCCGACCAGCCGCGTGCCGTCGTCGAGCACGCTCGTCCCGTCCCACGGCGCGTCGATCACCGCGATCACGAACCGGCCGTCCGGGTGCTGCTCCAGGTAGGACCGGGCCAGCACGCGCGCCGCGGGGACGTAGTTCCCCGCGACGATCGTGCAGGCGGTGGCGACCGGGTCAGCCATTCGCGGGCAGGGCGGTGAGCTGTGCGCTCAGCGCCGAGGTGAAGTCCGTCTTGACCTGGCTGAGGCTGCCGGGACCGGAGGACTCGACCCGCACGATCACCTTGCCGTGCGCGTAGTGCCCCCGCGCCTGCGCCGACTGGCCGTCCTTCTGGTCGATCGTGGTGGCGTACACGCCGTCTGGCGCGGTGGAATCGCGCTTCGCGCCGTTGGTCACCTGGATCTGCTCCAGCTTCTCGGCCGCGGTCTTCGCCGCCTTGGCCGAGCTGGCCTGCGTGATGAGCAGCGTGAGGTGGTCGCCGTTGTCCAGCTTGTAGACGACGAACTTGACCTTGCCCGCGCCCGCCGCCTGGTAGGCCTCGAGTTCCTGCGGGTTCAGGTACTTCAGGCTGTCGACCTGGCCGAAGGAGGTGATGTCGTCGTGCGTCTCGGCCTGGCCGGGCATCGCGCCGACGGCCATCGGGTCCGGCGGCTTCGGCGCGCTGGAGGGAGCCTGCTGCGTCGGGGCGGCCTGCTGGTCGCCGCCGTTGCCGTTGTCCCGGCCCCAGAGCAGGTAGGCGCCGAACGCGAGCGCGGCCAGCACCACCACGGCGCCCACGATCGCGCCGATCTTCTTGCCGTTGCCGCTGTTCTTGGGCTTCTCGCTGAAGAACTCCGGGCCCTGGCGGACGCTCCAGTCGGAGTCGCTGCCGCCGGTCGTGCCCGAATCGCCGCCCCACGGCGGGCTCTGGTCACCTTCGGGGGCGTTCCACGGCGCCTGCGGTGAATGCGGGAAACCGCCGGACGGCGACTGCGACTGCGGGCCGGCCGGCGAGAACCCGCCCGAAGGCGAGTACTGAGGTTGCGGCGGCTGCGGTTGCGGCTGCACGTACTCGGTGCGGCTCACATCGGTGTGCGGCGTCTGCTGCGGTTGCTGCTGCCAGGAAACGGCCTGCGTGCGCTCGGCGCTCTGGTCGCCGGCCGGCTGTGGGGGCGTCGCCGGCGGCTGCTGGGGGACGCCGTGCGGCGGGCTGACCGGCGCGATCACCTGGGTCGAGTCCGCGCTCGAGTTCGGCTGCGGCTGCGGCGCGGGGTCCTGCTGGCCGACGGCCGAGGACAGCACTTGGTCGCGCCGGATGCGGTAGTCGTCCGCCGACAGCCGCCCTGACGCGAGCTCCTCGTCCAGCCGGCGCAGCTCCTCCTGCCAGGACACCAGGGTCCCCCTTCTCTGTCGGCAAGGCGACGTCAGTGCGTCACCGCGACCCGATGTGTGTGACGACGTGGACATTGTGCACGGCAGCGGCCCCGTGCGGCCTCGCGGGTCGCCTTCCGCGCGGCCGCGAGCTGCGGTTCGTCAGCCGGCGGGCAGGGCCGCGGCCACCTTGGCGCGGATCTGCCCGATCCGGGACCGCAGCACCGTCTCGTCACCGGTCAACGGCTGGGACGTGCCGATGCCGATCGCGACCGGCCCGGAGGTGTACCAGAACGCGAGCACCCGGCCGGCCGGGCTGCTGCCGGAGTAGAGCAGGTCGCCGGGCGCGGGCCCGAGCGTGGAGTTCGTGAGGCCGCCCGCGACCAGGTTCCCCTGGAGGCCCTTGACCAGTTGCCCGGCCTGCGCGGCGGAGCCGGTGGGCACGGCGAGCAGGACCGTGCCGTTGTCGGACTGCTCGGCGTACGAGCGGTAGACCAGCTCGGTGGCGCCCGCGGCCTTCATCAGATCGGCGTCGGCCGGTGACACGGCCTTGAGCTCCACGGCCTTGTCGAGCGACATCGTGGAGTTGTCCTCACTCGCCTTCCCGGGCAGCACCGGCAGCTTGTCCTCCAGCGTGGCCGACGGATCGGCCGCCCCGGACGGCGACGGCACCGGCGGCGCCGAGACGGAGTCCGCGGCGCTGCGCTGGTCCGGCTTGCTGCCGATGTACCAGGTCAGGCCCACGATCAGCGCCAGCGCGAGCAACACCCCGAGCGAGAGGAACAGCCAGGTCGGCCGCTTCTTCCGCGGCGGTGCCTCCTCCCAGAGCTGCCGCAACTCGGGCGTCGGCGGCCGGCCGAGCTGGTCCCCGGACACGTCGAGGTAGTCGGTGAGCTTGGTGTCCGCCGGACTGGGCGCGGTGGTCCGCCGATCGTGGAAGTCCCCGACGGCCTTGGGCTCCCAGCTCGGCCCCTGACCCCCTTTGGCGGAGCGGAACCCCTTGGCGGCCTTGGGCGGCTTGGGGTTCTTGGGATTTTTGGCTTTCGCGGACCTCTTGCTCTGCCCGGAACCGCCTTCGCCGCCTTCGCCGGTGCCGTCGGTGACCATGCCGGTCTCGCCGGTGCTGTCCGTGACTACGCCGGCCTCGCCCGTGCTGTTCGTGGCTGCGCCGGCCTTCGCTGTGCTGGCCTCCACCGTGCCAGCCGCCACTATGCCTTCCGCGCCCACGCCGTCCTTACCGGTGTGGGGCCGCCCTCCGCCGGACGGCCCGTCACCCCCCGGCCGCTCCGCGGCGGTCGGCTGCACCGGGTGCCAGGTCGGCAGCTCGGCGGTCTGCTGCGCGGCGAACTGCTGCGCCGGGTACTGCTCGGTCGTCTGCTGCGCTTCTGGCTGCGGGCTGGTTGTCAGCCGAACAGCCGACTCCTGCGCGGCGGACGACCAGCCGACCGGTTGCCGGTCAGCGGGATTGGCGCTGGACCAGCTTCCGGGGACGTCCGCGTTACCCGCTTCCGCCGCGCTGGCTGGCTCGGCCGAGTCGGCTGTGTCTACCGCGCTGGCTGTGTTTGCCGGGCCGACTGCGTCCGCCGCACTGGCCGGGCCGGACGCACTGGCCAGAGCGGGTGGCCCGGAACTCCCGACCCCACCGGTCTCCCCGGAGCCATCGGTCGCGTCGGTGGCGCCTTCTCCGCTCTTCATGGAGAACGTGGTGTCCGAACCCGCGCCCCAGTGCGCCGTCTCGGCGGAGACATCGGCGGGAACTGTCGTGGCCGAGTCCGCCCCGTTCACCGCGTCGGCGCTCCAGCCCGGCCCGTGGCCCTGCCCGGGGTAACCACCAACTCCACCAACTCCACCAACTCCACCAGCACCACCCGGTCCACCGGCACCACCCGGTCCACCCGGCTCGCTGGTCCACCGCACCGGCGGCTGGCCCTTCCACCGTCCCGCGGCGGAGGGGGCGACGGGCCACACGCCGGCGTCACCGGGGCCGGCCGGGCGCAGCGGGGAGGCGACCGGGGAGGCCGCGCCACCGCCGGAAGCCTCCGCCAGCAGCTCTTCCCGCTTGCGACGGTGTTCGGCGTGGCCGATCCGGCCGGTGGACAGATCGGCGTCCAGTCGGCGGAGCTCTTCCTGCCAGCTCATCAAGCAACCCCCTGCCACCGGTTCGGGCGATAGTGTTCCATGCCCCCGGGCCTGCGGAGGTTCCGGTTGGATCGAGTTCCCGGGCGAGATCATTACGCGCGGATCGCGTCGCGTCCAGGGTGGGGTCCGCTCCGTAGGATCGCTGTATGTCCTCCGCCCGCGGCGAACTCGCCGCCCTGGCCGTCGACCGGCTCGCCGGCCGGTCCGTGAACTCCGGTGATCTGGTCGACGCCGGGCACCGTGCGCTGGTGGAGGGTGTGGACTCGCCTTCGTTGCCCGAGCTGGCCCGCCTCGGCCGCGACGACAACGGCGCACCGGACGTGTTCGCCCGCGTCGTCGACGAGCTGGGCATCGAGCTGCCCGCCGACGCGACGGCCGCGCGCTGGCAGTTGCTCGGCGAAAGCCTCGGCGCCATGGTGCGCGGTGAAGCGAGCCCGTCGCGCACCAGCCGCTCCTTCGCCGAGTTCGACCGCCTGCTGGGCCATCCGGGTGTACTTCGCGAACTCGTCCGCTGGTTCGCGATGCTCGACTCCTGGATCCCCACCGACCTCACCCCGGTCAGCTTCTGCGAACAGCAGATCCTCGAGCAGGCCCGGCTGGTGCTCGCCGGATCCTGGCCGCCCGTCACCCGTTGAGCCGCAAAAACTGTCGTACGTATGTTCTAAAATAGGCGGTGTCCAGGGGAGACGCCGCCCGGGCCACGAGCGGCGTCGAGGAGTTCGAAGTCCGAGGCGTTCGGACCGGAAGGCGGCCACCATGCCCTTTTCAGGATCGGCCTACATCACCCTGCCCACGTTCGTCGGCTACAGCGCGAGTTCGGGGCCCTCGCGCTCGTCGTTCGTGCGCCGCCAGCGGAAGTTGTACGAGGACCCGGCGCGGGCCGCGTTCAACTACTACCGGCGCGCGGCCAACGCGGTGCGCGCCGGCCGCGCCGCGCGGCAGGACGAGGTGGCCATGCGCTCGCTCGTCCACAACGCCGACGACCGCACCCGCCCGCACTACACCGCCATCGCCGAGGGCTGGCTGCGTTACCTCGGCCGCCGCGATCCGAAGCTGATCGAGGTCGGGCGCGCGCGGATCCCGCTGGGGGCGCTGGAGGTGGGCGTCAGCCCGCAGCTCGGCCTGCGCAAGAGCAACGGCCGCCGGTACGCCACCTGGCTGTACTTCAAGGAGGAGCCGCTGAGCCGGGACGCCGCCCAGCTCGCGCTGTGGCTGCTGGCCCAGGGCCAGCCGGAGATCCTGCCGGACGGCGAGCCCCTGGTCGTGGACGTCCGCCGGGCCAAGGAGTTCACCCTCACCGCCCGCGACCACGATCGGCTGCGCCCGTGGGCCCGCAGCGAGGCCTCGGCCTTCATGACCCTGTGGGAGGCCGCATGAGCCCACCCCGCGGCTGACCGCCGCCCGAGTTGAAGGTGCGCCCGCTTCCGAAGCGGGCAACAGCGAGCCAAGACAGCTTCGAGCCGCCGGAGTCGCTTTCGGCGGCTCGAAGCGGCTTGTCGAGCTGAGGCAGTTGCGGCTGGCCGAAGTCGCCTATGGCGGCCGAAGCGGCTGTGTCGATTTGCGGCGGTTGCGACCTCCGACGTCGTTCGTGGCTGGCCGAGGTGGTCATTCGCGTTGAAGCGGCTACGCCAAGCCCAAGCGCTCACAGCGCGCTGAGCGGCTACGGCAAGCCGGAGTGGCGGCTCGCGACAAGGCCCAAAGCGGCGCGGCCGCCCGGTGGCAGCACCTTCGTGTTGCTGCCGTCGGTGCGGCCGCATCCGGGCCAGTGTCGGCGACCCTCGGCGTCGAATGAGCCAACGGCTGGGGGACGGTGACTTACCCATCGCTGGTGGGTGGCGGTCGCACCGGGCAGGCTGGCTTCGGCGGGTGTCTGGCCCGAGGCTCGGCGACCGCGCGGACCGGTCGACGCGGCTGCTCTCCGCCGGAGAGTTCCACCGAGGCATCGCGGCTGCTCGTCGTCGGCCACCAGTGGGGCCCATGTCATCGCCGCCGCTGACGGTTGGCAGCCGTGGTTACTCGCTGCCCGTAGTTTGCCCTCTGCGGTCCAGATGCCCACCGCAGGCCGTCACGGAGTGCGACCACGTACCGTCACTGTTCGGACGCGCCGTGGCGAAGATCGGCTGCATACGGCCATCGTGAAAGAACGCACCCGGTCGGGTGACGGATTCGGGGTGGTCTCGGCCGGGCTGGACATTCGGGGCGTCGGACACGAAGCTTTCCCGCAGTCTTCATCCCGGCCGATAACCCCGAGGTCGAACAAGTGAACGCAGCAGCCTGGGAGCCGCTCTCCAGAGTGGCCGACGAGCCCGCCTGGTACTGGGTCTACAACAAGCTCGGCTTCTGGCCGAGCACCCACGCCCACGACTGGCCCGGTTTCCGCGAGCCCGCGCCGTCGCGGACCTGGGACCTTTCGGCCGGTGACTACGACCGCGGGTCGGCGGAGTTCCGGCTCGGCCCGTACACGGTCGACGAGCCGGAGATCGCCCGGATCGTGCTGTCGGCGTTGAAGGACTCCGTCGGGCCGGACGACTGGCTGTGGGTGCTGCACTGGCAGCACCAGTCGTTCAAGTTCTGGCCGCACCGGATGGCCGAGGGCGCGGCCTGGCCGGTACCGGTCTTCCCGCGCGGCGACTACCACCTGTTCCTGGCCGAGGACTTCAGCTACGGCACCCTCGGCCACCCGTGGGAGCGCACCCTCTGCGCGTTCGGGGAAAAGCTCCTGCCCGCCGTCGAGCGCCACGGCGAAGGGGTGCTGACCAACGTTCTGCGCCGCGACGGTTCGCCCAGCGCCCTGGCCCGCTGAACCCGGCCGCCGACCACGGGCCCGGCCCGGCGCACCGGAGCATTGACGCAGCTAGCGGCGCTGCTACCTTCTGCGGGTGTTCGAATACCACGGCTGGGTCACCATCGCCGCCACCACGAGCGGTGACGACGACGCGGCGCTGCTGGAGCGCCTCGTCGAGCGGGTCCACCGCGCCATCCGCGACAGCGACGCCCTCGACCTCGTCGACCTGCGCTGGAGCGCCGGCCTGCCGATGCTGCACCTCGGCGGCTTCGACAAGCACGGCGGCGGCCTCGCCCCGGAGCTGCTGAAGACCTTCGCCCGGGTCGGTGAGCTCGCTCCCGGCTCCTACGGCCTCCTGCACGTCTGGGACGACCAGGACCCCGAGCACGACAACGAGTTCCGCGTCCACCGCATGGCCCGCGGCCAGGTCGCCGAGTACCCCGACACCCACCTGACCCCGGTCGCCCCCACCGTCTTGGACGTCTACGAACTCTGACGAACGCCGTCGAGGCCCCCTCACGCGGACGAGGGGGCCTCGACGGGGGACTGGTCGCTAGCGGTGCCTGGGCGTCTGCGGCCGGTGGCCGGGCTCCTGGCGCGGGGGCTTCTGGCCCGTGCCGGGGAAGGTCGGGGCCGGCAGGTTCGCCGCCTCGTACCGGGAGAGCGTGAGCGGGCCGCTGGTGTCCGGCAGGATCGGCGGCTCGGCCCGGTGGTCGTGGAAGCGGAAGGCCGAGGTGAGGTCGCCGAAGGTGCGGCGGCGCCAGTCCGAAATGTTGGGCTCGGCCACGCCCGTCACCTTCTCCAGGAACTGCAGGGTCGAGGTGTGGTCGAAGGTCTCGCTGCACACCCAGCCGCCCGCGGTCCACGGGGAGATCACGATCGCCGGGACGCGGTAGCCGCCGCCGACGGGCAGGCCGTTGCCCTTGGTGCCGCCGGGCGAGGTCTTGGTGACGAATTCGTGCGGCGTGCCCGGCGCCGGGACCGGCGGGACGACGTGGTCGAACAGGCCGTCGTTCTCGTCGTAGTTCAGGATGAACGCCGTCTTCGCCCACACCTCGGGGTTGGAGGCGATGGCGTCGATCTTCGAAGCCACGAAGGCCGCGCCCTCGGCGGGGGTGTAGTTCGGGTGCTCGGACGCGGTCGAGGTGCAGATGATCCAGGAGACCGTCGGCAGCTTGTCGTTGCGCGCGTCGTACTCGAACTGGCCCTCGGGGCGGTGGGTGAGGCCGTTGACCGCGAGCGGGGAGTCGGCCGGCGCGTTCTTGAAGCTGGCGAAGTTCTCCAGCATGTTGCAGCCGTAGGTGTCGCTCTGCTCGTACACCTTCCAGCTCACGCCGGCCGCCTGCAGCCGCTCGGCGTAGGTGGTCCAGGTGTAGCCGCCGGCCGGGACGGTGTTGTCCAGGATCGGGCCGCCGTGCTCGCCGTCCGGGTCGATCGTGCCGGTCATCCACATCATCCGGTTCGGCCAGGTCGGGCCGAGCACCGAGCAGTGGTAGGCGTCGCAGATGGTGAACGCCTCGGCCAGCGCGAACTGGAACGGCAGGTCGGCGCGGGTGTGGTAGCCCATCACGTACGGGCCGTTCTTGCCGTCGGCCTTGCGGTGCGCGGGCAGCCAGTTGTCCATCTTGCCGCCGTTGAGCGCGTCGTGCTGCACCTGCCAGGCGTGCGAGGTGGAGGGGATCTTCTGCGCGTTGGTGGCGTGGGTGTCGAGGTGGAACGGCAGCGCGTAGCCGGCCGGGTTCTGGGCGTCGGGCTGGTAGAAGACCGGTTTGCCGTCGGGCAGCCGGGCGGCGTGCGGGTCGTTGAACCCGCGGACGCCCGACAGCGTCCCGAAGTAGTGGTCGAACGACCGGTTCTCCTGCATCAGCAGCACGACGTGCTCGATGTCTTCGAGCGATCCGTGCTTGGGCGCGCCCTGGGCCAGGGCTTTCTGCACACTCGGGGGAAGCAGCGTGGCCGCGGCGGCGGTGGCGGCCGCCCCGGCCGCGGAGCCGAGAAGACGGCGACGAGTCAGTTCGGTCATGCCGACACCTTCGTCGGCCTTCACCCCGGCAGAAAGGGCTGGCGAAGAACGAACAGGGAACACCCGGTGAAAATCCCCGCCGAACCCCCCGATCCCGGAGAAACCCCCTGTCCACTCCCTGGAACGCACCCGTGCTGGTTCAGCCGCCCATCGCACCGCGGGGGTCCGGGGGGGCTCGGCCCCCCGGGTGATATGACGAAGGACCTGTGTTCGCGCTTTCGGCGAACACAGGTCCTTCAGCCCTGAGCGGATGACGGGATTCGAACCCGCGACCCTCACCTTGGCAAGGTGATGCGCTACCAGCTGCGCTACATCCGCGTGCCCCGCTGCTTGCTCGGTGCGTGTGAACACTCTATACCGATGGTTCTGACGCCACTTTCGGGGGTCCCGGCCTGCGGATTGGCGGACTCGACCCGGTGCTTCGGTGTCACATCGGGCGTACAAGGGGTGACGACGGGCTTTTCCCTCCGTATGGTGTCCCCATTCGACCGAACGGTGATTCCTTCGGGGGAGGAGGTGCCTTGCCGGATGACCGAGCTGGGCACGGCGCCGCCACCAGCGGCCTCGGAATCCGACGAACAGGCACTGTTGCAGCGGCTTCGCAGTGGCGAGGACGCTGCCTTCGGGGAGCTGTTCGAGCTGCACGCGGCCGCGGTGCGCAGACTGGCGCGGAGTCTCGCGGCCGACCGGTCCGAGGCCGAAGACATCACGGCCGAGACCTTCTTCCGGGTGCTGCAGGCCTTGCGGCGGGGCTCGGGTCCGCGCGACTACGTGCGGGCGTACCTGCTGACCGTGGCCCGGCGGGTGTCGTGGGAGTGGCACGGCGCGCGTCGTGACGTCCCGGTCACCGACGACGAGCTGACCTTCCGCGCCGGCGCGGGGGCGGACACGCCGGCGCGGACGGCGGAGCACACCCTCATCACCACGGCGTTCACCAGCCTGCCCGAGCGGTGGCGGACGGTGCTGTGGCAGACCGAGGTGGAGGGCGAGCAGCCCGCCATGGTCGCCCCGCACTTCGGCCTGAGCGCGAACGCGACGGCGGCGCTCGCCCGCCGCGCCCGGCAAGGGCTGCGGGCGGCTTACCTGCAGGCGCACCTTTCCGTGAACCAGGGGCCGGACTCCTGCCGCACCGTGGTGGAGAAGCTGGGCGGGTTCACCGCCGGCAGCGTCACCGGGGCCGAGGCCCAGCGGATCAAGGCCCATCTGCTGGGCTGCCCCTCCTGCCGGGCGACGCAGGACGAGCTGCGTGAGGTCTGTTCCTCGCTGCGTGCGCACGCCGGGGTGATCGTGCTGGCCCTGCCGGCGCTGGCCGGCGGGCTCGGCGGGGCGACCGGACTGGCCGCGACCGTGAAGAGCGTGCTGTTCGGTTCGAAGGTGAAGGTCGGTCTCGCGCTGGTCTCCGCGGCCGCGGCGGGGGTGGTCGGGGTGACTGCCGGGCCGGTGGTCTTCGGCACGCACCCGATGCAGACCGTCGGATTGGGGGGTGGTGCGCCGGAGCTGGCGCTGCAACCGCCTTCCTCCCGGGTCCAGCCGCCGCCGCAGGTCCAGCCGGGCTCGCGGATCGTCACCGGCGAGCTGCAGGGCACGGCCCGGCCGCCGCGTTCGCACACGATCGGCTACCGCGGCGGGCTCCGGACCGGGGTGGAGCTGGGCGCCAACGTCATGCCGAACCTGCCCGCCGGCACCGGTCCTTCGGTGCCCGGGCCACCTTCCTCCGAGGGCTCGGCGCGCGACGACGTCACCGGCAGCTCGCCTTCGGTCAAGGAGTCGACGCTGAGCACCCAGAACTCCACCGAACCGCGTCTGGACACGCGGACGGACCAGCCCGAGCCGGGTGACCCGGGCTGCGACGGCGACCCGAGTGATCCGGCCGACCCGACGTTCCACACCACGCTCGTGCCGACGCCTCCGGTCGACCCGACGCCGGTCGAGCCGCCGTCGGTGACGACCACGCCGACGCCCACCGGCGGCTCGACCTCCGGTACGGGTGCGGCGCCGCCGAAGTCCCCGGGATCAGGCGGCTCAGGGGGCACCGGCCGGTCCGACGAGTCCGCGCCCGGCCCGGTCACTCCGAGCCCGGCGGAGGACACTTCGGAGCCCCCGAGCTCCGGGAAGAGTTCCCAGACCTCGGGAAGCACGGACCCGCAGGGGGTCACCGGTTCGGCCGATTCCGAGTCCACCGCAACGGCCTGAGCAGGAGAAACCGGGCGAACCTCTCGCCACGCTCCGTGACCACCTCGCGCCGTGGGGTCTGGTCACGGTAGCGTTTGGCCGGAGTTCGAGCGTCGCCCGGGAGGCAACAGGATGAACCGGCTGGTGCACGGCGAGGACGGCCGTGACTGGGTGGTCCGTGCCCAGATGGAATGGCGTGCGCCGGTCACGGCGGACGATTTCGAACACGATGTCGCGGGCACCTACGGACCGGGCATCGCGATGATCGTGGTGACCGCGTTCCTCGCCGTGGTGCTCGTGGTGTGGACGCCGGAGGCGGTCCGGGTACCGGCCTGGGTGTTGCTGGCCCTGGTGCTGATCCTGCTGTTCTTCCCGCTGCGCTGGATCCTGCGGCGGCCGTGGACGGTGGTCGCCGAGACCGAGGGCGACATCACCGGTGACCGGCCGTCGGAGCGCTGGGTCGGCACGATCCGGGGCATGTTCACGGTGACCGGCGAGGTCAAGCGGATCTCGAGGACCATCCAGAAGCACTCGCTGCCGGACTTCGACGGACCGCTGCACCCGGTCGAGTAAGGCTGGCCCGAACGGCGGCCGCGGGAGAGACTGGGGTCATGCCCGAGTTGCCCGAGGTCGAAGCCCTGGCCCACCACCTGCGTGAGCACGCCGTGGGCACCACCGTGTTCCGGGTCGACGTCGCCTCGCTCAGCGTGCTGAAGACCGCGATGCCGCCGTACACCGATCTGCACGGCCGCGAGGTCACCGGCGCCACGCGGCACGGCAAGCACCTCGACCTGGTCCTCGGCGATCTGCACCTGGTGGTGCACCTGGCCCGCGCGGGCTGGTTGCGGTGGGCCGACCAGCTCGCGCCGGCGCCGTTGAAGCCGGGCAAGGGGCCGATCTCGCTGCGGGTGCACCTGGAGTCCGCGAGCGGTCCGGGCTTCGACCTCACCGAGGCCGGGACGAAGAAGGGCCTCGCCGTCTGGGTGGTGAAGGACCCGAGCGAGGTGGCGAGCGTCGCGCGCCTGGGCCCGGACGCGCTGGCGGTCGACGCGGCCGAGCTGGGCGGCCTGTTCGCGGGCAAGGGCACGCGGCTGAAGTGGGCGTTGACCGACCAGTCGCTCATCGCCGGCATCGGCAACGCCTACTCCGACGAGATCATGCACAAGGCCAAGCTCTCCCCGTACGCCACGATCGGCAAGCTCGACGAGGGCGCGCTGGAGATCCTGGCCGCCGCCATCCACGACGTCGAAAGCGACGCCGTGGAACGCTCGGTGGGCCAGAAGGCCGCCCGGCTGAAGGGCGAGAAGCGCTCCGGCCTGCGGGTGCACGCCCGCACCGGCCTGCCCTGCCCGGTCTGCGGCGACACCATCCGTGAGATCTCCTTCGCCGACAAGTCGTTCCAGTACTGCCCGACCTGCCAGACCGGCGGGAAGCCGCTGGCGGACCGGCGGATGTCGCGGCTGCTGAAGTGACCGGGCCCGGGTGACGCTCGGGGTGGAACCGGTTCGCCGCTCGGAACGATCGCGCGGACTCGGGCGGGCGCCTCGGTAGGGTTCAGCCACCCTCGGTCGCCAGACCCGGACAGAAAGTGGGGAGGCAGGCCTTGCACCCGGTCGGTCGAGCGCAGAGCATGGACGTCGTGTCCGCCTTCCCGTACGCGCAGGTCGTCCCGTGGGTCTTCGTCGGCCTGCTGGCGGTGGTGGTCCTCGTGCTGGTCTTCCGGGTGCGGCGGCCGAAGGGCGTGATCCAGGACGCCGTGCTGCAGGCCGTGCACCGGATGTCCAAGGCGACGCCGAACCTGCGCGCCGGCCTCGACGAGGAGGCCGCGGACCGGATGGCGGCGGAGCTGCTCGAGGTGCTCGACTGCCTGGCCGTCGGGATCACCGACAGCGAGGGCACGCTGCTGTCCTGGGCCGGTGAGGCCACCGAGCACTACTTCGACCTGGTCGAGGACATCGGCACCGCGCTGCGCAAGCACCGCCGCGCCGTCGCCGACCACAACAAGATGCCGTGCAACCACCGCGGCACCTGCAAGATGAAGACCGCGGCGATCGTGCCGATCCTGGTCGAGGGCGAGGCCGAGGCGACGCTGATCGTGGTCGGGCGCACCCGGGGCAAGCTGGTGCAGATGGCGGAGGCGGTCGGGCAGTTCGTCTGCACGCAGTTCGAGCTGGCCCGGCTCGAGGAGTCGCGCAACCAGTTGCAGCAGGCCGAGATCAAGGCCCTGCGGGCGCAGATCTCGCCACACTTCGTCTACAACGCGCTGAACACGATCTCCGCGCTGATCCGCACCGACCCCGAAGAGGCGCGGGAGCTGCTGCAGGACTTCGCCGACTTCACCCGCTACTCGTTCCGCACCTCCGGCATGTACACCACGCTGGCCGAGGAGCTGCGCAACATCGACCGGTACCTGACCATCGAGAACGCCCGCTTCGGCGGCCGGCTCGAGGTGCGGATGAAGATCGCGCCCGAGGTGCTCAGCGTGGTCGTGCCGTTCCTGATCATCCAGCCGCTGGTGGAGAACGCGGTGAAGCACGGGCTGGCGAGCAAGCCGAGTGGCGGCTGCGTCACCGTGATCGCGCACGACTACGGCATGGAGGCGGTGATCAGCGTCGAGGACGACGGCATCGGCATGGACCCGCGCCAGCTCACCGACCTGAAGAACGCCCACCGCACCGGCGCCCACGTCGGACTCGGCAACATCAACCAGCGCATGCGCCAGGTCTTCGGCGAGGACTACGCGCTCACCGTCGACACCGCGCTCGGCGCCGGCATGAAGGTGACGCTGCGGGTGCCGAAGTTCAAGCTCGGCGTCCGCCCGAACATGCCGGACTACTCCGCCGACGTGCCGCCGCAGGCCGACGCCGAGGACGCCGTCGAGCCCAACGGTGTGAACGGATCCCGTTCGGGCATGCTGCCCGCCCTCTGAGGTGGCTAGCCTGGCGGTATGAGCGTTACCGACAAGCTGACCTCCCGCCTGCCCGTGCTCGGCGACCGGGGTGAGCGCAAGGACGTGGTCGCCGTGGTGAAGCTGCACGGCGTGATCACGCCTTCGCCCTCGCCGCTGGCCCGTGGCTCGATCAACCTCGCCGCCGTGGAGACCGCGCTGACCAGGGCGTTCGGTTTCGACCGGCTGAAGGCGGTGGCGCTGCTGATCAACTCGCCGGGCGGCGCGCCGACGCAGTCCGGGCTGGTCGCGGAGCGGATCCGCCAGCTCGCGGACGAGAAGAACGTGCCCGTGCTCGCCTTCGCCGAAGACGTCGCGGCTTCCGGCGGCTACTGGCTGGCCTGCGCGGCCGACGAGATCTACGCGCACCGCACCTCGATGGTCGGCTCCATCGGCGTGATCAGCGGAGGCTTCGGCTTCACCGGGCTGCTGGAGCGCTTCGGCGTCGAGCGGCGGCTGCACACCGCGGGCGCGAACAAGTCGCGGCTCGACCCGTTCAGCCCGGAGAAGCCCGAGGACGTCGAGTGGCTGAAGAAGATGCACGGCCAGCTCCACGAACTGTTCGTCGAATGGGTCAAGGACCGCCGCGGCGACCGGCTGGCGGCCACCGAGGACCTGTTCACCGGCGACGTCTGGCTCGGCCGGAAGGCGCTGGACCTCGGCCTGATCGACGGGCTCGGTTCGCTGCGCCAGATCATCGGCGAGCGGTACCCGGACGCCGAGATCTCCGTGGCCGAGCCGAAGAAGCCGCTGATCGCGCGGCTCGGCATCGGGGCCCCCGCGGCCGCGAGCGCGCTGCTGGACGCCGTGACCACCAAGGCCGCCTGGTCCCGGTTCGGCCTCTGACCCCTCCGGCGAACGGGTGGGCCGAGGGCCCCGGGCGGCGGCGCGCGCCCGGGGTAGCCCGGTTGGCCCTGTGGCCGTCACGCGCGCGTGACGGCCCCTCCGGCAAATGGGGTCTTCCGTCGGCCACATCGGGGCAAGGGCCGGGACCGGGGCTGGACATTGCCCTCGGCAGTGGGCAGGATGCGTCTCACTGTGAGTGCTCACGACGACACCCGGAAGCTCATCGTCCTGGCGGTGGACGACGAGCCGAACGGGCTGGCCATGCTGACCGAACGTCTTGAGAACAACCCGTACGTCGCCCGGGTCTTCAAGGCGCTGGACGCCTCCGACGCGCTGCGCCTGTTCTCGCACGACGACCCCGAGCTGGTGGCCCGGCGGGCCCAGGGCCGCCCCACCGTCGACGCCGTGTTCGCCGACATCGACATGCCCGGGCTGTCCGGGATGGAGATGTCGCGGGTGATCACGGCGATGACCCCGTCCCCCGTGCTGGTGTTCGTCACCGGTCACGCCGAAGAGGCCGTGAACGCGTTCGACCTCGGCGCCGTCGACTACGTGCTCAAGCCGTTCCAGCAGGACCGGCTCGACCGCGCGGTCTCCCGCGTGCGCGAGAAGCTGACCGCGGCGGCCGGTCCGCCGCCGGGCCAGGGCTTCGGCGAGCCGGTGAAGAACGACGACGAGGTGATCCCGGTCGAGCTCGCGGGCACCACGAAACTGATCCCGCGCTCGTCGGTGCGCTGGGTGGAGGCGCAGGGCGACTACGCCCGGCTGTTCACCACCGAGGGCAGCCACCTGGTCCGCATCCCGCTCGCGCAGCTGGAGGAACGCTGGGAGAAGGCCGGGTTCGTCCGGATCCACCGGTCGTTCCTGGTCGCCTTGCCGCTGATCACCGAGTTGCGCATGGGCCAGGGCGGCTACCAGGTCGTGATCGGCAACGAGGAGAAGGTGCTGCCGGTCAGCCGACGCCACACCCGAGCGCTCAAGGACCGGCTGGTCGGTTCCGGCCGGGGCGGCTAGCCCCGGTCGTGGCCCAGTCGGAAGACCCCTACCACCGGCTCGCGAACGGCGTCCGCAAGCCGGACCCGACGCTGGGCCGCAAGCCCGAGGACCGCGCCGTGGTCGAGTCGGTGCCGCCCGCGGCCGAGCCGCCGCGCCCGGCCGAGCCCGCGCACAAGCGGCCGGAGCGCCAGCGGGTGGTGCTCGCCGATTCGCGTGCGTCCTCCGGCCGGATGCAGGCCCGGATGGAGCTGGAGGAGCAGACCAGCTGGGGGAAGCTGCTGGTCCGCGACCTGGTGAAGGTGCAGTTGCGGACCTCGGTGCTGCTCGGGCTGTTCGTGCTCGCGGTGTTCGGGGCGCTGCCGGTGCTGTTCTACGCACTGCCGGCGTTCGCGCGGTGCTCGGTGATCGGCATCCCGATCCCGTGGCTGGTGCTCGGCGTGCTGCCGTTCCCCTTCCTGTTCGTCGTGGGCCTCTGGTACAACCGGTTGGCCGAACGGCACGAACGCGCCTTCGTCGACATGATCGAAAACTGAGCGCGGGGACCGGAAAGCCCCGGTAGCGGGCAGGCCCGGACCACGCGCGCGTGCGAGGATTCGAGCCGTGCAGCTGAACCCGTGGGCCCTGATCGGCGTGGTGCTGGTCGCTTTGGCGACTTATCACCTCGGGCACCGCTCCTCGCGTTCGGCCACCACCACGCACGACTTCCTGGTCGCGCGCCGCACGGTGCGCTCGCGCCGCAACGCCGCCGCCATCTCGGGCGAGTACCTGTCCGCGGCCTCGTTCCTGGGCGTCGCCGGGATCGTGCTGAAGGAGGGCGTCGATGCGACCTGGTACCCGATCGGCTTCACCGCCGGGTACCTCGCGCTGATGCTGTTCGTCGCCGCGCCGCTGCGCCGCTCGGGCGCGTACACGCTGCCGGACTTCGTGGAAATGCGGCTGGGCTCGATCGGGCTGCGCCGGTTCTCCACCGCGTTCGTGGTGTTCATCGGGATCCTGTACATGGTCCCGCAGCTGCAGGGCGCCGGGCTGACCCTCGCTTCGATCCTGCCCGTGCCGATGTGGGCCGGGGCGGCACTGGTGACGGTGCTGGTCGCGGTCAACGTGATGGCGGGCGGCATGCGCGCGATCACCGTGGTGCAGGCGTTCCAGTACTGGCTCAAGCTGTTCGCCATCGCGGTGCCGACGTTCGTGCTGTGCCTGGTCTTCTTCGCCGGCGGCGGCCCGGGCGGTGTGCGCTCGCTGGGCGCGCCCGCGCCGCCGGTGTTCCCCGCGGACACCAAGGTCTCGGTGCAGACCGACGTCACGGTGAAGGTCACCACGGAGACGTACTTCTACGCCTACGGCCGCATCGACGGCGGACCGGCGGGCGGCGTGGCGCGCTGGTCGCCGTTGATCCCGCACGAGGTCTCGGCGGGCACCACGCTGGAGTTCGCGGCGGGCACCCCGGTGCCGGTGGTCAGCGACGCGCCGGCGTCGAACGCGGCCTGGCTGCACCCGGCGTCCGACGACGGCACCGGCCTGCTGCAGACGTATTCGCTGATGTTCGCGCTGTTCCTCGGCACCATGGGCCTGCCGCACGTGCTGGCCCGCTTCTACACCAACCCGGACGGCAAGGCCGCGCGCCGCACCACCGTGCACGTGCTGCTGCTGCTGGGACTGTTCTACCTGTTCCCGACGATGCTGGGCGTGCTTTCGCGGATGTACGTGCCGCAACTGCTCGTCACCGGCAACGCCGACGCGGCGGTGCTGATGCTGCCCACGGCGGTGCTGCCGGGCGTGGCCGGCCAGATCCTCGCGGCGGTGGCGGCGGCGGGCGCGTTCGCGGCGTTCCTGTCCAGCTCCTCGGGGCTGCTGGTGAGCGTGTCCGGCGTGGTCTCCACGGACCTGCTGCCCGGGCGGGTCAAGGACTTCCGGATCGGCACGGCGATCGTCGCGCTCTGCCCGCTGGGGCTGGTGTTCCTGCTGCGCACGGAGGACATCTCGCTGTCCATCGGGATGACGTTCGCGCTCGCCGCCTCGACCTTCAGCCCGCTGCTGCTGCTCGGCGTCTGGTGGCGCAAGCTCAGCTGGCCGGGCGCGCTCGCCGGGATGGTGGTCGGCGGCGGGCTGGTGCTGGCCGCGCTGGGTATCAACATCGCCAGCGAGTACACCGGCGACTGGGCGCCCTGGTACACGGTCCAACCGGCGCTGATCACCGTGCCGGCGGCTTTCCTGACCACCTACGTGGTCAGCCGGCTGACCCGCTACGGGCGCCCGGAGCTGGTCAACGACATCATGCTGCGGCTGCACGCGCCGGACCCGCTGGGGCTGATGAAGGACCGCGCCGTGGCCCGGTTCGGCCAGGCGGAGGACAAGGCGAGGGCCGCGCCCGGGCGGCACCGCAAGTAGCGATTCACCCGATGCGACCAGGCGGGAGCGGCGTCGTGGGGCGGAAAATCTCCCCATGCCGCAGGAGGAGACCGAGCCGGACTGGGAGCGGATCCAGGCCGGCCCCGAGTTCGCGCTGCTGCGCCGCCGGACGCGCGCGTTCGTGTTCCCGATGACGGCGCTGTTCCTCGGCTGGTACCTGGTGTATGTGCTGCTGGCGGCGTATGCGCACGGGTTCATGAGCGTGCGGCTGTGGGGTGAGGTGACGGTCGGGTTGGTGCTGGGGTTGCTGCAGTTCGTCTCGACGTTCCTGATCACCTGGCTGTACGTCCGCTACGCCGCCCGGAGGCTGGACCCGCTGGCCGGCCGCATCCGGGCCGACGCCGAACTGCACTGATCCGGCTCCTCACACGCGCGCAACGCCCGGACGTGGCAGCATGGAAACCGTGGTGAGCCCTGCTGAACTGCCGACCGCCGAGGTCCGCGACCTGCCCCGAGACCGCGTGGCCCTGCTCGACGTCCGCGAGGACGACGAATGGGCCGCGGGCCACGCCCCCGGGGCCAAGCACATCCCCCTCGGCGAACTGCCCGCCCGGGTCGGCGAGCTGGCCGAACTCCCGGACGACCAGCCGGTGTACGTGATCTGCCGCAGCGGCGGCCGCTCCGCCCGCGCCACCGCCTGGCTGAACGCCTCGGGCTGGGACGCGGTCAACGTCGCCGGCGGCATGGGCGCGTGGTCCACCGAGGGCCGCCCCATGACCACGGACCGGCCGGACGCGACTCCCGAAGTCCTCTGACGGATGCACCCGGGCCAGCCCCCGCAACCGAACCCGTCGCCCGCCGGCCGCCCCGGCCAGGCGCCTTCCGGGTCTGAGGCATCGGCTGGTCCTTCCTGGGGTGGTGCCGGACCTGCTGGTGGTGCCGGACCTGCTGGTGGCGCTGCCCAGTCGGGTCCACCCGGCTGGGTCCCGGGCTTCACGGCGCCGGGCCACCCGGCCACCCCCGCCACCCCGCCGGGCCAGTACCCGACGACTCTCGCCACCGCATCCGGTCACGCCCCGGAGCCTGGTCACGCCGCGTATCCCAGCCACCCCGCCGCGGTGCCGGGCTACGCCCCTCCCACCGCAGGCCCGGGTTACGCCGCGGTTCCCGGCCCACCCACCGCAGGTCCGAACCACCTCCCGGTGCCTGGCCCTCCTATCGCAGGTCCGGGCTACCCCTCGGTTTCCGGCCCTTCCGCCGCAAGACCGGACCACCCTTCGGTGCCTGGCCCCGCCAGCGTAGGCACGGGCCACCCCCCGGTGCCCGGCTCCTCCGCTCCGGTCCTCGGCTCTCCCGCCGCAGTTCCCGGCCACCGCCCGGCATCCGGCCCTCCCGCCCCGGCCGCCCAGCCGGTCCCGTTCACCTCAGACCCCCACCAGCCCGTCCACCGGGCCCCGGCCGCTCCCGGCGCCGGCCCACCTCCGGAGCGGACCCCCCGGCCCCGCCTGCGCTGGGTCGCCTCCCCACCGCCGGGTGCCTGGCCGCGCCGGAGGGCTGTGCCCGCCGAGCCGTACAGCGGGCCGCCGTCCTACCCCGTGCCCCCGCGCTGGGGCTTCCCGAACCTCGTCTGGCGCCGTCCGACGGCCGTGCCCGGGACCGCGTCCGGCGAAGTCCGGCCCATCGACCGCATCCCGGTGCTGGCGCGGAGCCTGGGCACGATCCTGTGGGTGTTCGCCGTCCTCGCCGTCGTGGCCGCGGGCTCGGAGATCTGGCGCTACGTCCTGCTGGTCCAGAGCCGCGACTCCGCGCTGAACACCTCCGTCGTCGCTTGTTCCGACGCCGTGGTCGTCACCGCGGGGCTGCTCACCACGATCCTGTCGCTGCTTCCGGCGGGCCTGTCGGTGTGGTGGCTGCTCGTCGCGCGCCACGCCGCCGCCGACGAATCCGGCGACGAACCGCCGCGGCCCGTCTGGCAGGTGCTGGTGGGAGTGCTGGTGCCGGTCGTGAACCTGCCGCTCGCGCTCTCCGTGGTCGTCGAGCTGGAGCACGCGGTGCTGCGCCGCCCCCGCGACGTCCGCCCGAAGCCTTCGCGGCTGGTGCTGGTGTGGTGGGGCGCGTGGCTGGTGAACTGGATCCTGCTCGCCGTGACCATCGTGTGGCGGCTCCGGCCGGGGGTACAGGCGATGGCCGACAGCGTGGTGCTCGTCGCGCTCACCGACCTCGCCGCCGCCGGTCTGGCCATCACCACGGGGCTGGTGATCCGCCGGTTCTCCGACCTGCTGGTGCCCATCGCGCCGGAACGCCTCCGTACCCTGCGCGTGCTCAAGGTCGACGGCGCCCCGGAGCCCGAGCTCCGCACCGCGCGCCCGGTCGGCGCGGCCCGTTAGGCGGTGACCGGCAGCGTCCGCAGCCCGCGGATGACGAATTCCGGACGGCGTTGCGGGGCCGAGGCCAGTCGCAGGCCCGGCAGCCGGGTGGTCAGCGCCGTCAGCGCGGCGGCGATCTCCACCCGGGCCAGCGGCGCGCCGACGCAGTAGTGGATGCCCAGGCCGAAGCCGAGGTGGGCGTTGGGCGTGCGGCCGATGTCCAGGACGTCCGGCTCGTCGAACACCTTCGGATCACGCGCGGCCGCGCCCAGCAGCGCGCCGATCTTCTGCCCGCGCGGGACGCGGAAACCGGCGATCTCGACGTCTTCGGTCGCGGTGCGGTCGAAGAGCTGCAGGGGCGCATCGAAGCGGATGAGCTCCTCGACGCCGGTGTCCAGCAGCGTCGGGTCGCCCAGCAGCCGCTCCCACTGCGCGCGATGGGTGAGCAGCGCTGCGACGCCGTTGCCGATCACGTTGACTGTCGCCTCGTGGCCCGCCATGAGCAGCAGGACGGCGGTGGCGACCACCTCGTCCGGGCCCAGCTCGCTGTCCAGCAGGTCCGCGACGATGCCGTGCGGCGTGCCGCGGACCACGTCGCGCAGGTACTCGACGAAGTCGGCAGCGGCCTGCTCCGCGGCGTCGCGACCGGGCTCGGGCAACCCGAACTCGTACATCTTGACGATCGCGTTGCTCCAGGACACCAGCCGTGGCCCGTCCTCGGCGGGGATGCCGAGCAGCTCCGCGATCACCGCGACCGGCAGGGGCTGGGCGAGGTGTTCGAGCAGGTCGGCCTGACCGTCGGCGGCGATCTTGCCCGCCAGTTGCTCGACCATCGCTTCGGCCACGCGCGCCACCATCGGCTGTAGCCGCTGCACGTGGCCGCGGCCGAACTCACCGGCGATCACGCGGCGCAGCCGGGTGTGGGCGGGCGGCTCGTTCTCCAGCAGGGAATTGCGGTGCAGGAGGTTGAACGAGGCGAAGCGCTCCAACGGCTGCGCGTCCGCCCAGACCCGGCCCAGTCCGCGATGCCGCAGCACGGCGGCGGACGCGGCGTGCGAGACCGCGACCGTCAGGCCGAGCCCGTCGTGCCGGTGCACCTCGCCCTCGGCACGCAGCGCGGCGAACGCGGGGTACGGGTCGGCGAGGAACGCGGGATCACGGGGGTCGAACACCCGCCGACTCTAACCCGGGCGCCTCGCCGGGCCGCCGCTTCGATAGCGTCTGACCCTGAGCTTTGAGGAGGCTGCAGTGGGCAAGGGCGCGCGTAAGAAGGGTCCGAAGCAGGACCGCGTTCCGAAGGTGCGCGACGTCTTCGTCGGGCAGCCCTTCGAAGGACTGGCCGCGGAACCGGAGCTGATCGCGCTGCGCGAGTTCGTGCCGTCGGCCACGGCGAAGCTGACGCTCGCCGACGGCGGTGACGTCACGCTCGGCACGGTGCTGCCGATGGCCGCCGCGGCGTTCGTGCGCTCCGACGGTCGGCGGTTCCTCGGCCTCCAGGTGCAGACGCGCTCGTCGGACATCAGCCGCGACCTCGGCCGTTCGCTGCGCTGGCTGCTCTCGGCCGAGCCCGGTGACGTGCTGTCCGTCCCGGACACGACGACGCCGCCCGCCCCGGACGAGCACAACCGCCTCCAGGATCTCCTCACCCCCAGCGCCGAGCTCGAGGTGACCATCCACAGCGACTTCGCGTGGTGGCTGCCGGAGGACGCGGACGCCACGGGTGACGTCGCGGCCTCCCTCGAGCGCGCGAACGCCGCCATCATGCCCACCGACCGCCTCGGCGCCGGCGCGTACTGGGTGCTCGCCGGTGAGCGGGCGCACCTGCGCTGGGTCCGCCCCGAGCCGGAGAACCGGCTGCTGCAAGCGCTTGCGCGCCTCTCTGCCGCGGGCACGCTGGGCCTCGGCGAGGGCACCCGGTACGCCGGTTCGTTCCGCGCCCACGGCCTGCTCGTCCCGGTCTGGGACCTCGACCCGGAGGCCCACGCCCGCGAGTGGAACGAGCCCAAGGAACAGCTCGGCGCCCGGCTGGACGAGTCCCTCAAGTCACTCGACGCCGAGCCGCTGGACGCCACCGAGCGCCGCGCCCGCGACGGTCTGATCGGGCGCCAGCTCACGATCCGCTGAGCACCGCGTCCGGGCCGACGATGGGCCGGTGCCGGCTCGGGTCGCGCTGACCTCGGTCGCCGTCGGGCTGCGGCAGCGACGGCCGGGGATCGGCACGTGCCGTCGAGCGCCATTTCCGCAGTGAGTTGATCGAGCTTCAGCTCGCCGTGCACCGGTGTTCGTCGCTTTCCTCCGCCGTTCGCTGCTCCGGCGGGCGGTGGAGGAGGTTTCCCCAGGCTGTGGATAGCCACTGGGCTGTGGATGGCGATCGGGTTGTGGATGGCGGTCGGGTCACCCTGTGGAAGTTCCAACCCTCGAACTTCCACACCCACACGGCCCAGTCCCGACCCCGGAATTCGCGTTCCGCCCCCGCACCCGGCGATGGCACGATCAGCGACGTGATCCTGCGCATCTGCTCCCGCGACGAGTGGTCCGCCGTGCCCGAAGGCGGCCGGTACACCGCGCCCTCGCTAGAAGCGGTGGGCTTCATCCACTGCTCCGACCTCGGTACAGTCGGCCTGCCGGCCAACGCGCTCTACCGCGGCCGCACCGACCTCCTGCTGCTGGAGGTCGACCCGGCAAAGGTCGGTGCGCCGGTCCGGTGGGAGGAGGGCGTGCCGCCGCACCCCGAAGGAATTCTGTTTCCGCACGTCTACGGCCCGATCCCGAGAAACGCCGTGGTCTCGGTAACCGATTACCCACCTGACGGGGACGGAACGCTCAAGCTGCCAGACTCGCTCGCTGTGCGCTGACTGTCGCGTCGCGAAGCGGTACCGGCGGCTGGACAACCGGTTGGGGGAGTCATGCGTGTTGGGGAAGACGAGGACTCGACATGCGACGTGGCTCTACCCGGAGGTGGCGAGACGGTGACGGCAGCGGCACCCGCCATCGCGGGGGCGGAGAAGACGCGGGCGGCCGGCCAGCTGAGACCGGCCGCCGCGCCGGTGCAGTTCGCCGACTTCGGCGCGTTCGTGCAGGCCACCCTCCCCGGGCTGCTCCGCTACGGCCACGCGCTCACCGGCAACCCGCACGACGCGGCGGATCTCGTGCAGACGGTGCTGGAGAAGATCGGCGCGCGCTGGTCGTACGTCCAGCAGAAGACGGGCGACCCGCTCGCGTACGTCCGGCGTTCGATGGCGAACGCGCACATCAGCCGCTGGCGTCGGACTCGTCGCGAGCGTCTCGTAGCCGAACTTCCGGACACCGCGCCGCACCCGGCCGCGGACCCGTTCGAGCACGAGCCGCTCTGGCAGGCGCTGCGAAATCTGCCGCCGAGGCAACGTGCGGTGATGGTGCTGCGTTACTACGAGGGGCTCTCCGAAGCGGAAATCGCCGAGGCGCTGGGCGTCAGCCAGGGCACGGTCAAGAGCCAGGCCAGCAAGGCCATCGCGTCGCTTCGGGTGAAACTCAAGCACGGAGAAGGGAGCGAAGCGGGTTGAACGAGTCCGAGGACGAGCTGGAGCAGCGGCTTCGCGCTCTGTTCGCCGATGAGCGCCTGGGCGTCGAGCCCACGGCCGACGCCGGGCCTGCCATCGTCGCGGGCGCCCGCCGACGCCGCCGGCGGCAACGCGCGCTGATGGCGTCGACCGGCGCGGTCTGCGCGCTGGGGCTGGTGATGGGCGGGCTGACGGTGTTCCACCTCCGGGCCCAGGACGGCACGTCCGAGATCGCCGCGTCCCGGCTGACCGTCGACGAGCCGCCGGTCTCGGTGCCGGAGTCCCGGCCGAGCACGCAGGTCGCCGCCGAGCCACCGTCGCCGGCCGAGTCGCCGTCGGACGAGATCCACGCGTCGACCCCGGCGCGGCCGCCGACCCGGTCCGGAACCCCGGCTTCCGCCGCCCCACCCACGAAGGTCACCACCGGCTCGCTGCTGACCTCCGACGGGCTCGGCGGCCTCAAGCTCGGGATGACCGAGACCCAGCTCGCCGACCGGGGCATCACGCTCACCAACGCGAAGCCGTCCGCCAACTGCACGTACTACGACGTCCAGGGCGCGGGCGTCCCGGCGGCGGTCGCGCTGGTCTCGCCGTCGAGCGGGGTGGTCGCGGTCAAGCCGGACGGTATCGCGCACACCCCGGAGGGCGTCGGCTCCGGCTCGTCCAAGGACGACGTGCTGGCCCGCTACCCGGGAACATCCACGCAGTCCGGCGGGTTGGTCTCTCCCGCGGGCACCGACGGCTCGTACCACTTCACCCTGAGCGACGACGGTGCCGTGGCCAGCATCGATCTCCACAGCACCACCCAGGACTGCGCCGGCTGACCCCGGCGTCGAAGACGAACCCGGGCTATCCACAGGGGGAGAGCCCGGGTTCGGCTTATCCACTTGTGGACAACTGCGGGCGGTTGTCCACAAATGGGGACAACCCGCACCCGACCATGAAGTGGATCGTCCGCAACTTGTTTAAGACGGCGCCGACTTGGGAATTTTCACGGCCCCGTTGTCTGGGGCTGAGGTCGTAGAGCATCACCCGGAGAGGGATTCAGTGTGCCCAGCGGCGCTGCCCGCATTCGGACCCACGGGGCATGGCCGCGGAAAACGCAGCAGCGCGCCGCACCCGAAACCGGGATGCGGCGCGCTGTCTGCTGCTGAGGTTCCGAACTACAGCGCGCCGCCCGCGACCGGGGGCATTCCGGAATCGACGCCGGCGTCGCCGACGGACTCGCGGTGCAGGAACTTCTCGATCTCGTACACGTCATCACCCGCGCGCCGGGCGACGGTGAGCAGCGTGGACATCTGCGAGATCTCCTCGACCTGCTCCTTGAGGAACCACTGCGTGAACTGCTCGCTGATGTAGTCCTCTTCGGCTCGCGCGGCCTTGGCCAGCGCGGAGATGTCGGCCGCGACCTCCTTCTCCTGCGCCAGCGCGAGCTCGATCAGCTCGATGGGCGCGGAGAAGTCGTTGCGGACCTCGCCGGTGCCGGGGATCTCGACGTGGTGGTCGCGGTCCACCATGTACTGGACGAGCGCCATTGCGTGGTTCCGCTCTTCGACCGACTGCTTGTAGAAGTGCTTGGCCAGCTGCGGCAGGTCCTCGTTGTCGAACCAGGCCGCGAGCGCGATGTACTGCTGGGAGGCGTTGAACTCGTTGTGGATCTGCGCCTGGAGCAGCTCGTAGAACTTCGAGCGCGGTTCCTTTTTCATGAGGGCCATGACTGAGACGGTACGACAGCTCGCCGATTTTTTCCACTTTTCCCTGGTGATCTCCACCCTATTAGGGTTACCATTCCTAAAGAAAGCCAGACTTATTTTGGTTAGCCTTCCCTTAATAAGAATGCATTGTTTAGGGAAGGCTTACTTCAGTCTTTATATCGTGTCGCGCAGCACTGGGCAGGACATGCAGCGCGGGCCGCCGCGACCGGAGCCCAGTTCGGAGCCGGCGATCGGCAGCACCTCGATCCCCGCGGCCGCCAGGCGCTCGTTCGTCTCGGCGTTGCGCTCGTAGCCGACGACCACACCGGGGGCCAGCGCGAGGGTGTTGTTGCCGTCGTCCCACTGCTCGCGTTCCGCGGTCACCGGGTCGAGCCCGGTGTCGATCACCCGCAGCCGGTCGATGCCCATCGCCTCGGCCGCCGCACTGAGGAACGGCGCGGGGCCGGACACCTTCAGGCCGCCGTCACCGGTCGGGCGCAGGGTGAACGCCTTGAGCAAGTCGCGCGCCAGCGGGTACATCACCACGGCGTCGGCCGCGACCATCGTGCACACCGTGTCCAAGTGCATCGTCGCGCGCGACTGCTCGATCGGCACGGCCAGCACGGTGTGCACGAGGCCGTCCGCGAACACCGACCGCGCGAGCGATTCCGCGCCCGCGGCGGTCGTCCGCTCGCCGACGCCGATGGCGAGCACGCCCGGGGCCAGCAGCATCACGTCGCCACCCTCGATGGGGGCCGAATGCGCGCCGTACGCGCGGGCCGCGTGGCGGAAGCGCGGGTGGTAGGCGTAGACGAGGTCGAACACGGCCGTTTCGCGGCGTCGCGCCGGCATGGTCAGCGAGGAGATCGCCACGCGGTCGCCGATCCACGCCGAAGAGTCACGGGTGAACAGCAGGTTCGGCAGCGGGTCGACCGCGAAATCGTGCGGGTCGTGCATCATCCGGACCAGCGACGCGCCCTCGGCGGAGGGCAGCTCCTCGAACGTCATGCCGGCCATCAGCACCTCGGCGAGCGTGCCCGCGTCAACGCCCGACAGGTGCGACCGGACGGAGTCCGCGAGGTCGACGCCCAACCGGCGATCATCCACAGCCGCGTGCACACCCGCCGCGTGCGCGCGCTGGTCCTCCAGCGCCGTACGCAGCGTGTCGGCGAGAAGCAGCACTTCGACCCCACGGCCCCGCAGCACCTCCGCGAACGCGTCGTGCTCCTGCTGGGCGCGGGACACCCAGGGGATGGAGTCGAAGAGGAGCTGGTCGTTGTTGCGGGGAGTGAGCCGCTTGAGCTCGTTTCCCGGCCGGTGCAGCAGCACCGCGCGCAGCGGCCCGACCTCGCTGTCCACCCTGGGTGGCGCCGTTTCGTCGATCACCAGCCGAGCCTAATGAGCGCGGCTCAGGGGAGCCAGGAGATGTGGCCCTTCAACAGCGAATATCCGATAAAAGACACCACGTCGAAGAGCGTGTGCGCGGCGACCAGCGGCCAGAGCCGGTTCGTCTTCTGCCACACGCGGCCGAACACCAGCCCCATGACCAGGTTCCCGACGAACCCGCCGAAGCCCTGGTACAGGTGGTACGAACCGCGCAGCACGGCGGCGCCGAACAGGGAGGCGTTCTCGCGAACCCCGAGCTGGCGCAGCCGCGTCAGCAGGTAGCCGATCACGAGCACCTCCTCGGCGAACGCGTTGCCGAACGCGGAAAGCGTCAGCGCGATCGGGCGCCACCAGGTGTCGCCCAAAGTGGACGGTTGCACCGCCAGGCTGAACCCCAGGTGGTAGGAGAGGAAGTACAGGCCCAGCCCGGGGATCCCGATCACCGCGGCGATCCCCAGCGTCACGAGCGCGTCGAAGCCGGGCGAGCGCCGGTCCAGGCCGAGGGCGCGGACCTTGATCCCGGCGCGCCACAGCAGGTAGAGGCCGAGCCCGCCCCAGCCGACGAGCTGCAGGGCGCTCAGCAACTGCTGGAGCAGGTCCAGCAGGCTGGCAGCGGCCTGCGGGACGTTGAGCTGCGCCCGCTGCTGGGCCAGGGGTACGGGGCGCAGCAGGGAGTCCACAAGGGACAGCAGACTGCGGGCGCCGGACAGGCCCAGGGTGATGCCGAAGACGAGCACCAGCTCGAACTTGACCGCGCGGCGCTCTTTCGGGTCCGCGATCGGCTCCGGGAACGCCGGCGCCGCGGGCCGCAGCCAGGATCGCAGGACCGATCGCTCTGTGGTGCTCATGCACGCACGCTACCTTCGGGGTATGCCGAGGACTATCGCCACCAACACCAAGGTCGACCGCGACGCGCTGGTCGAGTTCCTGAAGACCCGCCACCACGCGATCCTGAGCACCCGCCGCTCCGACGGGAGCCCCCAGCTCTCTCCGCTGACCTGCGGCGTCGACGACCGGGGCCGGCTCGTGATCGCGACCTACCCGAAGCGAGCGAAGGTGGCCAACATCCGCCGCGAGCCCCAGGTCTCCCTCTGCGTGCTCTCCGACGACTGGAACGGCCCCTGGGTCCAGCTCGACGGCACCGCCGAGGTGATCGACCTGCCCGACGCCGTCGAGCCGCTGGTGGACTACTTCCGCAGCATCTCGGGCGAGCACCCGGACTGGGACGAGTACCGCGAGGCCATGCGCAAACAGGGCAAGAGCCTCATCCGGGTGACCATCGACCGGTGGGGCCCCATCGCGACGGGCGGCTTCCCCCCGGAGCTGGCCGAAGACTGAGCTGGCTGATCACGCGCCCGTCCGACCGCCAATTTTAGATTCTGGCTATCCCCAAGTGGACAACTTGCGCTGGCAATTCGTCCCCAGGTGGACAGATCTGCTGACGAGACTATCCCCAGGTGGATGGCTTGCTCACCGAGGTGCCCCCAGGTGGACAACCTTGCGCCTTGAGTCATCCCCAAGTGGATAACTCGCACCACCGGGATCGTTCACCGGTGGATAACCCGGCCCAGGCGTGAAGTAGTCCACAAGTAGTCCACCTGTGGACTACTTGTGTCATCGAATGGTCCATAAGTGAATGATCGGGCACTCGAAGGTGCACATGTGGACAATATGCAAACTGAAATCTTCCCGAGGTGGACAATTTGCGCTTTCCGGGGTCACCCACGCGTGGGTGACCCCGGACGGGCGGCGATCAGTCGGCGCGCTGCTGCTGGCGCAGGAACGGGCAGCCGACCAGGCGGCGGAGTTCGGCGGCCAGTTGCGGTGGGCTGTCGACGGACTTGGAGAAGGCCAGCCGCACGTCGTGGTCGCCGGTGTCGGACTCGACGCGCAGGCGCAGGCCGAACCGGTCCAGTCCGAGCGGGCGGATGTGGCCGCCGCGCAGAGTGGCCGGCAGGTGCTGGGCGAGCTGGTCGACGACGTCGGAGTGGTCGCTCTCCAGGTGGCGCAGCCACTCGGCCTCGTAATCGTGGAACGGGTCCGGCGGAGCGGCGCTGAACATGTGCGGCCGCAGCGAATGCGTGCCCTCCGCGTCGGCCAGCACCAATGAGGCCGGTGTGAGCCGTAGCAGCGTCATGCCGTGACCGACGTCGAGCAACCGGTGATCCGGCCGCTGCTCGGCGATCGAGACGGCGCGGGCGCGCGCCGAAACCGCCGTCAGCGGCCGGATCCACCCGGTTATCCACAGCAGTCCGCGGATGGGTTCCCGCAGGTCCACCGGGGCGTGGTCGGCGAGCTCGACCATGACGGCGAGCTCGCCGCGCTGGGCCTGCCGGGACGAGCGCACCATGGGGTGCTCGTCCGGCAGGAGAATGCTGACGCTGCCGCTGTGGTGCACGTGGTGCAGCACGGGGACAACGCGTTCGGCCTCGCAGTCGGCGCGGTGCTGGGTCGGCATGATGGTCGCCGGCCCGTTCCGCGTCGCGATCGTCTTGGCCCGTTCCGCGGGATTGGGCGCGGGCGGGCGGCGGACGGATGTCGGAGCCTCGGTCACGGGGTCACCTCCTACTTAGGTGAGCCTAACCTGAATTTGATCGCGTTGGGAAGGGGTGCGCGCCAACGCCACCCTCTCGTCGGTTGAATGCCGGTTAACCTGCGCCAACGCCCAAGGGGGAGCCGTGAGGCCGAAATCGGAACGTGTGCACGCCTGGGAGCCCGATCCGGGGGTGCCGGCCGGAGAGCTACCAGTGCTCGGCGAGTTCCTGAGGGGGTTCCCCGGGCACGCGATCGGATGGACGGCCTGCGCGGTGGCGCTTACGCTCGGCGGGATCGCGCTGTTCTGCACCGGTATCGGCATCGCCGTGCCGATCCTGACGGTCGCCGTCCTGGGCGCTTGGCTGGCGCTCTGCGTGAACAACGTCCTGGCCTCGCTGTGGATGAGACCGTTCGCCCGGGCGCGGTTCGAGCTGGTCGAATGCGCTCCGGACGCCGTGGTCGGCGCCGGGGAGAAGCTCGGCGTACGGCTGCCCGACGGCCGGTGGCTCCGGACCAGACTCTCCGAGGAGATGCGGGTGCAGCTCGTCGGGCAGCGTCGGCTGTGGCTGCTGCGCCTCGGGGACCGCGCTGCGGTGACGGTGCCGGGCGTTCCGCTCCTGCGGTCGGGACGGATCCGGAACGGGCCCGTCCCCGGTGCGCAGGTGATCCGGTTCCAGCCCACTTCGAGGGAGCAGCTTCGCTCCGCCGCGCCGGACGAGCCGACTCCGCCGAGGTTCGACCCAGTGCTGACGGCCCACCGGCGCGACGAAGGACGCCGAACGGCGCGGCTCGCCTGGGCGCTGCCGGTCGTCATGGTCGGCGTGGGCTGGTCCGGCGTGGACCTCTCCCTCGCCCTCGGCACCCACTCGCCGCCATCCTGGCCGCAGTGGTCCTCATCGGTCTCGCCCTGTCCGCGATACCGATCGTCGGCTCCGCCATCCTGCTGCGCCGCCCGTCGGCGCACGGCACCTGGACCGAGCTGGAGGTGGTCCTCGACGGGCCGGTCCACGTCCGCGGGGCCAAGGCGCGATTCCGCGGCCGCACCGCGTTGCCGGATGGCCGGGCCGTCGAGGTCCGCGGGCGCCGCGTCACCCTGGCGGTGGCCGCCAATGTCGCCGCCACCGGACAGCTGTGGCTGGCCGGACCTCCCCGACCGGGCAAACCGACAGCGGTCGGCCTGCCCGGGCACGCGGTGTACGGCAGCGTGCGGCTGGGCTGATGCTCCGGAAGCGCCCGGCTGAAGCCCCGAAAATCCGTCCGCAAAACGAACGATTTTGTCCTTTGAACGAACGCCACTAGCGTGTCAGTCGTGTCAAGCGCTGTGGAACTCACGCCCCCCGGCCCCCGTGGAATTCCTCCCCTGTTCGCGCGGCTAGTCGACGACTCGGCGCTCTTCCCGCCCGCCAGCGCCGCCATGCCCGAAGCCCTCCGTGCGCACTTCGCGTCGCGGACCGGTGAACACGCTGGTGTACTGGGAGTTTTCCTCTGTCAGGCCTCGCGCCTGCCGGAGCTGATCACCGAGCTGATCAAGATCAAGCCGAAGGAGCCGCTGCCCCTGTCGTTGATCATCGACACCGGGCTCGGCGGCGTCCCGAAGGTTCTCTCGATCGTCGAATCGCGCGACGAGCTGCTGTCGCTGCGGATGGTGGAGATGCCCGCGCCTTCGGACGTCGACGAGGTGTGGCTGGAGCGGGTCTCCGAGTTCGTGCCCGAGGACGTGATCCGCGTCGTCGAGCCGCGGCGCGGGGTCGGCTGGCTCGACGGCGTGCGCAAGGTGATCGAGCACGGCAGCTGGCCCAAGATCCGCTGCGGCGGCCAGGCGGGCGAGAACTTCCCGAGCGTCGACGAGGTCGCGGACTTCCTGTCCGTGGTCAGCGGCTCGCCCGGCGCGTCGTTCAAGGCCACCAACAGCCTGCACCGCGCGGTCCGGCACACCGACGCCGACAGCGGTTTCACCCACCACGGCTTCCTGAACCTGATCGTCGCGTCCGCGCGCTGCCTCTCCGGCGGCGACGTGCGCGCGGCGCTGGAGTCGACGGACGGGCAGGCGCTGGCCGACGAGGCCCGTGGGCTTTCCCGGCCGGCAGCGAAGGCCGTGCGAGAGCTCTTCGCGTCCTACGCGGCGGCTTCGTTCGACGAGCCGGTCGCCGATCTGGGCGAACTCGAACTGCTGTGACCTTCGAGCCGCTGTGACGAGGGAGGGGTCGCTGACCCTCGACCGTGGGCTGGCGCTGTTGCAGGCCGTGGCCGACGCGGGCGAGGCGGCGGCGACCATCTCCGAGCTGGCCGTCTCGATCGGCGTCAGCCGCGCGGCCGTCTACCGGTTGCTGGTGCCCTTGTCCGAGCGCGGCCTGATCTGGCGCGACGGCACGAAGGTGCGGCTCGGCGTCGGTGTGCTGCGGCTGGCCGGGCAGGTGCTGCCGCAACTGCGCGAGGCCGCGCGGCCCGTGCTGCGCGAGCTGACCGAGAAGGCGGGCGCCACCGCGCACCTGACCGTGGCGCAGGGCGATCTGGCCCAGGTCGTGGCCGTGGTGGAGCCGTCGTGGACCAGCTGTCACGTCGCGTACCGCGTGGGCAGCCGGCACGCGCTCGACGCGGGGGCGGCGGGCCGGGCGCTGGGCCTGCGGCCGGGCGGCAACGGCTGGGTGAGCGCCGCCGGTGCGTCCGGCACGTCCGGGATCGCGGCGCCGGTGCGCGGCGTTCCGGGGCTGCGGGCGAGCGTCGGCGTGCTGTCGTTGGAGCCGCTGGCCGCCGCCGAGGTGGGACCGCTGGTCCTCGCGGCGGCCGGGTCGCTGGCCGAGGTGCTCCGGACCGCCTAACGCCTGGACGCCACCAGCAGCGGCCGCACCATCGTGACCAGCAGCGCGAGGTCCACGGCGAACAGCAGCCGCTCGAACAGCCCGAGCGTCACTTCCGGCCGCGCCGGGCCCGTGATCAGCGTGAACACGAAACCGCCGAGCACGATCAGCACGCTGGCGAAGCTCGCGACGGCGAGGCGCCGGATCGTCGTGCGCCGCGGCTCCCACGGGCAGGTTTCGCGCGCGGGCCGCGTGAGCAGCCATGCGGCCGCGGGCAGGGCGACGAACGCGACGAGCGCGGCGACGTTGTGCAACTGCCCGTCGAACGAGCGCGCCTGGCCGCCGGGGTCGACGGGGACGGTCGCGCAGATGGTCAGGCCCGTGCACCACACCCCGAGCAGCGCGACGACGGCCGGCGACCGGCGCGCCTTCACGAGACCGACCAGCAGCGCCAGTGAGCCCAGCGCGAGCGCGAAGCACATCGCGCTGAACAACGGCGCGGCCGAGCGTCCGCCCAGGTGGCCGTAGACGTACTCCGAGAGCGTCTGCCACACCGGGCTGACCTGCGCGGACAGCCTCAGGTGCAGATCGGTCGCGATGACCACCGCAACGGCGATCCCGGCGACCGCGAGGCGCCCGGGCACGGGGGACACGGTGGCGCGAGCGGTCGCGGGGTTCGGCATCGGGCGGGCTCCGGGTGCTCATGGCGAAGCCCGAGGCCGTTAACCTCGTGCTCGCTCGGTGGTTCCCGGAAGGTTACCTGGAAGCCCTGTGAAGCGACTGTGGCTCACTCGGCCGGCAGCAGGGTCCGGCCGGCTCAGAAGGCGAGCTGGGCCAAGGCGAACAGGGCGAATCCGGCGAACACGAACCCGGCGACCCGCTGGATCAGCTTGGGCCGGATGCGGTCGCGGATCTTCGCGCCGATGAACACGGCGAGCCCGGCCACGGAGACCAGCGCGACGAACGCGCCCGCGCCCACCGCGAGCGGGTTGCCCAGCCGCGCGGCGAGACCCGCGGTGGCCAGCTGTGACGCGTCGCCCCACTCGGCGGCGAAGAGTACGCCGAACGAGGTCAGCGCGGAGCGGAAGAAAGACAGCTGCGGCCCCTTGCGTGAAGCGTCGCTACCTGCTTCGTCAGCTTCGCTGAATCCTTCACGCAGGAGCATGAAGGCCCCGACGCCGAACATCCCGGCGACCAGCAGCGAAACCACGAGATCCGGCAGCAGGGTGAGAACACTGCCGAAGGCGACGGCGATCACGCATTGCAGCGCGAACGCCACGCACACCCCGGCGAACACCGGCCAGGCGCGGAAACGGGTGGTGAGAACCAGGGTCGCGACCAGGGTCTTGTCCGGCAGTTCCACGGCCAGGACCAGGCCGAACGCGCTGAGTAAAGCCACAAGAGCGGGAGACATGGTTGGTGCTCACCCCTTTCACGGCAACGATAAAGCGGCGTTCCGGAAAAGATCAATCTGATGGGTTTTGCGAATCGCCTGGTGAGGCCCGCTGAATGGGCAGAGCTGGCATTCCTGATTATTTTTTTCGGCGTACCGAATTTTGGTTTACCGTTGCGGTATTGTCCGGGTCATGCCTGCTGAGCACGCGGTCGTCCTGACCACCGTCGACTCCGAAGCCGCCGCCCGGATGCTCGCGGCGAGCGCCGTCGAGGCCCGGCTCGCCGCCTGCGCCCAGATCGTGGGCCCCGTCACGAGCGTCTTCCGCTGGGAGGGCGAGGTGCGGACCGAGACGGAGTGGCGCGTGGAGTGCAAGACCGCGGGCGACCGCGTGGGCGCGCTGCAGGAGTTCCTCAACCTGCGCCACACCTACGACGTGCCGGAGATCGTCGTGACGCCCGTCGTCGGCGGCAGCCCGGCCTACCTGTCCTGGCTGGTCGAAGAGACCCGGTGACCCGTTCGGGTACTAAGTAGACATTCATGCTGCGGTTCCGATGTGGAGGGACGGACCGGACGGGATTCGCTGGTGCTGCGGGAATTCGCCGGGTAGAGGCGCACGTCACGCCCGCGGTGGCCGGGTTCGGGACGTAGGTCCCGGACAGTTCGGGACGTGGTGGACTGGCCGTCGCCGCGCCGCCGGAGTTAGCTCGGGTACGTGGATGTCCTTGAGCTCGCACGGTGGCAGTTCGGCATCACCACCGTCTACCACTTCCTGATGGTCCCGCTGACCATCGGCCTCTCGGTGCTCGTCGCGGCCATGCAGACCGCGTGGGTGCGCACCGGGGACCTTCGACACCTGAAGATGACGAAGTTCTGGGGGAAGCTGCTGCTGGTCAACTTCGCCATGGGCGTGGTGACCGGCATCGTGCAGGAGTTCCAGTTCGGGATGAGCTGGAGCGCCTATTCCCGCTTCATCGGCGACGTGTTCGGCGCGCCGCTGGCGATGGAGGGGCTGGTCGCGTTCTTCGTCGAGTCGACTTTCCTCGGACTGTGGATATTCGGCTGGGACCGGCTGCCGAAGAAGGTCCACCTGGCCTGCGCCTGGGCGTTCGCGCTCGCGACCATGATTTCGGCCTACTTCATCCTGGCCGCCAACTCGTGGATGCAGCACCCGGTCGGCGTCGAGTTCGTCAACGGCAAGCCGACGATGAACTCCATCGGCGCGGTGCTGACCAACAACACGGCGCTGGCCGCCATCCCGCACACGCTGGCGGGCGCGTTCTCGGTGGCGGCGGCGTTCCTGGTGGGCGTCGCGGGCTGGCACCTGTGGCGGCGGCGCGGCTCGTCGGAGTCGGACGCGGGTGTGCACCGTGACGTCTGGCGCTCTTCGCTGCGGCTGGGCGGCTGGGTCGGCGTGGTCGCGTTCGCCGTGCTGGCGATCACCGGTGACACGCAGGGCAAGCTGATGTTCGAGCAGCAGCCGATGAAGATGGCTTCGGCCGAGGCGCTGTGCCACACCGAGGCGCCGGCGAGCTTTTCCATCCTGGCGATCGGTGACGTGGCCGACGCCAACTGCGAGGACGTCAAGACGTTCACCGTGCCGGCGCTGCTGTCGTTCCTTGCCCACAACGATTTCTCCACCGAGGTCAAGGGCGTGGAGAACCTGGTGGGCGAGTACCAGGCGAAGTACGGGGCCAACTACCCGGACGACCCGGACCTCGGACCGCTGGCCGGCAAGCCGATCGACTACGTGCCCAACCTGCCGGTCACCTACTGGGGCTTCCGCGTCATGATCGGCTTCGGCGCGATCTCCGCGGGGATCGGTGTGCTGGCCCTGTGGCTCACCCGCCGCGGCCGGATCCCCGGCGGACGCTGGTTCCCGCTGCTGGTGCTGGGCGGTATCGCGACGCCGTTCATCGGCAACAGCGCGGGCTGGATCTTCACCGAGATGGGCCGTCAGCCGTTCGTCGTCGCCCCCAACCCGTCCGGCGTCGAGGACATGTGGATGTTCACGGCGGAGGCGGTGTCGAAGCTTTCGGTGGGCGAGGTGTGGACTTCGCTGATCTCGCTCACCCTGATCTACCTGGTGCTGGGCTTGGTCGAGCTGTACCTGATGCGCAAGTACGTGCGCGGCGGGATCGAAGGGGTGATGCCGCCGCCCCGGACGCCCGGCTCGGGCTCCGGTCCGGGCTCGAACGCCGGCACCGATTCCGACGCTGATTCCGACTCCGATGACAGTGCTCTTTCCTTCGCGTACTGAGGCGGTGAGCTGGATGTGGACAACCGATCGTGGAGACGGCCGAGTGGGCCGTCCGCCAGCCGCCGAATGGCTGACCCAGCGTGTTCGGACGGTCACCTCCCCGAGTTACCCACAGCCGGTCTGTGGACAACTCGACCAGGTGTGGATAACTCAGGGCCACCGGTCGGGGGCTGGGCGAACGGGAGGTGAACAGCGATGACCCTCGAGACGCTGTGGTTCGTGATCATCGCCGTGTTCTGGCTGGGGTACCTGTTCCTCGAAGGGTTCGACTTCGGCGTCGGGATGCTGCTGCCGGTGCTCGCTCGGGACAACACCGAACGCCGCGTCATGGTCAACACCATCGGACCGGTGTGGGACGGCAACGAGGTGTGGCTGATCGTCGCGGCGGGGGCGACCTTCGCGGCGTTCCCCGGTTGGTACGCGTCGCTGTTCTCGAGCGTCTACCTGCCGCTCCTCCTCGTGCTGCTCGCGCTCATCGGCCGCGGGGTGGCGTTCGAGTACCGCGGCAAGGTCGACTCCGAGCGCTGGCGCCGCACCTGGGACCGGGTGATCGTGATCGGCTCCTGGGTACCGTCGCTCGGGGTCGGGCTGCTGCTCGCGACCACGGTGCTCGGCCTGCCGCTGGACGCGGCCGGCAACCGCGTCGGCACCCCGTTCGAGTCGCTGCGCTGGGACACGGTGCTGGGCGCCCTCGCCGTCGCCGGGTTCTCGATGGTGCACGGGGCCGCCTTCCTCACCCTCAAGACCTCCGGTGAGCTGCGCGAACGCGCCCGGCGGCTGGCGATCCGGCTGCTGCCGTTCGCGGTGCTGCCGATGCTCGCCTTCCTGGTGGTCGTGCAGTGGCGTGAAGGCTCGCTGTGGACACTGCTGACGCTTGTGGTCAGCGTTCTGGCCACATTCGTCGCGTGGCTGCGGCTGCGCGCCGACCGTGACGGGCAGGCGTTCGCGGCCCTCGGCGTGGTCATCGCGGCCGCCGCGGTGACCCTCTTCGGCGCGCTCTACCCGAACGTGCTGCCGTCCACCCTGGACCCGGCGAACTCGCTGACCGTCGCGAACGCCGCGGCCAGCCCGTACGCGCTGACGGTGATCACCTGGGTGGGCGCGTTCGGCGCGCCGGCCGTGCTGATCTACCAGGGCTGGACCTACTGGGTCTTCCGCAAGCGCATCGGCGTCGAGCACATCCCGGCGGTGCACACACCATGACCAGGCTTCCCGGCCGCGCACCCCTTTCCGCCACGAGGTCCACAGTGGACCCGGTGCGGCCGGGCAAGGGTCCGCTCGGCGCGCCCCCGGCCCTCGGGCCGGCCGCGCGCCGAGCACTGATCCTGGTCGCGGCGTTGTCGGTGGTGCACGCGGCCTTCCTGGTGGCGCAGGCCTTCCTGCTGGCCGACGTGCTGGCGTCCATCGTCTCCACGGGGATCGGGGGCCGCACCGCCCAGCTGGCCGCCCTGTTCGCGCTGGTCGCGGGCCGGGCGTTGACCGGGTGGGCGGTGCGGGTGGTCTCCGCGCGGGCGGCCGCCACCGCGCAGCGGGACCTGCGCGCCCGCGTCGTCGACCACGCGCTGCGGCTCGGTCCGGAATGGCTGGCCCGCAGCGGTCACGGCGAGCTCACCGCTCTGGTCACGCGCGGCCTGGACGCACTCGACGCATACTTCCGCGAATACCTGCCGGCCCTGGTCACCGCCGCGGTGGTCCCGCTCGCGGCGGGCGCGGCGATCCTGTGGACCGACTGGCCGTCGGCGCTGATCGTCGCGGGAACGGTTCCGCTGCTGCCGATGTTCGCGATCCTGGTCGGCAAGTACACCGCGGACCGGGTGGCGGGCGCGACCGACGCCGTCCACCGGATGTCCGGACAGCTGCTGGAACTCGTGCGCGCACTGCCGGTGCTGGCCGCGTTCCGCCGGGCGGAGGCGCAGGCCGAGACCGTGCGCAAGCTGTCCGAACGGCACCGTCGCGCCACGCTGAAGACGTTGCGGGTCGCGTTCTCGTCGGCGTTCGTGCTGGAACTGGCCGCGACGCTTTCGGTCGCGCTGGTCGCGGTGGTGATCGGCGTCCGGCTGGTGTCGGGCTCGCTGCCGCTGGCCATCGGGCTGGGGGTGCTGATCCTGGTGCCGGAGTGCTACCAACCGCTGCGCGCGGTCGGTGCGGCCTTCCACTCCAGTGAGGACGGGGTGGAAGCGGTGCGCCGGGTCACGGCCGTGCTCGCCGAACCTGTCCACAGGGTGGGGACGCAGGTCGCACCCTGTGGATCACTGATGGTGTCGGACCTGAGCGTTGCGCGTCGGGGCGGTTTCGCGCCCGATGGCGAGACGTTCTCGGTGCGCCGCGGTGAAACGGTCTGGCTCCGCGCCCCGAGCGGCGGCGGCAAGTCGACGACGCTGGCCACGCTGCTGGGTTTTGTGTCTGCGTACGACGGATCCGTGACGATCGGTGACGAGCACGCGGTCGAACTGGCCGACGTCGACCTGGAACGCTGGCGCCGCGACGTCGCGTGGGTGCCGCAGTCACCGGTCTTCAGCGGCGGCACGGTGCGGGAGGAACTGGCACCGGCTGGGGTGAGGTCAGGCGGGGTCGACGAGGCGGCCGGCGGGCCGGGGCTCGGTGGGGTCGCTGGTGGGCCGGGGGCTGGTGGGACTGGCCGGGCGGCTGGTGAGCTGAAGCTTAACGGGCTGGACGGGGTTAGTGGGGTCTCTGGTGGACCGGGGGCCGATGGGGCTGGTCGGGCGGCTGGTGCGTCGAGGCTTGACGGGGTCGGCGAAGTAGCTGGTGGGTTGAGGTTTGCCGGACCCGGTGGGACAGCTGGTGGGCCGGTGAGCGGCGAGGCGGCTGATGGGACTGGGCTCAGTGGGGCGGCTGGTGGGGCCGGGCTCGGTGGGGTGAATGGGGTGGCTGGCGAGGTCGGACTCAGTGGGGTAGCTGAGATGGTTGGTCGGACCGGGCTCAATGGGGCGGCTGGCAGGGTCGGGTTCGGTGGGGTGAATGAGGTGGCTGAGCTCAGTGGGGTAGCTGAGATGGCTGGCGGGGCCGGGCTCAGTGAGGTGGCTGGTGGGACCGGGGACGCTGGGGCGTCCGGTGGGCCACAGCTTGATGGGGTCGACGAAGTGTTGGCTGAGCTGGGGCTCGACGGGCTCGCGGACCGGCCGGTGGAGCGGCTTTCCCTGGGGCAGCGGCAGCGGGTGGCGGTCGCGCGGGCGCTGGTGAAGGTTCGTTCCGGGGCGTGGCTGCTCCTGCTCGACGAGCCCACCGCGCATCTCGACGAAGCGAACGCCGCGCGGGTCCTGGACGCCGTGCAGCGGGCGGTGGACGGTGGGGCGGCGGCGGTGATCGCGGCCCACGAGCGAACGGCGGCGCTGGACGTCGTCGAAGAATCCTTGCCGCATAACGAATCTCGTCGTTCCTTGGACTCCTCGCACCGGCCGCTGGCCTGGCGTCTGCTGCTGGACCGGCGGCTGTTTGCGGGTGCGGCGCTCGGCGCGCTCGCGTTGCTGGCCGGGGTCGCGTTGACGGCGACGTCCGGCTGGCTGATCGCGACGGCGTCGCTGCAGCCGCCGATCCTCACGCTGACCGTGGCGGTGGTCGGGGTGCGCGCGTTCGGCCTCGGCCGCGCCGGGCTGCGGTACGTGGAGCGGCTCGTCACGCACGACGCGGCGTTCCGGATCTCCGGACGGCTGCGGGTGCGGTTGTGGGAGTCGCTCGTCCGGCTCGGTCCGGCGCGCGGGTTCGGCGCGGACGAGGGACAACGGCGGCTGGTGGCGGATGTGGACACGGTCCGGGACCTGCTGCCCCGTGTGGTTTCGCCGCCGATCGTGGTGGGGCTGGTGGTGGTGAGCGCGATCGCGGTGCAGACGTGGGTGCTGCCGTCGGCGGGTCTGGTGCTGGCGGGGGCCGTGGTGCTGGGTCTGCTGGCACCGGCCGTCGCCTTGCGGGCGGAGCGCCGGGCGACCTCGGCGCTCGCGGCGGGCCGCCGCGACGTGGCCGCGCGGGTGCTGGTGCTGTTCTCGTCGTCGGCGGAGCTACTGGCTTACGGCACGGCGTCGGCGCGTCGCCGGGACCTGGCTGCGCTGGACGAGCGCCTGGCCGCGGATACCCGACGCCAGGCTTTCGGCGCGGGCGCGGGCGACGCGGTCATCGTCCTGGCCACGGGCGTGGCCGCGGTGGTCAGCACGATCCTGGCCGGCCAAGCCGTCGCGACGGGGCGGTTGTCGGGGGTGCTGGCGCCGTTGCTGGCTTTGGTGCCACTGGCGCTCGCGGAGGTCCTGGCTCTGCTGCCTCCGGCGGCCGCTCACTGGGACACCCTGCGCCGGGCCCGGTTGCGGCTGGCGGAGGTGGTTTCGGGCCGGGTTTTGCCGGGGAACGAGGGTGCGGGCTCTGTGGATGGCGGGTCGCGCTCGGCTGCCCGGGCTGTGGATACCGACGCGCGCTCGGCGACTCAGGTTGTGGATGCCGAGTCGGGTTCGGTGTCCCCAGATGTGGATGCCGGATCGGGTTTGGCGGCTCAGGCTGTGGATGCCAAGTCGGGTTCGGTGTCCCCAGATGTGGATGCCGGGTCAGGCTTGGTGACTCGGGCTGTGGGTGCCAAGTCGGGTTCGGTGACCCCAGGTGTGGATAGCGACGGAAGCTTGGTGACTCGGGTTGTGGATGCTGAATCGGGCTCGGTGACCCCAGGTGTGGATGCCGATGCGGGCTCGGTGAACCCGGGTGTGGATGGCGGGTCGGGTTTGGCGGGCCAGGGTGTGGATGGTGGGTCGGGCTCGGTGGTTCGGGCTGTGGGGGCCGGCTCGCGCTTGGTTGGGGCTGTGGATACCGATTCGTCGTCGGCGGTCCGGGGTGTGGAAGGCGGGCTGTCGCAGGTGAGCGCCGGTGGTGTTCGGCTGCGGGGTGCGGCGTTCGGCTGGCCGGGCGGGGAGGTGGTGCTTCACGGGGTCGACCTGGAGGTCGAGCCGGGGAGCTATGTGGCAGTGGTCGGGGCCAGTGGCGCGGGAAAGTCCACCCTGGTGGCCGCTCTGCTGGGATTCCTGGCTCCGCGGGAAGGGAACGTCGTGGTGCCGGAGCGGGTGGCCTGGGCACCGCAGGGGCCGATGCTGGTCTCGACGACCGTTGCGGAGAACCTGCGGCTCGCGAATCCCACCGCGACCGAAGCCGAGCTGCGGCGGGTTCTGAAGCTGGCCGAACTGCCGGAGCTCGCGCCGTCGACGATGCTCGACAGCGCCGGCACTGGACTGTCCGGGGGGCAAGCCCAACGAGTCGCGTTTGCCCGGGCGTTGCTGGCCGTTCCTGAGGCGGATTTGGTCCTGCTCGATGAGCCGACCGCCCATCTCGACGAGCCAACCGCCCGCGCGTTGCGCCGCACTCTGCGCAGCGAACTGGCCGGGCGCACCGTCGTACACGTGACGCACACTGCGGACGAGGCTCGTACAGCCGACATCATCTACGAAGTCCGCGACGGCCGAGTCCGGCGCCGGGCCACCCCCGCGACCCATGTTGCCCGCGGCCCCGGGGAGGCTCAGCTCTGCGCGGTGGACGAATGTGGTGTTCTTCCGGCGAATGAGCCGCCCGGCTTTTTGCGCTCCGCCGACGAAGAACGTGAACGGCAGACAGCGAAGGGTCCGGTCGCCGATGCAGCCAATGAGGATAGGCCGCTGGGCACTTCGCATGGTGCTCTTGAGGACGGGCCGCGAGGTACCCGGCACGGTGCTGATGAGGATGGGCCGCGAGGTGTTCCGCGCAGCACCGATGAAGCCCGGGGGCGTGGTGAGGTCCGTGCCGCCGAAGATGCTGGGGTGGGTTGGTGACCGTCACGATTTCGGGCCGGGGCGGGGCCTTCGCGCTAGGGTCGGTGTTGCTCATGGACCCGACCCTTGCCGCGCGCGCGTTGTCCGCCGCTACCGAGATCACCAGTACCGCGCTTTCCGGGGATGACCCCGAGGCGGTGCTGGACACCGTCGTGGCCCGCGCCGCCGAGCTGGCCGACGCCGATCTCGGGCTGGCCATGGTCAGCGCCGACGACGGGCGGGTCGTGGTCGAGGCCGCGCACGAGGTCAGCGAGGCCGAAGGCGCGTTGCGCGGGCTGACCCTGCCCGCCGATTCCGCGGCCGGGCGGGTCGCGCGCGGGGGCGAGCCCGTGGCCAGCGACAACTTTCTCGTCGATCCGCGTACCGCGCCGTACGTGCCCGATGAGCTGCGCGGATACGGTCCGTTCGCGGCCGCGCCCTTCGGCTCCGGCGGGCGGGTACTGGGCGCGCTCACGGTGTACCGGAAACAGGGGTGCGAACCGTTTTCCGCGGGAACCGTCGAGATGCTCGCGGCCTTCGCGGCGCAGGCGGGTGTTGTGCTCGCGCTCGCCGAGGGCGCCAACGCGCGCCACCGCGTGACGCTGTATCAGGAGCGGGAGCGCATCGCCCGCGAGCTGCACGACGTGATCGTGCAGCGGCTCTACGGCGCCGGCATGCAGCTCGACCGCGTCCGACGCAACATGCGCAAGCGCTTCGCCCAAGCGGACGGCGCCCGGCTCTCCGACGCCATCGACCAGCTCGACCAAACCATCGAGGAGATTCGCGGCACCGTCCGGGCGCTCCGCTCACCCGAGCCACGGCACGACACCGGCACGCCGGCGGACCTGGCCGAGTCCGCCCGCGGCGAAGTCCGGATCGCCGGCGAGCTGCTCGGCTACCCGCCCACCCTCGAACTCTCCGGCGAATTCGCCGACGTGCCCGCCGTGCCGGCCGACCACATCCGCGCTGCTCTGCGAGAGGCACTGTCCAATGTGGTCAGGCACTCGGGCGCCAGCGAGACGCGCGTCTCCCTCACCCGCGACGCCGAGGGAGTGAAGCTCCGCGTGCGCGACAACGGATCCGGAGTGCCTCAAGGCGTGGCCACCCGGGGCCTGCGTCATCTCGCCGAGCGGGCCGAAGCCGCGGGCGGGAAGTTCTTCCTCAACTCCTCGCCGAGCCTGGGCACTCTCGTCGCTTTCGACCTTCCCCTGGACCAGTGACACGCACGGGCTCGTGCCATTGCGGTCCACAACGTTCCGGCTTGTGCTCTTCGGCGGGCTTTAGCCTTCGCGCGTCATGTGGGGCGCTCCTTTCGCTCCTGTGGCCATCGTCGGCGTCCGAAAGAAATGATATAAGAAAATCGAACAGGCATTCGACTCTCGAACGAGTGAAATCACGTCGTCGGACCGGCTTGAACTGTGGCGGTCGGTGACGGAGGACGGTCGTCCATCGGCCAGTCGGTCGGTTTCGCTGAGCCGGACTGCCGCGACCGTAGCGGCGTCACTTGCCGCGGCGGGCGATCCAGGCGGCGGCTTGGGTGCGGCGCTGCATGCCGAGCTTGGCGAGGACCGAGGTGACGTAGTTCTTCACCGTCTTCTCGGCCAGGAAGAGGCGTTCGGCGATTTCCCGGTTGGACATGCCCTGCCCGATGAGCTCCAGCACGTCGCGCTCGCGCTCGGTGAGGGCGGCCAGGTCGTCGGTGGGCGGGTGGCGCAGCTTGTCCAGCACCCGGGCGGTGCTGAGCGGGTCGAGCAGCGAACGGCCGGCGGCGACCTCGCGCACGGCGTTGACCACGTCCTGGCCCCGCACCTGCTTGAGCAGGTACCCCGAGGCGCCCGCCATGATCGCGCCGACCATGGCCTCCTCGTCGTCGAACGCGGTGAGCATCAGGCAGGCCGGCGGGCTGGGCTTCGACCGCAGCTCGCGGCAGAGGGTGATGCCGTCGCCGTCGCCGAGGCGCACGTCCACCACGGCCACGTCCGGCTCGACGTGCATGGCCACCGCCAGCGCCTCTTCGACGCTGCCGGCCTCGGCGACGACCTCGATGTCGGTCTCGTCACCGAGCAGGTCGCGCAGGCCGCGGCGGACCAGTTCGTGATCATCGACGAGCAGTACCTGGATCGGCATACCACCAGGTTACGGGGTACGTGGGCGCGGCGGGCGCCGTCCGTGCCCGACGCCACGGACGGGTGGAAACGTGGCCAGGCCCCGTTTCGCCCCCTCCTCTCGCGGCGTGGTCATTCGCAGGCGGTGCCGTCGCCGTCTCGGTCCAGGGCTTTTCGATAGCCGGGCTCGCCGACGTGCAAGGGGGCGGCGTGGGCGGCCTTCGCGGCGGCGCAGTTCTTGTAGTAGACGGGAGCGGGATCGTCCGGCGCCGGATCCGGTTCTTCAGCGGGGGCCGTGGTTTCTTCGACGACCGGAGGAGCCGCCGGGGGCGCGGGCGTGGCTGGCGGCGCGGGCGGGGCCGGGGTCGGCGCGTCGATCGTGCCGTTGCAGGGGGCGGACCAGAGGCCGACGGCGGACTGCTTGGCGGTGTCCTGCAGCCCTCGGAGCGAGGTCGAGACCGCGTCGGTGGCGTACTTGGCGAAGCCGCCGGTGATCGCGGCGGTGGCGTAGTCGGTGCCGTCGGGCAGGGTCAGGGCTACGCCGGAGGCGGTGTCGGTGGTCAGCCGGACCGCGTTGCCCACGAGTCCGGCGGTGGCCCAGGTCTGCGTTTCCGCCGCGTGACAGTTCGTTCCGGTGGGGACGGTGAGGCCGAGGACGTGCACCGTGCGGTGGGTGCCGTCGCTGCCGGCCAGTTCGAGGGTGGCGCCGTCGGTCACTTTGTCGACCGTGAAGGTGACCGGTGGGGGTGAGGCCGGGGCCGCGACCGGCCGGGCCGTCGGCGGTTCGGGGGCCCGGCCGAAGATCGCGCCCAGGACGAACAGGACTGCGAAGACGCCGAGCGCGGCCAGCAGCCACTTCGGGAAACGCGTTCGTTTCGCGGGGTTCGGGTGCATGGGATTCCTCGCTCCTCAAGGGCCGTCCGTTGGGGACACTTTCGCGAGAAAAACCGTCCGGTCAGGACGATGACGTGCAGCTGACGTGGAACTGTCCATTTTTGACCACCGGATCCCGGGTTATCGTCACGGGGGAGTCGAGGATCTTCGGGAGAAAGTGCTTTGGCCATGGCAGAAATCGATTTCACCGCGATCGACGTGAAGACCACCGGCCTGCGCACCGGCCGCGTCGTCGAACTGGGGGCGGTGCGGGTCCGGGCCGACGGGACTGTGCGCGGGGAGCTGGCGACGCTCGTCTCGCCCGGGTGCGCGGTGCCGCCGGGGCCGCACCGGATCGACGGGGCCGAACTGGCCCTGGCGCCGTCGTTCGGTGATGTGCTCGGGCCGCTGCTCGACCTGTGCCGCGGCGCAGTGGTCGTCGCGCACGACCTGGAGTCGACCTGGGGGTTCCTCACCGCGGAGGCCGCGAGGTCGGACGTCCGGCTGCCGGTGCCGCCGGGAATTTCGACGCTGCGCGCGGCGCGGGAAAAGCTGCGGCTGCCGAACTACCGGCTGGGCACGGTCGCGCGGGCGCTCGGCCTCGGCGACTACCCGCCGTACCTCGCTTCGGCTTCGGCGAAGGTGTGCGCGCAGGTGGTGACGGCGCTGGTCGGTGCGCACGGACTGCGTTTCCCGGAACCGGCAGCGCTCCCGGAGTGGCCGAGGTTCGCCTCCGGCGGCCGGATCCTCCGCCGTCCGGAGGCCGACGCCGTGGAGTACGGCTGGATGTCCGAGGTGGTGGACCGGGTCGTCGCCGGGCCCTCGGACGCGACGGTGGCGCAGGCGTACCTCGACCTGCTCGCGGAGTCCGTCGCCGACCAGCACCTTTCGGAGGCGGAGGTGTGGGCGCTGGCCGGTCTCGCGGCCGACGGCGGGCTGGCCGAGCCGGACGTCCGGCGCATCCACGGCGGTTTCGTGTCCGCCCTGCGCTCGGTGGCCGAGGCGGACGGCGTGGTGACGGTGGCCGAGGACCGCGAGCTGCGTCAGGTCGCGGCGGCCCTCGGTGTGCCGGAGGTGGTCGCGGGCCTGCGTCCCACGGCGGCCGGCAGGGTGACGCGCGTGCTGGTCCTCGGCACGACGGCGGCGGCGGACCGGTTGCGCGCCCGTGTGCTGGCCGAGGGGGTGCAACTGGCGAGGAAGCTGACCGCCTCGGTCACGCACCTCGCGCACGACGACAGCGTGCTGCCGGGGGAACCACGGCTGGCACGCGCGGCCGAGCTGGGGGCCGCGGTGGTGCCGGTGGGGGAAGCGGTGATGGCGTTGGGGTTCGAGGCGGAGGATACGCCGGGCGCGTGGCCGGTAGCGCCGGCGCCGGGGGAGCCGAGGTCGCTGCCGGAGGAACCCGACCGGCGGCCAACGCCGGAGGAGACGCGTCGACTCGCTTCGCGCGAGCAACCGCCTGCCGGGCTGGCGAACCCGGCGCGTCAGCCCACGGGGAAGGTGGCGAAGGCCGCCGGCTGGGTCATGATGGGGATCGGGCTGTTCCTGATGCTCGTCACTGTCATCGCGATGTTCGGCGGGAGCGGAGTGGTCGCCGGAATCATCTTCGCCGCCATCGGAGTCGGGCTGCTGCTCGGCGGGTGGCTGGTGGAGAGCAGTGGTGACGCGGCGTCCGGCCGTTCGTAGCGCCGCTCACCGCTCCAGCGGCGGGAACCTCGTCTCGTTCCGGTCGATCTTCGCGTTGGCCGCGGCGAGCAGGTCGATGCCCAGCATGTCGGCCAGGCGGACCAGGTACAGGGTGACGTCGGCGATTTCGTCCTGCACGTCGAACTCCAGGGCCGGGTCGTCGCGCCAGGCCGCGGCCTCTTCGGGAGTCAGCCACTGGAACAAGGAGATCAGCTCGCCCACTTCGCCGGACAGCGCCATCACGAGGTTCTTCGGGGTGTGGAACGGTTCCCAGTCGCGGGCGGCGGCGAAGTCGCGTAAGCGCTGGATGAGCTCTTCGAGGTTCACCGGGACTGGGTACCACGGCGGGTGCGGGCCCGTTTCCGCAGGCCCGGGGCGGTCACCGGCGGTACGCGGTTACTCCGGAAAGAGCACGCGGTTGGCCCACACGCCCGATGGACGCCGTACGGCAGACTGGTCCGCGTGACTGCTCCCCCCGATCTGCGTCCCTACCTGCGTACATTGGACGCGGAGACGCTGGCGGAGCTGCTCTACGAACAGGCCCGGCGTGACCCTGAGTTACAGCACTCGCTCGAACTGCGCGCCGTCACTCAAACCGGTGACGTCACGGAGGCGCACCGGCTGCTCGACACCGCGGTGTCGAGCAGCAACGTGGAGTACACCGCGAAGGTCGGGGCCGTGCTGGACACGCTGCAACGGCTGCTCGAGGCGGGCAGCCGCGCGGACCTGGCCCCGCTGGCGCGCCGGACGGTGGACGACATCGGCGAGGTGCTGGAACGGTCCGGGGATCCGTCGGGGGACCTCGGCGACCGGCTGGAGCGCGCGGTCGAGCTGTACGCCCGGGCCTGCGCCGCGCGGCCACCGGACCCGGACCGGCTGGCCGACTGGATCCTGGAGACCGAGTTCGACGGTCGCGGGCGTCCGGCGATCGAGCTGGCCGAGTTCGCGAAAGCGCTGGGAGAGGCCGGGCTCGACCGGATCAAGTCCACTGTGGACGATATCGTGGCCGGTGGTGCCACCGGGTACCGGCGCGAGGTCGCGGAGCGGATGCTGGAGGAGCTGGCCGAGGTTCGCGGGGACGTGGACGGGCTCGTCGCCATCCTGTCCGCGAAGCCGCCGCGGGTGGACGTCAGCCTGAAGATCGTGCGGGTGCTTCGCGCGGCCGGACGGCACAGTGAGGCCATCGCGCACGCCGCACGCGCGCTCACCCCGCACAAGGCGCCCGCGCCGCCGGAGCCCGAGGACGAGACGGTTGCCTTGCGCCGCAAGGAGTTCAACGCTGAGCCCGGGCAGGTCACGTACATCGCGTTGCGGGAGGCCGCAGTCGAGGCCGGCGTCTGGTCCGTACAGCGTGTCGGCGCGTTGAAGCTGCTTCGCGAGTGCGCGGGCGAGAACGAGGAGGGCGCCGAGGAGCTGGCGCGGTCCCTGCTCGCCGAAGGACGGCCGGACGAGGCGTGGCGTGCCTGCGTGCGCTTCGGTGGCTCGCTGGACCTACGCGTCGAGCTGGCCGCGCTGCGCGAAGCCGAGCATCCGGCCGAGACGATTCCCGTCTACCGCACTCAGATCGAGCGGCTGATCGAGCAGAAGGACCCGCAGTCCTACCGCGAAGCGGCGAAGCACCTGAAGAAGCTGCGGACGCTGCACAAGCGCGCTGGGACGGCGGAGGAGTTCACCGGCTACCTGGCCGATCTGGTGACCGCGCACCGGCGCAAGACGCGCTTGATCGCCGAGGTGCGCGCAGCCCGGATCGCCCTGCCCAAACCGCGTAATCCACCCGGCGCGGATGCCTTGACCAGCTGAAACCACCGATCCGTGGCGGCGGCGAGCTCCCGCGGGTCCGTGCCCTCGCCTTCGATGCAACGATGGTCGGCATGAGTCCGGTGAGTCGCGCCCGCAAGAAGAACCCGCAGCCCGCAGCGCCCAGCGTGAACGGACTGTTCAAGGACGTCCTCCGGGACTTCTCCGGGCTGGCGGCCGAGCCCGGCCCGTTCGACGTCGAGCTGCTGGCCTCCGAGGTGCTCGGGCAGTGGTGGGACCTGGCGGTCGAGGGGGACGAGGAGCTGGGGCTGGAGCTGATCGCGTTCGCGCAGCGCAAGATCACGCCCGGGGCGGCGGCGCTGCTGGCCGCGCTGAAGGTCGTCGCGGAGACCGAGGAGGAGCGTGCGGCGGCGGCCGACGCGCTGGCCGTGGTGCTCAGCCGCGGCATCCCGGAGCCGGAGTGGGCGGCTTCGGCCGGCCGGGTGACGGTCGGCGAGTGCTGGCGCACCGGTGACGTCTACGGCGACGAGTCCTCGCTGCTCTGCGTGTTCTCCCGCGGCGACGCGACGCTGGGCCTGTTGGCGCTGCTGGACTTCACCGAGCGCGGACGCGTGCGCGACCTCGTGGTGATCGACGCACCGATCGAGGTGCTGGCCGAGATGCGCGCGCAGGCCGCAGAGGACGCGGAGCTGGTGGTGCTGGAGAAGGTCGAACCCGAGGACGCGCACCGCCTGCTCGTCGAGGGCATCGCCGAGACCGACGGGATGGAGGAGCCCGAGGTCGGCGCGGACTACGCGCGGTTCCACGCGATCGCACTGACCTGGTGCCGGGCGCTGCCTGAACCGTCGCAGTCCCCGGCGGTCCAGGAGTGGACGCCCGAGCAGCGCGAAGCGGCGGTGGAGGAGTTCGTCGCGGCCTCCGGGCAGCCGGAGCGGGAGATCGCGCGGCTGCTCGTGGACCACGGGTGCCGCACCGAGCCGGCCGACCCGCTGCGCGTCGGCCCGGAGAAGCTGGCGCGGTTCCTCGAAGCGCTGCTCGGCGGCGAGTACGAGCTGGAGGACGAGGACGCGCTGGCGCCGGTGGTGCTGGCGTGGGCCGCGTGGGCGGCCGCGCGTGACGGGCGGTCGGAGGTCGCGGTGGCCGCGCTGGTCGCGGACGTCACCGAGTACCTGGAGGAGTACCTCGCCGACGAGCCGGACGAGGACGAGCCGAACGACTACCTCGACGGCACCGAAGCCCCGGAGGAGGTGCTGGCCGTGGTCGAGCGCCGCCGCTTCGCGGTGCCTTCGCTGGACACGGTGATCGGCGACGAGGAGCTGACCGACCTCGACCCGGCCGACCCGGAGCAGCGGCGCCTGCTGGTGATCGGCGAGCACCCGGAGTACCACGAGTCCCTGGCGGACGACTCGTTCGACGGACAGCCGCGGCTGCACCTGGCGCTGAAGACGACCCTGGTGGACCAGCTGTGGGAGGACTCCCCGGAGGAGGTCTGGCCGGCGGCGCTGCGGCTGGCCGAGCGCGGGCTGTCCCGCGACGAGGTGCTGGGCGAGCTGGTCGCGGTGCTGGAGGGACAGCTGGAGGAGACCGGGGAGGACCGGCTGGACTACGACCTCGACGGCTACCGGGAAGCGTTGGAACAGGTCTGATCCGGGGCCCTGGCGGCGTCCGTGAAGTCTCCCCGGCCCGGGGCCCTCACGGACTCGTCGGACCCGGAACGGCCTCGGCGGCCTTGAAGCGGCGCTCGCGCAGGGCTTCGTCGAAGTCGACGACGAAGGTGCCCGCGGCCATGGCCACCAGCAGGGTCAAACCGAGCACGGCGCCGGCCCAGGTCATGATGATCGAGAACATCGTGGCCTCCTCCCCAGGTCAACTGAACTTCTGGTGAGTTCAGGGTCGCTTTCCCGTGCTGGACCCGGTATCGGCCAACCGGTTACGAAACCCGTCCCCGGATCGGCCGATCGGCCAGCCCAGGGTGACCCGCCCCCGGCCGTGTGGGTGAACCGCCGGAGGTCAGAGTTTGCGGAGCCGGACGCGGTTGATCGTGTGGTCCGCGTCCTTGCGCAGCACCAGGGTGGCGCGCGGGCGGGTCGGCTTGATGTTCTCCATCAGGTTCGGCTCGTTGATCGTGCTCCACAGGTGCCGGGCCTCTTCGCGGGCCTCGTCGTCGGGCAGTCCGGCGAAGTGGTGGAAGTGCGAGGCCGGGTCGGAGAACGCCGTGTGGCGCAGCTTCAGGAAGCGCTCCACGTACCAGTGCTCGATGTCGCCGGTGTGCGCGTCCACGTAGATGGAGAAGTCGAACAGGTCCGAGACCGTCAGCCGCGGACCGGGCTGAAGCACGTTGAGGCCCTCGATGATCAGGATGTCCGGCCGCTCCACCACCTGCTCCTGACCGGGCAGGATGTCGTAGGCGAGGTGCGAGTACACCGGCGCCGACACGTGCGGGGCCCCCGACTTCACCTCGGTCACGAACCGCAGCAGCGCGCGCCGGTCGTAGCTCTCCGGAAAGCCCTTGCGGTGCATGATCCCGCGCCGGGTGAGCTCGGCCCGCGAGTACAGGAAGCCGTCGGTGGTGACCAGGTCCACGCGCGGGTGGTCCGGCCAGCGGGCGAGCAGGGTGCGCAGCAGGCGGGCCGTGGTCGACTTGCCGACCGCCACGCTGCCCGCGATGCCGATCACGAACGGGACCTTCGTGCGGCGGCAGTCCTCGCCGAGGAACGTGGTGGTGGCTTCGTAGAGCTGCTGGCGGGCCTTCACTTGCAGGTTGATCAGGCGCGAAAGCGGCAGGTAGACCTCGGCGACCTCGGCCAGGTCGACCTGTTCGCCGAGCCCGCGCAGCCGCAGCAGCTCGTCGGCGGTCAGCGGTAGCGGGGTCGAGCTGCGCAGCTCACGCCACTGCTCCCGGTGCAACTCGACGTAGGGGCTGAGTTCACGGACCCGTGGCATCGCACACTCCTCGGCCGTCGCCTGCGCTGGCTCCGTCGTCAAATGCGGTTCTCCTGCGCCCCTAACGGTAGGGCCAACCGCACGTGAACGCCCTGTGATGTGATGCACCCGCCCTGGTCATCCCCGGTGGTTGATCACCGAGGGTGACGGCGGTGGCCGAACACTTCCTCCCACGCCGCCGCCACCTGGCGGGCGCACGCGGCCGGGGACACCCCGCCGAAGCCGGTGCCCAGACCCGGCATGGCGATGGTCGTGACCTGTTCGCGGACGGGCCCGGAATCGAGCCGGCCGTGCTGCCACTGCAGGAACACCGCCCGCGCCGCCAGGTAGGGGTGGACGGTGTCGGCGGGCAGCGTCTCACCCGGCTCGCGCATCGTCGGCGCGCTGATCAGCCAGGCCGGCTCGGCCTCGCCGGTCGGGACGATCACGGACTCGCCGATCGGCAGTTCTCCGCCGTAGGAAGCCAGAACCGCGCTGCGGACGCTCTGCTCCACGCCGGGGAACGCCCGCGCGTAGACCGCGTCGATCCCGCCGCGCATCCAGCCGTAGGAGTTCGCCGGGCTGACCACGGCCTGGGCCAGGACGTCGAGCACCGAGCCCCGGTGCACCCGGACCCGGCCGGCGGGTTCGGCGAGGGTGGACAGCGCCCGGGTCCACGCGGCGGCAAGCGGTTCATCGACGGCGCACAACACCAGTTCCGGCGTCCGCGGCGGGACCGGCAGGCCGGTGTCCTCGCGTCCGGTGTGCGTGCCCGATTCGGCGGTCACCCTTCCAGCATGGCAAAAAACGCCACCCGGCGTAACCGGGTGGCGTACCGGCTGTCCGAGTGAAAGTCGCCACGCGCGGGGTAAGTAGCCTGACGGGGTGTTGCGGATCGCGTACTTCGGCCCCCAGGGCACCTTCACGGAACAGGCCGCCCGGGCGCTCGCGCCCGGTGAAGACCTGACCCCCTACGAGACGGTCCGGCTCGCGCTCGCGGCCGTGCGCGAAGGCGCCGCCGACGCGGCGTGCGTGCCCATCGAGAACTCCGTCGAAGGCGTGGTCCCCACGACGCTCGACGGCCTCAGCGACGGCGACCCGCTGGTCGCGGTGGCCGAGAAGATCCTGCCCATCCACTTCAGCGTGCTGACCCGCCCGGGCGGCGGCGAGGTCAAGACCGTCGCCAGCCACCCGCACGCGCTCGCGCAGGTCCGCGAATGGATCGAGGCCAACCTGCCGGGCGCCAGGCCGGTGGCGTCCTCCTCCACCGCGGGGGCGGCCGTCGGCGTGGTCGACGGCGACTTCGACGCGGCCGTCTGCGCGCCCGTCGCTGCGGAGCACTACCCGTTGGCGGTGCTGGCCACGGGGGTCGCGGACGTCCGGGACGCGCAGACCCGGTTCCTCATGGTCCGCCGGCCCGGCGAGCTGCCCGCCCCGACCGGGGCGGACCGGACCTCGATCGTCGCGGCGGCGGTGAACCGCACCGGCACGCTGGCCGAACTGCTCGCGGAGCTGGCCGTGCGCCGGATCAACCTCACGCGCCTCGACGCGCGCCCGACGCGGAACAACTTCGGCGAGTACCGCTTCTTCATCGACTTCGAGGGCCATGTGGCCGAGCCGCGGATCGTCGACGCCATGGCCGCCCTGCGCCGGCGCTGCCACCTGCGGTTCCTCGGTTCGCACCCGCGCGCCGACCAGGTCGCGGCCAGCGTCGAGCCGGGCGCCGCCAACCAGGACTTCCTCGACGCGCGGGCCTGGGCCGAAGCCGTGGTGAAGGGGGAGGGCGCGTGAAGCTGCTGCTGATCCGCCACGGCCAGACCTCGGGCAACACCCGCGGCGCGCTCGACACGGCGTTGCCCGGTCCGCCGCTCACCGAGCTGGGACAAGAGCAGGCCCAAGCGCTCGTCGGACGGCTGGGCGGCGAACCGGTCGTGGCGGTGTACGCGTCGCAGGCCGTGCGCGCGCAGCAGACGGCCGCGCCGCTGGCCGAGGCGCTGGGCCTGGAAGTGCAGGTGATCGACGGGGTCAAGGAGGTTGCCGCCGGGGATCTCGAAGACCACACCGACCGCGAGTCGATCCAGACGTACATGCAGGTGGTCGGCCGCTGGACCCGCGGCGAGCTGGACGCCCGCATCCCGGGCGGCGAGTCGGGCACGGAGGTCCGCAGCCGCATGCTCCACGCGGTCGAGCAGTTGCGCGCGAAGCACGAATCCGCCGGTCAGGACGCCATCGTCGCGTTGTTCAGCCACGGCGGCGCGATCCGGCTGGGCGCGGAGTGGCTCGCCTCGAACGTGCCGCCTGAGCTCGCGAACAGCGCGCTCATCCCGAACACCGCCTTCGTCGAGCTGCTGGCCGAGCCGGACGGCGCCTGGCGCTGCCTGAGCTGGATCGACACCCCTTTGTGACGGCTGCGGCCCGTCACCGCCATCCACCAGACCCGCTCGGGTGAAAACGCAGCGGACCGGTCACCACGCGTCGGCCAGCCCCAGGGGGTGACCGGCCGTGTTCGCGCCGATCGCCGGCGCTTCGCTGAACGGGTGGACCGTGATCGCCTGTTGTAAATTCGCTGTGTGCCGCCACGTTCTACCCGGAAGTACGGTCCGGATCGCCTTCCGTCAAGTGACGAAATCGTGGTCTCGACGCAACCCGGCGTCGCGATCGCACGTCCACTGAACAGTGGTTACCCAGCACAGGGAGGCGAGTGAAATGGCCAGTTTCCAGAAACCGCGGATTTCCCTGGTTTTCCTTTCCGCAGCGGGCGCGTCCGCCGCGCTGCTGCTTTCCGCCTGCGGTGGCGGCGGCACGACCACCGCGTCCGGTGGCTCGTCCAGTCCGGCGCCCACCTCGAGCACCCCGCCCGCGACGACGGCCAGTTCGAGCCCGTCCACGCCGGCCAGTTCGCCCAGCGCGTCCGGCGGGGCCCCGGGCAATCCGGCCCCGGTTCAGGACAACGGCCTGTGCAAGGCCGACGACGTCACGCTTTCGCTGGGCCAGGGCGACGCCGGCGCCGGTTCCAGCTACCGGCCGCTGGACATCAAGAACACCAGCAGCAAGCCGTGCACCATCCAGGGCTTCCCCGGCGTCTCCTACGTCGGCGGCAACGACGGGCAGCAGATCGGCCCGGCGGCGGTCCGCGCCGGCGACAAGGGTGAGGCGATCCGGCTGAACCCGGGTCAGACCGCGGCGGCCGACCTCCAGTTCGTCAACGTGCGGAACTTCGACCCGGACACGTGCAAGCCGACCGCGGTCAAGGGCCTGCGGGTGTACCTGCCGCAGGAGACCGCGTCGAAGTTCCTGCCCGACCCGGGCACGGGCTGCTCCGCCGCGAAGCTGCCCGGCCAGCAGCTCAGCGTGAAGACGGTCCACCGGTCCTAGACCGGGGCAGCCGCTGGCGCAGGCGGCTCAGCCGCGGGCGCAGAGCTGTTGCACGGTGATGATGGCGGACTGCCCGGCCACGCTGTCGTACCGGCTGGCTTGCACCATCTGGTTCACCGTGCCGAGGCTCTGCGCCAGCGGTTGGTACCGGCCGTCGGAGTCGGCCGCCGCCTGCGCGAGCTCGTAGGCGGCGGTGACCCGGTGGCGCGAGTCGTCGGAGATGCGGGTGAAGGCGGCGGCGCTGTAACCGCCGGTCGTGTCGGGTAACCGGCCCGCCCGGTGCAGGCTCTGGCAGGCGGCCAGCGCGTCGTCGTTCGCCCCGCCGCGCTGGCCGGACAGGGTCCAGAGCAGACCCAGCACGCAGAGGCCGAGCACGAATCCGGCGACGGTGGCCAGCACCAGCGGCCGACGCTCGCGGGAGACGGCCTCGGGGTCTTCGGTCCGCCGGTCGTCGTCCGGCCGCGGCAGGGCGTCGAGTGTGGCCATGGTCAAACCTCCGCGCCGGACCGGATGATGTGCTATTTCAGCACCGAATTCACTGGTCGAGCGGCAGTACCGGACGCGATGAGGCCGTTTTGTCATCGATCGGGGACCGGCGCAGCGACACCGCGGCGTAGCCGGTGACGGCCAGCAGCCCGGCACCGGACGCGGCGAAGGTCCGTCCGGCCGAGCCCAGCAGCTCCGTGAGCAGGCCGCCGAGCAGGGCGCCGACCGGGATCACGCCCCAGACCACCGTCCGCCAGACCCCCAGGACCCGGCCCAGCAGCTCCCCCGGGACCAGGGTGTGGCGCGCGGTCGCGAGCACCACGTTCACCGCCACCACGGCCGCCGCGAACAGCCCGAACAGCCCGGCGGCGACCACCGGCTGGCGCGTCAGCCCCATTCCGCCGAAGCCGAGGGCGCAGCACAGCACCCCGCCGACCAGCACCGCGCGCCGGCTGGAGCGGCGGACCAGCTTCGGGGCGAGCGCGGCGCCGGCCAGCCCGCCGAGGCCGCCGACGAAGGCGAACAGCCCGAAGGTGGCGTCCGACAGCCGGAGGTCGTCCAACGCGTACAGCACGAGCTGCGCCTGGGCCAGCTCGCTGAGCAGGCTGAGCAGCCCGGCCACGGCGAGCAACCGCAGCATCAGCGGGCTGCGGCGCAGCCAACGGAGGCCGTCCGCGAGGTCGCTGCGGAAGCGCGTCGGCTCGGCCTGCTTCGGCCGGTAGGACCCACCGAGGCCGAGCAGCACGGCGGCGGCGATGGCGAAACCGGCCGAGTTGAGCAGGAACGGGAAGGTGGCGAAGAGCGCGAAGGCGGTGCTGCCGACCGGCCCGCCGAGGAAGGTCTGGCCGACGATTTCGCAGGCCTGAAGCTTGCTGTTGGCCCCCTCCAGATCGTCGCCGCCGACCACGGCGGGGATGAGCGCGTTCGCCGCGCTGTCGGCGACCGTCTCGGCCGTCCCGATCAGCAGGGCGGCGACGTAGACCAGCCAGATGCTGACCGCGCCGGAAGCGACCACCACCGCGACCGCGCCGCCGACCACCGCGCGGGCGGAGTTCGCGACCACCATCGCCCGCCGCCGGTCCACGCGGTCCACCAGCGCGCCCGCGACCACGGCGAACAGCAGCCAGGGCAGGAACTGCACGGCGGCCAGCCCGGCGATCAGCACCGGGTCGCGGGTCAGCGTGGTGGCGAGCAGGGGGAACGCGACCTTGCCGACGCCGTCGCCGAGGTTCGACATCGCGCTCGAGGACAGCAGCCACCTCAGCCGGTGGTCAGCGCGCGATCGGCCCACGGCGATACCTCACTGGAGTCAGGTCATCACTGCTGGTGAGAGTGTAGGTGGCGGACCGCCGGTTCGAGTCCGGATCGGCCGGATTGGGAACATACCCGTGTCCGAGTGCGTGCGGGCCCACGGAATCGGGAAAGCCCGTGTTTCACTCTCGCGGTTTCCTCAGCCCCAGCCCAGTTCGTGCAGCCGCTCGTCGTCGATGCCGAAGTGGTGGCCCAGCTCGTGCAGCACGGTGATCAGCACCTCTTCGACGACCTCGGCCTCCGTGTCGCACAGGCCCAGGATCGGCCGGCGGTAGATGGAGATGCGGTCCGGCAGGACGCCGCCGTAGTCGGAGGTGCGCTCGGTCAGCGCGATGCCGTGGTAGAGCCCGAGGATGTCCGGCGCCTCGTCGTTGTGCTCCTCGACCAGCACGACCACGTTGTCCATCGCCGCGGCGAACTGCGCGGGCACCTGGTCCAGGGCCTCCGCGACCAGGTCCTCGAACCGGGCCCGGGTCATCTCCACCGGCACCGGTCACCCGCCCCCGGTCGAGCTGGGGGGAGCCGAGGACGACGCGGGCGCCTTCGAGGTGTCCTTGACGCTGCCGGTCACCGCCTGGAACCCGCTCTTGTCGGGCAGGGTGGCCGCGACCTCGCAGTTGACCTTGGTGGAGCCGACGTCCCAGCTCTCCTGCTCCCGCCGGTCCCAGCCGAGGTTCAGCTTCTTCTGGCCGAGGTCCGCGCCGCCGGTGTAGGTCTTCGCGGCGTCGGCGCAGGCGGTGTCGAGCCAGGTGTCCTGGTCCTTGAGGCTCGGGTAGCCGTCCTTGAACTTCGTGGTCAGGTCCAGCGTCGCGATGATCTCGTACGAGTGCGGGCGGCTGCAGTCGGTCGGGTCGCCGATGCCCTTGCCGGCCAGCGCCAGGCAGGTGCCCGGGGCCCAGACCATCGACTGGTCCTGGTCCTTGGCCGCCCCCGTGGTCGGCTGCAGTCCGCCGCCGGGACCGCTCCACTGCAGTCCGCAGCGCAGCTGGCGGTCGCCCTCGTCCCACTGCTCCGCGGTCGGGCGCAGCAGGTTCGTGGTGAGCCGTCCGTACGGATCGAGCGCGTGGCCGAGGTACGGGCGGACGTCGCCGTTGCACTTGTCCTGCGCGATCTGCTGCCACTGGTCGAGGCTCGGGAACGGCGCCTCGGCGTTGAACTGCGCGCCGAGGTCGATCATGCTCGTCACCTCGAACAGGTGCGGCTGGGTGCAGGCCACCTTGTGCGCGTCCGAGGCGTCGGGCGCCGACCAGGTCAGGCAGTTGCCGGGCGGGGCGTGGAACGCCTCCTCGGCCGCGGCGTTGAGCTTGCCCTCACCACCCCCGGCCCCCCCGGCGAGCGAGTCGCTCCAGGAGAACGTGACACTGAGGGCGAGCGCGAGGATGGCGCCCAGGAACACCCCGGCCATGACCACGCGGGTGCTCAGGGTGTTCAGGGGCGGCCGGAACCGCGGGGCGTCGGGAGGCATCGACAACCATGATGCCCGCGCCGCACGAGCCGCGCGCGGGCTGGGTCGATACTCTGGACTTGGTTTCGCGGTGCGGGGGATTACGGAGCGCAGATGACGCAGGACGACAACGCAGGGCAGCAGCCGCCCGAAGGACCGGCCCAGGAGCCGGCGGGCGGTGGCACGACACAGCGCGGCTCGATGCGGTTCCAGGACGGGAGCACGCAGCCGCGTGAACCCTCGCTGGCCGAGCAGCGGGCCCGCCGACAGGCCATCGCGGACCAGGAGCGCGAGGAGCAGGAGGCGCAAGCCGCCGCGCGCGCCGCCGGGTCCAAGGCCGCGACCAAGCGCAAGATCCTGATCGGCAGCGGGGTCACCGTCGGGCTGGTCGGGCTGGTGGCCACCTTCTACGCGGTCGCCAAGCCGAGCGAGACCACCGCGGTCTGCACCGACGCCAGCGGGGTCGTGGTCCAGAACGACGACCTGTGCGACGAGAACTACGTCACCTCGCACGGCGGGCACTACAGCAACGGCTTCATGTTCATCCCGATCGTCGGCGGGGGCTTCTCCCAGTACCGCTACAACTACGGCGGCACCGGGGTGGTCGGGCAGCGCGTGTCCGGCGGCTCGTTCAGCGCGCCCTCGGGCAACACCAACGTCTCGACCAAGTCGGGCAAGACCGTGCAACGCGGCGGCTTCGGCATCAGCGGCAAGAGCGGCACGTCCGGCGGCACGGGCGACAGCGGCAAGAGCGGGGGCTCGTAGGTGCACCGGGACCGAAGTGAACCGCGCCGGGACTGGCAGCGGACGGTCGAGGACCAGGGCCTGGTCTACGGCAGCCCGGCGCGGGACGGGGCCGGCAAGGCCCGCCCGTACTGGGACGAGTCGGTGCACTACGTCTTCGACATGGACGAGGTCCTCTCCCTGGAGGCCGACGTCGAGCTGCTGCACTCCATGTGCCTGGAGGCCGTGGACAACGTCGTGACCACCGAGGGCTACCGGCGGTTCGGCATCCCGGAGTGGGTCTGGCCGCACATCGCCGAATCGTGGAAGCGCCAGGACCCGCACGTCTACGGCCGCTTCGACCTGCGTTACGACGGGAAGTCGCCGGCCAAGCTGCTGGAGTACAACGCGGACACCCCGACCACCCTGCTCGAGGCCTCGGTGCTGCAGTGGCACTGGAAGACCGACAAGTTCGAGGGCGACGACCAGTGGAACTCGATCCACGAGAAGCTGGTCGACCGGTGGCGCGAGATCGGGGACAAGCTGCCCTCCAAGGAGCTGCACTTCACCTGGTCCTCGGCCGATCCGAGCGGTGAGGACCACGTCACCACCGCGTACCTGCAGGAGACCGCGGCCGAGGCCGGGCTGGACACCGTGGGGCTGTCGATCGAGGAGATCGGCTGGGACCCGGTGCTCAAGCGCTTCGTGGACCTCGAAGAGGCGCAGATGTCCACCGTGGTGAAGCTCTACCCGTGGGAGTGGGTGGTCGACGAGGAGTTCGGCCGCTTCGCCGTGGAGACGATGCCGAAGACGCTGTGGGTCGAGCCGCTGTGGAAGATGCTGCTGTCGAACAAGACGCTGCTGGCGGTGCTGTGGGAGAACTACCCCGGGCACCCGAACCTGCTGCCCGCCTTCGCCGACGACCCCGGCCTGCTCACGGAGTACGTGCGCAAGCCGAAGCTGGGCCGTGAGGGCGCGAACGTGCAGATCGTCGCCACCGGGTACGAGACGCAGACCGACGGCGTCTACGGCGCCGAGGGCTACGTCTACCAGGCGTTCGACCCGCTGCCGGAGTTCGACGGCTACCGGCCCGCGCTGGGCGCGTGGATCGTCGGCGACGCCTCGGCCGGGCTGGGCATCCGCGAGACCAGCGGACTGGTGACCGACGACGGTGCGGCCTTCGTCCCGCACCGCATCCCCGAGACGTGAGGCAGCGCTGACCGCCCACCGGCCCGTCACCCGGCTTCGGTGCGCGATATGTCCGCCTTACGCCGATCGGATTGATAGGGTCCCCGCGTGATCGGGTGGCCTGCCTGATCGGCACGAAGCGTTCCGACCGTTTCCGGGAGATCCTGTGACCACGACCCTTGCGCTGTCCGACACGTTCGGCTCCGACCTCGTGCGGGGGATCGGGGCGATCCTGTTGTACGGCGTCGTCGGCCTGCTGCTGATGTTCGCCGGCTTCTACGCGATCGACTGGACCACGCCGGGCAAGCTGTCGCAGCTGGTCACGCGGGGGCTGCCGAACGCGGTGATCGTGACCTCGTCCGGGCTGCTGTCGATGGCGTTCATCGTGGTGGTGGCCATCTTCAACTCGGCCAGCGACCTCACTGGGGGCCTGATCACCTCGCTGGTCTACGGGCTGATCGGCATCGTCGTGCAGGTGGTCGCGGTGCGGCTGCTGGAGTGGGCCACGCGGATCGACGTCGGCTCGACCATCGAGAGCGAGGTGTTCGCGCCCGCGAGCATCGTGGTGGCGGCCGCGCACCTCGGGCTCGGTCTCGTGGTCGCGGTCAGCATCTCCTGAGCCTGGCCGGGCCGTCCGGCTCCCACTAGCGTGGAGCTGTGCGACTGCTCAGGACGCCCGAAGACCGGTTCACGGACCTGCCCGAGTTCGCCTATCAGCCGCGCTACACCGAGCTGGCCGACCCGCACGGCGGGCTGATCAGAGTGGGCCACGTGGAGGCGGGCCCGGCCGACGGGCCGCCGGTGCTCCTGCTGCACGGCGAGCCGAGCTGGTCGTTCCTCTACCGCAAGGTGCTGCCGGTGCTGGCCGACGCCGGACTGCGCGCGATCGCGCCGGACCTGGTCGGCTTCGGCCGCTCGGACAAGCCCGGCGACCTCGCCGACCACAGTTACGCGCGGCACGTCGGCTGGATGCGCGCGTTCGCCTTCGAGGCGCTGGACCTCCGCGAGGTCACGCTGCTCGGCCAGGACTGGGGTGGGCTGATCGGCCTGCGCCTGCTGGCGGAGCACCCGCGCCGGTTCGCCGGTTTCGTCGCGGCCAACACCGGACTGCCCACCGGGGACACGGACCTGCCGGAGGTCTGGCACTCGTTCCGCCGCGTCGCGGCGAGCGCGCGGGTGTTCGACACCGGCCGGTTCATCCAGTCCGGCACCCGCACGAAGCTGCCGGCCGAGGTGACGGCGGCCTACGACGCGCCGTTCCCGGACGAGACGTACAAGGCCGGCCCCCGGGCGATGCCGGGGCTGGTGCCGATCCGACCGGACGACCCGGCTTCGGCGGCCAACCGGGCGGCCTGGCGGAAGCTGACCGAGCTGGACGTGCCGTTCTTGTGCGCGTTCTCGGACTCGGACCCGATCACCGGGGCGATGGCGCCGATCCTGCGGCGCTCGATGCCGGGCGCGGCGGGCCGGTCCCACCCGACGATCACCGGGGCGGGCCACTTCCTGCAGGAGGACGCGGGCGAGGAGCTGGCCGAGCACGTGGCGCGGTTCGTGCGGCGCTGAAAGCGCCTCAGGCGAGCGCGGCCCCGGTGGCGGCCAGCGAGTCGACCAGGATGTCCAGGCCCTCCTGGGCCTCGGCCTCGGTGAGGGTCATCGGCGGGCCCAGGCGCAGGACGTTGCCGTGCAGGCCGCCCTTGCCGATCAGCAGGCCGCGGGCACGGGTCTCCTCCAGCATCCGCGCCGCCGCGCGCACACTGGGCGTGGTGGTGCCCGGCTCGACCAGTTCGACGCCGATCATCAGGCCCTTGCCGCGGACGTCGCCGACGATCGGGTTCGGCGCCGCACGCAGACCGGACAGCAGCTGGGTGCCGCGGGCGGCGCAGTTGGCCTGCACGTCGTGGTCGCTGATGTAGTCCAGCACCGCCGTGGCGCCCGCCGTCGAGACCGGGTTGCCGCCGAAGGTGGAGAACGACTGGGCCCGGAAGCAGTCCATCACGTCGCCGCGGGCGACCACGCCGCCGATCGCCAGCCCGTTGCCGAGGCCCTTGGCGAAGGTCATCACGTCCGGCACCACGTCGTGCGCCTGGATGCCCCAGAAGTGCTCGCCGGTGCGGCCCCAGCCGGTCTGGACCTCGTCGGAGACGAACAGGATCCCGGCCGGGTCCAGCACCTCCTTCATGGCCTTGAACAACCCGTCCGGCGGCACGCTGAACCCGCCGACGCCCTGGATCGGCTCGGCGATCAGGCAAGCGACGTCACCCGCGGTGGCGATCTGCAGGACGTCGACCAGATCGGCCACGCACGCGTCGATGTAGGCGGAGTCGGAGAGGTCCCGGAACGGGCTGCGGTACCGGTAGCCGCCGTGCACGTAGCTGACCTTGACCGGGCTCAGGGCCGAGGCCGACCAGCCGCGGTTGCCGGTGATCGCGACGGTGCCGAACGAGCGGCCGTGGTAGGAGTTGCGCATCGCCAGCACCTGGTTGCTGCGGCGGAACTGCGTGGCGAGCATCAGCGCGGTGTCGTTGGCCTCGCTGCCGGAACTGGTGAAGAACACCTTGGCGTCGGGGATGCCCGAGAGCTTCGCGATCCGCTCGGCCAGCTCCACCTGGGACCGGATCAGGTACAGCGTGGACGTGTGCAGCACGCCGGTGTCGAGCTGCTTCCGCACGGCGTCGCCGATCTCCGCGACGTCGTAGCCCATCGAGTTGGTCAGCACGCCGGCGAAGAAGTCGAGGTAGGTCTTGCCGTTCGAATCGGTGATCCGGCGGTCCTGCGCGTGCACGATCTCGAGCGGCTCTTCGTAGAACAGCGACATCCACGAAGGCAGTACCGCCTGGTGGCGCGCGAGCAGGTCGTCGGTCATGGCGTTCTCCTCCGTTGCAGCCTCTGGCGAGTATGGGGAGCCGGGGAAACGGGCGACAACGATCAGACTGTCGGCTTGTGCGCGGCGGCCCGCACAGTCTGTACGGGAAACTGCGTCGAACCGGTCACCGGCCTGCGGCTACCCTCATCCCCGTGATTGATCCCAGGACTCTGCGTGAAGACCCGGAAGGCGTGCGCGCGTCGCAGCGTGCCCGTGGGGAGGACGAAGGGGTGGTCGACAAGCTGCTCGACCTCGACTCCCGGCGCCGCTCCGCGATCGCGAACGCCGACAAGCTGCGGGCCGAGCAGAAGTCGCTGAGCAAGCTGGTGCCGAAGGCGCCGCCGGAGGAGAAGGCCGAGCTGCTGGCCCGGGCGAAGGACCTCTCGGCGCAGGTCAAGGCGGCCGAGGTCGAGCAGACCGAGGCTTCGGAGGAGTTCGACCTGCTCTTCCGCACCGTGGCGAACCTGGTGCACCCGGAGGCTCCGGTCGGCGGCGAAGACGACTTCGCGGTGCTGAAGACCGTCGGCGAGCCGCGGAAGTTCGACTTCACCCCGCGCGATCACCTCGAGCTGATGGAGGGCTTGGGCGCGGTCGACATGGAGCGCGGCGCGAAGGTGTCCGGCTCGCGGTTCTACTTCCTCTCCGGCGTCGGCGCGCAACTACAGCTCGGGCTGCTCAACATGGCCATCGCGCAGGCGCTGGAAAACGGCTTCACGCCGATGATCACGCCCTCGCTGGTGCGTCCGGAGATCATGGCCGGCACCGGTTTCCTCGGCGCGCACGCGTCGGAGGTCTACCGCCTGCGCGACGACGACCTCTACCTCGTGGGCACCTCGGAGGTCCCGCTCGCGGGCTTCCACTCCGACGAGATCCTCGACCTCGCCGACGGCGCGCGCCGCTACGCCGGCTGGTCGTCCTGTTACCGGCGCGAAGCCGGCTCGTACGGCAAGGACACCCGCGGCATCATCCGCGTGCACCAGTTCGACAAGGTGGAGATGTTCGTCTACACCCGGCCGGAGGACGCGGAGGCCGAGCACGCCCGGCTGCTCGGCTGGGAGGAGCAGATGCTGGCCAAGATCGACGTGCCGTACCGGGTGATCGACACGGCCACCGGCGACCTCGGCACCTCGGCCCACCGCAAGTTCGACTGCGAGGCCTGGGTCCCGACCCAGGAGACCTACCGCGAGCTGACCTCGACCTCGAACTGCACGACCTTCCAGGCCCGCCGGCTGTCCGTGCGCTACCGCGGGGAGAACGGCCGGCCCCTGATCGCGGCCACGCTGAACGGCACCCTCGCCACCACCCGCTGGATCGTGGCGATCGTGGAGAACCACCAGCAGGCCGACGGCTCCGTGCTGGTGCCGGAGGCGCTGCGCCCGTTCGTCGGCGGGCGCGAGGTGCTGGAGCCGGTGAAGAAGCGTTGAGCGAAACCCCGGAACGCTCCCGTGGACCACGGGAGCGTTCCGGGTCCCCCTCCTACTGGGCCGCGCAGAACTTGTCGTGGACCGGAAGTCGCCCCTCGACGAGGTAGCCGGTCACGGCGTCGCTTGCGCAGGTGTTGGGCTGCCCGACCAGGTAGACCCCGTGCCCGCCGCCGTCGACGGTGACCATGCGGGCCCGGTTGCCGAAAGCCACGCGGGTCTGCAGGGCGCCGGCCAGCGGGGTGGCCGGATCACGCAGGTTCTGCATCATCAGGACGTCCGTCGGGCCGCGGCCGGTGATCCGCACCTTCGGCTCGACCGGCTTCGACGGCCAGTACGCGCAGGTCCCGACGTTGGACCCGGCCGCGCCGAACATGGGGTAGAGCGCCCGGTCGACGGCGACGTTGAGCTGGTAGCCCGGCAACGAGGTCGGCCAGCTCGAATCACCGCAGGTCACGTAGAAGTAGCTGGAGATGATGTTGTCGTTGCCCGCGGCCGGCGCGTCACCCGTCTGCTCCGGCGCGGCGCTCTTCGGGGCCTGAGCCGACGGGGGCTGGCTCGGGTCGACCCCCACCAGGAAGTTGACCATCCTGGGGAAGGCCTTGTCGTTGTACAGCAGGCTCAAGCTGACCAGGCGGAAGGCCGCGCCGTCCAGTCCGGGCACCGGGTTGCGGTCGTACAGCTCGGCGAGCTGGTTGAACTTCGCGGTCACCTGGGCCGGCGTGGAGCCGAGCGGGTGGCCGGGCTGCGCGGCGGCGTACTTGGCGAAATCGGGGAACCGCTGCTGGAAGCCGGGGCCGAACCGGCGCAGGGCGTCGTAGTCCAGCCCGCCCGGGCCGAGGCTGCTGTCCAGGATGATCCGGTCGCTGCGCTGGGGGAACAGCGTGGTGTAGACCGCGCCCAGGTAGGTGCCGTAGGAGTAGCCGTCGTAGGAGATCTTCGGCTCGCCCAGCGCTTCGCGGATCCGGTCCATGTCGCGGGCGGTGTTCGCCGTGGTCACGTACGGCAGCATCCAGGCCGACGACGAGGTCGCGCACTGCCGGGCGATGGCCTGGGCCGCCCCGGACTGCTTGACCACGTCCGCCGCGTTGCGCGCGTACGGCGGGATGTTGCCCTTGACCTGCTGCTCCGGGGTCAGGTTGCAGGTCACCGGGGTGCTGTGGCCGACCCCGCGCGGGTCGAACCCGATGATGTCGTAGGAGTCGAGCACGCTCTGCGGCAGCTTCGCGGTCCCGGTCGGGCCGTCGCGCAGGTCGGCGGGCCACTGCAGCCCGGTCTCACCCGGACCGCCCTGGTTGACCAGCAGCACGCCGCGGCGTTTTTCCGGGTTCTGGCTGGCCAGCCGGGAGATCGCGACCGCGATCTTCCGCCCGTCCGGCTGCCGGTAGTCGAGCGGGACCTGGACGGTCGCGCACTGGAGGCCGGGTTTGGTGACGTCGGCGGGGCAGGCGCCCCACTGTGGACTCGGTGGACTCGGTGGACTCGGCGCTTGCGGCCCCGGTGCGGCGGCTTCGGCCACGCCGGCCGTGGCCGACACCACCGCCATCGCCGCGAGCGCCAGGGACAGGACTGTTCGCACAGGAATCTCCTCCTCGGATCCGGGCCTGCCTCCACCAGACCACCGCGGCGCCGGGCCGCCCCCTGTCATCTGTCACGGGCCGTTCGTTTCCGCCGATCCCCGGTGCGCCGCCGTTCGGCCCAGTAGGGTGCGGGCCGAACGGGAGGAACGGCGATGGGGTTCAGCGGAGTCCGCGCGGGGCTGGCGGTCGCGGCCGCGGCCGTGCTGCTCGCGGGGTGCACGGGGACGGTCGGGGGCACGGCCGCGCCGGTGCCGGGGCAGGGGCCGGTCAAGCCGGTGGTGGACCCGTGCCGGCTGCTGGACCAGCCGCAGGCCGACGGGCTCGGGTACCAGGTGCCCGGGCACGGCGTGCCCGCCAGCGAGGCCCAGCGCGCGCCCGCGATGTGCTTGTGGCACAGCAAGGACGACACCCAGGACTCGGTGATCCTGAACGTCGGCTGGGCCGTCGGCCAGACGTTGGAGGACTACCTGCAGGGCGCCGTCGTCAAGGCCCCGCCGGTGAAGCTGGGCGGTCTCGACTGGACGCGCTACGGCTCGTTCATCCCCGGCAGTTGCGATCTGTACACCACGCTCGGTGCGAAGTCCTACGCCTTCGTGAGCGTCTCGTTCAAGGACGAGGACCGGGCCTGCGAACTGGCGAAGCTCACCATTCCGCAGGTCGCCGCGCACCTGCCGGGCGGACGGCCCGCGCCGCCGATCACGCCGCCGGTGTCCTCGTCCCCGGCCCAGCCGAGCGGGCCGCTCGCGACGCTCGACCCGTGCACGCTGCTCAAGCCCGAGCAGGCCGCGCAGCTGAAGATGCAGTCCACGGGCCGGAAGAACACCTCGCAGAGCCCCACGGCCAACGTCACCTACTGCCTCTGGGACGACACCGACGGGGACCGCGGCCAGAAGGCGTTCGAGGTCTGGCTCGGCCCCGACGTGCCCGTGACGAAGTGGGTGGGCATGGACGTGCCGCCGATCGCGCAGGTCGACGCCGGCGGGCGCACGTGGTCGGTCTTCGGCAACTTCAACGACTCCGGCGGGGTGAACTGCGCGGCCGGGCTGGCGCTGGGCGACACCTCGTCGGTCGAGATCGTCAGCGGCTACCTGGACGACCCGGCCCACTCCTGCGACGCGGTCAAGGCCGGCATTCCGCTGGTCACCGCGAACCTGCCCGCCTGAGCCGCTACGGGGCGATCCGGTCCGCGATGTGCCGGGCGATCTCGAGCGCGCTCGTGGCCGCCGGGGACGGGGCGTTGAGCACGTGCACCTGGTCGCGGGCGGTCTCGATCAGGAAATCGTCGACCAGCGAGCCGTCGGGGCGCAGGGCCTGGGCGCGCACGCCCGAGCCGTGGCGGACGATGTCGTGCTCGGTGACCGCGGGGACCAGGCGAGCGAGGCCGGCGGCGAAGCGCTTCTTCGAGAACGAGCGCAGCACCTCCTCCAACCCGGTGGGGTACGCGTACTTCTTCGCGAGCCGCCAGGCGCCGGGGAACCGTGCCACGTCGGCGAGGTCCTTCGGGGAGACATCGGCCCAGCGGTAGCCCTCGCGGCGCAGGGCGAGCACGGCGTTCGGCCCCGCGTGCACGCTGCCGTCGAGCATCCGGGTGAGGTGCACGCCGAGGAACGGCAGCGTCGGGTCCGGCACCGGGTAGATCAGTCCGCGCACCAGGTGGCGGCGCTCGGGCTTGAGCTCGTAGTACTCGCCGCGGAAGGGCACGATGCGGGCGCTGGGCTCGAGCCCGGCCAGCTCGGCCACTCGGTCGGAGTGCAGTCCGGCGCAGTTGACCAGCGCGTCGGCGTGCAGCACCTCGGTGCCGGTGGCCACCTCGACCCCGCCGTGGCGGCCGGGGCGGATGCCCAGCGCGGGGGTGTTCAGCCGCAGGTCGGCGTCGGCCTCGTCGAGCAGCCGGACGAGTGTTTCGCAGACGGCGACGTAGTCGATGATGCCGGTCGACTCCACCCGCAGCGCGCCGACGCAGGCCACCTCGGGCTCGTGCTCCCGGGCCTCGGCCGGCGAAATCTGCTTGGCCGGGACGCCGTTGGCTTCCGCGCGCTCGGCCAGGGTGCCCAGCGCCGGCAGCTCACCCGGCTCGGTCGCCACCACGAGCTTGCCGCAGACCTCGACCGGCACCCCGTACTGCCGGGCGAAGTCTACAATGGACCGGTTGCCGGCCACGGACATGCGCGCCTTGAACGAGCCGGGCCGGTAGTAGAGGCCGGCGTGCACCACGTTGGAGTTGTGCCCGGTCTGGTGGGCCGCCCAGTGGCCCTCCTTCTCGAGCACGGTGACGTCCTGCCCGCGCTGGGACAGCTCCCAGGCCACGGCCAGGCCGACGATTCCTCCACCGATCACCACGACGTTTCGCACGGTCGGAAAGGCTACGCGAGGGGTTCGTGGTGACGGCCGGTGTGCCCGCGGGCGCGGCGGGCCAGGCGCACCGAACGCCTTCGCCGGGGTCCCGGCGGCGCCGATTCACCGTGCCGATTCACCGTGCCGGTTCGTTCCCCGCCGCGTCCAGCGCCTTCCGCGGGTCCGACTCCCGCCCGGCCGCGTACCTGCTCGCGAACTCCGGCCCCAGCCGGTCCCGCACGGCGGCGGTGACCTGCGCGACGTCCGGCTGCCCGGCCAGCTCCGTCCCGCGCACCGCGACCGCCGCGCCCAGCAGCAGGGCCGCCTCCTCCGGGCGGTCCTCCTGGACCGCCGCCCCGGCGACCCCCTCCAGGGCCGCGGCCAGCACCGTGCTGTCGCGCCACTGGCTCGCCGACGCCACCGCCGAGCGCATCAAGGTCCGGGCAGCGGGAGGGTTTCCCGCCGCCAGGGCGATCCAGCCGAGCTCGATCGTGGCCGCCGCCCGGGTCGCGGCCACGGCGTACGAGCCGCTGGTGCACTCCGCCAGCGCCCGGTCGGCCAGTGCGCGCGCCGTGGCCAGGTCGCCGGTGCGGCGGGCCAGCCCGGACAGGCCGAGGTACGCCGAGGCGCGGGTTTCGGGCATACCGGAGCGGCGGGTGAGCGAGATCGTCTGCTCGTAGTCCGCGCGGGCGCCGGCGAGGTCACCGCGCAGCGAACGGCCGGCGGCACGGCGGCAGAGCAGGTCGGCGTAGTCGTCGGTGGCGCCCAGTTGCCGCATCAGGCCCATCGACTCGGTCATCGCGGCCAGCGCCTCCTCGTGCCGGCCGCGCCAGGTGAGCAGTTGCGAAAGGTGGTCGAGCGACATCGAAAGTCCCCATCGCTCGCCCAGCGACCGGTACCGCGTCTCGCCCTCGCGCAGGCTCCGCTCGGCCGTTTCGAGTTCGCCCATCAGCATCGAGCGCAGGCCGAGGCCCATCGGCAGCAGGGCGCTGGTCCACGGATCGCCGTCGGCCATCAGGCGGCTGCGCACGGACAGCTCGGAATCGTCGGCGGGCGGGCCGACCACCACGCCCAGCAGCAGGTTCAGCATCGGGTGCCGCGGCGCCCAGGACAGGTCCGCCGCACAACCCTCCACAAGGGACTGAAACGGTGCCGTCGCCTCCTGGCCGGGGCCGCCGGAGCTGGCGTTCAGCACGCAGATCAGGAACTCCTCCGTGGGCTCGGCCTCGGGCCCACAACGCTTCACGACCTCCAGCGACAGCATGGCGCCCTCGTGGCGGCGCCCCCGCATCCACCAGTACGCCGCCAGCGCGGCCGCGAGCCGCAACGCCGTGGGCAGGTCCTCCTCGGTCGCCCAGCGCAAGGCGGCGACGAGGTTGTCGTACTCGGCGTCGAGCCGCTCCAGCCAGTCCAGCTGCTCGGCCGTGCGCAGCTTCGGGTCCGCTTCCTCGGCCAGGCGCAGGAACACCAGCGCGTGCGCCCGGTGCAACTGCCCGGTTTCGCCCGCGCCGGTGAGCTTCTCGGCGCAGAACGCGCGGATCGTCTCCAGCATCCGGTACCGGTCGCCGGAGATCTCCACCAGTGATTTGTCCGCCAGCCCCGGCAGCAGCCCGACGACGTCGGGCACCCCGCACACCTCCTCGGCCGCGGCCAGCGTCGCCCCGCCGGGGAACACGGTGAGCCGGCGCGCGAGGCGGCGTTCGTCGTCGTCCAGCAGCTCCCAGCTCCACTCCACGACGCCGCGCAGCGAGCGGTGCCGCGCCTCCGCCGTCCGGCTGCCGCGGGCGAGCAGGCGGAACCGGTCGTCGAGGCGCGCGGCGATCTCGCCCACGGGCAGCGTCCGGACCCGCGCGGCGGCCAGCTCCAGCGCCAGCGGCAGGCCGTCGAGCGCGGCGCACACGTGCTGCACGTCGCCGATCGTGCTCTCGTCCACGCGGAACGCCGGATCGCTGGCCGCGGCCCGGTCCGCGAACAACCGCACGGCCGGGTAGCCGAGCGCCGCCGCGGCCGGGGTGCCCGGCGGTGGCACGGCGAGCCGGGGCACGGGCGCCAGTTGCTCCCCGGTGAGGCCGAGCGGCTCCCGGCTGGTCGCGAGCACCCGCAGGCCCGGGCACGCGGGCAGCAGCCGCGCAAGCAGCCGGGCGGCGGCCTCGACCACGTGCTCGCAGTTGTCGAGCACCAGCAGCGGGGCGTGGTCGCGCAGGGCCGCGACCAGCCGGTCCACCGGGTCCTGGCCGGGGGCGCCGCGCAACGGTGACGCGCCTTCACGCAGGCCCAGCGCGCTCAGCACGGCCTGGACCACGTCACCCGCGACGTGCGGCGCCAGCGCCACGAACGCCACCGGCCCCGCCGCGGTCGTCGCGACCTCGACCGCCAGCCGCGTCTTGCCCGTGCCGCCGGGCCCCAGCAGCGTGACCAGCCGCGCGTGCCGCAGCAGCTCGCTGACCTGCCGCAACTCGCCGTCGCGGCCGACGAAGCTGGTCAGCTGCGCGGGCAGCGCCGAAACGGGGGTCACCGGCTCGCTCCGCAGCGCGGCCAGGTGGGCCTCGGCCAGCTCGGGTCCGGGATCGGCACCGAGCTCGTCGGCCAGCGTCCGGCGAGCGTCCTCGAACGCGGCCAGCGCCTCCGCGGACCGGCCGTCCGCTTGGAGGGCTCGCACGAGCTGGGCCCGCGGTCGCTCGCGCAACGGCTGCCCGGCGACGGTGGCGCGCAGCTCGTCGAGCACGCCGGCGGCTCGGCCGAGCGTGATCTCGGCGTCCACCCGGTCGGCGGCGACATCCGCGCGCAGCTCTTCGAGACGCGTTGCTTGCGTCGCCACGAAGGGCGCTTCGCTGACGTCGGCGAATGCCGGCCCACGCCACAGCGCGAGCGCTTCACCGAGCAGCTCACTCGCGCGGGCGGCGTCACCAGCGGCCAGCTCGCGCCGCCCCTCCCCGGCCAGCCGCTCGAACCGGTGGACGTCGACTTCCTCGGGATCCACCGCGAGCCGGTAGCCGGCCGAGGTGAACTCGACCGGAGCGACGCCCTTCAGCGCCCCGCGCAGCCGCGAAACCTGCGACTGAAGCGCGTTGGCCGCGCCTTCCGGCGGGTCTTCGCCGTACACACCGTCGATCAGCCGCCCGGCGGCCACGAACCGGCCCGCGTCCACCGCGAGCAGAGCCAGCAGAGCCAGCAGAGCCCGTGCGCGCGGTCCGCCGACGCCGATCGCGGCGCCCGGCGGCCCCCAGGCCGTGACCGCTCCCAGCACCCCGATCCGCATGGCCGCAAGCCTAGGCCGGGCGGCCGGACCGACCTGGTCAAACCGTCCGGAAGCCGGCGCGTTACTTTGGTCCGCGAGCCAACGGGCGGTTCCCCTTGCTGTAGTGCGTCACCTTCCGCTACGGGAAGTCACCATCGATGCACTTCACGGCCCCCGTAATGGGAGAGGTATGTCTGACGTCCAGGAACCGGTGCTGCTCGGCAGGCCCACGGTGGGTGAAGCGGAGCTCGCGGCGGTGGCCGAGGTCTTCCGCTCCGGCTGGCTCGCCGGCGCCGGACCCGCCTGCCGCCGGTTCGAGGAGCGGTTCGCCCAGCTCACCGGCACCGCGCACGCGCTGAGCACCAGCAACTGCGGCTCGGCCCTGTTCCTCGGGCTCAAGGTGCTCGGCGTCCGGCCCGGCGACGAGGTGATCGTCGGGGACTACACGTTCCCCGCGACCGGCCACGCGGTGCTGCAGGCCGGCGCGAAGCCGGTGTTCGCCGACGTCCGCCCGGACATCTGGAGCGCCGACCCGGCCGCCGTCGAAGCGCTGATCACCCCGCGCACGGTCGGCGTCCTCGCCGTCGACGTGGCCGGCCAGCCCGGCGATTTCGACGAGTACCGGGCCATCACCGAGAAGCACGGCCTCTGGCTGTTCGAAGACGCTGCCTGCTCGTCCGGGGCCACCTACCGCACGCGCCCGGCCGGCAGCCTCGCCGACCTCGCCGCGTTCTCCTTCCACGGCCGCAAGGGCATCACCGCGGGCGAGGGCGGCGCGCTGGTCTCGAACCGCGAAGACCTGATCGGCCCCGCCCGCAAGCTGCACACCTACGGCATCGAGCCCGCGATCAGCCGCGAGGGCTCGGGCACGCTGCCCATCCCCGAGTTCCACGAGCTGGGCTACAACTTCCGGCTCTCGGACATCCAGGCCGCGATCATGGGCGTGCAGCTCGACCGCCTGCCCGGACTGCTGGCCGCCCGCCGGTCCGTGGCCAGGCGCTACCACGAGGCGTTCGCCGAGGTCGACGCGCTGACCGTCCCGGTGGAGCTGCCCGACCGCGAGCACCCGTGGCAGGCCTACCTGCTCACGGTCGCGCCGGAGCTCAGCCGGGACGCGCTGGCCCTGCGCCTGCGCGAGCAGGGCGTGCAGTGCAACTTCGGCACGTACGCCTCCCACCTGCAGCCGGTGTACGGCGAGCAGGCGCCGCTGCCGGTGTCCGCCGACGCCTTCCGGCGCCAGCTGGCCGTCCCCATGCACGCCGAGCTGACCGACGCCGAGGTCGACCGCGTCGTGACCACGGTGCGCGAAGCCGTGCGGGCCCTTTCGTGAACCCCGAAGACACCGCCGAACGAGGAGAGACCGCGACCATGTCCGACAAGAAGGTGTTCTTCACCGGAGGCGGCGGGTTCATCGCCGCGCACGTCATCCCGATGCTGCTGGACGGCGGCTACACGGTCCGGATCTTCGACAACATGACCCGCGGCGACCGCGGCCGCGTCGAGAAGTTCGTGGCCACCGGCCAGGTCGAGCTGGTGGAGAAGGACGTCCGCTACGGCGGCGCGGTGCGCGAGGCCATGCGCGGCTGCACCCACGTGGTCCACTTCGCCACGGTGTCGATCAACAAGTCGATCGCCGACCCGCACGAGTCGATCGACATCAACATGACCGGCAACCACAACGTGTTCGCCGCGGCCGCGGACGAGGGCGTCCAGCGCCTCGTGTTCGCCTCCACCGCCTCGGTCTACGGCGAGCCGGAGCGGCTGCCGATGCACGAGGACGACCTGCTGCGCCCGCTCACGCCGTACTGCATCACCAAGCGCGCCGGCGAGGACCTGCTCGGCTTCTACCAGCGCACCAAGGGCCTGTCCTGGAACGCGCTGCGCTTCTTCAACGTCTACGGCCCCGGCCAGCGCATCGAGGCGTACTACACCTCGGTGATCAACCACTTCATCCAGCGCCTGCGCGCCGGCCGGCCGCCGGTGATCGACGGCCGCGGGGACCAGTCGATGGACTTCGTGCACGTCACGGACCTGGCGCGCTCGGTCGTGGCCGCGCTCGAATCGGAGCGGGGCAACCTCCCGATCAACATCGGCACGGGCGTCGACACCTCCGTGGCGACGCTGGCGAAGATCCTGATCGAGGCCGTCGGAGTCGACGTGGAGCCGCAGTTCAACGAGCGCGAGGTACTGGTTTCGCGCCGGGCCGCGGACATCACCCGGGCCCGCGAGGTGCTCGGCTGGGAGCCGCGGATCACCGTCGAAGAGGGCATGCGGGCCTTGGTGAGGGACTCGGCGTGAGCGCGACCGCGGGGCCGGGCCGAGGTCGTTCGTTGCGCATCGCGGTGATCAACAACTTCTTCCCGCCCCGGGTGGGCGGGAGTGCGCACATGTCGGCCTCGCTGGCCGCGGAGTTCGTGGCGGCCGGGCACGAGGTGCTGGCCGTCACGGCGGCCTACGGCGAGGCGCGGGCCGACGAGCGGGTCGACGGCTACCGCGTGGTCCGGATGCCGGCCGTGAAGATGCCGCAGCTGGGCCTGTCGATCGACTTCGACCTGAGCTTCGCGTCGGTGCGGCCGGGCAACTGGCGGAAGCTGTTCCGGCTGCTCGACGAGTTCCAGCCGGACGCGATCCACCTGCACGGCCAGTTCTTCGACCTGTCCTGGATGGCCGGGCTCTACGCCCGCCGCCGCGGCCTGCCCGTGCTGCTGACCATCCACACCCTGCTGATCAGCGACAACAAGGTGTACGGCGGCGTGTTCCGGCTGCTGGACGCGCTGCTGGTCAACCCGGTGCTGCGCTACATCCGGCCGCGCTACGTCATCCTGGACAAGCTGGGGGTCGACTACTGCGTCGAGCGGTACGGGACCAGCGACGAGAACTCCGAGTACTTCCCGATCGCCGTCGACACCGAGCACTTCGCCCGGCCGGTGACCAAGGACGTGCGTGCGGAGCTCGGGGTCGGGCCGGCCCCGCTGATCGTCTCGCTCGGGCACGTGATCCCGCTGCGCAACCGGCTGCCGCTGATCGAGGCGCTGCCGGCGATCACCGCGAAGCACCCGGACGTGCAGGTGGCCGTGGTGGGGCGGGTGTACCACGACGCGTTCCTGAAGCGAGCCGGAGAACTGGGCGTGGCCGATCGGCTGATCATCACCGGCGCCGTGCCGAAGGAGGACGTGCCCGCCTACTTCGCGGCCGCGGACATCGTGACGCACGACCTCAACGGCGGCTGCGGCACGGCCTCGCTGGAGGCCATGCTGTCCGGCACCGCCACCATCGCCTCGGTCACCGAGGACAACTACCCGGGCATCGAGCTGCGCAACGGCGAGAACATCCTGCTGGTGCGCCCGGACGACCCGGACGCGGTGGCGGAGACCGTGATCGGCCTGCTGGACGACCCCGAGGCCCGCGCGGCGGTCGCGGCGCGCGCGAGCGCCATGGTGCGGGCGAACTTCGGGCTGGACGTGGTGGCCGAAGAGCACCTGCGGGTGTTCTCGAAACTGGTGGCGGACGAAGATGTTCTTTGACGACGAGCGCAGCGCCCGGCTGCGCCCGCAGATCCTCACCGAGGTCGTCTCGCAGTACCTGAACGACTCCGAGCGGGCCGCGTTCTACGGCCTGCCGGAGTCGACCCGGATCCGCGAGCGGGCCAAGATCGTCAGCCGGGAGAACCTGAAGATCGGCGAGCACTGCTGGATCGGCGAGGGCGCGGTCCTCGACGCCAGCGGCGGCCTGGAGATCGGCGAGCACACCAGCATCGGGCTGAACACGCTGATCTTCACCCACTCCAGCTGGCTGGCGAACATGACGCTGCAGAACCACTCGGGCAGCGACCTGATCGAGCGCAAGCCGGTGAAGATCGGCAAGGGCTGCTTCATCGGCGGCCTGGTGGTGATCATGGCCGGGGTGAGCATCGGCGACTTCGCCACCGTGCAGCCGAACTCGGTGGTGGCCAAGGACGTCCCGGCCCGCAGCCTGGTCGCCGGCAACCCGGCCCGCGTCTTCCAGCGCTACGACGAGGAGTACATCCAGTCCGAAGTGGAGCGCGTCCGCGCGGAGAACACCCGCCGCCGCGCCCTTTCCGACGACCCCTCGGGCTGGGGCTCGCCTCCGGGGGACTTCGGGGGCTGACCACGGGGGCTGGCGTGCGCTCTGGGTAACATGGGAGACTGGTGCCCGTCACTGAACGTGAAGGAGAAACGTCATGAGTGCCCTCGACTGGCCTCACCACCTCCTCACACTCGACGACTGGGCGGAGCTTCCGGAAACCGCGGAGTTCCACGTAGAGGTCGTCGAAGGGGTTCTCGCAGTGTCACCACGGCCGGTATGGTTCCACCAGCGCTCGCTCGTGCGCCTGACCTACTGGCTCGAAGAGCAGCTGCCACCGAGCCTGAGCGCGGGCGCCGACGTGGAAGTCGTGGTCAGTGAGGTACCGCTGACCGTCCGGGTGCCGGATGTCGTCGTGACGACGGCAGCGGTCGCCGAGACCAACCCGGCCCGAGTGGACGTGGCCGACGTTTCGCTGGTGGTCGAGGTTCTCTCCGAGGGCACCAAGCGGACCGACCGGGTCACGAAGCTCTTCGAGTACGCGGACGCGGGCATCGAGCACTACTGGATCCTGGATCTCGACGCACCGGTCAGCCTGATCACCCACCGCCTGGTCGACGGCGATTACGAGAACTTCGGCGAGTTCTCCGGGAAGGTCGAGCTGGACTTCGGCGGTACCGCGCTCACCATCGACCTGGACGCGCTGGTCGCGGGACGCGCGCAGCGGCCGTAGCCGCCCCCGCCGCACCGGGCGATCAGGTCGCGGCCTGGGTCAGGACCTCCGCCACCACCTGGTGCGAGGGCAGGATCAGGTCCCGTTCGGCGTCGGCGTCGATCTCGCCCTCGAGCAGGTCCAGGAACCGCTCCAGCTGGCTGGCCAGCGGTTCGCGCCCGGTGATCAGCTCGGGGATCTCGATCACGGTCTGCTGCCGGTAGCCGAGGCCGTCCGGGGTGACCGAATCGTGCGAGACGTGCCGGTAGATCGTCACGTCGCGGCGCAGCAGGTCGACCTCGATCAACCGGTCCAGTTCGGACACGACGAGCGAGCGCACCTTGCGCTGGCCCAGCCGCGAGGCCGAAACGGTGGCCAGCCCGGTCGGGAAGGACAGCACCGTCTCGATGGCGTCCTCCGCGCCCGCCACCGACTGCGGGTGGAAGTAGCCGGCGCCGGAGGTGACCCGCGTGGGCGTCGCCCCGCCGAAGAACTGGATGGCCAGGTCGACGTCGTGCACCAGCAGGTCCCAGGCTACCCCGGTCTTGATCCGCGGGGCGTACGGGCCGTGGCGGCGGGCCATCAGGTGGATCGGCTCGCTGATCAGCGCTCGCGCGGTCATCACCGCGGGGTTGTACCGCTCCAGCAGTCCGCACATCAGCGGCACGTCCTGCTTCGCCGACAGGGCCACGATCTCGTCCGAGAGCTCCAGGCTGTTGCACACCGGCTTCTCGATCAGCAGCGGCTTGCCCTGCCCCAGGATCTCCTGCGCCAGCTCGTAGTGCACCTCGGTGGCCGAGGCCAGCACCACCGCGTCCACATCGGACAGTGAGCCGATCTCCGGCGTCCACTCGGTTTCGAACCGCGCGGCGACGGCGCGGCCGGCCTCCTCGCGCGGGTCGATCACCCGGACCAGCTTCGCGCGGTCGTTGGCGGAGAGCACCCGCGCGTGCAGCGTGCCCATGGCGCCCGTCCCGATCAGGGCGATGCGGTGGGTCATGCGCCGAGCGCCTCGCGAACCGTCTCGACGATCTGGTCCACATCGGACTCGGTCAGGTGGGGGTGGACCGGCAGGGACAGCGCCTGGGCGGCGACCGCGCCGGCCACCGGGTAGTCCTCGACCTTCGCGTCCGGGATCAGCGGGTGGCCCCGGTAGCACTCGTAGTCGAAGACGATCTTCGGGTAGTACACGCCGTTGCCGATGCCGTGCGCGGTCAACGCCGAGGCGAGCTCGTCGCGCGAGAGCATGGCGTGCGGGCCGATCAGCACGGTGTACTGGTGCCACACGTGCTCGCGGCCCGGCAGCACCCGCGGGATGTCGAGGCCCGGCGTGCCCGCGAGGCCCTCCGAAAGCCGCTTCGCGTTCGCCTGGCGGGCCGCGGTCAGCTGGTCGAGCTTCTCCAGCTGCGGGATGCCGACGGCCGCGTGCAGGTCGGTCATCCGGTAGTTGTGCCCGGCCACTTCGTACTGGTAGCGGGCGCGCATGCCCTGGTTGCGCAGCACGCGCAGCTTGTCGGCCAGCTCGTCGTCGTCGGTGGTGATCACCCCACCCTCGGCGGTGGTCACGTTCTTCGTCGCGTACAGCGAGAAGCAGCCGATGCCGTACGAGCCGGCGGCGCGGCCCTCGAACGAGGCGCCGACGGACTGGGCCGAGTCCTCGATGATCTCCAGCCCCCGCTCGGCCGCGAGCGGGGCGAGCTTGCCCATGTCCGCGGTCTGGCCGTAGAGGTGCACGGGCATGAGCACCTTGGTCCGGTCCGTGACGGCGGCCGCCACCGCGTCCGGGTCGAGGGCGAAGTCGTCGCGGCGGATGTCGGCGAACCGCACGGTGGCGCCGGCTTCCAGAATCGCGTTCAGGGTGGCGACGAACGTGAACGGCGAGGTGATCACCTCGTCCCCCGCCTCCAAGTCCAGCGCCTGCAGCGACGCGACCAGCGCGGTGGTGCCGTTGTTCACGGCGACGGCGTGCTTCGTGCCGGCGATGGGCGCGAAAGCTCCTTCGAAGCGTTCGACCATCGGCCCCTGCGCGATGGCGCCGGACCGCAGAACCTCGACGACGAGGTCCTCCGCGTCACGGACGTCGACCACGGTAATGGGGATCATCGGCAGTCTCTCCCGGCAGGTGATTTCGGCGCGTCCGGTACAGTGAGCCGCCGGTTCTGCGTCCGGCCACCCTGCGTGAACGCGGGCCACACGTTACCGGGCGTCGTCGCCTGCCCGACCGCAGGCCGTTCCCCCCTGTCTCGCGGGACGCCCGGCTCGACCAACCGCGCTCGACCAGTAGTGCTCGACCAACAGCGACCGAACGGATCACCACTGTGTCCCACGCCCAGGCCGACGGCTCGGCGCCCAACCGCATCCACCCCACCGCCGTCCTCGGCGAGGGCGTGGAACTCGGCGGGGGCAACGTGATCGGCCCGTACACCGTGATCGTCGGCCCGGTCCGGATCGGCGACGGCAACTGGATCGGCCCGCACGTGACCATCGGCACCCCGGGCGAGGACCGCGGCGGCCCGCACCCGGTCGCGTGGGAGGACGCCCCCACGGGCGACCCCGCGCTGGACGGCCACGGCGTGGTGATCGGCAGCCGCAACCGCATCCGCGAGTACGCCGGCGTGCACCAGGGCACCTGGCGCGCCAGCACCCTCGGTGACGACTGCTACCTGCTGCGCGGCAGCCACATCGGGCACGACGCGGTGGTGGGCGACCACGTCACGCTGGCCTGCAACGTGCTGCTCGGCGGGCACACCCACGTGTGGTCGCACGCGAACCTCGGCATGGGCACGGTGGTGCACCAGGGCGCCCGCATCGGTCCCGGCGCGATGGTCGGCATGGGCTCGGCGGTCCGCCGCGAGGTGGGCGCGTTCACCATCACCGTGGGCAACCCGGCACGGGCCAGCGGGGTCAACCTGGTGGGCCTGTCGCGGCGCGGTCTGGACGAGGCCACCGTCGAAGCCCTCACCCCGTGGGTGAAGGGCAAGGGCGACCTCCCGGACGACGGCCTGCCCGACGACCTCTCTACCTTGGTCAAGGCGTGGGACGCCCGCCCGCGCGAGGAACACTAGGAGCTGTGAAGATGGCGGAAGTTGCCCCCAAGCTGCGCGAGGTCTTCGTGGAGGCGCTGGACCTCGACCGCGACGTGGACGTCGAGAACCTGAAGTACCGCGACATCGAGGCGTGGGACTCGGTCGGCCACATGGCCCTGGTCGCGGCGATCGAGGACGAGTTCGACATCGAGCTCGACACCGACCAGGTCATCGACATGTCGAGCTTCAAGGTCGCGGTCGACCTGGTGACCGGCCTCCAGACGAAGAATGCCTGACCTGACCGGGCGGGTCGCGCTCGTCACGGGCGGGACCCGGGGGATCGGGCTGGCCACCGTGCGGGCGCTGGTCGAGGCGGGCGTCACGGTGGTGCTCACCGGCCGGGACGAGACCAGGGCGAAGGAGGTCGCCGCCGAGGCGGGCGCCGCCGCCGGCCTCGGGCTGGACGTCACCGACGCCAAGGCGGTCTCCTCCCTGGTGCGGGGGGTGGCGAAGGAGCACGGCGCGCTCGACGCCGTCGTCGCCAACGCCGGCGTCCTCGAGGACGCGCTGCTCGGCATGATCGGCGAGGACCTGATCGACCGGGTGTTCCGCACGAACGTCGGCGGCACGATCAACACCGTGCAGGCCGCTTCGCGCGTGATGAGCCGGCGCAAGACCGGCGCGATCGTGGTGCTGGCTTCGATCGTCGGCGAGAACGGCAGTGCCGGGCAGACCGCGTACGCCGCTTCGAAGGCGGCTGTGGGCAACATCGCGCGGTCCGCGGCCAAGGAGCTCGGCCGGCACAACATCCGGGTCAACGCGGTCGCGCCCGGGGTGATCGAGACCGACATGACCTCCCACCTGGGCGAGAAGGTCATCGCCGGGCGGATCGAGGACACCCCGCTGGGCCGGCTCGGCCAGCCGGAGGAGGTCGCGAGGGCGATCCGTTTCCTGGTCAGCGACGAAGCGTCCTTCGTGACCGGGCAGGTGCTGGGGATCGACGGAGGCTTGGTGCTGTGACGCTGCTGGGGGCGGGCGCCCGGCTGGTCGACGTGGCCGGTGGGCGCACGCTGGCCGGGGGCGAGCTGGCCGCCGAGGTTTCGCGGTCGGCCGCGGAGCTGGCGGCCCTGCCCACGGGCGCGCTGTTCGCGCGGATGTCGATCGAACTGGAGAGCGTGCTGCGCTACCTGGGCGCGTTCGAGGCGCGCCGGCCGATCGCGCTGATCGACCCGGCGCTGGACGCCGACGTGCTGGCCGGACTGATCACCCGCTTCCGCCCGGCCGCGGTGCTGGCCGCGCCCGAGGCCCCGGCTCCCGAGGGCTACCGCGCCGAGGGCGCGCACTGGCGGCGCGAGGCCGAGGCGGCCCTCGTGCCGCACCCGGACCTGGCGGTGCTCCTGCCCACCAGCGGTTCCACCGGCAACCCGAAGCTGGTCCGGCTCTCGCGCCAGGCGGTGGAGAGCAACGCCGACGCCATCGCCGAGGTGCTGCGGATCACCGCCGACGAGGTCGCGCCGACCGGTCTGCCGCTGCACTACAGCTACGGGCTGTCGGTGCTGAACTCGCACCTGGTGCGCGGCGCGACCGTGGTGGTCGAGCCGTCCGGCGTGCTGGGCCGTGGGTTCTGGGACGCGGTGCGGACCCACGGCGTCACCTCGCTGGCCGGGGTGCCCTACCACTACGAAATGCTGCGCCGGCTCAAGTTCGACCCGGCGAAGTACCCGAGCCTGCGCACGCTGACGCAGGCCGGCGGCAAGCTGCGCGACGAGCTCGTGACCGAGTTCAACGACAAGATGCGCGCGGTCGGCGGCCGGATGTACGTGATGTACGGCCAGACCGAGGCCGCGCCGCGGATGACCACGGTGCCCGCCGAGCGGCTGGCCGAAAAGCTCGGCTCCGCCGGCCCGGCCCTGCCCGGCGGCGCGTTCTCCGTGCGCCGCGACGACGGCGTCGAGACCCGGCACCCGAAGATCGTGGGCGAGGTGGTCTACCGCGGGCCCAACGTGATGATGGGCTACGCCGAAGACGAGTCCGGGCTGGCCACGGGCGATGAGTGCGAAGGCGTGCTGGCCACCGGTGACCTCGGTTACCTCGACGAAGACGGTTACCTGTTCATCACCGGGCGGCTCAAGCGCATCGGCAAGGTGTTCGGCAACCGGGTCAGCCTGGACGACCTGGAGCAGGCCGTGCGCTCGGCCGCGGTGGGCATCGACGTGGTCGCCGCCGTGCCCGGGGGCGACAAGGTCGTGCTGTTCGCGGAACTGCCCGAGGGCGAGGGCGCGAAGGCGATCTGCAAGGACGCCTCGCGGGCCCTGTCCGAGCGGCTGCACCTGCACCCGAGCGGGTTCGACGTGCGACCGGTCGAGACCGTGCCGCTGCTGGCCAGCGGCAAGATCGACTACCGGTCGCTGGAGGGACGGATATGAGCGTGTTCACCCGCTCGCAGGCGGAGCGGGAGGCGCTGCTGCTGCCCGAACTGGCCGAGCTGACCGCCCACCACCGGGCCGGCAGCGCCGGGTACGACCGGATCCTCTCGTCGCTCGGCCTCGCGCCGGACCGGCAGTACGACACCATCGCCGACCTGCCGTGGCTGCCCGTGCGGATGTTCAAGACCCACGACCTCAAGTCCGTGCCGGACGAGCAGGTGTTCCGGACGCTGACCTCCTCGGGCACCACCGGCGCCGGCGCCTCGCGCATCCACCTGGACAAGGACGCGGCGGCGGCGCAGACCCGCCGGCTCGGCGCCACGCTGCAGGAGGTGCTGGGCCGCGAGCGGCTGCCGATGCTGATGGTCGACACCATCGGCATCGTCAAGAACCGCCGCTCGTTCTCCGCGCGCGGCGCGGGGGTGCTGGGCATGGCCAACTTCGGCCGCAAGCACACCTACGTGCTCGACGAGAACGACCAGCCGGACGTCGAGGCGGTGAAGCAGTTCCTGGCCGAGTACGGGGACGGGCCGTTCCTGATCTTCGGCTTCACCTTCATGGTCTGGCTCTACCTCTACGAGGTGGCCCGCGACCACGGGCTCGACCTGTCCAACGGCATCCTGATCCACTCCGGCGGCTGGAAGAAGCTGATCGACCGCGCGGTGGACAACACCGAGTTCCGCCGCCGGTTCGCCGACGACACCGGGCTCACCCGGATCCACAACTACTACGGGATGATCGAGCAGATCGGCACGGTGTTCCTCGAGGGGCCGTCCGGGAACTCGCTCTACTGCCCCGACTTCGCCGACGTGGTGATCCGGGACCCGCAGACCTGGGCCGAGCAGCCGGTCGGGCAGCCGGGGCTGATCGAGGTGGTCAGCACGCTGCCGCGCTCCTACCCCGGGCACGTCCTGCTGACCGAGGACCTCGGCGTGTGCCACGGCATCGACGACGGCGACTGGCCCGGCAAGCACTTCTCCGTGCTGGGCCGGCTGCCGAAGGCCGAGGCCCGCGGCTGCTCCGACACCGCTGATCTCAGCGGGACAACCGCACCCGGGCGGGGGGCGGCGGCGTGAGCGCGCTGACCCAGCGCTTCCCGCTCGGCCCGGCGCCGGCCGTCGGCGAGCTGGTGGACCGGCTGCGCGCCGAGCCGCCGGGCGGGCGCCTGACGGTGGGCGACCCGCGGGTGGTCGAGTTCGTCACGAAGTTCGCGCGCAAGCTGCTCGCGCCCGCGTCGGCCCGCCGGTTCCCCGAGCTGGCCTCGCTGGGCTTCTTCCTGCGCAAGGGCGAGCTGGCCCAGGCATTGTCCACTTTGGAGACCGCCGGCCCCGCGCTGCGGTTCCCGCGCGGGCTGGTGTTCCACGTGCCACCGGCCAATGTGGACACGATCTTCGTCTACTCGTGGGCGCTGTCCGCGTTGGCGGGCAACCACAACGTGGTGCGGGTGTCCTCGCGCTCGGCCGGGGCCGCCGAGGCGGTGCTGGAGGCGCTGAACGCGGCGTTGTCCGAGGTGGACCCGGCCACGGCGGCCGCGATCTCCGCGACCCAGTGCATGGTCACCTACGACCGCAGCGACGAGATCAGCGGAGCCCTGTCGCTGGCCGCCGACCTGCGCGTGATCTGGGGCGGCGACCGCTCCGTGGCCGCGCTGCGGAAGTACCCCCTGGCCCCGCACGCGCGGGACCTGACCTTCCCGGACCGCTCCTCGTTCGCCATCGCCTCGGTGCGCGGCTGGCAGTCCGCCTCGCCGGCCGGGCGGAAGGCCGCGGCCGAGGGCTTCTACAACGACTCGTACTGGTTCGACCAGGCCGCCTGCTCGTCACCGCGCACGGTGTTCTGGGTGGGCGACGCGGCGGGCGCCGAGACTTCCGGGCGCGAGCTGCGCGAGCGGCTGGCCGCCGTGATCGAGGCGAAACAGCACGTCACGGAGCCGGCGATGGCGGTGCAGAAGCGGGTCTCGGCCTACGGCGCGGCGGCCGACGGGCTGGTGTCCTCGATCGCGTTCGACGGCAACGGACTGGCCACTTTGGAGCTGACCGACGCGACCGTGATGCCGCGCGAGTGGCTCGGTGCGGGCACCTTCGCGACCGCGCGGGTGGACTCGCTCGCGGAGCTGGTGCCGGCCGTGCTGCGCCAGGACCAGACCGTCACCCAGTTCGGGTTCACCCACGAGGCGCTGGTGGAGTTCGCCACCGCGCTCGCGGGCCGCGGGGTCGACCGCATCGTGCCGTTCGGCTCGGCTCTGACCTTCTCCGGGGTCTGGGACGGCTACGATCTGCTGGCCGAGTTCAGCCGCTTGGTCACGGTGCGGTCTTGACCGGCGGTCGTCGTGAGGAGAATGGTCGATGACGACCGTGCGGACGTCCGAGGACGCCCCGGACCCGAAACCGGAGCCGGCGAAGTCCACCAGGGCGAAGCTCCTCGACGTCGTGCGCTGGTTCGCGATCCTGCTGGTCATCGGGCTGGCCGCGAAGTCGCTCGCGTCCAACTGGAACGAGTTCTGGCGCACGCTGTCCGAGGTGGCTTGGCAGTCCTCGGTGCTCAGCCTGGCCGCGTTGCTCGCGGCGATCCTGGTTTCCACCTGGGGCTGGCAGAAGATGGTCGACGACCTCGGCGAGCCCATCGGGTACGCCCGCGGCGCGCAGATCTGCCTCGTCGGCTCGCTCGGCAAGTACGTGCCCGGCTCGGTGTGGGCCTACCTGCTCCAGATGGAGCTGGGCCGCAAGGCCGGGCTGGCCCGCGCCCGCATCTTCACCGGTTCGCTGATCCAGCTGGGCGTCGGCGTGGTCTCGGCGCTGGTGGTCTCGCTGCTCGCCGCCCCGGCCGTGTTCAGCCACAGCCCGCGCGCGAAGTGGCTGTTCGTGCTCATCCCGGTCGGCTTGGCGCTGCTGCACCCGCGGATCCTGACCTGGGGCACCTCGCTGGTGCTGCGGATCCTGCGCCGCCCGCCGCTGGCCCACCCGCTGGGCTGGGCCGTGGTGGGCCAGGTGTTCGGCGCCTCGACCCTGGCCTGGACCCTGCAGGGCGCGCACCTGTGGCTGCTGGCGAACTCCGTCGGCGCCCCGGGCTTCGGCGGCTTCATCCAGTGCGTCGGCGCCATGGCGGTGGCGATGACGGTGGGGACCTTCGCGTTCATCCTGCCCAGCGGTGTGGGGGTGCGTGAGGTGGCCCAGGTCGCGGTGCTGACGGCCAGCGGACTGACCGTGGGCCAGGCGACGGCGTTCGCGGTGGCCTCCCGCGTGATGTTCACGGTGGCGGACCTGCTGACGGCGGGCTTCGCGGCCGGCGCGGCCCGGTTCGCGAACCGTAAATCCGCTTCGGCCTGAACGCACGGACCCCCGTCGTCACTGTGGACGACGGGGGTCCGTGCGTTCAGGAGCCCTTCGGCAGACCGGACTCCGGCAGGCCGGACTGCCGGTTGACCTCGGCCTTGCTGTAGTAGTCGTCGTCGGTCAGGATCTTGCCGCCGTGCAGCCCGAGCACGGTGACCGCGGGGACCGAGAACGAGTGGGGCGCGCCGGTGGCCTGGCCGCTGAAGTTCCAGAAGAGGATTTCGCGGTCGGCGAGGTGGACCGAGGCGGTCAGCGTGATCTCGGCGTTCGGGATGGCCTGCTTGGTGTCGGTGACCCACTGCGCGACCCCGGCCCTGCCGGTGTAGGTCCGGTCGAAGGCGTGGTCGGTGTAGCGCGAACCGTCCTTGACGAACAGCCCGGCCAGCTCCTGCGGGTCACTGCCGTTCCAGGCGGCGGCCCACTTGACGGCCAGCGGGGTCAGCGCCGGCTTCGGCGCGTGGTGCCCGGCGGCCGGCGGGGTGGCCGCGGTGGCCGCCGAAGTCCCGGCCAGGGTGACCGCGGCGGCGGCGAGCAGTCCGGTGGCGGCGGTGCGAACGTCGATCATGGCTTCTCCTCGAAGGACAACGGCGCCGGTGGCGGCCGGAGTGTGGGCTGGTCTTGGCTGTTGTGATTGACCAGTCACTAAGTATGTAACTACACACTCACAGCGGTGTCAACGGGTCTTTCGGGCAAGGTGCGCCCGCAGGGAGGGCCGGGTGAGCGGGATCGACATCGGGCTCAACCCGGCCAGGGTCCAGCCGCGCAGCCTGGGCGAGCGACGATCAGCGGCCCCCACATGCACCCGAACGGCTTATGCCGCCGAGGGTGATCCCGCGATTGACTGGTCTGGGCGAGGTGGTCTTCGAGGGGCGGGCTCCGGCGGATCGCCCCCGGGTGGCCGCCTTTTTCGACGGGTGGCGGGCGGCGGTGCGACGGGGACGGCCGCGGCGGGGCGGAGCGAGGGGGCTCGGGTGGGTTACGCGGTCTTGGGCTGCTGGCTGCTGCTGGCCGCCCTGGTGGTCGCCACCTGGGACCGGATCGCCGCCGACCGCCGCTGGCGCGGGTTCGTGCTGCTGCTCACCCTGGTCTTCTCCCTGGTGCACCAGCTGGTGTTCGCCACGGTGACGGAGGCCGCGCTGGTCACCTTCCGGTACGCGCAGAACATCGCCGACGGCAACGGGCCGGTGTTCAACCCCGGTGACCGGGCCGAGGGCTACGCGAACTTCCTCTGGCTCGTGGCCGTGTCGCTGCCGAAAGCCGCGTTCGGCGCGGACATCCGGACGTCCGCGATCGTGCTCGGGGTCGGTTCGACGTTCGGGTGCGTTCTCCTCGCGTACTTCCTGGTGAATCGCGTCGTCCGGCTCGCACTGCCCGAAGGCGGGGAGCCGCGGCCAGCGATCGGCGTCGCCGCTGCGGTGCTGACGGCGGGCGCGAGCGGTCTGGCGGTGTACGGGCCCTCCGGCACCGAGACGCCGTTGTTCGCGCTGCTGCTCCTCGCCATCGCGTACGCGATGGCCGCGTCCCGGCCGGTGGTCGCGGGCGTGCTCGTGGCGGGCGCGGTGATGACCCGGCCCGAAGGGGTGGTGCCGGCCGTGGTGGCCGGGATCGGGCTCGTGGTGGCCGCCGCCCGCGGCCGGCACACCTGGTGGGCGCCGGTCGGGTACGGGCTGGGCGCGCTGGTGTTCCTGGTGCCGTGGACGGCGTGGCGCGTCACCTTCTACCACCACCTCCTGCCCGGCCGGGCCCTGCGCCCGCCGGGCCCGGACTGGTCTTACCTGGCCGGATTCTCCTTGGCGCACCTGGGTTTCCTGGCCGCCGGACTGATCGCGGCCGGGGCGCTGGCGGTCCGCCGCACCCCCGGGCGCGCGGCGGCGGCCCGCTCGGCGGTGTGGCTGCTGCTCGCGCTGGCGGCCGGGCTGACGGTGTTCGTGGCCGGGCTCGACCGGGACCCGGGGCCGTCGTGGCGGCTGCTCGCGCCGGTGCCGCCGCTGCTCGCCGCCGCGGCGGCCGGCGCGTACGGCGTGCTCAAGGCCGCGAACCCGTCACCGCGGCCGCGGACGGTTTCCCGGCTGGTGCCGGTGGCGGCGGCCGGACTGACCGGATTCGCCGTGCTGGCCTCGTTGTTCGACCCGGGTCTGCTGGCCGAGGTGCGGGCCGGGCGCACGCACAGCACCCAGCTCGCCGAGGTCGGCGAGTGGCTGGGCGGCTACCTGCCGCCGGGCTCCGTGGTGAGCGCGGCCGAGCCCGGGGCGATCGCGAGCCGCGCGGGCTCGCAGCTGCTGGTGGTCGGCAGCGACGTCGGCCCGCGGCGCGCGACCGTGGCCGTGCCGGACGAAAACGGTTACGCCGAACAGCAGGACTGCGCGTCCGGTCCGGACTCTGCGCCGGCCGCCACCTTCCGCCGGACCGGGACACCGTTCTGGATCTCCGTGTTCCCCCGAGCCGACGAGGCGAGCCGGCTGATCGACGACCTCGACCGGGCTCCGGCGTTCCACTACGTATCCTGCCCGTCATGACCGTGGCCGCCCGAGCCGAGCCGAGGATCCCGCCGGCCGTGCCCGGGGTGTTCGGACTGGTCCTGGTGGTGCTGCTGGTCCGGTTCCTGGTGCCGCGCCCGGTGTCGGTGTCCGACAACGGGGACGGTTTCCGGGTGCTGTGCGGCGCCGGGATCACCTGGCCGGGCTCGCCCCAGCCCTACGTCCGGCTCGACTACCCCGTCTCGCCCGGCGGCTGCGAACCGACGTACCAGCTGAGCCAGAGCTGGCTCGCGCGCCTGGCCGTCCGGGTCGGTGACCTGTCCGGGCCGCCTTCGATGCTGAACCTGGTGATCATGGGGGTGCTGGGCTCGGCGATCGCGGCGGCGGCGGTGACGCTGGTCGTGGCCGGGCTGCCGGACCGCCCGCGGGTGCGGCTGCTCGTGGCCCTCGGGCTGCTGCTGGTGGTGGCCGACTCGGCGTTCTTCGGCTACTACGGCTCGATCCTCGGCGAGGGCACCGCGTTCCTCGGACTGCTGCTGGCCACCGGCGGGCTGCTGCTCGTCCCGCGCTCCGGCGGGTGGGGGTACGCGGGGCTGGCCGCGACGGCGGCCGGCGGGCTGATCGCGGTGAACGCCAAGGTGCAGACGCTGATGATCCTGCCGGTGCTGATCCTCGCCGTGCTGCTGGTGCGGCCCGGTACCCGGTCGCGGTGGCGGCCCGGACTGCTGGTCGCCGTCGTGCTGGCGGGCGGGACCTGGTGGGCGCAGACCGGCGTCAGCCCGGCCCCCGCGCCGGACGGCACCTTCTCGTCGGTCCCGGGCGGGGACTCCCGGGAGATCAACATGGTGAACACCATCTTCGTGAACATCGTGGACGGACGGCACGACACGGTCGCGGACCTGGCGGAGCTGGGCCTGCCGGCGTCGTTCGCGCAGTACGCGGGCAACGGCTGGTGGGGCGCGCACCCGGTCGTCTCCGACCCGCTGTACCCGCGTTACCGGAGCCGGATGAGCCGCCGCAACGCGGTCGCCTTCTTCGCCACCCACCCGCTGCGCACGCTGGGTGTGCTCAACCGTGCGGCGGAGGCCGCGCTGGTCGCGCGGCCGGACTACCTGGGCAGCTTCACGCGGTCGGCGGGCTTCGCGCCGCAGGCGCAGGAGCACCGCGTGCCGATCGTCTCGGGCTTGACCGGGTCGATCGCGCCGCTCGGGCTGTTCGTGCTGGTCCCGCTGTGGCTGTTCGTGGCCTGGCGCGGGTGGCGTCACCGCCGGAGCGCGCTGGGCGTGGTGCTGGGACTGCTGCTGACGGTCGCGCTCGGCCAGTTCGTGCTGGCCGCCCTCGGCGACGGCATCGAAAACACCAAGCACCAGGCGATCACCCTGTTCTGCACGCTCGTCGCGCTGGTGCCGGCCGCAGTGGTGTGGCACCCAAAACCTACGGGAGCGTAGGTTCCGCCGCGGCGGCTCCCGTAGCCTGGGTTTCATGGCTGACTTCGTGTACCCGCCCGTCCTCGTCGCGGCCCGGTTGATGTTCCGGCTCCTGGACAACCGGATCCGGATCGAGGGCGCCGAACACGTGCCGGCGACCGGCGGTGCGGTGCTCGCGTGCACCCACGTCAGCTACCTCGACTTCATCTACTGCGGACTGGGCGCGCGCCCGTCGAAGCGGCTGGTGCGGTTCATGGCGAAGAAGGAGATCTTCGCCCACGGCGTCGGCGGTCCGCTGATGCGCGGGATGCACCACATCCCGGTCGACCGCGCCGCCGGCCAGGCCTCCTACGACGAAGCGGTCAAGCGGCTGCGCGCGGGCGAGGTGGTCGGCGTCTTCCCCGAGGCGACGATCAGCCGCTCGTTCACCGTGAAGGGCATCAAGACCGGCGCGGCGCGCATGGCCGCCGAAGCCGGGGTGCCGGTGATCCCGATGGCGCTGTGGGGCACGCAGCGGCTGTGGACCAAGGGCCACCCGAAGGACCTGACCCACCGCCACGTGCCGATCTCGATCGTGCTGGGCGCCCCGATGCACCCGGCGCCCGAAGACGACTGTGAGGTGCTGACCAAGGACCTGCGCGCCCGGATGTCCGAACTGCTGGAGCGGGCCCAAGCGGCCTACCCGGACCGCCCGGCCGGTGCGGACGACCGCTGGTGGCTGCCCGCCCACCTCGGCGGCACCGCCCCCACCCCGGAGGCCGCCGCGGCCCTGGACAGCCGACCGGCCCCGCGCGACTGACCCGGCGCACCACCCGCGGCGGGCCCGCCCCGGCCGCCCTCGCCCGCCGGCTCAGAACCAGCGTTCCAGCACCGCGGCCACCCCGTCCTCACCGGCGGGCCCGGTCACCTCGTCCGCCGCTTCCAGCACGGCCGGGTGCCCGTCGGCCATGGCCACGCCGTGCCCGGCCCAGGTGAGCATCTCGACGTCGTTCGGCATGTCACCGAAGGCGATCACGTCCTCGGCGGGCACCGAGAAGCGCTCGGCCAGATCCGCGAGGCCGGTGGCCTTCGTGATGCCGTGGGCGGACACCTCGATCAGGCCGCCGGAGGAGGAGTACGTCACGTCCACCGCGGTGCCGAAGACGGCGCGCGCCGCCTCGGCCATCTCCGCCGAGCGCAGTTCGCGGTGGCTGATCAGGAGCTTGATCGCCGGGTGGCCGAGCACCTCGGCGCGCATCGTGGTGCGGCCCTCGTGGTTGCCCCACGGGTTGTGGTAGTCGGGTTCGATCACGAAGTTGCGCATGTCGTGGTCGACCTCGCCGGTGCCGATGCGCTCGGCCGCCAGCCGGCAGCCGGGCAGCGCCTTGTCCATGGCACTCGCGAGGTCGTGCAGCAGCTCCGGCGCCAGCTCCCCGTGCACGGCGGTGACGCGGTCGGCGCCGATGTCGAGCAGCACGGCGCCGTTCGCGCACACCGCGTAGCCGGTCAGCCCCAGTGGTTGGGCGATCGGCGCGATCCAGCGCGGCGGGCGGCCGGTGCACAGGACGAACGGCACGCCGTCCCCCTGCACCCGCCCCACCGCCGAGACGGTGCGGTCGGTGACGACCTCGGCGGGTCCGAGCAGGGTGCCGTCGACGTCGGAAGCGATCAGGCGGGGTTTGTCCACTCGGCCATTGTCCCCGAACGGGGGCCGGAGCCCGCCCGTCCGGCGGAATGTCGGTGCCGGGCGATACGGTCCACCCTCGTGCGAGCAGGCATTGTGATCCTTCCGGAAGATCGTTGGTGGGCGGCCGAGCCGAAGTGGCGGGCCGCCGAGGAGTACGGCTTCGACCACGCGTGGACCTACGACCACCTGGGCTGGCGTTCGCTGGTCGATGGGCCGTGGTTCTCCGCCGTGCCGACGTTGACCGCGGCGGCGCTGGTCACGTCGCGCATCCGCCTGGGCACCCTGGTGGCGTCCCCGATCGCGCGGCACCCGGTGCCGTTCGCGCGGGAGCTGATCACCCTCGACGACGTGTCCGACGGGCGGTTCGTGCTCGGCCTCGGCGCGGGCGTCGACAGCTCCAACTACGACGCCCAGGTCCTCGACGCCCCCGAGCTGGACCCGCGCCGGCGCACCGACCGGTTCACCGAGTTCGTCGAATCGCTCGACGGGCTGCTGATGACCGACCGGTTCGACTTCGAGGGCGAGTACTACACCGCGAAGGCCGCGCGGAACCTGCCCGGCACCGTGCAGCGGCCGCGGCTGCCGTTCGTGGTCGCGGCGAACGCCCCGCGCACCATGACGCTGGCCGCCCGCTTCGGCGCCGGCTGGGTCACCACCGGCCGCGGCGGCACCACGCTGGACGAGTGGTGGCAGGGCATCGCCGAGCTGGGCCGCGTCTTCGACGAACGCCTCGACGCGGCCGGCCGCGAGCGCGCGAGCATCCAGCGGTACCTGAGCCTCGATTCCGCCCCGGTGTACTCCCTGAGCAGCCTGGACGCGTTCCGCGCCGCCGTGGACCGCGCCGCCGCGCTGGGCTTCACCGACGTCATCACGCACTGGCCGCGCTCCGGCGGCCCGTACGAGGGCCGGGAGTCCGTGCTGGAAGCGGTGGTCGACGAGGTGCTGCCCACGCTGCACGAGGCCTGAGCCGCGACCGGATTGGGCCGATCGGGTGACATCGACCCGGTCGGGAAACCGGGTCACGACCGCGGGCGTCTGCTGTTTCGAGGAGTTGAGGGGGAGCCGGCCGGGGGCCGGATCTCCTCACCCGGATGGCCCCGGGGGGACGGGGGATCCTCGTGGTCGCAGTTCGGGGAGCTGCGGCCACGAGGATCCGGGGTCACCTGGTGATCGTGTAGATCGCGGCGCCGGGGTTGCGGTAGTCGAGCTTCAGGAAGTCCCGTCCGTCGAGCCCGCGCAGGCCGGGGGCGATCGGGGTGTCCTTGCGGATCGTGCCGCTGCCGATCAGCACGTGGTGCACGTCGAGCCGCCGGACGGCGTCGCGCACGCGCGGGTCGGTGTCGTAGTCGCGGAAGTGCATCGCCAGGTAGACGGCGTCGGGGTCGACGGGGCCGCCGCCGTCGTAGTGGCCGGCCACGGGGTGCACTCCGGCGATCGCGTACATCCAGGCGGTGCCGTCCATCCGGTCGTTCAGCACCTTCTGCCGGGCCGGGATGCCCATGGCGCCGAGGTGCTCCATGGCTGCGATCTCGTCCGCGCTCACCGGCGGGGTGACCTCGCCCTCGGGGCCGTTGTAGTACAGGTACGAGACGGCCGTCGCGTTCGCCGTGCGGTAGAAACCGCCGGTCAGCACCGCCATCACGGCCACCACCAGCACGGCCGTGCCGACCCCGGCGCGCGCCAGCACCCGCGGCCGCGAACGCGCCCACGAGCCGCGCCGGGCCAGCCGCGCGAACCAGCGTTGCAGTTCCGCCATGCCGTGCCCGGCGAGCAGGCACAGCGGGATCGCGGCCAGCGCCATCAGCCGGTAGCGGTCGTTCCACCACGGCCGCGACAGCGAGATCACCCACGGCAGGTAGCCGTAGCAGGTCACGAGCACGAAGAACGCCGAGAGACCCAGGGCCGAGAGCGGCACCCAGCGCATCCGGCCGAGGGTGCGGAAGCCCAGCACGCCCACCGCGAGCAGCACGGTCAGCCAGATCTGCGGCCGGCTGAGCACCTGCTGGAAGGTCACGAGCAGCCTCAGCGCGAGCGGGACGGACAGGTCCGAGTTCCACGCGTGGTACGGGTACGAGCCCGCGGTGAAGCCGATCGCACCGAGGATCTGCGGGGCCGCCAGCAGGCCGCTGAGCAGCATCACCGGCAGGATCCGCAGCACGTCGCCGCCGATCACCCGCCACGCGGGCCGCTCGTCCGGGACGCCGTCGACCGGCCGGCGCCGCAGCGACCGGTACCAGCGCTGGAGGACCACCGGCAGCGCGAACAGCACGGCGCCGAACAGCGCGCTCGAATGGGCCACCAGCAGCCCCGTCGCGGACAGGGCCATGACCAGCCCGGTGTCGACGCCCGGCCGCACCAGGAACCGTTGCAGCGCGACCACCGCCAGTGGCGTCAGCACGATGCCCAGCGCGTACGGCAGCAGCCCGCTCGACACCGATTCGTACGCGCCGGTGGTGGCACCCGCCGCGACCAGCGCCGTGCAGCCCGCGTACACCGCGCGCCCGCCCAGCTGGCGGATCAGCGCGACCATCGACAGCGCGAACAGGCCCGCGACCGGCATCGTGATGGCGTTGAGCGTGACCGGGACGCTGGCGCCCGAGATCTGGTGGACCAGCGCGCCGACCAGGTGGTAGCCGTTGGGGTAGAACGAGCCGTCCGGGTACCAGTTGATCTTGCTCATGCCGGTGAGCGAACCGTCGCCGGTGTCGGCGATGTAGCGGATGCCGTTGGCGTGGAACACGGTGTCCCAGCGCTGGAACACCGCCGTCGTCCCGCCGCGCGCGGAAAGCACCACGGCGGTGGAGAGCCCGACCGCGACGACCACGCAGGCCGCCACCGCCCAGTGCTCCCGCGCCGACCACGGCACCGGCGGCTCCTCCGCACCGGCCTTCAGCCAGCCCCGGGCGACGCACAGCCGCCGCGTGCCGTACGCGAAGCCGGCCAGCAGCACCGTGCAGGCGGCCGCCGTTGCCGCGTTGTACGGCAGTCCGGCGATGCCCAGCCACGGGCCGGCCAGCCCGGTCACGGCGTAGCTGAGCAGCGGGGCCAGCCCGGCCAGCGCCCAGCCGCGGACCCCGGCCGCCCGGCCGATCAGGCCGCCGGGCACCGCCAGCACGGCCAGGTAGGTCAGCGCCGCGCTGAAGCAGCTCCAGAAGGTGTCCGGTGCAGGCATGCGTCCCAGGTCTGTCGGAGGTGAACTGCCGGTGAAGGCTGAGGTCGGTGCGGGCCGCGGCTCGGGGGCTGCGTACCCTGGGCGCCCGTGAGCGAGCACACGAACCCCGCCAAGATTACTGAAGACGACTTCGCCCGGTACGACCTCGTCGTAGTCGGGTCCGGTTTCTTCGGGCTGACCGTCGCCGAAAGGGCCGCTGCCGAGCTCGGCAAGAAGGTACTCGTGCTCGAGCGGCGCAGCCACCTCGGCGGAAACGCCTACTCGGAGCCGGAGCCCGAGACCGGGATCGAGGTGCACCGCTACGGAGCGCACCTGTTCCACACCTCGAACAAGCGCGTGTGGGAGTACGTCAACCGCTTCACCGAGTTCACCGGCTACCAGCACCGGGTGTTCGCCCGGGTCAAGGACCAGGTCTACTCGTTCCCGATGAACCTGGGCCTGATCAACCAGTTCTTCGGCAAGTCGCACACGCCGGACGAGGCGCGCGAGCTGATCGCCAAGCAGTCTTCGGAGTTCGAGACCGCCAACGCGCAGAACCTCGAAGAGAAGGCGATCTCGCTGATCGGCCGCCCGCTGTACGAGGCGTTCATCCGCGGCTACACGGCGAAGCAGTGGGAGAACGACCCCAAGAACCTGGGCGAGAACATCATCACCCGCCTGCCGGTCCGCTACACCTTCGACAACCGGTACTTCAACGACACCTACGAGGGACTGCCCGTCAACGGGTACACCGCGTGGCTGGAGAAGATGGCCGAGCACGAGAACATCGACATCCGGCTGAACGTCGACTACTTCGACGTGCGCGAGCACATCCCGGCGGGCACGCCGACGGTCTACACCGGTCCGCTGGACCGCTACTTCGGCTACTCCGCGGGCCGGTTCACCTGGCGCACGGTGGACTTCGAGTCCGAGGTCGCGCCGACCGGCGACTACCAGGGCACCTCGGTCGTCAACTACAACGACCAGGAAGTCCCGTACACCCGCATCATCGAGTTCCGCCACTTCCACCCGGAGCGGGACTACCCCAAGGACAAGACGGTCATCTTCCGCGAGTACTCGCGCTTCGCCGACGAGAACGACGAGCCGTACTACCCGATCAACACGGCGGAGAACCGCGAGAAGCTCGAGGCCTACCGCGAGCTGGCCAAGGCCGAGGCGCGCGACAACAACGTGCTCTTCGGCGGCCGGCTGGGCACCTACAAGTACCTCGACATGCACATGGCGATCGGCTCGGCGCTGTCGGCGTTCGACAACAAGATCGCCCCGCACCTGACCGACGGCGCACCGCTCGACGGGTCCATTGATGCTTGAGCAGGTCCCGGTGACGACCGGGACCGAGCCCCGGTCCGAGCGGCAGGCCCCACCGGACCCCGCAACGCCGGCGGGCGGTGAGGTCGCGGTCCTGTCGAAGGCCCAGGCCTTCCTGAAGAAGCCGGGCGCGGTGAAGGCCGCGCGCGGCCTGTCGCACTTCGGCGAGCACGCGATCGGCTGGTTCGCGATCGGCCTCGTCGGCGCGGCGGTCGACCAGGACCGGCGCAAGGACTGGCTGGTCGCGTCGGCCGGGGTGGTGGGCGCGCACGCGGTGTCCATCGCGGTGAAACGAGTGGTCCGCCGGCCGCGCCCGGACCACCCGAGCGTCGAGGTGCTGGTGGGCACGCCGAGCAAGCTGAGCTTCCCTTCGTCGCACGCGACGTCCACGACGGCGGCTGCGGTGCTCTACTCCGGATTGACCGGGCGTAACCTGGTGCCCGCCCTCGTACCGCCGATGCTGGCCTCGCGGCTGGTCCTGGGCGTCCACTATCCGACCGACGTACTGGCCGGTGCGGCCCTGGGAGGCCTCGTCGGTGGTCTGATCCGACGGAAGCTGAAAAGACGATGAGCGAAACGACCGACGAGCGGACCCCGGACTCCGGTGAGCCCGTGGCCGCCGAGGAGGCCCGGGTCACCTCGGAGACCGGGGCCACGGCCGCCTCGGTGCCCGTCGCGGCCAAGAAGAGCTCGCTGGGGCTGGCCGGTGGCATCATCAAGACGGCCCGGCCGCGGCAGTGGGTGAAGAACGTCCTGGTCTTCGCGGCCCCGTTCTTCGCCTTCTCCAAGGCGACCAACCGCACCGAGCTGGCCCTCGCCGCGATCGTCGCGTTCGTGGCCTTCTCGCTCACGGCCTCGTCGGTCTACCTCATCAACGACGCGATCGACGTGGAGGCCGACCGCGCCCACCCGACCAAGCGCAACCGCCCCATCGCGGCCGGGATCGTGCCGGTGCCGGTGGCCTACGGCGCGGCGGTGGTGTTCCTGGCGGCCGGGCTGGCCGTGTCGTTCCTGGCGAGCTGGCAGCTCGCCGTGGTGCTGGCGGTGTACGAGGCCGTGCAGATCGCCTACTGCTTCGGCCTCAAGCACCAGCCGGTGGTGGACCTGGCGATCGTCGGCTCGGGCTTCCTGATGCGTTCGATCGCCGGTGGCGTCGCGGGCGGTATCGCCCTGTCGCAGTGGTTCCTGCTGGTCACGGCGTTCGGCTCGCTGTTCATGGTGGCGGGCAAGCGGTACGCGGAGATCATGCTGTTCGAGCGGACGGGCGCGAAGATCCGCTCCTCGCTGAAGAAGTACTCGGCGAGCTACCTGCGCTTCGTCTGGGCCACCTCGGCGGCGATCCTGATCATGTCGTACTGCCTGTGGGCGTTCGAGATCCGCCAGACCGAGCACGACTCGGTGTGGGCGGTCATCTCGATGGTCCCGTTCGTGGTCGCCGTGCTGCGCTACGCCGTGGACGTCGACGGCGGCAAGGCGGGCGAGCCGGAGGAGATCGCGCTGAACGACCGGGTCCTGCAGGTCCTCGGCGCGAGCTGGGTCGTGACGCTGTTCCTGTCGTTCTACCTGTGAAAAGCGCGCGGATTCAAACAGCTGACCTTCAGGCTCAGCACAGCATCGGCGGTCATCCTCGGAGGCGGGGGCGGGCAGCACGCCCTTCCCCACCCGTCCTTCCGGAGGAGCAGATGACCGACCACGACCCCCACCCCAGCCCGAAGCCCGGCGACCAGCCGACCACGCCGAGCCCGACCGGGGACGGCGGAGCGGGGGAGCAGGCCACGGCCTATCACCAGCAGCAGGGGTCGGTACCTCCGCTCGGCGCGGAGGGGACGGGTGCTGCTCCCGCCGGTGGTTCGGCTGGTTCCGGTGCAGCGCCCGGGCCGGGCGAGGCCGGTGCCGGTGGAGGGCCGGGCCAAGCAGGTGCGGCGCCCGGATCGGGCCCAGCCGGGCCGGGAGCAGTACCTCCGTCGGGGGCCCAGGGCGCGGTGCCGCCCCCAGGACAGTCTGGTCCGGGTGCAGTTCCCCCGTACGGCGGGCCGCCACCGGGAGCCGGGCCCTGGGGGGCGCCGTCGCCAATGGGGTCGCGGCCGCCGGGTGGTTTCCGCAGATTCGTCGGCCACCGCGCGACCCAGCTCGTCGCCGTGGGAGTCCTCGGCCTGCTGATCGGCGGCGGTGTCGTCGGCGGCGTGATGGCCGCCACCGACCACGACACCAGGCCCGGCGTGTCCCGCCTCCGGGACGGCGGCGGCCACCACCAGTTCCGCGGCGGCCAGGGCTTCGGCGGCCAGTCGCCGAACGGCCAGGGCTTCGGCGGTCAGGGCCCGAATGGTCAGGGCCCGAATGGTCAGGGCCCGAATGGTCAGGGCCCGAACGGTCAGGGCTCCAGCGGCCAGAACGGCACCTCCGGCACCGGCGACTCCTCGGGCACCGGCGACGGCATCTGACCGGCTCCGTCCGCGGCCCCGGGGTCGCCGCGTCGGTCAGAGCAGCCCGTCGTGGGTGTCGTTGAGGGTTTTGACCACGGTGCGCGGCGTGCCGGAGACCAGGGTGACGCGGTCGTCCTCGGTCAGGTAGGTCAGGACGCGGCCCTGGTCCGTCAAGTCCAGCGCGGTGATGGGGAGGCTGCGCGTGCGCCGGCCCGACTCGTCGCGGCGGGCGGTGTAGAGCTGGTGCACCGCGTCCTGGGGGCGGGACAGGACTTCGGCCAGGTGGTCGCGGTCGCGGCTGTCCGCGGGTTCGGCCAGCGGGTCCGGCAGGTTGTCGCCGGGGTCGCGGGGGAGGGTGACCGTGCGGATCGAGGCGCCCGGGACGTCCGGCAGCGTGTCGAACAGGCTGGTCGCCGGCCACTTCACCCGCACCGGGCGGACTTCGACGGTCGTTTCGCTCGACCGCAGGCACACCCCCTGTTCGTCACGGAGGGCGATCAGGGACGCGCTTTGGGTCCCGTCGCGCAGGCCGGACCAGGCGTAGAACTCGCGGTCCGGGGTGCTGATCACCCGGAGCGTGGCGCGCCACAGCGGGTTGAGCCGGTCGTGGCGGGCCAGCCCGTGCTCGGCGAGCAACGCGATCGTCTGCTCGTGCAGTTCGCGGCGGACCCCATCGCTCATCCAGTAGTGGATGTCCGGGCCGAGGACGGGCGGCGGATCACCCAGGTCGAGCATGGCCCACGCCGTGGTGAACGCCAGCTTCGGCAGCACGACCGCCCGTTCGAGCACGCTCACCCGCCGATGGTCGGCGGCACGACCGGCAGTCCCGTCACGGGATCGATGGTGCGGCCCTCCTGGTCGAAGAGGGCGTCGGTGTCGAGCACGAACTTGCGCTGGTGCTCCTCGTCCGGCTCTTTCTTACCGCCGCGCCCGCCCGGCGCCATCCCGCCGGGCCCACCGGCGCCACGCGCTGCGGCGGCCCGCTCCGCTTCGGTGAGCGCGGCTGCGGAGCGTCCGGAGCCGAGCCCCCCGCCGGTCTGCTTCCCCGGCGCTTGACCGGTCCCACGGCCTTCCGCTTCACCGCCGGCTCCCGCACCGCTGCCCAGCCGCCCCGCACCGCCGCCGAACCGGCTGCGGTACGAACCGTTGCCGTTCGAGCCACCGCTGTCGGGGCTGCTGCCGTTCGAGCCACCACCGTTCGAGCCACTGCCGATCGAGCCACCGCCGTGCGGACCGACGCCGCCGTTGCCGATGCCTCCTAGCCCGATGCCGCCCAGCGTCTCGGGCCCGCCGAAGCCGCCCGCTCCGGTACTGCCGCCGGTGCTGGAGCCGACCCGCCCGGCCCCACCCACCTCGGACGGCGGCAGCGCCCCCGCCAGCGACGGAGCCGAGCCCGCCGTGGTGGTCCTGTCCTCACCGGCACCGGACGCGAGGGGCCCCGGCGCGATGGGACCGTCCGCCGGACCGTAGTGCGCCCGAGCCCCGGCCTTCCCGTCCGCCGGATCGTGCGGATTCCCCGACGGCGGCCCCGCAGGTGATCCGGGGTCCGAGGCGGGCACCAGGCTCACGTCGCCGCCGTCGTAGGTGCCGATCTGGCCGTAGTCGTACTGGAGACGGCCGGTGCCGGCCTGGGTCTGGCCGACGTAGCCGTTGTAGAGGTCGAGGTTGCGCTTCGCGGTGTCGTTGTACGCCGTGACCGAGAACTCCATGTCCTGGTCCCACCAGGCCGCGCCCTGTCCGGGCGCGAGGTTCGGCCGGGCCGGCATGGGCGTGAGCTGGTTCTTCATACCCTCGTACAGGGAGGCGGCGTCACCGAGTTCGTTGCCGTTGTGCACGAACGTCCGGTTCGCCGCGATCGCGGACGACCGGATCCGCTGAATCCGCGCCGCCGCCCCGTCCGCCCCCGCTCCGCTCCAGGCCGATTCGAGCCGCGCCAGCACCTGCGTGAGGTCCCGCCCGACGGCATCCTGGTCCGCGGCGATCCGGTTCGCCACCCCGATGCCCTCGTGCCAGCTCCCGGCGTTCCCCGCGAGCACGGCACTGACCACGTCCGGCACGGGCACGAGTTGCTGTCCCGGCTGGAGCACGAGGTCCACCTGGCCGAAGCTCACGAGCCGGCCTTCTGCTTCAACGTGGTGACCACGTCGTCAGCGGTCAACGGCACGACGGTGCAGGCGTCGACCTTGCCCGCCTTGTCGTCGCTGAGGTTGACATGTACGTCTACCGACAGGGTGTCGGTGATGCCAACGCTCACTGCGCAGTAGCCGGGGTTGGGCTTCCCGTTGTCGGAGTAGGCCACGGCCGGGAAGCCCTGAATGGGAGGAAGTTCCTTCCAGACCGCCATCTGTGGCCGGGTGTTGGCGTAGTCCCCACTGAGCCCGGTCTTGGGTTCGGTCACGTAGAACACCGCCATCTGGCCACCGGTCTGCGAATTCGTCCAGTTGCACTCGGCGCCGATACCCGGCAGGTGATCGGGTTTGCCCGCCACTGTCTTGCCGAGGTTGATCTTGACCTGGTCCGGGGTGAGTGCGTCGCACGCGCTGCCGGAGAGGACCATGCTGGGCAGTGGTGAGGCGACCTTCGGCGCCCCTGCATACGGAGGTGTTCGGCTCACTGGCGGCGCGGAACTCGACGGCGGCTGTGATGCCGGAGAAGGACTTCCCGGCGTGTTCGAGCCCGAGCAGGCCGCGGTCAAAAAAGCCGCCGAGGCGAGGATCGCCATGGTGACCGTTCTGGGGGCCATCAAATTCGTCCTTCGGCTTTCTGGCCGACTTCGTTCACTGTGCCGGCTTGCGTTTCATCGCTGGCTTCGGTCATGCCCAGGGCTGTTCTCAGCCGGTTGATCAATTCTGTCACATAGCCCAGTTGGAGATCGATGTGACCGCCGCCGTAGGAGAGGGCGGCGGGTTGTCCGGCGGCATTGACGGTCAGCGCTTGGTGGTAGGCCATTGTTCCGGGATCCCGCGACGGGGGCGTGATCTTGCAGAGAGTCACGGCCTCGTAATGCATGGCTGTCAACTGCTTACGCACGTCCTGCAATCGCTCCACCAGTTGCGTGGCCTCATCGCGCTGGAGGGCGAAGCCGCCGGAAGGGGGTGGGCCCGAGTCCATGACCGTGAACGAAATGGTGTCCCAGAGGCCCATGCAACCCGTTCTCCCCGTGGTGTCAACAACGGCCGACAGTTAGCACGGTAGCTGATCGGTTACCGTCCGCGCGGCCATTCTCGAAAACCGTCCAAAACTAGACACAAGATCTATAGACACGAATAACCTAATTATTCATGCTCTGGCACTGAATGACCTGGACACCTTTAATTAACCCCACCATGCCGAAGCACCCCCTTTCCGAAGCCACGCGGCTGCTCGGCGTGCGCGTGCGGTCTCGGCGGCAGGAGCTGGGGGTCAGCCAGGAGAAGCTCGCCGACGCGGCCGGGGTGCACTGGACGTTCGTCAGTCAGGTCGAGCGCGGGCTGCGCAACGTGAACCTCCACAACCTGCTCAAGTTCGCCGACGGGCTCGAGGTCGACGCCGGGGAGCTGGTCGCCGGGTTGAAGGCGCCGGTGGTCGAAGCGGAGGGTTAGGTCACAGGAAGATCACGAACGGTGTGTACGGTGTTCGTGATGCGAGGAGCCTCCGCAGTACTTCCGCTGCCCGCCGCCGCGCTGCCGGTGGGGCTGGAACGCGTACGGCCGTGGCTGCTCCCGGCGGCGGCCGCGGTCCTCTCCACGCTGGTATTCTCGCTGGTCAGCGGCCATCTGATCGACGACGCGTTCATCACCCTCTCCTACGCCGGGAACCTCGCCTTCCACGGGCACTGGGGCCTGATCGAGCCGGGCACCGCCAACACCGCGACCTCGCCGCTCGACGTGCTCGCCCTCGCGGCCGTCACGGTGCTGGTGCGGGACCCCGTCACGGCCGCCGGTGTGGTCTTCGTGATCTCGCAGGTGGTGCTGGTGCTCGGGCTGCGGCGGCTGGCCGCGCGCGCCGGGCTGCCCGCCGCGTTCGCGCCGGTCACGTTCGCGCTGCTGCTGGTGAACCCGCTGCTGATCTCCTCGATCGGGCTCGAGGCGGCGCTGGGCGCGGCCGGCTCGGTCTGGGTGCTGGTCTACGCGGGCGAGCGCCGTCCGGCCGCGTTCGGCTTCGCCGCCGGGTTGCTCACGCTCGTGCGGATCGACCTGGTGCTGGTCGCGCTGGTGGTGTTCGCCGCACGCCGGGCGTTCTGGGCCGGTATCTGGCGCACCGCCTTCGCCGCGCTCTCCGTGACGCTGCCGTGGTTCGCGTTCAGCTGGTACGCGTTGGGCTCGGCGCTGCCGGACACCGTGGTCATCAAGATGGCCCAGCAGCCGTGGGGGACGTTCGGCTTCGGTACCGGCCCGCTGCTCTACTGGCGCAACTTTCCGGCTGCCACCACGCTTTCCTTCCTGCCGGTGCTGCTCGCCGTCCCGGCGGGTCTCCTGTGGACAGTTCAGCTCGGCCGGGGTTCCGCGGCGGCCCGCCGGCTCACGCCGTTCGCCGCGCTGGCCGTGGCGGGCGCGCTGCACTACGCGCTGTACTCCTGGCTCGGCGTCCCGCCGTACCACTGGTACTACGCGCCGAGCATCATCAGCGCGACGATCTTCCTCACGGCCTGCGCCGGGGTGCTCCCGCCGCGGCTGCGCACCGGTGCCGGGGTCGCCGCGGGGCTGGTCCTGCTCGCCGCCGTCACGGTGTACGCGCAGCCCGGGCTGCCGCGCCGATTCGCCCCGATCACCAGCAACCACGCGGCTTCGGACGAGTACCGCCGGATCGGCAGCCAGCTCGCGGGCCTGGTCGAGGGGCGCACCGTGGAGAGCCCGGGGGAGGCCGGCGCGCTCGCCTACGCGTGCGGCTGCCGGCTGGTCGACCAGTTCTCCGACCGCGGCGCCGTCGACCCGGCGATCACCGAGACCAAGCGCCGCACCGGCGAGCTGGGCCGCGCCCTGCTCGAGGCCAACTTCCACAACTTCGACCACGGTGTCGCGCCGACCCGCCCCGACCTCGTGCTGGTCGCCACCCGCCAGGCCCCGCCGCCGTCCGCGCTGGCCAGCTGGACCATCGACTCGCCGTGGGCGGGCACCCAGCGGCTCTACCTGATCCCCGCGTCACAGGCGGGCTGACCGCCGAGACGGCGAAGGGGACTTTCGCGCACACCTCGCGGTGGCGAAAGTCCCCTTCGCGGTCTTCTGCGCCTAGATCGGCAGCTTCCGGAAGATCGGGCGCGGCACGTGCCGCAGCGCCGACATCACCAGCCGGAACTGGGCCGGGGCCCAGACCAGGTCCTTGCCGCGACGGGCGGCGTCCACGGCGATGTCCGCGACCTGCTCGGCGGTCTGCGCCAGCGGGGCGTCCTTGAGCCCGGCGGTCATCTTGGTCTTCACGTGGCCCGGGCGGACCACGGTGACCTGCACGCCGTGCGGCGCCAGGGCCTCGCCGAGGCCCAGGTAGAACCCGTCGAAACCGGCCTTGGTCGAGCCGTAGACGAAGTTCGAGCGGCGGACGCGCTCGCCGGCCACCGAGGACAGGGCCACGATCGTGCCGTGGCCCTGCGCCTTGAGCTTCGCGGCCAGCGCCACACCCACCGACACGGCGGAGGCGTAGTTCACCGTGGCCGCCTCGACCGCCTTGGCGTGGTCCTGCCAGAGCTCCTCGGCGTCGCCGAGCAGGCCGAACGCGACCACGGCCACGTCGATGTCGCCACCGGCGAAGGCCCGCTCCAGCACGGCGGGGTGCGAAGCGGTGTCCTTGGCGTCGAACTCGACGGTGGTCACCTCGGCGCCGCGGTCCTTCAGCCGCTGCACGGCCGCGTCGAGCCGCGATGAGGGCCGCGCGGCCAGCACGACCCGAAGCGGCTTCTCCGCGAGGTACTTCTCCGCGATCGCCAGCGCGATGTCGGAGGTGCCGCCGAGCAGCAGCAGGGACTGGGGGTTGCCAACGGCGTCGATCACAGTGCGAGCCTCCGGCTCATGTCAGAGGCGAAAACGCCTTCGGGGTCAACGGCGGCGCGGACCTTGCGCCACTCTTCGAGCCGCGGGTACATCTTCGCGAACGTCTCGGCCGAGGTCCGGGAGTCCTTCGCGGTGTAGAGCCGCCCCTTCGCCGCGAGCACGTCCTCGTCCAGCTCCAGGCAGAACCGGCTCAGGTCGCCCTTGATCGGGAAGTCCACGCTGAGCATCCAGCCCGGCGAGGGCCACGACAGGGGGGCCGGGTTGGCCTCGCCCATGCGCTTGAACACGTTGAGGAACGAGTAGTGCCCGGACTTCGAGATCTTCCGGCAGATGGCCTTGAGCTGGTCCTCCGCGCCGAACGGCACCGAGAACTGGTACTGCAGGAAGCCCTTCGAGCCGTACGCGCGGTTCCACTCACCGAGCAGGTCCAGCGGGTGGTAGAACTGGGTCAGGTTCTGGACCTTGCCGCGCGCGCCCTTCTGCGGCACGGTCTTCTGCCACAGCTCGTTGATCAGGCCGAAGGTGACCTTGTTGCCCAGGCCGTTCGGGAACACGTCGGGCAGGGTCGCCAGCTTCGGCGCGTCGAACTTCAAGGGGTTGCCGCGCAGCTTCGGCGGCAGCTCGTCCAGCTTGGCCAGCGAGCCGCGGGAGAACGTGGCCCGGCCCAGGCGGCCGTCCGAGGAGATCAGGTCCGGTACCGACATCGAGTAGTCGTAGGTCAGGTCCGAGCCGTCGGTGAACAGCGCGAGCGTCTCGTCCAGGTTCGCCGTGCGGTCGGCGTCCACCAGGAAGTACGCGGTCTCGGTGCGCTTCATCCGCACCGTGGCGCGGGTGATGATGCCGGTCAGCCCGATGCCCGCCACCGTCGCCCAGAACAGCTCGGACTCGGGGCCCTCGGGGGTCAGCGTGCGCACCGTGCCGTCGGCGGTCAGCAGGTCCATCGACACCACGTGGTTGCCGAAGCTGCCCGCGGAGTGGTGGTTCTTGCCGTGGATGTCGTTGGCGATCGCGCCGCCGATGGTCACCTGGCGGGTGCCCGGCAGGACCGGGACCCACAGCCCGTGCGGCAGGGTCTCGCGCATGAGCTGGTCGAGGCTGACGCCGGCGTCGGCCTCGACCAGGCCCGAGTCGGGGTCGATCGAGTGGATGCGGTCCAGCGCGGTCAGGTCGACGACCAGCCCGCCGGCGTTCTGCGCGGGGTCGCCGTAGGAGCGGCCGAGGCCGCGTGCGATGACCCCGCGGGGACCGGCCGAGACCACCGCGTCGGCGATGGCGCCGACGTCGCTCGTGGTCAGGACGTCGGCGACGGTCCCGGCGGTGCGGCCCCAACCGGTGAGCGTGCGTCGCTGGGTCTCGGGTGCTTGGGTCACGGGCCCCAGGGTAGCCACGCCGAACGACGCCCGGAACGCCGCCTCGAACCGGTCGCTTCTACACTTTGCGAATCAAGGCACAAGCGTCCGCGCGTCAGGCCGACCCGGACCGAGGCAGCCTGAGACGGACGACGCACGAAGCCGGCGAGGTATTCCAGTGGTGGCTACGGAACCGCAGAGCGAGACGACGGTGCCCGCATCTTCGGGTCCCGGCCTGCTCGGTCAGCTCATCCGCTTCGCCCTGATCGGCGGTTTCTGCGCCCTGCTCGACCTGGGCACGTACTCGCTGCTCAGGGCCGTCGGGATGGACGCCGCCGGATGGGTCACCCTCGCGCGCGCGATCAGCTTCATCGTGGGCACGACCACGGCGTTCTTCCTCAACCGCCGGTTCACCTTCTCCGGCGGCCCCCGCGAGGGCGGCACGCAGGTCGGCGGCTTCGTGCTGCTGTACGCGGTGACCTTCTTCGTCGCGGTCGGGGTGAACCAGTGGATGCTGCACCTGCTCCCGGAGTCGGCGTGGAAGGCCACGCTCGGCTGGGTCGTGTCACAGGCGACGGCGACCGTGATCAATTTCGTCATGCTCAAGTGGGTCGTGTTTCGTGAGCGGCCGGTAAAGGAGAACTGAGTTCTATGCCCGGTAAAGCAGCCCCGGTCGCCGAGGCGGCCCCCGCAGGCGAGACCCGGTTCGCGGAGCACGCACCCGAAGGCCGGCTGACGGCCCAGCGCGGTCTGTACGCCGGCCCGGCGCCGATCGTCAGCAAGGACCTCTACGCCGAGCTCGAGTGGGGCTCCGCGGTGCGCGATCGCGCGGGGATCAGCGTCGAGCCGTCGTCCAAGGTGTCCGGCAACACCTACTTCGGCCGCTTCCCGGCCAGCTACTGGCAGCGCTGGACCTCGGTGACCGAGGTGCAGGTCGAGGCCGTGGTGACCGGCGACGGCATGGTGAGCGTCGGCGCGTCCGACCTCGAGGGCGACCCCCGCGTGGTGGCCGCCGAAGAGGTGTCCGGCGCGAAGGCCGAGAAGGTGACGCTGAGCGCGAAGCTGGACAAGTTCCACGACGGCGGCGCGCTGTGGCTCGACCTGGAGACCGAGGGTGGCCAGTCGCTGCGCGTCGAGCAGGTCCGCTGGACCGTCGACGCCCCGGCGAAGATCCGCCCGACCGCCGTCACCATCTGCACCATGAACCGCGCCGACGACTGCCTGAAGAACCTCCAGGCGCTCGCCGCGGACGTGTCCTCGCTGGACACGCTCGACGCCATCTACGTCGCCGACCAGGGCACCGACCTGGTCGAGTCGCGTGACGGCTTCGCGCAGGTCGTGAAGGACCTCGGCGACAAGCTGCACTACATCAAGCAGCCGAACCTCGGCGGCGCCGGCGGGTTCACCCGCGGCCTGTTCGAGGTGGCCGGGCCCACCGCCACCGAACACGCGAACGTGCTGTTCATGGACGACGACGTGCTGCTGGAGCCGGACCTGGTGGTCCGGATGACGGCGTTCTCGAACCGCACGGCCAACCCGGTCATCGTCGGCGGCCAGATGCTGAACCTGCTGCACCCGAACCAGTTGCACGTCGGCGCCGAGTACGCCCGGCTGAACACGCTGGAGCCGGGCCAGCCGGTGCAGCACTCGCTGTCCACGGCCGACCTGCTGGGCGTGGACGAGGAGACCCTCAAGCCCAACCGCCAGGAGCGCCGCCTCGACGCCGGGTACAACGGCTGGTGGTCCTGCCTGATCCCGTACGAGGTGGTCAAGGCCATCGGCTACCCGCTGCCGTTCTTCTTCCAGTGGGACGACGCCGAGTACTCCTACCGGGCCCGCGAGTACGGCTTCCCTACCGTCACCCTGCCGGGCGCCGGCGTGTGGCACGCGGACTTCCACTGGAAGGACTGGGACGAGTGGCACCGGTACTTCAACCTGCGCAACTCGATCATCACCGCCGCGCTGCACTCGCCGTTCAACCTGAACCTGCTCTCGCGGGTGCTGCTGGCGCAGCTGGTGCGCTACCTGCTGGGCATGCAGTACGGCCTGTCGGCCACGCTGATCAAGGCCGTCGACGACTTCCTCGAAGGGCCCCAGGTCCTGCGTGACGGCGGCGTCGCGGCGATGAAGGAGATCCGCCGGATCCGGGACCAGTACCCGGAGACCAAGCGCCACAAGGCCACCGACGTGCCGGGCATCGCGTCCAACGACATCGGCATCATCAACAGCGCGCCGCGGCCGAGCATGCAGCGGCTGGTGCTGATCAAGCGCGTGCTCGACCGGGTGCTGGGCCGCAGCCGCTTCGGCCTCGGCGCGGTGCCGATCGACGAAGCGCACTGGTGGCACATCGCGCTGTTCGACACGGCCGTGGTCACCGACGCCTCCCAGGAAGGCGTGCGCGTGCGCACGTACGACAAGGTGAAGATGTTCGAGCTGGCCAAGCGCGGCGCGAAGACCATCAACCGGCTGCGCAAGGAAGGCGCGGCGGTGCAGGAGCAGTACAAGCGCGCCATGCCGGAGCTGACCTCGCGCGAGAACTGGAAGCGGCTCTACGAGCTGTGACCACCTGCCGGTAGCGCCCGGCGCCGAGGGCCACCCGCGTCTCGTGGGTGGCCCTCGGTGCGTTCCGGCCCGATCCGTCGAACTTAGGGTAGCCTAATTACTGTGACGGATCTGGTGGCGCGAGCCCGTTCCCTGGCCGACGAGGTGCTGTTCCCGGCGGCGGCCGAGGTGGACCGGACGGGTGTCGTGCCGCGCTCGCACTTCGACGCGCTCGCCGCGGCGGGCTTCTACGGACTGGCCGCCCCGGCCGAAGCCGGCGGAGCCGGGGCGGCGCTGCCCGAACTGGTCGGGGTGATCGAAACGCTCGCGGGCGGCTGCCTGAGCACGACGTTCACCTGGATCCAGCACCACGGACTGGTGGTCGGCCTGGCCGGGACGGCGAACGCCGGACTGCGCTCGAAGTACCTGTCCGCGCTGGTCGCGGGGGATCTGCGCGCAGGCGTCGCGTACGCCGGGGTGATCCCGACGCCGCCGCGCGTGCGGGCCGAAGCGGTCGAGGGCGGGTACCGGTTCTACGGCGATGCGCCCTTCGTCAGCGGCTGGGGCGGTATCGACCTGTTGCAGCTCTCCGGCCGCGCCGGTGAGACGGTGGTGCACACCGTGGTCGATCCGGTCGAGGGAGCCGGGCTCACGGCCCATCCGCTGGCCCTGATCGCCGCCCAGGGCACCTCGACCGTCCGGCTCGGGCTCGACGGCTACTTCGTCCCGGCCGAGCAGGTGCTCGCGGAGGTGCCGCACGCCGACTTCGTGAGGGCCAACACCTTCGCCTCCCGTCTGAACGGCTGCGCGCCGCTGGGCCTGGCCGAGCGCTGTGCGCGCCTGATCGAGGAGGCGGGCGAGCCGGAGACGGCCGGCGCGCTGCGCGTCGAGCAGGACCTGATCCGCACCCGTCTGGACGCGGCGCTGACCGACCCGCCCTCGCTCCCCCCGGCCCGCGCCGCGGCGGGCGATCTGGCCTACCGCAGCGCCGGTGCGCTCACCGCGGCCACCGGCAGCCGGGCCGTGCTCACCGGCTCGGCCGCCGCCCGCCTCGTGCGCGAGGCGGCTTTCCTGCTCGTGGCCGGCAGCCGCCCGGAGATCCGGGCCGGGCTGCTGGGGCTGGCGTCGCGCTAGCCGGTCAGCCCGAACCGGCTCTTGCGGCTGAGGTCGTCGATGTAGGCCGCGGCCACGTGGGCGAAGTTCACCGACACCGTGTTGCCGTCCTTGGTCAGTACCGAGTGGACGCCGCCGTGTTTCAGCAGGTCGGGGATTTTCTCTTGTACAGCAACGGATTCCTCGGCCGTCAGGGGGAACAGCAGTGGCTCGCCGCCGGCGGCGAGGTGGAGCACGAGCGCGGACTTCGGATCTGCCATTCCCCCATGGCACCAGCGGGCGGACGGCGCGGCAAGCGGGTTCGCTGAGGGCGGAGGGGAAGGCCCCGTCCGCGTGCGCGGGGGCGTGGGCGTCGGCTACCGTTCCCAGCGTCGCCGGACCTAGGGATGGGCCATGCCGTATTCGTTCTCGCTGTCGCTGGCGGCGGTGGACCTCCTGCTCGAGCAGCTTTCGCTCGGCCGGGCGCCGGTGCCGTTCGTGGTGCCGCACGTGGGCACCAGCACCGAGCAGCGGCGGCAGGTCCACGCGGCCGTGCTTCGCGACCTCGACGGCCGTGGCCTGCTTCGCCGCGGGCGCATCGACGACGACGTGGAGCTGGCGCTGGCCACCTTCGCCCGCTCCGACCTCGCGGTGTCCGCCGCGGCCCGGCTGGACGGAGAGAAGCTCTTCGCGCGGGTGGCGTCGAACGGCGCGTACGCGGTGCTCGTCAAGCAGGATGGCAACCTGCTCGTCTTCGAAGAGACCCGGCCGACCGCCATCGTCCCGGCGATCGTCGACCTGCTCCCGCTGACGCCCGCCGCGCCCGGTCAGTCCGTGACCGTCGCGCGCCCGGTGAAGCAGCCTCGTCGCAGCGGCGAGTACAACCCGTTCGCCGGGGTCGAAGGGCCTCGCACGCACAATCCGCAACTGCGGGCGGTCGAGCGGATCTTCGAGAAGCCGCGCACGCGGGTGGGCGAGTTCAGCGTGCACGTCCGGAACGGCAACGGCCGGGAAACGGCCCTCCCTCCGCTCGCCTGGTTCGACACCGAAGCCGGCCGCTACCTGCTCAGCACCCGCGACGCCCACGACGGACAGCGCTGGTTCACTTACGCCCCCGCCGACAACGCGCGTCTCGCCCAGCAGCTGTACACCCTGCTCGAGGCCTATTCCTGAAACGACTGACCGCGGCGGGCCGGGTCGGTAGAATGCCGGCCATGAGCTCTGTGGCGGATTCCGGACCGGCGACCAACCCGCTCACGGCCGGCGGGCTGAACCCGCGGGCCATCAGCGCGGTGACGGCCGAGACCGGAAAGCTGGTGGACGCCGCCAAGTCCGGTGGCTTCACCATCTCCGGCGAGGCGCTGGGCGACCTGCGCAAAGCGCTCACGGACATGGCGACGCGGCTGGACGGGCTGAAGGGCGAGACCCGGGTCCTCGCCTCGGCCCCGCAACTGGGCAGTCACCCGTACGGCCACACCGTGGCGGCGCACGACCGGAAGGGCGGCACCGGTGACACCGGTTCGGCCACCGTGGTGCTGGAGCAGTTCGCCCAGGTGCTCAAGGACGCCGACGAGGCGCTGGCCCGCGCCGGCGGGGTCTACACCGACAACGAGGGCCAGGCCTTCGACGCTTCGAAGGCCAAGTCCTGAGCGCGCCGTCTGTGTCGTCCGCGCCGTCCGTGCTGCACGAGGGATGAGGTAATCCGCATGACCACGAACACCCCGGGCCGGGTCCAGCCGCAGACCGGCGACGTCGAGCCCGTGCGGGGACTGAACCCCTCCGACGCCGATTACCTCGGCCACGACCACCGGGAGCTCAAGGACTTCGTCGAGACGAACCTCGACGTCGGCCAGGTCTCCGCCGTCGCCACCGCCTACCTCGACCTGCACCGGGCCTTCGAGGACTTCGCCGCGCAGCTGAACGAGGCCGTGGCCAAGTCCAAGGGCACCTGGGAGGGCCAGGCCGCCACCAACGCGCAGGCCTACTTCACCAGCCTGGGCAAGTGGGCCGAGGCCAACTCGGAGAACGCCAAGCTGGCGTCGCGGACCATCGACGAGCAGGGCACGGCGGCGCAGAACGCCAAGAACGCGATGACCGAGCCGGTCCCGTTCGACTGGGACGAGGAGTTCAACGCCTGGGCCACGGCGAACCCGCTCACCATGGGCGACCGGATCGACCAGTCGCTGCGCAAGCAGCAGGACAGCCGGACCGCGCACGAGCAGGCGGCCGAGACGATGTCCGGTTACGACCGGTCGCTCTACTCGGCGGCGGCCCAGCAGCCGGTGTTCGCGGACCCGCCGAAGTTCGGCGTCAGCGGACCGGCGAAGGCCGAAGTGGCCCTGCCCTCGAGCGAAGTCTCGGTCGACCAGCACCACGGTTCCGGCTCGGCCGTGAGCGTCCCGGGTGGCGGGGGCGCGGCCGCGAGCGGCGCGGTGACCCACCAGGACGTCAGCTCGATGAGCGGAGGGCAGGTCACCGGCTCGGGTCACCTGCCCGTCGGCGACGGCACCACCACGGCCAGCGCCGCCCCCGCGGCCGCCCAGCAGCCGGGCGGCACCCAGGGTGGGGCGGGCGCCGGCCTGGGCATGAGCCCGATGCCGATGGGTGGTGGCATGGGCGGCGGTTTCGGCGGCGACACCGAGTACGAGAGCAAGATCGGCCGCGGCGGCAGCGGCTCCTTCGGCCCCGGGCAGGGTGTCGCGGAGCCCAATCCGGCCACCGGCGGCGCGGGCGGCACGGCCCGTCCCGGCGGCCTGGGTGCCGCCGACGCGGCGGCCGTGGGCGGCCCGCCCCACCGCGGCATGGGCTCCTGGCGCAGCGAGCCGGACGAGGGCACCGATCGTGACGGACCGGCCTTCCTCGAAGAGGTCGACCCGGACGACGTGTTCGGCTCCGGCCTCCGTTCGGCGCCGCCGGTCATCGGCGAATAGCGAAACGCCCCGCCGCTCCGGAATCCGGAACGGCGGGGCGTTCGGCCGTACTGAGACCGCGTCAGTAGCGGTAGAACTTCTCCGCGCGGCCCTGGCGCACCAGCTTCAGCCACTGCCGGAACGCCTTCGGGTCCCTCTTCACACCGATGAAGTACAGGCCGAACCGCAGCACTTCGAGCGCGCCGATCTTGCGCATCCCCGGCTGGGACAGCAGATAGCCGCGGTTGCGGTAGGTGTAGTAGCGCTTGACCTCGTTCTCCGGGTCCTGCGCGTGGAACTTGCCGCCCAGCATCGGCTTGAACTCGTCCGAACCGTCCGGGTGCAGGTAAGTGGTGCGCAGCGAGGTGCCGAACGGCAGGCCCGAGCGGACCAGCCGCCGGTGCAGCTCCACCTCGTCGCCGCGGAAGAACAGGCGCAGGTCGGGCACGCCGGTGACGTCCAAAGTGGACGCACGGAACAGCGCGCCGTTCATCAGCGAGGCGATGCCGGGCAGGAAGTCCGTGCCGAGCTCGGCCGAGGAGCGCTTCCAGGTCAGGCCGCGGCGCAGCGGGAAGGCCAGCTGGGCCGGGGCGTCGATGTTCGCCACCACCGGCGAGATCTCCGCCAGCCCGCGCGCCTCCGCTTCCTCCAGCAGGATCGCGAGCACGTGCTCGTCGGCCGGGCGGCCGTCGTCGTCGGCCAGCCACACCCACTCCGCCCCCAGCGAAAGCGCGTGGAGCATGCCCAGGGCGAAACCGCCGGCGCCGCCGAGGTTCCGGTGCGAGGGCAGGTACGTGCAGGGCAGGGGATAGGTTTCGACGACGTCGCGGGCCGACTGGTCCGGCCCGTTGTCGACCACCAAGAGGTGGTCGACCGGGCGGGTCTGGGCCGCGATGACCTTCAGCGAGTCCGCGAGCAGCTCCCGCCGGTGACGGGTGACCACGACCCCGACGACGGCGCCCTCGGGCAGCTCCTGCGTGCTGCCGGTCATCCCGCGCTGCCGTTCTTGGCGACCGCGGGCTCGATGCCGAGCCGCTCCAGGCCCTCCTGGCTCATGTTCTCGAACGGGTCCCGGCCCTTGTACGAGGTCAGCACCTCGCGCAGCGAGCCGTGCTGCTTCACGTGGCCCTCGTCCATCCAGATGGCCGTGTCGCACAGCTCCATCAGGAACTCGTCCGAGTGGTTGGCGAAGACCAGGATGCCGGAGCGCTTGACCAGGTCCTTGAGCCGGTCGCGGGCCTTGTTCAGGAACGCCGCGTCGACCGCGCCGATGCCCTCGTCGAGGATCAGGATCTCCGGGTCGATCGAGGTGACCACCCCCAGTGCCAGCCGCACGCGCATGCCGGTGGAGTACGTGCGCAGCGGCATCTGCAGGTAGTCGCCGAGCTCGGTGAACTCCGCGATGTCGTCGACCCGCTTCTCCATCTCCTTGGCGCTCATGCCGAGGAACAGGCCGCGGATCAGGATGTTCTCGATCCCCGAGATCTCCGGGTCCATGCCGATGCCCAGGTCGAACACGGGCGCGATGCGGCCGGTGATCCGGGCCGAGCCGCGGGTGGGCTCGTAGATGCCGGCCAGCAGCCGCAGCAGCGTGGACTTGCCCGCGCCGTTGTGGCCGACCAGGCCGACCCGGTCGCCGTCCTTGAGCGAGATCGACACGTCGTGCAGCGCCTCGATGATCGGCACCTTCTGGTCGGTGCCGATCTTGCCGCCGACCTTGCCGAGCACCCGCTTCTTCATGGACCGCGTCTTGGCGTCGAAGATCGGGAAGTCGACGTACGCGTTGTAGACGTCAATGCTGACCATTTGTCACACCCAATACGAGACGCGGGAGCGGTAGTTGCGCATGGCGACGAGCGCCAGGCCCCAGCCGACGATCGTGAGTCCACCGACGATGACCCAGCTGGTCCAGGCGACGGACTGGCCGATCAGCGGCGCCCGGGTCACCTGCATGTAGTGGTAGAGCGGATTGGCCTTGATGACCGGCAGGATCCATTCCAGCTTCTGGCGCGAGCCGCCGGTCATCAGCTGGTCGACCGGCCAGACGATCGGGGTGCCGTAGAACATCAGCTGGATCAGCGCGTTGATCACCTGCGGGATGTCGCGGAACCGGGTCGAGATGATGCCCAGCAGCAGCGCGGCCCAGCCCGCGGTCAGCGCCAGCAGGAGGAAGCCCGGGATGGCGAGCAGGATGTTCCAGCTCAGGCCCGGGTGGCAGACCAGTCCCGCGCCGCAGTCACCGGACGGGACATCGGGCTTCGAGCCCAGCGAGTACGGCTTGTCGAGCGCGGTGAAGAAGATGACCAGCAGCACCACGTAGACGATCAGGTTGTGCGCCAGCAGCAGGATCTGGCGCCACACCGTGCGCAGCACGTACACACTCAGCGGGGCGGGGAGCTGCTTGATCATCCCCTCGTTCGCGATGAACGTCTCCATGCCCTCGCTCAGGCAGCCCTGGATGAAGCCCCAGATGATGAACCCGGTGGAGAGGTAGGGCAGGAACACCTGGACGGGCGTGTTGAACAGCTGGGAGTACAGCAGGCCCAGGCCCAGCGCGATGACGCCCTGGCTGATGGTGATCCAGAACGGCCCGATCACCGACCGGCGGTAACGCTGCTTGATGTCCTGCCAGCCCAGGTGGGTCCAGAGCTCGCGGGCGGCGAGACCCTCCCTGAGGTCGGCGATCGCCTTGGAGAACGTTTTACGGTCCGACGCAGGCGGTACCGGCGTCGGAACCCCGGCTTCGGCTACGTGAACCGTGCTGGTCGCATGCACGAGGACGAGGGTACCGATGGAAGGTGGCGGCCCCGTGGCAGGGCGCATCGCTCGGGTGGCACCGGCGGGGCCCGGGAACCGGTTAAGGTCGCGAGCGCAGCCCCGAACCCGCGGTGACCCGGAGGTCTTTCATGTTCATGCTCGGCGACCACCCCGTCGGTGCCGACCACGCGCCTCTGGTCGTGGCGGAGATCGGGATCAACCACGAGGGCGACCCGAAGAAGGCGCACCGGATGGTCGACGACGCGGCCGACGCCGGGGTGCAGGTGGTCAAGATCCAGACCCACGTGGTCGACGACGAGATGATCCCCAACGACGTCGTTCCGGGCAATGCGGACGAACCGATCTGGGACATGATGAACCGGGTCGCGCTGACGGCCCAGGACGAGCGCGAGATCAAGGCGCACGCCGAGGAGCGTGGCATGGTCTTCCTGTCGACGCCGTTCTCGCGCGCGGCGGCCGACCGGCTCGCGGAGCTCGACGTCGCCGGGTTCAAGATCGGCTCGGGGGAGTGCAACAACTACCCGCTGATCCGGCACGTCGCCTCGTTCGGCAAGCCGGTGATCCTGTCCACCGGGATGAACGACATCGCGTCGATCACGCCCGCGGTGGAAATCCTGCGGGAGGCGGGGGTCGGCTTCGCCCTGCTGCACTGCACCTCGCTCTACCCGACGCCGCCGGAGCAGGTACGGCTCGGCGCGATGACCGAGCTGGGCCGGGCCTTCCCCGACGCCGAGCTGGGCCTGTCGGACCACACCCTCACGATCTACCCGTGCCTGGGCGCGGTCGCGCTCGGCGCGTCGGTGCTGGAGCGGCACTTCACCTCGGACATGAGCTGGCCGGGCCCGGACATCGCCGTCTCGTCGACCCCGGAGGAGTTCTCCCGGCTGGTCGAGGGCTCGCGGCTGATCCACGCGGCCCGGGGTGGCAGCAAGCAGATCCTCGCCGAGGAGCAGCCGACGATCGACTTCGCCTACGCCTGCGTGGTCACCACCCGGGAGATCGCCGCGGGCGAGCGGCTGAGCGCGGACAACATCTGGGTCAAGCGACCGGGCACGGGTGAGATCAAGGCCAAGGACTACGAGGCGCTGCTGGGCCGCCCGGCCAAGCGGGCCATCGCCGTCGACACCCAGGTCAGCTGGGCGGACCTTGGCTGAGTCAGCCCGGCGCGAGGTCCTGTTCCTCACCGGGACCCGGGCTGACTTCGGGAAGCTGCGCGATGTGATGCTGGCCGTCCAGGAGAGCTCGAAGCTTTCGGCGCGCATCGTCGTGACCGGTATGCACATGCTGCGCAGCTACGGGTACACCGTCCGCGAGATCGAGCGGGCCGGCCTGGAGCGGCTGCACCTGATCCCGAACCAGATCGAGGACGAGCCGATGGCGCTCGTGCTCGCCAACACCGTCCAGGCGCTGGCGCGGCTGGTCCACGAGGAGCGGCCGGCCGCGATCGTCGTCCACGGCGACCGGGTCGAGGCCCTCGCGGGCGCGCTCGTGGGCTCGCTGGCCAACGTGCGCGTGGTGCACATCGAGGGGGGCGAGGTCAGCGGGACCATCGACGACGTCATCCGCCACTCGCTGTCCAAGCACGCCCACATCCACCTGGTGGCCAACGAGGAGGCGCACCGGCGGCTGCTGCAACTGGGGGAAGAGGAGGAGCGGATCTTCGTCGTGGGCAGTCCCGAGGTCGACGTGCTGACCTCGACCCAGCTCCCGGACCTCGACGAGGTGCGCGCCCGGTACGGCATCGGGTTCGCCGACTACGGGATCCTGGCGCTGCACCCGGTCACCACGGAGCTGGAGCTCAACCGGCGCAACGCCGCCGCGGTCGTGGACGCGGTGCTGGCCGGCGGCAACTGGGTGGTCATCGACCCCAACAACGACGAGGGCTGCCGGGAGATCCGCCTGGAGCTCGACCGGCTGAGCGGGCCGAACTTCGTCCGGCTCCCGTCGATGCGGTTCGAGTACTTCGTCACGCTGATGAAGGGCGCCGCCGTCGTGCTCGGCAATTCGAGCGCCGGGGTGCGGGAGGCGCCGGTGCTGGGCACGCCGTCGGTGACGGTGGGCACGCGGCAGCGCAACCGGGTGGCGGTGCCGAGCGTGCTGCCGGTCGAACCGGACGCGGGCAGGATCGCCGAGGCGGTGCGCCAGGCGCGGGCCATGGGCCGGTGCGAACCGCACCCCGTGTTCGGCGGGCCGGGGGCGCACGATCGCATCGTCGAGCTGCTGGAGGGCGAGGAGATCTGGCGCCCCTCGCTCTACAAGACGTTCGTCGACCGCTGAAGCTCGGCCGCGCGGATTTCGGCGAGCCGCAGGTCCTGCGCGGTGTCGATGTCGACGGCGCGCTCGGCCGGTATCAGCTGGCACCGGACTTCGGGGACGAAGAACCGCTCGTGCCGGCGCAGGTCACCGGCGCGGACCAGGTAGATGCCCCCGGTGGGGCGCAGGACGGCGGGCAAGGACTGCCGTGGGGCCTCGAGGTCCGTCCAGTCCCGGACCGGGACCACTCCGCCATCCGGGCCCTCCAGGCACACCTTCAGCGGGTGGTGGTCGGTCGAGCGGCACATCTGCACGACCGAGCCGCTCGGCCGTCCGGCGTGGATCTCCAGGCATTCGGTGACGTCGCCGGGAGTGCACAGGGGCGAGGTCGGCTGGAGCAGGAACACCAGGGTCCGGTCGGGCACCGACAGCTCGTCCAGGGCGTGCAGGACGGCGGGCAGGGTGCGGCTGTCGGCGCGCGCCAGCTCGGCAGGCCGGTCGACGATCTTCGCGCCCGCCTCCGCCGCGGCCGCGGCTATCGCGGCGTCGTCCGTGGTGACCAGCACTTCCGGCACACCGGCGGCCACCGCGGTGTCGACGGCGTGGGCCACCAGCGGCCGGCCTCGGAAGAGGGCGAGGTTCTTGCCCGGCAGTCCGACTGAACCACCCCGGGCCGGGACGATCGCCACCGTGCGGTCCACCGCGTGTGCCTCCATCAAGTTACGTTTGCCGCCCTGTGAGGACGTGGAATCCTGCTCGTCGGCTATTGTCCGTCTGCTCGATGTACGGCGGTCGGGGGGATGCGACCCGGGCTTGGGAGCCCAGTTCCCCGACGATGCGGTAGGGAGACGATGAATCGGACTCAGCTCGCCGACGAGGTGTCCGGCCGGCTCGACGCCGACGACGACCTCGACGGCCCGCTCCGGGAACTGCTGGCCGCCTACGCCCGCGGTGGCCGGCCCCGCGAGATCACCGTGGTCGGCAACGCCCCGATGCCGCCGGACGCCCGCCGGGCCGAGCTGGTCGACGGCAGTGACCTGGTGATCCGGATGACCACGTTCGCGGTCGACGAGCCCGAAGCCCCGCCGGTCTACGGGACCCGCACCGACGTGGTCGTGGTGCACCGCGGGCTGATCGCCTCCCCCCACACCTTCGCGGACTACACCTCGCGGCTCTACCTGCTGGCCGAACCGGGCCGGTTGTTCTGGGAGCCGGAAACCCTGCCGGACTGGTGGCCGGCGGACCTCGGGTTCGTGCCGATCTCGAACCGCCGGTTCGTGGTGCCGCTGGTGCGGCTGCTCGGTCTCGACCCGGCGCAGCCGCAGTGGGCGACCACGGGCACGCTCGTGGCCTACCTCTGCCGCCGCCTGTTCCCCGACGCGGTGCTCCGGCTGACCGGGGTGTCGATCCTCGACCGCCCGGACCAGACGGACTTCGAGCACGCGTGGGGGGACAAGGTCGGGGTCACCGCGGAGCACCGGCTGCACGCCGAATCGAGTCTCCTCAACCTCTGGCGCGAAACCGGAAGAATCGAGATTGTGCAGTGAGCGAGCTGCGACGTGCCGCTTCCCGGGTGAAGCGGCTGGTACGTGAAGCGGGCCAGCCCGTGGCGGCCCGGATTCGCCCGCGCATCGAACACATCGCGGATGAGCGGATCCGCCCGGAGGTCGACGCCCTCCGCGCGACGATCGGTGAGTTGCGCGAGGAACTCGAGCGCGTCGACGCCCGGTGCGACGATCTGGACGGTCACGTCAAGTGGCTCTACGACGAGCAGCGCCGGCTCGCCCCGCACCTGTCCGCCTTGGAAACCCGGGTGGCCGCGGTCGAGCGCCCGGGCCACGTCGAGCGTTACGCCGAACGTCTGGAGTACTCGGCGGAGGAAGCCGACGAGGTGCGTGCGGAACACGCGCGTATCCGCGCCCGGCTGTCGGTCATCTCGAAGTACGAGGAGCGGCTCGGCCGGCTGGAGGAGGAAGTCCACCGGCGCGCCGAGATCGAGAACTGAGCGGTCCCCGGGCCATCGGCGTCCACTGAGGACGGACCGTTCGGCCGCGCCCCGGAAGTCCGGCCGCCGGACCCGCCGTTACGATGAAGTGATGTCGGCCATGGAGGACGAGACCGGGAACGCACCCGTCTCGGCCGGTCCGCGCCCGTGCTACTACCTGGTCGCCCTCGCCGGTTACCCGAACTACGGCGATGAGCTCATCGCGGCGGGATGGCTGCGGTACCTCGCCGAAACGGCGCCGGAGGCCGAGGTCTGGGTGGACACCCCTTCGCCCGGCCCGGCGGCCGTCCTGCTCGACGGGATCCATCCGCGGGCGAAGTTCACCGACACCTTGTGGCGGCTGTGCGAGGAGGCACCCGGGGAAGGCGCTTGGCCGGCCGCCGCGTGGGTGCGCGAGGCCGCGCACCACCCGGGCCTGGTGCCGAGGCTGCACTGCGGCGTCGAGCTGCTGTCCCGGGCCGACGTGATCCACGTGGTCGGCGGGGGCTACATCAACGAGCTGTGGCCCAAGCAGGTCGGTCTGCTCGCGGGCGTTGCCGCCGCCGTCGAACGGTCGGGCGGACGGGCCGCGATGACCGGGCAGGGCCTGAGCCCGTCCGGCGAAGACGTCGCCCCGCTGGTGCGGGCCCTGGCCGACCACTTCGAGGTGGTCGACGTCCGCGACGACGCGTCGGCCGAACTGCTGGGCGTGCGGACCGGTGTGGACGACGCCTTCCTGGACATCGGCCCGGAGCGTTACGAGTCCGCCGACGAGCTGCCCGAGGTCATGCTGTGCCTCCAGTCGGACCTGGTCGAAGTCGGGATCGGGAAGCTGGCCGGTGCGGTCCTTTCGATGCTGCGGGCCTGGAAGGTGCCGCCACGGGACATCGGCATCATCGAGGGCATTCCCGGGGTCGACCGGGAGGTCTTCGCCCTCTTCGAGCGGGAGCTGCCGGGCGCGCGCTTCTACCCGTTCTCGCACCTTTGGACCCACGGTCTGCCCGCGGCCGCGCACCAGACCTGGATCTCCACCCGCTTCCACCCGCACCTGCTGGCCGCGGCGGCGGGCGCGTCCGGCGTCGCGATCTCGATCCACCCGGACTACTACGCGACGAAGCACCGGTCCCTGGCCGCACTGGGCTCGAACTGGACCCTGCTGGAGAACCTGTCGGAGGTGCCGGAACGCCCCACCGCCGGTGGCTACCACCCGGACCAGCTCGCCCGGTTCAAGCACGCGAAGCGGGAAGTGGCGGACCAGGTGTACGCACCGGTGGTCCGCAAGCCGCCGGAGCCACCCCAGCCACTGCCCCCGGCCGCCCAGTCCTAGGAGCGGCGGCGACGGTCGAAGTGGCGCGGGTGAACGTCCGATGGAGGACCGGAGCTGTCCTCCATCCGCCCTAACGTCGGGGTCATGAATCACCACCTCGACCCGTTCCGCGTGGCCGTTCCGCAGTCCGATCTCGAAGACCTCTGGCGGCGGCTGGCGGACACGCGCTGGCCCGACCAGCTCGACGATCCGGGCTGGGAGCTGGGCATCCCCGTCGACGCGGTGCGGGAGCTGGCCGAGTACTGGCGGCTGGGCTTCGACTGGCGCGCGCAGGAGGAGCGGATCAACGCCTTCCCGCAGTCCACCACCACCATCGACGGGGCGAACGTCCACTTCCTGCACGTCCGCTCGCCCGAACCCGGGGCCACGCCGCTGCTGCTGACCCACGGGTGGCCGGGGTCGATCGTCGAATTCCTGGACGTGATCGGGCCGCTCACGGATCCCCGCGCGTACGGCGGCGAGCCCGCGGACGCGTTCCACGTCGTGGCGCCGTCGATTCCCGGGTTCGCGTTCTCGGGGCCGACCCGGGATCGGGGCAGGGGACCGTCGCGCGGCGCGCGGGCCTGGGCGGAGCTGATGACCCGCCTGGGCTACCACCGCTTCGGCACCCACGGCGGCGACTGGGGCGCTCTGATCTCCCGGGAGCTCGCCGTCCAGTTCCCGGAGCGGGTGATCGGCGCGCACGTGACGATGCTGCCCACCGCCGTCGCGCGCGGTGAAGCCGACTTGGCCGGTCTCACCGGCGGCGAGCTGGCCCGGGCGGAGCGTTCGCTGAGCAAGTCGCGCGCGTTCCAGCGCACCGGCACCGGGTACGCGATGATCCAGTCCACCAAGCCGCAGACGCTCGCCTACGGACTGACCGACTCACCCGCGGGCCAGCTGGCCTGGATCGCGGAGAAGTTCCGCTCGTTCTCGAACACCGACCACGACGTGATCGACCGGGACGACCTGCTGGCCGACGTTTCGATCTACTGGTTCACCGGCACGGCCGGCTCCTCCGCCCGGATCTACGCCGACCTCGAAGGGGCCTGGGGCGCACCGGTGCCGCCCAACCCGGTGCCCACCGGCGTCGCCGTGTTCCCCGACGACATCGGGCTGCCGCTGCGCCACCTCGCCGAGCGGGCGGACAACGTCGTGCACTGGTCCGAGTTCGACCGCGGCGGCCACTTCCCGGCGCTGGAACAACCCGACCTGCTGATCGGTGACCTGCGGGCGTTCTTCGGCGCCCGGCGAGCCGCCCGCTGAACCTCAGAGGTACTGGCCGGTCCCGGTGATCCCCGGCGCGTGGCCTTCGCCCGGCCGCCCCGGCCCGGCCGGCGAGGAACCGGCGGGCAGTCCGCGGCGCATCTGCTCCAGCTGGACCCGCGCGGCCATCTGCTGGGCGAACAACGCGGTCTGGATGCCGTGGAACAGTCCCTCCAGCCAGCCGACCAGCTGGGCCTGCGCGATGCGCAGCTCGGCGTCCGACGGGGTCGACTCCTCGTTGAACGGGTGGACCAGGCGTTCCAGCTCGTCCTTCAGCTCCGGGGCCAGCGCTTGCTGCAGCTCGCGCACGGAGGTCTGGTGGATCTCGCGCACGCGGTTGCGGCTCGCGTCGTCCAGCGGCGCGGCGCGGACCTCTTCCAGCAGCTGCTTGATCATGGTGCCGATGCGCATCACCTTGGCCGGCTCTTCGACCAGCTCACCCATGCCCTCGACCTCTTCGCCCTCGATCGGCAGCGAGGCGCCCCCGACCGGGACACCGTCCGGTCCGACGACCATCACCTGGGGTGAAGGCTCGGCTCCCGCGTGACCGGCTGGGCCCGATTCCCGGTGGTTCGGCTCGCTCATGTGTTCCATCCCCGATAGCTGGCTCGTGGTGCACGACCGAGCGTAGCGGTTGCCGGGCTCGGCGGCCGGTTCCCACCCAACCCCGAGCGAACCGCGAAACCGCACGTCCGTACGGTGTCCACATGGCGTTTGACGTCGCTCGCATCCGTGGATTGTTCCCCGCGCTGGGTGACGGCTGGATTCACTTCGACGGCGCCGCCGGAATGCTGGTCCCGGAGCAGGTCGCCTCGGCCGTGTCCACGGCGATGCGGGCCCCGGTGTCCGGGCCGGGCGGAGCGTTTCCGGCCTCACAGCGCGCGGAGAGCATCGTCACCGCGGCCCGGCGGGCCGTGGCCGATCTGGTCGGGGCGGACCCGGCCGCCGTCGTGCTCGGGCCGAGCGCGCCGGTCATGCTGCGCCGGCTCGTCGACGCGCTGGCCGAGCGCTGGACCATCGGCGACGAGGTGGTCGTGTCCCGTCTCGACGAGCAGGCGAACCTGGCGCCGTGGCAGCGCGCCGCGAAGCGCGTGGGCGCCGTGGTGCGCTGGGGCGAAATCGACATCGAGACCTGCGAGCTGCCCGCCTGGCAGTACGAGAACCTGGTGTCCGCGCGGACCAAGGCCGTCGCCGTGACGCTGGCGTCGGGGTCGGTCGGGACCCGGCCGGACGTGCCGACGGTGATCGAGTTCGCCAAGCGGGTCGGCGCGCTCGTGGTGGTGGACGCGACCTACGCGGCGCCGTTCGTGCCGCTGGACCTGGCCGAGCTGGGCGCGGACGTGATGGTCGTCTCCGCGCAGTCCTGGGGCGGGCCTTCGGTGGGCGCGCTGGTGTTCCGCGATCCGGAGCTGCTCGAACGGATCGCCTCGGTCTCGCTCGACCCGGGCGCGCGCGGACCGGCCCGGCTGGAGCTGGGGCCGCACGCGCACCCGTTGCTCGCGGGCCTGGTCGCGTCGATCGACTACCTGGCCGGCCTGGACGACGCGGCCGCCGGCTCCCGCCGCGAGCGGCTGGTCACCTCGCTGGGCTCGGCCAAGTCCTACCACGCCGGGCTGCTGGCCCAGCTGTCCACGGAACTGCGTTCGCTGCGCCACATCATGGTGATCGGCGACGCCATGCGCCGCATCCCCGCGCTCGCCTTCGCCGTCGCCGGCAAGAAGTCGCCGGAGGTCGCGGAGTACCTCGCTTCGCAGGGCCTGTGCGCCTTCGCCGACGACGGGTCCAGCGGAGTCTTCGCGTCACTGGGGGTCGGCGAGGTGGGCGGGGCCGTGCGCATCGGGCTGGCGCACTACTCGAACGTCTTCGAGGTCAACCAGCTGGTGCGGGTGCTCGAAGAGCTCCGCTGACTCACGGGGATCGGGACGGGCTCCACTCGTCCCGAACCCCCCGAGTGGTTCAGGACTTGGCCGTCAGCAGCACTTTCCCGAACACGGTGCCCTCTTCGAGCATCCGGTGCGCGGACGCGGCCTCGGCCATCGGCACGACCTGGCCGACGATCGGCTTCACCGAGCCCTGTTCCACCAGCGGCCACAGCCGCTCGCGCACGTCGGCGACGATCGCGGCCTTCTGGTCCAGCGGCCGCGCCCGCAGGCCGGCGCCGAACACGCTGGCGCGCTTGCCCATCAGCCGGCCGAGGTCCAGCTCGCCCTTGACCCCGCCCTGCAGGCCGATCACGATCAGCCGGCCGTCCGCGGTCAGGGTGTCGACGTTGCGCCCGAGGTACTTGGCGCCCATGTTGTCCAGGATGACGTCGGCGCCGCCGGTCTCCTTCGCCAGCACCTCGGCGAAGTCCTGCTCCTTGTAGTTGACGGTGATGTCGGCGCCGAGCTGGCGGCAGCTCTCCAGCCGCTCGGCCGAGCCCGCGGTGACCGCGACGGTGGCGCCCAGCGCCTTGCCGACCTGGATCGCGTGCGTGCCGATACCGCCCGCCCCGCCGTGCACCAGCAGCACCTGGCCCTCGCGCAGGCCGCCGTGCATCACCACGTTCGCCCACACGGTGCAGGCGACCTCGGGCAGCGCGGCGGCGGCGAGGGTTTCGACCTCGGCCGGGACCGGGAGGACCTGGCCGGCCGGGACGGCGACCCTCTCGCCGTAACCGCCGCCCGCGAGCAGCGCGCAGACCTCGTCGCCGACGTTCCAGCCTTCGACGCCCTCGCCCAGCCCGGCGATCACGCCGGAGCACTCGAGGCCGAGGATCTCGCTCGCCCCGGGCGGCGGCGGGTAGTTGCCCTGCCGCTGGAGCTGGTCGGCGCGGTTGACCGCGCTCGCGGCGACGTCGATGAGGACTTCCCCGGGTCCGGCCTGGGGGTCGGGCACCTCGGTCCACTCGAGTACGTCGGGTGCGCCGGGCTCACGGATCGTGATCGCGTACATGGGGCCGACTGTATCCCCCGAACCACGGGCCGCACCGGAAGCCGGCTGTCACCGGCGTGAGGCGGGCCTTCGTGCTTCAGCCCAGGTTGTCGGTGCCGAAGGTGTCGCAGCGGGCGGGCTGACCGGTCTGGAACCCCGTGGTGAACCACTTCTCGCGCTGGGCCGAGGTGCCGTGGGTGAAGCTGGACGGATCGGCCTGCCCGCTGCCGAGCCTGGTCTGGATGTAGTCGTCGCCGATCCGCGAGGCGGTGTCCAGGGCCCGGGCGATGTCGTCCTTGGTGATGTCCTGGACCAGCGGTTTCCCGCTGTCGGTCGGGGTGGTCGAGGCGTGGTTGGCCCAGACCCCGGCGTAGCAGTCGGCCTGCAGCTCCAGCCGCACGGAGCCGGACTTCGGGCCGGTGCCCGTGCCCTGCCGGGAAGTGCCGTTCAGGTTCTGCACGTGGTGGCCGTATTCGTGCGCGAGCACGTAGGACTCGGTGAACAGGCCGCCCTGGGCGCCGAATCGGGACTTCAGCTCGTCGAAGAAGGACAGGTCGATGTAGACGTCCGAATCGGCCGGGCAGTAGAACGGCCCGGTGTCCGAGGTCGCGCTGCCGCAGCCGGTGCGCACGCCGCCGCTGAAGAAGCGGGTGGGCGCCTTCTTGTAGGTCCGGCCCGAGCGGGCGAACTCCTGCGTCCAGTAGTCCTGGACCGAGTTGACCACGGCGACGATCGCGCAGTCGTGGTCCCGGTTGGCGTCGGCCCCGGTGTGGCACTTCTGCGCCAGCGTGGTGCTGTCCACCTGCTGCCCGGAGCCGAGATCGCCCAGGCTCAGGCCGCTCGAGGCGGACGGGCCGAGGCTCGCCCCGCCGAACTGCGACATCAGGAAGTAGATGACGAGGCCGACCAGGCCGGTCCCGCCACCGCCGACCGCCACCCGGCCGCCGATCCCGCCGCCGCCACCACCACTGCCCCGCATGTCCTGGACCTCGGAGGTGTCCAGCCCGGCGTTGTCGTCGAATCGCACCAGGGGAGCGTAACGGGAAAGCCCGGCACAAGCCCGGGTGCGGCCCTTGGCGCTGCGGGCCGCACCCGGGGTGCTCACGAGAATGTTCGTCTACCAGGCGGTTGGCCACCGGCCGGGCCGGGCGTCGGGCGCTGCCTCGCGGTACCGAGGCCGCGAGGAGAGACAACGCCACCGGCGACGTCGGGTGCGCGGGGAAGAACCGGGCGCACCGGGTGAGGCTCGTGCCTGCTGTTCACCATCGCGACCGGACCGGAACGAGGCCGAGCCGGGCGCGGGACGCAGCGGGCGGTCAACCGCGGAAATCACCGATCACGCGACCACCTGGCCTCTCCCGGGTGGGATCCGGGTCCGGCGCACCACCGGCGGCTCGCCGTGCCACCCGATCTACCCATCCGCTACCAGCAGAATGCGCTTCGCCGGCCCCAGGCTCAACCGTTTCGTGATCCCCCTTCGGGCGATTCTTCCGCCGAACGCCTTCACCGGCTCCGCGCCGAGCGGGCCTTTTCGCGGCCTTCTACCCTTCGTGCATGACCGACGACCAGGGCGTGCGCTGGCTGAACGGCGTCGAGCAGCAGGCTTGGCAGGCCTACATCGTCGCCACGCTCCGGTTGCGCCAGCGCCTGCACCGCGAGCTGACCGAGGGCCACGCCGTGTCGCTCGCGGACTACGAGGTGTTCGTCTGCCTCAGCATCCGGCCCGACGGGCAGGCCCGGATGTCGGACCTGGCCGACCAGCTCGGCTCCACCAAGAGCCGCCTCTCCCACCAGATCAGCAAACTGGAAGCGGCCGGACTGGTCCGCCGCGCCCCGGACCCGGACGACAAGCGCGGCGTGCTGACCCAGCTGACCGACGCCGGTCACGCCCTGCTGGCCGCGGCCGCCCCCACCCACGTCCGCGGCGCCCGTGAACACCTCATCGACCTGCTGACCCCCGAGGAGCAGTCCGTGGTCGGCGAGGTCTTCACCCGCGTCCTCGAACACCTGCACGACCCGGACCCCGGGCGCGATACGCTGAGCGACAGGGAAGCGTGGCAGAGCGGCCGAATGCAGACGCCTTGAAAGCGTCCGTAGGGAAACCTACCGGGGGTTCAAATCCCTCCGCTTCCGCTCGCCGAAGGCGACGTGTGTCCGCGAAGGGCGCGGACCACGTCGGCTCGCCGCCGTTCTGGGGTGCAACCCCAGGCCCGCCCCCGGACCCCCGCGGTGGTCGTCTCGGTCCGGTGGTTTCGTTCTCAGGGGGTCTTGAGGGCCTTCTCGGCGATGCGGGCCCGGACCTCGGGGCGGCGCAGGGGCGGGACGGTCGGTGGGGGCTGGCGGCGCTCGGGGAGTTCGGCCAGCAACCGGGTGGTGATCTCGGCGATCTCGGCGACCGCCGACTCGAACGGGGCGCGGGTGGCGTCCGAAAGGGACTGCACGCCGGTCACCTTGCGGACGTACTGGCGCGCCGCCGCTTCGATCTCCTCCGTGGTCGCAGCGGGATCGAGTCCGCGCAACGTGGTGATGTTTCGGCACATGAGGCCCAGAGTACGTCGCGGCGGAGCGCTTCAGGCCTCATCACACAGTCGGGCCAACCTCGTTGACGGCGCCGCGGCGGCTTGGGCAGTCTCGTTGAAGTGCCCCTCCGACCACGATCGTTGCGCCAAGCCCGGCCCGCCGCCGCCGAAGTCCCCGTCGACACCCCGATTCCCGAGCAGGTCTGGCAGCGCGTTCCGGCCGACGAACTGGTCGAGTTCGTCGCGCTCGTCCTGGTGGCACACGAATTTCCCGAGCCCCGCGCCCGCATGGCCGCCGAGGCGCTGTGCCACGGCGACCTCACCGGCTCCTCCGATTCCGGCGTCCGCGAGCTCACCGGCGTCCACCTGCCGGCGGTGGAAAGCGGCCACGTGCGCCCGCGCGCCGAGCCGTTGATGATCGCCGACCGGGGGGCCGCCGCACTGCTCGACTACCGGCGCGCGCCGGGGCTCTGGGCGGTGGGCGACGCGATGGACCGCGCGATCGGGCGGGCCGGGCGGTTCGGCGTCGGACTGGTTTCGCTGCGCGGGGTCGGGCCGTTCGGCCGGGTCGGGCACCACGCCGCCCGGGCGCTGCCGCACGGGATGATCGGGCTGGTGATGGCCGCGGGCGGGGCGGAGGAGCACCCCGCGCACCCGCTCGGCATGGCCGCCCCCGCCGGCGCGTACCCGGAGTTCGTGCTCGACGTGGACATCGCCGACGCCGCCCGCAACCCCGCGTTCGCCGGCTTCGCCCTGCTCGTGGACGTGCTGGCCGGCGTGCTGTCCGGGGTCGCCGACCACGACCACGACACCGGACTGCTGGTCATGGCGATCGCCCCGACCACCCTGCGCAGCGCCGACGGGTTCTACCGGACGGCCAGCGCGCTGTTCGGCAGCATGCTCGGCTGGGAGGGCGGCGCGCCCATCCGCTACCCGGGCTGGCGCGAGGCCCAGTACCTCGAACAGTGCCGCGCGCTCGGCGTCCCGCTCAGCGCCCCGGTCCGCCGTGAACTGGACTCGCTGGCGGCCCGGCTCGGACTGCCCCCGCTGACCAGCGTCGAGTGACGCCCGGCCGGCACCGGGTGGCTCAACCCACCAGCGTGACCCGGCCCCGTTCCGGGCCGACCGCCACCACGTCGCCGTCGGAGAGCTGGCGGCCACGGCGGGTCTCCAGCTCGCCGTTGACCGTGACCTCCTCGGCGTCGAGCAGGTCCTTGGCGTGGGAGCCGTCCTCGGCGAGACCGGCCAGCTTCAGGAACTGGCCGAGCCGGATCGGCTCACCGGTGATGGGCACGTCGCGCACGGGCTCGCTCATCCCCCGATCATCCGCCATCGGCGCTCACGGCCGTGAGGTGGCTTGCCGGTAGAGCTCGGCGACGTCGTCCCCGAAGTAGCTGGAGTAGGACACGTCGTCGGTGTCGCCGCCGTACTCGTAGCCGCCGACCACGCCGATCACCGTGCCCAGGTTCGTGGCCGGATCGCGGTCCACGACCCAGGGCCCGCCGCTGGTCCCGGTGGCGAAGCCGGGGCAGTCCACGCGCAGCTGGTGCTCGTCCTGCCGGGTCGAGTCGGTGGCGCAGACCGCGGGGACCTCCTCGGACTCCGGGTAGCCGGTCACGCGCACGGGCTGGGCGAACGGCCGGCCCGTGCCGAGCCGGTTCGCGCCGGTGACGGCCTCGATCGGCTGCTTCGAGCCGGCCTGGTGGGCGGTGGCGAAGCCGACGTCGAGGTTCGGGTCGGACCCGCTGGACCAGCCCGGTGCCACCAGCTCGTCGGCGACGTCCCAGAAGCCGAGCGGCGCGACGCCGTCGTGGTAGCCCGGCGCGAACGTGACACCGGCGATGTAGTCCCCGCCCTCGCCGTCGTGCAGGCAGTGCGCGGCGGTGAGCAGCTCGTCACCCCGGCCGCTGTGCACCACGCTGGCGGTGCAGTAGTGCGTGCCGTCCAGGAACAGCGCGCCGACGGCCTCGGACGAGCGCAGCCGCGGCGTCGAATCCGCAGGTGAGAGTCGGTGACCGGCTCCGGCCACGACGGTCCCGGTCGTGCTCAGCACCACCACGGTGCCGATCGTGACCACCACACGCGCGCGTCGCATTACCGGCCTCCCAGTCGATCGTTACCCCACTAGTATCCAAATTCCTGGACCCGAGGGGGAGCGGCGATGAAGAACTTCGCGCACCGGGTCGCGGTGGTCACCGGGGCGGGCTCGGGCCTCGGCCGCGCGCTGGCGCTGGCCCTGGCCGGCCGCGGCGCCCGGCTGGCACTGTCCGATGTGGACACCGATGGGCTGGCCGGGACCGTGGCCTCGGCCGACGGGCTGGGCGCCGAGGTCCGCGGCTACGAACTGGACGTCGCCGACCGCGCGGCCGTGCTCGCGCACGCCGAGGAGGTCGCCGCCGAGTTCGGCCGGGTGAACCTGGTGGTCAACAACGCCGGGGTCGCGCTCGGCGCCACCGTGGAAGAGATGAGCTTCGAGGACTTCGACTGGCTGATGGGCATCAACCTCGGCGGTGTGGTGAACGGCACGAAGGCGTTCCTGCCGCACCTGATCGCCTCCGGCGACGGGCACCTGGTGAACGTCTCCAGCGTGTTCGGATTCATCGGCGTGCCGTCGCAGAGCGCGTACAACGCGGCGAAGTTCGCCGTTCGCGGATTCACCGAGGCGTTGCGTGAAGAGATGCTGGCGGCCCGGCACCCGGTGGGCGTCAGCTGCGTGCACCCCGGCGGGATCAAGACCGACATCGTGCGGAACGCGCGCGGCGGGGCCGGCGGCGACCGCGAGTCCGCGGCGGCGGGCTTCGACAAGATCGCCATGACCACGCCGGAGCGGGCCGCGCGGACGATCCTGCGCGGGGTGCAGCGGCGCTCGGCCCGGATCCTCATCGGACCGGACGCGTACCTGTTCGACGCGATGCCGCGGGTGCTCGGCTCGGCCTACCAGCGCCCCGTCGCGACCCTGGCCCGGTTCGGCCGCAAGCGGGCCGGCCTGGAGTGAACCGGCGGTCTCCCCGTTTCGCCGGGCGGGAGCAGCGAACCGGCTGCACAACGAAATCAACGGCTCACCCAATGGAGTTGAGTTTCTGACAACCGCCGCGGAAATGCCCCACAATGCTGACGTCGATTCGCGTGCCCGTCCCCTCCGGAGGTTCCCCGATGCTGCGCACCGCTGACCGCCGTGCGACTCCGCCCGCCGACCCCGCCGCCACGGACCTGCTGGACCGGACCGGCATCATCGCGGCGAGCCTGCCTCGCGGGCGGCGCGGTCCGGAGGACCCCGACCTCGAAGACACCCAGCCGATCCCGGTGGTGCCGGGCGGGGTGGCGCTGCGGCCCGGACCAGGCGGGGCCGCGGCCGGGGCGGCCGGCGCGGCGCTGGCCGGCGAAGCGCTGATCGATTCCCGGCCCCGAGCCGTGGTGATCCGCCGCCGCAGGCGCGCGTGGGCCGGCGGCAGTGCGGCGCTGGCCCTGGTCGCCCTCGGCTGGCTGGCCGGGGGCCTCTTCGGCGGCAGCCTGGTGGCCGGCTCCTCCGACGACGCCGTGGCGCAGACCGACCAGCGCCCCGTGGTGGCCCCGCAGGTGGCGCCCCAGCCCGCGCCCTCGGCTCCGGTCACCACCCCGGAGGCGGACCCGGCCGCCGCGCCGGTGACCGTCTACGTCCCGGCCCCGACCTCGTCGAAGCCGGTCAAGCACAACCCGGTCAAGCCGCCGCCGACCCACCGGTCCACTTCGGACGACGCGGCCACCGAGCGCGCCGACACCGGGCGCGCCGACACCAAGCCCGCTCCGCCCTCCAGCTCGCCGAACGTGGTCCAGCGGTACCTGGACCGGTGGACCGGCTTGGTCAGCCGGGTGGCCGGCGGTCGCTGAGCCGCCGCCGCGGTCCCGGGCCGGCTCAACCGGCCCAGCGGTACTCGTGCTCCGGGCGCCCGGTGGCGCCGTAGCGCAGCCGCATCTCGACCGCGCCCGATTCGGCCAGGGCGGTGAGGTAACGCTGCGCCGTGGCCCGGGCCATGCCCAGCTCACCGGCGATCTCGGCCGCCGAGAGCGGCACCGGGGAGCCGCGCAGCTGCTCGGACACCAGCCGCGAAGTGGCACTGGACTGGCCCTTCGGCGCGGCGGCCCGGTCCTGCTCGTGCAACGCCCGGTACGCGCGGTCGACGTCGTCCTGCGTCATCGGGCGGTCGTGGTCCAGCAGACCCCGGTACCGCGCGTACGAGGTGAGCCGCTCGGAGAGCTGACGGGTGGTGAAGGGCTTGATCAGGTAGTTCAGCGCACCCGCGCGGATGGCGGCGCCGATCGAGCGGGTGTCGGTGGCCGCGGACAGGACGATGGTGTCGGTCTGCAGCTCCGGCAGCACGGACAGCCCGGGCTCGTCCGGCAGGTAGACGTCCAGCAGCACCAGGTCCGGGGCCAGCTCGCGGACGCGGGCGCGGGCCTCGGCGGCGGTGTGGGCGGTGCCCGCGACCGCGAAGCCCGGCACCTCCGCGACGAAGGCCGCGTGCACGCCGGCCACCCGGAAGTCGTCGTCCACGATGAGGGTGCGGATCATTCGGCGGCCTCCACGAGCAGCTCCGGCAGTTTCGCGACGAACAGGGCCCCGGACGACGGGCCGCCGGGGTCGGCCAGCCACACGTCGCCACCGCGGGCCCGGGCGGCCTGGCGCGCCAAGGCGAGCCCGAGCCCGTGGCCGGGTGCGAGCTTGGACGACACCCCCTCGTCGAACAGCGTGTCCCGCAGCGGTCCGGCCACCCCGGAGCCACTGTCCACAACGGACACGTGCAGGGTCGTGCCGTCGGCCAGCAGCGCGACCTCCACCGAGGCCGGCCGTCGCGGGCTCATCCGCGCCGCGTGCAGGGCGTTGTCCACCAGGTTGCCGATCACGGTGCCCGCCGCGATCGGGTCGGTCACCGCGGTGGGCACCCAGGAGTCGTCGGCCAGCTTCAGCTCCATCCCTTTTTCCTGTGCCTGCTCGGTCTTCGCCACGAGCAGGGCCTGCAGGTACGGGTCCGCGACGCTGTCGCCGAGCGGGTGCGGCCGGGCCGAGCCGGTCTCGGTCAGGGTCTGCAGGTACTCCTCGGCCTCGGCGTGGTGGCCGAGCTGCAACAGCCCGGACAGCGTGTGCAGCCGGTTCGCGAACTCGTGCCGCTGCGCCCGAAGACCGTCCGAAAGGGAGCGGATGCCGTCCAGCTCGCGGGTGAGCGTGTCGAGGTCGGTGCGGTCGCGGAAGGTCAGCACGGTGCCGAGCGGCCGGTCGTCCCGGCCGACGGCGCGCGAGTTGACCACCAGCACCCGGTTTCCGGCCACGGCCAGCAGGTTGTCCACCGGCACCCCCTCCGCCACGGCCTTGTGCACCCGCGGCGACAGCTCCAGTCCGGCCATCGGGGCGCCGACCGGCAGCTCGGTGCCCAGCAGCCGCTCGGCCTCGTCGTTGCGCACGGACACGCGCTGCTGCCCGTCCAGCGCCAGCACCCCCTCGCCGATGCCGTGCAGCACGGCCTCGCGCTCGTAGAGCAGTTCGGTCAGCTCATGCGGTTCGAGCCCGTGCGTGACCCGCCGGAGCCGGCGGTTGAGCAGGGCGGACGCGCCGACCCCCAGGACCAGCGCGCCACCCGCGAAGGCCAGGGTGATCACGAGGAGGTGGTAGAAGTCCCCGGTCAGCTCGTTGATCTCGAAGCCGACACTGACTTCGCCGACGACTCGTGGGCCTTGGCGGATCGGTGTCTTGCTGCGCACGGAAAGCCCCAGCGTGCCCCTCTGCACCGCGCTGATGACGTCATTGCCCGCGAGCGCCTCGTCGGCGGGGGTGCTGACCCGTCGGCCGACCTCGCTCGGGGTCGGATGCGCGAGCCGGATGCTGTTGTCGTCGGTGATCACCACGAACAGTGCTTCGTTCGTCCTGGTCACCGCCTGCACGCGCGCTTCCAGCGCCCCGCCTTGCTGCCGGGCGGCGGCTCCGGTGATCACCACCGGGTCCGACGCCACCGACCGCGCGATCGCCAGCGCCCGTTCGCCGTACTGCTCGGTCAGCGTGTCCCGCAGCAACCAGCTGAACAACAGGACGCCCAGCGCCACCACCAGCGCCACCACGCCGATCTGCAGCAGCAGGACCTGGCGGGTGAACCGCATCCGCGGGAAGAGCGCCCACTTTGGCATGCCAGGCAACATACCCCCAGCTCAGAGGCGTGCGCTAAACGAGCAAAACGTGGAGAACGCGCAGAGCGCACGCAGAACGTCGACAAGCTTCCCGGGCGTGGAACCCGCTCTTAACCTGCCAGACAGCTGTGACGCGCCCCACCTCCCCGCCGTGACGAAGGAGTCACCTCGATGGCCCCACCCCTCATCGAACTCATCGAAGCCACCAAGAGGTTCCCCAGCGGTTCCGGCTCCGTGCACACCGCGGTCCGCGAGCTGTCCATGACGGTGGACCCGGGGGAGTTCGTCGCCGTCGTGGGACCGACCGGCTGCGGCAAGTCGACCACGTTGTCGCTGGTCTCCGGACTGCAGCCGGCGTCCGCGGGCCGGGTCCGGGTGAACGGCGAGGACGTCACCTCGATCCCGGACGGCGTCGGCTACATGTTCCAGACCGACGCCGTGATGCCGTGGCGCTCGGTGCTCGACAACGTCGCCTCCGGCCCGCGCTTCCGCGGTGCGTCCAAAGCGGACGCCCGGGCCAAGGCCACCGACTGGATCGCCCGGGTCGGGCTGGCCGGGTTCGAGAAGTACTACCCGCACCAGCTCTCCGGCGGGATGCGCAAACGCGTCGCGCTGGCCCAGACGCTGGTCACCGATCCGAAGATCCTGCTGATGGACGAGCCGTTCTCCGCGCTCGACGTGCAGACCCGCGCGCTGATGCAGGACGAGCTGCTGCGCCTGTGGTCCGGTTCCGGCGCGGCCGTCATCTTCGTGACCCACGACCTCGACGAGGCCATCGCGCTGGCCGACAAGGTGGTGGTGCTGACCACCGGCCCGGCCACGGTCAAGGACGTCTTCGAGGTCCCGCTGGAGCGCCCGCGCCAGGTCGAGGACCTGCGGCTGACCGAGCAGTTCCGCAAGATCTACTCCGACATCTGGGAATCGCTGCGCGGCGAGGTCGACAAGGCCCGCCGGAAGGGAGCGACCGGTGTCGCTTGATCTGATCGTCCCGCCCTCGAACCCCAACCCGCGGATCGAAGACGAAGCGAGCATCATCGCCCGCCAGAAGCTCAAGTCCCGCGCCCGCCGCCGCAACATCTGGCTGCTGCGGCTGGCCATCGTGGTGGTCTGGCTGGGTAGCTGGGAGCTGGCCGGCCGGTACTGGATCGACCCGTTCTTCTACTCGATGCCCTCCAAGATCTGGGAGCGGCTGGTCGAGTGGTTCAGCACGGGCACCGACTTCGGCTCCATCTGGTACCAGATCCTGGTCACCGTCGAGGAGGCGGTGATCGGGTTCGTGCTCGGCGCGATCCTGGGCGTGGTGCTGGGCGTGGTGCTCGGCCGCAGCCAGTACCTGGCCGACGTGCTGGCCCCGTTCATCAAGGCGGCCAACGCCCTCCCGCGCATCGTGCTGGCCGCGCTGTTCGTGATCTGGTTCGGCCTCGGCATGTCGTCGAAGGTCGCGACGGTGGTGGTGCTGGTGTTCTTCGCGGTGTTCTTCAACGCCTTCACCGGCGCCCGCGAAGTGGACCGCAACCTGATCGACAACGCGCGCATCCTCGGCGCGTCGAGGTGGGCCGTGCTGCGCTCGATCGTGCTGCCGAGCGCGACCTCGTGGATCCTGTCCTCACTGCACGTGGCGTTCGGCTTCGCGCTGATCGGGGCGGTGGTCGGCGAGTACACCGGGGCCAAGGCGGGCATGGGCTTCCTCATCTCCAACGCCCAGGGCACCTTCGACACCGCGGGGGTGTACGCCGGGATGCTGATCATCACCGTGGTCGCGCTCGCGGCCGAATGGGGCATCGGCACCGCGGAGTCGCGGCTGCTGCGCTGGCGTCCGCAGATGAACTCCCAGTCCGGCCAGGGGATCTGAGATGCGTCTCAAAAGGACAATCACGCTGGCCGCCGCGCTGGTGGTCACGCTGGCCGGGGTCGCGGCCTGCCGCGACTCGCGCCAGATCGACCTCGGCAGCGGCGGAAAACCGCACATCAAGATCATGGTCGGCGGCCTGTCGAAGGTCATCTACCTGCCCGGGCAGCTCGCCCAGCAGATCGGCGCGTACGAGCGGCAGGGGCTCGACGTCGAGCTGTTCGACCAGCCCTCGGGGGCCAACGCCGAGACCTCGCTGCTGGCCGGCGAGGTGCAGGGGGTGGTCGGCTTCTACGACCACACCATCGACCTGCAGGCCAAGGAGCAGTGCATCACCAGCGTCGTGCAGTTCTCGAACGTGCCGGGCGAGGCCGAGATGGTGGGTACCGCGAAGGCGGGGGAGATCCGTTCGGGCCGGGACTTCCGCGGCAAGAACCTCGGCGTGACCTCGCTGGGCTCGTCCACGGACTTCCTGACCAAGGCGCTGGCCGCCCGCGGCGGGCTCAGCGGCAAGGACTACACCCCGGTCAAGGTCGGGGCCGGGCAGACGTTCATCTCGGCGTTGCAGCAGGGCTCGATCGACGCCGGCATGACCACCGACCCGACCATCGCGCAGCTGACCAACACCGGCCAGGCGAAGATCCTCTACGACCTGCGCACGGTGGCGGGCACCCGGGCCGCGCTCGGTGGGCTGTACCCGGCCAGCTCGTTGTACATGAGCTGCGAGATCGTGCACCGGTACCCGGACATCGTGCAGAAGCTGGCCAACGCGTACGTGGATTCGCTGCGGTGGCTGGCCGAGCACACGCCGGAGCAGGTCGCGGACGTCATGCCGCAGTCGTTCGCGGGCGGGGACAAGGCGCTGTACGTCAAATCGCTCCACGACAGCCTGCCGATGTTCACCCAGGACGGCCGGATGGACCCGGCGGGCGCGCGCAACGTGCTGAACGTGCTGGGCTCGTCTTCGAGCAACGTCAAGCCGAAGAAGGACCGGATCGATCTTTCCCGGACCTACACCACGCAGTTCGTGGAAGCGGCGCTGGCCCGCCCGGCGCGCTGAGCTCGCGGTGCCCGCCGTCCGGATGGGGGCGGGCACCGCGGACTTCCGCGTGTACAAGGGAAAAATCAGGACATTCCGGTGCCCGATTCCCGGAATGTGAAGACCCTTCGAAAGTAGCTACCTCTCGGCGCGGGCGAATCCAACACTGTTACCGGTGCGCACCACCTGGTAACTCCCCGAGTCCCCATCGGTGATCAGATTGGACCCCGCATGAACTCCCTCTCCTCTCGGACCGTCCGGGCACTGGCCCTGGCCGCCGTCGCCGCGGCGGGTCTCACGGCCGCGGCCGGCCCGGCGAGCGCGGCGCCGACGTTCGGCGCGCACTTCCACGGACAGGCCTATTCGGGTGGCAACTGGGGCGGTTACGTCAGCTTCGGCAGCTTCACCACGGCCACGGCCAGCTGGAAGGAGCCGTCGGTCACCTGCAATTCGAGCAACGACCTGTTCGCCCCGTGGGTGGGCATCGACGGCGACGGTTCGTCCACTGTGGAGCAGACCGGGGTCGCCACCGACTGCTCCAGCGGCCGCGCGGTCTACCAGGCCTGGTACGAGATGTACCCGGCCGCCCCGGTGTACTACTCGACCTCGGCGGCGCCGGTCAGCGCGGGTGACAACTTCACCGCGACCGTGACGCGCTCGGGCAACTCCTACAAGCTGGACATCAGCGACACCACCAAGGGCTGGTCGAAGACGACCACCAAGTCGTTGAACGCCAAGCACGCCTCGGCCGAGGCCATCATCGAGTCGCCCACTGACTCCTACCCCTCGATCAACGGCGGCATCTCGTTCAGCGGCGTGAAGTTCGACGGCAAGAGCCTCGCCTCGACCAACCCGCAGGGCATCGACGCGGACGACAACGGCAGCGGCACCTACAGCCCGAGCCGGATCGGCTCGGACGGCCAGAGCTTCACCATGACCGAGCACTGACCACCGGTTCACCGGCGGGGGCGCCTTCCCGGCGGGGGCGCCCCCGGTTCTTTCGGTGGGAGGGTTCAGTGCTGCAGCGCCCCGACCGCCCAGGCCACCACCATCACCGCGACCAGCAGGGAGATCGCCGCCTGCAGCATCATGGTCATCTTCGCCCAGATCCTGAGCGGCATCACGTCGGTCGGGCTGAACGCGGTGGCGTTGGTGAAGGCCAGGTAGAGGTAGTCCAGGTAACGCGGCTCCCAGTCGTCGTGGGTCAGCTCGGGGCTGTCCATCTGAGGGAACTGCAGATCGGCGTACTGGGCCTGGCCGTCGGCGCGCCGGGCCGGGCCGCCGCGGTCGAACTCCCAGTACCACAGGGAGAACACCACGATGTTCGTCCAGTACACGATGCCGCCGCTGACCAGCACCTGCACCGCGTGCCCGCCGAACGAGCCGTGCGCGATGCCCAGCACCAGCCGCACGGCCGAGCCGCCGTTCGCGAAGCTCACCACCGCCACGACGGCGAGCGAGACGACCCGTTCGACGTGGCTGAACCGGCTCATCCGCCCGGGGTTGATCAGCAGCAACGCCACGATCAGCAGCAGCGACAGCGAAGGCAGCAGCCACCACGGCGACAGCTCCACCTCGTGCGGCAACGCGAGCTGCAACGCGAGCGTCGCCACCACCACCGCGGCCGCCGGCCACCGGGTCTCGCCGTCGGTGGTCCGGCGCCAGGCCGGCCGGTCGTCCCGCGGATTCGCTGAAGTCACCCGATCAAGGTAGGGCGCGGGCGGCGCCGGTGCCCGGCGCCGCGCCAGCGGTCGGCGGACGGCCGCGAAAAACGTCGTGGAGGGCCCGGTCGAAGAGGACAAAGCGGGCCAGACGCGGCCGGCCGGTGGCCCTTCTCCGCCAGGCGCCGGGTGCTCCGGCCGCGATGACGTCCACTGTGTACTCCTCCGAAGTGGACCGTGGCCGGGGAAACGGAGGAGGGCGGGTCGAGTGCCTTCCGGCGCACTCGACCCGCCCTACCCCCAGTGCCGCGGGATCGGCAGGTCTCACACGTTGCTGATCTCTTCGATCAGCGCGTCGACGTCGAAGCTTTCGCTCTCGCCGCCGAGGGGGACGAGTTCGTAGGAGGAGTCGAGGAAGTTCCGGACGTCCTCGCGCTCGAGCTCGAACGACGCGTACCCGTCCGGCGACTCGATCTCGAGGGTCAGCATCGCCTCGTCCTCGGACAGGTCCGGGCGGACCCGCACGTCGCCGAGGCCGGACGGCTCATCGAGCCCGGTCACGAGAAGGTCACGTGCGAACGTCCACTCGATCCACCGGCCGCGCTCGGTCCGGAAGGCCACGGTGACCGCGAAGGGCTCGTCGGCGTGGTAGGACAGACGGGACAGCACCGGCGTGGTGCTCTCGTTCAGCAACACGAACTGGGTCTGGTGTACGGCGTCGGTGTGCACGGCTGCTCCTGGTGTGTTCCTCCGGTGGTTCGCGCCTGGCGAACTGTCGGCAGGGAGATGATCGGCCGATCCCCTCGTGACGCCAGAACCCCGACGTTCACGCGATCGGTTGCATCCGCCCCGTCAGGCGTAACACGCGACACTCACCCCTTGCACCCGGTTCACGACCTCGGGTCACATTGTCTGCCCCGCCAGGGCAGCCGCGGGGGACTCGCGCGCAACCGGGAGACCGTCCGAAGTAGACGGGCTCAGCCCAGCGGCAGGGTCAGCCCGACCTTCACCCGGTCCATGACCACGCTCGTGGTGAAGTGCCGGACGTTCGGGTTGTCGAAGAACGTCCGCCGGGTGAACGCCTCGAACGCGCCCATGTCGGAGCAGGTCACGACCAGGGCGAAATCGGCCTGGCCGGTCACGTAGTAGCACTGCTGGACGTGGTCGTCGCCCAGGACCTGGCGGCGGAAGCCGTCCAGCACGGTCAGGTGCTCGCGCTCCATCTCGACCATCACCAGGAACGTCATGAGGGCCCGCGGCGACAGCACGGCGACCTCCTTCTCGATCACCCCGGTCTCGCGCAGCCGCTTAATCCGGCGCTGGACGGCGGCGGCGGAGAGGCCGACCTTCGCGCCGATGACCTCGGCGATCGTGCGCGCGTCGGCCTGCAGGCAGGCGAGGATGGCCAGGTCCAGCCGGTCCAGGTCGGGAGTGAGCACGCCTCAGGCTAACCGGGGACACCGACCGAACGCCTCGCCTTTACCGGCGCCCGCCTGCGGACCAGTGCGGACTGTGGCCAATACCTCCTAATGAGCGAACCTGGAAGGGGTTTTCCAGTGACCTGGAACACAACTGACCGGTCTACCCAGGGGTAGCCCATACAAGTGGACTCAGCCGTCGCCCCACCGTCGGCTGGGAGGGTTCCGTCGTGAGTCTGCAAGGGTTTCCGCCCGGTCGCGCCGCCGTGCTGACGGGACTGGGTGCGGCCTTGCCCGAACGGGTGGTGGACAACCACGAGCTGGCCGAGCGGCTGGACACCTCCGACGAGTGGATCCGCACCCGCACCGGCATCCGGGAGCGCCGGATCGCCGCGCCGGGTGAGTCCACAGTGGATCTCGCCGTGGCCGCGGGCCGCCGGGCGCTGGCCGGTACCGAGGGCGGGGCCGACGCCGTGGTGCTCGCGACCTCCACCGCCGACCAGCTCTGCCCGGCCAGCGCGCCCCAGGTCGCCGCCCGGCTCGGCCTCGGCACCGCCGCCGCGTTCGACGTGAACGCCGTGTGCAGCGGCTTCATCTACGCCCTCGCCACCGCCCAGGGGCTGATCGCCGGGGGCATCGCGAAGCGGGTGCTGGTGATCGGCGCCGACGTCTTCACCTCCCTGCTCGACCCGGACGACCGCACCACCGTGCCGATCTTCGGCGACGGGGCGGGAGCGGTGGTGCTGCGCGGCGGCGACTCGGCCGAGCCCGGTGCGCTCGGCCCGTTCGACCTGCACAGCGAGGGTGAGCTGGCCGACCTGCTGTGGGTCGAGGCCGGCGGCGCGCGCCGCCGCCACTCCGAAGACCCGCGTGAGCACTACCTCCGGATGCAGGGCACGGCCGTGTTCCGGCACGCCTGCGCCCGCATGGCCGAGTCCTCCCGCGCGGTGCTGGAACAGGCCGGCTGGATGGTCGGCGACGTCGACCGGTTCGTCGGCCACCAGGCCAACATCCGCATCCTCCAGGCCACCGCCAAGCACCTCGGCCTGCCCGCCGACGCGGTCGTGGCCAACATCGACCGGGTCGGCAACACCAGCGCCGCCTCGATCCCGCTGGCCCTCGCGGACGCCGCCGCCGACGGCACCCTGGGGCCGGGCCACCGGGTGGTCCTGACCGCCTTCGGGGCCGGTCTGACCTGGGGTTCGACCCTGCTGACCTGGCCGGACGTCCTCTAGCCCGGCCCGGTGACTCGCGCTCAGGCGGTAGCCAGGGTCTCGTCCAGCCAGTCGAACATCACCTGGTGCGAGCGGCCCATGGCCCCCATGTGGCAGTGCTCGCCGGCGCCCTCGGCCTCGGTCAGGGTGACCAGCGTGGTGTCCGCGTTGACCAGCGCGGCCTGGACCTCCTGCGGCTGACCCCGGAAGAACTGGTCGTTCTCCGCGTCCATGATCAGCGTCGGCGCGGTGATGCGGTCGGCGATCCCGGTGAGGGTGTAGTCGCGGCTGCGGCGGACCAGTGCGGCGGCCGAGCCGACGCCGAGGGTCCACTTGCCGTTGTTCAGCGCCCAGCGAACCTGCGTGACCTGGCTCGCGATCAGGCCCATCACCGCGTCGGCCACGTCGTCGCGCTCGTCGTTGATCCACTCGGTCAGCATCGGCGGCAGGCTGCGGTCGAAGGCCGCGTGGAAGTCGTGCACGCCGTCGTCGAGGATCAGCGCCGCGATCCGGGGTTCGAACGCCGCCGCGCGGGCCACCAGGTAACCGCCGAGGCTGTAGCCGAACACGGAGATCCGCTGGTCGTCGACCTCCGGGCGGCGCACCGCGTAGTCGATCACCGGCGTGATCACGGCCTCCCAGTCCGGCCGGAAGACGAGCTGCCGGCGCCGCAGCGTCGCGCCCTGGCCGGGCCCGTCGAAGGCCAGCACGTTGTAGCCGCGACGCAGCGCCGCCGCGGCCAGCGCGAAGTAGGCCTCTTCCAGCGTGGAGTCGTAGCCGCTGTTGTAGACCACGGTGGGCCGCGGCGTGCCGGAACCGTCGACCAGGAAGAGGTAGCCGGGCAACGTCGTGCCCTCGTACGGGATCTCCACCGCTTCGACCGGGGTGTCGAGCAGCGCCGCCGCTTCCGCGAAGGTGTCGTGGGAGCGGCGGGAGAGCTCGGTGACCTCCGGGTCCGTGGCCGGGTGCTCACGGAGGTAGAACTCGGCCGTCCGGTAGTAGTTCGACGCGCGCAGCAGCGCCTCGCGGGCGCTCACCTCGTGCCCGGCGGCCAGCGCCTTGCGGCCGATGTCCTCCACGCGCTCGGCCGTCGCCTTCCAGGAGGCGTGCCAGGCGGCCTCGTCGCCGTCGTCGATCTTGGCGCCGGTGGCCAGCACTTCGCCCAGGTCGGCGCCGCCGTAAGCGGCGAAACCGGCGGCGCGCAGCGCTTCGAACGAGAACGATTCGTCGTCGAACAGGAACTTCACGATGACCTCCGATTGAACGAGACGGATACGTTCCGTCTCGCTCGATAAGAGCACAGGTTCGACCGAGACGCAAGCGTTCCGTTCGAGTGTTAGAGTGCCGGTATGGCTGCTGAGACCCGCGGTGGTTCGGAGTTGCGCGACGACGTGACCGAGTCGCTCGCCGCCGCTTTCTACGAAGAGCTCGCCACCGTCGGCTACGGGCGGCTCTCGCTGGAGGCGGTGGCCAAGCGGGCCGGCGCCGGCAAGGCGGCCATCTACCGGCGCTGGCCGTCCAAACGCGACATGACGGTGGCGCTGCTGTCCGGCGTCGCGATCACGGCGATCGCTCCCGCGGACACCGGGACGCTGCGCGGGGACCTGGAGCACTACCTCCGCGACGCCGTCCGCGCGCTGACCCACCCGCTGGTCTCGCGGATCGTGCCCGACCTGCTGGCCGAGGCCCACCGCGACCCGGAGCTCGGACGAGCGCTGGTGGCCGGTGTCGGCGCGCCCCGGCGGGACAACGCCGTGCAGATCCTGCGCGCCGCGATCGATCGCGGTGAGGTGCCCGCCGAGGTGGACGTCGAACTGGGCCTCGACTTCCTCGCCGGACCGCTCTACTGGCGGCTGGCCGTGACCGACCTACCGGTGTCCGACGACTACCTCGACCGCCTGGTCACCCAGCTCATCCGGCTCCTGTCGCTGCCCGGTCCGCCCAGGTGACGGTGGCCTGTTCACGGCCGCGCAGCAGCAGCTCGCGGTGAACGGACCACTGCGCCCGCTCCCCACCCAGCGCCGCCCTGACCGTCGCCTCGCTGGCCAGGATCCGGGACGGCACGGACTTCGCGTGCTCGGTCAGCCGCGCGGCCTCGTTCACCGCGTCGCCGATCACCGTGTACTCCAACCGGCTCGAAGCGCCCAGCTGCCCCGCGAAGACCGGCCCGTAGGCCACCCCGATGCCCAGGTCCAGCTCACCGTCGGAAAGCACGGCGTCGCGGATCGCGCGCGCGGCCGCGAGCGCCATGGTGGGCGCGTCGGAAAGCCGCGTCGGCGCCCCGAAGACGCACAGCGCGGCGTCGCCCTGGAACTTGTTGACCAGCCCGCCGCGAGCGTCCACAGCGGACACCACACTGGCGAAGAACCGGTTCAGCTTCGCCACCAGCTCCTGCGGCGGCGTGCGCTGGGCCAGCACGGTGGAGTCGACGACGTCGACGAACAGCGCCGCCACCTCGCGCACGTCGCCGGACAGCGAGGCGCCGTACTCCAGCGCGTGCCGCGCCACGTCCGTGCCCACGTGCCGGCCGAACAGGTCCCGCATCCGCTCCTGCTCGCGCAGCCCGAAAGCCAGGTCGTTCACCGAGGTCTGCAGCAGGCCGATCTCGCTGGAATCGTCCACGTCCACCGTCACCTCGACCGAGCCGCGGGCGATCCGGTCCAGCGCGATGCGCAGCCGGTGCAGGGGAGCGGCGACGGCGCGGGCCAGCAGCGCCGTGCCGATCGCGCCGGTGGTCAGGCCGATCACCGACAGCGTGATCAGGCTTTCGGTCGGGTTCGCGTGGCCGAGGTCGGGCGGCGTCGCGACCAGCAGCACGCCCACCAGCGGCACGCCGCTGGCCAGCGCCCAGGTGACGATCAGCCGGGTCAGCACGGTCACCGGGAGTGACCCCTGGGGCGGCGCGACGTCCAGCGCCATCGTCATCACCGGCCGCGCCACCCACTCCGCGGCCAGGTAGGTCAGCCCGACGGTGGTGAGCCCGCCGAGCCCGATGGTCAGCGCCATGCCGGCCGCGTCGGTGAACGAGCCGATCCAGCCCGCCAGCGCACCGAGCCCGATCGTGCCGATCAGCCACAGCGTGCCGCTGACCACGGCCATGTCCACGGGGAGCCGCAGCGCCCGCTGCGCCTCGGCCCGGGTCGGCGGGCGGCCGCGGGTGAACCAGACCACCGTGCGACGCTGCAGGTAGGCGGTCCAGAGGGTGCCGGCGACCAGGCTCGCGGCCACGATCCCGGCCGCAGTCAGCCCGAAGATCCAGCCGCGGTCGCCGGCGTCCCCCGGCAGGCCCTGCAGGACCAGCAGCAACGCCACCACGGCGGAACCGGCGACACTGGAACCGAGGCCGAGCGCGGCGAAGCCCAGACTGGTGCGCAGAACCAGCCGGAACCGGCCCGCCGTCTTCCTCCGCACGCCGCCGATCGTATGGGTTGGGCGGCTCAGCGGCGAGAAAAGGCGTCGCCCGCGTCGTCACCACTGGTTACGGTGACGATATGCAACCGCTCGAGGTGGACCAGATCCGCGCCTCCTTCGTCAACTGCTCGCGTGGCGAAGCGAAGACCGTGACGGTCCCCGGCGAGGTCCCCTGGGCCGATCGCGACTTCCTGGGCTGGCGCGACCCGAAGGCGCCGGCGCGCGCCTACCTGGTGCTGCCGTACGAGGGGGAGGTCATTGGCCTGGCCCTGCGCGCCGCACCCCCCGCGCGGTCACGGGTGAGCAGCAACATGTGCGCCTTCTGCTCCACCACGCACCGCGTCTCCGACATCTCGCTCTTCTCCGGCCGCCGCGCGGGCAAGCTCGGCCGCGAGGGCAACACGCTCGGCACGTACATCTGCGCGAACCTGGCCTGCAGCCGTTACGTGCGACGGGAGATCCAGCCCGAGATCCCGCAACCGAACGAGTGGCTCACCCTGGAGGAGCGGATCGAGCGGCTGGAGGACAAGGTGCACCGGTTCGTCGCGCGGGTGCTGGAGTCTCGGTAGAGCACCCGCGGCGTGGTTCGACCACCTCGGAGCGAACCGGGCTGAGCCCCGCGCTCGGGTCAGGGGTTGGACGCGTAGTCGTGCGCGTAGGTTTTCGCGTCCAGCAGGTGCTTCAGCGTGATCTCACGCGCCGCGACGGCGTCGTTGCGGCGCACGGCCTCCAGGATCGCGCGGTGCTCGTCGACGGCCTTGCGGATTTGGCCCGGCAGCCGCAGCGCCGCCCGCCGCTCCTCGCCGACCAGGGCGAGCACGGAACGCAGCAGGTCGGCGACGTCGTCGTTGCCCGCGTTGCCGGCGATCACCCGGTGGAACTCGGCGTCGGTAGCGATCACCCGGAGCATGTCACCGGCCGCGGCGGCGGCCTCCATCTCGGCCACGTTGTCGGCCAGTCGCTGCACGATCCGGGGTGAGTGGTGCAGCGCCAGCCGCTCGGCCAGCGTCGGCTCGACCGTCGCGCGCAGGTCGAACAGCTTCTCGACCAGTTGCTCGTGCTCGGAGAACCAGCTGCTCAGCGGGCTGTCGGCGCTCTCCTGCTCGCGGACGTAGGTGCCCGAGCCCGCGCGGATCTGGACGTAACCGATCGAATCCAGCACCCGCAACGCCTGCCGCAGCGAACCGCGGCTGATGCCGAGCTGCTCGCCCAGGGCGCGTTCGGCGGGCAGGCGCGAGCCGGGCGCGAGCTCGCCGGTGTCGATCATCCTGCGCAGGTGGTCGACGGTGGCGCTCCAGACCTGTTCGGATTCGTGGGCCACGCGCCCATCCTCTCAGGCCCGCGCGGTCCGCGTGCGCCGGAAATCGTCGGTGGCCCGTGTCACGATCACCGGGCTGGCCGGGCCGTCGGGCCGGGGGAGGAGCGGGATGGCCGCGAAGTTCAAGGACCTGGCGATCGACGCGATCGACCACCACGCACTGGCGGACTGGTGGTGCTCGGCGCTCGGCTACGTCCGCCGCGACTCACTCACCGGCGACGAGCGCGCGCCCGACTGGCCGGTGCCGATCGTCGACCCGGAGGGGGTGGGCCCGCGGTTCTGGGTCTGCCCGGTGCCGGAGGCGAAGACGGTCAAGAACCGCATGCACCTGGACGTCTGGGGCGACCCGGGCGAACTGGTGGCGGCCGGCGCCACCCTGATCCGCGCGAAGGGCGGTGACATCGAGTGGCACGTGCTCGCGGACCCGGAAGGGAACGAGTTCTGCGTGTTCGAGCCGTCGGAATGAGGTGATGGGCGGGGCCCGCGACTGGGGTGTTCGAGCCGGGGCCGGGTGGCTGCTCGGAGTGTGGAGGGACCGGGATCGAGGTGGCGCGGATCGGGGAGGCCCGGTGAGCGGGTGTGGTGGTGCCTGTGTCGTGGTGCCGGACGGAGCTGTCCGTGTTCGCCCGGACACATCTGCGTCGCGGTGGCGGCCGGGAATGCCTATCGTCCCGGGGTGAGCGCTTTATGACGTGGTGGCACGCGGTGATCATTTTCGTCGCGGGGATCTGGGCCGGCGGGATCAACGCGGTGGTGGGCTCCGGCACGCTGGTGACGTTCCCGGTGCTGGTGGCGCTCGGGTACCCGCCGGTGGTGGCGACCACGTCGAACGCCGTCGGGATGGCGCCGGGCTCGATCAGCGGGGCGTACGGCTACCGCCGTGAGCTCGAGGGCTACTGGCCCCAGGTGATGCGCTTCGCCGTGGCGTCGTTCTTCGGCGCCATCTGCGGCACGGCGCTGCTGCTGACCCTGCCGAAAGACGCGTTCGAGACGGTCGTGCCGGTACTGGTCGGGCTGGCCGTGGTGCTGGTCATCGTCCAGCCCCGGATCTCGAAGTGGGTCCAGAAACGCCGGACGGCCGCGGCTGCTGCTGCTGAGACCAGCGTTGCGCCTGCTGATGAGGCCGGTCCCACGCCGGCTGCGGCCAGTTCCGCAGCCACAGTTGCCGCCGGCGCCGTGAACGCGTCGGCCCCATCCGGGACGAGCGGCGCCGGGCGTCCGGCCGGGCCGTTGCTGATGGGGCTGCTGTTCCTGATCGGCATCTACGGCGGTTACTTCACCGCGGCGCAGGGCGTGATGATGATGGCCGTGATGGGCATGCTGCTGGCCGAGCCGATGCAGCGCCTGAACGGGGTCAAGAATTCGCTCTCGGCCGTGGTCAACGTGGTGGCGGGCCTGATCTACGCGATCGTCGCCCCGGTCAGCTGGCCGGTGATCGGCCTGCTGGCCGTCGGCTCGACCATCGGCGGCCAGTTGGGCGCGAAGATCGGCCGCAGGCTCTCGCCCACTGTGCTGCGCGGTGTGATCGTGGTGATCGGGATCGCCGCGGTGGTGCAGCTCCTGCTGAAGTAGCGCCGACCCCGAGCCAGCCACCGCAGCGGTGAAGGTCAGGCGCCCCGCGTGAGCGCACTGCGGCGGGGCACTCAGGCGACCGGGCCGCCGCGGCGGTGCCACCGAAGGGCGGGCCCACCGCGTCAGCAGCCGGCCCGGCCCAACCCGTCGGAGGAAACCCCGGTCAGGAAAGGAATTCCCGAGCCGCGGCCAGGAACAGGTCGTTCTCCTCCGGAGTGCCGATCGTGACGCGGGCGCCGTCGCCCGGGAACGGGCGGACGATCAGTTTGCGGTCGAGCATGTGCTCCGAAAAGGCGACCGTGCGCTCGCCCAGCGGGAGCCAGACGAAGTTGGCCTGCGTGGGCGGGATGTCGTAACCCATGTCCAGCAACGAGTTCCGCACGCGTTCGCGCTCGGTGATGATCTCCTGGCAGCGCTCGAGCAACTCGTCGGCGGCGTCGAGGGACGCGATGGCCGCCACCTGCGCGAGGGCGTTCACCGAGAAGGCCACGTAGACCTGTCGCAGAGCGTCGGCGATCGGGGTCGGCGCCACGGCGTAACCGACGCGCAGCCCAGCCAGGCCGTACGCCTTGGAGAAGGTGCGCAGCACGGCGACATTGCTTCGCGTGCGCGCGAAGTCGACACCGTCCGGCACCTCGGGGTCGGTCACGAACTCCTTGTACGCCTCGTCCAGCACCACCAGCACGTGGGCCGGGACGGCGTCGAGGAAGCGCTCGATCTCGTCGCGGTGCAGCACGGTGCCGGTGGGGTTGTTGGGGTTGCAGACGAAGATCAGCTTCGTCCGGTCCGTGACGGCGGCGAGCATGGCGTCGAGGTCGAGGCCGTGGCCCTCGGTCAGCGGGATCTTGACCCCGATCGCGTGCGCCACCTGCGTGACGATCGGGTACGCCTCGAAGGAGCGCCACGCGAACATCGCCTCGTCGCCGGGACCGCACACGGCCTGGATCAGCTGCTGGCACAGGGAAACCGAGCCGCAGCCGATGGCGAGCTGCTCGATCGGCACCCCCAGCTCCGTCGCGAGCCGCTCGCGCAGAGCCTGGGAACCGCTGTCCGGGTAACGGTTGACGTCGGCCGCCGCTTCGGTGATCGCGGCCCGCACACTGGGCAGGGGGCCGCCGGGGACCTCGTTGCTCGCCAGCTTGATCGCGCCGTGGATCGTCCGGCCGGGGACGTACTTCGGCAACGATTCGAGATCAGGGCGGGGGGCGAGGGACGGCATCGTCGGTTCTCCTCGGTTCTGGCGGACAACCTCGCCACCGTATCCCGCCGCGGCCGATCCAGAAAGGTTCCCAATGTTCACCCGGAGGTGATTGAGTGCGGTGATGACATCGACGAGCACCGTGGATTACCAGCGTACCGACGGCCGCACGCTGCGCTTGACTTTCGCGGAGCCCCAGGGTGCCCTGCGGGGAGGCCTGGTTGTCCTGCACGAAGGCGACGGAGTCACCGATGGTGTGGTGTTGCTCGTCGCGAGTCTCGCGGGCGAAGGCTGGCTCACCGTCACGCCGCACCTCGAAGGCGGCGAAGCACTGACGCAGCAGGATCTCCTCGACGCGACGGACATCACACTCGAATGGCTGCTCGAACGCGGCGTCGAGGCCGACCTTCGCGGTGTCGTCGGGTTCGACCTCGGAGGCACGGCGGCGCTGCTCGTCGCCTCGCATCGGCGACTGGGAGCCGCGGTGAGCGTCGGCGGCCAGCGCGTCACGGAACTGCCGCGGCTGCTGGAGATCGCCGGCCACGTCACCAGCCCGTGGCTCGGCATGTTCGGCGACGCCGGCGACGAGGCGGGCGGTGCCGAGGTCGAGCAGCTGCGCGACGCCGCGGCCTCGGCGAAGGTGGCCACCAACGTCGTGCGCTACCCGGGCGCCAACCACCGCTTCGACGCCGACCCCGGCGCGGCGGTGGAAGCCTGGCAGCGCACCCTCGACTGGTTCGACGCCCACCTGCGCTGACTCCCCGCGCGGGCGCATCCGTGCGACCTGCACCTGATCGAACCGCCGCGGCGGTCCGCCTACCCCTGCGTCGAGCGATAAAAATGTGTGAGGTACCGGTGAAGAAGTTATTCTCCTGGTAGGGACGAAGGCGGGGGAAGCATGGCGCGGCCGTACGTGTTGCACGCGTGGTGACCGGGACGCGCGCGCAGCACACCTGGCGGGTGGCGGGGGTCACGTCCGTTGCGGCGATCACCTGGGTGAGCAGGCTGACCGGCCTGCTGACCATCCTCTCGGTGGTGGTGCCCGCCGGCCGTGGCCTGCGCGGGCGCCTGTCCGAGTGGCTGGAGCTGCCGCAGGAGGCGACGGTGGCGGCGGCGACCGTCGCGATCGTCACCGGGGTGCTGCTGATCCTGCTCGCCACCGGGCTGCGCCGGCGCAAGCGCCGGGCGTGGCAGCTGGCCGTGGGCTTCGCGGTGCTGCTGACCCTTTCGCACCTGGGGCTCAAGCACGCGCTCGGCGCGGGTGTGGTCTCGGTGGTCCTGCTGGCCGGGCTGATCGCCACGCGTCGCTACTTCGTCGCGGAGCCGGACCCGGCCACGGGCCGCTGGCGCGCCGCGCGGGTCTTCGCGCAGCTTCTGGTGGCCGGGTTCGTGATCAACGTCCTGCTGCTTTCGGTGGCGTCGGGGAAGGTGCTCGATCCGCTGGACTTCCCGGACCGGCTCGCGCAGTCCGGGCTGGCGCTGGTCGGCGTGAGCGGGCCCGCGGTGTTCCACGGGTGGTGGCTGGAAGACCTCTCGGCGGCGGTCGGGCTGCTGTTCAGCATCGCCGCGGTGCTGGTCTCGGCGTACTTCCTGCTTCGCTCCGCGGAGCCGGCTCCCCGCCTCTCGGACGGTGAGCTGGCGCGGCTGCAGGCGTTGCTCCGGGAGCACGGCGAGCGTGACTCGCTGGGCTACTTCGCGTTGCGGCGGGACAAGTTCGCGGTGTTCTCGAAGTCGGGCAAGGCCGCCGTGACCTACCGCGTGATCGCGGGCGTGGCGCTGACCTCGGCCGATCCGCTGGGGGACCACGAGGCCTGGCCGGGCGCGATCGAGGAGTACCTGGAGGTCTGCAGGCGCAACGCCTGGGTCCCGGCCGCGATGGGCGCGTCGGAGCTGGGCGCGACGGTGTGGTCGCGCTTCGGCCTGGAGGTGCTGGAAATCGGCGACGAGGCCGTGGTCGACGCCGCGGACTTCACCCTGGACGGCCGGATCATGCGCGGCGTCCGGCAGGCGGCGTCGCGGACCAAGCGCGCCGGGTACAAGGTGCTGGTGCGCCGCAGCGAGAACCTGCGCCCGGGCGAGCTGGACGAGCTGGTGGTCCTGGCCGCGAACTGGCGCGGCACGGAGACCGAGCGCGGGTTCTCGATGGCGCTGGGCCGCATGGGCGACCCCGGCTCGGTGATCGTCACGGCCGAGCAGGGCGGGCGCGTCCGCGGGGTGCTGCAGTTCGTGCCCTGGGGTGCCCACGGACTGTCCCTGGACGTCATGCGCCGAGACCGGACCGCCGACAACGGTGTCAACGAGCTGATGATCTCCGAGCTGCTGCTGTATTCGCGGGAGCACGGCATCACGCAGGTGTCGTTGAACTTCGCCGCGTTCCGCGCCTTGATGGAGCAGGGACAGCGCATCGGCGCGGGCCCGGTCGCGCGCATCTCGGCGAAGGTCCTGCACTTCTTCTCGCGCTGGATCCAGATCGAGAGCCTGTACCGGTTCAATGCCAAGTTCCAGCCGCGCTGGGTCCCGCGCTACCTCGTCTACCCGGGCGTCAGGGAGCTCCCGCGCGTCGGCATCGCCACCTTCGAAGCCGAGGGCCTCGGCGGCCGTTCCCCCTGGCTGCGGCGGCTTCTACGACGATGATCGCCCGTTGCGGGGGGTGCCTACGAGAGGGTCGCCGGGGGTGTGTAACCTATCTGGGCAGTGGTCGTTTCGGCCCAGGAGGCTTCGCCTAGTCTGGTCTATGGCGCCGCACTGCTAATGCGGTTGGGGGTAACCCCCCCTCCCGGGTTCAAATCCCGGAGCCTCCGCTGGTACCTGTTCCGGCAGGTGCTAGGTTGACAACTGAACACGCGCCCGTAGCTCAGCTGGATAGAGCATCTGACTACGGATCAGAAGGTCAGGGGTTCGAATCCCTTCGGGCGCACGTCTGGTTGAGACAGCAAGACAACAGGTCCGGCACCGTGATGGTGCCGGACCTGTTTTGCGTCCAGGGGTTTGCGTCAAGGATTCGCGCCGGGGCGCAAGTCAGTGCGTGTGTAGTCCTCCAGCGGCTCCGTCCGTTGGCTCCCAGCCGATGCCGTAAGACCTGGCTGGCTCCAGGTCGTGGAAGATCGTGTGTATCTCGCCGGTATTGTCCGGCCACAAGGGTTTGCGCGGGGCTATCGGGTCCTCCACGTCCTTGGAAAATTCGCCGTCGATGCGCCAGGCTCGGATCGGCAAATGGCCGCGGTGAAAGCGCATGTTGAGATCGAAACTTTCGCACGCGTATTCGGGCGTGCAGCAGTAGAACGGCGAGGGGAATTCGTCGACGCGGATCCGGAAGAAGAATTCGTGCTGTTCCTCCGCGTCGAGGGGGCGCGGGGGCCGCAGCCGGAATGCGGCGCGGGTGGAGGAGAGCATGCGCGTGGAGTGCACCTCGCCACCGGCAACGATGTCGATGCCGAGACCTTCGAAGGTGGGCTGCGGCTGGCCCGGTTGCAGCGGGCGGGCCAGCGAGATCGAGTGCTCGATCTCCTCCAGCCCGTCGACGTGGCTGATGATCCGCCGGGTTTCGAACACCTCCGCGCCGGTCTCGGCGAAGGTCAGGCGCACGGCCAGTGCTGAGGTGTGCCACGGGTCCTCGCGGCTCACCTGGGGTAGCCGCGAGGGGGCCGCATACGCGGTTTCGGCGAGGAGGTAAACCACGTCGTCGGCGCGCCGTTGCATGGTGCGGAGGTCCCGTTGCGCGTCTGCGGCCAGCTTGGCCAGCCGCTCGGTGTAGTGCCAGCCGGCCGGAGTGCCGAAGCCAAAGACCAACCAGGCGACTTCCTGCTGGGAATCCGGTAGCCGGGTGATCAGGCCCCGCACCGTCTCCGCGACCTTGTCGCGGACCGTGCCGGGGCTGTCTCGGTCCTCGACCTCGCAGACCTGGCGGAGCCGCGCGCCGACGTGGTCGGGCAGCGTCTTCGCCTGGATGCCCAGCCCCTTGCGGAGCACCTTCAGCTCCGCTGCGAGCGCGTCGACCTTCAGTTCCGTCCGGTCTGCCAGCGCACGGACCCGGGCGAGAGCGTCCTGCCATTCCACCACCCGTTCCTGGTCCACGGCGCAGGCGTCGAGAATCTTTTCCAGCGAGCTCAAACTCGGCAGATGGTCGCGATTGACGTCAGTGAGGCTGTACGCGGTGCTGCGTGGCATACCGCTCGCGACTGCTATCTTCCCCGCTGTCAGACCGGATTGATGGATGAGTGTCCGCAGCAGGCCCTTGAAGGCTGGAGCGGTGTTGACAACAGCAAGTTTCGATGACGAAACAACGGGCTTCGGCGAGCTCATCGGCGCTCCGTCCTGTCGTCCCTACTCGCTTCGAGTCGTATCCCCAGGAGGATAGTCCGGCCACCTGCTGCCGAGGCTGTCCGACAGCCGGCGTATCGCCTGGGAGTTGTGCTCGACGACTCCGGCCAGCGTCGCGATCTGCGGTTCGAGTGCACTGACGCCGGAGAGGTTCTTGATGAACCTGCGGCCCTGGGCGATGTTCCGGAGACCGCGGCCGACGAACACCACGGCGACGAAGGACGTCAACGACAAGGTCGCCTGCCCGATCGCGGTGAGGGGGGTGATGCCGCGAGCTATCAGAAACATGGTGAAGGAGGTTCCCACGACGACCACGACAACGTCCGGCCAATGGAGGCGAAGAGGGCTGCTGTTGCCGAGGTGGTGCTCAGGTTTCGGTGCTTCGAACATGGAAACCTCTCTGGCCAGCACTCCGGCTGGTCGGCTATCGACTCTGGCCAGCTGGTGGGGGCGGAAGACCGTGTTGAAGCTGGAGTCTATCAGCTGATTAGACAAAACCGGCAGAACACGACAGATGGACCCGGCAGGTTGTCGTAGATGAGTCTGGACATGATCTTAGAGGCGATGTGTCTGTTCGCACGATGTCTACTAGCTAGCTAGATAGTTAGGTGAACACTCATCTAGTACCTGTTCCGGCAGGTGCTAGGTTGACAACTGAACACGCGCCCGTAGCTCAGCTGGATAGAGCATCTGACTACGGATCAGAAGGTCAGGGGTTCGAATCCCTTCGGGCGCACGTCTGGTTGAGACAGCAAGACAACAGGTCCGGCACCGTGATGGTGCCGGACCTGTTTTGCGTCCAGGGGTTTGCGTCAAGGATTCGCGCCGGGGCCGCGAACCGGTACCCGCCCCGGTGACGAAATGGCTGGCCTCGGTTCGCCGGTTGGGTCAGCTTGGTGGGGCGTCCGCGATCGCGTTGAGGGCCGTCTTCACGGCTCGCTCCTCCTCGGCGAAGTGGGCGTCGAGCTCGGTGATCAGGCGGTCCAGTTCGGTCACGTCCACGATGGTCGCCAGCTCGCGCTGGATGCGGGCCACGGTGGCGTGCTGTTCGGTGAGCTTCGCCAGGTCGTCGGCCAGGGAGGGAAAACGGTCGGCGAGCATCGGAAAAGCGACGGTGTCCTCACCCTGGTGATGACGCGTCAGCGCGGTGCAGAAACCGGCACAGTGTGCCCGCAGGTCCGGCGGCGAAGGCGGCGCACCACCGCCGGACTCGCGCAGCGACACCAACTCGGCCCGCAGCCATCGGTGGACTTCGACGAGCCAATCACCCATTCCCTTCACTCGATCGAGCCGGTGCAGGACCACCACCGGGATCACCCGTGTGGTCATTTCCTGATACGACGCGTAGCCGGGTGCGACCTCCACGACACGTGAGAAGAGCCTGTCGCGCTCCTCAGGGGGCGAGATGCCCGCGTACGCGTCGTACGTCCTGTCGCCCGTCTCGACGGTGACGCGCGGGTCGGCCCGGACGTTGTGGAACCAGTCCGGGTTGCGCGCCGCCCCGCCGGCCGACGCGACGACCACGCCGGTGCCGTCCAACTCGACGTAGCCAAGCAGGCTTTCCCGTGGAAGCCCCGTTTTCGCGCCACTGGTGGTGAGCACGGCCAGCCCGGGCCTTCGCGACGGCTGCTCTCGGAAGGCGGTGATGGAATTCACATGCGGTCCTTTCCCCAAGGCGGAAGAAAACGAAACCACGGAGAAGCGCAAAATCCCGCAAACGGCCTGAACGAAGGACGGTTCGCCGAAAAAGGAGTGTCGACGATTACGGGAGTTCCGGGGAACCCGTGGTGGCTGAGTAGCCAATACCTCCGTGAATAGGCCCATAGGGGGCGCGCGCAAAAAATAACACAAGATCCGAACTGCTCGCAAGACCATTGCCGCCACCCCCTAGAAGTCTACAAAGGACTCAAGACCGAGCCGTCGAAGCGCGGGCCAGCCAAACACCGGCCTCATCGGGAAAGCCGCGCTCGTGCAGCACCCGGGCCAACCCGCGCATCCCCTTCACATCTCCAGTTTCCGCAGCGGCACGGAAGAAACGCTCCGCTCGTGTGAGGTCTCCGCGTCCCGAAGCGAGGTGTCCGAGGTTCGTCATGGCCGCGGTGTTGCCCGCTTCCGCCGCCTTGAGGTACCAGGTCTCGGCCTCCGCGAAGTCGCCGCGGCGGTGCAGCAGCAACCCCAGCCGTACCGCCGCCTCGGCGTTTCCGCCCGTGGCGCCCTGGCGGTACCACGCTTCCGCGTCTTTGGCGCGCCCGGAGCGTTCCGCGTCACGCCCGAGCAGGTAAGTGCCCGCGAGGTCACCCGCCTCGACCGCTTCGCGCCACCAGCGCGACGCTTCGGCCGTTCGGCCCTGTGCGCGCAGCAGGATGCCGACGTCGAGCATCGCCGTGGTGTCGCCCGTGCTCGCGGCGCGACGGCACCAGTCCTCGGCTTCGTCGGCTCGGTCGCCCGACGCGAGCAGGTGGCCGAGTGCGCCCATCGCCTCGGCTTCACCGGTTTCGGCGGCCGCGCGCAGCCAGTGCTCCGCGTCTTCGAGCCGGCCGCGGCGTTCGAAGCAACGGCCGAGCCCGACCATTCCGCGCGGGTCGCCGGCCAGGGCGGACTCGTGGTACCAGCGCTCGGCCTCGTCGTGGGCGTCACGGCCGGTGAGCAGGCGGGCCAGCACGGTCATCGCGACGCGATCGCCGCCGAGGGCCGCGCGGCGGTACCAGGACTCGGCTTCGCTCAGCTCACCGCGTTCGCGCAGGGCGGCGCCGACCCGGGTCATGGCCACGAGGTTCCCGCCCTCGGCCGCCTTCAACTGCAGGTAGTCATCGACCCGCGTGTTCCACTTCCGTAGCCGCCCGGACATCGGCGACGCTCCCTTCGAGCTGGTCCCCCACCTCGTAGTCGCTCGCCGGGCGCCCGGTGTGACAAGTGGCCCCGGACACGTTCGGCGGCGGCCGAGAGTTTCTGCGCGGAAAGCGCCGTGGGGCCGGGCATACTGCCGCTCCCGCCCCCATCGAGAGGACCCCGCGCGCCATGGCCCGGAAGCTCCCCACCCAGCGGATCCTTTTGCTCGTCGTCATTTTTGCCGTTGCGATCGCCGCCTTCTGGTACGCCGGAAGGCGCGTGGACGCACAGTCCTCCTCGCCGCCTCCCGCCAGCGCCGGCGACGCGACGAAGCAGTTGTCGGAGCTGAAGATCGGCGAGCGCGGGTCGATGACCGGCTACTCCCGGGAGAAATTCCCCCACTGGGACAACCAGGGGCACAACTGCAACACCCGCGAGCTGGTCCTCAAGCGCGACGGCAAGGACGTCAAGGCCGGCACCGACTGCAACCCGACCGCCGGCCGTTGGTTCAGCGTCTACGACGGGGAGACCTGGACCAAGCCCGACGACGTCGACATCGACCACATGGTGCCACTCGGCCAGGCCTGGGTCAGCGGCGCGCGCGACTGGCCGCAGGACAAGCGCGAGCAGTTCGCGAACGACCTGACCCGCCCGCAGTTGTTCGCCGTCACCGACAACCTGAACCAGCAGAAGAGCGACAAGGCGCCGGACCAGTGGAAGCCGCCGCTGGTCTCGTTCTGGTGCACCTACGCGACGGACTGGATCACGGTCAAGCACTACTACGGCCTCACCGTGACCACGGGGGAGAAGACCGCGCTGACCGACATGCTCGGCCGCTGCCCGGCCTAGGCTGGGCCGATGACGACATTCGTGCTGGTGCACGGAGGACGCGGCAGTGGCTGGGACTGGCACCTGGTCGAAGCCGAGCTGCGAAGGCGGGGGCACCAGGTCGTCGCGCCCGATCTGCCGATCGGCGAGCCCACGGCGAGACTGGGCGATTTCGCGGACGCCGTCGTCGCGGCGGTCGGCGAGCGCTCCGGCGATGACGACCTCGTCGTGGCCGCGCACTCCTACGGTGGCTTCACCGCCCCGCTGGTGGCCGAGCGGCTGAACGCGCGGCTGCTCGTCTTCGTCGCCGGCATGGTGCCCGTGCCGGGAGAGGCGCCGAGCCGGTGGTGGGAGAACTCCGGCTACACCCCGGTGGAAGGGCTGAGCGTCATCGAGCAGTTCCTCGCCGACGTGCCGGCCGAGCTGGCGGCGGAGAACCTGGCGCGCGGCCGGGACCAGGTGAGCGCCGAGTGGAACGAGCCGTGGCCGCCCGCCGCGTACCCCGAAATCCCCACGCGTGTGCTGCTCTGCCGCGAAGACCGGCTTTTCACCCCCCGAGCTGCAACGGCGCGTGGCCCGGGAACGCCTGGGGATCACGGCCGACGAGATGGGCGGCTCGCACATGGTGCTGCTGAGCCGTCCGGTGGAGCTGGCCGACCGGCTCGAGGCGTACGTCGCCGCCCTGCCATGACCTCGAGCCGCCGGGTGGTCCGGACCGATCACCACCGGTCGACGTGCAGGACTTCCGAGAGGGGACTGCGTGCGGCTGGTTTGAAGGTGTCGCCGGTGTAGTAGGCCGTGGGGATCAGCGCCGCCTGGTGGACGTCGTCCGGCAGACCGAGGATTTCCGCGGCTTCCTTCTCGTAGCTCAGGTGCAGCGTGGTCCATGCCGTGCCGAGCCCCAGCGAGCGCGCGGCCAGCATGTAGCTCCACACCGCGGGCAGCAGCGAAGCCCACAGCCCGGCCTGGTTGCCGGACGGCAGCGTGGCGGACCCCGTCTTCAGGCACGGGATCAGCAGCACCGGTACATCGCCCATCCGCTCGGCGAGGTACTCGACGCTGCCGCCGACGCGCTGCTGCACGGAGGCGCGCTGCGGGTCGTCGGCGAACAGCTTGCCCGCGAAACCCGAGGACGCCTTGTACGCCTGCGCCGCGCGGCGGTAGAGGTCGCCGATGGCCGCCCGCTGTTCGGGATCGGTGACGACGATCCACTGCCAGTCCTGGCGGTTCGAACCACTGGGGGCCTGCAGCGCGATGGTCAGCGCCCGCTCGATCAACTCCATCGGCACCGGCCGGTCGAGGTCGAGCCGCTTGCGGACGGTGCGGGTGGTGGTCAGCAGCTCTTCGGGGTTCACCGGCTCACCACTTGTCGTGCACGAGGGGGCGGATGAGCTCTTCGTACGTCGCGCGGACGCCGGCCGCGGCCTCCTCCGGCAGCGGCGGCAGCCCGGCGGCGACGGTGTTGCCCCGGGCCTGCTCCGCACTGCGCGCACCCGGGATGACCACGCTGACGCCGAGCTGGTCGAGGATCCAGCGCAGGGCGAACTGCGCGAACGTCTGTCCCTCGGGCACCAGCCCGCGCAGCCGTTCGACGGCCTCCAGACCGACCTCGTACGGGACCCCGGAGAACGTCTCGCCGACGTCGAACGCTTCGCCGTGGCGGTTGAAGTTGCGGTGGTCGTCACGGCCGAACGTGGTGTTCGCGGTGTAGCGGCCGGTCAGCAGGCCCGAAGCGAGCGGCACGCGGGCGATGATCCCGGCGCCGGTCTCCACGGCGGTGGGCAGCACGCGCTCCAACGGCTTGAGCCGCAGGCAGTTCAGGATGATCTGGACGGACGCCACGTTCGGCCGGGCGAGCGCGGTCAGCGCCTCGTCGCAGGTCTCGACGCTGACGCCGTAAGCCTTGATCCGGCCTTCGTCGACCATCCGGTCCAACGCGTCGTAGACCGCGTCCGAGGAGTACACCGGGGTCGGCGGGCAGTGCAGCTGAACCAGGTCGAGGGTGTCCATGCCGAGGTTGCGGCGGGACCGGTCGTTCCATTCCCGGAAGTTCTTCTCGACGTAGTTCTCCGGAACCTGGTCGAGCCGGCGACCCATCTTGGTGGCGACGAAGACGCCGTCACCACGTTCGGCCCGGAACCGGCCGACCAGCGTTTCGCTGCGGCCGTCGCCGTAGACGTCGGCGGTGTCGAAGAAAGTCACGCCCTCGTCCGCGGCCGCGTGCAGCACGGCCAGCGCGTCGGACTCGTCCACGGCACCCCAGTCGGCGCCGAGCTGCCAGCAACCCAGTCCCACGGCGGACACCTCACGCCCGAGCCGGGTGATCCTGCGCGTCTCCATGGCGGCGATCCTAGGCCCTGCCCATCCGGTCGGTCGCGGTCGCCGAAGTCGGTTCCCTTCGGCCACTCACGAGTTCGAAAGGGCGAACGTCGCCCACACGTGCTTGCCCCCGTCGCAGCACTCGTAGCCCCATTCCTGGGACAACGCGCGCACCAGTTGCAAACCGCGGCTGCGCGCCTCCGTCGGCGACGGCTCCTTGAGCTGCGGCAACTCGGTGCCGGAATCGAACACGGACACCTCGAGCTGGTTCTCGCTGAAGCGCAGCTTCATCAGCTTCGGCGGTTCGCCGTGCTCGAACGCGTTGGTCACCAGCTCGGAGGTCGCCAGCAGCACGTCGTCCCGAAAGACCCCGCTCACACCGAGGTCGGTGAGGGTCTCACGCACCATGCTGCGGGCGACGGCGGGCGCGGTGACGTCGTCCGGCAGCGTCAGGCGCACCGTGATCGGTGCCACCGTGGCCCGCACCTTCGACGTTGTCATGGCGTCCGCACCTCCTGAGCGAGTTCGTCAGCTTCTCGCACCGGGCTAACTACCCCACTGGGTGGTCAGCGAATCAGATCCCCTCGTTGAGGTCGGTTTCCACCAGCCCGGTACGCAGCTTCTTCAGGGTCGACGCCAGCAGACGGGAGACCTGCATCTGCGAAACCCCGACGCGGCGGGCGATGTCCGACTGGCTCATCCCCGAGCCGAAGCGCAGCGCGACGATCTTGCGCTCCCGCTCCGGCAGGCTGTCCAGCATGGGCCGTAGGGCCTCCCGCAGCTCCGCCTGCCCCAGGTTCGAATCCGGCGCGCCGAAGCGGGTGTGGGCCGAGTTCTCCAGCAGGTTGTCCAGCGACGCGCCGTAGCGGCCTTGCCCGGCGCGCAGACCTTCGTAGACGTCCTCCATCGGCACGCCCAGGTGGTGCGCGATCTCACTCGGGCGCGGCGCGCGCGAGAGCCGCACGGTCAGCTCCTCGCGAGCGGCGGAGATGTTCGCGTTCAGCTCCTTGAGCCGCCGCGGCACCCGCACCGACCAGCTGTTGTCGCGGAAGTGGTGGCGCAGCTCGCCGGAGATGGTCGGCACGGCGAAAGCCAGGAAGTCGGTCCCCTGCGAGGGGTCGTACCGGTCGACGGCGTGGATCAGCCCGACCGTCGCGATCTGCACGAGGTCGTCCATCGCCTCGTCGCGGTTGCGGAACTTCCGGGCCAGGTTGCGCGCCAGCTCCAGGTGCTCGCGCACGAGCCGGTCCCGGATCGCCTCACGGCGCGGCGAGCCGGCCGGCAATCCGGCCAGCTCGTCGAACAGCGACGCCACGTCGGTGGACCCGTCGCCTTCGGCGGGGTTCTTCACGAGCGGGCCGCCTCGCTCTCCCGCACGAGCTGCACTCGGGAGAGGTACCCCCCGTCGACCGGGGTCACGGTGCGACGGGCGGAGGTGGCCAGGGCGGTGAGCAGCTGCCAGGACAGACCGGTCTCGTCCGCGTGCTCCCGGGCGTCGGACAGCACCGAGACGGTGACTTCGATCCGGCCCTCGATCCAGGAGAACACGCAGGTCAGCTTGCCGTCAGCGGCTGAGGGGAGCAGCATCGAACACGCCTCGTCCACCGCCATCCGCAGGTCCTCGACCGCGTCCAGGTCGAAGTCCTGACGCATCGCGATGTCGGCCACGATGGTGCGCAGAGTGGGCACCACGTGCGGAATCGCCGCCGTCCGGACCTCGATGAGCTGGGCGTCTTCCCGATCGAGCGGGGCGTTGTCCTCCACGTGCTGTCCTCTCTCCGGCTCACGGCCGTGTCCTGCGCTTGCCCGGTCCACGAGGTGCCCGGGGGGTGAGCAAACCAAACCCGGGTTTGGTTCGTGCAACCGGCGGGCATGTACCGAGCGGAGAAGCAGATCCCGGGGAAGGTGGGGACGAGATGGCTGACGTGAGCCGGCTGCCGAATGTGGTGTCCGAGGAGTGGGAGTGGCAGCTGCAGGGCTCCTGCCGCGGCGCGGACAGCAGTCTCTTCTTCCACACCGACAACGAGCGCGGATCCGCACGCGAGCGTCGTGAAGCGCGCGCGAAGGCGATCTGTCAGACGTGCCCGGTGCTGGCCCAGTGTCGGCGGCACGCGATGACCGTCCAGGAGCCCTACGGCATTTGGGGCGGGCTGGGCGAGATCGAGCGTCGTGAGCTGTTCCTGCGGGAACGCCGCGCGAAGCGCAAGATCGTCCCCGCGCTCTAGTGCCCTTAATGCTGGTGTCCCGCGTGTCGAGGTCGGCACGCGGGCGAACGTGCGTCACCACCCTCGAGGCTGGGTGCCGGGTCTGCGCGTGACGGTTCCCGGGAGTCCAGACGGCCGTCGCGGGTACTGCTCCCCCCTGGGTTAGGGTTGTGGTTCCAGATGCCTGGAACCGTGACACGGTTGCCGCTTGAGACCACAGGCGCGTACCGGCGCAGCAGCAGCGCCTGACGAGGAGAAACTGCATGCCCGCAGCCGACCAGAACGCCACCCCGCCCGGGTTCGGCATCGAGCTGGACACCAGGGCCGCCGAACCCAGGGTGGTGGTCACCGGTGAGCTCGACCTGCTCACCAGCCCTCAGCTGCAGGAAGCACTGACCGGGTTGATCTCGGAGAAGGTCTCGCCGCGCGTGGTGGCCGATCTGACCGGGGTCACGTTCTTCGATTCTTCAGCACTGAACGTGGTCCTGCACGCTCAGCGGCAGGCGCGCGAGCAGGAAGTCGAACTGGCGCTGGTGCCCAGCTCCGCGGTGAGCCGGGTCATCGAGCTCACCGGAGTGGCCGAGCACCTGAGCGTGTCGCAAGAGCCTCCCGCCTGATCCCCGGTACACCTTGCGCGGACCTGAATTCCGCTGCCGACCGGGGGGACACGCAAGATGATGGGGCGCACGCACGCCCTGACCGGCTGGTGCGCGGGCCTGGCGCTCGCGCCCGCCGTCGGAGCGGCTTCGCTGCACCAAGCGGTGGTCTTCGGGGCCACCACGGCCGGCTTCGCCCTGCTGCCGGACCTCGACCATCCCGGCGCCAGCGCGTCACGCATCTTCGGCTGGCTGACCGGCGCGCTGTCCTGGCTCCTGCGTCACGTCTCTTCGGTGGTGTACGCGCTGACCAAGGGCCCCCGCGACGAAAAGGTGACGGGCCGGCACCGCCATCTCTCCCACACCGTGCTGTTCGCCGCGGCCCTCGGTGCCGCGACGGCGGTGGGCACCGCGGCCGGCGGCCCCTGGGCGGTGTTCGGTGTGGTGGTCTTCGGGCTCCTGCTGGCCGAGGGCGCACTGGGCGACTGGCTGTTCCCGCTGAGCGGCGCGGCCGTGGCCTGGTGGTACTTCACCGCGCCCCCGGACCACGCCGCTCAACTGGACCAGATCTCCGGCTGGCTGGGTTTCGCCGTCGCTGTCGGCTGTTTCGTCCACTGCCTGGGTGACTCGCTCACCGAATCGGGCTGCCCGTTCCTGTTCCCCCTGCCGATCGCGGGAGAAACCTGGTACGAAATCGGCCCCCCGAAACCCCTGCGCATCCGCACCGGCAAGAAGGTCGAGAGGCGTCTGGTGTTCCCGGTGTTCGTGGTGGTGGGGGTGTTGCTGATCCCGGGGGTTTGGCCTTGGGCCACTTCCACCGCGCAGCGGTTGTTCACGCCACCGGCTTCGCAGTCCGCTACCCGGTGAGGGGCTTCACCCGGACCGTCGGCACCATCGGTGTGAGCCGGGCCTCGGCCGACGGGCGGCGAGATTTCGGACACGGTCGGCGGCGTCAGGACTTCTCCGGGCGAGAATGAAGTTGAGTCGGAACGGTGCACCCGCTTCCGTGAGTGCGGAGTGCGCGTTTCGCTCGTCCGGCCGATCGAGGAGAAAACCCGTGACCAAGCCAGTGCTGCGCGCCGACGCGCGCCGGAACCGGGCCCGGGTGCTGGCCGCCGCCGAGAAGGCCTTCGCGGCCGACGGGCTGTCCGTCCCGCTCGACGACATCGCCCGTCTCGCGGGGGTTGGCGCGGGCACCGTCTACCGGCACTTCCCCAGCAAGGAGGCGCTGTTCCAGGCCGTGGTGGTGGAGCGGCTGGAACAGTTCGCGGTCGAGGCGCGTGAACTCGTCGACGCCGAGAACCCGGGCGAGGTGTTCTTCGACTACTTCACCCGAGTGATCGAGCAGGCCTCGCTCAACCGCGCGATCTGCGAAGCGCTCGGCGAGACCAGCGGCTCGGCGTACAAGGCCGAGGCGGGCTCCGAGTTCCGCATGAACCTGGCCGCGCTGCTGGAGCGGGCCCAGGCCGTCGGCGCCGTCCGCCAGGACATCGACGGCGAGGACCTGCGGGCGCTGATCGTCGGCGCGCTGGCGGTCGAGCGGTGCTCACCGGGCCGCGGGCACCTGATCGGAGTGCTGGTGGACGGGCTGCGCTACGGCTGAACCGGCAGGCCGCGGTGCTTGCGCAGCGGTGACGCCAGCAGGATCGCCGACGCCGCCAGCGCGCCGGCCCCGGCCGCCAGCAGCGTGGCGCGCATGCCCGCGACTTCGGCGACCAGCCCACCGAGCAGGCTGCCGAGCGGCGCGGCACCGAAGAGCACCGTCTGCGAGACCGCGCCGACCCGGCCGAGCAGCCGTCGCGGGATGACGGCCTGCTGGAAGCTCACGCAGAACACGTTCATGGTGATCCCGAATCCGGCTCCGAATCCGCCGGCGAAGTACCAGAGCAGTCCCCAGCCCGGGCTGGTCAGCCCGGAGAGCGGGAGCGAACCGCCGTAGAGCAGCGCGGACGCGCACAGCACCCGGGCGCTGCCGAACCGGTCGCCGAACCGGCGCGCGGTGAAGCCGGCCAGGATCGCGCCGGTCAGCATGGCGCTGCTGAGCAGGCCGATCACCCCGGGAGAGAGACCGATCTCGCGGTTGAGGAACACCACGCTGATCGCCATCTGCATGGACTGGAACAGGCTGGTGACGGCGCCGTGCACGGTGATCGCGAGCAGGATCCGGTTGCCCGCGACGGCTTTCAGGTCTTCGGCGATCTCGCGGAGCAGGTGGCGTTCAGCCGGCTCCGGGCGGGCGTCGGGCGTCCGGACCCGGCTCAGCCACAGCGCGGACCACAGGTAGGACAGGGCATCGACGGCCATCGCGCCCGCGCTGCCGGCGAACTGCACCACCGCGCCGCCGATGCCGGGCCCGGCCACGGCGGCAACGGAGGTGTTCGTCTGCAGGAGCCCGTTCGCCTCCGGGAGCCGGCCGGGTTCGACCAGGTGGGGCCCGTAGGTCTGGTGGGCCACGCTGAAGAACACCGTCAGGACGCCGGCCAGCAGGACCACGGCGTACACCTGCCCGAGCGTCAGCACCCCGCACACCGCGGCGACCGGGATCGAGCCGAACAGCGCGGCGCGGCCGAGGTCGGCGGCGATGAGCACCGGCCGGTGGCGCATCCGGTCGCACCAGGCGCCGATCTGCAGGCCCAGCACCAGGTACGGCAGCGTCGAGAACGTGCGCAGCAGCGATACCTCCAGCACCGACGCGGACAGCGTCGTCGCTGCGAGCAGCGGGATCGCGAGGAAGTCGATCCGGCTGCCGACCTGGCTCAGCCCGTCGGCTAGCCAGAGCCGCCGGAAGTCGGAAACCCGCAACACACCGCCGTTGGCGGCCACCCCCGGTTCAGCCACCCCGGCACTCTGACAGAGCTGACATTGCTTGGGAAACAAACTTGCGTACACTAAACGCAACTTGCACTGTCGGTAACGGAGCATAAGATCAACGCGACTAGTCCTCGTACCTGAGCTTCGGCTTGGCGAGGGAGGTGTCCCGTGTCCAAGACGGTTCCGACCTGGGCCTCGGTGGTCGTGACCGGCCTGGGCGGGTTCGCTTTGGGTCTGCTGGTCGCTGCGCTGCTCGTCGCGGGTAACACTCCGCATTCGTCCGGGTCTTCGAACCCGGCGACGTTCACTTCGCCACCCGCTCAACCCGTGACGATGACCGTGACCGGCTCCCCGCCGCCACCGGTCACGGTCACCACGCAACTACCGCCGGACCCGCCGAGCACCACCACGGCGACGGTCCTGGTCACCCCGCCGCCCGCCCCGGTCTCCGGCCCGCCCACCTCGTCCGGCCCGTCCTCGGCCTTCCCGCCCGGTGCCGTGTCCGTGCGGTGGTGACGGTTCAACCGACGTCGCGGCGCCGCCAGCCGATCAGTCCCGCGGCCAACGTGGCGGCGACGACGACGAGCAGCCACACCAGCGGCGTCGCCGTGAACTCCTGACCCGGCAGCTTCGGCGGGTGCTGGAACGGCGAGACGTCCAGTACCGCCTGCGGCGCGTTCACCACCGGCCCGAACAGGCTGATCACCAGCGCCAGGCCGCCCACGGCCCAGGCCGCCCCGCTGAACTTCGGGAGCAGGCCGAACATCAGCGTCGACACCCCGATCACCACCCACGCGGCCGGCACCTGGACCAGCACGGACTCCAGCAGGCGACCGACCGAGCCGCCGACGTCACCGGAGCGCAGACCGTTCGTCAGGCCGAGCAGCACGCCGCCGACCAGGACCAGCAGCGCGGTGCCGAGGTAGGCGAAGACCAGGTGGCCGGCGGCCCAGCGCAGCCGGCCGACCCGCGTCGCGAGCAGCGGGTCCAGCCGGAGCGCCGTCTCCTCGGTGCGCATCCGCAGCGTCGCCTGGACGCCGTAGAGCGAAGTCAGCATCGCGAACAGCCCGACCATGGTGCTGAGGAAGGCATCGACGATCGCGTTGGTGCCGCCGAGGCGTTCGAAGATCTGCTGGGTCTGCTCGGTTTTTCCGACCAGCCCGCCGATGCCGCTGGCGATCGAACCGAACACAGCGCCGCCGACGGCGAGCCCGATCACCCAGCCCAGCAGCGGACCACGCTGAAGTCGCCAGGCCAGCGCGAAGGGTGAGCGCAGAGACGGCGCGGCTTCGGCCGGTCCGGGGCGCGGGGGGATCAAGCCGATGCCGAAGTCCCGGCGTGGCAGCAGGGCGTACCCCACGGCGCCGACCAGGAGCGTCGCCACGACGGGCAGCACGAGCACCCACCAGCGCTCTCCCGCGAACGGACGTAGCTGCTGCGCCCAGCCGAGCGGCGACAGCCAGGAGAGCCAGTGCGCGCCGGAGGAAGAGTCGCCCGCCCCGCGCAGCAGGAAGGCGACGCCGACCACGGCGGTTCCGATGCCGTTGGCGGTGCGCGAGTAGGCGGCCAGCTGTACGGCGACGGCGGCGACGGCCGTGAAGACCAGACCCGCCGAGGCAGTGCCGACGCCGAAGGCCAGCGCGCCCGAGGCTGGCTGTTTCGCGCCGATCAGCGTGACCACCTGGATCACCCCGATCAGCAGGCTCGCCCCGGCCGAGACGGTGACCGCCGAGGTCAGCGCCGCGTAGCGACCGACCACAGTGGACGCCAGTAGTTCGGCGCGGCCGGAGTCCTCCTCCGCCCGGGTGTGCCGGGTGACCGTGAACACGGCCATCAGGCCGATGGCCAGCGCGAGGAACCCGCCCATCCGCCAGGCGATGAACCCGCCCGCCGTGCCGAGGTCGAACGCCGGGCCGTAGAGCAGTGAGAACGACGGGTTCGCGATGGCGCCGGCGGCGAGCGCGGCCCGGCTCGCGGCGCTCGGGTAGAACTGCGCGTACGTGCTGACGGTGCTCGCGGGCACGATGCTGAGCAGGACGATCCAGATCGGCAGGATCACGCGGTCACGCCGCAGCGCCAGGCGGATGAGGGACCGGGTGCCCACCAGCGAATGGACGCGCGCTCCGGCTGGCGCCGGGCGGCTGAGCGTGGCGGTCACTTCCCGGCCTTTTCGGTGTAGTGGCGGAGGAAGAGCTCTTCGAGCGTCGGCGGCTGACTCACCAGGCTGCGCACGCCGACCAGCGTGAGCCGGCGCAGCGCGTCGTCCAGCGAGCGGGTTTCGACGCCGAAGTGGACGCGGTGGCCCTCCACCACGAGGTCGTGCACGTCGGGCAGCCCGGCCAGCCCGTTCGGCGGGCCGGCCAGTTCGGCGGTGATGGACGTGCGGGTGAGGTGGCGCAGTTCGGCGAGCGTGCCGGACTCGACCGTGCGGCCGTTGCGAATGATGCTCACCTGGTCGCACAGGGCTTCGACCTCGGCGAGGATGTGGCTGGAGAGCAGCACGGTGCGGCCCTGCGCGCGCTCCTCCTGGATGGCCTCCTGGAAGGTGGTCTCCATCAGCGGGTCGAGGCCCGAGGTCGGCTCGTCGAGCAGCAGCAGGTCCACACGGGACGCCAGCGCGGCGACGATGGCGACCTTCTGCCGGTTGCCCTTCGAGTAGGTGCGGCCCTTCTTGCGCGGGTCGAGGTCGAACCGTTCGACGAGTTCGGTGCGGCGGCGCCGGTCGAGCCCGCCGCGCAGCCGGCCGAGCAGGTCGATCACCTCACCACCGGAGAGGTTGGGCCAGAGGCTGACGTCGCCGGGCACGTAGGCCAGCCGCCGGTGCAGGCTCGCGGCGTCCCGCCACGGGTCGCCGTCGAGCAGTTCGACCTCGCCGGCGTCGGCGCGCAGCAGCCCGAGCAGGACGCGGACGGTGGTGGACTTCCCGGCGCCGTTCGGGCCGAGGAAACCGTGTACTTCCCCCACCCGAACCTGGAGATCGAGGCCGTCGAGGGCCTGCGTCCGGCCGAACGCCTTGCGCAGGCCGGTGATGGAGATGGCGTTTCCCATGCGTCGGAAGCTACGCTGGTTTCACGAAGTTGTGAAGATAAGAAAATGTGTGGATACACTGATCTGGCTGGGGGTGATGCGAGAGGATGGCCTGATGCCAACGCCTGAGCCGAAGCGGGACGAGGACGCCGTCCGTCGGTACGTCGAGAGCCTGGGCCTGGTCCTGTCCCAGATCGGCATGCAACGCATGGCCGCCCGCGTCTTCGCGGCCCTGATGACCACCGACGAGGGCCAGCTGACCGCTGCGGAACTGGCCGCCCGGCTATCGGTGAGCCCGGCCGCCGTCTCCGGCGCGGTCCGCTACCTGGAGCAGGTCGGCCTGGTCACGAAGGTCCGCGAACCCGGCGAACGCCGCGACCACTACCGCCTCTACGACGACCTCTGGTACGCGACTTTCCTGAAGCGAGACCGCTTCCTCCTGATGTGGCGCGACGCCGCGGAGGAGGGCATCGACGCCCTCGGCGCAGACACCCCGGCGGGACAGCGGCTGACGGAGATGCAGGACTTCCTTTCGTTCGCCCTGAAGGAAATCACCAGCCTTTACGACCGCTGGCACGCGGAACGCCAGAAGGCTAAGTAGGGGTTGAGCTTTGCGCCTGAGCCTGGTTTCCGGGCCGGGTGCCCGCTCTCGCCGCCCGATCCTGGTGCCCGGGCTCTGTGCTCGCTCCGATTGCTCGCACTCGCTCTCGCTTCAATCGCTCGCACTCGCTCTTCGCGCTTTCGCCCACTTTTGGCACCCGAGCTTGCTGTACGACCTTCGCGCTGCCCCTTGGACTCGGCTCGCCCCACCAGTGTCAGCCCGCCGCCTCCGGCCACGCCCCGTCTTCTCCTGGCGTCACCTCAGCTCACCCGGCGCCGGCCCCGAGTTGCCTTCCGTCCCCTTCGGGCCCGCCCCGCCCCCGCCTGCCAACCTTCCCCGTCGTACACCGAGAATTCTTCCTCGTCTGCCCCCGCCACCGGCTCGAAAAGGACCGCATCCGAGGTAGTTGTCCACATCTGACCCTTCCTGTGGACAACCCCGGCTGAGCGGCCGGGGCCCGACCCGTCCGCGGCTAGGGTCGAAGACATGGCTCTCCTTCCGTTTCTCCTGGTCGCGCCGCTGCTGGTGGTGCAAGCAGTGCGGGTCCGGCGCAGCACACCTCAGCTGCCCGCAGCCGCCGGTCCCGTCGAGGGTGTCGTCGGTCATGGCGCCGTTCTTCGGCTGGCCGTGCTGGGCGAGTCCACCGTGGACGGAGTCGGAGCGGCAACCCACGAAGAGGCCCTCACCGGTCAGCTCGCCCGGCAGCTGGCCGAGCGGCTCGGTCGCCGAGTCCAGTGGCAGGCAGTCGGGCGCACGGGCGCGAACGCACGAGTGGTCCGGCGCGACCTCGTCCCGAAGCTGAAACCCGCCGACCTGCTCGTGATCGTCCTCGGCGTCAACGACACCCTCGAGCTGCACTCCGCCGCCCGGTTCCGGCGGGATCTGCTGGGTGTCGTCGTCGCGGCGCGGCGGCGGGTCGGGCCGGCTGTGCCCGTGCTCGTGGCCGGGGTTCCGCCGATGGCCCGATTCCCCGCCTTGCCTCGGCCGCTGCGAGACCTGCTCGCTGCTCGATCGGGCGCCCTGGATCGCGCGGCGGCCGAGCTGATCGGGCTGCCCGCGGTCGACCACGCTCGCATGGACCCGGCGCTGCTGGACGAGGGGACCTTCGCCGTTGACCGGTTCCACCCCGGGCCGGCGGGTTACCGGAGCTGGGCCGGAGCGCTGGCCGAGGTTGCGGAGCGTTTACTTTCCGTCACAGATCGTCGGCATCCGTAGGACGGCGCCACCCATCTGACCAGCGATTTCGAAAATCTCAGAGAAAAAACTCCTCTCCGTGTATCCGAGCGCACTCCCAATGCGTCTTATGGAGTAGTCGAGAAAAAGGGGAGGGCACGATGCCTAAGGAGTCGAACGAGGAAATCAAGCCGATCACCACGGTTCCGCCGGTGAGCACGGGCACGGCACCGCACCAGCCTGAGGGGACGGGCACCAGTCCGGACGGCAACCACGAGCCGTTCGACGAGCCGGTCAAGGTCGGCTAGGGGTGGAGACGGGCGGTGACCGGGAGCCGAGGGGGCTGCCGGACGCCGTCGGCCGGATGGGACTCGGGGAGGAGCCCATCCGGCGGGGCCTGCGGGGGCGGGCTCCGAGTAGTGGGAGGGGAAATCGGCCGGCGCGGGCTCGCCCGCGCCGGCCGGTGAAAACGCGCCGGCCGGTGAAAACGCGCCGATCCGATCGGCCGGGGCGACGATCGCGCATCGGCCGGTGCGGGGCCGGGGACGAGGAACCATCCGAACCGGGTAAGGCACCCCGGACCATCCGGCACGAGGCAGCGGCCGCGAGCCGGACGGCACAGCGGGAGGTCAGGAACCGGACGTGGCCAGGCAGTGACTAGCAGGGGGGACTACCAGGCCGTGACTGCTAGGCAGGGACTACCGAGCAGGGACTACCGAGCAGGGACTACCAGACAGGGATCCTCCGCCGATTCGGACAGCCGGTGCGAACCTGGAAAGCGGCGGTGACACCGCGAAGGTGGTTGCGAGTCCGGGCGGACGGCCCGGGCGACCAGCCGACGACCCGGTGAAACAGCCGGACGACGGGCTGTGTACCCGGAAAACAGCAGGATGATGGGTTGTGAACCCGGAAAGCGGTCGGATGATGGGCTGTGAACCCGGAAAGCAGCCTGGTAACTGACTGTGAGGCCGGTAGAGCAGCCGGGTAACGAGCTGTGAGCCCGGTAAGCGGCCCCGAGCCCCAAGTACCCCACCGCGAACCCTGGGCGAGCAGCCGCGCACTCCGGGTGAGCAGCCGCGAACCGTCCGAGAACGAAGCCGGTGACCAGGAACCGATCGGCACCAGTGAGTGACCAGCAACCACCAGCCCGGGCCGACGACCGGGGATCGACCCTCACGAGTTAGCGATCAGATGTATCCCAGCGCGATCTGCCCGCTCCTTCCCCCCGAAGGACCGGCAACACCGACGATGACGTCAAGAGACTTCCGCCGCCAGACAGATACGGTGACCGACGTGCAAACCACCGAGGTAGACCCGCCATGGGAAGGACTGACCGGCGCTGAGCTGCACGCTGCCTGCATGCAGGCAGCGCGGGCCGGTGACCGGCAGGCCATGGCGAAACTCGTTGACGAGCTGACGCCGCTCGTCTGGCACGTCGCGCGCGCGAACGGGCTCGATCGCCAGGTCGCCGAAGACGTCGTGCAGACCGTGTGGCTCGCGCTGTTCAGCCAGCTGGACAAGCTGCGGGACCCGCGCGCGCTGGCCGCGTGGCTGATCACCACCACCCGGCGCGAGGCGACCCATCCGTTCGGCCGCCGGATCCAGCCGGTGCCGCTGAGCGACGAGGTGGCCGAGAACCTGCCCAGCACCCAGCCCGCGCCCGAGGACGAAGCGGTTCGCGCCGACCGGGATCGCCGGGTCTGGCGCGCCTTCCTGCGGCTGCCGACCCGCTGCCAGGAGTTGCTCCGGCTGACTGTGCTGTCCGGGCGCGCCGAGTACCGCGCGGTCGCCGAAGCCATGCGCATGCCACGTGGCAGCGTCGGACCCACCAGGGGTCGTTGCCTCGACTCGATGCGCGACCTCCTCGCAGGAGAAGGGGGTGGCCGATGAGCGACATCGGCACGCCGGGAGGCGGCAGAGCGATGCCGGACGACGAAACTCTGCTCGCGGACCTCGGCCGCTTCCTCGATGAGCTGGACCCGCCACCGGACGAGCTGGTGCAGCGGGTCCAGTTCGCGCTGGAACTGGAGAACCTCGACGTCGAGGTCGCGCGCTGGGAGCGGCTCGACGAACTGGCCGGGGTCCGCAGCACGACCACGGGCACGATCACTTTCACCGTCAGCGATCTGACGGTGATGATCAACCTGACCAGGATCGGCCGGGCCCACCGGATCGACGGCTGGCTGGTGCCCGCCGGCGAGTACGAGGTGGAGGTACGCGTGGCCGAGCAGGGCACGTTCGCCACCACCTCCGACGCGGGCGGCCGGTTCGTGCTGGAGGGCGTTCCACAGGGCACGACGCAGATCCTGGTCCACCTCGGCACCGGGCCGCACCGGCGGACGGTGGTGACCCCGACCGTTGTGCTCTAGGAACCGGGGAACCCGGACGGGTGTAACCGCGGGTGGCGGAGGTGTGCTCCTATAGAGCGCGTGCCCGCGCCAGTGCCCGTTCTCGACCGCGTGACCGCCGCGGTGAGCGATCTGTTCAAGCGCGGGCGCGCGGCCGCTTCCGATCAGCGCCCGACGGCCGCGGTGCGGCTGTTCCGGCAGGCCCTGTCGTCGATCGTGCGCGTGGCGGAGCCGGAACCCGAACTGCTGGAGCTGCACACCAGGGTGCTCATCAGCCTGGCCGCGGCCGAGGCGGAGGTGACCTCCACCGAGGCCGGGCTGGCCCACCTGCAGACGGCCGAGACAGCCCGGCTCCGGCTGCCCGAGTGCAGTACCCGGGCCGAGCTGCGGCTGATCGTCATCATCCAGCGCGGCGTCGTCCTCATGCGCGCCGGGCGGTTCCGGGAATCGCTCGCGGTCTACGACGCCGTGCTGCCGGCCATCGAGGCCGAATTCGACGACAAGGGGTTCACCCTGGTGCGCGGGCTCAACAACCGGGCGCTGGTGCACATGGCGATGAACAACCCGGACGCCGCCCAGACCGACCTGGAGCACGCGCTCGCGCTGGCCGTCGAATACGGGCACACCCTGCTCGAAGGCAAGCTCCGGCAGAACCTGGGTGATCACGCGCAGCTCGTCGGCGACGTTCCCCAGGCGTTGTCCAGTTACGAAGAAGCCGCTCGCATCCTCACCACGGAATCACCCGGCTCGCTGCCGCTGATCCGACTCGACCAGGCTCGCGCGCTGCTCACCGCAGGACTCGGCGAAGAGGCCGCACGCCACCTCGACGAGGCGCTGCCCGCGTTGCGGGACAACGGTTCCGGCCAGTACATCGCCGAGGCCGAGGTCGCCCGAGCGGCCGCCGCGCTGCTCGAAGGCGATTTCGCGCTGGCCCGCCAGTTCGCCTCCGCCGCCCGTCGCCGCTTCCTGCGCCGGGGCAACCGGACCTGGGCCGAGATCGCGGGCCTGGCCCGGCTGCGCGCCGACGTGCACAAGATCCTCGCCGGTGACGGCGCGAAGTCGACGCCGCGGCTGCCCCGCGAGCTGGTGGCGCTGGCCGAGCGGCTGGCCGCCCTCGGCCTGCGGGACGAGACCGCCGTGGCCCGGCTGCTGGCGGTCCGATTGTTGTTGCGGCGCAAAGAGATCACCGAGGCGGCGGCCGTACTGGCCCGCGTGCCGAAGCCGCGCGCGACCACTCCGGTCGACCACCGGATGCTGCACCGGCTGTGCCGCGCCGAACTGGCCGTGGCCACGGACCGGCCGCGTTCGGCCCTGGCGCAGGCGCGCGCGGGCCTGCGTGAGCTGGGCATGATCCGCGACCGGATGGGCGGGCTCGACCTGGTCTGCGGCACCGCCGTGCACGGCGCGGAACTCGGCCGGCTCGCGATGCGCCTGGTGCTGCGGCGCGCGCGGCGCAACGCGGCGGGTGCGCGCCGGATGTTCGCCTGGCTGGAGCGAACCCGCGCGCAGGTGTACCGCTACGAGCCTTTACCGGTGATCGAAGACCCGGCGCTGGCCCGGAACATCACCGAGATGCGCCACCTCCAGCGCCGGATCCAGCGCGCCCGGCTCGAAGGCGAGCCGGTGAAGGCGCTGGAGCAGAGCTACGCCCACCTCCAGCAGGAGGCGAGCCGGCTCGGCTGGCACACGAGCAAGTGGGGCCGCCCGCGCCCGGTGGCGACGCCGGACGAGGTCGTGCGGCACCTCGGCGAACGCGTGCTGGTCAGCCTCGTGCCCCACAACGGCCAGTTGTACTCCGTGGTGGTCGACCGCGGCACCTTCCGGCTGCTCAAGCTCGGCCCGCTCGCCGACATCGTCGAGACCGCGACCCAGCTGCACGCGGACCTCGACGCCCTCGCCCCCGACCTGCTGCCGCCTCCGCTGGCCGAGGCGGTCGGCGCGTCCGCCCACGTCCGCGCGGACAAACTGGACCGGCTGATTTCGGCGTCACTGGTGAAGACCCTGGACGACCGTGAGCTGGTGATCGTCCCCATCGGACAGTTGTACGCCATGCCGTGGGGGGCGCTGCCCTCGTTGCGCGGACGCGCGGTGTCGATCGCGCCTTCGGCGACGGCGTGGATCGCGGCCAAACGTCGGACCGCCGAGGGCCCGGTGCTGCTGGCCGGTGGGCCGGGCGTGCCGGGTTCGGTCGGTGAGGTGAGCAAACTGCGCTCGGTCTACCCGGACGCGCGCCTGGTCGACGGCCCCGGCGCCACCAGCCACGCCGTGCTCGCCGCCCTCGACGGAACCCGCCTGGCCCACCTGGTCGCGCACGGCGCGCACGAGCCCGCGAACGCCCTGTTCTCCCGGCTGGAGCTCGTGGACGGCCCGCTGTTCGCGCACGAGACGTCCCGGCTGGAACGGCCGCCGGAAAGCGTGGTGCTGGCCGCTTGCGAACTCGCGATGAGCCACATCCGCCCTGGTGAAGAGGCCCTCGGCTTCGCCGGGACACTGCTGGCCCGCGGCTCGCGCACGGTGATCGGCGCCGTCGCCCGGGTCGGCGATCGCGCCGCCGCCGACACCATGGCCGATCTGCACCGCCGCCTCGCCACCGGCACACCCCCGGCCCTCGCCCTGGCCGAAGCCATCGCCATCGACCCGCTGCGCCGGCCGTTCGTCTGCCTCGGCGCGGGCTGAGCCTCCGGGGTCGGCTGAAGGGGTTCGACGCTGTGGCCGAACCGCCGCCTCTCGATGATTCGGCCGAGGAGGGTCACATCCCGATCGAAGCCGGCGGGCCGTGGCTCAGCCGAGGAAGTCGGCCAGCGGCACCGGGGTCAGACCGTCCTTTTTGGCCTGGGCCAGGAACGCTTCGTAGTCTTCCTTGAAGGTCTTGCGGAAGTGCATCAGCACGATGTCGCCGGGGCGGAGCTTGTCGCCGGACTGGAACTGGACCACGCCGTCGTTCACCGAGGCGGACCAGAGCACCGACACGCGCATGCCGCAGTTCGCCGCGGCCAGCAGGGTGTTCTGGTCGAAGTTGCCGAACGGCGGGCGGAAGAGGGTGGGGCGGGTGCCGAGCCCGGCCTTGAGCTCGTCGGCGTCGTCGCAGATCTCCTTCTGCTGGAAGGCGAGCGGCTTGCCCTTGAGGTTCGGGTGGTTGACCGTGTGGTCGCCGAGCACCGCGCCGGTGGAGTCCAAAATGGCCTTGAAGTAGTCCTCGTGCCCCTTGACGTACCGCTCGTTGAGGAACAGCACCGGGTGCCCGGCGGAGTTCTTGATCTCCTCGAGCGCGGACGGGTCCTTGATCGCGCCGTCGTCCATGGTGATGAACACGTACGGCTTGTCCGTGGTGATGCGGCGGACCTGGCCGACCTTGCCGTCCTTGATGGCCGGGGCCTTCGCCTGCACGGTGCCGAACGGGTAGGGGCCGCTGGGTTTCGGCGCCGTCGCCGGGGCCGCGCCCGGCGCGGGGTTCGGCTGACTCGGTTGTTCGGCCGGCGAAGAACAGCCCGTCAGCGCCAAAAGCCCCACCGCCGCCACAACCAGACAACGCCGCTTCATCCCGGATCCCCTCCCGTAGCCCACATCCGGGAGACGCCCGGCTTGGCCACGGGTTGTCCACTGTGGTTCAGCGCACCCGCGTCACCGCCCGTTCTCGGCCGCTTTGACCAGTTGTCCCGAAAGCATCCGGATGAACCCGCCCAGCGCGGCCTTCGTGATCGGCCCGGTGCCGGGCGCCCCCTCGGTGAACGAGCCGCTCCAGCGCAGGTCCGTGCCGCCCGCCGCGTTCGGGGTGAAGAGCACTTCGGCGCGGTAGTCCTTGAACGGCGCGGGGCTCGCCATGGTGTAGACGTGCCGCCGGTCGGGTTCGTACTCCAGCGTCCGCTCGCGCACCAGCACCGGCCCCAGGCCGATCTCGCGGATCGCGCCGACGCCGCCCGCGTCCCCTTCGCCCCGATCGGCCCAGCGTGACCGGGCGATCAGCGGCCGGGCCCAGGTCGACCACAGCGAGCCGTCGCTCTCCAGCCGGAACAGCGCGGCGGGGGTGGCCCGGCTCACCCGGTTGACCTCGAACGAATAGCGGCGACCCGGCATCGACGACCTCCAGCGACAGCTTGTTGGCGATAAGATAATTAATCGCTCCGTTCAGCGTAGGTCAAGATGGGGGCGTGACGCGCCCCGACTTCGCCGCTCCCCACTGGCTGGTCCAGCTCCTGCGCCCGAAACCGGTGCCCGTCCCCTGGAACATGGTGGTCCGCGCGGTGATCGCCCTGGCCACCCCGCTGGCCGTCGCGTACGCGGCGGGGGACATCGCCGTCGGCGCGCTGATCTCGACCGGTGCCCTGCCGGCCGTGCTGTCCGAGGCTGCCGGCCCGTACCGCTACCGCGCCCGGAGGCTGGGCGGTGCGACGCTCGCGGCCGCCGCGGGCTACTTCATCGGACTGGTGACGGGCGGTTCGCCGGGCTGGTCGATCCCGGCCGTGGTGCTGGTCGCGGCCGGCTCGGCCCTGATCAGCGCGGCGGGCAGCAACGCGTCGGTGGCGGCGCTGCAGATGTTCGTCTTCTGCGTGCTGGGCACCGGCCAGCACGCGACCGGCCTGCGCGTCGAGGTGCTGTTCGGCTACTTCTGCGCGGGCGCGGGGTGGAGCCTGCTGGTCGCGCTGGTGACCTGGACGGTGCGCGCCACCAGCTCCGAGCGCACGGCCGTCGCGCACGTCTACATCGAGCTCGCCGCCATGCTGTCGGCCACCGACGAGCCGACTTCGCGCGCCGCCCGCAACCAGCTCACCACGGCCATGAACACGGCGTACGACCGGTTGCTGACGGCCCGCTCCTGGCTCTCCGGCCGGGACGCCGCGTACCGGCAGTTGCTGAACCGGCTGTCCGCCGCCACCCCCGCGGTGGAAGCCTCGGTCGCGCTGGTCAACGCGGGCCGCCGCCCGCCCGGCGACGTCATCGAGTACCTCACGGGCGCGGCGGCGTCGGTGCTGGCGAGCCGGCCGTTGCCGCCTCCGCCGCCCGCGCCGGAGGAAGAAGACCCCGACCCGGTGCTGAAGGCCCTGTACGCGGGTATCGAGCGCATCGAGAAGGGTGACGACCGACAGCGCGGCCAGACCGTTTCGCCGTACCGCCGGGTGCGCGAGTGGGCGGGTTCGCTCATTTCCGGTCCGCTGACCTGGGTCGCCGCCCTGCGGCTGACGGTGTGCGTGGCGGTGGCCGAGGTGGTGGGGCTGGTGGTGCCGTTCGAGCGGACGTACTGGATCACCCTGACCGTCGGCGTGATCCTGAAGCCGGACTTCGGCTCGGTCTTCGGCCGCGCGGTGCTGCGCGGGCTCGGCACGGTGGCGGGCGTCGGCCTCGGGGCGGTGGTGCTCGCGGCCGGTGCGCGCGGCTGGCTGCTGGTGGTGCTGATCGCGCTGTTCGCGGGCGGCGCTGCGGTGGGGAAGGTGCGCAACTACGGCATGCTCGGCACCTTCGTGACGCCGTTGATCATCCTGCAGATGGACCTCGCGCACACCGGTAGCTGGGCCGTGGTCTTCGCCCGGTTGGCCGACACGGTCACGGGTTGCCTGATCGTGCTCGTGCTCGGCTACCTGCTCTGGCCGGGCTCACGACGCCCGCAGGTGGGCGGCCGGCTCGCGGACAGCTTCGACACGGTCGCCTCCTACGTCCGCTGTGCGCTGGTGGTCGCGTCTTCGGGGGAGGCGCGACTGGCCCGTTCGCGCGCCCGCCGGTCCGCCTACCGCGCGCTCTCGGACCTGCGCACGGCGTTCCAGCAGGTGATCGTGGAGCCCTCGCCGGCCGGGCGGCAGGCTGTGGCGTGGTGGCCGGTGATCACGGGTCTGGAGCGGGTGACGGACGCGGTCACCGAGGTCGGGGTGACCCTGGGCCGGGGCGTGGCGCCGCCGTCCTCCGCGGACGTCGAGCTGCTCACGGCCGCGCTGGCCGAGCTGGGCACGGCCGTCCGCGAGCAACGCGAGCCGGCCTCGGTGCCGCTACCGGACGGTGACCAGCTCTCCGGCGTGGTCGACCAGCTGAGCGCGACCTTCGACGCGGTGCGCGGCCCGGACCTGGTGGAACGCACCCCGTCCCGGCTGGTGCGGCGGTTCCTGCCCTACCACCGGCGCACCTGAACCCGCACGGGATCGCTCACCGGATCCGGCCGGTCTTGCACGGCGCTTCGATTGCCGCCGACCGGATCGGCGGCCCGCCCGGCCCCATCCGGTCGCGCCGCAGTGGTGAGGCCGGGCTCGGCCGAACGGGGACCTACGGCTGCCGCGGCGGAGCGGCCGGCGGCTGCCCGCCACCCTCACCGCCGTCTTCGGGCTTGCCGCTGAACTTGTCCAGGAACTCCTTGGCCTTCTGGACCCCGCCGTCGATCTTGGAGTCCTGGCCGTCGACCTTGGACTTCGCGAAGCCGGCGGCCTTGTCGAGGCCCTCCTCGATCTTGTCGCCGTGCTCGCGCAGGGCGTCCTGGGCCTTGTTCTTGATCTCGTCGAAGTTGATGCCCATCACTCGCTCCCCAATCCGGATCCAGAAGGATCCTCATCCTTCACACCGGCCCGTCGCCAGGCAAGTCGGCGGCGGGTGGGTCAGTTGACCTCGCCCACGGCGATGCCCTCTTCCAGGGACAGGGACGTGATGCGCCCGCCGCGTTCGCCGAGGGCGATGAGACCGTCGCGGGCGCCGCTGGAGGACAGGGTGATGCGGACGCCGGAGCGGGCGGCGTCGTGGGCGGCCGACAGGGCCAGCGCGCCCTCGTGGCCCGCGTTGATCGTCGCGGCCAGTCCGCCGGTGGAGGCCAGTGAGCCGCGCGCCGCGCCGAGGCGGCCGAGGGCCTCGTCGACGATCGGGAGCAGGGCTTCGCGGTTGCCCTCCGTCATGGCTCGGACCAGCTCGGGCGCCGTGCCCGCCACACGGGTGCCGTCGCGGTAGGAGCCCGCGGCCAGCGACATCGCCAGCGGGCCGCCCTGCGCGCCGATCGTCGCGAGGATCGCGGCTAACAGGTGCGGCAGGTGCGAGATCCGCGCGACGGTCTCGTCGTGCGAGTCCGCGGGCAGCGGCACGGCGAACGAGCCGACGTCCAGCACCAGCCGGGTGACCTCCGCCCAGGCCTCGAGATCGGTGTCCTCCTCGACGCAGACCACCCAGGCCGCGTCCTGGAACAGCGATTCCTCACCGGCCAGCCAGCCCGACTCGGCCGTCCCGGTCATCGGGTGCCCGCCCACGTACCGCGTGTACGGCGCCCGCCGCCGGACCGCCTCCAGCATCGGGCCCTTCACGCTGACCACGTCGGTCAGCAGGCAGTGCGCCGCGTGCTGCGCGACCAGCCGCAGCAGGTTTTCGACCGCGGGCAGGGGCACGGCCAGCACGACCAGCGCGTCGGCCGCCGCGGCCCGGTGCAGCGCGGCCTCCGCGTCGGTGGTCACGTCGTAGCCGGCGCGGCTGGCGGCGTCGGCGTCCACTTCGGACGCCGCCGCGCCCCACGTCGTCCTGCCGCTCGCCGCCGAGGCCCGCAGCAGCGAACCGCCGATGAGCCCGAGCCCGATCACGCATACGTCTCGCACGGGGGTCATCCTGCCAGTGCGCGCAACCCGGTCACAGTCTGGTCGCGAGCCGTGTCCCCTGGTCGATGGCGCGTTTCGCGTCCAGTTCGGCCGCCCCGCCGGCCCCGCCGACCAGGTGCACGGGCATCCCGTCCAGCCCGGCCACCAGATCCCGCACCGGCTCCTGACCGGCGCAGACGACCACGGTGTCCACCTCCAGCAGCCGCGGCGCCCCGTCGACGGTGAGGTGCAGCCCGGCGTCGTCGATCCGCTCGTAGGCGACCCCGGAAAGCCGCTCGACGCCCTTTGCCTTCAGCGCCGCCCGGTGCACCCAGCCGGAGGTCTTGCCCAGTCCCGCGCCGATCGGTCCCTTCTTGCGTTGCAGCAGGTAGACCTGCCGCGGCGACGGTGCGGGCCGGGCCTTCGCGAGCCCGCCGGCGGCCCGCTCCGGATCGGTGACGCCCCATTCGGCCATCCACGCCTCGCGGTCGAGGGCGGGGGAGGAGGTGTGCGTGAGGAATTCGCTCACGTCCACCCCGATGCCGCCCGCGCCGATCACCGCGACCCGCTCGCCGACCGGCTTGCCGTGCCGGACGACGTCCACGTAGGACAGCACTTTCGGGTGATCGATGCCCGGCAGCGCGGGCACGCGCGGGGTGACGCCGGTGGCGAGCACCACCTCGTCGAACCCGGTCAGCTCCGTCGCGGTCACCCGCCGGCCCAGGTGCACCTTCACCCCGGTGACCTCCAGCCGCCGCCGGTAGTAGCGGACGGTCTCGGCGAACTCCTCCTTGCCCGGGATCAGCCGCGCGATGCCGAACTGGCCGCCGATCTCGGGCTCGGCCTCGAACAGTTCGACGCGGTGGCCCCGCTCGCCCAGCGTGGTCGCCGCCGCGAGCCCGGCCGGACCGGCGCCGACCACCGCGACGTGCTTGACCCGTCGCGTCGGCGCCAGCGTCAGCGTGGTCTCGTGGCCCGCCCGCGGGTTGACCGTGCAGGACACGGCCTTGCGGCGGAACGCGTGGTCCAGGCAGGCCTGGTTGCAGGCGATGCAGGTGTTGATCTCGTCCTCGCGCCCGGTCTCGGTCTTGCGGAGCCACTCGGGGTCGGCGAGGAACGGCCGCGCCATCGACACCAGATCGGCGGCTCCGCTCGCCAGCGCCTCCTCGGCCACCTGCGGCATGTTGATCCGGTTCGAGGTGACGACCGGGATCGACACGTGCGGCTTCAGCTTCCCGGTCACCCAGGTGAACGCCGCCCGCGGCACCGAGGTGACGATGGTCGGCACCCGCGCCTCGTGCCAGCCGATGCCGGTGTTGATGATCGTGGCCCCCGCCGTCTCGACGGCCTGGGCCAGCGCGACCACGTCGTCCCAGCTCTGCCCGCCGGGCACCAGGTCGAGCAGGGACAGCCGGTAGATGATGATGAAGTCCGGCCCGACCGCCTGGCGCGTGCGCCGCACGACCTCGACCGCGAACCGCCGTCGCTTCTCCGGTGTGCCGCCCCAGCCGTCGGTGCGCTCGTTGGTCCGCTCGGTCAGGAACTGGTTGATCAGGTAACCCTCGCTGCCCATGATCTCCACGCCGTCGTACCCGGCTTCACGCGCGAGGGCGGCGCTGTCGGCGAAGGCGCGGATCTGCCGCCGCACGCCGTAACCGGTCAGCGAACGCGGCCGGAACGGGTTGATCGGCGCCTTGATGCTCGACGCGGAAACGCTCAGCGGGTGGTAGGAGTACCGCCCCGCGTGCAGGATCTGCAACGCGATCTTTCCCCCGGCCTCGTGCACGGGCGCGGTGAGCTGACGGTGCTGCCGCGCTTCCGCCGGGGTCGACAGCTTCGACGCGAACGGCAGCAGCCATCCCGCCCGGTTCGGCGCGAACCCGCCGGTGACGATCAGCCCGACCCCGCCCCGCGCGCGTTCCGCGTAGTACTCCGCCAGCTCGGGGAAGTGCTTGGCGCGGTCCTCCAGACCGGTGTGCATCGAGCCCATGAGCACGCGGTTGCGCAACGTCGTGAAGCCCAGGTCGAGCGGGGCGAGCAGGTGCGGGTACGGCGTCATGACGGGTCCTTGTCGTGGTGGGACACGGTCTTTTCGGCTGGCTTCGCCGGTGCGGCCCGCCCGGATCCGGCCGGGTTCAACGCGGCCAGGACCTCCTCGAACCACTCCACCTGCCCCTCCTCCGCGCGGACCCCGCCGCGCAGCACGAGGTACTGGTGCAGCGCCTGCCCGCTCAACTCGGCCGGCGCGGGGAAATCTCGCTTTTCGATCTGCCGGTACGCATCGAGGCGCTCGGCGTGCCCGTCTCGGTGGCGGCCGATCTCTTCGGCGACCGCGCGCGCGTCGCCGAAGGACGCTCCGCGGATCTTCACGGCCAGCTCCTGCGGGCTCGAGGACGGATCGGGCTCGGCCAGCCAGCGCCGCAGCTCGGACTGCCCGGCCGAGCCGACGGTGTAGACCTTCTTGTCCGGCCGCCCGTCCTGCGCGACGACGTCCACACCCACCCAGCCGGCCTCCTCCATCCGCTTCAGCACGCGGTAGATCTGCTGGTGGGTGGCGCTCCAGAACAGGCCGATGGACTTCTCGAACCGACGCGCCAGCTCGTAACCCGAGCCCGAGCGTTCGGACAACGAGACGAGGATCGCGTGCTCCAGGGCCATGCCGTTCAGGATCATATGCAACTAGTTGCAGTGCAACCAAGTGCAATCCACGTCACCCGGCCGGGTGGGGCAAATCGGGTCGACGAACCGCGCGAAACGACCAGGATGGGAGGGTGCACCCGGTACTCGAACTCATCACCGAACGACTGGCGACGGGCAGTGGGCCGGGACAGCGGACGGACTCGCGCCGCCTCGTGCTCGCGATCGAGGGCGGCAGCAGCCGCGGCACCTACTCCAGCGGAATGGTGCTGGCGCTCGACGAACTGGGCGCGACCCCCGCGTTCGACGCGGTCTACGGCTCCTCCGCCGGCGCGCTCAACGGCGCCTGGCTGCTCTGCGGCCGATCGCAGACCGGGGTGCGGACCTGGTGGAACCCCACCGTCATGCGGCGGATCATCAACCCGCTGCACACCCTGCGCGGGCGCGCGGTGATCGACCTGGAGTACCTCGTGCACCAGGTCTACTCGGTGCTGGAGCCGATGGACTTCCCGGCCATCCTGGCCAACCCGGTCGGCTTCCACCCGCTGGCCACCGACGCGGACACCGGCGAGTCCACCGATCTGCACCCGTTCATCGACGACGTCGACGCGATCAAGACGGCGCTCGCCGCGTCCTCCTGCATGCCCGTGCTGGCCGGTCCGCCGATCGTGATGGGCGGGCGCCGGTTCGTCGACGCGGGGGTCGCGGAGCCGCTGCCGTTCCGGACCGCACTGGCCCAGGGCGCGACCGACGTGCTGGTGCTGCGGACCCGCCGCGAGGACGAGATCCCGCTGCCGCCCCCGCGCGTTCAGGACGTGGTCGTGCCCCGGTTCCTGCGGCGTCAGGCCCCCGGCACCATCACCGCGTGGCGCGAGCAGTACGAGCGCGACCTCGAAGACGAGCGGCTGCTGCGCGAGGACCCGCGCCTGGTGAGCGTCCGCCCCCCGGCGGGCTCCCCGGACGTCGGCGCGCTGGAACGTGACCCCGCCGTATTGCGCCGCGCGGTCGAGTTGGGCCGCGAAGCCGTGTACGAGGCGCTTGAAGTGCTGCGCAAGGCTTCCTAGCGCCTGTCCTCAAAGCGGTGGGTGATCTGCTGTGATTTTCGGCCGTGGTGTGTAGGCGTGAGCTGACTGACGAGCAGTGGCAGGTCATCGGGCCGTTGCTGCCGGCATCGGGGTGCGAAGGGGTGTCCGCGGGTGGATGACCGGCGGGTGATCGACGGGATGCTGTTCACGGCCAAGACCGGTGTCGCGTGGCGGGACTTGCCGGGACGGTACGGGTCGTGGAAGACGGTGTGCCACCGGTTCTGGCGCTGGTCACGCACCGGGACCCTGTCTGCGCTGGTGGCGAAGGTGCACGTTCCCGCCGAGGCGGTCGACGAACCCGACCGGGAAGTGCCGGTGGATTCCAGCATTGTGTGGGCGCATTAGCACGCCGCCGGTGCCCGCCGTGCATCGGTTCCCCACCCAGGGGGCGAGCGGGTCCTGCGGCGGGCAGAGCGAGCCAGGTGATCATGCCATCGGCCGGTCCCGCGGCGGGCTCACCACCACGATCCACCTGGCCTGCGACGGTCACGGGCGGCCGCTGCCGGTGGTGCCGACCGGCGGCAACGTCAACGACTGCACCCAGTTCATCGCAGTGATGGCGGGTGTCGAGTTCCGTCGGCCGGCAAGGGCTACTCCAGCCAGGCCATCCACTCCTCCCTGCGCCGACGCCACATCCCGGCAACCATCCCCGAACGCCGGGATCAGCAAGCCAACCGGCTGCGCCGGGGCCGGGCCGGTGGACACCCACCAACCTTCGACCGCGTCGCCTGCCAACGCCGACACGTTGCCGAACGCTGCGTCAACCGACTCACGCAGTTCCGCGCCATCACCACTCGCGTCGACAAGACCACCACCTCCCATCGGAGCATGATCGACCTGGCCACCCTGCTCACCTGGCTTTGAAGCAAGGCTTCCTAGCCGCGGGCCGCGTCAGAGCGACGGTTTGCGGGCCACCCCGCCGATCACGCGGGACTCCGAAGGAGTCTTCGCGAACACGGTGTCCTTGTCCGGGTGCCAAGCCGGCGCGTACACGAGGCCGGGGTTCAGCAGCGGCCAGCCGCCGAAGAAGCGCTCGAACTCCGCCAGCGTGCGCAGCACCCCGGGGTTGGTGGTGGACTCGTAGTACTCCAACAGGTCGTTCAGGGCCTGGCGCTCGTCCTCGTCGACCGGGTTCTCGTTGGTCATCTGCGAGAGCACCAGCAGGGAGCCGGGGGCGAGGCGGTGGCGGTAGTACTCCAGCAGACCGTCCGGGTCCTGGTCGTCCTTGATGAAGTGCAGCACGGCGTTGACGATCAGCGCGACCGGCCGGCGCACGTCGATCACGTCGGAGTCCATCACGCGGTCCCACAGCTGTTCGGGCTGCAGCAGGTCCGCGGCGATCGCCTCGTGGCGTTCCGGGTCGGCGGTGTCGGCGAGCAGGATCTGGGAGTGGGCCAGCGCGACGGGCTCGTTGTCGAGGTAGAGCACGTGCACGTCGTGCTCCGGGCGTTCGTCGTCGGCGATCTCGTGCACGTTGCCGGCCGTCGGCAGGCCGGAGCCGATGTCGACGAACTGGCGGATGCCGAGCCGCACGCACTCGCGCACGGCGCGGCCGAGGAACTGGCGGCTGGTCGTGCAGTAGTCGCCCATCAGCGGCAGCCGCGCGCGCACCTTCTCCGCGAACGCGCGGTCGATCGCCCAGTTCGTCGTACCGCCGATGAAGTAGTCGTAGACCCGGGCCGCCGACGGCAGGTCGAGGCTGCTGTCCACCGCGCGCAGGGCTTCGTCTCGTTCGCTCATGACTGTCCTCACCATTCGCGTCGCGGCTCATGCTAGCCACGGCGCGCGTGGGGGAAATCAGGCCGGGCTGAACGACTCCCGGTAGGCGTTCACGGAGGCGGTCAACTGGTCCATCGAAGTGCGCATCCGGCCCAGCGTCCGCGGGTCGAAGCCCATCGCGGCACCGATGTGCGAGGGGATCGCCTCGGCCTTCGCGCGCAGAGCGACTCCGTCTTCGGTGAGGGAGATGCGAACGGACCGCTCGTCGTCGGGCTGGCGGTCACGGCGCACGAGGCCGGCTTTCTCCAGCCGCTTGAGCAGTGGCGAGAGGGTGCCGGAGTCGAGGTTCAGCGCGGCGCCGAGTTCCTTGACCTGCTGCTGGTCCTGCTCCCACAGCGCCAGCATGACCAGGTACTGCGGGTAGGTGAGGTCCAGCGGTTCGAGTAGCGCGCGATAGAGCGAGGTGACCGCCCGCGACGCGGAGTACAGCCCGAAGCAGAGCTGGTCGTCGAGCAGCAGCGAACCGGCTTCGCCGTGGTCCTGGTCGGTCATGGGGATCCTCCGTTCCCTGCTGTAACGCTCCATGTTCCCGAATTCGGCCTATCGGCGCAACTCAAGTGCCTTAGATCTCATCGTGTCATTTTAAGTTGTGCACAATCAATCTGGGAGATACGTTCCCGACATCACCCGTACCGAGGAGGCAGAGATGACCGCCAACCCGAGGAACCTCGCTCTGGAACCGGCCGCGCAGACGTTCGCCGAAGCGACCGACCAGCCGCCGTACCTGTTCCAGCTCCCGCCCGCCGAAGGCCGCGCCGCCGTCGACGGGGTGCAGGACGGCGAAGTCGCCATGGCGCCGGCCGAGATCGAGGTGCTGACCGTCCCAGGAGGACCCAACGGGGACGTGGAGGTCCGCGTCGTGAAGCCCGAGGGGGTGACCGGAGACCTGCCGGTGCTGGTCTACATCCACGGTGCCGGCTGGGTTTTCGGCGACTTCCACACCCACGAGCGGCTGGTCCGCGAGCTCGCCGCCGGCACCGGCGCGGCCGTGGTCTTCCCCGAGTACAGCCGTTCGCCCGAGGCGCGTTACCCGGTCGCCATCGAGGAGAGCTACGCCGCGGTCAAGTGGGTCGTGGCGCACGGCGCGGACCAGGGACTCGACGCCACGCGCATCGCGATCGCGGGGGACTCGGTCGGCGGGAACATGACGGCGGCCCTGACCCTGATGGCCAAGGAGCGCGGGGACGTCCGCTTCCTGCAGCAGGTGTTGTTCTACCCGGTCACCGACGCGAACTTCGACACCGAGTCGTACCGCGAATTCGCCGAGGGCTACTTCCTGGCGCGCGACGGCATGAAGTGGTTCTGGGACCAGTACACGACCGACGAGGCGCAGCGCGCGGAGATCACCGCGTCGCCGCTGCGGGCTTCGCTGGAGCAACTCGCCGGCCTGCCGCCGGCGCTGGTGATCACCGGCCAGGCGGACGTGCTTCGCGACGAGGGCGAGGCGTACGCGGCCAAGTTGCGTCAAGCCGGAGTCGCGGTGACGGCGGTTCGCTATCAGGGCATCATCCACGACTTCGTGATGGTCAACGCGCTGCGCGAGACGCACGCCGCCGAGGCCGCCATCGCGCAGGCGATCACCGTGCTGCGTCGGGCTTTCGTGCACTGAAACCGCAGGCCAACGCTGGGTGGACCCCTCTCGTTTTCCTGTGACGCGAGTCACCTGATCACAACGAGGGGGGTCCCTCAAACGTGTATTAATCAGCGGGTCCCGTCCTCCGGACACGCGCCCTGGTGGAGGTTTCCCGTGCATCTGAGCAGCATCCGGCTGGACTCACCGGTCGAGCTGGTCGTGGTCGCCGTGCTGGCGGTGCTGGCCATCATCGCCGTGCCGTGGTTCTGGGACCGCTGGAGGAAGCACAAGCAGGCCGGGCGCAGTTTCACCGTGCTGACCGCCGTGGTGCTGCTGGTGGTCGGCCTGGGGCTGGCGGGCAACCTCATCGGCGGCTTCTTCCCCACGCTCGGCGCGCTGGTCGGCACCGGGGCGTACGCCAACGACGGCACCGACGCCGAGGGCGGCGACAACGGCGCGGACCTCGACCTGCTGCGCGACGCCGGCGCGACCAAGGCGAAGAACGGCAAGGGCACGGTCGTGCACATGAAGGTCACCGGCCGCCGGACCGGGCTGACCCGGGACTCCGTGGTGTACCTGCCGCCGCAGTACTTCGAGCCGGCCTACCGCTCGCTGCGGTTCCCGGCGATCGAGTGGATCCCGAACTACCCGTCGGGGCCCGAGATCGCCGACATCTACGGACTGCCGGACCGGCTCGACGCGGCCATCAAGAAGCGCGCGATGCCCCCCACCGTCGTGATCGTCCCGGATCCCACCGGGACGCCGAAGGTCGGGCACGACACGGAATGCGTCGACGAGGTCGACGGCTCGCCCAACGACACCTACCTCTCCGCGGACGTGCGCGAGTGGGCCATCCAGCGCCTCGGCCTCAACCCGGACCGGCGGGCGTGGACCATCGCGGGCTGGTCGTCGGGCGGGTACTGCGCGTTGAACATGGTGACGCGCCACCCGCAGTGGTTCGGCCAGGCGGTCAGCGTCGGCGGGTACGACCGGGCCCAGGGCAACGACGGCCAGACCGACGACCTGTTCCACGGCCGTCGTGACATCGACGACGCGAACAACGTGAGCATCAACGTCCGCCTGCACCCTTCGCCGGTGGACATCCTGGCGGTCGCGGGGAGCCAGGAGCACCCCGAGACCGCCGCGATCGGGAGGATCCGCGCGGCCGCGCAGTCGCCCGTACGGGTCTACTCGTGGGAGATCCCGGACGCGGGGCACAACATGAACACGTTCAAGGTCCAGCTGCCCGACGTGCTGGCCTGGATCGGCGAGCGCATCCCGGCGCCGACCGCGGTCGGGCGGCCCGTGGACATCAGCGGCGGGGTGAAGCCGTGGCCCCTGCCGTCCGCGGGCGCACGCGGCGGGCTGACGGCGACGCAGGAGTGAGCCGGCCGGTCCGGGGTAGCGAATTCTCGACCACCTTCGTGATCTGCCGTTCCACGGCGTCGTAGCCGACCGGCCGCGGGTGCTCAGCACGACGACGACGTGGCGGTTCTTCTCGATCGGGCCCGGAGGCGTGGAGCATCCGGGCCTTTATCGGCGTGGGCGGGCTTGCCTCTTCGGGCGGTGTCGCCTGGCTGGCCTTTGCAGGCGGTGTCGATGTCGGCCGGGGGGCCTTTGCGGGCGGTGTCGGCGTCGGCTGGGGGCCTTTTCGGGCGGTGTCGATGTCGGCCGGGGGCCTTCGCGGGCGGGGCTTGGGCGTTGACTGGAGGGTCACTGCAGGCGGCGTCGGCGTCGGCTGGTGGGCCTTTGCGGGTGGCCTTGGGCGTTGACCGGTGGGTTGCGGCGCGCGGTATCGGTGCCGACCGGCGGGGCTCCGCGGGCGGGCTTGAGCGTCGGCCAGCGGGTCGCGGCAGGCGGTTTTGGTGTTGGTCTATGAGCTTCTGTGGGCGGGCATCGGCGTTCTACCCGGGCTTTTGCCCGTGGCCGAGGACCGGCCCGAGTCCGGGGTTTCGCGCTGGGTGACGGCGGGGTATCCCTCGGGCGCGGCTGCTGCCGTCACCTCATCATCGGGAAGGACGAGAAGTCATGGATCGTGCGAACGGAGCCCGGATCCGGGTGGAGGGCCTGCAGCCGGCGCAGGTTCTGGCCGGCCTCGTGGCTGTGGTGTTCCTGGTCTTCGGCATCATCGGGTTCACCAAAACCGGTTTCGGTGACTTCGCCGGCCACCACGACGCGGGCTTCTGGCGGTTCTCCGCCAACCCGATGAACAACCTGGTGCACGTGGTGACCGGTCTGCTCGGTCTGGCCCTGGCGTTCGGCTCCGGCCGTGCGCGCGTTTTCGGCTGGCTGCTGTTCCTCGGCTACGGCGTGCTGTTCGTCTGGGGCCTGATGATCACCGGCACGATCACCACCAACCCGTTCGCCAACGCGGGCAACCCCCTCGACCTGACCGCCGCGGACAACTGGCTCCACCTCGGCATCGCGGCTCTCGGCCTGTTCATCGCCGTTCTGCCGGCTCGCCGCCGGGTCCGGATCCCGGAGGAGCCGGTCGACCCGGGTGTGCCCACCCGCGCTGACACCGTGCATTCGGCTGACACTATCGGCTCGGCTGACACCGTGCGCTCGGCTGACACCGTCGGCCCGGTCGACACCGCCGCGGACCCGACCGTCCGCACTGGCGACCCGGTGGTCCACGACTCCGGTGCGGTCCGCGGTCCGCGCGCGACCCAGGAGACCGGCGCGGGAGTCCGCGAGCCGGCCGCTGCACCGCTCGACAACCCCGTCGCCGCTCCCGCGCCGCGGGAAAAGCGTGGCCCGGGATTGGCGCACTAGGCTTTTTCGCACGAAGCCTTTTCGTCTCAGGTCTTCGAGGTCCGGCAACCGTTTCGGTTGCCGGACCTTTTTTCGTCTTCGCCTCCCCGAGATGGCAGCCCCGCCTTCAGAAGGATTTCGACCGCATCACACCTGAAGGATCATCCGCGGCAGCTACCTTCCGTCACCTTCGAGGGCACGATCAACCATTCGCCCGGCCGCGCCGGTGTACTGCGCGGGGTCGAGCAGATCGGTGAGCTTCGAGGCGTCCAACACGGCGGTCACCTCGGGCAATTCGGCGATGACGGCACCCAGCGGACGGTTTTCCTCGATCGTTCGCGCGGACGCTTCACCGAGTACCTCCTTCGCGCGCGCCTGGCCGAGCAACGGTGCAAGCGTGGCGGAAAGCCGCTCGGACAGGATCAGCCCGTGCGTGAGTTCGAGATTCGCCGCCATGCGGTCCGGGTGCACGACGAGGCCGCGCACCAGTTCGACGGCCGTGTGCGCCGCGCCACCGGTCAGGCGCAGGCATTCACGTAGCAGTTGCCATTCGGCCTGCCAGACGCCGGCGGACCGCTCGTCCTCGGTCAGCCCGGCCTGCGTCACGCCCGCGGCCAGCACCGGCACCTGCAGCGCAGCCGAGCGGATCAGCGCGGACCGCACCGGATTGCGCTTGTGCGGCATGGCAGACGAGCCGCCGCCCGGCTCGGTGACCTCTCCCAGCTCGGTACGCGTGAGTGTGAGGACGTCGACCGCGATTTTGCCCAGAGCGACCGCTGCCCTGGCCAGTACTGCGGCGAGGTCGGCAACCACCGTCCGGTTCGCGTGCCACGGCAGCGCCGGTACGGCGAGACCGGTCTCTTCGGCGAACGCGTTGACCAGCCGCTCGGCGTAGTCGTCGGACCCGTCGCCGTACGCCGCAAGCGTCCCAGCCGCGCCACCGAGCGAGACGGGAAGACCCGTGTCGAGCACCCGCCGCACGTGGCCGGCGGCATCGAGCACTCCTTGCCGCCAGGTCGCGGCCTTGAGCCCGAACGTGGTGGGCACCGCGTGCGCGGTGAGCGTGCGCCCGGCCATCGTCGTATCGCGATGCACCCGCGCCAGCTCGCCGAGCGTGCGCCCCGCCTCGTCGAGGTCGTCAGCCAGCACCCGCAACGTCCGCTGCGCGACCAGCATCATGGCGGTGTCGACGATGTCCTGACTGGTAGACCCGCGATGCACGTGATCCGCCGCGGCCACGTCCACCCGGCCGACTGCCTCAGCCAGCACCTTGACCAGCCCGACCACCGGATTGCCGGTCGCTCGCGCTTCCCGCGCCAACGCCGTGACGTCGACACTCGCTGCTCCTCGAAGCGACTCCGCGCCAGTTCCCCGCTCGACCGCGGCAGGTCCCGGCTCGTCGGCCTCAGCAGATTCCGGTCGTTGAACCTCGGCCGCACCAGATACGGGCGTGTCGACCTCCTCCTCTACCTCATGCTCATCCCTTCCTACTGCCTCGCTCCCAACCTCGATTTCGACTTCGACCGCTGCCTGCCGGCCGACTTCCGTCTCAGTTGACGCTTCCGCGCCCACTTCCGTCGTGGGCGGCACCTGGCTGCCGATTTCCGCCGCGCTCGATGTGCGGCCACCGATGTTCGGCGAGGCCATCGTCGGTTCGCCGAGTTGCCGGGCAACCGCGGTGATCACCTCCGCTGCCCCCGCCGGGACGGTGCCCAACCGGGCCTGGGCCCGGGCGAGCGCGGCTTCGGCATCCAGCATGGCTCGCAGCCAAGCGCGGTCTCCGGTACTCGCCTCGGCCGGCGTCCCGGCCCGTACCGGTGACAACAACCCGGAATCAGGATCGGCGGTCATCCGCCCAGCATCGCACGCGTCCACCGGACCAGCCCAGACCCGCGCGATCAGCCCTCGCCACGATCACCTCCGTCTCCCGACTCGAAGCACCCTCCGAAGCGGACTCAGCAAGCCTCGGCGCCTAGACGAAAGGCGCACCAGCCGACATGCCGGCGAACCGGCGAGGTCCGGTCCTCTGCACGTCACTCGCGCATCCTGCCGCCGAAGGCAATCCGCACTACTTCACTGGCCCACCGCCCCGTCGATCGCCTCGCGGAGAAGGTCGGCGTGACCGTTGTGGCGGGCGTACTCCGCGATCAGTGACATCAACATCCAGCGGAGCGTGAACGGATCACCGGTGCGCAGCGACGTGCCGCGTTGGTCCAGTGACTGCGCCGACGCCACGATTTCGCGCGAACGAGCGCATTCCGAGCGCCAGACCGCCAGTGCTTCCTGGGCGTCGCCGTCGAGCGAATCCATGTCCTGGTCGGGGTCTTCGTCGGAGTAGTACAGGATCGGGACGTCCTCACCGGCGAACTGCTGTCTGAACCACCACCGTTCACACCCGGCCAGGTGCCGCGCCAGGCCGTGCAGCGAAAGGGTGGATGGCGCAACGGCGCGCGACGACAACTCGTCTTGCCCGAGCCCTTCGCACTTCAACTCGAACGTCCGGCGGTGCCAGTCCAAGAAGGCCTCCAATGATTCGCGTTCCCCGGCCAGCCGGGGGATGGGCTCCCGATCGCCGGGGGTGACAGTCGGGGAATGAGCGGGTGCGTTGGTCATGCTCAGCACCCTCTCATCCGGCACCGACAATTTCGGAATCACGATCTGATCTGTCCATAAGGGACGGTCGGCTCGCCGAGTTGTCCACAGGTTTGGCAATTGTGGAAGGTTCTGTGGATACCTTGGTGAACTGCTGGTCACGGGCCTGTGGCGGGGACGACGGATCCTCGGGTCGAAAGACCGAAGGTCGCGAGATGACCGTTCGCGACAGGAAAAACTGGCGCTCGAGGACCGGATGCGGTGAGAATCGAAGACGGTTCCCGTTCGTCTCCGAAAGGGCAGTGCCATGCCGGAAGCCTCCTCTGACCCCAACAGACCGCCCGCCGCCTTCGGGATCGTCCCAGGCGAGCTGAAGTCGTTGCTGAAGTTCCTCGACGCGCGAATCTGCGCAGAGGGGTGTGACGGCACCGTGATAAGCACCGAGCGTTGGGCCGAGGCCAACGACGTCGGCTGGTCACAGCTTTTGGTCGGACTGACCGGATCCGGGATCTCCTGCGACTGCGAAATCTTGGCGCGAGGCGCCCGGCCCTTCGATGCGGCATGAGGAGCCGATCAGCTCTGGGACACCCGCTCCGCCCAGATCTGCGCCAGTTTCGCGGCCCCGCCGGAGGGCTGTGGCCGAAGGGGAGCGTTTTCGGCCTTTGCTGCTCCCGCGCCTCTCCACCTGATCGAGCGCGGGTGCCTCAGTGGCAGGTCCGCAGGCTGAGTGGGCTGCCGGTGTACGGGGCGGCCGGCTCGAGTTGTTCGGCGCACCGCCATGGCTTGGCCATCGAGGGCTTGGAGGACCTGAAGCTCCGAGGAAGGTTCCATGGTGTTCCGCCGGTCTCAGGAGCCGGGGGTGTGCGGGGACGGGGTGGCGCCGAGGAACGGCAGCACCTCTTTGCCATCCAGCAGGGCGGCCAGGGCGAGCAGGATGCCCGCGCCGCCGGTGGTGACGTCCATCGACAGCCGCAGCAGCCGGTTCCCGGGGAAGGCGAGGCCGCCACGGAACGGGATCGCGTGCCAGGACAGGCAGGCCAGGTGCAGGTCGATGGCTTCGCGGATTCCCGGGCCCGGGTCGGCGCTGAAGGACAGCGCCGCAGCCAGGCCGCAGCGGCCGTGGAGCAGGCCAGGGTGGAGGACGAACTCGCCGCGGCACGTTTCGCGCAGGCCGGGGAGGCTCTCGGCGGTTCGCGCGTCTGGTTCGTGGCGCACGAGCTGCTCCGCGACCATCAGGATGCCCGCGCTACCGATGCCGGCGTACGGCAGTGTGCTCCGTTCGCCGTCGCGGACCTGGAGGGAGGCGTCGTCGGTCAGTACGCATTCCTCGAGGTCACGCTGCAGGGCCTGGTCGGCGAACGAGAGCCACGCGCGTTCGCCCGTCCGCTCGAACAGCCGGATGAACAGCAGCGCCGGGCCCGACCACCCCTTGAGCAGGCCCGCCCGCGCGAACTGGCCGGGAGACGCCGCCGTCTCCAAACCCTCGCTCAGGCGGACGGCGGTGGTCAGGGCCTGGCGGCCGAACTCGTTGTCACCGCGGCGGGTGGCGAAGTGCAGCTGCGTCAGCCCGATCCCGGCCAGTCCGCCTTCGAGCGCATGGTCCGTGGTCTGCTCGACCAGCCGGCGCGACGCCGTGAGCAGCTTCGTCGCCGCCTCGTGGTGGCCGAAGTTTTCCAGCACGTATGCGATTCCGTGACTGCCGTCGTAGAACCCGGGTCGCCTGGGTGGCTCGCGGCGCACCGCATCGAGCAGCCACTGCTCGTACTCGGGGTGACGGCCGGCGCCGGCGACGTCGAGCGCGTGCAGCACCCCTGCCGCCCCCACTCCGAAGCAGGCGCCACCCCACCGGAACTGCTCGATGTCGCCGGGGAACAGGCGGTCGGTGCGCTCCGGCGTCGCCGTGGCCAGCACGGCCTCGGCGATCTGTTTGCGGACCAGCGACCAGTCGGGCCGTTCCTCGTCGAGTTCGGTGTGCGTCGACGCCGGTGGCAGCGGCTTCTCCCGCAGGCCGAGGTCGTCGAGCAGCTCGTTGGCGTACCCGGTGGGCAGCGCGAAGCGGTGCTCGACGAACTCCGCCGCGCTGCGCAGCTTTGCTTGCGCCAGCAGCATCGAGAGCGGCAGGAAGATCCACAGTTTCAGCGCGGTCATCGCGTGGTGGTCGATGTCGAAGCCGTGCCGGTCGCTCGGGGCGCGGAAGCCGGGCGCGGTCCACTCGCCGGACTCGACGTCGGCGGCCATCTCGAAGCCGATCAGCGAGACCCGGTCCTCCTCGTCCACCAGGATGTTCGACGCGTGCAGGTCGCCGAACACGATTTCCCGCCCGTGCAGGTCATCGACGATCCGCTCGATCTGGGCGAGCACGGCCAGCGCGCGGTCGCGGTAGGCGCGCAGCTCGGCTTCGGTGCTGTCGCGACGCGTGAGCGGGTGGTTCAGCGCGAGCCAGTTGTAGAGCGAGGTGCCCGGCATCCGGCGCATGGCCAGGTAGTGGTGCTCCCCGAAGGTGAAATGGTGGTAGACGTCCGGAACGCCGGGAATGCCCGCTAACCGCTTCAGCACCTCGTGCTCTCGCCCCAGCCGGGCGACCGCGTCGACCAGCGCGCAATCCAGTCCGGCGTGCGACCGGGCCTCCTTCAGCACGACGGTCTCGCCGTCCGACTCGCGTTCCGCCAGGTGGACGCCACCGCCGTTGGACCGGCGCAGGGATCTGGTCACGCGGTATGGGAACTCGCCCGGACCCCCCGCCTTGTGGGCTGCGAGACTTTTGTCCAGGCAGACTGGAATATTCACCCATTTTGGTATGGAGAAGGTGGTGTCCCACCGGTCTGGCACCAGGGTTCCATCGGGTTTGCGGATCGCCGGCACCCGGCGTCCCTCATGCTCGACCCACTGCTCGGTGAAGCTGCCGTAACGTGTGTAAAGTGGCCCGTCGCCGTAGCGGAGATCGCCGGTAATGCTCGCACCGGGTTCCCCTCGGAGCTGCTGGTGAAGATCTTCGAGCACTCGGGTGAGCTGGTTGTTGTCAATGGGATAAATAGTGGCGAGCTGGCCGGCTCCTCGGTGCGGTGCGTATTTCGAGTTGCGGCTCAAGAAGATGGTGCGGGAGCGCAGGTGCTCGTAGGGGACGCGGTGGCCGAGGCAGTACTCGTGCACCTTGGCCAGCACGCGGTCGGCGTTGGAAATCGCGGAAGAGACGTGGATTTTCCAGCCCTGGTCGGGAATCTCGACGGTTCGGGGGTGCAGTACGTGCCAGCCCTCGCGGGTACTGGTCCGCCACCCCGGGCCGGGGGCAGGCAGCTCGGTGGCGAAATCGTCGTCGGGCTCACCAGTTTCCCGCTGTTCGTCGAAGAACAGTGGATCGGCGAAGCAGAACGCTTCATACCGGATGTCCATGGAACTGGCCCCTTACGCGCTCCTTTTGCGGACGCGCGGCTCGTTGTCGGTGACAAGAAATATTTCCGCACGCCGGGGGGGTCACGGCCAATCCGCCAACCTGGGGGTTCGACTGGGCTGATCAGGGGTGGGAAAACCGCCGGTAGCCTCCGGTGTCGGGGACCTTGCGTAACTCTTCCCGAGTGGAAAACCACTCGGACGGGCGGTAACGCGGGGCTGATATGCCGCCCGTGCAGGTAGCTCGTCCGGTCCCCGAAATGTACCCCGGAATCGGCGGATTGCCACCAGGTGGATCCGGTGGTCCCTTCGCCCGTTCCGGGCCGGGCGGGGTGCGGTGGAGTCCACACGGGACACCTGGTTGGTGGTCCCGGCCACGTCGGCGGCCCTCCGGCGGACAGGGCCAAGGGGACCGGCGGGTAGTTTGAGCCCGGCGGGACAGGAGGAACGGGTGATCTTCGGGTTCGCGGTCGTGGTGGCGGGGGCTGCGCTGCTGGTCGCGCTGTGGAGCTTCGTGCAGTCGGTGCGCAACCGGCTCCCCGACACCCTCCTGCTCGTTGCGCTCGGTGGGGTGGAACTGCTGCTCGTCGCCCAGCTGGTGGTCGGCATCGTGCTGCTCGCGAGCGGGGAGAAGCCGGGCAGCGTCGCCACCTACCTGGCCTATCTGATCGGCTGTCTGGTGGTGCTGCCGGTCGGTGCCATGTGGGCGCTGGCCGAGCGGAGCCGGTCGAGCACGGTGGTGCTCGGCATCGCCTGCCTGGCCATCCCGGTGATGGTGCTGCGACTGAACGAGGTGTGGAGTGGAGCAAGCGCGTAGGACGGCCACGGGGCCCGGACGGGTTCTGGTCGCGGTGTACGCCATCTTCGCGCTGGCTGCGACTTCGCGCGCCGGCGTCCAGATCGGGACGAAGTTCCACGAAGCACCCCTGGCCTACACGCTGTCGGCGTTCGCGGCCGTGGTCTACCTCCTGGCGACCTTCGCGCTCGCCCGCGGCGGACGGTGGTGGCGGGTCGCGCTGGTCGCGTGCTCGGTCGAACTGCTCGGCGTGCTGACGGTCGGGACGCTCAGCATCTTCGACAAGGCGGCGTTCCCGGACGCCACGGTGTGGTCGGTGTACGGCGAGGGCTACCTGTTCATCCCGCTGGTGCTGCCGGTGATCGGCCTGTACTGGCTCCGGCGCACGGCGCCTCGGCGGGTTGCGCCCGACTGAACTGGTGGCCGGACGTCTCGGGCCCGGTTTTTGTCGGTGGTCGCGATTACGGTGGGAAGAGACGGCGGCGTTCGCGGGTTGGTAGCGGTGTCGGCGGCAGACCACCGGCGCTGGACGTTCGCGTAGTTCGCGGAGGAGGAGACCATGTCCCAGGCAGAACAGTCCCAGGCGAGGCCGAAGAAGATCCCTGGCCCGGACCACCCGATCACGGTCGAGCCGAACCCGTCACGGGTGGTGGTGAAGGTCGGCGGCCAGGTCGTCGCGGACAGCACCCGCGCCCAGGCCCTGAGCGAGGCCGGCTACCCGGCGGTCCTGTACATCCCGCGCGAGGATGTCGACCTGACGGGGCTCGCCCGTACCGAGCACGAGACGTACTGCCCGTACAAGGGGAGCGCGTCGTACTACAGCATCACCGCGCTCGGAGCGGACGGTGACAACGCGGTGTGGACGTACGAGGAACCGTACGACGCGGTCGCGGAGATCAAGGACCACCTCGCGTTTTACCCGAACCGAGTGACTGTCGAGGAGGTAGCCGCCGGCTGACGGCCGTTCATCGGGCGGTCGGGATGGGGCTGAGTTGGCTGGGTAGTGGCTCGGCTGGTCGGGCTGGGTGACCGAGACGAGGACTCGGCTGGTCCGGGTGGCCGGATGAGCCGGTCGGCGGCGCGGTCATCTGGGTGCCTCGGCTGGGTGGGCACCACGGGTGGTGGGGCACCGCGGGTGGCGGGCACCGCTGCTGTCGGGCGCCTCGGCCGGTCTTTGGCCGCCTGGTTTCGACCGGCTGACGCAGTGCAATCGGCTGACACTATGGGGCCGGCTGGGCTGAGCGGCCGCCTGAAGTTGCGTGGCCTTTGGGGGCCTTGTGGCCGGTTGGGCTGTGCGACCGGCTGAGGCTTTGCGACCTGGTGGGGATGTGTGACTGGCTGGGCGGCGTGGCCGGCTGGATTGTGCGGACGGCTCGGTCGTACGGCCAGGTCAGTTGCACGCGCGGTGGGCCGGGTTGAGCGGCGCGGGCGGCTGGAGTGGAAGGTGGGCGGCCGTGTAGTGGGAGGCGGCCGACTGGAGGGGGAAGGCGGCTGGCTGGAGGGGGAAGGCGGGCGGCTGGAGCGAGAGGCAGGCAGGCGCGGGAGGCCGTGGCGCTCGTCCAGGGGGTGTGAGCTGGTTACCCCGGGCTGGGACGGGCCCGCCGGGTGGGGAACCGGCGGGCCCGCGGGGTCACAGAAGCGCAAGATCACCCAGCCGCAACATCATCGAGTCGCAACATCATCGAGTCGCAGCATCATCGAGTCGCAGCATCACTGAGTCGCAACATCACCGAGTCACGGGGTCACGGGGTCACGGGGTGGGCGTGGTGGGCACCGGCAAGGGCAGGCCCGGCACGCTTTGGTCCGGTGGGACGACGCCGTCGACCAAGTAGTCGGTCACGATCTGGTCCACTGCGTGGTTGCCGCCGAGGGCGTAGATGCCGTGGTCGCCTTCGCCGGTGACGGTGATCATTCGTGAGTTCGCGAACGCTGCGTGGGCCTTGCGCGCGCCTTCGATCGGGGTGGCCGGGTCGTGCTCCGACTGGACCATCAGCACCGGCGGGACGCCCTTGCCGTCCAGTACCGGGACCGGGCGGGTCTGGCCCTTCCAGAAGGCGCAGATCTGCAGCGGCATCCAGCCCGTGCTGTACAGGGTCACACCGTGGTCGAGCAGTTGCTGCGAACGGCGGATCAGCGACTGCCGGTTGCCCGTCCACGGGCCGTCGTTGCACAGGGTGTCGACCAGGGTGGCCAGCATCGAGTCGGCGGCGTCGGCCGGGTCCGCGGTCCTGGCCAGCTCGGCCTTGACCGCTGTGCGGGCCGCGGTCTTCGCCTGCTCCGACCCGCGGTCGTCGGCCAGCGCCTTCAACCGCACCAGTGTCTCGGCCATCTTGGGAAAGGTGGACTTGGCCTTCAGCGAGCCGATCAGATAATTGTCCATTGTGGTCGGTCCGACCCGGGTTCCGTTGACGTCGAGCGGGTTGCGGCTCAGCGCGTACCGGAGGTTTTCGTAGGTCTGCCGGGCGGCTTCGCCGCTGGGGCCGAAGTGGTACTGGGCGTCGTAGCGGGCCAGCCAGGGCAGGAAGTCCTGGCGCCAGCGGCGTTCGTAGCCCGCGGGCTGGAAGTCGAACGAGCTCTGCCAGCTGGAGGTGAACTCGGTCGAGGAGTCCAGCACGAACCGGCCGGTGCGCTGCGGGAACTGCTGGGCGTAGTGCGCGCCCAGCCAGGTGCCGGCCGAATAGCCGACCCAGTTGACCTTTTCCCGGCCGAGCAGCACCCGCAGCAGGTCCAGGTCCCGGACGTTCTGGAAGGTGCTGATCAACGAGCTCAGCTCACCGGAGGCCTGGAGGCAGGAGTTCGCGACGTACTGCACCGCGTCGACGATCAGGTTGAGGTTGCGCGGATCGCGGTCGCGCGGGTCGAGGTCCTCGCCGGTGGTGCCCGCGCCGCCGCAGGTGACGTTGGTGCTCTTGCCGGTGCCGCGGGTGTCGATGCCGATGATCTCCTGGTGCTCGCGCAGCCGGCTCTGCCCGCTCAGCGTGACCGGGAACCAGCGCCCGGGCCCGCCGGGGCCGCCCGGGTTGGTCAGCACCGAATCCGTGGTGGCACCGGTGGACTTCAGCCGGCTCACCGCGATGGTCAGGTCCTGCCGCTCGCCCGGGCGGTCCCAGTCGCGGGGGGTGCGGAACGCGCCGCACTCGAGTTCGCCGATATCGATACCGGGTGGTAGATCGGTCAGCTCGTCGGCGGCGCAGGGGTGCCAGCCGAGCGACTGCCCGGTGTAGCGGTCCGGGATGTTCGTGGTGTTCAGCGGGGCCGGGGCGGCCAGCGCCGGGGTCATCCCGGCGAGCAGCCCGCCCAGGGCCAACGGGACGGCCAAACCGAAGCGCAATCTCCTCATGTTCTCCCTTTCTTCAGTTTTCGTGAACGCGGAAAGCACGCTAGGACGCGCTGGTCAGCGGGCACATCAGCCGCAGGTCGCACGCGGAATGGGCCTGGGGGATGACCGGGCGGAGCGGCCTCGGAAACGCAGTGCGCGGCGTACTCCGGCCGCGTTGCGGGTGCGGGAAAACTTTCGGTCAGACCTGGTGCACGGGCTGGCCGGTGCTGCGCGCGCGTGTTACTGATGGGTTGCCGATCTTGGTGGTGCACCGCCGTCGCGGAAGGGGAAACCATGACTGCCCGAGGGGCCGGCCTGGCCGTCGCAGCCGCTGTGGGGGCCGCGTTGCTGGCCGCGGGACCGGTTTCCGCGGCCCCGGCGGCCGGGATCAAGTGGTCCGCGTGCCCGCCGGACCTGGGCGCGCCGCGGGGGACCGGCTGCGCCCAGCTCGACGTGCCGCTGGACTACCGGCAGCCGTCCGGCCGGCAGATCAGCCTCACGCTGTCCGCGGCCGGGGTGGGCGACGCGCCGAACGTCCTGGTGGTCAACCCGGGCGGCCCCGGCGAGTCCGGTATCGGCACGGCCCAGCTGGTCTGGGCCTCGCTGCCGCGCGAGCTGGCGGATGAGTACCTGGTGGTCAGCTTCGACCCGCGAGGGGTCGGCGCCAGCTCGCCGGTGGACTGCGGCGACACGAAGGGCATCATCCCGACCCCGATGCCGCCGTACCGGCCTTCGACCGCGGCACAGGAAGAACAGCGCCAGGGCATCGCGCGCAAGATCGCCGACGCGTGCGCGCAGCACGCGGGCGACCTGCTGCCGTACATCACCACGCAGAACGCCGCGCGCGACCTGGACCGGATCCGGCTCGCGCTCGGCAAGGACAAGCTCGACTACCTGGGCTACTCCTACGGCACGAAGCTCGGCGCCACGTACGCCACGATGTTCCCCCGGACCAGCGGCCGGATCGTGCTCGACAGCGTGGTCGACCCGACGCGCACCGGCTACCAGCAGGGTTTCCAGCAGGACCCGGCGTTGCAGAAGCGGGCCCGCCAGTTCTTCGACTGGGCCGGGGCGAACGACGCGAAGTACCACCTCGGCTCCACCGGCGCGGCGGTCGGCCGGTTCTGGGACACCACCCGGGCCACGCTCGCGGCCCACCCGGCCGGCGACAAGGTCGGCAGCGCCGAGCTGGACGACATGCTGGCCTCGACCACGTACGTCGACGCCTCCTGGCCGGCCCTCGCGGACGCGCTTTCGCGGTACCACGGCGGCGACCCCGGCTCGCTCATCGCGATCGGCGGACAACTGGCCCTGGACCCGGTGAACGGGGCCCAGCTCGCGTACAACTGCGCCGACGACGAGTGGCCCGCGGACTGGCGGACCTGGCACGACGACACGGCGAAGGCCGATCGCCAGGCGCCGCTGTTCGCCTGGCAGAACACCTGGTACTCGGCCCCGTGCGCGTTCTGGAAGGCGCCGACCGCGCCGCCGCTGAAGATCGGTTCGGGCCAGGCGCCGGCCGTGCTGCTGGTGCAGGCCGAGGACGACGCGGCCACCCCGGCCGGAGGGGCCCGGCACATGCAGCAGGCGTTGCGCGGTTCCCGGCTGGTCCTCTCCGCGAGCGGCAACCACGGGCAGTTCCTGTTCGACCAGAACGCCTGCGTGGACCAGCCGGTCACCGATTACCTGCTGACCGGCCGGTTGCCCGCCGCCGACGTGCGGTGCGCGGCCCCGGCCCCGCCGGCCCCGGGCGCGGCGCCCCGGCCGGCTCCCTGACCGCTCACAGCGGCGAGGCCATCAGCTCGTGGCAGGACGCCATGAGCGGGTGCGTTTCGCGGTACCGCTGCTGCTGTTCCAGTTCGGCGATGGTGACCGAGGTGTTCACCAGGGTCGCGCACCGCTCGCGCCGGCGGGAGACGAAAGCTTCCAGGGCCCGGTCCGTGCGGTCGTGGCCGTCCAGCTCCTCGGCCAGGACGACGCCGTCCTCGATGGCCAGGGCGGCGCCGCTGGCCATCTGCGGCGACGGGGCGTGCGCGGCGTCGCCGATCAGCACGCTGCTGCCCCTCGACCAGGGCGCTTCCACCAGCGTGGTCTGCACCGGCCGCCGGACCACGGAGGTCGACGCCGCGACCAGGCGGCGCACTTCGGCGACGCGACCCGGCCCCGGCGGCAGGAGCTCCAGCATGCGCGCGGGAAGCTCGGCGTCGGGCAGCACGTCCGGCTCCGCCTTGGACTCGACCAGGAACACGTACGCCCGGTCCGGGGCGATCGGCACGATCCCGCACTGCCGGACCGCGCCGAAGAAGGTGAAGATGCCCGTGGCCCAGTCCGGGCGGGAGATCAGCGCCCGCCAGACCATCTGACCGTGGTAGCGGATCGGGCTGGGCCGGTCGATCAGCCCGCGCACGGCCGAGCGGAGACCGTCGGCCCCGACCAGGAGGTCGACGACGCGGGTGGTGGCGTCGGTCAGTCCGACCCGGGTCCGCTCGTTCTCCTGGTGCACCGAGGAGACGCTGGTTTCGTTGCGCACCACCACTCCGCGCGCTCGGGCCGCGTCGAGCAGGATGCGGTGGAGGTCCGGGCGCGCGATGCCCGCCATGGCCGGGCGGTCCGGGCCCAGCAACCGGGGCAGGGGCATCGGGCTCTCGACGCCCGCAGCGTCGACGTGGGTGGTCACGCTCATCCCGTAACCGCCGTCGAGGCAGCGCCCGGCCAGGCCCAGGGTGTCCAGCGCCCGCAGCGACGGGCCGGTCAGGGTCAGCCCCCACCCGGCCGTGCGGCCCACCGCGCCGATTTCGACGACCTCGACCGCCCAGCCGCGTCGCGCCAGCGCGTTCGCCGCCACCAGACCGCCGATACCGGCGCCGACGACCAGCGCCGAACGCCCTCGGTCAACCGTGCCCATGATCTTCCTCCCGTACGCCTTGGTGCCCAGCGCAGGTTAGAACGACGGGCTGGTTGTCCGCCGGGTGCGGCGCGCGGACCATCGGCTACGCCTTCCGGGACAGGCTCGGCACCTCACCCACGGCCTACGGGCGTGACCTGCGGCTGGACCGGATCCGGGCCGAGATTATGTCCACAAAGGACTCGACCGGCGAGGTGGCCCGCCGCTGGGGGCGCCCACCTCGGTCGGTTCTCGGGGAAGTGCCTCGCGGATCAGGAGGGTGACGCCGGGCAGAAGGTGTCGTGCGCGGACCGTCGACCGGTGACCAGGTAATCGGTCACCGTGGTGTTGCCGCACTGGTTCGCGCCCTCGAGGTAGGCGGTGTGCCCGCCCTGGTCGATGGTGACCATCCGGGCCCGGTCACCCAGCGCGCCGCGCAGGCGCAGGGCGCCGGGCATCGGCGTGGCCGGGTCCCGCAGGTTCTGCACCATGAGCACGTCGGACGGCCCGTGCCCGGTGATCCGCACCCGGGGCTCCACCGGGGCCGGCCAGAACGCGCACGGCCGGATGTCGGCGGTGAAGGCGCCGTACATCGGGTAGCGGATCCGATCGACGGCGACGTTGCGCTGGTAGGTCCGCACCGACGAGGGCCAGGAGGAGTCGCCGCAGGCCACCGCGAGGTAGGCGGCGGGGAACCGGTCGACGTAGGGTCCGGTGTCCACCGGTTCGCCGGTCGGCTGGTCGGTGTCGAGTTCGTGCCAGAGCACGGCGAGCGCCGGGAACGAGCTGTCCGCACGGAGCCCGCCGGAGGTGGCGGTGCGGAACTTGGTGCCGTCGTACCCCTGGCTCGGGGACCGGTCCAGCCCGCGCGGCCAGCTGGAAGTACTTCGCGGTCACCGCGGCCGGGGTGCGGCCCAGCCCGTAGGACCCCGGGTCGGCCGCCGCGAACCGGGCGAAGTCCGGGAACCGGATCTGGAAGCCGAGGGCCTGGTCGCGCAACGCGTCGGCGGTGTAGCCCTCCGGCGGCAGACTGCTGTCCAGCACGATCCGGTCGCTGCGGTCCGGGAACAGCGTGGTGTAGACCGCGCCCAGGTAGGTGCCGTACGACGTGCCGTAGTAGGAGATCTTCGGCGCGCCGAGCGCGGCCCGGATCCGGTCCATGTCCCGCGCGGTGTTGGCCGTGGTGAGGTGCGGCAGCAGGTCCGCGGTCTTCGAGGTGGCGCACCGGTCGGCGATGGTCTTCGCGGCGACGGCCTGCTTCGCCACGTCGGCCGAGTTGTGCGGGTAGGGCGGATTCACCGCCACGTCGCCCTGCTCACGGTTCAGCCCGCAGGTCGGTGCGGTGCTCTGCCCGACACCGCGCGGGTCGAAACCGATGAGGTCGTAGCTGTCCAGGAGCGACCGGGGGAAGGGCAGCGCCAGGGGCACCTTCACCCCGGGCAGGCCCGGCCCGCCCGGGTTGAGCAGCAGAACCCCGCGCCTTTTGTCCGGGTTCCGGCTGGCCCGCCGGGAAACCTCGATCTCGATCTTGCGGCCGTCCGGGTGGCGGTAGTCCAGCGGGACCGCCAGCCGCGCGCACTGCAAAGCGGCTTCGGTTGCCGGGTCGGGGCAGGCGCCCCAGGACAATGACGCCGGGGCCGCCGGGGCCGCCGGTGACACTCCCGGGGCCACCGCCGTGAGAGCCACCGCGGCCAGCACCGTGACCAGGATTCTGTGCATCGGACTCTTCCTTGCGTCGACGGGGTTTTGCGAAACCGGGGGCCGCTCAGCCACCGGAGAGGGCGGCTCCCCGGGCTCCGGCGGCGGTGCGCTTGCTGCGCTGGCGCATGAGCACCACGGCCAGCGCGAAGAGCTCCAACCTGGGTTCCAGCCCGGGCAGGTCCGCGGTCGCGCCCGAGTCCGCCGCGCCTTGCCGGCGGATCGAACCGGCCGGCTGCCCGTCTTCGCCGAGCATCGAGGTTTCGCGGCTCAGCGGTGAAGGCCGTTCGAACCGGACCGCGCGCCCGGCGGCCTCCAGCGTCCAGGTGCGGCTGACCCGGCCGGTGCTCGCCACCACCGACCCGTCGGCGGCGAGCAGCTCGTAGGTCCGGCGGAACCGGTGGCCCTTGACCTGGTACTCGGCTCGGTCGACGCTGAAGCGCGCACTGTGCCGCTTGAGCTCGAGCCGGGTGAACGGCTGGTCGTCCCGGCTGATTTCGTAGTCGTGGCCCAGCAAGCTGGACCGCTTCGCCTGCAACATGGTTCCAGGACACCACCGCCGGACCCGGGGTACCCCTGCCATCTGTCATGGCCCGTCGGGGGCACGACCCCGGCGCGGCCGGAATCCACGCCGGCGGTCAGCCCCTTCGCGATGTGGGGCACCTGGATCTCGTTGCTGCCCGCGTGGATCATCAGCGACTTCGCGTCGCGCGCGAGCTGCTCGACGCGGTATCCGGCCATGTAGCCGTTGCCGCCGAACAACTGCACGGCCTCCACCGCGACCTCGGTGGCCACCTCGGCCGAGTACAGCTTCATCCCGCCGAACGCGTCCGAGCCCGAGTCCGGCTCGGTGGTCGCCCAGGCGCCCACCTTCTCGAACGTCGCCAGCCCGGGCAGCCAGCGCTCCTGGACCACTCGATCACGGCAGCCGCCCGGCGATGTCCGCGATGGTCCACGGCCCCTCGGTCTCGATGACCTTCACGTCGTGCCAGCCGCCGAGTTCGGAGATGGCGCCGCCCTGCACCGCGAACACCTTGCCGGTCAGCGCGCACTTCTCGGTCGCCAGGTAGGCCACCAGCGGGGAGATGTTGGCCGGGGAGAACGCGTCGAACTCGCCCTCTTCGACCTCCTGGGCGAAGAGGGTGCCCAGGCCCGGGGTGCCCAGGGTCAGCCGGGTGCGGGCGATCGGCGCGATCGCGTTCACCCGCACGCCGTAGCGTTCGAGCTCCTGCGCGGCGACGAGGGTCAGCGCGGCGATGCCGGCCTTCGCGGCGCCGTAGCCGGCCTGGCCGGCGTTGGGCACGGTGACCCCGGAGGCCGAAGCGGTGTTGATCACCGCGCCCGCGACCGGCTCGCCGGCCTTGCTGCGGGCCTTCCAGTGCACCGCGGCGTGGTGCAGCACCGCGGCGTGTCCCTTGAGGTGCACGTTCAGCACCGAGTCCCACTGCGACTCCTGCAGGCTCGCGATGAACGCGTCCCGCAGGATGCCCGCGTTGTTCACCACCACGTCGAGCCGCCCGAAGGTCTCGACCGCCTGCGCGATCAGCCCGGCCGCGCCCGCCCAGCCGGCGACGTCGCCGGTGTTCGCCACGGCCCGGCCGCCGGCCGCCACGATCTCGTCGGCCACCTCCTGCGCCGGCCCGGCGTCCGCGCCGCTGCCGTCGCCACCGCCGCCGAGGTCGTTGACCACCACGCTCGCGCCCTCTTTCGCGAACAGCAGTGCGTGCTCCCGGCCGATCCCGCGCCCGGCCCCGGTGACGACGGCTATCCGCCCGTCGAGTGCTCCCATGGTCTTCGGCTCCTCAGCTCGCGAACTCGGCGAGGCCGTCCTTGAGGACGACGGTGTCGCCGACGGTGGTTTCGAACGCGTAGCCGGTGTCACCGGCGCGCCGGATCTCGGTGGTGAGGTCCTGGCCGGGCAGCACCGGTTTGGCGAACCGCACGGCGAGGCGCTTCAGCCGGTCCACCTCGGACCCGCCGACCTGGTTCAGCAGGGCCCACGAGGTGATGGCCATGACGCACAGCCCGTGCGCGATGATCCCGGGCAGCCCGGAGTCCTTCGCGACTTCCGGGTCGAGGTGGATCGGCATCGGGTCGCCCGCGGCCGGGCTGTAGCGGTAGGTCTGGTCCTCGTCGACGTGCTGGCTGGTCTTCGCCACCGGTGGCCGCGCGCGCGACGATTCGTCGAACCGGTGCTCGGGGGCCAGTTCGCCGCGGGTCTCGCCGGTGTCGAAGCCGCGGACGAAGAACGTCACGTACTGCTCGTTGACCAACTCGCCGTCCTCGGTGCGGCTCTCCAGGTAGACCGCGGCCCGCGTACCGCTGGGCCGGCCCCGGTAACCGGTCATCCGGCCGCGCGAGACCAGCTCGTCCCCGGGCCGGATCGGGCGGTGGAACCGGAAGTCCTGCATCCCGTGCAGGATCCGGCCGAACAGCGCGACCGGTACGACCTCCGGGGCCGGTTCCAGCAGCGAGGCGAACACCGGCACGATCGCGAACACCGGGTTCGCCACGTCCCCGGACCGGTGCGCCGGGATCGGGTCGTTGGTCGCGGCCGCGTACTGGGCGAGCCGCTCGCGGGTGACTTCGAACCGGCTCCACTCGGTCCACTGGTCCAGGCCGGACGGGTCGAACCTCGCCTCAGCCACCGATCAGGTCCTTGAACTTGGCCAGCGACTCGTCGAGGTTCTTCTTGCCGTCCTTCTCGACCGCCTTGCCCAGCGCGCCGACGATCATCTGGCCGGTGAACTCCGCGTCGATGGTGGCCTGGGAACCCTCACCGGCCGCTTCCACCGAGAGCGCGAAACGGACCTTCACCCCGGCCATGCCGGTGCCCGAGATGGCCAGCTTCGCCGGCGCCTCGAACTCGTCCACGGTCCAGGTGATCGTGTTCGGCAGGCCCAGCATGGTGACCACCTCGGACACCTGGGCCCCCCGGGCGAACTCGGCCGGCACCGCACCCTTCCACCGGGTGTGGATGGTGAGCCACTTCTCGAAGTTGCCGGGGTTGGAGAACTCCGACCACACCCGGTCCGGTGCGGCGGCGAGCTCGACGGAAGCGTTGATCTGACCCATGACGGCTCCTCGGCTGGTTCAGCGCTCGGCGCGCTGGTAGGCGGTGACCACGGCGGCGCCGCCGAGGCCGATGTTGTGTTGCAGGGCCGCGGTGACGTCGCCGACCTGGCGTTCGCCGGCGCTCCCGCGCAGCTGCCAGCTCAGCTCGGCGCACTGGGCGAGCCCGGTCGCGCCGAGCGGGTGGCCCTTGGAGATCAGTCCGCCGGACGGGTTCACCACCCACCGGCCGCCGTAGGTCGTTTCGTTGTCGTCGACGAGCTTCCCGCCCTCGCCCTCGGCGCAGAGGCCGAGTGCTTCGTAGGTGAGCAGTTCGTTGGCGGAGAAGCAGTCGTGCAGCTCGATCACCTGGAAGTCCTCGGGCCCGAGGCCGGACTGCCCGTACACCTCGAGCGCCGCTTGCCGGCTCATGTCGTAGCCGACGATGTTCTTGGCGCTGCCGTCGAAAGTGGACCGGAAGTCGGTGGTCATCGCCTGCCCGACGATCTCCACCGCCTGCCCGGCGAGCCCGTGCTCGTCGACGAAGTCCTCGTCGGCCAGGACGGCCGCGCCCGAACCGTCGGAGGTCGGCGAGCACTGGAGCTTGGTCAGCGGTTCGTAGATCATCCGTGAGCCCAGGACCTCCTCGAGCGAGTAGACGTCCTGGAACTGCGCGTACGGGTTGTTCGCCGAATGCCGGTGGTTCTTCTCGCCGATCTTCGCGAACTGCTCGGCCGTGGTGCCGTGCGCCTTCATGTGCTCGCGACCGGCGGCGCCGAACATCCACGGCGCGGGCGGGAACAGCACCTCGGAGATCTCGGCGAGCGCCTGCAGGTGGTGGGCCATCGGCTGCTCGCGGTCGTCGAAGGTCGAGCCGAGCGAGCCGGGTTTCATCTTCTCGAAGCCCAGCGCCAGCGCGCAGCGGGCCTGGCCGCTCCGGACCGCCTGCGCCGCGAGGTAGAGCGCGGTGGAGCCGGTGGAGCAGTTGTTGTTGACGTTGACCACCGGGATGCCGGTCAGGCCCAGCTCGTAGACCGCGCGCTGGCCGGAGGTCGACTCGCCGTAGACGTAGCCGACGTAGGCCTGTTCGACCTCGTCGTAGGCGATTCCGGCGTCCGCCAGCGCCGAGGTGCCGGACTCCTTGGCCATCTCCGGGTAGTCCCAGCCTTCGCGGCGGCCGGGCTTCTCGAACTTGGTCATCCCGACACCGACGACGTACGCCTTCTTCGCCACCGCAGCTCCTCGCCGTTGAAGTCCTCCAAATTAAGATACAGACCTGAATGTATTTATCAAGCGGGCCGACGGAGGTCGAGATCCGAGCCGGTGCTCCGTCCCAGGTTCACCAGCGGCCATCAGCGGCCGCCCGGCTCGGGAGGACAGAACATGACAGTGCTGCGGATGGACCACGCCGGCCTGGTGGTCGAAGACCTGGCGGCCGCGGTCGCGTTCTTCGCCGAACTGGGCCTGGAGCCGGAGGGCGAAGCCGCGGTCGGGGGCGACTGGGCGGACCGGCTGCTCGGCCTGGAGGGCGTGGAAGCGGACATCGCCATGATGCGGACCCCGGACGGTCGCAGCCGGGTCGAGTTGTCGGCCTTCCGTTCGCCGGCGCCGCTCGCCGCCCGGCCCGGGGCCCCGGTGAACGTGCCGGGGATCCCGCGCCTGACGTTCGTCGTCGACGCGCTGGACGACGTCCTCACCCGCCTGCGCCCGCACGGCGCCGAACTGGTGGGCGAGGTTGCGCAGTACCAGGACCAGTGCCGGTACGCCTACGTGCGCGGCCCGGCGGGCGTCGTCCTCGGCCTGGTCGAAGAACTCGGCTGATCCGGGAAATCGCCGGAGGTGACGCCTTCGGCGGCTGTGCCCGGTGGTACCGGCCGGTCAAGCTGGGGTGGTGGCGACCTACCGGCTGGTGTTCGGCCGAGCGGAGTTCCGGGCGCTGTTCGCGGGCGTGGTGGTCTCGGTGGCGGGGGACCAGGTCGCGCGCGTGGCCCTGTCGCTGCTGGTCTTCGACCGGACGAGCTCGCCCGGGTGGACCGCCGGGGTCTACGCGCTGACCTACCTGCCCTCGATCCTGGCCGGGCCGCTGCTGTCCGGGCTGGCCGACCGGTGGCCGCGGCGGCGGGTGATGGTGGCCGCCGACCTGCTGCGGGCGGTGCTGGTCGCGGTGATGGCGGTCCCCGGGCTGCCCCTGGGGTGGGTGGCCGCGTTGCTGGTGTCCGTCCAGGCGGCCGGGGCGCCCGGCAACGCCGCCCGGGCCGCGACCGCCGCGGCGGTCCTGCCCGGGGACGAGTTCGTGCTGGGCAAGGGGGTGCTGGACGTGGTGGTCCAGCTCGCCCAGGTGATCGGGTTCGCCACCGGCGGCACCCTGGTGGCGACGCTGGGCACCGGCCCGGCCCTGATCGCCGACGCGGCCTCGTTCGTCGTGTCGGCCGCGGTGGTGCGGGCCGGGATCCGGGCGAGGCCGGAGCCGGCCGCGTCGGATCTCTCGGCCGGGACGCGGCTGGGGCGGTGGTGGGGCGACCTGCGGGCCGGCACCGTGCTGGTGGCGCGGACCCCGGAGCTGCGGTCGCTGGTCGGGCTGGCGTGCGTGGCCGGGTGCTACGTCACGGTGGAGGGCCTCGCCGCGCCGTACGCGGCGTCGATCGGCGGATCCCCGCAGGCGGTGGGGGTGCTGCTCGCGGCGAGCCCGGCCGGGACGGTGCTGGGGATGGTGCTTCTCGCCCGGTTGCCGCCGCCGGTCCGGATGCGGCTGCTCGGCCCGCTGGCGATCGCCGCGAGCGTCCCGCTGGTGCTGTGCGCGGCGCGCCCGGGTCCGGTCGTGACGACGGTCCTGTGGGGACTGTCCGGGATGGCCAGCGCCTACCACCTGCCGGCCTCGGCGGCGTTCACGCTGGCGGTGCCCGACCACCGGCGGGCCCAGGCCTACGGGCTGGCCGCCACCGCGCTCACGACCAGCCAGGGCGGCGGCATCGCGCTGGCCGGCCTCGCGGCGACGGCGGTGAGCGCGAGCACGGTCCTCGCCGCGGCCGGCGGGCTCGGCGTGCTGACGGCCTGGGCGGCGGGCGCGGCCTGGAACCGCGCCCGGCGCACTCCGGATCCGCTCTAGCTTCTAGCGGCCCCACTCGTTACCGGTGCGGCCCCACTCGTTGCCGGTCCGGGCCTGGGTCCAAACGTTACCGAGTCGGTTGCTCATGGTGTGCCTTCCTCGCAGGTCGGTGACCCGGCCGGACGATCGACAGCCGGTTGTCGCGCGGTTACGGTGATTACTCGTTGTCGACAAGGACGGTTACCAGCGTGACGGGTGCGGATCTCGAACGCATGTCGAGGCGGGGGCTGTGGGCCCTGCCCCGTCCCGCGCTGCGCCTGGTGTTCGCCGTCAACGCCTTCGCCGTCGCGATCGCGGTGCTCGCGTCGGTCCCGATGGCGGTCACGGGCCGTGAGTGGGCGTGGTTCGCCGTCCTCACCGCCGCCGCGGTGGCGCACCTCGAAGCCGCGCGGACGATCGAACGCCGCCGCGAGCAGGCGTCGAAGAAGGCGCCGTACACCAACCTCAAGTCGTTGTGGGTGTTCGGCGGGCTGCTGGTGCTGCCGTTGCCGCTGGTCATCGCGCTGACCGTGGTCTCGTACGCGTACTGCTGGTTCCGGGTCTACGGGCCCGCGGTGCTGTTCCGGAAGATCTACTCCTGCTCGACCTTCGTGATCGCCTCGGCTGCGGCGACCGCGGTGCTGAACGGCTTGCCGGCCGGCTTCGGCGCCCGGCTGCCGCACGACGCCCGGTCGCTGCTGATCGTGGTGGCCGCGGCGGCGACCTGGTGGCTGGTCAACTACGCGCTGGTCGTCGGGGCGATCGTGCTGGCCTCGGACGAGGAGCTGACGGCCCGCCAGGCCCTGGGGCACCCCGGGGACCAGCTGGTCGTCGCCTCGGCGCTGGGCCTCGGCGTCACCGTGGCGGTGCTGCTGGTGCACGTGCCCTGGGCGTTGCCGGCGCCGTTGATCGCCGTGCTCTGCGTGCACCGGGACCTGCTGCTGCCCCAGTACCTGCGCGCGGCCCGCACCGACCAGAAGACCGGCCTGGTCACCTCGGTGTACTGGGCCGACGTCGTCACCGCCGAGCTCGACCGCGCGAACCTGGCCGGGACCGGCGCGGGGGTGCTGTTCCTGGACCTCGACCGGTTCAAGCAGATCAACGACACGTTCGGCCACCCCGCCGGCGACCAGGCGATCCGGGCCGTCGCCGACCTGGTCCGGTCGGAGGTCCGCGCGCGGGACCTGGTCGCCCGCTACGGCGGGGACGAGCTGGCGATCCTGCTGCCCGACCTCGGACCCGAGGAGCTGCTGAGCGTGGCCGAGCGGATCCGTTCGCGCCTCGCGCACACCCCGCTCGTGCTGAGCGCCACCACCGACGGACGGCCGCACACCCTGCCGGGGCTGGGCTGCTCGATCGGCGTCGCGGCCTACCCCGGGGACGGCGCGTCCGCCGACCAGCTCCTGACCGCCGCCGACAGCGCTCTGATGCAGGCCAAGCGACACGGCCGGGACCAGGTGCGGACCACCGGCCGCGGTGGCGGCTGAAGTCAGCGGCCGAGGCCCGCCACCCGCAGCCACACCTCGGCGCAGGTCTCGGCGGCCTCGCGCAGCGCTTCCGGTGATGCGGCCGAGGCGTGGTAGAAGGACCGCTCGACCATCCAGCACAACACGCGGGCCAGGGCTTCGGCCCCGCTCGGCCCCGGTTCGGCGGGGGCGCCGGCGCGCACCAGGATCGCGGTGATCGCCGCGATGAAGATCTCCGCGGTCTCCGTCCACAGGGCGCCCAGCTCGGGGATGGCCGAAGACTGGTCGATGGCGACCCGCAGGACCAGGCCGTGCTCCAGCCAGCGGTCACGGGTGCGGGCCAGCACCGTCGCGATCGCTTCCCCCGGTGCCGCCGGGTCTTCCGCCGCCGCGCGGGACTTCTCCCGCAGCGATTCGACCGTGGTGGCGAACAGGGCCACCAGCGCGTCCTGCTTCGAGCCGAAGTAGAAGTACAGCGAGGCCCGGGAAATCCCCGCGCCGGCGGCGATGTCCCCGATGGTGAGGGCGTCGAAACCCTGGACGGCCAACAGTTCCGCCAGGGTTTCGAGGATCCGCCGCTCCCGCCGGTCGCCCTTCGTCGGAGCCGCGGACCGCCTGCGGACCGCGTTCGCCGCTTCCGGCACGAGCACCCCTTTCCCCACCACGACCGCTCAGCGGTAGCTGCCGGGCGCGCCGAACGCACGCCAGTCGTCCGGGTCGTGCGGGATCCAGACCTCGGCTCCTTCGGCCGCGGCGACCTCCTTCAACCGGCGGATGGACGCCCGGGCGCGCGGGTGGTCGGGGTCCATGGGCATGGCCAGCTCGTCGCGCCAGGCCTGGCGCAGGTGCGCGGTGTCCGCGGTGAGCAGGATCGCCCGGTTCGGCAGCCGCACCAGGAGCGCGGCGTTGCCGGGGGTGTGCCCGGGCGCGGACAGGATGCGCACGGCACCGTCGCCGAAGACGTCGAGGTCGTCGCCGAACTCGGTCCAGTCCGCGGTTTCCAGCCCGGCGAAGTCGTCGATGCGGTAGGCCCGCACCGGATCGTTCGCATGCGCCTCGACGTGCTGGATTTCGCCTTCGCCGCGGTAGAGCTTGGCGTGCGCGAAGAGGCTCAGCCCGCCGGTGTGGTCGAAGTGCCCGTGCGACAGCACGACGTGGGTGACGTCGCGGCAGCGGAAACCCAGCGCCGACAGGCCCGCTTCCACCGTCCGCTCGGGCGGGTAGTCGATGAGCAGCAGCTCGCCGAGGTCGGCGTAGTGGCCGCCCGGATCACCGGCGGCTGCGGGGGCCAGCCCGGTGTCGAGCAGCAGCAGGCCCTCGGCGTGCTGGACCAGGAAGGTCGGCACCGGTATCCGGACGACGCCGGAGCCGCCGGCCACCAGATCGGCCCGGGCCATGGTCAGGGTCGCCCCCGGTATCGCCCACATCCGCTCGGCTGTACCCGCCATGTCCGGTTTCGCTCCGATCCGTTGTCCTTCGGCGAAGTCCTGGTTGAAGCTACACGATGTCCACTAAAATCGACACCACGTTGACCGGCTTGGCCGACGCCGGGAGGCCGACAGCAGGCCTGCTGGCATTTCTACGGTCGCCGACCGTCGCGGTTCATCCTTTCGTGTCGACCGCTCCTCGCAGTTCCGGGTTATTGGTAAGCACATTGGGTGAATCGAACCCTTCGGAGTTTTGAATCCGAAGGGGTAATGGCCGAAAAATGGGCCTGCCGGGTGCGTTCTCGGGAACCGGGTGTGGTTATTATCCGGTGTCCGGTGGAAACGGGTGTCGACCAGATCGAGGCGGTGGAGAGAGTGCAGAAGCAGGAGCGCGGCGTGAGTCGCTTCTTGTTGCGCGTGCTCGCCGTCGTCGGCGGGGCCTTCGCGGCCACCGTGGCGGTCTGGATCGTGGCCGGCGGGACAGCCGGCGCGGACACCCTGCTTCCGCCCGACCTGGTCAAGCCGTCGGTCCTCGACACCGCCTCGGTCGTCGACACGGCCACCGACGCTGTGCTGCCGGTGGTCGCTCCGGTGCTGCCGGTGGCCGGGCTCGACCGGATCGAGGGCACGGTCCACGAGGTGACCCAGGTCCGTGACCTGCCCCGGCTCCAGGAAGTGACCCAGCCGGTGCACGGCCTGCTCAAGGCCGTGGGGCAGAGTTCCCGGGCCTCCCGTGGCCTTCTCGGCCAGGTTCTCACCTCGCGGGGCGGGCTGAAGGAAAGCGGCGAAGAACTGCTCGGCAGCGTGGTCGGCTCGAAGCGGCGGGCGCCGGTCCCGGCACCGGCCGTGGTGCCGGTCGCCCCTCCTTCCGCCGGCGAACAATCCGCCGTAAGCGCGGAGCCCGCCGTCGAACCCGGCCGTCCTGGTGTGGAGAACCGCACCGCCGCACCCAAGCACCCCGCTTTCGTGGACGGCCCGGCCGTCCACGGTGAGGTGTGGTCGGCCACGGACGTCGGACACGCCACCGGCAAGCGGCCCGGGCCGCTCCCGGCGCCCCTGCCCCCGTCGCCGAACGTCGGCTCGACCACCGCGCTGATCACCGGGCACGGTGGCAACGACGGCTGTGGCGTCATCCTGTCGAACACCGCGGCGCGCCGGCCGGTCATCGGGGAAACCCGTCGGACCGCGGCGCGTCGAGCCGCGGTGGACACCGCCTGCCAGCCCGGCATCACGCCCGACTGAGCCAGTTCCCCATCACCGCATCCTGATGCGGTGATCCCGCACGGCCTCTCGCGCCCTGCGGGTTTCGCGTCCTCCGGTCTCTTCTTTCGCGCTGTGCGCGGTTGATGCCGTGACGTGCTGAAGCACATTTTCCCTGCTGTTCACCCTTATTTCTAGGAGTATTTCTCATGCGTAATGGGACGAAGTTCGTCGTGCGTGCGGCCCTGGTCGCCGGTGGCCTGATGATGCTGGGCACCGGAATCGCGTCGGCGGCCGAAAGCGTCAGCCCGGATTCGCCCGCTTCGCCGCTGGACGTGCACGCCGGCACCCCCGACGTCGGGAAGCTGATGGGGCAGCTGCCGAAGGCCACGGCGGAATTCGACGACCCGCAGTTCGACCTTCCGCTCGGCCCGCAGCTGGATGCCACCGACCTGCCGGCGCTGCCGCTGCTGGGCGACGTGCAGCACAGCCTGCCGCTGCTGGGGAACGGGCAGCACGCCCTGCCCCTGCTGGGCGACGTGCAGCACACCATGCCGCTGCTGAGGAGCACCCCGATCACCCCGGTCAACGGTGACCTCCCGGCCGTGCCGCTGCCGCTGCACGGGAACCTGAGCACCCGGCCCGATGGCGGTGGCCTGGCGAACCTGCACAACAGCCCCGCCGCGTCGACGCAGCCGGCGATGCCCGAGATCCCGCGGCCGGCCCCGGCCACGCCCGCCGTGCCGCAGATGCCCGCCATGTCGACCATGCCCGCGATGACGATGCCCGCGATGACGACGATGCCCGCCAAGCCGGTCGTGCCGGCCATGCCGCAGATGCCCGTCATGCCGCAGACGCCGGACACCGCCATGGCGCCCGAGCGGGCGGACATCCCGGTCCAGAGCCTGCCGCTGCCCGGGGCCCCGGTGCTGCAGCAGCTGCCGATCGGCCACTCGACGCTGCCCATCCCGACGCTGAGCCAGCCGACGACCGCCGACCTGCCGCTGGTGCCGCAGCTGCAGCGCCTGCCGCTCGACGGGGGCACCTCTCCCTTCACCGGGAGCGAGGTGTCGCCGCAGTCGGCGGCGCAGAAGCTCGTCGCGCGGTTGACCGGACTGCTCCGCAAGTGACCTTTCACTAACGCCGGGAGCGGGGCCGGAAAGCGATTTATCCGGCCCCCTTCCCGCTGTTTCAATTATTGTCTTTCGTTGAACATTGCCCTGGTGCACAGGGCTTTTTGTCATGTCTTCATGCGTTTTTCCGGGCCGGATCCGGGCTCTCAAAATTTCCTTGACACGATAGTGTTATGGAATGGAATTCGAGGCCGATCCGCGGTAATGTTCTCATTGCGCGCAGCGTTCCGGAACGCTCATCAGAACACCTCATAATTTTCTCACAACAACGCTTCCCAGGAGTATTTCCCATGCTGAAGAAGATCGGTTTCCTGACCACCGCCCTCGCGGCCGGCGCCCTGCTGTTCGGCGGGATCGCCTCGGCCGGAACCCCGGGCGACTACTACCAGGGTGGGGACCAGCACGGCCAGGTCGGCCTGGCCAACCTGAGCAACACCGACGTGCTGCACAACGTCAACGCGGTCGTCGGCCTCTGCGGCAACGACGTCAACGTGCTCGGCGTGCAGGTCCCGGTCCGCAGCTCGCTCGACGGAATCGGCGTGCCGGTCCTGTCGCCGGGCAAGCACACCGCTGAGGGCGACGCCCCGTACAACTGCGCCTCCGGCAGCGTGGTCGACGGCGGCAGCGCGCAGCACGGCTGATCTCGCTCGGTCGGTTCCGTGGTGGGCGGAACGACCGGTGTGGTGAGTTGACTTTCGTACCTACGGCAGCTCTGGACCGGGACTTGATTCGGCCCTGGTCCCGGTCCGGGCCTGCCGTTACGGCCAACGAAAGACTTCTTACAGCTAGCGAAATATCGAACCGGTGACACGCTTAAGGGTTAACAACCCCGTGTGACCGGTTCTTTTCGTGACGCACAGCCAGTCTCGTTCCTGCGAACGTGGCCAATCTCGGCTGCTCCTAGGATCTGCTTCCCGGCCTCACGCTCACCGGCCCGGAATTTCGGTACGCGGAGAAGGAGTCATGTCCAGTGGGTTCTGAGTTGCTGGTGGCCTCGGCCGTGCTGTACGCGGTGGGGATCGTCGCGCAGAGCGTCGCGGCCCGGCGGGCCACCGGGTCCTCCGGGGCCGGGGTCGGCCTGCTCGTGCGGCTGGCGACCGACCGGCTCTACCTGGTGGGGTTCGCCGGTCAGGCCGGCGGGTTCGTGTTCGCCTTCTTCGCCCGTGCTTCGCTCCCGCTCTACCTGGTGCAGGCGGCGTCGTCCTCGGCGATCGGGCTGGCCATCGTGTTCGGCGTCCTGGTCCTCGGGTGGCGGATCCGGCCCGCGGAGGTGCTGACGCTGGTGCTGCTGGCCGCGGGACTGGTCCTGCTGGCCGGGGTTTCGGCTCCCTCCGTGGCCGGTGACCTCGGGACGGGCGGGATCGTCGTGCTCACCGCCGTGCTCGCGGCCACCGGGCTGGCGATGATCCCGGCGGGCCGCACCGGCACCTTCACGGCGCCGGCGGTGCTCTCCGGGGTGTCGTTCGCCGTGGTCGCGGTGGCCAGCCGCGCGCTGGCGGACCGCGACCTGCTGTCGCTGCCGCTGAACCCCCTGACCTGGCTGGTCCTCGTCGGCGCCTTCCTCGGCCAGGCGTCGATGGCCGTCGCGCTGCAGCGCGGCCAGGCCGCGGCGGTCGTGGCCACTGCGGACGCGACCACGATCGTGCTGTCCGCGGTCGCGGGCATCGCCGTGCTGGGCGACCGCGTGGTCGACGGCGGCGGGCCCTGGGTCACGCTGGGCCTCGTCACGGTGGTGGGCGGGGTGCTGCTGCTGGGCTCCCGGAGCCGGGCCGGCGCCCGGACCGGTGAAGTCGCGGGGGAGGCGGCATGACCGGCCGGCCCCCGGCGATCGTCTCGGTGGACCTCGACAACCTCTGGGCGTACCTCAAGACGCACGGGGACCCGGGCTGGCGGGACCACCCCAGCTTCCTGCCCGCGGCCGTGCCCCGGCTGCTGGACGTGCTCGGCGGGCAGCACCTGCGGGCCACGGTGTTCGTGGTCGGCGCCGACGCCGTCCGCGAGGACGGGGCCAAGGCGGTCAACGAGATCGCCGCGGCCGGGCACGAGGTCGCCAACCACTCCTTCGGCCACGAGCCCTGGCTGCACCGCTACTCCCGGGACCGGCTCGACGAGGAGCTGAGCCGGACCGAGGACGCGATCGTCGCGGCCGGCGCACCGGTGCCGTCCGGCTTCCGCGGGCCTGGGTACAGCGTCACGCGCGAACTCGTCGAGCTGCTGGTGGAACGCGGCTACCGCTACGACGCCAGCACCTGGCCGACCTGGATCGGCCCGCTGGCCCGTGCCTACCACAACCGCGGGACGTCTGCGGCGGCCGCCGAAGCCACCGATACCGCCGAAGAGGGCCGCGACGAGCTGTTCGGCGGGTTCTCCCGGGTCTTCGCGCCGGTGCACCCCTACCGCTGGCGCACCGACACGGGCGCGAGGCTGGTCGAGCTCCCGGTGACGACCATGCCCCTGCTGCGCACCCCGATCCACGGCTCCTACCTGGTGCAGCTCAACGCGGTCTCACCCCGGCTGGCCCGCGGGTACTTCCGCACGGCGCTGCGACTCTGCCTCGGTCTCGGCGTCACCCCGTCCTTGCTGCTGCACCCGACCGACGTCCTCGAAGGCACCGAGGCTCCGGGGATGGAGTTCTTCCCCGGCATGGGCGCCCGGAGCGGGAAGGCCGCGCTGGTGAGCTGGGCGCTGCGGACGTTGTGCGAGCAGTTCGACGTGGTCGGCACCGGCGAGTACGTCCGCCGGAGCCCGGTGCGGCGGGAGCGGCCGGTGGCCCGGCTGGACGCGAGAAGGTGAACGCGTTCACGGTCGTCCGGCCCGTTGACCGCGTCTCGCCCGGTTCGGCGCTTCGAGTCCTCGCCTACGCCACGGTGGCGCTGGCTCCGGTCGAGGGCTATCTGACAGCCGTGCACGCGCAACTGGGCAAGCTCGCCCCCGCGTTGCTGATCGCGGTGTGGCTGGTCGTGCGGATCCGGCAGCGGCAGCTTCCCCGGCCGACCCCGCTGCACCTGGTGCTCGCCCTGCTCGCCACGGTGGTGGCGGCCACCGCGGCGGTCCACTCGGCCGAGCCGTTCACCGCCGAGTACACCGTGCGCTGGCTGCCGTTCCTGCTGGTCACCGTGGTGCTCGCGGACGTCGCCGGGCGGGAGGTCCCGATCCGCGGGCTGCTGCTGGCCATGGCCGCGGGGGCGACCGTGGCCGGGGCCGGGGCGCTGTACAGCCTGGTCATCGGCGGTGACGCGCGAGCCAGCGGACCGCAGGCGGATCCGAACGACCTGGCCTACTTCCTGGTGGCCGCGGTTCCGCCGCTGTTCGTGTCCCACCGTGACGCGCGGTGGCGCTTCCTGGTGATCACCACCGCCGGCACCGTGCTGGTGGGCGGCGCGCTGGCGACCTTCTCCCGCGGCGGCGCGCTGGGGCTGGCCGCCGCGCTGGCCTGGCTGCTGGCGCGGCGCGTGCTGCCGTGGCGGGTGCTCGTCGCGGCCGCCGCTTCGGTCGCCGTGCTGGGGCTGGGCGCGCTGCTGCTGACCGGGCCGCAGCTCGCGCGGGCGGTGCAGGAGAAGACGTTCATCGCCGGGACCAATGTGGACACCCGCGAGCTGCGCTGGCAGGCCGCGGCCCGGATGGTGGCCGCGCACCCGGTGCTCGGGGTCGGACCCGGCTCCTTCCGGACGCACTACGCCGCCGAATCGCACAACGCCGAGATCGACGAGCAGACCCCGGTGGCGCACAACATGTACCTCGAAGTGGCCGCCGAGCTGGGGCTGCCCGGATTCGCGTTGTTCGCCGGGGTGATCGGGGTCGCCGCGCTGACGAGCGAGCGGACGGTCCGGCGGGCCGGGCCGTCGAGCCCGGCCCGGGTGGAGGCGATCGTGATCCAGGCCTCCCTGCTGGCCGTGCTGGTGACCTCGGCCTTCCTGTCCGAGCAGTACTACCTGCCGTTGTGGTCGCTCGCCGCGCTCGGCGTCGCGGCCGAAACCCGAATCCGAAAGGCTGGTGCCGATGCGTGTGCTGCACGTGATCAGTGAGATGGGGTCCGGTGGGGCCGAGACGCTCGTCGCGGGCATGGCGGCCCGGGGCCAGGAGTACGGCTGGGTCTCGGCGGTGGCCAGCGGCGGCGGGTTCCGGGCCGACGGACTGGCCGCGGCCGACGTGGCGACGTTTCCCGTTCCGCTCGCGCGCCGCAGCAAGCTGGGGGTGCTGCGGTCGGCCGCCGCGGTGCGCCGGGCCTCGGCCCGGTTCCGCCCGGACGTCGTGCTGGCCCACAACGTCGGGGCGAGCCTGGTCTCCCGTCTGGCCCTGCTGCCCCGGCGGCGGCCCCTGCTGACCGTCTTCCACGGGGTCGCCGACGAAGACTTCCCCGCGGCCGCCCGGATCCTGCGGCACACCGCCGACCGGGTCGTCGCCGTCTCACCGGCCACGGCCGCCCGGCTCGCCGAAGCGGGCCTGAAGGCGCCGGCGGAAATCCACAACGCGGTCTTCGCCCAGCCCCCGGTTTTCGGGCGCGCGGAGATCCGTGCGTCGCTCGGGGTCTCCGGGGAGACGCCGGTCGCGGTCTGCCTGGCCCGGCTGGAACCGCAGAAACGGCACGACGTGCTGCTGGACGCCTGGGCCCGCCTCGATGGTGACGCGGTCCTGTGGCTGGCTGGCGACGGGAGCCTGCGCGGCGAACTCGAGCGCCGCGCCGAGGCGTTCGACGGCCGGGTCCGCTTCCTCGGCACCCGCGAGGACGGTCCCGATCTCCTCGCGGCCGCCGACCTGACGGTGCTGACCAGCGACTGGGAGGGACTGCCGCTGGCCGTCCTGGAATCGATGGCGGCCGCGCGGCCGGTCGTCGCGACCGACGTCGGCGGCGTCCGCGGCGTGCTCTCCGGCGGAGGCGGGCTGGTGGTGCCGCCCGGCGACCCGGTGGCCACGGCGGAGGCGCTCGGCGCGCTGCTGTTCGACCCCGGCGCCCGGGAGCTGGCTGCGGCCGAGGCGCTGCGCACCGTCCAGCGCGACTACGACCCGCACACCCTGATGAAGGCCTACGACGAGCTGCTGCGCACCACCCTCGGAGGGCCGCGATGACCAGGATTTCCCGCCCCACCACGATCGCCGTCGCGGTCGCCCTGGTCGTGGGGCTGGCCGTGCTGCTGGTCAGCCTGCTGCGCGGCTCGACCTACCAGGGCCGGGTGAGCCTGCTGGCCGAACCGGTGAACCAGCCGACCTCGCAGACGGCCCCGCAGTACGGCGAAGTCGTCTCCCTGACGCTGCCCGCGGTGGTGGAGCTGGCCCGCAGCCCTTCGGTGTTGCGGTCGGTCGCGCCGGGCTCCGGTTACACCCCGGACGAGCTCGGCGCCGAGGTTTCGGTCGAGCTGGTGCCGGCGTCCGGGCTGGCGCGCCTGTCGGTCCGGACCGGCACGGCGGAGCAGGCGGCCACCACCGCTTCGGCGCTGGGCCAGGCGATGGTCGACGCCGACCTGCTCGCGCCCGTGGGCCGGCTGCGGTTGCTGGATCCGCGGCCCGAGGTGATCACGGTGGACCCGGACGTGCCGCTGGCGGCCGGGCTGGCGCTGGTCGCGGCCATCGCGGCCGGGCTCGCGGTCCTGGTCTCCCGCCGGCTGGTGCCGGAGCGGCTGCGCGCCGGCACCGGTTTCGTCCGCCGTTCGCTCGGAGCCGCGGGCGTGCGCCGGCCGGTGGCCGTGCTGCGCGGCGCCGATCCGGCCACGGCCGACCAGCTGGCGGTGCTGGGCCGGGTGGCCGGGCGCCCGCTGCGGGTGGTGCCGGTCGCGCCCGAACTCGCCGAGGCGGCCGCCAAACTCGAAGCCGGGCTGCCCGAGGAGCAGACCGGCGAAGGGGCTTCGGTGGCGCTGGTTGCGGATCGTCAGCGGTGCGACCAGCTCACGGCCAGCGCCGGACTGCTGCCGGCCGACGCCATCCTGGTGGCGGTGGTGCTGGCGTGAGCGCGAGACCCACCTTCCCGCCCGCCGGGACGAGGGCCCGGCGCGTCCGCGAACTGGCGGCCACGCTGAGCCCGGCGCACCGGGTCGTCCTGATCGCCGCGACGGTGCTCGGCGGGGTCAGCACCTGGCACGCGCTCGCACCGTCCTGGCAGGTTCCGCTGCCCACGGCGACGAACCTGGCCGAGGAGCGGCTCCAGGACTTCCGTGACGCGCTCTACTTCCCCGTCCGGGAATTCCTCTCCGGCGGCAACCCCTACGACCCCGCCGCCATGTTCGCGCACTGGCCGGTGCGCCAGGACTTCAACCTCTACCAGCCGTACCACCTGGTGCTGGGCACGCCGTTCGCGGTGTTCGGCTACCGGACGGGCGCGGTCGCCTTCACCGTGTCCGGCCTGCTGCTGCTGGTCGCGCTCGCGGCGCTGGCCGCCCACGCCGTCCGGCGGTTCACCCGGGTTCCGTTCGTGGTCACCGTGGCGGTGGTCGCCGCGCTGCTGGTGACCAGCCAGGTCGGCAAGGCCCAGCTCTACGTCGGCCAGGTGAACCCGCTGATCGCGCTCGGCGCGGCCGGGGTGCTCCTGCTGCGCGAGGACCGGCCGGGCTGGGCCTCGGCCGCCCTCGCGCTGGCCTGGCTGAAACCGCAGTACGGCTTCCCGCTGGCCGTCCTGGTCTACGCGCGGGGTTCCCGGCGGGTGGCGCTGACCGGCACCGCGGTGGCCGCGGCCGCGAGCCTGCCGGCCGTGGTCCTGCTGACGGTCCGCAGCGGGGGGATCGGCGCGTTCCTCGACGTGGTTTCGAGGAACCTGACCCACGCCCGGGCCACCGACTACGGCGCGGTGGATTCCCTCACCGCGCAACGGATCGACGTGGCCGCCGTGGTGTTCCGGGTCAGCGGCTGGATCCCGCCGGGCGCGGAACTGGTCGTGCTGGCCGCGGTGCTGGTGCTCAGCGCGCTGCTCGTGCGCCGGCTCGACCTCGCGGGCGCCGGGCCGCTGGCCGATCTGCTCACCGGCCTCGCGGTGGTGGTCTGCGTGGTGCACCAGCCCGGTGACGTGCTGATCGCCGTGCCCGCGATGACGGTGGTGCTGGTGGCGATGCGGCGGGAACGGGGGCCGGCCTGGTTCGGGGTCCTCGCCCTGCTGGTGCCGTTCGCGCACCTGCACTTCGTGGACTCGGCCGTCACGGCCGCGCTCGGGGCCCGGGCCGCGGTCACCCTCGACGGGGTCGCCGTGGTCCTGGCCTGGGGCCTGGTGACGTTCGCCGCCGTCCGCGCGACGGGCGCCCGGGCCACGGCCGGGGTCACCGGATGAGCAGCGGGCTCGGCACCCGGGCGGTCCGGGGCTCGCTGTGGCTCGGGGCGGCGAACCTGGTCAGCAAGAGCAGCCAGATGCTGGTCACGCTGGTGCTGGCCGCCCTGCTGGCCCAGGACCAGCTCGGCACCGTCGCGCTGGCGGTGTCGCTGGTCAACCTCGGCCAGGTGGTGCAGTCGATCGGCGTGTACGACGTGATCGGCCGCACCTCGCGGGACCCGAGGCGGATGGCCGGGACCGTGCTGACGATGAGCGCGGGGGCCGGTGTGCTCCTGGCCGGGCTGCTCGCGGCCGCGGCCGGCCCGATCACCGCACTGCTCGGCACCCCGGACGCCGCCGGGCTGGTCCGGCTGGCCGCGCTCGGCCTGCCGTTCACCGCCGTCGGCGGGGTCCAGATGGGACTGATGCACCGCGAGCTGGACTTCCGCCGCCGGCTGCTGCCCGACGGGGGCAGCGCGGTGCTGGGCGCGGTCGTCACGGTGGTGCTCGCCCTCTTCGGCGCCGGTCCCGGCGCGCTGGTGATCGGCCTGGTGTGCACCGCGGTGACCCAGCCGCTGCTCGGCGCGCTGGCCGGCGGCGCCGTCCGTCCGTGCTGGGACCCCGGGGCGGCCGCGGAGGCCCTGGCCTGGACGGCCGTGGTGGGGCCGGCCGCGGTGGTGGGGACCCTGCTGGTGAACCTGGACTACCTGGCGGTCGGGCACGTGCTCGGCCCGGCCGCGGTCGGGGTCTACTCACTGGCCTACCGGCTGGCCTGGGTGCCGTACATCATGGTCGCGGTGGTGCTGGGGGCGGTGGCCTTCCCGTTGCTGGCCCGGTCGTGGCGCGAGGACCGCCCGCTGGCCGAGACCGTCACGCGGTTCACCCGCGCCGTGCTCGTGGCCACCGGTGGCCTGTACCTCGGGCTCGCCGTGCTCGCCGATCGGATCGTGCTGCTGGGCGCGCGCTGGAGCGGCGCGACCGGACCGCTCGTGCTGCTGTCCGGTTACGGGATGGGCCTCTGCCTCCTGCAGATCTGGTACCAGGGGGTGAAGGCCACCGGGCAGGCCCGGCGGTACCTGGCCCTGGAGAGCACCCATTTGCTGGTGCTGGGCCTCGGGCTGCTGCTGGTGGTCCACCGGGGGATCGGCGCTGTCGCGGCGGTCCAGTTCGGCGCGGTCTGGCTGGTCGTGCCGCTCGCCTGGTTCGCGCTGCGCCGGCACGGGGTCGCGCCGCCGCCGGCCGAGCTGGCGGGGATGACGCTGCGGGTGCTGGCCGCGGGCGTCGCCGCCGCGGTGCCCGTCTCGGTGCTGGACCACGCCGGTGTGTTCGGCGCCGCCGACTCGCCGGCCGGCGCCGTCGCCGAGGGCTTGCTGCTGGTCCTCGGTTACGCCGGGGCGACGCTGGCCCTGCAACGCGGTGAGCTGGCCGCCCTGCGCCGGGGCGGGCTCCGGTGAGGGTGGTGCACGTGTCCCAGCCGGTATCGGCCGGGGTCGCGGTGGTGGTGCTGGAACTCGCCGTGGCGCAACGGAACCGGGGCTGGTCAGTGACGGTGGTGTGCCCGCCGGAGGGCTGGCTCGCCGAACGCGCGCGGGAGCTGGGGATCGGGGTGCGTGGCTGGACCGCCACCCGCTCGCCCGGTCCGCGGGTGGTGACCGAAACGCTGCGCCTGCGCCGCCTGCTGGCCGAGCTGGATCCCGAGGTGGTGCACCTGCACAGCTCTAAGGCCGGGCTGGCGGGCCGGCTGGCCCTGCGGGGCCGCCGCCCGACGGTGTTCCAACCGCACCTGTGGTCCTTCGAGACCGCCCGGGGTTCGCTGCGGCGGATGTCGGCGGCCTGGGAGCGGGTCTCCTCCCGCTGGACCGACCTCGTGGTGTGCGTCAGCGACGACGAACTCGCAGCCGGCCAGGCCGCCGGGGTCACGGCCGCCGCCGAAGTGGTCTGCAACGGCGTCGACACGGCCCGGTTCGCCCCCGGGGACCGGTCCGCGGCCCGGCGGGGGCTGGGCCTGCCCGAGCACGCGCCGATCGCCGTCTGCCTCGGCCGGCTCGCCGAGCTCAAGGGCCAGGACCTGCTGTTGTCGGCCTGGCCGGAAGTGCTCCGGCGGGTGCCGGAGGCGACGCTCGTCCTGGTCGGCGACGGCCCGATGGGTCTAGTGTGGAGGGAGCAGCACCCGGTCGCCGGCCACGGATCGGTGCGCTGGCTGGGCCACACCGAAGACCCGGCGGCGTTCTACACGGCCGGTGACGTGGTCGTGCTCCCCTCCCGCGCCGAAGGCATGGCCCTGGTGCCGCTGGAGGCCATGGCCTGCGCCCGGCCGGTGGTCGCCTTCGACGTCGGCGGGATGCGCCAGAGCGTGGCCGACGCGGGCGTCGTGCTGCCGCCCGGCGACCTCGCGCGGCTCGCCGACGCCGTGGCCACCCGCCTCGCCGATCCGGATTTGGCCCGGCGGGAAGGCCGGCGCGGACGGCGTCGGGCGGAGCTGTCCTTCGACCGCCACCGGATGACCGACCAGATCTCCGCCCTCGTCGACAAACTCACCCCCACGGAGCGAACCCGATGACCCGCATCGCCTACCTGCTGACCCAGGACCGGGGCGGCCCGGTGGACGTCACCGTCCGGCTCGCCGCGACCTTGCTGGCCGAGCGGGCCGAAGTGCGGGTCTTCGGCCCGGTCCCGGCCCGGGGCGCCGAGTCGCTGGGCGAGCACCACGAGCACCTCCTGGTGGCGGACAAGGGGAACCTCGCCGCCGCGGCGCGGGCCCGGGCGGCGATCCGGGAATGGGCGCCCGACGTCGTGCACGCGCAGGACCGGCGCGCGGGGCTCGTGATCGCCGGTCTGCGCCCGGGCCGCCGCCGCGGAGGGCCGGTCCTGGTCCAGACCTACCACGGGGTTCCCGACGACGTGGCCGAACCGTGGTTCCGCGGCGAGCGGGGCAGCGCCGGGCCGTCCGCGTACACCCGCGCGGTGCTGGCGGGAGACGCGGCGGTCGCCCGGGTGCTCGATCACACGATCGTGCCGGCCGAGGCGATGGGCCGGTTCCTGCGTCGCCGGCTGCGGGTGCCGGCCGGTCGGCTGAGCCCGGTCGGCAACTGCGTCGAGCTCGCCGAGCCGAGCCCGCCGGCGGGGCCGGTGCGGCAGCTCATCTTCGTCGGGCTGCTGGTGCCGCGCAAGGGAATCCTCGACCTGCTCGGCGCGCTCGCCGAACCCGGCGTGCTGCCCGAGGGGGCCCGGCTGACCGTGGTGGGCGACGGCCCGCAGCGCGAGGCGGCCGAGCGGGCCGCGCAGTCGCCGCCGTTGCGGGGCCGGGTCGCCTTCCTCGGCTTCCGCCCGGACGTCACGGACCTGGTGGCGGACGCGGACGCGCTGGTGCTGCCGTCCACCATGGAGCAGCAGCCGCTGGTCGTGGCGGAGGCCATGGCCGCGGGCAAGCCCGTGGTGGCCACCGACACCGGCGGGGTCGCCGAACTGCTCGGACCGGATGGGCGCCCCTACCTCGTGCCGCCGGCGAACGTTCCCGCACTGGCGCAACGCCTTCGCGAGCTGTTCACCGACCCGGATCCGGGACGGCTCGGCGCCCGGCTCGCGGACCGGGCCCGGCAGCAGCACGACCCGCGGGTGTGCGCGCGGCGGCACCTCGAGCTGTACGCCGCGCTGGCCGAACGGACGAGCGCTACTTCGGTTTGACCAGCACCAGCCCGTCGGCGGCCGACAACTGCACCGGTTCGGGGGCCACCGAGGACGGAGCGGGCGAATCCGACGACGGGGCCGAAGACGGTGCCGAGGACGGGGCCGAAGACGGTGCCGACGGAGCGGGGGCCGTCCGCTTCCGCCCGTCCGCGGAGACGAGCCCGGGGGGTGGGGTGACGCTCTGCGTGGCCGAGGTCGGGTTCACCGCGACCCAGCCGTTGGTGAACGTCCGGGTCCAGATCCCGTTGGCCTGCCGGCCGGCGGCGTCGATCGCCTCGCCGAGGCCACTGCCCTGCAGGTCGGACCACTCGGGGTTCCGGTAGTCGTCCGTGGTGGCCGGGGTCCAGCAGGTCTGGGGTCCCGCCAGCAGGGCGGCGCTGGCGTAACCCGCCCGGTCCTGCTGCTCCGACCGGGTCCGGGTGATCAGCAGCAGCAGCGACTCACCGAGTGCGGCCTGGGCGCGCATCTCCTGGAACTCGTTGCCCTGGAAGGTGAGCAGCCCGCCGGTGCCCGCGTCCTCGCGGAAGCCGAAGTTCTCCTCCATCGCGCCCCCGAACCGGGAGTGCGCGGTCCAGCGCCCCGGGACCAGGTGGGTCTCCGACACGTTCGGGACGAACGCCTTGCCCGCCTTCCGGAAGGCGTCCCCGACCAGCGAGAGGAAGGCGTCGAGGCCGTCCCGCAGCTTCCGGTCGGTCTCGCTCGCGTTCGCGGTGCCGGCCAGTACGGCGCGGGAGTAGTGGCTCAGCGAGTTGAAGTCGTTGTCCGCCAGCACCCCGTCCCAGCCCTGCTGGGAGATCTCGGTGACCACCGCGGAGCTCCAGGCCTGCTGGTAGGCCGGGTCCCAGACGGTCATCTGCCAGTGCTGCGGGTAGCCCTGCCATTCGATGCGCCTGCCGCCGGTGTCGGTCGCGAACCAGTCCGGGTGCTGCTGCTGCGCCGCGACGTAACCGATGCCGGTGGGGAGGAACTGCGCGTCCTTGCCGTCGACCACGGCGCCCGGGTAGTCGCGGGTGCTGGACAGGTCCTTGTAGGCCAGCACCTTGATCTTCGGGTTGAGCGCGTGCAGCTTCCGCATCGCCGCGCCCTGGTCGGCGTTGAGCACCACCACCGAATAGCGCTGGGCGGCCAGTTGCAGGTCGTTCGGCGAGGGGGGCTGACCGATGCCGTACCACCACGCGCAGGGCGCCAGCGGTTGCGGCGGCGGCGCCGAGGCCATCTGGGCGTTGCTCGCGGCGCACCCGGTCACGCAGCCCGCGGCGAGCACCAACACGGCGGCCCAGGCCAGCGGCCGGCGACGGGCAGGGTTCAGCGTTGCCTTCGGCACAGCAGTTCTCCTACGGTCAGGACGGCGATCTTGAGGTCCAGCCAGAGCGACCAGTTGGCGATGTAGTAGTTGTCGTAGCGGGCCCGCTCCGCGATCGAGGTGTCCCCGCGCAGGCCGTGGACCTGCGCGAGCCCGGTCAGCCCGGTCGGCACCCGGTGCCGCGCCCAGTAGAGGTCGTGCACCGTGGAGAACTCGTCCACGAACACCGGCCGCTCCGGCCGCGGCCCGATCAGCGCCATGTCCCCGCGCACGACGTTCCACAGCTGCGGCAGCTCGTCCAGCGAGGTCCGGCGCAGCAGCCGGCCGATCGGCCCGACCCGCCGATCGCCGGCCACCGACCAGCAGGTCGCCGAATCATCGACACTGGCCGGGCGGACGCTGCGGATCTTGTAGAGCACGAAGGTCCGGCCGTCGACCCCGACCCGGGTCTGCCGGAAGACGACCGGGAACCCGCTCTCGATCGCGACGGCGAGCCCGCACAGGGCGATGATCGGCGCCAGCGCGGTGAGCGCGAGGGCGGCCAGGGTGGCCTCGACGGCCCGCTTGACCCGCCAGCTCGGCCGCCGGGTCGGCGGTCCGGCCAGCCACGTGAGCGGGTAGCTGCGGAGCCGGTCCGTGCCGGTGCCGTCCGGCTGCAGCGGGAACAGCCGGGGCAGCACCAGGATGACGCAGCCGAGCCGGTGCGCGGCGATGGCCGCCTCGACCGCCGAGCTGTCGCTGTCGCGGGAGTGGGCGAGCACGACCGTGCCCGCCCGCAACCGGGTGATGGCCTCGGGGAGGTCCTCGGCGATCCGCTCGACCGGGATGTCGCCGGGGTGGACTTCCGGCTCGGAGGGGGCGAAGCCCACCGGTACGAGCCCGAACTCCGGGTGCCGGAGCATGGTGCTGATCAGTTCGCCGCCGCAGTCGGGCGCGCCCACCACGATGGCCCGGTCGCCGCGCCGCAGCCGCCGGCGGCCCCACCGCCCGAACGCGAACACCCAGGGCCGGGCGCACTCGCTCAGCACGGCGAAGACCAGGACCAGCGACTGCGCCGCGCTCGGCCCCGGCTCCCGGTGGCCGGTCACCAGATCCAAGCCGGTGACGAGCGCGAACGCCGCCCCCGAGGCGACCGTGGACCGCGGGAGGTCCTGCAACCAGGACAGCCACAGCCGCCGGCGGTGCACCCGGGCGGCGGTCCGCGCCCCCCACAGCGCCAGACCGGCCACCACCGCGTCGAGCACCCCGGCGCCGACGACCGGGACGGCCACCAGCAGCGCGCCGAGGTCGACCGCGACCAGCAGCACCGCGACGGCGTTCACCCGCGAGAGCAACGGACGGCTCGGGGCCACGCCGGGCAGCCGGCTCGCCGGCCGGCCCCGGCGCGGCAGCGGGAGCCGCGCGAAGACCGGCGCCTTCAGCTCGGTCACCGGCGGTGTCCTCTTCCGGGAGCGCGGTCGCTGGACTGCCTCATCACCATCGCCTTTCCACCTTCACTGCAATCCATCGGACAGGGGAATATTCGGTTCTATCGAGTGCACATTTGCTGGTGAAACTGTTCTTTCGCTCGATCGAGTGGTGGGTAAAACCCATTACGGTGAAGGTTGGAAACGGCGCGTGCATCGACCGGGAACTCCCTCGCACGGCAATTTTCGCGGACCCCTCAAGAAGAGAACCAACATAGCCGAATATGAGCTGACGGCCGAACGAAGGTTGACGCCCGGCACGACGCCGAGCCGCTGATTGGGGATCTGTGACAGCCGAAGACACCAGCCTGGTCACGAGAGCGAAGACCGACCGGGCCACGGGCCGGACCACGGGGCGCGCGCACGTCGTTCTGCCCGCCTTCAACGAAGAAGGGTCGTTGCCCGCCCTGCTGCGCCGGCTCTCCGACGTTTCGCTGACCGAGCAGCTCACCGTGTGGGTGGTCGACGACGGCTCGGCCGACGACACCGTGGCCGTGGCCGAGTCCGGCTTCGGTGATCTGGACGTGCGGATCGTGCGGCACCTGATCAACCTCGGGCTGGGCCGCGCGGTGCAGTCCGGGCTCCGCGCGGTGCTGGAGGTGGCCGACCCCGCCGACCTCGTGGTGGTCATGGACGCCGACGACACCCACGACCCCGGCCTGATCCGCTTGCTGCGCGCGGAGATCGCCGCCGGCTCGGACGTCGCCATCTGCTCGCGGTTCGTCCCCGGCGGCGACGACCGGACCGCCCCGTTCGGGCGACGCCTGCTCTCCCGCGGGGCGGCGCAGCTGTTCCACCGCGCGCTCGCCGTCGAAGGGGTCCGCGACTTCACCAGCGGGTACCGCGCCTACCGCGTCAGCCTGCTCGCGCGAGCGTCCGCGCACTGGGGCGAGCGGCTGGTCGAGGAGCAGGGCTTCGCCTGCATGGTCGAGCTGCTGCTCAAGCTCCGCCACTGCCGGCCGGTGATCACCGAGGTCCCGCTGGCCCTGCGCTACGACCGCAAGCAGGGACCGAGCAAGCTGAAGCTCCGACGCACGATCGTGCAGTACCTGAAGCTGCTCGCCCGCGACCGGCTCAGCCCGGCGCCCTACCGAAAGCTGTGAACCACCGGTGACGACCACACCTTCCCCGCCCCACGTCGCGGTGCTCGGCGGCGGGATCGGCGGTCTCGCCGCCGCTCACCGCCTCGCCCGCCGCGGCGCCCGCGTCACCCTGATCGAGGCCAGTGACCAGCTCGGCGGCTTGGGCACCTTCTTCCAGCACGGGGACCGGTGGGTGGAGCGGTTCTACCACTGCGTGATGCCGTCCGACGACGCCCTGCTCGGGTTGCTGGACGAACTGGGCCTGAAGGACTCCGTGCGGTGGCGCAAGACCACGATGGGAATGCTGGTCGAAGGCCGGCGGCACCAGTTCAACTCCGCGCTCGACCTGGTGCGGTTCACCCCGCTGCGGCTGCGCGACCGGGTGCGCTTCGGCGTGGTTTCCCTGCTGCTGCGCCACCTCGGACGTGGGCGGGACCTCGACACGCTGCGCACCGAGGACTGGCTGCGAGGGCTGTACGGCCGACGCGTGTGGGAAGACCTCTTCGCCCCGATGTTCGGCTCGAAGTTCGGCCCCGCCTTCGGTGACGTGCCCGCGCTGTACCTGTGGCAGCGGCTCGGCCGGGAACGCAACGTCGCCACCCGTGGGTATCCCGAGGGCGGGTACAAGACGATCATCGACGCGTTGCGCGCGTCGATCGAGAACGCGGGCGGGACCGTTCGCCTGTCCACCCCGGTCGAGGGGGTGCGCCAGATCCCGGGCGGTTGCGGCCTGACCTTGGCCGGCGGCGAAACGCTCGACGTCGACCAGGTCGTCTCCACCGTGCCGCTGCCCCTGCTGCGCGGGCTCGCCGACGAAGACCTCGCGGCCCGGCTGCCCCGGACCACCCTGGCCTACCAGGGGGTGGTCACCGCGGCGTTGTTCCTCCGCCGCCCGCTCACCGGCCACTACTGGTCGCCGGTGCTGCGCTCGGGCACGGAGTTCGACGGGGTGATCGAGATGTCCGCGCTGGCGGGCTGCCCGGGCGGTTCGCACCTGGTGTACGTCATGCACTACACCGACCGCGAGTCGGAGCTCTACCGTGAGCCGGACGAGGTCATCGCCGAGCGCTGGACGGCCCAGCTGCTGAAGGTGCACCCGGGGCTGCGGGCCGACGACATCGAGGACGTGCGGGTGTTCAAGGCCCCGTTCGTCGAACCGGTCTACCCGCGGGGTTACCTGACCCAGCGGCCACCCGTGGTCGTGGCGGGCACGAACGTCCTGCTCGCGACCACCGCGCACGTCTACCCGAACGTGACGAGCTGGAATTCCAGCGTCGCGCTCGCGAACGACGTGACCGACCGCATCGACGCCGGGGAACGACGGGAGGCCGGCGTACCGGCCGGCTGACCCGGGCGGGCTCACCCGGCCCGGGTCAGTTCCTCGATCGCGTCGGCGATCCGGCGACAGGCCGTCCCGTCCCCGTAGGGCGAGGGCAGCGCGCGAAGGCGCTCACGGTGACCGGGGACGTCGTCCAGCCACCGCTCGGCTTCCGCGCTGATCCGGGGGCCCGGGGGGACCAGCACGCCGAAGGTGCCGAAGACCTCCGGCCGCTCGGTGCTCCGCCGGACGACGACCACCGGTCGCTTGAGGACACTCACTTCCTCCTGGATGCCACCGGAATCCGAGACGATCAGCGCGGCGGCGGCGGCCAGCGCGAGGAAAGCCGGGTAGGACTGGGGTTCGAGCACCCGAAGCGGCTGCAGGAGCCGGGTCAGGCCGAACCGGCGGACGCTTTGGCTCGTGCGCGGGTGCAGCGGCAGGACCACCGGCACCGGCAGCCGCGCGAGTTCCCGCAGGATCGTGGTCAGCCGGAGCGGTTCGTCGACGTTCTCCGGCCGGTGGATGGTGGCGAGCGCGTACCCGTCACGGTGGAGGCCCAGGGGGGCCAGGACCGCGGCCTGGTCCGCCGCGTCCGGGATCGCGGTCTGCAGGGCTTCCACGACGGTGTTGCCCGTGACGGCGATCCGCTCGGGGGCGATGTTCTCGTTCCGCAGGTTCTGCCGGTTGAGCTCGGTGGGCGCGCAGCAGAGGTCGGCGAGGTGGTCGATCAGCACCCGGTTGTGCTCCTCGGGCATCGACCGGTCGTGGCTGCGCAGACCGGCCTCGATGTGGACCAGCGGCAGTCCCTGCGCGTTCGCCGCCAGCGCCCCGGCCAGCGCGGAGGTGGTGTCCCCCTGCACCAGCACCACCCGATCGCCGGACGCGGCCAGCACTTCGTCCACGGCGCTGACCGACCGGCCGAGCTGGGTCCCGCGCCGGGCACTGCCGATCTTCAGCTCGTGGAACCGGCTCGAACCGGGGATGCCCGCGCGCAGCTGGGCGTAGAGCGAAGGGTCGTAGTGCTGTCCCGTGTAAACGACCTCGCAGGCTTCGCCGTAGAACCGCGCCAGGGGGGCCAGCTTGATCAGCTCCGGCCGGGTCCCGCAGACCAGGACGATGCCGGAATCCGGCACGGGCCTCTTTTCCCCGACGGGGCGGGTTTCTGCGGTGGTCGACATCCGGCGGGTTCCTTTCCACGGGTGAGTCGCCGCACGTTACCGCGAAGCCTCACGCAGTGGAGCCCACTCAGCCCATCGGGTGCACTCTCCCGCGTGGCTCGCGGGCGATCGATGTAAGTCTATTTAGGATAATCGGGTGCGATCCTCTTTGTTCACGAAATGCGTGACCCTGGCCGCGGTGCTGCTGGCGACCGCCGCCACCGTTTCCGCCCCGGGGGTGAACGCGGCGTCGACGCTGCTCCTCCCGGATCTGCGGCAGGCACCCCCGGGCTGCCCCGGCGGCTACGCGGGCGATCCCGCGCAGTGCGGCGACTGGGACGTGTGCCCGGTGATCGATCCCGGTTCCCCCAACGGCCGGTGCGTCGGCGCGACCGTCGCCCGGGCGGTGCGGCTGCGGTTCACCAGCTCGGAGGAGAACATCGGCGACGGGCCGCTGCTGCTGTACGGCGTCCGCAACAGCACGGAGGACAAGACCATGTCCGTGCGCCAGGCCCTGCGCACTTCGGGCGGGTGGATCCCGCCGGACTACGCCGCGGCCCAGCGGCCCACCCGGGCGTACACGTACTACGAGACGGCGATGGCCCACCAGCACTGGCACCTGATGGACTTCGACCACTTCGCCCTGGTCTCGAAATCAGGCGCAACCGTGGTCACCGACCGGAAAACCGGCTTCTGCCTCGGTGACCGCTACTCCCTGCCCGACGTCTCCGCCCCCCATGAGGCACCGGACGGCCCCGACGCCGAACTGGCCCGGAGCCTGCGCGCGAACAACTGCCGCCACCACGAACCGGACGCCCTGAACGTGGTCGAAGGCATTTCCGTCGGCTCCGGCGACGACTACACCTACCAGGTCGACTACCAGTGGCTGGACATCACCCAGATCCCCTCGGGCACCTACGACCTGGTGAACACGGTCAACGACGACCGGACCCTGGCCGAGACGAACTACGACAACAATTCCTCCTCGGTGAGCCTTTCCATCGAATGGCCGCAGGGACGGCCGGCGGCGGGCCAGCCGGTCGGGAAGGCCCCGGTGGTGAAGATCCTCCGCAGTTGCCCGGGGGCGGCTCGGTGTTCGTGAGCGGGAACGGGCGCTCGGCCCGGTGATCCGAAGTCGACCGTGCGGTCTTGCCCCTCGTGGTGGGTCCGCGGATCGGCCCCTGGGCGGGTTCCGCCCGCCCAGCCGGATGAGTACAACGGGCAGGCTTCGCCCGGTTTGTTGAGAGCGGCCGGTCGCAGGGGATATACAGTTGTTCCGGAACTTCGTCCGCTTGAGGCGGACGTGTGGTGGGGAGCAGCGTGAGCAATCCGTTGGTGGCGCCAGTGCAGGATTCGACGACCGCTATGTCGGGTGTTCCGCTGCTGGAGGACGCCACGGGGTTGAAGGACGCGATCGAGAGCAAGAACTGGGCGGCGGTCGCCATCGGTGCGGTGGGGACCGCGCTGGACGTGCTGACCGCGGTGATGGATCCGTTCGGCGCGATCTTCGCGGCCGGGGTCGGGTGGCTGATCGAGCACGTCGGGCCGCTGAAGGAGGCGCTGAACGCACTGACCGGGGACGCGGATCAGATCGCGGCGCAGTCGCAGACCTGGACCAATGTGGCCAAGGAACTGGAAAGCGTCTCCGGGGACCTGGTGAACCTGGTCAAGAATGACCTGGAGAGCTGGAAGGGTGACGCGGCGGATGCGTACCGCAAGCAGTCCGACGACACCGCGGCGCTGATCGCCAGTGCGCAGAAGGGTTCCGAGGGTGCGGCCAGTGGGGTGAAGACCGCGGGCGAGGTGGTGGCCGCGGTTCGCACGCTGGTGCGGGACACGATCGCGGATCTGGTGGGCCATCTGATCTCGTGGGCGTTGCAAGTGGTGTTCACGCTCGGGATCGGCATGGCCTGGGTGGTCCCGCAGGTGGTCACCGCCGTGGCCAAGACCGCGTCGAAGATCAGCCAGGTCACCACGAGGCTGGTGAAGGCGCTCAAGGCGCTGGTGCCGTTGCTGAAGAAGGCCGGGACCTTGTTCGAGGACGCCGGCAAGGCGTTGAAGAAGCTGACGGGCAAGGTCGACGGGCCCAAGGCGCCCAAGGTCGAGAAGACGCCGAAAGATCACGTCGACGGCGACGGGGAGATCGGTGGCGGCGGCAAGGACACCTGGGTCTGCAAAACCGACCCGGTGGACGTGGCCCGGGGGAACGTGGTCATCGACCAGGTCGATCTGGAGCTGCCGTCGCCGCTGGTGCTGGAGCGGCTGCACGTGTCCTCCTACCGGGCGGGCCGGTGGTTCGGTCCGACGTGGGTGTCCACTGTGGATCAGCGCTTGACCGTCTCCGGTGAGCGCGTGCGCTGTTTCTCCCCGGACGGCACGACCCAGCTCTACCCGCTGGCCGCGCCTGAGGTACCGGTGTCGCCGCTGAACGGTCCCCGGCGTCCGCTGACCCGGCACGCTGACGGCACCTACACGCAAACGGACCCGATCCGGGGGCGAGAACTGCGTTTCGGCGCGCTACCGGGCCGTGGTTCGGCGGAATTCGCCCTTCTGACGATCACCGACGCCCAGGGGGCCCGGGTCGAGGCCGACTACGATTCCCGGGGCGTGCCGGTGGCGCTGCGGCATTCGGCCGGGTACCGGGTCGAGTTCGAGACCGAGGGCGAGCGGGTCACGGCTATCCACGTGGCGGATCCCGGCAGCGAGGCCCGGGTGCTGGTGCGGCGGTTCGGCTACAGTCCGGAAGGACATCTGACCAGCGAGATCAATGCTTCCGGCCTGCCTCAGGTCTACCACTACGACGACGCCGGCCGGGTCACCGGCTGGCAGGATCGCAACGGCACCTGGTACCGCTACGTCTACGACGCCGACGGCCGCTGCGTCCGCACCGTGGGCGACCGTGGTTTCTACGACGGCGAGTTCACCTACGACACCGAGCGGCGGATCACCGTCTTCACCGATTCGCTGGGGCATCCGAGCGAGTTCCACTTCTCCGAGGCCGGCCAGCTCGTCCGGGAGGTCGACCAGCTGGGGCACGTCACCGCCTTCGAGTGGGACGGCGACGACCACCTGCGGTCGCGGACCGACCCGCTCGGGCGCACCAACCGTTTCGAGTACACCGCCGAGGGGGCGCTGAGCACGGTCATCCGTCCGGACGGCAGCCGGGCCCGGATCGCCACCGAATCCGATGGCACCGTCACGGTCACCGTCGCCGGCCAGGAGCGGAGCTGGCAGAGGGTCTATCCACCCGGCACGGCGCCGGACCTGACCGCTGCGATGGCGGCGCCGTCCTTCGACCAGAACGCCCAGCTGGGTTCGCAGCCCGCGCCTCAGCCCGCGGCGGTTCCGCTGCCCGACGTCGCGCCGGACTTGACCGGGAGCGTGCTCGAGCGCGACCTGTTCGGGCGCCCGCGGGTCGTGACCGACCGGGCCGGGGGCCGGACTCGGCTGGACTGGACCGTCGAGGGTCAGCTCGCCGGGCGGACCGGGCCGCTCGGACGACGGGAGGAATGGCGTTACGACGCCGAGGGCAACCGGGTCGGACAGAGCAGTTCCCCGCAGCGGCACACCCGGTTCGAGTTCGGCCCGTTCGGCCTGCCGAGGGTCAAGGTCGACTCGACCGGCGACCGAACCGCCTACGAGTACGACACGGAGCTGCGCACGACCCGGATCACCGAACCGACCGGGCGGTCCTGGCACTACACCTACGACGCGGCCGGGCGGCTGATCGAAGAGACCGACTTCGACGGCCGGGTGCTGCGGTTCGGTTATGACGCGGCCGGACAGCTCGTGCGCACCGTCAACGGCTTCGGCGAAGTCGTCACCTACGCCTACGACCCGCTCGGCAACCTGGTCGAACGCGCCAGCGCCGCCGGAACCACCACCTACGCCTACGACCCGGTCGGCCTGCTCACTCGCGCCGCCGGCCCCGGGTGCGTGCTCGAGATCGAGCGCGACGAGCGGGGCCGGGTCGTGCGCGAATCGGTCAACGGCCGCGCGGTCACCTACAGCCACGAATCCCGCACCCTGCACCGCCGCACACCGTCCGGAGTGGACAGTTCGTGGACGTTCGACGACAGTGGAAACGCCGTTTCCCTCGCCGTCGCCGGGCACGTCGTGTCCTTCCGCTACGACCCGGCTGGCCGGGAGGTCGAGCGAACCACCGACCACGGCGTCGCGCTCACCCAGGCCTTCAACGCCGAACACCAGCTCACCGGCCAGATCGTCACCAGCCCCGAGCACCGGGTGGTGCAGCAACGCCGCTACCACTACCAGCCCGACGGGCAGCTCACCGTCGTCGAGGACGCAGTCTCCGGTCCCGTTCGGTACCAGGTCGACGCCGCCGGCCGGGTCACCGACGTCGCCGCGGCCGACGGCACCGAGGCGTACCGCTACGGCCCGGACGGCACCATCACCAGTGAAGCCCACCAGCCAGCCGCCGGTCCGGCGGTGGCCGGTGGCCGTTTCCGGGACGCCCAACGGTTCGCCGCTCCTCTCGGCGGCATCTGCACCTACGATCGGCAAGGCCGGCTCGTCGGACGGCAAGACGCCCGGGGAACCTGGGCCTACGACTGGGACCCGCTCGACCGGTTGTCCGGCGTGCGCACCCCGGACGGCGCCACCTGGCGTTACCACTACGACCCGCTCGGCCGCCGCGTCGCGAAACAGCGACTCACCGCGGGAGTGGCCGGTCCGGTCGTCGCCGAGGAGGTCACCTTCACCTGGAGCGGGCAGCACCTGGTCGAGCAGGTCCACCGCGACGGGCAGGGCCGTGTGCTGGTCCTCACCTGGGACAACCACCCGGGCACCACGCGCCCGGTCACCCAGACCGAGCACCTCGGCGAGGGCGTCCGGTTCTTCTCCTTCGTCACCGACCCCATCGGCACCCCGGTCGACCTGATCGACAGCAGCGGCGGGCTCGCCTGGCACGGCACCAGCACACTGTGGGGCAAGGCGAAACCACAGCCTCCCACCGGCGCGTCCACTCCGCTGCGTTTCCCCGGCCAGTACGCCGACGAGGAAACCGGCCTGCACTACAACGTCTTCCGCTACTACGACCCGGCCACCGGCCGCTACCTCAGCCAGGACCCCCTCGGCCTCGCACCCGCGCCCGACCCCGGCGGCTACGTGAGCAATCCCCTGCTGCAGGCCGACCCGCTCGGCCTCGGCTGCGGTGGGAGCAAGGTGGAAGGCAACGGCGACCCCGCCGCCCGTCCCCACACCGGCCCTTCCGGTGAGGCCACCAGGGTGCAGAGCAGCAACCCCACCAGCCGGCTGCCGGACGACACCGGCCAAGCGCCCGCGCGCACCGAACCGGAACCGGCGCCGGCCGAACGCCACAATCCGCCGGACGACAGCGGTGACACCCCTGCCTCCAGCTCGGACAAGGGCAAAGGTCAGGAGCCGGTGCCCGATCGAACCGGCCAGCCCGACGGTGGGGGTCACTCGAAGCCCGAGCCGAACGGAGCCGGCAGCCTGGGCAAGTTCGACAAGAGCCGGTGCGATTTCGACGGCGAAGGCCGGATCGTCAAAATCGACGGAGTCCCGGTCGAGAAGAAGCTGCGTGAGATCTCCCGCGAGCGGGCCGAGCAGTACCAGACCATGAAGAACAACAAGGACGGGGTCAGCGGCGGCAACACCGGGAACTGCGTGGCCCATGTCATCGATCGCAAGACTGGTGAAGTCTTCGAGACGACCAACGGACCGGGCGACAACGTCATCACGGATGTGAATCCGAAGCTGCAGGAACGGGTGGACTCGCTCTACAACGATGGTCCGTACCCGAAGTTCGACAAGCAGGGAAACCCGATCGGTGACGACCGTCCGAATGCCACTCCGCATCCGGACACGCCACTTCGGCACGCGGAAGTCAAGGGCGTCAATGCCCTGCTCAACAAGCGACCTGACGCGAACTTCAGTGATATGATGGCCGATCCGTCGTTCCTGCGGGCCACGGGAGTCAAGGAGGCGCCGTACTGCGCCAACTGCGATGGCATCCTCCACGATGTTCCCAGCGTCTCCGGCCGGCGGCACTACGACCCGGCAACCGGCCGAATCATCGACGAGAGTGGAATTGGAAATGCTTAGGATCGACGAGTCCGATCTCGAGTGGTCTGACGACAACCTGCCCTACTACCACGATCAGCCTTTTACCGGTGAATGCGTGGAGAGCATGTCCAGTGGCGCACTGGTGTCTCTCGTCACCTATGAGGACGGCGTCGCGGACGGCCCGTTCAAACACTGGTCGCCAGCCGGGACGTTGACCGCCGAAGGCGCCAGCAAGAACGGCAAGCCCGTGGGAGTCTGGCGGCACTGGTACCCCGGCGGCGCCGTTCAGTCCGAGTCCGAGTTCGACGATCACGGTAATCTGCTTCGTCGGCGTGCCTGGGCGGAGGACGGAACTCCGACCGAGGAGTACACGGCTCCGGGAAAAAATGCCTGAACTGATCGTCCCGGAGAATGTCGAAGATGCCGTCCAGCTCCAGGAACAGCTCGCATCCCAGGTCGAACGATTCCCTCCGAGTGGGTTCGCGCCGACCACTGCGACCGGGCTGGACGTCGCATACGGTTCACCGGACGAGGCGAGCGTGGTCGCCGCCGCAGCGGTGACCGTCGACCTGGCGACCGGGGCCGAGATCGAGTCGGCGACGGCAACGGGCCGGACCGAGTTCCCCTACATCAGTGGGCTGTTCGCGTTTCGCGAACTGCCCATCCTGCTGGCCGCTCTTACCCGGCTCACCACCGCGCCGGAACTGCTGATCGTGGATGGCAACGGAATCGCCCACCCCCGTCGGCTCGGACTGGCGTCGCACCTCGGCGTGCTCACCGGAACACCGGCGATCGGCGTCGCGAAGACCCCGATCGGCCCCTATGAACCGCCCGCCGCGGAACGCGGTGCCTCCGCCCCGCTCCTGGACGGCGACGAAGAGGTGGGCGCGGTCCTGCGCACCCAGACCGGCGTGAAACCGGTGTTCGTCTCGATTGGCCACCGCATGGACTTGCCCACGGCTTGCCGATACGTCCTCGATCTCAGCCGGACCTATCGCCTGCCGCAAACCACCCGCCTCGCCGACCAGCTGTCCCGCCGCGTGCTTCGCGAATCGCCGTCCCGGTAAGGCGTTCCGCCTTACCTTCGATCCGGTTCGGCCAGGATGCATTGGCGGGCTCCACCGGCCCCACGAACACCCCTGGGGGCCGTGTCACCCGCACCTGCCGGGTGGCGCGGCTCAAATCGAACGTTGTCCGATCGCAGCCCCGCGGCGCTGGCAGAAGTGCGCGCCGTGACGAACACTGGCCGGCCGGTTCGACCGGATGGCCACGCACCAGCGTGCTGCGGTGGTCGCCGCACCGGCTGCGGGAACATCGGAGCGTCTCCGTTCTGCCCGGGCCCGGTGATCGCCGCGGTGTCGGTGGGACGGTGCGGGATCGGTTTCCGGCGCTGACCGGGCGCCTCGCCGGCGGGTGCCTTGGTCCGAGGGTTCAGCAGAGGGCTTTCCGGGACGGCACTCCGGTTTTCTGCATGGCCCGGGCGATGTGGTGCTCCACGGTGCGGGGGGACAGGTGCAGGGTCCTGGCGATGTCGCGATTGGTCATGCCGCCCCCGGCGAGCGTGGCCACTTCGCGTTCGCGGGGGGAGAGCTCGTCCCCGTAGGCCGGGCGGCCCTGCTTCCGGCGCGGCGGTTGGCGGGTGGTGAGCGCGCGGAGAGCACTGCGTTCTCGTGCGCAGTCCCAGCTCGCGCCGAGCCGGGTGAAGATCCGCAGGGCGTCTTCGTGGTCGCCGGCCGCGGACCTGGTGAGCGCTTCGGCGTAGGGGAACGGGATTCCGGCGAAGAGACCGGCCGCGACGGTGTACAGCCGTTCCGCGTCGCCCGCCGGGGCGAGCAGGGCCCGGCACCACAGCAGCGCGGCCGCGGCCGCGGGACTGCGGGTGCCGCGCAGGCCGCGGGCGAACTCCGCCACCGCCCGCTCGGCCCGGTCCCGGTCGGGCAGCCAGGCCTGCACCGCCCACGGCACGAGCTGGGCGGCCCACACCCAGATCCCCTTTTCCCGCACCAGCCGCCAAGCCGCCTCGGCTGCGGCCACCGCCTCGTCCCGGCGGTCCCGGGCGCACTGGTGCCGCACGTACGCCCCGGCCGCGGCGAGCTCGTAGGGCACCAGCCGGAACCCGTCTCCGGCCTCGCCGCGCTGGGCCCAGCCGTTCTCGAACTCGCTCCACTCCCCTCGGGACAGGGCCAGCCACAGCAGGACGAGCCGGGCATCGACCTGGACCCCCGCATCCGACAGCCCCTGGCGGCAGCGTTCGGCCAGCCCCGCCCACTCTCCCCGGACGAAGTCCAGCAGCAGGTGGGTGCCGGTGTTGCAGTGTTCGAGGAAGGGAGCTTGCACGATCGCGGCCCGCTCTCCGGCGCGGGCCAGCACCAGGCGGGCGCCACGCACCTGCCCGGCGAACACCGCGCCGACGGCGGCGTTGGTCAGACCGCGGGCGAGGTGCTCGTTGTGGCGCGGGGGGAACTCCGCCTGGGGGGCGCGCAGCCGCCGCAGCAGCCGGGCTGTTCCCGGCGCGCCGCTGGTCACGGCCAGGGTGGTCGCCGCCGTTTCCGCCGCGACCACGACCCAGGGATCCGTGGACACCGCCGCCGCGCTGCGCTGCCACGCGTGGTGCTCGGCGAGCGTGCCCCCGACGGGGAACGGGTTGGCCAGCGCGGCCAGGGCGCGGACCAGCAGGTCCGGCCGCCCGGTCACTTCCGGCACGGCCCGCTCCAGCTCCGCGCGGCCTTCCCGTTGGTTGAACTGGTGGTGCAGCAGCAGTCCGAGTTCCAGGCGGATCTCGCCGCGCACGGCCGTGGACAGTCCGGGCAGTCCGGCGATCTGGCGCAGCATGGCGACCGTGCGGGGTGAAGGCAGGGTGATCAGGGCGTTGCGCGCGAGCCGCAGGGCCAGCCGGCCGCGCACCTCCTCCGAGACCTCGGGCGAGGCGAGCAACGGCCGCAGGAGATCGAGGACGGCGTCGTGGTTCTCCAGCGCGGCCGGGTCGCTCGCGGCCTGTTCCACCGCTTCGATCCAGTCGGGAGCCGGTCCGGTGTGCCGCAGGTGCCCGGCCACGTGCACCCACGGCACCGGCGTGCGGGCCGTGAGCACGTCGGCCACCCGCCGGTGGAGCCCCCGGCGGATCGGCGCGGGCAGCGCTGCCCGCACCGCCTCGGCGGCGAGCGGGATCGTGAAGCCGTAACGCAGGTCGTCGGTTTCGGCGAGCAGGCTGGAGCGCAGGGCTTCCGCCAACGGCTCGGCCGCCTCCTCCCGCCCGGCCACGGTGCCCAGTTCGGCCTCCGTGGCCGGACCGTCGAGCATGGCCGCCGCGATCACCAGTTCCCGGGCGGCGGCCCCGATCCGCGCCAGGTGCGCCGCGGTCTGGTGAGCGAGCCGGGCGGGCACCCGAGGTTCGGCGTCCGGGGTCGTTTCGAGCAGCTCCAGCAGGTCGACCACGACCTGGGGGTTTCCCCCGGAGAGGTGGTGCAGCCGCGTGAGCAGCTGTCCCGGGCACCGCTGCGGACCGAGCCGCGCGTGCGCCACCGCCCGGATCCGGTCCGGCCCCCAGCTCGTCGGCACCACCTGCCGGACCGACACCCGCGCCGGGATCCGCAGCCCCGGTCCGGCGATCAACTCGGGTTCGGCCAGTTCCTCCCGACGCGCCGTGAGCACGAGCACCGCCCGGCCGGGCATCGCCGCGGTCCAGGCGCGCACCGCCGCCAGCGCTTCCCCCGAGGCGTCGTGAAGGTCTTCGACGGCCAGCAGCGCCGGGCCGGTCTGCGCCGACCACCAGCGGTCCACCTCCTCGACGGAGACCACGCGAAGCTCCCCGGGCCGCAGCGGAGCCGAGGACGCGTGCACGAACAGCGCTTCGCACCCGGTGAACCCGGCCCACAGGTGCGCCACCCCCAGCGCGGCGGCCTCCCGGACCAGCCCCGCCACCCAGTGGCTCTTACCGGTGCCGGCCGAGCCGGCGATCGTGACCAGCAGGGGCCGCGATTCGGCTCCGCCGAGGACCCGGCGGGCTCGAGCCTGGGCCTCGTCCTGGGTCATCGACGGAGTCTAGATCCGCCGGCAGCGCTCTGAACAGGCATTTCCCCGGTATCGATTTTTATGGGTATCCGTAGTCCGCCCGGTCCCCATGGTGGGGTGACCACCGCGCGCTCACGCTGATTCGACGGTGCTCACCTCAGCACCGCAGGTCCCCACCGAATTCTGGAGAAAGCCATGAAACCCCTCTTCCGCGCCGGTGTCGTCGCGGTCCCGCTCCTCGCCGCGCTGGCCGCGGCCCCAGCGCAGGCCGCCACCCCCGGTCACCCCACGCATCCCGACGGCGTGGTCGTGTCGCACCCGGCCCCCGACAACAGTGCGCTCCGCATCCGCGTTCCCGCCGCCGCCCAGGCCGACTCGGTGAACCGCGCGTCGGCCCAGTACCTCCGTTACACCCAGCAGACCCAGAAGTACGACGAGTGGTGCTGGGCCGCCGACGGATCCAGCATCGAGAACTACTACGGCTACGGGATCTCCCAGGACCAGTTCTGCGCGGCGGCCAAGGGCACCGCCGTCGGTTACTGCCCGAACGAGACCGGTGCGCTGGACCAGATCGTCAACGGCTTCCGGCAGACCGGGTTCAGCGCGAACGAAACCGGTGGCGCGCTGTACTGGAACACCGTGCGGTCCGAGATCGACGCCGGCCGCCCGGCGATGACGGTGATCTCCTGGTCCTCCGGCGGGGCGCACGCGCAGACCATCTACGGCTACGACGCTTCGAGCGGCACGATCAGCACCGGGGACCCGTGGCCAGCCTACCAGCGCTACCAGACCTACACCTACAACAGCTACCTGCAGAACAGTAACTTCACCTGGACCGACACCGTGGACGGGATTGCGAGGCCGTGATGGCCGCCCGCTCCGCCGGAGCCGGTTTCGCGCTGGTCGCGGCCGCGCTGCTCGGTTTCGGCCCGGCCCCTGCCTCCGCCGATCCCGGGCGGGCGGAGGTACGCCCGGTCACCGCGGCCGAGCTGGCGGACGCCGTGGCCGCCGCGCACACCCCGGCGGCCGAACGGATCGCCGTCGCGAACCTCCGGCGGGGCGGGCCCCCCGCGTCCGAACACCTCGACGTGGCCGCCTCCGGTGTCCCCGCCTACACCCTCGACCCCGGTTTCGTCCGCGGAGACCCCGGTGCGCCACCCGGGCTCCTCGCCTACGTCGCCGTCGTCGCGACCGCGCCCGGCGGCGAGCGGACCACGATGGAGGTGGAGCCGGGCCCCACGGGCTGGACGGTGGGCGCGGCGCTGTCCGGCGACGACGAGCAGCGGCTCGCCCACACCCTGCCGCCGGACGCGGTGCTGCTGCGGGAGCCGCAGATCAACGGCTGGTACGCGCTGACCGGCAGCGGTGTGCGGCTGCTGCAGGCGAGCCTCCCGCAGAACCCGGTCGGGGCGGAGATCCCCCTCGCCCTCTACCAGCAGCAGGTCCACGAGCGCTACGCCGACAAGATGCCGGGCTCGACCTACCAGCGCAACGGCGGGATCGGCTTCCGCCAGCAGCCGACCTCCCCGCCCGCCCCGGCCCGCCCCCCGCTCTGGCTCCTCCCGATCGGCGCCGCGGTCCTGCTCCTCGCGGGTGCGGTGCTCTGGTGGCGCCGACGATCCCGGGAACCGGCTCCGGCGCGGGAAAACAGCTTGGTGCGCAAGGGCTGAGCGCGGGGTGACCCGCGGTCGATCCGGTCGGACCGCTCGTGGAACCCGGCGGCGCGGCCGGTCGTGGCTTCATCGCTTCTTGGCGACTCCGGCGATGACGGCGGACTCGTTGGGGGAGGTGAAGGTGACGGCGGGCTCGTCGGGGGGCGCCTCGTCGAGGTGCCATTGGGTGGTCCAGGTCAGGCCGGGCGGGATGAGGTCGAAGGTCCCGAACAGCTCCCGAACCTCGTCGTGCGTGCGCCAGACGACGGGACTGCTCTTCGTGTCGTAGAGGTGCTTCAGCTTGGCCAGCTGGTCCTGGTAGACCGGGGGCACGCCCTCGTCGGTGATGTGGGAGATGGCGAGGTAGGAGCCGGCGGGCGCCAGCTCGCGGTAGCGGGCGACCGCGGCGGGGCCGACGTCTCCGGTGTCGCCGCTGCGGGCCGAGGCCGGTTGCTGGACGTGCAGGACGGCGATGAGCAGGATCGCCAGCGGCTGGTCGAGGTCGAGGATGCCGGTGGCCGCCGCCTGCTCCCACAGCCGGTCGGGGGCGCGCAGGTCGGCGTGGATGGCCGCGTGCCGGCTGCTGTCCCCGTGCTGTTCGAGCAGGTCCTGGGAATGGGCCACCGCGATCGGGTCGTAATCGGCGTAGACCACGCGGGAGCGGCCGTAGGCGACCTCGTCGGCGATCTGGTGGGCGTGGCGCATGGTGGGCAGACCGGAGCCGATGTCGATGAACTGGGTGACGCCCAGCCCCATGAGGTGACGTACCACGCGGTGCAGGAACACCCGGTTGGCCTTCGCGATCTGCCTCAGTTGCGGGAACTCGCCGAGCACGGTGTCACCGAACTTGCGATCGACGGTCCAGGAGGCATCGCCTTCGAGATAATAGTCGTAGACCCGCGCGACGCTGGGCCGTTGCAAGTCGATTCCGGGCGGTGGGTAAGCGTCGGAATCCCGGTCCTCGCCCGCCACTGGCGTCTCCTTCCCCATATGGAGCAAAACCACGTCCTCAACCAAGGGTAATTCACCGGTTACGCTGCGAAATAGACGGCACAAGGAGGAACCTAGGTCCCCCTGTCCGGGTTGCGGCCGTCGATGAGGTCATACCGACGGTGTAGCTCGGCCAGGGTGTCCTCGGCGCTGAACGCGATGGATTGCAGCGCCGCCCAGGCCGTGCGGTATTTGCGCAGGCGACGCTGGGCGGCCCAGGACACGCCGTCGAGGTACTCGCTGTAGGCCCGCTCGCGCTCGCCGGAGGAAAAGCGCATGATCACGAAGTTGTGCTCGCTGTACCCGTTCGGTGGAGGCGGGATGAGCCGAATGGTGATGTTGTCCCGCTGCGCGAGTTCGATGAGGTGCTCGAGCTGGTCCGCGGCGATGTCGGCCGGCAATGCGTCCACATTGCGCAGCGAAGCCGTGCTGATGAGAAAAACGAATTGCTTGTCGATGCGGTCGAATTGGCGCTGGCGTTTCAGGCGTTTCAGCATCCGGTCACCCATGACGGTGCCGCGCCGGGCCCCGTCGAACACCAGGATCATGAAGGACTCGGACTGGATCAGTCCGTGGAAGTTCTCGCCGCTCCAGGCGTGAATCGCGGTGGCCTGCGCTTCTCTCTTCTCGACCAGCTGAAACCACTGCGGGGTGACCACGCGGTCGTCACCCCGCTGCCGCGTCGGCGATTTGATCAGGTCCCAGTTCCGCAGCATCGCTTCCCGCGCCTCGGGCGCCGCCGCGTAGAGGTCCAGCAGGACGATCAGTTCCTCACGGGAAATCGAGGTCATCCCGTTTTCCAGCTTGCTGACCGTCGTCTGGTGCTTGCCGAGCGCCTGGGCGGCTTCGTGCTGGTCGCAACCGGCGGCGTCGCGTGCGGCCCGCAAGTCGCGGCCGAGGTCGTTCCACAGCGCCTCGTCCGTTTCGGTCCTGGGGTCCGGAGTCGTCACGCGGACCACGTCCCCGAGCCGGCCCCACCGCGGCGGGTCCGGCTCAGCCGGTCGGCTCCGCGCGCACCAGCTCGACGAAGGCGCACCAGCTCCGCGGGGAGAAGGTCAGCACCGGTGACCGGGCCAGCTTGCTGTCGCGGACACCCACGGCCCCGGGCGTGGAGAGGTTGACCTCCACGCACGTGCCGCCGTCGGGGCCGCTGAAGCTCGAGCGGTGCCAGCCCCGCCCGTCGAACCCGGCCGAATCCGGCGACCTGCCCTCGAACTGCATCGCTCCCCCTTGGGCTCCGTGCGCTGCTCTCCTGCACCCAGAGTGAGTGTCGAATATGCGACACACAAGCCCCCCGCAATTCGATCGTGCCCATCGTCACTCCATCGAGATCAACTGACTGTGCCGCACCGCCCGTGGGTGGGGTCCGGGCCCCGGCCCGTGGCCCGGACCCCCGTGGTGGGGCCGACCGCCGTCGTCGGCGGCGGCCCGCACCGGCTACGGCACCTGGTGCGCCACCGGGCCGGGAGCGGTGCGGGACCCGCGCAGGGCCAGCACGCACAGCATCCCGGACACCGCCGTGCCCACCGCGCCGACTCCGGACGGCGTCAACGACGTACTCACTCCCAGGGCCAGCGCGACCACGGCCGCCCGCGCCGCCTCCGGCCACCCGCAGACGACCAGTCCGGCCACCGCCGGCCACGAACCCGGCTGCCGGGCCGCCCGCTGACGGCGGCGACGCCGCGAGCGCACCGGGGGAAAGGTCACGTCCACGATCTGGATCCGCTTCAGCGACGGCCCGTCCTCGCCGAATTCGATGACCACTGTCGCCGGATGGCGACAGTCGACGGACGACCCCACAGTGGGGTGATCATGGGCAGGTTCTGCTGGCGTGGGGAAACATTCGGGGTCTAGGATCACCTTATTGTCCCTTCGGGTAAAGCAGCCTTCGGGTAAAGCAGCAAGTGGGCAATGATGGCGCGGCCCTCTCTTTCCCAGGGGGTCGCGCCGAAACAATTTTAGTTATTTCGGCTGCGTCGCATATGCGAAGAGCTTCCTTTGCTGTGGTAAGTCTGGCACAGAGTCGATCTCGCCCGCCAACCCGGACCGGGCATTTCCTCAGCGGTTCTTCGCGTTCGCAATGTCGAATATGCGACCAGGTGACACGATATGGTGAATGCATTGTTTCGCGTCCCCGCTGGGGTCGGTTTTTCGGTATACCCCACGCCCTCCGGTCCTGCGCATATTCGACATCTTCGAACCTTCTTCCCGGCCAAGAGTCATGCGGTTCGCCTGGGAAATCTATTTCCCCGCGCAAGGCTCCAGAAGTCCCCGGCGGTCAAAGGTCGCAATTTTGCGACAAGCGGTCGAGGGGGTCCGGCGCCGCTGTTCGGCCGCACCCATCACGAACGAGGTGCCGTGCAGAACTGGGCACGGAATGCGTCTGTGACCGAAGGCGGGTCCAGCTCGAGGATGGAGTTGCCCGGGGCTCGGTCGGCCTCTCGTCCAGGGCGCGCTGACGGCCTGGACCACGAGCACGGTGTTGACCTGGTGCTGGGCTACCGCTGGTGCTGGGCCGCTTCACCGCCCCTGGCCCGATGGACAGCGAGCCGACCACCACGTCCACGCCGGTAACGAAACCAGCAAACAGGGCGATCACCTGGGGTGGACGCTGTCGCCGACGACATCGACCGCGGCCTCGTCATCGTTCGGACCGTGGTGGCTCCGGCTACGCCGATCGCCTTCGCGCTGAGTTCTGGCGGTCCGGCACGATCCCTCACGAATACCAGGAGTTGCTTTTGCGTTCGAAGATGGTGTATCTGATACCCGTCGCAGCCCTGCTGGTGGGACTGACAGACCTGTCCTGGGTGATGTTTTTCCCCAGTGAAATCGTTGCCGTGAATATATTCCGAATTGCGACAGCGGTTATCTTGCTCGCGCTAGCGGGGATAGGACTGTATCGTCTCCGGCGCGGCGATCGTTCCTGACTCCGTATTCGCCGGCCGGCGCCCCGCAACGGGTTAAGCCGGTACGGGGGCGCGCATCGGGGAGTTGGCGAAGTCCGCCATGTTCTCGTCGAATCCGAGGGAGGGTAGCCAGCCCAGTTCGGCCTTGATGCGGCTCGGTGAGGCCACGATGTGGCGCACGTCGCCGATGCGGTACTCGCCGGTGATCACCGGTTGGGGGGTTCCGGCGGCGGTGGCCAGGGCGGACGCCACCTCGGCGATGCTGCGGGGGTCGCCGGTGGCCACGTTGAAGGCGCGGAAGCCGGTGTCGGCCGCGGTCAGGGCGGCCACGTTGGCCGTGGCGATGTCGCGGACGTGGATGAAGTCCCGGCGGGGTTTGCCGTCCTCGAAGACGCGGGCCGCGGTGCCGCGCTCCACGGCCGTGCGGAAGACGGCCGTCACGCCGGAATACGGGCTTCCGGGAGGCATCTCGGGCCCGTAGACGTTGTGGTAGCGCAAGGCGACCACTTGGCCGCCGGTCTCCCGGGCCCAGGCGCCGGCCAGGTGTTCCTGGGCCAGTTTGGTGACCGCGTAGACGTTGCGGGGCGGGTCGAGCGGGTCGTCCTCTTCGACCGGGCTGTCCACGACGGCCGTGCCGCACTCCGGGCAGGTCACCTCGAACCGGCCCGCTTCGAGGGCTTCCTTCGGACGGCGCCCGGGCCGGACCCGGCCGTGCTCCGGGCAGTCGTACCGGCTGTCGCCGTAGATCACCACCGAGCTCCCGAGCACCAGCCGGCCGAGGCCCAGCTCGGTCATCGCGGTGACGAGCCGCGCGGTGGCGAGGTCGTTGCACGTCACGTACCGCGCCGCGTCGCGGATCTCCTTGCCCCGGCCGACCATCGCGGCCTGGTGGCACACCGCGTCGATCCCGCGCAGCGCCGAGACCACTGTGGACTCGTCGCGCAGGTCGCCGTGCCGGAACTCGACGCCGTCGGGCAGCCGCGGCGGCGATCCGGCCGGGTGCACGTGGGGCAGCAGCGCGTCCAGGACCCGGACCTCGTGCCCACCGGCCACCAGTGCTTCGACGACGTTGCGGCCGATGAACCCGGCGCCGCCCGTGACCAGAACCCGCATTCCGCCTCCCGCGTCTCGTGGCCTCCCACGGTCCTCGGCCGTGCTCGGCCCGGACTCGAATGCGGCTGGACCCACGCGCCCTACGGTCGTGGCCGTCCGGACGCGAAGGCGCGGACGCGGGGAGAGGCTGTGGTGCTCATGTCTGGTCGGCTGGTCGCGGACGGCGCTCCCGACACGGCGGTGGTGATCGGGAGCGCGGGGTTCATCGGACGCCGGCTTTCGGCGACGCTCGACCTCGCGCGGGTGCGGACGGCGTGCTTCACCCGGCAGTCCCGGTTCCTGCGCGACGGCGAACTGGCCGCCCCGATCGCCGGCGCCGGGACCGTGTTCTACCTCGCCTCCAGCATCAACCCGGCGCTCGGGGAGAGCCACCCCGAGCTGGCCCGGGCCGACCACGCGCTGTTCCGCACCCTGCTCGATCGGCTGCGCCGCCGGGACAACCCGCCGACGGTGGTGCTGACCAGCTCCGGGGGCACCGTGTACGACCCCGCGTTCGCCCCGCCCTACGGGGAGACCTCGCCGCTGAAGCCCTCGGGGGCCTACGGCCGGGCGAAGATCGCCCTCGAAGAGGAGCTGCTGAGCCACGCGGGCGAACTGCCGGTGGTGATCCTCCGGATGTCCAATGTGTACGGTCCGGGCCAGCCGACCGGGCGGGGCCAGGGCGTGCTCGCCCACTGGCTGTCCGCCGCGCTGGACTCCCGGCCGCTGCGGCTGATCGGCGACGTGACCGCGACCCGCGACTACGTCTACGTCGACGACGTGGTCGACGTGATGCGGCGGCTGCGGGGCGCCGGGCCCGCGGAACCGCTGATCCTCAACATCGGCTCCGGAGTGCGCACCTCGCTTTCGGGGCTGCTGGACGTGGTGCGCTCGGTCGTGGCGCTCGACCTGCGGGTGGAGTTCCAGCCGAGCCGGCTGTTCGACCGGCAGGACGTCTGGCTCGACGTCGGCGAGGCCGAGCGGGTGCTGGGCTGGCGGCCCGATACTTCGCTGGCCGAGGGCGTGGCGGCGACCTGGCGGTCGTGGCTCGCGGGCGCGGCGGTCACCGCCGGGGTCAACGAGCTCCAAACGATTTTCGAGACGATCTGACCAGGCTGTTCCGGAGTGACCCGACTGCAGAGCGAGGGATCGAATGTTAGCTGAAATGCTCGCCCGTTCCGGCAAGGTACTGCTCGACAACGTGCCGCCGGACGGCCGGAAGTACTGGGCGGCGCGGTTCTGGGACCGGGCGGCGGCGGAGCGGCACCCGCTGCTGCGCGAGCACTTCCTCAGCCAGAAGGAGACCATCGGCAAGTACCTCGAGAAGTACGGTGCCGACACCGGGCGGCTGCTCGAATTCGCCTGCGGCACCGGTGAGTTCACCGGGCTCGCGGCGACCCGCACCGCCGCGAAGAGCATCACCGCGCTCGACATCTCCCAGCAGGGGCTCGAAATCGTGCGCGGCCGAGTGCACCACGAGGACCTCGAACTCGTGCTGGGCGATTTCTGGGCCGAGCACGACTTCGGCCCGGCGGACCTGGTGATGTGCGTGGACGCGATCCACCACCTCGGCGACGTCCGCGAAGTGCTGGAGCGGCTCAAGACGTTCCTGGAGCCGGGCGGGATCTTCGTCGGCAACCTCTGGACCGGCGACAACTTCCACGACTTCGAACGCCAGCGCTACGGCACGCTCAACCACCTCCGCCGCACGGCGGCGTTCTTCAGCACGGCGGTGGTCATCCGCGCCTCGCGCGGCCGGATGAAGACCGGCGCGTACCGGACGCAACTGCTGACCAGCTCGGAAGGCACCGCCATCCTGAACGAGGTGTTCGGCGAGGTGCTGGAACTGGACGTGCACCCGCACTTCATGTCGTTCGTGGCCACGGCCTGAGGCCGGGGCCGTGGGTGGCGGGCGTCGGCTCGCCGCCCACGGCGCCGGTGCGCCGGCGGTTCAGGACGCCCGCGCGAAGACCGCTTCGAGCAGCCGGGCCTGGGTGAGCAGCGTTTCGTGTTCGAGGGCCCGTCCGGCCGGGTCGCCGATCAGGCTCGCGAAGTGCAGCAAGACGTTGCGGAACTGGTCGTCCGCCGGGAGCGTCCGCTCCTCCCGCACGTCCTGGGACTCCAGGCGCAGCACCGGGCGCGTCGCGGCCGGCGGGGTGAACGCCCAGTCCAGCGTCAGCCGGCCTTCGCTGCCCCACACCGACATCGTGCTCCGGTAGGTGTGCACGAACCCGAACGAGCACTGGGCCGCCACCTTCCCGTCGCTCAGCAGCGCGCTGCCGGACACGTCCACCTCCCCGGAGCGCACGAGCACCGCCCCGGCCACCTCGGGGGTGCGGAGGTAGGGCCAGGACGCCCGGATCGGGTAGCACCCGGTCTCGCGCAGCGCGCCGCCGCCGAGGGCGGAGGAGTACTTGATCCCGGACGGCGCCGTCGGCGGGATGCCGAAGTCGGCGGTGATCAGGCGGGGCTCGCCGACCACGCCCTTGCTCACCAGCTCCGCCACCTCGGCGTGCTGGGAGTGGTGGGGGAACGCGAAGTTCTCCATCACCACCAGCCCGCGCGCGGTCGCGAGCTCGACCAGCCGCGCCGCCGCGGCCGTCCCCATCGCCGCCGTCTTCTCCACCAGCACGTGCTTGCCCGCTTCCAGGGCCGCCTCCGCCCATTCCTGGTGCAGCGCGATCGGCAGCGGGATGTACACCGCGTCGACGTCCGGCCGCTCCAGCAGCGCCGCGTAGCCGGTCACGGCCTCGCCGCCGAACCGGCCGGTGAAGGCCGCCGCCTTCGCCGCCGACCGGCTCGCCACCGCCGTGACCCGCAGACCCGCGGCGGCCATCGCCGGGACCGTCTTGCGGGCCGCGATGTCGGCGCAGCCCAGGACGCCGAACCTGGGTCCGGTCACCACTGGATCGGCAACTCGGCCGGCCGGGGGAACGCGGTCGCGAGGTGCCACCGCAGCTCGTCCACCGGGGTGCCCAGCGTGAGCGGGATCCGCCGGGCCACCAGGGTTTCCAGCAGCACCCGCAGTTCCAGCCGGGCGAGGGCGGCGCCGAGGCAGAAGTGGATGCCCGCGCCGAAGGCCAGGTGCGGGTGGTCGGCGCGGTCCAGCCGCACCCGGTCCGCCTCGGCGAACACGGACTCGTCGCGGTTGGCCGAGTTGATCAGCGGGATCACCGGCTCGCCGGCCCGGATCCTCACCCCGCCGAGCTCGACGTCTTCGAGCGCGATCCGCAGCGAGCCGAACCCGCCGGCGACCTGGCTGTAGCGCAGGGCCTCTTCCACGGCCGGGCCGATGAGCTCCGGACCGTCCACGAGGGACTGGTAGCGCGCCGGGTCTTCCAGCAGGTGCACCAGCAGGTGCGAGACCGCGCTGACCGTCGTGTGGTACCCGGCGATCAGGATGGTCATCGCGAGCGTGCGCAGCTCCTCGGCGTCGAGCGAGTCGCCGTCCTCCTGGGCCTGCAGCAGCCGGGTCAGCAGATCCTCGCCCGGCCGGGCGCGCTTGCGCTCGATCAGCCCGGCGAGGTAGCCCATCAGTGCGCCGGCGGCCTCGCGCGCCGCGTCGGCGTCCGCGCCCGGGCCGCCGACGGTCAGCACCTTGTCGCCCCACTGCCGGAACCGGGCCTGCTCCCCGGGTTCGACCCCGAGCAGTTCGCAGATCACCGTGATCGGCAGCGGCAGGGCCAGCGCAGTCACCGCGTCGGCGCTGGTCCCGGCCGCGAGCATCGCGTCGAGAAGGCCCGCCGTGATCTCCTCGATCCGCGGCCGCAGCGCCTCGACCCGCCGCTGGGTGAACTCGCGCGAGGCCAGCTTGCGCAGCCGGGTGTGGTCCGGCGGGTCCAGGTTCACCAGCGAGCGCGAGCCGCGGTGCACCGGGATCAGCCTCGGCGCGTCCGGCCGGGTCATCGCCTCCTTGCTGAACCGCAGATCGGTCAGGACCGCCCGGACCTCGGCGTGCCGCAGGACGAGCCATCCTTCGTGGCCGCCCGGCAGCCGCACCCGGGTCACCGCCGACTGTGCGCGCAGCTTCGAGCACTCGTCGAGCGCTGCCCCGGGAGTGCGCACCCGGAAGGGGAACTCGGGCAGTTTCGTCACGGCTTCGGTCATCGGGTTCCTCACCATTCGATCGGTTCGCGGGAGCGGAAGAACGTGCCGGTCGGCCCGTCGCCGGGCAGCGTGGCGGCCCAGGCGATGTCGGCGGCCGCGGTGGCGGCGTCCCCTTCGGCCCGGGGCATCATGCGGGTGCGCACCCGGCCGGGGTTGACCGCGTTGACCAGCACCCCGCGGCCTCGGGCGCTGTCCGCGAGCAGCACGGTCACGGCGTTCAGCGCGGTCTTGGACAGCGAATACGCCGGGGCTCCGGCGAACAGTCCGTGGCTGAACGCGCCGGTGCCGCTCGACACCATGACGATCCGGCCCCAGCCCCGTTCGAACATCCCCGGCAACACGGCCTGGGACACCCGCAGCGCGCCGAGCGCGTTGACCGCGAGGGTCTCGGCGACGAGCTCGGGCGGGACGGACTCGGGGGGAGCGCCCTCGTCGAGGAGCACCCCGGCGTTGTTCACCAGGATGTCGATCGGCCCGGCCCGGTCGAGCGCGGCGGACACCGAGCCGGCGTCGGTGACGTCGAGCCGCACGGCCCGGCCGGTCCCGGCGGCTTCGGCGTCGGCCAGCCGCCGCGCGGACGCGACGACCTCGAACCCGGCGGCGGTGAGGTGCCGGCAGACGGCGAGCCCGATACCCCGCCCCGCGCCGGTGACCAGTGCCCTCACGACGGCCCCGCCCCGAGCAGACCCGCCCCGTGCAGGGCGTCGGTGAGCCGGTCGAGCTGGCCGAGGCCGGCCGAACACGGGAAGAGCACCAGCTCCTGGCACCCGGCCCCGGCGTACTCGGCGGCGGTGCGGGCGAGCGCGTCCGGCGTGAGCAGCGTTTCGCCGATGACCCGCTCGGCGTAGCGGCCCATCCCGCGGTAGCAGCCGCCGAGGTAGTCGCGGGCCAGCGTGCTCCCGTCCGGGCCGAGGGCGAAGTACGCCAGGGCGACGAGCCGGGGCTCGTCCGTGCGTCCGGCTTCGGCCCAGGCCCGGCGCAGCCGGGTGAGCCGGTCGGCGTAGGGCTCGGCCGAGCCGCTTCCGGAGATCCACCCGTCCGCGAGGCCGGCGGCCCGCCGCATCGCCGCGTCGGAGTGGCCGCCGATCAGCACCGGCGGGGGTGCCGCCGGGGTGGGGCCGATCTCGCCGGCGCGCCAGGTCCGGCGCAGGGTCGTGACCAGCTCGTCCAGGTTCCGGCCCCGCCGGGTGAACGCCGTGCCGGTGACGTCGAAGTCGTCGCGCCGCCCGCCCGCGGCGAGCCCGAGCTCCAGCCGGCCGCCGGACAGCTCGTGCAGGGTCGCCGCCTGCTTGGCCAGCACGGCGGGGGAGCGGGTCGCACCGAGCAGCACCGTCGTGCTCAGGCGGATCCGGCGGGTGGCTCCGGCCGCGACCGCGAGCGTGGTCAACGGCTCGTGGTTCGGGTAGACGATCCGGTCGAGCACCCCGAGCGTCGAGAAGCCGCTCGCCTCGGCGGCCGCGGCCCAGCCGAGGACGTCCGCGCCGCTGGCCCCCGGAACCATCGCGGGCAGGCCGACACCGATCCGCATGCAGGGTCTCCAGACTTCCGGCGGCAGCTTTCGCGTCGCATGCTCGGCGGGCGGACTCGAACCTCGGTGGGAGGCGGCTGGGACGGTGGCCGGGGGGTCGAGCCGGACTGCAGCGCGTTTCGACCGGTGGCGACCAGCCTGGGGCGGCGCGCGCGTCCCGCTCGTGTTGCCGCGCAGGTCATCCGGCCGTGGCTGGGGCCGGACCGGCAACGATCGACTCAGCATCCGATCCAGAGGAAGAAGCCCGTTATGGTGAGCTTGTCCCTGCGGCGGGGCGTGGTGGCCGCCGCCATCGCCACCACCACCGCCCTGGCCGGCGGTACCACCGCATTCGCCTGCGACTCCCCGGCCCGGCCGATCGCCGGGGCCACGGCGGTGCGCGCCACCGACGGCAGCTACCAGCTGAGCTGGGTGCCCGCGAACGGGGTCCGCTCGGCGTCGGTGTACGCCGCCACGCACCCGATCGAACGGGCGCAGGACGGGAAGCTGGTGGCGAAGGACGCCACGGGAGCGGCGACGGTGACCGGGCTGGCGCCCACGTCCCGCTGGTACTTCACGATCGTGCCCGGCCCGGCGAAGCTCGGCGAGGAGGTGGCCGCGAAGCTGGTCGACCTCGAAGGCGTCAACAACGCCCGCGATCTGGGCGGCTACCCGGCCGCCAACGGCCTGCGCATCCGCTGGGGCACGGTCTTCCGGTCCGCGCGGCTGACCCCCGCCACCACGACCGGCCGCGCGGAGATCGCCGGCCTGGGCATCAAGGACGACGTCGACTTCCGTTCGACCGCGGAGGCGACCAGCGAGGGGGCGGACCCGATCCCGGCCGGGGTCACCCACGTCGCGGAACCGGTCGGCGACCCCGGACAGGCGGTGCCGCCGGACCCGAAGACGCCGCCGTCCACCGGGGACCTGATCATGGACAACTACCGGCTGCTGGTGTCGAACCCGAACCTGGGGCACCAGTTCTTCGACGCGCTGACCCACATCGCCGACGCCCCCCAGCGGCCGGTGCTCTACCACTGCACCGGCGGCAACCACCGCACCGGCTGGATGACGGTGATCCTGCTCAAGGTGCTCGGCGTGCCCGACGACGTGATCCGCCAGGACTACCTGCTGTCCTCCGGCACCACGGGCGCCTACCTCGACGCGGCCTACGACCAGGTCGGCCTCGACTACGGTTCGTTCCCGAACTACCTCACCGCGCTCGGGGTCACCGACCAGCTGACCCGGCAGCTGCGGCACGCGCTGCTGGAGGCCCCCCGGTGAGCACGACCACCGTGGACGTGCTGGTGGCCGGCGGCGGGCTGTCCGGGCTGGCCGCCGCCACCTTCCTCTCCTGGCTCGGCGTGTCCACCGCCGTGGTGGAGCGGCACTCCGGGACGCTGATCCACCCCCGGGCCCGCAGCATCAACCCCCGCACCGCCGAACTCCTGCGCCAGGTCGGTCTCGCTTCCGCGGTCACCGACAGCGGCGGCTACGTGAGCGAACTCCCGTCGGTGTACCTGCTGCGCGCGGTGACGCTGGCCGGCGAGGAGCTCAGCCGCACCGAACAGCGCCCGCCCGCCGACGCGGGGGGCGGCGCCGAAGTCAGCCCGTCCGGCTGGGGGATGATCGACCAGGACCGGCTCGAACGCGTGCTGCGGGAGCGGGCCGAAGCGCTCGGCGCGGACGTGCGGTTCGGGCAGCGGCTCGTCGGCCTCGAGCCGGACGGCACCGGGGTCACCGCGACGGTGTCCACTGTGGATGGAGACCGCCGGATCCGCGCCGCCTACGTGATCGGCGCCGACGGCCACGGCAGCACGGTGCGGTCGCTGCTCGGCATCGGCCGGCACGGGCCCGGCCGGCTCAGCCACGTCGCGAGCATGGTCTTCGACGCGGACCTGTCCGGGCCGATGCGCGGCCGCCACGATCCGGCGAACGGGCGGTTCGTCGCCTCGTGCCACCTCACCACGCCCGCCGAGGGCACGGTGCTGTTCCCGCACGGCGACGACCGCCGCTGGGTGTTCAACACGCCGTACCACCCCGAGCGCGGCGAGTGCGTCGAAGACTTCGACGACGAGCGCTGCGTGGCCGCGATCCGGGCCGCGACCGGGGTACCGGACCTGCCGGTCTCCCTCGTGCCGCAACTGGAGAACGGCGTGCGGGTGCTCGGCTACGAAATCGGCGCGCTGGTCGCGGACACCTACCGCGCCGGGCGGGTGTTCCTGGTCGGCGACGCCGCGCACGTCATGCCGCCGACCGGCGCGTTCGGTGCCGGCACCGGGATCCAGGACGCGCACAACCTGAGCTGGAAGCTCGCGCACGTGCTGAGCGGCCGGGCCGGGGAGGCGCTGCTGGACACCTACGACGCCGAGCGGCGTCCGGTCGCGGAGTTCACCCTGGGACAGGCGCTGCTGCTGATGAACGCGCGGGGCGGGACCGAGGTGCCCACGCCCGCCGGGCACTCGCTGGTGCCCTACGACGCCGCGGTGTTCGGGTACCGCTACCCGGGCCCGTTCGCCGACGGTGACGGACCGGTGGCGCTGGAGCCCGCGGAGTTGACCGGCCGGCCGGGCACGCGGGCGCCGCACCTGCCGCTCGGCCGCGGGTCCACCCTCGACCGCTACGGCCGGGACTACGTGCTGCTCACCGGCACCGAAGTGGACACCGGGCTGCCGTCGCACGTGCTCGACGACACCCAGCTCGCCCGGCACGGCATCACGGCCACCGGCGCGCTGCTGGTGCGCCCGGACGGGTTCGTGGCCTGGCGCACGGAAACCGGCTTCACCCCGGAGGAGCTGGCCGCCGTGCTCGCGGAGCTGGACTGCCGGACCCCGGTGACGGCCTGAACCACGCTGAAGCGCCTTCGCCGGGGTGATTCCGGCGAAGGCGCTTCAGCGTTGGCAGGACAGTGGGTCAGTAGGACAGCGGGTCATCTGGGCAGCGGGTCATCTGGGCAGCGGTCAGACCAGGGATTCCAGCAGCGCGTGCAGGGTGGCCTTCGGGTCCGGCCCGGACGCCGTCGTGCGCCACGCGACGAACCCGTCCGGCCGCACCAGCACCGCGCCGTCCGGTGCGACGCCGTAGGCCTTCGCCCAGTCGGCGCCCTCGTCCTCCACCAGCTCACGGCCGATTCGGAACGAGCGCAACGGCACCGCGGTCTCGGTGGCGACCACCGTGGCGGCGTCGTGCCACTTCTCGCCCTCGGGTCCGGCCAGCAGCACGTACGAGCCGAAGAACAGCTCGACCGTCGAAACGCGCTCCCCGTCTCGGCGGAGCCAGACGTGCGGGGCCCGGGTGCCGGGCTGGCCGGTCAGCTCCAGGCGGGGCGTGAGCACCGGTCCGTCGTCCGCGCCGTCGATCGCGGAGGACGCGTACCGGTAGCCGAGGGTGACGATGATGTCGTCGACCATCCGGGCCCGGTCGGCCTCCGAGGCGTGGCCGTGCCGGATCCGGTTGCGCAGCAACGCCTGGTCGGCCATGGCCGAACCCAGCGGACGCCGCTCGGCGTCGTAGCTGTCGAGCAGCCGCTGCCCGCCCCAGCCGCGCAGGACGGCCGCGAGCTTCCACGCCAGGTTGTGCGCGTCGTGGATGCCCGTGTTGGCGCCGAACCCGCCCGCGGGCGGGTGCACGTGCGCGGCGTCCCCGGCGAGCAGCACCCGCCCGGACCGGAACGTGGTGGCCACCCGCTGGGCGCCCTCCCACGGCACGGTGCCCACGATCTCGACCTCGAGGTCGGGCACCCCGGCGGCGTCCCGCACCACCTGGACGCAGCGCTGCTCGGTGAAATCGGCCGGGGACTCCTCGGCCGGGTCGTAGAGCGCGGCGCCGGCCCACGGGTCGCAACCGTGCAGCCGGGACAACGTCATCACCGTCGGGCCCTTGGTGGCGTAGCAGAGGATGAACTTGCGGTCGTGCATGACGCTTTCCAGGCGCGGGGCCCGGAAGTAGATGCTCAGGGCGTGGAAGACCGTGCCCCGGCCCTCCTGGGGGATCCCGAGCGTGCGCCGGACGAAGCTGCTCGCGCCGTCGGCGGCGACGAGGTAATCGGCCTCGACCGTCCGCCGCGTGCCGTCGGCGACCGACTCCAGCTCGGCGGTCACCCCGTCCTCGCCGGCGGTGAAGGACACGAGCTTGGTGCCGAACTCCAGCGTCGCGCCGCCCGCGCGGGCCCGCTCGGCCAGCACGCGCTCGTAGCGGTCCTGGCCGCAGCCCATCACCCGCTGCGGGCTGATCTCCGCGCCGTCCAGGGACGGTGATTCGACGATCTCGGCGGTGTCGATCTCGGCCAGGGTCGGGGTGCGGAGGATGCCGCCCTCGAAGTACGGGTGGGAGTCCCCCATCTCGAGCGCGCGGATCTCCGGTTCGAGGCCCGCCGCGGCGAAGATCTCCAGCGTCCGGGCCTGGATGCCCGGTGCGCGCGGCAGCCACGACGTGGAGTCGCGGCGCTCCACCAGGGTCGGCGCGAGGCCGTGCCGGGTCAAGAACAGCGCGGTGGACAGGCCGACCGGGCCGCCGCCGACGACGAGGACGGGCACCCGGGCGGAGCTCATGCGGGCTTCCGGGCGATGACGAGGGTGTCGTGGTCGCCGAGGCGTATGGTGTCCACATCGGACAGACCGGCCGCGGCGAGGTACTCCTGGCACTCGGCGAGGGTGTACTCGGAACCGCCGGGGGAGAGCAACTGCATGTTGAGGCTGATCAGCGTGTTCCACGGGTCGGACGACGCCGGCTCCAGCAGCATGTCGTAGATCAGCAGCGCACCACCCGGGTTCACCGCCCGCGCCATCCGCCGCACCAGCTCGGTCCGCTCGGCGGGGCCCCAGTCGTGCAGGACGTGCCCGGTGACCACGACGTCGGCCGCGGGCAGCTCGGTGGCGAACGCGTCGCCGCCGGCGAACCGCGCCCGCCCGGTCAGCCCGAAGCCGGCGATGTGCTCGTCGAACATGGGCTCGATCGGGGGCAGGTCGAACACGGTCCCGCTCAGGTGCGGGTGGGCCTCGAGCACCTGCGCGAGCAGGTTGCCGCGCGCCCCGCCGACGTCGAGCACCGTGCGGTGGGCGGACCAGTCGAACTTCGCCGCCAGCTCCGGCGCCAGCGGGCCGGAGACGGCGTCCATCATCCGCAGGAAGTTCCGCAGGTGGCCGGGGTTGCCCATCATCTTCTCGAAGGCGGCGGTCTGGTCTTCGCGACCGGCCAGCTGCGGTTCGCCGGTGCGCAGCAGCCCCGAGAGGTTCTGCCACGCCGGGTACATCATCCGGTTCGCGCGTTCGAGGAACGCGCCGCCGTAGGTCGGCTTGGCCTGGTCGAGGTAGGTTTCGGCGGCCGCGCCGGCGGTGTACTTCCCGTCCTCGTGGTGCACGAGACCGGTGCAGGCCAGCGCGGTCAGGAAGTCCCGGGCGGCCCGGGGGTGCAGCCCGAGGTCGGCGCACAGCTCGTCCTGGGTCGCGGGACCGGCGGCCAGCCGGGTGAAGAGGCCGAGCTCGACGGCGGCCAGCACGACCTTCGCTTCGGCGAACGCGATACCCAGCCGGTTGATGTCGTTCAAAGTGGACGGACCGCTCACATCGGTCTCCTTTCGAGGCGTCGCCGGGAAGGACACCACCGGGCGCTCGAAGAAGACTCGGGTTCTCGTGCCGGACGAGTCCTGCCGCCGTCCTCGCGCGCGTGGCCGGCCGCGCGCGCGAGGCCGCGAGTCCTCCTCCAGCCGCGCTCGAACCGGCCGCCGCATGCTCCCCGCCATGGTCCTAGGTCGCCCACGCTGGTTCGTCACGTTGTTCCTCACGGATGTGTGGGAGCGCTTCAGCTTCTTCGGCATGATCGCGATACTCGCGCTCTACGCCGCGGCTTCACCCGCGCGCGGCGGGCTCGGCCTGCCGATGGGAACCGCGGCCGCGCTCTTCGGCGCGTACGTCGGTGTGGTCTTCATGGCCGCCATGCCCGGCGGCTGGCTCGGCGACCGGGTGCTCGGCGAGCGCCGGGCGGTGGTGATCGGCGGTTCGGGCATCGCGCTCGGGCACTTCACCATGCTCGTCCCGGCCGCCGCCGCGACGTGGGCCGGCCTCGGGCTGATCGCCGCGGGCACCGGGCTGCTCAAGCCGAATATGCTCGCGCTGCTCGGCCGGTTCCACGGCCCCGGCCAGAGCGCGCAGCGCGAGTCCACGCTCTCGCTGTTCTACGTCAGCATCCAGGTGTCCGCCCTCGTCGCGCCGCTGGTGACCGGGTTCCTGGGGGAGCGGGTCAACTGGCACCTCGGGTTCGCCGCCGCCGGGGTCGGCATGACCTTCGGGGTGGTGCAGTTCGTGCTGGGCCGCCGGTCCTTCGGCGAACTGGGACGCGAGCCCGGACATCCCGCTTCGGCCGCCGAGCGCCGCAAGGCCGCGCTGGTCGCCGGTGGGTCCACGATCGTCGTCGCGGCCCTGGCGGCGGCCGACGGGCTGGCCGGCACCTTCACCCTCATGCACGTGGTGATCGCCATGGGGCTGCTTTCCCTGCTCGCCCCGGTGGCCTACTTCCTGATCCTCCGCCGCAGCCCCGCGCTGAGCGCCCCGCAGCGGCGCCGGGTGTCGGCGTTCGGCTGGGTGCTGGCCTCGACCGCGCTGTTCTGGATGTTCGTCATCCAGGGCAACTCCCTGCTCAGCCTGTTCGCCGCGCACTCGACCGACCGGCGGCTCGGCGGCTTCACCATCCCCGCCGGCTGGTTCGCCTCCACGACCCCGTTGTTCATGCTCCTGCTGGCGCCGGCGCTCGCGGTGCTGTGGACCCGCGTGGGCGAGCGCATCTCGCTCCCGGTGAAGATCGCGGCCGGGCTGGCCGCCGCGGCGGGGTCGATGCTGCTGATGAGCGCCGCTTCGGGGTTCGCCGCCGGCGGCCTGGTCTCGCCCTGGTGGCTGATCCTGGTCTACCTGCTGCTCGCCCTCGGCGAGGTGGTGCTCGCGCCGGTCGGCCTCAGCGCTTCGGTGGACGTCGCGCCTTCGACCTTCGCCGGGCGCACGATGGGGCTGTACTGGATGTGCTCGGCCTTCGGTGCCGGGATCGGCAGCCAGATCGTGCACCTGGCCGACGTGCTGCCGCGGCCGGTGTACTACCTCGTGCTGGCGGGCACCGGCCTCGGTTCCGGGCTCGCGCTCGTGTTCGCCCGGCGGTCGCTGTCGTCCCGGCTCGCCGGGCCCGCCGCGGAAGACCCGGTGCCGCCGGTCGCGGCCGTCGCGGTTCGCTGATTTCCCGATCGAGCAGCGCCGATTCCCACCGGAAATCGGCGCTGCTCCCATCACCGGTGCCCCCGATATCTCAAAAAATGGACGGAGAAATAGTGCGGAACGAAATACGTCGGAAGGAAGTGCCGTGAACCGTCCCCGGGATTTCGCCGCATTGACCGTGCTCTGCTTTCTCAACGAGGGCGACCGGCACCCGTACGAGATGCTGCGGCTGGTCCGCCAGCGGCACAAGGACAACATCATCCCGGGGTTGCCGCGCAGCATCTACCGCGCCATCGAGCGGCTGCAGGCCGACGGGCTGATCGAGCCGGTCGAGACCACCCGCGAGGGGCGTCGTCCGGAGCGGACGGTGTACCGCATCACCCCCGACGGCTCCGAGGAGATGGTCACCCAGCTCTCGCGCCTGGTCACCACGCCGGAGGAGATCCCGGCCTTCGGTGCGGCGTTGTCGCTGCTCGGGAACCTGGAGGCCGAGCTGCAGGTGTCGGCGCTGCGGCAGCGCCGGATCCGGCTGGAGGGCCGGCTGGCCGAGTGCGCCGCCCAGCTGGCCGCGGCCGGTCCGCACCTGGAGTACAAGCGGGTCATGGAGCTGGACTACCTGTGCGCCGTCGGGCACGCCGAGCTGGACTGGCTGCGCCGGGTGCTGGCCACCCTGCGGGACGAGCCTCTCCGCGCGGGCTGAACCTCGCCGTGAAATTCTCGCTCGGCCCCGGGCCGCGCGAGGTGATCGGACAAAGTGCGACCGGTTTTCGAACCGTTCTCGAATGCGGTCGCAGAATATCGTCCGGCCCGCGAAAACATCGGGATCTCGCTTCAGGGAAGGGCGGCACGGGTGGAACGCACACTCATCGTGGCACGCATGAATCCGGATTCGGCGGAATCGGTGGCCGGGATATTCGGCGAGTCCGACGCCGGTCCGCTCCCGGCGACCGTGGGTGTGACGGCGCGGTCGCTGTTCTCCTACCAGGGCTTGTACTTCCACCTCATCGAAGCCGAGCGGCCGCTGGCCGAAGGGCTCGCCGAGGCCCGCAAGAGTCCCCTGTGGACCGACATCAACACCAAGCTCGACGAGTTCATCACCCCGTACGACCCGCGGACCTGGCGCGGTCCGGCCGATGCGATGGCGCACCGCTTCTACAGCTGGCGAGCCGTCTGATGGGGGAGCTGAAGATCGCCTCCTACGCCGACGCCGAGCCCAACCGCCGCCGCGGCGGCGAGCTTCGGGTCGTGCTCGGACCCAAGACCGCCGGGGCCACGACGGGCTTCCTGGGCGTGCTGACGCTCCAGCCGGGCGAGTCCGTCTCGGAGCACTACCACCCCTACTCGGAGGAGTTCCTCTACGTCACGCGCGGCGAACTGACCACCCACGTCGACGGCGCGGCCTACGTCCTGTACGAGGGTGAGGGCCTCGTCGTGCCGAAGAACGCCCGGCACCGGGTGGAGAACCACGCCGGTGAGCTCGCCGAGGCGGTGTTCCACCTGTGCCCGCTGGCCCCGCGCCCGGAGCTCGGCCACGTCGACACCGAGGCGCTGCCGGCGCCGGCCGAGGCCCAGCCGTCGGTGGGGGCACCGTGACGAGGACCGCGGTCATCACCGGCATCGGCGTGGTCGCGCCGGGCGGGATCGGCACCAAGGCCTTCTGGTCGCTGCTCACCGAAGGCCGCACCGCGACCCGGCCGATCACGAGGTTCGACGCCTCGCGGTTCCGCTCGCGCATCGCGGCCGAGTGCGACTTCGAAGGTGAGCTCAACGGCCTGACCCGCGAGCAGTCCTCGCGGCTCGACCGCGCGGCGCAGTTCGCGCTCGTCTGCACCGACGAGGCCGCGGCCGACAGCGGACTGGACCCGGGCGCGCTCGACCCGTACCGGCTCGGTGTCGCGATCGGCAGCGCCGTCGGCGCCACCACCGGGCTGGAGAACGAGTACCTCACCGTCTCCTCCGGCGCCCGTGACTGGGTCGTCGACCCCGCCAAGGCCGCCCCGCAGCTCTACGAGTACCTCGTGCCGAGCAGCTTCGCGGCCGAAGTCGCCTGGCGCTGCGGCGCGCAGGGCCCGGTCGCCACCATCTCCACCGGCTGCACCTCCGGCCTCGACGCGATCGGCCACGCCGCCGGGCTCATCGGGTCCGGCGAGGCCGACGTGGTGCTGGCCGGCGCCACGGACGCGCCGATCTCGCCGATCACCGTCGCCTGCTTCGACGCGATCAAGGCCACTTCCCCCGACAACGACGACGCCGAGCACGCGTCCCGGCCGTTCGACCGCACCCGCAACGGTTTCGTGCTCGGTGAAGGCGCCGCGGTGTTCGTCGTCGAGGAAGCCGAGAGCGCCCGGCGGCGCGGCGCGCACGTCTACTGCGCGGTCTCCGGGTTCGCCACCCGGGCCAACGCCTACCACATGACGGGGCTGAAACCGGACGGCCGTGAGCTGGCCGAGGCCATCGACGTCGCCCTCCGGCGGTCCGGCCGGACCGCCGACCGCGTCGGCTACGTCAACGCCCACGGTTCGGGCACCAAGCAGAACGACCGGCACGAGACCGCCGCGGTCAAGCGCAGCCTGGGCGCGCACGCCTACCGGGTGCCGGTCAGCTCGATCAAGTCGATGATCGGGCACTCGCTCGGCGCGATCGGCTCGCTCGAGGTCGCGGCCTGCGCGCTGGCGCTGGAGCACCAGGTCGTGCCGCCGACGGCGAACCTGCACGAGCGCGACCCGGAGTGCGACCTCGACTACGTGCCGAACGTCGCCCGGGAGATCGGGCTGGACACCGTGCTCACCGTCGGCAGCGGCTTCGGCGGCTTCCAGACCGCCGTGGTCCTGACCCGGGAGCCGGTGTGACGACGGCGGAGGCGGCCCCGGTGGTCACCGGGATCGGCGTGGTCGCGCCCAACGGCGTCGGCGTCGAAGAGTTCTGGGCGAACGTGCTGGCCGGGCGCAGCGGGCTCGCACCGGTGACCCGGTTCGACGCCGCGGGTTACCCGGTTTCCCGCGTCGGCGCGGTGCCCGACGAGCCGGACGCCCGGCCGAACCGGATCACCGTGCAGACCGACCGCTGGACCCGGTTCGCGATGACCGCGACCGAGGAGGCGCTGCGCACCGCCGGCATCGGCCCCGGCGGCGAGCGCGACTTCGACGACTACGACCTCGCCGTGATCACCGCCAGCTCCTCCGGGGGCAACGAGTTCGGCCAGCGGGAGATCGAGCAGCTCTGGCGTGCCGGACCGGAGTACGTGTCGGTGTACCAGTCGATCGCGTGGTTCTACGCGGCGACCACCGGGCAACTGTCCATCCGGCACGGGATGCGCGGGCCCTGCGGGGTCGTCGTCGCCGAGCAGGCGGGCGGGCTGGACGCGCTGGCCCAGGGCCGGCGGATGCTGCGCACCGGCACCAAGGCCGTGGTCACCGGCGGCACCGAGGCGGCGCTGTCGCCGTACGCGCTGGTGTGCCAGAGCACCGGTGGGCGGTTCACCCGCGGCGAGTACCGGCCTTTCGACACGCGGGCCTGCGGCTGCGTACCGGGCGAGGGCGGCGCGATCCTGGTGCTGGAGGACGAGGGCTCCGCCCGCGCCCGCGGGGTGTCCGGGGGGTACGGGCGGGTCGCGGGGTACGCGGCGACGTTCGACCCCCGGCCGGGCTCCGGCCGACCCGGCGGGCTGCCCCGCGCGATCACCGGCGCGCTGCGGGACGCCGGACTGCGACCGTCCGATGTGGACGTCGTGTTCGCCGACGGCGCGGGCACCCCGGCGGGCGACGCCGAGGAGGCCGCGGCCCTGACCGGGGTGTTCGGCGCCCGCGGGGTGCCGGTCACGGTGCCGAAGACGATGACCGGGCGGCTGGCCGCCGGGGGTGCCCCGCTGGATGTCGCGTGCGCGCTGCTGGCCCTGCGCGACGGGGTGCTGCCGCCGACCCCCGGTGTCACCGAACCGGCCCACGAACTCGACCTGGTCCTCGAGCCCCGGACCGGGCCGGCGCGGACCGCGCTGGTGCTGGCGCGCGGGTTCGGCGGCTTCAACTCCGCGCTCGTGCTCACCCGCTGACCCCTGACCCACCGAAGGAGGACAACGTGCTCACGCTCGAAGATCTCAAACAGGTCCTGCGCACCTGCGGGACCGACGAGTCCGTCGACCTGGACGGCGACATCCTCGACGTCGAGATGGCCGAACTGGGCTACGACTCGCTGGCGGTGCTCGAGATATCGGCCCGCCTGCAGCAGCGCTCCGGGCGCGAGATCCCGGAGGACGTCACGGCCGAGTCGCTGACCCTGCGGCAGCTGCTGGGCTACATCAACAACCCCGTCGGGATCGCCTGACATGGCCGCGCACACGGACAACAGCGTGTTCATCGAGGCGCCGATGGAGCTGGTCTGGCGGCGCACCAACGACGTCGAGTCGTGGACGGAGCTGTTCGACGAGTACGCCGAGGCCACGGTGCTCGACCGCGAGGACGGCCGGATCACCTTCCGGCTCGCCCTGCACCCGGACGAGAACGGCAAGGTGTGGGCGTGGGTGTCCGAACGCCGTCTCGACGAGGCGGCCCGCACCACGCTGTCGCACCGCGTCGAGACCGGCCCGTTCAAGTACATGAGCCTGTTCTGGGAGTACACCGAGGTCGCCGGCGGCGTGCGGCTGCGCTGGGTGCAGGACTTCGAGATGAAGCCCGGCGCCCCGGTCGACGACCCGGCGATGGCCGCCCGGATCAACGGGAGCAGCGTGCGGCAGCAGGCGAGGATCAAGAAGATCCTCGAACAGGCCGCGCGCGACGCGGAACTCCCGGTCTGAGCGCGTGGACTACCGGATCGCCGCGCTGCCGGCGCTGGTCTGCGGCGGGATCGCCGCGGGCGACATGTTCTGCACCGCGGTCGGGCTCGCGCCGATGATGCGGGTGCTGTCCTACCGGCGTTACGTCGAGATGGTGCAGTACCTGCAGCCGCGGTACGACCCGGCGATGCCGATCATCAACGCGATCGCCCTGCTGGCGAACGTCGTGGCCGCGGTCACCGCGCCTTCGGGTGCCTGGTTCGTGGTCGCCGCGGTGCTGGTCGCGTCGGTGATCGCGGTGTCGGTGGCCAAGGCCGTGCCGATCAACCGGTTCGTGCTGGAGCTCGATCCGGCGGCCGAACCCCCGGACTGGCCCAGCCGGGACCCGCGGGCGCGCTGGAAGGCGTGGAACACCGTCCGCACGGTCCTGATGGCGGGCGCGCTGCTCGCCGACGGTGTCGCCGTCCTGTACTGAAACCTTCGAAGGAGAGACATGAGCATCGAGCTCGACGGCAAGCGGGTGCTGGTCACCGGCGGCACCGGGGGGATCGGCCGCGGCCTGTCCCACGCGTTCGCCCGGTCCGGCGCCAGCCTCGTCACCTGTGGGCGGTCGAACGAAGAGGCCGCCGAAACGATGTCCCGCGAGCTCGAGGAGATCGGCGGGGAGCACCACGTCGTGCTCGCCGACGTCACCGAGCCCGACCAGGTCGAAACGCTCCTGGACGAGTGCCGGACCCGGCTGGGCGGACTGGACGTGCTGGTCGGCAACGCCGGGGCGATCAGCCACATCCCGTTCGGCGAGCTTCCGCTGGCGGAGTGGAAACGCGTCCTCGACACCAACCTGACCTCGGCCTACCTGCTGATCTCGAAGGCGCTGCCGCTGCTGTCCGACGGCGCGTCCATCGTGCTCATCGGCTCGCGGGTGGCGACCGTCGGGATCCCGTTGCGAGCGCACTACACCGCGTCGAAGTCGGCGCTGATCGGGCTCGCGCGCTCGCTGGCCAAGGAGCTGGGCGGGCGCCGCATCCGGGTCAACGTGGTGGCGCCCGGCGTGATCGAAACGCCGGAGCGCCCGCTGCCCGAGGAAGTCCGGCAGCGCTACCACCAGCTCACCGCGATCGGCCGGCTCGGCCACCCGGGCGAGATCGCCAACACGGTGCTGTTCCTGGCCAGCGACCTGTCGTCCTACATCACCGGCGAAACCGTCCACGTCGACGGCGGAATCTGAGAGGAACACCATGTCCGGCACCGAAGTATTCCGCGTCATGCTGCGGATGGAAGTCCGGCCCGGCAAGGGCGCGGAGTTCGAGAAGGTCTGGTACGAAAGCGCCGGCACGATCACCGGCCAGCGCGCCAACCTCGGCCAGTGGCTCTCCCGCGGCGACGAGGCGGAGGGCGTCTACTACATCGTCAGCGACTGGGTCAACGAGGAGCTGTTCCGCGAGTACGAGCGCAGCGAGGAGCACGTCGTGCACCGCGGCAAGCTGCACCCGTACCGCAGCAAGGGCTCCATGCAGACGATGCGGGTGGTGCACAACCTGGCCGGCGCCGGGGCGCCCGCGTGAGCCGGGTCCGGGTGCTGATCTACGCGGCGGCGCCGGAGAGCGACACCGACGGGGTCACCGAGGCCTACCACCGCATCAGCGCCGAGCTGTCCGGCACGCCGGGACTGCTCGGCAACGAGCTGATGCAGTCGCTGGGCGAGTCCCGCTCGTTCGTGGTGATGAGCGAGTGGGCCGACCTGGACGCCTTCCGGACGTGGGAGACCGGGCCGGACCACCGCGCCACGACCTCGCCGTTGCGGCCCTACCAGGACGCTTCGCGGGGCAGCCCGTTCGGTCTCTACCAGGTCGTGGCCAACTACTAGGAGTCCATCGTGGTCGCCGTACTCGACGTGCTCGTGCTGGCGGGCAGCGGGATCGCGGCCGGCGTGCTGTTCTGCGTGGCGCTCAGCGTGGTGCCCGCGTTCCTGGGCATGGAGCCCGCGCAGTACGTGGCGGCCCACCGGCTGATCGGGAAGAACTACGACCCGGTGATGCCGCTGACCGTGCTGGGGACCGTGGTGGCCGACGCCGCGCTGGCGGTCCTCCGTTCGTCCGTCCTCTTCGGACTCGCGGCGGGGCTGCTGTTGGGCGTGTCCGCGGTTTCACACCTGGCCAACGTGCCGATCAACCGGCTGGTCAAGTCACTCGACACCATTCCGTCCACCTGGGACGACCCGCGCCCGCGGTGGCGCAACTGGAACCTGCTGCGGACCGGTCTCGCGATCGCCGCGCTGCTGGTCAACGCGGTCGCCGTGGTCGCGGCCGGATAGGAGGCACATCGTGGAGCTGGGATTCAAGGGCAAGCGGGCGCTGGTCACCGGGGGCACCCGCGGGATCGGCCGGGCGGTCGCCCTCGGGCTGGCGTCGGCCGGCGCGACCGTGGTCGCGGTGAACCGGGAGGACAACGAAGACGCGGAATCGCTGCGGAAGGAGCTGTCCGGCCTCGGCGGCACCGTGGCGCACGCGGACGTGACCGTCGCGGCCGACGTGGCGCGCCTCGCCGAGACCTGCCGGACGGAGCTGGGCGGGCTCGACGTGCTGGTGAACAACGCGGGGGTGCACGGGCACACCCCGCTGGCCGAGCTGGACCTGGCCGAGTGGACCCGGCTGATCGACACCGACCTGACGTCGATGTTCCTGGTCACCCAGGCGTGCGTCCCGCTGCTGGCCGAAGGCGCGAGCGTGGTCAACGTGGGTGCTTCGGCGGCGTTCCGCGGGATGGCGGGCACGGCGCACTACACCGCGGCGAAGGCGGGCGTGGTCGGCCTGACCCGGTCGCTGTGCAAGGAGTTCGGGGGGATCAGGGTCAACACGATCGCCCCGGGCGTGATCGACACCGGTGACGAGCTCCCGCCGCCGGTCGCCGAGCGGGTCAAGCGGATGACCGCGCTGGGCCGGCTGGGCACCCCGGAAGAGGTGGCCGGCGCGGTGCTGTTCCTCGCCGGCGACCTGTCGACCTACGTCACCGGCGCACTGCTCGCCGTCGACGGCGGAATGTGAACCCAGGAGGTTTTTGCCATGCCCTACGCAGCCATCACCTACGACGTCAAACCCGGCTTCGAGGACGAGATCGCCGAGGTCTTCGCGAACTTCAAGCGGGCGGACTCGCCGATCGTGCGGGACGAGAGCGGCGCCGAAGTCGGCCGGCTCCTCGGCACCGCCGTGTTCATCCGCGACGCGCAACTGGTCCGGTTCATCCACTACGAAGGCGACTTCTCGCAGATCGGCCGGCACATGGCCCGTCAGGAGGGGGTGCACTTGATCGAGGAGGCGCTGAAGCCCTACCTCGCTTCGGAGCGCAACACCCGGACCGCCGACGGCTTCCGGCAGCACTTCGCCCAGAGCGTCATGCGGTGCATCTCGCAGATCTCCGTGCCGCCCGCCGCGTTCGCCGCGAGCTGAGGCCGGTGGAGACCAAGACGATCGCCGTTCTCGGCCTCGGCGTGATGGGCTCGGGCCTGGCGACGAGCCTGCTCGGCCACGGGTACCGGGTGCTGGTGCACAACCGCACCGCCGGGAAGGCGGCACCGCTGCTCGAGCGGGGCGCCGAACTCGCCGCCTCGGCCGAGGCCGCGGTGGCCGGCGCCGACCGCGTGCTGCTGAGCCTGGCCGACGAGCCGGCGGTGGACGCGGTGCTGGCCGCGGCCGGGCCCGCGCTCCGGGCCGGGCTGGTCATCGTGGACACGTCGACGGTTTCGGCGGAGTACTCCCGGGCGCTGACCGCCCGGCTCGCGAGCGCGGGCGTCACCCGGATCGAGGCGTGCGTGCTGGGCAACCCGGCGCAGGCCGCGTCCGGGCAGCTGCGGGTGCTCGCCGCCGGGGCCCGGCCGGCGGTCGAGTCGGCCGGCGACGTGCTGGCGGCGATCGGCCGGGAGGTGTCCTACCTCGGCCCGGTCGGCAACGCGGCCACCACGAAGCTGGTGTTCAACCTCCTGCTGGGCGGCCAGGTCGCGGCGCTGGCCGAGGCCGTGAACTACGGCGTGGCGGCGGGACTCGACCGCGACCGGTTGCTGACGGCGATCGGCGCCAGCGGCTTCAGCTCGAAGGTGCTGTCGTTCCGGGCGGACCTCATGCGGTCGCGCCGGTACGAGCCGGCCGCGTTCCGGTCGGCGCTGATGGCGAAGGACCTGAGGCTGGGCACCGGGGCGGCGGCCGAAGCGGGGGTCGCGACGCCGGTGCTGACGGCGGCCGCGCGGGCCTACCAGGCCGTGGTCGAGGCCGGTGCGGGCGACGCCGACGCGGCGGTCCTCATCGACACCCCGGGAGGCCCCGCGTGACGCTCACCCAGCCCGCACTCGTCCGGTCGCTGGACGAGCCGGGCCTCGAGGTGGCCGAGGCCGGGCGCAAGGCCGCCCGGCTGGCCGAGCTGCGCCAAGCCGGGTTCCCGGTGCCGCCGGGGCTGGTGCTCACCGTCGCCGCGTTCGAAGCGGGGGAGCTCTCGGCCGGCGTGCTGGCCGCGCTGCGGTTCGTGGCGGACCACTTCGGTGCCGTCGCGCTGGCGGTGCGGTCTTCCGGTGTCGCCGAGGACGGCGACGAGCGCTCCCACGCCGGTCAGTACGAGACCGTGCTCGGGGTGTCCGGTTTCGACGCCCTGGTCGAGGCCGTGCGCACCTGCTGGCGCTCGGCCGACGGGGCCCGGCTGCGCGAATACCGCGGTGGCGCGGACCGGCCGGGGCTGGCCGTGTTGGTCCAGCCCCTGGTCCCGGCCGTCGCCGCCGGGGTGGCGTTCAGCGCCGACCCGGTCACCGGTGCGCGTGACACGGTCCGCGTCGACGCGGTGCCGGGGCTCGGCGATGAGCTGGTCTCCGGCCGCGTCGCGCCGGACGAGTGGGCGGTGGGCGACGCGCCCGTCCTGGTCCGCGGTCCGCACCGGGTGCTGAGCGCGGAGCAGGCCGCCCGCGTGGCCGAGCTGGCGCGGCGGGTGGCGGCGGAAGCCGGTTCGCCGCAGGACATCGAATGGGCGTGGACCGGCGAAGTCGTCCTGCTGCAGGCGCGCCCGATCACGGCCCTGCCCGCCGCCGGCCCGGCGCCGGTGCCGGTGGAGTTCGAGGTGCCGCCGGGGTTCTGGCTCCGCGGCGGTTACACGCTCAAGCCGCTGTCGCCGATGAACACCTCGACCCTGATCCGGGCGGTCAACCGGACCAGCTCGAACCTGTTCACCTACGCGTTCGGCGAGCGGGTCGAGGTGCTGAACCTCGGCGGCTGGTCCTACGTGCGGATCGTGCCGCTGGCCTCGGTGGCGGAGGTGCGCGCGCGGGCCCGGAAGGTGGTCGAGGCCGCCCGGGCCGACCGGCCCGGCGAGATCGTCGACCGCTGGTACGCCGAATGGCTCCCGGGCCTGCGCGCCGCCGTGGCCGAAGTCCGGGCGGTGGCGCTCGGCGCGCTGTCCGGTCCGGAGCTGGTCGCGGAGCTGGACCGGCGGGTCGAGCTGGCCCACGAGGCGCAGCGGCTGCACTTCCTCGTCGGCGGGGTGTCCAGCATGGTCTGGGGCGAGCTGGGCGTCGTCTGCCGGGACCGGCTCGGCTGGGACGCCGCCGGGATCCTGCCGATGCTGACCGGGCTCCCGGGCAAGGCGGCCGAACCCGCGCGTGAGCTGGCCCGCCTGGCCCGCCTCGCCGCGCGCGACCCCGGCGTGCTCCGCGAGCCGGCCGGCGACTTCGCCGAAGCGTTCGAGACCTACCTCGTCGAGTACGGCCAGCGCTGCCTCGGCGCGGACCTCGCCGAGCCGTCGCTGGCGGAGCAGCCCCGGCTGGTGCTGAGCCTGATCTCGGACCAGCTCGACGCAGGCACCGACCCGGCGGCCGCGTCGGTGGCAGCGGTCGCCGAGCGCGAGGAGACCGTCGCGAAAGCCCGCGCGAAGCTGTCCGGAGCGGATCTCGCCCGGTTCGACCGCGCGCTGGTCCGTGCGCAGCGGGCGTTCCCGTTGCGCGACGACACCGGTTTCGAGGCGCACGTCGCCTGGGCGCAGGTCCGGTACGCTCTCCGGGAACTGGCCGCCCGCCTGGTTTCGAGCGGGTGGCTGACCGCGGTCGACGACGTCTTCCTGCTCACCTTGGACGAGGCGCGGGCCGCCTTCACCGACGGCGCGGCGCAGCACGAGCTGGTGCGGCTGCGCGCGGGACAGCAGGCGTGGTCGCAGGCCCACCTCGGCCCGCTGACCTACGGCGAGCACCAGGCCGGACCCGACCGCGAGCCGGTGCTGGCCGAGCTCAGCCCGGCCGACCGCGGCGTGCTGGAGCCGATGCTGTGGATCGACTCGGTGTCCGAGCTGGGCGCCGGGCACCGGGCGTCGGCGGGGGACCGGCTGCTGCGCGGCACGGCGGCGTCGGCGGGCCGGTACACCGGCGTCGTGCGCGTGGTGATCAGCGAACGCGAGTTCGCGAAGCTGCGCCCCGGCGACGTGCTGGTCTGCCCGGAGACCACCCCCCAGTGGTCGGTGCTCTTCGGCGGCATCGGCGCGCTGGTCACCGACACCGGCGGGCTGCTCTCGCACCCGTCGATCCTCGCGCGCGAGCACGGCATCCCGGCGGTGGTGGCCACCGGCAACGCGACCGAGGTCCTGCACGACGGCCAGCTCGTCACCGTGGACGGGACGACCGGCGCGGTCGAAGTCCTCGACGCGTCGTGACCGGCCCGCCCTTCCTGTCTCCGGAGTGGACATGCGAATACTGGTGAGCAGTTATCCCGCCGTCTCCCACCTCTACCCGATGGTGCCGCTGGCCTGGGCGCTGCGGACCGCCGGGCACGAGGTCCGGGTGGCGGCGGCGCCGTCGTTCGCGACCGCCGCGGGCCGGACCGGGCTCCCGGTGCTGCCCCGGGGCGAGGACGTCGACGCAACGGTGGCCTGGGCGGGGTTCGACCCCCGCGCCGGCGACCGCACCGCCCGGACCATGCGGATGTTCCGGCTGACCGCGCAGGGCCGGGCCGCCGCGCTGGTGGCGCTCGCCCGTGACTGGGCGGACGTCGTCCTGTTCGATCCGCGGGAGTACGCGGGCCCGGTCGCGGCCGCGGTGGCGGGCATCCCGTCGGCGCGGGTGCTCTACGGGGTCGACCACACCTACGCCGAGCGCGCGGCGGAGTGGCCGTTGCTGGCCCCGCTGTGGGACGAGTGGGGTCTCGGCGAGCCGGACCCGGTGGGCACGGTGACCATCGACCCCTGCCCGGCGGCCCTGCAGCTCGAGACCCCGGCGGCGTCGTGGCCGCTGCGGACCATCCCCTACAACGGCTCGGCCCTGCTCCCCGCCCTCGCGGGCCCGTCCGGCCGGGCCCGGGTGGGCCTGACCTGGGGCGCCTCGTTCGGCGGCACCGCGGGCCACCTGGACCCGGTCCGGGTGGCGCTGGCGGGTCTCGGGCGGGTCGAGGTGGAGGTGGTCGTCGCGGTCGCGCGCGGCCAGCGGGAGCTGCTGGGTGAGCTGCCCGCCGGCGTCCGGGTGCTGGAATCGGTGCCGCTGCACACGATCCTGCCCGGGTGCGCGCTGGTGGTGCACCAGGGCGGCGCGGGCACGACCCTCACCGCGGCGGCCTGCGGGGTGCCGCAGGTGGTGGTCCCGTTCAAGGGGGACCAGCTGACCCACGCGGGCCGGGTGGCGGCGGCGGGTGCGGGCGTTCTGCTCCCGGCGGCGGAGCTGACCCCGGAGGCGGTCGCCTCGGCGGCGCTCGAGGTGCTCGGCGACGCGGGTTACGCCCGGCGGGCGGCGGGTGTCGCGGCGGAGAACCGCGCACGTCCGGCTCCGGTGGAACTGGTGCGGCGGCTGGAATCCCTGACGCGGTGAGCCCGGGTGGCCGCCCGGGAGGCGGCCCCCAGTGGATCAGGATCCGGCGTAAATGCCGGAGCGGGATTTGCGTTGCCGCAGCGGGAATCCTCGAAGCACCGGGCCCGGCCGAGCGGCCCGTCGAGGACCGCCCGGCCGGGCCCGGGTGACCGCGGTTCAGCCGGGGACGGCGAGCCCCGCCTCCGCTTCTCGTGGGATGGGGGCGACCATCTGCAGCAGGCCCGACGGCCGCTCGGCCCGGTCGAAGAAGTCCATGAACAGCGGCGGCAGGCAGTAGTGGAACTCCGGACCGTCGGCCGGCCCGCGAACCCGCAGCATGTTCGCGGCCACCAGCCGGTCGAGGGCGTCCTCGGCCTCGCGTTCGCTCACCTCGACCACCGCGACCGCGTTCTTCGCGGTGAAGCAGTCCAATCCGGACTCGCACAGCCGGGCCAGGACCAGCCGGTCCCGCGGTTCGAGGGCGGCCAGGTCCTCGCGGAACGGGCCGTCCAGGTCGACGCCCGCGGCCTGCAGCTCCGGGCGGAGACCGTCGTGGTCGGTGACGCGGGCCGCCAGCTTGGTCACCGGCCAGTGGCGGTTGACCGACAGGCGCTCGCCCAGTGCGCGCAGGGCCACCGGGAGGCCGCCGCAGCGGTGGACCACCGCGGCCACCGTGCCGCGCTCGTGCAGGATGTTGCGGGAAGTGACCACTTTGGACATGAGCGTGACCCCGTCCTCGGTGGACATCGGCTCCAGCCGCATCGGCACCACCCCCGGCAGCGAGCCGGTGAGCCGGCGGCCGGTGGCCAGCACCACCCAGTGACCACCGGGCAGCAGGGGCCGGACCTGCGCGGCCGACGAGACGCCGTCGAGCAGGATCAGCCCGCAGCCGCCGGCGGTCCTGGTGCGGAAGAGCTTGGCCCGCTCGGCCTCGCCCTCGGGCAGGTCCGCCGCGCGCACGCCCAGGTCGGTGAGGAACCCGCCGAGCACCTCGGCCGGCTCGGTGAACCGGTCGAACTCGGCGAACAGCTGGCCGTCCGGGAACCGGGACCGCGCCGCGTGCGCGGCCCGCACCGCGAGCACCGTCTTGCCCACCCCGGTCATCCCGGTCACCGCGAACGTCCGTCCGGCCGCCCCCTCGGGGGTGAGGAGCCGGTCCAGCTCGGCCAGCTCGGCGGTCCGGCCGGTGAAGTCCGACAGGTCGGCGGGCAACTGCGCCTGGACGAGGTTCGGCCCCGGGGCCGCCGCGGCCCCCGCGCGCACCGCCGGGGCCACCCGGCGCAGCGAGGGGGAGTCCGACAGGACGTTCTGGTGCAGCCGCTGCAGGGTCGGCGACGGGTCGATGCCCAGCTCGTCGTCGAGGCAGCGCCGGACCTCGTGGTAGACCTGCAGCGCCTGCGACCGCCGGTCGCAGCGGTACAGCGCGAGCATCAGCTTCGCGTACAGGTCCTCGTGCAGCGGGTACTTCGCGATCAGCCCGCGCAGTTCGCCGACCAGCTCGTGGTGCCGCCCGATCTGCAGGTCGGCCTCGACCCGCATGGCCAGCGCCTGCAGCAGGGCCTCGTTGAGCTTCGCGGCGTGCGCGTCGAGCAGCGGTCCACGTTGGACATCGCACAGGGCGTCACCCCGCCACAGCGCGGTCGCCCGGTGGAGCAGTTGCGAGGCGCGGAGCGGGTCGGCCGTCTCCAGCGCGTGCTTGGCGTCGCCGGCGATCTGGTCGAACTCGTCGGAGTCGACGCTGCCCGGGGCGATCCGGGCCAGGTAGCCGAGCGGCTTGGTGACGAGCACGCCGTCGTGGCTGTTGCCCGCGGCGCAGAACAGCTTGCGCAGTTGGTAGATGTAGGTCTGCAACGTGGTCAGCGCGCTCGCCGGCGGGTTCTCCGGCCAGATCTCCTCGATCAGCGAGGTCACCGGCACCAGGCCGCCGTGGCAGAGGACGAGCAGCGCCAGGACGCTGCGCTGCTTCGGCGCGGTCGGTGTGAGCACGCGGTCTTCATGGGTCACCTCGAAGGTGCCCAGGGTATTGAATCTCATGACTTCCCCCAGCGGTAGGCATAAGAACGGGCGAACCGCGGATGGTGAATGGACTGTCGCGCGCGACGGCGAAATAGCCGATCTACATCCCCAGTTTGGCGCAAAAGGCGGCACCCACCCCAGATATCGTGCTCTTGCACCGTGGGGTTGACACTATTCCGCACTTGTGGCGGTGTCAAGATTTCCCGAGGAGGCCCAAGCGGTGGTCGGGGGGCGTCCGATGATCGGCGCCGGGTCCCGGGGCAGCCCGGTGAGCAGCGACGAAAGGCTCCTGGCGGGTTCGCGCGCATTCAACCTCGATCACCGATAGATCCGATTTATCCGAATATCGGCCGGGTGGTGAGTGGCGAAGGGAAATGCACTGGGAGTGTTCAGGTGAGGCCATTGCTGCGAATATCAATTCTATCTTAAGTTTTCTCTCCGTGGTGAAAAACGAAAAGCGCCTCTCGGAACACCGCGGTGTTCCGAGAGGCGCCGGGGGTGGTGCGATCAGTGCGTGGCGACGAACTCCTTGAGCGTGCCGATGACGAACTCGATCATTTCCGGGGTGATGCCCGGGTACACGCCGATCCAGAACGTCTGCTCGGCGGCGACGTCGCTGTTGGTCAGCTCGCCGGAGATGCGGTGGGGCCGGTCGAGGTAGGCCGGGTGCCGGGTGAGGTTGCCGGCGAACAGCCGCCGCGTCCGGATCGCGTGGCCCTCCAGGTGGGCGATGACCTGGCCGGCGGTGAAGCCCGCGTCGGGCCGCACCGTGATCACGAACCCGAACCAGCTCGGGTCGCTGCCCGGGGTCGGCTCGGGCAGCAGGAAACCGGGCAGGCCGTCCAGGCCGTCTCGCAACTGCCGCCAGTTCTGCTTCCTCGCCTCGACGAAGGCGGGCAGCTTCGCCAGCTGGCTCAGCCCCAGCGCGGCCTGCAGGTCCGTGCTCTTGAGGTTGTACCCGAGCTGGGAGAACACGTACTTGTGGTCGTAACCGGGGGGCAGCGTGCCCAGGGAGAAGCCGAACCGCTTGAGGCAGCGGTCGTCCTCGCCGGGCTCGCACCAGCAGTCGCGGCCCCAGTCGCGCAGGGACCTGGCCAGCCGGGCCAGTTTCAGGTCCGAGGTCAGCAGGCAGCCGCCCTCGCCCATGGTCAGGTGGTGCGCCGGGTAGAAGGACACGGTGGCGAACTGGCCGAACGTCCCGGTCGGCCGCCCGGCGTAGGTCGAGCCGACGGCGTCGCAGTTGTCCTCGATCAGGTAGCAGTCGTGGCGCTCGGCGAGCTCGGCGATCTCCGCGACCGGGAAGGGGTTGCCGAGGGTGTGCGCGATCATGATCGCCCGGGTGCGCGGCGAGAACGCGGCCTCGACCCGTTCGGCCGTCGTGTTGTAGGTGCCCAGCTCGATGTCGACGAACACCGGCACCAGGCCGTGTTGCAGGATCGGGTTCACCGTGGTCGGGAACCCGGCCGCGACGGTGATCACCTCGTCCCCGGGCCGGAGCCGGGCGTCGCCGAGCTGGGGGGCGCACAGCGCGCTGATCGCCAGCAGGTTCGCCGAGGAGCCCGAGTTGGTCAGCAGCGCCTTGCGCCGCTGGAGGGTCCGGGCGAACGACGACTCGAACTTCGCCGCGAGGCCGCCGGAGGCGATCCGGAGGTCCAGCGCCGCCGCCACCAGGGCCACCCGGTCCTCGGCGTCCAGCACCGCGCCCGAGGACAGGATCGGCGTCTCGCCGGGGACGAACTTCGCCGGCCCGGGGAGCTGTTCGTCGTGGTAGCCGCGGACCTGCTCCAGCAGGAGCGATCTCGCTGAGTCGACCATTTCGTATCCCCTGCGCTCGAGAGCGGGTTGTCGAGAAGCGGCCGAAGTGTCTCGGTGGCGCCTATAGACCCGCTCGACCCCGGCTCGCGGGGGGTGGCTGGACGGCGAATCCAGTGCGGCCCGACGGCGGCTTGGTCCGGTGTGGTCATGATCGATCGCTTCCGCGGGCCAGGACGCCGCGGACGTGACCTGCGGGAGGAAGCGTGAGCACTGGCGGCCGGCGGCCGAAGCCGCTGCGCGTGCTGTTCGTCATGTGGGGCTGGCGCTCCCACCTGCATCCGGTCGCCCCGCTCGCGTGGGCGCTGCGCGGAGCCGGGCACGAGGTCAGAGTGCTCGGGCAGCCCGGGCTCGGACCGGCGATCACCGAGCTCGGGCTGACCGCGGTCGCGGCCGGCCCCGACCTCGACGTGCTGCCCGAGTTCCGGAAGTTCGTCCTGCCCGTCGAGGGCCGGCCCGCGCCGCGGCCACCGGCCGACGGGGTGCCGCGGGCGCTGAAGCTGTTCGCCCGGCTGGCCGGCGAGATGGCCGCCGACGCCGTCCGGTTCGCCCAGTCCTGGCGGCCCGACCTGGTGGTCGCCGAACCGACGGCGTTCGCCGGACCGCTGGTGGCGGCCGCGCTCGGGATCCCGTCGGTCCGCCACCTCTACGGGCCCGACCTGGTGGCGGGCGCCGCCCGCTTCCTGCCCGCCCTCCTGGAGCCGATCGGGGGACGGCTCGGGGTCGGTCCGGTCGACCCGCTCGGCGGCACCACGATCGACCCGACCCCGTCGTGCCTGCACGCGCCGGGCAGCCTGCCCCGGCGGCTGGTGCGCTACCTGCCGTGCTCGGGTCCGGAGCGGGCCGAGGTGATCCTGGGCCCGGCCCCGCGGCCCCGGGTCTGCGTCACCTGGGGACACACGATGGAACTGCTCGGCCCGCAGTACTTCCTCGCGGGCGAGACCGCCCGCGCGGTGGCCGAACTGGACGTCAACGTCGTGCTGGCGATCTCGGCGCGGCAGCGCGCGCTGCTCGGCACGCTGCCGCCCAACGTGTCGGTGTTCGTCGACCCGCCGCTCGACCAGGTCCTCGCGCACTGCGACGTGCTGGTGTCCCAGGGCGGCGCCGGCAGCGTGCTCACCGGGCTCGCCGCCGGGCTGCCCCAGGTCGCCATCGGGCAGCTACCGGACCACCTGGCGATCGCGCGGCGGCTCGAGGCCGCGGGGGCGGGCCGGGCGCTGGCGGCGGCGGAGTTCAGCCCGGCCGCGGTCGCCGGTGCGGTGTTCGACGTGGTGCAGCGGGACGGTTTCGCCGCGGTGGCCCGCCGGGCCCGGCTGGAGAACGAAGACCGGCCGGCCCCGGCCGACCTCGTGGGATCGCTGCGGTTGCTCGCCGGGAGGTGACCGATCCTCCAGCAGTGCCCCAGGCCCGGCTGTCAGGTTCAGCCCCATCCGGCGTCTCAGAAAGGAAGTACGCGAATGCGCGTGCTGTTCTCCGCGTGGGCGTGGCCCCCGCACTACTACCCGATGGTTCCGCTGGCCTGGGCGCTGCGCAACGCGGGGCACGAGATCCGGGTGGCCGGTCCGCCCGCGCTCGCCGAGGCGATCACCATGTCCGGACAGCCCGCCGTCGAAGTCGGTGAGGACTGCGACTTCAGCCAGCTGACCCGCGACACGATGCACCTCGACCGGGACGCGCCGGCGACGGTGGAGCTGTGGAAGCAGCTGCGCAAGCCCAAGGGCGAACGCGCGCTGCGGATGTTCGCCGACATCGCCGAGACCATGGTCGACGGACTGGTCGAGTTCGCCCGCGCCTGGCAGCCGGACCTCGTCGTGCACGGCCCGACCACCTACGCCGGCCCGATCGCCGCCGCCGCGGTCGGGGTGCCGAACGTGCGGGTGCTGATGGCGCCGGACATCGCCCACCGCGGCCGGGACATCGAGCCGGTGCTCCTGCGCCCGCTGGCCGAGCGCTTCGGCGTCACCGAGTTCAGTCCACAAGGGACGCTCACGGTCGACCCGTGCCCGCCGAGCATCCAGCTCCCGACCGACTACCCCAAGCAGCTCATGCGCTACATCGCCTACAACGGTCCGGCCGAGGTGCCGCCGTGGCTGCTGGAGCCGCCGTCCCGGCGCCGGGTCTGCATCACCTGGGGCACCACCCTGGCCAAGGTGAACCCGAACCTGGTGCTGGCCGGGCAGATGCTGGAGGCGGTCGCCGGGATCGACGCCGAGGTCGTCGTCACCGTCGCGCCCTCGCACCGCGAACACCTCGGCCCGATCCCCGAGGGCATCCGGGTGGTCGACGCGCTGCCGCTGCACCTGCTGCTGCCGACCTGCGAACTGATGATCCACCAGGGCGGCAACGGCACCACGATGACCGGGGTCGTCAACGGCGTCCCGCAGCTCATCGTGCCGCAGTTCCCCGACCAGGCGTTCGTGGCCAACCAGCTGGCGCCGACCGGGGCGGCCGCGGTGCTGCTGCCCGAGGACGCCGGTCCCGACACCGTCCGCGGGCTGGTCACCGACCTGCTCGAGAACCCCCAGTGGCGCGCCGACGCCCGGCGGCTGGCCGACGAGGCCAACGCCCAGCCCGCGCCGACCGAGATCGTGCCGGTGCTGGAACGTCTGGCCGCACGCGAGCCCGCCCCCGTCTGAGAGGTGCACCATGCTGGCACGCAAGGATCTTCCCGCCGAGTTCGAGACCTGGAACGAGAAGTGGGGCGCGCCCTACGGACACCGGTCCGCGCGGCGGCTCGCCGAGGGCAAGCGGCCGATGCAGCGGCCGCTGGAGGCGCTGGCCGATCCGGCGAACCCGGACTACGGCCCGTTCGCCTTCCAGTACGCGAGCGGCACGCGGGTGCACGAGTACCCGTGGGCGTTCGCCGTCGCGGAGTTCGCCCCGGGCCTGCGGGTGCTCGACGTCGGCAGCGGGCTGAGCGGCCTGCAGTTCGTCGCCGCGCTCGAAGGCTGCTCGGTGGTCAACGTCGACCCGTCGGCCCGCGAGGACTACAACGTCTGGACCGACCCGGGCTACCTGCCGCTGTCGCCGCGCGAGCACCAGCTGCTCAACACCACCTTCGGGACCGACGTGGAGCTGGTCGCGGACCGGCTGCAGGACGCGGACCTCGAGCCGGAGTCGTTCGACCGGGTGCTGTGCCTGTCCGTCCTGGAGCACGTGGACCTCGCCGAGGGGGCCGACATCGTGCGGGCGAGCACGCGGCTGCTGAAGCCGGGCGGCAAGCTGGTCCTGACGGTGGACGCCTTCCTCGACCTCCGGCCGTTCGGCGTGCTGGAGAAGAACATGTGGGGCATCAACCAGGACGTCGGCGCGCTGATCGAGGCGAGCGGGCTGGAGCTGGCGGCCGGCGACCCGCGGGAACTGCTCGGCACCCCGGAGTTCGACTTCGAGCACGTGGTGAAGTCGCTGCCGGAGGTGCTGGTCTCCGGGATGTACCCGGTGATGAGCCAGTCCCTCGTGCTGCGCAAGCCCGTGTGATGGCGGGACTGCGAACCCCCGCCCGGCCCGTCGTGGCCGGGCGGACGGAGTCCGTCGTGACGGCGACCGGGCTGCGGAAGGTCTACCCGGCGAAACGGGGCCCGGTCGAGGCGGTTGCCGGGATCGACCTCGACGTCCGCGCCGGGGAGTTCTTCGGTCTGCTCGGCCCGAACGGCGCCGGGAAGTCGACCACGATCGGCATGCTGACGACGCTGGTGCGGCCCACCTCCGGCCGCGTGCGCATCGCCGGTTTCGACACCGCGCGCGAGCCGGTCCAGGTGCGCCGGCGGATCAGCCTGGTGAGCCAGACCAACTCCGTCGACCGGGAGCTGACCGTCGAGGAGAACCTGCGCTACCGGGCCCGGTACTGGGGCGGCACCCGTGCGGCGGCGCGGCGGCGCGCGGACGAGCTGCTGGAGCAGTTCGGCCTCGGCGACCGCCGGGGCGCGCTGTTCTACCAGCTCTCCGGCGGGCAGCTGCGCCGGATGATGATCGCGCGGGCGCTGGTGCAGCGTCCGGAGATCCTGTTCCTCGACGAACCCACCGCGGGCATCGATCCGCACAGCCGGGTCAACGTCTGGGACGTGCTCGGCGAGCTGCACGCCTCGGGCCAGACCATCGTGCTCACCACGCACAACATCGAGGAGGCCGAGCGGTTCTGCCGCCGGGCGGCGATCATCGACGGCGGGCGGGTGCTCGTGTGCGACGAGGTGTCGGCGCTGATCGCTTCCGCGGGCGGGGTTTCGGTGGTGACGGCGACCTACGACGGGCCGGTGGCCGAAATCGACTTCGGCCCGCTGCCGGTGGTGCGGGACGACGCCTCGGTGCGGGTGTCCACCGCGGCGACCGACGGGCTGATCGCGGAACTGGTCTCCCTGGGCGCCGCGGCGGGCCGCCGGCTGCTGGACGTGAGCACGGCCCGGCCCAGCCTGGAAAGCGCGTTCCTCACCCTGACCGGAAGGGCGTACCGGGCATGACCACGTTCAGGACGCCGGCGGTGTCCCCGGCCCGGGTGTTCCTCGCCTTCCTCGCGCGGGACGTCCACGTCGTGTTCCGCAAGCAGCTCGGTGGGCTGCTCGGGCGGGTGCTGGTGCAGCCGCTGCTGACGGTGTTCGTGTTCTCCTACGTGCTGCCCTCGATCTCCGGGGGGATCGGCGGGACCTCGGGCACCGTGCTGGCCCCGGGCATCCTCGCCAACTCGATGCTGTTCGCCGGGTTGCTCGGCGTGACCGTGCCGCTGATCACCGAGCTCTCCTACCCCAAGTCCATCCAGGACCGGCTGCTCACCCCGGTCCCGGTGTGGGCGGTGGGGGTGGAGCGGGTCGTCAGCGGCGCGGTGCAGTCGCTGTTCGCGGCGGTGCTGGTGCTGCCGATCGTGACGTTCCTGCACGCGCCGGGCCGGGCCCCGGACCTGTCCTACGCGCACTGGCCGCTGCTGGTGCTGATGCTGCTGCTCGGCTCGGTGTTCTCCGCCGCCCTCGGCCTGCTGCTCGGCTCGGTGGTGGAAGCCGCCCAGGTGAACGTGCTGTTCAGCATCATCATGATCCCGCTGATGATGCTCGGCTGCGTGTACTACCCGTGGGCGGCGCTGGGCTCGGTGCGCTGGTTGCAGATCGCGGTCCTGGCCAACCCGGTGGTGTACCTGAGCGAGGCGCTGCGGGCGGCGCTGACCCCGGACGTGCCGCACCTGTCGGCCTGGGTGGTGCTGGTGGTGCTCCTGGGCGGCACGGCCGGTGTGGGCTGGTTCGGGCTGCGGGCGTTCCAGCGGGCGGTGGTGGGCTGAGCCGGCCCCGTGCGACCGCAGGGCACCTTCCCCCGGAACCGGGCGGAAGGTGCCCTGCGACGCCGGGTGCTTCAGGCCGCCAGGGCGACGAGCCCTTCGACGACCTCGGCCGGGCTGGGCTGGGCGCGGCTCTCCCGCGCCAGCGCGGCCGCGGCCTCGCGGTAGGCGACGTCGCCGAGGATCGTGGCCGCTGCGGTCCGGATCGCGTCGGGGTCCGCCTCGCCGAGCTCCAGCTTGGTCCCCGCCCCGGCCGCCGCCACCAGGGTCGAGATGAGCCGCTGGTCCGGTAGCTGCGGGATCATCAGCTGGGGTGTCCCGCAGGACACCGCGGTCAGCGCGGTGCTCGGACCGGCCTGCGAGATCAGCAGGTCGCAGCTGGGCAGCAGGGTGTGCAGCGGGATCCGCTCGACGATCCGGACGTTGTCCGGCACCCGGCCGAGCGCGGCCAGGTCGTCCCCGGCCACCGTGGCCACCACCTCGACCGGCAGGGCCGCCGCCGCGTGGACGAGCCGGTCGACGACGCATTCGTAGAACGCGAGCTGGGAGCTGGTCGTGCCGTAGGTGACGCAGATCCGCGGCCGGGTCCGCGGCCGGGCCGCCCACGCGGGCAGCACGGTCGCGCCGTTGAACGGGACGTACCGCATGGGACGGCGGGGGAAGTCGCCGGGCACCTGCAGGGCGGGCGGGCAGTGGTCCACCGTCACCGCGCCCGAAACATCCACTGTGGACAGTCCGAGGCCGGCCGCGGTCGCCGAGAGCGCGGCGGGTTCGAAGGACCGGACGTAGGAGAGGATGTCCACGCCCCACAGGTGGCGCACGGCGGGGATGCCCAGCGCGGCCGCGACCAGGGCCGCGGCGTAGGTGCTTTCCTCGAACACCACCAGATCCGGTCGCCAGGACCGCATCAGCGCCCGCAGCGGGCCGGCCATCTTCCCGGCGATCCCGGCGTAGGCGGACACCGTGCGGGACTCCCGGCCCGAGCCGCGCACCCGGGGGTCCACCGCCAGCAGGCCCGCCACCACCGGTTCGATCTCCTCGTCCCGCCCGACGGCCACCGCGGGCAGCCCGGAAGCCCGGATGACCGGCCCGAGGGACGGCTGGCTCGCGATCCGGACGTCGTGGCCCGCGGCGCGGAAAGCCCAACCCAGGGTCACCATGGGCTGGTAGTGCGTCGGCCACGCCCACGTGCAGAACAGAATGCGCATGCCCGCAGGGTCCCTTCCCCGCCTCGGGAACGGCTCGAACCCGCTTCCGGCCCACCGATCCTGGACCCGGACTCCACCCGGTCTCGCGACGGTGACCGGACTACTGGGTCGATCGCCGCCGATCCGGCCGCGGCCACGGCCACGTCGGCCGGGTCGTGGCCGGATCGGGGACGGGGCGGAGGTGAACCGGCGTGCGGGTGCTGCTGGTCTCGTGGGCTTGGCCGTCGCACGTGCGGCCGCTGGTCCCGATCGGGTGGGCCTTCCGCGCGGCGGGCCACGACGTCCGGTTCGCCACGCAGCCCCGGCTGGCCGGCGCGGTGCTCGGCGCGGGGCTGCCCGCGGTGTCGGTGGGCGGCCGCGCTGACCACACCGCGCTGGTGGCCCACGCCACGCGCCCGATCCGGCCGGGTCCCGGTCCGGCCCCGGCCCGCGGCAACGGGAAGCGGCTCGGCCTGTCGGTCGCGCTCGCCGAGGACATGGCCGGCGACCTCGAAGCGCTCTGCCGCGGCTGGGCCCCCGACCTGGTGCTCTACGAACCGACGACCTACGCCGCGCCCTTGGTGGCCACCAAACTCGGCCTGCCCCACGTGCGGGTGCTGTGGGGGATCGACTTCCACTCCCCGGCCCGGGCCTTCGAAGGCGTGGCCTTCGCCGAGCTGTGCCGGCAGCTCGGGATCGACGGCTTCGACTCGGCCGGCACGCTGACCGTGGACCCGTGCCCGCCGTCGTTGCAGGTCGACGTGCCCGGCCGGGTGCTGCGCACGAGGTACGTGCCCTACAACGGGACCGGCGCCGTGCCGGACTGGCTGTGGACCGAGCCGCGGCGGCCCCGGGTGCTGCTCACCTGGGGTGTCTCGCCCCGGTTCAAGGGGCCGGGGGAATGGGCGGCCGGGGCCGGGCGGATGCGGGAGCTCGTCGCCGCGATCGCCCGGCCGGACCTCGACCTCGTGGTCGCGGTGCCGGGCGCCCTGCGGCTCGGCGAGGACCGGCCCGCCGGGGTCCGCGTGGTCGAGAACCTGCCGCTGCACCTGGTGCTCCCGGGCTGCGCGGCGATGATCTCCCGTGGGGGCGCCGGAACCATGATGACCGGGGTGAGCGCCGGGGTCCCGCAGGTCGTGGTGCCCGAGTACTTCTCGGACGTCGTGCCGGCCGAACGGCTGGCCGCCACCGGCGCGGGCGTGCTCGTCGCCGACGACGAACCGGAGCCGGTACGGGCCGCGCTGGACCTGCTCCTCGCCGACGAGGCGGCCGCCGCGGCCGCCCGGCGGCTGCGGTCCGAAGTGGCCGCGCAGGCTTCGCTCGACGAGACGGTCGGCGAGCTGCTTTCGCTGGCGGGCAGCCGGTGACCCCGTGACCCACCCGAGGGCCGTGGCCGGCCGAGGAGACCGCATGCGCTTGCTGTTCGTGTCGTGGGCCTGGCCCTCGCACCTGTTCCCGATGGTCCCGACGGCGTGGGGGCTCCGGCTCGCCGGGCACGAGGTGGTGCTCGCCTGCCCGCCGTCGCTGGCGCCGGTGGCCGGCCGCACGGGGCTGCCGGTGGCCCGGGTCGGCACCGACGTCGACCTCACGCCGCGGATGAAGTCCTTCATGGACGGTGCCCGGCCCCGCCGTGAGCGGCGGACGCCGCTCGACCTGTTCGTCCCGGTCGCCGACGCGATGGCCGGCGACCTGCTCCGGTTCGCCCGCGACTGGCGCCCGGACGTCATCGTGCACGACCCGACGACCTACGCCGCCCCCGCCGTCGCCGCCGCGCTCGGGGTGCCTTCGGTGCGGCACCTGTGGGGGATCGACTTCACCTACCCGCTGCGGGTGTTCGAGGAGGCGGCCTTCACCGAGCTCTACGACCGCCTCGGCGCCGGCGCGTGCGTGGTCAGCGGGTCCACTCCGACGCTCGACCCGTGCCCGCCGGGCCTGCAACTGCCGGTGGACTACACCCCGGTGCGGACGGCTTACCGGCCCTACAACGGCACCGGGGTCTGCGAACGCGGGCTCCGCGGCCGCGGCGACGCCCCCCGGCTGTGCGTGACCTGGGGGACGACCAGCGGGAAGTTCGGCGCGGCCGGTTCGCTGCCCGAGCTCGTCTTCGCCGCCGCCGCCGACCTCGGGCTCGACCTCGTGTTCGCGACCTCGGGGGCCGAGGCGTTCGGCCCGCGGTACCCGCCGAACTGGCAGACCGTGGTGATGCAGCCGCTCAACCTGGTGCTGCCGGACTGCGACCTGGTGGTCCACCCGGGGGGTTCGGGCAGCGCCCTGACCACCGTGCTCGCCGGACTGCCGCAGGTGTGCCTGCCGCTCATCCCGGACCAGGAGACGAACGCGGCCCAGCTGGTCCGGGCGGGCGCGGGGGCGCGGGTCGGCGCGGCCGGCGCGAGCACCGGGCAGATCCGGGACGCGCTCACCGAGCTCCTGGACGACCCGTCGTTCGCCGCCGCCGCGGCCGCGCTGCGCGAGCAGTCGCGCGCGCTGCCCGACCCCGGCGCCGGGCTGCTCGCCGCGGTGGGGGGCTGACGTGCGCGTCCTGCTGACGTCGTGGGCCTGGCCCACGCACTACTTCTGGCTCACGCCGATCGCCTGGTCCCTGCGGGCCGCCGGGCACGAAGTGCTCGTCGCGGTGCCGCCCGGCGCGGTGCCCGGGGTGACCCGGGGCGGGCTGCCGGCCGTGGCGGTCGGCGCCGACTTCGACGTGCTGCCGATCATCGAGAAGTACTACTGGGCCTCGCCGCTGGCCGAGCAGGCCGCGGCGGGCGAGCTGACCGACTGGGCGGCCGCGCGCGCCGCGGGCGAGCAGCCGCTGGCGGTCTACGCGCTCATCGCGAAGGTCATGCAGGACGACCTGGTCGCGCTCGTCCGCCGGTGGAAACCCGACCTCCTGGTGTTCGACGCGGTCACCTACGCCGGTCCGCTCGCCGCGGCCGCGGCCGGGGTGCCCGCGGTGCGCCAGATCTGGGGGGCCGACTACAGCTCGTACCTCACCGGGTTCGCGCCGCGGGCGCTGGCCGGGCACCGGGCCGCACTCGGCCTCGGCGAGGTCGACGTGCTCGGGGTGGCGACGCTGGACCCGTGCCCACCGAGCGTGCAGCGCCGCGACGAAGTGCACCGGGTCTTCGCCCGCCACCTGCCCTACAACGGTTCCGGCGTGGTGCCGCGCTGGGTGCTCGAACCCAAGCGCCGCAAGCGGATCTGCGTCACCTGGGGCACGATCGCGCACGTGCTCGGCGAGCGCGCGTTCGGGGTGGACCGGGTGCTGGGCGCCTTCGCCGGGGTCGACGCCGAGGTCGTCTGCGCGGTGTCACCCCGGGACCGAGCGCGGCTCGGCGCGCTCCCGGCGAACGTCCGGGTGGCCGAGAACCTGCCGCTGCACCTGCTGCTGCCCCGCTGCGACCTGATCGTCTCCCAGGGGGGCGCCGGTGCGGTCGCGTCGGCCGTCACGGCGGGGGTGCCGCAGGTGTGCGTGCCGCACTTCGGCGAGCACGTGCTCAACAGCCGGGCGATCGCCGACGCCGGCGCGGGAGAGCTGGTCCCGCTCGACGCCGCGACCGCGGAGTCCGTCCGGGCCGCCGTCGAACGGGTGCTCGGTTCGGCTTCGCACGAACGGGCCGCGGCGGGACTGGCCGGGGAAGCCGCCGCCCAGCCGTCCCTGTCCGAAGTGGTCACCAGACTGCCGGAACTGGCCGGGGTGAAGGGGAGCGACCTGTGCGAGTGATGTTCACCTTGTGGAACTGGACCACCCACCTCTACCCGATGGTGCCGCTGGCGTGGTCGTTGCGCGCGGCGGGGCACGAGGTGGTCGTGGCGACCCAGCCGGGGCTGGTGCCCGAAGTGCGGCGCACCGGGCTGCCCGTGGTGGCGGTCGGCGCCGACGTCGAAACCGCCGCGATGATGGGGCAGTACGTGCAGCGCGCGCGGCGGCACGACGCCCAGCTCGTGGAATGGGCGCAGCTGCGCCGGTTCGGTCCGCGCAACTGCTGGCTCGGGGTCGCGGCGGCCGAGGCGATGACCGGCGGGCTCCACGACTTCGCCCGCGCCTGGCGGCCGGACCTGGTGGTGTTCGAGGCGACGACGTACGCCGGGCCGATCGTGGCACGCCTGCTCGGTGTGCCCGCCCTCCGGCACACCTGGGGGATCGACTACGCCTGCCTCACCCGCGAGTTCGAGGACGAAGCACTGGCGGAGCTGTGCGCCCGGTGGGACCTGCCGGGGGTGGAGCCGCTGGGCGCGGCCACCGTCGACCCGTGCCCGCCGAGCGTGCAGGTAACGGCGGGCGGGCCGGTCCCCGGGGTGCCCGAGGTGCACCGGCTGCCGATGCGGTACGTGCCCTACAACGGTCCCGGGAAGCTGCCCGGCTGGCTGACCGAACCGCGGCGCGGCCCGCGGATCTGCGTCACCTGGGGCGTGTCGAACGGCCGGTTCGACCAGGAGCTCGTGGTCACCGGCCGGGTCGTCGAAGCCCTCGCCGGGCTCGGGGCCGAGGTGCTGGCCGCGGTGCCGGCGGCCGAAGGGGACCGGATCAAGGCGGTCGCGCCGAACGTGCGGGTGGTGCGGGGACTGCCGTTCCACGCGCTGCTGCCGACCTGCGACGCGGTGGTCTCCCAGGGCGGCCTCGGCACGCTCCTGACGGCGGTCGCCGCCGGGGTGCCCCAGGTCGTCGTGCCCCAGCGCGCGGACCTGATCCTCAACGCCCGTCAGCTCGCCGCGGCCGGTGCGGCCGATTTCGTCCTCCCCGGCGACGGTTTCGAGGAGCTCCTGACCGGGAGAGTGGCCGCCGTCCTGGCCGGTTCCCTGGACGAGGGCACCCGGAAGCTCTCGGCCGAACTGCACGAGCTGCCCACCCCGAACCAGATCGCCGCCCGGCTGGTGCTGCGCGAAGCGACGTCGACCGCCGCTTGAGGCCGGGGGCCGAGGATGGCCGCCAAGGAGGAACTGATGACCACAGAGACGCTGTCCGTGCTGCACGGTCCCCGGGAGCAGTACCCCGGCGGCGCGCGCATCGAAGAGCTGGTCGCGCGGACCGCCGAGCGCTGCGGTGAAGCGGTGGCGCTGCGGTGGGCCGGAACCGAAGTGACCTACGCCGAGCTCGTCGCGGATGCCGCGGAGGCGGCCTCGGCGCTGGCGGCGGCCGGGGTCGGCCCGGGGGACATCGTGGCGGTCCGGGCCCCCCGCACCCCGCGCCTGGTCGCGGTGCTGCTCGGCGTGCTGCGCACCGGTGCCGCCTACGCCTGCGCGCCCCCGGACTGGCCGCTGGACCGGGTGCGGCAGCTGATCGAGCGGACCGGGGCGAAGCTGCTGCTGAGCCACGAGCCGTTCGCCGGTGTGTCCACACTGGACATAAATGCCCGGCCGGGCGGGGCACCGGTGCCCGCGCACGGACTCGACGGCGCGACGCCGTTCTGCGTGTTCCTGACCTCGGGCAGCACCGGAGTGCCGAAGGCCGCGCTCGCGCCGCACAGCGGGATCGCCCGCACCGCCCTCGACCGGCGGCACGGGCACGACGGCCGGATCGTCTCGCTCCAGCAGGCGAACCCGGCGTGGGACGTGTTCGCGTTCGAGCTCTGGGTGCCGTTGATCAAGGGCGGCACCGTCGTGCTCCACGACAGCGGCCACCTGAGCGGCCCGCAGGTGCGCGCGCGGATCGGCGAGGGCGTGACGCTCATCGCGATGGCGTCGACGCTGTTCAACGCGCTGGTGGACGACGACGTCGAGTGCTTCGCCGGCGCGCGGGTGCTGTTCGTCGGCGGCGAGCGGGCTTCGGCCGCGCACGTGAAGCGGTGCCTGCGCGCGCATCCCGGTCTGCGGGTGGTCAACGCCTACGGGCCGGTGGAGAATACGGTGAGCACCACCGCGTGGTCCACCGCGGACCCGGACTTCGGCGACCAGGTTCCGATCGGCACCCCGTCGGTGAACACCTCGGTGTACCTGCTCGACGAGGACCGCCGGATCGTCCCGGCCGGGCAGACCGGCGAGATCGTGACGGTCGGCGACGGCGTGTGCTTCGGGTACGTCGGCGACGAAGCCGAGACGGCGAAGCGGTTCGCCACGCTGGCCTTGGACGGGGTGCCCCGCCGCGCGTACTTCACCGGCGACCTGGCGCGGCTCGACGAAGCGGGCCAACTGGTGTTCGTCGGCCGTCGCGACCGGCAGCTCAAGGTCCGCGGGGTCCGGATCGAAGCCGAGGAGGTCGAGCGGATCATCGAGGCGGCACCCGGGGTCTCCGCGGGCGTGGTGGTGGCGCTGCCGTTCGACGGAGCGGTGAAGACCAGCCTGGCCGCGTTCTACCTCGGCGAAGGCGTGCCGCCCGAGCTGGTGCGCAAGGCCGTCGCCGCGGTCCTGCCCGCCGGCTTCGTCCCCGACGTCGTCCTCGCCGTGGCGGAGTTCCCCCGGCTGCCCAACGGCAAGCTCGACCAGCGAGCGCTCGCCGAAGCGGCGGGTGCGGGCGCCGTGCCGTCCGTGCCCTCCGCCGAAGACGGCGAGGGCCTCGAAGCCACCCTGCGGGAGGTCGCCTCCGAGGTGCTCGGCTACCGGGTGGGCGTCGACGACGACATCTTCGGCCGGGGCGCCACCTCGCTCACCGCGATCCGCATCTCCACGCGGATCGGCGCGCGGTTCGGCCGGCTGGTCGCGGTGCCCGGCATCCTCGCCGCGCGCACCCCGCGGGCCATCGCCGCGGCCGTGGCCACGGCGCCGGACCTGGAGCCCGGGGCGGCCGGCCACCACGACCCCGGACCGGAGACCGCGTACGAGCCGGGTCACGTCCCGTTCACCGTCGCCGAGTTCTGGCACGCCCAGAAGCAGGCCGGCCACCTCGAGGAAGCCGTCGTGCCGGTGATCTACCGGGTGCGCGGCGCCGTCGACCGGGACGCGCTCGCCCGCGCGCTCGACCACGTCGTCGCCCGGCACGAGGTGCTGCGGGCCCGGTTCGCCGAGGGCGGCCGGACGCCGAAGGTGCGGATCCACCCGGCCGCCGACTTGGCCGGGCTGTTGACCGACCGCCCGGCGGCCACGACGGCGGACGCGGTCCGCGACGCGTGTGCCTGGGTGATGCGCCCGTTCGACCTGGGGGCCGACTTCCCCATCCGGGCCGCGTACTACCCGGTGTCCGCGACCGAATCGGTGCTCGCCGTGGGGATCCACCACATCTCGTTCGACGGCTGGTCCGGACAGGTCTTCGCCGCGGACCTGGTCCGCGCCTACGACGCCTTCCGCGCCGGGCGGCCGGGCCTGGCGCAGTGGCCGGCCAGCTACTACCGGGTTTCGGCCGAGCAGTGGGAGCAGTACCGCGACCGGTACCCGGTCGCGGTCTACACCAAGCAGACGGCCATGGCCGACGCGCCGCAACTGCGCTTCCCGCTGCCCGGCCCCCGGCCGTGGGGCGGACCGGCGGCCGAGGTCGGCCTCGACATCGACGAGGTGCTGCTGCCGGCGGTCGGCCGGGCCGCCGCCGCGGTCGGCGGCACCGTGATGGCCCTCTTCTACGCGGCCTACGTGCTGCTCCTGCGGGAGCTGACCGGCGAGCCGTCACCGGCGGTCGCGCTGCCGACCACCGGGCGGTTCACCGAGGAGGCCGGCGACGTCATCGGGTGCCTCGCGAGCATGGTGCCGATGCGCCCGCCCGCCGGGATCGACGACCCGGCCGAGCTGGCCGCGGCGGCCGCGCGGCAGTTGCAGGAGGTGATGCGGCCCCCGCTGGTGCCGCTGGCCGCGGTGATGCCGGCGATTCCCGAGGGCCACCAGCGGCATCCGCTGTTGCAGGCCTACCTGCTGCAGGAGGAGATGCCCCCGGCGGCGGTGCGGTTCGGCGACGCGCGGGCCGAACTGGTCCGCGTGCCGCCGCGCAACGCGCTGCCGGAGATCACCTTGGAACTGTGGCCGCACCCGGCCGTCGGCGGGGTGCTGCGGTACCGGACCGACGCGATCGGCGAGGAGCGGGCCCGCGGCCTCGCCACCCGGCTCATCGAGCACGTGACGCAGGTCGTGCGTGCACTGGAGGGACAACTGTGACCCCTGACATCGAATCCCTGGTCCGGGCCGCGAGCGGCCGTCCGGAGGAGATCCGCGCGGCGCTGGACGAGCTCGGTCTCGCCCGGGTCGCCGAGCTCGCGGTGGCCGAGTGGGAGCTGCGGCTCGACCCGCCCGCGAACCCGTTCGAAATCCACATCGGACTGTCCATCTCGGACGGACCGGAGGTTTCCGAACACACGTGGGTGCTGCGGGCCGGCGAGCCGGTGCGCGTGCGGCCGGGACGGCACCCCGGCCGCGACGTCCGGCTGCGCTACGAGGCCGAGGAGCTGGTCGCCGAGCTGTGGGGTCCTTCGCGCGGGCGCTCGTCGCCCGCCCGCGCCTACGAACTGGCGACCGCGCTGGACACCCACTTCCCGCCCCGCGAGCGCCAGCCCTCCATCGCCGCCGCTTCGGCCACCCTCACCGCGGCGCTCTCGGCGCGGGCGCCGGACCTGGGGGCACTGGCCGTCCGGTACGGCTCGGACAAGTGGGGCCAGACGCACTGGTTCACCCAGCACTACGAGCGGCACTTCGCGCCGCTGCGCGAGGAACCGCTGCGGCTGCTGGAAATCGGGGTCGGCGGCTACGACGACGAGGCGTCCGGGGGTGGTTCGCTGAAGATGTGGCGCCGCTACTTCCCGCGGGCCTCGGTGTTCGGCCTCGACTACTTCGACAAGTCCCGGTTCTCCGGACCGCGGCTGACCGTGGTGCGCGGGGACCAGAACGACCCGGCCCAGCTCGACGCGCTGGCCAAGGAACACGGCCCGTTCGACATCGTGATCGACGACGGGAGCCACATCAACGAGCACGTGCTCACCTCGTTCCGGGCGTTGTTCCCGCACGTGCGCACCGGGGGCTTCTACGTGATCGAGGACCTGTGGACCTCGTACCTGCCCGGGTACGGCGGGGACGACCGCGACTTCGGGACGTCCACGACGATGCTCGGGCTGCTGAAGACGCTGCTGGACGACCTGCACCACCAGGAGCGCGACGGGGCCGGCGAACCGTCGGCCACCGAAGCGGGGCTGGTCGGCCTGCACGTCTACCACAACATCGCGTTCCTCGAAAAGGGCCGGAACGCCGAAGGGGGCATCCCGCGGTGGATGCCGCGCGCCCCGCACTGGTGACCTGACGGCACCGAAGGGGACTTCCCGCGCCGGATGGGCGGGAAGCCCCCTTCGGGGTGGGCCGGGCCCCTTCAGGTCAGGACCGGTGCCGTCAGGTAGCGGTCGAGGACCCGCTGGTAGTACGTCGGGCCGAGGCCGAAGCGGGTCACCACGTCGGGGATCAGCCGGGTCAGCTTCGCGAGCGAGACCGGCGCGGCCGAGGTCGTGCGCGGCGGCTGCGGGCAGTACTCGCGTTCGACGGTCCGGCCGAGCCGGCTTTCGATGTGCCCGATGATGTCGTCGATCGGCACCGCCACCCCGGAGCCGAGGTTGACGACCTGGCCGCACACCCGGCGGGTCAGCAGGATGTCGATCATGGAGATCGCGTGCTCGACGTCGAGCAGGTCGCGGTGCGCCCGCTCGTAGACGCGCACCCGGCCCGACCGCACCTGGGCGACCAGCGCCGGCAGCAGCTGGTGGGCGCGCTGGTTGTGGCCGACCAGGTTGGTCATCCGCAGGATCAGGTGCTCCACTCCGGAACGGGCGACCACCGCCTCCATGGCCAGCTTGTGCCGGCCGTAGGCGAGCGGGGGGAAGACCACGTCGTCCTCGCGGGTCGGGCAGTCGGCCGCGCCGTACATCGCGCCCGACGCCGTCGACAGGTACACCAGCCGCTCACCGGTGCGGCGGCAGCGGCGGAGGGTGTCGTACAGCCCCAGCGCGTCCTTGCCGTAGTCGTCCTGCGAGGTCACGGTCGTGGTCGCGACGCCGGTGGCGAGGATGACCGTGCGCGGCTGGTGGATGCCGTGTTCCCGCAGGTTCTTGGCCATGAAACCGCGTCCGATGATCTCCACCGGTGCTCCTCTCGGTCCGGGTCGGCCCAGCCCGGATCGTCGGGGGGCGAACTCGAAGGCGCGTCCAATGCGGCTCACGCGGGGGACTCGTCCTTCGAACGGACGACGCCGCGGATCGATCGTTCGCACCTCGCTGCCCGGTCCGCGGGCTGGCTAGCCTGGCGCCCATGCTGAAGGACACCGTGATCAGGGCGCGCGGCCTGCAGAAGAAGTACCGGGACACCGTGGCGCTCGACGTCGCGGACCTCGAAGTCGAACAGGGCGAGATCTTCGCGCTGCTCGGGCCGAACGGCGCGGGCAAGACGACGCTGACCGAGATCCTGGAGGGCTTCCGCACCCGGGACTCCGGGGAGGTCGACGTGCTCGGCGAGGACCCCGGGAAGGCGAGCCTGGCCTGGCGGACCCGGGTCGGGGTCGTCCTCCAGGACTCGCAGGACTACGCGCAGCTGACGGTGCGCGAGGTGCTCACGCACTTCGCCTCGTTCTACCCGGACGCGCGGCGGCCGGCGGAGCTGATCGACGCGGTCGGGCTGAGCGGCCACGAGAGCAAGCGGGCCGTGCAGCTCTCCGGCGGCCAGCGGCGGCGCCTCGACGTGGCGCTCGGCCTGGTCGGCCGCCCGGAGCTGCTCTTCCTCGACGAGCCGACCACCGGGTTCGACCCCGAGGTTCGGCGGCAGTTCTGGGACCTGGTGGCGAGCCTGCGCGAAGCGGGCACCACGGTCCTGCTGACCACGCACTACCTGGACGAGGCCGAGCACCTGGCCGACCGGGTCGGCGTGCTGAGCCGGGGCGGGCTCGTGGACGTCGACACTCCGGCGCGGCTGGGCGGGCGGCACCTGCTCAAGGCCGTCGTCTCCTGGACCGACGACGAGGGCCCGCACCAGGTGGAGAGCCCGAACCCGACGCGGACCGTGCTGGAGCTGGCCGCGCGGTTCGGCGACGACATCCCCGGCCTCGCCGTGCGGCGGCCGACCCTCGAGGACGTTTACCTGACCATGATCGGAGCGACCGGTGAGTGAGCTGACCAAGACCGCGGACCGCACGATCCGGCTCCCGGTGCCCGTGTGGCGGATCGGGCTGGCGCGCGGCTCGCTGGAGATCAAGCAGTTCTTCCGCGAGAAGGGCCAGGTGGTCTTCACCTTCGCCCTGCCGGTGATCATGCTGGTGCTGCTGGCCAGCATCTTCCGGGGCCGGATCGGGGACACCGGCGTGGACGCCCAGCAGATCTACGTCACCGGGATGCTCGGGGTCGGCATCCTGTCGACCTCGTTCCAGAGCATGGTGCTCCAGGTGGCGGGCGAGCGCGCGAACGGCACGCTGAAGCGGCTGCGCGCGACGCCGATGCCGCGCAGCGCCTACTTCGCGGGCAAGATCGCGGTCGTGCTGGTGTCCAGCCTCGGCCAGGCGGTGGTGCTGCTCGGGATCGGCACCCTCTTCTTCGGACTGCACCTGCCGTCCGACGCGGCGCACTGGCTGACGTTCCTGTGGGTCTACGTGCTCGGCATCATCGCGTGCACGCTGCTCGGGCTCGCCTATTCGAGCGTGGTGCCGGCCGCGAGCGCGGGGGCGATGGTGTTCCTGCCGGTGATCACCCTGCAGTTCATCTCCGGGGTGTTCATCCCGTTCAACCAGCTGCCGGACCTGCTGCAGAAGATCGCCGCGGTGTTCCCGCTCAAGTGGCTCTGCCAGGGCATGCGCTCGGTCTTCCTGCCGGACGCCTTCCAGCAGTACGAACCCGGGATGTCCTGGGCCCACGGGCGGGTCGCGCTGGTGCTCGCCGGGTACGGCGTGCTTGGGTTGGCGCTGTGCCTGACGACGTTCCGCTGGAAGGGCCGCGACGACGGGTGAAGGCTCCGGTGACTTCGGCGGAGAAGGACGCCAGCGGCCAGGGCTGGCTGCTGCGCATCCTGCTGGGGTGGCACGCGTCCTTCGCGCTGATGGGGGTCGTGCTCGTCGTGCTCGCCGCCTACGAGCGCGATCCCTGGATCATCTACCTGGTGGTGGCGCTCATCGCGTTCGCCTACCTGGTCGTGGGCGCGCCCGCGCTGGGCGGCACGGCGCCGGCCGGGTACGGCTGGCTCTTCCTCGCGCTGGCCTTCGCCGGAACGCTGGGGATGGTGGCGGTCGACGGGCTGATGTCGATCGCGTTGTACGTGCTCCTGCCGGCCGCGTTCGCCCTGCTGGAGCCCATCCGGATCGCGGTGTGGGCCTGCCTCGCCGTCACCCTGGCCAGTGACTCGCTGATCCTGGCCCAGCGCGGCTGGACGCCGGGCGCGGTGTCCGACGTCGCCGTGCAGACCGCGACGATGTGGCTGTTCGCGCTGCTCGTCGGGTTCTTCGTGACCCAGCTGCTCACCGAGAACCGGCGGCGCGGCGAGCTGATCGCCGAGCTGGAGAACGTCCGGGGCGAGCTGACCGAGTCCTACCACGAGGCGGGCGTGCAGTCCGAACGCTACCGGCTCGCGCAGGAGATCCACGACACCGTCGGGCAGGGCCTGACCAGCCTGCTGATGCTGATCCGCGCGGCCGACGCGGCCATCCCGGCCGACCCGCAGCGGGCCCGCGAACGGCTCGCGCTGGCGCAGCGGACGGCGACGGAAAACCTGGCCGAGGTGCGCGCCGTGATCAGCGCCTCCGGGCCCGCCGGGCTGAGCGCGTCCCCGCTCGACGCGGCCATCGGCAAGGTGGTCGCCCGGCTGGCGCAGGAGCTGGACATCGAAGCGACGGCCGAGGTGCTCGGGGAGCCGCGGGCGCCGTCGACGGACGTCCAGGTGGTGCTGCTGCGCGCGGTGCAGGAGGCACTGGCCAACGTGCGCAAGCACGCCCGGGCCTCACGGGTGCGCGTGCGGGTGCGCTACCAGGCCCGGTCGGTGCAGCTGGAGGTCTCCGACAACGGCCGCGGCTTCGTCACCGGCGGCGTCGCGGGCTTCGGCCTGGCCGGGATGCGCGCCCGGGTCGAGCAGGTCTCCGGCATGATGACGGTGTCCAGCACGCCCGGTGCGGGCACGACCATCACGATCGAGGTGACCTGTTGAGCATCCGGATCGTGCTCGCCGACGACCACCCGGTGGTCCGCGCGGGACTGGCCGGGCTGCTCGCGCTGGAGGCGGACTTCGACGTCGTCGGCGAGGCGGCCGACGGGGCCGAGGCCGTCGCGGTGGCCGCCGGGCTCCGGCCGGACGTCGTGCTGATGGACCTGCGGATGCCCGAGCTGGACGGGGTCGCGGCGACCGCGCGGATCGTGGCCGAGGTGCCGGGCTGCCGCGTGCTCATCCTCACGACCTACGACACCGACCAGAACATCGTGCACGCGGTCGAGGCGGGTGCTTCGGGCTACCTGCTCAAGGACGCGACCCCCGAGGAGCTGGCGGCGGCGATCCGCGCCGCGGCGGGCGGCGAGACCGTGCTGTCGCCGGCGATCGTCGCGAAGCTGGTGAACCACCTGCGCAGCCCCGCCCCGGTGCCGGCCGAGCCGGAACTGCTGACCCCGCGCGAAACCCAGGTGCTGCGGCTGGTGGCCCGGGGGCTGACCAACGCGGACATCGGCCGGGAGCTGCACATCAGCGAGACCACGGTGAAGACGCACCTGGTGCGGATGTTCGCCAAGCTCGACGTGGGCGATCGCACGGCGGCGGTCACCGTGGCGATGGAGCGCGGGCTCTTCCCCGGCTGAGCCCCCAGGGCCTTGGCCACGCCCGGTCTTCGAGGGTGATTCGAGTAGTCCCGGTGAGTGTGGGCACCCGAACTCCTTTCGAAGGAAGGTGCACCGGTGGTGACTTCTCCCTCCACTCTCGTTCCGCGGGACATGCTGGACCGGTTCCTGGAATCGGCGGCCACGCTCAGCACGCCGACCCTCGGCGGGCAGGATGGAGTCACCGCCTGGTTCGCCGAGCGGGCCGCGCGCGGCAGCTACACGACCGAGGCCATCCCGTTCGCCGAGCTGGACGGCTGGTCGTTCGACCCGGGGACCGGCGACCTCGGCCACCGCTCCGGCGGCTTCTTCACCATCCGCGGGCTCGACGTGCACGATCCCGCCGGGGTGGTGCCGTCGTGGACGCAGCCGATCATCCACCAGCCGGAGGTCGGGGTGCTGGGCATCCTGGTCAAGGAGATCGACGGGGTGCTCTGCCTGCTGATGCAGGCGAAGATGGAGCCGGGCAACGTCAACGTGATCCAGCTTTCCCCGACCGTCCAGGCCACCCGCAGCAACTTCCTGCGCTTGCACGGCGGCGCGGCGACCAAGTACCTCGAGCACTTCACCGAAACCGGCCGCGGCACCGTGCTCGTCGACGTGCTGCACTCGGAGCAGGGTGGCCGGTTCTTCCGCAAGCGCAACCGCAACATCATCGTCGAGATCACCGAGGACGTGCCGCTGCACGAAGGGTTCCGGTGGTTCACCCTCGGCCAGGTCCACGAACTGCTGCGGCAGGACAACATGGTCAACATGGACAGCCGCACCGTGCTGGCCTGCCTGCCGATGAACGCCACCGCGCGGCCGCCCGAGCGGCGCGAAGACGAGCTGGGCCCGGCGGTCATCGCCTCCTTCCGGCAGGACCCCGAACCGGCCGGCCTCCAGAACTGGCTCAACCAGGCCAAGGGTGCCTGCGAACTCACCGCGAAGCTCGCGCCCCTGCGGGAGGTCGGCCGCTGGCACCGGGGCGAGCGGGCGATCGCCCACGAGGAGGGCCGCTACTTCGAGGTCGTCGCGATGTCGGTCACGGCCACCGGCCGCGAGGTCCGCAGCTGGACCCAGCCGCTCATCGCGCCGTGCGGCACGGGTCTGGTCGGCTTCCTGGCCAGCCGCGCCCGGGGGTACCTGGAAGTGCTGCTGCAGACCAGGGTCGAGGCGGGCACCCCCGACGTCGTCGAACTGGGCCCGACCGTGCAGTGCATGCCGGACAACTACCTGCACCTGGTCCCGGAACGGCGGCCCGCGTTCCTGGACCACGTGCGCACGGCGCGGGGCCAGGACGTCAAGTACGACGTCGTCCTCTCCGAGGAGGGCGGCCGGTTCTACCGGGCCGAAAACCGGTACCGGATCGTGGAGGTCGCCGACGACGTCCGGTTCGCCGCGACCCCGCCGGGCTTCCGCTGGGCCAGCCTGGCGCAGCTCTCGGCGCTCATCCCGCACAGCGGCTACCTCAACGTCGAGGCCCGCAGCCTGCTGGCCTGCATGCGCGCCCTCTGCTGACCCGCGCGATCCGCCGTCCCGCACCCTCAGCCGCCCCGCCGACCAGGAGGTCGAACCCGTGTTCCCCGAACGGCTCGAACGTGCGGTCTACGGGCTATACGTCACGCACGCGGTGCAACTGGCCTGCGCCCACGGTGTGTTCGACGCGCTGCTGCCCGCGCCCGCACCGTCCACTGTGGTCGCCGACCGGCTGGGTCTCGACCGGGAGACCCTGCACCGGGTCCTCGTGGTGCTCGGCGGGGCGGGCCTGCTCGACTCCACGGCGGAGGGCTGGGAGGTGCCCGCCGATCTGCGGCCTTACCTCGACTCCGGGGCCGAGGGGTACCTGGGCGGGTTCGTCACCCACCTGACCGGGAGCACGGCCGGGCGGATGTCCGAGGTGGCCGGCTTCCTCGAACGGGGCAAGCCGGCCGGCACCCGGCCGTTCGACGGGCTCTACCACGACGAAGCGGCGACCGAGCGGTTCCTGCAGGCCATGTGGGACCTCAGCCACGGGGTCTCGGCCGAGCTGGCCGCACTGTCCGAACTGGACACCGCGACGCACCTGGTCGACGTCGGCGGGGCGAGCGGGCCGTTCACCGTGGCCGCGCTGCGGGCCGCGCCGGCCCTGACCGCGACGGTGTTCGACCTGCCGGCGGTCGGCCCGGCCCTCGCCCGCACCCGCGAACGCTTCGACCTCGGCCGGCGCCTCGCTTTCGCGCCCGGGGACTTCTTCCGCGACCGCCTGCCCGAGGGGGACCGGATCGCCTTCGGCTACATCCTGTCCGACTGGGCCGACGAGACGTGCGCCGAACTGCTGGCCGCCGCCCGTCGCGCGTGCCGTCCGGGCGGGATCGTGCTGGTGATGGAGCGGTTGTTCGACGAAGACGGGATCGGCCCGCTCGCCACCGCGGCGATGAACCTCTCCATGCACCTCGAAACCGAAGGCCGGCACCGCACCGCCGCGGAGTACGTCGGGCTGCTGACCGCGGCCGGCTTCCGCGACTGCGAGGTCCGGCGCGGCCGCCGTGACAAGCACCTCGTCCTGGGCCGGGCGTGATGACCGCCTTCACCGGGGTCTGCGCGGACATCGCCGCGGCCCAGCGCCGGGCCGGGCGGTTCGCGCTCACCGGCGCCGAGCGGGAGGCTTTCGGGCGGCTGCACGAGGAAGCCGCGGCCGAGCCGACCGGGGAGAACCTGCCGCTGCGGCTGCTGACGCGGCCGTTCAGCCCGCGGGTGATCCCGGAGTACTACCGCTACACCAGCCTCCACGTGCACGAGTGGTTCCTGGCGGACGCGCCCGACCCGGTGGCGGCCGCGGCCGTGGCGCTGCACCTCACGGTGGCCGACCTGCTGGAACTGGAGCGCCGGGCCCTGCCGCGGCTGCCGTACCTGGCCGAGCGGGTCGAGCTGCTGACCGGGCTGACCGCGCGGATCGGCGATCTCCCCGCGACCCCGCGGAGCCGCGTGCGCGAGCTGCCCGTGGACGACGCGCGCGCGTCCCTGCTGCTCGGCTGCTCGGGCTTCCCGCAGTCCGACCAACACGAGGAGCACGTGTTCCTGCGTTCGGTGCAGGCCTGCGAGCTGGTGTTCTTCCTGGTCCGGCGGCTCGCCCGGCCGGCCGGTTCGGCGTTCCGGCTGCGCCAGCTCGGCCGGTTCGCCGACCTGCTCAACGGCATCTTCGAGGTGCTGACGACGCTCACGCCGGAGCGGTTCCTGTCCTTCCGTGCCGAGACCGGCGACGCCAGTGCCGTGCAGTCCCTGAACTACCACCTGATGGAACTGGTGGTGCACGGTCACGATCCGCGCCGGGCGGAGATCTTCGCGCGCTTCCCGCACCTGTCGGGCCTGAGCGGCGGACCGCACGTCGAGGTGCAGCCGCTGCGCCGGGTGGTGGCCGCGCTGGGCCGTCCCGAGCTGGACGAGCTGTGCGCGGTGGCCGAGCGTGCGCTGCTGGTCTGGCGGGGTCGGCACTACGGCTTCGCGCGCAAGTACCTGCCCGACAGCCTGGGCTCGGGCGGCACGGACGGCTGGGCCTACCTGAAGCGGTTCGTCACCAAGGACGCACCGCCGCTGCCGGAGCTCGATCTCGTCTCTTTCGCTTGCCTGTGACCGTTTCCCGGCCGGTGACCACGCCACCGGCCGGCGGTCCGGTCAGCGGCCGCGCCGCAGCCGGATGCTCGCGGTCACCCAGATGAACAGCACCAGCACGACGATCGCGATCGCGATGCCGACCAGCGCGCCCGAGTCGACCGCGCCGGTCAGGTAGAGCACCACCCAGACCAGGGCGAGGGGCATCGCGGAGCCGAGGACGGCGGCCGCGGGGAAGCGCTTGGCGGGGGTGGTGTCCTCGCGCCGGGGATTGCTCATGGTGCACTCCTTCTTCGGGGAATTCCCTGGGTGGAATTCACTGGATCGGCCGGACGTGCGGGTGGGGATCATGCTGCCCCGGCCCCGAACGGGACGGCAACCGCGCGCCACCCGTTCTGGACGCCGGTTCGAGCGGCCCCGCCGACGCTCGGAGCACTGTCGGTGGCCGGGATCGGAGGATGAACGTCGCGTGCGCGTGCTGATCACGACGTGGAACTGGAACACCCTCTACTTCCCGCTGGTGCCACTGGCCTGGTCGCTGCGGGCGCAGGGGCACGAGGTCGTCGTCGCCACCCAGCCGGGGCTCACCGGTACCGTGCGGCGCTCGGGCCTGCCCGCCGCCGCGGTGGGCGAAAGCGTGGACGCCGGCGCGATGATGGGCGGCTTCCTGCGCCGGCTCGCCGACGCCGAAGGCGTGAATCCGCCGCACTGGCGGGAGATGCGCCGCCACGGCGCCCTCAACTGCCGGCTCGGCGTGGCGGCCTGCTGGACGATGATGGACGGCCTGCTGGACTTCGCCCGGCGCTGGCGGCCGGACGTGGTGGTGTACGAGGCCTGGACCTACGCGGGCCCGATGGTGGCCGACCGGCTGGGCGTGCCCGCCGTCCGGCACACCTGGGGCATCGACTACGCCGGGCTGTTCCGCGAATTCGAGGCCGAGGCGCTCGCCGAGGTGCGGGCGCACTGGGGGCTCGACCAGGTCCCGTCGCTCGCTGCCGTCAGCGTCGACCCCTGCCCGCCGCAGCTCCAGATCGCGTCGCCGGGCTCCCGCCTCTCGATGCAGTACGTGCCGTACAACGGTCCCGGCGTGCTGCCGGACTGGCTCCACCAGCCGAGTCCGCGCCGGCGCGTCTGCGTCTCCTGGGGGACGTCCTCGGGCCGGTTCGACCGCAAGATGGTGGTGACCGGCCAGGTGGTCCGCGCGGTCGCCGGTCTCGACGTCGAAGTCGTCGCCGCGGTGACCGCCGCGGACGCCGACCTGCTCGGCGAGCTGCCCGCCAACGTCCGGGTGGTGTCCGGGGTCCCGTTCAACGCCCTGCTGCCGCGGTGCGACCTGGTGATCTCGCACGCCGGGCTCGGTACGGTGATGACCGCGTTGGCCTCCGGCACCCCGCAGCTGCTGGTGCCCCAGATGACCGACACCGCGCTCAACGCCGAACTCCTGGCGCAGAACGGCTGTGGCGAGTTCGTGCTGCCCTCGGACGCGACCGACGAGGTCCTGCGCGAGAAGGCCGCCCGGATGCTCGGCGACCCGGACTGCGCGGCGGCGACCGCGAGCGTGCGCGACGCGATGCGGCGGCTGCCGACGCCCAACGAGATGGCGGCCCACCTGGCCTCCTCCTTGGCGGTCTGAACCATTTTCGGGAAGGTGCCGGTCACGGCCGGCTGGGGGAGGGAGGGCGCGTGACCGGCACCGGGCTCACGGGCGGGTCAGCCGAACGTGATCGAGACGCCGGCGCCCGCGGTGCCGGTGTCGCTGGTGTCGGCGGAAGCGATCACGCAGTGCGCGGTCGCGCAGTCCACAGTGGCCCCGGCCGCGCCGGTGCTCAGGTCGACCGCCTGGAACGCCCGGTGGACGGTGAGCTTCGCGGCCAGCGTGCCGTCGGCGCCGGCGACGGTTCCGACGAGGTCCGCCTTGTCGCACGCCCGGCCGGCCGGCTGGGCGGCGTCGCACTCCAGCAGGACGATCGTGGAGCCGGCCGCGTAGCCGGTCCCGGACACGGCCACGACCTGCCCGTCGGTGAGGCCGCTGCTCGGGCTCGCGGTCAGCGCCGGGGCGGCGGCCGAGGCCGGGGCGGTCCCGGAGCAGGCGAGGGTCAGGGCGAAGCCGGCGGCCACGACCGCCTTCGCGCCGATCGTGAAGCTGCGAGTGGACATGAGGTGGTTCCCCTCCGGGAAGCTCGGCGATGCGGACGAGTTCGATCCTGTCCGGGGGCGTCCGGTCCGGGCGAGGTGCTAACGATCGACTACCCGGGTCCTTCGACCGGACGACGCCCGCGGTCGCACGGTAGGCCCACCTGCGGTCGACCCAGACTCCACCGTTTCCGCTTAACCTGCTCGCGACTTGCACCGTTACCGGTTGACCGGGAGGGATCCGTGGGGAAGGACCACGCGAAGCGATCGGCGCTCGCGTCCGTGCTCGAGGTGGCGTCGTCGTTGCTCGGCGAGCCGGTCGCCCCCGGTGACAACCTGTTCGACCTCGGCGCGACCTCGCTCTTCGCGATCAAGCTGGCCAACCGGCTTTCGGTGCGCCACGACGTCGACCTCCCGCCGGCCCGGGTGCTGCGCGCGCAGACGCCGGCGGCGATCGCGGCGGTCGTCGACGACCTGCCCGTGCGGGAACCGGCCGGGGCCGTCGAAGGCCGGTGGGACCACGGGCTGCCCCTGAGCCAGTTCATGGCCTACCGGGTCGCGTTGGACGACCCGCGCGAAGACGCCCACCTGCTGCGCCGGCTGTACTGGCTGGAGGGCGCCCTCGACGCCGGCGCGCTGGCCGGCGCCCTCGACGTCGTCACGTCCTGGCACGACGCGTTGCGCACGCGCATCCTCGACGGTCCGCGGCCGGTGGTGGACCCGCCCGGTTCGGTGGGCCCGGTGTGCACCGTCGGGACCGGCAAGCCCGCGCAAGCCCGCCGGTTCCTGCTCCGGGATTTCGCCCTGGCGGAAGAAATTCCGATCCGGGCCCGGCTCACCGAGCTCGGCGACCGCCGCTTCCTGCTCGCGATCTCGGTGCACCACACCGCCTACGACGGCTGGTCGGAGCAGATCCTGCTGCGGGACCTGGCCACCGCCTACACCGCGCTGGCCGCCGGGGAGCCGCCCGACCAGCGGCCGCCGACCTCGTACTACCGCGCCGTCGCCGCCCAGGAAAGCCGCCAGGCGGCCGAGCTCCGCGGGGCGCGGCGCTACTGGCGGGAGCAGTTGGCCGGGGCCACGGCCCTGCCGTTCGGCGACGACCGGGCCGAGGTCGGTCCGGCGGACACCCTCCCGGTGCCCCGGCCCGGCGGCCCGGGCGCCACCGCCGCGGAGCTGCTGGCCGCCTACGCCGGCGCGCTGCACGACGTCACCGGAGCCCGTGACGTCCTGGTCAACGTGCCGGTGGCCGGCCGCTCGGTGCCCGAGGTCGAGAACGTGATCGGCTGCTTCCCGTGGGCGGCGGCCGTGCGGTTCCCGGACGCCGGCGCGCCGGCCGGCGAACTGGTCGAGACCGCGGCGGAGCGGCTGCGGGCCGCCCTCGCCTCCCCGCCGATGCCGATCGGCGCCTTCTACCAGCCGCCGGCCGGTGGGTCTCGTTCTCCGTTGCTGCAGGCCACTTTCGAGTTCCACGTCTACGCCGTGGCGACGCTCGACCTCCCCGGAGTGCGGTGCACGGGCCGGGAGCGGCTGAGCTCGGCGCGGACGTGGCACGACGTCGCGCTGGGGATCTGGCCCGAGCCCGAGGGCCACGCCGAGCTGCGGTACCGCACGGACGTGCTGAGCGCCGGTGCGGCGAGGCGGCTCGCCACGGCGTGGACCGCGCGGCTGCACCTGCGCGACCTCGGTGCCGGCGCGGCCGCGCACTGAGCCGCGGACGGCGTCCACCCCCGTTTTCCGGAAACCGTCAGGAGGGAAGCCCCCATGCCCGGTAGGAGCATCGCGCACTGGACGCGGCCGGCGCAGCCGCGGGCCCGGCTGGTCTGCCTGCCGTGGGCGGGGGGCGGGGCCGGGCCGTTCCGCGAGTGGCGGAACCTGGTGCCCCCGGACACCGAACTGCTGGCCGTGCGCTGGCCCGGCCGCGAAAGCCGGCTCGACGACCCTCCGCCCGCCGACGCGGCGGCGGCGGTTTCGAGCCTCGCGCGGGACCTGCGCACCCTGCCCGACCGGCCGACCGTCCTGTTCGGACATTGCTCGGGCGGGCTGCTCGCGTTCGAGCTCGTGCGCGAGCTGCGGCGGCACGGCGGGAAACTGCCCGGACGGCTCGTGGTCGCTTCCTGCGAAGCGCCCGGCCGGCTGACCGAACCCCGCCCGATCGGCGACGTCCGCACCGAGCTCGCCGCCAACGGCGTCACCGATCCGCGGATTCTGGGCGATCCGGACCTGCTCGCCGCGCTCGCGCCACCGGTGCTCGCCGACCTCGCGCTCAGCCGGTCCTACGTGTACGAGAGCGAGCCGCCGTTGCCGGTGCCGGTCACCGTCGTGGCCACCGAGGAGGACCTGGCGGCCACGCCGGCGCGGTGGACGGACTGGCAGCGCGAGACGACGAGGCCGCTGCGGCTGGCCGGCGTCCGCGCCCGGCAGCTCTTCCCGAACGGGGCCTGGTCGGAGCTGGCCGGCGTGGTGTCCGAGGAGCTCTCGTGCCCGCCACGGTGATCGAGCAGATCGCGGACCGCGCGAAGGAGGCGCCCGGCGCGCTCGCGCTGGACTGCCGGGGCACCCGGGTGAGTTACGGCGAACTCGTGGACCGGGTCGACGCGCTCGCCGCGACGCTGGAGGTGGAACCGGGCCGGTGCGTCGCGGTTCGCGCACCCCGCGGCATCGAAGCGCTGATCGGGATACTGGCCGTGCTGCGGTCCGGCGGCGCCTTCGTCCCGATCGACGTCACCCTGCCCGAGGCCCGGATCGCGCACCAGGTCGAAGACTCCGGCGCCGTCGCCGTGCTGGCGGCCACCGGCCCCCCACCGGCGGCCGGGGTGCCGGTGCTGCCGCTCGGGTCCGCGGTCCCCACCGGGCCTATGCCGTCCTTTCCCGATCCGCGCGACCTGGCGTACGTCCTGTACACCTCGGGCTCGACCGGGAAACCCAAGGGCGTCGAGGTCGAGCACGCCGGGCTCACCAACTACGTCGGCTGGGCCGCGCGCACGCTTCCGCGCGCGGCGGCCGGGAGCATCCTGCATTCGCCGCTGTCGTTCGACTTCTCCTTCACCAGCCTGTTCGTCCCGCTCGTCCGAGGTGAGTCGATCACCCTGCTGCCGGAAGACGCCGGTCCCGAGGAACTGCTGTCCGCGATGGAGCGTCCGCACGGCTTCGTCCGGCTCACGCCGACGCACCTGCGCCTCCTGCTGCCCGAGGCCGCCGGACGGCGGTTGCGCAGTGCCGCCTACGTCATCGGCGGTGAAGCCCTCCCGCCCGATCTCCTGCGGTCCTGGGCCGGGGTCGCACCGGATGCCTTGCTGTACAACCACTACGGTCCGACCGAGGGAGTGGTCGGCCGCTGCGTGTTCGCGATCGACGCGGCCCGCGCGCGGCGTTGGCCGGACACGCCGGTGCCGATCGGGAAGCCGATCGACGGCACCGAGATCCGGCTGCTCGACGCCGCCGGTGAACCGGTCCCGGACGGCGCCACCGGCGAAATCTGGCTGGGCGGCACCGGCCTCGCCCGCGGGTACCTCGGCCGTCCCGACCTGACCGCCGAGCGCTTCACCGACGGCGGTTACCGCACCGGTGACGCCGGACGCCGGCTGCCGTCGGGCGATCTCGTGTTCGCCGGCCGGCTCGACGACCAGGTCAAGATCCGCGGGTACCGGGTCGAGCCCGCCGAGGTCGAGATCGCGCTGGCCGGGCACCCGGCCGTGGCCCAGGCCGTCGTCACGGCCGAGACCGACCCGGCCGGCGACGTCCGTCTCGTCGCGACCTTCGTCCCGGCCGGGCCACCACCCCCGGCGGCCGAGCTCCGCGGGTACCTCGCCGGCGCGGTGCCCCCGTACTGCGTGCCCGCCGTGATCCGCGCCGCCACCGCGCTGCCCGTCAACCGCCGGGGCAAGCTCGACCGCCGGGCGCTGGCCGCGCCGGCGTTCGAGGGCCCGCGGGGTGAACGGCTGGCGGGGATCTGGCGGTTCCTGCTGGAGCTCGACGAAGTGGCCGAGGCGGACAACTTCTTCGACCTCGGCGGCACTTCGCTGCTGGCGGTCCGGGTCGCGGAGCTGGCCACCGGCGCGGGGATCCCGCTCACCCCCACGGCGGTGCTGCGGCACCAGACCCTCGGCGCGCTGACGGCTCTGATCGGCCCCGGGGCCACCGACCCGGGGCGGTGAAGCTCTCCGGTAACCCCGAGGCCGGTCCGGCGAGTGGACCACCGCCCGCTCCGGGGGCGCTCGCACTCGGCTCGGACGGGGTTTGAGCCATCTTCCACGGGCCGTTGGCACAGTGGGCCCGCCGTGGATCCGCGCCCCAGGTTGGGAGAGACCGTGAAAGGCATCATTCTCGCCGGCGGCACCGGCTCGAGACTGCACCCGATCACCCAGGTGACGTCGAAACAGTTGCTTCCCGTGTACGACAAGCCGATGATCTACTACCCGCTCTCGGTGCTGATGCTCGCGGGCATCACCGAAATACTGGTGATCTCCCCGCCCGAGGACCTCCCCGGCTTCCGCCGGCTGCTCGGCGCCGGGGACCAGCTCGGGCTGAACATCGAGTACGCGCTCCAGGACCGGCCGAACGGACCGGCCGAAGCGTTCGTCATCGGCCGCCGCTTCGTCGGCGACGACCAGGTCGCGCTGATCCTGGGCGACAACCTGTTCCACGGACCGGGTTTCTCCGGCGTGCTCGAACAGGCCAAGTCCGATTTGGACGGATGCGTCCTGTTCGGCCACCGGGTGGAGGACGCGCACCGCTACGGCGTGGTCGAGGTCGACGCGGCAGGACGCCTGCTCTCCCTGGAGGAAAAACCGGCCCGGCCCCGGTCGGACCGGGTGGTCACCGGACTGTACTTCTACGACAACGACGTGCTCGACATCGCCGCCTCGTTGCGGCCGTCCGCGCGCGGCGAGCTGGAGCTCACCGACGTCAACCACCGGTACCTGCGGCAGCGCCGCGCGCGGATGGTCGACCTCGGCCGGGGTTTCGCCTGGCTGGACACCGGCACCCACGACTCGCTGCTGGAGGCCGGCCAGTTCGTGCGCGTGATCGAGGACCGCACGGGTGTCCGCGTCGCCTGCGTCGAGGAGATCGCCCTGCGCATGGGCTACATCGACGCCGCCCACTGCCACGCGCTGGGGGAGAAGCTCGGGAAGTCGAGCTACGGCGAATACGTGATGAGCGTGGCCGAATCGCGGTCCGCGACCGCCGGAGCCTGAACACCGGCTGAGGCGTCTCTCGCACGGAGCCGGCCGGCGTCGAAGCCGAGGCGTCGAACGTCGACGTCACGCGCGATGTGCGGGCAGAGTGAGCGAAGGGCTTCCTGAGATGACTGCAACTCCTGACGTCGACGTCGTCATCGTGGGCAGTGGCCCGGCCGGCGCGACCTACGCCCGGACGATCGGCGACGCGGTGCCGGGGGCGCGGATCCTCATGGCCGAGGTCGGTCCGCGGCTGCCGGGACGGCGTGGCGAGCACACGCACAACCTGTCGCGGGCCGACCGGCGGACCGCGGAGCGGCTGACCCAGGGTCCGGACGCCGGGATCGAGCGGTCGACGGCGCCGGCCGGCAGCGCCGACCCGTCGATGCAGTTCCGGCCGGTCGTGCCGCCCGGCCTGTTCTTCGTGGACCCGCGGCCCGTGCTCGCCGACGGTGAGGTGGGGCTGCCGGCCGCCAGTATGGCGAGCGGGGTCGGCGGGATGGGGGTGCACTGGGCCGGGGGATGCCCGCGCCCGCAGCAGTCCGAACGCGTCCCCTTCATCGCGGCCGGAGAACTCGACGCCGCGCTCGACCACGCGGAGGCCCTGCTCGGCGTGACGGTTTTCGGCAGCGACCAGGGCGTCGCCGGGGCGCTGCGCAAGACGATGGCCGAGGCGTTCGAGGGTCCGGGCCGGCCGCCGGTGGGCTTCATGCCGATCGCTGCCCGGTGGGACGGCGCCGAACTGCGCTTCTCGGGTACCGGCTCGATCCTCGGCGAACTCGAAGAGACCACCCCCGGCTTCGAACTGCGCGCGGAAACGTTGGCGCGCCGGGTCATCGTCGAAAACGGTGTGGCGATCGGGGCCGAGCTGCAGGACCGGAGAACGGGGGAGGTGTCGGTGGTCCGGGCCCGCCGGGTCGTGGTCTGCGCCGACGGTCTGCGCACCCCGCAGGTCCTGTTCGCCTCGGGCGTACGCCCGCCCGCGCTGGGCCGCTACCTCAACGACCACCTGCAGATGGTGTCCTTCGTCCACCTCGACGACGCTTTCGTGGGCGATGGGGCGCCCGGGGTCGAGGGCCTCGGCTACGTCCTGATCCCCTTTTCCGACGACCGGCCCATCCAGGGCGGCGTGATGTCGATCGCGAACTCGCCGTACGGGTTCGGCGCCGGGGGGCGCATCGACGGCCGCCTCGGCGTCGTCACCTGGTACGGCGCGAAGGACCTGCAGTGCAGCGACGCCGTCGAGTTCAGCGAGACCGAGACCGATCACTACGGCCTGCCGCGCATGTCCATCCGCTACTCGCACACCGCCCGCGACCTGGAAACGATCGAGGCCATGCGCGGTCTCTCCCACCGGAGCGCGGAGCTGGTCGGCACCTTCGCCGAAGAGCCCGCCTTGGCGGCCGGCGGCGCGTCGCTGCACTACCAGGGCACCGTCCGCATGGGAGCGACCGACGACGGGCGTTCGGTGTGCGACCCCGACCTGAAGGTCTGGGGCGTGCGAAACCTGTACGTCGGCGGCAATGGCGTGATCCCGACCGCGACCGCGTCGAACCCCACGCTCACCACGGTCGCGCTCGCGTGGCGGGCCGCGACCCGGATCGCGGCCGGACTCGGCCGCACCGTCACTCATATTTGAGATGAGCAAAATTTTGACGTAGACAAACTTTGCGCCTACGGTGGGTTCATGCCACGGACACCGGGCCTGCGGGAGCGCAAGAAGGCCCAGACGCGTCAGCACATCGCCGACACCGCCGCGCTGCTGTTCGCCGAGCACGGGTACGAGGGGGTGTCGGTCGCCGACGTAGCCGCGGCAGCCGAGGTCTCGGGCCAGACGGTCTACAACTACTTCCCGGTCAAGCCGGACTTCGTGCTCGACCGGGCCGAGGAGTTCCGGGAGCGGCTCGTGCGGGCCATCACCGTCCGCCCGGCCGGGACGAGTCCGGCGCACGCGTTGCGCGAGCTGGTGCACGTGGACATCGAGCGGCACCGCGGTGCGGTGCTCGAGGAGGCCCGGGGCCAGTTCCCGGCGCTGTACGCGAGCAGCGCGGTCCTGCGCCAGGCCGGTCTGCAGATGTACGAGGAGCAGGCCGTCGCCGCCGCGGCGGCGATCGTCGCGACCTGCCCGGCCGTGCCCCCGGCGGTCGCGCGGGCGCACGCGGCCGCGCTGGTCTCGGTGTTCCAGCTCATCACCGACCGCACCGGCCACGGCGTCCTCGCCGCGACCCCGCCCGACGTCGTGGCCGACGAACTCGTTCCCCAGGCCGCCGCCGTGCTCGACGACCTCGACCGGCACTTCCACCAGATCATCGCGCACACCCGCCCGGACCACACCGTCCCGGACCACACCGCCCCGGCGCTGTAGCCCACCCCGGTCGACCACTTCGACCGGACCCCATGACCGCCGTCCGTGGCCGACGCCGTCCCGGGCTGCTTTCGCGCACCCGCCCCGAGGCCGACCGGAGACCCGGCCGGCCCGCAACCGAGGAGTTCACCATGCCCGAAGCCGTCCCGCCCGCCACTACGGTCGCCCACCGGACCACCGCCCAAGACAAGATCGACTTCTTCGGCGCGGACGCGCAGGCCACGAAATGAGCGCCGAACGGGGAAACCGCACCGCCCTGATCTCCGGAGCGAGCATCGCCGGGCCCGCCCTGGCCTTCTGGCTGCACCGCTACGGCTACGACGTCACCGTGGTGGAGAAGGCCGCCGAGATCCGTCCGGGCGGGCAGGCGGTCGACTTCAAAGGCGCCACCCACCGCAGCGTGCTGCACCGGATGGGCATCCTCGACGACGTGCGCGCCGCCCAGGCCGATTCCGAGGACGGCGTCATCGTCGACGCCGCCGGTCGCGTCATCGCCACCGTCCCGGGCGAGTTCAGCGGCGGGGAGATCGCCGTCCCGCGCGGGGACCTGGCCCGCATCATCCACCAGCGCACCGCGTCGACCTGCGAATACCTCTTCGGCGACACGATCACCGCACTCGCCGAGACCGCCACCGGGGTCGAGGTGACCTTCCGCCACGCCGCCCGGCGCTCGTTCGACCTGGTCATCGGGGCGGACGGGATCCACTCGAAGGTGCGGGGCCTGGCGTTCGGCCCGGAAGCGGACCACGTGCGGCACCTGGGCTACTACTACGCGCTCGCCGACGTCGAAATCGGCGGCGGCGACGAGATGTACAGCGAACCGGGCCGGATGGCCGCGACCGGCGGGCCGAAGGCCCCGGCCTTCTTCGTCTTCGCCTCCGCCCCGCTGACCTACGACCGCGACGACGTCGACCAGCAGAAGACCCTGCTCGCCGCGGCCTACCGCGGCGGCGGGTGGAAGATCCCGCAGTTGCTGGCCGGGCTCCCCGACGCCGGGGAGTTCTACCTCGACGCGATCACCCGGGTCACCGTGAACCGCTACACCAGCGGGCGCATCGCCCTGGTCGGCGACGCGGCCTACGGCAACACCCTGGGCGGGTTCGGCACCGGCCTGGCCATCGTCGGCGCCTACGTCCTGGCCGGGGAACTGCTCCGGGCCGAGGGCGAGCACACCCTCGCCTACGCCCGCTACGACACCCTGATGCACGGCTACGCCAAGGTCGCCCGCGGGGTCAACGCCGGCCGGCTCCTAGCCCCCACCACCCGGCTCGGCATCGCCGCGCGCAACCGGCTGTTCTCCACGGCCGCCCTGTTCACGCCGCTGATGAGGCTCGTCGACCGCTTCGCCCGCGACATCGACCTGCCCGACTACTCGCAGTACCTCGAGCCTTCGTCGCACCATCGCCCCGCGCGATCCGAGTGACCTCGGAGGCGGGCCGCAGCACCCGGACCGTCAGAGTTCACCGGCGCTGCGGGCGAAGGCGGCGATGGCGGCCGCCGCGCCCGCGGAAAGCTTGTCGATGACGGTGGCGGCCACGACGTGGCGGGGGTGGCGCCAGTGCGAGGTGATGGTGTCCCGATCCACGCCGAAGCGGATCTCCACCGGGCGGAACGGCGGGGCCAGCGGGGTGTGCGGTGTGCCGAGTGCGAGGTCGGCCGGGGTGAAGGCGCTCAGCCCGGGTAGCTCGGTCATCCCCCGGCCGCGGAAGTGCAGGTACAGCTGGGGGCGGGGGAGCGCGGCGAACCGTTCGCGAACGGCGGGGTCGGAGGAGCTGTGGCGCAGCGGCCCCCAGGCGTGCTCCACCGTGCGCAGGTGCCGGATCTGCGCCCGCAACGCCATGAGCCGGCTCCGCGGCCCGGGTTCGGCCGTGGCGGTCAGGACGTGCGGGACGACGCCCGCGAGCCAGCCGACCGTGGTGCTCGCGTCGTGCTCCGGGTAGGGCCAGCGGCCGTGGCGGAAGACGTCGATCGACACCGTCGGGCCGGGGCCCAGGAGCGCGGCGGCCTCGGCGACGCCCGCGAGGATCACTTCCTCCAGCCGGACCGGGGAGGATCCGGACAGGGCCAGCAGCCGCTCGCCGGTCAGCCGGTCGAGGTCGAGGCGCGAGGAGGTCATGTCCGCCTGGGTGAGGCCGGTGGGCGCCGCCAGGGTGGGCAGTTCGGTGATCTCCCGCCAGGGCAGCGCCAGCCACTCCCGACCGGCCTGGCGCGCCCGGGGGGTGTCCGCGAACGCGGTCAGCTTCGCCGAGTGTCCGAAGGCCGAAATCGGCGCGGGGGCGGGCGAACCGCCCCGGTAGAGCGTGTCGAGGTCCTGCACGAGGATCGGCACGCCGATGCCGTCCACGGCCAGGTGGTGCAGGACCAGCACCAGGGTGTCCTCCTCCGGTCCGGAGAACGTCGCGGCGAGGCAGAGGGGGCCCCGGGTGATGTCGAGCGTGCGGTACAGCTCGTCGAGGGCCGGCCCGAAGCGCGCGCTTTCGGGCCCGAAATCGTGGTGGTACGAGGGAAATCCGGAGTCGGACGGGTATACCGCGTCCTCGGTGAAGCGGGCGGACAGGGCCGGGTGCCGTTCGCACAGCCGCCGCAACGCGCGGTTCAGCCCGGCTGCGTCGATCCGCTCCCGCGCGGTGAGCGCGACCGGCTCGGCGAAGTGGCCGGGTTCCGGCACGCCGAGGTCGAAGAACCAGCCCTGCGACGGGAGCACCCGGACGGCGGTGGGTGGGGCCGGCGCGGCGTCCGGCCCGGTGGTGCCGGCGATCCGTCGTCCCAGCGAGGCGGCGGTGGGGTTGTCGTAGAGGTCGCGCACGCTCAGCCTCAGGCCCGCTGCCTTCGCCCGGCCGATGACGCGCAGCGCGGAGAGGCTGTCCCCGCCGCTGGTGAAGAAGTCGTCGTCCTGGCCCGGGGCGCCGTGGCCGAGGACCTCGCCGAAGATGCTCACCAGCAGGTCCGTGTCGTCGCGGGCGGGCTCGGCGACGGGCCGGGTGCTCAGCGCCGCGCGGTCGATCTTGCCGTTGGTGTTGCGCGGCAGGCTTTCGGCGACGAGGAGGTGGTGCGGGACCTCGTGCGCGGGCAGGCGGGCCGAGACCCGCGCTCGCAGGGATTCCACAGTGGACTCACGATCGCGGAGCACGACGTGGCCGACGAGCACGGGCCCGCCGGGGCCCTCGGCCACCACGACGGCGGCCTCCCACACCGCGGGGTCCGCGCGCAGCACGGCCTCGATGCCGTCCGGCTCCACCCGGAAACCGCGGATCTTGACCTGGCGGTCGATGCGGCCGAGGTAGTCGAACCGCCCGTCCGGCCTGGACCGCACCCGGTCGCCGGTGCGGTAGGTGGGCGTGCCGGGGGCGTCCGGCAGCGGCCGGAAGCGGGCGGCGGTCAGCTCGGGCCGGTTGAGGTAGCCCAGCGCCACCCCGGGGCCCGCGACGACCAGCTCACCGGCTTCTCCCGGACCGGCCGGCCGGTCGTCGCCGTCGACCACGGTCAGGGTGGTCCCGGTCACGGCCCGGCCGATGGTGACGTCGTCGGGGTCCTCGACCCGTTCGCAGGTGGTGTAGATGGTGACCTCGGTGGGGCCGTAGATGTTCCACACCGCGCGGTCGGCCACGAGCAGCCGCGCCAGCTCCGGGGGCAGCACCTCGCCCCCCGCGATCAGCGTCAGCCCGGGCCGGGGGGCCCAGCCGCCGTCCAGCATCGCCGCGAACATCGACGGGGTGCCCATCAGGTGGGTGCTGCCCCACCGCTCGAGCGCCCCGGTCAGCCCGTCGGGGTCGCGCGAGGCCGACCGCGGGGGCAGGTGCAGGGTGGCGCCGGTGCTCAACGGCAGCAACAGCTCCAGCACGGCGAAGTCGAATGCGATCGAAGCGTTGGCCAGCACCGAGTCGGCCGAGGTGAACCCGAACGTCGCCGCCGCGTGCCGCAGGACGTGCGCCAGACCGTGGTGGGTGACCACGACGCCCTTGGGCGGCCATCCAGAACCTCAACGTGATGCTCGGCCTGCCGCAGGACCGGGGACTGCGCGACTATGCGTGCTGAGCCACCCCTGCTGTCCCGGCAGGACCTCCGGCCGGGGCAGCGGTGGGTGTACTCGGCCGGGTTCAACGTCGGCCCCGATCTGCGTCCGGCCGGGCGGATCGACTGCGAGGTGCCGGATCTGCGGCGGCTCTGCGACGCGGGCGCCCGGGTGGCGTTGCTGTCGCACCAGGGCAGTCACCGCGACGGCACGGCCCTCGGGCTGGGACACGTCGCGAGCCACCTCGCCCGCGCGCTCGGCCGTCCCGTCGGCTACCACCCGGCCAATGCCACCGATGACGCGGTGGCCCGCGCCGACGAGCTGCGCGACGGCGAGATCGTGCTGTTCGGCAACACCCGCGAGCACGCGGGCGAAGAACGCGGCGATCCCGCGCTGGCCCGCCGTTTCGCCCGGCTCGGGGCAGCCGTGGCCGTCGGCGGCTTCGCCAAGGCGCACCGCGCGCACGCGTCCAACGCCGCCATCCTGGACTTCCTGCCCGGCTGCGCCGCGGACAACCTGGTCACCGAGGCCCGCGCCCTCGACCCCTGGGCGGGCCGCGACCCCGGCCGCTACTCGGTCGCCGTGCTCGGTGGCGTCAAGCCGGAGAAGACCCTGGTCGGCCTCACCGGGCTCGATCGGGCCTACGATCTGCTGATCCCCGGCGGCGTCGTGCTGAACACCCTTTTGCGCGCCCTCGGCCACCCGATCGGCCGCTCCGCGCTCGGGCCGGAGCCGGAGCGCTGCGCCGACGCGGCGCGGTCGGTGCTCGCGGACGGACGGGCCGAACTGCACGTCCCGGACCGGGTGATCGTGCGTCGCGGCGACGGGCGTCCGGCCACGGTGGACGTGGACGGGGTGCCGGACGACGCCGCCGTCGTCGACTTCGAGCTGGCGCCGTGGGCGCACGAGCGCCTGGCCCGGCTCCGCGCCCTCGGCGGCCGGGCGTTGGTCGCGGGCACCCCGAGCCGCTACACCGACGGGTTCACCACGGCCGTGACGCCCCTGCTGGCGGCGTTCGCCGACCCGGGGGTGGACGCGCTGCTCCTCGGCGGCGACACCGTGGCGGAACTCCCGTGGGCGGGCCCCAGTTCCACCGGCGGTGGGTCCGCCCTGCACTACCTGGCCGACGGCACCTGCGCCGTCTTCGACGCGTTGCGCCGCACCCGAACGATCGAGAGGACCCCGACACCGTGAGACTCGACCTCCAGGTGCCGACCGCGGTGCACTTCGGCCGGGGCCGGCTCGCCGAGCTCGGCACCCGTACCGCCCCGCTGGGCCGAAACGCGCTGGTCGTGTGTGGCCGAAACTCAGCTCGGCGTAACGGTTTCCTCGACGTCGCACTGTCCACTCTCGACCACGCTGGGGTGCGGGCGACCGTCTTCGACCAGGTCTCCGCCGATCCGAAGTCCTCGGAAGTCGACGCCGCCGCCGCGCGGGCCGAGGCCGCCGGGTGCACCGTGATCGTCGGCCTCGGCGGGGGCAGCGCGATCGACGCCGCCAAAGCCGTGGCGGTCGGCCTGCGCCACGGACCGAGCGGCCCCCTGGTCGGCCGCACCCTCGAGCCGTCCGGCGACCCGGTACCGGTCGTCGCGGTGCCCACCACGGCGGGCAGCGGCGCGGAGGTGACCAGGGGCGCGATCATCACCGACACCGCGCGAGCCCTCAAGGCGGGGATCCGGGGGGACGACCTGTTCCCCCGGATCGCCCTGATCGACCCGGACCTGCTGCGCACCCTCCCCCCGGCGGTCGCGGCCGAGAGCGGCTTCGACGCCCTGGCCCACGCCATCGAGGGTTACGTGGCGCGCAAAGCGTCACCGATCACCCGCCTCTACTGCGAGCAGGCCCTGGGCATCCTCGGCGAGTCCCTGCCGAGCCTGGTCGCGGGCAACCACTCCGAACCGGTGCTCGACGCCATGGCCCTGGCCGCGCTGTACGGCGGTTTCAGCGTGGCCAACGCGAGCACCTGCCTGCCCCACCGGGTCCAGCAGGCCATGGGTTCGGTCTCCCGCCTCCACATCTCCCACGGCCGCGGCCTGGCCGCGGTCTACCCGGCCTGGCTCAGCCACGCCCACCCCCACGCGGCACCGGCCCTGGACCGCATCGGCACCCTGCTCGGCGACACCGACGTGGACGCCGCGCTGACCAGGCTGATGACCGCCGTCGGCGTCCGCGCGGGCCTGCTCGAACACGGCTTCACCGAAGACGACCTCACCACCATCGCCAACTCGGTGGTCGGCAACATCGACAACGACCCGATCCCCGACGCCGGCCACGCTCTGGTCCAGACCATCCTGGCCCAGTCACTGAAGTGAAACGCCGGACCCCGCGACGCCGGACCTACGCGAGTGGGTCCCGGGCCGGGCCGGGGTAGGTGGGCAGGGCGATGGAGTCGGCGGGTGGGCTGGTGATGCGGCCGGCGAGCCGGCTGACGACGGGACGGGAGGCGAGGCGGGCGCCGAGCCCGGCGACGGTGTTCAGGAGTGCGATGCCGGTGCGGGTTTTCGGTGCGGCCAGCCGGGGCGCGATCCAGGGGACCTTCTGCGCTCGGGCGACGTAGGGCCGCATGGTGGTTTCGTAGGCGTGGAAGGCGTCGCGGTGGTGGTGGTGCCGGGCCAGTTCGCCGGCCAGGACGTAAGCACCGACGAGGGCGAGGCTGGTTCCCATGCCGCTGAGGGGAGAGGCGCAGTAGGCGGCGTCACCGACCGCGGCGATCCGGCCGCGGGACCAGTGCTGCAGGCGCATCTGCCCGACTGACTCGAAGTAGAAGTCGTCGGTGCCGTCCATGGCGTCGAGCACGCGGGGGGTTTCCCAGCCGGCGTCGGCGTAGTGACGGCGCAGGAAGTCGTGCTGGGCCGCGACCGGCAGCCGGTCCAGGCCGGGTTGCGGGTGCAGGAAGGAGAGGCTGGCGCGGGTGGTGCCGTGGTTGTCGGGACGCAGGAGCACGACGCGGCGGCCGGGGGCATTGTACCAGCGGGCCCAGCGGCCGTCGGAGCCGGTGCGGGGGATGGTGAAGTAGGCGGTGTAGAGGCCGAAGGAGCGGCTTCGGGCGAGATCGGCGAAGACCAGGTCGCGGGTGTGGGAGCGCAGGCCGTCGGCGAGGACGACGAGGTCGAATCGCCGGTCCCGGCTGTGGCGGAAGGTGACGTCCACACCGTCGCCGGTGTCGCTCAGCCCGGTGATCTCGTCACCGAAGACGTAGGGAGTGTTCTCGCGGGTGTGCTGGTGGAGCAGGTCGGCGAGCTCACCGCGCAGCAGTTCCAGTTCGGCGACGAACCCCTCGCCGCCGAACCCGGTGCTGGGGAAGGATGCCCGGGCGCGGTCGCGGCGGTCGACGAAGTGCAATCCCTCCTCGTGGGTGATGCGGTCGCGGGCGGCCGGTTCCAGGCCCATGCGTTCGATGACGGTGCGGCCGGCGCCGCGCAGGTCGACCGTCTGACCGCCCAGGCGCGGAGCCGGCGCGCGTTCGACGACGGTTGCGGTCAGGCCGTGGTGGTGCAGCCAGTGGGCCAGGGCCGGGCCGGCGATACCGGCCCCGGAGATGAGAACGGTGCGGTTCATGGGGTTCTCCTCACGAGAAGGGTGCCGGGCTCAGTGGGAATGGCCGGTGACGGACGGGGCCGCACCCGTCTCCCGGGGCCCGCCGGTCCTGGCCATACCGGAGCCCTCGGCGGCACCGTCGACAGCGCTGTCGTCGGCGTCGCTGTCGTCGGGGCGGGCGCGGCGGGGGAACAGGGGCGAGATGAGCAGGAACAGCCCGATCACGATGGCCTGGACCACGAGCGCGTCCCGGAAGCTGTCGGTGACCGCACCGGTGCTCGCGCCGGCGAAGAACACGGTGCTGAACACCGCGACGCCGACCGAGCCGCCGATCGACTGCACCGCGGACAGGACACCGGAGGCGGAGCCGACCTCGTCGTCGTCCACGGCGCCGAGGACGGTGTTGAACACCGCGGCGATCACGATGCCCGCGCCGATACCGGCCACCGCGCTGCCGGGCACGGTCCGCCAGATCGTGAACGCGCCGTCTTCGGCCAGGGTCGACCACAGCCACGCGACCCCCGCGAGCTGGACGAGGGCCCCGGCCTGCAGCACGGTGCGGCCCAGTTTCGCGGCGAGCAGTCCGCCGCTGATCCCGCCGCCGACGGCGGTGCCCAGCGCGACCGGGAGGTTCCCCAGCCCGGCCTGCCCGGCGGTGTAGCCCTGGCCGAGCTGCAGGAAGAACGTCAGCACCAGCTGGGTACCGATGAGCCCGCCGAAGAACAGCGCGACCGCGACCAGCCCGACGGTGAACGCGGACTTGCCGAACAGGGTCGGGGTGATCAGCGGGGTGCGGCCCCGGCTCAGCGTGCGCCGCTGCCACAGCGCGAATCCCGCGTAACCCAGCGCCGCGGCCGACAAGGACAGCCACGTCCACAGCGGCCAGCCCGAGGACTGTCCCTCGTTGAGCGGCAGCACCAGCAACGCCGACGCCGCGGCGACGAGCACGGCTCCGGTCACATCGACCCGCAGCCCCGCGGTGCCGTGCCCGCGGGGCACCAGCCGCCAGGCCAGGGCCACCGCGACCAGCCCGACCGGGACGTTGACCAGGAACACCAGCCGCCAGCCCAGGCCGGACAGGTCCCCGTCGATGAGCGCACCACCCAGCACCGGACCCAGGACGCCCCCGAGGCCCAGGACCGGACCGAACACCGCGAGGGCTTTGGTGAGCTGCCGCGGCCGGAGGTTGTCGCGCAGGATGCCCAGTCCCTGGGGCAGCATCATCGCCCCGGCCACGCCCTGGACCAGCCGGAACGTGATCAGCAGGCCGATGCTCGGGGCGATCGCGCACAGCAGGGAGGACAGGGTGAAGGCCAGCAGGCCGCCCAGGAACACCGGCCGCCGGCCGAACCGGTCACCCAGGCGCCCGCCGAGCACGAGCCCGGCGCCGAGGGTCAGGGCGTAACCACCGATCACCCACTGCAGGCCCACCGGGCTCGCGCCCAGGGACCGTTCCAGCGACGGCCCCGCCACGTTGACGATGGTGGAGTCGAGCAGATCCATCAGCTCGACGACGAGCACGGCGGCCAGCAGCCACCACACCCTCGACGGCGAGCTCCGCTTTCCCGCTTCGGACATGTTCTTTCCCTCCCACTTCCTCATGGGGCAAGCAGTTACGGGCCCCGCGGGCGCGCACGGGCACCGCCCAGCCGGGCGGGTGATTCGGGGCGGTCAGTCCTGGTTCAGGGAATCCGCCGAGTCGGTGTAGATCTGCACGACTCCGGTCAAAAAATCCTCGACCACGTCCCGGTCGCCGGGGCTCAGCGCCGCGACGAGCTCGGCCACCCCGCTCAGCAGCGGGTGCAGCAGCCCGAACATCCGGGTCATCGACTCCGCGACCGGCTCGACCAGAACCTTGCGGCGATCGCTGGCGTGCGGGCGGCGCACGACGTGCCCGGCCTTCTCCAGCCGATCCACGATGTGCGTGCTCGCCGCGGTCGACACCCGCAACCGGTCCGCGAGGTCCTTGGCCGTCAGCGGACCCTCGGTGACCAGGTGCTCCATCGCGGCCAGATCCCGGGCGTTGATCCGCAGCGCCCCGCTCACCCGCTGCTCGATCACCCGCGTGAGCACCCCCACCTCCTGCAGGCGCTCCATCACCGCCTCGCCCACTCCGGGAGACTCCGGCGGCCACCGCCCCGCAGCAGGGCCCGGTCCCGAGGTGGCCGGGACGGCGGGGCGGTGGGCACCGCGAGCAGAAGGTTCCATGAAGGGAACACTACTAGATAAGTCACTAACAAAGTTAGTTAATTAATGTGAGGGCGAATACCCATAGAGTGCGCACCCCGATCGACCTCGGCCGAGCGGCGTTCGGGTTCGTTTCGGGGGGCTACTCCGACCACGCCGGGTACGTCGCCGCGAACGAGCCCGCCGTCCGGCGCCCGGTGGCTCAGCGGCCGGTGCGTTCCAGTTCGAGGACGGGGATGATCCGATCGGTGTTGCGCTGGTAATCGCCGAACTGGGGCTGCACGGCGACCTGCTTGGCGTAGATGTCGTCGCGTTCCTGGCCGGAGAGCACCCGCACGTGCACGGGGAAGGTCTCGGTGCGGTACTCGACCTTGGTGTCGGGGTGGGCGAGGAGGTTGTGGTACCAGGCCGGGTTCCCGGGGCTGCCGCCCTTGCTGGCGAAGATGTAGAGGCGGTCACCGTCCACGTAGGGCACCAGTGGCGCGATCCGCTCGGCCCCCGATTTGGCGCCGACGTGGTGCACGAGCACCATGGGCGAGCCCTCGGTCATCCCGCCGGGCTCGCCGCCGTTCGCCCGGAAGTCGGCGATCACCTGGCGGTTCATCGCGTCGAAGTCGATCTCTTCGGTCATGGCTCCACCCTATGTCGCACGGGTGATCCGGGCGATAACCGGAACGGCCGGTGGGGCCGAGTCGTGGCCGAGCAGCCGTCCGTTCGGCGTGGGAGCCGGGGTCTGCGGAGCGCAACCCTCGACCACGGGTCCAGTGGTCGAACCGGCCAGGTGATCAGTGCGCCGACGGCAAATCCGTTCCGCCGCCCGCGGGCCGCCGGGTACGCTGGGCTGGTTCCTGCCGCCCTGACGGGCGTGTGCTCCGCGTTCGAGGTGATGACTTATTTCCCAGGCCCAGTAGCCGTCTCCCGCAGCTACATGTGCTCTCACTGCACCCGCAGACGAGGGCATCCTTGTGCTGCGCCGACGGCGAATGCTGATGGCCTGGGCTCCGTGAGCTTCTCCTGTCCTTGAAGGGGGAGCCGGCGCGGTCCCCGGTCTGCCCGTCTCTCTCCTCGCGCAGAACAGGACCTTCCCTCGTGTCTTCCGGCACCTCTTCTTCTTCCCCGTCCGCTCACGGCCGGGCGTCCGACGATCGATTCCGCCGCCGTGGCCGAAGGCTGCTGCTGGCCGTGGTGCTGGCCGGTGAACTGATGTCCACATTGGACAGCTCGGTGATCGACACCGCCCTGCCCGCCATCCAGGCCGATACCGGTGCCTCGGCGGCGGAGCTGCTGTGGATCCACGCCGCCTACGCCCTCGTCTTCGCCGTCGGGATGATCACCGGCGGCCGTCTGGGTGACCTCTACGGACGCAGGCGCCTGTTCCTGCTCGGCACGAGCGGGTTCACCGGCGCCTCGCTGCTGTGCGCGCTGGCCACCGGCCCGGCGATGCTCATCGCCGTCCGGGTGGTGCAGGCCGCAGGGGCCGCGATGATGGTGCCGCAGGTGCTGGCCACCCTGCACGTCACCTTCGCCGGCTCCGGTCCCGCCCGTGCCCGCGCCTTCAGCCTCTACGGGACGGTCATTTCCGCCGGTGCCGTGATCGGGCCGGTCCTGGGTGGCCTGCTCACCCAGGCCGACCTGCTCGGTCTGGGCTGGCGTCCCATCTTCCTGATCAACCTGCCGCTGGGCATCGCGATCGCTCTGCTCGGCCGCCGGGTTCTGCCCGAAACCCGGGCGGACCGGGCGCTGCGGCCGGATCCGGCGGGCATCGCGCTGTCCGCGCTCGGTCTGCTGCTGATCGCCTACCCGCTCAGCGAGGGCCCGGCCCGCCACTGGCCCTGGTGGTCCTTCACCGCGCTGGCCGCAGGCACAGCCACCCTGGCCGGCCTGGTGATCCAGCAGCGGATGAGGGCCCGCGCGTATGGATCGGCGCTGATCGAGCCGGCCCTGTTCACCCAGCGGGTGTTCTCCGCGGGACTGGCCGCCCAGCTCGTGCTCGGTCTGCTCTCCGGTCTGCTCATCCTGTGCTGGACGTTGTACCTGCAGCACGGGCTGGGGCTGAGCCCGGCCCGGGCGGCGATCGTGTTCGCGCTGTTCGCGCTCGCCGAGATCACCGGGGCGTGGCTGTCCGCCCTGTTCCTCACCCGCCACCGGCGCCGGGTGCCGCAGGCCGGTGCGCTGCTCGCGGCGCTGTCGGTGGCCGTGTTCGCCCTGCTGGTCACCAGCCGCGGGGCGGAGCTGTCGATGACGGCCATGACCGGGCCGGCCGTGGCCCTCGGTATCGGGATCGGCCTGACCAGCGCCCCGCTGACCGACCTCAGCCTCAGCCGCGTCCCCGAAGCCCACGCCGGCTCGGCCTCCGGGCTGTTCAACACCGCCATCTACCTCGGTATGGCCCTGGGAACGGTCTTCTCCGGAGTGGTCTTCTTCACCCACGACCCCCAAGCCACCGCCCGCGGCACCGACGTCGCCCACTCTTTCGCCGGCGCCCTGCCCTACGTCGCCGGCGGCCTGCTGACCATGTGGGCCCTGATGTTCCTCCTGCCCCGGCCGGGCACCCACCACACCGCCGCCCCCGAAACACCCCGATAACCCCGGCCCAACCCCACCCGAACTCAAGTCACCACTCAACCGTGCCTGCCGCCCCGGCAACCGCTACCGGGGCGGCAGCCGCACGAGATTCCGCGAACGCGCCCTCGTCCCACTGTGCGTGACCGTGCAGATCAGCTCGACGAGGACCACCGACGTCGACAGGTGACCACGGTCGTCCTCGTTGGCGCGGTGCTGGCTCGCGGCCGCGGGTTCCACTGGTCTCTGACGAAGATCAACTCCGCGGTCGCGGCCCGCGCGTTCCGAACCTCCCTCAGCCCGGCCGAGTGCCGCAGCTCGGCGTCAGGCCCGAGGCGCTGCCTGACCCTGCGATTCCCTACCCGCTCGTCGGCTTCGCAACTGGTGTGACCGCGTCCACGCTGCATAGACCCGGACTGAGCGACAGCACTGCGTCCAACCACCTGGACCACCTCGTGGTCACGGCCGCGAGACCGGTTCGCACCTGTCTCCGATCGGATACCTGGCCACCCGCTATGCCCACCTAACGATGCAACTGCAAAACCGCTGTGAACTGCGAAAACTGGTGGGCCGCAAGGGGTTCGAACTCCAGGCCCGCGGATTAAAAGCCCACGGGTTCAATCGCGGCCGTCTTGAAGCAATCTCCGATTTCAGGGCCTCTACCTGCGATTTCGGCAACTTCAAGATCATGTTTGTGGTTGTGAACGGCCGGTCTGGGCTCCGTTATGTCTCCGTTCTCTCTGCTGTGCTCATGACAGTCCGGCTGCTTGCCGCCGGGGATCGGATCCTCCACGCTCGATTGAGTACTGAACGTGTTCGAGGGAGATGGTTTCAGTAGTGGATGGTCCTGGGTTTCACGTCGACGTCGGCAAAGTTGAGGAAGCCGCGAACGGCATCAAGACAAGCGTGACGGACCAGTCGAGCTTCGACCTGCGTGGATTGTGCGGCGACACGAGCTTGTATGGGCATGACGGCATCCACGACTCGTTGATGAATTTCTGCGTCCGCTAGGGCGACGGCATCGACACCCTGACCGATGACGCGGACGCGATCAGCGACGTGCTCACCAAGGCAGCTGCCGTGTACCGGGCGACCGACTCCGCCGCCGCCGGTTCGCTCACCACCGACCCAGGTCTGGGGCCGGTGGATGATGGCTGAACTCGGCGACACCAACGACCCGGCTGCTCTTGTCCCGGGCAAGCCCGAAGCGATCGAGGAAAACGCCCGAGTGCTCGAGGCCCGTGGCGGCCTTGCCGGTCAAGCCGCCGACGGACTCAAAGCCATCGGCACCGGAGCATGGGAAGGCCCAGCCGCCCGCGCATTCCACGACAAGTTCAGCTACGAACCGAACAAGTGGTTCGACGTGGCCGACTCCCTCCATCGAGGCGGGTCACTGCTGACCGACTACGCGCGAACGCTGCGCTGGGCCCAAGCGCAGGCCGGTGAGGCCATCGCCCAGTGGGACAACGCCCAAGCAGTCACCCAACAGGTCGAAGCCCGCCACGACGCCGTTGCAGCCGAAGCCCAGGTGAACAACCAGCCTCCACCACAGATCAACGATCCAAGGGAAGCCGGACGGCAATCCGCCCGGGACACGCTCAACCGGGCCCGGGCCCAACTGTCCGAGGCCGGAGACTCCATCGCCGGCATGCTCGACGCTGAGGCAGACGCAGCACCGCAAAGCCCCAGCTGGCTGGACGGCGCCGACAACTTCCTCGCCGACCTCGGCACACACGCGGCGAACAGCCTCGCTTCGTTCGGCAACGCGATGCTCAACCACCCAGTCGACACCGCCACTGCAGTCGGCGGCATCGCACTGACCATGATCAGCTCAACGGGCGAAGACGCCGGGATCCTGCTCGACGCCACTGGCGTCGGCGCCATCGTCGGTGTGCCACTGAACGTCGTCTCGGCGGCCGGCATCGTCGCCGGCGGGGCAATGACTGCCGGCGCCGTCGGCGATCTCACCCGGCACGCCATGACCGACGACCACGTCGAACCCGTCAAGCCACGCGCCAACCCAACCAAACCCACCAAGACGGACCGGCTCAAGGAACATCTCACGGACAAGGATCTCGACGGGGCCCGTCGTGAACTGAACGGTGAAGTCGTCGCCCGCAAGGGCGACGGCACCCCCTGGGACCACGTCATCGAAGTCAGAGAGGCCCAGGCGGGTCTCACGAACCAGATCAACCGGTTGAAACGCCAGCTCGGCGACTCCCGGCTGGCGCCCGAAGATCGTCCCGTCATCGAGGCCGAACTGTCCGAGGCGAGCCGGCTGCTCGACTACAGTGAGCAGTGGGTACCACGCGGATAACAGCCTTACCTACACGACTGACCTGCACGACAGCTGACACGAGGAGCCATGGGGACCAATCCGGACGTCGACGTTTCGCTCACCCTCGAGCAAATCGAAGACCGCCCCTGGGGCAAACCGCCGGCCGAGGCAACCCGGCTGGTCAAGACCGTCTACGAGCTCCGCCACAAGGCCGTCGGTGCCATGGACACTGAAGACCTCCGCGTCCTGCTGCTCCAGCAAGAGAGCGTCGAAGTGCTGGTCCCCGTCGCGCTCACCCACCTCGAACAGAACCCACTCGCCGAGGGCGACTTCTACCCCGGCGATCTGCTCGTGGCGGTCCTGAAGGTTCCGCAGGCGTACTGGCAGCAGCACCCCGACCAACGAAGCCGCACGTCAGCAGTGATCGGCGAAGTCGAGGCCCTCGGCAAACTCGACGACCACGACGCGCCACACGACACCATCTGGCAGCAGATCAACGCGTTCCGCAGCTGATGGCAGCCTGACGTAACAATCGGCGGAAGCGCGACGACACCAGCCTGCCGGCGGTTGAGCGAGGGAGCGGCAAGAGGAGACAGGTGATGATGGCGGTATCGCCGGACTGCTCTTAGATATGGTGGCCACGGAGTGGGTTGGCCAGTAGAAGAACCGGCGGGGTATGGGGGCGTTGAATAGCCATGGATCAAGTGCCCGCGACGATCGGTCGGTACGCGGTGGAGCGAGAGCTTGGTCGCGGCGGCATGGGACGCGTCTATCTCGCCTGGTCGGAGGCCGGTGAGCCAGTCGCGGTGAAGGTGATCCGGCAGGACCGGATAGACGTGGAGACCCGGAGGCGGTTCGAGCGGGAGGCGTTGATCGCCCGAACGGTAATCGGGACCAGCCAGGTCCCGCGAGTCCTCGGGGCCGATTCGTTCGCCGACGAGCCATGGCTGGCGATGGAGTATGTCGCTGGCGCGACCCTGCGAGATTTCGTGGCTGAGCACGGTCCGTTGCCGGCGCCGCTGGTGGTCGGTCTCGGGGTGGTGCTCGTCGACGGGTTGCGGGGGGTGCACGGCGCGGGACTGGTGCATCGGGACATGAAACCGCAGAACATCATCCTCGCCGATCGTGGACCGGTGCTGATCGACTTCGGACTCGGCGCGTTCGTCGAGCGCCTGGGGGAAAGCATTTCTTCGGGGGGCCGATTTCTCGGCACGCTTTGCTACATGGCCCCGGAGCAGGTGGATGGGGTTTCGACAGTCACCACGAAGACGGACCTGCATGCGCTGGGCGCAGTATTGCTGTACGCGGCGACCGGGAACCTGCCGTACGGCAACGACGGCGCCGTGACGCTGAACCGGATCTGCGACCGTGCGGCGCCGCCGGAGCTTGACGGCTTACCGGCCGCGCTGGTACCGCTGGTCGGGTCGTTGCTCGCTCATGATCCGGACGATCGACCGTCGTTGGAGGCCGTGTTGGCGACCTACGTCGAGTTGCTCACCGCGGCCGGGACCACGGTACGGGACGTGCGTCGCATGCTGGTGGCGGAGACGTTCCGAGAGGTGGCGGAGGCGCCCAGCCGCTCATCGTCGCTGGACGCGCGGCTGGCCGGGCTTGCGGCGAAGTTCGTCGAGCTCCCGGCGGACATTGGTGGGCTTGATCGCCCGGTCGGCCTGGGCGGCGCTCTAGTCCCGCCTCCCGAGCCGGAGCCGGCGACGCCGGTTTCGGCCGGGCGGGTAGCGGCACGGTTGCGAGTCGCAAATCGGTTACGGGAGCAGTACGGGAGGCAGTTGCCATTGTGGTCGAGTTCGTCAAGGCGGCCGGTGTGAGCGGCGAGCGGCCAGCGCGGTATGCGCCTGGTGCGCAGGTGCGGGTGCGGGACGAGCAGTGGTTGGTGCGCAAGGTCGGTATCACCAGTGACGGGTGGATGCTCGAGGTGACCGGGGTGTCGCCGTTCGTACGGGGCACGGACGCGGTGTTCTATGAGGACATCGAGGGTGCCGGGCAAATCGAGGTGCTCGACCCGAAACGAACTCGGCTGGTAGCCGACGACTCACCGAATCACCGCCGGGCCCGGCTGTACCTCGAAGCGGTGCTGCGCAAGACCGCGTTGCCCCAGACTGAACACGGGCTCGCGCTGGCCGGTGGGTTTCTGATGGATTTTCAGACCCACCAGCTGCGGCCGGCCGAGCTGGCGTTGTCTCTGCGCAACCTGCGGCCGCGCGTGCTTATCGCGGACGTCGTCGGACTCGGCAAAACTCTGGAAATCGGCATCCTGCTCGCCGAACTGATCCGCCGGGGCCGCGGTGAACGTATTCTCGTGGTTTCGCCCGCTCACGTGCTCGAACAATTCCAGCGCGAGCTGTGGACCCGGTTCGCGCTGCCCCTGGTCCGGCTCGACACGACCGGCATCCAGCGCATTCAGCAGGACATCCCAGCAGGCCGAAACCCGTTCGCCTACTTCAAACGAGTGATCATTTCGGTCGACACGCTGAAAGGCGAAAGTTACAAACAACACCTGGCCAGCACCGACTGGGACGTGGTGGTCATCGACGAGTCACACAACCTGATCAACCGCGGGACCCAGAACAACGACCTGGCCCGGCTGCTGGCCGCTCGGACAGACGCGCTGATTCTGGCTTCGGCCACCCCGCACAACGGGGACGCCCGGTCCTTCGCCGAGCTGATCAGCCTGTTGGACGATGCCGCGATTGCCGACCTCGCCGACTATGACCCGAAGGACCTCGAACACCTGTTCATCCGGCGGACCAAGACCGCACCTGAAGTACGGGACGGTCTGCGCGGGGAATGGGCCGACCGTGGGCCGTCCACGCCGGTGCCGGTATCCGCTTCGGTGCGGGAGCGTGCGGTGTTCGCCGAACTGGCCGCGCGCTGGCTGCCCGGTGACGATGCGCCCGCGGTGGCCGAGCCACTGATTGGTTACCAGCTCCTCAAGTCATTCCTCTCCTCGCACCGGGCGCTCCTGGCAACCATCGCCACCAGGATGTCCACAGTCGAAAAGGCGGCTCGGGAAACCGAGCGGCGCGCGTTAGTCGACCTGCGGATGCTGGCTGAAGCGATCACCGACGACGACTCTGCGAAGCTCGCTGCGCTGGTGGCGGTACTGGCTGAGCTCGGCGTTGGACCCGGCTCATCGACCCGGGTGGTGGTGTTCTCCGAACGTATCCCCACCTTGCGCTGGCTGGCCGAGACCGTGCCGGACAAACTCGGGTTCCGCAAAACGGGTAAAGCGGAAAAGGTCAAGCCGTGGCTCGCCTACAGCGGTGCGGTGGCAGTGATGCACGGTGACGCGAGTACCGATGACGAACAGAAGCGCATCGTGGAGGCGTTCGGGCTGCGCACAGACCCGGTGCGGCTCCTGTTCACCGGCGACATCGCTTCCGAAGGGGTGAACCTGCACCAGGAGTGCGCGCAGCTGATCCACTACGACCTGCCGTGGTCGCTGATCCGCATCGAGCAGCGCAACGGCCGGATCGACCGGTATGGGCAGCGGATCCCGCCGGAATTCCGCGCGCTGATCCTGACCAGCGACGTCAAATGGCGCACCGACGAGCACGGCACCCCGTTGTCGTTGGACGATCGGCTGGTCGGCGCGAAGCTGCTGGTCCGGGAGGCTGAGGCGCACCGTATCGAGGGCACCGCGGAGGCCGTCACCGGGCTCTGCCGGCCGCGGGATGAGGAGAACCGGCTGGTCAAGGACCTGATCGCGGGCCGCAGCGTCGAGCGATCGTTAGCGGCATCCCGGCAGGAGAATGGCGACTTCCTTGCAAGCATGCTCGGCAACGTCGGTGCGTCGCCGAAAATCGCCGAGGTGGCGACGGCGCGGGTACCGACGGTATTCGCCGCCACGAAGGACTACTTCGAGGAGGCGTTGCGCCAGATCTGCCCGACCGGGCCGGAGGACGAACTGGCGTTGCGCCGTGATGCGGACGGCACCATCGCGTTCGAGCCGCCTGCCGACTTGCTCCACCGGCTCAAGGCGCTCCCGAAGTCCTATCTCGACGAGCAGGGCATCCTGCCCGGCGCCGGTGTGCCGGGCCGGCTGCGCGTCACCTTTAACAGGGGCCTCGCAGAGAAGCGGCTCATCGCGGCCCGGGAGACGAGCGGCACGCAGTGGCCCAATGTCGGTTACATCACCGATGTCCACCCGGTGCTGGACTGGGTGACTGACAAGGCGCTCGCGGCGGCCCGCCACGACGAGGCGTTCGTACTGGCCTTTGTGCCCGATCCGGCGCGCGCGGCGGCGATAGACGCGCGGTTGCTAGCCGATCTGGCCGGGCCGGTATTCCTGGTGCAGGGCAGCTACGCCAACGCGCTCGGGAGGCCGACGGTGGTCGAGTGGATGGCCGTGACCGGCCTGCCCGAACGGCCCCGGGTGGTGGCGATGGACGCGGAGTTCCTGGCCGCCTGCGGGGTGTCGCCGGCCATGCCAGGCCGAACCGCCCCGGACCTGGCATCGCTCCAGGACCTGGTGCCTGCCGCGATCGACGCCGCGCGCGGCTGCTTGGCCGAGCGGGAGCACGAGTACGCGGAGCGTGTGGAAGCCGCGTTGGCGCCGGCTGAGGCACGGGCGGATCGCTGGGAACAGCTGGCCTTGGACATCGCGAACACCGCCGGGTCGAAGGCTCGAATCGATCGGACCGCCCGCCGGCAGGAAGAACTGGTCGCCGCCATGAAAACCGAAGGTGCGCCGATGCTGCGGCTGCTTGCGGTGCTCGACCCGCTGCACGTCGAAGGGGGACACCAGTGAGCGTCGTGTTCGATTCGATCACCAACCGGGGCGAATACCTCGCCGCGCACTACTTCGCCGAAGAGCTGCCCGACGCGCTGAAGAAGCGGCCACTGGCGGAGTGGACGCTCATCGAGAAGGACCCCCACGATGAACGGACGACACCGCGCCAGCGTGTACGTGCGCTGCGCGGCGGTTACTTCACGTCCGAGGCCCGGGAGTTCTTCGCCGACGCGACTGACCTGGACGCCGCCGCGCCCAAGCCCGATCGGGAGCTGGCTGAGAGGCTGACGGCCTGGCACCGGAAAGTCCTGGTCGCCCTCGGTTTTTCCGATGAGCCGGGCGAGCTGACGGTGCACCGTTCGGGCCGAGACCACAAAATCCCGGTGGCTTGGCACGGCGCCGGGATCGTGGCGTTGGACTGCGGCTGGACGAAGACGGTCGATGACGCGGTCGCCGACACCGGCGCCGGGCTTCTGCTGTGCCCCGTGGCGCTCAGCGCGTCCGAACGGTACGAATCCGGTCAACGGCTCGCGGCGTGGTTATTCGGCTGCGACCTCGGCGAGCAGGGTGGCCCGCGGCCTCGGTTCGTGCTTCTGCTGTGCGGGGGCGTCATCGTGCTGGCTGACCGGAAGACGTGGTCAGAGGGCCGGTTCCTGGCCGCGAACCTGGATCTCGCGCTGGAACGCAACGACACCCGCCAGGGCGGCGAGCTGGCGACGATCGCCGCGTTGTTCTCCCATGGGATGCTCACCAGCGCCGGAGACGGTACCGAGATCGGCTTGGACGAACTACTCGGCGCGTCGACGAACAACTCGGTCGGGGTGAACCGGGACCTGCGGGCCGGATTGCAGCGCTCGGTCGAGATCCTCGCGAACGAGGTCCTCGACCGGCTGCGCGCGGCTGGGGTGACGCCGGCGGAGATCGAGGGCAAGGTCCCGTTCGCCCGGCAGCTGACGCGCGAGACCCTGCGTTACCTCTACCGCGTTCTGTTCTTGCTGTATGCCGAGTCACGGCCGGAGCTGCGCATTTTGCCCGCCGACGACGGCAGCTACGAGGCCGGCTACTCAATGGCGCGACTGCGGGAACTGGTGGCCCGCGATGAAGTGCTGGTCGAGGAGGAGGCCAAGCACGGGTATCACCTGTACGCCTCTCTGGACCTGCTGTTCACCAAGGTCAACAGCGGGCACCGGCCGTACGGCAGCGAACCTGACGACGTGCTGCCCGGCGACGACGCGGCTACCGTCCAGGCCAAGGACAACCGCCGGAGCGAGGATCGCGGCCTGCGGTTCGAGCCGCTGCGCAGCGAACTGTTCGACCGGGACGCGATCACGCTGATCGGCATGCACGCCCACCACGGCCGGGAACTGGACGTGCGGCCGCGCAACACGGCCCTGCACGAGGTGCTGCGGCTACTGACGATGAAACGCGCGGACCGGCGTGGCGGGCGTGGCGGGTTCATCTCGTACCGCAACCTCGGCATCAACCAGCTCGGCGCGGTGTACGAGGGGCTGATGTCCTACACCGGTGTCATCGCCGCCGAAGAGCTGTGCGAAGTGGCGAAGAAGGGCAAGCCGGAGGCCGGTTCCTGGCTGATCCCGGCGCACCGGCAGAGCGACTACCCGGCGGAGACGCTGGTGCACTATGACGAGCACGACGAGGCACGCGGACGGCGCGGGGTGAAGCGGTACTCGCCCGGTACGTTCGTCTACCGGCTCGCCGGCCGGGAACGCGAGACCACCGCGTCCTATTACACGCCGGAGTCGCTGACCAAAGTCACGGTCGAGCTGGCGTTGCGCCACCTGATGGACGAGGACACGCCCGCCGCCCGCCTGTTGTCGCTGAAGATCTGCGAGCCGGCGCTGGGTTCGGGGGCGTTCCTTAACGAGGCGATCAACCAGGTCGCCGAGGAGTACCTGCGCCGTCGGCAGGAAGAGCTCGGCGTATCGGTGCCTACTGAGCGGGCGCTGGCCGAGAAACAGAAGGTCAAGGCGTACATCGCGTTGCACAACGCTTACGGCGTCGACCTCAACGCCACCGGTGTGGAGCTCGCTGAGGTGTCACTATGGCTCAACACCATGCACCCAGGCATGCGGGCGCCGTGGTTCGGCCTGCACCTGCGGCGCGGCAACTCCTTGATCGGGGCGCGCCGCGCGGTGTACTCGGGCGACGACGTCCAGGCGGGCGAGTGGGCACGGGACAAGGATTCGCTCGGCCCGGACCCGTTGCCGTTTCTCGATGGTGGCAGCCGGCCGTCGTTGCCCGACGACGCGGTGCACCAGTTCCTGTTGCCCAGCCCCGGGTGGGGTGCGGCGACGGGCTCGGATGAGGCGAAGAAGCTGGCCGGGGAGGACGTCAAACGACTGCGGGCTTGGCGCCGGGCCGTGGTCAGGGCGCCGAAGAAGTCGAGGGCCAAACGCACCCAGTTCACCCGGCTCCGGGATGCTGCGCGCCGTGTCGAATTCCTGTGGGCACTCGTGGAGAAACGGATGGAGCTGTCGGAAGAGGCGATCGCCCGCCGGATCGACGTCTGGGGCGCGGACCCATCCGATCCAGCGTTCGCGTTCCTGCGCCGCCCCGCCGACCCAACACCGAAAGAGAAGGTCCTCGCGGACCTGTTCGACGCGGCGGACACGCCGTACTGGCGGCTGCGGACAGTGCTGGACGCCTGGTGCGCGCTGTGGTTCTGGCCGGTCGACGGCGCTGCCCTCCTGGACGGTACCGACCCGGCGTACGCGGAGCCCGAGCCGGAACCCGATCTCGCCGACCTCCTCGGCACAGTCGATCCCGGGCCGAGGATCATCCGGCAGGGCGAGCTGTTCCCCACGGTCGGACAGCAGGACATGGTCGACGACGAGTTCGGTTCGGTGCACACCATCGAGGTCAAACCGGCGAGGAAACCCGAGCAGGCGAAACAGGTGCGCCGTCATGTTCCGCTGGCGAACCTGGACGACTGGCTCGACTTCCTGGAGGCGATGCTCGGCACCCAGGACGTCCCGGACGGCTCGTTGTTCCGCGAGATCCCCGACCTCGAGCAGCTCAAGAACTACGAGGATTCGTTACCCGGCCAGATGGGCATGTACCGGGGCGACCCGGAGGCCCGATTCCCGTGGTTGCACACCGTCCGGGACCTGGCCGGCGAGCACGGTTTTCTGCACTGGGAACTCGAGTTCGCGCTCGTCTTCGCCACCGGCGGCGGCTTCGACCTGCAGGTGGGCAACCCGCCGTGGGTGCGGCCCCGGTGGAACGAGGCCGCGGTGCTGGCCGAGTACGACCCGTGGTGGGAGCTGACCGAGAAGCCGTCCACAGCGGACAAGAACACCAACCGGACGAAGCTACTCGAAGATCCGGCAGCGCGCGACTACGTGCTGCGCGAGTCGGTCGCCGTCACCGCACAGGTCGCGTTGTTCGGCTCACCGCAGGTGTATCCGCTGCTCACCGGCACTCAGCCGGACCTGTACCGGGCGTTCATGGCACAGATCTGGGCGCACGCTGCCGCCACCGGCACAGCGGGCATGATCCACCCGGATACGCACTTCGTCGGGGAGAAGGAAGGCAGGCTCCGTGCTGCCGCCTACCATCGCCTTCGTGTCCACGGCGACTTCGTGAATGTGAACCACCGGTTCTTCCCCAAACCGGTCGGCGAGAGCAGCCACTTCGGAGTGCACATCTACGGTCCGGCGCGGGACATCGCGTTCGACCACCTGTCCTGGCTGGTGTCGACGGACGCGTTGCGGCATTCCAGGGAGGCAGACGACGCGAAGGAGCTGCCCGAGTACCGCACCGCCGCCGGCAAGCTCGACGAACGGCCGCATCCGGCCCGGGTGATCGAGATCGAACCCGAACTGCTGGCCACCTGGCGGCATCTGCTCGGTGGGGAGGACCAGCCGCTGGACGAAACCAGGTTGCTTTTCCCCGTCAGCACGGCCGAACTGCCCGCCATTGAAGCACTGGCGAACTACCCGTACCGGCTCGGCATGCAGTCCCCGCGGATCAGCAGCGGATACCACGAAAGTGGGTCGAAGAAGGACGGCCTCATCGAGTACAACCGCGTGGACTCGACGACGGGCAGCGAATACCAGCCGGAGAGCTGGCGGCGGGTCGTGCTCAAAGGCATTCAGCTCGGTGTGGCGACCCCGGCGTTCAAACGACACGACGCGAACTCCAACGATCCGCATGGGGCTGACCTGGCCAGGCTGCCCGACGACTTCGTGCCGGACACCGAATATGTGCGCGTACCGGGCCGGACACCACAGTATCTCGCTGCACAGGACCGCTGGCTCGACCATCAGGCACTGGCCGACCTACGCGGAAGCGACCGCGCCCTCGTACGGGCCCGCATCGAGGTAGCCAGAGCGTTGGGCATCGCGGAAGACGAGGTGACCCCGAGCGCAGTGGACGCGGTTCTGACCCGTCGGGCCCAGCGCCGATATACCACATTCTCCCGGCTCGCGTGGCGTCGTCAGATCGCTCCTGATACTGAGCGAGTCCTGTTCGGTGCGCTCATCCCGCCTGGGGCCGCACACGTCGACAACGTGCACACCCTCGCTTTGGCGGAGAAGATCCAAACGTGCCTGGTCGCGGGATTCTTCGCCGCCATTCCGCTGGAGTACTTCATCCGCATCACCAACCTGTCCGATCTTCGGCCCGGGAGTGCAAAGGCGTTGCTGGCGCCCCAAGCCGGGCATCCGCTGGCCTCGGCGCTGCTGCTGCGGACGTTGCGGCTGAACTGCCTGACCACGGAGTACCGGCGGCTGTGGCGCGAGGGGTACGACCCCGCCTGGCGTGACGACGGCTGGGCGGTTCGTTGGCCGGGCCTGACCCCCTTGCAGGACGTAAGTCCAAAGTGGATATACAACACTCCACTGAGGACGGAACAGGCCCGACGGAGCGCGCTGGTCGAAATCGACGCGCTGGTCGCCGTGTGGCTTGGGATGGACGTCGACACGCTGATTGCGGCCTACCGCGGCCGGTTCCCGGTGCTGCGGAAGTTCGAGGCGGCCACCTACTTCGACGCGGCCGGTTCGAAGCTGGCCGGCAACGCCCGAACCCACGGCCAGCGGCAGGGCAAGGAGTCGTGGAAGCAACTGCAGGAGCACCTTGCCGACCCGGAGCGCGTGCCACCACCGGAGCGCTACGTCGCCCCGATGCACAAGGTCGACCGGGAGGCCGAGCTGCGAGCCGCCCACGCGGCGTTCCAGGAGAGGTTGGCCGAAGAGCAGGAGGTGTCCGGCGCATGAGGCCGACAGTGCAAGCACGCGAACTCAAGGAAAGCCTGCTGCAGTACCTGTCCACCACCTACGCGCTCGCCGACGAAGGCGCGCGGGCCGCGTTGCACGAGTTCCTCGGCAACGAGACGACCGGCATGTTCCGCGGCCCGTTCCTGCGGGTCCGCACTCCGTTCACGCCGGCCGCGCCAGGTTGGGAAGACCTCCTGGACTGGCGGCCTAAAGCCGGCTGGACGCCGTATGCGCACCAGGCCGCCGCATTCGCCCGGCTGTCCACGAAGGACGGCCGGGAGCCGCTGCCGACGGTGCTGACCACCGGCACCGGCTCCGGGAAGACCGAGGCGTTCCTCTACCCGGTACTCGACCACTGCGCGCGGGAACGGGCCGCTGGCCGGGCCGGAATCAAGGCCGTCCTGCTGTACCCGATGAATGCGCTGGCCACCGACCAGGCCGACCGGATCAACCGGCTGCTGCTGGCCGACCCCGGCCTGCACCGGGTCCGTGCCGGGCTCTACATCGGGGAACGCCCGGCCACCGCCGAACCGTACGAGCGGGTCGACACCCGCCGCGCCGACATGTGGGCCACCCCGCCGGACCTGCTGATCACCAACTACAAGATGCTGGATCTGCTGCTGCAACGCGAGCGAGACGTGCCACTGTGGGCCGACGCCGATCCACGATTCGTCGTCGTCGACGAGTTCCACACCTACGACGGCGCGCAGGGCACCGACGTCGCGATGCTGCTGCGCCGGCTGGCTGCAACCCTCGGCGTCACCGAGCCGGAGCGCCCGCTCGGCCGGATCTGCCCGGTCGCGACGTCGGCCACCCTCGGCGCGGCCGACGACGACGCGCGCGCCGACGTCCGGCGCTCGGCGTCGGTGGTGTTCGGCCGGGCGTTCGACGCCGACGCCGTGCTCGGCGAGCACCGGCAGAGCGTCGACGAGTTCCTGCCGCCAGCCGGGTTCGATCCTGCGCTGCCGCAGCCCACCCCGGAAGAACTGGCCGCGTTGCCCGACCCGGCGCGCGGCGAAACCGCGTTGGCCGAACTGGCTTTCGCGGTCACCGGTAGCCGTGACCTCGACCCGGTCACGCTCGGGGAGACGCTGAAGCAGCATCCTTTGACCGCCGCGGTGCTGCACGCGAGCGATGGGGCCGTACGGACCAGTGCCGAACTGCTGAACGTGATGTGGCGGGTACGAGCGACTTCGTGGTCCCGCGCCGTCGCTCAGCAGCCCGAGGTAGCGGCGACGGCGCTGGCCCGGTTTGTCGCCCTGCTGTCGGTGGCCCGAGTTGCGACACCAGTCGGGGAGCGGCCCTTTGTGCACGTCGAAGTGCACCAATGGGTGCGGTCGGTAGCGAGGCTGATGCGGGGCGTGCTGGCCTGGCCGCGCGCGGAGTTTCACTGGGACGCTCCTGGTGCCGCGCACTTGGCCGCGGACCACGCGCCGACGACGACGATGACCGCGAGTGGCGCCGCGACCGTGTTCTTGCCCGCGATCTACTGCCGGGCTTGCGGGCGGTCCGGGTGGGCGGTGTTCTCGCCGGAAAGCGACGATCGCCGGGTCGAGCTGGACAGTATCGTCATCCGCCGCGCGTCCACCAGCCGCGACAAGGTCCGGGTGCGGAACCTGATCGCGGCCACCGACGCGGAGGCCAAGGCCGGGCGCGATACCGGCTCGGTGCAGATCCTCGACACTGATGCCAGCCGGCTGCGACTCCCTTCCGGCACGGATTACACCGCGGCCGGCGACCCGGAACTGTCCACAAGGGACTCTGCGTTCGTGCTGGCGCACCTGGGCAAAACGGCCAACACGGCGGCCGAGCACGACTGGTGCCCCGCCTGCGAGGAACACAACGCGATTCGCTACCTCGGTACCGGGCCTGCCGCGCTCGCCGCGGCCGCGATCACCCAGCTGTTCACTGGCGGTGAACTCGACGTCGAACAGCATGAGGACAAGGCGTTGATGTTCAACGACTCGGTCCAAGACGCGGCCCACCGGGCTGGGTTCGTCGCCTCCCGCTCCTTCACCTTCTCGCTCCGCGCGCTGCTGAACCGATACCTGGCTGAGGATACGCCGATCGCACTGAACGAGCTGATGGCGTCGGTGATCGCGGCGACGAGCGACCCCGCGACCCTCGCCGCTGTCGTCCCGGCCGACCTGCACGACCTGCGCGGTGTGCGCAGGCTGCTGGCCGGACGGGGGCGCGGGGACCGTCCAACCTGGGAACTGATCGGGCAGCGGCTCGCTTTCGACGCAATGTCGGAGTTCGGGTTCCGTTCCCGCAACGGCCGCACGCTCGAACTGACCCGCACCGCGGCCGCGCTCGTGCATATCCCGGACCCGGCCGCGGTCGTGGCGCTGGTCAAGGCCGCGCACGAGACAGCAGCCGCCGATCAGCTCGAACCCTCCACCGTGGACGATTCTCGATATCTGGCGCTGGTGCGGGTGTTCCTTGAACGGCTGCGTACCCGGGGCGCGGTGAGCCACCAGTGGCTGGCCGGCTACCTGCGAGAAGCCGGCACCAGCCGGTACCCGGTGTGGGGTGGGCGCCCGGCCGGGATGCGTGCGTTCCCCCGTGGCGTCGCTGCGCCCCGGTTCCTGCTCGCCGCGCCGAAGGACCGCAGCGAGTTCGACGTTGCTACTGGCCGGCTGAGCTGGTACGAACGCTGGGTACAACGCTGCCTGGCCCTGCCCCGGGTCGCGGTGCCGGCGTTCTGGCAGGCGCTGCTGCCGGAACTCACCGCCGCCGGTCTGCTTTCGGTCGGTACGCCGAAGGATGGTTCGGCGCTCATCTACGGTCTGCAACCGGGCAACATCTCCGTCCAGCGGCTCACCGACGAGGACGTGAACACCGCGTTCGTGCGCTGCCCGCGGTGTTTCTGGGAACAGACTGTGCACCCGGTCCTGCTGGCACAGTGGCACGCCCAGCCGTGCCCGGCCTACCGGTGCGACGGCGAGCTCGCGGCGGGCGACCGGCGAGAGACGTTCGGCTCGCACCACCGGGAACGGGATTTCCGAAACGACTACTACCGTCGGCTCTACCGTGAAGCCGGCACCTACCAGGTGATCACCGCCGAACACACCGGAATGCTCACCCGTGCGGAACGCGAGAAGGTGGAGGAAGCGTTCAAGAGCGACGCGTTCGACAGCCCGAACGTGCTGTCCTGCACGCCGACCCTTGAACTCGGCATCGACGTCGGCGACCTGTCCGCGGTAGTGCTGGCCGCGCTACCCCGGCGGCCAGCCAACTACGCGCAGCAGGTCGGGCGGGCCGGCCGCCGCACCGGCAACGCGTATCTGCTGACCATTCCCGACCGCAGCCGCCGCGACCTGTACTTCCTCGACCAGCCGAAGGAGATGATCGCCGGGCAGATCCTGCCGCCCGGCGCGCACCTGTCCGCCATCGAGATCTTGCGCCGCCAGTACCTCGCACACCTGCTCGACCTGGCCGCGCACGGCAGGATGATCCGGCCCGACGGCGTGACGCTGCGGGCACTGCCCGCCCAGGCGCCCGCGTTGTTCGGCGATGCTGGATACCTGCCCGATCTCATCGACGCCGCGTTCGCCGACGGCGACGCGCTGGTCGAACGATTTCTCGCATTGTTCCCACCTCAGGACGGGGAGGAGCAGATCAACGCGGACTCGCGCACCGACCTCCGCCACTTCGCCACGGCCGGGCTGCGCGGCGCAGTCGAACGGGCAGAGGGTGAATGGCGAGCCGGGGAGACCCTGCTGCGGTCCCGGCTGCGGATGATCAACGAGACCCGCGACGAACTGCACGAGAGTGACCCGGAGGCCGCCGATCTCAAGGCCGAGCTGGACGCGGAGCGGCGCACGATCGGGAGGCGGCTGGCCGACCTGGGCACCACGCCGGCGCAGGAGGCGTTGTGCGCGCTGGGGTTGTTGCCCAACTACGCCCTGTTGGACGCGACGACCACGCTCAACGCGACGTTGTACTGGTCCGAGGAAACACCGGCCGGAAAGTCCTTCCAAGCCAAGCTGCGCAGCTACGAGCGCCCGCAACGTTATGCGCTCTCCGAGCTGGCACCCGGAAACACCTTCTACGTCAACGGTTACCAGCACGAGATCACCGGGATCGAGCCCGCGCCGGGCTCGGTGCGCCAGTGGCGGTTCTGCCAGGACTGCGGGTACGTGCGCACCGAGAACGCGGCCGACGACCGCTCGGCCTGCCCGGCCTGTCACAGCTCCCGCATCGCCGACGACGGCTCGTGCCTGCACGACGTCATCCAGCCGCTAGTGGTCACTTCCCGCGACAAGCGCGACGACGCACGGATCGGTGACGAGAAGGACGAACGTCAGCAGCGCTACTACACCGTGATCGACGCCGTTGACATCCCGGCCGAAGAAATCCGGCCGAACACGTCCTGGCGGCACCACAGCGAAACCTTCGGTGTCGACTTCTGCCGCACCGCGGTGATTCGCCGGATCAACGTCGGCCCGGCCCGGTTCGACCGGCACCCGCAGGACGACCTCGCCGGGCAGACCGTGCGACTCTCGCCGTTCCACGTCTGCTCGGCCTGTGGCGCTGCAGCCGCGGACGGCAAGCCGGTTTTCGACCACCCGCTCGATGGCATCGGTTCCTCGGCCGCGCGGCGCCCCGAAGTCAAGCACCACCAACCGTGGTGTCCGCTGAGGCGCGGGAAGCAGGTGGCCGACGTTCCGCAACGACCGGTGCTGCTGGCCCACGAGCTGCGTACGGAGGCGTTGCGGATCCTGCTGCCGGCGGCGACCGTGCTGGTCGCGGAGAAGGTGTACTCGTTCCGGGCCGCATTGCGGCTGGGGATCGACCGGCACTTCGGCGGCGACCCTCAGCACCTGGATACCACCTTTGCGGTGGTGCCGGACAGCCCGACCGGCACCCGGCGGCACTACCTGGTGGTGTTCGACCGGTTGCCCGGCGGCACCGGCTATCTACACCGGCTGACTGATCCGGAGAAGTTCCGGGACACCCTGCGTGCCGCCCGCCGTGTCCTGCTGTCCTGCCTGTGCCGAGAGGAAGGGCGTCGTGCCTGTCACCGTTGCCTGCACCGCTACACCGAGGAGCGCTACCAGGACATCGTCTCCCGGCACGAGGCGCTGGAGATATTGGCGGACCTGCTCGGCACTGTCGACGACAACGGCGACACCGTAGCCGACAACTGGCAGATCACGAACCTCGCCAGCACCGGTCTCATCGGGCTGGACAAGCAGGTCGAATCCGATTTGGAGGCCCGGTTCCTGGCCGCGCTGCGCACCCGGGTGGCAGACGACGCGACTGTGGCGCTTGACGAGGACAGTCGCGCCAGCGCAGCCCTGCGCTTCACCGGCCAGGCGGACGTCGTGCGCTGGCGGTTCACTGCGCAACGCCACCACGACCGGACCCGTACCGACTTCACCTTCGAGCGGATCGACGGTCCGCCACGCACCGTCACCGTCTACCTCGACGGTCACCGCTTCCACGCGAGTCGTGAGCACAACCGGATCGCCGCCGACGCGGCCGTCCGCGCCCGATTGCGCGGCGAGGGGCACGTGGTGTTCGGCTTGACGTGGGCCGACATCGACTTGTTCACCCGCGAGGTCACCGATGCGAAACCCGTGTGGCCGCCCTATCCGGGCAGCGGTCAGGAAAAGGCACGCGAGGTCCACGAAGATCTGGGCGGTGCCCGGGCGGATCTGGCTGCCACCGTGTTCACCAACCCCGTCGAGACGCTGCTGGCCTACCTGCGTGACCCCGACAAGGCGGCATGGGCGCGGCGGGCGGCCGCGCTGGTCGCCGGGCTGACGACCGCGCCGGACCCGGTTGCTGTCGACACCGATCCGGCCGGGGTCGGCGCGGCTTTGCGCGTCGAGTTGGCCGGGAAGACGTTCGCTGCGCCGACGAGCCAATTAGGCGGATTCACTGTGCTGCGCGCGCGGGACAATAACGGCTTGTCCCTGCGGTATGTGCTTGACAGCCGTGCCGGCACGGCGGTGCGTCAGCTGCGGTGGAGCGCGATCGCCATACTGGACGACGCCCCTGACGCACTCGATACCGCAGCCCACAAAACCCGCTGGCGAGCATGGCTCTACTGGTCGAACTTGATCCAGTTCCTCGCGTTCTCCGGCGGGGACGGGGTCGCGCTCGCTGGCAGCAGCGCGCCAAGCTACCCCGTCGACGCGCTCGCAGTGTGCGGCGAGGCCCCCGTAGACGCCGCGGCGGAGGCACCGGCCACGGAACCGCAAGACCCAGCCTGGACGGAGATTCTGGAATTGCTGGACGAAGACGAGCCGCGTTCGGCGCTGACCGCGCTGGCCCACCAATTGGCGGGCCTGGGCAAGGCCGCCCCGGTGTACGGGTTCGAACTCGGCGCCGGTCGCTGGCAGGTCGACTTTGCCTGGCCGGGACAGCGGCTCGGGATCGTCCTCGACGATGAGGGCAGCGAGGCGACGCACCGGCTCTCCGTCTACGACGCCGAAGGCTGGACCGTACGCACCATCGCGGACTCGCCGGCTGAACTGGCCGCGGTGCTTGACCTCATCCCCGACGCAGGAGGAGTTCGATGACCGCCCGGCTGAGCATCCACCACAAGGCCGACGCCGAGATCTATCGGCTGGACCGGAAGGAAAAGGCCCGCTTCTACGACTTCAGCCACCTGTTCCGGCAGAACCCGGACCACCCCAGCCTGGACCTCAAGCCGTTGAAGGGCAACGGCCGGATCCACCGCGCGAAGCTCAATGACTCCTACCGAGTGTTGCTCGCCAAACTCGGCGTCGACGCGCAGGGCGTGGCGAACTGGCTGGTGATCGCAGTCCGCCACCGCAAGGACGTCTACGAGGAACTGACCGTCGCGGTCAACCGCATCACCGGCGAAATCGAGTTCGCCGACCTCTCCGTCGTCGGGGACAGCACGCTGCGCAAGGCAGGCATCACCCTCACTCTGGTCGAGCCAGAACCGGCGGACGCCGGCTCGCCACCACCAGACACCACGGAAGAGGCAACGGCGGCGCCACTCCTTGCCGGGGTCAGTGCCGTGGACCTGCACGAGCTCGGCGTCAGCGAGCCACTGATTGACCTGGCGCTCGCTGTGACCGGCAGCGACGAACTCGACCGGCTGGTCGCCGGCGCGCCAACGTTGTCCGCCGACGTGCTCTACGGACTTGCCGCCGGCATGAGCGTCGATGATGTTCGCCGCGAGATCACCGCCGAGGTGGCGGTCGAGCTGACCGACGGATACGCCGACGACCTGCCGGCCGCGCTCGCCCGCACAGCAGTCACCACGGCCGACGACTTGATCGCCGCGGCCCTGGAGGAAGGCGACTTCCGGGCTTGGAAAATCTTCCTGCACCCCACCCAGGCCAAGGCGGCCCGGCGCACCTACAACGGCCCAGCGCGGGTGTCCGGCGGACCGGGCACTGGCAAGACGGTCGTCGCGCTGCACCGGGTCAAGCACCTGGTCGAGTCGTTGCTGCCGGGGACGGACAAGCCGATTCTCCTCACCACGTTCACCAAGAACCTCACTGCTGACCTTGCAGCCAGGTTGGCTTCGCTGCTCGAACCCGGCCAGCTGGACCGTGTGGAAATCGTCAATATCGACCAGCTCTCCGCCCGGGTCGTCACCGAGAGCGGCGGCAGTCGCAAACGCCGGATCAGCGACGCCGCCGCGACGGACCGGCTCGCTGCGCTACTCGCCGAGCTGGACGAACGCCGCTTCCATGCCCGGTTTCTATTCGAGGAATGGGACCAGGTGATCCTCGGTCAGGCGTTGACCAGCCGGAAGGACTATTTCGAAGCCCGCCGAGCAGGCCGGGGCCAGGCACTGACTCGACTCGACCGGGCCGCGGCCTGGAAAGTAATCGAGCAGTTCACCGTCCGGTTGGACACCGACGGGGTGGAAACCTGGGGCCAGTTCGCCGATCGCGCCGCCCGTCTTGAACTCGACCGCGCCACCAAGGTCGCCGCGCGCACCGGTGTTCCCGGCCCTGCTGACGCCGTCGCTGACGACAGCGCGGGCACCCGCCACCTGCGGCACCGCTACCGGCACGCAGTCATCGACGAGGCGCAGGACCTGCGCGCCGCGCACTGGACCATGCTGCGGGCCATGGTGGCTCCCGGTCAGAACGACCTGTTCATCGCCGGCGACACCTACCAGCGGATCTACCAGCACCAGGTCGCACTCGGCGCACTCGGCGTCAACATCCGTGGCCGGTCGACCCGGCTGACCCTCAGTTACCGTTCCACGAAACAGATCCTGGCCACGGCCATCCAGATCGTCGCGCCGGCCGCGGCCGCCTACGACAACCTCGACGACGGCACCGACACCATCGACGGCTACCGCTCGGTCCTAGGCGGCCCGGTTCCGGAGATCATCCGTTATCCGACGTGGCAAGACGAGCTGGCCGGCCTGGTGACCACAGTGACCACCTGGCGCGCCGAGATCGCTAGTCCGAATGGCACTGTCGCCGTCTGCGCGGCCGACCACGACCGAGTCGTCCAGATCGTCAATGCTCTCACGAGCGCAGGCATTAGCTGCGCCGAACTGACAAAGGACGGACCCAAAGGTGACGGGGACATTCATGTGGGCACCATGCACCGTATGAAAGGACTGGAATACGAGCGCGTCATTCTGGTCGCCGTCACCAATGGCATTATCCCGAAGCGGGTTGGCCCAGCGGTTGACCCGATCAGTGCCGCTCGCCGCGACCGACGGGACCGCTCTCTCCTTTTCGTTGCGGCTACCCGAGCCCGCGACACACTGCACATCACCAGCCACCCCCCGACGAGTCCTTATCTACCGATCCCGTAGTGGGCTGCCCGTTTACAGATCGACGGTCGCGACGAGGTACCTCACTTTTCGGCGGACGAGTTCGTTCGGCGGGTTGGTTACACCGGGCAATACATGAAGAGCGTCCGGTCCTCAAGGTCGTAACGGAGTACGGATGTCGTGTGACGGCAGCCGGTGCGGCGGAGAATAATCGTGGCAGATGAGGAGGGCTTGCTGCGCCCAAGGTGGATGACATCGCTCAGCGTGGATCACCTCGGATCTGTTGAAGACCGATCGTTCTGGGAAGGACGAACGGTGTGGCCCGCCGGGTGCGACCAGGAAGGTTGCGCGAGCCGGTCTCGGCGCCATAATGGCCCCCGACGTCTGCCGATGACGCATAGACGGAGCCCGGACCGCGGATCGCAATGTCTCTGATGTCCCGGCGATCGGAGGGTGCCCACTGACAGTGCTCCCACATGCGGTCCGGTTCGGGCGCGCTCACAGTTGGTCCTGTCCGAACTGATCGAGAGGTGCGATATGGCGTCGAAGGGTGTGTTCAGGCGGCGTGGTTGTCGGTGCCCAGTCACGGGGAGGCAGTTGGGTGCGCGTTGTGGCCAGTTGAGCGAGCCGGGGCATGGGTCGTGGTGGTTCGTCGTCGAAGGATTACCCGCTGTGAACGGGACTCGTTCCCGGATGCGGCGCGGTGACTATGCCTCGGAGGAGGCCGCGAAGGCCGCCCGCGACCAGGTCTCGGCGAACGCTGAGGGGATCGGGCTAACGACCGGTTACTGGTTGGAGTGTTGGGTAGGCAACAGCGGCCTGCGCCCCAGCACGCTCTGTCACTACCGGCAGCATGTCGTTGACTATTTGATCCCGCAGCTTGGTGGTTTGTCGTTGGTGACACTGCGCGTGAGTGACGTGCGGAAGGCGTTCACCGCGATCGCGGCTGGGTGTGGGTCCCGGCACGGGCGGTTGGCGCCGTCGACGGTGAAGAGGGTCCGTGCGACGTTGAGTTCCGCGCTGACGGCCGCCGTGGGGCAAGGGCTCTTGGCTCACAATCCGGCGAAAGGCCGGGAGATCAATCTTCCCGAAGCGGTGGGGCCGCGACCACAGGTGTGGACCGAGGAGCGGGTCGCGCACTGGCGGGCGGGCACCGACGCTACGTGTACTACCACCTGGTGGCCGTGACCGACTTGCGTCGCAGCGAGGCCGCGGCGCTGCGGGAGGTCGACGTGGATCTACGCCACCACGAGTTGTCAGTGATCGGCAGGCCCGACCCCGGTGAGCAGGTGGACGGCGACGGCAAGCCGAAGAGCCGGCACAGCACGCGCGCCGTCGCTCTCGATCATGTCACCACCGGTTTGTTGCGTCGGTATCTGAAGGCGCAGAAGGAGGTCCCCTCCGGGCCAGGAGGAGACCGGTACCTGTTCACCACCCCGACGGGAGCGCCCTGCCGTCTCGGTCTGTTCAGCCACGAGTTCAAGGAGTTGCTCGAGCAATATACGAGCCTTCCCCCGATCCGGCTGCATGACCTCCGGCATGGCGCGGCATCTCTGTCGTTGGCGGCCGGGAACGATTTCACACGCCTCGATGTCCTTCACTGCGGACTACTACGTCTCGCTCTATCCGAGCGCTCGACGCCAGGCCGCGGAGAGGATCGGTAACTCCCTGTTCGGAGAGCCAGGCTGCATGCGCAGGTCCCAGATCCCGCTCCGCTGTCGGCGTGTGGCGGGCAGTGCCGCACCGTGCGGGCCAGCGGCCGACTCGAAAAACCGAGCCCTGGGATGCTGAATCCGCGGGAATCGTCATGGCAGGCCAGATCGCCATTGCGCTGACCTGGGAAAATAGTGAACTATTTGCCGTGTGTCCTGATTGCGATGTCTCCGTTTGGGCTCCGTCGCTCACGCCGCGGTCGTCAACGTACGACGAATGGATCCAGTTCGCGCAGATGTCCGACGCCGACAAGGCGATGCGCATCCTGAGTAACGACTGGCTCGGCCGGCACACCGAAAACATGGGGCGTGGGTTCCGGCAACAGTGCTTTGCTGCCGAGACGAGTCCCACCTTCGCCACTGACCTGGCCTTCACAGCGGCGGCTCAGGCACTCAATGAACTCGGCGCGATCTACGGCGCGGTGGCGACCACGGAAACCGCCCTGCTCGCCGGCTCACTGTGTGCGGCGTTCGAACCCTGCGGGCTCCTGGCCGCGTCGATCATCCCCGAGGGAACAGCCTTCACCTCGTGGATGGCCATCGCAACCGGAGATGCGCTCGTCAGCGCGCGATTCGGCGGTCTCCTCGAGAATGAACTGGTCGAGCAGTGGGCCTCAGGACCGAACTTCCTCAACGAATTCGGCAAACCTTTCACCGCGTGCGCACCGAACAGTTTCACCGGCGACACCCCGGTACTCCTCGCAGGAGGCGGGACGAAACCGATCAAGAACATCCTAGTCGGTGACCAGGTGCTGGCGGCGGGTGCGCACGACGGCCGGCCGGTCCCCGAGTCCGTCACCCGGCTGATCACCGGCGAAGGGCGCAAGAACATCGTCGACGTCGTGGTGAAAGCGGGAGCCTCGACAACACGAATCCAAGCCACGTCGAACCACCCGTCCTGGATTCAGAATCTGGGTGGATGGGTCGAAGCAAAGGATCTCCGGCGTGGAGACCGCATGCGAACGCCGACCGGCGACGCTGTTGTCCATTCAGATATTCGTGAACACGACGAGCAAATCAAGGTCTGCAACCTCACGGTGGCCGAGCTCCACACATACTTCGTCGGCTCCAAAGTGGACGCTGTACTTTTTCACAACGTCGACTGTGTGATCGACCCGCGCAAACTCGACTATCTTTCTAATGTAGACATCAAGGCCGACAACCACAACACTCCACGCGCCCTGCAAAACATGATAGATCGGAATCAAGGATACGCCCGAGATGTGAGCCTGTGTTGCCGAAGAAACCCGGACTGCTGCGGCTCGCGGATTCGATCATACGTATACCAATCAGTATGGTGACTTCGGCTTTGCGTATTCTGTACTCTACGGACCTTGCGGCGTGCGTAGCGCTGAAGATACCTGGTAGGTAATGCCCGACGGAACATATCTGTTCTTGTCTGCTATCCTTAGGAATCTAAAGTAACGAAAGGTAGGTCATGACGTTTCGTGAGCTCGTGGTGCCGAGTGCGCTAGAGGTGCTTGAGATCATCGGAGTGGAGCCGGTGGCGCCCGAGTCGGGCTCCACCGTGCAAGTACTTGATCTCGATGGCAACGAAGAAAATTCGGTCAGATTCTCTTATGACGTGGTCGAGGGATCGATAAGGATTATCGGGAAATCAGGCGGTCGGGTTCTTATTGACCTGTTTCGGGAAGGTGCGGTTTTCATTAGGTTTCGCAGAGAAGGAGACAATATATCAATCGAAGCCGATTTTGAAACGGACTCCCTGGGAGGGACGATCACACTGAAGGTGACTCCTGAACTGCAAGTCACCGATAAAATGCTCTTCATCTAAGCGAGTGTCTCATGTGGCTGCTGTGCGAAGTTTTTTGTAGCAGGCAAGGGTGAGGAAAACGCTGAAGTGGTTGGCTTTGCGTTCGCATCGGATGTCGAGTCGGCGGTAGCCGAAAAGCCAGGCACAAGAGGGCGTTCGATCACTCATCGGTGTTTGCCGATTTTCTTGCTGGTCTCGATGCCTTTGCGGGCGATCCGGACGGCGATGCCCCGGGCGCGCACCCGGTAGCGGAGTTCTGCTTGATTGCAGGCCTTTTCCGCGTGCAGCTTGGCGGGTCTGCGGCGGCGGGGCCCGCGGCGAAACCGAATGGCCGGAATGGCCCGTATCAGAGGTTTGAGTGCGGCCAGCGTAGAGTACATCGCGGCTGCCCTGCGCGGATACTGAGAGGACGTCTGTTGAACATCGAAAACCTCATGACCAGGCTTGCGCGCGCTGGCATCACCACGCTCGTCAAGGCCGACGACGAGCGGATGGCCCAAGAAGGCGAGCCCTGGACAGTAATCATGTCGGGGGTGGGACTGGGCGGTTAAGAAGGGGTCCGAGCTGAGTCGACCGATTTGCGCTCCGCGCTGAAGGAAGTTTTGAGCGGCTGACGGCACGCCCCGGTGACTGGTCATGGCTATCTGAATTCGAAAGCGAGCTCTCCTGAGCGTCCACTGCGCAGCACGGCCGTTGCATACGGAAGAGGAACTCGAAGAGTTTCGGTGGGCATGTCCGCAGGGTTAATCCGAGAAGGAACCACGGCAGCGCAACAACACGACCTGGCCCTCTTCGACGAGCTGATGCGCGAGGAGCTTCGCCGTCAGCCAGTCCGCCCCTACGCGATCGCGACACTCGTGACGGGTTTTCTCGGCGGGCTGATTGCCCAATGTTCGCCGTCATCACGGTGGTCCGGATCCGGAGACACCGGCAGCGTGGCTGGATCCTGGTGATCAAACACCATGCGGTCTGCTATTACCGTTTCGCGAATGAGATGGCCGAGCCTGCGCTATGGGCCAATCCAAAATCAGCGCTCCGCGTCATCAGAACCAGCCAGTTCGGCGCTATCGGGCAGGTCGGCGTAGCGACTGTGCTGACGGCGTCACGGCGGCGAGTAAGGCCAATCGTTCCTGGCCCGACATGGTCAGCTCCGGCGAAGGTGCCGTTGCGGGGTTGCCGGGTTCCGCGGCCGGCCGGGGGGTGTCATAACCGAGGTGGTATGTGATCTCGCCGTCGAGTGCGGACTCTGTCAATTATTTGGTCAAGCTGCACTGGCATACCGCCGTCGCTGATCAGCTACACCGCCAGTCTCCGAATGGCTCACCAGTTGAGGCACGAGCCGCTCTTCCAGTCGAGTCTTGGGCTTTGAGTCTTCAGTGTTCTCTATGGCCGACATCATGTCGGCCATTAGGTGCGGTTCCTTAATCGGGGTCACACACTCGTTTTACAGTTACCAGCCTGGCGGCCGTCGACCTGGGGCTTTTCCTCTCTCGCGCAGGGTTCGATAGCGGGCATTATCGTCTGGCCGAGTGGGACGGAGGCTGGCGCGTAAAGGTTGGTGGGCGGATGCGAATGTGGTACTCGCTGGGCGAGCGCATTCTGCGATCCGGTCTGGATCACCTAGTCGTGAATGGTGGTGCGGCGGAATCGAGCTATCTCGGAGTTGCAATCGCCTTGAATATCGTGTCGAGCTCTGCCCAGGTGTTTGCCCCGGCCGGACTCAAGTCCAGGGCAAGGATGAGGGTGGGGAACGGTGCAGTGTGCCGCCCTCGCAAACTGGGTCGGGTGCGGGTGGGCTTACAAGCGTAAGCCCGGCTACGGCCACTGCCGATTTCCAGGCCCCACTGTGCGAGGCGGGAACCACGTGGTTGGAGATCCTGCGGTGAAGAAACGATTGAGGTCAGGAGATCTGTGAGTCGTCGGTGTCCTGGTCGAGTGCTTCGAGTTGCGCCTGGATGCGCTGGGCTTCTTCGGCGCGGTCCTGTTGGCGGTACAGTTCCAGCGCCTCCTGCCACGCTTGGCGCGCCTCGCCGTACCGGCCGAGTTCGACGTAGGGTTGGCCCAGTGCGGCAAGGGTTTCCGCCAGTCCGTACGGATAGTCGAGCTGTCTTTGCAGGGCGAGTGCTTCCTGGTAGTGGCCGATGGCTTCGTGGTGCCGGCCCCTGAGGTGGGCGATGTAGCCGAGGCTGTCCAGGACGCCTGACTCGCCGTAGGGTGCGTCGGTCTTGCGGTAGAGCTCTAGTGCGGCCAGGCAGTGTTCCCGGGCTTGATCGTGGTTGCCGATCCGGGCGGCGAACCAGCCGACGCTGTTGAGCGCTGCTGCCTCGTGCTCCAAGTTGTCGAGAGTGCGGTACAGGTTCAGGGCCAGCGCAGAGTGCTCCAGTGCCCGCTGGTCGTCGCCGCGCAGTTCGCACGCTCGGGCGAACAGCCGGTGGGTGTGGGCCAGGGCGGCCTTGTCGTTGTGCTGTTCGGCCAGGGAGACTGCCCGACGCAGGTGCTCGGCCGCTTCTTCGTGCTCGCCCAGGTCGGCGTGGGTGAGGCCGAGGTAGCCGTGACCGAGGAGGCGGGGGGTGGGGTCGGGCTGGTTTTCGTTCGCGGCCAGGGCGGCTCGCCACGTGGCGAGCTGGTCGTGGCGGAGCCCGCGTAGCTGGTGGAAGGTGGACAAAACCCAGGCCAGTTGCCAGGTGGCGTCGTCGCGCCCCAGGTCGGCGGCGGTGCGCTGCGCAGACAGCAGGCACAGGTGCTCGGTGGCGAACCACGCCATGGCGGCGGGCTTGTCATCCAGCGGTTGAGGCTGGCTGCCGGGCTCCGGTGAGGTGATCCGGAGGTCCAGGCGGTCCGGGTGCAGGAGCTGGTCGGCGGCGTCGGCGGTGCGCAAGTAGAACTCGACAACCCGCTGCAGTGCCTCGTCCCGCGTCTCGTCGGTCAGGTCGTGATACGCGACGTCAGCGGCGTAGCGGCGGATCAGGTCGTGCAGGCGGTAGCGGCCGGTGGCGTCCCGGCTGATCAACGACGCCTGCTCCAGCCCGCGCAGCACCATCCTGGTCCGCTCGCGCGGCTTCCCGGCCAGCGACGAGGCTGCGGGCAGGGCGATATCGGGTCCGGGAGCGATGGCCAGCAGTCCGAGCAGCAAGGCCTGCTCGTCGGGCAGCGCACGGTAGGAGGAGGACAGCACCGCGGGCAGGCTTGCTGCCGGCTCGCCTTCGTCCAGCGCGTCGAGCCCGCCTTCGCGTAGCTCGGCGGCGATGGCGGCCAGGCTGGAGCGCGGGGCGGTATGGGCGCGGCCGGCGACGATGCTCAGGGCCAGGGGGAACCCGCCGCACAACCGCACCAGATCATCGATTGCGGTGGGCTCCGCTTCGACGCGTGGTGCGCCCAGCCGGGCGGTGAGCAGTGCACGGGCTTCGGTGTCGTCGAGGATGTCCAGCGGCAGGTGTTGCGCCCCGTGCGCCGTGACGAGGCCGGGCAGCCGGTTGCGGCTGGTCACCACCGCGGTGCAGGACGCGCTGCCCGGCAGGAGTGCTGTGATGTGCGCGGTGTCGATGGCGTTGTCGAGCACGATCAGCATCCGCCGGTGGGCGACCAGGCTGCGATACAGCGCGGCCTGAGCGTGGAGGTCGGCCGGGATGCGGCTGACCTCCACCCCCAGCGCGTCGAGAAAGCCGCGCACGGCCGCGGCCGGCTGTATCGGCTGATCTTCGGGACTGAAGCCACGCAGGTCCACGAACAACTGCCCGTCGGGGAATCGGCCGGCGCGGGAGTGGGCCCAGTGCAGCGCGAGCCAGGTCTTGCCGACGCCGCCCGCGCCGGCGATGGCCGAGATGATCACCGTGCCGGGGGCGCCTGCCGTGTTCATCGCCGCGTCGAGGCGGTCCAGTTCGGCATTGCGTCCGATGAAGTGCGCGGGTGCGGCCGGCAACTGCCGGGGCACGACCCGCTGCGCCGGCGAGCTGACGAGCACCCCGCTTCCGAGTGCTGGGCTCGGGGCGAGAGCCGGGTCACCGGTCAGTACCCGCTGGTGCAGGGATTGGAGGGCCACGCCGGGATCGGCACCCAGTTCCCCGGCCAGCGTGGTGCGAGTCCGCTGGTAGTGCTGCAGGGCGTCGGAGGTTCGTCCGGCCTGGTGCAGGGCCAGCAGGTACTGGCCCGCTACCCGCTCGTCCAACGGGTGGCGGGCGGCCAGTGAGGACAGTCCGGCAACCAGACCCTCGCCGTGACCGGCGCGCAGCCGTGCATCGACCAGATCGTGCTCGGCCGCCAGGCGCTCCTGGGTCAATCTGTCGCGTTCTGCGTGCGCCCACTCTCCGGTCAAGCCGGTCAGCGCTTCGCCTCGCCACAATGCCAGCGCCTCGGTGAACGCGGTCACCGCCACCGACTCGTCGGCGCGGGCTCGAGCGCACAGGTCGCGGAACATCAGCAGATCGATCTCCGGTCCGGCCATCAGGACGTACCCGCCCGCGCGACGCAGCAAGTCCACTCCTCGCGCGTCCGCGAGTGCACGCCGTAGCCGGGAGACGTAGCTGTGCACGGTCTCCCGACCGCGCCGGGGTGTCTCGTCTCCCCACACCCGGTCGATGAGCCGCTCGATGGGCACCACCCGCCCGGCGTCAAGGGCAAGCACTGCCAGCACGCACCGCTGCCGTGGAGGTCCGAGGTCCAGCCGCTGCCCCTCGGAGACCACGGCCACCTCGCCCAGCAAACGCAGCATTCCGCCCCCCTACCAGCGCTTTGCAGGTTTCCCGCCAGGAAACCACATGATCGCCGGTCCATCGTAGATGTCGCCGGGAACAGGACAAAGCGGTCCTGCGGAAGGCGATTTCGATATGGGGGTCGAACATCGGCCGGGACGATCACCGTTCCGGTCACCCAGTCGTGGACCTACGGCACAAGCACTACCTTCCCCGGCCCGAGCCAGCGGGGAAGCCGAATCCCTGACGACGAGGAGTCAGCTTGCCCACACGGAGACTGTCCTGCCATCACCCGGTCGTCGCGGTCGCGACCACGGCGGTGTTGCTGTCCGGCGGCGCGCTGGCCACGACGCCGGCCGAAGCCGGCACCACCACCGCGCTGACCCCGGTCCTGACCGGGCCCCGCCCTTCGGCGACCAGGATCCCCTTCCCGATCTCCGACAAGGTGTCCGCATCAGTCGACGTCGGCACCGGCAACCTGCTGCTCACCTCCTCCGACCTGGCTCTGCCCGGCATCCAGGGGGATCTTCAACTGGGCCTGACCTACAACAGCCTGCGCCTCGGTCCGGGCGCGGCGCTGCCGGACGGATCAGCGGGCGCCGGCTGGGCGATGCGGGTCGGCCAGGACACCAAGGTGATCCTCAACTCGGACAACTCTGTGCTCTACCTCGCTCCCGAAGGTCGCGAAGGCCTGTTCCAACCCGCCGGCGGGACGGCGTACCAGGCGCCTGCCGGGTTCAAGGTCACCATGGTCAAGACCGCATCGGGCTGGACGATCACCGACCACGACACCAACGCCGTATCGACGTTCGACTCGACCGGCCGCCTGGTGTCGATCAAAGACCGCAACACCCAGGCCTCCACCTTCACCTACACCTCCGGCAAGCTGACCCAGGTCACCTCCACCCGCGGCGGCGCCGGGGCCCGGACCGCGAACCTCACCTGGTCGGGTTCCCTGGCCACGATCAGCCAGACCGGCGACGACGGCACCGCGCGCAGCGTCTCCTACACCTACACCGCGGGCAAGCTGACCAAGATCACCGACCCGACGTCGAAGAGCACGCAGTTCGGGTACGACGCGACCACCGGTGACCTGACCACCATCACCAACGGAGCCGGCAAGCAGACCGCGATCCAATACGACACCTCCCACCGCGTCAGAAAGGTGACCCAAGAGAACCCGGACGGCGGCGCGGCGACCCGGTTCACCTACTACTCGGCCGGGGAGACGCTGGTCGCGAGCCCGAACAACACCGAGGCCACCCCCTCCAACGGGCCACAAACCGACTACTTCCTCAACGCCCAGGAACTGGTGACGTCCGTGGCCGACCCACTGGGCCGGGGCCGCGCCACGACCTACAGCCCGTTCACCGACATCGCGACCTCGACCAGCGGTACCGGTGGTGTCACCACCTTCGGGCACGACCCGGACGTGAACGCCGGCGAGTCGCTGACCGGTGTCACCGCGCCGGCCGGGGCGAAGGCGACCGCGGCTTACTCCAACACCGGCGCGGCCAGATACCTGCCGTCCGGCGGCACCGACGGTCAGGGCAACGCCAAGCTGTTCACCTACGACGGCGCCGGCAACCCCCTCAGTTCGGCCAACACCGCCGCAACGGCAACGTCCAAGGTCGACTACAACTCCGATGGCACCCTGAACTCCGCCACCGACCCACGCGGCAACCTCACCGACTACACCGCAGACACCGACCACCAGGTCACCGGCGTCACCCCGGCCGCCGGCTCGGCTCTCGCGCCGGTCACCATTTCCTACGACGGGTTCGGGCGCCTGCACGCTGTCCGCGACGGCCGCGGTCTGCGCACGATCTACGCCTACGACCGCGCCGACCGGGTCAAGACGATCCAGTACTCCGACGGCACCCCCGACGTGGCGTTCACCTACGACGGTGCTGGCAATGCCCTCACCCGCGCCGACGCCTCCGGCACCACGACCTCCGCCTACGACGCGCAAAACCGGCTCTCCTCGCGCACCGCGACCTCCGGCGGCGGCACCTTGTCCTACGGCTACGACAAGACCGGAAACCTGACGTCGAAGACCGACGCCCACGGCGCCACCACCTACGGCTACGACGCGGCGAATCAGATCACCGAGATGACCATCCCGAACGGGCAGAAAACCGCCTTCGCCTACGACGACGACGGCAAGCGCACCGACACCTGGTTCGACACCAACTCCGCCCACACCACCTTCGCCGCTCACACGAAAACCACCTTCGACAAGAGCGGCCGGATCTCGCGCACCTGGACCGCACGAGCGTCCAACGACGCGACCAAGACGTTCGACACCGGGTTCTGCTACTCGCCCCGCGTCACCGGGCAATCCTGCCCGTCGGCGTCGGCCGGCACCGACACCGGCCTGATCAAGTGGTCGAGCGACAACCTCAACGGCGCGGTGTCGCTCTACAGCTACGACACCGCCAACCGGCTCACCGCGGTCTCGAACTACGGCGGCCACGACTACGCCTACACCTACGACAAGGCCGGCAACCGGCTGACCGCGAAGGTCGACGGGACCACCACGCAGACCCTGACCTACAACGCGGGCAATCAGATCTCGAGCACCGGTTACAGCCACGACGCCGCCGGCAACCGCACCACCGACCCGGCCCAGGGCACCTTCGCCTACAACGCCGCCGGGCAGATGAGCACCCACACCGAAGGCTCGTCCTCGAGCACCTACACCTGGGCGGACGGCGACCAGAACGAGCTCGTCTCCATCACCACCGGGGCGGACACGACCGGCTACGTCTACGGACGCAACGACACCACCGGCGTCCCGATGCTCCAGTCGTTCACCGAGAACGGTCAGACCAGCTACATCGAAACAGACCCGGCCGGTGTGCCGCTCGTCCTTCAGAGACCTGATGGCACCACCCACTACTACGCGCTGGACAACCAGAGCAGCCCCGTCACCCTGATCGACAGCAGCGGTGCAGTGACGGCCTCTTATACTTACGACCCCGCCGGAAAGCAACTCACCGCCACCGGCACAGTGTCGGCAGCCAATCCCTTTCGCTACGCACAGGGGCTGCTGGACGAGACCACAGGCTGGCTCAGGCACGGAATACGGTGGCACGACCCGGCCACCGGCAACTGGACCGCCCTCGACCCCATCAGCCTGGTCCTGTCGCCCGACATGGCGAGCCGATACGCCTACGTCGGCGGCAATCCGGTCAACCGGATCGACCCCACCGGCCTGAAGGCCGACACCTCAAAGGCTTGCCTCGCCGGCGCAGCCGCCGGCGCCATCGGGTCTCTGTCCGGGGTGGTCAGCGCCCCCGGCGTAATCCCCGCTGCCACCCTCGGATGCGTCGGCGGCGTTGTAGGAAGTTGGATCACGAACGGACTCGGCGATTGACTCCACCGCTGAGGAAAGCCCACTGAACGGTTCCCGGATCGACCGGGGCATTGCTGAGAGAAGGAGTGCTGATGCGAATCAACCGACGGATGGTTCAGGCCGGAATCATCGTCACTGGCGCGATGGTGGCGATGGCTACGCCAGCTGCCGCGAGTACCACACGAGTTGCACTGGAGGGGGCAGCCAGCGCCGCAGTCAGTAAGGCCCCTGAGTGCGAAGCGACTTTGAGCGGCGCGACAGGCCTCGTCCGCTGCTTCAGCGGACCTGCCGGCACCACGCAGTTCCGAGCCGTGGTTCAGTGCCAGAACGGCAGCTACCGGTACGGGGACTGGGATCCTTTCGGCACGCTGACCTCGGCAACCTGTCCCTCGGGGGCAGGGAACGCCACGCGCGTCGGTGCGCAGTTCCGGTAAGCATCGCCCTCGGACCTGAACGGCTTGGCTCCCGTGGCCGGGCGTCGTCACCCGCCATCTGTCCATGGCGGAACAGCACACCGGCGATCTGACCTGACGACCAAATGCGGTATTCAACGATGAATGCCTGATGGAGGGAAATGATGAGGCAAACGATGGTGCATCGGTGCACGCGCGCAGCGACCGGGGCTGCGGTTCTGGCCACTGCTGCGTTGATCAGCTCTGCCGTCTCCGGCGAAGCGACGGCGTCACCGAGAGTCGCGCACCCCTGCGGCTACTCCATAGACGGTATCGAGGCCTACTACAACCACTGCACGAGCGACGGATCACACATCCTCATTCGCGAGGACCGGGTGGGGGAACTCGACAAGAACGTGTGCGTCGGCCCGGGATCGACCCATCTGGGTCCCGCGCTTATCGTGCGCTACGCCCGCTACATCGGGAAACTCTGCTGACCCAGACTGCCGCTCGTCCATCGCAGTCGCGACGCCAGGATCCACCGCGGGCCAGCCAGCAGTATCAGCTGGCCCGCGGCGTGCCGCAGTAACGGCTCTTCGCCAAAACCATGTCTCCCGTGGCAGGTTTGCTGATTCGTTTGAAGCAGTTCAGGGCAGCACCCAAGATCAGGAACGCGCAGAGGTGATTGGCGTGACGTTCATGTCGAATGGCCAACCGGTGATAGCGGAATCGCCACGTCATCGTGCGTTCGACGAATTACCGGCGCCGGCCCAGCTTGTCGCTGGACTCCACAGCCTTACGGACGATGCGCACCCCGATGCATCGTACCGCGCCAAAAGGGAGCGGAAAGTCATCGTGCCCGGCCCGGGCACGGTGGATTTTCCCTCGTTAGCTTGCCGGCGGAACGAGTTGCTCGATGTCGGGCTGGCCGGGTCGGTAGTTGATCATTTTGGCGTGGTTCAGGTGATCATCGCGTCGCGGCCGGAGTCGATTGCCCCGTTGACCGGACTGGAACTGGGCCGATCCCGCAAGGCATCGAGGGCAGCTGCCGACGCCGGCGCGGCCGCGCCGGGTGTGGCCTACTCGACCGCGCAGGTCCGCCGGGACACGGTCACCGCGCTCGACCCCGCCCGCCGCACCGACGCCCAGCTGCACACCGGCCGGGCCGCGGCCAAGCCGGCGCAGGCCGACTTGGAAATCGCCATGACTGCGGTGATGACCGGCCTCGGCGCCGGCCTGGCCGCTGCGGAAGCTCACCAACACCCGCCCCGAACTGGACAGCATCGCCGTCGGCACCCAGCAGCCACTGAACTACCGCGCCGTCGACAACCTCGACCTTGGATGGTCTGCTCATACTGCCGGCCGGGAAATCCGCTTCGGGCGGCCCGTTCCCGCTCATCACGCTCGCGCACGGCGGTCCCTACGACCGGCACGCCGACCGTCTCCCGCTGTTCTGGTTCCCCAGCGCACAGTGGCTGGCCACCGCCGGTTACGCGATGTTCCTGCCCAACCCGCGCGGCAGCCAGGGGCACGGCCACGAGTTCGCGGCAACTGTCGCGGGCCGGGTCGGCCGGGAGGAGCGGACCGACATCCTGACCGGTATCGACATGCTCGTCGCCGAGGGCATCGCTGACCCTGATCGGCTAGGCATCGCCGGCGGGAGTCACGGTGAGTTCCTGGCCGCCTAGGCGATCGAGCAGACCGACCGGTTCCGCGCCGCGCTGGTCTACGCTGGCGTCACCGACTGGGGCATGCTCGCCGCGGCCGGGGAGAACGGCCAGTTCGAGGCCACGCTCGGCGGCAGCACTGGCTGGGAAGACACCGGCCCGCACCCGCATGACGCCCTCAGCCCGGTCTCCTTCGCCAGCCGCGTCCGCACCCCGGTCCTGATCCTGCACGGCGCCGATGACACCAACGTCCCCCTCGGCCAGGCCATATACTTCCACCGGGCCCTGCGCCACGTCAGCGTCGAGCACGAGTTCGTCATCTACCCCCGCGAGGGCCACTCGATCCGCGAACGCGACCATCAGCTCAACGTCCTGCGCCGCACCCGCGCCTGGTTCGACCGCCAGCTCCAGCCCTGAGCAGGCAGTGCCCTCAATGGACGGACGGATCGGCCGGGTCGCGATCCATTTTCAGCTCGACCTCGTACTGGCCCTGCAGGACGGTGCGCGCGAGGATCGCACCTAGTTGGGTCCGGCCCGGTCGACGCCGTTCACGCTGTGTCCGAGCGCGCTGGTTTGTCGGGAGGGTGACGGTCAGCGTGGTCGTCTGGACACCCGCAGCACCTGGATCATCAGGCCGGTTGCCACGACAGCCGCCACGATCATGATGGGCACCGGGTTGGAGGAGGTGAAGACGAGGTAGAACATGATGATCGCGACGGCCAAGAGCACGCCGGCGTAGATCCAGATGATCATTTCCTTCTTCACGCTGCGTCGACCCTCCACTCCGGATGCCGCCAGGCGGCCGGCTTCAGGACAAGATAGCCCCCGTCGGAGGCTCGCCGTCGTGTTCGCCGGGAACCCGGCCACGTCAGATCCGCCGGTAGCCGGTGGAGGGCCCCGTCGAGGAGCACCTCGCCGGCGCCGTCAACCTGGAGGGGGAGATCCCCACTGGTTCCGGCCCTGCGCCTGCGGCAGGTGAATACGCGATCTCATCGGTCTCATGGGGCTGATCGGCCAAGACCGGCCCAATCCAGCGTTGGATCGGCTATTGACCGCTTGTCTGGATCGTGGGGGCAGGGAGCCGAGAATCGCCCCGAAGACGGCACCCCGGACTTGCTCATCCAGCCGCGTCCTGATCGTGGGCCGGAACGGGCACCTGTCGATGCAATCGACTGGGGATCCAACGGCTCCAGCCTGACTGTACTGACACTTCCTGCTGTACTGACACTTACCGGGCAGCTCGGACTCGCAGTGGTGAGAGCCGGTCCCTAAGCGACCTCACCCGGACACCTGACGCCACATCACCAGTCGAGACCACCTCACCCAGCTTAACAGGAAAGATGGCTCGAACTGCGAAAAATGGTGAGCCACCAGGGGTTCGAACCTCGGACCCGAGAATTGAAAGTCCGCGGGTTTGATTCGCGCAGGGGTTTGATGGCCGACCGTGCCCGCCTTAACCGAACGGGACAAAGACAAGCGTGCGGAGGCCGGCGGGTCCAAGGTCAATCTCGGGTCCGTTCATCTCGGCGCGAGCGTGGCCTCGGTGCTGGCCAATTCATTCACAGCCGCCGATTGTGATGTCCACGCTGCGGCCGCACAGCCGGCCACACGTGATCCTGCGGACTTGCTCGAAGATCACCAAGCTCCCCGTTCCACGGTCAGTTGGCCGGCGACTGCCGGGCTTGGTGGAGGCGGGCCCGGGCGCTGTCGAGGGTGATGCAGGGCTGATCAGCGACGGCGACCGCATAGGACAGGCCCGTGCAGATCGTGGTCGTGGCGGCGCCCGACTCACCGCTCACCACGATGTCACTGTTTGCAGCAGGCAGTAAACTCATAGCCATGAAAAGGGGAGGTGCGGAAGCAGAAAGTGAGCCCGTTGTGGCCAGATGCGCCCAGGAGGTGGTGTCTGGTCGGCGGGGTCTTCACGAGTTCGATCCGGTGTTCGCTCAGGCGGCGGTCTACGGGAGGCGACCTGTTCGCCCTGGTGTCGAGACAGTCGACGTCGTCGGCCGTGGCCGGTGGACGTTCGTGTTCTCCACGCCGCAGCGGCTCGCCGCGCACTTCGGAGATTGCGTCTTCTTTACGACCACTGGCGCCGATCTTTTCGGACAGCTGCCGATCGGTATCGGTGTGATGCTCGATCCGAATGACGAGCATCGGCTGCCGATCCTGAACCGGATGGTGCCACCGCAGGCGCTCACCGCGATACGGCGACGAGCCGAGCAAAATCGCACCGGGCAGGCCATGCCCACCACCGAGGTCGACGTCACGCGCGAGGAGGGCGCCGAGTGAGTGTGAACGGGCCAGGGTTCGACGTCGACGTCGACGTATTGGACAACGCGGGCAAGGGAATTAATCAGAGTGTCCATGACCAGGAGACGTTCGCGTTGCGCGGCCTGTGCGGCGATGCCGAACTCTATGGTCATGCCGGCGTGCACAGCGCTCTCGCGGACTTCTGCGCGCGGTGGAGCACTGGGCTGAACACGCTGACCGACGACGCCGGTGTGATCGGCGATTGCCTCACCCATGCCGCTGACGCCTACCGGGGGATCGACGAGGCGGCCGCACAGCACCTGCCCGCGGATCCCGGCACCGCGGCGATCGGTGACTGATGGCCGAACTCGGTGAGACCGCCGATCCGCGCGCCCTGGTCCCCGGCGATCCGGCCGCGATCGAGGGGAACGCCCGGGTGCTGCACGCCCGGTCCCGGGGAACCGGACAGGCCGGGGACAGCCTCCGCCGAATCGACACCGGCTCGTGGTCCGGTCCGGCCGCGGCCAAGTTTCACGACAAGTTCAGCTACGAACCTGCCAAGTGGCTGGCCGCCTCCGACTCCTTCGACGCGGTCGCCGAAGCACTCGACGGGTACGCGCAGACCCTGCGCTGGGCGCAAGGCCAGGCCGGCGACGCCATCCGGCTGTGGGACCGAGGCCAGGCCGCAACGGCGGACGCGAAGGCCCGCCATGACCGCGCCATCACCGACGCCGACACCCAGAACCAGCAGCACACCGCCAACGGTGACGCCACCAGGGTGACCGTCGCGCCGTTCTCCGATCCCGGTGAGGCCGGTCGGCAAGCGGCGCGCGACACGCTCAATCGCGCCCGCCTGCAGCTCACCGAAGCCGGAGACAGGACGGCGGAGATCATCTCCGACGAGGCCGGCGGCGCGCCCGCGTCTTCAGATTGGCTCGACGACGTCGGCGGCTTCTTCGCCGACTTCGGCGAAGGCGCCTGGAGCGCGTTCGAGGGGTTCGGCGAAGGTGCGTGGAACCTCGTCTACGCCATCGGCGACCCGGGCAATCCCGATCACGAGGGCCTGACCGATATCGCCTCGGCGGCGTGGAACAACGTCACCCATCCGGTGGACTTCGGCAAGAAGCTCCTCGCCTGGGACGACTGGGCTGATCACCCGGGCCGAGCCACTGGCCAAATCGTGGGCGGACTGCTCATCGGCGGCGCAGCCGGCAAGCTGCTCAAAGGCACCCGCGCAGCAGAAAAACCCGACCCGGCCGCGCCGAGACTACCGCCCGTGAAGGTGGCCCTGCACGAGTACTTCGACCAGGGCACGCCACCGAAGGCATCCGATCTGACCCGCTACGCCGAGTCCAAAGGATGGACGAAGCAGCAGACACCGAACGGCCCGGCGAAGTACGTCGATGACAACGGCATCATCCGGATGACCCTCAAGGAGGGCAGCGGCCGCACCCCGGGCAGCGAAAACCCCCACGTCGAACTCCGCAACGATGACGGGGTCCGCATCGACCCGCAAGGCAACCCGGTCACCAGGAGAAGCCTGGGAAACCACACGCCGATCACCTGGGACCACTGAGCACATGACGAACTACACCGACTTTCCCGACCTCGCAGATGTCTACCTCGAAGACAGCTTCGTCCTCGCCATCGACGAGACACCCACCTCCCTGTCTTTCCGACTGGAAGCCGTACTGACCCCGTCACACCCGCGCTACCACGCGCCGCGACCGGACGAAGCCCACTGCTACACCGAAGCCGTGCTGACCATCACCGACGCCACCAAGATCGAATGGATCACACGGTCATCCCACACTTCCCGCGACGCCACCGGCGAAGAAGACCTAGGCAACATCGACAGCCTCCAGCACCACGACAACCACTACGAAATCGACGGCGACTGGGGCCGCGTCCGGATCTACTCGAGCGCGGCGCCGCGCCTTACCCTTACCTCCGAAGCCTCGAACCCGCCCGGCAACACGATCGCTTGATCGAGCCACCTGCTCTCCAGCTGTTTTCGCGTGTTCGCTTGGCAGTACGACCGGCACCGAGCAAACACGCACGCAGCGACGACCACACGGCTCCAGGTCAGCGCCCGGAAGGGACTCGCAGGGATACGGATTCCCCCCGCGAACTGAACGGCGAAGCCGTCGCCCGCAAGGGCGACGGAACCCCTCAGGGTCGTCACGCCCGTCTCGCCCCTTGAAGTCGAAGAAGCCCCCGCCGGTGACGAGGTATGCGTAGACCTCGTCGGTGAGGTGCTGGAGAAAGGCAATGCCGGTTCGGGCTGAGATGGTGCTGGTGTCGTTGTTGATCGTGCTCACGATGCAGTCGAGCATCAAGTGCTCGAAAGCGACGTAAGCCTTGATGAGAGCAGCTTCGTAGGACCAGGTCACTGCCTGGTCGCCGAGATCGCCGCCCTCGATCTCCTCCGTGAACTTCGACGATGCGTTCGAGGGTGGTCTTGAACTTCTCCGCCGCACGCTTGCCGGTGGGAAAGCCCCGCAGATCCTCGTCGCCCTCGACGAGGCTCCGCTCTGCCTCGACCAGATCACCCAGGTCCGCCTCTCCGCCTGGCGCCACGGGCGGATCGCGCTGCTCGGTGACACCGCCTGATGCGCCGGCCCGTTCAGCACCGGCACCACCAACGCTTACCTGCTGGCCAGTGAGCTGGGCTCCGCGCCCCACGCTGAGCAACCGGCGCTCACCGGTACCCGAACAGCTGGCCCGCAAGGATTCGTGGCCGCTCGGCCGCCACTTCGCCGTTCCGGTCGGCCTAGTGCTCCCGGTGAAGCCGGCCAGCTGTGGTCTTCGGCCCGGCGGGCTCGGGTACCGGGAGCGGCCCTCGTCAGCTCCCCGCCGATGTGCCTCACCGTATGCCGCTACCGCTGTCGTGATCGGGCCCTACCGCGAGCGGCGGGATGCACATCAGGGCGGCGGGGCGGCGGAGTCGCCGGATGCGGGCCCGGCGGGGAGGGGTTTGAGTCGTTGCAGCGTGATGTGCTGGTGGGCCATGGTGCGCAGCGCGGAGAGCATCTTCTCGCCCAGGACGATGCCGGTGACGGCGGATTCCAGGTCCTGTTCACGACTGACCTCGCGCGGCCGGCCCGGGTGGCGGTGACCGGTATCGGCTGCCGACGCCGTTTCCAGCCCGTCGCCGGAGCCGGGGCCGACGCCGATGAAAGCGGTGATCTCGGCGGCGGCGATGGTGTAGGCCGCGTCGGCGTAGGTGTCCAGCAGACCGGCCAGCGCGGTGAATCCGAGCCGGTGGGCGGTGGTGAGGATGCGGGTGGCACTGCGGTAGCCGGGGTTGTCCGGGTCGATCCGCCACCCGCGCCGGGCCACGAACCCGGCGACGAACGTTTCGGCCGGTCGGTCGTCGTCCTCGAGGTCGGGTGCGGCGACCACGGCGTCCTGGGCGATCCCGAGGGCTTCGGGCAAGGGCCGGTGCTCGTCCACCGCGGCGAGCACCTGCTTGATCGCGGTGGCCGGCAGTTCTCCCTCCTCGGTCAGCGCCCGGAGCAGCCGCAGTCGTCGCACGTGCGCGGCCCCGTACTCGGCCTGGTTGGGAGCGCCGGCCCGCTCGCCGGCCGGTAGCAGTCCCTCCCGCAGGTAGTACTTGATCATCGACACGCTGACGCCGCTGCTCCGGCTCAACTCTCCGACCCGCACCCGGCCCTCCTCGTTCTCGCCTGTTGCACTTCCAGATGGACAATCTTACTATCCACTTATGGTTAATACCGTTATCCACTCGTGGCGGGTGGTACGCCGCTCCGCCCATCGTCCGGCTCTGCGGGCTGCTGCCGGGTTCGCCGCGCTGATCCCGGTCACGGTGGCGGGCCTGCTGGCCGACCCGCGGTCGCTGGGCGGGCAGCCGATCTGGGAGAAGCCGTTCAAGTTCTCCGTCAGCCTGGCCCTGTACCTGGGCACGATCGCCCTGCTGGTCCCGCTGGTGCGCCGCCGGGGCCGCCGGGTCGCCGGTGGGGCCGCCACGGCCATCGCGGTGGCGATGTCGGTGGAGATGGCCCTGATCCTGACGCAGGTGGTGCGCGGCCGGGCCAGCCACTTCAACTTCTCCACCCCGGCCGACACCGTCATCGCCCAGGTCATGGGGGCCGGCGCGATCGTCGCGTGGCTGCTCACCGCGGTCCTGGCCGGGTTGCTGCTGCGGGAGAGGACCCTGCCCGCCCCGCTGCACCGCGCCCTCGGACTGGGTCTGCTGGTCGCGCTGGCCGGTATGTCGGTGGCGTTCCTCATGGTCGTGCCCACCGCCGCGCAACTGGCCGCAGCCCCCGCCCACGGCGTGCCCGTCCTTGGCGGCCACGCGGTCGGGGTCGCCGACGGTGGCCCCGGGCTGCCACTGCTGGGCTGGTCCACCACCGGCGGCGACCTGCGCATCGGTCACTTCGTCGGCCTGCACGCCCTGCAAGGGCTGCCCCTGCTCGCGCTGGCCCTCAAAGCCGCGGGCCGCCGCTGGCGCCCGCTGGCCTCCGAAAGCGTCCAGGCCCGCCTGGTCACCGTCGCCGCCGGCGGCTGGCTCGGCCTGACCGGTCTGCTGACCTGGCAGGCCCTGCGCGCCCAGCCCCTGCTCGCCCCCGACTCCACCACTCTGGCCACGCTCACCGGACTCGTACTCGCTGTAGCGGGCGCCACCACCCTCGTCCTGCGCCACGGACCCGGCCGCTTCCCGAAAGCCCCGGTGGTCTCCACGCCGAACTCCGCCGTCAGCAGGGCCTGAGCAGCAGCACCCCGATGCCCACCGGGACAACCCAGGGAAAACGCGGCAGCCCGGCCCTCCGCCGCGCTCGCTCACCACGATCAGCACCCGCAAAACCAGCACGGACAAGGCGGTACCGGTGAAGCCCATCACCCCCCACGGCACCGGCCCGGATCGTGAGCCGAACATCGCGTTGTGGCTACCGCGGCCGGGAGGTCGCCTGCACGTCGGGCCGGCCCCGTATACGGCTCCCGGCCCGGGTGAGGTCGTGGTGCGGGTGCGGGCGGTGGCGATGAACCCCGTCGACGCACTCCACGGCCTGCTCTACCGCGTGATCCTGCCCTGGCTGGCCTTTCCCGCCGTGATCGGCAACGACGTCGCCGGCGAGATCGCCGAGGTCGGGGACGGGGTCACCCGTTTACGGCCCGGTGACCGCGTCCTCGGCCACGCTGTCGGTGTGGAGCGCTCCCGCAACCGTCCCGCCGAAGGAGCCTTCCAGCGCTACGTCGTGCTGATGGAGCACTTGGTCTCGCCGGTGCCCGACACCCTGCCCTTCGAGCACGCCGCCGTGCTGCCCCTGGCCTTGTCCACCGCGGCGACGGGAATGTTCCAGCGTGACCACCTCGACCTGCCCCTTCCCACCACCACCGGCACCGCGTCCGGTGCCGAAGCCGGGGGAGCCCGCCCGACGGTGATCGTGTGGGGCGGCTCCACCAGTGTCGGCAGCAACGCCGTTCAGCTGGCCTGCCACGCCGGCTACCGGGTCCTGGCCACCGCCTCACCCCGCAACGCCGACTACCTCCGCTCGCTGGGCGCGGCCGAGGTCATCGACCGCCACAGCCCGGCCGTCGTCACCGACGTGCTCGACCGGATCGGCGCCAGTCCACTGGCCGGGAGCCTCGCCATCGGAGCCGGTAGCCTGCGTCCGGCCATCGCGGTCACCACCCGGGCCCGCCACGACAGCGGTCCCAGTGACGGTCGCTATGACGGTCGCCGGGTCGCGTCGGTCCAACCCGGTCCGCTGACCACCTGGCGGGCTCGCCGGGCCCGCCGCCTCGGCGTCCGGGTCAGCACGGTCTGGGGCAGCAGCCTCAAGGACAACGAGGTCGGACCCGCGGTCTACACCGAGTTCCTGCCCGCCGCGCTCGCCGCGGGAAGCTACCGGGCCGCCCCGCCGGCGACGGTGACCGGGCACGGCCTGGACCACATCCCCCCGGCGCTGCACCGGCTGCGCCGAGGCGTCTCCGCCACCAAACTCGTCGTCACCCTGTGAAGCACGCCCGCGCGCACCCGGACGCGGCGAACGCTCACCACCCCCTCGACGGCCGCCCACCGACAAGGACACCCGCAGTGGAAGCGCAGCAGACTTTTCTCGTCTTCGGTGCCACCGGCCGAACCGGACGGCACTTCACCTCCCTGGCCCTGCACCACGGCCACCGGGTCCGGGTACTGGCTCGCGCACCCGGGACGCTGACCGACGGCCACCCCCACCTGGAGATCCACCAGGGATCCATCACCGACCCGCCCGACCCCCGCCGCCTCGACCGCCTCGTCCGCGGCGCCACCGCCGTCGTGTGCCTGCTCGGCGACGCACAAGCACAACGAACCCACACGATCAACACCACCTTCGTCCAGCAACTCGTCCCGGCCATGCGGCGCACCGGCGTCACCCGGCTCCTCTACCAAGCCGGCGGACTGAGCGCACCACCCGACCGGCGGCTGCCGCTGCCCCTGCGCGTCGTCCGCGCCACGATCGCCCGCCGCTACCTCGGCCAGCACCACGACAACGAAGCGGTCATGCGCTACCTCGCCACCGACGCCATGGACATCGAGTGGATGGTGCACCGCGCCGCGATCGGCTCCGACGGCCCTTCCCGCGGCACCCTCCGGCGTTCCCCCACCACCATCAGCATCGCCCCGTTCGCCGACTGCGCCTCCTACAACTACCGCCTCCTCGCCGACCCCACCGCCATCCACACCTGCGACCCCAGCGCCTACCACCAGTGACCCACGTCCGAGACCCCGGGTGCCGGGTGGCAGTTACGCGATCCGTCGCAGCGTCAGCGCGGTGACCCCGGCCGTGTTTCGGCGACGGCGCCTGGACGGCCGGACCCTGGCGTGGGCGGAACGAGCGGTATCCCGGCGCTCAGCCGGGGCGCCTGGTCGGTAGCGGAGAACACCCGGAACTGCCTCCGCGCCTGATTGCACCGAGGTCAACCGGACATCTCGGACGGTCGGAGTCAACCCGGAAGCCACCTCGCCCGGAGTTTTCGCCAGTCGAAGCCACCTCGCCGAGCTCAGCAAGAAAGGTGGCTTGAGCTGCATGAACTGGTGGGCCGCCAGGGGCTCGAACCCTGGACCCGAGGATTAAAAGTCCTCTGCTCTACCAACTGAGCTAGCGGCCCGCGGGGAGAGTTTAGCGGGAGGTCGTCCGGCCCCGTGCGCCCTGGTGCGTAGTTGCGGTTCGGGCTCCGTCCTGTGGCGGTGGTCGGCGTCAGCGCCTCGGCGCGGGGGCGGCGGCGAACAGGTTCGGGCATAGCTCTCATATCTGGCGCACCGCGCTGGCGGGTTGCGTCGGGTGCTCATGAATTGTTCTTTCGGGCAACCCTGGTCCGCATCGGTCATTCGGCACAACCCGATTCCCGTTCCGGCGTCTTCTGGACAAAGCTTCAAAAAATTACGCGAGAGGGGCACCGAAATGGAATTCACCACGAAGAAGACGTTCAAAGCGGCCATGGTTGGTGGGGCGGTTGCCGCTGTCGCACTGGTTTCCGCCTGTAGTGGGAACAGTGTGGCGGGAAGCAGTTCTCCGGTGAAGAACGTGGCGGAGACGGCGGCGGTCGAGCAGGTGCCCGACGGTGGGGCGGCTTCCGGCGGGGCCGGGGCTGGGGCCGGTGGTTCCGGTGCGGCGGGGAACGGGGACGTCAACTGCAGTCGGTACGGCGGGCCGGTCGGGGCGCCCGGGCGGCCGAAGATGGACCTGATCGCCGTCGCCTCCAGCGATGGTGCCAAGCCGGGCTGCACCGTGGCGTACAACGTGATCACCGAGTACTACCAGAAGCTGCCGACGCAGGCCGAAGGGCCGGGCGAGCGGGTGCTCGACATCCAGGGGGACTGGACCTGTGCCCGGCAGGCGGGCGAGGAGGGGCTCAAGGGCGCGGTGGTCTGCGGTACGCCGGACAATTCCCTGCAATTGGAGACCCGGCCGGCCGGTGGCTCGGCTCCGGTTCGCAAGTTCCCGAACTCCACGCAGTCGGTGCAGTTCACCGGATACGACGCCGGGGTGCGGATGGCCCGTTTCCAATTGGTCACCCGCCGTCCGGGTGGCCCGGACGACGCCCAGTACGTGCCGGTCGACGGCCGGACCTACCGGCTCCCGCTGCAGCCGGGCGGCCAGGTGCTCAGCGCGGCCACCCTGTGCCCGACTGATTCGGTCACCATCGACGACCAGGGCCTGGGCAACGGGCCGTGCGACCAGGCCCACCTGCTCCAGCAGCTGAAGGACGGCAACCCGACGCTCGCGCAGATCAGCGTGAACGGCGCCGACCAGATCGCCACGGTCAAGGAGATCTACCACCCCTGAGCTACGGAGGGAGCCGGCGGCCGGGAACGCACCCGGCCGCCGGGCCACTTACCTCGAAGTGCCTACTTCCCATGAGAGAGTGACACTCCTACGGTAACCAAGGGGCACCGCCCGGTGCCCGAGGTTTCCGAAGGAGGACGTTCCATGTCTCGGATCACCGTCATCGGCGGCACCGGCTACGCCGGTTCGGCCATCGTCGCGGAGGCCGCGGCGCGCGGTCACCAGGTGACCGCGTTGAGCCGATCGCAGCCCGAAGCGCCGGTCGCGGGCGTGGCCTACGTCCAGGGCGACGCGAGCGACGAAACCACGCTGGCCTCGGTCATCGAGGGCGCGGAGGCCGTGGTGGCCGCACTCGCCCCGCGCGGACCGCTGGCCGGCGTCTTCCGCGAGGTCAACCGCACCATCGCACGCCTGGCCGACGCCGCGGGTGCCACCCTCTACGTCGTCGGCGGCGCCTCTTCGCTGCGTCCCGCGCTGGGGGCCGATCGGTTCGTCACCGATCTCAGCCACGTGCCCGCGGAACTGCACGAAGAGGTCCTCGCCGGGGCGGCGCTCGTCCTCGAAGACCTCCCGGCCACCTCCGGAAGCCTCGACTGGGTCTTCGTCAGCCCGGCTCTCGGGTTCGGTGCGCACGTGCCCGGCGCGCGGCTCGGCCGCTACCGGCTCGGCGGCGAGGTCTCGGTCGACGCCGGCGGCGGTGCGATCTCGGCCGAGGACTACGCCCTCGGGTTCGTCGACCTGATCGAGCGGGGCGAGCACCACCGCGCTCACGTCAACCTCGGTTACTGAGGGGCCGACGGCGTGGACGGGAACCACTACTTCGCTTTCGGCCGGCCGGCCGAAAGCAGGAATCGTTGCTGGGTCCGGTGAAGACCTACGCTCGGAGGCTCCCGGACGGCCCCGCCGCCGCGTTCGTAGACGACATCGCACAGCACCTCGCTCGCGGGCACTGACCTCGCGTCACCGCAGGAAGCCGTGGTCGGCCGGGGCGGTCAGCCCGCTCTTCAACGCGGCGGTGGCGGTGGTGAGCGCCGTGCCCGCGGTGGTCCAGTCCATGTTCAGGTTCCAGGTGGCCATCACCGCGACGGCGAAGGTGCGGGAACCGGCCCGGACCAGGCCCGTGGTGTTGAGCACGCGCCGGTCGTCCGAGCTGCCCCAGCCCTGCTTCACCGCCCAGTCCGCGCCCGGGAACGCGCGCGGGATGCCGAAGTGCTGGTCGAACCCGTCGGCGGCGTTCTCCGGGGTGCTCTCCATCGCCTCGGTCAGGAACTCGCGCCGGTCCTCGGTCAGGCCCGCGGTGATGTGCCGGTAGACCGTGACGACGTCGGTGGGCGACATCGTGGTGGAACCCCACTGGCCGGCTTCCCGCGGCGGGGAAGTGTGCGTGAGCCCCAGCTTCCCGGCCTGGCGCCGGACGATCGCCGGTCCGCCGTCGTGGGTCCACAGGCGGCTGGCGACGCCGTCGTCGCTGGCCGAGAGCATGGCGCGCACGGCGGTCGCCTCGCTGCCGGAGGGCACTCCGGCCCGGTCCATCAGGTCGAGCGCGATGAGCAGTTTCACCACGGACGCGGTGGGCTGGGGCTGATCGGCCCTCCAGCTCACCTGAACCGCGCACGAGCCCAGGTCGACGACCACCAGCTCCAACCGGGGGTCGTTCCCCTTGGCCAGCAGAGCTTTCCGGGCGTCGGCGATGGCGGCCGGGTGCTCGTCCGCCGCTGTGGTGGGGGCCGAGCCGCACCCGGAGCGCCAGTCGGTGCGGTCGGAACCGCGGTTGAGGGCGAACGCGGCGATCAGGCCCACCACCACGACGAGCGCGGCGATGCCGACCCGCACCTGAGTCCGGCCGAACTGCTTCGACAACGGTCCACCTCCGCCTGGGAACGAGTGGACCGAAGCTATTCACCCCCGGCGGCCCCGGGGATCGGCCGATGAGCCGTCGCATTCGGGCCGATCGGCGGGCAACCGGCCGGAACGAGCGGATTCGTCGGCCGGCATCGAGGACACGCCCTAAGCGCCACGCACGTTGCGGCGGCTCCGCTCGTGCAAGGCGATACCGGCCGACACCGAAACGTTCAACGACTCGGCCGAGCTGATCATCGGGATCGACACCGAGGTGGCGGGGATGCCTCGGAAGCCGTCGGAGGTGCCGGTCTTCTCGCTGCCGAAGAGCAGGGCCAGGCGGTCCTCCCGGTGGCCGAGTTCGTCGACGGTCAGCTCGCCGTCCGCGTCGAAGACGATCAAGGGCAGTTCGCTGTCGCGGAGGTGCGCGATCGCCTCTTCGCGGGTGGCGAGCACGATCGGCAGGGAGAACACGTAACCGCGGCTGGCCCGGATCAGCCGGCGGTCGGCGATGCTGCCCAGATCGCTGTCGACCAGCACGAGGCCCGCGGCGCCGAGGGCGAACGAGGTCCGCACGATGGCGCCGATGTTGCCGACGATCTTCACGCCGTCGAGCACCACCACGTCGCCGGTCCGCTGCTTCACGTCCTCGAAACCGGCGGGCCGGGGGACGCGGGCGATGCCGAAGATCTTCGGCTTCCGCTCGCCCTTGAACAGGTGGTTGACCACGGTGCTGTCCATCAGCCGGACCGGGACGCCCCGCTCGGCGCAGGCGGCCAGCAGCTCCGCCGGCACCGGGGTGCCCTCGCTCCCGTACACCTCGATGAACCCCAGCCCCGCGCCGAGGCCCTGCAGGAGCGGCTCGGCGTCCTCGATCAGTGTCGTCTTGATGCTGGACCGCGACGGCTTGGTGACGTCGAGGATCCGCTGCACCGCGGGGTCGGACTTCTCCGTGATGATTTCCAGCTCGGTCATCGGGGCAGTCTATTCACGCGGCCGTGCCGCCCGTTCCCGGCGCGATGGGCTCCACTGTCGACCCTTCCGTGGTGGATTCCCCGGTGGAACGAGACCTGAACCACACGATCGGGTCGTGACGTTCACGGCGGTCCTGGGTCTATCCGGTGCGGGGGAAACCCTTGCGGCCCCCGCCGACCAGCTCGACCGAACCGAGGAGACACCATGAGCGACACGGCCACGAAGAGCACGATTTCCGCTGGTGAGATGGACAAGGCGGGGACCGGTGCGCTGAGCTCTTCGCACGGCACCACGACCATCGCCGACACCGTCGTGCAGAAGGTCGCCGGGCTGGCGACGCGCGAGGTCCCCGGCGTCTACGACCTGGGGGGCGGCGCGGCCCGCGCGTTCAGCGCCATCCGCGAGCGCATCCCGGGCGCCTCCGCCTCGGCCGGCCAGGGCGTTTCGGTCGAGGTCGGCGAGAAGCAGGCCGCGGTCGACCTGCAGATCCTGGTCGAGTACGGCGTCTCCATCGCCGACCTGTCCCGTTCGGTCCGCCGCAACGTGATCGGCGCGGTGGAGCAGATGACCGGCCTCGAGGTCGTCGAGGTCAACATCAACGTCTCCGACGTGCACATCCCGGGTGAGGGCGACGACTCCGACGAGTCCTCCTCGTCCACCGGCCGCGTTCAGTGAGCACCGGCATCCTGGTGGATGCCGAGCGGCTCGCCGCGATCGTGCTGACCCTGCCGGGCGTCGCCGGACTGCACGGCGGGCGGTTCGGCGAGATCTCGACCTACCTGCCCGGCCGCCGCGTGCGCGGGGTCCGGATCCGCGACGACGTGGTCACCATCGGCGTCGTCGCCCGGGACACCGCCGCGCTGCCCCGGCTCGGGGACGAGGTCCGCACAGCGCTCGGCCCCCTCGGGCGACCCGTGGACGTCTGGGTCGGTGACCTCGCCGACCCGGACGACCCCACCGTCCCCGGTGACCCCACCGGCACCGCTGCTCCGGCCGCCTCCGCCGTTTCGCTTCGGTCCACCATCCTTGAGGAGAACAAGTCGTGAACTCGACCCAACTGGGGCTGCTGACCGGCCTCGCGCTCGGCCTCGCCGCCGCGTTCGGCGGCTTCGGCGCCTTCCTGCTCGTGCTGGTTCTGGGGGCGCTCGGCCTGCTGGTCGGCCGCTTCCTCGACGGCAAGCTCGACCTGTCCCAGCTGACCGGCCGCGACAGGGGCTGACCCGTGACCACCACGACCCTGCCCGCCGCGCGCACGGTCGACGACCGCGGCGAGCTCGTGATCAGCGATCGCACGGTGGAGCGCATCGCCACGCAGGCGGTGACCGAGCTCGACGGCGTCGGCGGCTCCGCGACGCGGATGCTGGGCGTCGCCGTCGGCGGCGAGGACCTGGACCGGTCGGCCAAGGTGACCGCCCAGGTGCACGACGACACCGTGACCCTCGACGTGCGGCTGTCCATCAGCTACCCGCGGTCGGTGGCGAAGACCACGGAAGCCGCCCGCGAGCACCTGCGGAGCCGGATCACCGAGCTGACCGGGCTCGCCGTGTCCCGCGTGGACATCACCGTGACCGCGCTGCACACCGCCGCCGCCGAACCCAGGAGGGTGCTGTGAAACGCCGACCCCGGCGCAGCGTGCCGGCCACGCTGACCGCACTGGTGATCCTGGCCGTCTGCGTGTTCGCCGCGGCCGTCTCGATCCAGCTCATCATCGGCGAGAAGCCGTGGATCAGCTACGCGGCGGTCACCGGCTGGCTGCACGACCGGCACTGGACCGACCCGATCCCGGGCATCGCCGGCGGGGTGGCCGCGCTGCTCGGGCTGATCCTGCTGCTCGCCGCGGTGCTGCCCGGGAAGGCGACCGTGCTCCCGCTGCGCGGTGACCTCGACTCCGGGGCCTCGCGGCGCAGCTACCGGTCCACCCTGCGCACCGCCGCGTCCTCTGTGGAGGGTGTGAGCGGGGCGAAGGTCAAGCTCGGTGGCCGCCGGGTGAAGGCCGTGGTGACCACGGCGCGCACCAACACCGATGGACTGGCCGAGGCCGTGCGCACCGCTGTGGAGCAGCGGGTCGGCCAGATCGACCCCGTCACCCCGCCGGCCGTGAAGGTGCGGCTCAAGACCTCCGGGAGCACGTCGTGACCGATCTGAACCGCCCGGCCCGGCTCAACCGCGGACTGCTCGTGGTGCTCGGCGTGGTGCTGCTGGCCGCCGGGGCCTTCGTCGTGCTGACGCACTTCCGGAAGCTCACGCTGCTGCGCCCGGATTCGCCGCTGGTCCCGGGCACGGACCTCCCGCCGACCTGGGTGCTGTACGTGGTGGCCGCGGCGGCGGTGGTGATCGGGCTGCTGACCCTGCGGTGGCTCGCCGCCCAGCTCACGCACAAACCGCGGACGCAGGACTGGCGCTTCGAGCGGAACCCGGACGAAGGCACGACGAAGCTGGCCGCGAACACGGCCGTCGAGCCGTTCGTCGCGGAGCTCGCCGCCTGCCCCGGCGTCCACGACGCCCACGCCACGCTGGCCGGCCCCCGCTCGGCCCCGCGCCTGGCGGCGGTCCTGAGCGTCGACCAGGACGGCGATCTGCCGAGCATCCGCCGTGAACTGGAATCGACCGTGCTGCCGCGCCTGCGCGAGTCCCTCGACCTGGACGATCTGCCGGTGACGCTGGAATTCCGGTTCTCCACGAAGACCGGCACCGCTCGCATCGTCTGAGGGGCTTCAGCGCACCCGCGGCGGGCGGCGGCGCCTGCGGTGGTGCGTCGAGACCGCGTCCACGAGGCGGCCCAGACCCTTGCGCTTGGTGACGAAGGTGATGATCTCCTCCTGCGGGGCCGACCGGCGGGCGTGGAACCGCGCCACTTCGGCGGCGAAGGTCTCCGGGTCGCCGCCGAAGTCGGGGTGGTGGGCGCGCACGAGCCGGCGGTAGGCCGACTTCTCGTCCGCCGACCAGTTCCGGTCCGGCCCGTCCTCGCTCATCCCGTCCCTCCGCGTCCCATCGGCCTTCGATGGTAGCCGGGACGGCGTCGCGCGGAGCGAAACGGCTGGTGGGGAGGCTCCCGACCCCTTAGGGGTCGGGTCACCCGAAAGTGGGAGAAAACCTGACCAATCCGTTTCGGCGGCAGGGTCGAATGCCTGTCAAGAGAACACCGCGGAGTCGGAAAAGCTGCGATCTCCCCAGCCCTTCGAACCACCCAGACTGTCCACTGTGAACGGAGAAACTCCCGTGAAGTCCCTGCGTATCGCCGGTATCGGTGTCACTGCTGTTACCGCTCTCGCCCTTTCGGCCTGTGGCGGTGGCTCCGACAGCGGCTCGTCCAGCAACAGCAGCGCGCCGGCCCCGTCCTCCTCGATGGCGGCTCCGTCGTCTTCGGCCGACTCCGGTGCTTCCGGTGGCGTGACCACCAACGCCGACGTGTTCGGCCCGGCCTGCTCGAAGCTGCCCCAGGGCAACGCCGCCGGCTCGCTCGACTCGATGGGCCCGCAGCCGGTCGCCTCGGCCGCCTCGACCAACCCGCTGCTGACCAAGCTGGTCGCCGCGGTGAAGGCCGCCGACCTGGTCGACACGCTCAACAGCCAGCCCGCGATCACCGTCTTCGCGCCGGCCGACGCGGCGTTCGACAAGCTGGGTGACGCGAAGTTCAAGGAGCTCGCCGGCGACAAGGCCGCGCTGGCCCCGATCCTGCAGTACCACGTCCTGGGCAAGCGCTACGACGCCAAGGGCCTGTCCGCCGCCGGCTCGGTCGACTCGCTCAACACCGCGGGCGGCCCCGTGAAGGTCGAGGGCTCCGGCGACAACATGACCGTCAACGGCGCCAAGGTCCTCTGCGGCAACATCCCCACCAAGAACGCCACCGTGTTCGTCATCGACACGGTCCTCACCCCGGGCACCAACAAGAGCTGATCCGGCCCCCGGGCCCGAGCCCGTCGCACCGCCTCACCGGCGGTGCGGCGGGCTTTTCCCTTTCCGGGTGGCGGATCCGGCACCTCGGTCACGGCCGGTCGCAGCGCGTGCGACCAAGCCGGTGACCACATTGCTCTGTTCGGGGGGAACTCGGGGCCGAACCGCGGTGAGATCCGGCGACTGCGGGTCGAACCCGTTGTCGCACAACGTAATTATCGGTGGTGAAGTGGCGGGCCTGCGGCTCGCCGGGTGGTGGTGCTGTTCGCCGGGGGGTGGCCGGTGGCGCTAATATCCTGGTCCCGTCACCGAGACCTGGGAGCAGCGAGTACGACCTGTGCCGGATCGAGAGCCGAAACTTGAGCCGGGAGCGCGCCTTCCCGAGCCGCCGCCGGCGCCAACCCGGCGTCGCCCCACCCGGGTACTGTCTCCCCACCAACCGGACGCGAGGACTTGAAGCCATGTCGGAACTACTGCCCGCACGCCACGCGCAGCCGCGCGGGACCGCCGCCCCGGCCGCCCTCGCGGTACCGGTGACGGCGGTGGTCGTCGGTGCGCTCTGGGTGTGGGTGACGCTCGCGGTGCCCGGTCCGGTGCAGGTGCTGGTCGCGATCGCGGGCGGGGTGACCTGGCTGCTGCTGTGCGTCGCCGTCTTCCTCGCGACCCGGGGCACCGGCCGCGTCACGCAGGCCGAGGAACGGGTCCGCGAGGCCGAGGAGCGGACGCGGGCCGCCGAAGCCAGGACCGAAGCGGCCGACGCCGAACTGTCGCGCCTGGTGGACCAGACCATGCCCGCGGTCGTGGCCCGGCTGCGCGACGGCGCGACCGCCGCCACCGTGTTCGGCTCGATGCCGCGGCCCGGGCCGGAGACCCACGAGCGGATCGTGCGGATGCTCGTGGAGGAGGTCGCGGCCGGGGAACGGCGCCGGGCGGCGGCCACCGCGGCCTGCGCGAACGCCGCCGGCCGGGTGCAGGCGCTGACCACCAGCATCCTGGCCGACCTGCGGGAGATCGAGAACCACTGCGCCGAGAACATGCTCGGCGACGTGCTGAAGGTCGACCACAGCACGGCCCAGGCCGGGCGGCTCGCCGACTCGATCGCGGTGCTCACCGGGGCCCGGTCCGGGCGCCGCTGGGCCAAGCCGATCCGGATGGAGAGCATCCTGCGCGGCGCGATGGGCCGGATCGGGGCGTACCAGCGGGTGCGCGTCCACTCCACCAGCGGCTCGGCCATCGCCGGCTACGCGGCCGAGGACGTGATGCACGCGCTGGCCGAGCTGATGGACAACGCGACCAAGTTCTCCGCGCCGTCGGAGGAGGTCCACGTCTACGTCGAGGACCTGCACAACGGCGCCGTGATCACCATCGAAGACGGCGGCCTCGGCATGAAGCCGCAGGCCCTGGTCCGGGCCGAGAAGGCGGTGGCGTTGCACGAGCCGCTGGACCTGACCTCGCTCTCGGGCACCCGGCTCGGCCTGGCCGTGGTCGGCCAGCTCGGCCGCAAGCACCAGCTGCACGTGTTCTTCCGCCCCTCGTCCCGCGGCGGCATCGGTGTGGTCATGCGCATCCCCAACCACCTGATCACCCAGCCGCGGCCGGAGCCGCTGCCCGAGCCCGCGCCGCGGCGCGAAGCGCTGGTGGCGGCCGGGACGAGCCGCGCCTGGCCGGAGGAGTCACCCGTGGAGCCGATGCCGGCCGAGCCGATGCCGAGCGAGCCCGCCGCGCTGCCGAAACGCCCGCGGGGCCAGACCCTGGCGGCCTCGTCACGGCCGCCGGTCTCGCCCTCGCCCGGACCGCGGCAGTCGCGCGCCGGCGGGGACAGCGGCGCCCGGTTCGGCGCCTTCCAGCAGGCCCGCACCCGCAAGGCCGCCTCCGGCTCGCCGGAGCCGACCGCCGCGGAGGACCAGGACTGATGCCCGCCCCGCTGCCGAACCGGACCCCCCAGATTGGAGTGAGGGGGCAGGAGCCGCCCGGCGCCGCCCCCGGATTCCCGATGAACGCCCAGAACCCGAACCTCGAATGGCTGCTGGAGAACCTCGTCGGCAACACCCACGGCGCGGTGCACGCGCTGGTGCTGTCCAAGGACGGTCTCAAGCTCTGCCACACCGCCGGGCTCACCGTGGACAAGGCCGACCAGCTGGCCGCGATCGCCGCCGGGGTGCAGGCCCTCTCGCACGGCGCGTCCGCGGAGTTCGGCGACGGCAGTGGCGGCGTGCGCAACTCGATGACCGAGTTCCACGGCGGGATCCTGTTCATCGTCGAGGCCGGCATCGGCTCGCACCTCGCGGTGATCGCCGCCGAGGACGCCGACGTCGGCCTGGTCGGGCACAACATGGACGAGCTGGTCGAGCAGATCGGCGCCTTCCTCACCGCCGCGCCCCGGTACGCCCCGGCCGGCCCGACGGCATGATTCGCCGCGCAGTCGAGGAGGAGGACCCGGACCGGCTGTACACGGTCACCGGGGGCCGCAGCCGCGTCGACGACGTCGAACTGGACCTGGTCACGCTGATCGTGACCGAGTCCGCGCCGTCGGCCGGGATGCAGTCCGAGCACGTGCGGATCCTGCGGATCGCCGAGCGCCCGACCTCGGTGGTGGAGATCTCCTCCGAGCTCGCGCTGCCGGTGAGCGTGGTCAAGATCCTGCTCACGGACCTGCTCGACAGCGGCCGCGTCTCGGCCCGGCACCCGTCCTCGGCCACGACGAGCGCTTCCATCCCCGACTCCGAATTCCTCAAGAAGGTGCTCGTTGGACTCCGCAACCTCTGAACGCACGAGCCGCACCCCGCTGGCCGCCACGGCGGCGGAAGGGCTCAAGATCGTGGTCGTCGGCGGGTTCGGGGTCGGCAAGACCACCATGGTCCGCTCGGTCAGCGAGATCCGGCCGCTGAGCACCGAAGAGACGATGACGCAGGCCGGCATCGGCATCGACCACCCCGGGGCCCGGCAGGCGAAGACCACGACCACGGTCGCCTTCGACTTCGGCCGGATCAGCCTCGACGAGCGGATGGTGCTGTACCTGTTCGGCGCGCCCGGCCAGGAGCGGTTCTGGTTCCTCTGGGACCGGCTGTTCTCCGGCACGCTCGGCGCCGTGGTGCTGGTGGACACCCGCCGGCTCGAGGACTCCTGGTACGCGATCGACCGGCTGGAGCACCACGGGACGCCGTTCATCGTGGCGCGCAACAACTTCGAGCCCCCGACCCACGGCCTCGACGAAGTCCGCGGCGCACTGGACCTCTCCGCCGACGTGCCGCTGATCGACTGCGACGCCCGCCGCCGCGACTCCGCCAAGAACGTGCTGATCGCGCTCGTCGACCACCTCTACTCGCTGTCCACCGCCCGGGAGAACCAGCCGTGACCGATTTTCAGTCCAGCAGCAGCTTCCAGCCGAGCGCCGTGGCCGACCTGGCGTCCACGGAGGACTTCGTGCAGCTGTACGGGGCGCAGTTCCAGGAGGACCCGGCGGCCCTGTACGCGAAGATCCGGCAGCAGCACGGCGGGGTCGCCCCGGTGCTGCTCGACGGCGACGTGCCCGCCTGGCTGGTCATCGGCTACCGCGAGATCCACCAGGTGACCAGCGACAACCTGCTCTACCAGCGCGACACCCGGCGCTGGAACCAGTGGGACAACGTGCCCGCGGACTGGCCGCTGCTGCCCTACGTCGCCTACAACCCGTCGGTCATGTTCACCGAGGCGCTGGAGCACCGCCGCCGCGCGGGCGCGATCGGCGACGCGCTTTCGGCGGTGGACCAGTTCGACCTGCGCTCGCACTGCGAGCGGATCGCGGACCGGCTGATCGACACCTTCGCCGGCAGCGGCGAGGCCGACCTGATCGCGCAGTTCGCCATGCAGATCCCGCTGCTCGCGATCGCCAAGATGTACGGGATGCCGGAGGCGGACACCCCGGCGCTGGTGCGGGACGTCGCGATCTCGCTGGACGTCGGCCCGGACGCGATCCCGGCCTACGGACGGGTGCAGGAGGCGATGGGACGGCTGCTGGCGGGCAAGCACCAGCAGCCCGGCTCGGACGTGCCCTCGCACATGATGCAGCACCCGGCGCAGCTCTCGGACGCGGAGATCATCCAGGACCTGCTGGTGGTCACGGCCGCGGCGCAGCAGCCGACGGCCAACTGGATCGGCAACACGATCCGGCTGATGCTGACCGACGACCGGTTCGCGATGACGCTCTCGGGCGGGCGCGGCAGCGTCGGCGAAGCCCTCAACGAGGTGCTCTGGCACGACACCCCGACGCAGAACTTCATCGGCCGCTTCGCCACGCGCGACACCCAGCTCGGTGGCCGCCGCGTCCGCGCGGGCGACCTGGTGGTGCTCGGGCTGGCCGCCGCGAACGCCGATCCGCACGTGCGCCCGGACCTGGCCGGCGGCGCGCTGGGCAACCACGCGCACATGTCGTTCGGGCACGGCGAGCACGGCTGCCCGCACCCCGCGCCCGAGGTCGCCGAGGTGATCGCCCGGACCACCGTCGAGGTGCTGCTGGACCGGCTGCCCGACCTCTCGCTGTCGGTGCCGGTGGAGCACCTGGTGTGGCGTCCGTCGATGTGGATGCGGGGTCTGGAATCGCTGCCGGTGACCTTCACCCCGACCTACGTGGCCAGCCCGGAAGGCTCGTTTTCCGGGAGCTGGTAAGGCTTGCGGGGGTTCAGTCCGGTGGGTGCCGGGCTGAACCCCCACCGGTCGTTCAGTTGGCGGTGAACCGGACCGGCAGTGCGGCGGGGCCGCGGGTGAACACGCCACGTTCGGCCGTCTCGGCGCCCTCGTCGAGCCGGAGGTCGGGCATGGCGTCGAGCAACTGCGCCACCCCGACCTCGATCTCCGTCTTGGCCAGCAGCGCGCCGACGCAGAAGTGCCGTCCCAGCGCGAAGGACAGGTGGCTCGCCGCCGCGGAGAACGCCGTCTCGGTCGGCAGGTCCTCGCGGAAGAGGTCGAACGACTCCGGGTTCGAGAACCGCCGCGGGTCGCGGTTGGCCGCACCGATCAGGCAGGTCACGGTGCTGCCCGCGGGAATCGGCTGCCCGGCGATCTCGATGTCCTCGGCCGGCTGGCGCATGATCATGTGCACCGGCGGCGTGTGCCGCAGCGTCTCGGCGAAGGCCTTGGGGATCAGCCCGTGGTCGTTGCGGACCGCTTCGAGCTGGTCGGGGTGCGCGAGCAGGTTCCGGAACAGGCTGGCGATGGCCTTGTCGGTCGTCTCACCGCCGGCCGCGAGCAGCAGGCTGCAGAACGCTTTGATGTCCTCGTCGCTCATCGAGGTGCCGTCGACCTCGGCCGAGCAGAGCGTGGACAGCAGGTCGTCACCCAGGTTTTCCCGCCGCTGCCGGATGATCGGCAGCAGGTAGGCGGAGAGCTCCTCGCGGGTGCGCACCCCGGCCGCGGCGACTTCGGGGTCCTGCCCGAGATTTCCGAGGAACCCGATGATCGCGGTGTACCAGACCTGGAAGCGCTCGTGGTCGCTCTGGTCCAGACCCAGCATGTCGACGATCACGTTGATCGGGAAGTGCCGCGCGTAGTCCTGGACCAAGTCGGCCCGTCCCCGGTGGCGGAACCCGTCGATCAGCCGCTGCGAGTTGCGCTCGATCACGGGCCGGAACTTCCGCTCCAGCTCGTTGCCGCGGAAGGCGGGGACGACCAGCGCGCGCCGGATGGAGTGCTCGCGCCCGCTCATCTGCAGGATGGTGCGACCGTGCGCGGGCTCCAGTTGCCAGCCGTAGTTGTCGGTGGTGAAGACCGGTTCGCGGAACGCCCTGGCCACGTCGTCGTAACGGGAAACGATGTAGCTCTGCATGCCTTCGTGCCAGATCAGCGGCTCGTCCTCGAGCATGATGTCGTACGCGGCGTACGGGTCGGCGGCGAATTCGGGGGAAAGGATGTCCGGCGCGTGGCGTGCCGTGGTCATGAAGCTCCCTCGCTCGGGCGGTGAGCAGCCAGGTTATCGACGGAGGTTGCTGCCGCGGGAGAAGTTCAGACCATTGGCCCAACGCACTGGGCCAGGTGGATTACCGGTTTCGCGGGTGCTGGTTGCGGTCAGTGGACATCGGGGCGCCGGCGCTCACCCGGGTGGACGCACAGGGACTTCGGCCGCGGACGACCGTCGCGCCTCAGCCGCCCGCGACGGTCAGCTCCGCCAGCGCTTCCCGCAGCTTTCCCGTCACCTCGACCGGCCGCCGGGATCCGCGGTCGACGAACACGTGCACGAAGTGGCCCTCCGCGACCAGCAGGTCGACCGCCGAGTCCGAATACATGCCGATCTCGTACCGCACGCTCGACCGGCCGAGGTGCGCCACGCGCAGGCCGATCCGCAGGGACTCCGGGAAGGAGACCGAAGCGTGGTACGCGCAGTGCGATTCCACGCAGAGCCCGATCACCTCGCCCGCGCTGATGTCCAGGCCGCCGCGGGTGATCAGCCAGGTGTTGATCACCGTGTCCATCAGGGAGTAGTGCACGACGTTGTTCACGTGCCCGTAGACGTCGTTGTCCTTCCAGCGCAACGGAACCGTCTGCCAGTGCGGGTAGCCGCTCACCACAGCGAGACCGAGGAGCGCAGGATCGCCGACAGGTCTTCCTCCGTGGCTTCGCGCGGGGCGTTCGCCAGAAGTCGTTGCTGTTTGGTGGTTCCCGAGACCAATGAGTCTACATCGGACTCCGAATAGCCGACCGCGCCGATGCCCGCCGGGATGCCGATCTCGCGCATCAGGGTGACCAGCACCGCGGGCAGGTGGCCGGCCGGATCCCCGCTCGGCTCGAAGTCCGGGGCGAGCAGGCGGGCCACGCGCAGGTGCCGTTCGGGCGCCGCGTCGAAGGTGAAGCGGAACGCCGCCGGCGCGGTCAGCGAGACCGCCATGCCGTGCGGCACCAGGGCTTCGTCGCCGGGGTAGCCCTCGGGGTGGAAGTCACGGACCTGGCCCGCGATGGGGTAGGCGTTGGCGTGCGGGATGTGCACCCCGGCGTTGCCGAAGCCCAGCCCGGCGAACGTCGCGGCGAGCGCCATCGCTTCGCGCGCCTTCAGATCCGAGCCGTCGCGGACGGCCGCGGGCAGCGCCCACGACAGCAGTTCCAGCGATTTCTCCGCGAACATGTCGGCCAGCGGGTTCGCCCCGCAGTAGGGCACGCGCTCTTCGGGGCGTTTGCGGGCGAAGTCCGTGTACGCCTTGGCGGTGTAGCTCTCCGCGGCGTGGCACAGGATGTCCATGCCGCTCGCGGCCGTCACCCCGGCGGGCTGCGACACCGTCAGCAGCGGGTCGACGACGGCCAGGGTCGGACGCAGCCGCAGGTGGCTGATCCCGCTCTTCACCCGCATCGAAAGCACGTCCAGCACGCACACGGTGGTGCTCTCCGAGCCGGTGCCGGTGGTGGTCGGCACCGCGACCAGCGGCTTCAGCGGACGGGTGGGCGCCCGGCCGCCCCCGACCGGCGCGTTGACGTAGTCCATCAGCTCGCCGTCGTTGCTGGTCAGCAGGTTCGCGGCCTTCGCCGTGTCGATGCTGGAGCCGCCGCCGACCGCGACGAACGCGTCGTACGGGCCCGAGCCGCGGGCGAAGTCGACGGCGTTGCGCAGGCTGACGTCGGTGGGCTCGACGTGGACGCCGTCGAAGACCTCGGCCTCGATGCCGTGACCGGCGATCCCCGCCGCGATCCGCTCCGGCCAGCCCGTGGCCGCGACCACCGGGTCGGTCACGACGAGCACGCGCCGGGCGCCGTACGTCGTGAGGTCGTAGCCGATCTCCTCGCTGGCGCCGGTGCCGTACTTCAACGCCGGGGCGCCGTAGGTGAAGACGGTTTCGTGTTCGGGTGAGGTCAAGACTCGGTCCTCGCTTCCCTGCCGGGGGCGGTCAAAGCGGACATTCAGCCGATTCTCCCGGTCATTCGAGGAAGATCGCTTGACTACGGTGAACGGTGCCGCCTTAAGCTCTCCCCATTAGATACCAAGCAGGGGCGACCGTCGCCCAGACGGCCGTGCGCATCCTGATCGAGGCACGCGTGCGCCGGGTGTACGCCGTGGTCGGCCATTCGTTCCTGCCGTTGCTCGACGTGGTGCAGCGCGAGCGCGAGATCACCCTGGTCGCGGCCCGGCACGACTCCGGCGCGGCCTTCATGGCCGAAGCCGAGGGCAAGCTCACCGAACGCCCCGCCGTGCTGCTGGCCGGCCGCGGACCGGGGGCGGCCGGGCTGGTCATCGGCGTCCAGACGGCCTTCCAGGACGAGACCCCGGTGGTCGTGCTGCTGGAGACGCCGCCGCTGGACCCGGTCGGCGCCGGTGAGCTGCCGACCTCGGACCTGACCGCGATGTTCGAGCCGATCGCCAAGTGGTGCGTGCGCGCCGAGGACCCGGACGGGGTGCCGGGCCTGCTGGCCGAGGCCCTGACCCGCTCGCGCGAAGGACGGCCGGGGCCGGTGGTGATCGGCGTGCCCAGCGACGCCTGGGGGGTGCCCTACGACTCGGCCAAACCGGTCGCGACCGTGCGCCCGCCCGCGGTCGGGACGCTGGGCCGCTCGGCCGAAGCCGTGGCCGGGCTGGTCGACGAGGCCCGCTACCCGGTGGTGATCGTCGGCGGCCGGGCGCGCTCGGCGCGGGACGAGCTGATCGCCGTCGCGGACGAGCTCTCGCTGCCCGTCTACAACGCTTTCCGCAGGCAGGACGCGTTCCCGGAGACCCACGAGCGCTACGCCGGGCACCTCGGGCTCGGCATCCCGGCGCGCCAGCTCGACGCGCTGGAGCGCGCGGACGTGGTGCTCGCGCTCGGCACCCAGCTCGACCAGGTCACCACCCAGGGCTACCGCTACCCGACCGCGCAGCAGACGCTGGTGCTGGTCGGCACCGGCATCGAGGCCCAGCGCCGCCGCGGACTGACCTTCCGGGTCGACGCGGAGGTGGAGCCGTTCCTGCGCGAACTGCGCGCGGCCGCCACCCCGCGCACCCGCCGGGCTTCGGCGGCCAACGCGGCCGTGCACACCTTCATGACCCCCCCGGACACCAGCGGGAACACCCGCGTCCACCCCGTGGACGTGGTCCGCGCGCTGCGCAAGCTGGCGCCCGAGGACACCATCGTGACCAGTGACGCGGGCAACTTCGCGCAGTTCATGCACCGCTACTGGTGCTTCACCGCGCCGCGCAGCCAGCTCGGGCCCAGCAACGCGGCGATGGGGTACGCCGTGCCCGCGGCGGTGGCGGCCAAGCTGGCGGAGCCGCGCCGCAGCGTCGTCGCCATGGTCGGCGACGCCGGCACGCTGATGACCGGGCAGGAGATCGAGACCGCCGTGCGCTACCGCGCGCCGGTGATGGTGGTGGTGTTCCAGAACGGGCTGCACGGCCCGCTCGCGATGCACCAGGCCCGCAGCCACGGGCGGCTCTCCGGGGTGACCATCCCGTTGACCGATTTCGCCTCCTGGGCGCGTGGCCTCGGCGCGGCCGGGTACACGGTGGACGACCGGGAGGAGCTGGAACCCATCATCGCCAGCGCGCTGGTGCGCCAGCGGCCGTGCGTGATCGACGTGCGGACCGACCCGGACGTGGTGACCCCGGACGTCCGGCTCAGCGGCCTGCTCGGCGCCGCCCGCCCGCCGTCGGGGCCGTGAGGGTTCTTTCGGTGGGTAGGGGGAAACGCCGGAGGAGTTCGGTGGCCGATGCCGGGCGGCTCCGGTAACCTGGCGGTGTTCCGGCGGTTCGCGGTTGTGCTCGAGATCAGCGCGGGCCCGCCTGGAGCTTCTACTCTGTGATTGTTGTGGTCCTGGCCGATCCAGGCGGGAGCACCGGATTCTGTCGGTGCCCGATGGCATCATCACGGTCATCGCCCCGCCCGAGTGCGGGTCGGGAACGAGGGGAGTTTCGATATGACCGAGAAGAACCACCTGCGTGACGAAGCCGGTGTGGTCTCCGGTGTCCGGCCGGTGCTGTTCAGCGCCAGCGCGGAGGCGCACGACGTGGCTGTCGTGTCCGCGGACGAGGGCCCGAGCTGGCGTTCGCCGTTCGGCGGCAGCGCCGACCTGCGGCCGGCCAGCGGGGAGTAGCGAACCCGAGCCGGTTCACGCTGACCCGGGGCCGCTCCGGTCCTGGTTCCGTCCCAGTTCCGTCCTGGCCGTGGCCGGAAGATCCGCGCCCGGCTGGAGTTCCCGCTGGCTGGGAATCCCCGTCGGCTGGAATTCCTGTCGGCGAGTCCTGGTGGGACGGCGCGGTGAACGGCGCCGTCCCGGCTGGGGTCGTGCTGCGGTCCGAGTAGGGGTATCGCGGCCGACGGTGTCGTGGTCGGATTCCGCTGACGGCGAAAAGGATCCGGGCCCTGGAGCCGGTTTCGAGGCGCCGGGCCGTGCAGAGTGCCGGGCCGCTCAAGGCGCCGGGCCGGAGGAACCCCGGACCCGAAGAACTGGGTTCTAAGGGGCGGTCGGCGAACGACTCCGTTCGCCTACCTCAGCCTGAGAACTTCTTTCGGCCCGGGAAATCCCAACTCGGTAGAACCAGCCCGAGAACCCAGCGCGGTGAACCCGACCCGGGAAATCCTGGCCCGAGAACCCAGGGCAATGAGCCCCGGCCCGAGAACCCGGCGCGGCGAACCTCAGCCCAGGAAATCCTGGCCCTAGAACCCAGCGTGGCGAACCCCGGCCCGAGAACCCGGCCTGGAAAGCCCCTGACCGGGTGAGTTCAGCGGGAAAACCTCGGCCCAGCGCCGGTTCGGCCGGGCGGCGGTCCAGAGTGGGCGGTGCGGTGGGCCGGGGGTCAGACGGCCGGGTGCGGCGAATTCCTGGGTGTGGCGAGTAGCCGGATGTGGCGAATAGCACTGCCCTCGGTTGCGGCGAGGCGGGTTGTCCGCCCGGGTCTGGTCGTGCTTTACTTTGCCCGGTCTCGATTTTGTGTTCGTGATGAGTCACGCTCGCAGAACTCAGCGGGCGTGGTGTCTCCTCATCGAGGAAGCAAACCGTTCCCGTGCCGACCCGGGATGCTGATGTGGCTTCCTGTTTTTTTGTGTTATGTATGGAGATTTTTGATGACTCAGGGCACTGTGAAGTGGTTCAACTCCGAGAAGGGGTTCGGCTTCATCACCCCCGACAACGGTGGCGGCGACGTCTTCGTGCACTACAGCGAGATCCAGGGCAACGGCTTCCGTTCCCTCGAGGAGAACGCGCGCGTCGAGTTCGAGATCGGCCAGGGCGCGAAGGGTCCGCAGGCCACGTCGGTCAGCGTTATCTGACCCACGTACTTCGAGGAGGGGCCGTCACCCGTTGCGGGTGGCGGCCCCTTTCGCGTTGCGCCGGCCGGGGTGGGCCCGGTCCGCAGATCTCCTTGCGGCGTAACGGTATTCTGCCTTTTGGCCTAGGACCTGTCACTCGATCGTGGGGGTACCGGGATCTCGTAAGCTGCGTCTCATGATCGCGAACGGGTACCTCGTCTCCGGAATGTCCTGTGGCCACTGTGCACAGTCGGTCACCGAGGAGCTGGCCGCGCTGCCCGGCGTCGCGGATGTCGCCGTGGTGGTCGAGACCGGCCGGGTCACCGTGACGAGCGGCGAGGTCCTGGCCGAGGCCGCCGTGCGGGCCGCGGTGGAGGAAGCGGGTTACCGCTTCGAGGGTTCCGCCGCCGCCGTGTCCTGAGCCGCCGCCGTCCTCACCGTCGGTGAAACCGGCCGGGCCGCGCGTCCACACCGGACGCTGGGCCGTCCGGGTGAGAGCCCGGGGTGCAACCTGCTGCAACCCTTCCCTCACACTGCCGCACAGGGTCTGCTGAACCGGCACGAGCCGGACGACGGGAGCAGGTGTGGTGGGCGCAGCCGTGGCGGGCATCGTCGCGAACCCGGCATCGGGACGCGACATTCGGCGGCTGGTCGCCCACGCGTCGGTCTTCCCGACGGCCGAGAAGGCCAACATGGTCCAGCGGCTGCTGGCCGCGTTCGCCGTGGCCGGGGTCGGGCGCGCGCTGGTGTCCACGGACCTCGGCGGCATCTCCGCCGCCGTGATGCTCGCGCTCGGGCGGGGCGGGCAGTGGCCGGACGTCGAGTTCTGCGACCGCGACCCGATCACCGGAACCGCGCAGGACACCGCGAACGCCGTGCGCCGCATGGTCGACGCGGGGGCCGGGGTGATCGTCTGCCTCGGCGGCGACGGGACCGCCCGGGTCGCCGCGCGGGCCTGCGGTGACGTGCCGCTGCTCGCGCTGTCCACGGGCACCAACAACGCGTTCCCGCAGATGCGCGAGGCCACCGTCGCCGGGCTGGCGGCCGGGCTGCTCGCGACCGGGCAGGTGGACGCCGACCTGGTCACGAGCCGGGTCGGCAAGCTCGAAGTGGTCACCAAGGCGCGCCGGGAGATCGCGCTGGTCGACGTGGCCGTGACGATGAGCCGGCACGTCGGCGCGCGGGCGCTCTGGGACCCGGCCGCGCTGACCGAGCTGTACTGCGTCTTCGCCGAACCCGACGGCATCGGCCTCTCCAGCATCGCGGGCCAGCTGTGCCCCAGCCCGCGCTCCAGCCCGGACGGGGTGGCCCTCAAGCTCGGTCCCGTCGACGTCACGCCGCACGTCGTCCGCGCGCCGATCGCGCCGGGCCTGGTCAAATCGGTCGGCGTGCGTGGCTGGGGCGTGCTGCGTCCGGGCGTGCGGGTGGATCTCGCGGCGGCCGGCGGCGTGATCGCCGTGGACGGCGAGCGGGAGATGGAGCTGAAGCACGGCGAGAGCGCATACGTGGAGTTGCGGTCCGACGGGCCGTGGTGCGTGGACGTGCGCTCGGTGATGGCCGAAGCGGCCCGGCTCGGGCTGTTGCGCAGCAACTCCTGACGCGGGCCGGAGCGCCGCGGCGGAACCGGCTCCAGGGCGCCCCGCACCAGGGGAAACCCGGTGCGATGATCGTCGAAGCCACGGTAACTTCCGGTCACCGAGCGGGTCCGGGCACACTGGCCACAGGGCGGGAAGCGGCCAGTGGACTAGGAGCGGTGGTTGGACCAGGTGCACCTCGAGGCAGCTCTGCCGGCCGGGGCGGACCCCCGCCGGCACGCTCGGGTCCTCGCCCGCCTGCACGAGGCCGCGGTGGCCGGTGCGGCTCTGCCCAGCCACCCCCGGCCGGTGATCGGCGCGTCCTGGCAACGGATGCGCCGCCTCGGCGTCGACCCGGACCAGGGCGCGCCCAGCGTCGTGCTCGGCCCGGAGGAGGTGGAGCAGCGGCGGCGGGAGAGCGGGCTGGCCCCGTTGCTGCCGATGCTGCGCGGCGGACTGATCAGCCTGGCCGAGCAGGCCGGGCACATCATGGTCGTGGTCGACGACGGCGGGCACCTGCTGTGGCGCGACGGCAGTGTTCCGGTCCGCCGGCGTGCGGACGGGATCGGCTTCGTCGAAGGGATCGACCTCCAGGAGCGGTCCGTCGGCACCAACGCGCCCGGCACGGCGCTGGTCGCGCGCCGTTCGGTCCAGGTCTACTCCGCCGAGCACTACGCTCGCGCCCAGCACGACTGGACCTGCGCCGCCGCGCCGCTCCGCGACCCGCGTGACGGCCGCCTGCTCGGCGCCGTCGACCTCTCCGGACCCGCCGCCACGGTGCACCCGAACACCCTCGCGCTCGTCGACGCCGTCGCCCGGTTGGCGGAAGCACAGCTGCGGACCGAGCATCTCGGTGAGCTGCAACGGTTGCGCGGCTTCGCCGTGACGGCCCTGGCGAAGGTCTCCGGGCGCGCGCTCGTGACGGACGCGCACGGCTGGATCGCCGCCGCGGCCGGTCTGGCGCCGGCGGACCGCGTCCTGCTGCCGCGCACGGCCAAGCCCGGGCGGACCTGGTTGCCCGCCTACGGTTCGTGCCTGCTGGAGCCATTGCCCGGCGGCTGGCTGATCCGGTTGGTGGACCAGGAGGAAGCACCGCCGGCGCGGGTCGAGCTCGATGTGCGCGTCCCCGGCGAACCGGTGCTGACGGTGGGCGGCGCTTCCGGCGAGTGGACCTGCCGGGTGTCGCCACGGCACGCGGAACTGTTGTACGTCTTGGCTTCCCATCGAAACGGCCGCACCGCTTCGCAGCTTTCGCTGGCTCTGTTCGGCGACGCGGGCCGCGCGGGCACGGTGCGGGCGGAGATTTCACGGCTGCGCCGGATCGTCGGCGGAATCGTCGTCGGCCGGCCCTACCGGTTCGCGGACAACCTCGAGGTCCTGGTCCTGCGCTCGGGCGCGGCGGGCGGGCCGCCACCGGAGATCACGTGCTGGTGACACCTGACGGGTGAGCTGGGCCGCCCTCCGGGTGACCGGCTACCTTCACCGGGTGGCGTACGGGGAGGAACGGGGATGACCAGCACTGTGGCGCGGCCGGACGCGGCAGCGGGTTCGCCGGGGGCGGGGACTCCCTCACCGGACGAACCGGAGGGCCGCAGCGGCGTCGCCGGCCTGCTGGAGCTGCCGGGCCAGGCGGTGCGCGCGGTGCGGGAGTCGGCCGCGACCACCCCCGGCCGGCTGTCCGTGATCGCCGTGGGCCTGGTGCTGCTCTCGCTGGTGGCCGGCCTGGTCGCCACGCTGTCCGCGCAGAACAAGGACGACACCATCAGCGGGCTGATCGACCACCGCGAGCCACTGGCCGTGGCGTCGCAGCAGGTGTTCCGCTCGCTCTCGGACGCGGACGCGACGGCGGCGAGCGCGTTCCTCTCGGTCGGCACCGAGCCGCCCGCCCTGCGCAAGAAGTACGAGCAGGACATCGCGGAGGCCGGTTCGGCCCTGTCCAAGGCGGCTTCGGACACCGCCGACGTGGGCGACGCGGCGAAGCAGGTCGACACGCTGAACCAGAAGATCCCCGTCTACACCGGGATCGTCGAAACCGCGCGCGTGAACAACCGGCTCGGCTATCCCGCGGGCGCTTCGTACCTGCGCGAGGCTTCGCAGCTGATGCGCACGACGATCCTCCCGGCCGCGCAGGCGCTCTACACGGCCGACACCACCAAGCTCGCCGAAGAGCAGGACAACAGCACCAGCTTCCCGTGGGCCGCCGTGGCGCTGATCCTGGTGCTGATCGCGGCGCTGGTCTTCACGCAGGTCTACCTGACCCGGCGTACCAACCGCGTGATCAACATCGGCCTGCTGGTGGCGACCGGGGCCGTGGTGCTGACGCTGCTGTGGGGCGCGGTCGCGCTGGTGATCCAGGGCACGCTCGTCGCGAGCGGGCAGACCGACGGCACCTCCCAGGTGGACGTGCTGGTGCGGGCCCGCATCGCCGCGCTGCAGGCGCGGGCCGACGAAACCCTCACGCTCGTCGCGCGCGGCGACGGTTCGGCCTACGAGCAGCAGTTCATCAAGCTCGCCGACCAGCTCGTGGGCCAGGACGGCAAGAGCGGGCTGCTCGGCAAGGCGCGCAGCCTCGCCGTCGGCACGCCGGGACAGCAGAAGATCGAGGCGGCCGAGCAGGCCGCGCGGGACTGGTCGAGGGCCCACCTCCAGGTGCGCAAGCTCGACGACAACGGGCAGTACCAGGAAGCCGTCGACTTCGCCACCAGCCAGAGCAAGGACAGCGCGGCCGCGGCTTTCCAGCGTCTCGACGCCAACCTGCAGGACGCGATCAACGTCTGCCGGCAGGAGTTCCTCGACGACACCCAGGGCGGTGGCCGCGCGCTGACCGCGCTCGCGCCCGGGGTCGGCATCCTCGCGGTGCTCGCCGCGGCGGGCGTGACCGTCGGGGTCAGGGAGAGACTGAGGGAGTACCGGTGATGAGGTCGCGTCACTTCGTCCGGACGGCCGTGCTGGCGGCGGTGGCGGTGCTGGCCACGGCCTGCGGGAGCCCGGCGACGCCGGTGGACCTGGCTCCGGTGAGTGACGCGGCCTGGCCGCAGCCCGCGAACGTCGGCGGCCCCGACGACAGCGCCGGCGGCGACACCGACACCAGCTGCGACCCGTTGAAGAGCCTCGCCCCGACTTCGGGCACGACCATCGGCACCGGCACGACGATGGCGGCGATCCGGGGCCGCGGGAAGCTCATCGCCGGTGTGGACCAGACCACCTACCTGTTCGGCTTCCGCAACCCCAAGTCGGGCAACCTCGAGGGCTTCGACATCGACATGGTCAACCAGATCGCGGCCGCGATCTTCGGTCAGGCCGAGGGGCACGTGCAGTTCCGCGCGATCCCTTCGTTGCAGCGCGAGCAGGTGCTGGTGGACCACCAGGTGGACGTGGTGGTCCGGACGTACAGCATCACCTGCGACCGCAGGAAGCAGGTGCAGTTCTCCTCGGTGTACTACGTGGCCGGGCAGAAGATCCTGGTGCCCAAGACCTCGAACGCCACCTCACTGGCCGATTTCTCGGGCAAGAAGGTGTGCGCGACCAAGAAGTCGACGTCGCTGACGAAGATCGCGACCGACCCGGCCAAACCGGTGGCCGTCTCGGTGGACAACTGGTCGGACTGCCTGGTCATGCTCCAGCAGGGCCAGGTCGCGGCGGTCTCGACCGACGACACCATCCTGGCCGGCATGGCCGCCCAGGACCCGACGGTGAAGGTCGTCGGGGACCCGCTGACGCAGGAGAACTACGGCATCGGCGTGCCCAAGGACCAGGAGGACATGGTCCGGTTCGTCAACGGCGTGCTGGATCAGGTCCGCAGCAGCGGCGCCTGGGCGGCGAGCTACCAGAACTGGGTCGGCAGCCGCTTGGGCCCCGCGCAGCCCCCTTCGCCGCAGTACCGGTAATGGCGGTGTGACCGCCTCGAGGCGGCCCACCAGACTAGGATCACCGACGGACTTTGCCGCGGGGGATCTCGGGAGGTAGTTGTGTCGGAGGAGCCGCGCCGTCCTCGGCACGCCGCGCCGGACGAGAGCGGGGACGCCGAACCGTCATCGTCGGCATCACCGGCTTCGCCCGCGCAGCCGCCCTCCTGGACGCCGCCGCCCCCGGTGCACTGGGCCACCCCGGAACCGTCTGCCTCGAGGCGCCCGCAGGGCCCGGATCCGTCGTTCCCGGACTCACCGACGCTGTTCCACGGAGTGGTCCAGCGGCCGGGCGGCGCCGGAACGGGTGGCCAGGGCCAGTCCGGGGCCGCCGGACCGGGTGGTTCTGTCCCCGGTGGTTCCGGACCGGGTGGTTCCGGACCGGGTGGTTCCGGACCGGGTGGTTCCGGACCGGGTGGTTCCGGACCGGGGCCGCAGGGCGGGCCGCCGCCACAGGGCCAGCCGGTGCCGGGCCAGTCGCAGGCTCCGGCGCCGTCGGGCGGGCCGGGCCAGCCGCCGCAGGGTGGGCCGGGCCAGCCGGGAACACAGATTCAGCCGGGGACACAGAGCCAGCCGGGAACACAGGGCCAGCCGGGCGGGCCGGGTCAGCCGCAGGGTGGCGCCGGGTCGCAGGGGGGTCAAGGCCGGCCGCAGCCGGGCGGGGCGGTGCAGTGGCAGCCGGGGCAGGCGCCCTGGAGCCGGTCTCCGCAGCCGGGGCCGTCGTTCGCTCAGCAGTCGTCCTCGCAGAGCCAGCCGTACCCGGCGCATCCGCAGTCGCCGCCGTCCCAGTCGCAGGGCCACCCGCCGCAGACCCGGACCGGACGGCAGCGGCCGCCGGGCCAAGGCGCACCCGGCCAGCACACGCCGGGTCAGGGCGGGCCGGGCCCAGGCCAGAACGCCCGCCCGAACCAGGGTCCCGCCGCGGGCCAGTCGCCCGGCACCGGTCGTGGACCGGCCCAGCCACCGGCGATCGAACTGGGCCAGTCCGGGTCGGCGGGTCAGGGCGCCTCGCCGAGCCGACCGCTGTCCGGGAGCCAGCCGAGCCAGTCCGGCCCGTCCGGTCAACCCGCTCAGCCCGGTCACCTCAGCCAGCCCGGCCAGAACCAGTCCGGACAGCCGAGCCAGAACCAATCCGGCCAGCAGAACCAGCCAAACCAGAAACAGAACCAGCCCGGCCAAGGCCAGTCCGGCCAGCAGAACCAGCCGAGTCAGAACCAGCCGAGCCCGTCCGAGCCCGCCCAGCCCCACCGCCCCGCTCAGCAGCGGGGCCCGGCCGTGGCCGGGGCGGAAGACCCGACGCGGCCGCCGGGCGACCTGTCCCCGGTGATCCTGCCGCAGTCGCAGCAGCCGGTGGCGGCGGTGGATCCGGCGGCGCCGATGCCGACCAGCGTGCTGGCCAATCCGGCGCCCGCGACGCAGAGCATCATGCCGCCGGCGCCGCGGGTCGCGCCCGGGGACGGGGAGTCGTTGCCGAACCCCGGGACCGACAGCGTCCTCCCGCAGCAGGACAGCGAGGGGCACGGCACCGGGTCGCGCAGCGTCGGCACCGGGACGGGCACCGGCAGCGGCAGCACCGGGGGCACCGGCTCGTTCCCCGGCACCTCGCGGCGCACCGGGACCCGCGGGTCCCGCCGGTCGCGGCGGGGGCGGCTCGGCGCCGGGCTCATCGACGTCCCGCCCGTGCCCTACCGGGACCCGTCGACGGCGGTGCTCCCGGATCCGGTCGTCTCGGAGGAGAAGCGGTACTGCAGCAACTGCGGGGCCAAGGTCGGCCGGGCCACCGGCGATCAGCCCGCCGCGCCCGAGGGCACCTGCGAGAAGTGCGGCACGCCGTTCTCCTTCCTGCCGAAGCTGCGGCCCAACGAGCTGGTCGGCGGCCAGTACGAGGTGCTCGGCGCGCTCGCCTACGGCGGCCTCGGCTGGATCTACCTGGCCCAGGACCACAACGTGAGCGACCGCTGGGTCGTGCTCAAGGGCCTGATCGACACCGGGGACGCCACGGCCATGGCCGCCGCGGCGAACGAGCAGCGGTTCCTGGCCGAGGTCGAGCACCCGAACATCGTCAAGATCCACAACTTCGTGCAGCACCCGGACCGGCAGACCGGCAACTCGGTCGGCTACATCGTGATGGAGTACGTCGGCGGCCAGTCGCTGCGGCAGCTCGCCCTGCAGCACCACCGGGAGAGCAAGCGCCCCGACCCGCTGCCGATCGGCCAGGTCATCGCGTACGGGCTGGAGATCCTGCCCGCGCTCGGCTACCTGCACGGCCAGGGCCTGCTCTACTGCGACCTCAAGCCCGACAACGTGATCCAGACCCACGAGCAGCTCAAGCTGATCGACCTCGGCGCCGTCCGCCGCATCGACGACTACGAGAGCCCGCTGTTCTTCACCACCGGCTACAGCGCGCCCGAACTGGCCAAGCAGGGTGCGTCGATCTCCTCGGACCTCTACACCGTCGGCCGCACGCTCGCGGTGCTGAGCTTCGAATTCGCCGGCTACACCACGAAGTACAAGTCCTCGATCCCCGGCCCGGACGCGGTGCCGCTGTTCGCGCTGTTCGGCTCGTACTACCGGTTCCTCAAGCGCGCGACGCACGCGGACCCGGACCGCCGCTTCATCGCCGCCGAGGACATGGCCGACCAGCTGACCGGGGTGCTGCGCGAGATCATGGCGCTCGGCACGAACAAGCCGCGCCCGGCCGCGTCCACGGTGTTCGGGCCGGAGAGCCGGACCTTCGGCGTGCACCTGGTGGTGCCGGAGACCGGTGCGAGCGTGCCGCTGCCGGACGCGGCCGAGGTGGTCGCCGGTCTGCCGATCCCGCAGGTCGACACGGACGACCCGGCCGCCGGGGTGCTCGCCACGACCACGGCGCTCGACCCGCGTGAGGCCATCGAGGCGCTGGCGACCGCGCCGCGCGAGTCCATCGAGGTGCGGCTGCGGATCGTGCGCGCGCGGATCGAGCTGGGCGAGTTCGTGGAGGCGCAGCGGCAGTTGCAGGCCGCGCAGTACCTGGCCATCCGCCACGGCTTCCCCCACGACTGGCGCATCGACTGGTACCGCGGCCTGATCGAGCTGGCCGGTGGACGGCCGCGCGTCGCGCACGTCGCGTTCGACTCCGTCTACGACGACCTGCCCGGTGAGATCGCGCCGAAGCTGGCGCTGGCCGTCAGCGCGGAAGGCGTGGGCGACTACTTCGGCGCCGCGCGGTTCTACGAGCTGGTGTGGCGGACGGACCGGACGTACGTGAGTGCGGCCTTCGGCCTCGCCCGCGTCTACCTGGCGCAGGGCGCCCGGGCGAGTGCGGTGGAGGTGCTGGAGGCCGTGCCCCCGACGTCCACGCACTACGTCGACGCGCAGGTCGCCGCGATCAAGATCAAGTCCCGCGTGCAGGGCAACGGTGCCGAGCCGGGCCGGGTGTCCGAGACCGACCTGGTCGACGCGTCGAGCCGGCTGGAGCGGCTGAACCTCGACGCGGAACGGCGCACCCGCCTGACCGCGGAGGTGCTCGAAGCCGCGTACGAGTGGCTTCGCGCGCCGGGCCGGCCGGCTTCGTCGGGATCGTCGAAGGTGCTGGGCTGCGAGCTGGAGGAGCGTGACGTGCGCTTCGGCCTGGAGCGCTGTTACCGCACGTTGGCCCGCCTGGCCGGGTCCACGGCGGACCGCGTCGAGCTGGTGGACCGCGCGAACGCGATCCGCCCGCGCACCCTCACCTGAGCCGTCGGGCTCACGCGCAGGTCAGGGGTTGATCTCCCACTCGGCGGCCCGCTCGGTCTTCTTCGCCGCGTCCGCGAGCTTCTTCAGGGCCGCCGGGTCGCCGTGGGTGCTGAAGTGCTCGACGGGCACGGCGACGAACAGGGCGCGCGCGGAGACGGCGACGGGCCCGTCCGGCGCGTCGAGGCGGCCGTCCGCGCTGGCGTAGATCTTGCGGCCCGCGGTGCCGTCCAGCCGGGCCTCGATGAACAGCGTCGAGCCGACCGGCACCGGGCGGCGGAAGTCCGTCTCGAGCTTGCCGGTGACGGCCGGGCGCCGGAGCAGGTTGCCCACCGCGGAGCCCAGGGCCTCGTCGAACGCGCAGGCCAGCAGCCCGCCGTGGGCCAGCCCGGGTGCGCCCTGGTGCGCGGCGGTGACGACGAACTCCGAGTACACCGTCCGTGACTCGCCGATCCGCGACCGCAGGTGCAGGCCCGCGTCGATCCCGTCGCCGCAGCCGAAGCACTCGTCGTAGTGGATGCCGAGCGCGGTGCCGGGGGCGGGGGCCTTCGGGTGCACGGCGGGCGGCTCGACGTCCACCGGGGGCCACGGTGCGGAAACACGACTCATGGCCTGACGTTAACCCGCGGCGGGCAGTCCCGGACACGCGCCCTGAACGGCCGCGCCGCTTCCCTTCGGCGCACAGTAGTCGGAAAATTCCGGACGGTAGAAAATTTCCGATTCGCCCTGCCGGGCCATCCCGCCGGGGCAAGACTGGGCCGATGAGTTCCACCGGAATGGGTCGGACGGGCACGAGGAGGTCTTCGCGGGCATGAGCGGGGCAACGGCGAACACACCACCCGTCGACGAGAGAACGGTCCGGCGGGCGGTTCTCGCGTCCGCGATGGGCAACGCGACCGAATGGTACGACTACGGCGTCTTCACCTCGGGTGCCATCGCGACCGCGATCGGCACGGTGTTCTTCCCCGGCGAGGGGAACGCGGTGCTGAAATCGCTGGCGCTGGTCGCGGTCGGGTTCATCGTCCGGCCGTTCGGCGGGGCCTTCTTCGGCCCGCTGGGGGACAAGCTGGGCCGCCAGAAGGTGCTGGCGATCACCATCCTGCTGATGTCGGGCTGCACCTTCCTGGTCGGCTGCCTGCCGACGTACGCGGGCTCGTACAGCATCGGCCTCGGCGCGCCGATCGCCATCCTGCTGCTGAGGCTGATCCAGGGCTTCTCCACCGGCGGCGAGTACGGCGGCGCGGCCACCTTCATCGCCGAGTACGCGCCGACCAAGCGCCGGGGCTTCTTCGGTAGCTTCCTGGAGCTGGGCACGCTGGCCGGCTACGTGCTGGGCAACATCGTGGTGCTCGCGGTGACGCTTTCGCTGTCCGCGGACCAGGTCGAGTCCTGGGGCTGGCGGATCCCGTTCTTCGTCGCGCTGCCGCTCGGCCTGGTCGGGCTCTACCTGCGGTCGAAGCTGGAGGACACGCCGGAGTTCCGCCGGCTGGAGGCGTCCGGGAACAAGCCGGTCAAGGCCCCGCTGAAGGAGATCTTCACCCGCAACTGGCGGATGGTGATGAACCTGATCGGCATCGTGCTGCTGCTGAACATCGCGGACTACATGCTGCTGACCACCATGCCGACGTACTTCACGGACACGTTGAAGATCAACGACAACACCTCGACGCTGATCATCATCGGGGTGGAGGTCGTGCAGATGGCGATCATCCTGCCGCTGGGCGCGCTGTCCGACCGGATCGGGCGGAAACCGCTGCTGCTCACCGCGGCCATCGGGTTCATCGTGCTGAGCTGGCCGTCGATCAAGCTGATGCAGTCGGGCAGCATCCTGTGGCTGGTCGTGGGCTTCCTGATCGTCGCGCTGCTGCTGGTGCTGATGCTCGCGGTGATCGGCTCGACCTTCCCGGCGATGTTCCCGACCCGGGTGCGCTACGGCTCGTTCGCGATCGGCTACAACATCTCCACCTCGCTGTTCGGCGGCACCTGCGGGGTGGTCGTGACGGCGTTGATCAAGAGCACGGGCAACAACGACTGGCCGGCGTACTACCTGATCGCCGCCGCGCTGATCGCGATCGTCCCGATCATCAAGATCCCGGAGACCTCGCAGGTGCCGATCGAGGAGATCGACACCGCGGGCACCGGCGGCACCCTGGCCGGCGCGACACGCTGATCCTCCCTCCACGGAACGAAAACTGCCCCCGTCCACAGTGGACGGGGGCAGTCTTCGGTCGAGGGCCCGGCGGGACGCGCGCCTCAGCGGGCCTCGGCGACCTCGGCCCGGGTGAGGAAGCGCTTGCGCGACCAAGCGGCCAGGCCACCGGCGATCACCAGGGCGACTACGGTTTCGAGCATCAGTGCGGCGAACACCATGAGTGCTTCCTCCTCGGGTTCCAGGGCCGGTGGACCGCGCCGGCCGAGCTAGGGGTTTCGGGAGCCGTACCGGCCCCTCGCCCGGTACATCGTCACCCACCGCCCGGATATTTCGGGGAGAAGCCACCGAATTCGAGTGATGTCGGTCACACGGCTGGCCAGAAGCGGCGAGACCCGGTAGGAGCGGGTTTCGCCAGGTCAGCGGTACATCATCAGCGACTGGTGGCGGTGGGACGGGTGCTTGAAGAGGCGTCCGGCGGTATCGAGGCGGACGGCGGAGCCGGGACACCCGGGTTCGGCACCGAGCGCGGGGACCGGCTCGGCTGGGCGCCCCGCTGCGAGCCGGTGGGGGTCGGGCGGTGGGGCGGCGTGCCCGGGTCGGACGAGGACTGGGCCGGGGGCACCGCGCTCGGCGCCGAGGTGGGCGAAGGGGTGGGAACGACGGTGGACAGCCCCGGCCGGGCGGGCTCGACGGGAGCCCGGGACCCGGACTGGTGGCCGACCGCGAGTCCGGCCAGCACCAGGACGGCCGCGGTCGCCGCGGAGCTGCCGGCGACGGCCCAGCGCTTGCGCCGCCGCCGGACGCGGCCGCCGCGCCCGATCACCTCGGAAGCGGCCAGCCGCATCGGTGGCCCGTCCGTGACCTGGGAGAACAGCAGGCGCACGTCGTCTTCGGGATCCATCTCCTCACCTCCCTCCCGTGCCGTCGAACGTCCAGGGGCACAACTGCGGGCCGAGCCGTTGCCGCAGCGTGCTCAGGCCCCGGGAAGCCTGGCTCTTCACCGTGCCGGTGCTACAGCCCAGCGCCGCCGCCGTCTCCTCGACGGACAGGTCTTCGAAGTACCGCAGCACCAGCACGGCGCGTTGCCTCGGTGCCAGCACCCCGAGGGCCCGGCGCACGAGCTGGTCGTGTTCGGTCGCGGCGTCGACGGCCGGGACCTCGGGTGGTTCGCCGGTCAGGCGCTCCCGCTTCCAGCGGCTCCGCCGGTTCTCGGCGAGGAAGGTGCGCAGCACGACCTTGCGGGCGTAGGCGTCCAGCGCGTCGTGCCGGGACAGCCGTGGCCACGCCAGGTAGAGCTTGAGCAGCGCGGCCTGGGTGAGGTCTTCGGCCCGGTGCCAGTCCCCGCAGAGCAGGTGCGCGGTGGCCCGCAGGCTGTGCGCGCGCTCGTCGAAGTACCGGGCGAACTCGCCGTCCCACGGCGAGCCCGGCCCGGACGTCGGACGGGAGCGCGAAGTCACCTGGTGGTCAGCCCCGGATCGCCGGGAGGCGCAGGTCGCCGGTCGGGCCGGCCGGGATGGCGGTGGGCACGCGCGCGGCCCGCGGCCGGCCCGGGGCGGCGGTCGGCGTCGGACTCGGCGTGGTCTGGCTCGGTGTGGTCTGGCCCGGGTCCGCCGGCACCGAGGACGGCGTGGCGCTCGGCTGCGGGGTCGCGGACCCGGGCGGGGTTGCGGACGGGGTCGCGGACGCGGATGGGGTCGCGGACGCGAGGGCCCCACCGGTGACGGCGCCACCGGCGAGCAAGAGGGCACCCAGGCTCAAAGCGAAGCGAATACGCAAGACATCTCCTCGGTTACGGGCGCCGCTTCCGTCCGGCAGCGCCGCTCTCCTCGAGTCATGCGGTCGCCGGGCCGGCGGGTTGCATCGGATTTCCCGGCCGTCTCCGCCACCGAACGCGAACGGCCGGGAAGCACCTGGCTTCCCGGCCGTCCCTTCCTGCTCCGAGGTTCAGCTCGCGAGGGCGGAGAGCTTGCTCCAGGCCGCCCAGTCGTAGGTCCAGTCGTTGTAGTCGCCGTCCTTCGGGCCCAGTTGCTGGGTGCTGCCGCTGATCTCCACCGGGTCGCCCGGCAGGACGCTGTCGTAGTAGATCTTCGCGTTGGCCGGCGAGAGGTTCAGGCAGCCGTGCGAGACGTTCCGCTTGCCCTGCTGGGAGATCGTGCCGGCCAGACCGTGGATGAACTCGCCGTTGTTGGAGATCCGCACCGCCCAGGGCACGTTGACGTCCGAGTAGTGGTACTTCGGGTTGTTCATCGAGTACGTCGCGTGCTTCGACATGACCACGTGGGTGCCGCTGTGGGTGACCCGGCCCGGGTCGGAGTCGAGGCCGTAGCTCACCGGGAAGTCCTCGACCTGCTGGCCGTCGCGGATCACCTGCATGCGGTGCTCCTGGGTGTTGCCCTTGACGATCTGCGAGCGCCCGATGGTGAAGCTGGACGAGAGGTCCTGGCGCCCGTAGGTGCCGCCGCCCAGGTCGATGCCGTAGATCTTGGCGTTGACCTTCACCGTGGTGTTCGGCTTGAAGTACTCCTTCGGCCGCCAGTGCACGGAGGTGTCACCGTCGAGCCAGGCCCAGGAGCCCTCGGTCTTCGGCGTGGTCTCCACCGACAGTGCCTTCTCCACCGAAGCCTTGTCGGTGACCTGGCCCGGGAAGGTCAGCGCGATCGGCATCGCGATGCCGTAGGTCTGCCCGTCGCCGACGTTCAGGCTGCCCGCCATCTGCCGCCGCGGTTTGACGGTGGTGAAGGAGCCGCTGATCCGGATCGGCCGGCCGTCGGCCCCGGCCGCCTGCCCGGCCCAGGTGTAGGTCTTGTCGTAGCCGAGCTCCTCGGTGGTGGCCCAGCTCTTCTTGTCCGCCGAGGGCTGGCCCTGCACCTGCTTGCCCTCGGGGTTGGTCAGCGTGACCGAGGAGATCGTGCCGTCCGCGACGGTCACCGTGATCGGGCTGCCCGGCGCCACGTCCTTCGCCCCGGCCGCGGGGGAGGTCGTGACCGCCGCCGGTTTCGCCGACGGCGGCGGCGCCTGGGTGGGCCCGCCGCCCGAAGCCCCGCTCGCGCTCACCGTCGGATCGCTGCTGCACGCCCCGAGCGTCAGCGCCGCGACCAGCCCCAGCACCGCGACGCCGGCCCGGCGTCGCGTCATGTCTCCGAATGTCACAATCGTCCCCGTTCGCCCCTGGTTTCCCCACTAAGCCAGACGTACCGCAAGGTCCGAACGTTGATCGAAAGTGTAGTGACTAGGGTCACATATATGCCCGCAAAATCGACCCTGAGGGCGCTTTCGGCTCCGCACGGTGATCGAGCTGACCGGAATGGGTCCATCGGGTCCAAGGTATCCGGGGGGACTGACAGCGCTCCGTAGGCGGCGATACGACGTTCCGGTGACGTGCGGATCCGGGAACTCCCGGGGTCGATCACGGGGTTCAGATTTGGCCAGATCCCGGTACTCTGCTCGCAGGCCGTCGTTTTGCGTGTTCGTGGCTTCACACTCGCGGAACTTCTGACGCGAGCCGTGGGGCCCAACCAGCTCTTCGCTCGACTCGTTGGAACCGCCCGGGACGGCCTCGGGTGCCGTCTCGGGCGGCATTCGAAGCGGAACTGTTACGAGGAGTACAGCGGTGGCGCAAGGCACTGTGAAGTGGTTCAACGCGGAGAAGGGCTTCGGCTTCATCGCGCAGGACGGCGGCGAAGGCGACGTGTTCGTACACTACTCGGAGATCGAGGGCCGCGGTTTCCGCACCCTCGAAGAGAACCAGCGAGTGGAGTTCGAGGTCGGCCAGGGACAGAAGGGCCCGCAGGCCCAGAAGGTCCGCGCGATCTGAGTCAGGCCCGCGCGTTTTCTCAGGCCTGAGTGAAGGGCCCCGGCGATGGGAATCGCCGGGGCCCTTTCTCGTGTCCGGCTTTCGGCGCCGCTGCCGGGGTTCGGTCGCACCGGTCCGGCGTGGACGTCGAACCGCGGAGGCTGCGGGCAAACCGTGCGGGATCGTGCGGGGGGCCGATTCCGCCATCCGGGCGTCCGGTGGCGTTGCGCCCGACGCAACGATTCCGTTGCCGATCAAGGAAAAGCCCCCGGCGTACTTCGCCGGGGGCTCGGGAGACGATCGCGGTCAGCGGCGGCCGGCGAAGGGTTCGTCGAAGGACTCGACCGCGAAGTGGTACTCGTCGGTCATCGCGTCGGAGTGGCGGCGGTCCTGCGCGGACGCGGCCTGGCCCTCCCAGGAGAGGCGCTCCAGGATCCATTCCTGGGCCAGCGCCTGCGGGGAGATGTCCCGCTCGTGCGCGATGTCCTTGAGCTGCTGGCTGGCGATGAGGTTCATGCGCAGCTGGAACACCTGCGCCTCGCCGAAGCGCTTGCCGGACCCGGTGCTGCCGGGGTCGGCGTCGGCGTCGGGCGCCAGTGCGGCGAGGTAGCTGGTGAGCTCCTTGTCCTCGACGACTTCGCCGTCGGACACCTTGACGGCGTTGCGGTGCCGCCCGGGGGAGACGGCCTTCAGGTTCGTACGGCTGCCGAGGCGGCCGAGGGAGGGAAGAGGCACCCCGACACGATAACGGTTAGGTCTCGGCAAGCAAACCACTGTGAGCCACGACACAGACATTTTTCTCGCTCGTTAAGCCTATTCGATCACCTGAACAGCCCAGAAGGTAAACACCATTCCGTGACAGGGGGTTGACTTGCTGTGCCGCTCAGCGGATCACCCGGTAGCCGGCGAAAGAGCCGTGGAAATGGAGAGACCCCCGCGCCAGGGGGAGGAACGCGGGGGTCGGAGGGGATCTCCACAGGCGCTGACCGGGGGTGTGTCAGCGCATCGATTGTTGCACGAGTTCCGGACTTCGGCGAGGGGAAGTGCGAGAAAACCGTTGCTCGGTTCACATTCACGAACTCGTGAATGTGTTCGGCGATTGCGCAGGGTTGCGCGGAGAGTGGCGTCAGGTTCACTCTCCGGGGGGCTGTGGGTTCCGCCCGGTGCTGGTTAGCCTCGCGGCCAGTTGTTGTGAACCGGGCGGAGGAGCCATGAGCGGGTCTGTGGAAGTTCGACAGTTCCTCCTTCGGTACGAAGGTGCCGATGGGGGAAGCACGACACTGCCCGGCGGAGTGCCGGCGCAGCGCGGGTCGACCGACACCCAGCGCGTGTCCAACGACCAAGTGCGCCGAGCCCGGCTCGCGGTCGCCAACGGGGCGCTCGGGGTCGAGGACTGCGCCCAGTTGCTGGACATGCTCGGCCTGTCGCTGGACGAAGGCGGCCAGGCCCCGGTCCAGCACTGACCCCGCTCGACCGGAACCCTTGCCGACCTACGCCGCCTCTTTCGGGTCGGTCCCGGTGCCGGCTCCGGGCTTCGGGCCTGGATGCCTCCGGTGGGGCGAGCGGCGTGGTGTCCGGCCGAGGGTCCCGTCCGACGCTTCCGCCCGGCGTCGTCGCAGGTCCCGGGCTTGGCCAGGGGTTAACGAACCCCCCGGTGCACGGCCGATTCCGGGTGTCCTATGCTGGTAATCGCTCCCGGGGGAACCTGAGAGCGCGGTCGGTCGGTTCGCCGAAACCGAACCGGGCTCCCATCGTTCAGTGGCCTAGGACTCCGCCCTTTCAAGGCGGCAACGCGGGTTCGAATCCCGTTGGGAGTACGCTTCACCGTCAGTACAGCAGTAGGCAAGACAAGAAGTATGCAAGGCCCTGTGGCGCAGTTGGTTAGCGCGTCGCCCTGTCACGGCGAAGGTCGCGGGTTCGAGTCCCGTCAGGGTCGCAAGATCGTTCGGCTCTTGGCCGGCGTTCGCGGCCAGGTAGCTCAGTTGGTACGAGCGTCCGCCTGAAAAGCGGAAGGTCGCCGGTTCGACCCCGGCCCTGGCCACTTTTCACCCCCCTGATCTGCGAAAGTGCTCGCGGATCAGGGGTTTTTGTTTGCCCGGTGACACTCCGCTTGAAGGACCTGCGTATGCAGTCATCCCACGACCGGGTGGCCCTGATCAAGAACTGGGAGAGGGCGCTCGAGGCCGAGAACAAGTCCGATCGGCCCCCGACGAAGCCGGCACTCATGAGGTCCGGCGCCGGGTGGCTTGCTCAGGAGAGTCTTGGGTACGTGCAAATGCAAAGATTTGGTACCGCATGATGACACTGTCTGAGGGCACCCAGGCGAACATGGTTGTGACCGCCTCCCATCGTCGTGAATCGTTGTCTCTGGAGCAGATCGAAGACAGTTACTGGGGCGATCCACCGGCCGACGCCACACGGCTCGTCGCCACTGCACACGCCCTTCGTCGCAGGCCGATCGGCACTCTGGACGTCGAGGATCTGCGCTTGCTGCTCGGTCAGCAAGAAGGTGTCGAGGTACTTACTCCGTTGGCACTCACCAAGCTCGAAGGCAACCCCCTGGCCGAGGGCGATTTCTACCCCGGTGACCTGTTCGAGGCAGTCCTCAAAAACCCCAGAGCTACTGGCGGGCGCACGCGGACGAGCGTGCCCGCCTGCGACTGGTCATCGAGGCGCTCGACGCGCTGGGAAACCTCGAGGAACACGACGCGCCGCACGACTCCATCTGGAAGGCGATCAACAGCTTCTTGTCCTCGGCCGAGCTTGGCCGCTCGCGGGATGGGGACGCCGGGAAGCGGTAGCACGTACTGATCGGCGCCTACCCAAGCAGGACCGCGCGTTCGCGACGAAGCCAGCGACGCTGAGAACGGCCACGACTGTTCTGAAACGTGCTCATTTCACATAGGCGGCCCAGGTCAGCGCCGACCACGTCGAGGCGTCGACCGGTCTCAGTGGTCCGCGGGGCATGGCCGGCTTCGTCGGGCGCACGGCCTTTACCGGGTTGATCGGCATCGGCTCGTGGGGTGGCTTCGCGGGTGCGCTGTGCGAAGCCTCGGTCCACGCGACGACGGCGCCGGCGTGGTCGCGGAAGGTGCCTGCGCGGTACCAGCCCTTGTGCACGGAGCCCCGGCTCACGACGTTGCCCGAGTGCAGCCAGCCCGTGACCCGGCCGCCGAGGTCACGCAAGGCGTCTTCGTCGAGCCAGGCGCAGATCCGGCCGCGGCGGTCGTAGATCGGTTCCATCTTTCGGATGTTAGGTCGTTCCCCGGTCAAATCTGGAAAAAAGTTCGTAAAGTCCGGATCGGGCGCCCGTCGGACGACCTCGACCCCGGCGGACCGGAGGGTGCGGGCGAGGGCCAGGAGCAGGCCGATCCGCCCGGCGATGCTGCTGCGGGACGGTCGCTGTCCCGCGAGCCGGATCAGCCGAACAGGTCCGCGGCCGAAACCGGACGGCCCAGGTGGTAGCCCTGGGCCTGGTCGCAGTCCAGCTCACGCAGCAGCGCCAGCTGCTCGACGGTCTCGACGCCTTCGGCGACCACGGTCAGGTCCACCGCGTGCGCCATCGCGATGATGCTCGTGACGATCGCCGACGCGTCGCGGGATTCGGCGATGCCGGTGATGAACGAGCGGTCGATCTTGAGCGTGTCCAGGGTCAGCCGGCGCAGCTGGGCCAGCGACGAGTAGCCGGTGCCGAAGTCGTCGATGGCCAGCAGGACACCGAGCCCGCGCAGGGAAGCGAGCACTTCGGCGCCCGCGGCCTCGTCCCGCATCAGCGCGCTTTCGGTGATCTCCAGGCACAACGAGCCGGGCGGCAGGCCCGTGGTGGCGAGCACGTCGCGCACCGCGGGCACCAGCCCGGGGTCGTCGAGCTGGCGGACGGAGAGGTTGACCTTCAGGTTCAGGTCGAGCCCGCGCTCGGCCCGCAGCCGCGCCAGGTCCCGGGCGGCGCCCCGCAGCACGAACTTGCCGACCACGTTGATCAGCTCGCTCTCCTCAGCGAGCGGGATGAACTCCACCGGGGAGATCTCGCCGTGCTTCGGGTGGGTCCAGCGCAGCAGGGCCTCGACCGCCACCACCTCGCCGGTCTTCAGGTCCACCACCGGCTGGTACGCGGGCCACAGTTGTCCATTGTGGACGGCGTCGCGCAGGTCCTGCTCCAGCCGCAGCCGCCGCTGCATGCGCTCGCGCAGCGCGACGTCGAACAGCTCGAACCGGCCGCCGCCGAGGGATTTCGCTTGGTACATGGCGACATCCGCGTCGCGCAGCAGGTCTTCGGCGCTGCGCTGGTCGTCCGGGCCGACCAGGACCACGCCGATGCTCGCGCCGAGGTGGAGCTGGCGGCCGCGCACCTCGATCGGCTCGGCCAGCACCGCGCGCACGTGCCCGGCCAGCGCCCGCGCCTCGCCCTCGTCGGTCGCCGCCCGCGTGACGACCACGAACTCGTCACCGCCGAAGCGGCCCACCACGTCCTCGGCGCCCGCGGCCCGGCTCAGCCGCTCGCCGATGACCCGCAGCACCTGGTCGCCGAACGAGTGGCCGAGGGAGTCGTTGATGACCTTGAACTTGTCCAGGTCGAGGAACAGCACGGTGGAGGGCCGGCCGGGGGCGCGCCGGTCCAGCCGGTCGAGCACCAGCGTCCGGTTGGCCAGCCGGGTCAACGGGTCGTGGGTGGCGTCGTAGGCGAGGCGCGCGCTGATCGATCGGCGCTCGGTGATGTCGGTGAAGGAGACCACGGCCGTCGCGCCCGCCGCGGCCTCCGGGTCGAGCAGGCGGGAGGTCACCGAGAGCCAGACGTCGCGACCGTCGGGACGGCGCCAGCGCGCGACCCGGCCGTTCTGGGTGAGGCCGGTGCGCCGGGTGCGCACGGAGGGCAGCTCCTGGTCCGGGATCTGCGTACCGTCCTCGTCGAACAGGACGAGGGCGGTGCTCGGCACGCCGATCAGCTCGGCCGGGGGCAGGCCGAGGATCCGGCTGGCCGCCGGGTTGGCCGATTCGAGCCGCCCGGTCGGGCCCATCACCATCACGCCCTCGTCGAGGGCGCCGACCACGGTGCGGTAGCGCTGCTCCGCCCGACGGCGGGCGGTCTCGTCGGCACAGACGAGAACGTAGCCGTCGTTCATCTCGGCTGCGGAAACCCGGATCGAAAGGGGGGATCCGGTGCGGTTTCGGTGAGCTTGCTCGACCACCCCACCCGCCCGCAGCACCACTTCGGGATCCAGCCCGGCGCCCACCAGCTCGGCCGCGGCCCGCCCGGTGGCCTCGGCCGCGGACCAGCCGTACACGGATTCGGCGGCCGGGTTCCAGCTGGTCACGAGCCCGGTGCCGGTGGTGGTGATGATGGCGTCGCTGACGTGGGTCACCAGCGCGGCCTGCGCGCGCAACGCGTCGGCCTCGGCCCGGCGGCCGCTCACGTCGCGGACCACCACCTGGTACGACGGCGCGTCCCGCTCGCCGGTCCGCACGGTGACCGTCTCGACGGCGAGCTTGCTGCCGTCGACGCGTTTCAGCACGGCCTCCACCGGCCCGGTCCCAGCGCCCGGCTCGGTGAGCGCCAGCGCGCCATCGGCCAGGCGCCCGGCCGAGCCTTCGGCGAGGAAGTCGGTGTACGGGCGGCCGAGGACCTCCGCGGACGAGGCCGCGCCGATCAGGTCGAGCGCCGCGCGGTTCAGGTACCGGAGCAGCCCGCCCTCGTACACGCAGATCGCGTCCGGGCTCAGTTCCACCAGCGTGCGGTACCGATCGGCCGGCTCCGGCTCGTCCGGCACCGCGGACACCACGCCCAGCAGGCCGGTGGTCCGGGAGCGTTCGCCGACGGTGCGCGTCCGCAGCCGGATCCGCCGCGGCGGCCCACCGGCGGTCTCCAGCGACTGCTCCAGCTCGAAGTCCCGGCCGGGCAGCACGGTGCGCAGATTCGTGGTCAGCGGGCGGAGCAGGGCGAGCAGTTGTTCGCACAGGCGCTGGCCAGGGGCTCCGGGCAGGCCGAGCAGGGCGTCGAGGCCGGGCAGCCAGGTGAGGGTGGAATCGGTGGCGTCGAAGGAGAAGAGCACGCCGGTCTCGCCTTCCGCGGCGAGCCCGGCCAGCCGCGCCCGCAGCGTCGTGGCTCCGGTTTCACCCGCCGGCTCGTCCGCGGCGTCGGCCTCCATGAACGTCCCGGTCCCCCCGTGTCGGCGTGTGGCCAGTCGATTAGACCACCCGGGGATCTCGCTGTACACGCCACAGATGAGACGAACTTTCCGTGGTCAGGCGTATTTTGTGAATCGACCTCACAATTGCGCGCCGACCCCGGCCAGCGGGGGCCCGGCCACGTCCGGGACGAGCGGCGGGGCGGACGGGCGGCGCCGGCGAAACCGGTGGCCCCAGAAGAACAGGCCGAAGTGCGCCGCGCAGAGATGGCCGAGCACGGTCACGATCGACTCCAGGCTGCCCGGTTCCTCGGTGACGTAGACGAACGTGATGAACAGCTCCAGGGCCACCAGCGCGGCGATCCGCAGCCGGCCGCGCAGCAGGAACACGAGCGCGCCCGCCGTGGTGAAGAAGCCGTAGCTGACGCCGATGTCGAGCCAGCGGCCCGCCGAGGCCGGCAGGAACCCGCCGCTGATCAGCGCCATCACCGGCAGTTCGGTGACGAGCGTGGCCAGCACGTGACCGCTGAAGAACACCATGGCCGTGCGAGCCGCGCCGAACCGGCGTTCGAGCGGTGCGACGAAGACGGCGAAGATGCCGGCGTAGGTGAGCCAGCCGCCGTTGGCCAGCCACAGCGCGCTGCTCAGCAGCGAGACCAGCGGGCGGCGCCACAGGTTGTGCGCGTCGGTGCTGGAGAGCAGCAGCAGCTTCTCGGTCAGCACCGGATCGGCGAAGCGCAGCAGGAGCGTGGTGCCGAGCAGGACCACCAGGTAGCCGAAAGTGAACGGGGTGCGGCGCGGGGTGGGCACCCACTGGAACCAGAAGGACCAACGCCGGGGCTCGGGGGCCGGCTGGGGCTCGCGCAGCAGCATGGGTCCAGGCTGGCTGGTCATACTGGGATTCTGACCAACGGCAGCTGTGAAAGCACTGTGACTCTCACCCGGTAGGGTGGCCCACGCTGTGTAGGAATTTCTGTCAGTCTTCACCCGTTCGGTGGCCGTTTACGGTAAGAATGGCTCACTCTGGTGAAAGGTCCGCTGGTGAACGACGAGGTTTCGGTCGCCGAGTTGCTGGTGCGCGAAGGCTGGGGCGAGCGCGTGCCGCCCCCGTCGAGATCACGCTGGCGCATGGTCGCCGTGATGCTCGCCGTGGTGGTCGGCTGCGGCGCCGCGGCTGTTCTCGTGGGCTTCGGGACGACGGCGAACGACGAGGCCGCCCGCGTCACCGAGATGAAGGTGATCGAGATGCCGGACCGCACCGGGGGTGCGGGCGGGGTCAGCGAGAGCAACCCGCCCACCATCGGCGGCACCAGTGGCGGCGAGGGCCACCAGTCTTCGAGTGGCGAAACCTCCGACGTACCGCGCTCCTCCGACGTCACCTCGGTCCTCGACCCGCTCAACCCGCGGGGCGACGCGCCGGCCGACAGCCCGTCGGCGCACGACTCGGCCCCGTCGCGGCACAGCGATCCCACGACTTCCGCGGGCCACCCGTCGTCGTCGGAGCCGACGACTTCCTCCGAGCCGCAGCGGCCGACGCCTCCGGCGCACTCCTCCACCCCCAAGCCGCCCCCTCCGTGTCTGCTGGGCCTTCTGTTCTGCTGATGCCGGGCCGGCCGCGAGAGCCGGCTTGGTGCTGCGCGCGGCGGAGTCCCGGGCGCTGTGCCCTGTTCGGCCCGGCCCGGGTGGGCGATGATGGCTCGAGACCCGAGTCCGGCCCGTCGAAGGGGACCGCCGATGCGCCCGTCCAGCCTTGTCCGATTCCTCTCCGTCGCGGCCGCGGCCGCCGCCCTGCTCACCGCCGGGGCCACGGCCGGCTCGGCCGCGCCGCTGAACTACGTGAACCTGGGCGACAGCTACAGCGCGGGCTCCGGGATCCTGCCGGTGGCCCCCGGCATCAGCCTGACCTGCCTGCAGTCCGCGCGGAACTGGGCCCACGTGATCGCCGAGACCCGGGGTTACCACCTCCGGGACGTCTCCTGCGGGGGTGCCGCGACCCAGGACTTCACCCGCTCGCAGTCCCCCGTGGTGCCGGCCCAGGCCGACGCGCTGTCCCCGGCCACCGGCCTGGTCACCATGACCATCGGCGGGAACGACAACAACACCTTCGGCTCGGCCCTCCTCTCCTGCGGGGCGGCGGCGATCTCCACCGGCGGGCAGGGGAATCCGTGCCAGGCGGCCTACGGCGACTCCTTCGCCGACACGGTCCGGACGAAGACCTACCCGAACCTCGTCAGCGCTCTCACCACGGTGAAGGAGAAGGCCCCGAACGCGCGGATCGCCATCGGTGACTACCTCGGGATCCTGCCGGACGGCCCCGGTTGCTTCCCGGTGCTGCCCATCGCGTCCGGCGACGTGGCCTACCTGCGTGACCTGCAGGCCACGCTGGACGACGCGATCGAGCGAGCCGCCGACGCGACCGGCGCCACCTTCGTCGACTTCTCGGGCATCGCCCGCGGCCACGACGCCTGCCGGCCGGTCGGCACCCGCTGGGTCGAGCCGGTCATCCCGGTCGGCAGCCTCGCGCCGGTGCACCCCAACGCCGAAGGCGAGCGGCAGATGGCGCTTCACACCCTCGAAGTGCTCGGGCGGTAGGCCGGGTCACGGCAACGCAGATCCCGCCGACCGGCCGGTGGGCGTCCTCACGGCGGCTCCGGACGCCGGGCGCCTCGACGATCTTGGGCCGTTGTGCTCAGATGAAGGGGAGAAGGTGGACCGCAGGGCCAGCCCGCGAGAGGCCACCGGCAGGCGGTCGGGTCCGCTACCGGCGACCGGCGGCCTGGTCCTGCGCTTGGCGGAGGAGCAGCGATGAGCACCGTGGGTACCGGATCCGAGACCGTGCTGGTGGTCGGGGGCGGGCAGAGTGGCTTCCAGGCCGTGGCGTCCTTGCGTGACAAGGGGTTCGCCGGCCGGGTGGTCCTGGTCGGGGACGAGCCGGGGGTGCCGTACCAGCGGCCGCCGCTGTCGAAGGCGTACCTGAAGGGCACGGCGGGCGACGAGGCGCTGCGGCTGCGACCGGAGGACTTCTTCGCCGAGAAGGACATCCAGCTCGTGGCCGGCCGCGTGGGTTCGCTCGACCGGGACGCGGCGCAGGTGGTGCTCGAAGACGGGGGCAGGCTCACCTACGACCACCTGGTGCTGGCCACCGGCGCGCGCAACCGGACGCTGCCCGTGCCCGGCACGGACCTCGACGGGGTGCTCATGCTCCGCACCCGCGCGGACGCGGACCGGCTGCGCGGTGAGCTGGCGGGCGCCCGGAACGTGGTGGTCATCGGCGGCGGGTTCATCGGGCTGGAGTTCGCCTCGCACGCCGGGCGGCCGGTGACGGTGGTCGAGGCGCAGGACCGGCTGCTGGCCCGCGTGGCCTCGCCCGAGATCTCGGAGTTCTTCGCCCGGCTGCACCGCGACGCCGGGCACACCGTGCTGCTCGGCACCGGCGTCACCGCGCTGCACGGCGGGGGCCGGGTCGAGTCGGTGGAGCTGTCCGACGGCCGGCGGCTGCCCGCCGACCTGGTGGTGGTGGCCGTGGGCGTGGTGCCGGACACCGGGCTGGCCGAGGCGGCCGGGCTGGCCGTGACCAACGGCGTGGTCGTGGACGAGCACCTGCGCACCGAAGACCCGAAGATCTTCGCGATCGGCGACTGCGCCAACTTCCCGTGCGTCCAGGCCGGCGCCGCGACCCGGCTGGAGTCCGTGCAGAACGCCGTGGACCAGGCTCGTTGCGTGGCCGCCTCGATCACCGGCGGCTCCGCGCCGTACGACAGCCTGCCGTGGTTCTGGACCGACCAGGCCGCGGCCAAGCTGCAGATCGTCGGCATCTTGGCCGACGCCGACCAGACCGTGGTCACCGGGGACGTCGCCGAGGGCAAGTTCTCGGTGCTGTCCTTCCGCGAGGGCGTGCTGATCGCGGTCGAGTCGGTGAACCGGCCGGCCGACCACATCGCCGCCCGGCGGCTGTTCACGGCCGAGCAGCGTCCGTCCTATGTGGATCTCAAGGCCAGCGCGTTCGACCTGAAAGCCCACGTGAAGTCGCGCACCGCGGCTTGATTCCCGCTCGGAGCAGCGGGGGCGCGGGGGTGTGCGAGCCGCCGGCGGGCGAGCGGCCCACCGAGATCGGCCTCGGCGGCCGGCGGTCCCGCGCCGATACCCGGTCGATGAGCCCCTTCGGTCATCAGCCGGAACTCCTGCCGGACGCACCCTGGGTCAGGTCCGCCGGACGCACCCGCAGCTTCGCGGCGATGCGGGCCAGCGCCTGCTGGTCGGCCGCGGTGAGGGGGTCGAGCACCTGGCGGACGCTGTCCAGGTGCACCGGGGCGGCGGCCTGGACCACGGTGAACCCGGCGTCGGTCAGGGTGACCAGTGTGTACCGGCCGTCGTCCGGGTCGGGGGAGCGCTCCACCCAGGCGCGTTGTTCGAAGCGTTTGACCACATTGGACAGCCGGGACAGGGAGCCGTTGGCGAGGTAGGCGAGTTCGCTCATGCGCAGCCGGCGCTCCGGCGCCTCCGAGATGTGGCTGAGCGTCAGGTATTCGAACAACGTCAGGCCGGATTCCTGCTGCAGTGGCGCTTCGAGCCGCCCGGGCAGCAGCAGGACGAGCGAAACCAGCCCGGTCCAGGCTTCCTTCTCGGCCGGGCTCAGCCATCGGGGCGCGTCGCTGGTCGCCATGGCCGAACCCTACCCGGTGCCTGGATGACTTCATGTTTGAAGTAAATCGTGCTACCTTTCACTTCAAGCGTGAAGTCAATGGAAGGGAACGCCATGCCGCAGTTCTTCGTCACTCCCGGCTACGGGCCGCGCCACCTCGAAGCTCTGCACTACAGCCAGGCGGTGCGGATCGGCGACCGCGTGGAGATCTCCGGACAGGGTGGATGGGACGACCACACCGTGTTCCCCGAAGCGCTCGAAGACGAGATCGTCCGGGCCTTCGACAACGTCGAGCGCACCCTCGCCACGGCCGGCGCCACCTGGGCCGACGTGGTCTCCGTGGACTCGTTCCACCTCGCGGCCGGCGCCATCGGCGAAGAGCACACCGGCGTGATGGTCGAGCAGTTCCGCAGGCGTATGGGCGACCGCGCACCCATCTGGACCCAGATCGGCGTCGCGGGCCTGGGCGCGCCGGGCATGCGGGTCGAGATCCGGGTCTCGGCCGTCGCCGGGCCGGCCCCGGCCGGTCGTGGTGGCGAGAATGAGGACCACGGGCGGTGAAAGTCCGGGCCGGCCGGTGAGCGAGCGGACGTCGCCACGGCGGCGACGGTGGACGGCGGCAGCAGAGTCGGACCCACGGATCCGAGGCGGGCACCCCGGGGCCCTGCGCGACCGAGCCGGTCGTCGCGAGGGCGGCGAAAGCGAGGGATCGGGACCAGTAGCGGCAAGGACGGTTTTCGGTGCCGTCGCCGACGCGGAGCCGGACGGCCGGTGCGAGTCCGATCAGGACCACGACGCGGTCTGCCTCGGTGAGCTGGCCGACCACCCGACCGGCCACTTCGTCGACCGGGGCCGCCACCCCGGGACATCCTGGCCCGGAACACCGTGAAGGTCTCCCCATCCCGTTCGACGTGGGCAGGGAGACCTTCACGGGCGAAGCGGAGGGGTCAGGCCGGGGACTCGGTCCGGTCGTCGGTGGCCCAGGCCGTGTGGAACGAGCCGTCCCGGTCCACCCGGCGGTAGGTGTGCGCGCCGAAGTAGTCACGCTGGCCCTGAACCAGTGCGGCCGGCAGGCGGTCGGCGCGCAGTCCGTCGTAGTAGGCCAGTGCGGTGGAGAAGCCCGGCGTGGGGATGCCGAGCTTGACCGCGGTGGAGATGACCGAGCGCCAGGAGTCCTGGGCGTCCTCGACGGCCTGGCGGAAGCCGCCGGAGGTGAGCAGGGTCGGCAGGCCCGGCTCTTCGGCGTAAGCCGCGGTGATGTCGTTGAGGAACTTGGCCCGGATGATGCAGCCACCACGCCAGATGGAGGCCACCCGGCCGAGGTCGATGTCCCAGTCGTACTCGCTCGCGCCCGCCTGGATCTGGTTGAAGCCCTGGGCGTACGCGACCACCTTGGACGCGTACAGCGCCTGCTCGACGTCGTCGGCGAAGGTGTCCAGCGCGGCGCCGGTCAGCGGCGTGCGCGCGGGCCCGCCGAGGCCGCGGGCGGCGGAGCGCAGCGACTTCGAGCCCGAGAGCGAACGGGCGAACACGGCTTCGGCGATCCCGCTGATCGGCACGCCGAGGTCGAGTCCGATCTGGACGGTCCAGCGACCGGTGCCCTTCTGCTCCGCCGCGTCCTCGACCACGTCGACGAACGGCTTGCCGGTGCTGCCGTCCTCGTGCTTGAGCACGTCGGCGGTGATCTCGATCAGGTAGGAGTCGAGGCGGCCGGTGTTCCAGGTCTGGAACACGTCGGCGATCTCGGCCGGCGCGTAGCCCGCGGCCCCGCGCAGCAGGTCGAACGATTCGGCGATCAGCTGCATGTCGGCGTACTCGATGCCGTTGTGCACCATCTTCACGAAGTGGCCCGCGCCGTCCGCGCCGATGTGGGTGCAGCAGGGCTCGCCGTCGACCTTCGCCGAGATGTCCTCGAACAGCGGGCCGAGCGACTGGTAGGACTCCTTCGAGCCACCGGGCATGATGCTCGGCCCGTGGAGCGCGCCCTCCTCGCCGCCGGAGACGCCGGTGCCGACGAAGTGCAGGCCCTGCTCGCGCAGCGCCTTCTCACGGCGGCGGGTGTCGGCGAAGTGCGCGTTGCCGGCGTCGACGATCACGTCGCCCGGCTCCAGAAGCGGCGCGAACTCCTCGATCACCGCGTCGGTGGGGCCGCCCGCCTTGACCATGATCACGATCTGCCGCGGCCGTTCGAGGGCGTCGACGAACTCCTGCGCGGAGTACGCGGGGATGAACTCACCCTCGTCGCCGAACTGCTCCACGAGCGAGCGGGTGCGCTCCTCCGAGCGGTTGTGCAGGGCGACGGTGTGCCCGTGCCGGGCGAGGTTCCTGGCCAGGTTGCGGCCCATGACCGCCAGGCCGGTGACCCCGATGCTCGCCTTCTTGCTCATCCGAACCCTTTCCGAAGTCTCTTCCCGGATTCCGACCCTAGTCCGCGCCGGCGCCCCTTGGCCCTGCGAGAACCCTCACGGGTCCGGCGGGAATGATCGGGCCGCTTCAGGAGAAGCAGCGGATCGGCGCCCCGTTGTAGGCGATCATGTCGGTGACGGCCGCGATCAGGTCGATCGGTGCGCCCCACTCCGCGCCGTCCAGCTCGGCGTACGCGCGGTGCAGGTTGCCCGCCAGCCGCTCCGGCTCGGACAGCTCCGCGAACTCGCCGAGGTCGGTCTCCTTGGCCAGCTCCAGCGGCGAAAGCCCGGCCGCCCGGCCGCGCTCGGCCGTGTCCTGCACGAAGCCGAGGTACGCGTCGACGGTGTCCACCACCTCCGGCCCGCAGGCCGGGCCGTGGCCGGGCAGGATCACGGCCGGCTCCAGCTCGCGGAGCACGTCGAGGGCGGCGCGCCAGCCCGCGACCGAGCCCATCAGCGCGAACGGGCTGCCGCCGTTGAACACCAGGTCCCCGGCGTAGAGCACCCGCTGCTCGGGCAGCCAGACGAGCACGTCGTTGGTGGTGTGCGCGGCGTGCCCGGGGTGGATCAGCTCGACGCGGGTCTCGCCGGCGTACACGGTCAGCCGGTCTTCGAACACGACCTCCGGTGCGCGCAGCTCCAAGTGGCCCCAGTCGTTGCCCTCGAAGACGCCCTCGAACCGCCGGATGCCCTCGGCCAGCATCACCTCGCGGGTCTTGCGCTGACCGAGCAGGGTGGCGCCCTCGACCAGGTAGTTACCGTTGGTGTGGTCGCCGTGGTGGTGGGTGTTGACCAGGGTGGTGACCGGGCCGGTGGCCGCGGTGACCGTCTCCAGCAGCGCGCGCGTGCGCCGCTCGGTGGAGCAGGTGTCGATCAGGACGGTGTGGCCACCCGCGTCGAGGAAGCCGCAGTTGTTGATGAACCAGGAGCCGTCCGGCTGCACGTAGCCGAACGCGCCTTCGGCCAGTCGTTCGACACCGGCCGCGCCGGGGGAGCGATCGATCATGCGGTCGACTATGCCCTATTCGGCCCAACGCGGTGGCCGGGACCGCCGCCCGTCCGCTGGTCCGGGCGGGTGCGGCGCCCGGCGACCGGGGGTGACTGGCGTTTCCGGTCATTTCCTGGAACGCTGCGCACTGTCATCATCGAACCCCAGTGGTCCGAACACGGGAAGCACGGGAAGCACCGAACTGGGTGGTTCGAACGTTCGCGCGCCGGCGGGGCTCCAGGGCCACGCCCGGCGATGGAAGAGGTCCGGGAGAGCAAGGCTGATGGCGAGCACCGTCACCTCGCGCCGGAAGCAGCTCGGGAACGAGCTCCGGCATGCCCGCAACGCCGCGCGGATGACCCAGCAGCAGGTCGCCGAGGTGCTCGGCTGCACCCAGGGCAAGGTCAACAAGATCGAGTCCGGTGCGGTCGGGGTGAAGCTCGGCGATGTGCGCTCCATGCTGAACGCGTTCGGGATCAACGGCGAAGAGGCCGACACCCTGATGAACCTGGCGCGGGCCGCCGCCGGGCAGCGCGGCCACTGGTCGGGTTACCGGTCCGTGGTGCCGCACTGGTTCCGGACCTTCACCGACCTGGAGCCGGCCGCCGCGGAGATCCTCACCTGGCACGGTGAGCGCATCCCGGGGCCGCTGCAGTCCGAGCACTACATGCTCAAGCAGTTCACCGAGGCGGGCGCCACCGACGTCACGGCGCTGGTGCGCAACCGGCTCGACCGCAAGGCCGTGTTCGAGCAGCAGCAGCCGCCCTACTACCGGTTCATCATCAGCGAGGGCGCGCTGCGGCGGGCCCCCGGCGGCTCCGCGCCCGCGGTGATGCTGGACCAGGTCGAACACCTGCTCGCGCTCGACCGGCATCCGCGGGTGTACGTGCACGTGCTGCCGTTCGGGGCCCGGCTCGCGGCCGTGCCCAACGACTTCACGATCATGCGCTTCCCGGACCGCACCCGGGACTTCGTCTACATCGAGCACTCGGCCGGCGGGCTGTACCTCGACGACGTCAAGGACTTCAACATCTTCGTCGACTCCTGGGACCGCCTGCGCGGGGCCGCGCTGGAGCGGCAGGAGACCCGGTTGTTCCTCAAGGAGCTGGCCGAGGGCTACCGGGCGCAGATGTAAGCGCCAGCCCCTCCAGCACGGCCACGGTCGCTTCCGGTCCGGGCATGGCGGCGATCTGCGCCTGGAGTTCGAGCACGGCGTCGCGGGGGGAGCCCAGCAGCTCGGCCGCCGCGTCGCGGATCTCACCCGGGCCGGCCCGTTGCGGGTCGAGGGCCCTCGTGACCCCGAGTTCGGCGCCGCGCCGGGCGTTGCTCGGCTGGTCGGCGCCCAGCGGGAACACCAGCGACGGCAGGCCGTGCGAGAACGCGCCCATCAGGCCGCCGGAGCCGCCGTGCGAGACGACGAGGTCGGTGTCCGGGAGCAGTTCGGCCTGGGGCACGAACCGCTCCACGCGGACGTGGTCCGGCTGCGGTCCGAAAACGGCCGGGTCGATCTCGGCGCCGACGGTGACCGTCACCCGCGCGTCGAGCTGGGCCAGCCCGGTGATCCCGCGCTCGAACAGGTCGCCGGATTCGAGGTTGAAGTTCGTGCCGAGGGTGAAGTAGACGCCCGGCGGCTCGTGCGCCCGGCTCGGGACCGGCGGCGGGCCGGTGCGGAACAGGAAGGCCGAGCCGGGGTCGCGGAAGCCCGGCGGGAAGGACGACAGCACGAGGTCGCCGTCGAGCCGGGCCAGCGCCGGGTCCGGCGCCAGGCCGTGCTCGGCACGCAGCTCCCGCCACGGTTCGGCGAGGAGCTCACGGCGCGGGAAAGTGCCGGCCGCCAGTACGAGCACCGTCACTCGGGGCAGGCCGAGCCGTTCGGCCGCGATCGCGGAGCCGAAGTCCGCCTCGTCCCGCACCACGAGGTCCGGCCGCCAGTCCCGGGCGATCTCCAGCAGGGCGCCCGCGCGCTCCCGCCCGCCGCGGCGGGCGAACAGCTCCGTCATCTCCCAGTCGTCCCGCGCCGGGTCGACGGGCGGCATCGGCTTCCGGACCGGCGCGCCCGGGTCCGCCTCGGGCGCGGGGCTCGTGGCGAACGCGGGGAACCCGGCCCGTTCGACCGCCGGGACCTCACGTCCGGCCGCTGCGACGGCCACGGTGTGCCCGGCCGCCGCCAGGGCCCGCGCGATCGGCGCCATCGGGTCGAAGTGACCACGGCCGCCGGCGAAAGTGAACAGAAAGCGCATTCCCGGCAAGGTAGCGGGCCCTGCGTGATCTGCCGCACCCTTTTCCGCGCCCCGGCTGTCACCGGTTCGGGGAGCGGTGGGCAGACTGGACCCGATCGGCGCCCCGGGTGAAACGGAGAACAGCAGATGACAGCGGTACCGGACCCCGAAGCCCCCGAGGGTGTCGACCTCGAACGGCCCAACGCGGCGCGCATCTACGACTGGTTCCTCGGCGGCAATGCGAACTGGGCGATCGACCGCGAGTTCGGGGAGCGGGCGGTCAAGACGTTCCCGATGGTCAAGAACATCGCCCGGGTCGGGCGGGAGTTCCTCGGCCGGGGGGTGCAGTACCTGGCGCGCAACGGCATCGACCAGTTCCTCGACCTCGGCTCCGGCGTCCCGACGGTCGGGAACGTGCACGAGATCGCCGCGTCGGTGAACCCCCACGCCCGGTGCGTGTACGTCGACAACGAGCCGGTCGCCGTCGCGCATTCGCAGATCCTGCTGGAGCGCGAGGGCGTCGCCGACCGGCACGCGGTGATCCAGGGCGACCTGCGCCACCCGGCGGAGATCTGGCCGCGGGCCCTCGACACCGGCGTGCTGGACCCGAAGCGGCCGATCGGGCTGATCATGGTCGGCGTCCTGTACTTCCTCGGCCCGGACGAACCCACGGCCGAGATCGTGCAGAAGTACCTGTCGCTGCTGCCCTCGGGCTCGTACTTCCTGTCCTCGCACCTGACCGGCGAGGGCGTGCTGGCCCCCGACGGGGAGAGCCGGGACCGGATCAAGGAGCAGTACAAGGAGTCCAGCACCCCGTTCCACCTGCGCACGCGCGCGGAGTTCAGCGAGTTCTTCGCCGGGCTCGAGCTGGTGGAGCCGGGCCTGGTCTGGCTGCCGCAGTGGCACCCCGAGGAGTTCGAGTCCAAAGCGACCGCGCGGATGGCCGAGGACCCGTCGTTCGCCGGCAGCATCGGCGCGCTGGGCCGGAAGCCCTGACTTCGGGGGCGCCGCCGGTGGGGCTGGGGTTGCCGCCCGGTGGGGCCGCGGCTGTAGTACTGCCGTGAAGGGCCGCCGCTGGGGGTGCGGTCAGCAAGGATGGCCGCCCTTGGCGAGGCCGGGGTGCCGCCAGGGAGGATCGCCGCTGGTGCTGCCGTACCGCTGCTCTGCCGGTGACGGACCGCCGCCGCGGGGCCCGGGTGGGCGTCCGCCGGAGACACGGATGCGCCCCGGGCTGGTGGCCCGGGGCGCGTTGTGCGGTGGGAGCGGGGAACTTCAGACCCGGGACGAGCCCAGGCCGTGCAGCAGCGGGGCCAGGTCGACCCTCGTTTCGAGCGGTCGCGTCGCGCGGACCAGGTCCGGCTGGCGCGGCGTGGGCAGATCGACTTCGGTGTCCCATCGCATGGGCGTGCGCAGCGGTGCCTGGATCAGGCTGCGACCGAAGCGGCTGCGCAGTTCGTGACCGATCCCACGCCGGACGCGAGTGTGTTCGTCCTCACGGCGAAAGAGCGTGGTGAGCCGGACGGCCATGGGATCACACCCCCAGTTCGGGTAACGGGCACCGGCACCTGTCAGCGCCGGTCGGAACGGGGCGGCACCCTCCGCCGGCGCCACTGCCCGAGGTCAGCGCGGGGTACCTTCACCCCCGCACCGGGTGGGCACCCGGTCGCCGGTGGATTGATGAGGTGGATCGAATGCGGCAAGCCATTCACCCACCACCAACGCCCCGATCGGTAAGATTAATCCTACTCCTGGAATAATCTTCATGTCGAGGCTGGGCCGAGTTGATCACCCGCTTGGCCCTGCGGTTTGCTCCGTAGTGACAGAAAGAAGCCGGGGACGGGCCTGAGGACCACCCGACCCGGTCGAAGACTCGGAGGTACGACTCATGGCGGATTATCCGTCGCCCCCGGATTACGACCCGAACACCGCGAAGTCTCTGTTCGAGGACGCCGCCTGGGAGAAGTCGTTCGCCAGCGAGCCCAACGGCGGCAACTGCGTGGAGGTCAACCTGGGTCGCGAGGGCCTGGTCGGCGTCCGCGACACCAAGCTCACCCCGAGCCCGGTGTTCGTGTTCGACTCGGGGGAGTGGGCGGCCTTCCTGGTGGCGGTGAAGGCCGGGCAGTTCGACCTGCCGACGGCCGGCTGAAGTCGGCCCGTCGTGGACTCTTCACCAAGTGTCACCCGATAGGGTGAGTGTCTCTTGACTCAGAGTAAGACCGCCAGAACCAGCGCGTACACGGTCTCCCACGAGGATCAGAAGGACACCCGTCTTGTCGAAGCCGCGCGGTCCCGCCGAGCGCGGTCGGCCCTGCGCACGGCCGCCCGGGCAGCGCCGCTACCGAAACGGGTGAGGTAAAGCCTCAGGCGCCGAGGAACTCGCGCAGGTGGGCGAGCACGGCTTCCGGCTGCTCCTCGGGCAGGAAGTGGCCGCAATCGGCCAGTCCGGCGCCGGTCACCCGCTCGCCGTACTCGCGCCAGATGTCCAGCGTCGGGAGCTGGCCGAGCAGTCCGTCCTGGCCCCAGAGGGCGAGCAGGGGCTGGGTGACGCGGCGGCCGGCGGCGAAATCGGCGTCGTCGAGGTCCGCGTCGTCCGGGAAGGACGCGCGGTAGTCGTCGAAGCCCGCGCGCAGGGCGCCGGGGGCGGAGAAGGCACGGACGTACTCGGCGACGTCCTCGGCGGCGAGGCCCTGACGCTGGAAGGTCCAGCGCTCGAAGAAGTAGCCGAGGTAGGCGGCCACGTTCTGGCCCGCCAGCAGCTCCGGCAGGTCGGGCTGCAGGTGGAAGAGCCAGTGCCAGTAGCCGCTTGCCACCTCGCGGTCGAGCCGCCGCCACATCTCGCGGGTCGGCGCGATGTCCAGCACGGCCAGGCGTTCGACCTGGTCGGGGCGGTCCAGCGCCCAGCGGTGCCCGACCCGCCCACCCCGGTCGTGCCCGACGACGGCCACCTTCCCGAAGCCGAGCTGCTCGGCCAGCGCGGCGAGGTCGGCGGCCATCGTGCGCTTGTCGTAGCCCCCGCGGGGTTTGTCGGTGCGGCCGTAACCACGGAGGTCGGGTGCGATCACCGTGTGCGTCTCGGTCAGCGGTCCGGCCACGCGGTGCCAGCAGTGCGAGGTCTGCGGCCAGCCGTGGAGCAGGAAGACCGGCGGCCCCTCGCCGCCGCGCCGGTAGTGCATCCGGAGGTCGCCGACCCGGGCCACGGCTGAATCTAACTGGCTCATGAGGTTAGAAGGTAACCGCTGATCTAACCGTCGGCAACAGTTAGAATCTCGGCATGGACTGGACCTTCGACGGCGGGCGGCGGTGCCTCGACCTCGTCAACACGCTTCGCTCGCGGCACCTCGCCGAGGGCGTGGAGTTGCTGACGTCGCCGGAGGCGCTGGCCGAATGGCTGCGGCTGGCGGGCTTCGCCGTCGACGTCGTGACCAGCGAAGACCTGGCCACGGCGATACGTCTGCGCGAGGCCGTCGACCGGCTGCTCACCCAGCCGCCGGACGAGGCCGACGCGGCGATCGTCAACCAGTTGGCGGCGTCCCCGCCCCCGGCGCGTCTGGTGGTGGACGGCGGCGTCCTGCTCCGCGAAGTCTCGGTCCCGCCGGACGGGGTGGCGTCGGCGCTCGGGGCCATCGCCGCGGACGCCGTCGACCTGGCCCCTTCCGAAGCCCCGGTCCGGATCTGCTCGGCCGAGGACTGCGGCCTGCGGTTCTGCGACACCTCCCCGCGCCGGACTCGGCAATGGTGCTCGATGGCGCGCTGCGGGAACCGGGCGAAGGCGCGGGCGCACTACGCGCGGGTTCAGGTCAGGAACCGATAGGCCCAGGGGTGGTCGCGGAGCCAGACGTTGAGCTTCCCGACCCAGCGCATGTGCGCGGTGCGCAGCGGTGGTGGCACGAGTGCGCCGGAAAACCTCGTCAGGCGGGCGAAGCGCGCGAACCGGAGCTGGTCCCGTCTTGTCCACTGTAGACCAAGACGGGCGCGGAACTCCGGCGGCAGCGTGGCCCGCAGGAGGAAGAGCTGGGCCCGGGCCTGGTACCGCTGCAACGGCGGCCACCACCGGTCCGGCAGCCACCGGGCCGGTTTGCCCACCGTGTGGATGGTGTCCAGCAGCGTGGTGATGGTTTCGTTCGGACCGAAGTCCGCCACCATCCCCGCGTAGTACTCCTCGAACGCGGTCCAGTCCGGTGGCAGGTCCCGCTCGCGAACGCCGAGGATGCGGCCGATCCCGGTCATCTGCGCGTAGTACTCGTTAAGCTCCGATGTGGACAGTGGGCGGCCGAAGAACCGTTGCGCGTCGACCGGAGCCATCACCAGAGTCGCGTGCACCCAGGCGTAAGCGCCCGGGTCGAGCGCGCTGTACCGGCGCCCGCCGGCCACCCCGGTGAACGCCCGGTGCAGCTCCCGCAGCCGGGCGGCCTCGACGCGGGCACCGGCCGCGCCGCCGTAGACGTAGATCGACAGGGAGGCGCCGGTGCGCATCAGCCGGGTCCACGGGTCCTCGGTGTAGGCCGAGTGGTCGCGCACGCCCGCCGCGACCACGGGGTGCGCGACCTGCAGCACCAGCACCTGACCGGCGAGGAGCACGTCGCGGAAGTCCCCGAAGTACCGCCACGCGGCGGTCCCCTTCGCCACCGGCGGCGCCACGTCACGCGCCGCGCAGCAGCATCATCAGCGGCTCGGCCGCCGGGACGTCGGCCCCGGTGGAGAACCGGCGTAGCTGAAGTCCGGCGATCAGCGCGACGACCGGGCCGGCCAGCCGCTCCGGTTCCGCGACGCCGAGCGCGCGCAGGATCACCGTGGCCAGTTCGTCGTACGCGGCGAAGCAGCGCGAAGAGGCTTCGCGCAGACCGGGATCGCGCGCGGCCTGGAGGTACAGCTCGTGGGGCGCCAGCTCGTCCGTGCCGAAGGGGAGTTGCTCGATGACCTGCTCGACCACGGCGGCCCCCTGCTCGACGCTGAGGCCGTCGCCGCGGTGGGTTTCGACGATCGCCGAGAGCTTCGCGGTCTCCTCCTCGGCGAACCGCAGCATGGCCTCGCGCAGCAGCTCGGTCTGGCTGGGGAAGTGGTAGGTCAGGGTGCCGAGCGAGACACCGGCAGCGGCCACGATCCGCCGGTTGGTCAGACCGCCGACGCCGACCTCGCCGACCACCTTCAGCGTCGCGTGCAAGATCGAGTCACGGGTGCTCACCACACCGTCGCGGGTTGCCGGTCCTGCCACCGTTCGACCTCTTCCAGTTGCGCGGCAACGGAAATCAGCCGCTCTTCGGCGTGCGAGGGGCCGAGCAGCTGCGCGCCGAGCGGCAGACCGTCCGCGGTCGGCCCGGCCGGGACGTTGACCCCGGGCCAGCCCAGCACGTTCCACGGCCAAGCGTAGGGGCAGGCGGCGATCATCGCCTGGTCGGTGCGCCAGCCGGTCAGCCCGTCGAACGTGCCGACCGCGGGCGGCGGGGTCGCGGTGGTCGGGGTGAGCAGCACGTCGACGCGGCCGAACGCCGAGCCGATCCGGCGGTGCAGCGCGGGCTCCACTGCGCGTGCGAGCTTCAGCGCCGAACCGCCCAGCAGCCGGCCCTGCTGGGCGTTGCTGCGGGTGCGCGGGTCGAGCGCGGCCGCCGCGGGGACGCGACGGGCCCAGTCGCGCACGCCGGTCAGCGAGCGCGGCAGGAAGGTGAGGCCGACCAGTCCGTAGTCCGGCTCCACCTCGACGATCTCGTGGCCCAGCGCGGCGAGCTTCCCGGCGGTCTCGCGCACGGCGGCCTCGACCACCGGGTCGAGGCGGGTTTTCGTTGCGGTGAAGGGGATTCTGGTGGACAGGCCGATCCGCAGCCGCCCCGGCTCCCGGCGGGCGGCGGCCCGGAACGCGGTGCCGCTGCCCGCGGTGACGTCGAGGATCAGCGCGGCGTCACCCACCGTGCGGGCCAGCGGGCCGAGCACGGTCAGCCCGTGGAACAGCTCGCCGTCGGTCGGGATCCGGCCGCGCTGGGGCTTGATCCCGACCAGCCCGGTCCAGGCGGCCGGGATGCGCACGGAGCCCGCGCCGTCGGAGCCGAGCGCGCCCGCCACGATCCCGGCGGCGACGGCCGCGGCCGAACCGCCGGAGGAGCCGCCGGGGGTGTGGCCGGGCTGCCACGGATTGCGCGTCGCGCCGAACGCCGGTCCCTCCGTGAACGGCCATTGGCCCAGCTCGGGCGTGTTCGTCTTGCCCACGATCACCGCGCCGGCCCGTCGGAGCCGGGCCACCGCCGTCGCGTCGGTGGTGGCGACCGGGAAGTCGCCGGGGCAGCCGAACGCCGTCGGCAGACCGGCCAGGTCCACGTCGTCCTTGATCGCGAAGGGCACGCCCAGCAGCGGGGACGTCTCGCCGCCGGCGAGCCGGCGGTCGGCCTCCGCGGCATCGGCGAGCGCGGCCTCGTCGCGGATCCGGCGGAACGCGTTGAGCACCGGCTGGCTCGCGTTCGCCCGCTCCAGCGCGGCGGTGGTGAGCTGCACGGAGGTGACGGCGCCGTTCGCGAGCGCGCCGGCCTGGGCGGCCAGGCCGGCGAACGCGGTGGTTTCGGGGCTGACGGTCATCGGCTGCTCCCGGTTCTCGTTCGTTCGAACGAACGTTACCAGGGCCGGTTCAGGAACGCTGCTTCTCCGGGTCGGCGCCGAAGAACAGGTCGAGCATTTCCTGCGGCGGGTTCTCGCCGAAGAGGTGCTCGATGAACTCGCTGCCGTCGGACGGGTGGGCGGCGCGGAAGAACATCGCCTCCTCGAACTCGGCCAGCGCGGCTTCGACGTCACCGGGGTGCGCGGCCAGGGCCTGGCCGAGCTCGGCGCCGTCGACCATCGCGTTGTTGGCGCCCTCCCCGTCCGGGGCCGCGAGGTGGGCGGCGTCGCCGATCAGGGTCACACCGGCCGTCCCGTCCCACCGGTGCCCGGTGGGCAGGCTGAAGGCGGGCCGCAGGACCGGCGCGGTGTCGGCTTCGGTGATCAACGCGGTCAGCTCCGGGGCCCAGCCGTCGAACTCGGCCGCGATCCGGGCGGCGGCCGCTGCGCCGTCGGCGAGGTCGATCGCCTCGAACCAGTCCAGGGACCGGGTCATGATCACGTAGGTGTGCAGGGTCGAGCCCCGCTCCCGGTGGGCGTTGATCGCCCGGTCGCCCTGGCCCGCGACCATGGACCCGCCGCCGACCGTCTTCGCGGCCACCGGGTGGCGCTCGTCGGCGTCGTACAGCCAGGTTTCGATCAGCGTTTCGCCGGTGTACTCGGGCACGGCGCCGGACAGCAGCGGCCGGACGCGCGACCAGGCGCCGTCGGCCCCGACCAGCAGCTCGGTGACCATGGTGGTGCCGTCGGCGAAGGTGACCTCGTGCCGGCCCCCGCCGAGGGCCCGCACCCCGCCGACCTTGCGGCCCCAGCGCACGGTGCCTTCCGGCAGCGAGTCGAGCAGTAGCTGCCGCAGCTCGCCGCGCTGCACCTCGGGCCGGCCGCCGGTGCCGTCGTCGCCCTTCTCCAGCAGGACGGATCCGTCCGGGGCGAGGATCCGCATCGCCTGGCGGCCCTGGAGGATCAGCTCGCGGAACTGCTCGGTGAGGCCGGCCGCTTCGATGGCGTGCTGGCCGTTGTAGTCGTGGATGTCGAGCATCCCGCCCTGGGCCCGGGCGGTGGCGGACGGCTCGGCCTCGTAGACCTCGGCGGGGATGCCGGCCCGGTGCAGGACCCGGGCGAGGGTGAGCCCGGCCAGGCCGGCGCCGATGATGGTGACGGTGGACACTGTGGACGCAGAGGACATGGTGAACTCCTTCGGGGTTTCTCCGGCTACGAGCCCAGACTGGCGACGGCCGCTGTCACCGCCCGCACAACCGGCTGGCACCGGGCTGGCAGCCGGTCGCGAACCGTGGCAGTGACCGGAAACGGTTACGGTTAACCCAGCCCCGCCCAGCCCCACGGAGGATCGATGACGTTCGACTTCGACCGGTTTCCCGCTCTCGAAGTGTTTCCCCGGGCCGGACTGGGCGGCTGGCCGACGCCGCTGGTGCCGGCCCCGCGGCTCGGGGAGGCCCTGGGCCTGCCGCACCTGCTGCTCAAGCGCGACGACGTGCACCCGCTCGGCGTCGGCGGCAACAAACTGCGCAAGCTCGATTTCCACCTCGGCGCGGCCCTGGCCTCGGGCGCCGACACCGTGATCACCTTCGGCGCGTTGCAGACCAACCACGGCCGTCAGACCGCCGCCGCCTGCGCCCGCCTCGGCCTGCGGTGCGAGCTGGTGCTAACCGCGACGGTCCCGCGCTCGGGCGAAGCGTACGAGCGCTCCGGCAACATCCCGCTCGACCTGCTGTTCGGTGCCCGCGTGCACGTGTGCGCCGACGAGGAGGAGACCGGGCGCCGGTACGACGAGCTGGTGGCCGAGGCCGTCGCGCAGGGCCGGAAGGTCGCGACCATCCCGGTCGGCGGCTCGGACGCGCTCGGCGCGCTGGGCTACCTGGACGCCACCCGCGAGCTGGCCCACCAGTTGTCGGCCTCGGGCATCGACCGCGCCCGCATCGTCGCCCCGCACGCGAGCGGCGGCACCGCGGCGGGACTGGCGCTCGGCACGGCGGTGCTGGGCTCGCTGGGCGCGGACTTCGCGTGCGTGAGCCATCCGCTGGGCGAGAGCACGGAAAACCTGACCCACCTGGTCACCGCGGCCGCCCAACTGCTCGGCGTCAGCACCCCTTCGCTGGACCACGTGTGGATGAGCGATTCCACCCTCGGCGAGGGCTACGGCCTCCCGGCCCCGGAGACCTGGGGCGCGCTGCGGTTGTTCGGCCGCACCGAGGGCGTGGTCCTGGACCCGGTCTACACGGGCAAGGTCGCGGCCGCCCTGGTGGAGTGGTCGGCGGCCGGCCGCTTCGACCCGGACGAGACGGTGGTCTTCGTGCACACCGGCGGGCTGCCCGGGCTCTACGGCTACGCACCGGAATTCGCCGAAGCCATGCAGGAGTGAGCCGGCCTCGCCGCCGGTGACCGGTCGTGCTCAGTTCCCGGTCCGGGGGCGAGCGGGCGTCGCCCCGCTGGCTTCGGTGAGGCCCTTCACCGCGTCGGCTCGATCACGACGGCGCTCTCTTCCGAAGCCACCGCGCGGGCCGCGTGCGTCCAGACCGCGATGCGGACCAGGCCCAGCAGCAGGAGCACGTCCGCGACCAGCATCAGGCGCTGCGTCACCCCGATCGGCAGCGCGTCCGCGAGCCGGTGGAACGGCGCGACCCCCGCTTCGTCCAGGCGCACGAACAAGAAGCTCAGCCCGAACAGCGCCAGCACACCCAGGCCCAGACGTAGCCAGCGCACCACGGCCTGGCGGTGCGGGCTGTCGCGCAGCGGATCGAGCAGGGTGAGGGCCGCGCCCGGCAGGCTGGTGAACGCCACCAGGCACGAGTACAGGTGGATGTCGCCGCTCAGCGGATTCGGGTTCTGCGGATAGCTGGCCGGGAACACCGCGGCCGTGGCCAGGCCGAGCGACCAGGCCGTGAGCAGCACCCGAGTGGTCCGCGGCAGCGGCACGCCCGCCGCCAGCAGCGCGCCGAGCACGGCGAGCGAGCCGACGGCCAGCGAGAGCACGCTCGCGCCGAGCAGCCCCTGGCCGCGGTCGGTGATGGTGTAGCTGGACAAGGTGTCGTACACCGGATCGCGCGAGCTGATCACGTGCAGGGCGGTGATCGTGAACATGCCCCAGGTGATCGCCGCGAGCGCGGTCAGCCGCCAGATCCGGAGCCCCCGTGAATTCCCCATGCGCCCAGCGTTGCGGGCCGGGTCGTCGGCGTGATCCGGGAAAACCCTGAAAACAACCCCTGGTCCGGGCTGGGGTTGAACTCCACGAGGACCAGTGCCTGGTCGTCGTGCCGCTTCGGGCGTGGCCAGCGTTCGCCCATGGGGTCCTGCTTCTCCGCCGTGCGGACGGCGTCCAGCACCGCGTCCGGCCCGTCCGCGCGGGCCAGCCGCAGCACGTCCGGCCAGCCGAACAGGTGGTATTCGTCGACCCCGATGGAGACGCCATCGGTGGCCAGCAGCACCGCGTCGATCTCCGCGCGCGGCCAGACCCGGCGCACGGCTTTCCCGGCCGCGGCCGGATCGGCCTCCGCGACCCAGAAGCCGCCCTCGGTGTTGCGCCGGCGGCGCACGTCGGCGCCGGTCTGCAGCAGTCCGTCCTCGCGCAGGGCGAGCAACCGGCCGTCGGAGACGACGTCGGTGCCGAACCGTCCGAACGCGACGACCGGGCTGTCGGCCAGCACCAGGGCCTCCACCCGGTCGGCGTCCCAGCGCAGGATCGAGACGGTGCTCGACGGCGAGTGCCCCGGCGCCAGCCCCTGCGCCGCCGCGACACCGGCGATGGCCGAGGCCAGCGCGTCACCCAGATCGGCCGCAGGCCGGGTGCGCAGCTCTCCCGCCAGCTCCCGCACCAGCAGGTCCGCGTACCAGCCGCCGGGTGGCAGGTCCGGGCTCGGCGAGGTGGCGCCGTCCAGCAGCAGCACGGCGTCGTCCAGCACGGCGACGTGGTCTTCGGTGGGCCGGGGCAGGCCGTCCGCGCCGACCCCCGCCCGCTCGGCGATCGCGATCTCGGGCATCGACCGACTGTAATCCGGGCCCTGATGTCAACCGAGGTTGACAAGAGGTCCGATGTCAACCTAGATTGACACCATGACGGAAGCAACAGACCTGGCCGCACGGGCCGGCGACCGCGATCCCCGCGTGGGGCTCCGGGCGGTCGCGGCGCTCCGTCGGCTGGTGGAGCAACTCGAGGCCGTGCAGGTCCGCAGCGCGCGGGGGCACGGCTGGTCCTGGCAGGACATCGCGGCCGAGCTGGGGGTCAGCCGGCAGGCGGTGCACAAGAAGCACGGGAGGAACTGATGTTCGAACGATTCACCGCCGACGCGCGGACGGCCGTGGTCGAGGCCCAGCTCGCGGCGCGGGAGCAGGGCGCGCGGGAGATCGCGCCGCGGGATGTGTTCACGGGCCTGGCCCGGGTGGACCACGGTGAGGCCCGGCGGCTGCTGGACCAGCTGGGTGTGTCGCTGGAAGAGGTGCTGGCCGAGCTGGAGCGCGTCCGGCGCCGCGGCGGCATCAGCGACGCCGAGGTCGAGGCGCTCACGGAGTTCGGCATCGACGTCGAGCAGATCGTCGAGCGGGTCGAGCGGACCCACGGGCCCGGTGCGCTGGCGGACACCGGCCGGCGGGGGCGGCGCGGCCACATCCCGTTCACCGGTGAGGCCAAGAAGACGCTGGAGCTGAGCCTGCGCGAGGCGGTGAAGCTCGGCGACAAGCACCTGGGCCAGGAGCACATGCTGCTCGCGCTGGTGCAGCAGAAGGGCGCGGTCGCCGAGCTGCTGGCCGCGCGCGGCGTCGACTACGCGGCCCTCCGGCGGGCGGTGGGTCAGGGTGCGGCGGGCTGATGCTGTTCCTGCTGGCGGTGGCCCGTCCGCCAGGTGACGAGCGGCAGGAGCGCATGGGTGAGGGGCCCGATCGAGACGGCGTAGAGCACGGTGCCGACGCCGACACTGCCGCCGAGCAGCCAGCCGGCGGCCAGCACGGTCACCTCGATCGCCGTGCGGACCACGCGGACCGACCGGCCGGTGCGGGCGGTGAGCCCGGTCATCAGGCCGTCACGCGGGCCGGGGCCGAGCCGGGTGCCGACGTAGACGGCGGTCGCCACGGCGTTGAAGACCACGCCACCGGCCAGCAGGACGATCTGCCGGCCAAGCGCGTGCTGGTCGGGCAGCACGGCGCGGACGGCGTCGACGGTCACGGAGATGACCAGCACGTTCGCGACCGTGCCGAGGCCGGGACGCTGGCGTAGCGGGATCCAGATCAGCAGCACGGCCACGGAGGCGATGGCGGTGACCGTGCCGAAGCTCAGCCCGGTGATCTTCGTGAGCCCGTCGTTGAGCACGTCCCACGGGTCGAGGCCGAGGCCGGCGCGGGTGATCATCGCCATGCTGGTGCCGTAGAGCGAAAGCCCGGCGAGTAGCTGCAGACCGCGGAGCAAGGGGGCCCGGCGCAGGCTGAGCGGACTGAGATCGGTAGTAGCCACTTCTGCACTATCGGGGACAACTGGTCTGGTAAACCATGGCCAATCACGGATAATTGGTCTTATGGAATCCCGCATCCCGCTCGGCAGCCGCATTTCCGGGGAAAGATTGGCCGTACTGCTGGGGGAGTGGCGCCGCCGCGGATCACGCCAGGGCGCCGCCGATCTCGCCGCGGCCGTCGAATTGCAGGTGCTCGACGGCCAGCTCCCGATCGGCACCCGCCTGCCCGCGGAGCGGGAGCTGGCCGAAGCGCTGGCGGTCAGCCGCACGCTGATCGGCGCCGCCCTCGACCGGCTGCGTGCGGACGGCCTGGTCGCCAGCCGCCGGGGCGCCGGCTCGTGGGTCGCCGGCACGGGAAGCCGCGGCCCGGAACGGGTGCTGCCGTCCGGGGAAGGTCTGCTCGACCTGGCCCGCGCGGCTCCGGCCGCGCTGCCCGGACTGATGTCCGCGGTCGACGAAGCGCGGCGCGGGCTGACCGGGCACATCACCGGGAACGGCTACCTCACCGGCGGCCTGCCGCTACTGCGCGAACGGATCGCCGAGCGCTACCGCGCGCGCGGCCTGCCGACTTCGCCGGAGCAGGTGGTGGTGACCGGCGGCGCCTACTCGGCGTTCGTGCTCTGCCTGCGGATGCTGCTCGGGCCGGGTGACCGGGTGCTGGTCGAGCAGCCGACCTACCCCAACTCGCTCGACGCCATCCGCGCCGCCCACGCCCTGCCCGTGCCGGTGGCGCTCGACCCGGCGCGGGGCTGGGACCTGTCCGGGATCGAGGCCGCGCTGCGCCAGGCGGCCCCGCGGCTGGGCTACCTGGTGGTCGACTTCCAGAACCCCACCGGGCTGCGCCTCGACGCGGAGGGCCGCGAACGGCTCGGCGGCCTGCTGGCCCGCTCGCGGACCCCGGTGGTGGTGGACGAATCGCTGGTGGAGCTGGACTACGAGGGCGATCCGCTCGACGGGCCCCCGCCGCTGGCCGCGTTCGCCGGTGACCTGGCGTTGTCGATCGGCTCGGCCGGGAAGTCCCACTGGGGTGGCCTGCGGCTGGGCTGGATCCGGGCGTCGGCGGACCTGGTCGACCGGATGGGCTCCTCGCGGTTCGCGGTGGACCTGGGCGCGCCGATCTTCGAACAGCTGGTGCTGGCTTCGCTGCTGGAGCCGGCGGGCTACGAGGCGCTGGCGCGGCGCCGGGAGGAGTTCAGGGGGCACCGGGACGCGCTGGTCGGAGCGCTGAAGTGGTACTGCCCGGAGTGGACGTTCGAGGTTCCGCCCGGCGGGCTGTCGCTGTGGTGCCGGCTGCCGGAGCCGATGAGCACCCGGCTGGCGGTCTCCGCGGCCAGCCACGGCGTCCAGCTGGCGCCGGGCTCGCGGTTCGGGGCGCACGGCGGGCTGGAGCGGTGGCTGCGGGTGCCGTTCGGGCTGCCGCCGGACCAGTTGTTCGAGGCCGTCCGGCGGCTGAGCGCGGCGGCCGCCTCGGTGCGCGGACTGGAGGGGGTGCCGGCGGTGAACGTGCCGGTCGCGTAGGGGGTTCGACTATAAACAGCCGGTGCACCGGATGGTCCGGCCACTCCAGGGAGGGTGGCGGTCGCATCCGGCGCACCGGCTGTTCGTCACCCGCTCCGTGGAACGGAGCGGGCACCGTGGCGGCTTCTCGGCACAGCCCCTCGACGTGCCGGGAAACGCCTACGGCTCAGGCGGGCTTCGGTTGGCGCAGGTTCACGCTCGGCGCGGTGAGCGAGAACCTCCGGAGCACGCCCGTTGTGGGTCCCGGCGCCGCAGGGGCAGTGCGGCGCCGGGACCAGGACCCGATCCGGCCGGGCGCGGTCGGCCGGTCGGGAAGCAGGAAGGTGTGCATGGAGCTGCCCCTGGATCGCTTGGTATCAGCGGGTGGTTCGCTTCAGCGGATTCGTGCGCAGGGGAGGCGTGGCGCAGCCGAAACGGGCGCGCGGACAAGAAGTTGATCTTGTTTTGGACGCGGCTCTCCCCGGAGGACCGGGTAGCGGTCAGTCCGGGGAGGTGGTGGGGAGGGCGGCTTCCCGCCCGGCGCCGTCGACCTCGTGGTCGCGGCTGACCCCGATCAGCCTGAGCTGAGTGGTGGTGGAGCTGTCGCCGGAGACGGCCACGGTGTGCCGCGCGCCGCCGGAGTGGTCGTGCCCTGGGCTCGCGGTGGTGGTCGGGGCCATCGGCGCACTGGGCGTGGCCGGGAGCCCCCCACCGCCGCCGCCACTGCCGCCGCCCCCGTAACCCGCGTGGGTGTCGGAGTCGTGCTGCGGTGGAGCCGGGGTGCCGGGGTGGGTGGTGACCCGTGTGGGTAGCTGGAGCTGGGTGAGCCCGCGGCCGTGCGCGCCGGGGTTGGCGGTGGTGGGCGCCTCGGCCACGGCCGCCGGAACCACCGGGACGGGCGCGCCCGCAACTTCACCCGGCGGCGCGACGACGGCACCGATCAGCGTCGGCACGGTCGCGGTGACGCCCCCGCTGGCGGAACCGTCGGAGAACACCGGACCGAGCACCCCGTCGATCGGCAGCGACGACGGGTCGTCCCCGTCCTCCGGTGCGGTGGACGGCAAGTCGGTCGGCCCGGTGGTGCCCACCGGGCCGAGCACCCCGGTGACGGAGTGCAGCGCGGTGCCGAGCGTGGTGTCCACGATGTCGGCCAGACCGCCGACCAGGCCACCCACGAAACCACCGAGCAGCCCCGGGCGCGATGGCCTCGGCTGCGCCGCCTGAAGGGCCATCGACGGCTGGACGGCGGCGCTGCTGCCGGCGGGGGTGCTGGTGGCGGCGGGAGTGCTGGTAGTGGCAGGAGCACTGGTAGTGGCCATGACGGCGCTGGTGGTGGCCTGGCTCTCAGTGCTCAGGGCAGCGCCAGAGGTGGCCTGGCTCTCGGCGCTCAGGGCAGCGCCGGAGGTGGCTTGGTTTTCGGCGTTCGTGGCAGCGCTGGTGGTGCCCGGGCTGTCCGCGTTCGCCGTGTCGCTGGTGCTCGCGTCGCTGCTGGTCTTGCCGGTGCTCAGGTCAGCGCCGGTGGCGGAACTGTCCGTCGAACTCGCGTCCGAGCTGGTCGGGCGGGTCTGGCCGGTGCTGGGCGCCGTCTGGGCCGAGGTGTCGCGGCTGGGCCTGCTCGAATGGGAAGTGGGCGTCGAGCTCGGGCTGGTCGCTTCGTGGTCGCCCGGCGCGGCCGAATCGCTCGTCCCGGTTCGACGGTGCCGGGAGGAATCCGGGGCGCCATCGCTGGTGTGGTCGTCGGTGTGTGCGGGAGCCGTGGCCACGGTGTCGCCGGAGGCGGAGCCGGTGCCGTTCAGCTCGTCGGCCGACGCACTGGCGTTCGCGAGCACCGCCCCGAGCAGCCATCCGGCCAGAGCCAGCCCGCCCGCCAGCGCGATCCGCGCGGTCGGCCGGGCCAGTGGACCGGCCCACGCCCTAGGGCGGCGGGCCTTGACCCCAGTGCAGGTCCCCGAACCAGGGCCGCCCGCCATCAGGGGCGCGAGAGCAGCGGTCGCTGGGGCGAGAGCGCTTGAGTCCATCACGGGCGCGAGAACGCCGGAACCGGTCGCCGGGCCGAAGGCGCGCGGCGGTACAGCGGAATGCACGGGAATCGTGCCGTTCACGCCACCACCACCGTCCGCGCCTGAAGCTCGTGCGGTCTCCGCACGAAGCTGATCTTGCTGGGGTTCTCTTCCGGTCAGGTCGCAGGTACCCCGGGGCTGCACTCTTTCTAGCACCGCTCGCGAGTGTTTCATCTCTGCCGCGTTCGATCCACCCCGTACGGCGGAACAGCCCTACCGGCTCCGGTGTCCGAACGGCCGACCGTGGTCACCGTGCGTGCACCCGGACGTCCGCGTCAGGACCATCCGGGCCCCTCGGATCGCCCTCCCCACCGGCGGGTGACCTGATGTTTCGAGCCGGACAGCCACCCAGGGTATCGCATGATCAACGCAGGGTGTGCGCTTCGGCGACGTCTGCAACCGTACTAAGAGGACGGCCCGGAATCCGGAAACCGAAGTGATCAGACGAGTGACCGCAGCCGCCGGACGGCCTCGTCGATGACTTCGTTGCGTTTGCAGAACGCGAAGCGCAGCAGGTGTTTCCACTCGTCCGGGTGATCGGTGAAGACCTTCACCGGGACGGCGGCGACCCCGGCCCGCTCCGGCAGCGCCCAAGCCAGCTCGGCGGCGTCGGTGAAGCCGAGCGGCCGGACGTCGGCGCAGACGAAGTACGTGCCCTCGCTCGGCCGCACCTCGAAACCGGCTTCCGCCAGGCCCGCGGAGAGCCGGTCACGCTTGTCCTGCAGGCTCGTACGCAGGCTCTCGACCCACTCCAGCTCGTGGTCCAGCGCGTAGGCCACCGCCGGCTGCAGCGGCCCGCCCGAGACGAACGTGATGAACTGCTTCGCCGCCTTCACGGCCGCGACCAGCTCCGGGGTCGAGCAGATCCAGCCGATCTTCCAGCCGGTGCAGTTGAACGTCTTGCCGGCGCTGGAGATCGACACCGTGCGTTCGCGCATGCCCGGCAGCGTGGCCAGCGGGACGTGCTCGGCGCCGTCGAAGACCAGGTGCTCGTAGACCTCGTCGGTGATCGCGATCAGGTCGTGCTCCACGCACAGCCCGGCGACGGCCTCCAGTTGCGCGCGCGTGAACACCGTGCCGGTCGGGTTGTGCGGGGAGTTGAGCAGCACCGCGCGGGTGCGGGGGGTGATGGCGGCGCGCAGGGCGTCGAGGTCCAACTCCAGCCGCCCGCCGTCGTTCCGGACGAGGCCGACCACCCGCCGCTCGGCTCCGGCCATGGCGACCGCCGCGGCGTACGAGTCGTAGTACGGCTCGACCACCACCACCTCGTCGCCGCGCTCGGCCAGCGCGATGAGCGTGGCCGCGATGGCCTCGGTGGCGCCCGCGGTGACCAGGATCTCGGTGTCCGGGTCGTACTCGGTGCCGTACCGCCGCCGGTGCCGGGCGATCGCCGCGCGCAGTTCGGGCCGTCCGGGGCCGGGCGGGTACTGGTTGGCCCCGCCGAACAGGGCGTTCTTCGCCGCGTCGAGCATTCCGGCGGGCCCGTCGGTGTCGGGAAAGCCCTGTCCGAGGTTCACGGCGTCGTGCTTCACGGCTAGTGCCGTCATCTCCGCGAAGACGGTCGCGGTGAACGGGCGGAGGCGAGGGACGAGAGCTGGTTCGCGCACGGGAAGGCATCCTCACGGACAATGGTGTCGTGGAGCAACCAACGCCAGCCAACCTCACCCCGGCCGACCCGCCCGGCGGCGCCGCCGGGGAAGCGCAGAAACGGCGGGCGCTGCGCCGGATGAAGCTGGTCGCGCTGGCTTTTCTGCTCGGCGCGACGGTCGTTTTCCTCCTCACGAGCTGGGCCGGATCGGCGGGCTGGCCGGCCTGGACCGGCTACGTCCGCGCGGCCGCCGAGGCGGGCATGGTCGGCGCGCTGGCCGACTGGTTCGCCGTCACGGCGCTGTTCCGGCACCCGCTGGGCCTGCGGATCCCGCACACGGCGATCATCCCGAACAAGAAGGACCAGCTCGGCCACAGCCTGGGCGAGTTCGTGGGCTCGAACTTCCTCGCCGAGGACGTCATCCGCGACAAGCTCAAGCGCGTCGAGATCGCCCGCCGCCTCGGCGGCTGGCTCTCCCAGCCGGCGAACGCGGAGCGCGTGACCTCCGAACTGGCCACGGTCGTCCGCGGCGCCGTCACTGTCCTGCGGGACGAGGACGTGCAGGCGATCATGGAGCAGGCCGTGGTCAAGCGCGTGGTCGACCGCCCCTGGGGCCCGCCGCTGGGCAAGATCCTGGCCGGCGTCTTCGAGGACGGCGCCCACCACAAGCTGGTGGACCTGATGTGCGACCGCGGCTACGAATGGGTCCGCGACAACCACGACACGATGCTGCGCGTGGTCTCCGACCGCGCCCCGAGCTGGTCCCCGAAGTTCGTCGACGAGATGCTGGCGGACAAGGTCTACGGCGAAGTCCTGTCCTTCACCTGGGCGGTGAAGACCGACATCAACCACCCCATGCGGCTCGCGCTGGACAAGTTCCTGGGCGAGTTCGCGCAGGACCTCCAGACCGACCCGCAGACGATGGAGCGCGCCGAGCAGGTCAAGAGCCAGATCGTCACCCACGCCGAGGTGCAGAAACTGATCGGCTCGGCCTGGGCCACGGCCAAGGAGATGCTGCTCAACGCCGCGGAGGACCCCTCCAGCGAACTGCGCCGCCGGGTCCGCGCGGGCCTGGAATCCCTGGGCTCCCGCCTGATCACCGACGAGTCGCTGTCCACCAAGGTCGACGGCTGGGTCGAGGGCGCGGCGGTGTACCTGGTGGCGAATTACTCGGAGGAGATCACCACGATCATCACGGACACGGTGGAGCGATGGGACGCGGAGGAGACCTCGCGCAAGATCGAACTGCAGGTCGGCCGGGACCTGCAGTTCATCCGCATCAACGGCACCGTGGTGGGGGCACTGGCCGGCTTGGTCATCTATGCGGTGGCCCAGATTCTGTTCTGAGGCCCGGCTCGGTTTCCCGGAATCGGGTTTCGAGCCGACCGACGGTTGTGCCCTGACGGCCGCGCCCTGGCTTCTGTTTCCTGTCGGCTGCCTCCTGAGTGCTGTTGACTGACTGCTACTGACTTGTTGCTTACCGACGACCGCCTGTCGACTGCCGCCGACTGACGACCGCCTCCTAATTGCTGGTTCCCGGCGGCCTAGCGACGGCTGCTTCGCGACGTCTGCCGACTGACGGCTGCTGTTTCCGCTGGGCTGCTTAGCTGCGACCGCCGAGTGACGGCTGCTGTCTCCTGTCGGTCGACTCGCGGCCTGCTCTCCAGGCGACTGCTTCGCGACGGCTGCTGTCTCCTGTCGGTCGACTCGCGGCGGCTGCTGCCTTCCGTCGGCCGTCTCGCGACTGGTTGTCTCCCGTCGGCTGCTTCGCAACGGCTGCTGTCCCCTATCGGCTGCTTCGCGATGGGTGTCTTCCGTCGGCTGCTGAGTGACGTCTGCCGAGTGGCGGCTGACCTGCCCTGCGGTGTGCCCCCATACCTCTTCGCTTGCCCTGCGAGCGGGTTCCGAGACCATCCCGTCGTAGCCGCCCGATCGTGATCGGGCGGTCGGGCCCCTCGGTCCCGCCCACCCTTCCCGGCCCGCGGTAGTTCGAATCTGTCCGAGCTGCGGCCAGGTCTGATGATCCACGGTCGGCCGGGCTTGTCCACACCATCGCGGCGTTCCCGATCGGGTGTGGGCGACTCGTCCACAGGGAGCTATCCCCAGGTGGAGCGGGAGAAAGCAGGAGCACGCCGCTATACCACACCCGGGGGACACCCAATCCAGTTGTCCACAGGAAGCTGAGTTATCCCCCGGGTTATCCACAGTTTTTCACGTTGATGGCCTAATGGGTGTCCACAAGTTGTGGGGATCCAGTGCGTCTGCACGTGCACATGTGGTGCCTGTGCACTAGTTGTCCACAGGGTGCTGAGGGTGCCCACCCGCGGCGCGGGCTCGCCAGGCGCGAGCCTTCTCGCGGTTGCCGCAGGCCCTCATGGAGCACCAGGTGCGGGAGCGGTTGCGGGACTCGTCGTAGAAGGCCCACAGGCAGTCGTCCGCGGGGCAGATCTTCAGGCGAACCCAGTCTCCGCGGATGGTGAGGCGGGTGACGGCGGCCAGGATCGCGGAGATGGCGTCGGGGGTCGCCAGCGTCGGGCCGTCAGCAGTCAGGGTGAAGTGAAGTGGGGCGTCCAACGGGCGGGGTGGCAAGCCGGGATCGCCGATGGCGGCGCGGAGGGCGTCGCGCGCCGCGCGGGCGTCAGCCGGATCGCCGGGGCCGAGGTCGTGCTCGGCGGACCAGCGGCGCCACTGCTCCGGGTCGTCCAGCCGGTCCTCATTCCGCTCGACGTCGACGGTGTTGAGGAAGGCGACCACCAGGGAAGCATCGGGGTGCACGCAACCAGTGTACGGGGAATGCCGGTTGCGAACCGGGTCGCTAACTTTCATAATCGCTACGCTGGTTACCCCATGGAAAGGCTGTGGATGCAATGGGAGCGATACCGACGTTCGGCAGCGTGTGCTTCGACTGCCCCGATCCGGTTGCCCTCGCCGACTTTTACCGCGCCCTGCTCGACTGGAACGAGCCCGAGGTCAAAGACGGCTGGGTCACCCTGATCAATCCACAGGGCGGCCCCCGTCTCGAGTTCCAGCTTGTGGACAACTACCGCGCCCCTGGGTGGCCGTCTTCGGAGGAGCCGCAGCAGGCGCACCTCGATCTGGACGTCACCGACCTCGAAGCGGCGCACGAGCGCGCGCTGAGCCTGAACGCAATGCTGCTCGACGACTCGGCCGAGACCTTCCGCGTGTATGCCGATCCGGCCGGCCACCCGTTCTGTCTATGTGCCTGCTGACGCGGGCAGCGAAAAATGCGTAAGCTCTGATGTGTGATTTGTCCGAAGTGTCAGAATCAGATGCGGACTGTCGACAAGAGCGGCATCCACATCGACCAGTGCGACGGCTGCCGCGGCATCTTCCTCGACCGAGGTGAGCTGGAGCAGATCGTCGGGGCCGAGAGTTCCTATTACGGTCGGCAGCAGCCGCCCCCGTACGGGGCGCCCGGTCCCCATGGCCGGCCGGACTCGCCGCGGCCGTATCGCGGGGGCGGTTATGCCGACTCCCCGCGGCCTCATCGCGGGTACTCGGATTCGCCCCGGCCGTATGGCGGCCAGGGCTACTCCGACTCCCCGCGGCCGTACGGCGGTGGTGGCCACGGTGGTCGCCGCAAGCGCAGCTTCCTCGAAAACCTCTTCGACTGAGCCGGCCCGCGTCCGGGTTTGGTGCCCGAAGCGGGAGGCGTGGTCGGGTTGGATGGGCGCAAGCCAAGCTGGCTGGGCTGAGCCGGATCGTCCGCGCGAGTCGCGGCGACTGAGTCAACGCGGCTGGGCCGAACGGTCGGAGACGACCGAACAGCGGGGGCAGGGCGAATCGGTGGGGCTAGGTCGAACTGGCCGGGCGGGGCTGAACGGCTGCGGCTGGGTCGAACCGGCCGGGCGGGGCCAAGCCCGCTGAGCCGAACTGGTCATCCCAAGCCGGGTGGGATAGCCGAGCCGTGCCGGTGGATTGACCAACTCGGCAGGTTCGGCTAGTCGGCCGAGGTGAGCAAGTCGACCGCGTTGAGCCGCCGAGCCGAGCCAACTCAAGCCCACTGGTGCACGCGGAGCACGCCGTGCCGCCGCAGTTGCTCGGCGGCGTCGGAGGAGGGCGCGAGCGTCCGGTCGGCCTGCCAACCGAGCTGAGTCGGCCCGACCCGACCGCAGCCAAGCCGAGCCGAGCCGAGCCGAGCCAAGTGAGCCGAGTCGAGTGAGCCAAGCCAACTCAAGCCAACCGAGCCGAGCTGAGTCGGCCCGGCCCGAGCCGACTGCAGCCGAGTCAAGTGAGTTGAGTGAGCCAAACCGACTCGATCCGACCGGACCGGCGACCCGCGCTGGCCGCGGCCCAGCAGGGCCGGGCCGGGCCAAGTGGGCCGAGCTGAGTGAGCCGAGCCAAGTCGACCCGGCCGCGCCGGGCCGACCGGCCGACCGGCGACGGCCGCGGCCAAGTCGAGCCGGGTCGAGACGGGCCGGGCCGAGTCGGGCCGAGGGAGTTGAGTCGAGCCAGGTGAATCAAGCCGAGCCGGTCAACCTCAGGCCAACCCGGCCAACCGACCCAAGCCCAGCCAACCGGCCCAAGCCCAGCCCAGCCAACCGGCCCAAGTCGGCCGAGCCCGTACGCCTGAGCCCCTGCCCAAGCCCAGTCAACCGGCCCCAGTCGGCCGAGCTCGCAAGCCTGAGCCCCGGCCAAAGCCGAAAGGGATTCCCGAAGTGGTCCTGGACCTGAGAATCTGCCCCGCCTGCGGGGACCGCGCCGAGTGGCCTTTCGTCGAGGGCTCGGTCTTGTGCTGTGGGCCGTGTGGGTACCGCCGGACGTTTCGCCGGTTGCCGTTGTTCGCGCTCACGGGGCCGAGTGGGGCGGGTAAGTCGACCGTCGGGCCGGGGTTGGTGGGGCGGATGGGGGGTGAGGTGGTGGTGCTGGAGCAGGACGTCCTGTGGACCGGTGCGTTGCAGGACGACGTGCCTGGGCATCCGGTGTTCCGCGCGGCCTGGTTGCGGATGGCGGCGATGGTGCACCAGAGCGGGCGGCCCGTCGTGCTGTGCGGCACCGTTGCGCCGGCGGAGCTGGAGAGCCTGCCGGAGCGGGTGTTCTTCTCCGACATCCACTACCTCGCGCTGGTCGCTGACGCTTCGGTGCTCCGGCGGAGGTTGCGGGCGCGACCCGTGTGGCGGGAGTGGGATGAGGCGCGGATCGACGAGATGCTCGGCTTCTCCGACTACATCCGCGGGCAGGTCCCCCACTTCGACACCACCGGCGTCTCGCTCACCGACACCGTCGACCACGTCGAGAAGTGGGTTCGCGGTGGCCTCACACCAGCGGCCACCGCAGGCCGTCCGGCTCGTCCAGCCAGAACTCCTGGTGCGAGCCCGTCACGGTGAGGCCGAAGCGGTCCCGCTCGGGCTTGCCCAAGGACTTCCACAGCACGTACGCGCGTTCGGCCAGGTCCCACAGCTCGCGCGGACCACCCTGGGCGACCTCGTACGCGTCGCCCGCCCTGCGGCAGCGGACCCACGAGCCGTCGGGGTGGGTCAGGGCCATCGGGCCCGGGTCGGCGCGGGTCAGGACCACCGAGGTGCCGGACGACGGCTGTTCGCGGACCGGGTGCACGTCCGGCAGTTCCAGCGAGGCGAAGAACTCGAACTTGTGCTTCGGCTTCACCAGCGCCGCCATCGGCAGCGTGGTGGGGCGCCAGTCCGACTCGTCCGCTTCCGGCAACGGGGCGGGCTCGGCCAGCCGGTGGGCGCGCAGCGGCATGAACCGGCCGTCCTGGGCCAGCACGCGGCCGGTGCCGGTCGCGCCTTCGCCCGCGACCAGGCGCACCAGGCCCGCGCCCAGCGGCCGGTTCAACGTCGTCACCACCAGCCCGCCCGGCACGGTCTGCTCCAGCCAGGCCGGCGGGACCGCCGAGACCGACGCCGTGCCCAGCACCCGGTCGAACGGCTCACCCGCCGGAAAACCGAGCGCGCCGTCGCCCACCGCGCAGGACGGCTCGTAGCCGGCCGCCCGCAGGTGCTCGCGCGCGGTGGTGACCAAGCCCTCGTCGATGTCCACAGTGGACACCTGGTCGGAGCCGCAGCGGTGGCTCAGCAGGGCCGCGTTGTAGCCCGTGCCGGTGCCGATCTCCAGCACCCGCTGACCGTCGCGCACCTGCAGCTCCTCGAGCATGATCGCCATGATCGCGGGCATGCTCGAGGAGCTGCTCGGCTTTCCCGGGACCGGGTGGCGGCGGGCCTCCTCCCAGCGTGACGGGTCGTCGTCCAGCTGCGTGACCAGCACTTCCGGTGAGTAGACCAGCTCCAGCCAGCCGGGATCGTCCGCGTCCATCGCGGTCCAGCCTTCGTCGGACGGCCGGAAGAAGCGCGGCAGGAACACGTGCCGCGGCACCGCGCGGAAGGCCTCGATCCAGTGGACGTCGCGCAGCACGTCCTGTTCGACCAGCTGCTTGACCAGCTGACGGCGCAGCCGTTTCGTGCCCATGGCCTCCACCGTAGCCGGGTGAGGGGCAACACACCCGATAGTTGCAAGCAGGGTGCTTGCAACAGCTAGCACTGGCGCGTAGGGTCGGAGGGGTCGTGAGGAGGTGACCGGATGACCGAACCCGGAGGAGCCCAGGGCCCGATGGAGAAGGTCGCGGACCTCGCTTCCGACATCGGCGAGTACATCCGCCAGCAGCGCAGCAGCGCGAAGATCTCGCTGCGGCAGCTGTCGAAGCTCGCCGGGGTGTCCAATCCGTACCTGAGCCAGATCGAGCGCGGGGTCCGCAAGCCCAGCGCGGAGATCCTGCAGCAGATCGCCAAGGGCCTGCGCATCTCGGCCGAGGCGCTCTACGTGCAGGCGGGAATCCTCGACCTGCCGACGGGCGGCCCGGTGGGCGACTCGATCCGAGCCGACGCCGAGCTGACCGAACGGCAGAAGCAGGTCCTGCTCGACGTCTACGAGTCCTTCCGGCGCGAGAACGCCGCGGCCCGCCCAGCCACCCGGACGTCGGCCACGCCGACGCCGACCACCCAGACCACCACCGAAGACAGCACGGAGGAGCCGGTATGACCACGCCCACCACCAAAGACGTCCGCAAGGCCGTCGACAACGCTCTCGAGCAGGTCCGCACCCCGCTGCTCGCCGCGCTCGGCGCCGGCAACCTGGCCGGCCAGGCCGTGGTGGACGCCGTCGCCAAGGCCCGCGAGAACGTGACCAGGGGCAGCGAGACCGCCCGCAAGAACCTCGAGGAGATCCCGACCGACGTCGAGGGCCTCCGCGAGAAGCTGGACCCGGCCGAGCTGCGCAAGGTCATCGACGAGTACACCGAGGCCGCGCTGAAGCTGTACAACAAGCTGGCCGAGTCCGGTGAGCAGGCCTGGGACAAGATCTCGGCGCAGCCGCAGGTCAAGAAGGCCATCGAGCAGCTTGAGGACGCGCTGTCCACCGCGCAGGAGCGCGTGGACGAGCTGACCGGCGAGACCCGCGAGCGGGTCGACGGCGTGCTGGCCAAGGTGACCAAGCGCACCCGTTCGGCCGGTGAGAAGGCCGCCCGCAAGGTGACCGAGGTCGCCGGCCAGACCGCGGACGCCGTCGAGGAGCTGGGTGGCGAGCTCGCCCACGAGACCCGCTCGGCCACCCGCAAGGCCGCCAACCGCACGGCGCCGAAGACCACCAGCCCGGTCGTGCGCCGCCCCGCGGCCACCGACAGCGGCACCAGCACGGCTGCGGCGGCCAAGAAGCCGGCCGCGCCGAAGACCGAGAAGTAAGCACCTCCGCGGTCGATCACGCCGGCAGCCGGAACCCCGGCTCGGCTCGGCGAGCCGCGGCCGGTCGGAGATCCACCGGCCGCACCGAAAACCGGAGAGCACCACCACGAGCGGGCCAGGTCCGGCCTCACCGGACCTGGCCCGCTCGTGTCCCCATCCGGCCCCGGGGCCCCGTGAGGAGTGCCGGGGCCCGAATGGTCCGGGTGGGCTGCCGTAAGGTGGAAATCGTGCTGGTTGCCGTATGGGTCCTGGAGGTCATCCACTGGGGCAGTGCCTTGGTCGGGCTCTTCGCCTTCGTCCACGCGTTGTTCCAGCGATCCGACGCCTACCCGGCCGCCGATCGCCGGACCAAGCCGATCTGGGCGCTCATCACCTTCGGGGCCACGCTCGCGTTGGTGCTGTTCGAGATCCAGGACGCCGGGTTCATCTTCTGGGTGCCCGCGATGGCCGCCGTGCTGGTCTACCTGGTCGACGTGCGGCCGCGGCTGAACGAGGTCCAGCGCGGCAACCGCAACTGGTGAAGCAGTAGCGTGGCCGGGGTGACCACCTGGAACATCGCCGGGACCCTCACCGTCGTTCCCGCGCACACCCGCACCGAGCTGCTCGCCGAACCCGTCGCCGAAGCGCTGGTCGCGCTCGAAGGCGTCGGGGTCGCGGAGATCGATCCCGGACTGGCCGACACCGCCGCGTTCTGCGAGGCCTACGGCTCTCCGCTCGAAGCGTCCGCGAACTGCGTGGTCGTCGCCGGCAAGCGCGCCGGTGAGGTCCGCTTCGCCGCCGCGATAGTGCTCGCCACCACCCGGGCCGACGTCAACGGGGTGATCAAGCGCCGCCTCGACGTGCGCAAGGCGTCGTTCGCGCCGATGGACGAGGCCGTGTCGCTCACCGGCATGGAGTACGGCGGGATCACGCCGGTCGGGCTGCCCGCCGGGTGGCCGATCCTGGTCGACGCCGCGGTCGCCGCCGCACCGGAGCTGGTGATCGGCAGCGGGATCCGCGGTAGCAAGCTGCTGGTCTCCGGGGCCACGCTCGCGGCGCTGCCGAACGCCGAGGTCGTCGAGGGCCTCGGCCGGTGACCTCGGTCTGGCTGCGGTACCTGACCGGCGCGGACATCGACGCGCTCGGCGTCACCCACGCGGACATCGTCGGCGCGGTCGAGGACGTGCTGGCCGACCACGGGCGCGGTGCTGTCGTCTTCGAGCCGCGCACGCACCTCGTGCCGGACAACGGCGGCAAGGGGCACTTCAACATCCTGCGCGGCCACCTGTCGGCGAAGCAGGTCAGCGGGGTGAAGGTGGTCGGCGACTTCGTCGGCAACTTCGAGCGCGGGCTGCCCAGCGAGATGGCGCTGATCCTGCTGTTCGACCCGGAGACGGGCATGCCGCGCGCGATCGTCGACGGCACCATGATCACCGAGGCCCGCACCGGCGCGATGACCGCCGTGGGCGCGAAGCACCTGGCGCGGCCCGGTTCGAAGGTGCTCGGCCACGTCGGCGCGCGGGGCACGGCCTGGTGGAACGTCGTGCTGCTGGATTCGATCTTCGACTTCGACGAGATCCGCGTGACCAGCAGACGGCCCGAGTCCCGTGCGGACTTCGGCCGCCGGCTCTCGGAGGAGCTGGGCAAGGAAATCCGCGTCTGCGACGACGCTGCCTCGACCCTCGACGGGGCCGATGTGCTGGTGGAGGCATCCCGGCTGACCGAACCGGAAGCGTTGGTGCGCAAGGAGTTCCTTCGACCGGGCTGCTTCCTGGTCCCGTACGGCACGATCAGCGCGCTGGAGCTGGACCTGCTCGACGCCGTCGACAAGCTCGTGGTCGACAACTGGCGTGAATCGCAGTCCGGCAACCCCCGGTTCGGCGCGCTGCGCCCGCAGTTGAACGCGGGCCTGCTGACCGAGGATGGAGTGCACGCGGAGATCGGCGACATCGTGGCGGGCACCAAGCCCGGCCGGGAGTCCGACGACGAGCGGATCCTGTTCTGGCACCGTGGACTGTCCACAACGGACGTCGCGGTGGCCCACATGATCCTGCGGCGGGCCGAGGCGGCCGACGCCGGCACGATGCTGCCGTACCGGTGATCGTCCGCGAGCCCGGGGACGTGGTCCGCGGGGAACCCGGGTGGATCGAGCTGGACCCGGGGCTGCTGGCGTCGGTTCGCGCGAACCGGGCGGCGATGCTGGCCGCGCTGGACGCCGCCGAGGGCCCGGTCTACGGCGTGAACACCGGCATGGGCCGGCTGGCGGGCGTGCGGCTGTCTGCCGCGCAGCAGGCCGAGCACCAGCGGAACCTGCTGGTGGGCCGGGCGGTCGGCGGGCCGCCGTGGCTTTCGCCGGAGCTGACGCGCGCGTTGCTGCTCACGCGTCTGCACAGCTTCCTGCGCCCGGAGCCGGCGGTGAGCGCCGAGCTGGTCTCCTTCCTGGCCGACCGGCTCAACGACGGCTTCACCCCGGCCGTGCCGAAGGGCGGGCTGGGCAGTGCCGGCGAGATCATCCCGCTGGCGCACGCCTTCCAGACCTTCCTCGGCCTCGGTTCGGTGCTGGAGGACGGCGCCGTGGTACCCGCGGCCGAGGCGCTGCGCCGTCGGGGGGTGGAGCCGTTCGAGCTGGGCCCGAAGGAAGGCGCGAGCCTGATCCAGGGCTCACCGCTGGCCGAGGCGTACGCCTGGACGACCAGCGGGTCCGTGCACCGGATGGTCGACCTCCAGACGCTGTGCGCGGCGATCGCCGTGGACGTGCTGGGCGCGCCACGCGAGGTGTACGGCTACCGGGTGCCGAACCCGCACACCACGGCGGTGCTCACGGACGTGCAGCGGCTGACCCGGGGCGCGGCCGTGCGGCCGGGACTGGTGCAGGCGCCGGTGTCCGTGCGCGTGGGCCCACGGGTGATCGGTTTCCTGGACCAGGTGAACGCCGAATTGAAGGCCACCCTCGGCGAATCGTGGGCGACCCCGGGTGACTCACCGTCGTTCGTGGACGGTGCCTTCGTGCCGACCACCGGCTACCACGCGGCCGACCTCGGGCTGCGGATGGACGCGGTGAAGGCCGCGCTCGTGCACGTCGGCGAGATCGCGGTGCAGCGGACGCACCGGCTGCTGGACCCGCAGTTCAGCGGGCTGCCGGCCCAGCTGGCGGTGGACCCGGGGCCGCAGGCCGGGCTGACGCCGCTGCACAAGCGCGCGGTGGGGGAGCTGCATTCGCTGCGCCGCCTGGCCGCGCCCGCCACGGTCGGCTCGCTCGACACGTCGGCGGGCCAGGAGGACGTGCAGGCCTTCGCCTGGGCGGCCGGGGCCGAGCTGGAGACGGCGATCGGGCACCTGTTCGCCATCACCGCGTGCGAGCTGATCGCCGGGGCGCAGGCCCGGCACCTGGCCGACGGTGACGGCGCGCCCGGACTGGCCGGGGCGTACCGCTGGATCGCCGCGACCGTCCCGCCGGTGCTGGTGGACCGGCCGCTGGGCCCGGACGTCGACCGGCTGGTGGCCGCGTGCCGGGAGGCCGGCTTCGACGACCCGGGCGAGATCGGCTGAAGCCCCGCCCGGACCTCAGGAGTCGCGGCGGGCGTTCTGCAGGGCCAGGCCCTTCGGCGTGGCCCACTTGGTCAGCAGCGAGAAGACGCCTTCGCACACCAGCGCCAGGATGATCACCGCGATGCCGCCGCCGAAGATCTCGCCGTAGCCCTGCGCGCCTTCGGCGAAACCGTCCACGATGTACCGGCCGAGGCCGCCGCCGTCGTTGACGATGGCGCCGATCGCGACGGTGGCCACGAGCTGCAGGAACGCCACGCGCGCGCCGGCCACGATCACCGGCGAGGCCAGGGGCAGCTCCAGCTTCAGCATGATCTGCCACTCGCGGTAACCGGTGCCGCGCGCCGCGTCCACGATTTCCGGCTCGAGCTGGACGACACCGGCGTAGGTGTTGGTGAACAGCGGGGGCAGGGCCAGTCCGACCAGCGCCAGCAGCAGCGGCCAGAAGTTCGTGTCGGCGCCCCACCGGCTGGCCAGGAACCAGAACAGGATGATCAGCCCGAAGCTCGGGATCGCGCGCCCGATGTTCACGGCGCTGCCGGCCAGGAACGCGCCGCGGCGGTGGTGCGCGAGCCACACCGCCACCGGGATGGTCAGCACGGCCGCGATCAGCAGGGACAGCACGGAGAACCAGAGGTGCTCGACCGTCCGGTGGGGGATGCCCGCCGGGTCGGTCCAGCTCCACCGCTGCGGATCGGACAGCCACTGGCCCAGCTGCGTGAAGACGTTCATCGGGCCCGCACCTTCCGCGCCCACGGGGCGAGCGCCCGCTCACCCAGCCAGAGCAGCAGGTCGACGGCCACCGCGAGCACCACCGACAGCACGATGCCGACGATGATCGGGCTCGGGTTCGGGGTGGTGGTCTGGATGCCGGCGCGGATGAAGTAGCCGAGGCCGCCCATGCCGAGCAGCGAGGTGACCGTGACCAGGCCGATCGTGGTCACCGCGGCCACCCGCAGGCCCGCGATCACCACCGGCAGCGCCAGCGGCAGCTCGACCTGCCAGAGCAGCCGCTGCCGGGTGAAGCCCAGGCCGATCGCCGCCTCACGGACTTCGGTGGGCACCTGCTGGACTCCGGTGACGATGTTGCGGATCAGGATCAGCAGCGTGTACGTGGCCAGCGGGATCACCGCCGTGGTGAACGAAAGCCCGAAGAACGGCACCAGCAGCGCGAACGCCCCGAGGCTCGGGATCACGTACAGCGCCCCGGCCGCGCCCAGCACCAGGGGGTAGAACCAGCGGTAGCGCAGGCACAGCGTGGACAGGGCCAGCGAGAGGACCAGCCCGACGCCGAGCGCGGTCGCGGTCAGGGCGATGTGCTCGCCGAGCCGCTGGACGATGGCGTCGGAGTTGCGCTCCACCCACCGCCATTCGAAGATCGGCCGGCTGCTCTCGGCGAGCAGCGGGGTCACCGAGGGTGCATGCACCGCCCGACCTTACCCCGTTCGGGGAGCCGGATTCCGATTGTTGAGATTCGGTGGCGCTTGAATCCCCATCCGTGGTTTCTGTCGTGGCTCACGGTTAAGGTCCACTCCACTGTTCGTGGAAAGAGGAGTGTGGGACGTGGGCTGGACCCGGAACATCCGAGCGGCGGCACTGGTGGCGGTCGCCGCCTTCGGCCTGACCGCCTGCGGTGGTGGCAGCGGGGGCTCCGACCAGCCCGCCGCCCCGAGCAAGGGCGGCGCGCCGATCGTCGTCGCCTCGTTCAACTTCACCGACAGCCAGATCCTGGCCGAGATCTACGCGAGCGCGCTGGAGGCCAAGGGCTACCCGGTCACCCGCAAGCTGAACCTGGGCTCGCGGGAGCTGATCTACCCCTCGCTGAAGTCCGGCGAGCTGCAGTTCCTGCCGGAGTACCAGGGCGCGGGCATCACCACCGGCTTCGGCCAGGACGCGGTGAAGGACGCCGCGGGCGAGCACGAGCAGCTGGCCAAGCTGTTCCAGCCGTCCGGCATCTCGCTGCTGAACTACGCGGCCGCCGAGGACAAGAACACCTACATCGTGAAGGCCGACCTGGCCAAGTCCAAGGGTCTGACCGGCATCAGCGACCTGAAGAAGCTCGACAAGGTCGTCATGGCTGGTCCGCCGGAGTGCGAGAAGCGGCTGCCGTGCTTCCAGGGCTTCACCCAGGTGTACAAGCTGACCAACGCCACGTTCCAGACCGTGCAGGAGGCCGGGCCGCGCGTGCAGCAGCTCAACTCCGGCGCGGTCACGGTGATCCCGGTCGACTCGGTCAGCCCGCTGGTCGGCGACCCGCAGTACGTGGCCCTGAAGGACGATCTCACCATCGTGCCCACCGAGAACGTGGTGCCCGCGGTGAACAAGAAGGTGCTCGACGAGCGTGGGCCCGACTTCGCGGCGGCGGTCAACGCCGTCAGCGCGAAGCTGACCACCGAAGGCATGCGCGAGCTGAACAAGCGCGTGGATTCCGACGGTGAAGTGGCTGCGGACGTGGCGAAGGACTGGCTGAAGCAGCAGGGCCTCGCCTGAGGCGCGATCGCAGCTCGAACGGGCCGCCCGGGGTTCTCCCGGGCGGCCCGTTCGCTGTGTGTGCGAAGGTAGCGACGGCGGAAAACGAGCCGAGCTGAGGAGCGAGATGGGAAAGGTCACGGCCACCGCGGAGCGCACGATCGACGCGCCGGTGGACAGGGTTCGCGAACTGGTCGCCGACTACGCCGAGACCCGGCCGAAGCTGCTCACCGAGCACTACCGCGACTACGAGGTGACCGCGGGCGGCCACGGCGCCGGTACCGAGGCGAGCTGGAAGCTGCAGGCGACCGCCAAGCGGGTGCGGGACGTGGCCGCGACCGTGAGCCAGCCGTCCCCGGGCACCCTGGTCGAGACGGACGCGAACTCCAGCATGGTCACCACCTGGACGGTCACCTCCGCGGGCGAGCACTCGCTGGTGCGCATCGAGACGAGCTGGGACGGCGCCGGCGGCATCGGTGGCTTCTTCGAGAAGACCTTCGCGCCGGGCGGGCTGAAGAAGATCTACGACGGTGTGCTCGGCAAGCTCGAGGAGATCGTGTAGCCCGCACCACAGGTGCCCGCTGAATCGGAATGATCGCCCCGGTTGCCTCGTTGGGCCGGGATATACGGGGCGCTCGCCCCGGTCGACTCAGTCCACGAAACTCAGTCCCACGAAACGGAGTTCAGCGGTGAACGCACCGACCCAGGCCACGGAGATCCGGCTCGCCTCCCGTCCGCACGGCGTCCCGACGCAGGACAACTTCGAGATCCTCGACACCGAGATCCCCGCGCCCGGCGAGGGGCAGATCCTGGTGCGCAACCTGTTCATGAGCGTCGACCCGGCCATGCGCGGCCGGATGAACGACGTGAAGTCGTACGCGCCGCCGTTCGCGGTGGGCGAGGTCATGTCCGGCGGTGCGCTCGGCGAGGTGGTCGAGTCCACTGTGGACGGCTTCGAACCCGGTGACCACGTGCTGCACCAGGCGGGCTGGCGCACCCACGCCGTGCTCGACGCGGCTCGGAGCGTGAAGGTGGACGCCTCGGCGGCGCCGCTTTCGACCTACCTCGGCGTGCTCGGCATGCCGGGCCTCACCGCGTACGCGGGCCTGCTGGAGAGCGCGGAGTTCAAGGCGGGCGACACGGTGTTCGTCTCCGGCGCCGCGGGTGCGGTCGGCTCCCTGGTCGGGCAGCTGGCCAAGCTGAAGGGCGCCAAGCGGGTGATCGGCAGCGCCGGTTCGGCCGAGAAGGTCCGGTACCTCACCGAAGAGCTGGGCTTCGACGCCGCGTTCAACTACAAGGACGGCCCCGTCGCCAAGCAGCTGGCCGAGGCCGCGCCCGAGGGCCTCGACGTCTACTTCGACAACGTCGGCGGCGAACACCTCGAGGCCGCCATCGCTTCGATGAACGTGCACGGGCGCATCGCGGTCTGCGGGATGATCTCGGTCTACAACGCCACCGAGCCGACTCCGGCGCCGCGCAACCTGCCGCAGATCATCGCCAAGCGGCTGACCATCCGCGGCCTGCTGGTGATCGACCACTGGGGTCTGCGCGAGCAGTTCGTCGCCGAGGTGGCGCCGCTGGTGGCTTCGGGCGAGATCAAGTACTCGGAGACGTTCGTCGACGGCATCCGCAACGCGCCCGAGGCGTTCCTCGGCCTGCTGGGCGGGGCCAACACCGGCAAGATGCTGGTCCGCCTCTGAAGGCTCGGCCGAAGCGCCCCCCGGGCGGGCTCGCCGCCGTGTGATCGGCGGTGGGTGGGCTCGGGGTGTCGCCGGGGGTTCAGGACCGCGCGGGGGCGGGCCGGGGGTTCACGGCTGGGCCGGTCCTTGCCCGTCGACGTGGGCGTCGATCACGATGCGGGCCGAGGTGGTGGATTTCGCGGTGACCTGGGCGGCGGTGTAGTTCATCCGGCGGTAGACGCCGTTGAGGAAGAACTCGCCGTAGCCGTGGGCCTGGGCGTTGAGCTGTTCCATCAGCTCCAGCGCGGCCGGCGGGTACGGGCAGACGGCCAGGCACAGCCGCAGGTACGTGTCGATCAGCGCGCGCCGGTGCTCGTGCAGCTCGGTGTACTTCGGGTCTTCCAGACCTTCGGCGAAGACCGCCTGGAAGCCGATGCGGCGGTTGATCAGGAAAGCCGTGTACGCGCCGGACGCGGCGGCCAGCTGGGCCACCGGGTCGGGACCGGCCTCGGCGACGGCCGCCTCCGCCTGCTCGCGCAGCCCGCAGGCCGTGGTGCACGCGACCGCGGCCAGCAGAGCGGCCCGGTCCGGGAAGTGCCGGTACGGCGCGGCGGGCGAGACGTTCGCGCGTTTCGCCACCTGGGACACCGAGAAGCCGTCCATGCCCAGCTCCGCGATCAGCTCCACCGACACCCGGACGAGTTCGTCGCGCAGGTCGCCGTGGTGGTACTTGCCGCCCATGTGGTGGATCACATCCAATCACCCTCGCGCATATGTAAGGGAGCTCTTACTATAGTCATGTGAGAGCAGTCTTACATCTGAACCTCGGGCGGCGGCCCGAGATCGTCTGGAGGGTTTCATGACCACGACCACGCCCGCCATCGCCGCTCCGAGCCCGGGCGCCCCGCTCGAGCCGACGACGATCGAGCGCCGGGACCTGCGCCCGGACGACGTGCTGATCGACATCGCGTTCGCGGGCATCTGCCACAGCGACCTCCACCAGGCCAAGTCGGAGTGGGGCCCGGGCACCTTCCCGATGGTCCCCGGGCACGAGATCGCCGGCGTGGTCGCCGCGGTCGGCTCCGGCGTGACGAAGTACCAGGTCGGCGACCGGGTCGGCGTCGGCTGCATGGTCGACTCGTGCGGCGAGTGCGACTACTGCCAGGACGGCACCGAGCAGTTCTGCGTGAAGGGCAACGTCCAGACCTACAACAGCACCGGCTTCGACGGTGAGAAGACCTACGGGGGCTACAGCCAGCAGATCGTGGTGAAGGACGCGTTCGTCTGCCGGATCCCGGAGGGGATCGAGCTGGACGTCGCCGCCCCGCTGCTGTGCGCGGGCATCACCACCTACTCGCCGCTGCACCACTGGGGCGCCGGTCCGGGCAAGAAGGTGGCCGTGGTCGGTCTCGGCGGGCTCGGGCACATGGCGGTCAAGATCGCCGCGGCCATGGGGGCCGAGGTCACGGTGCTCAGCCAGAGCCTGAAGAAGCAGGAGGACGGGCTCAAACTCGGCGCGAAAGATTACTTCGCGACCGGTGACGAGTCGACCTTCGAGGTCCTCAAGGGCCGCTTCGACATCATCCTCAACACCGTCTCGGCCAAGCTCCCGATCGACGCCTACCTCGGCATGCTGCGCGTCGGCGGCGCGATGGTGAACGTCGGTGCCCCGCCGCAGGCCCTCGAGTACAACGCCTTCTCGCTGCTCGCCGGCAACAAGGTGCTGGCCGGTTCGATGATCGGCGGCATCGACGAGACGCAGAAGATGCTGGACTTCTGCGCCGAGCACGGCCTCGGCGCCGAGATCGAGAAGATCGACGCCGACCAGGTCAACGACGCGTACGCCCGAGTCGAGGGCAGCGATGTCCGCTACCGCTTCGTGATCGACGTCGCCACCATCAGCGCCTGACTCGCTGGTGAGTGGCGGTGCCGTTCGGTCTCGCCACTCACCAGCCCTGCGGCGCCGTTCTGAAACGGCACTGCTTCAGAACTTCAGCGCTGTGAAGCACCGCCGTTTCAGAACCGCCCACCATCAGAACGCCGCCGTTTCAGAACGCCGCCGGTCGCGAACACCCCCGTTTTAGAACACCACCGTGCGGTTGCCGTGGACCAGGACGCGGCCTTCGAGATGCCAGCGGAGGCCGCGGGCCAGGGTCACCTTTTCGATGTCCCGGCCCTTGCGCACCATGTCCGCCACCGAGTCGCCGTGGTCGACCCGAATCACGTCCTGCTCGATGATCGGCCCGGCGTCGAGGTCGGCCGTCACGTAGTGGCAGGTGGCGCCGACCAGTTTGACGCCCCGGGTGTGGGCCTGGTGGTACGGCTTCGCGCCGGCGAACGAGGGCAGGAAGCTGTGGTGGATGTTGATCGCCCGCCCGGCCCACGCCGTGCACAGTGCGGCCGGCAGCACCTGCATGAACCGGGCCAGCACCACGGCCTGTGGATCGTGCGCCTCGACCAGCTCCCGTACCTGCGCAAACGCTTGCGCCTTGCCTTCGGGGTCCCCGGAGGGGAACGGCACGTGGTGGAACGGGATGCCGTGCGCGCGGGTGATGTCCGCGAGTGACGTGTGGTTGCCGATCACCGCAGCGATGTCGACGTCCAGCTCACCGGAGGCGACGCGGCCCAGCAGGTCGTACAGGCAGTGCCCGGCCTTCGAAACCAGCACGACCGCGCGCGGCCTCCCTCCGGTGTCCCGCACGGCCCAGCTGGACTCGGCCGACAGCTCCGAGGCCACCGTCTCGAACCGCTCCCGCAGCCCCGCCGCGTCGAACGGCAGGGAGTCGGCGCGGACCACCTGACGGGTGAAGAACCAGCCCGTGTCCGGATCGGTGTGGTAGGCCGCTTCGACGATCATCCCGCCGTGCTCGGCCAGGAACCCCGAAATGCGGGCGATGATGCCGGTGCGGTCGGGGCAGCCGAAGGTCAGGACGTAACGCTGGGGATCAGGCACGCCGCCCATTCTCGCCGGTGCTGGTCAGGGCGACGCGAGGGGCTCCAGAAGGGTGCCTTCGCCGGTGGTGCGGGCGTGGTGCGGGCGGCCCCAGAGGGCTCGGTAGACGTCGTCGGCCGGGCCGCTGAGCGTGACGTCCGGGCGGGCATCGCCGGTCGGCTCGCCTTCGGGGAGCGCGACCGTCCAAGAGCGTCCCTCGGTCTCGACGCGGACGATCCTTTCGCGGCCGGGCAACGGTTCGCGCCGGGGCAGCACGAAGGTGAGGAACTCGTCCACCCCGTCGAGGGCGAACGCAGTGGTGTAGCGCGTCGGTGGCGGCTCGGGCAGGGCGCTCTCCACGTCCAGCCGGCGGATCGCCAGTTCGTGCGCCAGCCGCCGGACCAGCTCACCCGTGGTGAGCGTGGCACCGCCGCGGGGGAACGGCGAGCGGACCGGGCTTTCGGCCGGACGCCGGAGGGCCTCGCGCGCGGCGAGCCGCTGGCCGTCCCAGTAACCGAGCAGATCCGTCCAGTCCGCGGGGGGCGACTGCTCAGCCACCCGGCCGGTGCTCGCAGCGATGCCGGAGGAGAGCACCCGGGCCAGATGGGTCACCAGCTCGTGGACCGTCCGGTTCGGACAGTTCCGGACCGGGGCCGCCGGTCCCGCCGCCAGCGCCGCCGCCTTCAGCCGGTCGCCGTGGATGTCGATGGTCTCCAGCCGGTCGAGCGTCCGCCGCGGGCTCCGTGGGTCCATGGGCCGAACGTAGCGCGTGCAGCCGGAGCCGCCGTCCCGACTCGATCAGGGTGACCAGCAGCAGCCCCAGCGCGAACGACAGCAGCAGGCCCTTGACCGGCTCGTCCGCGAAGGCAGCGCCGCCGGCCAGCCCGATCAGCACGCTGTAGCAGGCCCAGAGCGCGGCGCCCGCGGCGTCCAGCGGCACGAACCGGTGCGGCGGGTAGCCGAGGCTGCCGCAGGCCAGCGCGCTGGCCACGCGCCCACCGGGCAGGTACCGCGCGGCGACGATCAGCAACGGCGCCTGCCGCCGCACCTGTGCGCGGGCCCACTCGTAGCGCTGCCGCCCGGACGGTCCCCGCTGCAGCCGGGCCAGGGCCCGCGGCCCCGCCGCCCGCCCGACCGAATAGGCCAGGCAATCCCCGGCCCACGCCCCGGCCGTCGCGACGGCGGCCAGCGTGGCCAGCCACCGCGGATCCGGCCCGAGCAGCACGGCGACGAGCACCACCGTGGTCTCGCTCGGCATGAACGGCAGCAGCGCGTCCAACCCGGCCACGGCGAACACGATCACCCACAGCCACGGCGAGCCGAGCGCGCCGCGCAGCAGCTCGGTGACGTGCTCCAGCAGTTCCACCCGCTCATCGTGATCACCACAGGTCGACGGGGGGTGACGGAACGGCGTTCGGCCGGTGAACACGTGGGTTTCCTACCCGGATGCCGGTCTTCCGCCGTGGTCGGTGACGTCGGGTCACTCCGAGGTCGGGGCCGGCTCAGGGCGATTTCGGTGCCGTCCTGGTGGTCACCGCGGGGCGACGGCGGCCCACGGTACGGTCAGCTCCCCGGCCCCCGGGCGGCCGAGCAGGGGCCAGCCTCGGGCGGCGAGCCGCTGGACCGTCTCGGTCCAGCGCGCGCGGGCGCCGAACGAGCGCTGCGGCGCGGCCGCAGCCCAGCAGGAATCCATAGTGGACAAGAGTTCGTGGATGCGTTCGCCGGGAATGTTGCGGTGGATCAGGATCTTGGGCAACCTTTCGGCCACAGTGGACGGCCGGTCCAGTTCGGCCAGGCGCACCGAGAGGGTCAGTGACACCGGGCCGGCCGCGGTGACCGTCACCCACGTGGACAGCCGGCCGATCTCGTCGCAGGTGCCTTCCACGAGCATCCCGTCCGCGGGCATGCCGGCCAGCATCAGCGCCCACGCGCCGGCCACCTCGGCCTCGTCGTACTGGCGCAGCACGTTGAACGCGCGCACCAGCACCGGGCGCGTGCCGGCCAGTTCGAAGCCGCCGCGGCGGAAGTCCAGTCGGGGCGGGTCAGCGGCGGGGCGGGCGCGGGCGACGCGTTCCGGGTCCAGCTCCAGCCCGAGCACCCGGACGCCGGACCGCACCCGGGTCAGCCACCGGGCCAGCTCGACGGTGGTGACCGGCGAGGCACCGTAACCGAGGTCGACCACCAGCGGGTCCACCGTCCGGCGCAGGAGCCGGCCGACGGCCGGGTCCCGGGCCAGCCAGCGGTCGACCCGCCGCAGCCGGTTCGGGTTGGTGGTGCCGCGGGTGGGGGCGCCCACCGGGCTGGTTCTGGTGTTGCGGGTGGGGGTGCCTGCCGGGTTCGGTGTGGTGCCGCGAGCGGGGTGGCTTGTGGGGTCGGGTTTGGTGCTTCGGCGGGGGTCATCGATCGGGCTGGGCTTGGTGTTGCGGGTGGGGGCGCTTGCCGGGCTGGTTCTGGTGTTGCGGGTGGTGGTGGTGCGTGCCGGGTGGGGTGTGGTGCCGCGAGCGGGATGGCTTGCGGGGTCGGGTTTGGTGCTTCGGCGTGGGTCATCGGCCGGGCTGGGCTTGGTGTTGCGGGTGGGGGTGCCTGCCGGGTTCGGTGTGGTGCCGCGAGCGGGGTGGACTGCGGGAGCGGGCTTGGTGCCTCGGCGCGGGTCATCGATCGGCTGGGGTTGGGTGCCCGAGGTGGGGTCGCCCGCTGGGTTCGGCTTGGGGCTTCGGTTCGAGGGGCCCACCGGCTTCGGCTCGGTGTCTCGGACGGTCCGGCCCACCGAACCGCCGGTTGCCGAGGCCGGGGGGACCTCACGGTTCACGCGTGCTCGGCCAGCCAGCGGGCGGTGAACTCGGCCTCGCGCCGCAGCAGGGTGGTCACCTGGTCCGCCACCGCGCTCTCGATCTTGCCGCCGAACAGCGGGATGCGGACCGTCACCTCACCGTCGGTGCGCTGGGTCACCCGCTCGCCCGAGGTCGACAGCGAGGTCCGTGCGGCGATCTCGCCGGGCACCCCGCTGACGTTCACCTCGATGCCGCCGATGTAACCGTCGCCGGAGCGCCGCCAGTTCTCCCCGCGCCGGACGATCAGGTCGCCCTTGTGCAGGGTGCGCACGGCCTGCGGCAGCTTGGCCGCCTTGATGCCCTGCCGCAGTTCGAACCGCACGACGTCGCCCTCGGCGGTGTACGAGAGGAGCTCGGCGTCGTCCCCGCCGAGCTCCTGGAGGCGCGCGAGCAGGGCCTTCTCGCCCGACACCGCGGCCACGACGGCCGCGAGTCCGGCGGAGAACTCAGCACGGTGCTCGATCCGGGATCCCATGGGTCGGACAGTACCGGCCACCCCCGACAGCCCGTGCGCGTTCCGGACGGCCGGAACCGGCCGAGCCCCGCACAAGTACCCTTGGCCAGCGTGAACACCGCCGCCCCCGCCGCTCCGCCCCGCCTCGCCGAGTACACGACGCTGCGGCTCGGCGGCCCCGCCCGCCGGTTCGTGCGGGCCGAAACCGGCGAAGACCTCGTCGCCGCCGTCCGGGCGGCCGATGCCGCCGGAGAGCCGGTGCTGCTGCTCGGCGGCGGCTCGAACCTGGTCGTGGCCGACGAGGGTTTCGCGGGCACGCTCGTGCAGGTCGCGAACACCGGCTGGACCCGTGACGGCGACGTGGTCGAGGTGGCGGCCGGGCAGGGCTGGGACGAGTTCGTGGCCGGGCTGGTCGGCGCGGGTCTCGGCGGGCTCGAATGCCTGTCCGGCATCCCCGGCTCGGTCGGCGCGACCCCGATCCAGAACGTCGGTGCGTACGGCTGCGAGGTGGCCGAATCCCTCGTCTCGCTGGAGCTCTACGACCGCGCCGCGCGCGAGGTCCGCACGGTCGAAGCCGGCGAGCTGGGCTTCGCCTACCGCACCAGCGTGCTGAAGGGCACCGACGCCGGCGTGGTGCTGAGCGTCCGGTTCCGGGTCGACCCCGAGGGCCGCTCCGCGCCCGTCCGCTACGCCGAGCTGGCCCGCACCCTGGGGGTCGAGATCGGGGCGAAGGTCCCCGCCGCAACCGCGCGGGAGACCGTCCTCGGCTTGCGCCGGGGCAAGGGCATGGTGCTCGACCCGGCCGACCACGACACCTGGAGCGCGGGCTCGTTCTTCACCAATCCGATCGTGGCGTCCGCGGACGTCGAGGCGGTGCTGGCGCGCATCGGCGAAGCGGTGGGTGCGGACGTCGCGATTCCGCAGTACCCGGCCGAAGGGGGCGCCAAGCTGTCCGCCGCCTGGTTGATCGAGCGCGCGGGCTTCGGGAAGGGCCACCCCGGACCGGGCGGGCGCGTTTCGCTGTCGACCAAGCACACGCTCGCCCTCACGAACCGCGGCGGCGCCACGACAGCCGATCTGCTCGCCCTGGCCGGCGAAGTCCGAGACGGCGTCGAGGCGCGCTTCGGCGTCACGTTGCACCCCGAACCGCTGTTGATCGGCTGCTCGCTTTGACCCGGTTGCTGCTCGAGGACAGTCAAATGCGACCTGAACGACAACCCGGCCAGACGCCAAAGCGTCTTGTCGACAAGGCCAAAGCGGGTGAAGTTCCCGCCTGCGAGTAACGTCGAATCGCTCCCCGGCGCTGATCAGCGTGGAAGCATCGGCCGGGGCGGGGGTAACGGGAGGTTTCACGGTGATCGAACGGCGCTCGGTGTTCAAGGCGGCGCTCGCGGCGGGGGCGGCGGCCTTGGTCGCGGCGTGCTCGGGCAGCAACGACGGCACCGCGCTGCCCCAGGGCGGCAGCGGTGAGGACGGGGGCGAGCCGGTCGCGCCGGTGGCGAAGATCACCGCCACCCCGGCCGTCGACGCCAAGGACGCGAACGTGCGCGAGCCGGTGGTGGTCAAGGTGACCGAAGGCAAGCTCACCGAGGTGGCGGTGACCAACCCCGAGGGCGAGGCCGTCAAGGGCGACCTGGCCGCGGACGGGCTCAGCTGGACCAGCTCCGAGCAGCTCGGGTACGGCAAGACCTACACCTACGCGGCCAAGGCGACCGGCACCGACAACCGCCCGGCCGAGCTCAAGGGCTCGTTCCAGACCATCGCGCCGGCCAAGAAGCTGCGCGCCACGCTGAACCCGGCGGACAACGCGCACGTCGGCGTCGCGATGCCGATCAGCGTGAAGTTCCCGGACGGGCCGCCGAAGGACCGGGCGGCCGTCGAAAAGGCGCTGAAGGTGACCACGGACTCCGACGTCGAGGGCTCCTGGGGCTGGATCTCGGCCTCGCAGGTCGACTGGCGGCCCAAGGAGTACTGGCCGGAGAACACCACGGTCAGCGTCGAGGCCAACCTCTACGGCGTCGACCTCGGCAACGGGGCCTACGGCCGGTCCGACGTCACCACGAAGTTCAAGATCGGCCGCAACCAGGTGGTCAAGGTCAACACCCCGGACCACGTGATGAAGGTCTACCGCGGCGGCTCCGAGCACAAGAGCTACCCGTGCAGCAACGGCCTGGACAGCGACGTGGACCGCAACACCCCGAACGGCACCTTCATCGTGATGTCGAAGGAGCCGACCGCGCGGTTCGACAACGCGCGCTACGGCTACACCAACGTCAACAAGAAGTGGGCCTGCCGGATCTCCAACCACGGCGAGTACATCCACGAGAACCAGGACAACGCCGCGGCCATCGGCAAGACCAACAACTCCCACGGCTGCGTCAACCTGCTCGACGCGGACGCCAAGGACTTCTACGACTCGGCCCTGGTCGGCGACCCGGTGGAGGTCACCGGCTCGCGGCTGCCGAGCCCGACCAGCTCCGACGTCAAAGACTGGTTCTACGACTGGCCCACCTGGAAGGGTTTGTCTGCTAACAAGTAAGGCGTGAACACCGAAGTCGTCGGCACCAGCGGGGTGCGCATCGCGCTGCGCGTCGAAGGTGCCCAGAACTCGCGCCCGCTGGTCTTCGTGCACGGCTGGGCGCAGTCGTCCCGGTCCTGGGCCGCGCAGTTCGCGGACCCGGCGCTGACCGAGCGGTTCCGCCTGGTCGCGATGGACCTGCGAGGCCATGGCGCGTCCGACGTGCCGTCCGCGGGCTACGACGACCCGCGCCAGTGGGCCGACGACGTGGCCGCCGTGCTCGACTTCGCCGGTCCCGGTGCGATCCTGGTCGGCTGGTCCTACGGCGGACTGGTGCTCACCGACTACCTGCGGGTGCACGGTTCCGCCCGGCTGAGCGGGATCGTGCTGACCGGCGCGATCACGGAGATCGGCCGCGGCCGGCCGGGCGGGCGGATCGGCCCCGTGATGCGGGCGGCCCTGCCCGCCGCGCTGTCGGACGACCCCGCGGTGGCCGTGCCCGCGCTGGTCGGGTTCACCCGCGGCCTGGCCGCCGGCCAGGTGCCCGGCACCTACGCCCAAGCCTTGCTCGGCGCCGCGCTGGCCGTGCCGCCCGCCGTGCGCGCCGCCCTGTTCAAGCGGGACGTGGACAGCGCCGCGGTACTCCAAGCGGTGGACAAACCGGCCCTGGTGCTGCACGGAACGGCCGATGGCGTGGTGGACCCTTCGGCGGCGGACTACGCGGCCGGGAAGATTCCGGGGGCGGTTCAGCGTTGGTTCGTTGACGCCGGGCATCTGCCGTTCGTGGAGGACGCGGGGGAGTTCAACTCCGCGCTGCGGCAGTTCGCCGGCGAAACAGGCCAGTAGCCAGCCGTACAGGAAGTAGTGACCAGGTGACCAGCTCCCTGCAGGGACATCGGGGTGCGCCGCGCCGGATCGCGGTGCTGTCGGTGCACACCTCGCCGTTGGAACAGCCCGGGACGGGCGACGCCGGCGGGATGAACGTGTACGTCAGCCAGACCGCCCAGGCGATGGCCCGCCGCGGCGTCGAGGTCGAGGTGTTCACCCGGGCCACCTCCTCCGACCAGCCACCGCTGGCCGAGCTGGCGCCGGGGGTCACCGTGCGGCACGTGCAGGCCGGTCCGTTCGAGCCGCTGAGCCGCGAAGAGCTGCCGGCGCAGTTGTGCGCGTTCACCTCCGGGGTGCTGCGCGCCGAGGCGTTCCACGAGCCGGGTTACTACGACCTGATCCACTCGCACTACTGGCTCTCGGGCCAGGTCGGCTGGCTCGCGCGCGACCGCTGGGGGGTGCCGCTGGTGCACACCGCGCACACGCTGGCCAAGGTCAAGAACGCCGCGCTGGCCGGCGGGGACAAGCCGGAGCCGCGGACCCGCGTGATGGGCGAGGAGCAGGTGGTCGCCGAGGCGGACTGCTTGGTGGCGAACACCCCGGTGGAGGCGCGTGAGCTGGTCGAGCTGTACGGGGCCGCACCGCAGGCGGTGCACGCCGTGCCGCCGGGGGTCGACCTCGAACGGTTCACCCCGGGCTCGCAGTCGCTCGCGCGGACGGCGCTCGGCCTGCCCCAGGACGCCGTGGTGCTGGCGTTCGCCGGCCGGATCCAGCCGCTGAAGGCGCCGGACGTGCTGCTGCACGCGGCGGCCGAGCTGCTGCGCCAACGGCCCGAACTGGCCCCGCGGCTGGTGGTGCTGGTGGTCGGCGGGCCCTCGGGCACCGGGCTGGAGCAGCCGCGGGCCCTGCGTGAGCTGGCCGTCTCGCTCGGCATTCAGGACCAGGTGCGGTTCCTGCCACCGCAGCCGGGGCCGGCGCTGGCGGAGGTCTACCGCGCGGCCGACCTGGTCGCGGTGCCGAGTTACAACGAGTCGTTCGGGCTGGTCGCGCTGGAGGCGCAGGCCTGCGGGACACCGGTGGTGGCGGCCGAGGTCGGCGGGCTGCCGGTGGCCGTGGTGCACGGGGTCTCCGGGCTGCTGGTGCCCTCGCACGGCGCGGTCGAGTGGGCGGACGCGCTGGCCGCGCTCGCACTGCGTCCGGACCGGCGCCGGGAGCTGGCGGCGAACGCGGTCGAGCACGCGCGGCGGTTCTCCTGGAGCCGGACCACGGATTCGCTGCTGGACATCTATGCTCAAGCCACCAGGGCGTTCCGCAGCGCCCTCGAACTGCGCGCGGAGGTGGCGGTGTGAGCCTGGACGCCACGATCAAGTCCACTTTGGACGACGCTGGTCTGCAGTACGACCGGCGCGGCGAGGGCAAGTACTTCGTCACCCTGCCCGGGACCAAGAAGCTGCAGACCAACTGCTGGCTGGTCGAGGGCGACCACGCCTTCTCCGTGGAGGCGTTCGTCTGCCGCCGTCCGGACGAGGAGCACGAGGCGGTCTACCGGTTCCTGTTGCAGCGCAACGCGAGGCTGTACGGCGTGCACTACACAGTGGACTCCATGGGCGACATCTACCTGGTCGGGCGATTCGGCCAGGAGGGGGTGACCGAGGTCGAGCTGGACAAGATCCTCGGCCAGGTGCTGGAGGCCGCCGACGGCGACTTCAACACGATCCTGGAGATCGGCTTCGCCACCTCGATCAAGCGCGAGTGGGACTGGCGGGTCTCGCGCGGCGAGTCGCTGGCGAACCTGCAGGCGTTCAAGCACCTGGTGGAGCCCGCCACCCCGCACGAACCGGGCTTGACCGAGTCGTGACCACCGGCGTGCAACGGCGCTGAACCGCGTCGCCGTCCCCTTCCCGCCGACGGGAGGGAGAGACGGGTGCGCAGCCGATGGAGACGTTCGCTGGCGGTGGCCGGCACCGGGCTGGTGCTGGTGCTCGCGGGGTGCGGTTCGGACGGGGACTCCCCGTCGAGCGCCGGTGGCGGGGTGGCGGCCGATCCGGGCGGGGCCGCGCCGAGCCGAGGTGTGGTCGCTCCTGGAACCGCGAAGGGCGCCGCCGGTCCATCGGTGGCCCGGCCCGGGACCACCGATCGCAAGCTCGCCCGCAGCGCGCGGCTGGACGTGAAGACCCCGAAGCTCGACGACGTCGTCGGGCGAGCGCGCGCGATCGCGGCCGGCGCCGGTGGTTACACGGGGCAGGAAAGCACGGTCGACGCTTCGGCGACGCTGAGCCTCGCGGTACCGGCCGAGAAGCTCGACGGGGTGCTCGACCAGCTCGCCGCCCTGGGGGACGTCACCCGGCGCGAGCTGAGCGCCCAGGACGTCACTTCGCAGGTCGTGGACACCGACGCCCGGCTGGCGACGCAGCGCGCGAGCGTCGAACGGATCCGGGCGTTGCTGGCGAAGGCGGCCTCGATCTCGGAGATCGCCTCCTTGGAGAGTGAGCTGACCGAGCGCGAGGCGACGCTGGACTCACTCGAGCAGCAGAAGAAGGCCCTGGACGGCAGCGTCGCGATGGCGACGGTCGTGCTGTCGGTGAAGGCCGACACCGTTGCCACCGCGGCCGGAGACGGCAACGGCGGGTTCCTCGGTGGGCTGGCCGGCGGCTGGGACGCGTTCGGGGTGTTCTCCGGCGGGCTGCTGACCGGGCTCGGCGCGGTGCTGCCGTTCGTCGTGCTGATCGGGTTGCCGCTCGGGCTGCTCACCGGCTGGCTGCGGAAGCGGCGGCGAACGCGGCTGGGCGGTGGGGCGCCGAAGCCGGCCGAATAGCCGGGCGGCGCCGGCCGGTGGGCCCGGCCGGGAAAGGCGGAGCGGCTCGAGGGAGGGGGGAGTCGCGATCTCGAGCCGCTCCGCTGAAGTTCCCGCCGATGGACCCGGTGACGAGGGGGATGCCAACGGGGCCGGCGGGCCGCGGCTCGGCAGGGGGGGGAGACGAGCCGCGGTCGTGGCCCGCCGTCAGCCGGGGAGTGCGTGGATCCGGCTGGGCGGGACCCGTCAAACCTGTCAGATGTCCACCTGTAATCACAAGACTACTGGTTAGTCCGTTCGAGTGATTTTTGCTCAGCGGGATAACGGAGTGCAGCGCGTTGCACCCGATCGCGCCCTAGTTGACGAGCAGTGTTCTCAACGGGTGACAGTGTTACTCTCGGGTAACATACTCTGGGTAGGGCGCCGCTCAACCGGACGCGCCAACCCGGTCTCCAGCCCGTTCTGGCAGGCTGTGCCCATGGCCGAACTTGGGACGTTGGTGCTGCTGCGTCACGGGCAGAGCACGTGGAACGCGGAAAACCTGTTCACCGGCTGGGTGGACGTGCCGCTTTCGGAGACGGGCGAACGCGAAGCCCGCCAGGGCGGGCAGCTGCTCGCCGAGGCGGGGTTGCTGCCGGACGTCGTCCACACCTCGCTGCTGCGCCGCGCGATCAGCACCTCGAACATCGCGCTGGACGCCGCCGACCGCCACTGGATCCCGGTGAAGCGGGACTGGCGGCTCAACGAGCGCCACTACGGCGCCCTGCAGGGCAAGAACAAGAAGCAGACGCTGGACGAGTTCGGCGAGGAGCAGTTCATGCTCTGGCGCCGCTCGTACGACACCCCGCCGCCGGCGATCGACCCGGCCGACGAATTCAGCCAGGCCGGCGACCCGCGGTACGCCGACCTCGGCGACACGGCCCCGCTGACCGAGTGCCTGAAGGACGTCGTCGCCCGCCTGCTGCCGTACTGGGAGTCGGCGATCGTGCCGGACCTGCGCGCCGGGAAGAACGTGCTGGTCGCCGCGCACGGCAACTCGCTGCGCGCGCTGGTCAAGCACCTCGACGGCATCTCCGACGCCGACATCGCGGCGCTGAACATCCCGACCGGCATCCCGCTGCGCTACGACCTGACCGACGAGCTGAAGCCGGTCAAGCCGGGCGGGCTCTACCTGGACCCGGAAGCGGCCGAGGAGGCCGCCGCGGCGGTCGCCAATCAGGGCCGCTGAGCCGTTTCACGCTCCTCGAGAGGGGTCTTCCCGCCGGAATCGGCCGGACGGCCCCTCTTTCCGGTTCGAGCGGCTACGAGCCGGGCGTCACGGTGTCGAGGCCGGAGACCTTCCAGGCGGTGCCCTGGCGGACCACGGTCAGCCGCGCGGGGATCTGACGCTGCTCCTCACCGCCCTGCTGCTGGGTGTTGACGAGCCCGCCGAGCAGCACCTCCGCCCGGGTGCCGTCGGCACTCAGCGAGGTGACGGCGGCGACGGACTCCGGGTCGAGCGAAGCCTTCGCCCCGCTCTGCTTCATCCCGTCGACGGTGTGCGCGCGAGTCTCGCGGAACTGGGAGAGCAGCGGGTCGGTGGCCACGGACTCGTAGGCGTCGAACACGGAATCGGCTTTCGCGGCGTCGACCGTGAGCAGGACGGCGGCGGCTCGACGCGCCGCCGCGAGCGCCGTGTCGCGCGCCGTCGCCGAGGGGCTCGCCGGGGCCCCGGACGGCTCGGCGTCCGCCCGGGGCGAGACCTGGATCTGGGACAGCAGCCAGTTCCCGTTCGCGCGGGTCGCGGTGAGCAGCATGATCGCGGTGGCGGAGTTCTGCTGCCCGCCCGGCCCGGTGCTCTGCTGCCCGGCCACGACCAGCACCTTCGCGCCGGCGCCGGACAGCTCGAGTACGCCGGAGTCGAGCACCTGGGTCTTCGTCCGCACCGGGCTGGTCTTGACCTGGGCGAAGGTCTGGTCGAATTCGCCTCGCGCCGCGCCGGTGAGGTACTGCTGCTCGTTCTCGGCGACGGCGGCGGCCTGGGCGGAGTCGTAGCTGAAGACCGTCTCGACCGCCTTCTTGACCCCGGCCGCGGCCTCGGTGGTCGCCTGGGTGTCGACGAATGCGAGGTTCGGCTGGGCCGGGCTCGCCGGGGTGACCGGAGCACTGGGCGGCGGGTCCGAGGGGCCGCCGCAACCCACCAGTCCCGGCACCGCGACGGCCACGATTGCCGCCGACCGAGCCACGGCGGTTCTGACTGCGGTGGTCCTGACTGCGGTGGTCCTGACCACGGCGGTCTTGGCCACGGTGGTTCTGGCCAAGCGGGTGCTCGGGTGCGGGCGGAGGCAGCGGCCGCCGGGGGGCTGGGTCATCGCGGGTGCGGCTCCGGATCTTCGAGGTCGGGTCGGACGGGCCCGGCCGGATCGGGTCGAGCCGGTCCGGGTGGTTCGATCCGGTGGGCCAGGCGATTCATCCCAGTGGACCATTCCGTTCGAATCGCTCCGGCACCTGGGCCCTTCCCGCGCACCGACCCCACTCGCACCGGCCCACTCGCACCAGCCCACGCGGACCGGAGCAGCCGGCCGGGTCGGCGGGACGGTCAGAGGAGACCGGCCTCCCGGGCCCGGGCGCCGGCCTGGAAGCGCGAGGTCGCGCCGAGGGCGGCCATCAGCTCGGCCACGCGTCGGCGGTAGGTGCGCAGCCCGACGTTCATCGTCCGGGCCGCTGACTCGTCCGTGCAGCCCGAGGCGAGCAGGTCCAGCAGTTGCGGGGTGAGCTGCCGCAGCTCGGCGTAGCGCAGGTCGTAGACGGCGACGTCCGTGGCGGCGCGCCAGGCCACTTCGAACAGCGAGCTGATGCCGTTGACCAGGTCGGGGCGGCTCAGCACGGTGTAGCTGCGCCCGTCCGGGGTCGTCTCCGCGGCGAGGATGGCGACGCGCTGGTCGAGCAGGATGGTCTCGTTGATCTCCTGCTCGGCGATGCGCACCTGCGCGCCGAGGCGGGTGATCTCACGCAGGTGCGCCGCGCTCGCGGGGTCGAGCAGCACCCGGGGCAGGTAGATCTTGCGCGCCTTGCGGCCGGGGGTGTGGTCGGTCCGCAGCGGGGTCGGGTGGGTGGCCGCCCAGGTGCTCAGATCGTTCGCGGCGCACGAAACTTCCTTGGCTGCGGCGAACAGGTGCTGGACGCGCGCGAGCAGCTCGCGCTCCCCGCGCACCGTCACCACGTCATCGACCTTGGTCACGTCCGCCAGTCTCCGCCATCGGGTGGCCGGGGTCCCACCGAGGGGTGGCAGCTTCCTGCCAAAACGGGCGGCGGCGAAGGTCCGAGGCAACGCTGGAGGCATGACACCGACCGCACTTCCCGCCGCCGCGGCTGGCACCTGGCCGCTCGGCTCCCTGACCGTGAACCGGATCGGCTTCGGCGCGATGCGCCTGCCGGCCGCCGACCCCGGCGGCGCCGTCTCCCGGGACCGCGCCGCTTCCATCGCCGTGCTCCGCCGGGCCGTGGAGCTCGGGGTGAACCACATCGACACCGCCGCGTTCTACTTCAGCCCGCTGCGTTCGGCGAACGAGCTGATCAACAGCGCCCTCGCCCCGTACGGCGACGATCTCGTGCTGACCACGAAGGTCGGCCCGGGCCGCGACCCGTCCGGCGAGTGGGTCCACGCCCGGCCCGACCAGTTGCGCGGGCAGGTCGAGGAAAACCTGCGCCAGCTCGGCCGCGACCACATCGACGTGGTCAACCTCCGGATCGGCGGCGGGCTGGAGCGCGGCACCGGCCCGATCTCCGAGCACTTCGGCGCGCTGTCCGAACTGCGCGACGCCGGGTTGATCCGCGAGCTGGGCATATCCAACGTCGGCCCCGAGCACCTGGCCGAAGCCCAGGCCATCGCGCCGGTGGTCTGCGTGCAGAACCAGTACGGCCTCACCGCGCGCCGCGAGGACGACGAGCTGGTGCGGCTCTGCGGGGCCCACGGCGTGGCCTTCGTGCCGTTCTTCGCCGTGGCCAGCGGGCAGAACGGGGTCGAGGAGCAGGTGGCCAAGGTCGCCGAGCGCCACGGCGCGACCTCGGCGCAGATCCGGCTCGCGTGGACCCTCGCGCAGGGCGAGCACGTGCTCGCCATCCCGGGCACGGGTGACGTCGGGCACCTCGAGCAGAACGTCGCGGCCGGTGCGCTGCGGCTGACCGAGCAGGACCTGGCCGAGCTGACGGTCGGCTGAGCCCGGCGGCGCGGGCGCGGGGGAATCGGCGGCCAATGTCTCGATCGGGTGAACAGGGCCTGACCCCAGGGCGAACATGTCGCCCACAGGTGTCACGAGCCTCACGACGGGGCTTCCGGGACTAGGCCGGAAGGCTACCGGGATGCTTACGATTCCCCCGTGACCACGCCTGTTGCCCTGTTGCTGGTCGTCGGCGCACTCGTCGTCGGCGCGGTCGCCGGATTCCTGGTGGCCCGGGTTCGCGCCCGCCGGGAGGCGGCTCGGCCGACCGGGCCGACCGTCGCCGAACTGCTCGAGCGCCTCATCCGTTCGTCGAACAGCGGCATCCTCGTGCTGAACCGCTTCGGCGACATGGTGCTGCACAACCCCCGCGCCTACGAGCTGGGCCTGGTGCGCGTCAACCAGGCCGATCCGCGGGCCCGCAAGGCCGCCGAGCAGGTGGTCGAGACCGACGAGCCGATGGAGGTCGACCTCTCGCCGCTGGAGAACCGCGGCCGCCGCCAGCCGGAGGCCGTGCTCGGCGAGGTCCGGCCGCTGGGCGACGGGTTCACCGTGGTCGAGGCCGTGGACCACTCCGAGGCGATCCGGCTGGAGGCGGTGCGGCGGGACTTCGTCGCCAACGTCAGCCACGAGCTCAAGACCCCGGTCGGCGCGATCGCGCTGCTGACCGAGGCCGTGCTCGACGCCGCCGAGGACGTCGAGGAGGTGCGCCGCTTCGGCAGCAAGATCCTGCGCGAGTCGACCCGGCTCGGCCAGCTCGTCACCGAGCTGATCGCCCTCTCGCGGCTCCAGGGCGCGGAGCGGCTCCCGGACCTCAACGTCGTCGAAGTCGACGCGGTGGTCCGGGAGGCCCTGGGCCGGACCACGCTGTCGGCCGAATCGGCGGAGATCACCATCACCACCGACCCGAGCAGCGGCCTGCTCTTCGAGGGCGACCGCACGCTGCTGGTCACCGCGTTGTCGAACCTGCTGGAGAACGCGGTCGCGTACTCGCCGGCGGGCAGCCCGGTGTCCATCTCCCGGCGGCTGGCCGACGGGATGGTCGAGATCGCCGTGACCGACCGCGGTATCGGCATCGCCGAGGACGAGCAGCAGCGCGTGTTCGAGCGGTTCTACCGCGCGGACAAGGCACGCTCCCGCGCCACCGGCGGCACCGGACTGGGCCTGGCCATCGTGAAGCACGTGGCGGCCAACCACGGCGGCTCGGTCGGGCTGTGGAGCCGTCAGGGCACCGGTTCGACGTTCACCCTGCGCATCCCCGCGCACGTGGGCCCGGAGCCCGAAGGCGAGCCGCAGCGCAGCGCCACGGGCAAGCCGATCCCGCCGGCCGCGCCCGCGCGGCCGGACAAGAACCCCGAGCGGACACCCCGGCTCGTGGCCACCGGGCAGGAAGTCTCCGGCCCAAACCCAGGAGGAAACCTGTGACGAGGGTTCTCATTGTCGAGGACGAAGAGTCCTTCGCCGACCCGCTCGCCTTCTTGCTCCGCAAGGAGGGATTCACCGCCGCCGTCGCCGGTACCGGCCAGCAGGCGCTGGAGGAGTTCGACCGCAACGGTGCCGACATCGTCCTGCTCGACCTGATGCTGCCCGGGATGAGCGGCACCGACGTCTGCAAGCAGCTGCGCCAGCGCTCCGCGGTCCCGGTGATCATGGTGACCGCCCGCGACAGCGAAATCGACAAGGTCGTGGGCCTGGAGCTCGGCGCCGACGACTACGTGACCAAGCCGTACTCGGCCCGCGAGCTGATCGCCCGCGTCCGCGCCGTCCTCCGCCGCGGCGGCGAGCCCGGCGCCGACGGCGAGCTGGCCCCCCTGGTCCTCTCGGCCGGCCCGGTCCGGATGGACGTGGAACGCCACGTGGTCACCGTGGACGGTGACGAGGTCTCGTTGCCGCTCAAGGAGTTCGACCTGCTGGAGTACCTGCTGCGCAACGTCGGCCGGGTGCTCACCCGCGGCCAGCTCATCGACCGGGTCTGGGGCGCGGACTACGTCGGCGACACGAAGACGCTGGACGTGCACGTGAAGCGGCTGCGCTCGAAGATCGAGCCGGACCCGGGTTCGCCCCGGCACCTGGTCACGGTGCGGGGGCTGGGGTACAAGTTCGAGACCTGAGCGGTGGTTCGCGGGTGTCCACCGCGGCCGGCACCGGCTCGGACACCCACGACCGGACGCGCCGGGCGCGGAGCTGTTTCACGCACCGCGTCAGTCCGGGCACGCTGAGTCGATCCCGGACCGAGTGGTGTTGGTTACAGTTCTGAGACCTGGCTGTGGGACCGGTACGCTGGTTCCTCGTGCGCCTAGGGGTACTCGACGTCGGTTCCAACACCGTCCACTTGCTGGTGGTCGACGCCCATCGGGGCGCCCACCCGACCCCCATGCACTCGGAGAAGACCGTGCTGCGGCTGGCCGAGCAGATCACCCGGTCCGGGGAGCTCGGCCGGACCGGCTCCGACGAGCTGGTCCGGGCCGTCGAATCGGCCAAGGGGGCGGCGCTGCGGCTGGGGTGCGAGGAGGTCATGGCCTTCGCCACCTCGGCCGTGCGCGAGGCCAAGAACTCGGCCAAGGTGCTGACCCGCGTGGCCGACGAGACCGGGGTCGAGCTCAAAGTGCTCTCCGGGGTGGACGAGGCGCGGCTGACCTTCCTCGCCGTGCGGCGGTGGTTCGGGTGGTCGGCCGGTCAGCTGCTGGTGCTCGACATCGGCGGCGGCTCGCTGGAGGTCGCGATGGGGCGCGACGAGGAGCCGGTGCTGGCCGAATCGCTGCCGCTCGGCGCCGGGCGGACCACGCGCACGCGCTTCCAGCACGACCCACCCACCCGGTCCGAAGTGGTGGCGACCTCGGCGTGGCTGGAGGAGCAACTGTCCGCGCTGGCCCGGAAGGTCACCAAGTGGGGTGAACCCGACCGGGTGGTGGCCACCTCCAAGACCTTCCGATCGCTGGCCCGGCTCACCGGCGCCGCCCCCTCGGCGGCCGGGCCCCGGGTCCGCCGTACCCTCACCGACACCGCGTTGCGCCAGCTCATCGCCTTCATCTCCCGGATGCCCTCGGCCGAGCTGGCGCACCTCGAGGGGGTGAGCGCGAGCCGGTCGCACCAGCTCGTGGCCGGGGCGCTGGTGGCGCAGGCCGCCATGCGGGCCCTGTCGCTGCAGGAACTCGAGATCTGCCCGTGGGCGCTGCGAGAGGGTGTCATCCTGCGGCGGCTGGACCATTCCACCGGTGCGGACGACACTGGGACCGCCCTCACCGGTGTTTCGGCGAACGGGGAGGACCGGTGACAGCAGTGGACTGGACTTCGTTGACGGACAACAGGCACGGTGAAGAGGTGACGGACATGCACAGCACGGTGGTCAGCGCGCGCGGCGCCGTCTGCGTCCGGTCGCAGGCACGTGTCGCAGGCAACCCGGAGCGCGCTTTGGACAGCACGGTATGACGGACCAGACCGGCGGCGACCAGCCCCAGAAGACCGTGGCCGAACTGCTCGCCCAGCACGGGCAGCAGGTCGACGGCGGGCGACGGCGCAGGCGCCGGGCCGCGGACGACGAAGAAGTTCCCGAGACGGCCCCCCCGGCCGGCTCCCGGCGCGCCCCGGGCGTCAGCGACACCGCGCCCCAGGCGATCATCGACCGGGTGGCCTCGGACGGGGGCACTCCGCCCCCGCCCTCGCGGGCTCCCGGCAGCCGTCGCCGACCGGAGGGCCCGCCGCCCTCTTCGCGCGCCGTCCCGCCGGAGCCGGGGCCGCCGGTGCGGCCTTCGGCGCCCCCGCCCGGCCGTCCGGGGAACGGCCAGCCGGACTCCGCGTTCGTGCGCCCGCCGGCGCCGCCGCAGGAGTCGGGTCAGTTCGTGCGTCCGCCCGCTCCGTCACCGGAGTCGGGCCAGTTCGCCCGCCCGCCCGCGCCGCCGCAGGAATCCGGCCAGTTCGCCCGGCCCCCGCAGGAGTCGGGCCAGTTCGTGCGCCCGCCCGCGCCGCCGCAGGAGTCGGGGCAGTTCGCCCGGCCCCCGCAGGAGTCCGCGCCGCTGCCGGTGCCGCCGCGTGGCCGGGGCCCGCGTCAGCCGCCGCCGGGGCCGCCGCCCGCCGCGCCGCCGCAGGCCCCGCCGCCGCTGGTCGCCGACGAGACCCGTGAGCAGGTCCAGCCGATTCGCCGCCGTCCCGGCCCGCCGCCGTCCGCACCGCCGAACGGCTCGCTGGCCTCCCGGCTCGACGGGCTCGACGGCACTCCCGACGCCGAGATCCCCGATCTGCCCCCGGTGCCCGGCACGATGGCCAGCGGGGCCTTCCCGGCCGGCGCGCCGCAGCGTCCGCGCCGGGCTCCGGCCCGCCGTCCGGCGCCGAAGCAGGAGCCGCACACCGAGCAGTTCGACGCGGTGGCCAACCGGCTCGAGTCCGAGCCGCCCGCCGCCGCGCCCCAGGGTGGGCCCGCGGCGCCGCCGCCCGCCGGACTGGCCGGCTGGCGCAAGCGCCGTGAGGCCGAGCAGCTCGAGGACACCGAGATCGGCGTCATGCCGGCGGTCCCCGGCGAAGGCGGCCCGCGCGACGGTTACGCCGATGACGACTACGCCGACGAGGACTACGTCGACGACGATTACGCCGACGACGGCTACCCGGCCGAGGACAACGGCTACGCGCCGGCCGGAGACTACGACGCCGGCCCGCCGACCTCGGGTTATCCGCCGCCGATGCCGTTCGCGCCCGGCCACAAGGACGACCACCCGGCCGACGACGACCTGTCCGAGTACGAGCGCGAGTTCGAGCGGCCCGGCTACGCCGACGGCCCGGACTTCGAACGGGACGACTACGGCTACGAGCAGGCCGCCGAGTACGAGGACGACTACGAAGACGAGGAAGCCGCCGCCGAAGCGCCCGCGGAGGAGCCGGTCCCGGCCGGTTCGGCGGGCAAGCAGTGGCTCACCCTCGCCGGCCAGCTCGCGCTGGGCGTGGTCGGCGGCGCCGGGGTCTGGCTCGGCTTCAACTGGCTGTGGAGCAACCTCGCCCCGGCCGCCCTCGTGGGCGCCCTGCTGGTGATCGTGGTGCTGGTCTGGGTGGTGCGGAAGATCCGCCGCGCCGAGGACCTGCAGACCACGGTGCTGGCGGTGCTGGTCGGACTGGTGGTGACGGTGTCCCCGGCGGCGCTGCTGCTCGTCGCCCACTGACCGGCCGCCCCGCCGGACGGGAACGGGCCCGCCGGGAGGACACCGCCCCGGCGGGCACGGCAGGATGGGCGGTGTGAGCGCAGCCGAGGAGCCCGTGCCGGTGGGGTTGAGCACCGCTTCGGTGTGGCCGTTGCGAGCCGGGGCGGGCTTCGAGCTCGCCGCCGAACTCGGGTACGACGGCGTCGAGGTGATGGTGTGGGCCGACCCGGTCAGCCAGGACGTCCCCGAGGTGCGGCGGTGGTCGCGCCGGACCGGGATGCCCGTGCTCTCCGTGCACTCCCCGTCGCTGCTGATCACCCAGCGGGTGTGGTCGCCGGACCCGGCGGTGCGGCTGCGGAGGTCGGTGGAGGCCGCCGTGGAGCTCGGGGCGCGCACGGTGGTGGTGCACCCGCCGTACCGGTGGCAGCGGCGCTACGGTGACGCGTTCGGCGACCTGGTGGGCGAGCTGGAGGACACCAGCGGGGTCGAGATCGCCGTGGAGAACATGTTCAAGGTGCGCCCGCCCGTGGGTCCGAAGAGCGCGCGGGTCTCGGCCTTCCGGTCCTCGATCGACCCGACCGACGTCGGCTTCCGGCACTACACCCTCGACCTCTCCCACACCGCCGCCGCGGGCATGGACGCGCTGGCGCTGGCCGAACGGATGGGCGCGGGGCTCAGCCACGTCCACCTCGCCGACGGCACCGGCCTGCCCAAGGACGAGCACCTGATCCCCGGCCGCGGCGGCCAGCCCTGCGCGGAACTGGTGGAACGGCTGGTCAGCACCGGTTTCACCGGGCAGGTCGTGCTCGAGGTCAACACCCGGCACGTCACCGCGGAGGCCGAACGGGCCCGCTCGCTCGCCGAGGCCCTGCTGTTTGCCCGTCTGCACCTCGGGCAGTGACCGGGCCGTCCCCCCTTGATCGGCTGTCCGGGCGGACAACTCGCCGAGAGCATGCTCGACCAGGCGGCGGACACGTAAAGTGCCGACCGTGAACTCGTTGCGATCGTTGAACTTCGTCATTGCCGGAACCGGCGGGCCGGGCCCCGCGAACGGGCCCGCAGTGGCCGGCCGTCCGTGAGCGGGGCCGAAGACACCACGACCGCGTTCGAGGCCGCCACGGCGGTCCGCTCACTCGGTGACGGCACCTTCACCGCGACGCTGCGCGCGGACTGGTCGATCGCGGGCCACCCCCACGGCGGCTTCCTCGTCGGGCTGCTGGCCAAGACCGCCGCGGCCGTTCTGCACGAGCGGGACGAGGCCACCGCGGAGCCCCTGGCGGTGAGCGTCGAGTTCCTGCACGCGCCCGCGCTGGGGCCGGTGCTGCTGCGCACCGAGGTCCGCAAGGTCGGCCGCCGCGCGACGGTGGTCGCGGTCCGCCTGGAGCAGCGGGGCCGCAGTTGCGTGGAGGCGCGCGTGACCACCGGGCGGCTGCCCATGCGGCGCGCGGAGTGGTCCGACCTGCCGCCGCTGCCCGCCGAACCGCCCGCCGGTGCGTTGCCGCTGACCGCGGAGACCTCGGAGGGCCGGTTCCACCTGTCCAAGGTCTGCGAGGTCCGGATCGACCCGGCGACGGCGGGCTACCTGGCCGGGCGCGCCGGCGACCCGCCGCGGATGCGCCTGTGGGCCCGGCCGCGCGAGGGGGTGACCGACGTCTACTTCGCCCTGCTGGCCGGTGACATCAACCCGCCGGTGGTGGCGAACCTCGGCCGGCTGGGCTGGGCGCCGACGGTGCAGCTCACCGCGCTGGTGCGCACGCGCCCGGCGCCGGGCTGGCTGCGGGTGCTGGTCGAGTCCCGCTCGGTGCACGAGGCCTGGTTCGACTCCGACGCCACGGTCGTCGACGCGCAGGGCCGGCTGGTGACCCAGACCCGTCAGCTCGCCCTCGCCCCGGCCCCGGGGCCCTGACCGCGGTTTGGCACGCTGGCGCCATGACTGTGATCGCGGTGCTGGGAGCCGGAAAGATCGGGGAGGCCCTGCTGTCGGGGCTGCTGAACGGGGGCCACGCGCCCGGGGACCTGCTCTTCACGGAGCGTTACCCGGCGCGGGCCGAGGAGCTCACGCAGCGGTACCCGGGAATGCGGTCGGTCACCGTCGCCGAGGCCGCCGAGCGGGCCGACGTGCTGGTGGTCGCGGTCAAACCGCAGGACATCGACCCGGTGCTGGACGTGCTGGCGCCGCTGCTCGGATCGTCTTCCCTGGTGGTCTCGCTGTGCGCGGGACTGCCGACCTCGCTGTACGAGCGGCGCCTGGCCGAGGGCGTGCCGGTGGTCCGGGTCATGCCGAACACGCCGATGCTGGTCGGCGAGGCCATGAGCGCGATCTCGGCCGGGCGGCACGCCACGGGCCGGCACCTGGCCGCGGTCGAGGAGCTGCTCGCCCACGTCGGCGAGGTCGTCGAGGTGCCCGAAGGCCAGCAGGACGCCGTCACGGCGCTGTCCGGCTCCGGTCCGGCGTATTTCTTCTTCCTGGTCGAGGCCATGATCGACGCCGGCATCCTGCTCGGCCTGCCGCGGGTGCTGGCGGGCCGGCTGATCATCCAGTCGGCCGTCGGGGCGGCCAAGATGCTGGCCGAGTCCGACGAGCACCCGGCGCTGCTGCGCGAGGCCGTCACCTCGCCGGCCGGCACGACCATCAACGCCATCCGCGAGCTGGAGAAGCACGGTGTCCGCGCCGCCCTGCTCGACGCGATCGAGGCGGCCCGGGACCGGTCCCAGGAGCTGGGCCGGGCGCACGACGAGCACTGACCCCGCGGCGGGCCCGATCCCCGGCCCGTTTCGCCGAAAAGCCCTTATCGGGCAAACGACCCGTTAAGCCCACCCGGAGTGGGCTTAACGGGCCTGGTGAGAGCCCATCCCGGTGACACGCGTCGCACTGGTCCCACCTGTCCCGCTACTCTCATGAAGAGCACGTGCGTGTCGATACCACAGGTGGGGAAGCCTCGTGGCGCGACACGTGTCAAAGGACGCGGTAAACATGTCGCCGAACAAGAAGGAGGATTTGCCCGCAGTCGGGCAGGTCCAGTTTTTGACCGTCGCCGAGGTGGCCACGCTGATGCGGGTCTCGAAGATGACCGTCTACCGGTTGGTGCACTCGGGTGAGCTGCCCGCCGTGCGCGTCGGGAAGTCGTTCCGGGTGCCCGAGAAGGCAGTGCACGAGTACCTGCAGGGTGCCTATTTCGACGTGGGCTGATCGGTCGCCGGGCCGGGGCTAGCCATGCCCGCCGACCGACCCGCGTCAGCACGCGGGTAACCTGGAAGACCGCTCGTGCCTGTGCGCTCCACCCGTTGGACGCTGCGCCGGGCAGCGTGACCGACGACGACCTAAGGAGCGCCCATGGGCTCTGTGATCAAGAAGCGCCGCAAGCGCATGTCCAAGAAGAAGCACCGCAAGCTGCTTCGCCGCACGCGAGTGCAGCGTCGCAAGGCCGGCAAGTGAGCCTCGCGCTCTCCTGAACCGACGTGGCCCGTCCAGTCCCTGGACGGGCCGCGTCCGTTTTTCACCGCGTCTTTCCTCCGTCCGAGTGAGGCGTTCGCCCCATTCCGGGCGTTCGGCGTTAACAGCAGGTAAGACCTGGTCAGGGTGCCCCTCGGGGCCGGTAGCATGGTCGGTGCGTCCGCGCGGTGCCTCCAGTGAGTGCGGGTTCACGCGTCCCGCTCCCACCACCCAGCCGCCCCTCCAGGGAGTCTCATGCCGTCGAACATCGTGCTGGTCACCGGGGTCGCCGGCGAGCTGGGCGGAAAGCTGCTCGCCCGGCTCGGCAACAACCCCGAGTTCGAGCGGGTGATCGGCGTGGACACCGCCCCGCCGGCCAAAGCGGTGCTGCAGCGCATGGGGCGCGCCGAGTTCGTCCGCACCGACATCCGGAACCCGTTGATCGCCAAGGTGATCAGCAGCGCCGAGGTGGACACCGTGGTGCACACCTCGTGCACCGCGCACCCGGCCGGGCCGAGCCGTCGCGCGGCGGTCAAGGAAGTCAACGTCATCGGCACCATGCGGCTGCTGGCCGCGTGCCAGCGCTCGCCGCTGGTGCGCAAGCTGGTGGTCAAGTCCACGGCCGCGGTCTACGGCGCCGGGGCGCGTTCGCAGGCGGTGTTCACCGAGGACTCGGAGCTGATCCCGGCGTCGTCCAGCGGGTACGCGAAGGACGCCGTGGAGATGGAGGGCTACGTGCGCGGCCTGGCCCGGCGCCGTCCCGACATCACGATCACGCTCTGCCGGTTCGCGAACATCATCGGGCCCGAGGTGGACACCGTGCTCTCGCGCTACTTCGCGCTGCCGGTGATCCCCACCGTCTTCGGCTACGACGCGCGGCTGCAACTGGCGCACGCTTCGGACGCGTTGTCGGTGCTGGAGCTCTCGACCCTGGAGGACCACCCCGGCGTGTTCAACGTGGCCTCGGACGGGGTGCTCACGCTGTCGCAGGCGATCCGCCGGGCGGGCCGGATCGGGCTGCCCATGCCGAGCGCCGTGGTGCCGTCGGTGGGCAAGGTGCTGCGCGGGGCGCGGGTGGTCGACTTCTCGGCCGACCAGGTCCGGCTGCTGAACTTCGGCCGGGTCGTGGACATCACGAAGCTCAAGAAGGAGTTCGGCTACACGCCGCGCTGGACCAGCCGCGAAGCGTTCGACGACTACGTCGCGGGCCGGGGCCTGCGCCCGGTGCTCGACGGCGGACGGCTCGCCGGTCTGGCCGGCAAGGTGCTCGTGGCCGCGGCGACCGGGCAGGCGGGCCGATGAGCCGCGCGAGAGCGGAAAGTGAGGCGCACCCCGTGAACGGTGCCGAGGCCCAGGTGATCCCCCTGCACGCTCCGGGCCGGGAGAAACCGGTCGAGGAGCGTCCAGCAGCAGCAGCGGTTCCGGCTCCGGAGCGCCGCGCCGAAGCCCCCGTGGTGGCGTTCCCGGCGGCCTCTGCGTCGGTGGCCGCGCCGGAGGAGCCGCTGCCGGAAGCGGTGCTGAGCGCGTTGCGGTTCCTGCGCCACCGGCTGACCGGCGACTACCGCGTGGACGAGTTCGGTTTCGACGCCGAGCTGACCGACACCCTGGTGCTGCCGCCGCTGCGAGCGCTGTACGAGAAGTGGTTCCGGGTCGACACGTTCGGCGTGGAGAACCTGCCGAAGACCGGCGGCGCGCTGCTGGTGTCGAACCACTCCGGCACCTTGCCCCTCGACGCGCTGATGACCGCTGTCGCCGTGCACGCCGAAACCGGTGGCCGCCACCTGCGCGGGCTGGGCGCCGATCTGGTGTTCAAGCTGCCGCTGGTGGGTTCCTTCGCGCGCAAGGCGGGCCAGACCCTGGCCTGCAACGCCGACGCCGAGCGCCTGTTGACCGGCGGCGAGCTGGTGGGGGTGTGGCCGGAGGGGTTCAAGGGCGTCGGAAAGCCGTTCTCCGCCCGCTACAAGCTGCAGCGCTTCGGCCGTGGCGGCTTCGTCTCCGCCGCGATGCGCACCGGCGTGCCGATCATCCCGGTGTCGGTGGTGGGCGCGGAGGAGACCTACCCGAAGCTGGGCGACCTCCGCCTCCTCGCCCGGCTGCTCGGGCTGCCGTACTTCCCGGTGACCCCGTTCTTCCCCCTGCTGGGCCCGCTCGGCGCCGTCCCGCTGCCGACGAAGTGGGCCATGGAGTTCGGCGAGCCCATCCCCACCGACGAGTACGGGCCGGACGCGGTGGACGACCCGATGCTGGTCTTCACGGTCACCGACCAGGTGCGGGAGTCGATCCAGCAGACGTTGTACCGGCGGCTTTCGCAGCGCAAGAGCGTTTTCCGGGGCTGAGCGGCCGAGCTCGCCGATCGACCGCGCCGGCGGCGCTCAGCGCCGCCGGTAGGCCATCCCCGCCGCCACCGCGCCCGCCAGCGCCCCGGCGCCCAGCACCGACGGGACGCCGATCTTCGCGGCCTTGCGACCGGTGCGGAAGTCGCGGATCTCCCAGCCACGGGCGCGGGCGACGTCGCGGAGTCCGCTGTCCGGGTTGACCGCCACGGCCGTACCGACGACCGACAGCATCGGGACGTCGTTCTGCGAGTCCGAGTACGCCGAGCAGCGCCTGAGGTTCAGGCCCTCGCGCGAGGCGAGCGCGCGGACGGCGTGGGCCTTCGCCCGGCCGTGCAGCAGATCGCCGACCAGGCGGCCGGTGTACACGCCGTCCTTGGACTCGGCGACGGTGCCCAGCGCCCCGGTCAGGCCCAGGCGGCGGGAGATGATCGCCGCCAGTTCGATCGGGGTGGCGGTGACCAGCCAGACGCGCTGGCCGGCGTCGATGTGCATCTGGGCCAGCGCGCGGGTGCCGGACCAAATCTTGTCCGCCATCAGCTCGTCGTAGATCTCCTCGCTGATGGCGGTCAGCTCCTCCACCGTGCGGCCGGCCACAAAGGACAGTGCCCGCTCGCGGTGGGACTTGATGTCCTCCTTGTTCTCCCGCCCGCCGAGGCGGAACTTCACCTGCTGCCAGACGAAGCCGGCCAGATCGGAGGAGGTGAAGAACTTGCGGGCGGCCAGTCCGCGCGCGAAGTAGAAGATCGAGGCGCCCATCATCATCGTGTTGTCCACGTCGAAGAAGGCGGCCGCGGTGAGGTCCGGCGGGGCGGGCGGCACCACCGGGCGGGAGTTCGCCGTGGTGGTGGCGGCCTCGGCCGAAGCCTCGCCCGCCAGCGTGGCGAGCCGTTCGAGCTCCTGACTCTTGTCCTTGCCACGCCAAGCTGACACGCACACCGCCTCCACGTTCGCCCGCACGCCCCGGCGGCCGGAAGTGGCCGGGTCCTGTGCACAGGGTAGCGACCGGGGGACTCACCCGGTCGAGGTGTGGCGAGGCCCTCGGTCAGGGGTTGACCGAGCGGGGGCTCAGCCGATCACGATCGGCGGCAGGCCCGGCAGCAGCGGCGGCAACGACAGCAGCGGCGGGGGCGATGACGTCGGCGTTGGCAGTCTCGGTGAGGTCGGTGTGATCGGGGTCGGGATCGGCGGGGCGAACACCTGCGGTGGCGCGGTGCCGCCGGTGGGCTTCGGCGTCGGGGCGGTCGGGACGGCCAGGTCCGGGTCGCTCGGCGAAGACGGGCCCGTGGCCGGCGGCGCGGTCTCCGTGGCCGGGGGCGCCACCGGGGAGGGGGCCGGCCCCGGGGTGCTGGCGGCGGACGAGGGCTGCCGGCGGCACTCGCCCCGGGCCGGGAGCAGGCCCAGCTCGTCGGAGCGGCCCGTGGTGATCTCGTAGCAGTCGAGCCGTGAACCGAGTGCCGTCGTGCGCTCCTGGACCCGGGTGAGCAGCCCGCGCACGGCGGTCAGGTCCAGCGGGACCCGCGCCTGCTCGGCGGCCAGCCGGCCGGACTGGTCGTGCGCCCACGCCTTCAGCCCCGCGAGCTGCCCGTGGTCGCCGCCGCCGGTGGCGGTCGCGGTGAGCTGGGTGGCACCGGCGCGGACGTCGGCGCCGAAGTCGTCGAGCGCCGTGCGGTACGCGGCGGGGGAGGCGTCGGTCATCCGGCCCAGCTCGGCCACCCGCCCGGCCGCGAACTCCAGGTGCTTCCGGCCCTGGGCCTCTTCGCCGAAGGTGAGGACGAGCGAGGTCGCCTCACCGGCCCGCTTGACCTCGTAGAGCGCGCTGCCCGGCACGGCGTTCTTCGACAGCAGCAGCGTCAGCCCGGCCAGGCCCAGCACCAGCGCGATGCCCGCGGCCACGAGGTCGGGCGCCCGGGGCCGCCACCGGCGCCGGACGACGGGCTGCCCGAGCCGTCCTGCGATCTCCGCGTGGATGCGCTCGCGGGTGGCCGGGTCGGGTGCGCCGGCCCGGCCCAGTTCGCGCAGCACGGCGACCACGGTCAGCTCGTCCGCGAACTCGCCGTCGCGGGCCACCGGGAAGGGTTCGAGCGCGCGGTCGAACCGCTCGACCTCGTTCCGTTCCCGCGAAAACCGCCCGGGCACGCCCACGGTGCTGCTCCGTCTCCCACGCCGGCCGGCCCTGACGCCGGTCTGCGTGGAGAAACGATTAAGAACGGCCGGAAGTTACGCACCGCATCAGGGTGTGAAAGAAGTCAGCGCAGACCGGAGGGCAGGAGCTGGGCCAGACGGCGGACCGCGCGGTGCTGCAGGGCCTTGATCGCGCCTTCGTTGCGGCGCATCACCTTGGCCGTCTCCGCGACCGACAGCCCCTGGAGGAACCGCAGCACGATGCACTCGCGCTGGTCTTCGCCCAGCTCGGCGACGCAGCGCAGCAACTCGGTGCGCGTGGCGCCGGCGATGGCCTGCTGTTCCGGACCGGCCTGGACCGCCGGGCCGACGGTCGCGCCCGCCGTTCCGCCTGGCTCGGTCACCTCGCCGGTCACCACCTCGAGCCGGAACCGGCTGGACTTCACGTGGTCGAGGATCAGGTTGCGGGCGATCGTGACGAACCAGGCCCCCACGTCCCGGCCCTGGTAGCTGACCGAGGTGATCCGCCGCAGCGCCCGCAGGAAGGTCTCGCTGGTCACGTCTTCGGCCAGGTCGCGGTCGCCGAGGCGGAACAGGGCGTAGCGGTACACGACGTCGACGTACCGGTCGTACAACTGGCCGAACGCCGAGGTGTCGCCCTCCTGCGCGGACCGCACGAGCTCCCAGGCTTCGGCCTTGGCCACTTCGGCCGGGTCCGGCCCTTCGGCCGGGCGGGTCAGCGGGACGGCGGGTGGGCGGCCGAACACGCGTTCGGTGAAGGCGGTCACGGGCCCGCGCGCAGCGGTGGTGGGCAACGTCATCGGGCAGCACCTCCGGCGGTTCCGGCGGCCTTCGGCGGACCGGCCGGGTGAGCAGCGCCCCCCGGCCCCGAACGAGCCGGAGCGTGCCGCCTCGCGTGTGCCACGACCCCGTGGACCAGCAAGTTCGTCACGACGACTCCCTCTCTCGCGTCACCCGGCCGTGATCAACGCCACCCGGCGACGCCCTGCAGCATACGTGTAGTTACCGCGAAGTAGGTAGGGGTTCGCCGTCGCCGGAGGTGCGACGATCGCGCCGGGTCCCCATTACGGGTGACAAGATGACGAAAGCGCAACGGGACGAGAGGGGTCCACGGGTGACCAACCAGAACGGGGTCGCGCAGCTGCTCACGCGGGCGGCTGAGCGGTGGGCCGGCGAGACCGCGGTCATCGAGACGGGGACGGGCGCCACGCTCACCTGGCAGCAGCTCGACCAGGCGGCCCACGCACTGGCCCGTCGGCTGGCCGAGGCCGGGGCCGAGCCGGGTGACCGGGTCTCGGTGCGGCTGCCGACGTCGGCGGATTTCGCGGTCGCCCTGTACGCCGTGCTGAGGGCGGGCGCGATCGCCGTGCCGGTCTCCCCGCAGGCCCCGGAACCCGAGTTGCGGCAGTTGCTGGAGCACTGCGGCGCGCGGTTCGTCGTGCGGCGCGACAACGACGACGAACTGCCCGAAGGCGTGACCGGTCTCACTCCGCGCGGTGGCACCGGGGACGGCCCCGTCGGTCCGGAGCGGACGGGCGAGGAAGTCGCCGTCATCTCCTACACCTCCGGGACCACCGGGCCGCCGCGGGGCGTGATGCTTTCGCACCGCGCGCTGCTGGCCAACCTGGAGCAGCTCTCGGCGGTGGAAGGCGTGCCCGTGCACGGCGACCGGGTGCTGGTCACCATCCCGCTCTTCCACGTCTACGGCCTCGGCCCCGGCCTGCTGCAGGCCACGTCGGCCGGCGCCACCCTGGTGCTGTCCGAGCGCTTCGAGCCGCAGCGCACGCTGGACGACTGCGCCGGGCACCGCGTGAGCGCCATCGCCGGCGTGCCCACCATCTACACCGAATTCGCCGCGCTGGGCCCGGACGAGCTCAAGCGCGGGCTCGCCACCGTGCGGCGGATGAGCTCCGGCGCCGCGCCCCTGCACCCGCGGGTGCTGACCGCGATCCGCGAGGCGACCGGGCTCGACGTCTTCGAGGGCTACGGCCTCACCGAGTGCGCGCCCGTGGTCACCTCGACACTGGTCACCGGCTACCCGAAGCCCGGTTCGGTCGGCCGTCCGCTGCCCGGCGTCGAGCTGCGGCTGGTCGACAGCGACGGCACGCCCGCCGACGTCCCGCTCGACCCCGAGGACGCCGCCGACGTGTTCGAGGTGGCCGGTGAGACCGGTCTGGTCTCCATCCGCGGCGCGAACCTGTTCTCCGGTTACTGGCCCGACGGCCACCACGGCCCGGACGAAGCGGGCTGGTTCCGCACCGGTGACGTCGGCTACCTCGACTCCGACGGCGACCTGCACCTGGTCGACCGGGCCAACGACCTGATCATCGTCAACGGCTTCAACGTCTTCCCGCACGAGGTCGAGGAGGTCGTCTCCCTGCTGCCGGAGGTGGCCGAGGTCGCCGTGGTCGGGGTGGTGGACGAGCGCAGCGGTGAGGCGGTGAAGGCCGTGGTCGTGCCGGCGCCGGGGGCTTCGCTGTCCGAGCAGCAGGTGGTGGACCAGTGCTCGGCGCACCTGGCCGGGTACAAGGTGCCGCATGCGGTGGAGTTCGCCGAGGCGCTGCCGCACTCGGCCACCGGGAAGCTGCGGCGGCTCAAGCTGCGCTGAATCCGGCGGACCGCGCGGGGCCTAGACTCCGGTGATGCACCAGGTGACCGTGATGACCCGGGCCGGCTGCCACCTGTGCGAGGTGGCCGAGGCGGACGTCGCGCGGATCTGCGGCGAGCTGGGCGTGGAGTGGGCGGTCGCGGACGTCGACAGCGATCCGGAGTGGCGCGCCGAATACGGCGACCAGGTGCCGGTGATCCTCATCGACGGGGCCGAGCACGGCTACTGGCGGGTCGAGGAGGACCGGTTCCGCCGGGCCCTCGCGGGACCGCGCCGGTAACCAAGCCGTAAGAGTTCTGGGCCACACGGGTGCCGCGACCCGCCGAAAATGGTGGGGTGAGCGCGTTGAAGGAAACCCCGGCCCCGGTGCAGCCCCCGCGGCCCCGGCGGCTGAGCCTGCCGGTGGCCACGGTGATCGGGCTGACCGCCCTGGTCACGGCGTTGGGCGTGGGCCATCTGATCGCCGGCTTCGTCGGCTACAACGCTTCGCCGTTCGTGGCGGTCGCGGACTTCGTCATCGCGCACAGCCCGCACCCGGTGGTGGTGTGGGCGGAGCAGACGCTGGGCACGGCGGACAAGACCGTGCTGAAGATCGGCCTGGCCGTGGTGCTGGTGCTGTTCGCGGTGCTGGCGGGCCGGCTGTCGCGGCGCAAGCCGCTCGCCGGGCAGGTGCTGGTGGGGCTGCTCGGCGTCGCCGGGGTCGCCGCGGTCTACGAGCGCACGGACGTCGGGCAGCTCGCGCTGCTGGCCCCGGTCGCGGCGCTGGTGGCGTCGATCACGGTGTTCGGCTGGCTGCACCGGTACGCGCTGCCGCCGGTGGTCGGCGAGACCCGCCCGCCCCGGGGCCCGACTCGACGCCAGGTGCTGGTCCGCGGGGCCGGCGTCGCGGCCGGTGCGGGGTTCGCGGCCGTGGCCGGGCAGGTGATCTCCGGCGCCGGTGACGCCGAAGCCTCGCGCGCCGCGGTCGGCCCGCTGGTCCCGGCCCGCAAGCTTCCGCCGCTGCCGGCGGACGCGGACTTCCGGAAGCTCGGCTCACCGCCGTTCATCACGCCGAACGCGGACTTCTACCGGATCGACACGGCGTTCGTGGTGCCGCAGGTGCGCACCGAGGATTGGAGCCTGAAGATCCACGGGCTGGTCGACGAGGAGGTCACCTTCACCTACGCCGACATCCGCAACCGCCCGCTGGTGGAGCGCGAGATCACCCTGACCTGCGTGTCCAACGAGGTGGGCGGCGACCTGATCTCGACGGCCCGGTTCATCGGCGTCGACCTGGTCGACCTGCTCGACCGGGCCGGGGTGCGCCCGGGCGCGGAGCAGATGTACGCGACCAGCGCGGACGGTTTCACCTGCAGCACCCCGGCGAGCGTGGCCCTCGACCCGAAGCGCGGCGCCATGCTGGCCATCGGCATGAACGGGGAGCCGCTGCCGGTCGAGCACGGCTTCCCGGCCCGGGTGGTGATCCCCGGTCTGTACGGCTACGTGTCGGCGACGAAGTGGGTCACCGACCTGGAGTTCGCGAAGTGGGACGCGCGCCAGTCGTACTGGCTGAAGCGCGGTTGGGCCGAGCAGGCGCCGATCAAGACGGAGTCGCGGATCGACACCCCCAGCGGCTTCGCCTCGGTGTCCGCGGGCAAGGTCCGGGTCGCGGGCACGGCGTGGGCGCAGCACATCGGCATCGCCGACGTCGAGGTCCGCGTCGACCAGGGCCCGTGGCGCCCGGCGGTGCTGTCGGCCGAGGTGAACAAGGACACCTGGCGGATGTGGTGGGCCGAGGTGGACGTGCCCGCGGGCACGCACTCGGTGACCGTCCGCGCGACCGACCAGTCGGGGTACACGCAGACCGACCGGATCGCCGACCCGGTGCCGGACGGCGCGTCCGGCTGGCACTCGGTCTCGCTCGACGCCCACTGACTGACCGCCCCGGCCCGGCCCGATCGGTCCACGGGTGCCCGGCGACCGCCCGTCGCGGGGAATGTGCCCCTCGTCATGTCGGTGACCAGTGACTTTGTGCGTGCGTTCACAAGTGGACTACCGTGGGGAGGTCGTCCCCGCGTAGACCGGAACATCGAACCGGACTCGAGCCGTGGGGTCAAGGGTTTGATCACTGCGGGCCGCAGGCCTGTGCCCGCGGTGCCAGGCCGAGCAGCCGACGAGCAGAGCAGCCGACGAGGAGTGGCCAGCGTGGTGACAGAGCGGGGTAGGCGCGACGGTGCCGATCCGGCCGCCACCCCGACCGGCCACGCCACCCCGACCGGCCACGCCGCCGGGAACGGCAGCGCTGCTGGGAACGGCGGTGGTCCTGGGAACGGCGGTGGTCCTGGGAACGGCGGTGGTCCTGGGAACGGCAGGACCCCCGACGGTCCCCGCGTCGCGGGCAACGGCTCCGGCCCTCGCTCCGGGAACGGCCGCACCGGTGCCCGCCGTCCCGCCGCCGGCCCCGGCCGCACCCCCGACGCCGACAACGCTCCCACCGCCGAGATGCCCGCCGTACCCGCCGTGGGCGGCGAGGACACCGTGGTCCGGGTGAAGTCGATCCCCGAAGCCGCGGTGGCCCGGCTCGCGGTCTACCTGCGGGTGCTGTCCGGGATGGCCGAGCAGGGCCTGACCACCGTCGCCAGCGAAACGCTTTCCGCGGCCGCCGGGGTCAATTCCGCGAAACTGCGCAAAGACCTCTCCTACCTGGGCTCCTACGGCACCCGCGGCGTCGGCTACGAGGTGCGGGTGCTGGTCAGCCAGATCGAGCGCATCCTCGGCCTGACCCGGCAGCACAAGGTCGCCGTGGTCGGTATCGGCAACCTGGGCCACGCGCTGGCCAACTACGGCGGCTTCCCCGGCCGGGGCTTCCCGGTCGAGGCGCTGTTCGACCTGGACCCGGACCTGGTCGGGGTGCCCGTGGGGGGCCTCCCGGTCTCGCACCTCGAGGACATCCCCCGGGTGTGCGCCGAGCGCCAGATCTCGATCGGCATCATCGCCACCCCGCCGACCGCCGCGCAGTCGGTGTGCGACCGGCTGGTCGCGGGCGGGGTCCAGTGCATCCTCAACTTCGCGCCGGTGGTGCTGCAGGTGCCGGCGCACATCGAGGTCCGCAAGGTCGACCTGGCGGTCGAGCTGCAGATCCTCTCCTTCCACGTGGCCCGCCGCGCCGACGACGCCGAGGCCGCACGCGAAAACCAGGGAAAAGCCGGGTTACCCGGCCCCGGGCGGCCGGTCGACAATGGAAACGGCACAGGGAACGGCACGGGTAACGGACGCGAGGCCGCCGGCGGCGGCCACGGAATGGTGGTGCGCTGATATGAGCGTGTTGGCGGTCGGGCTCTCCCATCGCAGCGCGGAGCTGAGCACGCTCGAGCGGGCCGCCGTGCCCGCCGGCGAGGTGGTGAAGCTGCTGCACGAACTGCAGCAGGCCGAGCACGTCAGCGAAGCCCTGCTGGTGTCGACGTGCAACCGCATCGAGGTCTACGCGGTGGTCGAGACCTTCCACGGTGGCGTCAACGACGTTTCCGGCGTGCTGGCCCGCCAGGCCGGCATGGAGCCGGCGGAGCTGTACGACAGCCTGTACGTGCACTACGCGGGCGCGGCGGTGGAGCACCTGTTCTCCGTCACCTCGGGCCTGGACTCGATGGTGGTCGGCGAGACGCAGATCCTCGGCCAGGTCCGCGCGGCCTACGCCACCGCGCGTGAGGCCGGCACCGTCGGCCGCACGCTGCACGAGCTGATCCAGACCACCCTGCGCGTGGGCAAGCGGGTGCACTCGGAGACCGGCCTGGACAAGCTGGGCGCCTCCGTCGTGTCCGAGGCGCTGGCCGCGGCGGGCGGGCTGGCCGGGAAGCACGCGCTGATCGTGGGCGCGGGCTCGATGGGCGCGCTCACCGCTTCGCACCTGCGCAAGGCGGGCATCGGCCGGATCACCGTGGCCAACCGCACCGGGTCGAAGGCCGCGCGGCTGGCGTCGAACGTCACCGAGCAGGGCGTGCCCGCCGGGTGGGTGCCGCTGGCGGAGCTCTCCGCGGCGGTGGCCGAGGCCGACGTCGTGGTGTGCTGCACCGGTGCGCAGGCCGCCGTCTTGGCCCCCGGGCACGTGCCCGGCCGCGCGGGCCGACCGCTGGTCGTGTGCGACCTGGGCCTGCCGAAGGACGTCGACCCCGAGGTCGCGCACCTGGCCGACGTCACCGTCGTCGACCTGGAGACGGTCCAGCGCCGCATGCGCGAAGCCGGCGCCCCGACCTCGGAGCGGCAGAAGGCCAAGGCCGACGGCGTCGTGCTGGACGAGGTGCGCGACTACCTCGCCGGCCAGCGCCGGGCCGAGGTCACCCCCACCGTCACCGCGCTGCGCCGCCGCGCGGCCGAGGTGGTGGACGCGGAGCTGCTCCGCCTGGACCACCGGCTGCCCGAGCTCGACCCCGGGGTCCGCGAAGAACTCGGCCGCACGGTCCGCCGTGTGGTCGACAAGCTGCTGCACGCACCGACCGTGCGGGTCAAGCAGCTGGCCGCCGAGACGGCCGACACCGACTACGCCAACGCGCTGCGTGAGCTGTTCTGCCTCGACCCCCAGGCCCCCGCGGCCGTGGCGAGTCCCACCGCGACGCCCGAGAACGAAAAGAAGTAGTACGTGAGCAGAGTCATCCGCATCGGCACGCGGGGCAGCAGGCTGGCCCTCGCGCAGACCGGGACCGTCGCCGACGCCATCCGCGCGACCGGGGCCGAGGTCGAGGTCGTTCCGATCAGCACCCCGGGGGACCGCTCGGACAAGCCGATCCCGCAGATCGGCGTGGGCGTGTTCACCTCCTCGCTGCGGGAAGCCCTGCACCGCCGGGAAATCGACGTCGTCGTGCACTCGCTGAAGGATCTGCCGACGACGCCGGAGGCCGGCCTGGTGGTCGCCGCCATCCCGCTGCGCGCCGACCCGCGCGACGCATTGATCGCGCGTGACGGCCTCACCCTGGGCGAGCTGCCGCCGGGCGCGAGGGTGGGCACGGGCTCGCTGCGACGCACCGCTCAGCTGCGCGCACTGGGCCTCGGTTTGGAAATCGTGCCGATCCGAGGCAATATCGACACCCGCATGCGCAAGGTGACCGACGGAGAGCTCGACGCCGTGGTGCTGGCGCGTGCCGGACTGGACCGGATCGGCCAGGCCGGGGCGATCACCGAGACCCTCGACCCGATCCAGATGCTGCCCGCCCCCGCGCAGGGGGCGCTGGCGGTGGAGTGCCGGACCGCCGACGTGGACGTGGAGCACCTGCTCGCGTCCACTCTGGACGACGAAGGCACGCGGGCCGCGGTGACGGCCGAACGGGCCATGCTGGCCGCGCTCGAGGCGGGGTGCAGCTCACCGGTGGGTGCGCTGGCCGAGATCGTCGAGGACCTCGACTCCGAGGGCGCGGTCGTGGAACGCATCTCGCTGCGCGGCACCGCGGCCGCCGAGGGCGAGAACGGAGCGGTCGACATGGTGCGCGCCATCGCACTGGCCGACCGCGGTGAAGCCGAGCAACTGGGCCGGACGCTGGCCGCCGAGCTGCTCGACCTGGGGGCCGGCGCCTTGTCCGGTCCCGCCCAGTGACGCCCGCCGCGTCACTGACCCCGCACGACCAGCACCACCCACCCGCGGCCGACGACGCACCCGGCCGCCCGCAGTGCCGGTAGACCCCAAACCGGCCGGAAGCAAGCAGTCGACGTCGGTCCGTCACTGCTTCCGGCCGGCTTGCTTCCGGCCTTTTCGGCAAGAGGAGAAACGCCAGAGATGACCCCCGCTCGCAAGACCACCGGGCGTGTCGCCTTCGTGGGCTCGGGCCCCGGTGACGCCGGACTGCTCACCGTCCGGGCCCAGGAGCTGCTCGCCAAGGCCGAGGTCGTGGTGACCGACCCCGACGTACCGGCCGGCGTGCTCGCGCTCACCGCCCCGGGCGCCGAGGTGCGGCCCGCCGTCGGCGAGGCCGCCGACGTCGCCAAGGACCTGACCGCCGAGGCCAAGGCCGGCCGGCTCGCGCTGCGCCTGGTCGCCGGCGACCCGCTGACCAGCGCCGCCGTCGTGGCCGAGGTGCAGGCCGTGGCCCGCACCTCCGCCGTGTTCGACGTCGTCCCGGGCGTTTCGCCCGGCGCCGCGGTACCGGCGTACGCGGGGGTCGCCCTCGGCGGCACGCACACCGAGGTCGACGTCCGCGGCGAGGTGGACTGGGGCGCGCTCGCCGTGGTCCCCGGCCCGCTGGTGCTGCACGCGACCTCGCAGCACCTGGCCGAGGCCGCCAGCCGGCTGACCGAGAAGGGGCTGGCCTCCAGCACCCCGGTCGCCGTCACCGCGAACGGCACCATCAACACCCAGCGCACGCTCGACACCACGCTGAGCTCGCTCGCGAACGACGCCGGTGAGCTGGTCGGCCCGCTGATCGTGACCGTCGGCCAGGCCGCCGGCCAGCGGTCGAAGCTCTCCTGGTGGGAGTCGCGCGCGCTGTACGGCTGGAAGGTCCTGGTGCCGCGCACCAAGGAGCAGGCCGGCGAGATGGCCGAGCGCCTGCGCGGCCACGGCGCGACCTCGCACGAGGTGCCGACCATCTCGGTCGAGCCGCCCCGCAGCCCGGCGCAGATGGAGCGCTCGGTGAAGGGACTGGTGGACGGCCGTTACCAGTGGATCGTGTTCACCTCCACCAACGCGGTGCGCGCGGTGTGGGAGAAGTTCGAGGAGTTCGGCCTCGACGCGCGGGCCTTCTCGGGCGTGAAGATCGCCTGCGTCGGCCAGTCGACGGCGGAGAAGGTGCGCTCGTTCGGCATCATCCCCGAGCTGGTGCCCGAGGGCGAGCAGTCGAGCGAGGGCCTGCTGGCCGAGTTCCCGCCGTACGACGACGTGCTCGACCCGGTGGACCGCGTGCTGCTGCCGCGCGCCGACATCGCCACCGAAACCCTGTCGGCCGGTCTGCGCGACCGCGGCTGGGAGATCGACGACGTGACGGCGTACCGGACCGTCCGGGCCGCCCCGCCGCCGGCCGACACCCGCGAGATGATCAAGACCGGCGGTTTCGACGCGGTCTGCTTCACCTCGTCCTCGACCGTGCGCAACCTCGTCGGCATCGCCGGCAAGCCGCACACCCGCACGCTGGTCGCGTGCATCGGCCCGAAGACCGCGGAGACCGCCGTGGAGTTCGGGCTGCGGGTCGACGTCCAGCCCGAGCGGGCCGACGTCCCCCACCTGGTCGACGCGCTGGCCGAGCACGCCGCCCGGCTCCGCGCGGAGGGCGCCCTGCCCCCGCCGCGCAAGGCCAAGCGAGCCCGCCGCAGCTGACGCTCTTCGCAGTACCGGCCGGAGGCCCCTTCCCCGTTGCGGGAAGGGGCCTCCGGCGCGTTGCGGGACCACCGCCGTTTCGTGCCCGGGTGGGCCGTCGCGAGCACGCGGGCGACGAGCGGGGACGGGTCGGGGCCACGGGAAACCGGCGTGGAGCAGCCGGAGTACCGTGGAGCGCGTGTTCCCCGAGCATCGACCCCGCAGGCTCCGTACCACGCCGGCCATGCGCAGGCTGGTCGGTGAAACGACGCTTCGCCCGCGTCAGCTCATCCTCCCCATGTTCGTGGTCGAGGGCCTCGACGAGCCGCGCGCGATCGCGAGCATGCCCGGCGTGGTGCAGCACACGCGCGACACCCTGCGCAAGGCGGCGGTCGACGCCGTCAACGCCGGGGTGGGCGGGCTCATGCTGTTCGGCATCCCCGCCGAGCGCGACCCCGAGGGCAGCGGCGCGGTGGACGAGAACGGCATCCTCAACGTCGCCCTGCGCGATCTGCGCGCCGAACTCGGCGACTCCACCGTGCTGATGGCCGACACCTGCCTCGACGAGTTCACCGACCACGGCCACTGCGGTGTGCTCGACGCGGACGGCGCCGTGGACAACGACGCCACGCTGCGGTTGTACGCGGAGATGGCCGTCGCGCAGTACGAAGCGGGCGCGCACGTGCTCGGGCCCAGCGGGATGATGGACGGGCAGGTCGGAGTCATCCGCCGCGCGCTCGACGAAGTGGGCCACACCGACGCCGCGATCCTCGCGTACTCGGCGAAGTACGCGAGCGCGTTCTACGGGCCGTTCCGCGAGGCCGTGGACTCCCAGCTCAAGGGCGACCGCAAGACCTACCAGCAGGACCTCGGCAACGCGCGCGAAGCCCTGCGGGAGATCGAGCTGGACCTGGCCGAGGGTGCGGACATGGTCATGGTCAAGCCGGCTCTGTCCTATTTGGACGTGATCAAGGCGGCGGCCGACATCTCGCCGGTTCCCGTGGCGGCGTACAACATCTCGGGCGAGTACGCGATGGTCGAGGCGGCTGCCGCGAACGGCTGGCTGGAGCGCGAGCGCACGGTGCTCGAGGTGCTCACCTCCATCCGCCGCGCGGGCGCCGACCTGATCCTCACCTACTGGGCCGCCGAGGCCGCCGCCTGGCTCGACTGAGCCCCCGGGTCCAGCCGGACCACGCGGCTGACCTGCGTCGCAGGCTGGGCTAGAGTTCCCGGGTGGCCAAGAAGGACGAAGACACCGCCAGGCCCGACGGGCTTCCCGGGTCGCACCCCGACCCGAACCCCGCACCGGCCCAGCCCGGCGACGGGCCCGAACCGGGCCGGGCCGTGGCCGGTGGCGCGCCCGGTGGCGCCGCCGAACCGGGCAGCGAAGCCGAGTCCGCCGGTGTGGTCGGGGCCGGTAGCGCGGCCAAGCGCGGTCAGGAGGCCGAGCCCGCCGGTGTGGCCGAACTCGACAGGGTGGCCGGGCCCAGCGGTGTGGCCGAGTCCAGCGCGGCGGGCGAGACCCGCGCGGTGGCCGAGCCCGGCGGTGTGGCCGAACTCGACAGTGTGGCCAGGCCCGGCGGTGTGGCCGAGTCCAGCACGGCGGGCGAGACCCGAGGTGTGGCCGAGCCCAGTGCCGCCGCTGCTGGGTCCGGTCGGGCGGCCGAGACCCCCGGACTCACCTCCGACCGGCTTCGGGTCAAGGGGCGGTCACCCGATCCGATCCTGCCCGGGCAGAGCGCGCCCGTGGTCGATCCGCCCAAACCGGTCAAGGTGTCGTTCTGGCTGTGGATCGCGGCCGGGGTCGTGGTCATCGTCGGGCAGGCGTACACCCTGCTGATCAAGGACCAGCTGATCACCGAGCTGATCAAGCAGAACCAGCAGGGCACCGGAGCGAAGGTGGCGCCGGAGCAGATCGCGTCGGGGACCACCACGCTGGTGTGGCTGCTGCTGATCGGTGCGGTGGTGTTCGCGGTGCTGCTGGGGCTGTTCGCGTGGAAGGCGCGGGAGGGCACGCGGTCGGCGCGGTCGGTGCTGACCGGGCTGGCCATCGTCTGCGTGCTGTTCCAGATCGTCATCTTCTACAACTTCTTCACCCTCATCGCAGCGTTCGTGCTGCTGATCGCGCTGGTGCTGATGTACCTGCCGAGCGTGGCCGAGTACTTCCCGAAGGTCGGCAAGAAGCTCCCGTGAGCGGAGGTGGGGGCGTGAGCCGGACTCTCTACGCGGAGGTGGGCGTCGGCTGGCTCGCGCTGGTCTGGGGGCCGCTGTTCGCGGTCCTGGGCGCGGTGGCCGAACTGGCCACGGGTGGGCCGGTGCACACCGTGGCGTGGATCCTGGTCGGGATCGCGCTGGTCGCGCTGACCCTGCCGTGGGTGTACGCGCGGCGGCGGTTCCTTTCGCTGGAGGTGACCACCGCGGGCTTGCGCCAGGGTCGCGAACAGCTGGAGGCGGCCCGCATCGCCGAGGTGACCGACGTCGGCCCGCCGGTCGGCGCGCGGGTGCTCGGCGGCGGCTGGACGGTGCCGCGCAAGTACGACGAGCTGCCCGTGAAGCTCGACGACGGCACGGTGGTGCTGGCCTGGGCCCGTGACGTCGAGGCCCTGCGGGCCGCGCTGGCCGAACTGGCCGCGCTCAACCGGCCGGAGAAGGACTCGTGAGGGTTGACAACCGCGCCAACCGGGGTGGACACCGGCGAGTCGTGAGAGGCTTGGACGCGTGATCGACCTACCCCAGCCGACCGGCCGAGAGCTCTGGCCGCCCGAGGAGCCGGAAGCGCCCGCGTGGCTCAACCAGCCGTGGCGCGCGTTCGTCGCGCTCGGCGAAGTGGTGGTGGCCGCGCTGCTGCTGTGGGCGGCGTTCGCGCTGTGGCAGGCGGGCGTGATCACGGTCGTCACCACGGCCGGGGACAGCGTCCGGCTGGCCTCGCAACGGGTGTTCGGCGGGCAGCTCGCGGCCGCGCTCGGGGTCGGCACGGTGTCCGCCGTGCTGGTGGTGGACGCGGTTCGTCAGCTCCTGCTCGCGCTGCGTGCCCGCCGCCGCCGGAAGAAAGCCTGATCCCGCAACTCGAAGCGGCCGATACACAGCTCGCCCACAGGTCACCAACAGCTGGCTGCTAAGCAGCGGCACCAGTGTTTCCCGGCATGACGAGTACCCGGACCTGGGTGATCAACGGTGTGCTGGTGGTCCTGCTCGGCGGCGCCGCTTTCGGGATCTACCAGGCGTTCACGCCCACGGGCGCCACCGCGCAGGCGCAGAGCCGGACCACCCCGGTGCGGCGGGCGAACGTCACGCAGACCGTTTCGGCCGCCGGCACGGTGGCCAGTGACTACACCGGCGCGGCGAACTTCGCCACCTCCGGCAAGGTCACCGCGATCGACGTGAAGGTCGGCGAAGTGGTGAGCGCCGGCCAGCGGCTCGCCACCCTCGACGCCACCCAGGCGGACAAGCAGCTCCAGGTCGCGAAGGCCAACCTCGTCGTGGCCGAGGACAGCCTCACCACCGGCGAAGACGCCCCGGCGACCACGTCCACCTCCGGCGGCCCGGGCCAGAGCCAATCCAGCCAATCCAGTCAGGGCAGCCAGGGCAGCCAGAACACCGTGGCCGCACTGCAGGCCAAGGTGGACCAGGCCCAGCTCGACGTGGACACCGCGCAGGCCGCGGTCGACGCCACCGTGCTGACCGCGCCCGGCGCCGGCACCGTCACCGCGGTCAACGGCGTCGTCGGCCAGCCGGCGGGCAGCGGCTCCTCGGGCAGCGGGCAGTCCTCCGGGACCCAGACCGGCTCCGGCGGTGACAAGCAGTCCGGCTCGACCACCTCTTCTTCGTCGTCGAGCACCGGTTTCATCGACATCACGGACATGAGCAACCTGGTGGTCGACACCTCGGTCGCCGAGATCGACGTCAGCAAGGTCAAGGCCGGCCAGAAGGCCACCGTGACCCTGAACGCGACGCCGGACCAGCCGGTGCAGGCCACCGTGACCTCGGTCGACCTCACCCCGACCACCAGCGGCAGCGTGGTTTCCTACGGCGCGCGGCTCTCGCTGGCCAGCCCGCCGGACGGACTGCGGCCCGGCCAGTCGGCCAGTGTGGTGGTCACCGTCGCCGAGGCCGACGACGTGCTCAGCGTGCCCGCCGCCGCCGTGACCACGACCGGCTCCGGCAGCGTCGTCACGGTGCTGCGGAACGGGCAGGACGCGCAACGCCAGGTGCAGATCGGCGTGCGTGGCGAGTCCACTGTGGAGATCAAGTCCGGGCTCGAAGAGGGGGACAGCGTGGTGCTGACCGCCGCTTCACCCACCGCCACCACCGGAACGACCGGCCAGCGGGGCGGCCCCGGGGGCTTCGGCGGCCCCGGGGGCTTCGGTGGCACCGGCGGGTTCGGCGGAACCGGTGGGGCTCGGGGACGCGGATGAGGCCCGTGATCGCGGTTTCCGGGCTGCGCAAGACCTACGGTTCCGGTGAGACGGCGGTGCCCGCGCTGCGCGGGGTCGACCTGCTGGTCCAGCCGGGGGAGTACGTGGCCATCATGGGCGCGTCCGGCTCCGGCAAGTCCACCCTGCTGAACGTGCTCGGCTGTCTCGACACGCCCAGCTCGGGTGGCTACCGGCTCGACGGGTTCAGCGTCGCCGACCTCAACGAACGCCAGCTCGCCTTGCTGCGCAACCGAAAGATCGGTTTCATCTTCCAGTCGTTCAACCTGGTGCCGCGGACCAGTGCATTGTCCAATGTAGAACTACCTCTGATCTACAGTGGACTTCCGCGCGGACCACGCCGCCGCCGGGCGCTCGCCGCGCTGGAGCTGGTGGGGCTCTCCGATCGCGCGAAGCACCGGCCGAACGAGTTGTCCGGTGGCCAGCAGCAGCGGGTCGCCGTGGCGCGGGCGCTGGTCACCGGGCCCGCGCTGCTGCTCGCCGACGAGCCCACCGGCAACCTCGACCGGGCCAGCACCGAGGACGTGCTCGGGGTGTTCGACCGGATCAACGCCCAGGGCCGCACCATCGTGGTGATCACCCACGAGGACGAGGTCGCCGCGCACGCCCACCGCGTGGTGCGGGTCAGCGACGGGCTGATCGTCTCGGACGAGGTCCGCCGCAGCGCCGGGGCGCTCGCGTGAACGCGTTCGAGGTGCTGCGGTTCGCCGTGCGCGGCCTGACCGCCAACAAACTGCGCTCCACGCTGACCACCCTCGGCCTCACGATCGGCGTCGCTTCGGTGATCCTGCTGGTGGCTGTGGGCAACGGGGCTTCGGCGGCGATCGCGGCCAGCATCCAGGGCCTCGGCACCGACGTGGTCAACGTGTCACCCGTCCGTGGGGGCGGTCAGGGCAGCGAGGCCCGGCTGCTCACCGTGCAGGACGCTCACGCGCTCGTCGACCCGGTGGGTGCGCCCGACGTGAAGGCCGCTTCGCCGGTCGTGACCACCACGGCGACCGCGACCTACGGGCAGACCTCCTACGACCTCTCCAGCGTCACCGGCACCGAGCCGGCCTACTTCACCACCACGAACCGGGCCGTGGCCGACGGGGCGCTGTTCACCTCCGACGACGTCACCCAGGCCCGCAAGGTGGTGGTGCTCGGGCCGAGCGCCGCGCAGTCGATCTTCGGTTCGGCCGAGCCGGTCGGGAAGAACGTGCTGCTGGGCAGCATCCAGTTCACCGTGGTCGGGGTGCTGCAGGCCAAGGGCAGTACCGGGCTGCAGAACGCCGACGACGTGGCCGTCGCGCCGATCAGCGCGGTGCAGAACTCGCTGGCGGGCTACGGCAGCCTGAGCCAGATCGTGGTGCAGGCCGGCTCGGCCGACTCGGTCTCGCTGGCGCAGGCCGAGATCACCGCGATCCTCGACGCGCGCCACGGCGTCCGGCCCGGCGCCGAGCCGGACTACCAGATCCAGAACTCCGAGCAGTTGCTCGCGACCCGGACCTCGGCCACCGAGACGTTCACCGTGCTGCTCGGCGCGGTCGCCGCGATCTCACTGCTGGTCGGCGGCATCGGCGTCACCAACATCATGCTGGTCACGGTGACCGAGCGGATCCGTGAGATCGGCATCCGCAAGGCGATCGGGGCGCCGCGCTCGGCCATCCTGGGCCAGTTCCTCGCCGAGGCGACCATGCTGAGCCTGTTCGGCGGGCTGCTGGGGGTGGTGATCGGCGTGGTCGGCAGCCAGTTCAGCTTCGCGGGGATCAGCCCCGTGGTGGTGCCCTCGTCGATCGTGCTCGCCTTCGCCGTGTCGGCGCTGATCGGCCTCTTCTTCGGCAGTTTCCCGGCGAACCGGGCCTCGCGCCTGCGCCCCATCGACGCCCTCCGGCACGAATAGGAGCCTCCAGCATGTCTTCGGCCACCCAGCCCGCACCGCCACCCCCCGACGCCGCCGGGTCCACGGCGGAGCTCACGCCCGAAGAGATCGTGGCGACCCCGGCCGTCGACGGTGACCTGGACCAGGAGATGAAGCGGATCGCCAAGCCGTTCGGCCGGCTCACGCTGATCCTGGCCGGGGTGCTGGTGGTCGCGCTGTCCTTCGCCGGCGGCGCCTGGACGCACGCGGCGTTCGGCTCGTCCTCCGGCGGCGGGGCCGCTCGGGCCGCGGCCGGCGGCGCGCGCGGCTTCGGTGGCGGCTCGGGCGCCGACTCCGGGCCAGGCGCTGGGACCGGCACCGGGGCGGGCGGCGGGCGGGGCGCGGCCGGCCGCGGCACGGTCGGCACCGTGGAGAAGGTCGACGGCACCACCGTGACGCTGAAAACCGCGCAGGGAAACGACGTCAAGGTGTCCACTTCGGACTCCACCACGGTCGGCCTGACCCGGCCGGGCCGGCTGGGCGACCTCGAACCGGGCGCGACGGTGACCGTGCAGGGCCGCGCGGGCGCCGACGGCACGGTGACCGCCCAGACGATCGTGCAGCAGCCCGCGCGCTAGCGGACGTCGTTCAGCGCCACGATCGCGACGTTGAGCGCGGTGGCGTAGCAGAGCCAGAAGAAGTACGGCACCAGCAGCAGCGCGCCCAGCTTCGAGCGGCGGTAGAACAGGCCGATGGTCATCACCACGGTGAAGTCCAGCAGGATCAGGTCGACCAGGGCCAGGCGGCTGGAGCCGCCGGCGAAGAACAGCGGGGTCCAGAGCAGGTTGAGCAGCAGGCCGATGCCGTAGGCGGCGAAGCCCTGCGTCTCGCCGTCGGTGCGCCAGTACACCCAGCCGGCGATCGCGATCACCAGGTACAGCACCGTCCACACCGGACCGAACAGGCTCGGGGGAGCGGCCCAGGACGGCTGGGCCAGCCGGCCGTAGACCTCGGTGGCCGAGGTCGCGGCCAGCGCGGCGACCAGGGCGACCACGGCGACCATCCCGAGGAACACCAGCAGGACGAGCCAGGGGTTACGCCGTTGGGTGGGCGCGGTCACTTCTCCTCCTCGGTGCCGCTGCACGATGCGGCCATCCTAGGGGGCCACCCCGGCCCCCGCCCGGTCATGAGCACCGGATTTGCGAGACTGGGGCGGTGAGCACTGGCACCGAGCAGTCCAAGGTTTGGTTCGAACGCGCCAAGGCGGCCGTCCCGGGCGGGGTGAACTCGCCGGTGCGGGCCTTCAACTCGGTCGGCGGGACCCCGCGCTTCATGGTCCGCGGCGACGGCCCCCACCTGTGGGATGCCGACGGCAACCGCTACGTCGACCTCGTCTCCTCCTGGGGCCCGATGATCCTCGGGCACGCCCACCCGCAGGTGGTCGAGGCCGCGCGCGCGGCCGCCGCCGACGGGCTCTCCTTCGGCACGCCGACCATCGGCGAGGTCGAGCTGGCCGAGGAGATCATCGGCCGGGTCGAGCCGGTCGAGCAGGTGCGGCTGGTGAACTCCGGCACCGAGGCGACGATGAGCGCCATCCGGCTCGCGCGCGGGTTCACCGGGCGCCCGAAGATCGTGAAGTTCGCCGGCTGTTACCACGGTCACGTCGACGCGCTGCTGGCCGAGGCCGGCTCCGGCGTCGCCACGCTCGGGCTGCCGACCTCGCCCGGGGTCACCGGGGCGCAGGCCGCGGACACGCTGGTGCTGCCGTACAACGACCTCGAAGCGGTCCGGAAGTCCTTTGTGGAGAACGAGGGGCAGATCGCCGCGGTGATCACCGAGGCCGCCGCGGGCAACATGGGCGCGATCGCCCCGGACGCCGGGTTCAACGCCGGACTGCGCGAAATCACCCGCGAGCACGGCGCCCTGCTGATCATGGACGAGGTGATGACCGGCTTCCGCGTCTCGCGCGCGGGCTGGTACGGCCTCGAAGGAGTGGCCGGCGACCTGTACACCTTCGGCAAGGTGATGTCCGGCGGGCTGCCCGCCGCGGCGTTCGGCGGCCGCGCCGACGTGATGGCCAAGCTCGCCCCCATCGGCCCCGTCTACCAGGCCGGGACGCTGTCCGGGAACCCCGTGGCCGTGGCGGCCGGGCTCACCACGCTGCGCCTGGCGGACGAAGCCGTGTACGCGAAGCTCGACGGCAACGCGAAGCGGCTCGGTGGGCTCTTCGACTCGGCGCTGACCGAAGCGGGCGTCAAGCACGTTGTGCAGTACGCCGGCAACCTGGTCAGCGTGTTCTTCGCCGACGCGCCGGTGCGCGACTACCCGGGCGCGCAGGCCACCGAGACCTGGCGCTTCCCCGGCTTCTTCCACGCGCTGCTCGACGGAGGCGTGTACGCCCCGCCCAGCGCGTACGAGGCGTGGTTCGTGAACGCGGCGATGGACGACGAAGCGTTCGGCGTCATCGAAGCGGCGCTCCCGGCCGCGGCCCGCGCGGCGGCCGAGGCGGTGCAGCCGTGACCACGGTCGTCCACGTGCTGCGGCACGGCGAAGTGCACAACCCGGACAAGATCCTCTACGGCCGGCTGCCGAACTTCCGGCTTTCCGAGCGCGGGCAGCGCCAAGCGCTGACCGTCGCAGAGGCCGTGGCCGGCCACGACCTGGCCTACGTCGTCGCGTCGCCGCTGCAGCGCGCGCAGGAGACCGCCGCGCCGATCGCCGCCGCGCACCGGCTCGACATCGCCACCGACCACGAGCTGATCGAGGCGGGCAACGTCTTCGAGGGCCAGCGCGTGGCCGTCGGCGACGGGGCGCTGCGGCAGCCGACGGCCTGGCCGCACCTGATCAACCCGTTCCGGCCGTCCTGGGGCGAGCCGTACGCCGAGATCGCGCACCGGATGCTCGGCGCGGTCCACCGCGCGCGCGACGCGGCGGAGGGCCGCGAGGCGCTGTGCGTTTCGCACCAGCTGCCGATCTGGACGTTGCGGCGGTTCCTCGAAGGCAAGCGCCTGTGGCACGACCCGCGGCAGCGCCAGTGCTCGCTGGCCTCGCTGACCAGCCTGGTCTTCGACGGGGAGGAGCTGGTGGAGATCGTCTACAGCGAGCCGGCCGGCGCCACCGACCCGAAGGTGACGGGGGCATGAGAAGGCGGGCGCCCGCCCTGCTGCTGGCCTCCGCGCTGCTGCTGGCGGGCTGCTCGACGGGCAAGGACGCGGTGGTCACCGGCGGGACGTTCAGCTTCGTCTCGCCGGGCGGTCAGATCGACATCACCTACCCCGACGCCCAGCGGCAGCAGGCGCCGACCCTGGCCGGCGACGACCTGATGAACGAGGGCAAGCAGCTCTCGCTCGACGACTTCCCGGGCCGGCCCGTGGTGATCAACCTGTGGGGCCAGTGGTGCGGCCCGTGCCGCTCCGAGGCGCCCGAGCTGGAGACCGCCAGCAAGCAGATGCAGCCGCTGGGCGCGAACCTGATCGGCCTCGACGTGCGCGACCCTTCGCGCCAGGCCGCCCAGGACTTCGTGCGGGACCGGCAGATCACCTACCCGTCCATCTGGGACCCGTCCGGGCGGGTGCTGCTCCAGCTGGCCGGGTACCCGCGCAACCTCATCCCGTCGACGATCGTGCTGGACCGGCGCCACCGCGTCGCCGCGGTGTTCCTGCGCACCGTGCTGGCCGCCGACCTGATGCCCACGGTGCGGCGGCTGCTGGCCGAGAAGTAACCGCGGGATCCGGAAAGCGCAGTTCACCGCCGCCGGGACTTAGGTCCCGTCCGGGGGTGGCCAACGTCCTGTGAACCGGCCCCGCCCAGCTCACGGGAAGCTCACTGCCTACTCTCAACACCGTGAACTCCGTGTCCGAGCTGGCGATCTCCGGACCGCTGCTGCTCGCCGCGGGGGTGGCGCTGGTGGCGGGCGCGATCTCGTTCGCCTCGCCCTGCGTGGTGCCGCTCGTGCCCGGGTACCTGGCGTACCTGGCGGCGCTGGTCGGTGCCGACGCCCCCGCCGTGCGCGCCGACGAGGAACGCAAGAAGGGCCGTTACGCCGTGCTCGGCGCGGCGGGCCTGTTCGTGCTCGGGTTCACCGTGGTCTTCGTCGCGACGCTGGGTACGCTGGTCTGGCTCGCCGACACCCTGCTCATCAACCAGGACCTGCTCCAGCGCCTCGGCGGAGTGCTGACCATCGCGATGGCGCTGGTCTTCCTCGGCTGGATCCCCGGGCTGCAGCGGGAGGTCCGCTCGCACCGCGTGCCGGGTGGCGGGCTCTGGGGCGCGCCGGTGCTGGGCGCGGTGTTCGGACTCGGCTGGACGCCGTGCATCGGCCCGACCCTCTCGGCCGTGACCAGCCTGGCCAGCGCGACCGGCGGCGCGGCGGTCCGCGGGTACCTGCTGGTGCTCGTCTACTGCGTCGGGCTCGGCCTGCCGTTCCTGCTGATCGCGCTCGGCGCCCGCTGGGCCGTGCGCGCCACCGACTGGCTCCGCCGCAACGGCCGCCGGGTGCAGCTGGTCGGCGGGGCCCTGCTCATGGTCGTCGGCCTGCTCCTGATCACCGGGGCCTGGGGCGAGGTCATGGGCTGGCTCCGCAACTCCTTCGCCTCCGACCTCGAGCTGCCACTGTGACCACCGTGCCCCCCGTCGAAGCCCCACCCGCCGGCCCCCAGCGCCCGTACCGGCCCTCGGCCGGGAAACAGGTGCTCGCCTTCCTGCGCAACACCTGGCGCGGCCTGACCTCCATGCGCACGGCGCTGGTGCTGCTGTTCCTGCTCGCGCTGGCCGCGCTGCCCGGCGCGCTGCTGCCGCAACGGCGGCTCAACGTCGGCAAGGTCGAGGACTACATCTCGGCCCACGGCTGGTGGGGCTCGCTGCTGGACAAGCTGGAGTTCTTCGACGTCTACTCCAGCGTCTGGTTCTCGGCGATCTACCTCCTGCTGATGATCTCGCTGATCGGCTGCCTCACCCCGCGCAGCTTCGACTACCTCCGGCAGATGCGCGCCCGGCCGGTGCTGACCCCGAAGAACCTCGCGCGCATGCCGCACCACCGCATCGCGCGCACCGCCCGCAAGCCCGAGGCCGTCCGCGAGGACGTCCGCAAGCAGCTCTCCGGCTGGCGCCGGGTCGAGCGCGCAGAGCCGGACGGCGGGTTCAGCGTCTCGGCCGAGCGCGGCTACCTGCGGGAAACCGGAAACCTGCTGTTCCACTTCGGGATGCTCGGGCTGATCATCTTCTTCGCGCTCGGCAAGCTCTACAGCTACGAGGGCCAGGTCATCGTCCAGGCCGACGGCAGCCAGTTCTGCAACTCCGGCATCTACAACTACGACTCGTTCGAAGCCGGGCTGCGCATCGACGGCACCGACCTCGACCCGTTCTGCGTCAAGGTGAACGACTTCACCGCGCGCTACACCCCGAGCGGCGAGGCCGACTACTACCACTCGAACGTGCAGTACCAGGCGGGCGACGATCTGCGGAGCAACACCTGGCGGCCGTACGACCTGCAGGTCAACGACCCGCTGCGGATCGTCGGCGACCGCGTCTACCTGCTGGGCAACGGGTATTCGCCGAAGTTCACCATCACCTTCCCGGACGGCCGGACCCGCACGCAGGACACCCAGTGGCGGCCGACCGAGTCGAGCACCATGCTGTCCCAGGGCGCGACGAAGTTCGACCAGCCGGGCATCACCGACGAGGCCCAGCGCCGCACCCGCCAGCTCGCGGTGACCGGGGTGCTGGCGCCGACCTCGTTCATCCACGGCGGGGTGCTCACCTCCACCGCGCCGCAGCTGAACCACCCGATGGTCGCCGTCGACGTGCTGCGCGGCGACCTCGGCCTCGACGCGGGCCGCGGCCAGTCGGTGTTCGAAGTGGACTCCTCGCGGGTGGCCGACGGACGGCTCAAGCGGGTCGCGCGGCAGAACCTGGCCGTGGGCCAGGAGATCAAGCTCGACGACGGCACCCGCGTGCGCTTCGACGGCGTGGGGACCTGGGTCAACCTCCAGGTCTCGCACGACCCGACGCAGGTCTACGTGCTCGCCTTCGCCATCGTCATGTTCGCCGGGCTGGGCGGATCGCTGCTGGTCAAGCGGCGCCGGGTGTGGGTCCGGGTGCGGCCGGGCGGGGCGGGTGAGCCGGGTACGGTCATCGAGGTCGCCGGGCTGGCCCGCACCGACCAGGCCGGGTACGGCGAGGAGTTCCAGCGGATCAGCGAACGGCTGGTCACGGGCAGGAAGGGCAGCTGAGGCATGCAGGTCAACGAGACTCTGTCGCAGTACAGCGACTGGTTGTACACCACCACGGTGGCGATCTACGTGCTCGCGCTGTGCTTCTCGCTGTTCGAACAGGCCTTCGGGGCCAAGGGCCGCCGGGCCGCCGAGCGCAGCGCGCAGCGTTCGCTGGTCGGCGCGGGTGCCCCGGTGATCGAGGACGCCGACGAGCCGGCCGCGCCGGAGGCCCCGCGCGAGATCGGCCGCGCCGAGCGGATCGGCCGCATGGGCGCGTCGCTGCTGGTGCTGGGCGCCCTGCTCCAGCTCACGGCCATCGTGCTGCGCGGGTTGGCCGTGCACCGCGCGCCGTGGGGCAACATGTACGAGTACGGCATGACGGTCACCTTCGTGACCGTGGTCGCCTGGCTGGTGGTGATCCGGAAGTTCCCGGTCCGCCACCTCACCGGGTTCCTGCTGCTGCCCGTCGTGATCCTGATGTTCGTCAACGGCACGCTGCTCTACACGGTGGCGGCGCCGGTGGTGCCCGCGTTGCAGTCGTACTGGCTCTACATCCACGTCTCGGCCGCGATCATCGGCTCCGGGGTGTTCCTGGTGCCGGGTGTGGCCAGCGTGCTCTACCTGTTCCGCACGGCCCACGACGACAACCCGCGGCGGTTCCCGAAGTTCGGCCCGAAGCTGCCGGCCGCCGACGTGCTCGACCGGATCGCCTACCGCGCCACGATCATCGCCTTCCCCGTGTTCACCTTCGGCGTGCTGTGCGGCGCGGTGTGGGCGGAGGCGGCCTGGGGCCGGTTCTGGGGCTGGGACCCCAAGGAGACGGTCGCCTTCATCGCCTGGGTCGTCTACGCCGCCTACCTGCACTCACGGGCCACGGCGGGCTGGCGCGGCCGGCGCGCGGCGGTGATCAACGTGCTCGGCTTCGCCGTGACGATCTTCAACCTGTTCTTCGTGAACCTGGTCACCGCCGGACTGCACTCCTACGCCGGGGTCAATTGAGCGGGGGTCCGCGCGTTTCGCTGCGGTAGCGGCGACTAACGTCGACACTGGGGGCAGTCTTAGTCGGCGTACGCGGGAGGTTTTCACCGGTGACCGGACCCAGTGAAGAGGCTGCCCCCGGGCAGTCCGGGCAGTCCGAGCAGGCCGAGCAGGTCCACGAACCCGCGGCCGAGATCTTCTCGGAGGACCGCACGGATTCGGCGCCGCACCCGGGCTCGGGGGCGTTCGACGTGCAGCCCACGCAGGTGGTCGCCTCGCCGAACCCGAACTCGGGGCCGCACGCGACGCCGCAGCAGCCCGCGGCGCAGCCGGGGTACCGGCCCGGGCCGTACGACCAGAACCTGCCGCCGTTGCAGCCTCAGCAGCCTCAGGCGCCGTACGCGGGGTGTCCGCAGGGGCCGCCCGCCCCCGCGGCGGGTGCCGTTCCCGGGGCTCCCCCCGCGGGGGCGCAGCCGGGTCCCGGATTGCCGCAGCCGGGTCGCCCGGGCGGGAACGGGCCGGACGACCTGTCCACCGCGCACCTGGTGAAGCAGGTGAAGCGGCCGCCGCAGTCGGGCTGGCGCAAAGCGGTCTACCTGGGCACCGGCAAGCTGGTGAACCCGGGGGAGAGCCCGGCCGACCGGCGTCGCCGCGAGCTGATCGCCCGGGTCAACCAGCCGCTGCGCGGGTGCTACAAGATCGCGATGCTGAGCCTCAAGGGCGGGGTCGGCAAGACCACGACCACGACCACGCTGGGCTCGACCTTCGCCTCCCTGCGGGGCGACCGCGTGGTGGCGGTGGACGCGAACCCGGACCGCGGCACGCTGTCGCAGAAGATCGCCATCGAGACCACCGCGACGGTGCGCCACCTCCTGCGCGACGCCGGGAAGATCACGCGTTACAGCGACGTGCGCTCGTACACCTCACAGGGTTCGAGCCGGTTGGAGATCCTGGCCAGCGAGCAGGACCCGGCCGTCTCGGAAGCCTTCTCGGAGGACGACTACCGGCGCACGGTCAACCTGCTGGAGCACTTCTACAACATCGTGCTCACCGACTGCGGCACCGGCCTGATGCACTCGGCGATGAAGGGCGTCCTGGACGCCGCGGACGCCCTGGTGGTCGTCTCGTCCGGCTCGGTGGACGGCGCCCGCAGCGCCTCGGCCACCCTCGACTGGCTCGAGGCCCACGGCTACGGCGAGCTGGTGAAGCGCTCGGTGGTCGTGATCAACTCGGTGCGCCCGAAGGGCAGCTCGGTCGACCTGGACAAGCTTTCGGCCCACTTCGGGGCGAAGGTCCGGGCGGTGTGCCGGGTGCCGTTCGACCCGCACCTGGAAGAGGGCGCGGAGATCGAGCTGGAACGCCTGGGCGGCGGAACGCGGCTGTCGTTGCTGGAGCTGGCGGCGACGGTGGCGGACGGGTTCGGCGGGCAGCAGTACCGCTGAGCCGGGACGGGTCGCCGACCGGCGATGACCCCGGTCGGCCACCGGGCCGGCCGGGGCCGCCTTCGGCTGTGGTGGCCGGAGGATCGGGGTTAGACCCCGGGAACTCAGACCTCGTCTTCGTCGGTGGGGCGTTTGCGCTGCTGTTCGCCGAGTCGGCGCAGGAAGTCCGGGTCGTCGTCCGGGGCCAGGGTGGGACGGCGCTGGGGCACGCCGATGCGTTGCGCCCCCAAGACCCGCCACAACAGAACGGCGATGGTGATCGCGCCCACCGCTGCGAGCAGAGGAATCATGCCCGGGTCCTTCCGTCGCAAGGCCGTACCGGGCCCCAGGTTAACCCCAATTTCGAAAACCGGGGTGAAGCCCGGGTGTGACGGTGCGGCCGGAAGCGACGAAGGGTCGTGACCGGTAGCCGGTGCCCGGGGGCACCGTCTACCACTCACGACCCTTCCGCCGTGGTCGTTCAGATCTTGCGGGCCGGTTCGCTCGCGTCGGTGGTGAGCTCGGCCAGCAGCTCGTTCACCTCGGACTCGCGGAACCGGCGGTGCCCACCCGGGGTGCGGATCGAGCCGATCCGTCCCGCCGTGGCCCACCGGGTGACCGTCTTCGGGTCCACTCGGAACAGAGCGGCCACCTCACCGGGGGTGAGCAGCCTTCCGCCCATGGTCGCGGTCATTTTCCGCCTCCTTAACGACCTGCCTGCTATACCGGAGGCATCGGGCTCTTCGCCCGCCGCGCCGGGTAAGTCAACACGGCAATCGTGGCACTTCACCCGTCGGGTACTCGAACGGTTGTCCCTGAGTAAAGAGCCCTTAAAGTGCAAAAGGGACATAACCTCGGGTTTGATTCAGCGAACTCCGAAGCTCTCCTCATGCCTTCGACCTGCGGTTTTTCGGTTCGCAGTCCGCGCGAAAAGGTAAAGACGGACCAAAGGTGCCTCGGTGCGCAGGGGGCGTGGAGCCGCGTCTGTGACGCACGAGACACCCCGGGCTTTACCGCGGCGGGGGCCCGGGCGGGCGGCGCAGCATAATGGGCCGGTGGATCAGCTGGACCGAAAGATCATCGCGGCGTTGCGGGTCAACGGCCGGGCCACCTACGCCGACCTGGGCCGGTCCGTGGGGTTGTCCGCCTCGTCGGTGCACGAACGCGTGGGCAAGCTCGAAGCGGCGGGGGTGATCACCGGCTACCACGCCACGGTCGACCCGAGCACGGTCGGCCTCGGCGTCACCGCGCTGGTGGGCATCCACCCCACCGACACCGCCACCGACCAGGACGTCGCCGCCGCGCTCGGGGAGCTGGCCGAGGTGGAGAGCTGCTACGCGGTGGCCGGCGACGAGGCGTTCGTGGTCAAGGTGCGGGTGCCGACGGTGGACGAGCTGGAGCACACGCTCGGCCGGCTGCGCCGCATCCCCGGAGTCGGGCGCACCAACACCACCGTGGTGCTCTCGACCCGGTTCGAGAGCCGGCCGAACAACGCGGGCCTGGACGAGGAGACCGCGCCGGGGGCGTAGCCTGCTTCGATGTGAGCGAAACGCAGGAACGTGCTGATCATCTGCCTCGTGACCTGACGATCTACCTCCTCGCGCGCTTCGCGCTGGTGGCGGTGGTCGCCTGGGTGCTGTCGCTGATCGGGGTGCCGCTGCTGGTCTCGCTGCTGATCGGGCTCGTCGTGGGCCTGCCGGTGGGACTGCTGGTCTTCCGCTCGCTCAACGCGCGCGTGACCGCCGGGCTGGCCAAGCGCAACGAGTCCCGCGCCCGTGCCCGCGCCGCCCTGCGCGCGCAGTTGCGCGGCGACGTTCCCGCGGACGGCGAGCCCGGGCACCGCGCCGCATGAACGGGTTCGCGAGCCGCTCCCTCGACCGCGCGCGTCCGGCCTCCGGCGAGGTGGGCGCGTGAGCAAGCTGCACAGCCGGGCCTGGGTGCGTGAGGCCGTCCGGATCATCGAGGCCGACGCGAACCGCAGCGCCGACACGCACCTGCACGTCTTCCCGCTGCCGCCGGAGTGGGGGGTCGACCTCTACCTCAAGGACGAGTCGGTCCACCCCACCGGCTCGCTCAAGCACCGGCTGGCGCGGTCGTTGCTGCTGTACGGGCTGGTCAACGGCCAGATCGGCCAGAACACCGTGCTGATCGAGGCCTCCAGCGGCTCCACCGCCGTCTCGGAGGCCTACTTCGCCCGGATGCTGGGCCTGCGGTTCGTGACCGTGGTGCCGCGGCGGACGAGCAAGGAGAAGATCGCGCTCATCGAGTTCTACGGCGGTGAGTGCCACTACGTCGACCGAGCGCCGGACATGTACCCCGAGGCCGAGCGCCTGGCCGCGGAGTGCGGCGGGCACTACCTCGACCAGTTCAGCTACGCCGAGCGCGCGACGGACTGGCGCGGCAACAACAACATCGCCGAGTCGGTGTACGCGCAGATGCGGGCCGAGCGGCACCCGGTGCCGAGCTGGATCGTCGTCGGCGCGGGCACGGGCGGCACGAGCGCGACCTTCGGCCGGTACGTCCGCTACAAGCGGCACACCACCAAGATCGGCGTGGTGGACCCGGAGAATTCGTCGTTCTTCGGGGCCTGGGAAACCGGGGCGCTGGACCACGCGACGGGTCTGCCCTCGCGGATCGAAGGCATCGGGCGGCCGCGGGTGGAGCCCTCGTTCGTGCCCGGGGTGATCGACGAGATGTTCCAGGTCCCCGACGCGGGCTCACTCGCCGCGATCCGGCTGCTGCGCGAGCACACCGGGCACTGGGCGGGCGGCTCGACCGGCACCAACCTCTACGGCGCCTTCCTGCTCATCTCCCGGATGATCGCCGACGGGCAGGCCGGCTCGGTCGTCACGCTGCTGTGCGACGGCGGCGAGCGCTACGCCAACACGTACTACTCCGACGAGTGGCTGGCCGAGCAGGACCTGGACATCGCGCCGTACCGGGCGAAGTTCGACGAGTTCCTGCGCAGCGGCAAGTTCACCGGCTAGGCCCGGCCCGGCTGGTGCGGGCCCGGGCCGGGCTCAGACGCTCAGCGCGACGGCGGTCAGCACCGACCAGGCCAGCATGGCCAGCCCGGTGTCGCGCAGGGCCGGGATGAGGGCCCGGCCGTGCTGCCCGCCGCCGACCGCCTTGACCGACTTGAGCAGCATCGGCGCGGTGACCAGCGCGATCAGCGTCAGCGGGTGCCCGAGGCCGAGCAGCACGGTGATCACGTACGGCACGGTGATCAGCGTCAGGTACATCCGACGCGTGCCCCGGTCGCCGAGACGGGTGGCGAGGGTGCGCTTGCCCGACTCGAGGTCGGTCGGGATGTCGCGCAGGTTGTTGGCCGTGAGCACGCCCATGGAGAAGCAGCCGACGGCGACGGCGCAGCCCAGCGCGGCCCAGCTGACGCGGCCCGCCTGCACGTACGTGGTGCCGAGCACCGCCGCCAGGCCGAAGAAGACGAAGACGGCGAGCTCACCGAGGCCGTAGTAGCCGTAGGGCTTCTTGCCGCCGGTGTAGAACCAGGCGCCGAGGATGCAGAGCGCGCCCACGACGAGCAGCCACCAGTGGCCGGTGAGCGCCACCAGCACCAGGCCCAGCCCCCCGGCCAGGCCGAGACAGCCCAGCGCGGCGCGGAGCACGGCCTTCGGGTCGGCGGTGCCGGAGCCGACCAGCCGCAGCGGTCCGACGCGGTGCTCGTCGGTGCCCCGGACGCCGTCGGAGTAGTCGTTGGAGAAGTTCACCCCGATGATCAGCGACAGCGCCACCAGCAGCGCGAGCAGCGAACGCCACCACGAGAACGCGTCCAGGGCGATCGCGGCCCCCACCCCGGCGACCACGGGGGCGATCGCGTTGGGCAGCGTCCGCGGGCGGGCGCCTTCGATCCATTCACTCATCGTCGCCATGGACGTCATTCAACTCCACGACGATCATCCACCGGTCAATAACCCGCGCCGAACTGCCAGGTGAGGGTTCCGCTCGACGGGTCGTCGTCGGCCGAAGCGGCTCCCGCGGCGACCACCAGGCCCAGCACCACCCCGACGGTGGCGACCACCGCTTTCGTCCATCTCGTCATGCCGGCCAGCCAAACGCGAGCACCGGCGCCCTGTCAACGACCCCCGGGCCGGATCAGGACGTGAGGAGGGCCTTGACCGCGCCGCGGTCGACCTTGCCGGGGCCGCGCAAGGGCAGCTCCGCGGTGAACTCCAGGCGCTTCGGCGTGGCCGCCGGGCCCAGTTCCGCGCGGACGGCGGCGCGCAGGCCGGGGCCGTCGGCCACGCCGTCGGCGACGACCAGCGCGACCACCGCCTCACCCCACTCCGGGTCCGGGAGGCCGACCACGCAGGCGTCCCGGACCCCGGCCTGGCCGCCGAGCACCCGCTCCACGGCGGCGGCGGAAACCTTCACGCCGCCGGTGTTGATCACGTCGTCCGCGCGGCCCAGCACCTCGACCCGGCCGTCGGGGTGGATCCGGCCGCGGTCGGAGGTGCGGAACCAGCCGTCGCCGAACGATTCGGCGGTCAGCCCGGGGGCGAGCCGGTAGCCGTGGGCCAGCACGGCACCCGAGATGCGGACGCGGTCCTCGGGGTCGAGCTCCACCCGGACGCCGTCCAGGGGGACGCCGTCGTACACGCAGCCGCTGGCGGTCTCGCTCATGCCGTACGCGGGCACGATCGAGACGCCCGCCTCAGCCGCTCGCGTACGCAGCTTCGGCGACGTCGCCGCCGCGCCCAGGATGATCGCGTCGAAGGCTCGCGCCGCTTCGAGGCCCGCGCCGCCGTCGTCGAGCAAGCGGACGAGCTGGGTCGGGACCAGCGCCGTGTAGGCCGGTCCCGAGGAAGCGAGCACCGGCGCGGCGGACGCGGCGAAATCGTCCGGACGGAAGCCCTCGCCGACGAGGTACGCGGCCCGCCGGCCGGCCAGCCGGGCGCGGACGAGCACCTGCAGCCCGCCGATGTAGTGCGCGGGCGTGGCGAGCAGCCAGCGGCCGGGCCCGCCGAGCCGGTCGTGCGTGGCCCGGGCCGAGGCGGTCAGCGCGGACGGCGAGAGCAGCACGCCCTTCGGCGCCCCGGTGGAGCCGGAGGTGGCGATCACCACCGCCGTCCCCGGTTCCACCGGCGTTTCGGGGGCCATACCGGCGAGCAGCGCGGACGCCGACGGGTCGGCGGCGTTCAGCGGCAGCACCGCCTCGCCACCGTCCAGCGCCTCGGCCACCGCCGCGTCCAGGGCGGCGACCGCGTCCGCGCTCCCGTCGAGCCACACCACGCGCACGAGCGAAACCTCCAGCCGGCTGACCCCTCACCGAGGGGTCAGTAGTAGTACGGGTAGCCGGACCAGTCCGGTTCGCGCTTCTGCAGGAACGCGTCGCGGCCCTCCACCGCCTCATCCTGCATGTAGGCCAGCCGAGTGGTCTCCCCGGCGAAGAGCTGCTGGCCGACCAGTCCGTCGTCGATCGCGTTGAAGGCGTACTTCAGCATTCGCTGCGCGGTCGGCGACTTGCCGAGGATCGCCCAGCCCCACTCCAGCGCCTCGGCCTCCAGCCCGGCGTGCGGCACCACGGCGTTCACCGCGCCCATCGCCTGCATCTGCTCGGCGCTGTACTCGCGGCCCAGGAAGAAGATCTCGCGGGCGAACTTCTGCCCGACCTGGCGCGCGAGGTAGGCCGAGCCGAACCCGCCGTCGAACGAGCCGACGTCGGCGTCGGTCTGCTTGAACCGCGCGTGCTCGGCCGAGGCCAGGGTGAGATCGCACACCACGTGCAGCGAGTGCCCGCCGCCCGCGGCCCAGCCCGGCACCACGGCGACGACCGGCTTCGGCATGAACCGGATCAGCCGCTGCACCTCGAGGATGTGCAGCCGCCCGGCCCGCGCCGGGTCGACCGTGTCGGAGGTCTCCCCGCTCGCGTACTGATACCCGGACCTTCCGCGAATACGCTGGTCACCACCGGAGCAGAAGGCCCACCCGCCGTCCTTGGGCGAGGGTCCGTTCCCGGTGAGCAGGACACAGCCGACGTCCGGGCTCATCCGCGCGTGGTCCAGGGCGCGGTAGAGCTCGTCGACGGTGTGCGGCCGGAAGGCGTTGCGGACCTCGGGGCGGTCGAACGCGACCCGGACCACCCGTTTGCCGGAGCGGCTTTCAGTGGAGCGGTGGTAGGTGATGTCGGTGAAGTCGAAACCGTCGACCTCGGTCCACGCGGCCGGATCGAACAGCTCGGAAACTCGGGCGTCATCCACGTTTGGGAGAATAGGACCTGTGGACACTTCTGCTGTGCTGGACGCCGCCTCCGCGGAAGTAAATACGTCGACGGGGCTGGACGCCGCCTCCGCGGAAGTAAGTACGTCGGCGGGGCTGGACGCCTCCGGGGCGTGCCGGTGAACCCGTCCACCGCGCAGGCCCGGGTGATCGTGGACGAGCTCGTCCGCAACACCGTCTCCCACGTGGTCCTCTGCCCCGGCTCGCGCAACGCGCCGCTGTCGATCGCGCTGTACGACGCGGCCGCGGCCGGGCGGCTGCGGCTGCACGTCCGCATCGACGAGCGCGGCGCCGCCTTCCTCGCCCTCGGCATCGCCGCGCGCACCGGGCGGCCCGCGGCCGTGGTGTGCACCTCCGGCACCGCGGCGGCGAACTTCCACCCCGCCGTGCTGGAGGCCGACCGCGCCGGTGTGCCGCTGGTCGTGCTGACCGCCGACCGGCCGCCGGAACTGCGCGCGGCCGGCGCGAGCCAGGTGATCGACCAGTACCAGCTCTACGGCAACGCCGTGCGTTACTTCGACGAGCTGGCCGTGGCCGAGCGCCGGGCCGGCCAGAACTCGTACTGGCGCAGCCAGATCTGCCGGGCCTGGAACGCCGCGTACGGCGAGTGGCGCTGCGGGCCGGTGCACCTGAACATCCCGTTCCGCGACCCGCTGGTGCCCGACCTCGACGACCAGGAGTGGTACGAGTCACTCGAAGGCCGCCCCGGCGGCGAGCGCTGGACCGAGCTGCCCGACTTCGGCGCCCTGCCCTCGTCCGTGGTGCCCTCGGCGCGGCACGGGCTGGTGATCGCCTGCGACACCGGCGTGCAGGCGGCCAGCGAGTGGGCCGAGCAGCACGGCTGGCCCGTGGTGTCGGAGACCGGCGGCCTCGGCCTGTCCGGCTCGACCGCGATCCCGGCCGGCGCGTGGCTGCTGGGGGTCGAGGAGTTCATCGCCAAGCACCGGCCGGAGCAGGTGCTCTGCCTCGGCCGTCCGACGGTGTTCCGGCAGGTCCAGCGGGTGCTGTCCGATCCGGCGGTCGAGGTGCTGCTGGTCCGCCCGGACTCCGACTGGCCCGCGCCCGCGCACAACGTGCGGCAGGTCGGCCAGTGGTTCGCCGAGCCGACGAAACCGGCCGACCCGGAGTGGCTGGCGAGCTGGCAGCGCGCCGACGCGGCCGCGGCCGGCGCCGTCACCGAGGCGCTGGCGGCCGAGCCGTGGCCCAGCGGACTGCGGGTGGCGACCGAGCTGGTGGACTCGCTGCCCGACGGCGCGCTGCTGGTGGTCGGCTCGTCCAACCCGACGCGGGACGTCGCGCTGGCCGGACGGCTGCGCCCGGACGTGCTGGTGCACCGCAACCGCGGGGTCGCGGGCATCGACGGCACCGTGTCCACGGCCATCGGCGCGGCCATGGTGCACCGCGCGCCGTCGTACGCGCTGGTGGGCGACCTGACCTTCCTGCACGACTCGAACGGCCTGCTCACCGGGCCGGCCGAGCAACGCCCGGACCTGACCTTCGTGGTGCTCAACGACGACGGCGGCGGCATCTTCTCGCTGCTGGAGCAGGGCGCGCCCGAGTACAGCGCGAGCTTCGAGCGGGTGTTCGGCACCCCGCACGGCGCCGACCTGGGCGCGTTGTGCGCGGGCTACCGCGTGCCGCACGTCATCGCCGAGACGATGACCGAGTTCCGCGCCGCGCTGAAGCCGGCGCCGGGGCTGCGGGTGGTCGAGGTCCGCGTCGACCGGACCCGGCACCGCGAACTGCACGGCCGCCTCCGCGCGGCGGTGGCGGCGGCGGTGCGTTCGGCCTGACCGCCCGACCGCCTGACCGCCTGACCGCCTGACCGCCTGACCGCGGCGCGGCGGGTGGACCGGGCCGGCCGGTTGCTTCAGTGGTCGCCCGGCCGCCCGGTCGTCCGGCTCACCCGGTGGGAATCCGCCGGGCAACTCCCCGGTCCGTCCGGAAATTCCCCGGCCCCGAGCGGTTCCCAGCGGGTAAGAAACCTTCCTTCGGCTGTATCTCGGGCTTCGCGAGCTGGCTACGTTCGAGCGCGCTGATCACCTTTGGGAGGAATCACATGCGTGTCAGAATTCGCGCCGGCCTCGGTGTGCTCGCCGCCGGAATGGCGTCGGTGCTGCTGGCCAACGTCGCGGGCGCGGCTCCCGCGCCGGGCGCCCCCGGCGTCGGCGACCCGTACTACCCGAACGCCGGCAACGGCGGGACCGACGTGCTGCACTACGACATCCGGCTCAGCTACCAGCCGGCCACCGACGTGCTGTCCGGCACGACCACGCTGCTGCTCACCGCCACCCAGGACCTCTCGCGGTTCGACCTGGACTTCGCGCTCAAGGCCTCCAGCGTGCTGGTCGGCAACCGGCCCGCGCAGTTCACCAACTCCGGCGGCGACGGCGAACTGGTCGTCACCCCGGCGGTGCCGCTGGCCAAGGGGCAGACCACCACCGTGGTCGTGGCCTACTCCGACACGCCGTCCACGGCGAAGATCGGCACGCTCAACGCGTGGAAGAAGGGTTCCTTCGGCGCGCTCGGGGTCGACGAGCCGCAGAGCGCCGCCTGGTGGTTCCCGTCCAACGACCACCCCACCGACAAGGCGACCTACGACGTGTCGGTCGAGGCACCGGACGGCAACGCCGTGGTGTCGAACGGCAACCTGGTGCGCAAGTCGCAGAGCCGCGCCGGCTGGACGCGCTGGAACTGGCGCAGCACGAAACCGCAGGCCACCTACCTGACCTCGCTGGTGATCGGCCCGTACGAGGTGAACCAGTCGACCACGCCGGAGGGCAAGCCGTTCATCACCGCCTACGGCTCGGACCTCGGCGACTCGCTGTACGCCGCCAAGGCCAGCGTCGAGCGGACGCCGGAGGTCGACGCGTTCCTGGCCACGCAGTTCGGCCCGTTCCCGTTCGAGGCCGAGGGCGGCGTGGTGACCAGCGGGATCAGCTTCTCGCTGGAGAACCAGACGCGGCCCACCTACGGCCTGAAGAACTTCCTGGCGGGCGCCAACACCACGCTGATCGCGCACGAGAACGCCCACCAGTGGTTCGGCGACAACGTCTCGCTCGGCAAGTGGAGCGACATCTGGCTGAACGAGGGCTTCGCCTCCTACGCCGAGTACCTCTGGGCCGAGCACGAGGGCGAGGGCACCACGGCCGAGCTGGCGCAGTACGCGTACGACACCCACCCGGCCGACGCCCCGTTCTGGCAGGTCCTGCCGGGCGACCCGGGCGAGGCGAACCAGTTCGACGCGGCGGTCTACGACCGGGGCGCGATGGCGCTGCAGGCCCTGCGCACCACTGTCGGTGACGACGCGTTCTTCGCGACGCTGAAGCGCTGGCAGGTGCTCAAGGGCGGGAAGAGCGGCGTGATCCCGGAGTTCGAGGCCGTGGCCGAGCAGGTCTCGGGCCAGCCGCTGCGGGAGTTCTTCCAGACCTGGCTGTTCACCAAGGGCAAGCCGGCGACCGGGCCGAACGGGACCGCGCCGAAGTCCTTCGCGAGCAAGATCGCGCAGGTCAAGCCGAAGGCCTACGACCAGATCCAGGCCAACCACCAGTCGCTGGCCGCGGCCGGCCGGCCCTGACCCGCGGGTGGCCGCGCCGGTGAACCCCGGTGCGGCCACCCCTGGGGGCTAAACTCACCGCCGTGACGGCTAGAAGCGTGCGGGCGAGGCGCATCGGGTGGCCCGCCGTTCTCGCGGTCGCGTCGTTGCTCACGGTGATGTGCGTGAGCCTGCTGTTCGCGGCGATCCGCAACGACGACTCGATCGAAGCCCACCTCGGCACGGCCAACGCCACGGTCGAGTCGGTCGCCTTCGACCGCACGATCATCCAGTACGGCACCCCCGACGGCATCGTGCACAGCCCGCCCAACGGCGTGCTCTACCCGTCCGGCCTGTCCGCGGGCCAGCTCGTGCTGATCGAGTACGACGCGACCGACCCGGACCTGGCCCGGGTGGCCGGCCGCTCGGCCACGCTGACCCTGCTGCCGCTGGGCACGACCGTCCTGTTCACCTGGCTGATCGCCGGGCCGCTGCTGTGGTGGCTGCGCCGGCTGATCAAGCGCGACCGGGCCGCCCGCCCGGCCCCGGAGCCGGCCGCACTGCCGCTTTCCTGACCCGGGCCCGCACCGCGGCCGGTCGATCGAACCCGACCGAACCCGGCCGGGGCCCGGGAGCGCCGCCGCCCGGCCCCGGCCGCCTCAGGCCACCGTCGCGGTCTCCTGCCACCAGCCGAGGACCTCGTCGGCGACGCCCGGGGCGGCCACCAGCAGGCCGTCGGTCGGCAGCGCCGTGTCCTCGCCGTGCCGGTCCAGCACCACGGCGCCCGCTTCGATGGCCAGCGCGACCGAGCCCGCGACGTCCCACTCGTGGTAGCTGTGCAGCACCGCCGCGGCCGCGTGGCCCAGCGCCACCTGCGCGATCGACAGCGCCGCCGAGCCCAGCACCCGCACCCCGGCGTGCGCGGCCGCCGCGCGTTCGATGAAGCCGCCCATGCCCGGCCAGGGGCCCTTGCGGGCCAGCTCGGTGCAGACGATCGCGCCCGCGGTCACGCAGCGTTCGGCCAGGTGGATCGGCTTGCCGTTCGCGCGGGCGCCCCGGCCGCGGGCGGCGGCGTAGATCTGCGCGCGGTACGGGTCGGCGACCACGCCGACCACCGGTCCGGACGCGTCGACCAGGGCCAGGCTGTAGGCGCACCACGGCACCCCGGCCACGTAGTTGGCGGTGCCGTCCACGGAGTCGACGACCCAGCGGTACTCGGCCACGTCCGCGCCGTGGTCGGCGCCGAACTCGTGGCCGACCACCGGGATCCCGGGGAACTCGGCGGTCAGCACCCGGCGGGTGTGGCGTTCGAGGATGCGGTCGGTGTCGGTGACCCAGTCGAAGGGGGAGTCCAGGGTCGAAGGCCGGGCGCCTCGGCCGGCGGTCGCGGTGATCACGTCGGTGGCGTCGTTGGCCAGCCGGCCGGCCACCTCGAGCGCCCTCGAGAGCAGCCCCGGCTCCACGGGCTGCGACGGCCTGGAGGACAAGAGGGTCATGCCTGCTTAGTCTGGGCGGCGCTGGTTTACGGAGCACGACCTTGAGATGACATGTGGTGTCCGATCTGCCGACGGCGCGGCGGTGCCGCCAGTGTTCGGACACCGTTGGCTCGCGCGTCACGCGGGATTGGCCCGGCCCGCGCGCGCCGGTGCGACAGTGGCCGGGTGCGAGTCGCCATAGTCACCGAAAGTTTCCTGCCCCAGGTGAACGGCGTGACGAACTCCGTGCTGCGGGTGGTCGAGCACCTGGCCGACCGTGCCCACGAAGTGCTCGTGGTGGCGCCCGGGCCGGGCCCGGAGTCCTACCGCGGCGCCCCGGTCGTCCGCATCCCCGCCTTCGACGTGCCCGGCGTGCACTCGCTGCCGATCGGGCTGCCGACGCGCACGGTGCTGACCGCGCTGGCCGGCTTCGGGCCGGACGTGGTGCACCTGGCGTCGCCGTTCGTGGTCGGTGCCCGCGGGCTGGCCGCGGCGAGACGGCTGAGGGTGCCGACCGTCGCCGTCTACCAGACCGACATCGCCGGGTTCGCCGCCGCGTACGGCTTCGGCATCGGCGCCCGCGCGGCCTGGCGCTGGGTCCGCCGCGTGCACTCGCGGGCCGACCGGACGCTCGCGCCCTCCTCCGACGCCGCCGAGCAACTGCGGCGGCACGGCGTGCCCCGGGTGCACCAGTGGGCCCGCGGCGTGGACATCGAGCGGTTCTCGCCCGCGCACGCCGACCCCGTGCTCCGCGCCGAGCTGGCCCCGAACGGCGAGCTGCTGGTCGGCTTCGTCGGGCGGCTCGCGCCGGAGAAGGAGGTCGACCGGCTGATCGCGCTGGCCGACGTGCCGGGGGTGCGGCTGGTCGTGGTCGGTGACGGTCCGGAGCTGCCTGCGCTGCGTGAGCGCTTGCCTCGTGCGGCGTTCCTCGGCGCGAAGTACGGCGAAGAGCTTTCGGCCGCGTACGCCAGCCTCGACGTGTTCGTCCACACTGGACCGCACGAGACGTTCTGCCAGGCGGTGCAGGAGGCGATGGCGTCCGGGCGGCCGGTGCTCGCGCCCGCCGCGGGCGGCCCGAAGGATCTGGTGCTGCCCGGCCGCACGGGTTACCTGCTGCCCGCCGATCGGGCCGAATTCGGGCCCGCGCTGGTGGAGAAGGTCAACGCCCTGCGTGACCCGGCGCTGCGGGTGCGGCTGGGGGAGAAGGCGCGGAAGGTGGTGCTGGGCCGCACCTGGCCCGCGGTCTGCCACGAGCTCGTCGGGCACTACGAACAGGTGCGGGGCCGAGTCGCGCGCGCGGCCTGAGCGGCGTGCACATCGTCCAGCTCGCGAACTTCTACGGACCGCGCTCCGGCGGCCTGCGCACCGCGCTGCACCACCTCGGCGCGGGCTACGTGGCCGGCGGGCACCGGGTCACGCTGGTCGTGCCGGGCCCGCGGTACTCGGTCGAGCGGCTGCCCACCGGGGTTTCCCGGTACTCGCTGCCCGCGCCGCGGATCCCCGGCACCGGTGGCTACCGGGCGGTGGACCCGCACCGGGTCCGGGCCGTGCTGCGCCGGCTGCGGCCGGACCGGCTGGAGGTCTCGGACCGGTTGACGCTGCGGGGGATGGGGGTCTGGGCCCGCCGCCACGGCGTGCCCAGCACGGTCATCTCGCACGAACGGCTCGACCGGCTGCTGGAGCAGTTCCTGCTGCCCGGGCCGATCGCGCGCGCGGTCGCGGACGCCGCCAACCGCCGGATGGCGGCCGGCTACGACACGGTGGTCTGCACCACGGCGTTCGCCCGCGCGGAGTTCGACCGGATCGCGGTGCCGAACGTCCGGCGCGTCCCGCTGGGGGTCGACCTGGCCACGTTCGCACCGTCGAGGCGGGACGAGGGCTGGCGGCTCTCCCTGGCCGGCCGGGACGAGGCGTTGCTGGTCCACTGTGGACGGCTGTCGCCGGAGAAGCACGTGGAGCGCAGCGTCGACACCGTCGCCGAGCTGGCCGATTCGGGCCTGCGGGTCCGGCTGGTGATCGCCGGCGACGGACCGCGGCGGCGCGCGCTGGAACGCCGGGCCCGCGGGCTGCCGGTGACCTTCCTGGGCTTCCTGTCCGGGCGGACGGAGCTCGCGCGGCTGCTGGCCAGCGCGGACGTGTCGCTGGCGCCGGGCCCGCACGAGACCTTCGGGCTGGCCGCGCTGGAAGCGCTGGCCTCGGGGACGCCGGTGGTGGTCTCGGCCTCCTCGGCCCTGCGCGAGATCGTCGCCCCGGGCTGCGGCGCCGCGGTCGACGACCACGCGCCCGCGTTCGCCACCGCCGTCACCGGCCTGCTCGACCGCCCCGAGGAGCAGCGCCGCGCGGCCGCTCGGGCCCGAGCGGAGGAGTTCGCCTGGGCGGCTTCGGTGCGGGGAATGCTCGACGCGCTCGGCTGACCCGGGGGCGCGCGGTCCGGTCGGGACCGTCCTCACCCCCCACGCGGACCGGCCGGTTCCGCAGAACCGGCCCCCGGCCCCCGCACCGCCGTGGTTAGAGTTCAGGGCATGCCACGCGCCAGCTTGGACAAGGATCCGCACGAGGTCGCCGCGATGTTCGACGGTGTCGCGTCCGGTTACGACCGGGCCAACTCGTTCATGACGTTCGGCTTCGACCGGCGCTGGCGCACCACCACCGCGCGGGTGCTGGACGCCCAGCGCGGGGAGAAGGTGCTCGACCTCGCGGCCGGGACCGGGGTCTCCACGGTGGAGTACGCGCGGGGCGGGGCCTGGTGCCTGGCCGCGGACTTCTCCGTCGGCATGCTGCGGGCGGGTCTGCACCGCGAGGTCCCGATGGTCGCGGCCGACGCGCTGCACCTGCCGTTCGCCGACGAGTCCTTCGACGCCGTGACGATCTCGCTGGCGTTGCGCAACTTCGTGGACACCAAGGCCGCGCTGGTCGAGATCGCCCGGGTGGTCAGGCCGGGCGGGCGGCTGGTCGTCTGCGAAGTGTCGACGCCCACATTCGCACCGATCCGGTTCGTCTACCGGCGGTTCGTGCTCAAGCTGCTCACCTGGGTCGGCAGCCGGTCCTCGACCAACCCCGAGGCCTACTCCTACCTGGCCGAATCCATGCTCGCCTGGCCCGACCAGCGGGCGCTGGGGGAGATCGTCGCCGGCGCCGGCTGGACCGAGGTGGAGTGGCTGAACCTCACTTTTGGCGTCGTCGCGATTCATCGGGCCAAGAAGCCTTCTCTAAACTCGGCGGTATGAGCCCTCGTCGCAACCCGGACCACGACGCCGAAGTGATCGTGGTCGGCGCCGGACCGGCCGGATCCACCGCGGCCACCTACCTCGCCCGCGCGGGTGTCGACGTGCTGCTGCTGGAGAAGACCGAGTTCCCCCGGGAGAAGGTCTGCGGCGACGGGCTGACCCCGCGCGGGGTCAAGCAGCTGATCGACCTGGGCATCGACACCTCCACCGACGCGGGCTGGGTGCACAGCCGCGGCCTGCGCATCCTCACCGGTGAGCTGACGCTGGAGCTGGACTGGCCGGACCTCACCAGCTACCCGCCCTACGGCGTGTCCCGCACCCGTCAGGACTTCGACGACCTGCTGGCGAAGACCGCGGTGAAGGCCGGCGCCCGGCTGTACGAGCGCACCACCGTGACCAGCGCCATCACCAACGCCGCCGGGCGCGTGGTCGGGGTCGAGGCGAAGGTCGGTCCCGAGCGGACGCCGGTCAACTACCGCGCGCCGCTGGTGCTGGCCTGCGACGGCGTCTCCGCGCGGCTCGCGCTGAGCGTCGGCATCGACAAGAACGAGAAGCGCCCGATGGGCGTCGCCGTGCGCCGCTACTACAAGAGCCCGCGTCACGACGACCCGTTCATCGAGGGCCACCTGGAGCTGTGGGACCGCTCGGACCCGCGCGACCCGAAGCTGCTGCCCGGCTACGGCTGGGCCTTCCCGCTCGGCGACGGCACGGTCAACGTCGGGCTCGGGATGCTCTCGACCTCGGCCTCGTTCCGCAACACCGACTACCGCGCGCTGCTGCGTCAGTGGCTCGACGGGACGCCCGAGGAGTGGGGCTACCGCGAGGAGAACGCGATCGGCAAGGTCGGCGGCGCCGGGCTGCCGATGGGCTTCAACCGCACCCCGCACTACCGCGACGGGCTGCTGCTGCTCGGCGACGCGGGCGGCATGGTCAGCCCGTTCAACGGCGAGGGCATCTCCGCCGCGATGGAGTCGGCGCAGCTCGCGTCGGAGTTCGTGGTGCAGGCGCTGGCACGGGCCGAAGGCCCCTCGCGCGAGCGGGCGCTGGAGGGCTACCCGCGCGCGGTGGGCGAGCTGATGGGCGGCTACTACCGGCTCGGCAACGTGTTCGCGAAGCTGATCGGGAAGCCGAAGGTCATGCACGCCGCGACGAAGTACGGGTTGCGGATCAACAAGATCCTCCCGTTGGTGTACAAGGGACTTTCCGGCTGCTACGACGCCAAGGGCGGCGACGGCGTCGACCGCCTGATCGCCGCGCTGGCCCGCGCCACACCCAGCCCCCGCTGAAGCTCCGGCCCCGCGCCGCCGAGCCCCGTGCTGTCGGCTGGCCGAGCCCGGGGCACCGGCTGGCCGACCCCGGCCGGACCGGGGCGATCAAGGCCCCCTCCACCGCGTCCCCCGCGGTGGAGGGGGCCTTGGCCATGGGGCGGGCTACTCGGCTGGAGCAGTGGTTGCCCGGCCGGTCAGGTGGGATACGTCACAAGATCAGGTCCGGTATGTCCGCCGCCGGAGGGCCGGGGGAACCCCTTGTCGCTGGTCCCGAGAGCGCACCCGGGCGAGTCCCGCCGGGGCCGTCCGATCTAGTTAGGTAAGCCTTATACCACGGCCCCTAGGGACAACCGTGTGACTCGCGTCCTACACTCCCCCTATGCCTGTGAACCGCTTCACATCCACGACGAGTGGCTTGTGAACTATTTCACAAGCACCACCCGGACCGGCCACGGGCCGTAAGGGTGCCCTGACCCTCGGCGGTGTGACCCAGCTCCCTTAGGGTGCCGTCGAGGAAGCGGACCACCACCCGTAGAAGAACCCCGCAGCGGCGCGGAAAGGATGGCGAAAACCCCGTGCTGATGTCTCCCGTGCTGGCGCAGGCGGAGACCGTGGGAGCGGATGCTCCCGGTCTCAAGGTGTACCTGCCGCTCGTCCTGTTGTTCGTCCTCGCGGCGGCGTTCGCGCTGCTGTCGGTGCTGCTGGGCCCGATGGTCGGCCCGAGCCGGTACAACAAGGCCAAGACCTCGGCCTACGAGTGCGGGATCGAGCCCTCGCCGCAGCCGGTCGTCGGCGGTGGGCGGATGCCGGTGGCGTACTACATCACGGCGATGCTCTTCATCCTGTTCGACATCGAGATGGTCTTCCTCTACCCGTTCGCGGTGAACGCGAACGCGCTCGGTGTGTTCGGCCTGGTGGAGATCGTGCTGTTCATCGTTACGGTCGGGTTCGCGTACGCCTACGTGTGGCGGCGCGGCGGCCTGGATTGGAACTAGAGCCATGGGTCTCGAAGAGAAACTCCCCAACGGCATCCTGCTGGCCAGCCTCGAAGGACTGGTCAACTGGGCGCGCAAGAACTCGCTCTGGCCCGCCACCTTCGGCCTCGCCTGCTGCGCGATCGAGATGATGACGGTCGGCGGCTCCCGCTACGACATCGCCCGGTTCGGCATGGAGCGGTTCAGCGCCACCCCGCGCCAGGCCGACCTGATGATCGTGGCCGGCCGGGTGACCCAGAAGATGGCCCCGGTGCTGCGCCAGATCTACGACCAGATGGCCGAGCCGCGCTGGGTGCTGGCGATGGGCGTCTGCGCCTCCTCCGGCGGCATGTTCAACAACTACGCGGTGGTGCAGGGCGTCGACCACGTCGTACCGGTCGACATGTACCTGCCCGGCTGCCCGCCGCGGCCCGAGATGCTGCTCGACGCCATCCTCAAGCTGCACGCCAAGATCCAGGACGAGCCGCTGAACGCCCGCCGCGCCGCGATCCGCGCCGCCAGCGGGGCGCGCACCGAGCTGGTCCCGTCGTCGATCAAGTACGCGAAGAAGTGAGCCCGGTGCCCGAGAATCCCGCGTCCGAAACGCCCGAGCCCGGCGGAGCGCAGTCCAGCGCCGAGCGCCCCGAGGAGGGCTTGGAGCCCCGGGGCGTGAACCCGGCCGCCCCGGCCGAGTCCATGGTCGCCGGGCGCGCCCGCGAGGGCATGTTCGGCGTCAGCGGCAGTGGTGACACCTCCGGCTACGGCGGCGTGCGCCTGCCCGCGTACAGCCCGGCCCCGGCCGAGCGGCCCTACGGCGGCTGGTTCGACGAGTTCGCCGACGAGTTCCTCGCCGCGCTGGCCGACCACGACGTGCCCGCCGCCGCGGTCCTGCAGACCACGGTGCACCGCGGCGAGATCACCTTCTACGTCGCCCGCGAGCACCTGGTCGAGATCGCCCGCACCCTGCGCGACGACCCGGGCCTGCGCTTCGAGCTGCTCAGCTCGGTGTCCGGAGTGGACTACGGCGTGGACGTGCGGCAGCGGCTGCACTCGGTCTACCACTTCACCTCGATGACCTACCGGCGCCGGATCCGGCTGGAGGTCAGCCTCGAGATCGAGGACCCGCACGTGCCCTCGCTGGTCGGGCTGTACCCGACCGCCGACTGGCAGGAGCGCGAGGCCTGGGACATGTTCGGCATCCGCTACGACGGCCACCCGGCGCTGACCCGGATCCTCATGCCGGACGACTGGGACGGCCACCCCCAGCGCAAGGACTACCCGCTCGGCGGGATCCCGGTCGAATACAAGGGCGCGGAAATCCCGCCGCCGGACCAGCGGAGGTCGTACTCGTGAGCATCGACGACACCACCGAAACCAACGCCACCAACACTGCGGTCCCCGAGGCGGACAGCCGCGACACCACCGAAGGCCGCGTCTACACCGTTTCCGGCGGTGACTGGGACGACGTGGTCGGCGACGCTCAGCACGACGAGCGCATGGTGATCAACATGGGTCCGCAGCACCCTTCGACGCACGGGGTGCTCCGGCTCGTGCTGGAGATGGAGGGCGAGACCGTCACGCAGCTCCGGTCGGTGATCGGCTACCTGCACACCGGTATCGAGAAGAACTGCGAGTACCGGACCTGGACCCAGGGCGTCACCTTCGTCACGCGGATGGACTACCTGGCCCCCCTGTCCACGGAGATGGCGTACTGCCTCGGCGTGGAGAAGCTGCTCGGCATCCAGGCCCCGCCCCGGGCGGAGCTGCTGCGGGTAATGCTGCTGGAGATCAACCGGATCGGCTCGCACCTGGTCTACATCGCGACCGGCGGGATGGAGCTCGGCGCCACCACCGCGATGACGCTGGGCTTCCGCGAGCGCGAAGAGGTGCTGCACCTGCTGGAGCACCTGACCGGACTGCGGATGAACCACGCGTTCATCCGCCCCGGCGGGCTCGCGCAGGACATGCCGGCCGACTTCGCGGAGAAGGTCACCGAGTTCTGCCAGGTGATGGACAGCCGTCTTCCCCTGTACGACAAGCTGTTCACCGGCCAGCCGATCTGGCGCAACCGGCTCAAGGGCGTGGGTTACCTGCCGGTCGACGCGTGCCTCGCGCTCGGCGTCACCGGCCCGATCCTGCGCTCGGCCGGGCTGCCCTGGGACCTGCGCAAGACCGAGCCGTACTCCCGCTACGACGAGTTCGAGTTCGACATCCCGACCTCCAACGACGCGGACTGCTGGGCGCGGTACCTGATCCGCGTCGAGGAGATGCACCAGAGCCTGCGGATCATCAAGCAGGTGCTCAAGAAGCTCGAGCCGGGACCGGTCATGGTCGAGGACAAGAAGGTGGCCTGGCCGGCGCAGCTGTCGATCGGCAGCGACGGCATGGGCAACTCGCTCGAGCACGTCAGGAAGATCATGGGCCAGTCGATGGAATCGCTGATCCACCACTTCAAGCTGGTCACCGAGGGCTTCCACGTGCCGGCCGGGCAGGTCTACTCGCCGGTGGAGTCGCCGCGCGGCGAGATCGGCGCGCACCTGGTGTCCGACGGCGGCACCCGGCCGCTGCGCGTGCACATGCGGGAGCCGAGTTTCGTGAACCTGCAGTCGATGCCCGCGATGTCCGAGGGCGGGCTGGTGGCCGACGTGATCGCCGCGATCGCGTCGATCGACCCGGTGATGGGGGGAGTGGACCGATGACGAGTTCGACGGCGATGCCCGAGCCGGGGTCGCACGGCGCGAAGACGACGTACGCCGCCTCGGGTGGTGACACCGACGTGACCGGTATCGCGCCGGATCCCGCCGTGGCCGAGGGCGTCCTGGCGGATCACCCGGCCGAGGACGTCTTCGACCAGGACGTGCACGCCAAGGCGAAGAACCTGATCGCCCGCTACCCGATGTCGCGCTCGGCGCTGCTGCCGCTGCTGCACCTGGTGCAGTCGGTGCAGGGTTACGTCAGCCAGGAGGGCATCGCCTTCTGCGCCCGGCAGCTCGAGCTCTCCGACGCCGAGGTCAGCGCGGTCGCGACGTTCTACACCATGTACAAGCGCCGCCCGTGCGGCGAGCACCTGGTGAGCGTCTGCACCAACACGCTGTGCGCGGCGCTGGGCGGCGACGACATCTACCGGAAGCTGCAGACGCACCTCGGCTCGGCCGAAGCGCCGCTGGGGCACGAGGAGACGGCGGGCCCGCCGGACGAGCCGGGCTCGATCACCCTCGAGCACGCCGAGTGCCTGGCCGCCTGCGACCTCGCCCCGGTGCTGCAGGTCAACTACGAGTACTTCGACAACCAGACGCCGGAGAAGGCGGTCGCGCTGGTCGACGCGCTGCAGGCGGGCCAGAAGCCGGCCCCCACGCGCGGCGCCCCGCTGACCGACTTCAAGGGGGCGGAGCTACAGCTCGCCGGGTTCTTCCCGGAGGACGTGGACCGCTACCGCGGTGACGTCGACGGTCCTTCGCAGGCCGTCGAAACCCTGCGCGGCGCGCAGATCGCGAACGAGCGCGGCTGGACCGCGCCGGCGGCCCAAGACGTCCCGCTGCCGGTGCTGCCCGCCCGAGAAGGGGAGAAGAAGTAATGCCTGATCCCATTACTCCGGTCCTCACCAAGCGCTGGCTGTCGCCGAACTCCTGGCGCCTGGAGACCTACGAACGGCTGGAGGGCTACACCGCGGCGCGCAAGGCGCTGGCCGGCACGCCCGAGCAGCTGGTCCAGGTGGTCAAGGACTCCGGGCTGCGCGGCCGCGGCGGCGCGGGCTTCCCGGCCGGCGTCAAGTGGTCGTTCATGCCACCGAACTTCGACAAGCCGCACTTCCTGGTGATCAACGCCGACGAGGGCGAGCCGGGCACGTGCAAGGACATCCCGCTGATGATGGCGGACCCGCACTCGCTGATCGAGGGCTGCATCATCGCCTCGTACGCGATGCGGTCGAACCACTGCTTCATCTACGTCCGTGGTGAGGCGCTGCACTGCATCCGCCGGCTCAACGCGGCGACGCGCGAAGCGTACGAGGCCGGATACCTGGGCAAGAACGTCTTCGGCTCCGGCTACGACCTCGAGCTGACCGTGCACGCCGGCGCCGGCGCGTACATCTGCGGCGAGGAGACGGCGCTGCTGGACTCGCTCGAAGGCCGCCGCGGCCAGCCCCGGCTCAAGCCGCCGTTCCCGGCCGCCGCGGGCCTCTACGCCGCGCCGACCACGGTGAACAACGTGGAGACGATCGCCTCCGCGCCCTACATCGTGAACGCCGGCTCGGCCTGGTTCCGCGAGATGGGCCGGGAGAAGTCGCCCGGCCCGAAGATCTACTCGATCTCCGGCCACGTCGAGAAGCCCGGCCAGTACGAGTGCCCGCTCGGCACCACGCTGCGCGAGCTGCTGGAGCTGGCGGGCGGGATGAAGGACGGCATCCCGCTCAAGTTCTGGACCCCGGGCGGCTCGTCCACGCCGATGTTCACCGCCGAGCACCTCGACACCCCGCTCGACTTCGAGGGGGCGGCCGAGGCCGGCTCGATGCTCGGCACCACCGCGGTGCAGGTCTTCAACGAGACCGTCTCCGTGCCGTGGGCCGTGATGAAGTGGACGCAGTTCTACGAGCACGAATCCTGCGGCAAGTGCACGCCGTGCCGCGAGGGCACGTACTGGCTCGCGCAGATCCTGGAACGCATGGTGGCGGGTCACGGCACCGCTGAGGACATCGACACCCTGCTGGACGTCTGCGACAACATCTTCGGCCGCTCGTTCTGCGCGCTCGGTGACGGCGCGGTGTCGCCGATCCAGAGCGGGATCAAGTACTTCCGCGAGGAGTTCCTCGCGCTGTGCGAGAAGAACCAGGCCGCCCAGCCCGAACTGGTGGGAGCACCGGCATGACGATCGCCCCCGACAAACCGGCCACTCAGGAGACCCCGGTCCCCGAAGGCCACGTCAAGCTGGTCATCGACGGGGAAGAGGTCATCGCGCCCAAGGGCGAGCTGCTGATCCGCACCGCCGAGCGGCTCGGCACGGTGATCCCGCGGTTCTGCGACCACCCGCTGCTCGACCCGGCCGGGGCCTGCCGCCAGTGCCTGGTCGAGGTGGAGATGGGTGGCCGGCCGATGCCGAAGCCGCAGGCCTCCTGCACGATGACGGTCGCCGACGGCATGGTGGTCAAGACCCAGCTGACCTCGGCCGTCGCCGACAAGGCGCAGCAGGGCGTGATGGAGCTGCTGCTGATCAACCACCCGCTGGACTGCCCGATCTGCGACAAGGGCGGTGAGTGCCCGCTGCAGAACCAGGCGCTGGCCCACGGCCGCACCGAATCGCGGTTCGTCGACACCAAGCGCACGTTCCCGAAGCCGCTGCCGATCTCCACGCAGGTGCTGCTGGACCGCGAGCGCTGCGTGCTGTGCCAGCGCTGCACCCGGTTCTCCGCGCAGGTGGCCGGCGACCCGTTCATCGAGCTGCTCGAACGCGGCGCGCACCAGCAGATCGGCACCGCCGAGACCGCGGACGTGCTGGACCTGGCCTCGCGCACGACGAGCGGCCAGCCGTTCCAGAGCTACTTCTCCGGCAACGTGATCCAGATCTGCCCGGTGGGCGCGCTGACCAGCGCCGCGTACCGGTTCCGGTCCCGGCCGTTCGACCTGGTCTCGGCGCCGGGGGTGTGCGAGCACTGCTCCTCCGGCTGCGCCGAGCGCACGGACTTCCGGCGCGGCAAGGTGCAGCGCAAGCTGGCCGGCGACGACCCGGAGGTGAACGAGGAGTGGCTGTGCGACAAGGGCCGCTTCGGTTTCCGGTACGCCCAGGCCGGTGACCGCCTCCGCCGCCCGCTGGTCCGCAACTCCGGCGGCGAGCTGGAGGAGACCTCCTGGACCGACGCGCTGCGCGTGGCTGCCGAGGGCCTGGCGAAGGCCCGCGACGGCCAGGGCGCCGGCGTGCTCACCGGTGGCCGGCTGACGGTCGAGGACGCGTACGCCTACGCCAAGTTCGCGCGGATCGCGCTGCGCACCAACGACATCGACTTCCGGGCCCGCCCGCACTCGGCCGAGGAGCTGGCGTTCCTCACCTCGGCCGTGCTGGGCACCACCCCCGAGGACGGGGTCACCTTCGGCGAGATCGAACGGGCCCGCACGGTCCTGTGCGTGGCCTTCGAACCGGAGGACGAGGCGCCGATCGTGTTCCTGCGGCTGCGCAAGGCGGCCCGCAAGAACCGCACCCGGGTCGTCCACTTGGGACAGTGGACCACCTCCTCGGTGCGCAAGACCTTCGGCGAGCTGCTGGCCTGCCTGCCGGGTGGCGAGGCGGCGGCGGTGGACGGCATCGCGCAGCACGCGGCCGACCTCGACGCCGCGCTGCGGGCCGAGGGCGCGGTGATCCTGGTCGGCGAGCGCGCGGCCGAGGTCCCGGGCCTGTTCTCCGCGCTGCGCCGGCTCACCGGGCGCACGGGCGCGCGGCTCGCGTGGATCCCGCGCCGGGCCGGCGAACGCGGCGCCCTGGAGGCCGGTTGCGCGCCGACGCTGCTGCCGGGCGGCCGTTCGGTCACCGACGCCGAAGCTCGCGCCGAGGTCGAAAAGCTCTGGGGCGCTTCGCTTCCCGTCCAGGCGGGCCGCGACACCACGGGCATCCTCGAAGCCGCGTCCGCGCGGCAGCTCGACGCGCTGCTGGTCGGCGGCGTCGACCCGGCCGACCTGCCCGACCCCGACCTGGCCCGGCGCGCGCTGGACAACGCCGGGTTCGTGGTCAGCCTGGAACTGCGGGCGAGTGAGGTGACCGAGCGGGCCGACGTGGTCCTGCCGATCGCGCCGACGGTGGAGAAGGCGGGCAGCTTCCTCAACTGGGAAGGCCGCCGCCGCCCGTTCGACATCACCCTCGAGGGCACCGGCGCACTGGCCGACGGCCGGGTGCTCGACACCCTCGCCGTGGAGATGGACGCCGACCTGTTCACCCAGACCCCGGCCGCCGCGGCCGCCGACCTGGCCCGGTTGGGCCGGGGCGTGGTCGACGGCGGGCGGGTCGAAGCCGCTCCGGCGGCGGCGAACCGGCCCGCGACCGGTCAGGCGCTGCTGTCGACCTGGCGCCAGCTCATCGACAACGGCTCGCTGCAGGACGACGAGCCGCACCTCAAGGGCACCCAGCGCCGGTCCGTCGCCCGGCTCTCGGCGAAGACGGCCGAGGGCCTCGGGGGCACCGTCCGCGTGTCCACCGAGCGCGGCGCGATCACGCTGCCGGTCGAGGTCGCCGACCTGCCCGACGGGGTCGTGTGGCTCCCGGGCAATTCCGACGGCTCCGCCGTCCGCGCCGACCTCGGCGCGGGCCACGGCGCGCTGGTGCAGATCTCCGGAGGTGAACTGTGAGCCCGCAGCTCATGCCGTTCCTGGGCCAGGTGCCGGCCGCGTTCCCGGACGCCGCCGAGCGGGCTCGCCTGCTCGCCGACGACCCGTGGTGGCTGGTGCTGATCAAGGCCGTGGTCATCCTGCTGATCGGACCGGTCCTGACGATCTTCCTGATCGTCTGGGAGCGCAAGGCGGTCGGCCGGATGCAGAACCGGCCCGGCCCCAACCGGGTCGGGCCCGGCGGGTACCTGCAGTCGCTGGCCGACGCGATCAAGCTCCCGTTCAAGGAGCAGATCATCCCGGACACCGCCGACCGCAAGGTGTACTTCCTGGCCCCGGTGCTCGCGGCCGTGCCCGCGCTGATCGCGCTCGCGGCCATCCCGTTCGGCCCGGTGGTGTCGATCTTCGGTGAGCGGACCACGCTGCAACTGGTCGACCTGCCGGTGGGCGTGCTGGTGATCCTCGCCTGCTCCTCGATCGGCGTCTACGGCATCGTGCTGGCCGGCTGGGCCTCGGGCTCGCCGTACCCGCTGCTGGGCGCGCTGCGCTCGACCGCGCAGGTGATCTCCTACGAGATCGCGATGGGTCTCTCGATCGTCGCGGTGATCCTGTACTCGGGCACGCTGTCCACCTCCGGGATCGTCGACGCCCAGGCGCACGGCTGGTACTTCTACATGCTCATCCCGAGCTTCGTGATCTACCTGATCTCGATGGTCGGCGAGACCAACCGCGCCCCGTTCGACCTGGCCGAGGCCGAGTCGGAGCTGGTCGGCGGCTTCCACACCGAGTACAGCTCGATGAAGTTCGCGATGTTCTTCCTCGCCGAGTACGTCAACATGGTGATCGTCTCGGCCTTCTGCACCACGCTGTTCCTGGGCGGCTGGCGCTTCCCGTTCGTCGGCGAGGACTCGGCGCTGAACCAGAACTGGTGGCCGATGCTCTGGTTCTTCGCGAAGACCTTCGTCCTGCTGTTCTGCTTCATCTGGCTGCGCGGCACGCTGCCGCGCATGCGCTACGACCAGTTCATGCGCCTGGGCTGGAAGGTCCTGGTGCCGGTCAACCTGGTCTGGATCGTCGTGGTGGTCGCCATCAAGACCGTCCAGTGGAGCTGGCCGCAGATCCTGGTCGGGATCGGCATCGTCCTGGTCGTGCTGGTGCTGCTGAGCCTGGCGCTGCCGGAGAAGAAGGTGCCGAACGACGACTACGTGCCGATCACCGGCAGCGGCCACCCGCTGCCGCCGTTGGACCTGAAGGTCCCCGAGAGCACTCCGCGCCAGAAGGCGCTGGCCAAGGCGGAGGCGAGGGCCGCCCGGCGGGCCCCGGCCGCCGTCGGCACCGCAGCACAGGAAGGGGCAGAAGATGGCCGCGACTGACTTCCTCAATCCCATCAAGGGTTTCGGCGTCACCTTCGCGATGATGTTCAAGAAGGTCGCCACCGAGGAGTACCCGGAGGCCGGGGCCCCGGCCGCGCCGCGCTACCACGGGCGCCACCAGCTCAACCGGCACCCGGACGGGCTGGAGAAGTGCGTGGGCTGCGAGCTGTGCGCCTGGGCCTGCCCGGCCGACGCGATCTTCGTCGAGGGCGGGAACAACACCGAGGAGGCGCGGTTCTCCCCGGGTGAGCGCTACGGCGCGGACTACCAGATCAACTACCTGCGCTGCATCGGCTGCGGCCTGTGCATCGAGGCCTGCCCGACCCGGTCCCTGACGATGATCAACTTCTACGAGCTGGCCGACGACGACCGCCAGCGGCTGATCTACACCAAGGAAGACCTGCTCGCCCCGCTGCTGCCCGGTATGGAGCAGCCGCCGCACCCGATGCGGCTGGGCGAGAACGAGCAGGACTACTACGTGAACGGGCCCGAACTGCTGGCGGACTCCCCGGCCGGCACCGGGGCCACCGCGGCGCAGGAGGGCGGGAAATGATCTCGGCCCTCCTCGCGCAGGCCCCCGCCGCGGCCGCCGCCTCGGTCTCGACCGGCGAGGCCATCGCGTTCTGGATCCTCGGCCCGGTCTGCCTGCTCGGCGCCCTGGGCATGATCTTCTCCCGCAACGCCGTGCACTCGGCGCTGTGGCTGGTGCTCACGATGCTGAGCCTGGGCGCGCTCTACATGACGCAGTCCGCGCCGTTCCTCGGGTTCACGCAGATCATCGTCTACACCGGCGCGATCATGATGCTGTTCCTGTTCGTGCTGATGCTGGTCGGCCGCGAGAGCTCCGACTCGGTGGTCGAGGTGCTGCGCGGGCAGCGGATGGCCGCGACGCTGCTGGGCATCGGGCTGGCCGCGCTGATCGCCGCCGGGTTGTTCCGCTCGCTGGTGAACGTGACCCCGGCCGCGCCGCTCGACCCGTACACCCCGGCCGGCGGGGCCGCGGGCGGGCTGGGCCGGCTGATCTTCACGCAGTACCTGTTCCCGTTCGAGCTGACCTCGGCCCTGCTGATCACCGCCGCGCTCGGCGCGATGGTGCTGGCCTTCACCGACCGGCACGCCAAGGGCGGCAAGCTCTCCCAGCGCGAGCTGGTGGTGCTGCGCTTCCGCGGCGAGCACGACCGCCCGTCGCCGCTGCCCGGACCGGGTGTGTTCGCCACGGCCAACTCGGTGGCCACCCCGGCGTTGCTGCCCGACGGCACGATCGCCCCGGATTCGCTTTCGGCGATCATCGAGTCCACCTCGGCCGTGCAGCTCCTGCGCGACCGCAACCTCGTCGCCGATGCGGTCCCGAAGCCGGACGCGCACGCGCTGGTCGGCGCGGACTCCCCAGAAGCCGGTGCGGAGAAGGAAGGGGAAGGCAAGTGACCCCGACCTACTACCTGCTGCTGTCGGCGTTGCTGTTCGCCATCGGCGCCGTGGGCGTCCTGGTCCGCCGGAACGCGATCGTGGTGTTCATGTGCATCGAGCTGATGCTGAACTCGGTGAACCTCACCCTGGTCACCTTCGCCCGGATCAACGGCGGACTCGACGGCCAGGTGATGGCGTTCTTCGTGATGGTCGTGGCCGCCGCCGAAGTCGTGGTGGGCCTGGCGATCATCATGTCGATCTTCCGCACCCGGCGCTCGGCCTCGGTCGACGACACCAACCTGCTTAAGTACTGAGAGGGCGAGCGTGACCGCATCATCGTGGCTGCTGGTGGCCCTCCCGGCCCTCGGCGCGCTGATCCTGCTGCTGGCCGGGAAGCGTTCGAGGGCGTGGGGGCACCTGCTCGGCACCGCCATCCTCGTCGCCGCCTTCGTCTACGGCCTGATCCTGTTCTTCGGCTTCGACGGAAAATCCACTGTGGACACCAAGCTGTTCTCGTGGATCCCGGTCGGGCAGCTCCAGGTGGACTTCGGCCTGCGCATCGACGCGCTGTCGCTCACCTTCGTGCTGCTGATCACCGGTGTCGGCATGCTGATCCACTTCTACTCGATCGGCTACATGGCCGACGACGAGGGCCGGCACCGCTTTTTCGCGTACCTGAACCTCTTCATCGCCTCCATGCTGATCCTGGTGCTGGGCAACAGCTTCGTGACGCTGTACCTCGGCTGGGAGGGCGTCGGCCTCGCCTCGTACCTGCTCATCGGCTGGTACCAGGACCGCCCGTCCGCGGCCACCGCGGCGAAGAAGGCGTTCCTGATGAACCGCGTCGGTGACGTCGGGCTGGCGCTGGCGATCTTCCTGATGTTCAAGTACGTCGGGTCCACCGGTTACGCGCAGGTCTTCGACGGTGTGGCCAACGGCAAGGTCCCGCCGGCCGCGATCACCGCGATCGCGATCCTGCTGCTGCTGGGCGCCTGCGGCAAGTCCGGGCAGTTCCCGCTGCAGGCCTGGCTGCCGGACGCGATGGAGGGCCCGACCCCGGTCTCGGCCCTGATCCACGCGGCCACGATGGTCACCGCCGGGGTCTACCTGGTCGCCCGCTCGAACGTGATCTTCAGCGCGACCCCGGACGGGCGGCTGGTCGTCACCCTGGTCGGGGCGGTGACCCTGCTGCTCGGGTGCGTCGTCGGCTGCGCCTACGACGACATCAAGAAGGTGCTCGCCTACTCCACGGTCAGCCAGATCGGCTACATGATGCTGGCCGTGGGCCTCGGTCCCGGCATCTACGCGCTGGGCATCATGCACCTGGTCGCGCACGGCTTCTTCAAGGCCGGGCTGTTCCTCGGGGCCGGCTCGGTCATGCACGGCATGAACGACGAGGTCGACATGCGCAAGTTCGGCGGCCTGGCCAAGAAGATGCCGATCACCTTCGTCACCTTCGGCCTCGGCTACCTGGCGCTGATCGGCTTCCCGTTCCTCACCGGGTACTACACCAAGGACGCGATCATCGAGGCGGCGTTCGGCCAGGAGGGCTGGCGCGGCTGGGTGTTCGGCCTCGCGACCGTGCTCGGCGCCGGGCTCACCGCGTTCTACATGACCCGGCTGATGATGATGACCTTCTTCGGCAAGCCGCGCTGGAAGGGGATCAAGAGCACCGCGCACCTGCTCGATCCCACCGGCGAATCTTCGGAGGGGCGCGAGTTCCACCCGCACGAGTCCAAGCCGGTGATGTGGGTGCCGATGGTCATCCTGGCCGTCGGCTCGGTCGGCGCCGGCGCGTTCTTCGCCATCGGCAACCGGTTCGTGAACTGGCTGTCCCCGGTGGTCGGCCCGTTCGAGGAGGCCGAGCACGCGCCGATCCCGTCCTGGACGGTCCCGGTGGCCACCCTGGTGCTGGCCGCGCTCGGCGTGCTCGTCGCGGTGCTGCTCTTCCGGCCCTCGCGCGAGATCCCGGTGCAGCGCCCGGAGCGGGTCGCCTGGCCGGTCCGGGCGGCGCGCAAGGACCTCTACGGCAACGCCCTCAACGAGACGCTGGTCGCCCGCCCGGGCACCTGGCTCTCGCGGGCGCTGGTGTACGTCGACAACCGCGGGGTGGACGGGGCGGTCAACGGACTGGCCGCGGCCCTCGGCGGCGGGTCCGGCCGGTTGCGGCGCCTGCAGACCGGCTTCGTCCGGTCGTACGCGCTGTCCATGCTCGGCGGCACGTTCCTGCTGCTCGCGGCCCTTCTGCTGGTGAGGTTCTCCTGACATGACTTGGCTTCTGGCGCTCATCCTGCTGCCGCTGGCGGGCTCGCTGGTGCTGGCGTTCCTGAAGGGGAACGACCGGGCCGCGATCGCGACCGCGCTGGTCGTGTCCATCGTGGAGTTCCTGCTGATCATCCCGTTCTGGGCGAGCTACTCGCCCTCGGGGGACCGGATCCAGCAGGCGAGCACGATGGACTGGATCCCCAGCTTCGGCATCCACATCTCGTTCGGCACCGACGGCATCTCGCTGATCATGATCGCGGTGATCGCCCTGCTGGTGCCGATCGTGGTCGGCGGCCTCGGCCTCACCGACAAGCTCCCGGCCGGCCGCAGCGCCGGTGGGTTCCTGTCGCTGATCCTGCTGCAGGAGGCCCTCACCATCGGCGTCTTCGCGGCGACCGACGTGTTCCTGTTCTACGTGCTGTTCGAGATCATGCTGATCCCGATGTACTTCCTGATCGGCGGCTACGGCGGCGCGAACCGGCAGTACGCCGCGGTGAAGTTCTTCCTGTACTCCTTCCTCGGCGGCCTGATCATGCTGGCCTCGGCGATCGGCGCGTACTCGCTGTCCTCGGACAAGCTGGGCCACGGCACGTTCGACTGGGCCACCCTGGTCACCGTGGTGCGCGACGCGCCGACCGGCACGCAGGTCTGGCTGTTCTTCGGCTTCTTCCTGGCCTTCGCGATCAAGGCGCCGCTGGTGCCGTTCCACACCTGGCTCCCGGACGCGGCCGGGCAGGCGCCGATCGGCGTCGCCGTGCTGCTGGTGGGGGTGCTGGACAAGGTCGGCACGTTCGGCTTCCTGCGCTACTGCCTGCCGATGTTCCCCGAGGCGAGCAAGACCCTGGCCCCGCTGGTGCTGGTGCTCTCGGTGATCGGCGTGCTCTACGGCTCGATCCTGGCCGCCGGGCAGTCGGACATGAAGCGGTTCCTCGCCTACGTCTCGATCGCCCACTTCGGCTTCATCGCGCTGGGCATCTTCACCTTCAACGAGCAGGCCATGGTCGGCTCGGTGTCGTACATGCTCAACCACAGCCTCTCCACCGGCATGCTGATCGTGGTGGTCGGCCTGATCGTGCGCCGCGGCGGCTCCACCCGGATCGCCGACTACGGCGGCATGGCCAAGCTGACCCCGCTGCTCGGCGGGATGCTGCTGATCGCCGGGTTGTCCGCGCTTTCGCTGCCGGGCACCAACTCGTTCGTGAGCGAGTTCCTGGTGCTGCTGGGGTCCTTCGTGGACCACCCGGTGTACACCATCATCGCGACGGTGGGCATGGTGCTGGCCGCGGCCTACGTGCTCTGGCTCTACCAGCGGGTCATGCAGGGACCGGTGCGCGGTGAAGCGCTGCTCCCGCCGCTGTCCGCCGGTCCCGCCGGTGGTTCGTCCACTGTGGAATCGGGCGGCTCGGTCGCCACGGCGGTCCAGCCGGAGCTGGGGGCCGTGAAGGCCGTCAAGGACCTCGGGGTGAGGGAGATCGCCATCCTCGCCCCGCTGGTCATCCTGATCATCGGGCTGGGCTTCTACCCCAAGCCGGTGCTCGACACGATCACCCCGTCGGTGCAGGCGACCCTGTCTGCCGTGCAGGGAGGCAAGTAACCCGTGCTTGACATGTTCCTGGCGCAGGCGCAACAGCCGTTGCCGACGCCGTCGATCGACTACGCCTCCGTGCTGCCGATGCTGATCATCCTCGGCATGGCCTGCGTCGGCGTGCTGGTGGAGGCGTTCGCGCCGAAGGCGGTCCGGTGGGGGATCCAGGTGGCCGTCTCGGTCATCGGGATCGTCGCCGCCGGGGTCTCGCTGATCCTGTACGCCACCGGCAGCTCCCCGGCCGCGGGTCTGACCACCTTCGCCGGCGCCATTTCGGTGGACCGCCCGTCGCTGTTCCTCTGGGGCACGCTGCTGCTGCTCTCGCTCGGCGCGGTGTTCCTGATCGCGGAGCGGAAGGTGGAGCCGGGCGGCGCGTTCGTCGCGCAGGCGGCGATCAGCCCCGGCACCGTGCAGGACCGAGCCCAGGCCGGCCCGACCACGGCCTCGCAGACCGAGGTGTTCCCGCTGACGCTGTTCGCCCTCGGCGGCATGATGGCGTTCTGCGCGGCCAACGACCTGCTGACCATGTTCATCGCCCTCGAGGTGCTGAGCCTGCCGCTGTACCTGATGTGCGGTCTGGCCCGGCGCCGCCGGCTGATCTCGCAGGAGTCGGCGGTCAAGTACTTCCTGCTCGGCGCGTTCTCCTCGGCGTTCTTCCTCTACGGCCTCGCGCTGCTCTACGGCTACGCGAACTCGGTGAAGCTGGCCGACATCGCCAACGCCGCGGCCGGCTCGGACCGCTCGGACACCCTGCTGTTCGCCGGACTCGGCCTGCTGGTGGTGGGCCTGCTGTTCAAGGGCTCGGTCGGCCCGTTCCACACCTGGACCCCGGACGTCTACCAGGGCGCCCCGACCCCGGTCACCGGGTTCATGGCGGCCTGCACGAAGGTCGCGGCCTTCGGCGGCATCCTGCGCGTGCTGTCGGTGGCGTTCTCCTCGACCAGCTGGGAGTGGCGCGGGGTCCTGTGGGCCGTGGCGATCGTCTCGATGCTGATCGGCGCGGTGCTGGGCCTGACCCAGACCGACGTGAAGCGCATGATCGCCTACTCCTCGATCGCCCACGCGGGCTTCCTGCTGGTGGGCGCGATCGCGATGACCGAGAACGGCTTGTCCAGCACCCTGTTCTACCTGCTGGCCTACGGCTTCACGACCCTCGCGGCGTTCGGCGTGATCAGCCTGGTCCGCGACGGCAGCGGGGAGGCGACGCACCTGTCGGCGTGGGCGGGGCTGGCCAAACGCTCGCCGGTGCTGGCCGGGGTGTTCACGTTCCTGCTGCTGGCGCTGGCGGGAATTCCGCTGACCAGCGGGTTCGTCGGCAAGTTCGTGGTGTTCTCGGCCGCGCTGTCGGACGGGATGGCGCCGCTGGTGGTGGTGGCGCTGGTGTTCAGCGCCGTGGCCGCGTTCTTCTACCTGCGGGTGATCGTGCTGATGTACTTCTCGGAGCCGGCCGCGGACGGCCCCACGGTGACGGTCCCGGGCGGCTTCACCACGGCGGCCATCGCGCTGGGAGTGGTGGTGACGCTGGTGCTCGGGGTGGTGCCTTCGTTCGCACTCAGCTGGGCTTCTTCGGGTGGGTTCGCTTCCTAGAGTTTTCACGCCAGGGTTTCACTCAAGGGTTTCGCGCAAGCGAAGGCCGCCACGGGATTTCCGTGGCGGCCTTCGTTCGTTTTCGGCTCGAAGACGGGCTCCGAGCCCCGCCGCGGGGTTACGGCGTCGGGGAGCAGGCGGTGCGGCCGACGGTTACCGAGCCCGTGCTGCCGGACGCCGGAAGCAGGTCGAAGCGGAGCATGGTGAGGCTGACGCTGCCGTCGCCGGGCAGGGTCTGGACGTTGAACACCGCGTTGGCCAGCACGGTGCCGTTCGAGCTGGTCAGGGGCCGGACGTAGTTCGCCGGCACCGGCGAGGGGAGGGCGGCGGTGCCCGAGAGGCCGCTCAAGCTCCAGCTCGCGTGGGTTTGCGTGCGGGTCGCGGCGCAGGTGGCGGTGTAGCCCGACAGGCGCAAACGCGGGCCGCCCGCGCCGACCAGGGCGGAGAGCTCGAAGTTCTTGCCGTTGGCGGTGGACGTCCTGGTGGTCAGGTGGCTGGCCGGGTCGGTCGTCTCGGTCCCGCAGGTGGTCGTGCCGCCGCCGAAGCTCAGCCCGGACCTGGCGACCGGGCCCGAACTGCCGCTGACCGGGCCCCCGACTGCACAGGGGGCGAGCGTGGGCACGGTGACCCGGGCCGAAGCCTTGGTGAAGTCGGCGCCACCCAGGTCCGCGAGACCGGCGGCGATGGCCGGGGTGAGCACCCGAGCCGCACCGGGCGCATCGGAAGCCCCCGCCGTCCCAGTCGCCTCGGTCGTCACGGTCACGCCGGCGGCCCCGAACCCGGCGGCCTGGGCCGTCCCCGCACCGGTCAGGACGCCTCCGGTCACCAGTACCGCGCCGATCAGTCCGGCTCCCCGGAAGGTGGTGTTGCGCATGCTGCTCTCCTCGCTGCTGCCCGAGAGACCCGTGGCAAACGGCCTCCGGGTGACTATCCGCGGGTCCGATTCACCCGTTGCGCTGCCGCGGCGCCCGATCACTCGTCCGGGCGAGGGATCAACCCGTTCGTGGTCGCCGGGCCGGGCCGGTGGCGGCGGGCCGCTCGAAATGGGCCCGCTGTCATGTTCGTCACCGTTTACCCAGGACAGCGGGTAAACGACGCCCCAGGGGTAAGCACTACCCTGAAAGCAGAAACCGACCGGCGCATGAGAGAGCGGAGCCGACGTGTCTGTGTCTTCACCACCCCCGGGGGCGGGACCCGCCGCGGCTCGGGCTGGCGCTGTCGAGGACCTGCGCGCGACCGTCGGGCTGCAGATCGAGGACGAGCAACTGCTGCGGAGCATCGCGGGCGGGCTCGCCGAGGTGGAGACGCTGCTGCGCGACGTGGTGAAGAGCGACGTGCAGGCGGTCCACGACGCGGCGTTGCACCTGGTCGAAGCCGGGGGCAAGCGCTTTCGCCCGCTGTTCACGCTGCTGTCCTCGCAGTTCGGGCCCAAGCAGGGGGAGCCGGTGGTCGTGGCGGCGGCCGCGGTGGAACTGGTGCACCTCGCGACGCTCTACCACGACGACGTGATGGACGAGGCGACCATGCGGCGCGGCGCGGAGAGCGTCAACGCGCGCTGGGACAACACCGTCGCCATCCTCACCGGCGATTTCCTGTTCGCGCACGCCTCCCGGCTGGTCGCCGACCTCGGCACGGACGCGGCCCGGATCATCGCCGAGACGTTCGGCGAGCTGGTCACCGGGCAGATGCGCGAGACGGTCGGCCCCGGGCCCGGCGACGACCCGGTCGAGCACTACCTGACCGTGATCGCGCAGAAGACCGGTTCGCTGATCGCCACCTCCGGCCGGTTCGGCGGCATGATGTCCGGGGCCGAGGGCGACCACGTCCAGGCCCTGCGCCGGTTCGGCGACATCGTGGGCACCGCGTTCCAGATCTCCGACGACATCATCGACATCGCCTCGCCCTCGGCCGAGCTGGGCAAGGCCCAGGGCACCGACCTGCGGGAGGGCGTCCGCACCCTGCCCATGCTGTACGCGCTGGCCGACCCGGACACCGACCCGCGGCTGACCGAGCTGCTGGCCGGCCCCATCGCCGAAGACGCGCTGGTCGAAGAGGCCCTGGAGCTGCTACGCCGGTCCAGTGGCCTCGAACGCGCGCGGGTCACCCTTTCCGACTACGCTTCGCGGGCACGTTCCGAGCTCGCTGCGCTGCCCGCTTCCCCCGCGCGGGACGCCTGCGAGTCGGTCGCCGACCACATGGTCGCGCGCACGCACTAAAGGGGCAGGGAAGATGTCCATTTTCGGACAGGTTTGGCTCTGGAGCCTGTTGGCGTTCTTCGTCGGGGTGCTCCTCACCTGGCTGGTGCTGGTCCTGCCCGCACGCAAGCGCACCCGTGAGCTGGAACAGGCACTGACCGCGGCCCACGCCGAGTCGGCCCGGACGCCGGCCAACGCCGGGTCCCTCGGCGGCGGCACGGCGCTGCTCTCGCCGGTGGACGAGGACGAGTTCTCCGCGCCCGAGCCGCCCGCCGCCCCTTCGTGGGACCGCGAGCAGAGCCCGACCGAGCTGATCCAGCGCGCGGAGCCGGAGCCCCGGGAGCCCGCCGCCGTCGAGAACCGGCTCGGCGGGTTCGAGCCGGAGGCGGAGTACGAGGCGGAATACCGCACCGCGGCCGAGCCGGTGGCCCCGGAGCCGGTGGCCCGAGAGACCACTGTGGAGGCTGACCTTCCGCAGGAACGGGACCGGGAAAGGGAATCCGAGCCAGCTACCCGGCAGATCGACCCCGATTCGGTGTACCGGGCCGCCGCCACCGAGTACCTCAGCCCGGTTTCCGACCAGCCGGACCCGGGCCAGGCCGAGGCCGGGGCGCACCAGCCGGACCGGTTCGAGGACTTCGAGGACAGCGGGCGCGGCAGCTTCCAGGAGGTCGGTCTTCGGGCCGGCGACGCCGGTCACCACGAGGCCGATCGGCGCGAAGACACCGAAGACCGCGAAGAAGACGCGTTCGCGGACTTCGACAGCGGCCGTCACGCTGAGGCCGGGCACGATCTTCACCCGGAGGCCGAGCCCAGCCGTCACGCGGCGGCCGAACCCGAGACCGGGGGCAGCCACCACGCCGCCGAGACGACTTCACTGTTCACCCGGATCGAGCCGGAGCCCGAGGACTCGTTCTCGAACCGGCTGGAGCCCGAGGAAGACCCCTCGTTCGGCCGCTTCGGCGGCGAAACCGGTTCCGGGCGGCCGGAGCCGGAAGCCGAGGCGGGGTCCGCGTTCGGCCGGCTCGAACCGGAGTCCGATGTGGACTTCAGTTCCGCGCCCGGGTCCGGATCGGACTTCGGCCGGTCGCCGGAGCCCGGGTCGAGCTTCGGCCGGCTCGAACCGGAAACCGAGGCGGAGCCGGTCTCGCTGTTCCAGCCCGCGAAGCCTGCCGACCCGCGGTCCGAACCGGCCTGGTTCGAGCGCTCGGCCTCGGGCGCGGACCGTTCGCCGTTCGAGGAGCCCGCCGGTGACGGCTTCCTCGGCCAGTCCTCGTCCCCCGAGCCCGTGAACCCGTCGCCCGGGCCGCCGGAATCCGAGTCCGCCGGGCCCTTCGACGGCGACCTCGTGGCCGGGGACGGGCCGATCGACTCCACCCAGGTGCTGCCCAAGCGCCAGCCGCGGGAGGCACCGCGGGGCGGGTTCGAGCCGCCGCGGCCGATCCAGCCGTCGATGCGGCCGGTCGAGCGCCGGGAGCCGGAGCTGACGGGCACGCAGAGCGGTTCGCTGTTCGAGCCCTCCGTGCCGCCGAACCCAGGAGTGGCCGCGCCGTTGAACGCGCCCGAGCCGCCGCCCGCGCGTCAGGTGACCGGCGACGCGGTGCCGCCCGGTCCGTTCGGCCCCGGTTCGGCCATGCCGCGGCCCGGCGGCGGCCGGCCGTCGGACAACTTCGCGGTGAAGGCGAGCGTGACGGCGTTGCGCTACTGCACCGAAGAGTCGCCCCAGTTCCCGCGGATGGTGGCCGAGGTCTGGTTCCGCACCGCGTCCGACGCCGAGCGGGTCGGGTTCCGCCCGCTGTCCTGAGTCTTGAGTCCACATCGGACACGGAAGAGGCCCACCGTCCGAACCCGGGCGGTGGGCCTCTTCCGTCCACAGAGGTCAGACGACGGTCCAGGTGTCCTTGCCGCGCAGCAGGCTCTGGAGATCCGGCCGGCGGGCCGCGCGGGCCTGCTCGACCTGGGCGCGGGCGCCGTCGTCGTAGGTGGGCCGCTCGACCTGGCGCAGGATGCCGATCGGCGTGTGCGTCAGGTTCTGATCGCCCAGCCGCGACAGCGCGAACGAGTAGGTGGACTCGGCGATCGACGGGTCGTGGACCACCAGGTTCGCCTCGCCGATCTCGCTGACCCGGCCGATGTCCAGCCCGCCCCACTCGCCGCGGCGGACACCGAACTCGCCCTGGGCGCCGAACCGGATCGGCTCGCCCGCCTTGAGCGGGATCAGCCGCTGGGCCGCCTCGTCCTTGTCCTTGAGCACGTCGAAGGCACCGTCGTTGAAGATCGGGCAGTTCTGGTAGATCTCGACCAGGGCCGAGCCGCGGTGCCGGGCCGCGGCTTCGAGCACCTCGGTCAGGCCCTTGCGGTCGGAGTCCAGCGCGCGCCCGACGAACGACGCCTCGGCGCCGATGGCCAGCGAGAGCGGGTTGAACGGCGCGTCCAGCGAGCCCATCGGGGTCGACTTGGTGACCATGCCCTGCCCGGAGGTGGGGGAGTACTGGCCCTTGGTCAGCCCGTAGATCCGGTTGTTGAACAGCAGGATCTTGATGTTCACGTTGCGGCGCAGCGCGTGGATCAGGTGGTTGCCGCCGATGGACAGCGCGTCGCCGTCGCCCGTGACCACCCACACCGACAGGTCCGGGCGGGTGGTGGCCAGCCCGGTCGCGATCGACGGCGCGCGGCCGTGGATCGAGTGCATGCCGTAGGTGTTGAGGTAGTACGGGAACCGCGAGGAGCAGCCGATACCGGAGACGAACACGATGTTCTCGCGCTTGAGCCCGAGCGTCGGCAGGAAGGACTGCACGGCGTTGAGCACCACGTAGTCCCCGCAGCCCGGGCACCAGCGGACCTCCTGGTCGGACTTGTAGTCCTTGGCCTTCTGCGGTTCTTCGGTGGCCGGCACGAGGTCCAGGCCACCCAACTGGGGCAGCCCGAGGTCGATGGCAGTCACTTGACGCCCTCCGAAGTGATGATGTCGCGGAACAGGTCCTGCAGCTCCTCGGCCTTGAACGGGAGACCGGCGACCTTGGTGTGCGAGTGCACGTCCACCAGGTACTCGGCCCGCAGCAGCAGGGCGAGCTGGCCGAGGTTCATCTCCGGCACCACGACCTTGTCGTAGGAGCGGAGTAGGTCGCCCAGGTTGGCCGGCAGCGGGTTGAGGTGGCGCAGGTGCGCCTGCGCGATCGGCAGGCCCAGCTTCCGCACCCGGCGGCACGCCGCGCCGATCGGGCCGTAGGACGAGCCCCACCCGAGCGCGAGCACCCGTGCCTGGCCGCCGGAGGGGTCGTCCACCACGACGTCGGGCACGTCGATGCCGTCGATCTTGGCCTGGCGCAGCCGGACCATCTTGTCGTGGTTGTCGGGGTCGTAGGAGATGTGCCCGGTCCGGTCGGCCTTCTCCAGCCCGCCGATGCGGTGCTGGAGTCCGGGGGTGCCGGGCACGGCCCAGGCGCGGGCCAGGGTCTCGGGATCGCGCACGTACGGCCAGAACTCCCCGGACCCGTCCTCGGCATTGGGCTCGGTGGCGAACTCCACGCGCAGGTCGGGCAGGTCCTCGACGTTCGGCACCAGCCACGGCTCGGAGCCGTTCGCGATCGCGCCGTCGGACAGCAGCAGCACCGGGGTCCGGTACTTCAGCGCGATCCGGGTCGCCTCCATCGCGGCGTCGAAGCAGTCGGCTGGCGAGAGCGGGGCCACGATCGGCACCGGGGACTCGCCGTTGCGGCCGAACATGGCCTGCAGCAGGTCGGCCTGCTCGGTCTTGGTCGGCAGTCCGGTGGACGGGCCGCCGCGCTGCACGTCGACGACCACCAGGGGCAGCTCGGTCATCACGCCCAGGCCCACGGCCTCCGACTTCAGCGCCACCCCCGGCCCGGAGGTCGAGGTCACGCCCAGCGCGCCGCCGTAGGAGGCGCCCAGCGCCGCGCCGATGCCGGCGATCTCGTCCTCGGCCTGGAAGGTGAGGATGCCGTAGTTCTTGTGCTTGGACAGCTCGTGCAGGATGTCCGAGGCCGGCGTGATCGGGTAGGTGCCGAGCAGGATCGGCAGCCCGGACTGCTGGCCGGCCGCGATCAGCCCGTAGGCCAGCGCGGTGTTCCCGGTGATCTGCCGGTAGGTGCCCCGGTTCAGCTTGGCCGGGGCGACCTCGAACGTCGTCGCGAACGACTCGGTGGTCTCCCCGTAGTTCCAGCCCGCGCGGAAGGCCAGGACGTTCGCCTCGGCGATTTCCGGCTTGGTGGCGAACTTCTCCTTGAGGAAGCGCTCCGTGCCCTCGGTCGGCCGGTGGTACATCCAGGACAGCAGGCCGAGCGCGAACATGTTCTTGCACCGCTCGGCGTCCTTCTTGCCGAGCCCGGTTCCGGCCAGCGCGCCCTGGGTCAGGGTCGACATGGCGACGCGGTGCACCTGGAACGAGGTGAGCGAGTCGTCGTCGAGCGGGTCGTTGTCGTACCCGACCTTCACCAGGTTGCGCTTGGTGAACTCGTCGGTGTTCAGGATGATCGTGCCGCCCTTGGGCACGTCGTGCTGGTTGGCCTTCAACGCGGCCGGGTTCATCGCCACCAGCACGTCCGGCCGGTCGCCGGGGGTGAGGATGTCGTAGTCGGCGAAGTGCACCTGGAACGAGGAAACCCCGGGGATGGTGCCCTGGGGCGCGCGGATCTCCGCCGGGAAGTTCGGCATCGTCGACAGGTCGTTGCCGAACGCCGCCGCCTCGGAGGTGAAGCGGTCGCCGGTCAGCTGCATACCGTCGCCGGAGTCGCCCGCGAACCGGATGACCACCCGGTCCAGCTTGCTGACCTCGGTGGACCTGGTCGCGGTCAGGGAGCCGGGACCGTCACCGGCCCCGCTGCCGTTCGCACTCGTGCTCATGGGTCAGGGAATCCCTCTCTCCCGACGTGCCTGCGGTCCCGGGCCGGCCCCGGGGTGAACGCCCGCCCGGCGATGTCGGCTGGACCACCAGGCCTGGCCCCAAGGCTACCCGTCGGGAGCGGGGAAACCCTCGAAGTGTGGGGTACCCGGAGTTGGTAGTTTCCGGGCCCGGCCACGGTGACCGGCGCGGCGATTTACCTGTGACCGATGGTAACGCCGCGGACCGGGCGAACCGCAGTGACGCCCGTCTCCCACGGATGGTTCAACGCCGGCTGATCCGGGTTCGCATCGCGGCCAGCCGCTCGGCGAACGCCGGAGCGGCCAGTGATTCCAGTTGCGGGCCGATCTCGGCGTCGACCGCGGCCGCGTGCCGGGCCAGGTCCGCGGTGCGGCGCAGCGTCCGCTTCGTGGACAGGACCACTTCGCGGGGCGCGGCGACGGCCGGTGCGGCGAGTTCGCGGGCGGCCCGGACCAGCGCGTCGTGATCGCCTTCGACCAGCCGGTGGGCCAGCCCGGCCCGGACCGCGGCCCCGGCGTCGAGCGATTCGCCGAACAGCGTCATCGCGGCGGCCTGCTGCGGGCCGACGGCGCGCTGCGCCATCCAGGTCATCCCGCCGCCCGGGTGCAGGCCGAGGTCGAGGAAGCGCGGGATGAACTTCGCGTGCGGACCGGCCAGCCGGACGTCCGCGGCGAGTGCGAGGTTCAGCCCGGCGCCGACCGCCGCGCCGCCCACCGCGGCGATCGTCGGAAGGGTGCAGCGCGCGACGGCGAGGAACCCCTCGTAGACCGCCCGCAGGCCCTGCTCGCCCGCGCCACCCAGCGCGGTCAGGTCCGCGCCCGCGCAGAAGGCGGGCGGCGCACCGGTGACGACCACGGAGTGCACGGACTCGTCGGCCTCGGCGCGCGCCACGGCCTCAGCGAGTTCGGCGGAGAGGTCGAGAGTGAGGGCGTTACGGCTCTTCGGCGCGTCGACGGTGAGGAGCGCGACGCCCTGGTCGTGTTCGCTGCGGATGCGGTCGGTCATGGGCCTCACCCTAGGAGCCGGTGGTGGCCAGGACGGCGCTGCGCGTCCTGGCCGCTCACGAGCTCTTCGGGTTGGGCGGGCGCTCCAGCAGCCGGGACAGCACGACCGTGGACACGGTGCGGTCGATGATCTCCAGTCCGCGCAACCGTTCCAGGGCCGTCTCGAGGTGGTGGATGTCGCCCGCGCGCAGGTGGACGATGGCGTCGGCCGCGCCGGAGACGGTGTACGCGGCGACGACCTCCGGCAGCGGTTCGAGCCGGGCGCGGATGCGGGCGGGCGTGACGTTGCCCTGGCAGTGGACCTCGACGAAGGCCTCCGTGCCCCAGCCGAGGGCCTCCGGGTCGACCACCGCGGTGAAGCCGCGCAGGACCCCGGTTTCGAGCAGGCGATCCACCCGCCGCTTGACCGCGGGCGCGGAGAGACCGACCACCTTGCCGATGTCCGCGTAGCTGGAGCGCGCGTTGGCCACCAGGCAGGAAACGATTCGCTGGTCGATGCTGTTCACACGCAATGTTTAGCAGGTATGTGCGCAGCAAACAGCGATTGATTGTGAGTTTTGGCCAACCTTACCCTTCAACCATGCCGGGATCTGCTGAGCCGCGAGTGCCGACCACCCGCCGCTACCTCATGTGCGAGCCGCGGTTCTTCGCGGTCGACTACGTGATCAACCCCTGGATGGACCCGACCCAGCCGGTCAGCGCCGACGTCGCCGTCGCGCAGTGGACCGAGCTGCGTGACACCTACCGGCGCCTCGGCCACACCGTCGAGGAGATCGAGCCGCAGCCGGGGCTGCCGGACATGGTCTTCGCCGCGAACTCCGGCACCGTCGTGGACGGGCGGGTGCTCGGCTCGCGGTTCCGGGCCCCGCAGCGCACCGCCGAGGCCGAGCACTTCCGCCGCTGGTTCGTCGAGCACGGCTACCGCGACCTGACCATGCCGGAGCAGGTCAACGAGGCCGAGGGCGACTTCGCCTGGACCGGGCGGCTGCTGCTGGCCGGCACCGGCTTCCGCACCGACCCGGCCGCGCACGCGGAGGCGCAGGAGGTGCTGGGGGTGCCGGTCGTCTCGCTCCGCCTGGTCGACCCGCGGTACTACCACCTGGACACGGCGCTGTTCGTGCTCGCCGAGGCCACCGACGTGAACACCGCGCAGATCGCGTACTACCCGGAGGCCTTCTCGCCCGGCTCCCGGCGGGTGCTGGCGCGGCTGTTCCCGGACGCGGTGATCGCGACGGCGGCCGACGCGGAGTGCTTCGGCCTCAACGGCGTTTCCGACGGGCGCAACGTCGTGCTGCCCCGGGAAGCGACCGAGCTGGCCGACCGGCTGGCGGCCCGCGGGTACGACCCGGTGCACGTCGACATCTCGGAGTTGCGCAAAGCCGGCGGGGGCCCGAAGTGCTGCACGCTGGAAATTCGCAAATAACCTCGCGTCAATAGTGTAACTACTCCATTTGCCAATCCGATTAATCGTGAACAAGCTCGAAACGGTTGATCGGAGGAGCGTGGTGGTCCACTTCGCGGTGCACGGGGTCGGTCGTCCGGCCCGCCCGCTCGACCCGGGCGAGGACGAGCGCTGGATCACGGTCGAGCAGTTCGACTGGCTGCTCGAAGCGGTGGCCGAGCACGAGGGCGCCCAGCTCACCTTCGACGACGGCAACGCCTCCGACGTCGAGGTCGTGCTGCCCCGGCTGGTCTCACGCGGCCTGCGGGCGGAGTTCTTCCCGCTGGCCGGCCGCGTCGGCGAGCGCGGTTACCTCGACCCGGACGGACTGCGGCAGCTCGTCGACGCCGGGATGGACGTCGGCTCCCACGGCTGGGAGCGCCGCGACGGCCAACGGCTGGACGACCGCCAGGCCGAGCGCGAGCTGGAGGCGGCGCCGCGCTTGCTGACGGAGCTGAGCGGGCACCGGGTGTGCCACTACTCGCTGCCCTCGGGCCGCCCGGACCGCCGCGTGCTGCGGCGACTGCGGGACTCGGGGGCGACGCGGGTGTATGCGAGTTCTCGTTCGCTGCGGGCCGGGACCGGACCGTGGCTGCGGCCGCGGGTGCAGGTGCATCGGGAGATGGACGCGCAGTGGGTGGCCGGGGTGCTCGGGGGCGGGTTCCGGCGGGGGATGGGCGGGTGGTGGCGGGGGTGACCGGCCTCCGGTCACCGTTGCCTGCGCCGGGCGCGGTGAGGAGAATCCGCACGGCGCCCGCGGTGGTGGGAAGGGGATCCTTCGCGGCTGTCGGGGGCGTGAAGGATCCCCTTCCCGGTTCCCGGAAAGCGCATTCTGCCGGACCGCCGCGAATCCGCGAGGGAGGTTTCCGGCCCGGGGAGGGCGCGAGCCGAGCGGCCCGGCTGCTCGGCGGGACCACCGGCGGCCCAGCAGCCGAAAACCCCCGGCCAGGCGGCAAAAATAGTGAAATCGATACCTGAATCCTGTAACGGCTGGGCGCGGTAACGAACCGTCCCGGCCCGGCGACCAACCGGTCAGCCGAGCGGGCGGAGGTTCAGGCGTGAAGATCAGTGTCTTCGGGCTGGGTTACGTGGGGTGCGTGTCCGCGGCCTGCCTGGCGGGGCGCGGGCACGAGGTCGTCGGGGTCGACGTGAACCCGGTGAAGGTCGACCTGGTGACCCGGGGCCACGCGCCGGTGGTCGAGGAGCGGATCGGCGAGCTGACGGCCGAGGTGGTGGCCGCCGGGGCGTTGCGCGCGACCACCGACGTGGCCGAGGCCGTGGCGGCGAGCGATGTTTCGCTCGTCTGCGTGGGCACGCCCTCGGCGCCCAACGGCAGCCTGTCCACCGAGTACCTGGAGCGGGTCGCCGACCAGATCGGCGAGGCGCTGGCGCGCAAGCCGGCCCGGCACACGGTGGTGTTCCGCAGCACCATGCTGCCGGGCACCTGCCTCGACCTGCTCGTGCCGATCCTGGAGAAGTCCAGTGGTGGCACCGCCGGGGTCGACTTCGGGGTCGCGGTGAACCCCGAGTTCCTGCGCGAGGGCAGCAGCGTCCGCGACTTCTTCGACCCGCCCAAGACGGTGATCGGCGAGATCGACGCGGTCAGCGGCGACGTGGTGGCCCAGCTCTACCAGGGCCTGCCCGGTGCGGTCTTCCGCGTGCCGATCCCCGTCGCGGAGATGACCAAGTACGCCGACAACGCTTTCCACGGCCTCAAAATCGGCTTCGCCAACGAGCTCGGCTCCATCTGCCGCGCCCTCGGCCTCGACTCGCACCAGGTGATGGACGTCTTCCTGGCCGACCGCAAGCTCAACGTGAGCCCGGCCTACCTGCGGCCCGGTTTCGCGTTCGGCGGCTCCTGCCTGCCGAAGGACCTGCGCGGGCTGGTCTACGCGGCGCGGCGCGCGGACGTGTCCGTGCCGATCCTGGCGCACGTGCTGCCGTCCAACGAAGACCACCTGCAGCGCGCGTTCGACCTCGTCGCGCGCACCGGCCAGCGCAAGGTCGGATTGTTCGGCCTGTCGTTCAAGCCCGGCACCGACGACCTGCGCGAGAGCCCGCTGGTCGAGCTGGCCGAGCGGCTGCTGGGCAAGGGCTACGACCTCAAGATCCACGACGCCAACGTCAGCCTCTCGCGCCTGGTGGGCGCGAACCGCGAGTACATCGAGGCCCGGCTGCCGCACCTGGGCCAGCTCCTGGCCGGCTCCGTCGAAGAGGTGCTGGCGCACGCCGAGGTCTGCCTGATCGGCACGACCGACCCCGCGGTGCTGGCCGCGCTCCCGCACGGCGGCGGGCAGACGCTCGTCGACCTGGTCCGCATCCCCGGCGCCGAGGCGCGCCGGGCCGAAGAGGGATACGTCGGTCTTGCCTGGTGACAAGAGGAAAGCGCTGATCCTGGTCGAGAACCTCTCGGTCCCGTTCGACCGCCGCGTGTGGCAGGAGTGCACCACGCTGCGCGACGCCGGGTGGGAGGTGCACGTGATCTGCCCGCGGGGCGACCGCCGCGACACCGAGGCCGAGGCCGTGCTCGACGAGGTGCGCATCCACCGGTACCCGCTCCGGGCGGCCACCGGCGGTCCGGCCGGCTACCTGCGGGAGTACGGCACCGCGCTGTGGCACACCCTCCGGCTCGCGCGCCGGATCGGCCCGGTCGACGTGGTGCACGCGTGCAACCCGCCGGACCTGCTGTTCCTGGTCGCGCGGATGCTCAAGCGCCAGGGCGCGAAGTTCGTCTTCGACCAGCACGACCTGGTGCCGGAGCTGTACCTGTCGCGGTTCGACCGCGGCCAGGACGCGCTCTACCGCGGGGTCTGCGCGCTCGAGCGCGCCACCTACCGGGCGGCCGACGTGGTGATCTCCACCAACGAGAGCTACCGCCAGGTCGCGCTGATCCGCGGCGGCAAACGGCCCGAGGACGTGTTCGTGGTCCGCAGCGCGCCGGTGGTCGAGCGGTTCCACGAGGTGCCGGTGGAGCCGGAGCTCAAGCGGGGCAAACCGCACCTGCTGTGCTACCTCGGCGTGATGGGCCCGCAGGACGGCGTGGACTACGCGTTGCGCGCGCTGGCTTCGCTGCGCGACGAGGTGGGCCGGGACGACTGGCAGGCCGTGTTCGTCGGGGCCGGCGACACCTTCGACGAGATGGTGGCGCTTTCGCACCGGCTCGGGCTGGCCGGCCAGGTCGAGTTCACCGGCCGGGTCTCCGACGCCGACCTGCTGCGCTACCTGTCGGCGGCCGACGTCTGCCTCTCGCCCGACCCGCTCAACCCGCTCAACGACGTGTCGACCATGAACAAGGTCATGGAGTACATGGCGATGGGCAAGCCCATCGTCTCGTTCGAGCTGCGCGAGGCGCGGGTTTCGGCGGGCGAGGCCGCGCTCTACGCCCCGCCGGACCAGGTCGGCGAGTTCGCCCGGCTGATCGGCGTGCTGCTCGACTCCCCCGAGGACCGCGTCCGCATGGGCCAGATCGGCCGGGAACGGGTCAGCGGACCGTTGGCCTGGGGGAACTCGCAGAAGGCACTGCTGGCCGCGTACGCGCGGGCGGTCCGCTGAAGGTGCGGCCTCGATCGCGGTTTGAACAAGGTTGCCGCCCGCGGTGTAACCAACTCCCGCAGCCGGACGACGGGGTCTATGACCGGCCCGCCTCTGGTGGGATCTGTGCGGGAGGGAGGACCCCGGTGTGAGCGAGGACGCGGTTCGGCTTTCCACCGTGGGGGTGCTCCTGCGGCGGCGGTGGCGGGTACTGCTGCTGCTGGCCGTGGTCGGCGCCGGGGTCGGCGCCGCCGCCTCGGCGGTGTTCTCGCCGGGCTACGAAACGTCGGCGAGCGTGCTGCTGCAGGGTCCGCGCCAGGCCGACGAACTGCTGACCCAGGCGCAGGTGGCGACCAGCTCGGTGGTGCTGGACCGGGCCTCGGCCACCCTCGGCCTGCGGGTCAGCGGCACCGATCTGCAGAAGTCGGTGACCGCTTCGGTGGCCCAGGGCAACGTCGTGACCATCACGACCCAGGGGGACAGCCCGGCGGCGGCGCAGCAGCTCGCGGACGAGGTGGCCAAGGAGTTCGTCAAGTACTCCACCCAGCTGCTCAGCAATTCGGCGGACACCGCGGCGCAGCTCGCGCAGGAGCAGCGGGAACAGCTGCGCCAGCAGGTGGCCCAGACCAATCAGCGGATCCTGGACCTGGCGGGCTCGGTGCAGGACGGCCAGACCGTCGAGGCCGTGCAGGTGCGGACCGAGCTGCAGGGCCTGCGCACCTCGCTGGAACAGGCCATGAACAACCTCACCGCGGCCGACGCCGCCACCGGCTCGGGCACCATGGTCGTGCTGGGACCGGCCGAGCGGCCGCTCGCCCCGGCCGCGCCGACGCTGCCGCAGCTGGTCGCCGGGGGCGCCGTCCTCTTCCTGCTGGCCGGGCTGCTCGGTCACCTCTTCGGCTCGCGCGCCGATCGGCGGCTGCGCGACGAGGAGGAGATCGGCGCGGCGCTCGGCGCACCCGTGCTGGCCGCGGTCGACGTACCCGAGTCCGCCGGACGCGGGCGGCCGAGCGGCGCCCGGGCCCGGCTGCGCCGGATCCTGGGCACCGACCGGCCCTGGCACCTGCCGCCGGTTCCGGCCTCGGCCGACCGGGCCAGCCGCGATCTGCGTTACCGCCGGGTGCTCACCCGGCTGCCGCCCGGGCCGGACGGGGTCCGGCGGCTGCTGGTGCTGGTGGCCGAGGACGACCCCGCGGCCCAGCGGGCCGTGGCCCGGTTCGGCGCGGTGGCCGCGGCCGAGCGGGCCCCGGTGGAGCTGACCGTGGCCGAGGTGACCGCGGCCCAGCCGATCGTGCCGGACGGCCGGGGCGGGGTGCTGGTGGTGCTCTCGCTCGGCTCGCGCGGTGCGTGGGAGCTGGTGGCCATGGCGCGGGCCTGCGCCGACGCCGGGCACGAGGTGCTGGGGGTGGTGCTCACCCGAGCGGTCCGCGTCCGGGGCAAGCTGCGTGAGGAGCCCGCCGACGCGGACCCGCCCCAGGCCCCGGCGGTTCGTGACGTGATGGCGGGTTCGGTGTGACGAGCCCGCAGAGTTCCTCCCCGCCGCTGATCGACTTGCACCGGCTGGTCGTGGCCGTGCGCCGCCGACGGCGGCTGTGGCTCGGCTTCGCGCTGGCCGGGCTGGTCCTCGGCGGGACCGCGGCCCTCGTGCTGCCGTCCGCGCCGACCGCCGTCACCAAGGTCATCGTGGTCCACCCGGACGACTCGCCGACCGACAGCGGCACGCTGATGCGCACCGACGTCGCGGTGCTGGAGACGGCGAAGATCGCGGCGTCGGCTCTGAAGAAGCTGGGCAGCACCGAGGCGCCGGAGGACTTCCTCGAGGACTACACCGGCCTCGGGCTGACCAACAACGTCATGCAGATTTCGGTCAAGGGCGAGACGAAGCCCGACGCCGTGGCCAAGGCGCAGGCCCTGGCCGAGGTGTTCATCGCCGACCACGTGCAGCGCAACCAGGCCGCCGCGACCGCGCAGGCCAAGGCCCTGCTCGACCAGCGCACGCAGGCCCAGCAGCAACTGGCCGACATCGACGCGCAGGCCGCGACCGAGGCGGCCAAGAGCAGCCAGGCGAACGCGGGCACGCTGGAGCAGCTCTACACCCAGCGCGCCGACCTCGTCTCGAAGGTTGCGGACCTGCAGAACCAGGCGCAGCAGGCCGGTATCGGCACCCCACAGGTCGCCGCGGGCACGCAGATCGTGGACGCGCCGGCCGTGCCGCCGTCGTCCCCGCTGAGGAGCGGGGCCACCGACGGGGCCATCGGCCTGGCCCTGGGGCTGGCGCTCGGGCTCGGGTTCGCCGCGGTCACGGCGCTGGTGCGCGACCGGCCGGTGCTGCGCCGGGAGATCGCGGAGAACCTCGGCGCGTCGGTGATCGCGCAGCTCTCGACGACGCCGCCCGGACCACCCCGGCTCTGGTCGTGGAGCCCGGTGGTGGCGGACCGCGGCCGGGTGGCCGTGACGCTCGCCCGCGCCACGAGGTCGGAACGGGGCCCGCTCGCGCTGCTGGAGCTGGGTGCGCCCGGAGTCGCCGCGGAGCTGGCGCTGGACCTGGCGAAGGAGCTGGCCGAGGACGGTCCGGTGGTGGTCGTCGACGACCTGCCGGGCCGTGACGTCGGCCAGCTGCCGGCGCCCGAAGGCGTCCTCGTGGCTGGAGCGGGCGAAACGCGCGAAGCGGCTTCGCAGCGGATCGGCGTCGGCACGGTCTCACCGGGCACCGCGTGGACGGACCTCGAATACCTGGGCACGGAAGCGGTGCTGGTCGTGCGCGCCGGGCACGCGAGCACCCTGTGGCTGCACACGGTCGCGCGCCAGCTGGCCGACTGCCGGATCCCGATCGCCGGGGTGGTGCTGGTCGACCCGGACCCGAGGGACCACACCGACGGCACGCTCTGGGACGGCCTGCACACGGCGTTGCGGGGCCGGGCCTCGGTCGTGCTGGAAAAACAGGCGGTCGCTGAGCAGGCGGCGGAGGCGGCGGCGGTCTCGGAAACGGTCTCGGAGGTGGCGCCGCGCAAGTTCGCCGAGCAGCAGCCGGAGCGGCCGATCGACTGGCCGGTGGGCGAGCCCGTGGTCGCGCGCCGGACCGATTCCTTCGACGCGCCGACCCAGCGGCTCCGGCCGGTCGTCCCCCGCACTTCCAGCACCGCCACCACCTCCGGCGCCGCCGTGCGCAACGGCCGGCAGACCTGACTTCCAGAGAGGCGAAACGCCGATGTGCGGCATCGCAGGGGCATACCACTGGCCGGACGGCGGCCCGCTGACCGACCGGCTCACCCGGTGCCTCGCGCACCGCGGCCCGGACGGCTCGGGCCGGTACGACCACCGCGCCGGTTCCGGTGAGGTCCACTTGGGACACCGGCGGCTGTCGGTCATCGACCTGTCCGAGACCGGGGCGCAGCCGATGGTGGCCGATGGCCTCGCGCTGACCTACAACGGCGAGCTGTACAACGCGCCGGAGCTGCGCGCCGAGCTGGAAGCCAAGGGCGTGAGGTTCCGTGGCACCTCCGACACCGAGGTGCTCTTGCGCGCCTGGCGCGAATGGGGCACGGACTGCCTGCCGCGGTTGCGCGGCATGTTCGCCTTCGGCGTCTTCGACGAGCGCACCGGTGAGCTCGTGCTGGTGCGCGACCAGCTCGGCATCAAACCGCTGTTCTTCGTGCGGCGCGGCGGGGGCGTCGTGTTCTCCTCGGAGCTGAAGGCGCTGGCCGGCGAGCTGGGCGGCACGTTGCAGGTGGACGAGGCCGCGCTCATCGCGTCCCTGCTCTACTACTGGGTGCCCGACAGCCGGTGCGCCTACCGCGAGGCGGAGAAGCTGCAACCGGGCACCTGGGCGCGCTTCCGCCCGGACGGCACCGGCGAGCGCGGCGCCTACTGGTCGCTGCGCCAGGTGGCCGAGGAGGGCGCGGCCCACTCCGGCGAAGTCGACCTGCACGCGGTGATCAGCGACTCCACCGACAAGCACCTGCTCGCCGACGTGCCGGTGGCCACCTTCCTCTCCGGCGGCCTCGACTCCAGCTACCTGACCGCGCTCGCCGCCCGGCGCCAGCCCGGGATGTCGGCCTACACCATCGGTTTCCGCGCCGAGGACGCCAAGTTCGAGGCGATGCCGGACGACCTGAAGTACGCGCGCGTCGTCGCGAAGCGGTTCGGGGTCGAGCTGCACGAGATCGAAATCGCGCCGCAGGTGCTCGACCTGCTGCCGCGGATGACCTACCACCTCGACGAGCCGATCGGCGACCCCGCGGCGATCAACTCGTTCCTGATCGGCTCGGCCGCGCGCGAGACCGGGGTCAAGGTGCTGCTCTCGGGCATGGGCGCCGACGAGCTGTTCGCCGGGTACCGCAAGCACTTCGCCAACCAGCTCGCCCGGCGCTACCAGCGGGTGCCCGGTCTGGTGCGCCGGCCGATCGAGTCCGTGGTGGACCGGCTGCCGGTCGCCTCGGCCCGGCGCGGGTACCGCAGCGTGCGCTTCGCCAAGCGGTTCCTGTCGTTCGCGGAGCTGCCGGAGGAGACGGCGTTCCGGCGCAGCTACACGATGTACGACCGCGGCGAACTGCTCGACCTGGTCCACCCGGACCTGGCCGCCCAGGTGGACGAGGTGCTGACCGAACACGCCGACACCTACGCCGACACCGGCCTCACCGACTACGTCAACCGGATGTGCCTGGCCGACGCCCGGATGTTCCTGCCCGGGCTGAACCTGGCCTACACCGACCGCTCGACCATGGCCGCGTCCACCGAGGTGCGCACGCCGTTCGTCGACGTCGAGGTGGTCAAGGCCGCGTTCCGGGTGCCGGGCCACCGCAAGATCGTCGGGCGCCGGGGCAAGGTGGCGCTCAAGGAGGCTGCGCTGGCGATCCTGCCGGAGGAGATCGTCCACCGGCCGAAGGGCCTGTTCAGCGCCCCGCTGCGGGCCTGGATGAGCCGTGACCTCGCGCCGCTGGTGCGGGAGGTCGTGCACGAGGGCGTGCTCGTCGAATCCGGGTTCCTGCAGCGGGAGGCGCTGCGGAAGCTCGTGGCCGAGGACGCCGCCGGGCAGCAGGACCGCGCCAAGCACCTCTGGCACATCTTGACCCTCGAGTACTGGTACCGCGGCGCCCGGTCCGCCGCGGTTTCGAGCAGCTAGGAGCGCTGTGAAGCAGGTAGTGCAGAACTACAAGAGCGGGGAGCTGGCCCTCCTCGACGTCCCGGTGCCCGCGTGCAAGCCGGGCGGCGTGCTCGTGCGCACGAGGTACTCGCTCATCTCCACCGGCACCGAGCTGATGAAGGTGTCCGAGGCGAGCATGTCCCTGCTGGGCAAGGCGCGCTCGCGGCCGGACCAGGTGGCGAAGGTGATGCAGAGCGTCGCGGCCAACGGCGTCGGCGCGACCTACCGCAAGGTGACCAGCAAGCTCGACTCGTTCACCCCGCTCGGTTACTCGCTCTGCGGCGTGGTCGAGGCGGTCGGCGCCGGGACGGAAGACGTCTCGGTCGGCGACCTCGTGGCGTGCGCGGGCAACGAGCACGCGCTGCACGCGGAGCTGAACTGGGTGCCGAAGAACCTGTACGCGAAGGTGCCCGCCGGGCTGTCCGCGCGGGCCGCGGCGTTCGGCACGGTCGGCTCGATCGCCCTGCAGGGCGTCCGCCGCGGTGAACCGCAACTCGGCGACCTGGCCCTGGTGATCGGGCTCGGGCTGATCGGGCAGCTGGTGGTGCAGCTCCTGGTGGCCTCGGGCGCCCGGGTGGTCGGCGTCGATCCGGACCCGTCCCGGTGCGCGCTGGCCGAGCGGCTCGGCGCGCTGGCCTGCGGCCACCCGGGGTCCGGGCTGATCGGCAACGCCGTGGCCGAGCTGTCCGGCGGCCACGGCGTGGATCAGGTCTACCTGGCCGCGGGCGGCAGCACGAACGACCCGGTGGAGTTGGCCGCGAAGCTCGCGCGCGACCGCGGGCGGGTGGTCGACATCGGCAAGATCTCGCTGAACCTGCCGTGGAACGCCTACTACGAGAAGGAGCTGGACGTCCGGTTCTCGCGCTCGTACGGGCCCGGCCGGTACGACCCGGAGTACGAGCTGGAAGGGCGCGACTACCCGATCGGCTACGTGCGCTGGACCGAGCGGCGCAACATCGAGTGCTTCCTCGACCTGGCGGCGCGCGGCCGGCTGGACGTGGAACCGCTGGTCAGCCACGTGGCCGACTTCGGCTCGGCGGTCGAGACGTACCGGTCGCTCAACGACGGCGAGCTGAAGGCGGTCGCGGTGCTGTTCCGCTACCCCGGCGGGCAACCGTCCGAAGTGGACGCCGAGGTCTCGTCGGTGGAGCTGCCCGCGGCTCCGGCCACCAGGGCCACCCCGCGCAGCGGCGGGCTGCGGGCCGGGTTCGTCGGCGCCGGGAACTACGCGTCTTCGATGCTGCTGCCGCACCTGGCCGGGCACAGCGCGGTCGACCTGCTCGAAGTGGTCACCACCTCGGCCCTCTCGGGCGCGAACGCCCAGCGCAAGTTCGGTTTCGCCCGCGCGACGACCGATCTGGACGCGCTGCTGGAGAACGACTCCGTCGACACGCTGTTCATCGTCACCCGGCACAGTTCGCACGCCGAGCTGACCCGGCGGGCGCTGCTGGCGGGCAAGGCGGTGTTCGTGGAGAAGCCGCTGGCCCTGTCGGAGAAGGAGCTGCGCGGGATCGTCGAGGCGATCGGGGAATCGGGCAACAACCGGCTGCAGGTCGGCTTCAACCGCCGGTTCGCGCCGCTGCTGAACGAGGCCCGGGCGCGGTTCGGCCCGCGGGTCGGCCCGGCCTCGGTGCGGTACCTGGTGAACGCGGGCCGGCTGGAGCCCGGAAGCTGGTACAATCAGGCCGGCACCGAGGGCACCCGGTTCGCCGGCGAGGGCGGGCACTTCATCGACACGGTCAGCTGGTTCCTCGGCTGCGAACCGGTTTCGGTCTACGCCACCGCCACCCCGGGCCACCACGACCTGCAGGTGCTCCTGCGGTACGCCGACGGCTCGACCGCCTCGATCAGCTACGTCACCAGTGGCTCCACCTCGTTCCAGAAGGAGACGCTGGAGGTGCTGGCCGACGGCCGGGTGCTGAAGTTCGACGACTTCGCCCGCGCCTCGGTGTACGGCAGGAAGCGCTGGTCCAGCTCCCGCATCCCGAAGGGCCGGGACAAGGGCCAGCGCGCCGAGATCGAGGCGTTCGTGACCGCGCTGACCACCGGTGTCGCCATGCCGATCAGCCTCGCGTCACTGGTGTCGACCACCCTGGCGACCCTGGCCGTGAACCGCAGCCTCGAGACCGGTGCCCCGGTGCGGCTGGCGCCCGCGGCGGTGCTCGGGTGATGGATCCCGCCTGGTACCTGCGAAGACTGTCCGCGATGGGCCCGGCCGAGATCGCCGGCCGGGCCACCGACGCGGTGCGCAAGCAGCAGTGGCGCGGCGTCGCGCGGCAGAAGGCGACCTGGCTGCCGCACCGCGCGTTCGCGCCGTTCGACCCGGCCGCCGGGCTCGCCGGGGTCTCCGGCCCGGCCCGCCGCGAACTGCTGGCCACGGCCGAGCGGCTGATGGACGGCCGCGCCGAGTACTTCGGCGTCGAGCGCGCCGACCTCGTCGCGCCGGACTGGGCCTTCGACCCGAAGACCGGCCGGCGCGCGCCGGGTGAGACCTACTCGTTCGACATCGCCTACCGCAGCGAAGACACCGTCGGCGACATCAAGCAGATCTGGGAGCCCTCGCGCCACCAGCACCTCACCGTGCTGGCCGCCGCGTACGCGCTGACCGGCGAGGACCGCTACGCCCACCGCGTGGCCGACCACCTGAAGTCCTGGTGGGCGGCCAACCCGCCGATGCGCGGGGTGCACTGGCTGAGCGGGATCGAGCTGGGCCTGCGGCTGCTGTCCTGGGTGTGGGTGCGGCGGCTGCTCGACGGCTGGGCCGGCGCCCCCGGCCTGTTCGAGGACAATCCCGAGGCGCTGCACCAGATCTGGCACCACCAGCGCTGGCTCGCCGCCTTCCCCAGCCGCGGCTCCTCGGCCAACAACCACGTGCTCGCCGAGTCCGCCGGGCAGCTCGCGGCCGCCTGCGCGTTCGGCTGGTTCCCGGAGTCCGCCGGCTGGCGCGACGCGGCCCTGCGCTCGTTCGACACCCAGCTGCGGGCCAACACGTTCGCCTCCGGGCTCAACCGCGAGCTGGCCACCGAGTACCACGGGCTGGTGCTGGAACTGGGCCTGGCCGCCGCGGCCGAGGCCGGTGACCTGGTGCCCGAGCCGACCTGGCTGGTGCTGCGCGGGATGACCGACGCACTGGCGTCCATTGTGGACGTCAAACTCCGGCCGCCGCGGCAGGGCGACGCCGACGACGGTCACGGTCTTGTCGTCGACGGGGCCGGGGTGAACCGCTGGGCCTCCCTGCTCGCCACGGGCGAGGCGTTGTTCGGCCGCTGCGACTGGTGGCCCGAGGGGCCGGGCGGCGACGTGCGGACCGCGGTGCTCTCCGCCCTGGCCGAGGTGCCTGCGCTGGCGGCGCGGCGCCCGCCGCGACGCCCGGACGACCTGGTCGACGCCGGCCTGACCATCCTGCGCACCCCGGCGGGCGAGCCGGGGGAGATCTGGTGCCGCTGTGACAGCGGACCGCACGGCTTCCTCGCCATCGCCGCCCACGCGCACGCCGACGCCCTGTCGCTGGAGGTGCGTCACGACGGCGTCGACCTCCTCGCCGACCCCGGCACCTACTGCTACCACGGTGAGCCGGAGTGGCGCGCGTACTTCCGCTCCACGCTGGGCCACAACACGCTGGAACTCGGCGGCACGGACCAGTCGGGCTCCGGCGGGCCGTTCCTCTGGACCCGGCACGCGCGGACCCGGACCCTGGCCGTGGGGCCGGTGCGCTGGCGCGCGGAGCACGACGGGTACGCCCCGGCCGTGCACCGCCGTCGCGCGGAGCTCAACGGCCGCACGCTGACCGTGGTCGACGAGGTGGAGGCCGAAGCGCCGCTGCCGGCCCGGCTCGCCTTCCACCTCGGGCCGCTGGTCGAGGTGGGGCTGGACGGCGCCGTGGCCGAGCTGTCCTGGCCGGGGCACACGGCCACCCTGGAACTGCCGCCCGCGCTCGACTGGACCGCGCACCGCGGGGAGACCAGCCCGCCGCTCGGCTGGTACTCGGCCGGCTTCGGCCGTCGTGAACCGGCGACCACCCTGGTGGGCCGCGGTTTCACCGGCCCCGAACCGCTGACCACCGTGCTCCGCCTCCCCTGACCGCTTCGCCGAGAGGAACACCGTGCGACTGACCAGCAGGCTGGCTCTGCTCCTGGGCGCGCTGGGCCCGCTGGTCCTGGCCGGGTGCTCCGGCCCGCCCGCTCCGGACCCGGCGTCGAGCCAGGTCGCCGAGACCTCGAAAGCGCCGTCCGGGCCGGTGGCCGCGGTGTGCGACCGGATGCCGCCCGGACCCGCCACCGCCCCGGCGGGCGCGGTGAGCGTGGACCCGGCGGTGCCCGACGACCTCGCGACCAAGACCAAGGACGCCCCGGCCGGCACCACGTTCTGGCTCGGACCCGGCTCCCACCACCTCGGTGACGACCGGTTCGACCAGGTGCGGCCGAAGGACGGCGACGTCTACCTCGGCGCGCCCGGCGCCGTGCTCGACGGGCGGCGGCTCAACCAGTACGCGTTCACCGGGCCCGCGAAGGGGGTCAAGATCGAGTCGCTGACCGTGCAGGGCTTCGTCGCGCCGCGCGACGAAGGGGTGGTCAACCACGACTCCGGCGACGGCTGGGTGATCCGGCACAGCACCGTCCAGGACAACGACGGCGCCGGGCTGATGGCCGGGGCGAAGCAGCAGGTGCTGGACAGCTGCCTGCGCCGCAACGGGCAGTACGGCATGAACGCGTTCTCCGGCCAGGGTGACCTCGCCGGGCTGGTGGTGCGCGGCAACGAGATCACCGGCAACAACACCGGTGACTGGGAGGCCAAGGTCGACGGCTGCGGCTGCACCGGCGGGATCAAGTTCTGGGCGGTCGACGGCGCGGACGTGACCGGCAACTGGGTGCACGACAACCGCGGCACCGGGCTGTGGGCCGACACCGACGACAACGACTTCCTGATCGAGGGCAACCTGATCGAGGGCAACGACAGCTCCGCGATCACCTACGAGACCAGCTACAACGCCGTGATCCGGAACAACACCCTGCGCCGCAACAACCTGGTCGACGGGCACAAGTACGCCGACCGCGGCGACACCTTCCCGGTGGCCACGGTCTACGTCTCCGAGTCCGGCGGCGAGCCCCGGGTCCGGGCGCGGACCTCGAAGCTGGAGATCTACGGCAACGTGTTCGAGGACAACTGGAACGGCATCACCCTGTGGGAGAACGCGGACCGGTTCTGCAACAGCCCGGCCAACACCTCCAGCGGCGTCTGCACGAAGCTCGTGCCCGACGTGGCCAAGTGCGCCGCGCCGGCGATCGCGCAGAAGCCGCTGTACGACGACTGCCGCTGGAAGACACAGCGCGTCGACGTGCACAACAACCGCTTCGTGCTCGACCCGGCGGCGATCGGCTGCCAGGAGACCTGCGCGCGGATGGGCCTGCTGTCGAACTTCGGCACCTACCCGGACTGGTCGCCGTACCGGGGCGACGCGGTGCAGAACGCGATCACCCACGGCCAGGGCAACACCTGGCACGACAACGCCTACATCGGACCGTGGACCTTCATCGCCGTGGACCAGAGCCACATCCTCGGCATCGGGGAGTGGGAGGGCGCGCCGTACGACCAGGACGCCCGCACCACCTACCAGCGCGGCGGGGGTGGCTGACTTGGCGCTGCTGAACACGATCCGGCGACCCACCCCCGCGGAGACGGGCGAGCCGACGCCGAAGCTCGCCGGCGTCTCGTGGGAGCTGCTGATCCTCAACACCCTGGGCTCCACCGGCGCGCAGACGGTGGTCCCGCTGCCGCGCTCGGTGATCCAGCTCGTCACCATGGGCGCGCTGATGACCGCGTTCGCGCTGGCCCTGGTGCTCAACCCGCGGCTGAAGGTGCGGCCCAGCGCGTACCTGATGCTGCTCAGCCTGCTGCTGGTGACCAGCGTCGTGGCCAGCCTGGACCTGCAGAGCGGGCTCGGGGCGCTGTTCCGCTGCTTCCGGTTCGGCCTGTTCGTGGTGACGCTGTGGCTGCTCACGCCGTGGTGGACCGGGTCGTTCACCTTCGTCCGCCGGCACATCCGGATGTTCGGCGCGGTGCTGGTCTCGGTCGCGCTCGGGCTGGCGGTGGCGCCGGGCAAGGCGATGCCCGAGTCCTACGGCGGCCGGCTCGCGGGCGTGGTCTGGCCGCTGACCCCGCCGCAGGTCGGGCAGTACGCGGCGGTGATCGCGGGCCTGGCGGCGCTGATGTGGCTCGGGCAGCGCCTGGCCCGCCGGCCGGCGCTGCTGGTGATCGTGCCCTGCCTCGCGCTGCTGCTGCTGTCGCACACGCGCACGGCGACGCTCGGACTGGCCGCCGGGCTGGTGGTCGCGCTGCTCTCGCTCGCGTTGACCAGCGCCCGCGCCCGCAAGGTGTTCACCACGCTCGTGGTGCTCGGCGGGCTCTCGGCGGTGGTGTTCGGCGGGCTGCTGGAGACGTGGTTCCTGCGCGGGCAGAGCGAGGAGAACTTCTCCAGCCTCACCGGCCGCGCGAAGGTGTGGGACGCGCTGCTTTCGGCCCCGCGCACGGTCAACGAGTACCTCTTCGGCGTGGGGCTGACCGACAAGTCCTACGACGGGCTGCCGATCGACAACAGCTGGCTCGCCGTCTACCACGAGCAGGGTTTCGTGGGGGTCGCGCTGGTCGCGTCCTTCCTGCTGGTGCTGATCGCGGTGGCGGTGCTGCGGCCGCCGTCGCTGGCCCGCGCCTGCGCCATCTTCCTGATCACCTACTGCGTCTCCGCGTCCTACACCGAAGCCGGGCTCGGCGACGCTTCGCCGTACCTGCTGCACCTGGCGCTGGCCGCGACGCTGCTGGCCCAGGGCGGCGGACGGGTGCGCGAGGACGAATTCATCCCGGAAGGCCGTCCCGAATGAGGGTGCTCGTCGTCCACAACCGCTACCGCTCGGAGCAGCCGAGCGGGGAGAACAACGTCGTCGACGCCGAGGTGGCGCTGCTGCGGGAGGGCGGCGTGCCGGTCGGCCGGTTCGAGCGCCGGAGTGACGACATCGCGCAGATGTCCTTGCCGCACCGGGCTTCGGTGCCGTTGCGGGTGCCGTGGAACCGGGCCGCGCGGGTGGCCTTGGCCGCGCGGCTGCGGGCCGAGCGGCCGGACGTGGTGCACGTCCACAACACGTTCCCGCTGCTTTCGCCCTCGGTGCTGGCGGCGTGCGCCCACGCGCGGGTGCCGGTGGTGGCGACGCTGCACAACTACGGCCAGGTCTGCCCGCCCGGCACGCTCTACCGCGAGGGCCGGGTGTGCACGGACTGCGTCGGCCGCGCGCCGGTGCCCGCGGTGCGCCACGGGTGCTACCGCGGGTCGGCCGCGGCGACGCTGCCGGTGGCGGTGAACCTGACCGTGAACCGGCACCGCTGGCAGACCGGGGTCACCCGCTTCTTCTGCATCTCCGAGGCCCAGCGGCGGCTGCTGGTCGGCGCCGGAATGCCCGCGGCTCGGCTGGTGGTGAAGCACAACTTCGTGGCCGACCCGGGCGTGCGCCGCACCGGCGGCGGCGAGCACGTGCTGTTCCTCGGCCGGCTGACCGAGGAGAAGGGCGTACCGCTGCTGATGGCGGCCTGGGACCGGCTGGCCGGTTCGCTGGGCCGGCCGCTGGTGATCGCCGGCACCGGACCGCTGGCCGAGGCCGTGGCCGCCTGGGCCGCGAGCCGCGACGACGTGTCGTACGTCGGGCTCCGGAGCGCCGCGGAGTGCCGTGACCTGACGTCGCGGGCGGCGGTGATGGTGGCGCCGTCGGCCTGGCTGGAGGCGTTCGGCCTGGTGGTGGTGGAGGCGATGGCCGCGGGGGTGCCGACGGTCGCGCCCGCGCACGGAGCGTTCGAGGAGCTGATCTCCGACGGCGTCACCGGCCTGCTCCACGAGCCCGGATCGGCGTCTTCGCTGGCGGGCGCGCTGCTCGACGCCGTCGCGGACCCGTCGCGGAATCTCCGGATGGGCGAGGCCGCCCGGGACCGGTACGAGGCGGACTTCACCCCGGAGACGGGCCTGCGGCGGCTGGTGTCGGGCTACGAGGCGGCGATCGAGGCGTACGGTTCGGCTCGATGACTGCTCCCGTGTTGCCGGCCTCGGTGCGCCCGCCTTCGCTGGTCCTCGCCGGGCTGGGCCTGGTGGTGCTGGTGGGGCTGGGCGTGCGGTTCGCGGGCCATTCGGCGCCGAGCGCCTTCGACGCGGGCCTGCTGCCGGGCCCGGACGGCTTGCCCGACCCGTGGTGGTACTTGGCCACGGCCATCGACTTCTGCGGTGAGCCGGTGGGCTCGGTCCTCCTGGTCGCGCTGTTCGTCGGCGGCGCCCTGCTGGCGGGCCGCCGGCGCACGGCGGTGCTGACGGTGGTGGGCAGCGGCGTCACGGTGGCGCTGACTTCGCTGGCGAAGCCGCTGACCGGCCGGACGATCCACGGCAGCTTCCTGTCCTACCCGAGCGGCCACACGGCGTTCGCCACGGCTCTGGCGCTGGTCGGTGCTCTGGTGCTGGTGGACCGGCTCCGCCTGGGCCGTCCGGCTGGGGTGGCGTTGCTGCTGGGTTCGGCTTCGGTGGCCGGCTTCCTGATGGCGTGGGCGGAAGTCGGCCTCGGCGCGCACTACCCGAGCGACACGATCGGCGGCTTCGCCACGGCTCTGGCCGTGGTACCGACGGCGGCGTGGGCAGTGGACCGGGTGGCGGCGCGGCGCCAGGTGGTGTCCTCGGAGTAGGGATTTGCCGATGGCTCCGACCGCCCACACCGGCTTCGAGAACGCGGTCCTCGAAGCCGGCCCACCAGGACAGCAGTTCGGCCGGAGCCCTCCGGCCACCGTGGCCTGGACTCCCTCAGGCGCGCCGCCGGAAGACCGGTTTCACCGGCCGCCCGCCCAGCCAGGGGGAGGGGTCGCCCGCGTCGAGGGCCTTCCGGTAGACCAGGCAGGCCGCAGCCACCGCGTCCCAGGTCCGGTTCAGGTCCGCGTCCGTCAGCGCGGCGCTCACCACGAACGAGGGCCCCAGCACCCCGCCGGTCACGAGCTGGCGCAGGAACAACGTCCGGTACTCCTGGGAAGGCCGGCCGGAAGCGTCCAGCGTGCCGAAGACCAGGTTGCTGTCGCGCCCGCGCACCACCACGTGCTCGGCCACCCCGTGGCTCCCGGCGATCTCGCGCACACCGGCGGCCAGGCGGGCGCCGATCGCGTGCAGGCGGTCGGTGATCGCTTCGGACTCGTACACGTCCATCACGGCCATCGCGGCGGCCAAGGAATGCGTCTCCGCGCCGTGGGTGGTGGAAAGCAGGAACACCCGGTCACGCTCCGAGCGCAGGCCGCCCAGCTCCATCAGCTCGCGCCGGCCCGCCAGCGCCGAGACCGCGAAGCCGTTGCCCAGCGCCTTGCCGAACGTCGAGAGGTCCGGCGTGACCCCGTACAACCCCTGGGCGCCGTGCTCGGAGAAGCGGAAGCCGGTGATCATCTCGTCGAACACCAGCAGCGCGCCGTGGCGGTGGGCCAGCTCGCGCAGGTCGGCCAGGTAGCCCTCGGGCGGGTCGGCCTGCGTGGCCGCCTCCAGGATCAGGCAGGCGATCCGGCCCTCGTGCTCCCGCAGCAGTTCCTCGGTGGCCGCCAGATCGCCGTACGGGAAGCGCACGGTCAGGTCCGCGACCGCCTGCGGCACGCCGGCCGCCATCGCCGTGGTGCCGATGAACCAGTCGTCGGTGGAGAAGAACGCGTGGTCGGCGCACAGGGCGACCAGCGGGCGCCCGGTGGCGGCGCGGGCCAGGCGCACGGCGGCGGTGGTCGCGTCGGAGCCGTTCTTGGTGAACTTCACCATGTCCGCGGTCGGCACGGTGGCCAGGAACCGCTCGGCCGCCTCGGCCTCCACCAGGGACGGACGGGAGAAGTTGCTGCCCCGGCCGATCTCCCGGGTGACGGCCTCGGTCACCCGCGGGTGCGCGTGGCCGAGGCTCACCGAGCGCAGCCCGGAGCCGTACTCGACGTAGGAATTCCCGTCCACGTCCCAGACGCGCGCGCCCAGCCCGTGCGAGATCACCGGCGCCAGGTCCTGCGGGTACTGGTCCGAGCCCTTGGCGTAGGTGTGCGCGCCGCCGGGGATCACCCGGTGCAGCCGCTCGTTCGCGGCCCGGGAGGCAGGCAGTTCCATCTTCGTCACCTCCGGGTTTCCAGCGCCTCGGCCAGGGAGCCCGCGGCCGAGTCCCGTGCGGAGACCAGCGCGGGCGGCAGGGGCCACGGGATGGCGAGTTCGGGATCGTCGTGGGCGATGGCGACGTCTTCGTCCGGGTCGTGCGCGCGGTCGATCCGGTAGGAGACGTCGGCGACCTCGGACAGCGCCTGGAAGCCGTGCGCGCAGCCGGCCGGGATGTACACGCTTTCCTGGGTCTCACCGGAGAGCCGGAAGATCTCGCGGTTGCGGAAGGTCGGCGAACCCGGCCGCAGGTCCACCACCACGTCGAAGACCTCGCCGAACGAGCAGCGCACGAGCTTCGCCTCACCGGCGCCCGAGCGCAGGTGCATCCCGCGCAGCACCCCGCGGTGCGAGCGCGAAACGCTGTCCTGCGCGAAGGCGGCCGGATCGATGCCCACCGACTTGGCCACGTCCGCGTCGAACGTGCGCGAGAAGAAGCCGCGGTCGTCGCGGTGGGGGGTGGGCTGGAACAGGTACGCGCCCGCGATGGACGGCACGGCAACGGCTTTCATCGGACCTCCGAAGCGGGGAACAGCGAAGCGGACAACGCGGCGAACTGGTGCTTGAGCCGCTGCTCGTTCTCCTCGTTGCGTTCGGCCAGCGTCTCGCGAAGCTGCGGCCCACGTCGTTCCAGCTCCTCGAACTGCGTGATCAGCCGTGCGACGTCGACCGCGCGGGCCTGCTGGCAGAACCCGCCCAACCCCATCCCGGCCATCAGCACGTCGTTCTTCCTCGCGTACCCGATGGCCAGCGTCGGCTTCCCGAGCTTCAGCGCGCACAGCACGTTGTGGTACCGCGTGGCGACCACCGTGCCGACGGCGGCCATCTCGGTCATCAGCTCCTCCAGCGTGGCCGAGGGGGCGGCGGTGACCAGCGGCGACGCCACGGCCGCGCGGATCTCGTCGGTCACCTCGGTGTCGATCCGGTCGCCGATGAACAGCCGCACCGGCCGGCCCAGCTCCACCAGGTGCCGCACGAACCGGGTCATGGCGTCCACATAGGACCGGTAGATCCGGTCGCCTTCGGCCCGGTCGTCGTCACTGCCGGAGTAGGCCATCACCCCGACCCCGACCGTGCGCGGGTCCTCGGGCACGGCCGGCACCGGCAGAGAGAAGGCCAGGTCCGGGTACACCGCATCGCCCGGCACCGCCACCCCCATCTCAGCCATGGCCGTGCGGGAAAGCTCGTCGCGGTAGGAGCGGTACGCCGCCAGCCGAGCCGCCTGCCGGAGCAGGAACCGGGTGGCCGGTACGGTGATCCGGTCGGCCCCGACACCGACCAGCGCCACCTTGGTGCCGAGCACCCGCCCGGCCACGCTGAGCAGGCACAGTGCGTACGGAAAACCCCAGGGCCGCAACGGAAGCGTCGCTTCGAGCACTCCCATGCCGGGCACGAGCACCACGTCCTGGCGCCGCACCCACGCGGCCGTGCGGCCGATGTCGATCAGCTTCCCGAGGGCCTTCAACACCACCGCCCGCGGGCTCGAAGCGGTCCGGTACTCGTCGACGTACCAGTTCAGCCGGGTCGCCTCGATGCCGTAGCGGGCGGAAACCACCGCGGGCCCGCCGCAGAACGCGGACACGGTCGCGTCCGGGTGCTCGGCGCGCAGGTAGCCGAGCACCGCCTCCAGCGAACCGTCGTTGCCGAGGTTGCCCGAGCCGAGCAGCCCGAACACCCCGACCCGGGCGGTCACGAGAGGCGTCCCGCGCGCCCGGCGACCACCTGGTCCACGGTCAGCGAAAGCTCGTCCGCGGTCACCGGCGCGCGGTCCTCCACGCGCTCGCCGGCCGAGCCCGGCCGCGCCCGGCTGGAGAACCACTGCGCCAGCGCGAGGTAGCAGGCCCGCCGCTCGCGCGAGGACAGCGGCGCGGTGCGGATGCCGTGCACGTAACCCCAGACGTACTCGGCCAGCAGCCGGGCGGTCGGGTTGGTGACCGGGTTGGCGCGCTTCGGATCGAGGTTCGCGCACCGCGCGCGCTTGCCCGGGTTCGCGCGCTCGGCCCGGTCCGGGTGGTCGCGGCGGAAGTACAGCAGCTCCGGGACCTGGTGGAACGGCCCGTGCAGCGCCAGCTCGGCCACGTAGGTGCGATCGGCGTGGTGGTAGCTGCCCATCGGGGTCACGCGGCGCAGCACGTCGGTGCGCACGACCCCGTAGAAGTCGTCGCCGCCGGGCTCGAACAGCAGGCTCTTGAACCGGACCGAAGCCCGCGCCGAGTCGGTCTCGTGCCGGTAGTCCAGCGGCACGGTGACGACGCCGTGGCCGTCGATGATGGCCTGCCACGAGTGCGCGAGCACGATCTCGGGCCGCTCGTCGAGCGCCTCGACGCAGCGGCGCAGCAGTTCGCGGCCGTACAGGTCGTCGTGGGAAGCCCACTTGAACAGCTCGCCGCGCGCCATCTCCAGCAGCACGTTGTGGTTCGGCGTGGCCCCGACATTGCTGGTCTGGCGCCGGTAACGGATGCGCGTGTCCTTCTGCGCGTACTGACGGCAGATCTCCTCGGTGCCGTCGGTGGAGGCGTTGTCGGAGATGATCAGCTCGAAGTCCTCGTAGGTCTGCCCGAGCAGCGCGTCGAGCGCTTCGCCCAGGAACTCCTCGCCGTTGTACACGGGCAGGCCGATGGTCAGCCGGGGGACGGTCCTCATCGTGTTCTCATTTCCTCGTGACCGGCGGATTCGACGGATGACTCGGCCGGTGGCGCCTTACGCGGAGCCGGAGCATCGGGCGCCGCGAAGTAGTCGCGCAGCGCGAAGTGCAGTTGCACCCACCACACGCCCGAGCCGACGAGCGTGGCTGTCGCGACACCCCAAGCGGAGCCGAGCGCGCCGCCCATCGCGGCGCCGGTAAGGCCGAAGATGACGTACATGGCCGAAGCGATCAGCTGCGAGCGAAGGCTCCTTCGCGCGACGCCGAGCGCGCGCAGCCCGGCCGCTGCTCCCGTGGTGAAGCTGGCGCCGACCACGGCGAGCGTGACCGGCAGGATCAGCGTGGACGAGGTGTCCCACAGCGTGCCGAGCACGAACCGGCCGGCGCGGTCGGGCACCAGCAGCAGCAGGGCCAGCCCCCAGGCCAGCGCGGCCGCCGCCTGCGCGCCGCCGAGGACCAGGCAGAAGGATCGCAGCCGGTGCGGCGACCGTTGCAGCACCCGCGCGCCCTCGGCCACGGTGACCAGCGAGAGCCCCATCAACAGCGCCAGGAAGGGCCCGAGCAGCTGTTCCGCGCCGCGCACCGTGCCGACCGCGGCGAGCCCGGCGATCGCGCCCAGACCGTACGCGCGAAGCTGCGAGGCCCCGCTGTTGCTCACGTTCTCGACCAGGTAGCGCACGCCCAGCTCACGGTGGTCGCGCAGCCAGTGGCGCACCGCGCCCAGGTTCGGCAGCACGCTCGTCTGCACCCAGCCGTACAGGGCGGCGACGCCCGCGGAGGCGCCCCAGGCGAGCAGGAAGCCGACCACGGTGCCGTGCCGCGCGGCCAGCACCATCGCCGGGAACAGCGCGACCCCCCAGATCGCGTCGTTCAGGAACGCCTTCTGCCCGGCGCCCGCGGCGAAGAAGCCGAACCGCCACGCGTCCTGCAGCAGCAGCGCGGGCAGCACCACGCCGAGCGCGACGAACGCCCCGCCGACCGGTCCGCCCACCAGGAGTCCGAAAAGGACACTCAGGGCGCCGGCGACCACCCCGGCCGCCAGCGCGGTGCCCGCGGCCCGGCCCAGTGCGGCGCGCCACCTCGGCCGCGAGACCCCGGAGAACCGCACCATCAGCGGGTCCGTGGCCAGCCCGCGCGAGACGTTGAGGATCACCCCGTAGGTCACCCAGGCGATGCTGAACACCCCGAAGGCGGTCGCGCCCAGCGAGCGGGCGACGTACAAGCCGACGACGAAGTTGGTCAGGCTGGACACGGCCTGATCGCCCAGACCCCAGCTGAGCCGTCCGGCCATCGAGCGGGCGGCCCGCGACCGCAGGAGCGAAGGCACCGTCCTCACTCCTTGAGCAGGCCGGCGGCCTGCAGGGCCCGCGCGGCGCCGTCCACCGCGTCGAACGGCAGACCGGCGCGCTCGGCGATGTCGAGCAGGGTCGCGGTGCCGTCGGAGTAGCTGAGCACCCAGAGCATGGCGAGTTGCGCGTCCTTGGCGTCGCTGCGTCCGCCGAGCGAGTCGTACAGCCCGCGCTTGCCGAGCTGCGGTTCGCCGTACGGGCTGAGGTTGACGAAGCGGCGGTTGCGGTCGAGCACGGAGAACGCGGTGCGCAGCGTGTCCAGCGTGTCCTCCATCGACTCCGGCGAAACGAATCCCGGGTTGTCCGCGGAGGTGTGGTACTCCGGGTAACCCGCGTACGGCGTCCTCGTCAGCGAGCCGACGCCGAGGTTGAAGCCGGGCGAGCAGAACTGCCGCTCGTCGTAGCCGTAGGGGGAGAACTCGCGGATCTCGTGCGGCTTGCCCTTGAGCACGTGGGCCAGCACGCGGTCGATCTCCGCGTCACCGCGCCGGCTGCGCTTGTAGGTGAGCGAGCCGCGGTCGCCGGCGCAGGCCAGCACGATGCCGTGCTTCACCCGGTCGACGCGCTCGCCGTTGCGGGCCAGCCAGGTGATCGCGCCGATGGTGCCGGGCATGAACAGGAACCGGTAGGTGTGGTGCGGCTGCTCCGCGGCCAGCGCCTGCGCGAGCGCCACGGCCACCGCGATCCCCGCCAGGTTGTCGTTCGCCAGTGACGGGTGGCAGGTGTGGCAGGAGACGATCACCTCGTCGCTCACCCGGCCGGGCACCACGTGCTCGCCGTAGGACAGCGAGCCCTCGGCCAGCGTCGAGTCGATCTTCACCCGGTACTCGCCGTCCGGCAGCGCGTCGAGCACGTCCTGGGCCAGGCAGAAACCCCAGGCCGGCGCGTAGTAGCTGGTCCGGTACGGCACCCACGACGGGGTTTCGGGCAGCGTGTGCAGGTGGCCGCGCAGCTCGGCCAGGCTCATCGTCGCCTCGACCGGCACGCTGTAGCCGACCACGTGCAGGTTCGACTCGCGGAAGTCGATCACCCGGCGCCCGGACGCGTCCGCCACGTAGGCGTCGCGGATGTTCCACTCCTGCGGCACGGTCCAGTCCAGCACCGCGGTGCCGGTGGGCACCTCGTGCCGCTGGAGCGCGAGGTGCTCGCCGACGATGTCGAGCGTCGCGCGCACCCCGTCGCCCGTGATGCTCCGGCAGAGCGGGTACAACCGCTCCACCAGCGCGTGCATCTCCGCCCCGGTCAGCATCAGGTGTGCCGCAGCGTTCGGTCGACCACCCCGGCGGACTGGCGGTCGTTGAGCCGGTTCAGCCGGGTGAAGGTGCGCTCGAACTGCGCCCTGGTCAGGCCGTAGTCGCGGTAGGCGTCGATCAGCTGGAGCGCGCCGTCCTTGACCGACCACTCGCAGTCGAACCCCGGGACCGCCTCGCGGAAGCGGGCGAAGTCCACGCGGTAGGAGCGCGGGTCCGACCCGGCCTCGCCGGTGATCCGCAGCTTCGAGCCCGGCACCGCCTCCACGACCTCCTGCGCGATCTCCGCCACGGTCACGTTGTTGCGCTCGGTGCCGATGTTGAACGCCCGGTTGTGCACCACTTCGCGCGGCGCGGTCAGGGCGGCGGCGAAGGCGTGCGCGATGTCCTTCGCGTGCACCAGCGGACGCCACGGCGTGCCGTCGGAGAGCACCCGAACCTCGCCGGAGAGGAAGGCGTGCGCGGTGAGGTTGTTGAGCACGATGTCGGCGCGCAGCCGCGGCGAGAAGCCGAACGCCGTCGCGTTGCGCATGTACACCGGAGTGAAGCTGTCGTCGGCGAGCTTCGCGACGTCGTCCTCCACCCGCACCTTCGACTCGGCGTACGGCGTCACCGGGCGCAGCGGCGCGTCTTCGTCCACCAGACCGCCGCCGCCCGAAGCGCCGTACACCGAGCAGGTGGACGCGTACAGGTAACGCCCGACGCCGGCCTCCTTCGCCAGCCGCGCGAGCCGCACCGAGGCGTGGTGGTTGATGTCGTAGGTGAGCTCCGGCGCGAGCGAGCCCAGCGGGTCGTTGGACAGCGCGGCCAGGTGGATCACCGCGTCGAACCCTTCGAGCTGCTCGGGCCGCACGTCGCGCAGGTCGACGCGGATCCCGGCCGGGTCGGCGGGCGCCGGGCCCAGCAGGCAGTCCGCGAACAGGCCGGAGTCCAGCCCGGTGACCTCGTGGCCGGCCTCGGCCAGCACCGGCGCCATCACCGTGCCCAGGTAACCCGTGTGCCCGGTCAGCAACACCCGCATGTCTTCTCAGCCCCTCAGATCGAGAACGAGTTTGGTCAGTTCGAACGCCTCCGCGTAGCGCTCCTGGCACTCGATCCCGCGGATCCGGGCGAGGCCGAGGAAGGCTTCGCGGTCGTACCAGGGGCGGTGGCGCTGGGAGGCGTAGTGCTCCTGCAGCAACCGCACCTTCCGCTCGGCCAGCTCGGTGGTCAGCGGCAGGTAGGCCGGCAGCCGGCCCAGGTCGCCGTCCCACTTGACGATCTCGTAGCCCAGCGTCAGGTGGCCGCGCCAGACCGTCGGCACCAGCGTGGCCAGACCGCGGTGGTCCTGGTGCGCGTCGGCCGTCCGCGGCGCGAGGACCAGCCCGGGGTCGGTGCGCCCGCGCAGCTCCTCCAGCGCGTTCTTGGCCTCGTCCCAGTGCGCCGGGAACCGGCCGTCGGGCAGCTTCAGCACGGTGACCTCGAGGTCGGCCCCGGGGCAGAACGCGGCCAGCGCGGCCCGCTCCTCGGCCTCCCGCTCGGTGCCGCCGCCGGAGAGCACCAGTGCGTCGACCCGGAGCCCGGGCCGCTGTTCGCAGATCGACAAGAGCGTGCCGCCGGCGCCGATCGCGATGTCGTCGCAGTGCGCGCCGAGCGCGACGATGCTGTCCAGCCGCTCCGCCGCCAGCCGGATCACGCGCGCACCCGGTCCCGCTGTTTTTGTTCCCACAGCGCCCAAGGCCGGTCTCCGCGGGCGTACGCGTCGTCGAGCGCGTAACGCTCCTTCACCGTGTCGGTCGGCTTCCAGAACCCGCGGTACGGGTACGCCAGCAGCCGTCCGCGCTTCGCGAGCTCACCACAGCCGTCGGCGACCAGGTCGCCGTTCTCCGGGATGTGGTCGAACACGTCCTGGCGCAGCACGAAGTACCCGCCGTTCTCCCACAACGGCATTTCGCTGACCGGGGTGATGGCACCGATCCGGCCGCCTTCATCCAGCTCCACGCAGTGGAACGAGGACTGCGGCGGCACCACCATCATCGACGCGCCGGCGTCGGACTGCTCGAACCGCTCGACCATCCGGTCCAGCGGGGCGTCGGTGAGCACGTCGGCGTAGTTGGCCAGGAACATCTCGTCGCCTTGGAGGTGCTCGCGCACACGGCGCAGGCGCTCGCCGATGGGGGATTCGATGCCGGTCTGCACGAACGAGATGGTCCAGTCGGAGATGTCGGTCGAGAGCAGCTCGGTCCGGCCGCCGCGGAGCACGAAGTCGTTGGACGTCGTCTCCTGGTAGTCGAGGAAGAACTCCTTGATGTGGTGCGCGCCGTAGCCCAGGCACAGGATGAACTCGGTGTGCCCGAAGTGCGCGTAGTAGCGCATCACGTGCCAGATCAGCGGGCGCGGGCCCACCATGGCCATCGGCTTGGGCACGTCGGAGGCCCCGCCGCTGCGCATCCGCATGCCGTACCCGCCGCAGAACAGGACCACCTTCACGAGTTCACCTCGACGATCTCGAGACGGGGGATCGGGAACACCAGCCGGCCGCCCCATTCGTCTACATAGGACAACTGCTCGGTCAGCTCGGCCCGCAGGTTCCACGGCAGCACGAGCACGTAGTCGGGCCGGTCGGCGGCGATGCGGTCCGGCTCCAGCACCGGCACGCGGGTGCCGGGGGTGAAGCGGCCGTGCTTGTACGGGTTGCGGTCCACGGTGTAGGCCAGCAGGTCGGGCCGGATGCCGCAGTGGTTCAGCAGCGTGTTGCCCTTGCCGGGCGCGCCGTAGCCGACCACCGTCTGGCCCGCCTTGGCCGCCTCGACCAGGAATTCCAGCAGGTCGAGGCGCACCCGCTTGACCCGCTCGGCGAACTCGGCGTAACCGGACAGCTCGTGCAGCCCCGCGGCCTTCTCGCGGGCCAGCAGGTCGGCCACGCGGGTGCTCGGCTCGCCCGCGACCTCCGCGGGCCGGGCCCACAGCCGGATCGAGCCGCCGTGCGTCGGCAGCCGTTCGACGTCCACAACGGACAGTCCACCGGTGGCCAGGGCCCGGCGCGCGGACTCGACCGTGTAGTACTGGAAGTGCTCGTGGTAGATCGTGTCGTACTGGTTGTCCTGGATCAGCGTGAGCAGGTGCTGCACCTCGATGCTGACCCAGCCGTCGTCGGCCACCAGTGTGCGCAGGCCGCGGGTGAAGCCGATGACGTCCGGGATGTGCGCGTAGACGTTGTTGGCCGCCACCAGGTTCGCCGGGCCGTGCTCGGCGCGGACCTCGCGCGCCGTCTCCGGGGTGAGGAAGGCCGTTTTGGTCGGCACGCCCTTTTCCCGCGCCGCCTGCCCGACGTTGCGCGAAGGTTCGATGCCCAGGCACGGGATCCCCTGCGCGACAACGTGTTGCAGCAGGTACCCGTCGTTGCTGGCCACCTCGACCACCAGCGAATCCCGGCCGAGGCCCAGCCGCGCGACCGATTCGCCCACGTACGCCCGCGCGTGCTCGACCCAGGAGGTGGAGTAGGAGGAGAAGTACGCGTAGTCGGTGAAGGTGTCCTCGGGGGTGATCAGCGGCGGGATCTGCGCCAGCCAGCACTCGGTGCAGACCCGCAGGTGCAGCGGGTACGTCGGCTCCGGCTCGGCCAGCTCGTCCGCGGTCAGGAACCGCTCGCAGGGCGGGGTCGCCCCGAGATCGACGACACTCGCGAGAGCGGTCGATCCGCAGAGTCGGCATGTGGTCATCAACGGGCTCCTCGGCTCGCGGAGTGCGTGCTAGACACGTCGAGGACCAGCGGATGGTCGTTACAGCGAGCGGCCGGGGGGTGGGTCACCGTGTTCTGAATGAGACCTGGTCAACCGGCCCGCGGCGGCGCGAACCAGCCCCGGGCCGGTGCTTTGCGACGGCCTGGACGCGCGGCTCGCCCAGCGGCCCGAGTGACCTTCTTCTCCCCGCCGGGGGCCCGTGGCCCGTCGAGCGGGCTCATCCTGGTGCAGGCTCCGGCGCCCCGGCTCGATCGGGGAGAAGGGGAGCAGCACCGGCCGGTACCCGAAACCGGCCCGGCCGGCGCCGGCCGGGTCCGAGTGCCGCCGGGCCGTTCGGCTGGGTCAGCCGCGCCGGTGCGGCCCCGGCTTCACGCGATCTTCTCCGCGGCCGGGATCACGTCCGTGGCGAACTTCTCGATCAGGCCCAGGTCCGGCACACCCGGCGCGGCGCCGATCGCGGCGTGAATCCCGAGCCCGTGCAGCCGCTCCAGCTCGCCGACCAGCTCACCGGCCTTCTCGCCCTTCGGGCCGATGTCCAGCACGTGGTAGACGGTTTTGGTGATCTCGTCGTAGTCGCGGCCCTCGTTCTCGCAGTGCTGCTTGAGCACGTCGAGCTTGTGCTCCAGCTCGGGGGAGTTGAACAGGTTGCACGCGTCGCCGTACTTCGCGACGAAGCGGAGCGTCTTCTTCTCCCCGCCGCCGCCGACCATGATCGGCGGGTGCGGCGACTGGAGCGTCTGCGGCACGTTCATCAGCCGCTCGGCGTCGAAGTGCGCGCTGGTGAACGGCGCGTCGCCCTCGCTCCACATCTGCAGGACGTACCGGAGGTTCTCCTCCAGCAGCTCGAACCGCTCCTTGGTGGAGGGGAACGGGAAGCCGAGGCCCCGGGACTCCTGCTCGTTCCAGCCCGCGCCGATGCCGAGGATCGCGCGGCCACCGGAGAGCACGTCGAGCGTGGTGATGGCCTTGGCGAGCAGGCCGGGGTGGCGGTAGATCACGCCGGTGACCACGGTGAGCAGCTTGGCGCGCTCGGTGTGCGCGGCCAGGTAGCCCAGCGTCGTGTACGCCTCGAGCATGTCGTTCTCGACCGGGCCGACGGGGCCGATCTGGAAGAAGTGGTCCATCACGGCGAGGTACTCGAACCCGGCCTGGTCGGCCGCGCGGGCCACGGCGGCGAGGTCGGCGCCGAGCTTCGGGGCCCCGCCGGCCCAGGTGAAGTCGGGGATCTGCAGTCCAAGTTTCATGTCACGAACCGTATACCTGGAGTGACACCAGCTGCCCGGCTCAGAAATCGCGGACGATGGAAACGGTGCCGTGCAAGGGATCGGTCACGTAGACGGTGCGGGTGCGCTGGTCCACGGCCACGGCCCCGGGGTTCACGCCGAGGCTCAGCTCGCCGCTGAGCACCCCGGCCTTCCCGTCCACGCGGCCGAGCCCGTTCGGCCCGCCGTTGGTGTACACGGTTTCCGTGCCCTGGTGCACGGCGAGCGAGGAGGGTTCGCTGCCCAGCCGGACGGTCCTGCTCTGCACCCGGGTGACCGGGTCCACAATGGACATGTTGTGGATCGCCGAATTGGCCACGAACACCGTGCCGCTCGCCTCGTGCACGGCGATCCCGGTGGGGGCGGGGCCGACCCCGGTGCTGGCGGTGAACTTCCCGGAGCCGAGGTCGAACAGCTCGACCGAGTTCGTGTCCGGGCTGGTGCAGTAGGCGATCCGCCGCCCGGGGTCGAGCGCGATCCCGGCCAGCCCCGGTTTCGGCGCGGGCACGATGGCCTGCGTGGAGAGGCTGACCCCGTCGAGCACGGCCAGGGTGCCGGTGCTGCCGCTGACCGCGTAGACCTGGTTGGCCGAGGCGTCCACCGCCACGCTGGACGCCCCGGCGCCCGCGCCGATCACGCTCACCGTGGTGTGGGTCTGCGCGTCGATCACCAGCACGGTGCCGGCCGGCGGGTTGGCCGCGTACACCCGGTCGGTGACCGGGTCCACGGCGAGGTCGCCGGGCGCGCCGCCCACCGGGACCACGGCGATCACCCGCGCGCCGACCGGGTCGAGCACGGCGACCGAGCCGGACGCCGGGAGGGCGACGTAGACCAGCCCCGTGACCGGGTTCACCGCCACGGCCGCGGGCCGGCCCCCGACGTCGACCGCGCGCACCTGCCCGGCCGGGGCGGGCCGGTCCGGCACCGCCCGCGCGGGCCGGTCCAGCACGGCCGTGGCCGCACCCGCCGTGACCAGCGCGAACAGCCCGCGCCGGGTCAGCCGGCCGGCTGCTTTCGGACCTCGCATCGCCCACCTCCGCCGGAGGATGATCAGCTCGACCCTAACCCGCACGGCGATCGGGCGAAGGAACTTCGGATCCCCCGATGGCGTTGATTCCGGTGGGAAACCAGCCCGGAGAGCGGATGGAGGCGACAGGCGCGTGCACAAGCACCAGAACGGGTTGAAGACGGCACTGCTGCTCGGCCTGCTGTCGGCGATCATCATCGTGATCAGCGGGTTCTTCGGCCGGGGCGCGCTGGTCATCGGCCTGCTGCTGGCGCTGGGCGTGAACGGCTTCGCCTACTTCAACTCCGACAAGATGGCCCTGCGCGCGATGCACGCCCGGCCGGTCTCGGAGGTCGAGCAGCCCGCGATGTACCGGATCGTGCGCGAGCTGGCGACGCAGGCGCGCCGGCCGATGCCGGCGCTGTACCTCAGCCCGACGATCGCGCCGAACGCCTTCGCCACCGGCCGCAGCCCCCAGCACGCGGCCGTCTGCTGCACCACGGGCATCCTCGACCTGCTGGACGAGCGCGAGCTGCGCGCGGTACTGGGCCACGAGCTGTCCCACGTCTACAACCGCGACATCCTGATCTCCTGCGTAGCCGGCGCGCTGGCCGGCGTGATCACGGTCCTGGCCAACGTGGCGATGTTCTTCGGCGGCTTCGGCGGTGGCAACAGCCGCGAGGGCAACCCCTTGGCCTCCCTCCTGCTGGTCCTGGTCGGCCCGATCGCGGCGGCGGTGGTCAAGCTGGCAGTCAGCCGTTCCCGCGAGTACCAGGCGGACGCCTCGGGCGCCGAGCTGACCGGCGATCCACTGGGGCTGGCCTCGGCCCTGCGGAAGCTGGAACGCGGCACCCGGGCCGCGCCGCTGATGCCGGAGCCTGCGGTGGTGTCGCAGTCGCACCTGATGATCGCGAACCCCTTCCGCCCGGGGGAGGGCCTGTCGAAGCTGTTCTCCACCCACCCGCCGATCGAGGACCGGATCCGCCGGCTGGAGGAGATGGCCCGGAACCGCTCCTGAGCCTCGGCGGGGTCCGGCGGTTCCCCGGTCAGCCGGTGGCCCCGGCCGACCGCGCCACCGCCATCACGTACTCGCCGTAACCCGACTTGGCCAGCTTCGCCCCCAGCGCGTGGCACTCGTCCGGGGTGATGAACCCCTTGCGGAGCGCGATCTCCTCCAGGCAGGCGATCCGCACGCCGGTCCGGTGCTCCAGGACCTGCACGAACTGCCCGGCCTCCAGCAGGGAGTCGTGGGTGCCGGTGTCGAGCCAGGCGAAGCCGCGGCTCAGCTCGATCAGGTTCGCGCGGTTGCGGCGCAGGTAGGTGAGGTTGACGTCGGTGATCTCGAGCTCGCCGCGCTTGGACGGTTTCAGGTTGCGCGCGATGTCGAGGACTTCGTTGTCGTAGAAGTACAGCCCGGTGATCGCGTTGTTCGAGCGCGGGTTCTCGGGCTTCTCCTCGATGGACAGCAGGCGCCCGTTCCCGTCGACCTCGCCGACGCCGTAGCGCTTGGGGTCCTTCACCTGGTAGCCGAACAGCACGCAGCCGTCGAGGTTGGTGGCCGCGCAGCTCAGCGTGGTGGAGAAGCCCTGGCCGTAGAAGATGTTGTCGCCGAGGACCAGGGCCACCGGTTCGTCGCCGACGAAGTCCGCGCCGATCACGAACGCCTCGGCCAGCCCGTTGGGGCTGGGCTGCTCGGCGAAGGAGAAGGACAGCCCGTACTGGCTGCCGTCGCCGAGCAGGCGCCGGAAGCTCGGCAGGTCCGACGGCGTGGAGATGATCAGGATCTCCCGGATGCCGGCCAGCATCAGCACCGAGATCGGGTAGTAGATCATCGGCTTGTCGTAGACCGGGAGCAACTGCTTCGACACGGCTTGGGTGATCGGGTGCAGACGCGTCCCGCTGCCCCCCGCCAGGACGATCCCCTTCATGCCCGCTCCTCACCTCGTCCGTCACCTTACCGAGAGAGTGTGCCGTGACGCGCTGGAACGCGGGTACAGCGGGGCTCAGGGCATCGGCCCCCGGCCGAAGTACGCCTTGCAGCCGTCGTCGTCCTCGGTCGCGACCTCCAGCACGCCCTTCCCGTCGTCCACCGGCAGCAGCGTGGACGAGTAGTTGGGGCAGAACTCGTTGCGGATGCCGGTGATCAGGATGGGGGCGGGCACCTCGTACCAGTCGCCCGCGCCGAGTTCGTCGTTCACGAGCAGGACCTGGCCGTTCTTCGCGGACACCGGCGTGCCCCCGGCGTCGGTGTAGATCTGGCCGACCATCACCAGCCGCACCCCGCGGGGGCCGCCGGGGAAGAGCGTGACGGTCTGGGCGTGCTGGAAGTAGTCGCCGTTCGCGGTGGTGACGCGGGTTCCGGGATCGGTCGGGCTGCCCCAGTTCGCGCCGTCGGGGGAGATCTTGAAGTACGGGTCGCAGTAGCGGTCGCCGTAGTTGCAGATCTCGTAGCTGAGCCAGTACCGGCCGTCGGGCAGCCGCCGGATGATCGGCATGCCGGGGCGCACCCGGTCCGGCGGGATGGCCAGGGTGAGCTGCTTGGTGCCCCAGGTGACGCCGTCGGTGCTCGCGACCCGGTTGAGCACTTGCGCGTACTCCGGGGCCTGGGTCTCGTCGGCGTAGTGCAGCCAGAGCGTGCCGCCCGCGTCCACGGTGAACTCCGGCTCCCAGACGCCGTCGTGGTTGTGCGAGAGGGCGGCCTCGGCGAGGTAGGCCCAGGTGTGCCCGCCGTCGCGGCTGGCCCAGACCTTGATGCCGACGCGCCGCCGCGCGCCCGAGTCCTGGCCGTAGCTGGCCGCCCAGAGCAGCGTCCCGGGGGCCAGCGCGCCGACGCGCTGGGGCAGCTCGTAGAGCGTTCCGCAGCATTCGCCGAAGACGCCGTCGGGGTCGTGGATCGCGCCGATCCGGTGGAAGCTCGCGCCCTCGTCGGTGCTCTCCACGACGGGGGTGAACTCGCCCCCGTCGTCCTGGCTGGTCAGCGCCGCGAGGATGCGGCCGCGGCCGGACGCCGAGTACTGCACCCGCACCAGCCGCGGGTACGAGCCGTAGCCCTCGATCAGCGGCTGCTTGGCCACCACGGCGGAGGCCGGCGCGAGACCCGCGGCGACCACCACCAGCGAGGTGAGGAACGCGATCAAGGGCGAGGCACGGCGCATCCTGAACCTTTCTCACGATGGCCGCGCGATTACACCACGCACCCGGCGGCGGACTCGATCGCTGCGTCACGTTCGCGCAGGTCGCCACCGAGATTCCACTCTTCCGAGGTGACGGCCGCCGTCGCGCCGCCGCCCGGCCGACGTCGCGGTCGACACCGATCGGCGCGACACCCGCGAGCTGCCCCAGCCGCGGTGACGGTGCCCCGGAATTCCGCACCGGGCTGCTGCGCGGGCACCCGTCACCGGATGCCCGCGGCCGGGTCAGCGGTAGTTCGTGAACTGCAGCGCGATCTCGAAGTCCTCGCCCTTGAGCAGGGCGATCACTTCCTGCAGCTGGTCCTTCTTCTTGCCGGACACCCGGAGCTGGTCGCCCTGGATCTGGGCCTGGACGCCCTTCGGGCCCTCGTCGCGGATGAACTTCGCGATCTGCTTGGCCTTGTCGGAGGCGATGCCCTGGAGGATCTTGCCGCCGACCTTGTACATCTTGCCGGAGAGGGCGGGCTCGTCGGCCTCGAAGGCCTTCAGCGAGATGCCGCGCTTGATCAGCTTCTCCCGGAACACCTCGATCGCCGCGAGCGCCCGCTCCTCGGTCTCCGACTCGAAGGTGACGGCCTCCTCACCGGCCCAGCCGATGGTGGTGCCCGTGCCCCGGAAGTCGAACCGGGTGCCGAGCTCCTTGCTCGCCTGGTTCAGGGCGTTGTCCACCTCCTGGCGATCGACCTTGCTCACCACGTCGAAAGAGGGATCCGCCACGTGTTCTCACACCTCGTACTCGCTCGTCAGGGGCCACCAGCCTAGCCCCTGCCCGCAGCGCGGGTATCCCGGTTGACCCCGCCCCGCACCGGTTGGGTATCCTTCTCCACGGCTGGTTCACCCGGCCATGGCGAGTTGCCCGAGCGGCCAAAGGGATCTGACTGTAAATCAGACGGCTCAGCCTTCGGGGGTTCGAATCCCTCACTCGCCACACCAGCCAGATCGGCCCGGTGACCACCAGGTCACCGGGCCGATCCGGTTTCCGGCCGCCGGGCACGCGGTCCACTGTGGACCAGTTGTGTACCCGACGATGCATTCGACCCACCGCACCCCCGACGCGCTCACCCGCAGCGGATGGCACGTGGTGCATCCTCGAACGTTAGCCTCCCGGAAACGGCCGAGGCCCCCGTTCCGCAGAACGAGGGCCTCGCCCGTCGCGTTCACGCTGCCTGGGGCACCTCGGTGGAGGCCGGGGTCAGTGCCAGTTCCAGCACCTCACCGACGTTCGCCACGGTGTGCACGGTCAGCTGGGACAGCACCTCGGCCGGGACGTCGTCCAGGTCGGGTTCGTTGCGCTGCGGGATGATCACCGTCTTCAGGCCCGCGCGGTGGGCCGCCAGCAGCTTTTGCTTGACGCCGCCGATCGGCAGGACGCGGCCGGTCAGGGAGACCTCGCCGGTCATGGCCACGTCGGCGCGGACCACGCGGCCCGACAGCAGGGACGCCAGCGCCGTGGTCATCGTCACGCCGGCCGAAGGGCCGTCCTTCGGCACCGCGCCCGCGGGGACGTGGACGTGGATGCCGCGGTCCTTCAGATCACCCACCGGCAGTTCCAGCTCGGCACCGTGCGAACGCAGGTAGGACAGCGCGATCTGCACCGACTCCTTCATCACCTCGCCCAGCTGGCCGGTCAGCTGCAGGCCGGTCGCCCCGGTCTCCGGGTCGGACAGCGAAGCCTCGATGTAGAGCACGTCACCGCCCGCGCCGGTCACCGCGAGCCCCGTCGCGACCCCCGGCAACGCCGTGCGCTGCGTCGACGCCGGCAGCGAGGACTCCGGCACGTGCCGCGGGCGGCCCAGGTGGGTCTCCAGATCGGCGGCGTCCAGGGTGACCGGCAGGGCCAGCTCGTCGAGCGCCACCTTCGTCGCGATCTTGCGCAGCACCTTCGCGATGGTCCGGTTCACGTCGCGCACGCCCGCTTCGCGGGTGTACTCGGTGGCGATCCGGCTGTACGCCTCGTCGGTCAGCACCACGTCGCCCGGTTCGATGCCGGCGCGCTCCAGCTCACGCGGCAGCAGGTGGTCCCGCGCGATGGTGACCTTCTCGACCTCGGTGTAGCCGTCGAGGGTGACCAGCTCCATCCGGTCCAGCAGCGGTCCGGGGATGGTCTCCAGCGCGTTGGCCGTGGCCAGGAACACCACGTCGGACAGGTCCAGCTCGACCTCGAGGTAGTGGTCGCGGAACGTGCGGTTCTGCTCCGGGTCCAGCACCTCCAGCAGGGCGGCCGTCGGGTCGCCGCGGTAGTCGGCGCCGACCTTGTCGATCTCGTCGAGCAGCACGACCGGGTTCATCGAGCCGGCCTCCTTGATCGCCCGCACGAGCCGGCCCGGCAGCGCGCCGACGTAGGTGCGCCGGTGACCGCGGATCTCCGCCTCGTCCCGGACCCCGCCGAGCGCGACCCGGACGAACTTGCGGCCCATGGCCCGGGCGATGGACTCGCCCAGCGAGGTCTTGCCGACCCCGGGCGGACCGGCGAGCGCGAGCACCGTGCCGGCCCCGCGCCCGCCGCCCTCGGCGGCGTGCTGCGCCGTCGCAGTCCCCTCCCGTCCGCCGACCGGCCCGCGACCGGACTCCGCGCGGCGTTTGCGCACGGCCAGGTACTCGATGATGCGTTCCTTGACGTCGTCCAGCCCCGCGTGGTCCGCGTCCAGCACGGCGCGCGCGGCGGCGATGTCGAAATTGTCGGTCGTCCGGGAATTCCACGGCAGGTCGAGCACCGTGTCGAGCCAGGTGCGGATCCAGCCGCCCTCGGGCGACTGGTCGGAGGTGCGCTCCAGCTTGTCGACCTCGGCCAGCGCGGCCTTCTTCACGTTGCCGGGCAGCTCGGCCGCCTCGACGCGGGCGCGGTAGTCGTCGTCCTCGGCGGTGCCGTCGAGTTCGCCCAGCTCCTTGCGGATCGCTTCGAGCTGGCGACGCAGCAGGAACTCCTTCTGCTGCTTCTCCATGCCGTCGGCGACGTCCTTGCGGATGGTGTCGGAGACCTCCAGCTCGGCCAGGTGGGCCCGAGACCATTCCAGGGCCTTCTCCAGGCGGGCGCTGACGTCGAGCGCGTTCAGCAGCTCGATCTTCTGGTCGGTGTTCAGGTACGGCGCGTTGCCGGACAGGTCGGCGACCGCGGACGGCTCCTCGATCTGCTGGACCGCGTCGATCATCTGCCAGCCGCCGCGCTGCTGGAGCACGGAGATGACCACGGCCTTGTATTCGGCGGCGAGCGGGGCGGAACGGTCGTCGGTGGTCTCGGCCACGTCGTCGGCGTGGACCCAGCGGGCCGCGCCGGGACCGTCGGCGATGCGGCCGACGACCGCGCGGCCGGTGCCGCGCAGCAGCACGGCGGCCTTGCCGCCGGGGACCCGGCCCACGCGCTCGACGGTCGCGACCGTGCCGAGCTCGGCGTATTCGCCGTGCACGCGCGGCACGATCAGGACCTCGGCCTTACCGGCGGCGCCGGAACGGATGCCGGGGAAGGACGCCGGCGCCGGCGTCTTGGCCTGGGCGGACTCCACCGCGGCCCGCGTCTCGGCGTCGGTCAGGTCGAGCGGGACCACCATTCCCGGCAGCACGACGTCGTCATCGAGCGGGAGCACGGGCAGGAGGCGGGGGTCGGACATGAGCACTCCTCGGGTAGTTGAGTCTGCTGTGCTCAACTCTCCGCCGGGCTGGTTTGTTTCCAGAAGAGTGTTCGCTGGGAGCGATCGGGAAAGCCCGGTTCAGGTGCCTGCCTCACGGACCGAGGGCCCGCAGGTGGCTCAGGGCCGCCGGGCCACCGCGCACCAGGCGAACGGCCGGGTCTCGGCTTCCAGCGGCGAGACCGGGCTCGACGGCCGCCAGTCCGGCAGCGCCGTCATCCCCGGCTCCAGCAGGGGCCAGCCGCCGAACCACGGCCGGATCTCTTCGGCCGAGCGGAGGTACGCCGGGTTCGAGGTGTCGCGGTAGGCGTCGACGAAACGGCGGACTCCCGCGGCGCGCTCGGGTGGCGCGTCCTCGGTGCAGGTGCCGTGGGTCACGGCCAGCCAGGACCCCGGCGCGAGCTTTTCCCGGTAGGCGGCCATCAGCGCGTCGGGTTCGTCGGCCGGGCCGATGAAGTGCAGCACGGTGATCATCAGCAGGCAGACCGGCTGCGACCAGTCGATCAGCCGCCGGGTGGTCTCGTCGGCGAACACCGCCTCCGGCTCGCGGATGTCGCGCCGGACCAGCCCGGCCCAGTCCGTGGCCCCCTCGCGCTCCAGGATGAGGGTGGAGTGCGCGGCGGCCACGGCCTCGTAGTCCACGTAGACCACGGCGGGCCGCCGGTCCGGGGCGGTCCACCGGTCGCGGACGATCTCGTGCACGTTGCCCGCGGTCGGCACCCCGGAGCCGAGGTCGACGAACTGCCGGATCCCGGCTTCGAGCGCCGCGCGCACCACCCGGTTCATGAACGCCCGGTTCTGCCGCGAGATCGGCCGGATCAGCGGCCACACCCGCTCCGCCCGCCGGCCGAACTCGCGGTCGACGGCCCAGTTCTGCGAGCCGCCCAGGTACCAGTCGTAGACCCGCGCGGCGGAGGGCTTCTCGACGTCGACCCCGGGCGGGACCTCGTCCGCGGTCATGCCGGGGGCTTCTCCGCCACCCCGCACCAGGCGAACGGCCGGGCCTGCGCCTCGACCGCGTTCAGCTCCCGCTCGGGGCGCCAGTCCGGCAGATGGGTGATGCCCGGTTCGAGCAACGGCCAGCCGCCGAACAGCGGCTCGATCTCCTCGCGGTCGCGCACCCACATCGGGTTGCTGGTCTTGCGGTACTGCTCGACCAGCCAGCGCAGCCCCTCCAGCGCCGGTCCGCGGCCGTCCCCCTCGCTCATCTGCGAGATGGCGAGCCAGCTACCGGGCACGAGCGCGTCGCGGTAGGCCCCGACCATGCCCTCGGGGTCGTCGTCCGGGCCGACGAAGTGCAGCACCGCCATCATCATCAGGCAGACCGGCCGGTCGAAGTCGATCAGCTCGCGGGTGCGGGCGTCGCGCAGCACCGTCCGGGGCCGGCGCATGTCGGCCTGCACGATGCCGGCCCAGTCGGTGGCCGCGGCCTCTTCGAGGATCAGCGTGGCGTGCGCGACGGCGACCGGCTCGTAGTCGACGTAGACCACGGTCGCGTGGTCCTCCTCGCCCAGCTCCTCCTCGATCACCTCGTGCACGTTGCCCGCGGTCGGCACCCCGGAGCCGAGGTCGACGAACTGCCGGATCCCGGCTTCCAGCGCCGCCCGCACCACCCGGTTCATGAACTCGCGGTTCTGCCTCGCCCCCGGCTTGACCAGCGACCACTGCTGCTCGGCCTTCCGGCCGAACTCGCGGTCGACGGCCCAGTTCTGCTTGCCCCCGAGGTACCAGTCGTAGATCCGTGCCGCGGACGGCTTCTCGGTGTCCACGCCCTCCGGCGCTCGTGGAGCGGCATCCGGCTGCTCGGTCACGTCGACGGCTCCCCTCTTCCGGCCAGTGCGGCCAGCCTAGCCAGGGGAGCCGCCGCGGTCAGCCGGCCATCGCTTTCGGAAACGACCGGGCCGCGGTCAGCGGACCGCGGGCCGCCGCTGCCAGCCCGTCCACAGTGGACGGTAACCCTGGGCGTACCAGAACGGCGTCGAGCGCGGGTTGGCCAGCGCGTGGTGCAGGAGGACGACGTCGGCGCCGGCCTCGTCGAAGACCTGGTGCGCGTGCGCGGCCAGCGCGGTGCCGACACCGGCCGAACGCGCGGCCTCGGCCACGGCCAGTGAGGAGAGGTACCCGATGCGCTGGGCGGCCACGCGGTGCTTGATCCACGAGGTCTCGTCCGGCATCTGAAGCACGGCCATGCCCAGCGGCCGTCCGTACAGCTCGGCGATCCAGACCTGCGGCTCCGGCCGCTCCAGCTGGCGCAGCAGCTCCTTCGACACCACTTCCCCGGCGCCGGGGCGCACCGTGACCCGGCCGAACTGCGCGTCGTAGCGCTGCAGCTCCAGCATCAGGCCGACGGCGGTGTCCAGGTCGTCCGGGGTGGCGTGGCGGATGCAGACGCCGGGCGTCGCGACCGGGCCGGGAGCGGCCAGGCGCTGGGCCGGGCGGACCGCGATGACGCCGGTCGGGGCGAAGCCGTGGTGCAGGAGTTCGGCGGTGCCGGCGGTGTCGCGGCTGGGCCGGGAGAGCACCGCTGCGCATTCGGGGTCCCCCGGGCGGGCGAGGGTGCGCAGGTGTTCATCCCATCGAGTGAGCAGGGCGTCCAGGGCGGCCCCGGGCTCGGGTCCGGAGAGCTGGACTTCGAGCCGGTGCTCGGACAACGCCCGCCAAACGGACTGGGGGCTGTCCGCGCCCAGCTCGGTGTGGGTGGCCAGTCCGGCCGCGCCGGTCGCGCCGGCCCGGGCCGACAGCAGGGTGGTGTCCCCGCTGACCTCGAACGGGAGTGGGGCGGGGAGCAGGGCGTCCACCGTGGCGATCCGCGCCGCGTGCCCGGTGGCAGTCACGTCGTTGTGCATGACCCCATTGTCGTCCTGCCCGGTCCGGCGGGACCCCCTGAACCGGTGCCGCAGCGCCCGGCGGGGCCGGAGCCGAGCCGAGCGGAGCGTTTCACCCCTTGGTCCACGCAGGTCAGCGGCACAACCCCATTGTTAACCCTGGGGTGATCTCCTACTGTCTCGAAAGGGACGCGGGTACGCCCTACGGGGTACGGTGTTGCCCTCGTCCACACCTGACGTCACTGATTTCGAGCGCGACCGGTTGGGCAGCCGGGGAAGAAGGTCGGATGCCGGACACGAACGCCCCCGCTACCGCCGCCGGGGCGAAGCCGGGCCGGGGCGGCGCCGGCACCGCACCCGTGACCGAGGCCCGCACGGACGAGCGCCGGTTCCGCGTCTACACCTTCGCCGTGCTGACCCTCGGGCTCGTGGCCGCGTTCGCGGTCGGCACCTGGCTGCCGTTCCACGGCTCGGCCAAGCTCTGGTGGATCGGCCCGGTGCTCGCGCTCGCCTTCCTGCTGGCCGAGCAGCTCGGCATCAACGTCGACGTGCGCAGCGGCATCTCGTGGACCATCTCGTTCACCGAAATCCCGCTGGTAATCGGTTTCTTCGTGGCTCCGTTCGAGGTCGTGCTGGCCGCGCACCTGGTCGCGGGCATCGGCACGCTGCTGGCCCGCAAGGTGGCCGGGCGCGTGCTCTACAACGCGGGCGCGTTCCTGCTCGAGATCACCGGCGCCTTCGCCGTGGCCGGGCTGGTCAAGCAGGCCCTCGGCAGCGAGACCATGCCGTGGGTCGCCGCGCTGGCCGGCACGCTGACCGCGCCGCTGGTCAGCACGCTGCTGGCGCTCGCCGCCGTGCGCGTGCTGCGCCGCCGGATGCGGGTGAGCACGGCGATCCGGCTGACCGGCCGCATCCTGGTGGTCGGCTTCGTGAACGCGTCGGTCGGGCTGTCCGGCTACCTGGTCATCTCGAGCACCCCGAAGGCCTGGCCGCTGGTGCTGGCCGTGTTCCTCGGCCTGACCGCGCTGTACTGGGCCTACTCCGACCTGTTGCGCGAGCAGCGGGACATGGAAGCGCTGTCCGACGTGAGCCTGATGGTCGCGCGCTCGGGCCAGCAGGCCGCCGCGCGCCCGGCCGGCCGGGCCGACGAGCTGGTCGGCGGGACCGACTTGCGCGAGTGGGCCACCATCGCCGAGCGGATCAAGGACCAGCTCGCCGCCGGGCGGGTGGTGCTGCGGCTGCGGCTGGAATCGACGGACGCCATGCGCGTGGTCGTGGCCGGCGACGAGCTGCCGGTCCCGGACCCGGTCGCCGACGACCCGCTGCTGCGGCTGCCCGGCGCCCACGTCCGCCACTTCCGCATCACCGAGGCCAACCCCGACGTGCGGTCCGCGCTGCTCGACCGCGGCGCGCAGGAGGCACTGGTGGTGCCGCTGCGCACCGGCAACCAGCTGCTCGGCGTCGTCGAGGCGCACGACCGGCTGTCGCGCTGGCGGGGCTTCGGCAAGTACGACGTGCAACTGCTCGGCACCATGGCCAGCCACCTCGCGACCTCGCTGGACAACCGGCGGCTGCTCGCCACGCTGCGCCACGACGCGTACCACGACCCGCTCACCGGCCACCTGAATCGGCCTGGCTTCCAGCAGATCGCGAAGGAGCCCTTGCGCGACTCCGCCGACGCCGTGGTGCTGCGCATCGACCTCGACGTCTTCTCCACGGTCAGCGACGCCCTCGGCTACTCCTGGGCGGACCGGATGGTGAACGCGGCCGGCCGCCGGATCCGCGACGCGCTGGGCCCGGACGTCCCGCTCGCCCGGCTGGAGGGCGCTTCGTTCGCCGCCCTGCTGGTCGGCTGCAAGCCGGAGCACGCGCACGCCGCGGCCGAGCGGCTGCGCTCGCAGCTGTCCGCGCCGTACCCGGTCGACCGCCTCTCGGTCGAGGCGAACGCGATGATCGGCTACGCCGCCACGACCTCGGGGGAGACCGGCGAGCAGGTCGACGTGGACGGGCTGCTGCAGCGCGCCGACGTCGCCGTCCGCGCCGCCCGGGGCGGTGAGGAGGTCCGCGGCTACGCCCCGAGCATGGGCCAGATCTTCCTGCGCCGCTTCCAGCTCGTCACGCAGTTCCGGCAGTCGCTGGAGGACGGGCACGTGTCCGTGCACTACCAGCCGAAGATCTCGCTGCCCAACCGCCAGGTGCAGGGCGTCGAGGCACTGGTGCGCTGGGTGCACCCGGAGTTCGGCCGGCTCGGCCCGGACGAGTTCGTGCCCGCCATCGAGGCGGCCGGGCTGATCGGGGTGCTGACCTCGTTCGTGCTGGAGGAGTCGCTCAAGCGCGTGCGCAAGTGGCTCGACGAGGGCCTGCGCATCTCCGCGGCGGTGAACCTGTCCGTGCGGAACCTGGCCGACGAGGAGTTCCCGGCGAAGGTCCAGCGCGAGCTGGAGCGCTTCGCCATCCCGCCGGAGCTGCTCACCTTCGAGCTGACCGAGTCCGGCGTGATGTCCGACCCGCAGAAGGCGCTGCCGATCCTGCGCGAGCTGCACTCGCTGGGCATCGAGCTGGCCGTGGACGACTTCGGCACGGGGTACTCCTCGCTGGCCTACCTGCGTCAGCTACCGGTGGACCAGGTGAAGATCGACAAGAGCTTCGTGCTCGGCATGGGCACCGACCTCGGCGACCTGGCCGTGGTGCGCTCGATCGTCGAGCTGGGTCACTCCCTCGGGCTGACGGTGGTCGCCGAGGGCGTCGAAGAGGACGTCGCCCGCGATCAGCTGGAGGCGATGGGCTGTGACGTGGCCCAGGGCTACCTGATCTCCCGCCCGCTGCCCGAGGACCGCCTGGAGGCCTGGCTGCAGGCCCGCACGGCGCGTTCGCCGGGCCGGCACTCCGAGACCGTGCTGACCCTGCTGACCTGAGGTTTTCCCGCTAACCGACCCCGGTTGCACGGCCGGGTGCGGTGCCTTGTAATCTTCTCTAGGCCTCAACGAGGCAGGCCCCTTTAGCTCAGTCGGCAGAGCGTCTCCATGGTAAGGAGAAGGTCTACGGTTCGATTCCGTAAAGGGGCTCGCAAGTAGGCGGGCTATGCTTGCGTGAAGCGCAAGCCTAGCTCGCTTCGCGGCGTCCGCTGGGGGTCGAACCCCCAGACCCCCGCCAGGGGGCCCGCCCCCTGGACCCCGGTGGGTGGTGGTCGTCACCTTGGCGGTGTAGCTCAGTTGGCAGAGCAAGCGGCTCATAATCGCTGTGTCGCCGGTTCAAGTCCGGCCACCGCTACGCGGTAACCCTGGGGGCTGCTGTCCCCGGAACTCAGAGAGAAGGAAATGCTGTGGCTGCCACCGACGTGCGACCCAAGATCACGCTGGCGTGCGAGGAGTGCAAGCACCGCAACTACATCACCAAGAAGAACCGGCGCAACGACCCGGATCGCCTGGAGATGAAGAAGTTCTGCCCGAACTGCGGTACGCACCGGACTCACAAAGAGACCCGCTGACGCGAGCGCGGTTCTCCCAGCTCGAAGAAGCCGTCCCAGGGTGTCCTGGGGCGGCTTCTTGCGGTCCGGGGCCGGGCCGCCGCCGCGCACCACGCACCACGCACCGGCCCGCAACCCCGTCGGCTAGCCTCACCGGGTGCCTTTGGACCAGTCGTTCGCCGGGCGGAGCTACCCGCCCGCCAGCAAGTACGAAGTGAGCCGGGAGAAGATCCGGGAGTTCGCCGACGCGATCGGTGACGACAGCCCGTTCTACCGCGACCCCGAGACGGCCCGCGCGGCCGGCCACCCGGACGTGATCGCGCCCCCGACCTTCATCACCATCCTCAACCTGCCGAAGATCAACGGGATCGTCGCCGACCCCGAGCTCGGCCTCGACTACTCGCGGATGGTCCACGGCGACCAGCGCTTCAGCTACGAGCGCCCGGTGCACGCGGGTGACGTGCTGGAGATCACGGCGCACATCGACACGATCATGACCCGCGCCGGCAACGACTTCATCAACCTGCGCTCGGAGATCACCGACGCCGGAGGCGAGCTGGTCTGCACCACGCAGGCCCAGCTCGTGGTGCGGGGGGCGGAGGGGTGAACGTCGGCGACGAACTGCCCCCGCTCGAGGTCCGGGTCACCCGGGACCAGCTCGTCCGCTACGCGGGCGCTTCCCTGGACTTCAACCCGATCCACTGGAACCAGCGCTTCGCCACCGAGGTCGGCCTCCCGGACGTGATCGCCCACGGCATGCTCACCATGGCCCTGGCCGGGCGCGTGGCCACGGACTGGCTCGGCGACCCGGGCCGGCTGGTGGACTTCAGCGCCCGCTTCACCCGCCCCGTGATCGTCCCGGATGACGCCGAGGGTGCGCTGGTCGAGCTGAGCGGCAAGGTCGGCGCGATCTCCGAGGACGGCATCGCGCGCCTCGACCTCGTGGTCAAGTTCGACGGGAAGACCGTGCTGGGCAAGCCCCAGGTGCTCGTGCGCGCCTGACCGGCCGAAGCCGGTGCCGGCCTCAGGAGCCGACCAGCGATTCGACGACGCCGGCCATGCCCGCTTCGCCCCGCGCGTTGGGGTGGAGCGGGGCGGCCGGCGAGGCCGGGATGAGGCCTTCGACCCAGCGGGTGCCCGAGCTGGTGCAGACGTCGTGGCCCTTGCTGGGGGCGGCGGTGTCGGCGTAACCGGCCTTGTGCGCCTTGGCCTGGTCCTTGAGCATGTCGTTCAGCCGGCCCAGCTCGCCGCGCAGGTACACGACGTCGCCGGAGCCCAGCGGGACCGCGGGCCAGCAGCCGTTGCCGTCCGGGAGCACGGTGGGGTAGCCGACCACCACGACCCGCGCCTTCGGGGCCTTCTCGTGGATCCGGTCGAGCACCGCGCCGACCTTGTCCGCGGTGTCGGCGATCCGGTCGGCGAGCTGGTCGTCGCCGCCGGCGGTGAGCTTGTCGCGGCAGGGCTGGGCGTTCTCGTGCGCGGTGACGCAGTCCGGCGCGAGGGCGATGAACCCGACGTCGTTGCCGCCGATGCCGAGGGTGACCAGCGTGGTGGCCGAGGTGACGGCGTCGAGCTGCGGCGGGTTCGTGCCGTTCCTGGTGCTCTGCGAGGCCGCCAGGTTCGCGGTCGTCGCGCCGCCGCAGCTGACGTCCACGAACTCGGCCGGCTTGATCTTCGCGGCCACGACGTGCGGGTAGTTGTTGTCCGAGCGCGCGCAGCCGGCCGGGCGGCCCGCCAGCTCCCCGGTCTTCGGCGCCGAGGTGTAGGAGTCACCGAGCGCCACGTACCGGCCGGTGCCGCCGCCGGTGTCGGAGCCAGAAGGCGGCGCGGTCGAAGCGTCCTGTTTGGACTTGTAGTAGCCGTAGCCGAGCAGTCCGGCGACGACCACCAGCACCAGCAACCCGCACCCGCCGTTCTTCTTCCCCGCCACCTGTTCGTTTGTACTGGATCCGCGCCCCGGTTACGACGGGTATCCGGGTGACGTCTCCGGCACCGGCGCGCCGAACGCGGGGCGCGGATCGGGGCCGCTCAACGCTCGACGGCGGCGTACAACTCCTCGGCCAGCTCCTGCGCGTGCGAGACGCTCTCGGCGACGTAATGCAGGTCCACGAACGACTCGACGTACCCCTCGTCCGCGACCTCCCCCAGCCGGCGCGCCACCTCGGCCATCGGCGTGCCGGCGGTGGGGTTGGTGCGCAGGACGCGGCGCAGCGAGCCCGGGTCGCGGCCGGCTTCGGTGGCGCCCGCCGAGATCGTCGACCACTTCGCGTGGAGCAGTTTCGGAGGCATCAGGGTCGGGAGCCAGCCGTCGGCCGTCCGGCCGATCCGGCGCAGCGCGCGCTCCGACATCCCGCCCAGCAGGAGCGGCGGGTGGGGCCGTTGGACGGGGCGCAGGCCGATGCGCGCGTCCGGGATCGACCAGCGCGCGCTGTCGTGGCCGGCCGGATCGGCGGTCCAGAGCGTGCGCAGGACGTCGACCAGCTCGTCCAGGCGCGCCCCGCGGCCGGACCACGGGGTGCTGGTCGCGGTGTACTCGTCGCGCAGCCAGCCGAGGCCCAGGCCGACGTCGAGGCGGCCACCGGACAGGGCGTCGAGCGAGGTGAGCGAGCGGGCCAGCAGCACGGGGGAGTAGACCGGCGCCACCAGCGTGCTCGTGCCGAGCCGGGCCGCGCGCGTGGCGCTCGCGGCGGCCGTCAGCGCGACCACCGGGTCCACGAAGCGGACGAACTCGGGCGGGTAGGGCCGCTCGGCCGTACCGCCCGGGTAGCGGTCCGACGGGTCGACCGGGGTGAGCACGCGGTCGCCGACCCAGAGCGAACGGTAGCCGATCCGCTCGGCCGCGGCCGCGAACCCGGCGATGGCGGCGGGGTCGGCGAGCTTGCCGTACTGCGGCAGGGCGAGTCCGAGCCGTAACGCGGTCACCGGGGCCTCCTTGCAGGTGGCTTTTCTTGCGGGGGAAGGGAGATCCCGCCTCGGCGATTAATCGCGAAGCGGTGTCGGGAGTCATCCTGACACGGCCGCGCCGGAGCTGCCGGGCCCGGCCGGGAGCGGTGCGCGGGGCTCTGGAGGGGCGCGGTTGCGAGACTCCCTACGGCTTGCCGTAGACTTCTGAACTCGGAACGCACTACGGTCATCCCCGCTGGATGGTGGGGATGATGGAATGCGTCCTCCGGAGCCCGGGCGACCGGGCTCCACAGGGGTGTAGCTCAATTGGCAGAGCAGCGGTCTCCAAAACCGCAGGTTGCAGGTTCAAGTCCTGTCACCCCTGCGTACGGGTACTGGTGGAGCGGAGGAGTGGTCGTGAGCGACAGCGACGCCAGCGGCGAGCACGAGCAGGACGAGTCGGGCCAGGGGCCCGGGGTCGAATCCCGCCCGGTGAGCGCCGCGGCTCGGCGCGAGCGCCGCGCGTCCGCCCGCCCGTCCGGCAAGTCCGAGGCGCGGCCGGAGGGCAAGAACCGGCCGGCCGGCAAGGCGGGCGACAAGGTCGCGAAGTCCGCCGACACCAAGGGCACGCCGACCCCGAAGCGGGACCAGAAGGCCAAGAAGCCTTCGGTCTTCGCCCGGATCGTGCGCTTCATCCGCGAGGTCTGGGCGGAGCTGCGCAAGGTCATCTGGCCCAACCGCAAGCAGATGGTCACCTACACCGCGGTGGTGCTGGTGTTCGTGGTGTTCATGGTGGCCCTGGTGAGCGGCCTCGACCTGGGCTTCAAGCAGGTCATCGGGCTGGTCTTCGGCTGACGCCGAAAGTGCGCGCCACCGTGCGCCGCGCGGGCCGGCCTGCCCGGACCCGGCAAGTGATCAACTGAGAGGACGGAACGTGACCTCCGACAACGGCACAGGAGCCGGTCGCGACCTGACCGAGCTTTCCGACGAGCAGGTGCACGCGGCCCTCGGCGACGAGGAGTCCGCCCACCTCGAGCCCGTCGAGGTGCCCGAGGTCGGCGGAACCGCCGACGAAGACCCGGCTGCCGACGACTCGACGGACGAGGCCACCGAGACCGACGCCGCGGGGACCGAAGCCGACGCCACTGCCGACAGTGGCGATGCGGCCGACGCCGAGGTGGCCGAGCCGGCCGCCGAGGCCGACGACCCCGTCGCCGCGCTGCGCGCCGAGCTGATGGCCGCGCCGGGCGAGTGGTACGTGGTGCACTCCTACGCCGGGTACGAGAACAAGGTGAAGACCAACCTCGAAACCCGGACCACGACGCTGGACGTCGAGGACTTCATCTTCCAGATCGAGGTGCCGACCGAAGAGGTCACCGAGATCAAGAACGGCCAGCGCAAGCAGGTGCAGCGCAAGGTGCTGCCCGGCTACATCCTGGTCCGGATGGACCTGAACGACGCCTCGTGGAGCGCGGTGCGCAACACGCCGGGGGTGACCGGGTTCGTCGGTGCCACCTCGCGCCCGTCCCCGCTCACCGTGGACGAGGTCCTGAAGTTCCTCGCCCCGCAGGTCGAGAAGGAAGCCCCGGCCAAGTCCGGCAAGGGCGACTCCTCGGCGGCGGCCGCCCCGCTCGGCGGCGGCACCGTGGAGGTCGACTTCGAGGTCGGCGAATCGGTCACCGTCATGGACGGCCCGTTCGCGACGCTGCCCGCGACGATCTCCGAGGTCAACGTCGACGGGCAGAAGCTGAAGGTCCTGGTGTCGATCTTCGGCCGGGAGACCCCGGTCGAGCTCTCGTTCACCCAGGTCTCCAAGATCTGACGGCCGGGAATACGGCCGGCAGTCCCCGCGTACTGGCAGGTGTGCGGGGGACTCAAGTCAGTTAGAAGGACACAAGGTAATGCCACCCAAGAAGAAGAAGCTTGCGGCGATCATCAAGCTGCAGATCAAGGCCGGTGCGGCCAACCCCGCGCCGCCGGTCGGCCCCGCGCTGGGTCAGCACGGCGTCAACATCATGGAGTTCTGCAAGCAGTACAACGCGGCGACCGAGTCGCAGCGCGGGGACGTCGTCCCGGTCGAGATCTCCGTGTACGAGGACCGGTCGTTCGACTTCAAGCTGAAGACGCCGCCGGCCGCCAAGCTGCTGCTGAAGGCCGCGGGCGTCGACAAGGGCTCGGCCGAGCCCCACAAGACGAAGGTCGCCAAGGTCACCTGGGATCAGGTTCGCCAGATCGCCAAGACCAAGGAGACCGACCTCAACGCCCAGGACATCGACCAGGCGGCGAAGATCATCGCCGGCACCGCCCGCTCCATGGGCATCACGATCACTGATTGATCTGCCTCGACTCCGTCGAGGCGGCGAGATCGCCTCAAGCCGATTTCTTCCCTCCCGATTTCGCCCGGCCAGGGGCCGGTCGAAATCGCTCGGTCCAGAAACCGGCGCGATCTCGCAGCTTTCCTGTGGGAGAGCCAAGTGCTGGCTCCAACCACGACTGATCCGATTTGCGAAGTAAGGGACAGAAGCATGACCAAGCACAGCAAGGCCTACCGCCAGGCGGCCGAGCAGATCGACAAGGCGCGCCTGTACGCGCCGATCGAGGCCGCGAAGCTGGCGAAGGAGACCTCCAAGTCCAAGATGGACGCGACCGTCGAGGTCGCGATGCGTCTCGGTGTTGACCCCCGCAAGGCTGACCAGATGGTCCGCGGCACCGTGAACCTGCCGCACGGCACCGGTAAGACCGCTCGTGTCATCGTCTTCGCCGTGGGCGACAAGGCCGCCGAGGCCGAAGCCGCCGGCGCGGACGCGGTCGGCACCGACGAACTGATCGAGCGCATCCAGGGTGGCTGGCTCGACTTCGACGCCGCGATCGCGACGCCGGACCAGATGGCCAAGGTGGGCCGCATCGCCCGCATCCTCGGCCCGCGCGGCCTGATGCCGAACCCGAAGACCGGCACCGTGACCCCCGCGGTCGCGAAGGCCGTCTCGGACATCAAGGGCGGTAAGATCAACTTCCGCGTCGACAAGCAGGCCAACCTGCACCTGGTGATCGGCAAGGCTTCGTTCGACACCGAGAAGCTGGTGGAGAACTACGCGGCCGCGCTGGACGAGATCCTGCGCGCCAAGCCGTCCTCGGCCAAGGGCCGCTACGTCAAGAAGATCACCTTCACCACCACGATGGGCCCGGGCATCCCGGTCGACCCGGCGCGCACCCGCAACCTCCTCTCCGAGGAAGCGGCGGTCTGAGTCGGACATCACGAATGAGGGCGGCCACGCATCGTGCGTGGCCGCCCTCTTTTCGTGTCTGATGGAGCCATGCCGACCTTCACGTCGTTCGACGGGCTCCAGCTGAGCTACACGGTGTGGGAAGGCGACGGCCGGCATCGCCGCCCGGTTCTGCTCCAGCACGGGTTCGCCGCCGATTCCCAGGCCAACTGGGTCGGGCCCGGCGTGGTCGAAGCCCTGCTGGACTCGGGTTTCACCGTGGTCGCCCTCGATGCGCGGGGTCACGGCGGTTCCGAGAAGCCGCACGAGGAGTCCCGCTACGGCGAGGAAACCATGGCGCGTGACGTCTCCGCGCTGCTGGACGAACTGGGCTACGACGAGGTGTCCCTGGCCGGCTATTCGCTGGGCGCGATCGTGGCGTTGTCCGTGGCGGCGAACGACCCGCGCGTCCGCTGCCTGGCCACCGGCGGGGTCGGCTCCGGGGTGGTGGACTTCGGCGGGGTCGACGTCCGGGTGGTGTCCCCCGAGCAGGTCGCGGACGGCCTGCTGGTCGAAGACCGCGCGGACGTGCCCGCCGCCGTCCTGCCGTTCCGGCGCCTGGTCCGGCGGACCGGTGGTGACGTCGAAGCACTGGCCGCGGTGCTGCGCTCGATGCGGAGCCCGCGGATCGACCTGAGCGCGGTCACCGTGCCCACCCTGGTGCTGGCGGGGGAGTCCGACCGGCTCGCGACCGAGCCCGAGCGGCTCGCGGCGGCCATCGCGGGCGCCCGGCTGGTGCGGGTGCCGGGCGACCACATGACGGCGGTGGCCGACCCGGCCTTCGTGGCCGCGCTGGCCGGCTTCTTCGCCTACTCCGACACCGGCGAGACCAGGCTGACGATCTCCTCGCCCTGGTAACCGAGCTCGGCCAGCACCTCGGCGGTGTGCTCACCCTGAGCGGGCGTGTGGCGCCGGACCGAGGCGGGGGTGGCCGACAGGATCATCGGCGGCCCGACCTGGCGGTAGGTGCCCTCGGTGGGGTGCTCGACCAGCGAAACGAGCCCGCTGCCGGTGTAGTACGGATCGGTCTCGACGTCCTCGAGCTCCAGCACCGGTGCGAACGGGATGGACAACCCGGCGCAGATCTCCTGCCACTGCGCGGTGGTCTTCCCGACCGAGACGCCGCCGATCTCCTCGTACAGCTCGCCGTAGTGCTTCGCGCGGCTGGCGGGGTCGCCGAAGCGCGGGTCCTCGGCCAGGTCCTCGCGGCCGGCGGCGAGGAAGAAGTCACGGATGTTCTTCTCGGTGTAGGGCAGGATGCACGCCCAGCCATCGGCCGTCTTGACCGCCTGGTGGCCCTCGGTCATCGAGCGGTTGAAGCCCATCGGGCCCACGGCGGGCTCGAAGGTGTGGCCCGCGAGGTGCTCGACCAGGTTGAACGCCAGCATCGTGTCGGCCATCGGCACCTCGACCCGCTGGCCGCGGCCGGTGGTGCGCTGGTGCACCACCGCGGCGAGCACGGAGTAGACGATGGTGAGCGCGCACAGCTTGTCGGCCAGGATGGTCGGCGCATAGGTGGGTTTGCCGGTGGCGCGGCGCATCAGGTCGGCCATCCCGGAGGAGGCCTGCACGATCTCGTCGTAGGCGGCCAGCCCGGCGCGGTCGGAGTCGGTGCGGAAGCCCTGGGCGTTGCAGTAGACCAGCCGCGGGTTCTCGGCGGCCAGCCGCTCGTAGTCGAGGCCGAGCCGCTGCAGCGCGCCGGGCCGCATATTGGTGACGAGCACGTCCGCGGACTTCACCAGCCGCAGGAACGCCTCGTGCCCTTCGGGGGACTTGAGGTCGAGCTGGACGCTGCGCTTGTTGCGGTTGACGTTGAGCGCGAGGGCGCCCATGCCCTCGTGCCGCTGGGGGTGCGTCCGCCGGGTGCTGTCCCCGGCCGGCGACTCGACCTTGACCACGTCGGCCCCGAGGTCGCCCAGGATCTGGGTGGCGTAGGGGCCCATGACCACGGACGAAAGGTCGATCACCCGGATGCCGTGCAGGGCGCCTCGGTCCACTGTTCCTCCTTGGTTGTCCTGACCCTTAATTTAGGCAACCTAAGTAAATTACGCAATGTGATACGGTGTTATCTATATGGGTAGTTCGCGGCAGCACCACCGCACGGTCGATCGCGTGGCGGCGATCCTGGAATCGGTGGCGAGCAGTGCTTCCGGCCTGACGCTGACGCAGCTCGCGGCCAGGCTGGACGCGCCGGTCTCGTCCGTGCAGAAGCTGGTGAACGGCCTGGCCGCGGTGGGCTACCTCGACGAGGAGGACCGTCACTTCGTGCTGGGCCCGGCGCCGCACGTGCTGACCGTACGCTCGGGCCGGGTGCCGGCGCGGTCGGTCTCGCCCGCGTCACTGACCGGGCTGGCTCAGGCATCGGACTGCGCCGCTCTGCTCGCGGTGCAGGTGGGCGACAGCGCGGTGTACGTCGATTGGGCCGGCACGGACGAGCCCTTCGACTACGCGCTTTCGCGGTCGCTGCGATCGGCGCTGCCCCGGACCGCGGCCGGACGGATCTTGCTCGCTTCCCTCCCGGAACCCGCGCGGCGCGCAGCGGTGGCCCACGAGTGCGGGCCGGACACGCGCGCGGGCGTGCAACTGCTGACCGCGCTGTCCACGGTGCGCGCGCAGGGTTACGCCCTCCTGGATTCGGGCCACGTGATGGAGACGATGGCCGCGGTCGCGGTGCCCGTCGTGGAAGCGGGCCGGGTGGTGGCGGCGCTGGCGCTGGCGGCCCCGTCGGAAGTGGTGCAGGGGCGGCTTTCGGAGCTGGTGGGGTTGCTCAGGAACCGCGATTGATCAGCCGGTGGTGGTCGTGGGCGTGGCTGGGCAGGTCTGGGGGCCGCTCGAATGGCCGACGATCAGCCACTGGCCCTTCTCGACCTGCTTCACGGTGAAGTCGCCCAGCGCCGGGCCGCCGGTGATGGTGAAGTCGCAGGAGTCGATCCGCACGGTCTCGCCCGGCGGCCAGCCCGAGTGCTTGTCGATCGATTCGGCGTAGGCGTCGACGGAACCGGGGCTCTTGTCCATCTTGTCGTGGATGCCGGAGACGGCCTCGGCGCAATCGGGGTAGCCGAGGTCGGCGGCGAACTGCTGCTGGCCGTTCTGGTCGAAGAGCCCGCAGACGTGCTCGACCATGCTCCGCGGACCGGGCCCGTGCTGGGCGATCCCGTCGTAGACCCGCCGCACCGACTCATACGGTGAGGCCGTTGTGAGGATCTGGTTGGTGTGGTAGGTCCCGCCTCCTTCGGCGGCGATCTGGGCCGAGGACTTGCCCTCGTCGCTGGGGAAGAAGTGGTGGTAGGCCCAGGTGGCGGCGAGGGCGAGGAGCAGGATCGCGATGAGCCAGCCCAGGATCTTGCCGGCGAGGCGCTTGAGCCACCGGGGGGCGCCGCGGCGGGGAGGGCGGGGTTCTTCGTACGGGGCCAGGGTTCCCGGGGGGGCGGGGGGTGCGGGCGGGAGGCCGGCCGGGTGCGTCGCCGGGTGGTGGGCCGCGGCGGGCACCAGCCCGGTGTCGGACGGCGGGGCGGGCTGGTGGCCCGGCTGGGACTGGGTGAAGCGCAGGTAGTCCTGGAACTGCTGGAATTGCTGGAACTGGCGTAGCTGCTCGGCATCCAGGGCCGGCGGCTCGGCCGGTGGTTGCGGCAGCGCGGCGGATGGGGACTGCGGCAGCGCGGGGGTCGGCGACTCGGCCGGTGGTTGCGGCAGGGCGGGGGGCTGGGACCGCGCCGGAGGTCGCGACAGGCCCTGCGGCGGGGTGACCGCGTCGAAGGACGCGCCGGTCGCCGCCTGCGGACCCTCGGCCGGGGTGGGGCCGTCGGCCCGCTCGTTGTGATCACGCTGCTCCGCCACGTCACCATGATGCCCGCTCCGGGGCGGATTCCCGAGTGCGGGCGGCTTGTCGCTGGTCAGGAGGGGGCTGCGGGAGACGGCCGGAAAGCGTGTCGTATGCTTGCAGAGGTTCTACCGAAGACCGCTGGTTTTCCGAGCGCCCCATGGCGTGAAGAACGAAGGTCCCACACCATTGCGAGTGGGCGGCCCGCGCAGGAGGAACGAGGCTCGCCCGCGACCGTAGGTCGTGTGCCATTTCCAACGCCCCGCGCCTGTCTGCGCCGGGGCGTTCCGTCGTTTGACGGGGCTCTCGTGCCAGTGGAAACACTAGCCAAGAGAGGAGGCGACCATGGCGAAGCCCGACAAGGTGGCGGCCGTCGCCGAGATCGCGGAGAGCTTCCGCAGCAGCTCGGCCACCGTCGTTACCCAGTACACCGGCCTCTCCGTGTCCCAGCTGTCCCAGCTGCGCCGCGCTCTCGGCACCAGTGCCAAGTACCGGGTCGCGAAGAACACCCTCGTCGAACGGGCCGCCAAGGACGCCGGCGTCGAGGGGCTCGAAGACCTGTTCGTGGGCGCGACCGCAATCGCCTTCATCGAGGGTGAGCCGGTCAACGCCGCGAAGGCCCTTCGCGACTTCGCGAAGGAAAACAACGCGCTCGTCATCAAGGGCGGCTACATGGACGGCAAGCCGCTGTCCGTGGACGAGATCACCAAGATCGCCGATCTCGACAGCCGTGAGGTCCTGCTCTCCAAGGCAGCGGGCGCGTTCAAGGCGAAGCTCTCCCAGGCCGCTGCGCTGTTCCAGGCGCCGGCGTCCCAGGTCGCCCGCCTGGCTGCCGCGCTGGAGGAGAAGCAGCGCAACGCCACCGGTACCGAAGCAGCCGAAGCACCCGCCGAGAGCTGAACACCCCCACCCCGAACGTTCCCGTTCGTTTTTCTGAGAGGAAGCCATCATGGCGAAGCTGAGCACCGCCGAGCTGATCGACGCCTTCAAGGAGCTCACCCTTCTTGAGCTGTCCGACTTCGTGAAGGAGTTCGAGGACACCTTCGACGTCACCGCCGCCGCCCCGGCCGCCGTCGTGGCCGCCGCCCCGGGTGCCGCTGCCCCGGCCGCCGCCGAGGAGCAGGACGAGTTCGACGTCGTCCTCGAGGGCGCCGGCGACAAGAAGATCCAGGTCATCAAGGTCGTCCGCGAGGTCGTCTCGGGCCTGGGCCTGAAGGAGGCCAAGGAGCTGGTCGAGGCCGCCCCGAAGGCGCTGCTGGAGAAGGTCGACAAGGAGGCCGCCGAGGCTGCCAAGGAGAAGCTCGAGGCCGCGGGCGCCAAGATCTCCATCAAGTGATCTCGGGCGCGTCAGCGCCTATCGCACCACCTCGTGAAGGGGCGGGCATCCACTGCGGATGCCCGCCCCTTCCGTCTTCCCCGCGACGCGTGACGGCACCGGGCCGGGCCTCCGCGGGCCCTCTCGCCTCCGGTGGTGAGCCGATCCGCTCCGGTTGCTCCGAATGAGTCCTGATCGTTGCCCCGGTCGGCTCTGCGGGTGGGGGTGACTTGCACTACCGTGCTGCCAGGTCGCCCCCGGGCCTGACTCGGCCGGGTGCGGTGCGCCCAGGTCTGGCCAGCGAAACGAACTGGTGAGTAACCTATGCGCATTCAGCTCGTTGCACCTGGTTGACGTGGAGATCGCGGCGCGGGCTCCGTGGCCCGCCGGTGGCGCGGGACGGCGGTGCGCGACGACGCGGAACAGCTCCTGGAGGTGCGATGGGTGCCGAGGTGGTCATCGAAGGTCTCACGAAGTCCTTCGGCAGGCAGGCCATCTGGCGGGATGTGACGCTGACCCTGCCGCCCGGCGAGGTGTCCGCGATGCTGGGCCCGTCCGGAACCGGCAAGTCCGTGTTCCTCAAGTCGATGATCGGCCTGCTCAAGCCCGATCGCGGGCGGTGCGTGATCAACGGGGTCGACATCGTCACGTGCTCCGAGCACAAGCTGTACGAGATCCGGAAGCTGTTCGGCGTGCTGTTCCAGGACGGTGCGCTGTTCGGCTCCATGAACCTCTACGACAACGTCGCCTTCCCGCTGCGCGAGCACACCAAGAAGTCCGAGACCGAGATCCGCCGCATCGTCTCCGAGAAGCTGGAGATGACCGGTCTGGCCGGCGCGGACAAGAAGCTGCCCGGCGAGATCTCCGGCGGTATGCGCAAGCGCGCCGGCCTCGCCCGGGCGCTGGTGCTCGACCCGCAGATCATCCTCGTCGACGAGCCGGACTCCGGGCTCGACCCGGTGCGCACCGCCTACATCTCGCAACTGCTGATCGACCTGAACACCCAGATCGACGCGACGATCCTGATCGTCACCCACAACATCAACCTGGCCCGCACCGTGCCGGACAACCTGGGCATGCTGTTCCGCAAGGAACTGGTGATGTTCGGCCCGCGCGAGGTGCTGCTGACCAGCGACGAGCCCGTGGTCGAGCAGTTCCTCAACGGCCGCAAGCGCGGTCCCATCGGCATGTCCGAGGAGAAGGACTCCGCCACGATCGAGCGCGAGGAGGCCGAGGCCGCGGCCGGGCACTCCGACGGCTCGCCGGACGAGGACGTCCGCGGCGTGGTCCCGCAGATGCAGCCCAGCCCCGGACTGCCGGAGCGCGCGGGCGCCCGCCACCGGATGGACCGCGTGATGCGGATCCTGCACACCCTGCCGGCCGCCGCCCAGGACGGGATCGTCAACTCCCTCTCCCCGGAGGAGCAGCGGCACTACGACATCCAGCCGAAGAACGCCCGCTCCGGGCACCGCGCGCCCGCGGCGGCTCCCGGCCGGCACGGCCTCGCGGACACCCAGCAGCTCCCGCGGCACACCGGGCCCGTGCCCAGCCAGCACCAGGGCGAGCTGCCGGCTGAGCAGGTGGCCCGGATCCCGGGCGGCTGGAGCGGATCGGCGGGTGACGCCCCGAGACCCGGCGCCGGCTACTTCGACCCACCCCGGAACGGGCCAGGTGGCGCGTGAGCTCCAACGCGACACCGGCGAAGAAGGTCCCCGGCTACGGCATGCTCCGGGAAACCGGGAACCTGTTCGCCCTCGGCCTGGACATCGTCCGCGGCCTGTTCCAGCGCCCGTTCCAGCTTCGGGAGTTCATCCAGCAGTCGTGGTTCATCGCGAGCGTGACGATCCTGCCGACGGCGCTGGTCGCGATCCCGTTCGGCGCGGTCATCTCGCTGCAGTTCGGCTCGCTCGCGCGCCAGCTCGGCGCGCAGTCCTACACCGGCGCCGGCTCGGTGCTCGCCACCGTGCAGCAGGCCAGCCCGCTGGTCACGGCGCTGCTGGTGGCCGGTGCGGGCGGAAGCGCGGTCTGCGCCGACATCGGCGCCCGCACCATCCGCGAGGAGATCGACGCGATGGAGGTGCTGGGCGTCTCCGCGGTCCAGCGCCTGATCGTGCCCCGCGCGCTGGCCATGATGCTGATCGCGCTGCTGCTCAACGGCATGGTCAGCGTCATCGGGGTGCTCGGCGGCTACTTCTTCAACGTGGTCCTGCAGGGCGGCACACCGGGCGCCTACCTGGCGAGCTTCTCCGCGCTGGCCCAGCTGCCCGACCTCTGGGTCGGCGAGCTCAAGGCGCTGATCTTCGGCTTCATCGCCGCGGTCGTGGCCGCCTACCGGGGCCTGCACCCGAGCGGCGGGCCGAAGGGCGTCGGCGACGCCGTGAACCAGTCCGTCGTCATCACCTTCCTGCTGCTGTTCGTCGTGAACTTCGTGATCACGCTGATCTACCTGCAGGTCGTGCCCGGAAAGCTGGACTAGCCATGACGTTCCTCTCGGGGGCCAAGCGGATCGCGAACCGCCCGCTGCAGACCCTGGACACGCTCGGCGACCAGATGTCGTTCTACGGCCGGGCCCTGCTCTGGACGCCGCGGACGCTGCGGCGGTACCTGAAGGAAGTGCTGCGGCTGCTGGCCGAGGTCAGCTTCGGCTCCGGCTCGCTCGCGGTGATCGGCGGCACGGTCGGCGTGATGGTCGGGCTGACGCTGTTCACCGGGGTGCTGGTCGGCCTGCAGGGCTACTCGGCCCTGAACTCGATCGGCACCTCGGCGTTCACCGGCTTCCTGACCGCGTTCTTCAACACCCGCGAGATCGCCCCGCTGGTGGCCGGGCTCGCCCTGAGCGCGACGGTCGGCGCCGGGTTCACCGCGCAGCTCGGGGCGATGCGGATCTCCGAGGAGATCGACGCGCTCGAAGTGATGGGCGTGCCGAGCCTGCCGTACCTGGTGACCACGCGGATCATCGCCGGTTTCGTCGCCGTCATCCCGTTGTACATCATCGGCCTGCTCAGCTCGTACCTCGCGTCCCGGCTGGTCGTTATCTACATCTACAACCAGTCAGCCGGGACCTACGACCACTACTTCGACCTCTTCCTACCGCCACAGGACGTGTTGTACTCGTTCATCAAGGTGCTGATCTTCAGCGTCTTGATCATCCTTTCGCACTGCTACTTCGGCTACCGGGCCTCCGGTGGGCCGGCCGGGGTCGGCGTGGCGGTCGGCAAGGCGGTGCGGCTGAGCATCGTCACGGTTTCGATCGTGAACTTCTTCATCGGTTTCGCCATCTGGGGAACCGACGTCACGGTGAGGATTGCGGGATGAGCGCAGGTGGGGCGGGCGGGCCGGCGGCCACACTGCGGCGCAGGCTGCTGGGCCTGCTGTTCGTGGCGCTGCTGGTCGGGGGCATCGCGCTGAGCATCGCCCTCTACGACAAGTCGTTCAGCAGCTTCGTCACGGTGAAGCTGGAGGCCGACGCGATCGGCAACCAGCTGCTCGAGCAGTCGGACGTCAAGGTGCGGGGGCTGATCGTCGGCTCGGTCGACGACATCGAGGTGACCGGCCAGGGCGCCGAGCTGACCCTGCGGCTCGACCCGGCCTCGGCCGGGCTGATCCCGCAGAACGTCTCGGCCCGGTTCCTGCCGAAGACGCTGTTCGGCGAGCGGTACGTCTCGCTGGAGATCCCGAAGGACCCCTCCACCCGGACGCTGGCCACCGGTGACGTGATCCCGCAGGACCGCACCTCCAGCGCGATCGACCTGGAGCAGGCGTTCGAGCACCTGCTGCCGGTGCTGCAGGCCGTGCAGCCGCAGAAGCTCTCCAGCACGCTCACCGCGATCTCGACCGCGCTGCAGGGCCGCGGGAAGCCCCTCGGCGACACGCTTTCCCAGCTCGGGGACTACCTCGGCCAGCTGAACCCGCACGAGCCGCAGCTCCAGCACGACCTGCAGGCGCTCACCCAGTTCTCCGGCCACCTCAGCAACTCCGCGCCGGACCTGGTGCAGAGCCTGGACAACCTGAGCACCACCACCCGCACCGTGGTGGACGAGCAGCAGAACCTGGCCGGCCTCTACGGCAGCCTGACCACGGCGTCGCAGGACCTGCAGACCTTCCTGCAGAACAACGAGCAGAACATCATCAGCCTGGCGAGCACCGCGCGGCCGACCGCCGAGCTGCTGGCCAAGTACGCACCCGAGTACCCGTGCGTGATCGGGCAGATGAAGAAGATGGTGCCGGTGATCGACAAGGCGCTGGGCCAGGGCACCGGTCAGCCGGGGCTGCACGCGACCATCGAGGTGGTGGTCAACCGCGGGCCGTACCAGGCGGGCGAGGAGGAGCCGCGCTTCGAAGACAAGCGCGGGCCCCGGTGCTACGACCTGAACCCGGCGCCGGACCCGTTCCCGCAGGAGCCGCCGGACGGCGCGTTCAAGGACGGCACCAACCACACCACCGCGCCCAAGACCGTCGGCGAGGGCCTGAACCCGGCCAACTTCAAGGCCGACGCGGCCGGGCTGAACGGCAGCGGGGCCTCCGGTGGCGACCCGGCCTACTCGACCGGTGAGGACCAGTTCCTCTCGCAGCTCGTGGGGCCGCAGGTCGGGATGCCCTCGAGCGACTTCCCGGGCTGGGGCTCGCTGCTGGTCGGCCCGCTCTACCGGGGCACGGAGGTGACGGTCAAGTGAGGGGCCTGCTCGCGCCGCTGATCAAGCTGTCGATCTTCGTGGTGGTCACGGTGCTGTTCACCACGGTGCTCGGCGTCAGCATCGCCAACATCAACACCACCAGCACCAACGAGTACTCGGCGCGGTTCACCGACGCGACGCTGCTGCTGCCCAACGACGACGTCCGCATCGCCGGTGTCCGGGTCGGGCAGGTCAAGGACGTCAAGATCGTGGACAAGCGCCAGGCGCAGGTGGACTTCGAGGTGGACACCGGGCTCCAGCTCCCGGCCGGGGTCACCGCGCAGATCAAGTTCCGCAACCTGGTCGGCCAGCGCTACGTCTCGCTCGGCGAGGGCGGCAACACCACCGGCGCCACGCTCCCGGCCGGCGGCACCATCCCGCTGGACCGGACCACGCCGGCGCTGGACCTGACCGAGCTGTTCAACGGGTTCAAGCCGCTGTTCACCGCGCTGAACCCGGACGACGTCAACAAGCTCTCCTACGAGGTCATCCAGGTCCTGCAGGGCGAGGGCGGCACCGTGGAGAGCCTGCTCTCGCACACCGCCTCGCTGACCACCGCGATCGCCGACAAGGACCAGGTCATCGGCGAGGTGATCGACAACCTCAACTCGGTGCTCGACACGGTCAACGCGCACACCCCGCAGCTGTCGGACCTGATCGTCAAGCTGCAGCAGCTGGTGTCCGGGCTGGCCGCCGACCGCAAGCCGATCGGCGACGCGATCGACGGCCTCGGCCGCCTGGCCCAGACCACCGCCGGCCTGCTCGGCGACGCCCGCGCGCCGTTGAAGGACGACATCGGCGCGCTCGGCACGCTCACCAGCCGGCTCGACCAGAACGAGCCGGACCTCGAGCACTTCATCCAGTTCCTGCCGCAGAAGGTCAGCGCGCTGACGCGCACCGCGGACTACGGCTCGTGGTTCAACTTCTACGCGTGCGAGTTGAAGGGGAGCATCGCCCTGCCTCCGCTGATCAACCAGCCGATCGACGTTCCGCTCCTGCCCTCGAACCGGGAGAGGTGCAGCGGATGAAGTCGTTCCAGAAACGCAATCCGGTGCCGATCGCGCTGGTCGGCCTCGCGGTGCTCGTGCTCGGCTTCATCGCCGCGCTCAACTCCGACGACCTGCCGGTGATCGGCGGCGGCACCACCTACAGCGCCGAGTTCTCCGAAGCGGCCGGGCTGGCCGCGGACAACGACGTGCGGGTGGCCGGGGTCAAGGTCGGCAAGGTGTCCGCGATCAAGATCGACGGCGCCAGCGTCAAGGTGTCGTTCAAGGTCAAGGACGCCTGGCTCGGCGACCGGACCACGGCGGCGATCAAGATCAAGACGCTGCTCGGCCAGAAGTACCTGTCGCTGGACCCGCAGGGCACCGGCACGCTGAACCCGGACCAGGTGATCCCGCGGGACCGCACGATGTCCCCGTTCGACGTGCTCGACGCCTTCCGCGGCCTCTCCCAGACGGTCGACGACATCAACACCGACCAGCTCGCGCAGAGCTTCGACGCGATTACCCAGACCTTCGCCGACACCCCGGCGGACGTGAAGGGCGCGCTCTCGGGGCTGTCGCGGCTTTCGGACACCATCGCCAAGCGCGACTCGCAACTGTCCAACCTGCTGTCCAACACCCGTGAGGTGTCGCAGACCCTGGTCGACCGCGACGCCGAGGTGACCAAGCTGATCACCGACGGCAACCAGCTGCTGGACGAGGTGTCCCGGCGCGAGCAGGCGATCAGCGCCCTGCTCGACGGCTCGCGCCAGCTCGCCACGCAGTTGCAGGGCCTGGTCGACGACAACGACAAGCAACTGGACCCGGTGCTGGCCAACCTCGACCAGCTCACCTCGATGCTGCAGCGCAACCAGAACTCGCTGGCCCAGGGCATCGCCAAGTTCGCCCCGTTCATCCGGGTGTTCACCAACACCATCGGCACCGGGCACTGGTTCGACAACTACATCTGCGGCCTGGTGCTCCCCTCGGTCGGCCCGCTCAACAAAGAGGGGTGTTACTCGAAATGACCGACACCCGTTTCGGCCAGTCCCTGACCCGCGGCTTCACCATCGCGATCGTGCTCGCGCTGGCCGTCGCCGGCGGGCTCTGGTGGACGCTCAAGGACGCCGGGCGCACGCACCTGACCGCGTACTTCTCCGGCGCCGTCGGACTGTACGAGGGCAACAGCGTCCGGATGCTCGGCGTGGACATGGGCACCGTGACCAAGGTCCAGCCGATGGGCAACCAGGTCCGCGTCGACTTCGAGTACGACCGCTCGATCCCGGTGCCCGCCGACGCGAAGGCGCTGATCGTGGCGCCCTCGCTGGTCAGCGACCGGTACGTGCAGCTGGCCCCGGCCTACACCGGCGGCCCGCGGATCTCCGACGGCGCGGTGATCCCGCTCGACCGCACCGAGGTGCCGCTGGAGGTCGACCAGCTCGCCGCCAGCCTGGCCAAGGTGAGCGAGACGCTCGGCCCGAACGGCGCCAACAAGAACGGCTCGCTCTCGGACCTGCTGAACACCGCGGCCAAGAACCTGGACGGCAACGGCCAGGCCCTGCACGACACCATCACCAAGCTCGGGCAGGCCTCGGGCACGCTGGCCGGCAACTCCGGTGACCTGTTCCAGACCGTGCAGAACCTCGGCCGGTTCTCCCAGACGCTGGTCACCAGCGACGGCCAGGTGCGTCAGTTCGAAAGCCAGCTCGCCGACGTCAGCGGGTACCTGGCCGGGGAGAAGGACAACCTGGCCGCCACCGTGCAGCAGCTGGGCACCACGCTGACCTCGGTGCAGGGCTTCATCGAGCAGAACCGCGGCCGGTTGAAGTCCAATGTGGACAAGCTCGCCAGCGTGACCAAGGTGCTGGTCGACCAGCGCGGCGCGCTCGCCGAGATCCTCGACGTGGCCCCGGTCGGCCTGTCCAACCTGGTCAACGTCTACAACGGGTCCTCCGGCACGCTCGACGCCCGGCCCAACCTCAACGAGCTGACCGCGCCGCCGCTGGTCCTGGTCTGCAACCTGCTCAAGCAGACCGACGCGACCAAGGCCCTGCTCGGCAGCGCGTGCGACGGGATCGCCGGACTGGTCGACGGGCTGGTGCCGCTGCCCTCGACGGCCCAGGTGCTCCAGTCGCTGCAGAACGGCAAGCTGCCGCCGCTGCCGTTGCCGCTCGCGGGCCAGGTCTACGGGACGGGGAGCTGATCGTGGGGCGAAGGACGAAGTTCCTCGGCGCCGGGGTGGTCACCGCGGTGTCCGCACTGGTGCTCAGCGGCTGCGGGTTCACCGGCGTCTACGACCTGCCGCTGCCCGGCGGCGCCGACCTCGGCAGCCACCCGTACAAGGTGAAGGTGCAGTTCCAGGACGTGCTCGACCTCGTGCCGCAGGCCGGGGTGAAGGTGAACGAGGTGCCGGTGGGCCGGGTCGAGTCGATCGGGCTGACCCCGGACCACTGGCACGCCGAGGTGACCGTCGAGGTCAACGGGGACGTGCAGCTCCCGGCCAACGCGCTGGCCAACGTGAAGCAGTCGAGCCTGCTCGGGGAGAAGTACGTGGAGCTGTCCTCGCCCGGCGGGGGGCAGGCGCAGGGGCGGCTGGCGGACAACGCCACCATCCCGCTCGCCCGCACCGGCCGTGACGTCGAGGTGGAAGAGGTGCTCGGCGCGCTTTCGCTGCTGCTCAACGGTGGCGGGGTGGCCCAGCTCAACACCATCACCAAGGAGCTGAACAACGCGACGGCCGGCAAGGAGCCGGACATCAAGGCGCTGCTGGACAACGCCAACGAGCTGGTGACCAACCTCGACCGGCAGTCCTCGAACATCACCCGCGCGCTCGACGGGCTCAACCGGCTGTCCATGACGCTCAAGGACCAGAAGGACAAGCTGGTCGGCGCGGTCGACAACCTCGGCCCCGGGCTCGGCGTGCTGGAGCAGCAGCGGGGCCAGCTGGTGACGATGCTCAACGCGTTGAACAACCTCTCCGGCGTCGCGACCGACACGGTCACCAAGAGCAAGGCGGACCTCGTGGCCGACCTGAAGGCCCTCACCCCGACGCTGCAGAAGCTCGGCGAGGCCGGCAACGACCTGCCGAAGGCGTTGCAGATCCTGCTGACCTTCCCGTTCAGCGACCAGGCCTACGACGACGTGAAGGGCGACTACTTCAACCTCTTCGCGAAGGTCGACCTGAACCTCAAGGACATCATCGACAACCTGGGCAGCAGCCGGCAGAACCTGCTGTCCGGTCTGCTGCCCGTGCCCGGGCTGACCGGCGGGGTCAGCGGCACGCCCGCGAACCAGGCGCCGCCGCTGCCGATCCCGGGTCAGACCGGCTCGGGTTCGGCCGCGCAGCCGCCCAGCTCACCGGGCGGCCAGGGCGGCGAGCCGCCTTCGCGCAGCGGTCTTTCCGGCCTCTTCGGCCTGCTTTCGGGAGGTGCGGGCTGATGCTGCTGCGCAGGACGAAGTTCCAGTTGGTGGCGTTCGCGATCATCTCGGTCGTGGCGCTGGTGTACGCGCTGATCCGGTTCGCCGGGCTCGGCACCGTGTTCGGCGGCAGCGGGTACACGGTGAAGCTCGAGCTCAACGATTCGGGCGGCATCTTCACCAACGCCGAGGTGACCTACCGCGGCTACAACATCGGGCGGGTGGGCCAGCTTCGGCTGACCCGGACCGGGCTCGAGGCGGAGCTGAAGATCGACCCCTCGGCCCCGCCGGTGCCCGCGAACCTCGCCGTCGTGGTGGCCAACCGGTCCGCGGTCGGCGAGCAGTACGTGGACCTGCAGCCGAAGGTGGACAGCGGCCCGTTCCTGGCGGGCGGCTCGGTCATCCCGGCCGCGAAGGCGACCACCCCGGTGAGCACCGACCGGCTGCTCTCGGACCTCGACTCGCTGGCCGCCTCCGTGCCGACCGACTCGCTGCGCACCGTCGTCGACGAGTCCTACGACGCGTTCCGCGGCACCGGCGGCGACCTGCAAACCCTGCTGGACACCGCGCGCAGCTTCACCACCACGGCGCAGCAGTACCTGCCGCAGACGGTGACCCTGCTCGACGCCGGCGGCCAGGTGCTGGACACCCAGAACGACGAGGCGGCCAACTTCGCGAGCTTCTCGAAGAGCCTCAACGAGCTGACCGGCACGCTGAAGGCCTCCGACCCGCAGCTGCGCAAGCTGATCGGGATCACCCCGCAGGTGGCGGACCAGATCACCCAGGTGGTCACCGAGACCGGGCCCGGGCTGGGCGCGCTGGTGGCGAACCTGCTGACCACGGCCAACCTGACCGTGACCCGGCTGGACGGCATCGAGCAGGGCCTGGTGACCTACCCGGCGCTGGCGGCCGCGGCGCCGAGCGTCGCGCCGGGCGACGGCACGGCGCACCTCGGGCTGGTGCTGAACCTGTTCAACCCGCCCGTCTGCACCAAGGGGTACCTGCCGTTCAGCCAGTACCGCACCGGGGCGGACACCAAGGTGCGCCCGGCCGACGAGAACGCCTACTGCGCCGAGCCGAAGGGCAGCCCGATCAACGTCCGCGGCTCGCAGAACGCGCCGTACAACGGGGTGCCGGTGGCGCCGACGCAGCAGGACGTGAACGCCAACGCCGGGCGGTCCGCGCAGGAGCTGCAGGACGAGCGCGACGCGCAGGTGCCGGGCGTGGCCGGGAGCCCGGGGGTCTCGCTCAACAGCCTGGGCGCGCTGCTCGGGCTCGCCTGACGTGGATTTGATGACCGTTACCTACTCTGGAGCGTTATGAGCACCAACCCAGCCGGCACCGAGGAAGCGGTGACTCCCCCGGCGGCCCGGCCTTCCGGGGCTTCGCCGCGCATCTGGCTGCTCGGCGCCGGGGCCTTCGCCCTCGCCGCGCTGGTGGTGGCGGTCGTGTTCGGCATCATGTGGTGGTCGGCGGACACGGGCGACAACGCCGACCTGGCCCAGGCCCGCGACGACGTGGTCAAGCAGGGCACCGCCGCGGTCAAGGCCTACACCGAGGTCGACTACACCGACCTCAACAACTACTTCGCCCGCCAGAAGGACGTGTCGAACGACGACATGGCCAAGCAGATCGACGCGGCGCGGCCGAACTACTCGAAGGCCCTGACCGACCAGAAGGTGAAGGTCAGCACCACCGTCCAGGACATCGCCGTCGAGGAGCTCGACAACCACGAGGGCAAGGCGAGCTTCCTGGCCGCGATCACCACGATGAACAGCGCGGGTGGCCAGACCGCTTCGAAGGCCATCCGCCTCGAGGTCTCGATGGTCCGCGTCGGAGACGCCTGGAAGCTGTCCGGCATCGACAACGTCCCCCTCGTCGCCGCCGGCCAGTAGCTTCACCCAGAACGGAGTTCCGTAGTGCCCCCCTCTCGCCGCCAGCCGCCCCGCAGCAGCACCCCGCCGGCCCGCCGGCCGAAGGTGGCCGGGCTGCGCAAGCCGCCGGGCGCGGACTCGGCACCAGCACCCGTCGAACCGGCCGAGCCTCCGGCTGTCGCGCCTCGGCCCGGTGGTTCGGCTTCGACCGACTCGTCTTCGGTGAGTCCTTCCTCCTCGCCGTCGAAGCCGCGGCCGCGTCCGGTGCCCCGGCCCGGACCGCTGACCAGCGCGGCGCCGTCGCCGGCCGAGACCGCGCCGGAGATCAGGTCCCCGGGTGGCGGCATCAGCCGGGCGAAGCCGACTAAGGACACCGAGCCCACCGCGCCCACTGAGGACACCGAGCCCACTGAGGGCACCGCGGCCACCGCGGCCGAGGTCGACGCGCTCACCGGCGAGCAGGTCGCGGCCGACACCGCGGCCGACACCGATCCCGACTCCGATATCGCTGACGTCCCGGCCCGGCCCCGCCGCAAGCGCCGGGATGAGGGCGCGGCCAAGCCGGTCGACCTGGACGAGGCCGAAGCGTCCGGGTCTTCCGAGGCATCCGGGGCCTCCAGGCTTTCTGGGGGCCGCCGGATCGGCAAGGGCCAGACGCTGACCATCGGCCTGGTGATCGTGGGCCTGGTGCTGGCCGGCTTGGCGGTGTTCTTCAAGCTGCAGTACGACACCGCTTCGGACGCCACGAGCAACACCGCGCTGCTGGACGTGGCCAAGACCGCGCAGGTGAAGGACCAGGTCTCCCAGGCCACCGAAGCGCTGTTCTCCTACGATTTCAACAACATCAAGAAGACCGAGGACGCCGCGGGCAACCTGCTGGCCAACGACGACGTCAAGGCCAAGTACAACTCGCTGATGGGCGAGGTGAAGCGCCTGGCCCCCCAGCAGAAGATGGTGGTGACCTGCAAGGTCACCCGCAGCGCGGTGATCATGCTCGACGGCGACCGCGCCCGCGTGATGGTCTTCGTCGACCAGTCCTCCACCCGCTCCGACACCAAGCAGACCACGGCCGGCAGCGCGCAACTGCACGTCGACGCGCAGTTGCAGGGCACCACGTGGAAGATCACGGACCTGGACACCTACAAGGCCCCGCCCGCTCCTTCGGCCCCTTCGAGCTCCGCGCCTTCGGGACCGGCTCCGGCTTCTTCGGCTCCGCCGTCGAAGTAGGGAACGGACTACTCGCGTTGGTTATGGCTCCGGCCGCCGCGGTAGGCGACGCTGAAATCCATGCGGCAGCTCGAAGTGGCACTGATCGGCGCGGGGCTGATCGCGCGGTTCCACCTGAACGCCTGGCTCGGCGCGGGGGCCGCGGTCCGGATCTACGCCGAGGACGGCCGGTCCGCCGAACTGGCCCGTGAGTCCGGGGCGACGGCGGCCGGCTCGCTGGCCGAGGCCCTGGCCGGCGCGGATGCCGTCGACATCTGCACCCCGACCGGCACCCATCACGAGATCGCCCTGGCCGCGATCGCGGCGGGCGTCGGCGTGGTGTGCGAAAAGCCGCTGTCGAACGACACGCGCGAGGCCGAGGAGATCGTCGCCGCAGCGGCACGGGCCGGCGTGCGGCTCTACCCGGCCCACGACGTGCGGTTCGCCCCGCCCTACGCCCGGCTCCACGAGCTGGTGGCGAGCGGCGGGCTCGGGGCCGGCTCGGTCGGCCGGTTCACCTTCTCCGCCTACCACCCGCGGCCCTGGACCGGGCAAGCCACCGCCCGCTCGGGCGGCATCCTGAGCGACCAGCTACTGCACGGCGCCGACCTGGCCCACTGGGTCTTCGGCGACGTCGTGCGGGTGCACGCCCACTACCAGGGTGAGATCGCCACCCCGGCCCCGGAGGGCGCCGTCGCGATCGGCACCGCCGTGCTCACCCACGCCAACGGCGCGATCAGCCAGGTGGTCAGCCGGTGGACGGCCACGCCGCGGCCGCCGGTGCGGGTGACGTTCCACGTCACGGGCACCGGCGGGACCGTGTCCCACGACTCCGAGTGGCCGCAGGAGGTGCGGGTGGCCGACGGCGACCCCGGCCCCTTCGGCTACGCCGGGGAGTCCGTGTTCGACGTCGAGATGCGTGAGTTCGCGGCGGCCTTCGCCGGGGGCCCCGAGCCACGGCTGGGGGCGAAGGACGCGCTCGCCGCCGTCCGGATCACCCAGGCCGCCGCCGAGTCCGCGTGGACCGGGCGGGCCGTCGAACTGCCGGTGGGGGGAGCAGCGTGAGGGTCGCCATCCTGTCGTTCGCGCACGAACGCGCCGAGACCTACGCGCGGCTGCTGAGCGCGCGCCCGGACGTCGAACTGGTCGCCGCCGACCCCGGTGGTTCGCCGGCCGACCGGGAGCGGGACCGGGGGGCCGCCGACCGGCTCGGTGTGTCTTATGTGGACGACTGGGCCGCGCTGGCCGGGCTTCGGCCCGGGGCCGTGGTGGTCACCGGTCCGATCGGCCGCCGCCGGGAGCTGGTGGAATGGGCGGCCGGGGTGCGAGCGCAGGTGCTGTGCGAGTACCCGCCGGCGGTCGGGGAAGCGGACCTGAAGGCCATGGTGGACGCCTGCGACAGCGGCGGCGTCCGGCTCACGCTGGCGTCCCCGGCCTGTCACAGCGGGGCGTTCGCCGCCGTGCGACGGGGGATCGCCGACGGGATCGTCGGCACGCTGACGACCGTGCTGGGTTCGTGCCACAGCCGGCCCGGCTCCGGGGCCGCGCTGGCCGTCAACGCGCCTCACCTGCTCGACCTGGTGGACGTGGCGCTCGGCGGGGAACCCGCGCAAGAGGTGTACGCGCAGACCAACACCGTCCTCAGTGGACGAACGGAGGCCGAGAGCGGGGCCGTGCTCACCGTGCGGTACCGCGGCGGGCTGGTCGCCTCGTTCGACTGCAGCCAGCAACCGGCGGCCACCGGCGTGCCGTTCGCCACCTTCATCGGCGACCGGGCGAGCGTGGACTACGACCCCGCCCCGCGGCTGCTCGGCGGGTTCGACGTGGCGCTCGGCGGCGACCGGGTGGAACCGGGTGGCGGTGATCTCCACGCGTTGCTGCTCAACGATTTCCTGAGTGCGGCCGAGAGCGGGACGGGGTCCGGCCCGGACGGCGGTGCGGGCCTGCGGACGCTGCGGATCGTCCGGGCGGCCTACGAGTCGGCGCGGACCGGGCAGCCGGTCCGGCTGCCCGATTCACCCGGGAACTGAAGGCGCACAAGCACTCCACCCCTTAAGGAACCACTTCCTCCGCGTTCGCGGGGAGGGTCCTTTGTGCTGTCCGGCGGCGCGAACCGCGTGAGTGCCGCTACCGGACTGAGGGATGTCGTGCGGTGGTGGCCGACCTACGCTGGAGCGAGGATTCTCGGCGTGATCCGTGCTGCGGCGGGAGTCCGGACGAACTGGCTGACCTCTTCGAGAGCGGAGATCGCGATGGGTGTGGCACCGGTGAAGATCACGCTGAGCGGCGGGCCGGCCGAGCTGGCCGCGATGGATCGCAGCGTCCAGGCGGCCGAGCTGGACCGGACCCTCAAGATCCGGCACGGCGCCGGGTACGAGCACTTCGTGGCCGACGACGAGCGGCCGCCCGGCGACGGGTGCGACACCGTGGTGTTCCGGTGGTCGCACCGCACGAAGATCGCCGAATAGCGGATCTTCGCGCACCCGGAAGAGATCCTGGACGGAAAGGGTTCCATGACCGACGCAATGTCCTTCGAGGTGCCGTGGGCGCGGACCGACAAGTTCGACCCGCCCGCGGTGTTCGACGCCCTGCGCGAATCGCGTCCCCTGGCGAAGATGGTGTACCCGGACGGGCACGTCGGCTGGATCGTGTCCAGCTACGAACTGGTGCGCCAGGTCCTCAGCGACCCGCGGTTCAGCCACAGCTGCGAGGTCGGCCACTTCCCGGTGACGCACCAGGGACAGGTCATCCCGACCAGCCCGCTGATCCCCGGGATGTTCATCCACATGGACCCGCCCGGGCACACCCGGTACCGCCGGCTGCTGACGGGTGAGTTCACCGTGCGCCGCACCAGCAGGCTGATCCCGCGCGCCGAAACCATTGCCACGGAACAGATCGAAGCCATGCGGTCGAAGGGCGCGCCCGCCGACGTCGTGGCCGACTACGCCAAGCCGCTCGTGCTGCGGCTGCTCGGCGAGCTGGTCGGACTGCCCTACGAGGAGCGGGACCGGTACCTGTACGCGGTGACCCTGCTGCACGACGCCGAGGCCGACCCGGCCGAGGCCGGCGCCGCTTACGGGCAGGCCCAGGCGTTCTTCACCGAGATCATCGACCGGCGGCGGGAGAAGCCGGAAGACGACCTGATCAGCGCCCTCGTCCGCGAGGACCTGACCGGGGAAGAGCTGTGCAACATCGTCACGCTGATGTTGTTCGCCGGGTACGAGACCACCGAGAGCGCGCTGGCCGTCGGCGTTTTCGCGTTGCTGCAACACCCGGAGCAGCTCGCGGCGCTGCGCGCGGACCCGGCGAAGCTCGACCCCACGATCGAAGAGCTCCTCCGCTACCTCACCGTGAACCAGTACCACACGTACCGGACCGCGCTCGAGGACCTCAAGCTGGAGGGCGAAGTGATCAAGGAGGGCGACACGGTGACGGTGTCGCTCCCCGCGGCCAACCGCGACCCGGGCAAGTTCGCCCGACCGGCCGAGCTGGACATCGGGCGCGACACCGCCGGTCACGTGGCGTTCGGCTTCGGCATCCACCAGTGCCTGGGCCAGAACCTGGCCCGCATCGAGCTGCGCACCGGCTTCTCCGCGCTGCTGCGGGCGTTCCCGGACCTTCGGCTGGCCGTCCCGGCCGACGAAGTCCCGTTGCGGCTCAAAGGTTCCGTCTTCGGAGTGCACCGCCTGCCCGTCTCCTGGTGAGTGACCCCCTCCGAATCGCCGAAAGGACTCGCGGCACAGTGCGCACCGATCTCGTCAAGCCGCTCCACGTCGCACTCCTGGAGAACGCGGCCAGGTTCCCCGGCAAGATCGCCTTCGCCGACGACCACCGCGCGGTCGGCTACGGTGAGCTGGAGGCGCGGACGCGCCGGCTGGCCGGGCACCTGGCCGGACTGGGCGTCCGGCCCGGGGACCGGGTGGCGATCTGCCTGGGCAACCGCGTGTCCACTGTGGAGAGTTACTACGCGGTCCTGCGCGCGGGTGGTGTCGGGGTGCCGCTCAACCCCGGGGCGGCGCTCGCCGAGCTGGCCCACCCGCTGGCCGACAGCGGGGCCACCGTCGTCATCACCGATGCCGCGCAGGCGCGGCGGCTCGAGCTCGCGCCCGGGGTCATCCTGCTGGTGACCGGGGACGGGCCGGACGGCGCGCTGTCCTACGACGAACTGGCGGCCACCGAGCCGGCCACGCCCGCCCCGGACGCCCTCGGCCTCGACGAGCCCGCCTGGATGTTCTACACCTCGGGCACGACCGGCCGGCCCAAGGGCGTGCTCTCGACCCAGCGCAACTGCCTCTGGTCGGTGGCGTCCTGCTACGTGCCGTTCCCCGGGTTGTCCGACCGCGACCGGGTGCTCTGGCCGCTTCCGCTGTTCCACAGCCTTTCGCACATCGCCTGCGTGCTGTCGGCCATGGTGGTCGGGGCCACCGTGCGGATCACGGACGGGAACTCGGCCGAGGACGTGATGCGGCTGATCCGCGAGGAGGACTCGACCTTCCTCGCCGGGGTGCCCACGACCTACCACCACCTGGTGCGGGCCGCCCGGCAGAGCGGCTTCTCCGCGCCGTCGCTGCGGATCGGTCTCGCCGGCGGCGCGGTGCTCGGCGCCGGGCTGCGCCAGGAGTTCGAGGAGACCTTCGGCGTTCCGCTGATCGACGCCTACGGCAGCACCGAAACCTGCGGGGCCATCACCATGAATCCGCCGGACGGGGCCCGCGTCGAGGGCTCGTGCGGGCGGCCGGTGCCCGGGGTCGACGTGCGGGTGGTGGATCCCGACACCGGGCTCGACCTCCCGGCCGGGCAGGACGGCGAGGTGTGGGTCAGCGGGCCCAACGTCATGCTCGGCTACCACAACAGCCCCGAGGCGACCGCCGAAGTGCTGCGGGACGGCTGGTTCCGCACCGGCGACCTGGCCCGGCGCGACGATGCGGGCTACTTCACCATCCGCGGCCGGATCAAGGAACTGGTGATCCGCGGCGGGGCGAACATCCACCCCGGTGAGGTCGAGGCGGTGCTGCGCACCGTCGACGGCGTCGCCGACGTGGCCGTCGGCGGGGTGCGGCACGAGTCGCTCGGCGAGGTGCCGGTCGCGTACGTGATCCCCGGCCCGGACGGGTTCGATCCCGCGGCCCTGATCGAGCGGTGCCGGGAGCAGCTGTCGGCCTACAAGGTGCCCGAACAGATCCGGGCGGTGACCCGGATCCCGCGGACCGCGTCGGGCAAGGTCCAGCGCCGGCTGCTGGCCGACGAACCCGGTGAGCTGCGCTACGCCGCGGCCGAGTACGAGGAACCCGCGAGCCGCGCCGAGCCGGACGAGGCCGCTGCCACCGCCCTGCGGGCTCGATTGTCCGAAGTGGATGATCGCGCGCAGCACGAGGTGCTCACCGAGCTGGTCCGGACCGAGGCCGCCGAGGTCCTGGGCCGGCCGGTCCCGGCCGAGCGGGCGTTCCGTGACCTGGGTTTCACCTCGCGGGCCATCGTCGAGCTGCGCAACCGGCTGGCCACCCGCACCGGGTCGTGGCTGCCGGTCAGCGCCGTCTTCGACCACCCCACCCCGCTCGCGCTCTCGGGGTTCCTGCGGGACCGGGTCTTCGGGATCGCGGACCCGGTCGCCGAAGAGACCGTGGCCGCCGATCCCGGCGAGCCGATCGCCATCGTCGGGATGGCCTGCCGGCTGCCCGGCGGGGTGGCCTCGCCCGAGGACCTGTGGCGGCTGGTGGCCGACCGCACCGACGCCGTGTCCGCCTTCCCCGACGACCGGGGCTGGGACCTGGCGGCGCTGTTCGACGCGGACCCCGAGCACACCGGGACCTCCTACGTCGACCGGGGCGGGTTCCTGCACGAGGCGGCCCTGTTCGACGCGGACTTCTTCGGCATCTCGCCGCGTGAAGCCGTGGCGATGGACCCGCAGCAGCGGCTGCTGCTGGAGACGTCCTGGGAGGCGCTGGAGAACGCCGGGGTCGACCCGGCCGCGCTGAAGGGTACCGACACCGGCGTGTTCTCCGGCGTGATGGGCCAGGGGTACGGCTCCGGCGGCTCGGTGGCGCCGGAGCTCGAAGGCTTCGTCACCACGGGCCTGGCGTCGAGCGTCGCCTCGGGCCGGGTGTCCTACGTGCTGGGTCTGGAAGGACCGGCGGTGACGGTGGACACGGCGTGCTCGTCGTCGCTGGTGGCGATGCACCTGGCCGCGCAGGCGCTGCGGGCCGGGGAATGCACGGTGGCGCTGGCCGGCGGCGCGACCGTGATGGCGACGCCGGGTTCTTTCGTGGAGTTCTCGCGCCAGCGCGCGCTGGCCCGAGACGGGCGTTGTAAGCCCTTCTCCGCTTCGGCCGACGGCACCGGCTGGGCCGAGGGTGCCGGGGTGGTGGTGCTGGAGCGGTTGTCGGTGGCGCGGGAGCGTGGTCATCGGGTGCTGGCGGTGCTGCGGGGTTCTGCGGTGAACCAGGACGGTGCGTCGAACGGGCTGACCGCGCCCAACGGCCGCTCTCAGCAGCGGGTGATCCGCCGGGCGCTGGCGAGCGCCGGGCTGCGACCGTCCGATGTGGACGTCGTCGAGGCGCACGGAACCGGGACGGTACTGGGGGACCCGATCGAGGCGCAGGCGGTGCTGGCCGCCTACGGCCAGGATCGGGAAACGCCGCTGTGGCTGGGTTCCCTGAAGTCGAACATCGGCCACGCGCAGGCCGCGGCCGGGGTCGCCGGGGTGATCAAGATGGTGCAGGCCCTGCGGCACGGCGTGCTGCCCGCGACCTTGCACGTGACGGAGCCGACGCACGAGGTGGACTGGTCGGCGGGCGCGGTCGAGCTGCTGACCGAGGCCCGCGAGTGGGCGCGCGACGGCCGGCCGCGCCGGGCCGGGGTGTCTTCGTTCGGGGTCAGCGGGACCAACGCCCACCTGATCCTCGAAGAAGCGCCCGAAGAGCCGGCGGCCGAAGAGACAGTGACACCCGCTGTGCCCGTTGTGCCCGCAGTGCTGCCGCTGGTGCTTTCCGCGCACAGCAAGGCTTCCCTCGCCGGGCAGGCGGCCCGGCTGGCGGACTTCGTGGGGACGGCGGACCTGGCCGAGGTGGCCGGGGCCCTGACCCGACGTGCGGTGCTGGCCGAGCGCGCGGTGGTCGTGGGTGGTGGTGACGAGGTCGTCGCGGGTTTGACGGCGTTGGCTGGTGGTGCGGGGGCCGCCGGTGTGGTCGTGGGCCGGGCGGAGGTGGCCGGGAAGGTGGTGTGGGTGTTCCCGGGGCAGGGGACGCAGTGGGTGGGGATGGGGCGGGAGCTGCTGGATTCGTCGCCGGTGTTCGCGGCGCGGATCGCCGAGTGCGAGGCGGCGCTGGGGCGGTGGGTGGACTGGTCGCTGGTCGAGGTGCTGCGGGGGGACGGCGCGGCGCTGAACCGGGTGGATGTGGTGCAGCCGGTGTGCTTCGCGGTGATGGTGGGTCTGGCCGCGGTGTGGGCTTCGGCGGGGGTGCGGCCGGACGCGGTGGTGGGCCATTCCCAGGGGGAGATCGCCGCGGCTTGTGTGTCGGGCGCGTTGTCGCTGGAGGATGCGGCGATGGTGGTGGCCCGGCGGAGCCGGGTCATCGCCGGTGGGTTGTCGGGTCGTGGCGGGATGGTTTCGGTGGGGCTGGGCGAGGCGGAGGTGGCGGCTGGGCTGGGTCCGTGGGAAGGCCGGATCGAGGTGGCGGCGGTCAACGGGCCGGGTTCGGTGGTGGTCGCGGGGGAGGTGGAGGCCCTGGCCGAGGTGGTGGAGCTGTGGTCCGGGCAAGGGGTTCGGGTGCGGTGGGTGGATGTGGATTACGCGTCGCACACCCGGCAGGTCGAAGGGGTCGAGGACGAGCTGGGTGCGGCGCTGGGCGGGGTGGTTTCGCGGGCGCCGGAGGTGCCGTTCCTCTCGACGGTGACGGGTGAGTGGGTCTCGGGGCCCGGGGCGGTGGACGGGGATTACTGGTATCGGAACCTGCGGAGCCAGGTGCGGTTCGGTTTCGCGGTCGAGCGCTTGCGGGAGTCGGGGTACGGGGTTTTCGTCGAGGTGAGCGCGCACCCGGTCCTGGTGCAGCCGCTGAGCGAGGGTGACGGGGCGGTCGTGGTGGGTTCGCTGCGCCGCGGGGACGGCGGTGTGCAGCGGCTGCTGGCGTCCATGGCGGAACTGTTCGTCCGCGGGGTGTCCGTGGACTGGACCTCGGTGGTCCCGCCCGCGCGGGTGGACCTGCCGACGTACGCCTTCGACCACCGGCACTACTGGCTCGAACGCAGCGAACCGGGGACGGGCCCGGGCGCGAGCGGCCACCCGCTGATGGGCACGCTCGTCAGCACTCCCGGTTCGGCCGGGCTCGTGGCCGTGGCCCGGTGGTCGCCGCGGGCGCACCCCTGGCTCGCCGAACGCGTGGTGGCCGACGACAGCGTGGTGGCCGACTCCATCGTGATGCCGAACGCGGCGCTGGTCGAAGCGGCCATCCGGCTCGGCGACCTGGTCGCCGCCCCGGTCCTCGCCGTCCTGACCGTCGAGACGCCGGTCGTGCTGCCCCGCAGTGGTGGCCGGGACGTCCAGTTCGTCGCCGCCGCCCCCGACCCGACGGGCCGGCGCGCGGTCGAGATCCACTCCCGTGCGGCCGACGCCGGACTGGACGCCCCGTGGACGCGCCACGCCGTGGGCGCGCTGACCCCGGTCGCGGCCGAGGTGACCGTTCCGGACGGCACCGGGACCGAGGTCGCCTTGGCGGGTGCGGCCCTGCGGGACGCGAGCCGGTACGGGATGCACCCGGCGCTGCTCGACGCCGCCGTCCGCACGGTCCTCCCCGAGGGGATGCACGCGTCGACCTGGACCGGCGTGACGCTGTCGGCCACCGGGGCGACGGCGGTCACCGTGACCTCGGCCGGTGACGCGCTGGTCCTGGCCGACCCGGCCGGGCAGCCGGTGCTGACGGTGGAAGCGGTGCGCGGCACGCCGATCACCGCGACCCCGTCGGGGGCGACCGACTTCCTGTTCCACCTGCGCTGGCAAGACATCACACTGTCCGAAGCGGATTCAAAGGTGACCTTCGCGCCCGTCGGCGAGGTCGCGGACGTGCTGGTCTTCGAACCCGCCGAGGCCGGCCCGCGGGCGGCCGTCGCGGCGACGCTGGCCGTGCTCCGGTCCTGGCTGGCCGACCCGGCCCAGGCCGACACCCGGCTGGCCGTGGTCACCGGGGACTGCACCGGGCTCGACGCGGCCGCGGTGTGGGGCCTGGTGCGCTCGGCGCAGTCCGAGCACCCGGACCGGATCGTGCTGGTGGACCTCGACGAGGACTCCCGGCCCGCGCTGCCCGCCGCGGTCCTGAGCGGGGAACCGCAACTGCGGCTGCGCCGCGGCGTCGCGCAGGTGCCCCGGCTGACCCGGGCGCCGGTGCCCGGCGCCGCGCGGCCGCTCGATCCCGAAGGCACCGTGCTGATCACCGGCGGCACCGGGACGCTCGGCGGGCTGACCGCCCGCCACCTCGTCACCGCCCACGGCGTCCGGCACCTGCTGCTGCTCAGCCGCCGCGGGGAAGCCTCCGCGCTGCACGACGAGCTGACCGCGCTGGGTGCGTCCGTCACCATCGTCGCCTGCGACGCGGCGGACCGGGACGAGCTCGCCGCGGTCCTGCGGGCGATCCCGGCCGAGCACCCGCTCACCGCCGTGGTGCACACCGCCGGCGTGCTGGCCGACGGGGTGCTCACCGAGCAGACCCCGGAGCGGATCGACACCGTGCTGCGGCCGAAGCTGGACGCGGCCGAGCACCTCGACGAGCTGACCCGGGACGCCGACCTCGCCGCGTTCGTGCTGTTCTCCTCGGCCGCCGGTGTGCTGGGCAACCCCGGTCAGTCCGGGTACGCCGCGGCCAACGCCTGCCTGGACGCGCTGGCGCACCGGCGGGTGGCCGCCGGCCGCCCGGCCGTGTCGCTGGCCTGGGGCTACTGGTCGACGGTCAGCGGACTGACCGAGCACCTGGGGGCCGCGGACCTGCGGCGCAACCGGCGCAACGGGATGACCGGGCTGTCCGCGGCCGAGGGCATGGCCCTGCTGGACGCCGCCTTCGGCGCCCAGGGCGCTCTGGTGGCGGCCAAGTTCGAGCCGGCCGTGCTGCGGGCGGCGGTGGCCGAAGGCGTGGTGCCGCCGCCGCTGCTGCGCGAACTGGTCCCGCCTTCACGCCGGGTGGCGGCTGCGGCCGGGACGGCGTCACCGGTCGAGCGACTGGCCCGGCTGGGCGAAGCCGAGCAGGCCGAAGCCCTGCTCGAGCTGGTGCGGCGGCACGCCGCCGAGGTGCTCGGGCACGGCGACGCGGACGCCGTCCACTCCGGACGGACGTTCAAGGACGCCGGTTTCGATTCGCTGACCGCGGTGGAACTGCGCAACCGGCTCTCCACCGCGACCGGGCTGACCCTTTCCCCGGCGCTGATCTTCGACTACCCGAAGCCCCCGGCGCTCGCCGGGCACCTGCGCACCCGGCTCTTCGGGGACGACACCGGCCGGCGGCCGGCCCCGGCCATCGACACGATCGCGAGCGAGGAGCCGATCGCGATCGTGTCGATGGCCTGCCGCTTCCCCGGCGGGGTGGCCGGGCCGGAGGACCTGTGGCGGGTCGTCGCCGACGGCGTGGACGTGGTCACCGAGTTCCCCACCGACCGCGGCTGGGACACCGACCGGGTCTACCACGCCGATCCCGACCACGAAGGCACCACCTACGTGCGGCACGGCGCGTTCCTCGACGACGCCGCCGGGTTCGACGCCGCGTTCTTCGGCATCTCACCGAACGAAGCCCTCGCCATGGACCCTCAGCAGCGGCTGCTGCTGGAGACGTCCTGGGAGCTGTTCGAACGGGCCGCGATCGACCCGGCCACCCTGGCCGGGCAGGAAGTCGGCGTCTTCACCGGGGTCAACAGCCACGACTACGCGATGCGGATGCACCGGGCCGCCGGGGTCGAGGGCTTCCGCCTGACCGGGGGTTCGGGCAGTGTCCTGTCCGGCCGGATCGCCTACCACTACGGCCTCGAGGGCCCGGCCATCACCGTCGACACGGCCTGCTCCTCGTCCCTGGTGGCGCTGCACATGGCGGTGCAGGCGCTGCACCGCGGCGAATGCACCATGGCGCTCGCGGGCGGCGTGATGGTGATGGGCACGGTCGAGACCTTCGTCGAGTTCTCGCGCCAGCGCGGGCTCGCGCCCGACGGCCGGTGCAAGGCGTTCGCGGACGGCGCGGACGGCACCGGCTGGTCCGAAGGCGCCGGGCTGCTCCTGGTCGAACGGCTGTCGGACGCGCAGCGTCACGGCCACCAGGTCGTGGCCGTCGTCCGCGGGTCGGCGGTCAACTCCGACGGCGCGTCGAACGGACTGACCGCGCCGAACGGTCCTTCGCAGCAGCGGGTGATCCGCAAGGCGCTGGCCGCCGCCGGACTGTCCACATCGGACGTCGATGCGGTGGAGGCGCACGGCACCGGCACGACGCTGGGCGACCCGATCGAGGCCGAGGCGCTGCTGGCGACCTACGGCCGGGACCGGGACCGCGGCCGGCCGCTGTGGCTCGGTTCGGTCAAGTCCAACATCGGGCACACGCAGGCGGCGGCGGGCGTGGCCGGCGTGATCAAGATGGTCATGGCCATGCGCCACGGCGTGCTGCCGGGCACGCTGCACGTGGACCGCCCCTCGTCCCACGTGGACTGGTCGGCCGGCGCGGTCGAGTTGCTGACCGAAGCCCGTGAGTGGGTGCGCGGCGACCACCCGCGCCGGGCCGGCGTCTCGTCGTTCGGCATCGGCGGCACCAACGCGCACGTGGTCCTGGAAGAAGGACCCGAACCGCCGGCCGCGGCGCCGTCGCGGCCGGAACCCGAAGGCCGTGCGGTGCCGGTGCTCGTGTCGGCGCGGACCGCGGCCGGGTTGCGGGCCCAGGCCGGACGGCTCGCCGCGTTCCTCGCGCAGCGGCCGGACGTGCGGGTGGCCGACGCCGCCCACGCCCTGGCCACCACCCGCGCCCGGCTCGACCACCGGGCCGTCGTCCCGGCGGCCGACCGGCGGTTGCTCGTCGCCGACCTGGAGGCTTTCACCCGCGGGGAAGCGAGCCCCGGTGTCGTGGCCGGCACCCCGGTCGCCGGCCAGCTGGCGGTGCTGTTCACCGGCCAGGGCAGTCAGTGGGCCGGCATGGGCCGCGCACTCGCCGAGACCTACCCGGTGTTCCGCGACGCCTTCGCGGCCGCGTGCGACGCCGTCGACACCCACCTGGGTGAGCGGCCGCTGGCCGAAGTCGTCTGGGCGGCCGACAGCACGCTGCTGGACCGGACGGTGTACACGCAGGGTGGCCTGTTCGCTCTGGAAACGGCGCTGTACCGGCTCTTCGAGTCCTGGGGCGTGCGGCCGGACCTGCTCGCCGGCCACTCGATCGGCGAGCTCACCGCCGCGCACGTGTCCGGGGTGCTGGACCTGGCCCAGGCCGGCGAGCTGGTCGCCGCGCGGGGCCGGCTGATGCAGGCCCTGCCCGCGGGTGGCGCGATGGTGGCCGTGCAGGCCACCGAGGCCGAGGTGACGCCCCTGCTGGCCGCCGCGGGCGACGTCGTCTGCGTGGCCGCGGTCAACGGGCCCGATTCGGTGGTGCTCTCCGGTGCCGAAGCCGCGGTGCTCGCCGTCGCGGGCGAGATCGCGGGCCGGGGCCGCAAGACGCGGCGGCTGGCGGTCAGCCACGCCTTCCACTCGCCGCTGATGGATCCGATGCTCGAGGAGTTCCGCGCGGTCGCGGACCGGCTGACGTACCGCCCGGGCACCGTGCCGGTCGTCTCGACGCGGACCGGCGGGCCCGCGCGGCTCGACGACCCCGGCTACTGGGTCGACCAGGTGCGCCACGCCGTGCGGTTCGGCGACGCGGTCACCGCGCTGCACGAGGGCGGGGCCACGACGTTCCTCGAACTGGGCCCGGGGGGCGCGCTCGCCGCGATGGCGCTCGGCACGCTCGGCGGCCCCGAACCGAGCTGCGTCGCCACGCTGCGCAAGAACGGCGTGGAGACCACGGACGTCCTGACCGCGCTGGCCGAACTGCACGTGCGCGGGGTGGCGGTGGACTGGGCGAGCGTGCTCGACCGGCCCGCGGTGGCCGTCGGGACCGAGCTGCCCACCTACGGGTTCCAGCACACGCGCTTCTGGGTCGGCACCGACGAGACGCCGGTGACCGGTGCGGTGGCGGCGGGGGTACCGGCGGCGGCGCCGGAGACCGGGACGCTCGCGGACCGGCTCACCGGGCTGGCCGAAGCCGAACAGCTCCGGGCGGTGCTGGACCTGGTCGAGGAGAGCACCGCGGTGGTGCTCGGACACCGCGACCGGGCCGGGTTCGACGGCGGGCAGTCGTTCAAGGACCTGGGTTTCGACTCCCTCAGCGCGGTCAAGCTCCGCAACCGCCTGCGGGACTTCACCGGCGTGGAGCTGCCCAGCACCCTGGTCTTCGACTACCCGACTCCCGACGTGCTCGCGGCCCACCTGCGGGCCGAGTTCCGCGGGGAGCGCCCGGCGGCGCCGGCGGCGGTGACCGTGGCGGCCTCCGACGAGCCGATCGCGATCGTCGGCATGAGCGTCCGGCTGCCGGGCGGCGTGGACAGCCCCGACGAGCTGTGGAAGCTGGTGCTGGAGCAGCGGGACGCGGTGTCCGGCTTCCCGGTCGACCGCGGCTGGGACCTGGACGGGCTGTACCACCCGGACCCGGCCCACCCGGGCACGAGCTACACGCGCACCGGCGGCTTCCTGCACGACGCGGCGCAGTTCGACGCCGGGCTGTTCGGGATCTCGCCGCGGGAGGCGCTGGCGATGGACCCGCAGCAGCGGCTGTTGCTGGAGGCGTCCTGGGAGGCCCTGGAGCGGGCGGGGGTCGACCCGTTGTCGGCCCGCGGCCACGATGTCGGTGTCTTCACCGGGATCGTCCACCACGACTACGTGACCCGGCTGCGCGAGGTGCCGGAAGACGTCCAGGGCTACACGATGACCGGAACGGCGTCGAGCGTGGCGTCGGGCCGGGTGTCGTACGTGTTCGGGTTCGAGGGTCCGGCGGTGACGATCGATACGGCGTGTTCGTCTTCGCTGGTGGCGATGCACCTGGCCGCCCAGTCGCTGCGGCAGGGCGAGTGCTCGATGGCGCTGGCCGGCGGCGTGACCGTGATGGGAACACCCGGCACCTTCGTCGAGTTTTCGCGGCAGCGGGGCCTGGCCGGGGACGGGCGGTGCAAGGCGTATGCGGATGGCGCGGATGGTACGGGGTGGGCTGAGGGTGTGGGTGTGGTGGTGTTGGAGCGGTTGTCGGTGGCGCGGGAGCGGGGTCATCGGGTTTTGGCTCTGTTGAAGGGTTCTGCGGTGAATCAGGATGGTGCGTCGAATGGGTTGACGGCGCCGAATGGTCCTTCGCAGCAGCGGGTGATCAGGAGTGCTTTGGGTAGTGCCGGTCTGGATCCGTCCGATGTGGACGTTGTGGAGGGTCATGGCACCGGGACGGCGCTGGGTGATCCGATCGAGGTACAGGCGTTGCTGGCCACGTATGGGCAGGGCCGGGAGCCGGGCCGGCCGTTGTGGCTGGGGTCGTTGAAGTCGAACATCGGGCACACCCAGGCGGCGGCCGGGGTCGCGGGCGTGATCAAGATGGTCATGGCGCTGCGGCACGAGGTGCTGCCGGCCACCCTGCACGTCGACCGGACCACGAGCCAGGTGGACTGGTCCGCCGGGGCGGTCGAGGTGCTGACCGAACCGCACGAGTGGGTGCGCACCGGCCGCCCGCGCCGGGCGGGGGTCTCGTCGTTCGGGGCCAGCGGGACCAACGCGCACCTGATCCTCGAGGAAGCGCCCGCCACGGCGGCGCTCGACGTGCTCCCCGCCGAGGCCGCGGTGCCGGTGGTGCCGCTCGTGGTTTCCGCGCGCAGCACCGGATCGCGGTCCGGGCAGGCGGCGCGGCTGGCCGCGTTCCTGGAGGGCGGCGGCGAACCGGCCGAGGTGGCGCGGGCCCTGGTCACCGGACGGGCGGTGCTCACCGAGCGCGCGGTCGTGGTGGCGGGCTCGCCCGGTGAGGCGCTGGCCGGGCTGCGGGCGCTGGCGCGCGAGGAGACCGCGCCCGGCGTCGTCACCGGGACCGCGGGCAAGCCGGGCCAGCTCGTCTGGGTGTTCCCCGGCCAGGGTTCGCAGTGGGCCGGGATGGGCCGGGAGTTGCTTGACGCGTCGCCGGTGTTCGCCGAGCGGATCGCCGAGTGCGCTGCCGCGCTGGCGCCGTGGGTCGGCTGGTCGCTGCTCGATGTGCTGCGCGGCGATGCCGATCCCGCGTTGATGGACCGGGTCGACGTGCTGCAACCGGCCAGTTTCGCCGTGATGCTCGGCCTCGCCGCGGTGTGGACGTCCCTCGGGGTCGTCCCGGCCGCGGTGGTGGGGCACTCACAGGGCGAAATCGCCGCCGCGTGCGTATCGGGCGCGCTTTCGCTCGAAGACGCGGCAAAGGTCGTGACGCTGCGCAGCCAGGCGATCGCCACGCGGCTCGCCGGGCGCGGCGGGATGGCGTCGGTCGCGCTGAGCGAAGAAGACGCGGTCGAACGCCTGGGGCCGTGGGCGGACCGAGTCGAGGTCGCGGCCGTCAACAGCCCGTCGTCGGTGGTGGTCGCCGGGGACGCCGGAGCCCTCGACGACGCGCTGGCCACCCTCACCGCCGACGGCGTGCGGGTGCGGCGGGTGGCGGTGGACTACGCCTCGCACACCCGGCACGTCGAGGCCATCGAAGACGTCCTCGCCGAGGTGCTGGCGGACGTGACCGCGCGGACCCCGGCGGTGCCGTTCTTCTCCACCCTCACCGGCGACTGGATCACCGAGGCCGGGGTGGTCGACGGCGGCTACTGGTACCGCAACCTGCGCAACCGGGTCGGGTTCGGCCCGGCCATCGCCACGCTGATCCAGCGCGGCCACCCGGTGTTCGTCGAGGTCAGCGCCCACCCGGTGCTGGTCCAGCCGATCACCGAGACGGCCGATCAGGCGACCGCCGAAGTGGTGGTGGCCGGTTCGCTGCGCCGCGACGACGGTGGGCTGCGGCGCCTGCTGGCCTCGGCGGCCGAGCTGTTCGTCCGCGGGGTCGCTGTGGACTGGTCCGCGGTACTGCCCGCGGCCGGCTGGGTGGATCTGCCGACCTACGCCTTCGACCGCCGCCACTTCTGGCTGCAGGACGCGGAACCGGAGGCCGTCGCGGCCGAGGGCCTCGACGCCGAGTTCTGGACCGCGGTCGAGCAGTCCGATGTGGACTCGCTCGGGGCGTGGCTGGAGCTGGCGTCGGCCGATCAGCGCGGGGCCCTGAGCGCCGTCGTGCCCGCGATGGCGCGGTGGCGGGAGCGACGCCTCGAACGGTCGAGCGCCGAGCGGCTGCGGTACCAGGTCTCCTGGTTGCCGCTCGAACGCGAGGTCACCGGGGTGCCGAGCGGCAGCTGGCTGGTCGTCGTGCCGGGCGCACGGCCGCAGGACAGCGTCACCGACGTGCTCCTGGCCGAGCTGGCCGCGCAGGGGCTCGACGTCGTCCGGCTGGAGGTCGGGGACGGCGACGACACCCGGGAGCGGCTCGCCGGACGGCTGACCGACGTCCTCGCCGGGACCGACCCGGCCGGCGTGCTGTCCCTGCTGGCCCTGGACCGGGGGACCGCGGACGCGGCCACGCTCACGGCGTCGACGCTCGCGCTGGTCCAGGCCCTGGGCGACCGCGGGGTCACCCGGCCGCTGTGGTGCCTGACCGCCGGCGCGGTGAACATCGGCATCCAGGACACCGTCACCGCACCGGCCCAGGCGGCGGTGTGGGGCCTCGGCCGGGCCGTCGCGCTGGAGCGTCTCGACCGGTGGGGCGGTCTGGTCGACCTGCCCGCCGTGGCCGACCCGCGCGCGACCCAGTACCTGCTCGGCGTGCTGAACGGCACCGCGGGCGAGGACCAGCTCGCGATCCGGCGGTCCGGCGTCTACGGACGGCGGCTGCTGCGCAAGCCGGTGCCGGAGTCCGGCGGGAACCGCTGGGAGCCGCGCGGCTCGGTCCTGGTGACCGGCGGTGCCGAAGGGCTCGGCCGGTACGCGTCGGTCTGGCTCGCCCTGGCCGGCGCCGAACGGCTCGTCGTCACCACCACCGGGCACGCGCCCGAAGACTGCGTCGCCGACCTTCGGGCCGAGCTGACCGAGCTCGGGCTGGCCACCACCGTGGAGTCCTGTGTGGACGCCGACCGGGACGCGATCACGGCGCTGGTGGCCGCTTCGGCCCCGGAGCAGCCGCTCACGGTCGTGGTGCACGCCGCCGACATCACGCAGACCAGTCTGGTGGACGACACCGGCGAAGCGGACCTCGCGGCGGTGTTCGGGACCAAGGTGTCCACCGCGGTGTGGCTGGACCAGCTGTTCGAGGACACCCCGCTCGACGCGTTCGTGGTCTTCTCCTCGATCGCGGGCGTCTGGGGCGGTGGCGGCCAGGGGCCGTCCGCGGCGGCGAACGCCGTGCTCGACGCCCTGGTCGAGTGGCGCCGGGCCCGGGGCCTGAAGGCGACGTCGATCGCCTGGGGCGCGCTGGACGAGATCGGCGTCGGCATGGACGAGGCCGCGCTCAACCAGCTCCGCCGCCGCGGGGTGCTGCCGATGGCCCCGCCGCTCGCGGTGACGGCGATGGTGCAGGCGGTCGAGGGCGCCGAGAAGTTCGTGGCCGTGGCCGACCTGGACTGGGCGGCCTTCGTCCCGGCGTTCACGTCGGTCCGGCCCAGCCCGCTGTTCGCCGACCTGCCCGAGGCGAAGGCGATCCTGCAGGCGGCGGGGGACGACAGCGCGGACGGCGACACGGCCGCGTCGCTGGCGGACTCGCTGCGGGCGGTGCCGGACGCCGAGCAGAACCGCGTGCTGCTGAAGCTGGTCCGCGGGCACGCTTCGACGGTCCTCGGGCACGGCGGCGCGGAGGGCATCGGGCCCCGGCAGGCGTTCCAGGAGGTCGGCTTCGACTCCCTGGCCGCGGTCAACCTCCGCAACAGCCTGCACACCGTGACCGGTTTGAAGCTGCCGGCGACGCTGATCTTCGACTACCCCACCCCGGAAGCGCTCGTCGGCTACCTGCGCGTCGAACTCCTCCGGGACCCCGCCGACGGCGCGGACAGCCGGGAGGACGACCTCCGGCGGGTCCTCGCGTCCGTGCCGTTCGCGCGGTTCAAGGAAGCGGGCGTGCTGGACGCGCTGGTGGCGTTGGCCGAAGCCGCATCCGGCGGCACCGGCGGCACCGGCGGCGAAGAGGTCGCCGGGCCGGCGCCGGTGCGAGCCGACGCCGAACTGATCGACGCACTGGACATCTCGGGCCTCGTGCAACGGGCTCTGGGCAAGACGAGCTGACCGCCGATGGTCAACGAATCGTGGAGGACGGATATGTCGGCGCCGAACGAGCAGATCGTTGAGGCACTGCGCGCTTCACTGAAGGAGAACGTCCGGCTCGAGCAGGAGAACAGCGCGCTCGCGGCGGTCGCCGCGGAGCCGATCGCCATCGTTTCGATGGCGTGCCGCTACGCCGGCGGGATCCGCAACCCGGAGGACTTCTGGCGCGTGGTGACCGACGGCACCGACGTCTACACCGGATTCCCGACCGACCGCGGCTGGGACCTCGAAGGTCTGTACCACCCGGACCCCGACAACCCCGGCACGACCTACGTGCGGGAGGGCGCCTTCCTGCACGACGCGGCGCAGTTCGACGCCGGGTTCTTCGGCATCTCGCCGCGGGAGGCCCTGGCCATGGACCCGCAGCAGCGGCAGTTGCTGGAGGTCTCGTGGGAAGCCCTGGAGCGGGCGGGCCTCGACCCGCACTCGATGCGGGGCACCGACACCGGCGTGTTCGCCGGGGTCGTGCACCAGGACTACGCGCCGGACCTCAGCGGCTTCGAAGGGTTCATGAGCCTGGAGCGCGCCCTGGGCACCGCGGGCGGCGTGGCGTCCGGCCGGGTCGCCTACACGCTCGGGCTCGAAGGTCCCGCAGTCACCGTCGACACGATGTGCTCCTCGTCGCTGGTGGCCATCCACCTCGCCGCGCAGGCCCTGCGCCGGGGCGAGTGCTCGGCGGCGCTCGCGGGCGGCTCGACGGTCATGTCCACGCCGGGCGGGTTCGTCGGCTTCGCGCGGCAGCGGGCCCTGGCTTTCGACGGGCGCTGCAAGTCCTACGCCACCGCGGCCGACGGCTCGAGCTGGGCCGAGGGCGTCGGCGTGCTGCTGCTGGAGCGGCTCTCGGTGGCGCAGGAGAAGGGGCACCAGGTGCTCGCGGTGATCCGCGGCAGCGCGCTGAACCAGGACGGCGCGTCGAACGGCCTCACCGCGCCCAACGGCCCGGCCCAGCAGCGGGTCATCCGCAAGGCGCTGGCCGGCGCCGGGCTGACGCCGTCCGACGTGGACGCCGTCGAGGGCCACGGCACCGGAACGGTGCTGGGCGACCCGATCGAGGTGCAGGCCCTGCTGGCCACCTACGGCCAGGACCGCGACGAGCCGCTGTGGCTCGGCTCGGTCAAGTCCGTCGTCGGGCACACGCAGGCGGCGTCCGGCGTGGCCGGGGTGATCAAGATGGTGCAGGCGCTGCGGCACGGCGTGCTGCCGGCGACCCGGCACGTCGACTCGCCCACGCCCCAGGTGGACTGGACGGCGGGCCAGGTCGAGCTGCTGACCCGGGCCCGCGAGTGGCCCGCGAACGGCCGTCCGCGTCGAGCCGGGATCTCCTCCTTCGGGGCCAGCGGCACCAACGCGCACCTGATCCTGGAGGAAACACCATCCACTGTGGACTCAGGTGCCGAGTCCGCGGTCGAGTCCACGGTCGAGTCCACATCGGACGTGGCGCAGGCCGTGCCGCTGGTGGTTTCGTCGGCGAGCGCCGCTTCGCTGGCGGCCCAGGCCGGGCGGCTGGCGGACTTCCTCGACGACAACCCGGCAACCGCGCTGGCCGACGTGGCCGGAACCCTGGTGACCGGGCGCGCGGTGCTGGGTGAGCGCGCGGTCGTGGTGGCCGGGTCGGCCACCGAGGCGCGGACCGCGTTGCGAGCCCTGGCCCGCAGTGAGCACGCGCCCGGGCTGCACTCCGGTGGCGCCGAGACGGTGACCCCGGGCAAGGTCGTGTGGGTGTTCCCCGGGCAGGGGACGCAGTGGGCCGGGATGGGCCGGGAGCTGCTCGACTCCTCGCCGGTGTTCGCGGCGCGGATCGCCGAGTGCGCCGCCGCGCTGGACCGGTGGGTGGACTGGTCGCTGATCGACGTGCTGCGCGGGGACGTCGACCTCCTGGACCGGGTCGACGTCGTGCAGCCGGCGAGCTTCGCCGTGATGCTCGGCCTCGCCGCGGTCTGGGCTTCGGTGGGTGTCCGGCCGGACGCCGTGCTCGGGCACTCCCAGGGCGAGATCGCCGCGGCCTGCATCTGCGGGGCGCTGTCCCTCGACGACGCGGCGAAGGTGGTCGCCCTGCGCAGCCAGGCGATCGCGGCGGACCTGTCCGGCCGCGGCGGGATGGCGTCGGTCGCGCTGGGCGAGGAGGACGCCGTCGCCCGGCTGGGCCCGTGGGCGGACCGGGTCGAGGTCGCGGCCGTGAACGGACCGGCGTCGGTGGTGCTCGCCGGCGACGCGGAGGCGCTGGACGAGGTCCTCGACGTGCTCGACGACCAGGGCGTGCGGGTCCGGCGGGTCGCGGTCGACTACGCCTCCCACACCCGGCACGTGGAAGCCGCACGCGACACCATCGCCGAGATGCTGGCCGGGATCCGGGCGCAGGCCCCGGAAATCCCGTTCTACTCGACCGTCACCGGCCACTGGGTGGCCGAGGCCGGGGTGCTGGACGGCGGGTACTGGTACCGGAACCTGCGGCGCCAGGTGCGGTTCGGCCCGGCGGTGACCGAGCTGGTCGAGCAGGGGCACCGGGTGTTCGTCGAGGTCAGCGCGCACCCCGTGCTGGTCCAGCCGATCAGTGGGATCGTCGACGACACCGAAGCCGTGGTCACCGGCACGCTGCGCCGCGCCGACGGCGGACCGCGGCGGCTGCTGGCCTCGATGGCCGAGCTGTTCGTGCGCGGGATCGCGCTCGACTGGTCGGGCCTGGTGCCGCCGTCGAACCGGGTCGACCTGCCGACCTACGCCTTCGACCACCAGCACTACTGGATCCGGATGGGCGAGTCCGCGACCGACGCCGCGTCGCTGGGCCTGGCCGGGGCGGACCACCCGCTGCTGGGCGCGGTCGTCCCGCTGCCGCAGTCCGACGGGCTGGTGTTCACCTCGCGGCTGTCGCTGCGGACGCACGCCTGGCTGGCCGGGCACGCGATCGGCGGGGTCGTGCTCGTGCCCGGCACGGTGTACGTCGACCTGGCGCTGCGGGCCGGGGACGAGCTGGGCTTCGGCGTGCTGGAAGAGCTGGTGATCGAGGCACCGCTGATCCTGGCCGAGCGCGGCGGGGTCCGCGTGCAGGTCGCGGTCAGCGGGCCGAACGAGACCGGTTCGCGTGCGGTGGACGTGTTCTCCCTGCGGGAGGACGCCACCGGAGAGGAGTGGACGCGGCACGCCACCGGCCTGCTGGGCGCCTCGTCGCCGGCGGGAGCCGCGGTCCCGGCCGTCGACTTCGCCGCCTGGCCGCCCGCCGGCGCGGAGCCGGTCGACGTCGGGAGCTTCTACCCCGACCTGATCGAGCGCGGGTACGCCTACACCGGCGTCTTCCAGGGGATGCGCGCGGTCTGGCGGCGCGGGGACGAGGTCTTCGCCGAGGTCGCGCTGCCCGAGGAGAACCGGGAGGACGCCGGGAAGTTCGGCCTCCACCCGGCGCTGCTCGACGCCGCCCTGCACACCAACGCCTTCGCCGACCCGGACGACGAACGCCGGGTGCTGCCCTTCGCGTGGAACGGCTTGGTGCTGCACGCGGTGGGCGCGTCGGCCCTGCGGGTGCGGGTCGCGCCTGGTGGTCCGGACGCGCTGAGCTTCCAGGCCGCCGACGAGACCGGTGCTCTGGTCGTCACGATGGACTCGCTCGTGTCCCGCGAGGTCGCCGCCGAACAGCTGGAGACGGCGGCGGTCGAGGAACGCGACTCGCTGTTCGAGGTGGAGTGGACGGCGCTGCCGCCGGTCGAGGACGCGCCCGCGCCGGAGTGGGAGTCGGTGGCCTCGGCTGACGACGTGGCCGCGTTGACGGTCCCGGTCGCGGTGCTCGCGGCCTTCGGCGGCGGGCAGAGCCCGCTGGACCTCACCACCCGGGTGCTGGAAGTCGTGCAGGCGTGGCTCGTCTCGGCGGCCGGGTCCGCGCGACTGGTCGTGGTGACGCGGGGCGCGGTGCCCGCCGGCGACGGCGGGGTCACCGACCCGGCCGCCGCCGCGGTGTGGGGCCTGCTGCGGGCCGCGCAGGCCGAGAACCCCGGCCGGATCGTGCTGGCCGACAACGACACCGCCGCGGAATCGCGGCTGGGTGCGGTGCTGGCCAGTGGTGAGCCGCAGGTCGCCGTGCGCGGCGGGGTGGTCCTCGTCCCGCGGCTGGTGCGGGCCGCCGGCCGGGCCCCGGGGGAGCCCGCCGGGTTCCGTCCGGAAGGGACGGTCCTGATCACCGGGGGCACCGGTTCGCTGGGTGCCCTCGTGGCCCGGCACCTGGTGGCCCGGCACGGGGTCCGCGGGCTGGTCCTGGCCAGCCGGCGCGGTGCGGCCGCCGACGGCGCGGAGCGGCTGGCCGCCGAGCTGGCCGAGCAGGGCGCGACCGTGTCGCTGGCGGCGTGCGACGTCGCCGACCGCGACCAGGTGGCCGCGCTGCTCGACGAGCACCGGCCGACCGCCGTGGTGCACCTGGCGGGCCTGCTCGACGACGGCGTCCTCGGAACGCTGAACCGGGAGCGGCTGGCCGGGGTGTTCGCGCCCAAGGTCGACGCGGTCCGCCACCTCGACGAGCTGACCCGGGACACCGACCTCGACGCCTTCGTGGTGTTCTCCTCCGCGGCGGCCCTGATGGGCTCGGCCGGGCAGGGCAACTACGCGGCGGCCAACGCCTTCCTGGACGGCCTGATGGCCGCGCGCCGGGCGGCGGGGCGGCCCGGTGTGTCGCTGGCGTGGGGCCTGTGGGAGCAGTCCGACGGCCTGACCGCGCACCTCAGCGCCGTCGACCAGGCCCGGATGAGCCGGGGTGGCGTGCTGCCGCTGACCCCGGCCGAAGGGCTGGAGATCTTCGACTTCGGCCTGCGGGCCGAGCAGTCGCTGCTGGTGCCGATCAAGCTGGACCTCAAGTCCCTGCGGGGCCAGGCCACGGCCGGCGGGGAGGTCCCGCACCTGCTGCGTGGACTGGTCCGCGCCGGTCGCCGGGTGGCGCGGGTGAGTGCCGCCGCCGGCGGCGGCGTGGCCGGCCGGCTCGCCGGGTTGTCCCCGGAGGAGCAGGAGAGCGTCCTGCTCGGGGTGGTCCAGACCGAGGCGACCGCGGTGCTCGGCTTCAGCGCCCCCGAGCTGGCGCAGGGCACCCGCGGGTTCACCGACCTCGGCTTCGACTCGCTGACCGCCGTCGAGCTGCGGAACCGGCTGAGCGCGGCCACCGGCGTCAAACTGCCCGCCACGCTGGTCTTCGACTACCCGACGCCGGTGGCGCTGGCCCGGCACCTGCGCGAGGAGCTCGGCGACGCGGTCGCCGACGCGCCGGCCGCGGTCCCGGCGGCGGTCGACGCGGGCGAACCGATCGCGATCGTCGGGATGGCGTGCCGGCTGCCCGGCGGGGTGCTCAACCCCGAGGACCTGTGGCGGCTCGTGTCCGAGGGCCGAGAAGGGATGTCGCCCTTCCCCGGTGACCGCGGCTGGGACCTGGAGGGCCTGTTCGACACCGACCCGGACCGCCCGGGCACGGCCTACGTCAGCCAGGGCGGCTTCCTGCACGAGGCCGCGCTGTTCGACCCGGGGTTCTTCGGGATTTCACCGCGCGAGGCGCTCGCCATGGACCCGCAGCAGCGGCTGCTGCTGGAGGCGTCGTGGGAAGCCCTGGAGCGCGCGGGCATCGACCCGACCCGGACCCGGGGCAAGGACGTCGGCGTGTTCTCCGGAGTCTCCATCCACGACTACCTCGAGTCCCTGAGCAACATGCCCGCGGAGCTCGAAGGCTTCGTCACCACGGCCACCGCGGGCAGCGTCGCCTCGGGCCGGGTGTCCTACTCGTTCGGCTTCGAGGGCCCGGCGGTCACCGTGGACACGGCGTGTTCGTCTTCGCTGGTGGCGATCCACCTGGCCACGCAGGCGCTGCGCCAGGGCGAGTGTTCGATGGCGCTGGCCGGCGGGGTCGCCGTGATGGGTTCGCCGATCGGGGTCATCGGCATGTCGCGGCAGCGGGGCGTGGCCGGGGACGGGCGGGTCAAGGCGTTCGCGGACGGCGCGGACGGCACCGTGCTGTCCGAGGGGGTCGGCATCGTGGTGCTCGAACGGCTTTCGGTGGCCCGCGAACGCGGCCACCGGGTTTTGGCCGTGCTTCGCGGCAGCGCGGTCAACCAGGACGGCGCGTCGAACGGGCTCACCGCGCCGAACGGCCCGTCGCAGCAGCGGGTCATCCGCAGCGCACTGGGCAGCGCCGGACTGGCACCGTCCGATGTGGACGTCGTGGAGGCGCACGGCACCGGGACCGCGCTGGGGGACCCGATCGAGGCGCAGGCGTTGCTGGCCACCTACGGGAAGGGCCGCGACCCGCAGCGGCCGTTGTGGCTGGGTTCGCTGAAGTCGAACATCGGTCACACGCAGGCCGCGGCCGGGGTGGCGGCCGTGATCAAGATGGTCCAGGCGCTGCGGCACAACGCGATGCCGCCGACCCTGCACGCGCGGGAGCGCACCAAGCAGGTCGACTGGTCGGCCGGTGCGGTGGAACTGCTGACCGAGCCCCGGGAGTGGACGCCGAACGGGCGGCCGCGCCGGGCGGGCGTCTCGTCCTTCGGCATCAGCGGGACGAATGCGCACCTGATCCTCGAAGAGGCCCCGGGCGGCGAAGCCCCCGTGGCCGGCGGGCCCGACGCCGTGGTGCCGGTGGTGGTGTCCGCGCGCAGCGCCGGTTCCCTGGCGGGACAGGCCGGGCGGCTGGCGGAGTTCCTCGACGGCGACGTCCCGCTGACCCCGGTCGCGGGGGCGCTGCTGTCGACCCGCGCGGTGCTGACCGACCGGGCCGTCGTCGTGGCGGATTCGGCCGAGGAGGCGCGGGCCGGGCTCGGTGCGCTGGCCCGCGGCGAAACCGCGGCCGGCGTGGTGACCGGTAGCGCGGGCGTGCCCGGCAAGGTCGTGTGGGTGTTTCCCGGGCAGGGGACGCAGTGGGCCGGGATGGGCCGGGAGCTGCTCGAATCGTCGCCGGTGTTCGCCGAGCGGGTCGACGAGTGCGCTGCCGCGCTGGCGCCGTGGATCGACTGGTCGCTGCTGGACGTGCTGCGGGGCGAGTCCGACCCGGCGCAGATGGAGCGGGTCGACGTGCTCCAGCCCGCCTGCTTCGCCGTGATGGTCGGGCTCGCCGCGGTCTGGGCGTCGGTGGGGATGGTGCCCGACGCCGTGCTGGGGCACTCCCAGGGTGAGATCGCCGCGGCCTGCGTCTCGGGGGCGCTTTCCCTCGACGACGCGGCCAAGGTGGTCGCGTTGCGCAGCCAGGCGATCGCCGCGCGGCTGTCCGGCCGGGGTGGCATGGCCTCGGTCGCGCTGAGTCTCGGCGACACCCTGGCCCGGCTGGCGCCGTGGGACGGCCGGGTCGAGGTGGCGGCGGTCAACGGGCCGTCTTCGGTGGTGATCGCCGGAGACGCCGAAGCGCTGACCGAAGCGGTTGAAGCGCTTTCCGGCCGGCGGGTGGCGGTGGACTACGCCTCGCACACTCGGCACGTCGAGGACATCCGTGACACGCTCGCCGGTTCGCTCGCCGGGATCGAGGCGAAGGCGCCGTTGGTGCCGTTCTTCTCCACTGTGACCGGTGAGTGGGTCACCGAGGCCGGGGTCGTCGACGGCGGGTACTGGTACCGGAACCTGCGCAACCGGGTGGGGTTCGGCCCGGCCGTGGCCGAGCTGCTGTCCCTGGGCCACGGGGTGTTCGTGGAGGTCAGCGCCCATCCGGTGCTGGTCCAGCCGATCACCGACGTGATCGATGCCGCCGATGGCACCGATGGCACCGACGGCAGCGAGGTGGACGCCGTGGTCGCCGGCACGCTGCGGCGGTCCGACGGTGGCCCGCGGCGGCTGCTGACGTCGATGGCCGAGCTGTTCGTGCGCGGGGTCGCGCTCGACTGGAGCGGCGTGCTCCCGGCCGCCGACGGCGGGGTGGACCTGCCGACGTACGCCTTCGATCACCAGCACTACTGGCTCAACCCGCCGACCGGGGTGGACGCCCCCTCGCTGGGGCTGGCCGGGGCGGACCACCCGCTGCTGGGCGCGGTCGTGCCGCTGCCGCAGTCCGGCGGCCTGGTGTTCACCTCGCGGCTCTCGGCGCGGACGCACCCCTGGCTGGCCGAGACCGTCCCGAGCGCCGCTCTGGTCGAGCTGGCCGTGCGCGCCGGGGACGAAGCCGGGAGCCCGGTCCTCGACGACCTCACCGTCGAGTCGCCGCTCGCCCTGCCCGGGTCCGGGGGCCTGCGGGTGCAGGTCGCGCTGAGCGGGCCCGGCGAAACCGGCGCGCGCACGGTGGAGGTCTACTCGCGGCGCGAAGACGACGACGGTAGCTGGACCCGGCACGCCACCGGGCACCTTTCGGCCACCGCCGCGGCGCGCGGAGGGTTCGATTTCACCGCTTGGCCGCCCGCCGGTGCGCAGCCAGTCGAGATCGCCGACGTGGGCGTGCGGGCGGTCTGGCGGCGCGGCGAGGAGACCTTCGCCGAGGTCGCGCTGCCGGCGGAGCAGCACGCCGCCGAGTTCGGTCTCCACCCCGCCCTGCTGGACGCGGCACTGAGCCCGGTGCGGCCGGACGGCGAAGCAGCGGCGGACTGGACCGGTGTGACCCTGCACGCCGCGGGCGCCACGGCGCTGCGGGTGCGGCTGGTGCCCGGGGAAGCCGGAGTCGCGCTGGAAGCGGCGGACGAGGCCGGGGGTGGCGTGCTCACCGCGGACGCGGTGGCGTTCCGGGCGGTGTCCGGCGGGCCGGGCCGGGTGGGATCGCTGTTCCGGGTCGGCTGGACCGAGGTGCCCGCCCCGGCCGCCGCGCCGGCGACGGCGCCGGTCGAGGTGATCGAGGCGTTCGGCGACGGGGAAACCCCGCTCGGGCTGACCAGCCGGGTCCTCTCGGCCGTGCAGGCGTGGCTCGCCGACGCGGCGGACGAAGCCCGCTTGGTCGTGGCCACCCGCGGCGCGGTCCCGGCCGGCGACGGCTTCGTGACCGACCCCGCCGGGGCGGCCGTCTGGGGTCTGGTCCGGGCCGCGCAGGCGGAGAACCCGGACCGGATCGTGCTGCTGGACGTCGACGGCGAGGTGCCGGCGAACCCGGTGCCGCCCCTGGACGAGCCGCAGGTCGCGGTCCGCGGCGGTGCGTTCTTCGTGCCCCGCATCGCCCGGGTGGAGCGGGCCGGGACCGGCTCCGGCGGGTTCCGCGCGGACGGGACGGTGCTCGTCTCGGGCGCGGGTGCGCTCGGTGGGCTGGCGGCCCGGCGCCTGGTCGAGCGGCACGGCGTGCGGCGCCTGGTGCTGGCGTCCCGGCGGGGCCGGGCGGCCGGCGGGGTGGCCGAGCTGGTCGCCGAGCTGACCGGCCAGGGCGCGGAGGTCACCGTGGCGGAGTGCGACCTGGCCGATCGCGACCAGGTGGCGGCGCTGCTCGCCGAGCACCGGCCGACCGCCGTGGTGCACACGGCCGGGGTCCTGGACGCCGGGGTGATCGAGACGCTGGACGCGCAGCGGCTGGCCCGGGTGTTCGCGCCGAAGGTGGATGCGGTGTCGCACCTGGACGAGCTGACGCGGGGTGTGGATCTGGATGCTTTTGTGGTCTATTCCTCGGTTTCGGCGGTGTTCATGGGTGCGGGTAGTGGGAGTTACGCGGCGGCGAATGCGTTCTTGGACGGGTTGATGGCGAATCGTCGGGCGGCGGGTCTGCCGGGTCTGTCGCTGGCGTGGGGCCTGTGGGACCAGAGCACCGGCATGGCGGCCAACACCGACGAAGCCACCCGGGCCCGGATGAGCCGGCGCGGCGGGCTGCAGATCATGACGCAGGACGAAGGCATGGACCTGTTCGACGCGGCCCTGTGGTCGGGCGAATCCCTGCTGGTACCGGCCAAGCTGGACCTGCGCGGCGTGCGCGCCGACGTCGCCGCGGGCACGGTGGTGCCGCACCTGCTGCGCGGACTGGTCCGCTCGGGCCGGCAGCAGGCCCAGGCGGGCTCCACAGTGGACTCCGGTCTGGCCGGGCGCACTCCGGCGGACCAGCTCACCCTGCTCCTGGACCTGGTCCGGGCCCAGGTGGCGGCGGTGCTCGGGCACGCCGACGCCAGCGGAGTCCGCGTGGACACGGCGTTCAAGGACGCCGGGTTCGACTCGCTGACCGCGGTCGAGCTGCGCAACCGGATGCGGGCCGCCACCGGGCTGAAGCTGCCCGCGACGCTGGTCTTCGACTACCCGAACCCGCAGGCCCTCGCCCGGTTCCTGCGCGACGAGCTCGGTGGCGGGGCCCGGGGACCCGCGGTCCCGGTGACCGCGGCGGTCCCGGCCGACGAGGCGATCGCCATCGTCGGCATGGCCTGCCGCCTGCCCGGCGGCGTCACGGGCCCCGAGGACCTGTGGCGGCTGGTGGCCGAACGCCGGGACGCGGTGTCGGGCTTCCCCACCGACCGTGGCTGGGACCTGGAGAACCTGTACGACCCCGACCCGGCGCGCCCGGGCAAGACCTACACGCGCCACGGCGGTTTCCTGCACGAGGCGGGCCTGTTCGACGCCGGCTTCTTCGGCATCTCGCCGCGTGAAGCGGTCGCGATGGACCCGCAGCAGCGGTTGCTGCTGGAGACCTCGTGGGAGGCCATGGAGGACGCCGGGGTCGACCCGCTCGCCCTGAAGGGCAACGACGTCGGGGTGTTCACCGGCATGTTCGGCCAGGGCTACGTCGCCCCCGGGGACAGCGTCGTCACGCCGGAGCTGGAGGGTTTCGCGGGGACCGGCGGCTCGTCGAGCGTGGCGTCGGGCCGGGTGTCGTACGTGTTCGGCTTCGAGGGCCCGGCGGTGACGATCGACTCGGCGTGTTCGTCTTCGCTGGTGGCGATGCACCTGGCGGCCCAGTCGCTGCGGTCCGGTGAGTGCTCGATGGCCCTGGCCGGTGGTGCGACGGTGATGGCGAACCCCGGTGCGTTCGTGGAGTTCTCGCGTCAGCGGGGGCTCGCCGCCGACGGGCGCTGCAAGGCGTTCGCCGCGGCGGCCGACGGCACCGGCTGGGCCGAGGGCGTCGGGGTGGTGGTGCTGGAGCGGCTTTCGGTGGCGCGCGAGCGTGGTCACCGGGTACTGGCGGTGCTGCGGGGTTCCGCGGTGAACCAGGACGGTGCGTCGAACGGGCTGACCGCGCCGAACGGTCCTTCGCAGCAGCGGGTGATCCGCCGGGCGCTGGCGAGCGCGGGGCTGGGTCCGTCCGATGTGGACGTCGTCGAGGGCCACGGGACCGGGACCACGCTGGGCGACCCGATCGAGGCGCAGGCGGTGCTGGCCGCCTACGGCCAGGGCCGGGAAACGCCGCTGTGGCTGGGTTCCCTGAAGTCGAACATCGGCCACGCGCAGGCCGCGGCCGGGGTCGCCGGGGTGATCAAGATGGTGCAGGCCCTGCGGCACGAAGTGCTGCCGCCGACGCTGCACGTCGACGAGCCGACGCCGGAGGTGGACTGGTCGGCGGGCGCGGTCGAGCTGCTGACCGAAGCGCGGGCGTGGCCGCGGGGCGGGCGCCCGCGCCGGGCCGGGGTGTCGGCGTTCGGCGTCAGCGGCACGAACGCGCACCTCATCCTGGAGGAAGCGCCACCCGGGGACCCCGAGCCGGCCGAGGACGGCCCCGCGGCGGTACTGCCGGTCGTGGTTTCCGCGCGCAGCACCACTTCCCTGGCCGTGCAGGCCGGGCGGCTCGCCGCTGCCCTGGCGGCGGACGAGCCGGTGGCGGGAGTGGCGCGGGCGCTGGTCACCCATCGCGCCGCGTTGACCGAGCGGGCCGTGGTGGTCGCGGGTTCCCGCGACGAAGCCGTGGCTGGACTGGCCGAGCTGGCCGGGGGCGAGGACACCGCCGCGGTGGTGACCGGCCGGGCGGGCGCGCCGGGCAAGGTGGTCTGGGTGTTCCCCGGGCAGGGCGCCCAGTGGGCCGGCATGGGCCGGGAGCTGCTGGAGTCCTCGCCGGTGTTCGCCGCGCGCGTCGCCGAGTGCGCGGCCGCGCTGGACCCGTGGGTCGACTGGTCCCTGCTCGACGTGCTGCGCGGCGAATCCGACCGGCTGGACCGGGTCGAGGTGCTGCAGCCGGCCAGTTTCGCGATGATGGTCGGCCTGGCCGCGGTGTGGCAGGCGGCCGGCCTCCGGCCGGACGCGGTGCTGGGGCACTCCCAGGGCGAGATCGCCGCGGCCTGCGTTTCGGGGGCGCTGTCGCTGCCGGACGCGGCCAAGGTGGTCGCGCTGCGCAGCCAGGCCATCGCCACCCGGCTGGCCGGGCTCGGCGGCATGGCCTCGGTCGCGCTGAGCGAGGCGGACGCGGCCGGGCGGCTGACGCCGTGGGCGGACCGGGTCCAGGTGGCCGCGGTGAACAGCCCGACGTCCGTGGTGATCGCCGGGGAGGCCCGCGCCCTCGACGAGATCGTCGAGGCGTGGACCGCCGAAGGCGTCCGCGTGCGGCGGGTGGCCGTGGACTACGGGTCCCACACCCACCAGGTCGAGGCCATCGAGGACCTGCTGGCCGAGACCCTCGGCGGGCTCTCGGCCCAGGCCCCGGCGGTGCCGTTCTTCTCCACCGTCACCGGCGACTGGATCACCGAAGCCGGGGTCGTCGACGGCGGCTACTGGTACCGGAACCTGCGCAACCGGGTCGGCTTCGGCCCCGCGGTGGCGGAACTCCTGCGGCAGGGGCACGGCGTGTTCGTCGAGCTCAGTCCGCACCCGGTGCTCGTCCAGCCGATCAGCGAGAGCGCCGACGACGTCGCGGGCCCCGCCGAAGTGGTCGTGGCCGGCTCGCTGCGGCGCGAGGACGGCGGACTGCGCCGCCTGCTCACCTCGATGGCCGAGCTGTTCGTCCGCGGGGTGGCGGTCGACTGGACCGCCGTGCTGCCCGGTGGGGTGGCCCGGGTGGACCTGCCGACCTACGCCTTCGACCACCGGCACTACTGGCTGCGGCCCGCCGAGCCGGCGACCGACGCGGCCTCGCTGGGCCAGACGGCGGCCGGGCACCCGCTGCTCGGCGCGGTCGTGCCGCTGCCGCAGTCCGACGGGCTGGCGTTCACCTCGCGGCTCTCGGTGCGGACGCACCCGTGGCTCGCCGACCACGCGGTCGGCGGCGTGGTGCTCCTCCCCGGTTCCGGGCTGGCCGAACTGGCCGTGCGGGCCGGGGACGAGGCCGGCTGCACCGCGCTCGACGAGCTGGTCATCGAGGCCCCGCTGGTCGTGCCCGCGCAGGGCGGGGTCCGGGTCCAGGTCACGCTGGGCGGGCCGGACGAGACCGGCGCTCGCCCGGTGGAGGTCTACTCCCAGCGCGACGGCGGCAGCGGGCCGTGGACGCGGCACGCCACCGGCGCGCTGTCGTCCGCGCCCGCCGGGGACGCCGGGTTCGACTTCCACGCCTGGCCGCCCCCGGGCGCCGAACGGGTCGACGTCGAGGCTTTCTACCCGGGCCTGGCCGAACGCGGATACGGCTACGGTCCGGCGTTCCAGGGGCTTCGGGCCGTGTGGCGGCGCGAGGGCGAAGTCTTCGCCGAGGTCGCCCTGCCGGAGGACCTGAGCCCGGACGCCGGCCGGTTCGGGCTCCACCCCGCGCTGCTCGACGCGGCCCTGCAAGCCGCGACGGCCGTGGGCGGCGACGAGCCCGGTGAGCCGGTGCTCGCGTTCGCCTGGAACGGCCTGGTGCTGCACGCCACGGGGGCTTCGGCCCTGCGGGTCCGGCTCGCGCCGAGTGGCCCGGACACGGTGTCGGTGGCGGCGGCCGACGACACCGGCGAGCTCGTGCTGACCATGGACTCCCTGGTGTCCCGGCCGGTTTCGGCCGCGCAACTGGGGGCCGCGGCCGGGGTGGACCACGACGCGCTGTTCCGCGTGGACTGGACCGCGCTGCCGTCGGTGCCCGCCGCGGACCGGCCGCGGTGGGTGCCGGTGGACACCGCCGAGGACGTCGAAGACCTGGCGGAGTCCGGCGGTGTCCCGCCGGTGGCGGTCGTGGTCGCGGGCGGTGACCCGGCGCTGGCCGTGAGCTCCCGGGTGCTCGAAGTCGTCCAGGCGTGGCTGGCCGCGTCCGCGCTCGAGGATGCGCGGCTGGTCGTCGTCACCCGCGGCGCGGTGCCCGCCGGTGGCGACGGGGCGGTGACCGACCCGGCCGCGGCCGCGGTGTGGGGACTGGTCCGGTCCGCGCAGGCCGAGCACCCCGACCGGATCGTCCTGCTGGACACCGACGCCGGGTTCGAACCGATCCTGGGGGCGGCCCTGGCCGCCGGTGAACCACAGCTCGCGGTGCGCGGGAAGACCTTCCACGCGCCCCGCCTGGCCCGCGTGACCGCGATCCCGGAAACGCCGGCCGCGTTCGGCCCGGACAGCACGGTGCTGGTTTCGGGCGCGGGATCGCTGGGCACGCTGGTGGCCCGGCACCTGGTGACGCGGCACGGGGTGCGCCGGCTGGTGCTGGCCAGCAGGCAGGGCGCGGCCGCCGACGGCGCCCAGGACCTGGTCGCCGAACTGACCGGCGAAGGCGCGGAAGTGTCCTTCGCGGCCTGCGACGTCGCCGACCGCGACCAGGTGGCGGACCTGCTCGCGGGCCTGCCCGGGCTGACCGGGGTGGTGCACACGGCCGGTGTCTTCGAGGACGGCGTGATCGAGGCGCTCACCCCGCAGCGGCTGGCGAACGTGTTCGCGGCCAAGGTCGACGCCGTCACCCACCTCGACGAGCTGACCCGCGACCGGGACCTCAGCGCGTTCGTCGTGTTCTCCTCCGTCGCCGGGGTGCTGGGCGGCGGGGGCCAGGGTCCCTACGCGGCGGCGAACGCCTTCCTGGACGCGGCGATGGCGAACCGCCGGGCGGCGGGACGGCCGGGCCTGTCCCTGGCGTGGGGCCTGTGGGAGCGCAGCAGCGGCATGGCGGCCCACCTCAGCGAGGTCGACCACGCCCGGGCCGGCCGCAACGGCGTGCTCGAACTGACCCGGGCCGAAGCCCTGCGGCTGTTCGACCTCGGGCTGCGGACGGACGAGTCGCTGCTGGTGCCGGTCAAGCTCGACTTCGCGGCGCTGCGGTCGGGCCCGGTGCCGGCCCCCTTCCGCGGACTGGCCCGGCCGGGCCGGAGCCAGGCGCGGAAGGCGTCCACTGTGGACGGCGGGCTGACCGGCCGGCTGGCGGGGCTCGCCCCGGCCGACCGGGAGGCGCTGCTGGTCGAGGTGGTGCGCGGTCAGGTCGCGGTGGTGCTCGGCTACGACGGTCCGGAGGCCGTGCGCCCGGACACGGCGTTCAAGGACACCGGGTTCGACTCGCTGACCTCGGTGGAGCTGCGCAACCGGCTGCACGAGGCGACCGGGTCGAAACTGCCCGCCACGCTGGTCTTCGACTACCCCACCCCGCTGGCCGTCGCGCGCTACCTGGACACGCGCCTGGGGCCGGCGGCGAACGGCGCCGCGAACGGGCGGACCGGGGACGAGGACCGGCGGCGGTACGCGCTCGTGTCGATCGCGGACGACGACGCGGGTGAGGAGCGGTCGATCGCCGAGCTGGGCGTCGACGACCTCGTGCAACTGGCTTTCGGCGAAGAGTGATAGGGGCATGTGGTGAGTGCGTCGTATGAGAAGGTCGTCGAAGCGCTGCGGAAGTCGCTGGAGGAAGTCGGCACGCTGAAGAAGCGGAACCGGCGGCTCCTCGACGCGGCCACCGAGCCGATCGCCATCGTCGGCCTGTCCTGCCGGCTGCCGGGCGGCATCGCCGGTCCGGAAGACCTGTGGCGGCTGGTGTCCGAAGGCGGCGACGCGGTGTCGGACTTCCCGGCCGACCGTGGCTGGGACCTGGCGAACCTGTTCGACCCGGACCCGGACCACCAGGGCACCTCGTACGTCGATCAGGGCGGCTTCGTGCACGACGCGGGGCTGTTCGACGCGGCGTTCTTCGGGATCTCGCCGCGGGAGGCGCTGGCGATGGACCCGCAGCAGCGGTTGCTGCTGGAGACGTCCTGGGAGGCGTTGGAGCACGCCGCCGTCGATCCGAAGTCGCTGAAGGGCGACGACGTCGGCGTGTTCGTCGGCGCGGCCCCGCAGGGGTACGGCTCCGGACCGATCGGGCCCGAGATGCAGAGCTTCGCGGGCACGGGAGTGGCGTCGAGCGTGGCGTCGGGCCGGGTGTCGTACGTGTTCGGGTTCGAGGGTCCGGCGGTGACGATCGATACGGCTTGTTCGTCGTCTCTGGTGGCGATGCACTTGGCCGCGCAGGCGTTGCGGCGGGGTGAGTGTTCGATGGCGCTGGCCGGCGGGGCGATGGTGATGTCGAGCACCAACTCCTTCGTCGTGTTCTCGCGGCAGCGGGGCCTGGCGGCGGACGGGCGCTGCAAGGCGTTCGCCGACGGCGCGGACGGCATGGGCATGGCCGAGGGCGTCGGTGTGGTGGTGTTGGAGCGGTTGTCGGTGGCGCGGGAGCGCGGGCACCGGGTTTTGGCCCTGCTGAAGGGTTCTGCGGTGAATCAGGATGGTGCGTCGAACGGGTTGACGGCGCCCAACGGTCCTTCGCAGCAGCGGGTGATCCGCAGCGCGTTGACGGGGGCGGGGCTGATTCCGTCCGATGTGGATGTTGTGGAGGGTCATGGCACCGGGACCGCGCTGGGTGATCCGATCGAGGCACAGGCGTTGCTGGCCACCTACGGGCAGGACCGGGATCCGCAGCAGCCGTTGTGGCTGGGTTCGGTGAAGTCGAACATCGGCCACGCGCAGGCGGCGGCCGGGGTCGCGGGGGTGATCAAGATGGTCATGGCCCTGCGGCACGAGGTGCTGCCGGCCACCCTGCACGTCGACGCGGCCAGCACGGCGGTGGACTGGACCGAAGGCGCGGTGGAGCTGCTGACGCAGGCGCGGGAGTGGCCGCGCACCGCCCGGCCGCGCCGCGCGGGCGTCTCGTCGTTCGGCGTCAGCGGGACCAACGCGCACCTGATCCTCGAAGAAGCGCCGGAAGAACCGGCTCCCGCCGCCGTGTCCGAAGGCGTGGTGCCGCTGGTCGTCTCGGGCCGCGGGGCCGGGTCCCCGGCCGGGCAGGCGGCGCGGCTGGCCGACTTCCTGGAGCGGACGCCGGCGCCGCTCGCCGCGGTCGCCGGGGCGTCGGTGACCGGCCGGGCGGCCCTGGACGAGCGGGCCGTCGTGGTGGCGGACTCGCGGGAAGAGGCGGTGGCCGGGCTCCGGGCGCTGGCGCGCGGCGAGGACGCCGCCGGGGTCGTCACCGGCCGGGTGGGCGCGCCGGGCAAGGTCGTGTGGGTGTTCCCCGGCCAGGGAACGCAGTGGGCCGGGATGGGCCGGGAGCTGCTCGAATCGTCGCCGGTGTTCGCCGAGCGGATCGACGAGTGCGCGACCGCGCTGGAGCCGTGGATCGACTGGTCGCTGCTCGATGTGCTGCGCGGTGACGCCGATCCCGCGTTGATGGACCGGGTCGACGTGCTGCAACCCGCCTGCTTCGCCGTGATGGTCGCGCTCGCGGCCGTCTGGGAGGCGGCCGGTGTGCGCCCGGACGCGGTCGTGGGGCACTCACAGGGCGAGATCGCGGCTGCGTGCGTGTCGGGTGCGTTGTCGCTCGACGACGCGGCGCGGGTGGTCGCAGTGCGGAGCCGGGCGATCGCCGCCGAGTTGTCCGGCCGCGGCGGCATGGCGTCCGTCGCGCTGAGCGAGGAGGACGCGCTCGCGCGGCTGCGGCCCTGGGCCGACCGGGTCGAGGTGGCCGCGGTGAACGGTCCGTCGTCGGTGGTGGTCGCCGGGGACGCGCGGGCGCTGGACGAAGTGCTGGAGACGCTGACCGACGCCGGGGTCCGGGCGCGGCGGGTGGCGGTGGACTACGCCTCGCACACCCGGCACGTCGAAGCCATCGAAGACGTCCTCGCCAAGACTCTGGCCGGGATCGACGCGCAGGCCCCGGCCATCCCGTTCCGGTCGACCGTCACCGGCGAGTGGATCACCGAAGCCGGGGTCGTGGACGGCGGCTACTGGTACCGGAACCTGCGCGACCAGGTGCGCTTCGGCCCCGCGCTCGCCGATCTGCTGGCCCGGCGGCACGGGATCTTCCTGGAGGTCAGCGCGCACCCGGTGCTCGTGCAGCCGATCAGCGAACTCGCCGACGACGCCGGCGACACCGCCGTGACCGAGGTCGTGGTGGCCGGCACCCTGCGCCGCGAGGACGGCGGCCCGCGGCGGCTGCTCACCTCGATGGCCGAGCTGTTCGTGCGCGGCGTGGCCGTGGACTGGACCCCGGTGCTGCCGGCCGGTGCGGCAGCCGCGCAGGTGGACCTGCCGACCTACGCCTTCGACCACCGGCACTACTGGCTCCCCGCCGCCGAATCGGCGTCCGACGCCACGGCGCTCGGGCAGGCGAAGACCGACCACCCGCTGCTGAGCGCGGCGGTGCGGCTGCCGCAGTCGGACGGGCTGGTGTGCACGTCGCTGCTGTCGCTGCGGTCGCACCCGTGGCTGGCCGACCACGCGATCAACGGCGTGGTGCTCTTCCCCGGCACCGGTCTCGTGGAGCTGGCCGTGCGGGCCGGCGACGAGGTCGGCTGCCCGGTGCTGGAGGAGCTCGCGACGCAGACCCCGATCGTCGTGCCCGAGCGGGGCGGGGTGCGGATCCAGGTCGCGGTGGGCGGCGCGGACGAGAACGGCGTCCGCCCGGTCGAGATCCACTCCCAGCGCGAGGACGGCGGTCCGGAGTGGACGCGGCACGCCACCGGCACCCTGGCCGCCACCGCCGGACCGGCCGCCGGGTTCGACTTCACCGCGTGGCCGCCGCCGGGGGCGGAGCCGGTCGAAGCCGGGAGCTTCTACGAAGACCTGATCGACCGCGGTTACGCCTACGGGCCGGCGTTCCAGGGCGTGCGGGCGGTGTGGCAGCGCGGCGAGGAGGTCTTCGCCGAGGTCGCCCTGCCCGAAGAACATCGCGAAGCCGCCGCCGCGTACGGCCTGCACCCGGCCCTGCTGGACGCGGCGTTGCAGACCGGCACCGTCGCCGCGGCGGCCGCGGCGGACGGGAGCCCGGGGCGGTCGGTGATGCCGTTCGCGTGGACCGGGCTCGTGCTGCACGCCGTGGGCGCGTCGGCGTTGCGGGTCCGGGTGGTGTCGGGGCCGGAGTCGATGACCGTGGCGGCGGCCGACGAAACCGGCGGTCCCGTGCTGACGATGGATTCGCTGGTGCTGCGCGAGGTGGCCGCCGAGCCGCTCGACCCGGCGAAGGCCGGGACCCTGTACGAGGTCGCCTGGACCGAGTTGCCGGTCGGCGCGGCGGAGCCGGGGCCGGCGTGGGTGGCGGTGGCCACCGCCGAAGACGTGGCCGCCCTGACCGACGTGCCCGCGGCGGTCGTGCTGGCCGCGGTCGGCGACGGTGACGCGTTGACGTTGACCTCGCGGGTCCTGGCGGTCGTGCAGACGTGGCTGACGGAAGCGCCGGACGAGGCCCGCCTGGTGGTGGCCACCCGGGGCGCGATGCCCGCCGGTGACGGCGCGGTGACCGACCCGGACGCCTCGGCGGTGTGGGGTCTGGTGCGCGCCGCGCAGACCGAGAACCCGGACCGGATCGTCCTGCTGGACCTCGACCCCGCGGCCGGCGACGGGCCGGAAGCGGTGCTGGGCGCGGTGCTGGCGACCGGCGAGCCGCAGGTCGCGGTGCGCGGGACGAGCCTGTCCGTGCCCCGTTTGGCCCGCGTCGCCCGGACGACGGACCCCCCGGCGGGATTCGGCCCGGATTCGACGGTCCTCGTCTCGGGCGCCGGGACGCTGGGCGCGCTCGCGGCCCGCCACCTGGTGGCCCGGCACGGGGTGCGCCGCCTGGTGCTGGCCAGCCGCCGTGGCCGGGACGGGGGCGGGGTGGCGGAGCTGGTCACCGAGCTCGCCGAGCGGGGCGCCGAGGTGTCGGTGGTGGCCTGCGACGTGGCGGACCGGGCGCAGGCCGCCGCCTTGGTCCAGGAGCACCGCCCGACCGCGGTGGTGCACACCGCGGGGGTGTTCGACGCCGGCGTCGTCGGGGCGCTGACCCCGGACAAGCTGGCCCGCGTGTTCGCCCCGAAGGTCGACGCCGCCCGGCACCTGGACGAGCTGACCCGGGACCTCGACGCGTTCGTCGTGTACTCGTCCGCCTCGTCGATCTTCATGGGCGCGGGCAGCGGCGGCTACGCGGCGGCGAACGCGTTCCTCGACGGGCTGGTGGCGCAGCGCCGGGCCGCGGGCCGGCCGGGTCAGTCGCTGGCCTGGGGACCGTGGCAGGAGCTCACCGGCATGGCGGACACCATCGACGAGCTCACGCTGAGCCGGATGAGCCGGCGTGAGGGCCGCGGCGGTGTCGTGGGTCTCGGCGCCGAGAACGGCATGGAGCTGTTCGACGCCGCGCTCGCGTCGGACCGGGCGCTGCTGGTGCCGGTCGAACTGGACCTGCGGGAAGCCCGGGCCGACGCGGCGACCGGGGCCTCAGTGCCGCCGCTGCTGCGCGGACTGGTCCGGGTCGGCCGCCAGCAGGCCAAGACGGCGTCCGGCCCGGACGACGGGCTGGTCCGGCGGCTGGCGAAGCTGGCTCCGCCGCAGCGGGAAGCCCTGCTCCTGGACGTCGTGCGCACCCAGGTCGCGATCGTGCTCGGGCACTCCGGCGCGGCCGCGGTCCGGGCGGACACGGCGTTCAAGGACTCCGGGTTCGACTCGCTGACCTCGGTGGAGCTGCGCAACCGGCTGCGCGATGCGACCGGGCTCAAGCTGCCCGCGACGCTCGTGTTCGACCACCCGACCCCGCTGGCCCTCGCCCGGTACCTCGGTGGCGAACTGACCGGCGGGGAAGGCCCGGCCACCGACTCGGTGCTGGCCGGGCTCAGCGGGCTGGAAGCGGCCATCGCCGGTGCCGGAGCCCCGGCGCGGGACCGGATCACCGTCCGGCTGCGGGAGCTGCTGAGCGTGGCGGAGACGACGGGCAGCGGCCCGGGCCCCGCCGACGAAGACCTCGACACCGCCAGCGACGAGGAGCTGTTCGCCCTCGTCGACGGGCTCGACTGACCACCACGGCAAGCGCACACGGACACCTGCAGGGAGCTGAGTTCAGTGGCCGATGAGACCCAACTCCGCGATTACCTCAAAAGGGCGATCGCCGACGCCCGCGACGCCCGCAAGCGGCTGCGCGAGGTCGAGGACGACGCGAAGGAGCCGATCGCCATCGTCTCCATGGCGTGTCGGTACCCGGGAGACGTGTCCTCGCCGGAGGAGCTGTGGCGGCTGGTGGCCGACGGGGTCGACGCCGTCGCCGGGTTCCCCGACGACCGGGGCTGGGACCTCGACGGCCTGTTCGACCCGGACCCCGACCGCCCGGGCACGTCGTACTCGGACCAGGGCGGGTTCCTCCAGGGCGCCGCGCTGTTCGACGCGGGGCTGTTCGGCATCTCGCCCCGCGAAGCCCTCACCATGGATCCGCAGCAGCGGCTCCTGCTGGAGACCTCCTGGGAAGCGCTGGAACGAGCGGGCGCCGACCCGTTCTCGCTGAAGGGCACCTCGGTCGGGGTGTTCTCCGGGCTGTCCACCCAGGGCTACGGCGCCGGCGGGGGCGTGGTCCCGCCGGAGGCGGAGGGGTTCGCGGGCACCGGGGCGGCGACCTGCATCGCCTCCGGCCGGGTGTCGTACGTGTTCGGCTTCGAGGGCCCGGCGGTCACGCTCGACACCGGGTGCTCGTCTTCGCTGGTGGCGATCCACCTGGCGGCGCAGGCCCTGCGGCAGGGCGACTGCGAGACGGCGCTGGCCGGCGGCGCGATGGTGATGGCGACCCCGGGGTCGTTCCGGTCGTTCTCCCGCCAGCGGGCGCTGGCCGGGGACGGGCGCTGCAAGGCGTACGCGGCCGGCGCCGACGGCACCGGTCTGGCCGAAGGCGTCGGCGTCGTGGTGCTGGAACGGCTTTCGGTGGCGCGGGAGCGCGGGCACCGGGTGCTCGCGCTGATCCGCGGCAGCGCGGTGAACCAGGACGGCGCGTCGAACGGGCTGACCGCGCCGAGCGGCCCGGCGCAGGAGCGGGTGATCCGCAGCGCGCTGGCGAACGCCGGACTGGCACCGTCCGAAGTGGACGCGGTGGAGGGCCACGGCACCGGGACCGCGCTGGGGGACCCGATCGAGGCGCGGGCGCTGCTGGCCACCTACGGGAAGGACCGCGACCCGCAGCGGCCGCTGTGGCTCGGTTCGCTGAAGTCGAACATCGGCCACACGCAGGCGGCGGCCGGCGTGGGCGGGGTGATCAAGATGGTGGAGGCGCTGCGGCACGGCGTGCTGCCCCCGACCTTGCACGCGGCCGAACCCACCGGGGAGGTGGAGTGGTCGGCGGGCGCGGTCGAGCTGCTGACCGAGGCGCGGGAGTGGCGGCGCGACGGCCGGCCGCGCCGGGCGGCCGTCTCCTCGTTCGGGATCAGCGGGACGAACGCGCACGTGATCGTGGAGGAAGCCCCCGAGGCGCCGGAGACCGCTCCGGTTACGGCCATGGCCGAAGGGGTGGTGCCGCTGGTCGTTTCGGCCCGCAGCACCCCGTCCCTGGCCGCGCAGGCCGGACGGCTGGCCGCGTTCCTCGACGGCGCCGAGGTGCCGCTCGCGGAGGTGGCCGGCGCGCTGGCGGCGGGCCGGGCGTTGCTGGACAAGCGGGGCGTCGTCGTGGCGGCGGACCGGGAAGAGGCCGTCGCGGGACTGCGGGAGCTCGCCGCGGGCCGGGGCGTGGTGGCCGACGGCGCCCGTGACGGCGGTGTGGTCTTCGTGTTCCCCGGGCAGGGCACCCAGTGGGTCGGGATGGGCCGCGAACTGCTCGCGGACTCGCCCGTGTTCGCCGACCGGATGGCCGAGTGCGACGCGGCGATCGCGGAGCTGACCGGCTGGTCGGTGCTCGAGGTCCTGCGGGCCGACGAGGGACTGGAGCGCATCGAGGTCCTGCAGCCGGTGCTGTTCGCGGTGATGGTTTCGCTGGCCGCGGTGTGGGAAGCGGCCGGGGTCCGGCCCGACGCCGTGGTGGGCCACTCGCAGGGCGAGGTCGCGGCCGCGCACGTGGCGGGGATCCTGAACCTGGCCGATGCCGTGCGGGTGGTCGTGCTGCGCAGCGACCTGTTCGCGCGGCGGCTGGTGGGTCACGGCGCGATCGCGTCCGTGGCGCTGTCCGCCGACGAGGTCCGGGACCGGCTGGCCGGGCACCCGGAGCTGGGCATCGCCGGGCGCAACGGCCCGGGGGCGTGCACCGTGGCGGGCTCCGACGAGGCGCTGCGGCGGTTCCTCGAGGAGTGCGCGGCCGACGACGTGCGGGCCCGCGTGGTGCCCAGCACAGTCGGCTCGCACACCGCCCAGGTGGAGCCGCTGCGGGACGAGCTGCTGGACCTGCTGAAGGCCGTGCGGCCCGAGCCGGGCACGGTGCCGTTCTACTCGACCGTCAAGCCGGGCGTCCTCGACGGCGAACGGCTGGACGCGACCTACTGGTACGAGAACTGCCGGCAGCCGGTGGACCTGCACGGCGCGGTCGACACGCTGCTGGACGACGGGCACCGCTTCTTCGTCGAGGTCAGCCCGCACCCGGTGATGGTGCAGCCGATCACCGCGATCGTGGACGCCGCCGACGCGGACGCCGTGGTGGGCGGTTCGGTGCGGCGCCAGGACGGTGGCCGCCGCCGGCTGCTGACGTCGATGGCGGAGCTGTTCGTCCGCGGGCTCGCGGTGGACTGGCGGGGCGGGCTGCCGGCCGTCGCGCCCGGCCGGGTCCCGCTGCCGACGTATGCGTTCGACCGGGAGCACTTCTGGCTGTCGGCCGCGGCTGCGGACACCGACGCCGCGTCGCTCGGGCAGGCGGCGGCCGCGCACCCGATGCTGGGTGCGGTGGTGGCGCTGCCCCGGTCCGGCGAGGTCGTGTTCACCTCGCGGCTGGCGGTGCGCACGCACCCGTGGCTGGCCGACCACGCGCTCGGCGGGGTCGTGACCGTGCCGGCGAGCGGGCTGGTCGAGCTGGCGGTGCGGGCCGGGGACGAGGCCGGGTGCTCGGTCCTCGAAGCGCTGACGGTCGAGACCCCGCTGGTGGTGCCCGGGCCCGGCGTGCGCGTGCAGGTCGTGCTGGGCGGACCGGGCGAGCACGGCTCCCGCACCGTGGAGGTGTACTCCCGGCCCGGCGAAGACGCGGTGGAGTGGACGCGGCACGCCACCGGCGTGCTGTCGGCCACGCCGCCGGCCCGGGACCCGGGGTTCGACTTCGCCGCGTGGCCGCCGCCGGGCGCGCAGCCGGTCGAGGTGGACGCCGGACTGTTCTACGACGACCTGGCCGAGTGCGGCATCGCGTTCGGGCCGGCGTTCCAGGGCCTGCGCGCGGTGTGGCGCCGCGGGGACGAGGTCTTCGCCGAGGTCGGCCTGCCCGACTCGCTGCGGGACGACGCCTCCGGGTTCGGCGTGCACCCGGCGCTGCTGGAGGCGGCCCTGCACGCGGCGCTGCTGGACGCGGGGGGCCACCGGGCCGACCAGCCGCGGCAGCCGCTGGACTGGCACGGGCTGGTGCTGCACGCGGCGGGCGCGTCGGCGCTGCGGGTGCGGCTGGAGCTCGACGGCGCCGGGACCGTGGCGCTGGAGGCCGCGGACGGCACCGGCGCGCCGGTGGTCTCGGTGGACGCGGTCGAGCTGCGGCCGGTGGACCGGCAGCTCACCGCGGCCACGAGCGCGCTGCGCACGGGCTCGCTGTTCCAAGTGGACTGGACCCCGCTGCCGGCGGTCGCGGGCGGGCCCGCCCCGGCGTGGGTGCCGGTGACCGACGCGGACCGGGTCGAGGCGCTGGCCGCCGGGCCCGAGGTGCCGGCGGTGGCGGTCTTCGAAGCCACCGGCGGTCCCGGCGCGGGCGCCACGCTGGACCTGACCGGCCGGGCGCTGGCCGTCGCGCAGGCGTGGCTGGCGGCCCCGGAGCTGGCCGAGGCGCAACTGGTGGTGGTGACGCGGGGGGCGGTGGCCGCGGGTGGCGGCGCGGTGACCGACCCGGTGGCGTCGGCGGTCTGGGGCCTGGTGCGGGCCGCTCAGTCGGAGAACCCGGACCGGATCGTGCTGCTGGACCTCGATCCCTCGGCGGACGGCGGAGTGGAGGCGGTGCTCGGTGCCGTGTCGGTGAGTGGTGAGCCGCAGGTCGCGGTCCGGGGAGGCACGCTGTCGGTGCCGCGGCTGGGCCGCGTCGGCGAGCCGCCGGCCGGGACCCCCGCGGGGTTCGGTCCGGAAGGGACGGTCCTGGTCTCCGGCGCCGGTGTGCTGGGCGCCGTGGTGGCCCGGCACCTGGTCGCCGGGCACGGCGTGCGGCACCTGGTGCTGGCGAGCCGGCGCGGTCCGGCCGCCGACGGGGTGGACGAGCTGGTCGCCGACCTCACCGGGCAGGGGGCCACGGTGTCGGTGGTGGCCTGCGACGTGGCCGACCGCGAGCAGGTGGCCGCCCTGCTGGCCGCCGTGCCCGAGGAGCACCGCCTGACCGGGGTGGTGCACACGGCGGGGGTGCTGGACGACGGGGTGATCGGGAGCCTGACCCAGGACAAGCTGGCCCGGGTGTTCGCGCCGAAGGTCGACGCCGTGCGGCACCTGGACGAGCTGACCCGCGGCCTGGACATCGGCGCGTTCGTCGTCTACTCCTCCGCCTCGGGGGTGCTGGGCGCGGCCGGGCAGGGCAACTACGCGGCGGCGAACGCCTTCCTGGACGGGCTGATGGCCAACCGCCGCGCGGCCGGGCTCCCGGGACTGTCGCTGGCCTGGGGTCTCTGGGAGCTGGCCACCGACATGATCGCGCACCTCGGCGGGGTCGACCGGGCGCGGATGAGCCGTGGTGGCGTGCTGCCGATCTCGGCGGCCGAAGGCATGGACCTGTTCGACGCCGCCCTGGCGTCCGGGCAGGCGCAGCTGGTGCCGGTCAAGCTGGACCTGCGGGAGGTCCGGGCCGGCGCGAAGCACGGCGGCGCGGTCCCGCACCTGCTGCGCGGGCTGGTCCGCGCCGGCCGGCAGCAGGCGGCCGCCCCGGCCGGCGGCGACAGCGCCCTGGTGCAGCACCTGGCCGGGCTGGCCGCGGCGGAGCAGGAAGCCGTGCTGGTGGACCTGGTCCGGGACCAGGCGGCGGCCGTGCTCGGGCACGGCGGCGCCGAGGGCGTGCCCGCCGAGATGGCGTTCAAGGACGCCGGTTTCGACTCGCTGACCTCGGTGGAGCTGCGCAACCGGCTGCGGGACGCCACCGGGTTGAAACTGCCGGCCACGCTGGTCTTCGACCACCCGACGCCGGTGGCGCTGGCCCGGCTCCTGCGCACCGGGCTCGGGGTCAGCGAGGACGCGCTTTCCTTGGTGCAGGCCAAGATCGAGGACATCGAGACGCTGCTGAGCGGGCTGCGGCTCGACGAGTCCGCCAAGTCCGGCATCACCCTCCGGCTGCAGGGCCTGGTGGCCCGGTGCAACGGGGCCCTCGAACCGGACGGCACCGCCACGACCGCGCAACAGCTGGAATCCGCCTCCGCCGACGAGGTCCTCGACTTCATCCACGACGAACTCGGGCTCGTCTGAAGCCCCGGTTCACGACGTCGCGTTCCGCAACACCTTTCGTGAGGAATCGAAGAATGGCAACGGACGAGAAGCTCCTCAAATACCTCAAGCGCGTCACGGCCGAGCTCCACGACCTGCGGAAGCAGGGCGCGCGGCACGCTGACGAGCCGCTCGCCATCGTGGGCATGGCGTGCCGGCTGCCGGGTGGGGTGTCCTCGCCCGAGGAATTCTGGAAGCTGGTTTCGGGCGGCGTCGACGCGCTGTCGGAGTTCCCCGGCGACCGCGGCTGGGACCTGGACGGCTTCTTCGACCCGGACCCCGACCACCCGGGCACTTCGTACGCCAGCGAGGGCGGTTTCCTCGACGGGGCCGGGATGTTCGACGCCGGGTTCTTCGGCATCTCGCCGCGCGAGGCGCTGATGATGGACCCGCAGCAGCGGCTGCTGCTGGAGGCGTCGTGGGAGGCGTTCGAGGACGCGGGCGTCGACCCGTTCTCGTTGAAGGGCAGCGACGTCGGGGTCTTCTCCGGGCTCTTCACCCAGGGCTACGGGACCGGGGCGGGCGCGGTCCCGCCGGAGCTGGAGGGGTACGCGGGCACCGGCGGGGCGTCGAGCGTGGCGTCCGGCCGGGTGTCGTACGTGTTCGGCTTCGAGGGTCCGGCGGTCACGATCGACACGGCGTGCTCGTCGTCCCTGGTCGCGATCCACCTCGCCGCGCAGGCCCTGCGCCTGGGGGAGTGCTCGATGGCGCTGGCCGGTGGAGCGACGGTGATGCCGACCCCCGGCACCTTCGTGGCCTACTCCCGGCAGCGGGTGATGGCGCGCGACGCGCGCAGCAAGGCGTTCTCCTCGACGGCGGACGGCACCGGGTGGGCCGAGGGTGTGGGTGTGGTGGTGTTGGAGCGGTTGTCGGTGGCGCGGGAGCGCGGGCACCGGATTTTGGCGGTGTTGCGGGGTTCTGCGGTGAATCAGGATGGTGCGTCGAACGGGTTGACGGCGCCGAACGGTCCTTCGCAGCAGCGGGTGATCCGCAAGGCGCTGGCGGGGGCGGGACTGGTTCCGTCCGATGTGGACATCGTAGAGGGGCACGGCACGGGGACGGCGCTGGGCGATCCGATCGAGGCGCAGGCGTTGCTTGCCACCTATGGGCAGGGCCGGGAGCCGGGCCGGCCGTTGTGGCTGGGGTCGGTGAAGTCGAACGTGGGGCACACGCAGGCGGCCGCCGGCGTCGTCGGGCTGATCAAGATGGTCAAGGCCCTGGAACACGGCGTCATGCCGTCCACGCTGCACGTCGAGGAACCCACCCCGCAGGTGGACTGGACGGCCGGGGCGGTCGAGGTGCTGACCGAGGCGCGGGAGTGGCCGCGGGGTGACCGGCCGCGCCGCGCCGGGGTGTCGGCGTTCGGGATCAGCGGGACGAACGCGCACCTGATCGTCGAAGAAGCGCCGCAGCCGGAGGAACCGGCCGTCGAAGCAGTGCCCGCCGAGCCAGTGTCCGCCGAACCAGGGCCCGCCGAGCCAGTATCCGCCGAGCCAGGGCCCGCCGGTGCGGTGCCGCTGGTCGTGTCGGCCCGGACTCCCGGCGCCCTGGCGGCGCAGGCGGACCGGCTGGCGGCGTTCCTCGGCAGTGGCGACGTCTCGCTGGCGCAAGCGGCGAAGGCGCTGGTGGCGCACCGGGCGCGGTTCGGCGAGCGCGCGGTCGTGGTGGCCGGTTCGGTCGAGCAGGCGGTCACCGGGCTGGGCGCGCTCGCCCGCGAGGAGCGCGCGCCCGGCGTGGTGACCGGCAGCGCGGGCACGCCGGGCAAGGTCGTCTGGGTGTTCCCCGGCCAGGGTTCGCACCGCGTCGGGATGGGCCGCGAGCTGTATGAGCGTTACCCGGTGTACGCGGCGGCGTTCGACGAAGCCTGCGCGCGGCTGGACGAGGGCCTCGCCGGGCGGGTCGACCACCCGGTGCGGGACGTCGTACTCGGCACGGTCCCCGGCAGCGCGAAGCTCCTGGACCTGACCGTGTTCACGCAGGCCGGGCTGTTCGCCGTGGAGAGCGCGCTGTTCCGGCTGGCCGAGTCGTGGGGCTTGCGACCGGACGCGGTGATCGGCCACTCGATCGGCGAGATCACCGCCGCGCACGCGGCGGGAGTGCTTTCGCTGCGGGACGCGGCACGGGTGGTCGCGGCCCGGGGCCTGCTGATGCAGGCCCTGCCGCCGGGCGGGGTGATGGTCGCGGTGGCGGCCGGCGAGGACGCGGTCGCCGGACTGCTTTCCGAGGAGGTGGAGCTCGCGGCGGTCAACGGACCGGCCGCCGTGGTGCTCTCCGGTGAGCACGACGCGGTCGGTGAGGCGGCCGTCCGGCTGCGCGAGCGGGGCCACAAGACCAAGCGGCTGACGGTGTCCCACGCCTTCCACTCGGCGCGGATGGAGCCGGTGCTGGCCGCCTTCGCCGCCGAGCTGGCCGACGTGGCCTGGCAGCGGCCGGAGATCCCGGTGATCTCCAACGTGACCGGGCGGGCGGCCGAACCCGGCGAACTGGCCGATCCGCGCTACTGGGCCGAGCACGTGCGGCGGCCGGTGCGGTTCGCCGACGGCATCGCGGCCGCGGTGCGCGACGGCGGCACGGTGTTCGTCGAGCTCGGTCCGGGCGCGGCCTTGAGCGCCGTGGTCGAGGAGTCCGCGGCCGCCGCCGGAGCCGAGGTCACCTGCGTCGCGGCCCTGCGCGCCGACCGCCCGGAGGAGCAGACCCTGCTGGCCGCCGTCGGCGAGCTGTTCGTGCGCGGCGCCGCGGTGGACTGGGACGCCCTGCTGCCCGCGGCCACCGGCTGGGTGAACCTGCCGACCTACGCCTTCGACCGCCGCAACTACTGGCTCTCCGGCCCCGGCCCGGCGGTGGACGCGACGTCGCTCGGCCAGACCGCCGCCGGGCACCCGATGCTGGGCGCGGTGGTGCGGCTGCCGCGGTTCGACGGGCTGGTGTTCACGTCGCGGCTGTCGCTGCGGACGCACCCGTGGCTCGCCGACCACGTCATCGCCGGGTCCGTGCTGGTCGCCGGGACCGGTCTGGTGGAGCTGGCCGTGCGCGCCGGGGACGAGGCCGGTTGCCCGGTGCTCGACGAGCTGGTGATCGAGGCGCCGCTGGTGGTGCCGGACCAGGGCGGCGTGCGGGTGCAGGTCGCGGTGGGCGCGCCCGGGGCCACCGGGGTGCGCACCGTGGACGTGTACTCCCGCAACGAGGACCAGTCCGGGGACGAAGACTGGACGCGGCACGCCACCGGGACCCTGGCGGCGGCCCCGCCGGCCGTCGACCCGGGCTACGACTTCACCGCCTGGCCGCCGCCCGGCGCCCGGCGGATCGAGATCGGGGACTTCTACGCCGACCTGGCCGAGCGCGGGTACGCCTACGGTCCGGCGTTCCAGGGCCTGCGCGCGGTGTGGGCCCGCGGCGAGACCAACGCCGAGGTCTTCGCCGAGGTCGCGCTGCCCGAGGCGCACCACGACGAAGCCGGCCGGTTCGGCCTGCACCCGGGGCTTCTGGACGCCGGGCTGCACGCCGGGATGCTCGGCATCGCGGCCACCCCGGAGCGGGAGCTCGGGGCGCCCGCGCTGCCGTTCGCGTGGAACGGGCTGGTGCTGCACGCCGCCGGGGCCGCGGCCCTGCGCGTGCGGCTCGTGTTCGACGGACCTAACACCGTGGCGCTGGCGGCGGCGGACGAGACCGGTGGTCTCGTCGTCACGGCGGATTCGCTGGTGTCCCGACCGGTCTCGGCCGAGCAGCTCGACGCGACGCCGTCGGTGATCCGCGAAGCGTTGTTCGACGTGCGGTGGACCGAACTCCCCGCGGTGACGGGGGAGCCGACGTCGTGGGTGCCGGTGACCTCCGCCGCCGACGTGGCGGCGGTGCCCGCGTCGTCGGTGGCGGTGTACGAGGTGACCGGCGCGGCCGACGCCGCGCTGGAACTGACGGCGCACGCGCTGGGCGTGGTGCAGGCGTGGCTCGCGGGCGTCACCGGAGACGGCACGCGGCTCGTGGTCGTGACCCGGGGCGCGGTGCCCGCCGGCGACGGTGCGGTGCCCGACCCGGCCGCGGCGGCGGTCTGGGGCCTGGTGCGGTCGGCGCAGGCGGAAAACCCGGGCCGGTTCGTGCTGCTGGACCTCGATCCCGCCGGTGGTGACCCGGCCGCGGTGCTGGGACCGGTGCTGGCCGGGGGTGAGCCGCAGGTCGCCGTCCGCGGCGGCACGCTGTCGGCGCCCCGCCTCGCCCGCGCCGAAGCTGCCGGACCGGCGCGGTTCGACCCGGCCGGGACGGTCCTGGTCTCGGGCGCGGGTTCGCTCGGCGCGCTGGTGGCCCGGCACGTCGTGACCCGGCACGGGGTCCGGCGGCTGGTGCTCGCCAGCCGCCGTGGCCAGGCCGCCGAGGGCGTCGGCGAGCTGGTCGCCGAGCTGACCGGCGCGGGCGCGACGGTGTCCGTCGTGGCCTGTGACACGGCCGACCGCGATCAGGTCGCGGCGCTGCTCGAAGCCCACCGGCCCACCGCGGTCGTGCACACGGCGGGAGTGCTCGACGACGGCGTGGTCGAGGCGCTCACCCCGGAGCGGCTGGCCACGGTGTTCGCCCCCAAGGTCGACGCGATCCGGCACCTGGACGAGCTGACCCGCGAGGCGGGCCTCACGACCTTCGCCGTGTTCTCCTCGGCCTCCGGTGTGTTCGGCTCCGCGGGGCAGGGCAACTACGCCGCCGCCAACGCCTACCTGGACGCCGTGGTGGCGAACCGGCGCGCCGCGGGCCTGCCGGGCACGTCGCTCGCCTGGGGCATGTGGCAGCAGTCCGACGGGATGACCGCGCACCTGGGCCGATCGGACCAGGCGCGGGCGAGCCGCAGCGGAGTGCTGGCGATCACCGCGACCGAGGGCATGGACCTGCTCGACGCCGCGCTGGGCACCGGGCAGCCGCTGCTCGTGCCGCTCAAGCTGGACCTGCGGGGCCCGCGGGCGAGCGGCGACGTGCCGCACCTGCTGCGCGGACTGGTCCGCGCCGGCCGGCAGCAGGCCCGGGCGGCGGCCGCGCGCACCGACGGACTGCGACCGGAGCTGGCCGGGCTCGCCGCCGCGGAGCAGGAGGCGCTGCTGCTGGACCTGGTGCGCGGGCAGGTCGCGGTCGTGCTCGGGCACGCCGGTCCGGAAGGCGTCCGCGAGAACACGGTGTTCTCGGACGCCGGCTTCGACTCGCTGACGGCGGTGGAACTGCGCAACCGGCTGCGGGAGGCGACCGGGCTGAAGCTGCCCGCGACGCTGGTGTTCGACTACCCGACGCCGCTGGCGCTCGCCCGTCACCTGCGTGACGAACTCGGCGAAGCGCCGGCCGGGGCGGACCGGCCCGGCCGCGCGCCGGCCGTGGCCGCGGCGGCGAACGAGCCGATCGCGATCGTCGGCATGGCGTGCCGCCTGCCCGGGGGCGTCACCGACCCCGAACGCCTGTGGCGCCTGGTGTTCGACGGCCGCGAGGGGCTTTCCTCCTTCCCCGTGGACCGGGGCTGGGACCTGGAGAACCTGTTCGACGCCGACCCCGACCGATCGGGCACGACCTACACCAGCCAGGGCGGGTTCCTCGACGGGGCCGCGCTGTTCGACGCGGCGTTCTTCGGGATCTCGCCCCGGGAAGCCGTGGCCATGGACCCGCAGCAGCGGTTGCTGCTGGAGGCGTCCTGGGAGGCGCTGGAGAGCGCGGGGCTCGACCCCGACGCGGTCAAGGGCACCGACGTCGGCGTGTTCGCCGGGGTGTCCAACCAGGGCTACGGCATGGGCGCGGACGCCGCGCAGATGGAGGGCTACGCCAGCACGGCGGGCGCGTCGAGCGTGGTGTCGGGCCGGGTGTCGTACGTGTTCGGGTTCGAGGGTCCGGCGGTGACGATCGATACGGCGTGTTCGTCTTCGCTGGTGGCGATGCACCTGGCCGCCCAGTCGCTGCGGCAGGGCGAGTGCTCGATGGCGCTGGCCGGCGGCGTGACCGTGATGGGAACACCCGGCACCTTCGTCGAGTTTTCGCGGCAGCGGGGCCTGGCCGGGGACGGGCGGTGCAAGGCGTATGCGGATGGCGCGGATGGTACGGGGTGGGCTGAGGGTGTGGGTGTGGTGGTGTTGGAGCGGTTGTCGGTGGCGCGGGAGCGGGGTCATCGGGTTTTGGCTCTGTTGAAGGGTTCTGCGGTGAATCAGGATGGTGCGTCGAATGGGTTGACGGCGCCGAATGGTCCTTCGCAGCAGCGGGTGATCCGGAGTGCGTTGGGTAGTGCCGGCCTGGATCCGTCCGATGTGGACGTTGTGGAGGGTCATGGCACCGGGACCGCGCTGGGCGATCCGATCGAGGCGCAGGCGTTGCTGGCCACTTACGGGAAGGACCGCGATCCGGCGCAGCCGTTGTGGCTGGGTTCGGTGAAGTCGAACTTCGGCCACACGCAGTCGGCCGCCGGGGTCGCGAGCGTGATCAAGATGGTGCAGGCGCTGCGCTACGGCGTCCTGCCGCGCACCCTGCACGTGACGCAGCCGACGACGCAGGTGGACTGGTCCGCCGGGGCGGTCGAAGTGCTGACCGAGGCCCGGGAGTGGCCGCGGGGCGACCGGCCGCGCCGCGCGGGCGTCTCGTCGTTCGGGATCAGCGGGACGAACGCGCACCTGATCATCGAAGAAGCCCCGCTCGACCCGCCGCCGGTCGCCGAAGCGGCGCCGGCCGAGGTGGTGCTCCCGGCGGTGCCGGTGGTGCTGTCCGCGCGCAGCGCCGCTTCCCTGGCCGGGCAGGCGGGCCGGCTGGCGGCGTTCCTCGGGGACTCGCCCGAGCCGCTGGCGAAGGTGGCCGGTGCGCTGGTCACCGGGCGGGCGGTGTTCGGCGAACGCGCGGTGGTGGTCGCGGGCTCGGCCGAGGAGGCCCGGTCCGGCCTGACCGCCCTGGCCGGGGGCGAGGACGCGCCCGGCGCGGTGGCCGGCCGGGTCCCGGCGGCCGGTCCGCCGGAAAAGCTGGTGTGGGTGTTCCCGGGGCAGGGGACGCAGTGGCCCGGGATGGGCCGCGAACTGCTCGACGCGTCGCCGGTGTTCGCCGAGCGGATCGCCGAGTGCGCCGCCGCGCTCGCGCCGTGGGTCGGCTGGTCGCTGCTGGACGTGCTGCGCGGCGACGCCGATCCCGCGTTGATGGATCGGGTCGATGTCCTGCAGCCCGCGAGCTTCGCGATGATGGTGGGCCTCGCGGCGGTGTGGTCCTCGGTCGGCGTGGTCCCCGACGCGGTGCTGGGGCACTCGCAGGGCGAGATCGCCGCGGCCTGCGTGTCGGGCGCGCTGTCCCTGGCGGACGCGGCGAAGGTTGTAGCGTTGCGCAGCCAGGCGATCGCCGCGCGGCTGTCCGGGCGCGGCGGGATGGCGTCGGTCGCCCTGAGCGAGAGCGAAGCCGTCCTGCGGCTGGTGCCCTGGGCGGGCTGGGTCGAGGTGGCGGCGGTCAACGGGCCGTCCTCGGTGGTGATCGCGGGAGACGCCGACGCGCTCGGTGAGGCGCTGGATTCCCTGGAGCGCCAAGGGGTCCGGGTCCGGCGGGTGGCGGTGGACTACGCCTCGCACACGTGGCACGTGGAGGACATCCGTGACACGCTCGCCGGTTCGCTTGCCGGGATCGAGGCGAAGGCGCCGTTGGTGCCGTTCTTCTCCACTGTGACCGGTGAGTGGGTCACCGATGCCGGAGTCGTAGACGGCGAGTACTGGTACCGGAACCTGCGCCGGCCGGTCGGGTTCGGGCCGGCCGTGGCCGAGCTGCTCGACCGGGGCCACCGCGCGTTCGTCGAGGTCAGCGCCCACCCGGTGCTGGTCCAGCCGCTCGCCGAGCTCGTCGACGAAACCGGCGCGGTCGTGGCCGGTTCGCTGCGCCGCGAAGACGGCGGGCTGCGGCGGCTGCTGACGTCGATGGCCGAGCTGTACGTCCGCGGGGTCGCGGTGGACTGGAGCGGGATCCTGCCCGCCCCGGCCGGGCGGGTGGACCTCCCGGCCTACGCCTTCGACCACCAGCACTTCTGGCTCAGCCCGGCCGAACCGGCCACCGACGCCGTCTCGCTGGGGCTCGCCGGGGCCGACCACCCGCTGCTGGCCGCGGTCGTGCCCCTGCCGCAGTCCGACGGTCTGCTGGGCACTTCCCGGCTGTCGCTGCGCTCGCACCCCTGGCTGGCCGAGCACGCGGTCCGGGACATCGTGATCGTCCCCGGCACCGGTCTGGTCGAGCTGGCCGTGCGGGCCGGTGACGAAGCCGGCTGCCCGGTGCTCGACGAGCTGGTGATCGAGGCGCCGCTCGTGGTGCCCCGCCGCGGCGGGGTGCGCGTGCAGGTCGCGCTGAGCGGACCGGGCGAGGACGGCTCGCGCACGGTGGAGGTCTACTCCCAGCGCGAGGACGCCGGTGGGGGCGGGTCCGCGGACGCATGGACCCGGCACGCGACCGGTGTCCTGGTGCCCGCGGCCGCGCCGGTCCGCGGCACCACCGGGTTCGACTTCGCCGCCTGGCCGCCGCCCGGCGCGCAGTCCGTGGACATCGGCGGAGCCTACGAGGTGCTCGCCGGGATCGGGTACGGCTACGGGCCGGTGTTCCGGGCCGTGCGGGCGGTGTGGCGGCGCGGTGACGAGACCTTCGCCGAAATCGCCCTGCCCGAGGAGTACCGGGCGGACGCCGCCCGGTTCGGCATCCACCCCGCGCTGCTGGACGCGGCCCTGCACTCGACGATGGTGGCCGCCGCGGCTCCCGCGGGCGAGGCCGGGCCCTACGGGCGGGAAGTGCGGCTGCCGTTCGCGTGGAACGGGTTGCGGCTGCACGCCGCCGGCGCGTCGACGCTGCGGGTGCGGGTCGGCCGGCCCGACGCCGACACGCTGTCGCTCGAAGCGGTGGACGAGACGGGTGGCCCGGTCGTGACGATGGACGGGCTGGTGGGCCGGCCGGTGTCCGAGGAGCAGCTGGCCACCGCGGCGGGTCCGGGCCGCGCCGAATCGCTGTACCGGGTGGACTGGACCGCGTTGTCCCGTGTGGACGGTGCCGGTCCGGTGCCGTCCTGGGTGCCGGTGGCCACCGCGGAAGAGGTGGCGACGCTGGCCGACGACGTCCTGTCCGGGCTGAGCGCCGCGCCGGAGGTGGCCGTGATGGACGCCGTCGCGGACGGGGACCCGGCGCTGGCGCTCACCGTCCGGGTGCTGGACGTGGTGCAGTGCTGGCTGGCCGGGGCCGGGCTGGAAAGCGCGAAGCTGGCGATCGTGACCCGGGGCGCGGTGCCCGCCGGCGACGGCGGGGTGAGCGATCCGGCCGCGGCCGCGGTGTGGGGCCTGGTCCGGGCCGCGCAGGCGGAGAACCCGGACCGGATCGTCCTGCTGGACACCGACCCCGCGGCCGGGACCGGGGTGGCGGCCGTGCTGGGTCCGGTGCTGGCCAGCGGTGAGCCGCAGGTCGCGGTGCGCGGGTCGAGGTTGTCCGTGCCGCGCCTGGCCCGCGCCGGGCAGGCGGGACCGCCCGCCGGGTTCGGCCCGCGCGGGACGGTGCTGGTCACCGGGGGCACCGGCTCGCTCGGCGGGCTGGTGGCCCGGCACCTGGTCGAGCGGCACGGGGTCCGGCGGCTGCTGCTGGCCAGCCGGCGGGGACTGGACGCCGACGGCGCGAAGGACCTGGTCGCCGACCTCACCGCCGCGGGCGCGGAGGTCTCGGTGGTCGCCTGCGACGTGTCCGAACGGGACCAGGTGGCGACCCTGCTCGCGACCGTGCCGCAGGAGCACCCCCTGTCCGGGGTGGTGCACACCGCCGGTGTCTCGGACGCCGGGGTGATCGGCACGGTGCTGCCGGAGCGGCTGGCCCGGGTGTTCGCGCCGAAGGTGGATGCGGTGTCGCACCTGGACGAGCTGACGCGGGGTGTGGATCTGGATGCTTTTGTGGTCTATTCCTCGGTTTCGGCGGTGTTCATGGGTGCGGGTAGTGGGAGTTACGCGGCGGCGAATGCGTTCTTGGACGGGTTGATGGCGAATCGTCGGGCGGCGGGTCTGCCGGGTCTGTCGCTGGCGTGGGGCCTGTGGGACCAGCGCACGGGTGGCATGGCGGCCGGTTCCGACGACGCCGCCAAAGCCCGGATGAACCGGCGCGGCGGGCTCGTGGCCATGACCCCCGAAGAGGGCCTGGAGCTGTTCGACGCCGCCGTCGGGTCCGGGGCGGCGGTGCTGGTCCCGGCCCGGCTCGACCTGCGGGGGCTGCGCGCCGGCGGCGGCGCGGGCACAGAGGTGCCGCACCTGCTGCGCGGGCTGGTCCGAGTGGGCCGTCAGCAGGCCCGCACCGCCGAGGTGGCCGACCGCGGCCGGCTGGCCGACCGGCTCGCCGGGCGCACCCCGCACGAGCGGGCCGAGATCCTGCTCGAGCTGGTGCGGACGCAGGTGGCCGGGGTGCTCGGGTACCGCTCCGCCCAGCAGATCGACGAGGACCAGGGGTTGTTCGAGATCGGCTTCGACTCCCTGACCGCGATCGAGCTGCGCAACCGGCTGCGGGCCGTCACCGACCGGAAGATCGCGCCCAGCGTCGTCTTCGACCACCCGACGCCCAAACTGCTCGCCGCGCACCTGCTCGAACTGGTCGGCGGCGAACCGGCCGCGGCCCCCGTGCCGACCTCGGTCTGAAAGGACTGGTGAACGTGTTCGACGTGAGTACCTACCTCCGGCGGATCGGCTGCGCCGGCGCCACCGGCGTGGACCTGGAGACGGTGCGGTGGCTGCAGAAGAGCCACCTCATGGCCATTCCCTACAGCAGCCTCGCCTACGGTCTCGAGGCCGCGGTCGACGTCGTCGATCTCGACGAGGACGCCGTCTTCGAAACCAGCATCGCGCAAGGCCGGGGCGGCGCCTGCTACCACCTGAACCGGCTGTTCCACCGGCTCCTGACCGAGCTGGGCTACGACGTCACGCCGCTCGCGGGCAGCACCACCGAAGGCCGGGAGACCTTCGGCACCGAGGTCGAGCACATGTTCAACCTGGTCACCCTGGAGGGCGTCCGGTGGTTGGTCGACGTCGGCTACCCCGGGCCCACCTACCTGGAGCCGCTGCCGGTGACCGCCGCCGTGCAGACCCAGTACGGCAGCCAGTTCCGGCTGGTGCCGCAGGAATCCGGGTACGCGCTGCAACGCCGGGGCGCGGTCACCCGCTGGAGCGGCGTGTACACGTTCACGACCGAACCCCGGCAGTGGAGCGACTGGAAGGAGCTGGAGGACAACTTCCGGGCGCTGGTGGGGGACACCGGACGCGGCGACCGGCAGGAGGTTTTGTGCGGCCGGGCGTTCGGCCACGGCCAGGTGTTCCTGCGCCAGCGCCGGTACCTCACGGTCCGCGACGGCCGCGAGCAGGTGCGCACGATCACCGACGACGACGAGCACCGGGCGCTCGTGGACCACGTGCTGTCCGGCGAGCTCGGCTGAACCGGGAAGGGGAAGACGATGACGGAAAGGGACGGCCCGCTGCCGCGGTTCGGCCGCCGGTGCCCGCACCACCACCGCCCGCACTTCGGGTTCGGCCACGGCGGCGGGAGTGTGCCCCGGAACGCCGACCTGCGGACCGGTCCGCAGGTCCGGGAGAAGGCGCCGTGACGACGACGATCCCGGTACGCCTGGGCGAACGCTCCTACGACGTGCTCGTCGGCCCCGGAGTGCGGAAGTCGCTGGCCGGGGTGATCCGGCGGCTCGGCGCCCGGCGCGCCGCCGTGGTGTCGGCCCGCCCGCCGGAGTGGGTGCCCGACACCGGCGTCGAAACGCTGCTGCTGGCGGCGCGCGACGGCGAGCCGGACAAGCGACTGTCCACAGTGGAAGACCTGTGCGGTGAGTTCGCCCGGTTCGGGCTGACCCGCTCCGACGTCGTCGTGTCGTGCGGCGGCGGCACCACCACCGACGTCGTGGGCCTGGCCGCCGCGCTGTACCACCGGGGCGTCGCCGTGGTCCACCTGCCGACCTCGCTGCTCGCCCAGGTGGACGCCAGCGTCGGCGGCAAGACGGCGGTGAACCTGCCCGCGGGCAAGAACCTGGCCGGGGCCTACTGGCAGCCCAGCGCGGTGCTGTGCGACACGGACTACCTGAGCACCCTGCCCCGGCGCGAGGTGCTCAACGGGCTCGGCGAGATCGCCCGCTGCCACTTCATCGGCGCGCCCGACCTGCGCGGGCGCTCGCTGCCGGAGCAGATCGCCGCCAGCGTCACCCTCAAGGCGAGCGTCGTGGAGCGGGACGAACGGGACACCGGGCTGCGGCACCGGCTCAACTACGGCCACACGCTGGGGCACGCGCTGGAGATCGCCACCGATTTCGCCCTGCGCCACGGGGAGGCGGTGGCCATCGGCACGGTCTTCGCGGGCCGGCTGGCGGGCGCGCTGGGCCGGATCGACGAGGCCGGCGTGGCCGAACACCTCGAAGTCGTGCGCCACTACGGCCTGCCCACGGCGCTGCCCGCCGGGGTCGAACCGGCGGTGCTGCTCCGGCAGATGCACCGGGACAAGAAGGCGATCACCGGGCTGGCTTTCGTCCTGTCCGGGCCCCGGGGGGCGGAGCTGGTGAGCGACGTGCCGGAGGCCGTGGTCACGCGCGTGCTGGGTGAGATGCCCCGCAAGCCGCTGGCGGAGCTGATCGGCGGCCAACCGGGCGGGGTCCCGGCGACCGATGCGGCGCCGGCGTGAGGCGGCTGCGGCCCGGAACGGGTCACCTCCGCGCGGTGGACCGCGAGCTGGCCCGCCGGCTGGACGAGGCGCTGGCCCGGCCCGCCGCGCAGCAGCCGAGCTGGCCGGACCCGGCGCGGGTGGCGGAGGTGCTCGGGCACCTGGACGAGGTCGAGCCGATCGTCGAGCCGGCGGAGACCGCGCGGCTGGCGGACCGGCTCGCGGCGGTCGCCCGCGGCGAGGCGTTCCTGCTGCAGGGCGGCGACTGCGCGGAGACCTTCGCCGGCAACACCGAACCGCACCTGCGGGCCAACCTGCGGGTGCTGGCGCGGATGGCGGAGGTGCTGGCCGAAGGGGCCGGCCTGCCGGTGGTCCGGATCGCCCGGATGGCCGGGCAGTACGCCAAACCGCGGTCCCACCCCGTCGACGCGCTGGGGCTGCCGGTCTACCGCGGCGACATCGTCAACTCCCCGGAACCCACGCTCGCCGCCCGGACCCCCGACCCGCGCCGGATGCTCCAGGCCCACGCCGACGCGAGCCGCGCGATGCACCTGGTCCGCGCGGCCGGTGAGGTCTTCGTCAGCCACGAACTGCTCCTGCTCGACTACGAGCGGGCCGGGCTGTGGGCCGACACCGGCGGCCCGCAACCGCGGCTGTCGAGCGGGCTGGCGCACTTCCTGTGGATCGGGGAGCGCACCCGGCAGCTCGACGGGGCCCACGTCGCCTTCGCGGAGCTGCTGGCCAACCCGATCGGCCTCAAACTCGGCCCGAGCGTGACCCCCGAACTGGCCGTCGAGTACGTCGAGCGCTTCGACCCGCACCGCACGCCGGGACGGTTGACCCTGGTCAGCCGGATGGGCCACCGGCTGGTCCGCGACGTCCTGCCGCCGATCGTGGAGAAGGTCACCGCGTCCGGGCACGAGGTGGTCTGGCAGTGCGACCCGATGCACGGCAACACCTACCGGTCGGGCAACGGGTACAAGACCCGGCACTTCGACCAGGTGCTCGACGAGCTCGCCGGCTTCGTCGAGGTCCACCGCGAGCTCGGCACCCACCCCGGCGGCATCCACGTCGAGGTGACCGGCGAGGACGTGACGGAGTGCCTCGGCGGGTCCCCGGCCGTGGCCGAGCCCGAACTGCCCGCCCGCTACCGGACCGCCTGCGACCCGCGGCTCAACGCCGGGCAGTCGGTGCAGCTCGCCCGGTCCGTCGCGCGGCTGCTGGCGGACCGGCGCGCGGCCGTCCCGGAGGGTCTGCGATGACGGAAACCGTTGCACCGCAGGGAAATCATCCGATCAGCGGAAGCACCCGGCTGTACGTCGTCCTGGGGGACCCGGTGACCCAGGTGCAATCGCCGGCGCTGCTGAACCCGCTGTTCGCGCGGTGGGGGATGGACGCCGTGCTGGTTCCGGTGCACGCCGAGCCCGAGCGCCTCGAACGGGTCGTGCGCGGGCTGCAGGACGCCGGCAACGTCGACGGCATCTTCGTCACCGTGCCGCACAAGCCGGCCGCGGCCGGGCTGGCCGACCGCCGCAGCCCGATGGTCGAGGTCACCGGCAGCGCCAACGCGCTCCGGCGGGAAGCGGACGGCCGCTGGTACGCGGAGAACTTCGACGGCCTCGGTTTCGTGGCCGGGCTGGTGGCCGCGGGCCACGATCCGAACCGCGAGCGGGTGGCGCTGGTCGGCGCGGGCGGTGCGGGCAGCGCGATCGCGGCCGCGCTGCTCGCCGCCGGGGTCGAGCGGCTGGCGGTGTGCGACCCGGACACCGCGAAACTGGAGGCGCTGCGCACCCGGCTGGACGCGCACTGGCCGGGCCGGACCCGCACCTCGGCCGCCCCGGACACCGAGGGGGCCGGGCTCGTCGTGAACGCCACCCCGCTCGGGCTGGCCCCCGGCGACCCGCTGCCGTTCCGGCCGGACCGGCTGGCGCCGGGCCGGGTGGTGGCCGACATCATCATGCACCCCCGGGAAACGCGGCTCCTGCGCGAAGCGGCGGAACTCGGCCACCACGTCCACTGTGGAATCCACATGCTCGACGGGCAGGTCGACGCTTATCGCGCATTCTTCGGATTCGCCCCGCCGGTCCGGGCGACTACCAGGGCGGGGGATGTGGTCCGGCGCGCACCGGCATAACCTGGTGGGCGAGCCGAAAGGCGCAATTCCCGGTGGGGTCCCGCTCGTTTCCGCCTTTCTCGGCGAAACCGGGAACGGAGATTCGGAGAGTAATGGACGCGCGTCAGCCCGCGGAAGTCCCGCAGTCACCCTCGTACGACGAGTCCACTTGGGCCGATCTGGTGCACTCCTTCGAAAGCGGGTGCACCGGCGGCGGTGGTACCGAGCGGGCGAACCCGGCCGCGAACGGGACGAACGCGGTGGATCTCGTCATGCAATGCCTGCTGGACTCCTATCGTGCCGTTTTCGGTCTTTGGTGATTCCCGCACTACCAGGGCAAGGGATGTCGAAGCGGCGTTCGTCGTTCACGCTTTCCTCGATGGCACCCCACCCCAGGTGACCCCCAGTGGAGATTCGGAGAGAAATGAACGCGCGACAGGCACCGGTTTTTCCCCAATGGCCGCAATACGGTGAGGCCGAACGAGAAGGACTGATCCGCGCGCTGGAGCAGGGCCTGTGGTGGCGGATGGGCGGCGACGAGGTCAACTCGTTCGAGCGCGAGTTCGGCGAGTACCACGGCGCCGAGCACACGCTGGCCGTCACGAACGGCACCCAGGCCCTCGAACTCGCCCTCCAGTGCATGGAAGTCGGCCCGGGCACCGAGGTCATCGTGCCGGCCTTCACCTTCATCTCCTCCTCCCAGGCGGCTCAGCGGCTCGGCGCGGTCGCGGTGCCGGTCGACGTCGACCCGGAGACCTACTGCATCGACGTCGAGGCCGCCGCGGCCGCGGTCACCCCGCGCACCAAGGCGATCATGCCGGTGCACATGGCCGGCCTGATGTCGGACATGGACGCCCTCGCGAAGCTCTCCGCCGACACCGGCGTGCAGATCCTCCAGGACGCCGCGCACGCGCACGGCGCCCGCTGGCAGGGCAAGCGGGTCGGCGAGCTGGGCACGGTCGCCACCTTCAGCTTCCAGAACGGCAAGCTGATGACCGCGGGCGAGGGCGGCGCGGTGCTGTTCCCGGAGCAGGAGATGCACGAGCGCGCCTTCCTCCGGCACAGCTGCGGCCGCCCGAAGAACGACACCCGGTACTTCCACCTGATCGCCGGGTCCAACATGCGGCTCAACGAGTTCTCGGCGTCCGTGCTGCGGGCGCAGCTGGCCCGCCTCGACGACCAGATCGCGCTGCGGGACGAGCGCTGGACGCTGCTGTCCCGCCTGCTCGGGTCCATCGACGGCGTCGTCCCGCAGAGCGACGACCCCCGCGCCGACCGCAAATCGCACTACATGGCGATGTTCCGCCTCCCCGGGATCACCGAGCAGCGGCGCAACGCGCTGGTCGAACGGCTGGTCGCCGCCGGCCTGCCCGCCTTCGCCGGGTTCCGCGCGGTCTACCGCACCGACGCCTTCTGGGAGATCGGCGCGCCGGACGAGTCCCTCGAAGCCATCGCGAAGCGCTGCCCCAACTCCGAAGCCATCAACCAGGACTGCGTCTGGCTGCACCACCGCCTGCTGCTGGCCGGTGAAGCGGAAATGCACGCGACCGCCGAGATCATCGCCGACGCGGTAGCCGTCGCATGAGCGTCCGCGTGGCCGTGGTGGGGCTCGGCTGGGCCGGCCGGGAGCTGTGGCTGCCCCGGCTGCGCGAGCACGCGGACTTCGAAGTGGTCGCCGCCGTCGACGCCTGTGCGGCTTCGCGGGAGGCGTTCGCCCCGGCGAACGGCACCGCCGTGCACGCGAGCGTGGACGCGCTGCGGGCCCGCGAGGTCGACCTGGCGGTCGTCGCGGTGCCCAACCACCTGCACGCCGAGGTGGCGGGCGCGCTGCTCGCCGGCGGGATCCCGGTGTTCCTGGAGAAGCCGGTGTGCCTGACCTCGGACGAGGTCGGCATGCTGGCCGCGGCCGAGCGCAGCGGCGGGATGCTGCTGGCCGGCAGCGCCGCCCGGTTCCGCGGTGACGTCGGCACGCTGGCCCGGATCGTGCCGGACCTCGGCGACGTCCGGCACGTCGACCTGGCCTGGGTCCGCTCGCGCGGGGTGCCGCAGGCCGCCTGGTTCACCCAGCGCGACAAGGCCGGCGGCGGGGTGCTGTTCGACCTCGGCTGGCACCTGCTCGACACGCTGGCGTTCCTGCTCCGCCCGAGCCGGTTCACCCAGGTCACCGGCGTGACGTCGGACGACTTCGTCAACGCCGGCGCCTGGAGCGCGGCCTGGCGCAAGGAAGACCTCTCCGCCGGCACCGGTGACACCGCCGATGTCGAGGACACCGCGCGCGGATTCCTGGTCCGCGACGACGGCGTCTCGGTCTCGTTGCGGGCGAGCTGGGCTTCGCACCTGGCCAAGGACGTCACCCTGATCCGGGTCGAGGGCAGCGCCGGGGTGGCGGAACTGCGGTGCACGTTCGGGTTCAGCCCCAACCGGCAGCCCGCACCCGTGCTGACGCTCACCAGCGAGGGCGCGACCACCGAGGTCCCCCTGCCCGTCGAGCCGATCGGGGTGGAGTACGACCGGCAGCTGGACGGGCTCGCCGTGCGGCTGGCCGATCCCGGCAACCGCGGCGTCGCCGTCGCCGAAGCCCGGCCGATCGTCCGGCTGATCGAGAACTTCTACGCCTCGGCGCGCAACCCGCGTCCGGAACCGGCGTACCAGTAGAAAGGGTGCTCCATGGCGTTCCCGATCGTCGACCGGCCCGGCATCGAAGCCGATCCTTCGGTGCCGGCCCGGCACGCGGTCATCTTCGACCTGGACGGAGTGGTCGTCGACAGCTTCGCGGTGATGAGCGAGGCCTTCGCCATCGCCTACGCCGAAGTCGTCGGCGACGGCCCCGCGCCGTTCGAGGAGTACCGCCGGCACCTCGGCCGCTACTTCCCCGACATCATGCGGATCATGGACCTGCCGCCGGAGATGGAGGAGCCGTTCGTCCGGGAGAGCTACCGCCTCGCGGACCAGGTCGAGGTGTTCGACGGCGTGGTCGAGCTGCTGGTGACCCTGCGCTCGCGCGGGCTGCGGCTGGCCATCGCCACCGGCAAGACCGGGGCCCGGGCCCGGGCGCTGCTCGACCAGCTCGGCCTGCTCCCGTTCTTCGAGCACGTGATCGGCTCCGACGAGGTCGCCCGGCCCAAGCCCGCCCCGGACATGGTGGAGCTCGCGCTGGACCGGCTGGGCGTGCCGGCCGAACGGGCCGTCATGGTCGGGGACGCGCCGACCGACCTGGCCAGCGCGCGGGGCGCGGGGGTCGTTTCGGTCGCCGCGCTGTGGGCGCCGCCGGACGACGTGGGCGAGCTGCTCGCCGCCGGGCCCGACGTGGTGCTCCAGCGGCCGGCGGACCTCCTCGCCCTCTGCCCGGCCCTGCCCGGCCGCTGAGGCCGGTGGACCACTACCTCGGGGTCGACGTCGGCGGCACGAAGGTCGCCTTCCGGGTCGAGACCGAAGACGGCCGCGTCGAAGAGACGTCGTTCGGCTGGGCGCCGCGGCACAGCGCCGGCCGGGACCTCGCCCAGCTCGCCACCCACGTGACCGGGCTGCGGGCCAGGTTCGGCCCGCCCCTGCGCGCGGTCGGCGTCGCCATGCCCGCGACGGTCGCCCCCGACGGCCGGATCACCGTGTGGCCCAGCCGTCCGGAGTGGACCGGGCTCGCGCTCGGCCCGGCGCTGCGCACGCTCTTCCCCGGCTCCGCGGTCGCGTGGGCCGACGACGGCGATCTGGCCGCGCTCGCCGAGGCCCGCGCCGGGGGCTGCGCCGACCTGCTCTACGCCGGGGTCGGCACCGGCATCGGCGGTGGTCTGGTCCGCGGCGGCGAGCTCTGCCCCGGGCCCGGCCGCGGCTCGTTCGAACTCGGCCACGTCGTCGTCGACCTGGACGGCGCGCGGTGCGTGTGCGGCCGTCGCGGCTGCCTCCAAGCCATCGCCTCCGGCCCCGCGACCCTGGCCCGCGCGGCCGAGCTGCGCGGTGCGCCGGTCACCTTCGACGAACTCCGCCAGGGTCTGCGCGACGAGCGGCCGTGGGCCGCCGGCGCCGTGGGCCGGACGGCCCGGGCGCTGGCCGCCGCGGTGACCGGGGTGGGGGAGCTGCTGCACCCGCAGCGGTTCGTGCTCGGCGGCGGTTTCGCGGCCGGCCTCCCCGAGCTCGCCGGGTCGGTGGCCGAGCACCTGGCCGAGCTGGCCCGGCCCGGCCGCCCGGCCCTGCCGGTGCGACCGGCCACCCTGGGCGGCCGGTCGTCGCTGCGCGGCGCGGTGGCCCTGGCCCGGCTGAGCGGCTGAGCGGCGCCTACCAGGTGACCGGGAGCTGGACCAGGCCCTGCACGGCGGCCCCCGGCTTGAACGGGATCTCCGCCGCCGCGGTCGCGAGCCGCAGGTCCGGCAGCCGCTCGAACAGGCTCTGCAGGGCGATCTCCAGGATGGCGCGGGCCAGGTTCTGGCCGAGGCACTGGTGGGCGCCGAACCCGAACGCGACGTGGTTGCGGGTGGGCCGGTGCCAGTCCAGGACGTCCGGCCGGTCCCGCACCTCGTCGTGCCGGTTGAGCACCGAGGTCAGGAAGATGATGCCGTCGTCCTTGCCGATGGTGCGGCCCGCGACCTCGATGTCCTCGGTGGCCACCCGCGTGATGCCGTCGGTGATGGCGAGGTACCGCAGCAGCTCCTCGGCGGCCGCGGGCCACAGCGCCGGGTCGGCCCGGAGCTCGGCCAGCCGTTCGGGGTTGTCCAGCAGCGTGAAGATGCCGAGCGAGAGCATGCTGGCCGTGGTCTCGAAGCCGGCTCCGAGGATGACGATGGTCAGGTCGACCAGGTCCTCCCGGCCCACTTCGCCCTCCGGCGCCGAGACGAGGTCGCCGAACAGCCCCTCGTTCAACCGGTGCCGGTTCGGCCCGGCCAGGTCGAGCAGGTAGGTCCGCAGCTCCCCCATGGCGATGGCGGGGTTCTCGCCGGACAGCATCCGGGTCGTCCGCTCTTCGAAGTAGTCGTGGTCCTCGTACGGCACGCCCAGCAGGTGGCACATCACCATGGACGGCAGCGGCTGGGCGAACGCGGTCACCAGGTCCGCCGGGGCGCCCGTCGCGATCAGCGATCCGAGCACCCGCTCGGCGGTTTCCCGGATGCGCGGGCGCAGGTCGCTGATCCGCCGGTGCGTGAAGCTGGAGATCAGCATCCCGCGCTGGACCTTGTGCACCGGGTCGTCGACACCGACCAGCGGCGGGGTGAACCGGGTGCGGACGCGCCCGATCGCCTCGGTCGTCGCGGGGAACGCCGGGTTGCGCCGGTCGGTGGACAGCCGCGGGTCGGCCAGCAGCCGGCGGGCCTCGGCGTGCCCGCTGATCGCCCAGACCTCGCGGCCGTCGTACAGGGCGACCCGGGAGATCGGGCCCGCTCCGGCCACCTCGCGGTACCCCGCCGGCGGCTCGTACGGGCAGGTCCGGTCCTGGGGGAAGGCGCCGACTCGGGTCCCGGCCTTCTCGGTGGCGGTCATGAACCTTCCCTTCCGGGCGGAGAACCACGCGCTTCGGCGGCGCTGCGCCGGCCGTTTCGCAATGACGATCTTGCAGTGACGATAGGCAAGAGCGACGCGCCGGGCATCCTGCAAGCTGGTAGGCGGGCGGTTGCTATCAGGCCGGGGGATACCCGCCCGGTCCCGCCTGCCCTAGCGTGCCGCTGATGGCGGCTGACCCCTATCTGAGACACCCCCACCTCTCCGGTGACGTGCTCACCTTCATCGCCGAGGACCGGGTGTGGCTGGCCTCGGTGGCGGAAGCGCTCGCGGGCACCGCGACGGCGAGCCGCGTGCCCGGCGCCGGGGGCGAGGGCGCCCCGCGGCCTTCGCTGCCCCGGCTGAACCCGTCGGCGACCCGGCTCGCCTGGACTTCGGTGGTGGGCGGCAACACGGTCGCGTTGCGCGGGGGAGCGCGCGAGGTCTGGTACACCGACATCGCCGGCACCATTGGCACCGCTGGCACCAATGGCACCGACGGCGGCCGGCCCCGGCAGTTGACGCACTGGGCCGACCGCAACACCGCGACCTGCGGGTGGCTCTCCGACACCGAAGTGCTGGCCCGCTCCGGCTACGGCCGCGCGGCCGACCGCCGGGCCTGGATGTTCGCCGTCCCCGTGGCGGGGCCGCCGCGCGAGGTGCCCTGCGGACCCGCCGCGGAGCTCGCGGTGCGCGCCGACGGCGCCCGGCTGGTGGGCACCATGACCGTGTTCGAACCGGTCTACTGGAAGCGCTACCGGGGCGGCTGCGCCGGGCGCCTGTGGTACTCGCCCGGCGGCACCGACTTCGAGCCGGTGCTCTCCTCGCTCGGCGGCAACGTGACCAATCCTATGTGGACCGGTTCGCGGATGGCGTTCCTCTCCGACCACGAGGGGGTCGGCGCCCTGTACTCCGCGGAGGTCGACGGCGAGGACTTGCGCCGGCACGGCGAACTGGGCCCGTTCTACGCGCGCAACGCGACTTCGGACGGCGAGCGGGTGGTCTACGAGCAGGCCGGCCGGCTCTTCCTGCTCGCCTCCGGCGCCGACCGTCCGGTGGAGCTGCGGGTCCGGCTGGCCGGCGCGGGCGAAGGCCGGCGGGCGCGCACCTGGTCCGGGACCACGGCGACAGGCGGCTTCGTGCTCGACCCGACGGGCCGGCACCTGATCGCCGAAGTGCGCGGCACCCTGCACCTGCTGCCGGCCGAGGGTGCTCCCCGGCCGGTGTTCGACGTCCCGGGTGCGCGGGCACGGTTGCCGGTCGTGACCGCCGGCGCCGCGACCGTCGTCTGCGTCAGCGACCAGGGCGGCGAGGAGGGGATCGACGTCCTCGCCCAGGAAGGTTCCCCGCCGCGGCGGCTGGCCCACGGGCAGCTCGGCCGGGCCCGGGAACTGGTCGTCGCCCCGGACGGGAACACCGCCGCGATCGCCACCGATGAGCGGCTGCTGACCCTGGACCTGGCGTCGGGGGAGCTGACCGAGCTGGTCCGGACCGAGCACGGACCCGGCACCGGCCTCGCCTTCTCGCCCGGGTCCGACCTGCTGGCCTGGGCGGAACCGTGGATCTCCCGCGGCCGCAGCCGGATACGGCTCGCCCGCCCGGCGGACGGCCGCGTCGTGGAGGTCACCCACGGCCGGTTCGCCGACGGCTCCCCGGTCTTCACCGCGGACGGCCGGTACCTCGCCTTCCTCTCGGGCAGCACGCTCGACCCCACGGGCCCGACGCTCAACGGACAGCTCCAGCAGGCCGGGTTCGTGCCGGGGGTGCGGCCGCACCTGGTCCCGCTGGACGCTCGGGCGGCATCGCCGTTCGACGCGAGCCACGGCGGCTGGCGGGAAGAGGAACCCGGCGGGGGCGAACCCGGTGCGCTCGAGGTGGACCTCGACGGCGTGGCCGAGCGGGTGGTGCCCTTCCCGGTCGAAGCGGGCGCCTACGAAGGCCTGGTGGCGATCGACGGCGGCGTGGCCTGGGTGGACCGGCCGTCGGTCGGGGTGCTCGGGGAGGCCGCCCGGCACGCCCCCGGCCCGGCCCCGGTGCCGCGGCTGGTGGGCTACCGGTTCGCCGACGCGAGCCGGCCGACCCTGCTGGCCAAGGCCACCGGCGAGCACTCGGTCACCGCGAACGGCCGTCACCTGGCGTACCGCGTCGGCGGTGCCGTGCACGTCGCGACCACCGGTGACGATCGCGCCGAGCGCGTCGTCGACCTCGGGGCGATCTCGGTGACGACGGACCCGGCCGCCGAGTGGGGCCAGATGTTCGACGAGTCCTGGCGGCTGGTGCGGGACCGGTACTGGCGGTCCGACGTCGACGGCGTCGACTGGCCGGCGATCGGCGCCCGCTACCGGGGGCTGCTGGACCGGATCGGCTGCGCCCACGACCTGTTCGACGTGATCATGGAGATGCACGGTGAGCTCAGCGTCTCGCACGTCGGCGTGTTCTTCCTCGGCGGCCAGGGCCGCCCCGCGCCGCCGCCCGGGTACCTCGGCGCGGACCTGGCCGCCGCGGCGGGCGGCTGGCGGATCGAGCGGCTGCTGACCGGGGACGTCTCCTCGGCCATGCACCGCACCCCGCTGACCGGGCCCGGACCGACCGCGCGGCCCGGGGACGTCATCACCGCCGTGGACGGCGTGCCGGTCGACCCGGCGTACGGACCGCTGCCGCAGCTGGCGGGCAAGGCCGGCCAGCCGGTCAAGCTGACCCTGCACCGCGACGGCGCCGAGTTCCGCCTCGTCGTCGTGCCGACCCCGCACGAACCGCGTCTGCGCCACCACGACCTTACCGTGCGCCGCCGGGCCCAGGTGGCCGAACGGACCGGCGACCGCGTCGGCTACCTGCGGATCATCGACATGGTCGCGGCCGGCTGGGCCGACCTCAACCGCGACCTGAGCGGCGCGCTCGAACGGACCGGGCTGATCCTCGACCTGCGGGGCAACCACGGTGGCGATCTGCACCCCCTCCTCGACTTGCTCACCCGGCGGGTCACCGGCTGGCACCGGCCGCGGTTCGCCCAGCCCTACACCTGGCCCTACGACACGGTGCGCGGCCGGGTGGCGGTGCTCGTCGACGAGTTCACGACCTGCGGCCCGGAGAACCTCGTCGTGTCGCTGCAACTGCTGGGCGCCGCGACGCTCGTGGGCCGCCGGACCCACGGCTCGATGACCGGCTCGATCCCGGCCGACCAGGCCCTCCTGGACGGTTCGCGGGTCTCGCAGCCGACGGTGTCGAAGTGGTGGGACGGCCCCGGCTGGCTCGACGGCCACGGCGTCACGCCCGACGTCGAGGTGGACATCGCGCCCCAGGACTGGGTCGCGGGCCGGGACCCGCAGCTCGACGCGGCGATCGACCTCGTGCTGGAGTCGCTGGAGCGCGACGGCTACCCCGTCCCGCCGGACCAGGGCCCGCCGACCGGGGGCCGCGTTCCCCGCTGAGCCACCGTTACCCACGTTGGTGATGTCCCCCGGCAGCGGCCTGGGCCAGACTGGGTTCCCCCCGGCGGGGCCGGTGCGCGCCGATGTCCACTGTGGACTTAACGGGGGCCGGCCCGGACCAAGGAGCGCTGATGGAGGTCATCGGAAGCGGTTTCCTCGCCGGCCGCTTCGCGGACCTCGCGGGATCCCGCCCCGGGGTCGTGGTCGCCGCGTTCGGGGTGTCGGTCGCCTCCGGGATCCCCGAAGCCGACTTCACCCGGGAAGCCACCCGCCTGTACGAGCTGATCCGCCGCTGCGAGCGGCGGGAGGAGAAGCTGGTGTTCTTCTCCACCGCCTCGGCGGCGATGTACGCGGTCCCCGGGGAGCCGGGCCGGGAGGACGGGCCGGTCTTCCCCTCGACCGCCTACGGCCGGCACAACCTGACCCTGGAGGCGGTCCTCGCCGCCTCTCGCGTCGACTACCTGGCCCTGCGGCTGGCCCACGTCGTCGGGCCCGCGCAGCACGCGCGGATGCTGGTGCCCAGCCTGGTGCGGCAGATCCAGTCGGGCGCGGTCCGGCTCTACCGCGGGGCGCGCCGGGACCTCGTCGACGTCGACGACCTGGTCGACCTCACCGACCGGCTGCTCGCCACGGGCGTCAGCCGCACGGTGGTCAACGTCGCCACCGGCTCGGCGGTGCCGGTCGAACGGATCGTCGACCACCTCGAAGCCGAACTCGGGGTCACGGCCGACCGCGCGTACGTCAGCGAAGCGACGAGCCAGCCGGTGTCGGTCGCCCGGCTGCGCCACCTTGTACCGGAGGCCGCCCGGATCGGCGGCGAGGACTACTACCGGGACGTGCTCGGCAAGTACTTCCGGGAGTACGCCGCCACGACCGCCGCCGCCGGCTGAGCCGCCGCCCCTCCACCCCCAGGGACTACCGTCATGACCTTCGCCGCAGCAGCCCAGCGACCGTCCGACGAGGCGCTCCCGGTCCGGCTCGGCCGGCCGGGCGAGCCCGACGCGTTCTACACCCAGCTGGGCCGGACCGGCCTGCGGATCAGCCGGCTCGCCCTGGGCACCGTGAACTTCGGCGGCCGGGTCGGGGAGCCGGAGGCCCACCGGCTCATGGACCACGCGCTGGCGCGCGGGGTCAACTTCGTCGACACCGCGAACATGTACGGCTGGCGGGTCCACAAGGGGTACACCGAAGAAGTCATCGGGCGGTGGCTGGCGGCGAGCCCCGCCCGCCGCGACGAAGTCGTCCTGGCCACCAAGGTGGGCAACGAGATGGGCCCCGGACTGCACGATCAGGGCCTGTCCGCGCGCCACATCGTCGCCGCCTGCGAGGGCTCCCTGCGTCGGCTGGGCACGGACTGGATCGACCTCTACCAGATGCACCGGGTCGACCACACCAGCAGCTGGGACGAGGTGTGGCAGGCCATGGAGCAGCTCGTCGCGCAGGGCAAGGTCCGGTACGTCGGCTCGTCGAACTTCGCGGGCTGGAACCTCGCCGCCGCCCAGGAAACCGCGCGCAGCCGGCACTTCCTCGGGGTGGTGGCCGAACAGTGCGGGTACAACCTCGTGACGCGGTACCCGGAGCTGGAGGTGCTGCCCGCGGCCCGGGCCTACCGCATCGCGGTGTTCGTCTGGTCCCCGCTGCACGGCGGTCTGCTCGGCGGCGTCCTGCGCAAGCTCGCCGACGGGACCGCGGTCAAGTCCGCGCAGGGCCGCGCGGCCGCCGCGCTCGACGACCGCCGCGAGACCATCGCGGCCTACGAGGACCTGTGCGGCGAAATCGGCCGGGAACCCGCCCAGGTCGGGCTCGCGTGGGTGCTGTCGCGCCCCGGGGTGACCGGGGTGGTCATCGGGCCGCGCACCGAAGAGCACGTCGACGGCGCGATCGAAGCGCTGGAGAAGCCGCTGGCGGAGTCCGAACTCTCCGCGCTCGAGCGCCTGTTCCCCCCGGTCGGTGGCGGCGGGCCCGCGCCGCACGCCTGGATTTCTTGACGCTGAAGGGAAAACGCATGACCGAGCACAAGAACCCGCGGATCCTGCCGCACGAGTCGCCGGTGGAGAAGGAGGTCCGGGAGCGGCTCACCAAGCTGCTGACCGAGACGCCGATGCCGCCGGTGTACCTGATCGACAACCTCCCGGTGTACCTGCGGCGCCACCAGCTCGCCGACCTGCTGACGATGGACGCGCTCTACCGGGAGCTGGTCGACCTCCCCGGCGTGATCATGGAGTTCGGCGTGCTGCACGGCCGCCACCTCGCGACCCTGGCCGCACTGCGCGGCATCCACGAGCCGTACAACTCCTTCCGGCGGATCATCGGCTTCGACACCTTCACCGGGTTCCCGGACCTGTCCGAGGTCGACGAGGTGAGCCCGAGCGCAGCGGTCGGCCGGTTCGCCGTCCCCGCCGACGAAGTGGACCACCTGCGCGAGGTGCTGGCCGCGCACGAAGCGGGCGACCCCGTGTCGCACGTCCAGCGCACGTTCGTCGTGCAGGGCGACGTCCGGGAGACAGTGCCCCGGTACCTGGCGGAGAACCCCGAGACGGTGATCGGCCTGGCCTTCTTCGACCTCGACCTCTACGAGCCGACCCGCGAGGTGTTCGAGGCGATCCGGCCGCACCTGAGCAAGGGCAGCATCCTCGCCTTCGACGAGCTCGGGCACCCGCGGTGGCCCGGTGTCACCGCCGCGCTGCGCGAGACGCTGGGCCTGGAGAACCTGAAGCTGCGGCAGCTACCGCACCGGGAGCAGCCGGTGATCTACGCCAAGTGGGGGGCGAGTGACCCGCCGCGGGAGGGCGCGCCGCGGCGCGCCCTCCGGCGGGTTTCCTCAGCGGCCGGGCCCGCTGTAGGTCCGGTTGACGGTCACCGCCGACACGCTCACGAACCCGTCGAACAGGGCCTTCGTGTCGCTGCCGGCCTCGAACACCGGCGGCGGCGTCACGGCTCGGTAGGAGAGCTGGTAGGTCCCGTCGCCGGTGGCGGTGTAGGTGACCGCCCCCTGCGACACGCGCCCCACCGACGTCCAGCGCACCGGAGACGGCGCGGACCCGGGCTGCACGTCCGGCTGGTTCACGTTCACCAGGACCATGTCCCGCACGAACGTCCACAGCCGGGGCTGGGCGAGCAACCGGACGACGACGTCGGCCGCGGCCGCGTAGGTGGCGTCCGTCGGCGGCGGGGTGACGCGCGTTCCGGCGCTGACCGCCACGGCGGGCACGCCCCGCTCGATCGCGACCGTGGCCGCGCCGATCGTGCCGGAGCCGTTGATCGCGAAGTCCGTGTTCGGCCCCGAGTTGATCCCGGACACGACCAGGTCCGGTCCGTTGCTCCAGCCGAGCCGTTGCGGCAGCACGGCGGTCAGCGCGATGTCGACCGCGTCCGCCGGAGTCACCGACGGGCTGTCGGCGGCGCACGGCGTGCTGCTCTGGCAGGCCCCCAGGACCAGCCCGTGCCCGGGCGCGTTCGCGCAGTCGGCGGCGAATTCCGCCGGCACGGCCGTCGGCGGCGCGGTGGCCACCTGGAAGGCCCCGGAAACGGCCCGGCTGCGCCCGCTCTGCTGCGCCCACGGCCCGACGACGGCCACGTCGGCCCCGGCGCGGCACAGCGCCTGCCGGAGCACGTAGAGGCCCCGCCCGTCCGTTCCGGTGGGTTTCGCGGCTTGCACCGAGTCGTCGTTGACCAGCACGACCTTCTTGCCCACCAGCGAAACCGGCTGCCCGTCGCGTGCGACGGCCTGCGCCGGCACCGCGGTCGCCGCGACCACCGCCGCCGCTGCCGCGACCCGCAAAGCCCTGAACCGCATGCTCACCTCTCCCTTGTCGATCGCGGCGGTGGACCGCCGCGCTCCGGCTGCGTCGCGCTCACGCGGACGCGCGGCGGACCAGCCCTTCGATCCGCCGGACCACTTCGGACGGCAGGGGCAGCGCGGCGATCTCCGCGGCCAGCCCGGCCGCGGCGGCCGCGTAGCCGGGATCGGAGATGATCTCCTGGCACTTCTCGGCGATCGCCTCGGTCGTGGCCTGCTCGTGGGAAAGCGTCAGCGCGGCGCCCGCCTCGACCAGCCGGCGGGCCATGTCCACCTGCCGGAACTGCCCGGCGTCGGGGAGCAGCACCTGCGGCACCCCGAAGCTCAGCGCCGTCATCATCGTGCTGCCCCCGCTCTGGTGCACCAGGACGTCGCAGGTCGGGGCCAGCACGTCGAGGGGGATCCAGCCCAGGTGGACGCCGGTGCCGTCCATCCGCTCGCGCAGGGTGGGGACGGCTTCCCCGGGGACCGCCACCGCCGTCTCGACGTCGAGGGCGGCGACGTTCTCGACGATGCCCTGGACGAAGTCGTACTGGTCGTAGTCCGCCACCGCGGTGCCGACGGTGATGCCGACCCGGGTGGCCGCGCCCTTGGTGTACATCCACGGTTCCAGGCGGCACTGCGCATTGCCGGGGATCCACCGCATCATCTGCCCGGGCCGGCCCCCCGGTTGCCGCAGGCTCGGCGGCTCGACCTCGATCAGCAGGTCGGGCTCGGGCAGACCGGTCAGCCCCAGCCGTTCGAGCTGCTCGCGCAACTGGGACTCCGCCCCCGCGTCGAACAGCTCCGGGTCGTGGATGTCCCAGGCCTGCCGCACGTACGGGACATCGAGGCGGGCGGCCAGCAGCGGCGCGCCGTAGGCCAGCATCCCGCCGATGACGATGTCCGGGCGCCAGCTTTCGCCGAACTCCACGAGCGCTTCGAGGGGCCGGGATTCGATCGCCGCGAACAGCCCACCGGCCCACCGCTCGCGCTCGAGGGCGTCCGGCGGCGGCGGGAACAGCCCGGTCTCGGCGGTCACCCGCTCGCGGGTCAGCCCCGGTGGCAGCACCGGCACGGCGGCCAGCCCGGCCGCGGTGATGGCCGGGACGACGTCGTCGGCCGCGGCGGTCACCATCACCTGGTGCCCGGCGTCCCGCAGGGCCGTGGCGAGCGAAACGTGGGCGAAGAACGTCGACGGGGTGATCCCGGCGAGCACGATGACCTTCACGAAAGCCTTCCTCCGGACTCGGTCGTCACCACAGGGTGTGCAGGCACGTCAGCAGGCTGCGCGCCTCGACGTTGAAGTAGTTGCCGTGGCGCACGAGGTTCGTCGCCTGCCGCGCGGTCATCCAGATGAAGTCCGGCGGCACCTCGACCGGGAACTCGTCGCCCACTTCGACGACCAGGTAGCGGTTCTCCGCGTGGTGGAAGCGCCCGCCCTCCTCCGAGTGCACGACGTCGTGCTTGATCGCCCCGGGCGGGGCCTGAAGCACGCACTCCAGGTACCGCGGCGGTTCGGCCCCCGCGTAGTTCTCCGGCGTGCAGTGCACGGTCGGGGCCATCTCGATCACGTCGAACGTGCCGGCCTGGGTGCGGGCCTGGACGAGCACGTGCAGCACGTCGTCGATCCGCTTGGTCAGGAAAGCGAGCAGCCCCTGCCCGACCGGGGCCAGCATCGGCTGCGTCCAGTGCGCCACCTCGCGGTTGCTCGCCCGGACGTCGACGCCGATCACCGAGAAGTACTTGCCCTCGTCGTGGCTGATGTGCTCGTCCGCGGTGTGCCAGCCGCCGACCTGGTTCAGCGGGATCCGCTGCTGGTCCAGGCGGTGGCCGGTCTTGGCCTCGGTGAACCAGCTCAGCACCGAGGGCAGCTCGTGCAGCACGCCCCGGCGCTCGGCGAGGGAACGCAGGAGCGAACCGCGGAACGAGTCCTCGCCGAGCACCGACGGCCGGTCGACCGGCGCGGCGAACGGGATGCCCGAGAGCACCGTGCGCGCGTCCATGTTGACCAGGTTGTCCACGTGCAGCAGCTCGTGCAGCTGGGCCAGCGTGAGCCAGCAGAAGTCTTCGAGCAGTGGGATGTCGTCGGTGACCTCGATGACCATGTTGCGGTTGCGCTTGTGCAGGAACCACGCGCCCTGCTCGGACTGGAGCACGTCGACCAGCACCCGGCCGCGCCACGGGGCGGTGAAGTGCTCCAGGTACGGGATCGGCTTGCCCTGGTGCACCCGGGTGTAGTTGCTGCGGGTGGCCTGCAGGGTGGGGGAGAGCTGCGTCAGGTTGACGTTGCCCGGCTCCATCTTGGCCTGCATCAGGCAGTGCAGGACGCCGTTGAACTCCTTGACCAGGATGCCGAGGATGCCGGTCTCCGGCTGCCGGATGATCGGCTGCGTCCAGTGCGCCTGGTCGGTGCGCACCGCCAGGCCCTCGACCGCGAAGAACCGGCCGCTGTCGTGGACGAGGTTGGCGGTGCCGGGCTGGAACCGCCAGCCGGACAGCTCGTCGAACGGGACCCGGGTGACTCGGTAGCTGTTGGCGGCCTGGCGTTCGGCGAACCAGCGGTGGAACGACGGGGTCGGGACCACCACCCGGTCCTGGGTGCTGGCCGACTCGGTGAACCGGCGCAGCAGGTCGTCGGTCGTGGTCAGCAGCCCCGTGGGCGCACCCATCTGGTCTCCGATCGTCAGATCATGCCCCCATAGACCCGCATGATGCGTCCGCAGGCTAGGGCGGCTCCCGCGGGGCGGGCATCCCCCGTCCTGATAGCCGCTGCGCAGAACGACCAGCTTTGGGGATGTCCCGCGCCGGGGCCGAACCTGTAATTACCTGATCTGGCCGAGCAAGAGCCTCGCGAACCTAGGGAGACCGGTGTTCGAGACACACGAGCAGCACGTCTGGATGCGCGGGGAGACGCCGCCCGCGCCGTTCCGGTACGACGAGGAAACCGGCATCCACCACCTGTACGGCTACGACGACGCGTTGTCGGTCATGATGGATCCCGTCACCTTCTCCAGCAACTCCCAGCGGCTGATCCCGAATTCCTTCGAGTTCTCCAAGGAACTGACCGACGGCAACATGGTGCGGCTCGATCCACCCGAGCACACCCAGCTGCGCGGCATCGTCAACCGCGGGTTCACCCCGCGGATGATCGACGGGCTGGAGGGGCGCGTGGCAGCGCTGACCCACGAACTGCTGGACCTGGGCGAAGACGGCGACCGGATGGAGCTGGTGTCGGCGCTCGCCTACCCGCTGCCGGTCATCGTGATCGCCGAGATGCTGGGCGTGCCGGGGTCGGACCGGGTCTGGTTCACGTCGCTGATGACCAAGCACCTCAACAGCGACAAGGACGCGCTGGAGGACGTCGCCGCCGCGGTGGCGCAGCGGGTCGACGACATCAAGCAGCTGCGGGCCTACCTGCTCGAACACACCACCGAACGCCGGCGCACCCCGCGCGAGGACCTGCTGACCGCGCTGGTCGTGGCCGAGGTCGACGGACAGCGGCTCACCGACGCCCAGGTGGTCAACTTCGCCAACCTGCTGCTGATCGCCGGGCACGTCACGACGGCGTCGATGCTCGCCAACACCGTGCTGGCGCTGGACCTCAACCCGGTGCAGGCCAAGCGGATCCGCGAGGACCGGTCCCTCGTGCCGGGGGCGATCGAGGAGTCGCTGCGGATGTACCCGCCGTTCCAGCGGATCATCCGGGCGACCATGACCGACACGGTGCTCAGCGGGCACGAGATCCCGGCCGACCGGCTGGTCTCGGTGTGGGTCGGTGCGGCCAACCGCGAGGAGCGCGTCTTCGCCGACCCGCACGAGTTCGACCCGACCCGCGACTACAAGCTGCACCTGTCGTGGGGGCACGGGGTGCACTTCTGCCTGGGCACCCCGCTGAGCCGGCTGGAGGGCCGGGTCGTGCAGAACATCCTGTTCGACCGCTACCCGGATCTGCGCACCGATCCGCAGCGCCCGCCGGTTTCCCAGCCCTCGCCCGATTTCACCGGCCTGCAGTCACTGCCGCTGCTCTTGCGCTGAGGACGCCGAGGACGCCGAGGACGCTGAGGACACTGTGGACGGTCAGCGGCCGAGGGGCCGCGGCCCCGGCCTATCAGGTTGAGGGATGTTCGCCGGCCGGGGTCTGCCTATTGTTCGGAAAACGGGGCCTCGGCGCGTCCGGCCCCCGGCCAGCGGACCGCACGCTTTCTACGCGAGGAGAGGCCCATGACCACCACCGCCGAGACTTCGGCCGACAAGGTGGACCTGTTCGCACCCGAGGTGATCGCCGACCCGTGGGGGGCGCACGCGCGGGTGCGTGAGGCGCCGACACTGCAGATCGGCGGGTTCATGGGCGGGCCGCCGATGTTCCTGGCCGCCCGCTACGAGCACGTCAAGCAGGTGCTCACCGACCCGCGGTTCCTCACCAACCCGCTGCCCGACGCCCCGGTCGAGGACATCCGCAACGGCGTGTTCGAGCACCTCAACATGCCGGAGGAGCTGATCCCCTGGCTGAAGAACCTGATCAACGCCTCCGACGGCGAGGAGCACTCCCGGCTGCGCAAGCTGGTCTCCTACGCCCTGACCAACCACCGGGTGAGCAAGTTCCGGCCCCGCGTCGAGGAGATCGCCGCGAAGCTGCTCGACGAGCTGGCCGAGGCCACCGCGGACGGTTCGGCGATCGACCTGGTCCAGGCCTACTGCTACCCGCTCCCGATCGCGGTGATCTGCGAGCTGGTCGGCGTGGACGAGGTGGACCGCCCGATCTGGAAGACCTGGAGCGACGCGATGGCGACGCTCGACGGCGAGCGGCTGCCGGACGCGGTGCGCGCGGCACTGGCGACGGCCCGCGAGCTGCTCGCGCGCCGGCGCGCCGAGCCGCAGGACGACCTGGTCACCGCGCTGGTCAACGCGCAGACGGAGAACCCGGAGATCGTCAGCGACGACGAGCTGGTCGGGATCCTGTTCAGCCTGGTCACGGCCGGGCACCAGACCACGACCTACCTGATCGGCAACTCGGTGCTCGCCCTGCTGGAGCACCCGGACCAGCTCGACCGGCTGAAGGCCGACCCGTCGATGTGGGCGCAGGCGGTGCGCGAACTGCAGCGCCTCGGCCCGATCCAGTTCGGCCAGCCGCGCTTCGGCACCGAGGACATGGAGCTGGGCGGGGTGCTGATCCCGCGGGGGATGCCCGTGGTGCCGATGATCATGGGCGCCAACAGCGACCCGCGGAAGTTCCCCGAGCCGGAGAAGCTGATCGTCGACCGGCTGTCGGTGGGCAGCGAGAGCCACCTCGGCTTCGGCAAGGGCATCCACCGGTGCCTCGGCCAGCACGTCGCCTACCTGGAGGCGGAAGTGGCGCTGCGCGGTCTGTTCACCCGGTTCCCGGACCTGTCGCTCGCGGTTCCCCGCGAGGAGGTCCCGTGGATCCTGCGGCCCGGGTTCACCCGGACCAAGGACCTCCCGGTGCAGCTCGGTACGCCCGCGTCCTGACGCCACCGCCTCGCGCTGTGGAGTTCGCCGCCCGGTCCCCGGCCGGGCGGCGCCAGGTCCGGAGGAGGGCTCCCGCACCATGATCGAACCCGCGCCGGGCGAAGGCGTCCCCGCCCCGACCACGACCGCCGACCGGCTCAAGGAACTGCGCCGCCGGACGGAGGAAGTGGTGGGGCACGGCTCCGCCCGGGCGGCCGAGCGCCAGCACCCGCGCGGCCGGCTGACCGCGCGGGAACGCATCGAACTGCTGCTGGACCCCGGCTCGTTCGTGGAGCTCGACGCGTTCGTCCGGCACCGGTCGGTCAACTTCGGCCTGGAGCGCAACCGCCCGCCGGGCGACGGCGTCGTGACCGGGTACGGCACCGTGGACGGGCGGCCGATCTGCCTCTACAGCCAGGACGCCAGCGTGTTCGGCGGCTCCCTCGGCGAAGCGCACGGCGGCAAGATCGTCAAGGTCATGGACCTCGCGGTGCGGACCGGCCGGCCCATCGTCGGCATCAACGACGGCGCGGGCGGGCGGCTGCAGGAAGGCGTGGTCGCGCAGGCGATCTACGGGGAGATCTTCCGGCGCAACGTGCGCACGTCCGGCATCGTGCCGCAGATCTCGCTCATCCTCGGTTCCTGCGCCGGCGGCGCCTGCTACTCGCCCGCGCTGACCGACTTCGTCGTGATGGTCGACGGCAACTCGCACATGTTCCTCACCGGCCCGGACGTCATCCGCGGCGCGACCGGGGAACAGGTGGGCCTGGAAGAGCTCAGCGGCGGCCTGACCAACAACACGCGGTCGGGCAACGCCCACTACCTCGGCGCCGGCGACGAGGACGCGATCGGCTACGTGCAGCAGTTGCTGTCGTACCTGCCGTCCAACAACCTGGCCGACCCGCCCGCGTACGCGCCCGGCGGTGTGCCCGCGGCCGCCGCCGACCTCGACCGGCTGGTCCCGGACCTGGCGACGCAGCCCTACGACATGCGCGATGTGCTGCGCTCGGTGGTCGACGACGGCGAGCTGGACGAGGTGCAGGAGCTGTACGCCCCGAACGTGATCGTGGGCTTCGCCCGGATCGAGGGCCAGAGCGTCGGCGTGGTGGCCAACCAGCCGGCGAAGCTGGCCGGCTGCCTCGACATCAACGCGTCGGAGAAGGCCGCCCGGTTCGTGCGCACCTGCGACGCGTTCAACGTCCCGATCGTCACCCTGGTCGACGTGCCGGGCTTCCTGCCCGGCACCGAGCAGGAGTGGAACGGCATCATCCGGCGCGGGGCCAAGCTCATCTACGCCTACGCCGAGGCGTCGGTCCCGCTGGTCACCGTCGTGATCCGCAAGGCCTACGGCGGCGCCTACGACGTCATGGGGTCCAAGCACCTCGGTGCCGACCTCAACTTCGCCTGGCCCACCGCGCAGATCGCGGTCATGGGGGCCGCCAACGCGACCGATGTGCTGTACCGCAAGACGATCGCCGAGGCGGCTCGGCAGTCCGCCGACGTGGACGCGCTGCGCGCCAAGCTGGCCCGGGAGTACGAGGAAACGCTGCTCACCCCGTACCTCGCCGCGGAACACGGCTACATCGACGCCGTCATCCAGCCCTCGCAGACCCGCGACCACGTGGCCACGGCGTTGAAGGGGCTCAAGGGGAAGCGGGATCTCCGGCTGCCCCGCAAGCACGGCAACATCCCGCTCTGACCCACGGCGGTCCCGGGCCGGGGCCGAGCGGACCGCGTCCGTTCGGCCCCGGTCCGCTCGGCCCCGGCCCGGGTTCCCGGCTACCGGTGGCCGCTGTGACCGCTGTGGCCCGCGGCCGGCGCGGCGCCGGGCCCGGCCGCGTTCGAGTGCATGTGGAACCGGGCGATCTCCGGCGGGTGGACGACGAACGGGCGCATCATGCCCATGTCCTCGTGCTCGAGGATGTGGCAGTGGTACATGAATTCACCGGACGCGCCGTCGAACTGCCCGGCCACGGTGATCCACTCGCCCTGGCGGGCCTGGAAGGTGTCCTTCCAGCCCTCCTCCCACTTCTCCAGCGCCGGTCCCGCGTTCGGTACGGGCAGCGGCCGCACGGTGCCGCCCGTCGGGACGTCGAAGGCGGTCAGGTCGGTCCACGTCGTGCGGTCGAGGAACTGGAGCCGCGTCATGTGGATGTGCATCGGGTGCGGCGTACCGCCGAGCTGGAGGAAGTGCCACACCGCCCAGCGCCCGCGGTTGATGAAGATCGAGACCGTGTCGTCGAACAGGGCCGCGACCTTCTTGAACGTCCGCACCCGCCCGGTGGCCGGGTCGGTGAGCTGGATGACCCCGGCCGTGGGGAACTGCGTCGGCAGCTGGGCCGGGTCGGTGATCTCCTTCAGCTCCCACATGGTCGGGTCCGGCACCCCGGCGGTGGTCCCCGGGAGCAGGGCGACGAAGACCTCGTCGTGGTCGGCCGGCACGGTGCCGGGCCCGAGCCGCGTGTAGGACTTCGACAGCTTCTGCGGGACGCGGACCTTTTCCGGCCGGATGCGGGAAGCCACGCGGAACTCCATGATGTCCGCTTCGCCGACGCTGCCGGTGTTCGTCAGGCGCAGGCGCTGGCCCGCGAACCGGCTGAAGTCGACGAGCAGGTCCACGCGCTCGGCCGGGGTGATCGTCAGGCCGCCCACCGGGATCGGGGCCGGCGCGGGCAGCAGCCCGGCGTCGGTGCCCACGATGCTCACCGCGTCGTTGTGCAGGACGCCCGCCTCGTCGATCAGGTCGAGGCGGAAGAAGCGGGAGTTCGCCGCGTTGAGCACGCGGAACCGGTACAGGCCCGCGGCCACGTCGAGGTGCGGCCAGATGGTGCCGTTGACCAGGACGAACGGTGCGGTGAGCGGGGCCGTCGTGCCGGACGCGGGCACGTAGGCCTGCTTGTACAGGAGCTGACCGGTGAGCGCGCCGGTCGAGGGCACGGTGTCGAGGTTGCGGTCGGTGATGATCAGCGGGATCTCCCGCTCGCCCCGGGGCAGCCCGGCCGCGTCCTCTTCGGCGTCGCGGATCAGGTACATGCCGGCCAGCCCGGCGTACACGGTGAACCGGGTCACCGCCATCGCGTGGTCGTGGTACCAGAGCGCGGTCGCCGCCTGGCGGTTCGGGTACTCGGAGAGCTGCGCGTCCCCCGTGGTGATGCCGTTGTGCGCCCAGCCGTCGTTGTGCGCGGGGGTCACCGAACCGTGCAGGTGCACCACGTTCCACGGCGGCAGGTCGCTGACGCCGTCGATCAGCCGGGTGCCGGCGGGCAGGGTGCCGTCCGGGCTGCGGAAGCCGGGCAGGTACGCCGGTGACGGCTTGGCGAACGGCACCTGGGCGGCCACCAGGGGAATTTTGCCGGTGAGTTCGTTGCTCCACGCGATGCGCGTGCGCTGTCCGCAGCGCACCTCGATGGTCGGTCCGGGGAACTGGCCTTCGTAGGTCCACAACGCGGTTTCGGGCAGCTGCGAGTGCAGCTTGACCCGGGCGTTGGTCATCCGCACGGTGAGCAGTTCCTGCTCCGGCCGGGGCCGCAGCACCGGCGGGATCCGCAGCGGGTCGAGGAATTTGGTCAGGCCGAAGTCCGGCCCCGCCGGTCCGAGCAGCGGAACCGGGGTCCCGGCCACCGCTTCGGGTGCGTTCGGTCCGAGCAGGCTCGGTCCGAGCAGGTTCGCACCGATCGCCAGACCGGCCGAGCCGACCATGGCGGCGGTGAGGAAGGTGCGGCGGCCAACGGAATCGGTCGGGCCGTCATCGTCATCCATCGGGCGTTCATCAGTCACGCTGGCATCATCGGCTACCGAATGCCCGGTGACCAGAGCCGTGGCCGCCGGTAATCGAGACTACTCACGTGAGTGATGGCCCCGGTGGGCCGCCTGGGAAACGCTGGCAGGACGCGTGCGCCCCGCACGCCGGTCGGAGGCGTTCCTGTGGCAGCAGCTCCACTTCGGTGCGCGCTGCCCCCCGCCGCGGGCCGGCCGGTCACCGTGCGCGCCCCCGCCGTCACCGGACGACCCGCCCGCGCCCACCGCGGAGTCCATCCGGGATCGGGCCCGAGTGGACGAAGCACTGCCCCGGTCCGGGCCGCTAGGGTCGCGCGATGACCGCACCCCCCGAACCGGCTTCCCCGCCGGCCTCGCTGGTTTCCTTGCTGCGCCCCCGGTTGCGCCCCTACCGCCGGCCGCTCGCCGCGATCGCCGGGTTCCAGCTCGTGCAGGCGGCGGCGTTGCTCTACCTGCCGACGCTCAACGCCGACGTGGTCGACCGCGGCGTGCTCACCGGCGACGTCGGGTACATCCTCGGCCACGGCGGGATCATGCTGGCCGCCACGCTGGTGCAGATCGGTTGCGCGGGCGGCGCGGTGCTGCTGGGCGCGCGGGTGGCGATGGGGCTGGGCGCGGACCTGCGGACCGCGTTGTTCGACCGGGTGTCGGGCTTCTCCGCCCGGGAGATGAGCCGGTTCGGCGCCTCGTCGCTGCTGACCCGCAGCACCAACGACGTCCAGCAGGTGCAGTTGCTGCTGTTCACCGCGCTGGCCATGCTGCTGACCGCACCCTTCGTCGGCACCGGCGGCGTCGTTCTCGCGGTGCGCCAGGACGCGCCGTCCTCGCTGGCGCTGCTGGTCGCGGTGCCGGTCGGGGTCGTGACGATCGGCTTGCTGATCCGGCAGATGGTGCCGGCGTCCCGGCTGCTGCAGCGGTTCGTGGACGCGGTCAACCGCGTGATGCGCGAGCAGATCACCGGCATCCGCGTGATCCGGGCGTTCGTCCGCGACGAGAACGAGCGCAAGCGCTTCGCCGACGCGAACACCGACCTGATGGGCGTGGGCGTCCGGCTCGGCCGGGTGCAGGCGTTCTTCGGCGCCACTTCGCTGCTGATCTCCAACCTGGCCTCGGTCGCGGTGCTGGCCATCGGCGGCCACCGGGTCGTGGGCGGCGAGCTCCAGCTCGGCGCGCTGATCGCGTTCCTGACCTACCTGACGCTGACCCTGGGCGCGGTGACGCAGGGGCTGAGCGTGTTCATGATGGCGCCGCGGGCGAAGGTGAGCGCGGGCCGGATCACCGAGGTACTGGACACCGAGCCGGGTATCGCCGAACCCGCCGTGCCGGTCGGCGTGGCGGCGTGGCGGGGGAACCTCGAACTCGACGGCGTCACGTTCGGCTATCCGGGCGCCGAACGCCCGGTGCTGCGGGGAGTGAGCCTGACCGCGCGGCCCGGCCGCACCACCGCGATCATCGGCTCGACCGGCAGCGGCAAGACGACCCTGATCACCGTGCTGGCCCGGCTGCTCGAAGTCGACGAAGGCGCGGTGCGCATCGACGGCGTCGACGTCCGCGACGTGGCGCGCGGCGACCTGTCCCGGCAGATCGGGCTGGTGCCGCAGCGGGCGTACCTGTTCGCCGGCACGATCGCCGACAACCTGCGCTACGGCGACCCGGACGCCGACGAGGCGCGGCTGTGGCACGCGCTGGAGATCGCGCAGGCCGCCGAGTTCGTCCGGGCCCTGCCCGACGGGCTGGACACCGCCATCGGACAGGGCGGCAGCACGGTTTCCGGCGGTCAGCGGCAGCGGCTGGCGATCGCCCGGGTCCTGCTGGCGCGGCCCCGGATCTACCTGTTCGACGACGCGTTCTCCGCACTGGACAACGCCACCGAGGCGGCGTTGCGCACCGCGCTGGCCCGGGAAATCGGCGACGCCACCGTGGTGGTCGTCGCCCAGCGCGTGTCCACCATCCGCACCGCGGAGACGATCGTGGTGCTCGAAGCCGGTCTGGTCGAAGCCACCGGCACCCACGAGGAGCTGCTGGCCACCAGCACCACCTACGCGCAGATCGTCGATTCGCAGCTGACCGTCGGGGAGGCGGCCTGATGGGCACCGCACCGGCACCCGCCGAGCCGGGCGGCCGCGGCGCCGCGCTGCGGCTGCTCGCCTCGATGCGCCCGGACCGGGCGCGGATCACCGGGATGGCCGCGCTGGCCGTCGTCGGCAACGCCACGCTGGTCACCATTCCGCAACTGCTCGGGGACGCCACCGACGCGATCGTCGACGGGATCCGCGGCGGCGCCGTCGACTTCGGCGCGGTCACCCGCTTCCTGGTGGCGGCCGGGGTGCTGGCCGTGGTGTCCGGGGCGGCCACGATCGCCCAGGGCCGGCTGACCGCCACCGTGGTGCAGCGGATGGCGTTCCGGCTGCGTGAACGCACCAACCGGACGCTGGCCCGGCTGCCGCTGTCCTACTTCGACACCCAGTCCCGCGGCGACCTGCTCTCCCGCACCACCAACGACATCGACAACGTGGCCCAGTCCGTGCAGCAGACGGCCAGCCTGGCGCTGACGTCGGTGTTCCTCTTCCTCGGTTCGCTGGTGATGATGCTGCGCATCTCGCTGCTGCTGACCGTGGTCGCGCTGGCCGTCGTCCCGGTGACCGTGTGGACGGCCCGCGCGCTGGCCCGTCGCGCGAAGCCCCAGTTCGCCCGGCAGTGGAAGGCCACCGGCGCGCTCGGCGGCCACCTGGAGGACGTCTACACCGGGCACGACCTCGTCACCGCGTTCGGGCGCTGGAGCCAGGCGCGGGAGACCTTCGGCCGGTACAACGACGAGGTGCGCACGGCCGGTGCCGAAGCGCAGTTCCGCTCCGGGCTGGTCGCCCCGGCCCTGACCTTCCTCGGCAACGTCGGATTCGTGCTGATCGCGGTGGTCGGCGGGGTCCGCGTCGCGGGCGGCGCGCTGACCATCGGCGCGCTGCAGGCGTTCATCCAGTACGTGCTGCGGTTCAACCAGCCGATCTCGCTGATCGCGTCGCTCACCGGGCCGATCCAGTCCGCCCTCGCCTCGGCCGAGCGGGTGTTCGAGCTGCACGACGCCGAGCCGCAGCGGCCCGACCCGGTCACCCCGCAGCGGTCGGCCGCGCTCACCGGGCGGGTCGTGTTCACCGACGTGTCCTTCCGCTACCGGCCGGACCGGCCGCTGATCGAGCACCTGTCGGTGACCGTCCAACCCGGACAGACGGTGGCCATCGTCGGGCCCACCGGCGCCGGCAAGACCACGCTGGTCAACCTGCTGCTGCGGTTCTACGACGCGGACAGCGGCACGATCGCCGTCGACGGCGTGGACATCACCGAGCTGACCCGCGACGACCTGCGCCGCCGGATCGGCATGGTGCTCCAGGACACCTGGCTCTACGGCGGCACGATCGCCGAGAACATCGCCTACGGCCGTCCCGGCGCCACCCGGGAGGAGATCGTCGCCGCGGCGACCGCCGTGCACGCCGACCACCTGATCCGCACCCTGCCCGACGGCTACGACACCGCGCTCGGCTCTGAGGGCGACGGCCTCTCGGCCGGGGAGCGGCAGCTCATCACCATCGCCCGCGCGTTCCTCGTCGAACCGGCGATCCTGGTGCTCGACGAGGCGACCAGCGCGGTGGACACCCGGACCGAGATGCTCGTCCAGCAGGGACTGGCGGCGCTGCGCCACGGCCGGACGAGCTTCGTCATCGCCCACCGCCTGTCCACCATCCGGGAAGCCGACCTGATCCTGGTCGTGGAGTCCGGCCGCATCGTCGAGCAGGGCACCCACGAGGAGCTGCTCGAAACCGGTGGGGCCTACGCCCGGCTCCACGCCGCCCAGTTCTCCCGCCCCGGCCCGGTGGTGTGAAGTGACCGACGAGCAAGTGCGCACCCCCTCCGGTATTCCGGTGCGGGCGGTGTACGGGCCGGCGGACCGGGCGGCCGATCCGCCCGACCCGGGCACGTTTCCCTTCACCCGCGGCAACTTCGCCGCCGGCTACCGGAAGAAGCTGTGGACCTTCCGGCAGTACTCCGGGTTCGGCACGGCCGAAGAGTCGAACCGCCGCTACCGCTACCTGCTGAGCCAGGGCGGTACCGGGCTGTCGGTCGCGCTCGACCTGCCCACGCAGTGCGGGTACGACTCCGACGACCCGGAGGTCGTCGACGAGGTCGGCCGCGTCGGCGTGGCGGTGGACACGCTCGCCGACGCGGAGGTCCTCTTCGCCGGCATCCCGCTGGAGGCGATCAGCACCAGCTTCACCATCAACGGCACGGCCGCGATCCTGCTGGCGTTCTACGTCGCCGCCGCCGAGCGCGCGGGCGTGCCCCGGGCGAAGCTGACCGGCACCATCCAGAACGACATCCTGAAGGAGTACGCCTCCCGCGGCACGTGGATCTGGCCGCCGGAGCCGTCGCTGCGGCTGATCGCCGACACCATCGAGTTCTGCGCGGCCGAGGTGCCGAAGTTCAACGCGATCTCCGTCGCCGGCGCGCACTTCCGCGACGCCGGGGCGACGGCGGTGCAGGAGATGGCCTTCACCCTCGCCGACGGCGTCACCTACTGCGACACCGTGCTGGCGCGGGGCCGGATGACCATCGACGAGTTCGCCCCGCAGATTTCGTTCTTCTTCTACACCCACGGCGATTTCTTCGAGGAGATCGCCAAGTACCGGGCGGGCCGGCGGCGCTGGGCGACGATCGTGCGCGAGCGGTACGGCGCCCGCACCGACAAGGCGGCGATGTTCCGGTTCGGCTGCGTCGCCGGTGGGGCCTCGTTGTACGCGCCGCAGGCGCAGAACAACACCGTGCGCGTGGCCTACGAGGCGATGGCGTCCGTGCTGGGTGGGGTGCAGTCGATGTTCACCGCCGCCTGGGACGAGCCGTTCGCCCTGCCGAGCGAGGAATCGGCGACGCTGGCGCTGCGGACCCAGCAGATCCTCGCGCACGAGACCGGCGTGGCCCGGGTGGCGGACCCGCTCGGCGGGTCCTACTTCGTCGAGGCGCTCACCGACGCGACCGAGGAACGCATCGTCGCGATCATGGCGGACCTCGACGCGCACGGCGGGATGGTCCGGGCCATCGAGGACGGCTACCTCCAGGGCCTGATCGCCGACGAGGCGTACCGGCTGCACCGGGACGTCGAAGCGGGTCTGCGCCCGGTCGTCGGGGTCAACCGGTTCACCTCGGCGCAGGAGCCACCCGAGGTCGCGATGTACGAGCTCGACGCCGAAGGCCGGCAACTGCAGCTGGAGCGGCTGGCGCGGGTGAAGGCGGAGCGGGACGGCGCGGCCGTGCGCACCACCCTCACCGCGCTGGCCCGGACCGCGGAGGGTGAGGGAAACCTGATGACACCGCTCATCGACTGCGCCGGCGCCTACTGCACGATCGGCGAGATCGTCGCCGCCCTCAAGGAAGTCTGGGGCGAGTTCCGGCAGCCGGTGGTGTTCTGATGCCGGCCCGCGTGCTGGTCGCCAAGCCCGGTCTCGACGGCCACGACCGGGGCGCGAAGATCGTCGCCCGCGCGCTGCGCGACGCGGGGTACGAGGTGATCTTCACCGGCATCCGCAAGCGGATCGAGGAGATCGTGACGATGGCGCTGCAGGAGGACGTCGCCGTGGTCGGCCTGAGCATCCTCTCCGGTGCGCACCTGTCGCTGACCACGCGCACGGTGCAGGGGTTGCGGGCCGCGGGCGCCGGGGACATCGCGGTGGTCGTCGGCGGCACGATCCCGCCCGGGGACGTGGAGCGGCTGAAGGAGGCGGGCGCGGCCGCGGTGTTCCCGACCGGCGCGGGGCTCGACGCGCTCGTGGCGGAGTTCGGCAAGCTGACGGGCCAGGGGTGAGCACCGGCCCGCTCGCGGGCATCCGCGTGCTGGAGGTCGGGCACATCCTCGCGGGCCCGTACGCCACGATGCTGCTGGCGGACCTGGGCGCGGAGGTGGTCAAGGTCGAGCCGCCGTCCGGTGACCTGTCCCGGCAGGTCAGCGACGCCTACTTCGCCAGCGTCAACCGGAACAAGCAGAGCGTCTGCCTGGACCTCGGGACCGACACCGGCCGGCGGCGCCTGGGCGAGCTGGTCACCGGGGCGCACGCGCTGCTGGCCAACCTGAAGCCGTCGGCGATCCACCGCTTCGGTCTCACCTACGACGCGCTGCGGCAGTGGAACGAGCGGATCGTGTGCGTCGCGGTGACCGGCTTCGGGCTGGCCGCGGGCGACGAGCCGGCTTTCGACTACGTGGTCCAGGCGGCCACCGGCGTCGCCGCGCTCACCGGCGATCCCGCCGGACCGCCGACCCTGCCCGGCTATTCGGCCGCCGACAACTCCGCCGGGCTGACCGCCGCGCTCGGTCTGCTGGCCCAGATCGTCTCCGGCCGGGGCGGGCAGATCGAGGTGTCGCTGCGGGACGTGATGCTGTCCCAGCTCAACTACCGGGCTTCGGCTTACCTGAACGAGGGCACCGAACCGGTCCGGCGGCCGTTCGGCGCGCACTCGTTCTACGTGCCCGCGCAGCTGTTCCCGACCAGCGAGGGCCACCTGGCCCTGTTCATCACGCACGACGGTTTCTGGAAGGCGTTCGCCGGCGAGGTGGGCATCGCCGGGTTCGAGACGATGGCCGAGCGCGTCGCGCGGCGCGAAGAGGTGCTCGCGGTGGTGACCGAGGTGCTCGCCCGGGACACCGCCCGGTCCTGGGAGGCCCGGTTGCGCCCGCTCGGCGTGCCGGTGTCGGCCGTCCGGACGCTGCCGGAAGCGCTGGCCGCCGCCCCGGGTGCCGTGGTCACGGCGGGGGAGTACCGGCTGGTCGGCAGCCCGGTCCGGATCGCCGGGTACGAGCCGGAGTACCGCCCACCACCCCGGCTGGGCGAGCACGGCTGAGGGGTCAGCGGGCCGGCACCGTGGCCCGCAGCCGGTCCCGCAGCGCGTCGACCAGGGCTTCGAGGCCGCGACGGCCGGCCGAGCTGCCGAAGACGTGGTAGTCGGGCCGCACGAGCAGCGAGCTCGCGCCGAACCGCGCCAGGTACGGCCGGTAGACGTCGTCCGCGTCGAGGTCGGCGGTCAGCCGCAGCACGTGCGTGCCGAGCCCGGCGAGGAACTCCGCGCGGTCGGTGTCGAGCTCCTCGGTGTCGAGTTCCTCGGTGGTGAGCAGGACGAACCCCCGGCCGACGACGTCGTCGAACCGCCCGGTGCCCCCGGGCCGGCACACGCGGCCCTGGGGCACGACCTCGCCCGCGCCCGGGCTCTCGTGCCGCAGCCCGCCGGTGAGCGGTTTCGCCGGTTCCGGCCGGCTTGCCGGCCGGCCGCGGCGGTTGGCCAGCACGGTGGCGTCCCGTTCGGCGGCGGCGTCCGGGTCGGTCACGCAGATGACCCGGCCGAGCTGGACCGACGCGAGGATCGCGGCCTTGGCCTGGGCCCGGCGCTCCTCCCCGTAGGTGTCCACAAGGGACTCATCGGCCCGGCCGGTCAGCGTGAGGTCCAGCTTCCACGCCAGGTTGACCGCGTCGCGGATGCCCGAGCACATGCCCTGCCCGGCGAAGGGCGGCATGAGGTGGGCCGCGTCCCCGGCGAGCAGGACGTGCCCGGCCCGCCACCGCTCGGCCCACCGGGCCTGGAAGATGTAGGTGGTGCTGCGCAGCAGGGCCGCGGTGTCCGGCGTGACGCCGAACGGCGCCATCAGCCGCCACGCGGTCTCGTCGGCGTTCAGTTCGGCCGCGTTCTCGCCCGGCAGCCGCATGAACTCCCAGCGCCGGCGGCCGGGACCGCTGCCCACCAGGGTCGTCGGCCGGGCCGGGTCGCAGATCTGCACGTTCGTCGGCACGAACTCGCGCGGCTCGTTCAGCCGGACGTCGCAGAGCAGCCACTCGTAGGAAAAGCCGAGGTCGGTCACCGGCACGTCGAGGTGCTCGCGGACGAAGCTGTTGGCGCCGTCGCAGCCCACGACCCACCGGGCCGACAGCGTGTGCGAGTCGTCGTCTTCGTCGATCGCGGTCACCCGCACGCCGTCGGCGCCGTCGGTGAGGTCGACGGCCTCGTGCCCGCGCAGCACGGTGACCGGCAGTTCCCTCGCCCGGGCGGCGATCAGCTCCTCCAGCGCCGGCTGGTGCACGGTGTTGGCGTCCGGCCAGCCGTACGGACCGCTGGTGGTGAACGCGATGTCCAGCAGGGCTTCGCCGGTGGCGGTCTGCCACTGGTAGCCGTTGGCCGGCTCGGTGATCCGCCCGAGGTCCGGGCCGATGCCGGTGCCGGCCAGCAGCCGGGCGGTCTCGCCGTCGAAGCTGGTCGCGCGGGGCAGTGGGTACGGCCGGGGCCGGCGTTCGAGCACGGTCACCCGGTGCCCGCGCTGCGCCAGCAGCACGGCCAGGGTCGCGCCGATCGGCCCGTTGCCGACGATGAGGACGTCCGCGTCCGGCACGGCCGCCTCACCGGGCCCGGAGCAGGTGGCCGAGCCGTTCGCGCAGGGCGTCGACCCGCGCGGGCAGCGTCGGATCGTCCTCGGGCCACACCAGGTCGATGCCGATCCGGCCGCCGAAGGTGTTCAGCACGTACCCGCCGATCGCGACGGGCTCCCGCATCCGGGACGCGGAGTGCAGGTTGGTCAGCCGCAGTCCCCCCGGCGTGCGCATCGGCGGGATGACCCCCCAGTTCATGATGCTGACGGTGACGCGGGCCAGGTCCGGGTCCCACGGCTTCGCGGCGGCGGGCCGGCTGAACATGTCCAGGACGCTGCGCTGCACGGAGCCGTCGGCCAGGTCGGCCCGCAGCCCGGTGCCGATCGCCCGGCCGAGCGCGACGGCGTCCGGCTCGACCTCCGCCGGGGCCCGGAACCCCACGCCGCCGAGCACGTTGGTGCCCTCGGTCGCGCCGATCGGCGGCGTGACGCGGTCGCGCAGGTTCACCGAGTACCGGTGGACGAGGTCGGTCAGGGGCACGTCCCGCAGCTCGGCCTCGGTCAGCAGGATCACCCCCGACACCAGGCCGTTGATCGTCACGTGCTCGCGGTGGCCGAGGTCGGTCAGCGCGGTCGTCTCGGCCGGGCTCAGGCGGTGCTGGACCACGGGGCGGACGACCGGGTCCGGCAGCGCCGGAGGCGGGCCCGGGGCGGCGGCCGGTGCTCCCGGAGCGGACGGGTGGATGCCGCGGTCGGCGAGCAGGTCTTCCAGCGACCGGGGGTACGGCTGCCGGGGCAGGTCGAGCGGCGCTCCGACGATGGTGTCGGTGTAGCCGGACCAGAGCGTGGAGAGGAGCGCGGTGGCGTGGTGCGCGTCGGCGACGCTGTGGTGCACCGCGAGGCAGACGGCGGTCTCCTCGCCATCGCCGACCACGTTGAGCGCGCTCAGCGACCGGTGCTGGTCGAAGTCGATCCCGGCCAGCGGCGCCCCGGGGTCGCCCTCGGCGAACCGGATCTCGGGCGGCACGTCGGACTCGGCGAGCGCGGGGCCGGCCGAGGTCGCTTCGATGCGGGCCGAAAGCTGGGGGTGAGCGTGGTACACGGCTTCGAACGCGGTCCGCAGCGCGTCCGGATCCGGCCGCCCGGCGACCCGGACCGTGTACCCGATGTAGGCCTCCCGGACGGCGTGGATCCTCTCGCTGGGCGACAGCGCCCGGATACCGGCTCGGGTCACGGATTTCCTCCAGTCAGCGCGGGGCCGGCCAGTTTCGCCGCCATCGTCGCGAGCATCGGGGCGGCCTGGTCGACCAGGAAGAAGTGCCCGCCCGGCAGCACGTTCAGGTCGGTCGGGCCGGTGGTGTGGCCGGCCCAGGCGCGGGCCTCCTCGAGCGACACCCGCGGGTCTTCGGCCCCGGTGAACACCGTGATCGGGCAGTTCAGCGTCTCGCCGGGGTCGTGCCGGTAGGTGTCGACCGCCCGGTAGTCGGCGCGCAGCACCGGCAGGACGAGCTCCAGCACCTCCGGGTCGTCGAGCACGGTCGGGTCGGAGCCGCCGAGCGCCGCCAGTTCGGTCACGAGCACGTCGTCCGGCACGCCCTGCAGCCCGTCGTCGCGGTAGTGCGAGGGCGCCCGCCGGCCGGAGGCGAACAGATGCCTGGGCTCGGGCAGGCCCGCGCCCGGCATCCGCAGCCCCAGTTCGTAGCCGACGAGCGCGCCCATGCTGTGCCCGAACAGCGCGATCGGGCGGTCGTCGAACGGCCGCAGCGCGGTCAGGAGCCGGTCCGCCATCCGGCCGATCGTGTCGACCGGTGGCTCGTGCCGCCGGTCCTGGCGGCCCGGGTACTGGACCGCCAGGACTTCGACGTCGGGCGCGAGGGCCCGGGCCAGCGGGAAGAAGAAGCTCGCCGACCCACCGGCGTGCGGCAGCGCCACGAGGCGGACCCGCGCGTCCGGCGCCGGCCGGAACCGGCGTATCCACTTGTCGACGGTCTCCACGGAGTGGGACACGGCCGTCCGTCCTTCCCGGGTCGGGTGCTCAGGCGAGGTGCAGGGGAAGCGTCCTGGTCCGGGTGAACGCCGGCCGCAGGATCCACGGCAGCTCCGCCCGCGGCACGGCCAGGCTCAGGTCCGGGAACCGGGTGAACAGCCCGTGCAGCGCCACTTCGGCCTCCTGGTAGGCCAGGTGCTGGCCCAGGCAGCGGTGGATGCCCTTGCCGAAGCTGAGGTGGGTCTCGTTGGTGACCGACAGCCGGTCGATGATCAGCTTGTCCGGCTCGGGGAACTTGCGCGGGTCGGTGTTGGCCGCCAGCAGCAGCGGCGCGACCGGCACGCCCTTGGGGATGGTGATGCCGCCCAGCTCGACGTCTTCGGAGGGGAAGCGCACCTGCGTGAACTGGAGGGGCCCCAGGCGCTGCAACTCGCGCACGGCCTGCGCCCACAGCGACGGGTCCGCCTTCAGCCGGGCGAGCTGGTCCTGCTGTTCGAGCAGGAACAGCACCGAGTTCCCGATCAGGTAGGTCGTGGTCTGGTGCCCGGCGGTGACCAGGCTGAACAGGATCCCGACGATCTCGTCGTCGGTGACCCGGCCGGGGTCGGCCGCCTGCGCCTGGACGAGGGCCGTGACCAGGTCGTCCTTCGGCTCGACGCGCCGGCGGGCCATCAGCTCGCGCGACAGCTCGATGCACTTGCGCAGCGCGGGCGGGATCTTGGGCCCGTCCATGGTGGCCATCGCGTTGCCCCAGTCGTGCCAGGCCGACCGGTCGGCTTCGTCGATGCCGACGAGCTCGCAGATCACCGTGACCGGCAGCGGGAAGCAGAACTCCTCGACCAGGTCGACCGGGGAACCGTCCGCGCTCTGCCGCGCCAGCTCGTCCAGCAGGTCTTCGGTGATCTTCTCGACCCGGGGCCGCAGCGCGTTGACGCGCCGCGCGGTCAGCGCGTAGGAGACCAGCTTGCGCAGCCGGGTGTGGTCCTCGCCGTCGGAGGTGTTCAGCTTGTTGGCCATCCACGGGATCAGGTCCTCGGGGAAGTCCATCGCCTTGAACACGCCGTCCCGCACGTCCGCCAGCGGGGAGTCCGACGGCGGGTTGGTGAGGAACCGCGGGTCGGTGAGGACCGTGAGCACGTCCTCGTAGCGGGTGGCCAGCCACATGTCCGGCCCGCCCATCACCTTGCCCAGGTTCAGCGTCCCGGTGTGCGGCAACGGCTCTTCACGCAGCCGCGCGTACCAGCCGAACGGGTCGGCGACCACCGCCGCCGACAACAGGTCGACCGGTTCGGCCGAAGGCCCCGCAGTGGCTGTCATGGCCCTCCCTTTCCTGGTGACGAGCGGGCGGTCCGCTCGCGTCCGTGGGCACACCTCGGCCCCGTTCGCCGACGATAGGGAAGCCGCGCCCGCCCGAGCATCCCCCAACCTGGCAGTGCCGGGCCCGCGACCGGTTCGTGTCCCTTGTGGACTTTCCGGGGGGATCGGCGGCTATCAGGACGGGGGATACCCGGTGGGCCGCCGCTGCCCTAGCCTGCGGGAGAACGTGGCCTCCCGACCTCCGCAAGCCCGACCGAGGAAGCGCGAGATGCAGACGACAGAAGAGACGATCAAGAGCCTGTTCGCCCGGCTGACCGGGGACGACAAGCACCTGGCGGCCGCGACGTCCACATTGGACGTTCTCTGGGTGCTCTACGACCGGGTGCTGAACGTGTCGCCGGAGAACATCGACGACCCCGACCGCGACCGGTTCTACCTCTCCAAGGGGCACGGGCCGATGGCCTACTACACGATGCTGGCCGCGAAGGGCTTCATCGAGCCGGAGGCGCTGGACACCTGGCGCACGTGGGGTTCGCCGCTCGGGATGCACCCGGACCGCAACCTGGCGCCCGGCGTCGAGATCAGCGCCGGTTCCCTCGGCCACGGGCTCCCGCTCGGCGTCGGGACCGCGCTCGCGCTGCGGGCGCAGGGCCGCGACGCCCGGGTGGTCGTGCTGATGGGCGACGGCGAGTTCGACGAAGGCAGCAACCACGAGACGATGGCGATCGCCGGCCGGCTCGGGCTCGACCGCCTCACCGCCGTGGTGATCGACAACAAGACCTCGAGCCTCGGCTGGCCGGGTGGCATCGCCACCCGGTTCGCCACCGAGAACTGGGACTCGACCACCGTGAACGGCCGGGACCACGACGCCCTGTACGAGGCACTGACCAGGGAACCCGCCGGACGGCCGCAGGTCGTGGTGGCGGAGGTCCTCCCGGTCACCGAAGGGAGCGCGGCATGACCGCCCAGCTGACCAGGAAGCAGATGCGCACCGTCTGGGCCGAGACGGTGGTCGAGACGATGGCCACCGATCCCCGGCTGGTCGTGCTGACCGCGGACATCTCGTCGTGGTTCTTCTGGGGGGCCAAGGAGCAGCACCCGGACCGGGTGCTCAACCTCGGCATCCGGGAGCAGGCGATGATCGACATCGCCGGTGGCTTCGCGCTGGCCGGGATGCGGCCGATGGTGCACACCTACGGGCCGTTCCTTATCGAGCGGCCGTTCGAGCAGCTCAAGATCGGTCTCGGGCACCAGGACGTCGGCGCGGTGCTGGTCAGCGTCGGCGCCTCCTACGACGACCCGTCGTGGGGCCGCACCCACCAGGCCCCCGGCGACGTGGCGCTGCTGGACACCCTGCCGGGCTGGACCGTGCACGTGCCGGGTCACGAGGACGAGGTCGCGCCGCTGCTGCGCCGGGCGATCGCCGGCGACGGACGGGTCTACGTGCGGCTGTCCGAGCGGGTCAACACCGAAGCGGTGCCGGTCGCCGACGGCTTCACCGAGCTGCGGCGGGGCCGGGACGGTGTCGTGGTCGCGGTCGGCCCGGTGCTGGACCAGGTGCTCGGCGCGACCGCCAACCTGGACGTCACCGTGCTGTACACCGCGACGATCCGGCCGTTCGACCACGCCGGCCTGCGGGCCGCGGTGGGGGCGGCCCGGCCGGACGTGGTGCTGGTCGAGCCGTACCTGCGCGGCACCTCGGCGTTCGAGGTGAACGAGGCGCTCGCCGACGTGCCGCACCGGCTGCGGTCCTTCGGCACCTGGCGGGACCGCGAGGCCCGCGTGTACGGCACGGCCGAGGAGCACGACCGGCTGCTCGGGGTGGACGCGGCCGGTCTGGCCGAGTCGATCGCCGCCTTCCTGCGCTGACCCGATCCCCCTGGCTCCGCACCCGCCCCGGCGGGTGCGGAGCTTTTCGGCGTTTCCGGCACGAAAAAAGGCCGGTCCAGGTCACTCGGCCCGGACCGGCCTTCGGTGCGTCAGGAGGTGCGCGGGGTCAGGGGGCGTCCCAGACCACCGGCAGGGAGTGCACGCCGTAGGTCAGCATGTCGTTGCGCAGGGCGATCTCCGACGGCGGCACGGCGAGCCGGAGCCCGGGCAGCCGGCGCAGCAGCGCGGGGTAGCCGATCTGCAACTCCATCCGGGCCAGTTGCTGGCCGAGGCACTGGTGGACGCCGTGCCCGAAGGCCAGGTGCGGACCGCGGGCGCGGGTGAGGTCCAGCTCCTGCGGGTCCGGCCAGTGCTGCCCGTCCCGGTTGGTGGCCACCACGGACACCACGACGGTCGAGCCGGCCGGGATCGGCTGGCCGCCCAGCTCCAGGTCCACGGTGGCGAACCGGAAGAGCCCGGGGTTGACCACGGACAGGTAGCGCAGCATCTCTTCGACGGCGTCCTCGGTGCGCGAGGGGTCGTCGCGCAGGGCGGCGAGCTGGTCGGGCCGTTGCAGCAGCACGAAGATGCCCAGCCCCAGCATGCTCGCCGTGGTGTCGTACCCGGCCAGCAGCAGCAGGTTGGCGATGTTGATCAGCTCGTCGTCGGTGAGCGCGGGATCGGCCCCGGCGTGGTGGATCAGCCCGGAGAGCAGGTCGTCGGCGGGGTTCGCCCGCTTCTCGGTGATCAGCCGCAGGAGGAACGCGCGCAGGGCTTCGAGGTTCTCAAGCCCCTCGTTGACCGGCATGTTCATCTGCAGCAGCAGCACCGCGCGCTGCTGGAACTCCGCCCGGTCCGCGTAGGGCACCCCGAGCAGCTCGCAGATCATCAGCGAGGGGACGGGGAACGCGAACTCGGCCATCAGGTCGGCGGTGGTGCCGGCGGCCAGCATGGCGTCCAGCCGGTCGGCCACGATCTGCTCGATCCGCGCGCCGAGCTCGCGGATCCGGCGGACGGTGAACTGCCCGGTGAGCAGCTTGCGGTACCGGGTGTGCTCGGGCGGGTCCATGTTGATGAACGACCCGGCCCGCGCCTTGTCGTCGCGCATCAGCTCGCGGACCTCTTCGGACAGTTCCTTGAACCGGGGGTGGTAGCTGAACCGGTCGGAGGAGAAGCGCGGGTCCGAGAGCACCGCGCGGGCCTCGTCGAACCCGGACACGAGCCAGAACGGTTCACCACTGGACAGCGTCGCCTGGGCGACCGGGCCCTGCTCGGCCATCGCCAGCAGGGCGGCCGGCACCGTGAACGGGTCTTCGCGCCGGACGTACTCCTCGGGGATCGGCGAGCGCATCGCTTCGCCGCTGGGCGGGTCCTCGGTCACTTCGGTCGTCACTGCGGCGGAACTCCATTCCCGGATCACCCGGCCGGCCTGGTCAAGTCGGAGCGTAGGTCGGCGACCCGGGCCGGGCATCCCTCGTCTTGATAGGACCGACGCGCACTGTCAAACGTAAGGGTGCCGGGTGGGGCCCGGCGCGGACACCATGGATTGGTCCGACTGGCCGACGTGAACGAGGTGTGCCCGTGAGCACTGTGCTTCTCCTTAACGGTCCCAACCTGGGTGTGCTGGGCCGGCGCGAGCCGGAGATCTACGGCACCGACACGCTCGCCGACATCGAGGAGGCGGTGGCCGAGGAGGTGAGCGCCCGTGGGTGGGAGGTCCGGTCGATCCAGCGCGACGGCGAGGGCGAACTGGTGGGGGCGATCCACCAGCACCGCGACACCACGGTGGGCGCGATCGTCAACCCCGGGGCCCTGATGATCGCCGGCTGGAGCCTGCGTGACGCGCTGGCGAGCTACGCACCGCCGTGGATCGAGGTGCACCTGAGCAACGTGTGGGCGCGCGAGCAGTTCCGGCACGAGTCCGTGATCGCCCCGCTGGCGAGCGGTCTGGTCGTCGGCCTGGGGGCCTTCGGTTACCGCCTGGCGGCGCAGGCCCTGCTGCACCTCTCGCCCGAATCGCCGAATCCCCTGCGCTGATTGCTCGCGCCCGAATGATTTGTGAAATATACCGTCACGCAAAGAAGTCCGGTCGTCACTGGTCCGGATAGCGCAGTCACCTGCGGCCCGTCGCGGCTCCGCCGAGGTCGCGGCGGGTTGGTGCGCGGGGTCCAATACACGGTTGTTTCGCTACTAACCGCATACCTATTAGGCCAGTCGACTGATTCACCGTCCGCACGCGACGATGGATTCCGCTACTGCACAAGGAAATTCGTGCCAAATCCGTACGTCCGGGTCAGTGTGACTTAGGTCACACTGACGCCGGAGGCGGCTTCGGCCAAAGCTATCGTGAGGAAGCCGGATTACCTGGGAAAAGAGAAACTTAATCTGGGCGAGTCAACTGGGAGGTGGCTGTGGCGCAATTATTTTGCCGGTACCGGCGCGTCGTCACGGGTGGATCGGTCTACCGCGTCATGAACGGTGTTCTGACGCGGCGAACTTTACCCTGAATTCGCCGGGTGACTCGGCGCGGCCAATGTCGTCCACGCCAGGTTTTGCAAAGCCGCTGAAGCGCGGCGTACCGCAGGATCGATTCTGCTTCGTCTATTCTGGGGATGGCTGATCGATGTTGGACGTACCAATTTTACAAGTATCGAAGAATCCTTTTACCGGGTTTGGCGACGATTTCATGCAGGGCTCCTGCGATACCGCCGGATTCCTTCGGCAGTCGGCTTCGTCGTGGTTCGACGGGCGCCTCGACAAGGGGCTGCAGTACGCCGAAGCGGCCGCGGCGGGCCGTCGGCAGGACTCTCCTGAGCTGTACGAACTGGCTCAGTTCTGGTACGTCGGGCTGCTCATCAAGGCCCGGAAGCTCGAAGCGGGCCGCCGGGTGCTCGACGCGGTCGAGGGGAGCCGGGGCGGGGTGGCCTCCGAGCGCATGACCGCCGTGGGGCACAACGTGCGGGGCAGCCTGCTGTTCGCCACGGGCCGGGTCGACGGGGCCATGACCGAGATCAGCACGGGGCTGCGGATCGCCGAGGGGTGCGGCGACCGGTCCCTGCGGCCGCCGAGCTACGTCGTGCTGGCGCTCGGTGCGCTGCGCCGGGCGGACATGCGCGCGTGCCGGCACTTCGTGGACAAGCTGGCCGACGAGGCGCTGCTGGGCTACTTCGGGCAGGCGCCCGGGGCGTGGGTGGCCGCGCAGGCCGTGGAGGCCCGCAGCGGGGTGGAGAGCGCGGCGAGCCTCATCGCCGGCATCGTCACGAACCCGGTGGTCCGCCGGCAGTTGCTGGTGTCGGAGCCGGCGGCCGTGTCCTGGCTGGTGCGCGCCTGCACCAAGCTGGGCGCGGACGACCTGGCGCGGACCCTGGTGGAGGTCTCCTCGGCCATGGCCGAAGAGCAGCTGGAGTTCAGCGTGCTCCGCGGTTCGGCCCTGCACGCGGCCGGGCTGCTGCGGCAGGACGCCGCCCAGTTGCGCGAGGCGGCCGACCTCCACCCCGACCGCTGGTGCGGGGCGTCGGCGCGCGAAGACCTGGCGAACCTGCTGGCCGCGCAGCCGGACGAGCGCGACCGCACGATCCGCCTCCTGGAGTCGGCGCTGGACGTCTACGCCGAAGTGGGCGCCACCCGCGACGCGGCCCGGGTGGTGAACAAGCTCCGTGAATACGGCGTGCGCCGCCGCACGGCTCGCGCCGTGGAATGCGAGGGCGTGGTGCCGCACGGGCTCACGAGCACGGAGTTCGCGGTCGCCGAACTGGTGAGTCAGGGAAACACCAACAGCGAGGTCGGCCGGCAGTTGTTCATTTCCCGGCACACGGTGGCGTTCCACCTGAAAAAAGTGTTCCAGAAGATGAACATCACCTCGCGGGTGGAACTGGCGGCCGCTTGGAACATGACCTCCTAGCGCGGACGGTCACGGGTTCGCGAACGTCCGGGTAGGCGGGGTGCCGGCCCCGGACGACTGGGATCCGGTGACCGCTCGGACGCGCTCGGTGACCCGGCGCCGACCGGCGAGCACCGCGGAGTCCAATCCGGACACCGCCGGGCGCCCAGCCGGGTCACCGCGCCGGAAACCACCTCGGGTGCACTGCTTGTAGCAGCCAGCCGTCTGCCGTAGCCGTCTGCTGTAGCCAGCTGTCTGCCGTAGCCATCTGTCTGCCGTAGCTGTCTGCTGTAGCCGCCCTGTCGAAGCGTCGTAGCCGTAGCGGGCCGAAGTTCGCCGGCCACGCCGCGAGCGGGCCTTCCCGGGCGCAACAAGCACGGTGCGCCGACACCACCCACCGCAGCCGAGCCGTCGCGGTGCGAAGTGGTCGCACGCCGCGGCAGTGGTCGTGTACCGCCGCAGTGGTCACACACCGCGCGCGATCGCTGCGGTCTCCTGCCGCTCGCGCGCCGCAACCGAATCATGGCCCTGCGTTCACCCTCGCCCTTGCCTTCGCCGCGTCCGCACCGGCCCGTTCGCGGTCGTACGGCGCCGCTGAGAGCCGCGCTGCGTTGTGCCGCGTTGTGCCCGCCGCCTCCGTCGCATGAGCAGGATGTGTCCCGGGCGCACCGAAGCCGCACCACCAAGCCAAGCCCTGCTTCGTCAAGCCCTGCCCTGCCTCGTCAAGCCGAGCCCCGCCCTGCCCCGCCGAGCCCTGCCCTGCCTCGTCAAGCCGAGCCCCGCCCTGCCCCGCCGAGCTCCGCCCTGCCCCGCCGAGCTCCGCCCTGCCTCGCCGAGCCCTGCTCTGCCTTGCCTTGTCGAGCCTCTGCCCCTTACTCGACCCCTACCCGGCGCCCTGGCGGGCCCTCGATGTCACCCCCGCCGCGCCACCGTCCGAGCGAAAAACCCGACCCTGCCCCGCGCGGTCCCGCGTGCCCCCGGCCGCCCCCGAGCGGCCGAAAACCGCTGTTGGAGACCTTCGGATAGCGATACCCGCGAGTAACTGGCACTATATTCGGCCGTTCACGCTCCGCTGCCGGTGCTTCCACGCTGCGCCAACCGGCGGGACCGCCGTGTCGCATCTTGACTCTCGGGCCCGCTGGGGTCAGGCTTACCCCCGACGGCGAACCGGCGGCCCTTGCGGGAGGGCCACCCGGATCGCGCGGAGGTACTCCTGAAGTCGTCGCGACGCAGGCTGGGCCCCAATCTGGAGCGCCCCCTGGACAGGCCGCGCCGTCGAGGCTAGACTGCCTCTTTGCGCTGCCCCCTTTCAGGCTGCCCTGAGCCGGTAGTTAGGATAGTGGGCACACGGCACCCTTGACAGTCGCTGATAGCTGTTGCTATGGCGGCCGTCACCGCTCATTGTCCCCGGAAGGACGCATCTTGGCAGTCTCTCCCGCGAACCAGGCCACTGCTGCGACCACCTCGGCTGTATCCCGCTCTGAGGCCACGGGAATCCCCGGCGCGCCCATGCGGGTCTCCTTCGCAAAGATTCGCGAGCCCCTCAAGACCCCCAACCTGCTCGACGTGCAGATCCAGTCGTTCCAGTGGTTCACCGGCGACGAGGCGTGGTTCGAGCGTCGGGTCGAGGCGGGTGAGGAGAACCCGGTCGGTGGCCTCGAGGAGGTTCTCAACGAGATCTCCCCGATCGAAGACTTCTCCGGTTCGATGTCCCTGTCCTTCTCCGCCCCGCGCTTCGACGAGGTCAAGGCCTCGATCGAGGAGTGCAAGGACAAGGACATGACCTACGCCGCCCCCCTGTTCGTCACGGCGGAGTTCGTCAACAACAACACGGGCGAGATCAAGAGCCAGACGGTCTTCCTCGGCGACTTCCCGGTCATGACCGACAAGGGCACCTTCGTCATCAACGGCACCGAGCGTGTCGTGGTGTCCCAGCTGGTCCGCTCGCCGGGCGTGTACTACTCCAAGGAAATCGACAAGACCAGCGACAAGGACGTCTTCAGCGTCCGCGTGATCCCGAGCCGCGGCGCCTGGCTGGAGTTCGACGTCGACAAGCGCGACACCGTCGGCGTCCGCATCGACCGCAAGCGCCGCCAGCCGGTCACCGTGCTGCTCAAGGCGCTCGGCTGGAGCACCGAGGCGATCCGCGAGCGCTTCTCGTTCTCCGAGACGCTGCTCGCCACCCTCGAGAAGGACCACACGGCCGGCACCGACGAGGCGCTGCTCGACATCTACCGCAAGCTGCGCCCGGGCGAGCCCCCCACCAAGGAGAGCGCGCAGACGCTGCTGGAGAACCTGTTCTTCAAGCCCAAGCGCTACGACCTGGCCAAGGTCGGCCGGTACAAGGTCAACAAGAAGCTGGGCCTGTCGACCCCGATCGACAACGGGACGCTGACCGAAGAGGACATCGTCACGACCATCGAGTACCTGGTCCGGCTGCACGCCGGCGAGGACAAGATGGACGCGGCCAACGGCACCGACATCCCGGTCGAGACCGACGACATCGACCACTTCGGCAACCGGCGCATCCGCACGGTCGGCGAGCTGATCCAGAACCAGATCCGGGTCGGCCTGTCCCGCACCGAGCGGGTCGTGCGCGAGCGCATGACCACCCAGGACGTCGAGGCGATCACCCCGCAGACCCTGATCAACATCCGCCCGATCGGCGCGGCGATCAAGGAGTTCTTCGGCACCTCGCAGCTGTCGCAGTTCATGCAGCAGACGAACCCGATCGACGGCCTGACCCACAAGCGCCGCCTGAACGCGCTCGGCCCGGGTGGCCTTTCGCGTGAGCGCGCCGGCATGGAGGTCCGCGACGTCCACCCGTCGCACTACGGCCGCATGTGCCCGATCGAGACGCCGGAAGGCCCGAACATCGGCCTGATCGGTTCGCTGTGCTCCTACGCGCGGGTCAACCCGTTCGGCTTCATCGAGACGCCGTACCGCAAGGTCGTCGACGGGCGGGTCACCGACCAGGTCGACTACCTGACCGCGGACGAGGAGGACCGGTACGTCAAGGCGCAGGCCAACGCGCCGATCTCCGAAGACGGCACCTTCGTCGAGGACCGGGTCATGGCGCGGCGCAAGGGCGGCGAGGTCGAGCTGATCGACCCGGCCGGCGTCGACTACATGGACGTGTCGCCGCGGCAGATGGTCTCCATCGCCACCGCGATGATCCCGTTCCTCGAGCACGACGACGCGAACCGCGCGCTGATGGGCGCGAACATGCAGCGCCAGGCCGTGCCGCTGCTGCGCAGCCAGGCGCCGTACGTCGGCACCGGGGTGGAGCTGCGGGCCGCGATCGACTCCGGCGACATGCTGGTGGCCGAGCAGTCGGGTGTGGTGGAGGAGCTTTCCGCCGACCTGATCACGGTCATGCACGACGACGGCACGCGCAAGAGCTACAGCCTCTACAAGTTCCGCCGCTCGAACCACGGCACCTGCTTCAACCACCGCCCGATCGTCAACGAGGGCGATCGGATCGAGGTCGGCCAGGTCATCGCCGACGGGCCGTCCACCGAGAACGGTGAGGTGGCGCTCGGCAAGAACCTGCTCGTCGCGGTCATGCCGTGGGAGGGCCACAACTACGAGGACGCGATCATCCTCTCGGAGCGCCTGGTGCAGGACGACGTGCTCACGTCGATCCACATCGAGGAGCACGAGATCGACGCCCGCGACACCAAGCTGGGCGCCGAGGAGATCACCCGGGACATCCCGAACGTCTCCGAAGAGGTCCTGGCCGACCTCGACGAGCGCGGCATCATCCGGATCGGTGCCGAGGTCCGCGACGGCGACATCCTGGTCGGCAAGGTCACGCCGAAGGGCGAGACCGAGCTGACCCCGGAGGAGCGCCTGCTCCGCGCGATCTTCGGCGAGAAGGCCCGCGAAGTCCGCGACACCTCGCTCAAGGTGCCGCACGGCGAGACCGGCAAGGTCATCGGCATCCGCGTGTTCTCGCGCGAGGACGACGACGAGCTGCCTCCGGGCGTCAACGAGCTGGTCCGCGTGTACGTGGCCCAGAAGCGCAAGATCCAGCCGGGCGACAAGCTCGCTGGCCGCCACGGGAACAAGGGCGTCATCGGCAAGATCCTGCCGGTCGAGGACATGCCGTTCATGGAGGACGGCACGCCGGTCGACATCATCCTGAACACCCACGGTGTGCCGCGACGGATGAACATCGGCCAGATCCTCGAGCTGCACCTGGGCTGGCTGGCCTCGCAGGGCTGGACCATCGAAGGGGCCCCGGACTGGGCGAAGAACCTGTCGCAGGAGCTCTACGACGTCGCGCCCGGCACGAACACCGCGACCCCGGTGTTCGACGGCGCGAAGGAAGAGGAGCTGACCGGTCTGCTCCGGGCGACCAAGCCCAACCGCGACGGCGAGCGCATGGTCAAGGAGAACGGCAAGGCCAAGCTGTTCGACGGCCGCTCCGGCGAGCCGTACCCGTACCCGGTCGCGGTCGGCTACATGTACATCCTGAAGCTGCACCACCTGGTCGACGACAAGATCCACGCCCGCTCCACCGGCCCGTACTCGATGATCACGCAGCAGCCGCTGGGTGGTAAGGCGCAGTTCGGTGGCCAGCGCTTCGGTGAGATGGAGTGCTGGGCGATGCAGGCGTACGGCGCGGCCTACACGCTGCAGGAGCTGCTGACGATCAAGTCGGACGACGTGGTCGGCCGCGTCAAGGTGTACGAGGCGATCGTCAAGGGGGAGAACATCCCCGAGCCGGGCATCCCGGAGTCGTTCAAGGTGCTCCTCAAGGAGCTCCAGTCGCTGTGCCTCAACGTCGAGGTGCTCTCCAGCGACGGTGCGGCCATCGAGATGCGCGACTCCGACGACGAGGACCTGGAGCGCGCCGCGGCGAACCTCGGCATCAACCTGTCCCGCAACGAGTCGCCCAGCGTCGACGACGTCGTCCACTAACTAGCAGCCCGCCTAGTCTGGGCCTGCGTCACGCGACCTCAGGGGAACGTGACGCAGGCCGACCGAGGGAAACATGATTCGTCACCTTTCTTCGCAGCGCAATCACACCAGTAAGTTCGGGGAGGCGGTCTAGTTGCTGGACGTCAATTTCTTCGATGAACTCCGCATCGGACTCGCCACCGCCGACGACATCCGTCAGTGGTCCTTCGGCGAGGTCAAGAAGCCGGAGACCATCAACTACCGCACGCTCAAGCCCGAGAAGGACGGCCTCTTCTGCGAGAAGATCTTCGGCCCGACCCGGGACTGGGAGTGCTACTGCGGCAAGTACAAGCGGGTCCGCTTCAAGGGCATCATCTGTGAGCGCTGCGGCGTCGAGGTCACTCGCGCCAAGGTGCGCCGTGAGCGGATGGGCCACATCGAGCTGGCCGCGCCGGTCACCCACATCTGGTACTTCAAGGGTGTCCCGTCCCGGCTGGGCTACCTGCTCGACCTGGCGCCCAAGGACCTCGAGAAGATCATCTACTTCGCTGCTTACGTCATCACCGGCGTGAACACCGAACTGCGCCACACCGACCTGCCGACGCTGGAGAACGAGATCGGCGTCGAGCGCAAGAACCTCGAGACCAAGCGTGACGCGGACATCGAGGCCCGGGCGCAGAAGCTGGAAGCCGACCTGGCCGAGCTGGAGGCGGAGGGCGCCAAGTCCGACGTGCGCCGCAAGGTCAAGGAGGGCGGCGAGCGCGAGATGCGCCAGCTGCGCGACCGCGCCGGCCGCGAGCTGGACCGGCTCGAGGAGGTCTGGACGACCTTCACCAAGCTCGACACCCGTCAGCTGATCGCCGACGAGCTGCTCTACCGCGAACTGATCGACCGCTACGGCGAGTACTTCACCGGCGGCATGGGCGCGGAGGCCATCCAGAAGCTGGCCACCGAGTTCGACGTCGCGGCCGAAGCCGACAACCTGCGCGACACCATCCGCAACGGCAAGGGGCAGAAGAAGCTCCGCGCGCTGAAGCGGCTCAAGGTCGTCGCCGCGTTCCAGGCGACCGGCAACGACCCGCGCGGCATGGTGCTCGACGCCGTCCCGGTCATTCCGCCGGACCTGCGTCCGATGGTCCAGCTCGACGGTGGCCGGTTCGCCACCTCGGACCTCAACGACCTGTACCGCCGCGTGATCAACCGCAACAACCGGCTCAAGCGGCTGATCGACCTCGGCGCGCCCGAGATCATCGTGAACAACGAGAAGCGGATGCTGCAGGAGGCCGTCGACGCGCTGTTCGACAACGGCCGCCGCGGCCGTCCGGTGACCGGTCCGGGCAACCGTCCGCTGAAGTCGCTGTCCGACCTGCTCAAGGGCAAGCAGGGCCGGTTCCGCCAGAACCTGCTCGGCAAGCGCGTGGACTACTCGGGCCGTTCGGTCATCATCGTCGGGCCGCAGCTCAAGCTGCACCAGTGCGGTCTGCCGAAGGACATGGCGCTCGAGCTGTTCAAGCCGTTCGTGATGAAGCGCCTGGTCGATCTGAACCACGCGCAGAACATCAAGTCCGCGAAGCGGATGGTGGAGCGCTCGCGCCCGCAGGTGTGGGACGTGCTCGAAGAGGTCATCACCGGCCACCCGGTGATGCTGAACCGCGCGCCGACCCTGCACCGGCTGGGCATCCAGGCCTTCGAGCCGCAGCTGGTCGAGGGCAAGGCCATCCAGCTGCACCCGCTGGTCTGCGAAGCGTTCAACGCGGACTTCGACGGTGACCAGATGGCGGTGCACCTGCCGCTGTCGGCCGAGGCCCAGGCCGAGGCCCGGATCCTGATGCTGTCGGCGAACAACATCCTTTCGCCGGCCTCGGGCCGCCCGCTGGCCATGCCCCGGCTGGACATGGTGACCGGTCTGTACCACCTGACCCGGCTGAACGAGCAGGCCGACGGCGCGGGCGGCGCGTACTCCTCGCCGGCCGAGGCCATCATGGCCTTCGACCTCAAGGCGCTGAGCCTGCACGCCCCGATCAAGATCCGCGTGTCCGACCGTCAGCCGGCGAAGGCCGACGAGGCGCGGCTCGCGGAGGGCGGCTGGGAGCCGGGCAAGCCCTGGCTGGCCGAGACGACCCTGGGCCGCGTGCTGTTCAACGAGCTGCTGCCGGCGGACTACCCGTTCATCAACGAGCCGATGCCGAAGAAGCGTCAGGCCGCGATCGTGAACGACCTGGCCGAGCGGTACTCGATGACGCAGGTCGCGCAGACCCTGGACCGGCTGAAGGACGCCGGCTTCTACTGGGCGACGCGCTCCGGCGTCACGGTGGCCATCTCCGACGTGCTGACCCCGGTCGGCAAGAAGGCCATCCTCGACGAGTACGAGGGCAAGGCCGACCAGGTCGAGAAGCGGTACCAGCGTGGTCAGCTTTCGCACACCGAGCGCAACAACGAGCTCGTCAAGGTGTGGACGCAGGCCACCGAAGAGGTCCACAAGATCATGGAGACGGCGCTGCCGGACGACAACCCGATCGCGATCATCGTGAAGTCGGGTGCGGCGGGCAACATGACGCAGGTCCGGTCGCTGGCCGGCATGCGTGGACTGGTGTCGAACCCGAAGGGTGAGTACATCCCGCGTCCGATCAAGGCCAACTTCCGCGAGGGCCTGTCGGTGGCGGAGTACTTCATCGCGACGCACGGTGCCCGCAAGGGCCTGGCGGACACGGCCCTGCGGACCGCCGACTCGGGTTACCTGACCCGTCGTCTGGTGGACGTCTCGCAGGACGTCATCGTCCGCGAGGTCGACTGCGGCACCACCCGCGGCATCAACATGCCGATCGGCGAGGACCTCGGCGACGGCAAGGTCGTGCGCGACCAGCACGTCGAGACCAGCGTGTACGCGCGGAACCTCGCGACGGACGCGGTGGACGCCAAGGGCAACGTCGTGCTCAACGGCGGCGACGACATCGGTGACCCGGCCATCGACAAGCTGCTCTCCAGCGGCATCTCGAAGGTCAAGGTCCGCTCGGTGCTGACCTGCGAATCGGCCGTCGGCATCTGCGCGACCTGCTACGGCCGCTCGATGGCGACCGGTCAGCTGGTCGACGTCGGCGAGGCCGTCGGTATCGTCGCGGCCCAGTCGATCGGTGAGCCGGGTACGCAGCTGACCATGCGTACCTTCCACCAGGGTGGTGTCGCCGGTGACGACATCACGACCGGTCTGCCCCGGGTCACCGAGCTGTTCGAGGCCCGGGTGCCGAAGGGCAAGGCGCCGATCGCCGACGTCGACGGCCGCGTGCGGATCGAGGAGAGCGAGCGGTTCTGGAAGATCACCCTGATCCCGGACGACGGGGCCGAGGAGATCGTCTTCGACAAGCTGTCCAAGCGGCAGCGGCTCGCCAACACCGCGAACGGCCCGCTGGGTGACGGCGACCACGTGTCGGTCGGCCAGCAGCTGCTCGAGGGCACGCCGGACCCGCACGAGGTCCTGCGGGTCATGGGTCCGCGCGAGGCGCAGATGCACCTCGTGGACGAGGTGCAGAAGGTGTACCGCGCCCAGGGTGTGTCGATCCACGACAAGCACATCGAGGTCATCGTGCGGCAGATGCTGCGCCGCGTGACGATCATCGACTCCGGGGCCACGGACTTCCTGCCGGGCGAGCTGCCCGAGCGGACCAAGTTCGAGGCCACGAACCGGGCTTCGGTGGCCGAAGGCGGCGAGCCGGCTTCGGGCCGTCCGGTGCTGATGGGGATCACGAAGGCGTCGCTCACCACGGACTCGTGGCTGTCGGCGGCGTCGTTCCAGGAGACCACGCGAGTGCTGACCGACGCGGCCATCAACGGCCGTTCGGACCGCCTCGTCGGCCTCAAGGAGAACGTGATCATCGGTAAGCTGATCCCGGCCGGTACGGGCATCAACCGCTACCGCAACATCCAGGTGCAGCCGACCGAGGAGGCGCGGGTCGCCGCTTACGCGATCCCGTCCTACGACGACGGTTACTACACCCCGGACGTGTTCGGTTCGGGCACCGGTGCCGCGGTTCCGCTGGACGACTACGACTTCGGTCGCGATTTCCGCTGATCCGCTCCGCGGTCGTGGAGAGCCCCCATCCCGGGTCACCGGGGTGGGGGCTCTTCCGTGGGCGCGACCAGGCGGAAAGGCCGTGAGCGGACGGTGATCGGACCGTTGTGGGCACTTGTACGGTCGCTGGGGCGGCAGCCGGTTCGTAGGTTCTCCGCGTGGCTGACGCAGTGCCGTTCACGGACAACTTCTCCGATCTTTCGAACCCGCAGGGCTACCAGTTCGAGTTCCGCTGCGAGCGGTGCGGCAACGGGTTCCGCTCGGCCTTCCAGCGCGACACCGTGGAGACCGGCCGGAGCGTGCTGCGGGCCGTGGGCTCGTTCTTCGGCGGGAAGCTGCAGGACCTGAGCTACTCGGCCGACCAGTGGCGGTACAACCAGGCCACCAACTCCGCGGCGAAGGACAAGGCGCTCACGACCGCCGTCCGGGAGATCACGCCGAGCTTCCGCCAGTGCCGCGGCTGCGGGGACTGGATGTGCGCGGACCAGTGCTGGAACGAGGAGATCGGCCAGTGCCTGAAGTGCTCGCCGAGCGTCGCGGAGGAGGTCTCCCGCGCGCAGGCGTCGGCGCAGCGCGACCAGATCTGGGACCGTGCGCGCACGAAGAACTGGACCAGGGACATCGACCTCGACACCCGCGCCAAGCTCACCTGCCCCAGCTGCGGCGTCAAGGCCGAGGGCGGCAAGTTCTGCGCCTCGTGCGGTGGGTCGCTGGCCCCGGTGGTGCACTGCACGGAGTGCGGCCACTCGTCGAAGGTGGGCGCGATGTTCTGCGGTGACTGCGGCACCCGGCTCTAGGCCGGTCTTCTCCTCACGCAGCTTGCGGATCCGTCGCGGCGGGCGGGGGCGGTCCCGGACCATTTACCCCTTGTCGCTTCGGCCTTCCCCGGTGGCCCGGTGTCCTGCCTTTCGCGAACTGGTTCCGCCGCCTGGGTGCGACCTTTTCCCTTACGCAGCAACGTTTTACCTCGATTCCTGAAGCAGCAAAGAAATCGGCGAAGAGCACTGGTAAAATCGGATCTCGGTGGTCTGGACAACCGACGGGTATCGCCTCGCCGGGAGTTCCGATGCCGGGCTGGATCCGGCCCGTCCGTGCAGTCGGGGCCGGCTCCGGATCGTCCACAGCGGCCCCGGCTCTCGGCCGCGGCGTCATCGGGGCGACCACCGAAATTCACCTCCGTGCGAGTCACTTCCGAGCCGAGACGCGAGGTGTTCGTCACTCCGCTCACCCGCTTGGGGGAGATCGCCGTCCCGGTCCCGGACCAGCCGGACCGGACCCCACCCACGAGCAGCTCGGCCACCCCGACCAGCACGGAGCCAACGGTGCGTTGCGGCCACGTGTGTCACTCGATCGTGGAGTGGGTACGGTGCGAGCCGCAGAGGGAAACCGACCGACCAGGGGAGTGCGTCATGGACGGAAACAGGGTCGAAGAGCAGCAGGACCAGCCGCGGGGCAGCCACGCCGCGCCGGAGGGCGCGGGGGTGCACCCGCTGATCGACCTCTCGCGCGACCCGCACCCGGGCCGGCCGGACCACGCCAAGCCGGACGAGGAATAAGCGCTCCGCCCCCGTCGTTCCGGATCACGGGACCGCCGCGCGGCTCGGCCGCACGGGGCCCAGCTGGGGTTACGATGGGCGGTCACCGTCGCTTCGGACCCCCCGCCCGGACCTCCCGGGAAGTGGCCGGGTATCTTTGGAGACCGTGCCCGGCAGGCGTCGGGCCGCTCCGCGTGCCGTATGGCATGAGCGGGGTGCTCGCGCACCCGGTTCACCGGCCTGGTCCACGTGGGGTTCCGACGGAAAACCCTCGGGGAAGTTACCGGTCGAGAGACTGTGACGCGGGCCGACACGCCCGACCGCGGGGGCCGGTGAAGACACGAAGAAGCAAGATCACGACAGGAAGCTGGTCCATTGCCCACGATCCAGCAGCTGGTCCGCAAGGGCCGCCAGGACAAGGCTGCCAAGCAGAAGACCGCGGCCCTCAAGGGGAGCCCGCAGCGTCGTGGCGTGTGCACCCGCGTGTACACCACGACCCCCAAGAAGCCGAACTCGGCGCTGCGCAAGGTCGCGCGTGTGAAGCTGACCAGCGGCATCGAGGTCACGGCTTACATTCCCGGTGAGGGCCACAACCTCCAGGAGCACTCGATGGTGCTCGTGCGCGGCGGCCGAGTTAAGGACCTGCCGGGTGTCCGCTACAAGATCATCCGCGGCTCGCTCGACACCCAGGGTGTCAAGAACCGCAAGCAGGCGCGCAGCCGGTACGGCGCGAAGAAGGAGAAGAGCTAATGCCCCGCAAGGGTCCGGCCCCGAAGCGGCCGCTGATCTCCGACCCCGTCTACGCCTCCCCGCTGGTCACCCAGCTGGTGAACAAGGTGCTGAAGGACGGTAAGCGTTCGCTGGCCGAGCGCATCGTGTACGGCGCCCTCGAAGGCGCTCGCGAGAAGTCCGGCACCGACCCGGTCGTCACGCTGAAGCGGGCGCTCGACAACGTGAAGCCCAGCATCGAGGTGAAGAGCCGCCGCGTCGGTGGCGCCACCTACCAGGTGCCGATCGAGGTCAAGCCGAACCGCTCGACCACCCTGGCGCTCCGCTGGCTGGTCTCGTTCTCGCAGGCCCGTCGTGAGAAGACGATGATCGAGCGCCTGCAGAACGAGCTGCTCGACGCGAGCAACGGTCTCGGTGCCAGCGTCAAGCGCCGTGAAGACACGCACAAGATGGCCGAGTCCAACAAGGCCTTCGCGCACTACCGCTGGTGATTTCCGCCCGGCTGCCGATCCAAGCCATGCCGGGCCCCACGCTTGAGACAGGGGAACATTCTCGTGGCACGTGACGTGCTGACAGACCTGAACAAGGTCCGCAACATCGGGATCATGGCGCACATCGACGCCGGTAAGACCACCACCACCGAGCGGATCCTGTTCTACACCGGGGTCAACTACAAGATCGGTGAAGTCCACGACGGCGCCGCCACCATGGACTGGATGGAGGAGGAGCAGAAGCGGGGCATCACCATCACCTCGGCTGCGACCACCACCTTCTGGGACGACAACCAGATCAACATCATCGACACCCCGGGCCACGTCGACTTCACCGTCGAGGTGGAGCGCAACCTCCGGGTGCTCGACGGCGCGGTCGCGGTGTTCGACGGCAAGGAAGGCGTCGAGCCGCAGTCCGAGCAGGTCTGGCGGCAGGCGGACAAGTACGACGTCCCGCGGATCTGCTTCGTCAACAAGATGGACAAGCTCGGCGCGGACTTCTACTACACGGTGAAGACCATCGTCGACCGTCTCGGCGTCCGGCCGCTGGTCATCCAGCTGCCGATCGGGGCCGAGAACGACTTCGAGGGTGTCGTCGACCTGGTCCGCATGAAGGCGCTGACCTGGCGCGGCGAAGTGAGCAAGGGCGAGGACTACTCGATCGAGGAGATCCCGGCCGAGCTCGCCGAGCTGGCTGCGGAGTACCGCGAGAAGCTCGTGGAGACCGCCGCCGAGGCCGACGACACGCTGATGGAGAAGTTCCTCGAGGGTGAGGAGCTGACCGAGGCCGAGATCAAGGCCGGCATCCGCAAGCTCACCATCGCCCGCGAGATCTTCCCGGTGCTGGCCGGCTCCGCGTTCAAGAACAAGGGCGTGCAGCCCATGCTCGACGCGGTCGTCGACTACCTGCCCTCGCCGCTGGACATGCCTCCGGTCGAGGGCACGCTGCCCGACGGCGAGACCCCGGTCACCCGCAAGCCCTCGGTGGACGAGCCGTTCGCCGCGCTCGCCTTCAAGATCGCGGCGCACCCGTTCTTCGGCAAGCTGACCTACATCCGGGTGTACTCGGGCAAGGTCGCCGCCGGCGCGCAGGTCGTCAACGCGACGAAGGAGCGCAAGGAGCGCATCGGGAAGATCTTCCAGATGCACTCCAACAAGGAGAACCCGGTCGACGACGCCCAGGTCGGTCACATCTACGCGGTGATCGGGCTGAAGGACACCACCACCGGTGACACCCTGGCCGACCCGCAGAAGCCGGTCGTGCTGGAGTCGATGACCTTCCCCGAGCCGGTCATCCGGGTCGCGATCGAGCCGAAGACGAAGGCCGACCAGGAGAAGCTGTCCCTGGCGATCCAGAAGCTGGCCGAAGAGGACCCCACGTTCCAGGTGAAGCTGGACGAGGAGACCGGGCAGACCATCATCGCCGGCATGGGCGAGCTGCACCTCGAGGTGCTGGTCAACCGGATGAAGTCCGACTACAAGGTCGAGGCCAACATCGGTAAGCCGCAGGTGGCCTACCGGGAGACCATCCGCAAGACGGTGGACAAGCTCGACTACGTCCACAAGAAGCAGACCGGTGGTTCCGGCCAGTTCGCGAAGGTCATCGTGAAGCTGGAGCCGCTCGAGCGCACCGACGGTGCTCTCTACGAGTTCGACAACAAGGTCTCCGGTGGCCGCGTGCCGCGGGAGTACATCCCGTCGGTCGACGCGGGCGCGCAGGACGCCATGCAGTACGGCATCCTGGCCGGCTACCCGCTCGTCGGGTTGAAGTTCACCTTGTTGGATGGTGCGTACCACGAGGTCGACTCCTCGGAAATGGCCTTCAAGGTCGCCGGCTCCATGGCGATGAAGGAAGCCGCGAGGAAGGCCAGCCCGGTCATCCTCGAGCCGATGATGGCCGTCGAGGTCACGACGCCCGAGGACTACATGGGCGACGTGATCGGCGACCTCAACTCCCGCCGTGGCCAGATCCAGGCCATGGAGGAGCGCGCCGGTACCCGTGTCGTCAAGGCACTGGTCCCGCTGTCGGAGATGTTCGGTTACGTGGGCGACCTGCGGTCTCGCACCCAGGGTCGCGCGAACTACTCCATGGTGTTCGACTCCTACGCCGAGGTTCCCGCGAACGTCGCGAAGGAAATCATCGCGAAGGCGACCGGGGAGTAGTCCCCGTTCGCTCGCGGGCATGAGGGACACTCCTGAACGTCCGCAGCACAGACGAGTAACCATCGCGGGCCGGCAGCCACGCCGGCCCGCGAGCACAAGAGCGAAATCAGTCCAGGAGGACATTCCAGTGGCGAAGGCGAAGTTCGAGCGGAGCAAGCCGCACGTCAACATCGGGACCATCGGTCACGTTGACCACGGTAAGACGACTCTGACCGCGGCGATCACCAAGGTTCTGCACGACAAGTACCCGGAGCTCAACGAGTCGCGTGCGTTCGACCAGATCGACAACGCGCCCGAAGAGCGCCAGCGCGGTATCACGATCAACATCTCGCACGTCGAGTACCAGACCGAGAAGCGTCACTACGCTCACGTGGACGCCCCGGGCCACGCGGACTACATCAAGAACATGATCACCGGTGCGGCCCAGATGGACGGTGCGATCCTCGTGGTCGCGGCGACCGACGGCCCGATGCCGCAGACCCGCGAGCACGTGCTGCTCGCCCGCCAGGTCGGCGTGCCCTACATCGTGGTCGCGCTGAACAAGGCCGACATGGTCGACGACGAGGAGATCCTCGAGCTCGTCGAGCTGGAGGTCCGCGAGCTGCTGTCCTCGCAGGAGTTCCCGGGCGACGACGCGCCGGTCGTGCGCGTGTCCGGCCTCAAGGCCCTCGAGGGCGACGCGAAGTGGGCCGAGGCCGTTCTCGAGCTCATGACCGCCGTCGACGACAACGTGCCGGACCCGGTGCGCGAGCTCGAGAAGCCGTTCCTGATGCCGATCGAGGACGTCTTCACGATCACCGGCCGCGGCACCGTCGTGACCGGCCGCGTCGAGCGTGGCGTGGTCAACGTCAACGAAGAGGTCGAGATCGTCGGCATCAAGGAGAAGTCGACCAAGACCACGGTCACCGGCGTCGAGATGTTCCGCAAGCTGCTGGACCAGGGCCAGGCGGGCGACAACGTCGGCCTCCTCGTCCGCGGTATCAAGCGCGAGGACGTCGAGCGCGGCCAGGTCGTCGTGAAGCCGGGCACCACCACCCCGCACACCGACTTCGAGGGCCGGGTCTACATCCTGTCGAAGGACGAGGGTGGCCGTCACACCCCGTTCTTCAACAACTACCGCCCGCAGTTCTACTTCCGCACCACCGACGTGACCGGCGTCGTGACCCTCCCCGAGGGCACGGAGATGGTCATGCCGGGCGACAACACCGACATCACGGTGGCGCTGATCCAGCCGGTCGCCATGGACGTGAACCTGCGGTTCGCCATCCGCGAGGGTGGCCGGACCGTCGGCGCGGGCCAGGTCACCAAGATCAACAAGTGATTCGGACGCCCCGGCCCGGAGGCTCTACACCCCCGGGTTCGGGGCGTCAAATCACGTGTGCGACACTATTCAGGTTGCTCGTCCCGGGGCGGCCGAATCCCAGAGTTGCGTTCTCGACTCAGCGGGTTCCGGCCGCCCCCGTACGAGTGGCCACGGTCCGTCCAGCTCTTCCTTCGGGGTGCGGCTAGCGGGCAAAGGCCAGGGGTTGCGCAGTCTTCGGACTGCCGGCTCGCGGCCACCTCACGTTGAGGAAGACCAGGCAGGACGATCCCGCGGGATCCGTCTGTGCGTCGGGCGCGACACGCCCGACCGCGTGGACCGGGGACAGGGCCGTTGAACTGCTGAAACCGGGGCTCAGGCCCAGGTTGACGAGACAAAGCGGCACGAGACGACGAAGGAACGAGCAGCCACCATGGCGGGACAGAAGATCCGCATCCGGCTCAAGGCCTACGACCACGAGGCGATCGACACCTCGGCGCGCAAGATCGTGGAGACGGTCACGCGCACCGGCGCCCGTGTTGTCGGGCCGGTGCCGCTGCCCACCGAGAAGAACGTTTACTGCGTCATCCGCTCGCCGCACAAGTACAAGGACTCGCGCGAGCACTTCGAGATGCGCACGCACAAGCGTCTGATCGACATCCTCGACCCGACGCCGAAGACGGTCGACGCGCTCATGCGCATCGACCTGCCGGCGAGCGTCGACGTCAACATCCAGTAAGCGTTGGGCGAGCGGCGGAGATAGAGAAACTCATGTCTGACAGGCAGATGAAGGGCATCCTGGGCACCAAGCTCGGCATGACCCAGGTCTTCGACGAGCAGAACCGGATCGTTCCGGTCACCGTCGTCAAGGCCGGTCCGAACGTGGTGACCCAGGTTCGCACCAATGACAAGGACGGCTACGCGGCCGTGCAGCTGGCGTTCGGCGCGGTCGACCCGCGCAGGGTGAACAAGCCGCGCACCGGCCACTTCGACAAGGCGGGCGTGACGCCCCGGCGGTTCCTCGCGGAGCTGCGTACCACCGATGCCGAGACCTATGAGGTCGGCCAGGAGATCACCGCCGAGGTGTTCGCCGCCGGCGTCGAGGTCGACATCACCGGTACCAGCAAGGGCAAGGGCTACGCCGGTGTCATGAAGCGCCACGGCTTCAAGGGCCAGGGCGCGAGCCACGGTGCCCAGGCCGTGCACCGCAAGCCGGGCTCCATCGGTGGCTGTGCCACCCCCGGCCGCGTCTTCAAGGGCCTGCGCATGGCGGGCCGGATGGGCAACGACCGGGTCACCACGCAGAACCTGACCGTGCACGCCGTGCGGGCCGAGGACGGCCTGCTGCTGATCAAGGGTGCGGTGCCCGGTCCCAAGGGTGGCCTGCTGTTCGTTCGCAGCGCCGCGAAGGGTGGTATCACCGAATGACGAACGTCGAGCTGAAGACCCCGGCCGGTAAAGCCGACGGCACCGTGGATCTCCCCGGGGAGATCTTCGACGTGCAGGCCAACATCGCGCTGATGCACCAGGTGGTGGTGGCCCAGCTGGCCGCCGCCCGCCAGGGCACGCACGACACCAAGACCCGTGGCGAGGTTTCCGGTGGCGGCAAGAAGCCGTACCGGCAGAAGGGCACCGGCCGTGCCCGCCAGGGTTCGACCCGCGCCCCGCAGTTCAACGGCGGTGGCGTGGTCCACGGACCCACGCCGCGCGACTACACCCAGCGCACCCCGAAGAAGATGAAGGCCGCCGCCCTGCGCGGTGCCCTCTCGGACCGGGCGCGCGCCGGGCAGCTGCACGTCGTGACCGAGCTGGTCGGTGGCGAGAAGCCCTCGACCAAGGCCGCCAAGTCCGCCATCGCCGCGGTGACGCAGGCGAAGCGCGTTCTCGTGGTGCTGCACCGGGACGACGAGCTCAGCTGGGTTTCCCTGCGGAACCTGGAGCAGGTCCACCTGATCTGGTCGGACCAGCTCAACACCTACGACGTACTGGTCAACGACGACGTCGTGTTCACCAAGGCCGCGTACGACGCGTTCGTCGCCGGCCCCGTCCGGGGCAAGGGCGCGAAGGCCGTCGCACGGTCGAGCGAGGTTTCGGAAGGGAGTGACGAGCAGTGAGTTCGGTCGCCATTGCCGACCCCCGCGACATCTTGCTCGCGCCGGTCATCTCCGAGAAGTCCTACGGGCTGCTCGAGGACCACAAGTACACGTTCATCGTCCGCCCGGACGCCAACAAGACCCAGATCAAGATCGCGGTCGAGAAGGTGTTCGGCGTCAAGGTGGTCAGCGTCAACACGGCCAACCGTCAGGGCAAGCGGAAGCGGACTCGCGCGGGCTTCGGCAAGCGCAAGGACACCAAGCGCGCCATCGTGACTCTTTCGCCTGAGAGCAAGGCGATCGAGATCTTCGGCGGACCCACCGCGTAAAGGACTGAGCTGACATGGGCATCCGCAAGTACAAGCCGACGACCCCGGGTCGTCGCGGTTCCAGTGTCTCGGACTTCGCCGAGATCACCCGGTCCACGCCGGAGAAGTCGCTGCTGCGTCCGCTGAGCGGTTCGGGCGGTCGCAACTCGTCCGGCAAGATCACCACCCGGCACAAGGGTGGCGGCCACAAGCGTGCCTACCGCGTCATCGACTTCCGTCGCAATGACAAGGACGGCGTGCCGGCCAAGGTCGCGCACATCGAGTACGACCCCAACCGCACCGCGCGCATCGCGCTGCTGCACTACGCCGACGGCGAGAAGCGCTACATCATCGCGCCGGAGAAGCTGAAGCAGGGCGACACGGTCGAGAACGGCCCCCGGGCCGACATCAAGCCGGGCAACAACCTGCCGCTGCGCAACATCCCGGTCGGCACCGTGGTGCACGCGATCGAGCTCCGCCCCGGTGGCGGCGCGAAGATGGCGCGCTCCGCCGGCGCCAAGGTGCAGCTGGTGGCCAAGGACGGGCCCTACGCCCAGCTCCGGCTGCCCTCGGGCGAGATCCGCAACGTCGACGTGCGCAACCGCGCCACGATCGGCGAGGTCGGCAACGCCGAGCACGCCAACATCAACTGGGGCAAGGCCGGGCGCAACCGCTGGCGCGGCAAGCGCCCGACCGTCCGTGGTGTCGTGATGAACCCGGTCGACCACCCGCACGGTGGCGGTGAGGGCAAGACCTCCGGTGGTCGCCACCCGGTCAACCCGAACGGCAAGCCCGAGGGTCGCACGCGTCGCCGCAAGGCCAGTGACTCGATGATCGTCCGCCGCCGGCGTACCGGCAAGAACAAGCGCTGAGCAGGGAGGTAGAAGAACATGCCACGCAGCCTTAAGAAGGGGCCGTTCGTGGACGACCACCTGCTCAAGAAGGTGGACGTTCTCAACGAGGCCAACAAGAAGACCGTGATCAAGACCTGGTCGCGTCGCTCCACGATCATCCCGGACTTCCTGGGACACACGATCGCGGTGCACGACGGCCGCAAGCACGTTCCGGTCTTCGTCACCGAGGCCATGGTGGGTCACAAGCTGGGCGAGTTCGCCCCGACGCGGACCTTCAAGGGCCACATCAAGGACGACCGCAAGTCGCGCCGCCGCTGAGCGGGCACGAGACAAGACAAGGGAAGTTGCGATGAACGCCCAGAAAAACGTGGTGGCCGAGGCAGGGGAGTCAACACTGCCTACGGCTTACGCGCGGGCTCGCTTCGTCCGGGACTCGCCGACCAAGGTGCGCCGGGTGATCGAGCTCATCAAGGGACGTAGCGCCGCCGACGCCTTGGCCGTGCTCCGGTTCGCCCCCCAGGCGGCCAGCGAGCCGGTCGCGAAGGTGATCGCCAGTGCCGTGGCCAACGCCGAGAACAATCTTCAGCTTGACCCGGAGACGCTCTGGATCAAGAACGCGTACGCCGACGAGGGCCCGACCCTCAAGCGCATCCGCCCGCGGGCCCAGGGCCGTGCGTACCGGATCCGCAAGCGGACCAGCCACATCACCGTCGAGGTGGAGTCGCGTCCCAAGGCCGACGTGAAGAAGGCGCAGAGCAAGAAGAAGGCAGGTGGCCGGTAGTGGGCCAGAAGATCAACCCGCACGGCTTCCGCCTGGGTATCACCACGGACTGGAAGTCTCGCTGGTACGCCGACAAGCAGTACGCGGAGTACGTGGCCGAGGACGTCAAGATCCGCAAGCTGCTCTCCACCGGCATGGAGCGCGCCGGCATCTCCAAGGTCGAGATCGAGCGCACCCGTGACCGCGTCCGCGTGGACATCCACACCGCCCGGCCGGGCATCGTCATCGGCCGTCGTGGTGCGGAGGCCGACCGGATCCGCGGCGCGCTGGAGAAGCTGACCGCCAAGCAGGTCCAGCTGAACATCCTCGAGGTCAAGAACCCCGAGGCCGACGCCCAGCTCGTTGCGCAGGGTGTCGCGGAGCAGCTGTCCAACCGCGTGGCCTTCCGCCGCGCGATGCGCAAGGCGATCCAGACCTCCATGCGCTCGCCGCAGGTCAAGGGCATTCGCGTGCAGTGCGGTGGTCGTCTCGGCGGGGCCGAGATGTCCCGCTCCGAGCACTACCGCGACGGCCGGGTCCCGCTGCACACGCTGCGCGCCGACATCGACTACGGCTTCTTCGAGGCCAAGACGACGTTCGGTCGCATCGGCGTGAAGGTGTGGATCTACAAGGGTGAGCTGGTCGGTGGCCTCAAGGCCCGCGAGGCGCGCGACGCCGCCGCGGCGGCCGAGCGGGCCCCCCGCCGCGACCGCGGTGACCGTCCCGCCCGCCCGCGTCGTTCCGGCGCGTCGGGCACCACGGCGACCTCGACCGAAGCCGCCCGGGCCGCGGCCCGGGAGGCGGAGACGACCGCCGCCGCCAAGAGCGACGTCGCGACCGAGTCGGCCCCGGCCGCCGAGACCGCAGAAAAGACGGAGGGCTGAGACGTGCTCATCCCGCGCAGGGTCAAGCACCGGAAGCAGCACTCCCCGAAGCGCCACGGCGCCGCCAAGGGCGGTACGAAGGTCAGCTTCGGCGAGTACGGCATCCAGGCGCTTGAGCACAGCTACGTGACGAACCGGCAGATCGAGTCCGCTCGTATCGCCATGACCCGTCACATCAAGCGTGGTGGCAAGGTGTGGACGACCATCTACCCGGACCGCCCGCTGACCAAGAAGCCGGCGGAGACCCGCATGGGTTCCGGTAAGGGTTCGCCCGAGTGGTGGATCGCCAACGTGAAGCCGGGCCGCGTGATGTTCGAGATCAGCTTCCCGAACGAGGAGACCGCCCGCGAGGCGCTCCGTCGCGCGATCCACAAGCTGCCCATGAAGTGCCGCATCGTGACCCGTGAAGGTGGTGAGTTCTGATGGCTAACGGAGCCGCTCAGGCATCGGAGCTGCGTGAGCTCACCGCGGAAGAGCTCGTGCTGCGTCTGAAGGAGTTCAAGGAGGAGCTGTTCAACCTCCGCTTCCAGATGGCGACCGGGCAGCTGGACAACAACCGTCGGCTGCGCACCGTCCGCACGGACATCGCGCGGATCTACACGGTCATGCGCGAGCGTGAACTCGGCCTGTCCGTCGCGCCCGACGCCGAGAGTGAAGGTGCCGCATGAGCGAGCCGACGACCGAGACGACCGCCCGCAACTACCGCAAGGTGCGCGAGGGCTACGTGGTCTCGGACAAGATGGACAAGACGATCGTGGTCGAGCTCGAGGACCGCAAGAAGCACCCGCGGTACTCGAAGGTTCTCCGCAGCACCACCAAGGTCAAGGTGCACGACGAGAACAACGAGGCGGGCGTCGGCGACCGGGTCACCCTGATGGAGACCCGTCCGCTGTCGGCGGCCAAGCGCTGGCGCCTCGTGCAGGTCGTGGAGAAGGCCAAGTAAGCAGGGCTCCTCGGAGTCCTTAGTTCCGCAAGGCTCGCGCTGCCGCTCAAGGCGGGCGAGAACCGGCGCGACATACAGGAGTTGACGTGATCCAGCAGGAGTCGCGGCTACGAGTCGCCGACAACACCGGGGCGAAGGAGATCCTTTGCATCCGGGTGCTCGGCGGATCCGGGCGGCGCTACGCGGGCATCGGCGACATCATCGTCGCCACCGTGAAGGACGCCATCCCGGCTGCCGGGGTGAAGAAGGGCGATGTCGTCAAGGCGGTCATCGTCCGCACGGTCAAGGAGCGGCGTCGTCCGGACGGCTCCTACATCCGCTTCGACGAGAACGCCGCCGTGCTCATCAAGAGTGACAACGAGCCCCGGGGCACCCGCATCTTCGGCCCGGTGGGCCGCGAGCTGCGCGACCGAAAGTTCATGAAGATCATTTCGCTCGCGCCGGAGGTGTTGTAGAGCATGAAGGTGAAGAAGGGCGACACGGTCGTCGTCATCGCCGGCAAGGACAAGGGCGCCAAGGGCAAGGTCATCCAGGCCTACCCCGAGCGTGAGCGAGTGCTGGTCGAGGGCGTGAACCGGATCAAGAAGCACACTCGGATCACCCAGACCCAGCGTGGTGCGCAGTCCGGTGGCATCGTCACCCAGGAGGCGCCCATCCACGTGTCGAACGTGATGGTCGTGGACTCGGACGGCAAGCCGGCCCGGGTCGGCTACCGCTTCGGCGAGGACGGCAAGAAGGTCCGGGTCTCGCGCCGGAACGGTAAGGACATCTGATCATGAGCACTGACACCACGCTCGAACCCGCAAGCGGTTCTTCGGGCGAGAAGACGGTTCCGCGTCTGAAGACCCGGTACCGCGAAGAGATCAAGGGCGAGCTCCAGAAGGAGTTCACCATCGCCAACGTGCACCAGATTCCCGGCGTCGTGAAGGTCGTCGTGAACATGGGTGTCGGCGACGCCGCCCGCGACAGCAAGCTGATCGACGGTGCGGTCCGCGACCTCGCCGCGATCACCGGCCAGAAGCCCGAGGTCCGCAAGGCCCGCAAGTCCATCGCGCAGTTCAAGCTGCGCGAGGGCCAGCCGATCGGCGCACGCGTCACGCTGCGCGGCGACCGGATGTGGGAGTTCCTCGACCGGCTGCTGACCATCGCGCTCCCGCGTATCCGCGACTTCCGCGGCCTCTCGGGCAAGCAGTTCGACGGCAACGGCAACTACACGTTCGGTCTCAACGAGCAGTCGATGTTCCACGAGATCAACCCGGACGACATCGACCGCCCGCGCGGCATGGACGTCACCGTCGTCACCACCGCCACCACCGACGACGAGGGCCGGGCGCTGCTGCGCAAGCTCGGCTTCCCGTTCAAGGAGAACTGAGCCGATGGCCAAGAAAGCGCTAGTCCACAAGGCCGCGAAGAAGCCGAAGTTCGCGGTGCGCGGCTACACCCGCTGCCAGCGGTGCGGCCGGCCGCACTCGGTGTTCCGCAAGTTCGGGCTCTGCCGGATCTGCCTTCGAGAGATGGCACACGCGGGCGAGCTGCCCGGCGTCCGCAAGTCCAGCTGGTAAGGCTCGAAACTATTTCCCAGTTCGCCACAGGCCCCGCCCGCCCGGCCCCCGGAATCACCCGGGGGCCGGAGGTCGGGGAACCAGGCGAGAAAGGTTGACAGGTCACCATGACGATGACCGACCCCATCGCAGACTTCTTGACCCGTCTGCGCAACGCGAACTCGGCGTACCACGACGAGGTCGTGCTTCCCCACTCGAAGATCAAGGCGAACATCGCCGAGATCCTCAAGCGCGAGGGCTACATCGCTAGCTACCGCGACGAGCCGGGCGAGAAGCACAAGAACCTCGTGGTGGAGCTGAAGTACGGCCCCAACCGTGAGCGGAGCATCGCCGGCCTCCGGCGCGTCTCCAAGCCCGGTCTGCGGGTCTACGCAAAATCGACCGAACTGCCGTCCGTTCTCGGTGGCCTCGGCGTCGCGATCATCTCGACGTCCTCCGGGCTCCAGACCGACCGTCAGGCCAAGCGCAACAGCGTGGGCGGCGAAGTCCTCGCCTACGTCTGGTAAGGAAGGGGGTACAGGCATGTCTCGTATCGGTAAGCTGCCGGTCGCCGTCCCTTCCGGGGTCGAGGTGACCATCAACGGTCAGCACATTCAGGTCAAGGGGCCCAAGGGCACCCTGGAGCACACCATCGCCGAGCCGATCGTCGTCGAGCGTGACGAAGACGGCACGCTGCTGGTCAAGCGTCCGGACGACGAGCGCGATAGCCGGGCCCTGCACGGTCTCACCCGCACCCTGGTGAACAACCTGGTCGTCGGTGTGACCGCGGGCTACGAGAAGAAGCTCGAGATCCACGGTGTCGGTTACCGCGTGCAGGCCAAGGGAGCGGACCTCGAGTTCGCCCTCGGCTTCAGCCACCCGGTCAAGATCGAGGCCCCGGAGGGCATCACCTTCAAGGTGGAGACCCCGACCCGGTTCTCGGTCTCCGGCATCGACAAGCAGAAGGTCGGCCAGATCTCGGCCGTCATCCGCAGGCTGCGCCGCCCCGACCCCTACAAGGGCAAGGGCCTGCGCTACGAGGGTGAGAAGATCCGCCGCAAGGTCGGAAAGACGGGTAAGTGATCATGAGCGACACGACTACTACGAAGCGCAAGCCGGTCGGCAAGGACATCTCGACCCGCCGCCGCGTCGCCAAGACCCGTCGGCACTTCCGCCTCCGCAAGAAGGTCAGCGGCACCTCGGCGCGTCCGCGCCTGGTCGTCAAGCGCTCCTCGCGGCACATCGCCGTGCAGGTGATCGACGACCTGGCCGGCCACACCCTGGCCTCGGCGTCCACCCTCGAGGCGGACGTCCGGACGACCGAGGGCGACAAGAAGGCCAAGGCCGCCAAGGTCGGCCAGCTGGTCGCCGCCCGGGCCAAGGACGCCGGTATCTCGGCCGTGGTGTTCGACCGGGGCGGCAACGCCTACCACGGTCGCATCGCCGCACTGGCCGACGCCGCGCGTGAGGCGGGGCTGGAGTTCTGATGCACATGCTCGTTAAGGGAAGGAAAGCCTGATGCCGGGACGTACACGGCAATTCGGCGGCGGCCAGGGCGGACCGGGCGGACAGGGCGGCAACGACCGCAATGATCGCCGCGGTGGCGGCCGGGACCGGCGCGACAGCGGCCGTGGCGGGGCCGGCCAGGACAAGACCCCGCACCTCGAGAAGGTCGTGACGATCAACCGCGTCGCCAAGGTCGTCAAGGGTGGTCGTCGCTTCAGCTTCACCGCCCTCGTCGTCGTCGGTGACGGCGACGGTCAGGTCGGCGTCGGCTACGGCAAGGCCAAGGAAGTTCCCGCGGCCATCGCCAAGGGCGTCGAGGAGGCGAAGAAGAACTTCTTCCGCGTGCCTCGCGTCGCCGGCACGATTCCCCACCCCATCCAGGGTGAGGCGTCCGCCGGGGTCGTGCTGCTCCGTCCGGCCTCCGCCGGTACCGGTGTCATCGCCGGTGGCCCGGTGCGCGCGGTGCTGGAGTGCGCGGGCGTGCACGACGTGCTGTCGAAGTCGCTGGGCTCCGACAACGCGATCAACATCGTCCACGCGACCGTGGCGGCCCTCAAGGGCCTTCAGCGTCCCGAAGAGGTCGCGGCCCGCCGCGGCCTCCCGCTCGAGGACGTGGCCCCGGCCCGGATGCTGCGCCAGCGCGCGGGCCAGGGGGTCTGACATGGCTCAGCTGAAGGTCACGCAGATCAAGAGCAAGATCGGCACGAAGCACGAGCACCGCGAATCGCTGCGCACCCTCGGGTTGCGCAAGATCCGCCAGTCGACCGTGCGTGAAGACACCCCCGAGGTGCGCGGCCTGATCCGGGCCGTCCGCCACCTCGTGGAGGTCGAGGAGGTCCAGTCATGACCGCCATCAAGATCCACCACCTCCGTCCCGCCCCCGGTGCGAAGCGCGACAAGATCCGCGTCGGCCGTGGTGAGGGCTCGAAGGGCAAGACCGCCGGTCGCGGTACCAAGGGCACCAAGGCCCGGAAGAACGTGCCGGCCGGCTTCGAGGGTGGGCAGATGCCCATCCACATGCGGCTGCCGAAGCTGCGTGGGTTCAAGAACCGGTTCCGCACCGAGTACCAGCCGGTGAACGTGGGCGACATCGCCCGCGTCTTCCCGGACGGTGGCCAGGTCGGCGTCGAGGAGCTCGTCGCGGCGGGCCTGGTCCGCAAGGGCCAGCTCGTCAAGGTCCTCGGCAACGGCGACCTGAACGGCGTCAAGCTCGACCTCACGGCCGACGGCTTCTCCGGCTCCGCCAAGGAGAAGCTCGAGGCGGCCGGTGGCTCCGCCACCACGCACTGAAGTCAGCTCCAGTTCGACCGAGGGCCCGTCCGGCACCAGCCGGGCGGGCCCTCGGTCGTACCCGGTCGCCCGTCGCCGGCGAAACGCTTGGGGCGGCGGTGAAGCGGGTCCGAAAAGCGACCTCCGGCCGGGGCCGAACAGGTGATCATCACCGCCCGCGAACGGCCCAACCTGCGGCTGTTGCCCGAGGCCGGAGCCGGGTCCGGATCGGAAAACGCACACACACTGCGGGCACGTCCGGTGAAGCTGTTAGAGTCGGCTCCACGCTTCGGGACCAGTGTGCCCTGAGGCGTTCCTGGCTTTGCCGCCAGTGAGCTGTGTTCCCGCCGGCCTCGTGCCGGCCAAGCCGATCGTCGGTAGGACAGCCGACGACGCCGAGGAGGTCCCCCGCGTGCTCAGCGCCTTCCGCTCGGCTCTCGCGACGCCGGATCTACGCAAGAAGATCCTGTTCACGCTAGCCATCGTCGCGGTCTACCGGATCGGTGCCGCCATTCCGGCACCCGGGATCTCGTTCTCCGCCGTCCAGGCCTGTAGCTCGCAGGCGGACCAGCAGGGCGTCTACCAGCTGCTGAACCTGTTCAGCGGTGGAGCGCTGCTCCAGCTGTCGCTGTTCTCGACCGGCATCATGCCGTACATCACGGCGAGCATCATCATCCAGCTCCTCACCGTGGTAATCCCGCGGTTCGAGGAGCTGAAGAAGGAAGGCCAGTCCGGCCAGAACAAGCTGACCCAGTACACCCGGTACCTGACGATCGCCCTGGCGATCCTGCAGGCCACCGGCGTGGTCGCGCTGGCCGACCGCGGCACCCTGTTCCAGGGCTGCCAGCAGCAGATCATCCCGGACAACAGCGTCTACTCGCTGGCCATCATCGTCTGCACGATGACCGCGGGCACCGCCGTGATGATGTGGCTGGGCGAGCTGATCACCGAGCGCGGCGTCGGCAACGGCATGTCGGTGCTGATCTTCCTGAACATCGCGGCCCGCATCCCGTCCGAGGGCGCCAACATCCTGAGCAACGGCGGCGGCGTCGCCCTGGTCATGATCTGCGTGTTCGGCCTGGTGATCATCGCCAGCGTCATCTTCGTGGAGCAGGGCCAGCGCCGGATCCCGGTGCAGTACGCCAAGCGCATGGTCGGGCGCCGGATGTACGGCGGCACCTCGACCTACCTGCCGATCAAGGTGAACCAGGCCGGTGTCATCCCGGTCATCTTCGCCTCCTCGCTGCTGTACCTGCCGCAGCTGCTCAGCCAGCTCATCGGCGACCCGAACAGCAACTCCGGGTGGCAGTCCTTCATCCAGAACTTCGTGGTCAACCAGAGCAGCTGGGTGCACATCCTGCTGTACTTCGCGTTGATCATCTTCTTCACGTACTTCTACATCACGATCACGTTCAACGTGGACGAGCGCGCGGACGAGATGAAGAAGTTCGGCGGCTTCATCCCGGGCATCCGCCCCGGGCGTCCCACCGCGGAGTACCTGAGCTACGTGCTCGGCCGGATCACCCTGCCGGGCTCGCTCTACCTGGGCATCATCGCGATCCTCCCGAACTTCTTCCTGTCCCTCACCGGCAGCGGGAACAACCAGAACTTCCCGTTCGGTGGCACGGCTGTGCTGATCATGGTGGGCGTCGGCCTCGACACCGTGAAGCAGATCGAAAGCCAGCTGATGCAGCGCAACTACGAAGGGTTCTTGAAGTGACGCGCCTGGTTCTCGTGGGCCCGCCCGGTGCGGGCAAAGGTACGCAGGCCATCGCCCTGTCCGAGCAGCTTCGGATCCCGCACATCTCGACCGGTGACCTGTTCCGCGCGCACGTCGGCCAGGAGACCCCGCTCGGCCAGGAGGCCAAGCGGTACCTGGACTCCGGTGAGCTGGTGCCGGACTCGGTGACCAACGAGATGGTCCGCGAGCGCCTGGCCGAGCCGGACGCCAAGGCCGGCTTCCTGCTCGACGGCTTCCCCCGCAACACCAAGCAGGCCGACGTGCTCGGCGAGATCCTCGGCGAATCCGACCTCGAGCTCGACGCCGTGATCCAGCTCCAGGTGTCGGAGGACGTGGTGGTCGGCCGGCTGCTGGGCCGGGGCCGCGCGGACGACACCGAAGAGGTGATCCGCCGCCGCCAGCAGATCTACGTCTCGGAGACCGCGCCGCTGCTGGAGTACTACGCCGGCATCCTGGTCACCGTCGACGGGGTCGGTGACGTCGAAGAGATCTCGGACCGCGTGCTGAAGGCACTGCGCGACCGCACGTGAACCTCGGAGGATTGCGTGTTCTGCAAGTGCTCCGCCGTGGGCGCATGATCGAGGTCAAGACGCCGGGCGAGCTGCAGGCGATGCGGGCGGCCGGGCTGGTCGTCGCGAAGACGCTGGCCGCGGTGCGGGCGCTGGCCGCGCCCGGGGTCAGCACCGCCGAGCTCGACGAGCTGGCCGAGCAGACCATCCGCGACGCCGGTGCCGTGCCGTCGTTCCAGGGTTATCACGGCTTCCCGGCTTCCATCTGCGCTTCGGTGAACGAGCAGATCGTGCACGGCATCCCGGCCGAAGGGCAGGTGCTCGCCGAAGGTGACCTGATCTCGGTGGACTGCGGCGCCATCCTCGAAGGCTGGCACGGTGACTCCGCCGTCACCCTGGCCATCGGTGAGGTCAGCGAGAAGGACCTGGCGCTGTCCGCGTCCACCGAGGCGGCCATGTGGGCCGGCGTCGAGGCGGTCCGGGCGGGCGGGCGGCTCACCGACATCTCGTTCGCGGTGCAGACCGCGGCCGAGAAGGCGGGTCGTGACCGTGGGGTCGAATACGGGCAGATCGTCGAGTACGGCGGCCACGGCATCGGCCGCCAGATGCACATGGATCCGTTCCTGCCGAACGTCGGCAAGCCCGGCAAGGGCCCGCGGCTGAAGGTCGGCATGGCGCTGGCCATCGAGCCCATGCTGACCGGCGGCAGCGGCGAGACGGTGGAGCTCGAAGACGGCTGGACCGTGGTCACTGCCGACGGTTCCCGCGCCGCCCACTGGGAGCACACCGTGGCGATCACCGAAGACGGCCCCTGGGTGCTCACCGCCGCCGAAGCGGACTGACCGGCCTGCGGCGGGGCCGGCTCGGAGCGCTGGCCGAAGCCCGGTCACGAACCCCGGGCCGCCGGAAGCCTGAACTTCCGGCCTTCGGAACCTCGTCCCTTACGCCGAACGGGTGATTTCCGTCGCCTGACCAGGTGTTTCGTCCGGTCGAGCCGGTGGTCGGTCTCCTCGCCCCCGAGGTGCCGGCCGAGCGTGGCTCGTAGCACAGTTACCCCCGTTTGGGGACGCGACACGGGTTGCGTACACTGTCAAGTCGGCGCACTCATCGCGCCGATTCCTGCGCGCTCGTGAACCTTGCGGTCAATGGAGTCGGGCTGGAGTGTGCCGGAGCACCACCCAGGTAAGCAAGAACTCGAGCTCAACCGATCACGCTGAAGTTGCATTCAGGGATTGCGGAGGACATGGCTAAGAAAGACGGGGCCATCGAGGTCGAAGGCCGCGTAGTCGAGCCACTCCCCAACGCGATGTTCCGCGTCGAGTTGGAGAACGGCCACAAGGTTCTTGCCCACATCAGCGGCAAGATGCGGCAGCACTACATCCGCATCCTGCCCGAGGACCGGGTTGTCGTGGAGCTCTCGCCCTACGACTTGTCTCGTGGTCGCATCGTCTACCGCTACAAGTGATCACGAAGAGCTGAGAAGAAGCAGGAGAGCAGGAGACGTGAAGGTCCAGCCGAGCGTCAAGAAGATCTGCGACAAGTGCAAGGTGATCCGCCGTCACGGCCGGATCATGGTGATCTGCGAGAACCTGCGTCACAAGCAGCGTCAGGGCTGAGCACCGCACTCACGAGCAGAGTGGCTTGACGGCTACACACCCTCCCCGCACCTGCCGGGCCGCGCGAGCGGTCCGGTTCACCCCCGGACTTCAGGCCGGGGCCGGGACACCCGAGGCGCAAGCCCCGGGCACGACAGGCGAGTCGGTTCCGGAACCGGACGGGGAGAAGACCTGGAGACGAAACCGAAGAAGGAGCATCAGCGCCAATGGCACGACTCGCTGGCGTCGACCTCCCCCGCGAAAAGCGGTTGGAGATCGCGCTGACCTACATCTACGGCATCGGCCGTACCCGCTCGAAGCAGATGATCGCCGCCGCCGAGCTCAACGTGGACAGCCGCGTCAAGGACCTCAGCGACGAGGACCTCATCAAGCTGCGCGAGTACATCGATGAGCACTTCAAGGTCGAGGGTGACCTTCGCCGTGAGGTGAACGCCGACATCCGTCGCAAGATCGAGATCGGCACCTACCAGGGCCTGCGCTGGCGTCGTGGTCTGCCGGTCCGCGGTCAGCGGACCAAGACCAACGCCCGCACCCGCAAGGGCCCGAAGAAGACGGTCGCCGGCAAGAAGAAGGCTGGCAAGAAGTGAGCGTCCAGGGCAAGAAGGCCGTGCAGATGCGTGGCGGCAACCGCCACAGCCCGGCTTGTGTCTCGCCCAAGGCGCTCTACGCCCGCCCGATGGCGCTGCGCAACCTGTACACCGACGCCGGTTCCATCATCCGGCGCGGCCAGCAGGAAGCCGCCGCCGCTCACCTCGAGAACGCGCGCTAACAGGAGAACCCTCACAACATGCCACCGAAGTCCCGCTCCGCGGCAGGGACCAAGAAGGTCCGCCGCAAGGAAAAGAAGAACATCGCGCACGGTCACGCGCACATCAAGAGCACCTTCAACAACACCATCGTCTCGATCACGGACCCGACCGGTGCCGTGATCGCGTGGGCGTCGAGTGGTCACGTGGGCTTCAAGGGCTCGCGCAAGTCCACCCCGTTCGCCGCGCAGATGGCCGCCGAGTCCGCCGCCCGCAAGGCGGCCGAGCACGGCATGAAGAAGGTCGACGTGTTCGTGAAGGGTCCCGGCTCCGGCCGCGAGACCGCGATCCGTTCGCTCCAGGCCGCCGGCCTCGAGGTCGGCACCATCCAGGACGTGACCCCGCAGCCTCACAACGGCTGCCGCCCGCCCAAGCGGCGCCGGGTCTGAGGAACGGGGAGGAGTAAGAAGAAATGGCTCGTTACACCGGCCCCGCGACGCGTATTTCGCGTCGCCTGAAGGTTGACCTCATCGGCGGCGACCAGGCTTTCGAGCGTCGCCCCTATCCGCCCGGCCAGCACGGCCGCGGCCGGATCAAGGAGTCCGAGTACCTCCTGCAGTCGCAGGAGAAGCAGAAGGCTCGCTACACCTACGGCGTGCTCGAGCGCCAGTTCGTCCGGTACTACAAGGAGGCCGTGCGGCGTCCGGGCAAGACCGGCGAGGTGCTGCTGCAGATCCTGGAGTCCCGGCTGGACAACGTGATCTACCGCGCCGGCATCGCCCGCACCCGCCGTCAGGCGCGTCAGCTGGTGAGCCACGGCCACTTCCTGGTCAACGGCGTCAAGGTCAACGTGCCCTCCTACCAGGTCTCCAAGTGGGACATCATCGACGTGCGGCCGAAGTCGTTCTCGATGCTGCCCTTCGTGGTGGCCAAGGAGTCCTTCGGCGAGCGCCCCGTCCCGGCGTGGCTGCAGGTCGTCGCGTCGAACCTCCGCGTGCTGGTCCACCAGCTCCCGGAGCGCGCGCAGATCGACGTTCCGGTTCAGGAACAGCTGATCGTCGAGCTCTACTCCAAGTAGCTTTCGGCCGATCGGTCCGGCCCGGCCGGACCAAGGGCGGCGGCGCCCAGAGCGCGCCGCCGCCACGCCATCCCTTCGACGTCATATGGCGGGCGTCGTCTGGAAAGGAACAAGGAAGAAATGCTGATTTCCCAGCGGCCGGCTCTCGGCGAAGAGACGGTCAACGAGACCCGCTCCCGGTTCACCATCGAACCGCTGGAGCCCGGCTTCGGCTACACGCTCGGCAACTCCCTGCGGCGCACGCTGCTGTCGTCCATCCCGGGCGCGGCCGTGACGAGCATCCGCATCGACGGCGTGCTGCACGAGTTCACCACGGTCCCGGGGGTGAAGGAGGACGTCACCGACATCATCCTGAACCTCAAGGAGCTGGTCGTGTCCTCGGAAGAGGACGAGCCGGTCACCATGTACCTGCGCAAGCAGGGCCCCGGTGAGGTCACGGCCGCCGACATCGTGCCGCCCGCGGGCGTCACCGTGCACAACCCGGACCTGCACATCGCGTCGCTGAACGGCAAGGGCAAGCTCGAGATCGAGCTGGTCGTCGAGCGCGGCCGCGGTTACGTTCCGGCCCTGCAGAACAAGCAGGCGGGCGCGGAGATCGGCCGGATCCCGGTCGACTCGATCTACTCGCCGGTGCTGAAGGTGACCTACAAGGTCGAGGCCACGCGAGTCGAGCAGCGGACCGACTTCGACAAGCTGATCCTGGACGTCGAGACCAAGCCGTCGATCACGCCGCGCGACGCGGTCGCGTCGTCGGGCAAGACGCTGGTGGAGCTGTTCGGTCTCGCCCGCGAGCTGAACGTCGACGCCGAGGGCATCGAGATCGGCCCGTCGCCGCAGGAGGCGGACACCATCGCCGCCTACGCGATGCCGATCGAGGACCTGGACCTCACCGTCCGGTCGTACAACTGCCTCAAGCGCGAGGGCATCCACACGGTGGGCGAGCTGGTCTCGCGCAGCGAGGCGGACCTGCTCGACATCCGCAACTTCGGCGCCAAGTCGATCGACGAGGTCAAGCTGAAGCTGGTCGGGCTCGGCCTGGCGCTCAAGGACAGCCCGCCCGGGTTCGACCCGACCGCGGCGGCCACCAGCTACGACGGTGAGGGCTGGTCGGAGAGCGTCACCGGCATCGGCGGCGGGATTTCGGACGAGGGCCACGACGATGGCCAGGACTACGCAGAGACCGAGCAGCTCTGAGGCCTCGCGCCTGGACGCTGTGAGCTGAACTAGGAGAAACGATGCCCACCCCTACCAAGGGAGCCCGGCTCGGCGGGTCCGCCGCGCACGAGCGGCTGATCCTGGCCAATCTGGCCACGCAGCTGTTCGAGCACGGCAAGATCACGACGACCGAGGCGAAGGCCCGCCGGGTGCGCCCGCTGGCCGAGAAGCTGATCACCAAGGCGAAGCGGGGCGACCTGCACAACCGCCGTCAGGTGCAGCGCTTCGTCCGTGACAAGGACGTCGTCCACAAGCTGTTCGCCGAGATCGGCCCGCACTTTTCGGAGCGCGCCGGCGGTTACACCCGCATCACCAAGACGGTGCCGCGCAAGGGCGACAACGCCCCGATGGCGGTCATCGAACTGGTCGCGGAGAAGACCGTGACGTCGGAGGCCGAGCGGGCTCGCAAGACGAAGTTCGCGAAGGACGAGAAGCCCGCCGCCGTCGAGGCCGCTCCCGCCGCCGAGGAGACCCCTGAGGTCGCCGAGGCCGGCTCGGCGACCGAGGCCACGGAGTCCGCCGAGACCACCGAGACTTCTGAGGTCTCGGCTTCGGACGACGCGGACGCCAAGAAGGACTGACGTCCTGACGGCACAGTCGACACCGGACGAGCCCGCCACTCCCCATGGGGAGGGCGGGCTCGTTCGTCTGCGCCTGGACGTGAGCTACGACGGCACGGACTTCTCGGGCTGGGCCCGGCAGCCGGGCCGTCGCACCGTCCAGGGCGTTCTGGAGGAGGCTCTGCAGCGGCAGCCGCCCGGCGCCTCGGTGCCGAAGTCGGTGGTGGTGGCGGGCCGGACGGACGCGGGGGTGCACGCGACCGGGCAGGTCGTGCACGTCGACGTCGTCCCGTGGCCGGCGGAGGCGCCCGGCCGGATCCCGGTGGACCCGTACGGGGTACCGGACCTGGGCCGGATGACCGGCCGCTGGAACCGGCTGCTGCCCGGGGACGTCAGGGTGCTGCGGGCCCAGGTGGCCGCGCCGGGGTTCGACGCCCGGTTCTCCGCGGTCCGGCGGCACTACCGCTACCGGGTCTCCGATGCCCCGTGGGGAGTGGACCCGTTGCGCCGCAACGACACCCTGGCCTGGGGCCGTCCACTTTCGACGGACGCGATGAACGAGGCCGCGCAGGCCCTGCTGGGGCTGCGGGACTTCGCCGCCTACTGCAAGCAGCGCGAAGGCGGCACGACTGTCCGCGAGCTGCAGCGGCTCGTCTGGCGGCGGGTGGACGAGCACCTGCTCGAAGTCGAGGTCTCGGCCGACGCGTTCTGCCATTCGATGGTCCGCAGCCTGGTCGGCGCGCTCCTGCTGGTCGGTGACGGCCGCCGCGGCGGCGACTGGCCCGCCGAGGTCCTCGCGAGCGGAATCCGCGACAGCGCGGTCGCCCCGGCCCACGGCCTCACCCTGACGGCCGTCGACTACCCGCCGGACGCCGAGCTGGCCGCGCGGGCCGAACAGACCCGCAACGTGCGCACTTCGCCTCGACCGGCCGGGTAGCTTCTCTTCCCGTGACCGAGCACCAAACTGAGACCAGGGCGGCCTACGACGGGGTCGTCGAGCTGTACGCGTCGCTGTTCGCCGACCGGCGGCTGGCGGCGATGCCGTTCACCCGGGCCATGGCCGGCACCTTCGCCGAGCTGGTGCGCGGGGCACCGAATCCGCGGGTGGCCGACCTCGGCTGCGGGCCCGGGCACCTGACCGCCTTCCTGGCCGACCAGGGGGTGGACGCCTTCGGGCTCGACCTCTCCCCGGGGATGGTCGAATGTGCCCGAAAGTCCTATCCGGCCCTGCGGTTCGACGAGGCTCGGATGGAGGCGCTGCCGGTCGAGGACGGTGCGCTCGGCGGCGTGCTGGCCCACTATTCGCTGATCCACACCCCGCCCGAAGAGGTACCGGCCCTGCTCGCCGAGCAAGCACGGGTGCTGGCACCGGGGGGACTCTCGCTCGTCTCGTTCTTCGCGCTCGAAGACGGCGCGGAGCCGGTCCGTTTCGACCACAAGGTGGCGCCCGCGTACTGCTGGCCGGTGGACCGGTTCGCGGAACTGCTGGCCGGGGCGGGGCTGGAGCCGTTCGCGCGGCTGGTGCAGGACCCGGGGTCGGAGCGGGGTTACCTCGACGCGCACCTGCTGGCCCGCCGATGAAGCCCGTGGGGGCGCGGGACGGCTCCGGCCGGCCCGGACCCCCACGAGGGCCGGTCAGTCGCCGCGGCGGACCGGTCCGAGCAACTGCTGCTCCTTCTGCGTGGTGACCAGGCGCAGCGGACGCCACAGGTTGCGGCCCAGCGCCACCACCTGGTCGTCCTTGAGCGTGGTGAGCTGCCGCATCATCTGCGGCGGCAGGCGCCAGATGCGGGCGGCCAGCTCGGCCTGCCCGGCGGGCAGCCGCTGCATCAGCACGAGATCGGCCGCGTTGGCCGTGGCGCCGGCCTGCGGGTGCAGGTACGGCAGCACGTAGACGGTGGTCTGCCAGGCCGAGCGCGGCGGGAACAGGTCCTGCGGGGTCGGCCCGCCGTCGGTGACGACCAGCAGCGGGGCGTCCTCCGAGGGGCGCGGCAGCTCGACCGGCGACAGGCGCCGGATCTGCACCAGCGGGGACGGGCGCCCGTCGCGGTCGCCCGCGGCCTGGGAGAGCACCTGCCAAGCCGCCGGACGCCCGGTGGCGACCACCACCCAGGCGCCCACCGCCATCGCGCGCAGGGCCACCTGACGGGCCAGGTACAGCCCGCCGACGAGCACGATGCGGGTCGGGGTGGAGCGCAGGGCCGAGATGGTCAGCGGCTCGCCCTTGAGGCCCGAGCCGAGCACGATGCCGCCGCGGTCGCCCGAGGGGCTGATCGCGTCGAGCATCGCGGGGTCGACGGTGAACTCCGGGGCCACCCCGGCGTTCTGGCCGGCGTCGCGGACGCGCGAACTCATGCCGTGCCTCCGATCGGCAGCGTCGCCGCGAAGGCGGAGATCTGCAGGCCCCGCAGCGGCGTCAGGTCCACGCCCAGCCGCTCCGAGATGGTCTTGAGCCGCTGGTCGGCGACGTCGAGCTCACGGGGGTTGCGCGCGCTGATCCGGACCACGCCGCGCAGCCCGATCCGGCCCTCGTCCGAAGCGGGCGAGATCGACATGGCGACCGTGGCCGACAGCGCGCGGACGCTGGTGAGCGCGTTCAGGCTGCCGCTGATCTTGCCCTTCGGCCAGCCGGTGATGGCGTAGCTGGAGTGCCCGATGCCGGCCGCGGTGACGCCCGTCCAGCTCTCCTGCAGCGAGACCGGGGACGGTGAGCCCGCGACGGCGGTCAGCTCCGCCGCGGAGATGCTGGAGCGCAGCAGCTCGTCCGGGTCCAGCGGCCGCGTCGGCACGCCCTGGGACTCCAGTGCGTTGCGCACCCGCGACATCGCGCCGATCAGCGCACGGTGGGCGCCGACGACGCCGCCGCCGCGCTCGCGGATCGCCGCCGGGCAGCGCCGCGGGTCGAGCCGGATCGCGATCCACGTGGTCCGCCGGGCCGCCGCGGGCAGCGGGCCGAGCACCTCCATGTACGAGCTGAGCGCCGGCGAATCCGAGGGCAGCGCCGCGGAGCCGGGGTAGCTGTGCCAGATCATCTGGATCGAGTCGAGGACCACCCCGCGGTCTTCGAGGCACGGGGCGAGCGCGGACAACGGCAGGCTCGGCGCACCCCCGGCCTGCGTGATCAGCGCGGGCGCCGGCTCGACCAGCAGCACGGCGGTCCAGGTGCCGTCGTTCCAGGCGAGGCCGACCTGCTGCCGCTCGTGGTCGACGCCGTGCGCCACCACGAGGTCGGGCACGGCCAGGCGCAGCAGGTTCACCCGCGCGTCGTCCGGACCGGTGACCGCGTTGTCCTCGCCCTCGGCCGCCAGCGCTTCGAGGCTGCTGGGCGGCGGCGGGGTCGCGACGTGGTCGTGCGAACGGAAGCGGTAGCGCACGGTCAGCCCGAGCCACTGGGTGAACCAGCGCCCGCCCCAGCGCAGGAACGCGAAGATCAGGCCGACCGCGGCGATGCCGATCGCCACGTATTTCAGCGACAGGTCGATCGCCAGCAGCACCAGCCCGATCGCGACCCCGACCTCGAGCAGCACCAGGTTCGCCACCGGCAGCGGACCGAGGCTGATCCCCCCGGTGCGACGACGTGAGGGCGGCGCCATCCGCACCGCCGAAGCGGCACTCGGCTGATGCGCGTCGGGGCCTTCCGCGCCGGGGCCACCCGGGCCATTACCGCCGGGACCACCCGGGCCGCCGCCACCGGGACCCCCTGGGCCGTTACCGCCGGGGCCTCCGGGACCGCCGCCTCCGGGACCGCCCGGGCCGTTGCCGCCAGGTCCGCCGGGGCCGCTCGGACCGCCGCCACCGGGACCGCCCGGGCCGCCGGGTCCCTTGGGGCCGCCGGGTCCACCCGGGCCGGGGCCACCGGGTCCCTTAGGCCCGCCCGGTCCACCGGGACCACCCGGCCCCTTGGGGCCACCCGGACCACCGGGTCCGCCAGGACCCTTGGGGCCGTGGGGAATTCCCGGCCCGCCCGGTCCACCGGGGCCACCCGGACTGCCGGGTCCGCCGGGACGAGGTCCGCCGGGCATTCCGCCAGGACCGCCGGGTCCACCGGGTCCGCCAGGACCACCAGGCCCACCGGGCGCGCCGGGTCCACCGGGTCCACGCGGAGGCATACCGGGCCCGCCGGGGCCGCCGGGTCCAGCCGGGCCGCCAGGTCCACCGGGTCTCCCGGGCCGCTGGGGCGGACCGAGGGGACGTCCCCCCGGCGGCGGTGGCGGCCCCGGGGGACCAGGTTGGCGTGGAGGCGTGCTGACGGACATCCGCGCGGTCTCTTCCCCTCGTGCGTGCTGCGTACCCGGAAAGCCGGTCCCGAGGTGTTCGACCCTAGCCTGGGTTGGTAGAAACCCCACACCAGACGGTCCCCGTACGGCTATCCTGCGGAACCGTACCGCGACGGGGAGGACTGTAGGTCGAGAATGCCATCAACACCCACGACGAAGTCTCAGGTCCAGGCCTACAAGTTCGTGCTGCGGCGGATGCAGTCGGCGCTGGTCCGGCGCGATGCCGTGATGCTTCACGACCCGATGCGCACGCACTCGCGCGCGACCGTGGCGGGTGTGGTCCTCGGTGTCCTCGGCGCGGTGGTCTTCGTGCTGGTCGCCCTGCTCAGCCCATCCCCCGTGGTGCCGCCGGCGGACAACATCGTGATCGGCGAGCAGTCGGGCACCGTGTACGTGGTTTCCGGCAATCCGATCAAGCTGACCCCGACGTTCAACCTCGCCTCCGCGCGGCTGATCCTGATGGCGCAGAAGAAGAACGCGTCGCAGGGACAGGGCCAGGGGCAGGCGCCGGCCGCCGGCGCGCCGCAGCCCGCGGCCGAACTGAAGAGCCCGACCGTCGTCTCGGATGAACAGCTCAAGAACATCCCGCGCACGAAGCTGACCGGGATCCCGGACGGCCCGCAGCTGCTCCCCGACGCCTCCCAGCGCATCTCGGCCAACTGGGCGGTCTGCGACCAGGTGCAGCTCGACCCGCAGCTGCCGCAGCCGGACATCGGCAAGACCGCCACCACGGTCGTCGCCGGGGTGGCGAACGTGGGCGCCGAGCTGCAGCCGAGCCAGTCCCTGCTGGCCGCCGCCGACAACGGCAAGACCTACCTGGTCTACCGCCTCCCGGCCAGCCAGAGCCGCCCGTACGCGAACACGGTCAAGGCCGAGGTCAGCATGGACGCCACCGACCCGGCGCACTCCGCGCTGCAGCTGCCCTCACGCGCGCGCAAGGCTTCGCAGGCTTTCCTCAACGCCATCCCGGAGGTCGGCAGGCTGGTGGCGCCGGCCATCGCCGGTCAGGGCACCAAACCGTCCGCGGACTTCGACGGACTGACCGTCGGCGACGTGTTCCAGACCTCACCCGCCGGGCACGAGGCGGAGTTCTGGCTGATCACCCCGACCGGGATCGAAAAGGTGACCCCGGCCGTCGCCGACATCATCCGCGTGGCCCGCAACGGCGACAGCGGGGTGATCCGCACGCTCGGCCTCGACCGGACCAAGATCACCCAGCAGCTTCAGCCGAGCGACCCGGGTTACATCAAGGTCGACGACTTCCCGGCCAGGGTGCCGACCGTGCTCGACGCCACCCAGGGCTCGCCCGTGGCCTGTCTCGGCTGGTCGCTCAGCGCGGACAAGTCGAGCGCGCACACCTCCGTCTACGTGGGACGCGACCTGCCGGTGGACAAGAACGCCGACGGCTCGTCGAAGGTGCTCCCGGTCAGCTCCACCGGGCCGAACGGGCTGCCCATCACCGGCTTCTACATGCAGCCGGGTTTCGGCGCGGTGGTGCAGTCGGCCACCGAGTCGCCCGCCACCTTCGGCAAGGGCCCGATCCAGCTGATCTCCGACCGCGGCATCCGCTACGGCGTGCCGGACGCGGCCACCGCCGACGGGCTCGGCCTCGGCGACCGGCTGCCGGCCCCGGAGGCGATCATCGGCCTGCTGCCCACCGGCGCTTCGCTGAACACGCAGAACGTGCTCAAGCAGTTCGACTCCGTGCCGATCGACCCGAACGCGGGCGCCTTCCCCTCGGCCTCGGCCCAGCCGGCCGGTAACTGACCGCCGGAACCACGGGGGTGTCCCGACCGTCCACACTGGAGCACACAGTCGGGTGAAGTGGAGGGCGTCGTGGCCCCAGGGCAGAGCGCGTTGCGGATCGACGGGGTCGTCGTCGGCGGTTACGCGAAGAAGGTCGAACGAGCGGCCGAGGATCTGGACGGCGCGGTGGCCGGGGTGGGTGCCGTCGCGGGCACGCCCGAGCCGTTCGGTGAGCTGGGCGCACGGCTGGGTCTGGACCAGTCGTACGCGCGGGCGTCGGACGCGCTCCGCCGGCAGCTCGCCACCGGGGCCGTCGCGCTGCGGTCCGCGGCGGCCGCGCTGGGGCAGCTCGCCTCGGGCCACGCGCGGCGCGACGCCGACGCGGCCGACCGGATCGACCGCGCCGGGAGGACCTCGTGACCGAGCCGTCGCTCGCCTTCATCTCGGAGCTCGCGCGGGAACTCGGCGCGACCGACCCGGTCGAGACCTACTACCGTCCGCTCGTCGCGCACTGGGACGGGCTGGGCGCGGAAGCCGGACGGCTGCGCGCGGCGGCGAAGACCGCGGCCGTCGCCTCCGGCGGCCTGACCGACGAGCTGGGCCGCCTCGACGCGTCCTGGTCCGGTGCGGACGCTGATTCCTTCGTCGCTTACCTGGGCGAGATCCGCTCGGCCAGCGAGGGCGTCGAGGACGCTCTCGACGCCCTCGCCGGCGCGTTGGACGAGCTGTTCACCTCGATGACCGGAATCGTCCACGACGCCGAGGAGGTGCTCGTGGACGCGGCCGACGTGCTGTCCGAATCGGCGATGCTGCCTTCGGGGGGCACCAGCCGAGCCCGCGCGCAGCTGCATGAGACCGAACAGTCGCTGAAGGCGTTCCACGACGCCGCCGAGCACCTGCTGGAGGGCTTCGGCCGGCTGTGCGACGGCGTCGACGCCCCGGCCGGTGCGGCGTCCGGCATCGAGGTGCGGCACCGGTACCCGCAGGAGCAGTTCCGGCTGCGCGAGGAGCCGGCCCCGCCCGTCGCGAGTGCTTCGGAACGGGTTTCCGGCACGGTTCCCGACAGTCCGGCGCCGCACCGTGACTCGGCCGACGGCTCGGTGCCGGTATCGGCCGGCCGCGGGGTTTCCCCTTCCGGCGCCGACGATTCCACCTCCCCGTCCGCGGCCGGCGAACTGCACGACGGCAAGCACAGCGCCGCCGAGCCGGGGGTCGAACAGGGCCAGGCGGGCGCCGTCCCGGTGCTGCCGGACCCGGCCGCCGCGACCCCGGCCGCCGAACCGGGCCAGTCCGGCGGGATGGCGATGATGCCGATGGGCGGCATGGGACCCGTGGGCGGCGGTGGCGGCGGTTCGGAGCACAAGAGGAAGAACCAGACCATCGCGAAGCGGCCCGAGCTGTTCGGCGAGCCGGCCAACGTCGCCCCGCCGGTGCTCGGCGTAGACCCGAAGAGCGCTCAGAAGCCCGGTAAGAAGCCGAAGACCGGGAAATGACCGAAGGCCCCTGCACCGCCGGGTGAGGCGGTGCAGGGGCCTTCGGGACGGCCGGTCAGCGTGGTGTCGTGGTGCGGTTGCGCCGGATCGTGTGCATGACGAACAGCGTGATCAGCAGCGCCAGCACCCCGCCGCCGGTGCCGGTCAGCGCGACGATCATCGGCGTGGAGCTGGTCGCGTCGCCCGCGGGAAGCTGCGCCGGCTGCACCATCGGCTTCGGCACGGTCAGCGAGCCGACGTCGGCCGGCAGGTTGGCGGTCAGCGCGGCCACCGGGTCGATCACGCCGTAGCCGACGTAGTCGTCCCGCCCGGCCGGGGCCGCCGGGTGCTGCGCGGTCACCTTGATGCGCTGGATCACCTGGCGCGCGTCGAGGTCCGGGAACATCTGCCGCACCAGCGCGGCCACTCCGGCCACGTAGGGCGAGGCGAAGCTGGTGCCCTGGATCGGCGAGGTCTGGCTGCCGCTGGAGATGGTCAGGTTGGCCAGCCCGGTCGAGCCCTCGGCCGGGTCCAGCGAGACGATCTCGGTGCCCGGCGCCGCGACGCCGACCCACGGGCCGTGCACGCTGAAGCTCGCCACGCCGCCGGTGCGGTCGATCGCGCCGACCGAGAGCACGTCGTCGGCGAACCAGGGCGGGGTGACGATCGAGCGCGGCTTGTTCGGGTCGGCCTGGTCGTTCTGCGGGCAGGACTCGGAGACGTTGCCCGCGGCGGCGACGATCACCACGCCCCGGTCCGCCGCGTACTTCACCGCGGCCTGGACCGCCTGCTCGCTGTCCTCGATGCCGCCGGTGCCGTCGGCCGGGCGGCAGTGGTCCACCGACATGTTGACGACCTTGATGTCGCCCCGGTCGGCGATGTTGTGGATGATCTCGGCGAGCGTCTTGAGCGTGCCCGCGGTGCCGCCCTTTTCCAGCTGGCGCTGATCGCCCTTGTCGTCCTGCTGGGGGTCGGTGCCGCCGGGCTGTCCGCCGCCGCCGGAGTTCGACGGGGGGAGCGAGGAGCTACCACTGGGCGGCCCGCTGGTGGGCGCGTTCGAGCTGCCGCCGCCGGCCGTGCTGCTCGAGCTGGTGTCCTCTTCGTAGTTCTCGCTCAGCTGCCGGTAGGACACGATCGTGGCGTCCGGGGCGACCCCGATGAACCCCACGGCCGGGTTGTCCGGCTTGGCCGCGATGATGCCGGCGACCTCGGTGCCGTGGCCGTCGCAGTCCTGCAGGCTCGGCTTCGCGCCGTTGAGCGGCGGGGCGACGTAGTCGGCGCCACCGCTTTCCACCCGGTTCTGGAACCACGGGTGCGGGGTGACGCCGGTGTCGATCACGCCGATCTTCTGGTTGCCGCCGACGCTGCCCTTCGCGGAGCGGACGATGTCCTGCGCCTTCTGCAACTGCAGGTAGTCCTGGCCCCAGGGGCGGTAGTTGATGTCGACGTTGCCGAGCGTGCTGCGCTGCACGCACATGGTCTTCTGCTTGTAGGGCTTGTCCGGCTTCTTCTCGTCCGTCGGCAGCTTGTTCGGGTCCACCGGCGGCGGCACCGCCCAGGAGGTGGCGGAGCTCGTGGGCTGCTGCGCGAACGCGGTCGGGGCGAACGGGGACAGCACCCCGATCCCGGCGGTCAGCAGGACGACCCCGGCCCGGCCGGTGCGGCCGAGCTTCCTGGCGGTGGGACGCATCCGGCCGGTCACTTGAGGTTCAGGTGTCGCAGGGTCGTGTAGAGGTCCATCACGCCCAGCGCGAGCGGGATCACCACCGCGATGGCGATCGCCTCGATGATCTCCACGGTCCGGCGCAGCGGCGGCGAGAAGCGCTGGTTCGGGAAGATCACGCCGACCACCAGGGCACCCGCGCCGACCAGGATCAGCGCGCCGAACACGTACAGCACGCGCTGCTCGGCCGAGGCGGAGACCATCCAGCCGATCAGGATGCCCGCGGCCGCCACCATGCCGGTGGTCAGCAGCGCGATGGCCTGCGCGCCGTTCGCGTACGCCCGCGCGCGCAGCAGGAGCACGAGCGTGGCGACCACGCCGAGGATGATGCCGAAGGCGCCGGGGGCGGTCGCCGAGATCACGGCCGAGATCGCCGTGACGATGCCGCAGCCGGTCATCAGGCCGGTCATGTAGTCGTGGGCGACGGCGGTGCGCTGCTCGATGGCCCGGTAGTCCGGGAAACCGGTGTCCTCCTTGAGCTCCTCGGCGTTGCTGGGCACGTGCGGCAGCGGGAGCTTCGCGAGCCAGATGGTCGCGCGGGGCAGGATCGAGATGCAGGCGAGCGCGACGGCGACCGCGCCGGCGGCGATGCCGTAACCCGGTTCGTCCGAGATCAGCGTCGCGGCCAGGAAGGCCAGCGCACCGAAGGTGCCGACCGCGGCGGCGGCGATGAACACGGTGATGCCCGCGCCGATGATCGCGATGCACACGGCCGCGACGATCAGCACCAGCACGCTGCCCAGCAGCAGGTTCGCCCGCACCGAGATCCCCGGCACGATGGAGAACCCGCTGACGAAGGCCAGCGACAGCCCGCCCGAGGCGGCGACCAGCACCCCCGTGGCCTCGGCCTGGTAGGCCTTGGCCAGCGTCGCGCCGATCGCCACGCAGGCGATCGCGCCGATGCCGCCGGCGATGGCGGGGGCGATCGAGCTGCCGCCGAAGAGCGGGCCGCTCAGGAACAGGGCGACCGCGGACAGCACCAGCGCCAGCCCGCCCGCGACGTGGCCGAAGCGGCGCGCGGTCTCTTTGGTCCAGGGGCGGAAGCTGTCCGGTGTCGCCTCCGCGATGGCGTCCACCACGTCGTCGTACAGCGGCGGCGGCGGGTTTTCGTTGCGCTTGCGCAGCTGGAGCAGCTCACCGTCGATGATGCCGAGCGAGGCCAGCGTCCGGCTCGGGTCGAGCGCGGCGTCGCCGAGCTTCGCCAGCGCCCAGCCGCCGTGGCGGGCACCGCCGTCGGGCGAGGTCTCCTTGGCCATGTCCAGCAGCATGGGCAGCAGGTCGGCCACCGCGACGTCCGCCGGCAGCGCGACGTCGATCCGGGTGTTGGGCGCCACCACCGTCACCCTGCTGAAAACCGTCGTGCCCGTTGCCACTCGATGCCCCCGCTCTGCTGGATCAGCTCCCGGGGGGAACTTATACCGAACCCGGGTGACGGTTGCACCGGCTGTCCGGAAACGAGCGGCGAAAGTCCCTCGCCGGATCCCGGGGAGCGGGGCCGGATCCGGTGAGCGGGCCGTTGCTGTCGGTGGTGGGTCGTAGACTCGGGTGACCAGAGGAAACGGGTGGGCGGGCGACCGCAGCGGGGGTCGATCGGGCCGGATCCGGGCGTTGCCCGGATTTCGCCGAAGGCGTTCGATAGGTTGTCCCGCGCACCCGAGCGCAGACCGCCGGCCGCCATCGTCGAGTAGGAATAGAGGGGCCTCGATGAGCACGCTGCAGTTCAAGAAGTCGCCGCGGCTGGCCGCGCCGCGCCCGCCGGGGGGCGAGGTGCACCTCGAGCCTCCGCCCGAGGTGCCCCGCACGATCCCGGGCAACATCGTCCAGAAGCTGATTCCGGGCGTGATGATCTTCGCCTCGCTCGGGATGATGGGCTACATGTTCACCGCGGGCGGCCGGAACCCGCAGACGATCATGATGAGCGGCATGATGCTGATGGGCACCGTCGGCATGCTGGCCGGCGGCGGTGGCCGGGGCGGCGGCGCCAAGAAGGCCGAGATGGACGAGGACCGCAAGGACTACCTGCGTTACCTCGGCCAGATGCGCGACCGCGCCCGTGAGGCCATGGTCGACCAGCGCGCCGCGCTCGAATGGGTGCACCCCGACCCGCAGAGCCTGTGGTCGCTGGCGGCCAGCCGCCGCATGTGGGAGCGCCGGACGAACGACCAGGACTTCCTGCACCTGCGCGTCGGGCGCAGTTCGCACCGCCTCGCCACCCGGCTGGTCCCGCCCCAGACCGGCCCGGTCGACGAGCTGGAGCCCATCGCCACCCTCGCGCTGCGCCGCTTCGTGCGCGCGCACTCGATCGTGCCCGACCTGCCCACCCAGATCACCCTGCGCGGGTTCGCCGCGGTGAGCATGCAGGGCGACCGCGCGCTGACCCGCGGCCTGGCCCGCGCGATGCTCGCGCAGCTGGTCGCCTTCCACGGCCCCGACGACGTGATGATCGCGATCGCGACGGCCGGGCGGGCGAAGGAGGAGTGGGAGTGGGCGAAGTGGCTCCCGCACGTCCAGCACCCCACGATGTCCGACGGCATCGGCCAGTTGCGGATGATGGCGGGTTCGCTGGCGCAGATCGAGCAGTGGCTCGACGAGGAGCTGCGGGACCGGCAGCGGTTCTCGCGCAACGCGACCCCGGCGCCGGACCAGCCGCACGTGGTGATCATCGTCGACGACGGTGAGGTCACCCGCGAGGAGCAGATCATCCTGGAGGAGGGGCTGGTCGGCGTCACGCTGATCGACCTGTCGGAGTCCATCGGCAACCTCGCCGCCCGTCGTGGTCTGCGGCTGGTCGTGGAGGAAGCCCGCCTCGGCGCCCGCAGCGCGGGCGGGGTGGAGTGGTTCGGCCGCCCGGACACGCTTTCGGTGGTCGAGGCCGAGGCTCTGTCGCGGTTGATCGCGCCGTACCGGGTGGGCACGGCGAGCGGCGCCGACGTCAGCGAGGAGGAGCCGCTGCTGTCGAACCCGTCGTTGCTGGAGCTGCTCGGCATCCCGGGCGACCCGATGACGTTCGACGTGCAGCAGGCCTGGCGGCCGCGCCCGATCCGCGACCGGTACCGCGTGCCGTTCGGGGTGGGGGAGTACGGGCAGCCGGTGGAGCTGGACATCAAGGAGGCCGCGGTCGAGGGCATGGGCCCGCACGGCCTGTGCATCGGCGCGACCGGTTCGGGCAAGTCGGAGTTCCTCCGCACCCTGGTGCTGGGCATGCTGGCGACCCACTCGTCGAGCACGCTGAACTTCGTCCTGGTCGACTTCAAGGGTGGCGCGACGTTCCTCGGCCTGGACAAGGCGCCGCACGTGTCCGCGGTCATCACCAACCTCGCGGACGAGGTCACCCTGGTCGACCGCATGCGCGACGCGCTGGCCGGTGAGATGAACCGGCGCCAGGAGGCGCTGAAGAACGGCGGCAACTTCAAGAACGTCTGGGAGTACGAGAAGGCGCGGGAGAACGGCGCCGACCTGGACCCGTTGCCGGCGTTGTTCATCGTCTGCGACGAGTTCTCGGAACTGCTGGCGGCGAAGCCGGACTTCATCGATCTGTTCGTCGCGATCGGCCGGCTGGGCCGGTCGCTGCAGATGCACATGCTCCTGGCCTCGCAGCGGCTCGAAGAGGGCAAGCTGCGCGGGCTGGACTCGCACCTGTCCTACCGGATCGGCCTGAAGACGTTCTCCGCGGCGGAGTCGCGCGCGGCGATCGGGGTGCCGGACGCGTTCGAGCTGCCTTCGGTCCCGGGTGGCGGGTACCTGAAGTTCGACACCTCGACCCTGGTGCGGTTCAAGGCGTCGTACGTGTCGGGCGCCTACCGGCCGGCGGGGATCCAGGCGGCCGGGCCGGCGGCGACGGTGGTGAGCGCGGACAAGCGGCCGCAGTTGTTCGTGCCGGACTTCGTGGAGCTGCCGAAGGAGCCCGAGCCGCAGCAGATCGAGGAAGCGCCGAAGGCGGAGGAGAAGCAGCCCGAGGAGGCGGTGGAGCCGAGCGAGCTCGACGTCATCGTCTCGCGGCTGGTGGGCCAGGGCCCGCCGGCGCACGAGGTGTGGCTGCCGCCGTTGAACGAGCCGAACTCGCTGGACACGCTGCTGCCGAACCTGAACCCCACCGATGACCGCGGGTTGTCGCCGGTCGGGTTCTTCGGCAACGGCCGGCTGCAGGTGCCGATGGGGATCGTGGACCGGCCCTACGAGCAGCGCCGCGACATGCTGTGGGCGGACTTCGCGGGCGCGGCCGGGCACGGGGTGCTGGCCGGCGGTCCGCAGTCGGGCAAGTCGACGATGCTGCGCACGCTGATCATGTCGATGGCGCTGACCCACACCCCGGAGGAGGTCCAGTTCTACTGCCTGGACCTCGGTGGCGGCACCCTGTCCGGCCTGGCCGACCTGCCGCACGTGGGCGGGGTCGCGGTGGCCCGGCGCGAGCCGGACAAGGCCCGCCGCATCGTGGCCGAGCTGACCACCCTGCTGACCGAGCGGGAGGGCCGGTTCGGGGCGATGGGCATCGACTCGATGAACGAGTTCCGCAACCGCAAGCGCCGGGGCGAGATCCCGGCCGAGCAGGACGCCTTCGGTGACGCGTTCCTGGTGGTGGACAACTGGCGGGCGCTGCGCGACGACTTCGAGGAGCTGGAGACCTCGATCACCCGGCTGGCGACGCAGGGCCTGGCCTACGGGGTGCACGTGGTCGTGTCGGCCAACCGGTGGGCCGACCTGCGCCCGGCGATCAAGGACATGCTGGGCACCCGGTTCGAGCTGCGCCTGGGTGACCCGAGCGAGTCCGACATCGACCGCCGGACCGCGGTCAACGTCCCGGCCGGGCGCCCGGGGCGGGGCCTGACCCGGGAGAAGCTGCACATGCTGACCGGGCTGCCGCGGATCGACGGGTCGAGCGACCCCGACACCGTGGCCGCCGGGGTCGCCGACGCGGTGGCGAAGATCCGCGGGGCGTGGCGGGGCCGGCCGGCGCCGCAGGTGCGGCTGCTGCCGGAGATGATCACCTACGAGGACGTGCTGCGGGCCGACACCCGGCGGGACTCGAAGCTGGTCCCGATCGGGGTCAACGAGGAAGACCTGCAGCCGGTCTACCTGGACTTCAACGCCGATCCGCACTTCTTCGCGTTCGCCGACGGCGAGTCGGGCAAGACGAACCTGCTGCGCCAGATCGTGCGGGGCATCACCGACCGGTTCACCCCGCAGGAGGCGGTGATCCTGCTGGTCGACTACCGGCGCACGATGCTCGGGTTCCTCTCCGGCGACTCGCTGCTCGGGTACGCGGTGTCCTCGGCCCAGCTCGACAGCATGATCCAGGACGTCCACGGATCGATGACCCGGCGGCTACCGGGTCCGGACGTCACCCAGGAACAGCTCAAGACCCGGTCGTGGTGGACCGGGCCGGAGCTGTTCATCCTGGTCGACGACTACGACCTGGTCGTCACCCAGACCAACAACCCGCTCAAACCGCTTTCGGACTTCCTGGCCCAGGCCAAGGACGTCGGCCTGCACCTGGTCGTCGTGCGCCGCACCGGTGGCGCGAGCCGGGCGTCGTACGACCCGGTGATCGGCAAGCTCAAGGAGATCGCGGCCCCGGGCATGGTCATGAACGGCTCCAAGGACGAAGGCGCCCTGATCGGCAACATCCGGCCCGGCCCCATGCCGCCGGGGCGGGGCAACCTGCTCACCCGCAAAGCGGGCAAGCAGCTCGTCCAGGTGTCGTGGATCCAGCCGGACTGAGGCCCTCCGTAGTGCGTAACGGCGTCGGCGGGGGCTTCCGGTGACGGTGCGGGTGGCGGTGGACTTCGGGACCTCGAGCACCTGCGTCGTCGCCTCCGTCCACGGCCGCGAGCCCCAGGTCGTGGTCATCGACGGGCATCCGCTGATGTCGTCGGCGGTCTACGCGGCCGCCGACGGCACGCTGTTCGTCGGCCAGGAGGCCGAGCGGCAGGCCGCGGTCGACCCGTCGCGGTACGAGCCCCACCCGAAGCGCCGGATCGACGAGGGCGAGCTGCTGCTCGGCGATTCGGTGCTGCGGGTGACCGACGTCGTGCACGCCGTCCTGGCCCGGGCGGTGACCGAGGCCCGGCGGATCGCCGGCGACGCCGAGGTCGACCTGCTGGTGCTCACCCACCCCGCGGAATGGGGCGCGATCCGCACCCGGCTGCTGCGCCAGGCCGCGGGCGGCCTGGCCCGCGAGGTCGCACTGGTGCCCGAACCGGTGGCCGCGGCGGTGTACCACGCGGCCACCTTCACCCCCGGCGCCTCGGCCGGCGACCGTACGGTCGAGTTCAGCGGCCGTCCCGGCGACGTCCTCGCGGTCCTGGACCTCGGCGGCGGCACCGTGGACGTCAGCGTCGTGCGGCGGCTGCCGGACGACCGGGCCGCCCGCGGGGCCGGTGGACCGGCACCGGGAACCGGGGCCGTGTCCGGCTGGGCGAAGCCCGGGGCCGCAGTGGAGCCCGGGGCCGGACGGCCGCCGTCCGGGCCGGGTGACCGGGCTGATCGGCGGGCGACCGGAGCGGGGCCCGGGGTGCCCGCGCGCGGCGGGTTCCAGGTGCTGGCCACCCGCGGCGACCCGGGCTTCGGCGGCGCCGACATCGACCAGGCCCTGCTGGAGCACCTGGGCTCGCTGGTGCCGGCCACCGACACCGAGGCGTGGCGTCAGCTCGTGGAGGGCCGCGAGCTGACCGACCGCCGCCGTCGGCGAGTGCTGCGCCAGGACATCCGCGGGGCGAAGGAGACGCTTTCCCGCCACGTCTACACCGACGTCCCACTGCCACCGCCGTTCGCCGACGCGCATGTGACCCGTGAGGACTTGGAGCGGCTGATCGCCGCCCCCCTGGGCCGCGCGGTCGAACTCACCAGCGCGGCCATCGCCGAAGCGGGTCTGCGGCCGAAGCAGTTGAAGGCGATTTTCCTGGTCGGCGGGTCCAGCCGGATCCCGATGATCTCGCGGCTCGTGCACGAACGCACCGGCGTTGTGCCGACCAGCTTGGACCAGCCGGAAACCGTGGTGGCGCGGGGTGCGCTGCGCGCGGTGCTCACGAACCCGGACCGCTCCGCCACCCCACCCGGACCTCCGAACCGTCCCGGTGCCCCGGTGGGGCGCCGGGACCAGCCCGGACCGCGCACCGAAATCGTCCGCCCGGTGGACCCGTCCCACGAAGGTCCGGCCGACGGCCGCACGGAGCTGCCGTCCCGACCGGGCCGCCCCCCATCGGGCCCGACCCCGGTGGTGCGCCCGCCGTCACCCGGCCGAAGCGGTTACGGCGCCCCTGGCTCCGGCGGCCACCCCGCCACCGGGAGCGGACCTGCGGGCGGACCGGCCCCCGGCCCCGAATCCGGCCGCGGCCCCGCGCTCGGTGGTGGCCCTGGATCCGCCGGTGGCCCGATGCTCGGCAGTGGCCCTGGATCCGCCGGTGGCTCGGCTCTCGGCAGTGGTCCGGGGTCAGCCGGTGGCTCGGCTCCCGCCGGAGCACCCGGCCCGAGCGCCGCCGGCCCGGGTGGGCGGCCTTCGTGGGCGCCGTCGTCGGCCCGGGCAGAGGCCGAGACGAAGGGCGGCGAACGAAGTTCGAAACTGTGGTGGGCCGTCGGGCCCGCTGCGGTGGTCGTGCTCATCGTGGGGCTGGTGGTGTTCCTGGTGAACCGGCCGGGCGAGCCGACCGGTCCGCCGCCGGGCCGGACGTACGCGCAGTACGATTTCAGCTTCGCCGCGCCCGAGGACTGGGTGCAGACCGACGATCAGGTGGCCCAGCGCCAGGTGATCCTGCACCCGCAGGAATCGGCCAAGGGCAATGATCTCGTCGTCGCGCAGGAGTACGTCATGGACTACGACGCGACGGCCGACCGGCAGCGGCTCGTCACCGCGCTGGGGGCGAAGGCGGCCGGTCAAGCGGAGTACAGCGGATTCGACCCCGGCATGACCTATGGTGGCCGCACCGTCATCGGTTACCGCGAAACCAAGGGCGATCAGCTGGCGGTCGACTGGTACGTGGTCGTGCAGGGGAAGTTCCGCGTGCACGTCGGCTGTCAGTACAACGCGCCGGCGTTGCAGCAGCGGATTGCCGCGGCCTGTGAACAGGTCGTGCGGACGTTGAAGATCACCAGCTGAGGAGTGCCCGTGCCGTCCGAACCCGAGTCCGCAACGGCGGCCTTCACCCGAGCGGGGCAGGACGCGGTCACCTACGCGCGCCGGGTCGCCGGGACCGCGCTCGCCCGCAACGAACGGCACCGCGCGGAAAACCGGGAGCTGCTGAAGCAGTTCGGCCGCCAGCGGCTCGCCGGGGCCGAGGCGGTGCCGAGCGTGCTGCGCGGCGCGGCGCAGCGGTTCCGGGCCGCGCGTGGCCTGCCGCTGCCGGAGGTTCCCCCCGCCGCGGAATGGGCGGCGGCGAACCCGAATTCCACCGCGCGGGCCGCACGGCCGAGTGAAGACGACGAAGACTTTTCGCAGTTGCGAATCATGCGCCAGGTGTAGTGAATCCGCTTCGGACCCCGCTGTGCGTCTGCTAACCACGCAGGTGGAAGTCTTCTTTTCCGAAAACGCCGCGGCGACCGCCCGGCTGGGTGGCCGGGGCCTGGTCAGCGGTTCCCGGATCCCGCGTTCCCGCAAGCAACTACTTGCCGCCAAACAGCGACAAGGGGGAACCAGTCGTGGCAATGTCTTCGTCGTAGGTCCGTACGAAACAAACACGAGCTAGTGCGGACAACCACTAAATGAAGGGGGTAGCTCCCATGGCTGGCGGTTTTACAGGGACTCCGGAGCAGTTCACCGACGCTGAGGGTCGCGTCACCGACGTGCGCGCCCGGATGGACCAGAACCTCTCGCAGCTGCGCGACCGCATCGAGGCCACCCGCGCCGGGTGGCAGGGTGAGGCGCAGAAGGCGTTCGACCACGTCATGCAGCGCTTCGACGAGGACGGCCGGGGCATGAACGAGGCCCTGCAGAACATCGCGAACCTGCTCCAGGAAGCCGGTTCCAAGTACAAGCGCTCCGAGGAGCAGCAGCAGGAGATCATGCAGTCGATGAACAAGGGCTTCGGCGTCCTCGGCTGACCTGGGCCTTCCGCCCGGATTTCGTTCCACCCCAAGACTCTTCTCCACTGATTCGCAAAGGAGTGCACCATGGCAGACGGCATTCTTGTCGATTACGCCACCATCCACGCGGCGGCCGACGACTGCACCTCGACCGGCAAGGAGCTTCAGCAGTCCTTCGACACCCTGAAGGACGACCTGAACCCGCTGATCAACAGCTGGTCCGGTGAAGCCAAGGACCAGTACATGAACGCGCAGCGCGAGTGGGACCAGAAGTTCGAGGACCTCAAGCAGGTGCTCGCGCAGATCGCCGCTGTGCTGCCGCAGATCGCGGACGGCTACCAGAGCACGGACAAGGGCGTTCAGAACCTGTTCTGAGCCACCTCCGGCCGAAACCACGGCGGGCCAGGCACTTCGGTGCGGGTCCGCCGTTTTTCGTTGTCGTGCAAAGTGTTCAGCCGATTTTCAGCGGCGGGACACCCGCATTTCACGAGAATTCGACCACGGGCGGTGAGTGTGCCGCAACGTCATGGTATTCGGTTCGCGGCGTCCGGGTTGCCGATCGGAATGGGATCGGACGGGTTCACCGGGTAATGCCTCCCGCCCGGTCCCGCCGTGCATTCAGTGCGGGGCGCCGACCGAATATTCGGGCTTGTCGTTGAGCACCCGCACGGTCACCTTCTTCGCCTGCCCGCCGATCTGGACGCGGCAATCGAAGGTGGTCCCGTTGGTCACGGCCTCGCCGCCCGGGCACTGGACGTTCTTCACGTCGGGCTCGCCGTAGCTCTGGCTGAGCACGCGGGAAACGCCGTCCTGCAAGGAGTTCTGCTCGAGGGTGTCCCCTTGGAACGCCCCCAGCAACCACGCGACGACCCCGCCCACGACGACCACCGCCACCACAACGCCGCCGATCAGCAGCGGCCGCTTCGACCGCGGCGCCTTGCGCACCGCCGCCGCGGAAAACGCCCCCAGCCCCCCGTACTGCGACGGCTGGAACCCACCCCCGAACTGCTGCCCACCCCACCCCGGCTGCGCCTGCACCCCGGCCCCCGGCTGCGCCTGCACCCCGAACCCCGGCTGTGGCTGGGATCCGGCTCCCGGCTGCGCCGGGGCTCCGGTTCCCGGCTGACCGAACCCGCCGACCGAGGGCTGCGACCCGGGCTGCTGCTGCGCCGGCCAGCCGCCGCTGTTCGCCGCGGCGGCTGGGGCCCACGCACCGGGCTGGGCCGGTTGCTGAGCCCAACCCAGCGGCGGCCCGGACTGCCCCGGATGCGTTCGACCTGGCTGCGGCCCGCCGGTCTGCGACCCGCCGGGCCCTTCCGGCCACGGCCCCGGCTGACCGGCCCCGGGCTGCTGCTCCTGGCCCGGCTGGCTGGCGTCAGGCTGCTGCCACCGGCCCGCCTGGCTGGCCCCGGGCTGTTGCCACTGAGCTGGCTGACCGAACCCGGGCTGCTGCCCTTGGCCCGGCTGGTCGGCGTCAGGCTGCTGCCACTGGCTCGCCTGGCTGGCCCCGGGCTGTTGCCACTGAGCTGGCTGACCGAATCCGGGCTGCTGCCCTCGGTCCGGCTGGTTGGCGTCAGGCTGCTGCCCCTGGCCCGGCTGAGCGTCAGGGGCACCTTCGGGCTGGTGCCAAGAGCCCTGCGGAAAACCGCCGGACTGCGGCCAGGAGCCCGACGGCACCGGTGCGCTCGGCGGCCAGTTCCCGCCGGTCCGGGGCGGCCACGGCGTGCTCGGAGGCGGGGCGGGCGTCCCAGCCTGCCCGCTCGGAGCATCCGGTGGCCCGGCCTGCCCGCTCGGAGCACCCGGTCGCCCGGACTGTCCGTCGGGCACTCCAGACCCCGGCGCCCCGGTTTCCCCGGACCCGTTCGGTGGCTCGGTCGGCTGGCTCATCGAAGATCACCCCGGGTGCTCATCAGTTGCCCTGCAGCTGGCTGAGGCGGTTGTAGAAGTCCTGCTTCGCCGCGGCGTCCGGCAGGGCCGTGACCTGCGCCGGGTCCGGGGTCTTCGGCAGGTCCTGCGCGCTGGCCTTGCCGGTGAAGCGGAAGTCGTAGCGCAGCTCGATCTTCGTTCCGGCGTCCTGGAGCTTGGCGTCCATCACGAACTCGATCAGCGAGCCGTCCGGGTTCAGGCGGATGGTGGTGGGGACCGGGGACTTGCGCAGGTCCGGGCCGATCTTCGCCAGGAGGGCGGCCGGCAGGACTTCCACGCGCTTGTCCAGGAACTGCGCGAACGGCACGTTCACGGTCAGCTCGGTCGTCCCGTCGCCCATGCTCTTGGCGCCGCGCACGGCCTGCTTGTCGGCCTCGTACGAGGCGTCGACGGCATCGGCCATCTTGCACGCGGTCAGCACGCCGCCCCAGGCGCACGGCTGCACCAGGCCCGCATCGGGCTTCGGCATCGAGACCCACGGGGTCGGTTCCAGCGATTTGTACGCCGGACCGAGGTACAGGTACTCCACCGGGCCGTCGGCCGGGGTGAAGGAGTCGATCACCTCGTCGGGGTTCTTCTGCGAGCGGTTGTGCACCACGCGGCTCTCCGGGCTGCCGGTCCGGGCCGAGGTGATGAGGTTGTGCACGTACTTCTCGTCGATGCGCAGGTACGCGTCCGCGGAGTTGGTCACGTCGCGGGCGTCGAGGATCGAGTCCTCCAGCTTGGACATCGCCTTCTCGAACTTCGCGCCGACGTACGAGGCCGCCTGGTCGCCGTCCGGCAGCGCGGTGCCGGCGCGCGCCTGCCCGCACGCGGTCGCCAGCACCAGTACGGCACCCGCCGCGCCGATCACCCGCACTGCCCGTTTCACCGTCGGCACCCCCAGCTGCTCGGTCCCCGCCCCGAATCGTCTCATCCTCGTGTCCGACGCCCGGACGCGCAGGCGGTTCCCCCCGATCCACCCGCTACACTGGCTCGCGACCGGGCCGACCGTGCACCCATAGGTTGAGACCTTGTTCGCCACCCCGCTTTCCGGGCACCGCGAACAGGGGGGTATCTTCATATGTCGTTGTGCGTTGCGGCGCGTCAGCGCTAGGCCCGCACAGAACCCACACGCAATGTTGACGACGAGGTAGACCCTTGCCCACGTACAGCCCCAAGCCCGGCGACGTCACTCGTGCCTGGCACGTGATCGACGCCGAGGATGTCGTGCTCGGCCGGCTCGCGACCGAGGTCGCCACGCTGCTGCGCGGCAAGCACAAGCCGACCTACGCCCCGCACGTGGACACCGGTGACTTCGTCATCATCGTCAACGCCGAGAAGGTCGCGCTCACCGGCAACAAGCGCGAGCAGAAGTTCGCGTACCGCCACAGCGGTTACCCCGGTGGCCTGCGCAAGCGTTCGTTCGGCGAACTGCTCGACACCAAGCCCGAGCACCTGCTCGAGAAGGTCGTCAAGGGCATGCTGCCGAAGAACAAGCTCGGCCGCGCCCAGGCGAAGAAGCTGAAGGTCTACGCCGGCCCGCAGCACCCGCACGCCGCGCAGCTGCCGCAGGCGCGCGAGATCACCAAGATCGCGCAGGTCGCGCAGTGAGTGAGGAACAGTCTGTGACCAGCACCGAGACCGAGGCCGTCGTCGCCACGTCGGAGACCCCCGCGGTCGCCGACGCGGTCGCGACCAGCGAGTCCGCCGCCGCCCCGCGCCCGTCGCGGGCCGCGGGCGGCAACGCCCAGACGGTCGGCCGTCGCAAGGAGGCCGTGGTCCGCGTTCGCGTGATCCCCGGCTCCGGCGAGTTCAAGCTGAACGGCCGCACCCTCGAGGAGTACTTCCCGAACAAGGTGCACCAGCAGCTCATCCGTGAGCCGCTGGTCCTGGTGGACAAGCCCGACTCGTTCGACATCTTCGCCAACCTGCACGGTGGCGGCATCTCGGGCCAGGCCGGCGCGCTGCGTCTCGCCATCGCCCGTGCGCTCATCGAGGTCGACTCCGAGGACCGCCCGGCCCTGAAGAAGGCCGGCTTCCTCACCCGTGACGCCCGCGCCACGGAGCGGAAGAAGTACGGCCTCAAGAAGGCCCGCAAGGCCCCGCAGTACAGCAAGCGCTGATCGCGCCTCTGGCGCAACCCCGGGAGCGCCCATCCGTCCATCGGATGGGCGCTTCCGTGTTTTTTGCCCCGGCCGCGCCCGCCCTCGTCTCCCCGGACCGGCTCCGCCGGATTTCCGGGGTGGGGCCGGAGGCCCGGGGTGCGCGGCGGCCGCTAGGTTGTCGTGGTCGTCTGGACAAGGAGGTCGAGAATGGCTCGCCTATTCGGCACCGACGGGGTACGTGGCCTGGCCAACGCCGAGCTGACGCCGGAGCTGGCCCTGTCGCTCGCGGCCAGTGCGGCCCGGGTGCTCGCCGCCCACGACCGTTCGCACCGGCCGGTCGCCGTGGTGGGCCGTGACCCGCGCGCCAGCGGCGAGATGCTGGAGGCCGCGGTGGTCGCGGGCCTCACCTCCGCCGGTGCCGACGTGCTGCGCCTCGGCGTGCTCCCGACGCCCGCGGTCGCCCACCTCGTGGGCGCGCTCGACGCCGACCTGGGCGTGATGATCTCGGCTTCGCACAACCCCATGCCGGACAACGGCATCAAGCTCTTCGCCTCGGGCGGGCACAAGCTCCCCGACGGCATCGAGGACGAGATCGAAGCGGGCCTGAGCAGCGAGGTCATCCGCCCGACCGGCTCCGGCGTCGGCCGGGTCTCGGACGTCTCCGACGCGCTGGACCGCTACATCGAGCACCTGCTCTCGGCCACGCCGCACCCGCTCGCCGGGCTGAAGCTGGTCGTGGACTGCGCGAACGGCGCTTCGGCCGTCGCCGCGCCGGAGGCCTACCGCCGCGCCGGGGCCGAGGTCATCGCCCTGCACGCGGACCCGGACGGCATCAACATCAACGAGCGCTGCGGCTCGAACCACCCGGAGCTGCTGCGGGCCGCCGTCGTCGAGCACGGGGCCGACCTGGGCATCGCGCACGACGGCGACGCCGACCGCTGCGTGGCCGTCGACGCCGCCGGCGAGCTGGTGGACGGCGACCAGATCATGGCCGTGCTGGCCCTCGCGCTGGCCGAAGGGGGCGAGCTGGTCAAGGACACCCTGGTCGCCACCGTGATGAGCAATCTGGGCCTGCACCTGGCCATGAAGGCCAACGGGATCACCGTGGTCACCACGGCGGTCGGCGACCGGTACGTGCTCGAGGAACTGCGCGCGTCCGGGCTGGCCCTGGGCGGCGAGCAGTCGGGCCACGTGGTGCTCCCGGCCCACGCCACCACGGGCGACGGACTGCTCACGGCCCTGCGCCTGATGGCCCGCATGGCCGCGACCGGCAAACCGCTGGCCGAGCTGGCCGCGGTGATGAGCCGGCTCCCGCAGGTGCTCGTGAACGTCCCGGTCGCGGACAAGGCCGCCGTCGCGGCCTCGGTCGAGGTCCGCGACGCCGTCGGTGAGGTCGAAGCCGAACTCGGCGAAGAGGGCCGCGTCCTGCTTCGCCCGTCTGGCACCGAGCAGCTGGTCCGCGTCATGGTGGAGGCGCCTTCGCCCGCCACCGCGCAGGCCGCCGCCGACCGGCTCGCGGGGGTCGTCTCCTCCGCTTCCTGAGCGCTCCCGGCCTCTTCCGAACCGCTGCGCCCGCCTTCGCTGAGCAGGTACATTCCGATGGCACCGGACGGCGTTCCCGTGCGTCCAAGTGCGCGGTACAGGGCAGGGGCTTCGAGGGAGGACGAGCGATGGCGGGCGGCCACAGGGTCGACACGGAAGCGCTGACGAGTGCGGCCAGGGCCGTGCGCGAGACGCCGCACGCCACGGTGCAGCAGCCGTTGGCGGCCGTCAAGGACGTCCGGATCGCCGCCGCCGATTTCGGTGAGGCACACGGGGGCAACTTCGACTCCTACCACGCCGGCGTGCTGCGGCTGGCCGGGATGGGTGACGCCTACCTCAAGGCTTCGGAAGCCTTCTCGCAGAGGCTGAACGCGGCGGGCGGGCGTTACCGGGCCAACGAGGCCGACAGCGCCCGGGCGGCCGGGGGTGCGGGCGAATGAGCGCGAGCGCCGGTGACGACGTCCCGTCCAAGCAGGAGATCGAGCAGATCCTCTACGACCCCCAGCTGCTGAAGACCCAGGCCGGGTCGGACCTGGCCTGGAAGTACCTGGAGTACGTCGACGACGAGGACGACCCCACCCAGTACGGCTTCAAGGACCAGGCCGAATTCGAGCAGTGGCGGGACAAGGTCAAGCGTGACCTGGCGCTGAGCGAGGATCCGCCGGAAGACGCCGAGGACGACCACGACGAGAGCGACGTCTACTCCGCGTACTCGCACGCGAAGGACATCTACGACCAGAGCCAGGCCAACGGCCGTCAGGCGGACAAGAAGGCCGCCGACGACGCCAAGGGCAAGCTCGACGGGATGGCCGGGCGCGCGTCCGCGACGAACGCTGGCGCGAACACCTCCGACGAGATCCTCGACCTCGGCCAGGCCGGGATGCGGACGTTCGACGTCTTCGTGCCGCTGTTCGACCGCGCGGTCGCCGCCGTCGGTACTTACCAGCCCGCCAACAAGGACGATCTGTACAAGCTCTACAACGAGCAGCGCAAGATCCCGTTCACGAAGTTCGTCGCGGGCGCGGACGAGTTCACCAGGCTGAAGGCCGCCGTCACGGATTCGTCGAACGACGTGAAGGGGCAGCTCGCGACCGACCTCGCGAACTGGCAGGGCGGCGCGGCGGACCAGGCCAAAGCGTTCCGGAAGAACTACTTCGCCGACGCGAAGACCACCGCGGACGGCCTGGGGCACGCGGCCGACGCGATGCTGGCGGCGGTCGGCTCGGTGGGCAAAGCCTGCCGGGACAAGGCGAACTGGGTGATCAAGTACCGCGTGGACGCGCTCGGCCCGGTCACCGCGCAGGACCTGGACCGGATCATCCGCATCGTCGAGCTGCGCGGCAACGCGAGCCAGGACGACTTCAAGCACTGCGCCAGGTTCCTGGACCGCGAGTCGCAGGACCTGATCGACGACGACGACTGCAACCTCGACGACGACACCGTCAACCACATCGTCGACCAGTGCACCGAGTACCTGAAGAACAACTTCGGCAAGTTCTTCGACGGGTACGTCCGCGACTTCAAGACCATGTGCGCCAACACGCACACGGCGGTCGACGGGGCGTGGAAGGCGTTGTCGGACTTCCTGCTGAAGCTGCCGGAGGACCCGTTCGCAGACGTCGGCAAGCCCGCGGACGACGGTGGGGCGACGAAGACCGGCGGTTCCGGCCCGGGTCCCGGGTCCGGTCCGGCCTCCGGACCCGGCGTCGGTAGCGGGGGCGGGGGTGTGAACCCGCCGCCGCCCGCGCCGGCGGGTCCGCCGCCGAAGCCGCCGGAGGTGCCGGACCCGAGCCGGAACCCGGTCACCCACCAGGCGCTCGAGTCCGATCCCGGGACCGGGCCGCCTTACCCGATCGACCCCCGCACGGGCGCCGCGATCAAGACCGGTGCGGCCACCCCGGAATCGATGACCGTCGAGCAGGGCGGCCACCGGATCGTCATGACCGGACCGGGTCCGGACGGCCGGCTGGACATCGAGGTCGGCGACGGCTCCGGCCCGGGGAAGGACTACCGGCTCGGCTTCGGCCCCGAGGACCGGTCCGCGCTGAACGGGGCGCCGAACGGGACTCCGGGCGACGGCACGGGGGGTGCCGGCGCGGGCGGTGACCACCACCCCGGCCCGGACGGCAAGATCCACGTCGAGGACGGCTCCCTCGAGATCACCGCCGAACGGCCCGAAGGCGCCGGTGGCCCGACCGTGGTGACGGTCGACGACGGCAGCGGCGATCCGGTCAAGTACACCCTCGGCGCCGATCCGGCCGCCGCGGAGCCCATCAGTGGTTCCACGACTACCGGCGGCTACGACGGCGCCGCCACGCCTGGCAGCGCCGCCACGTCCGGTAGCGCCGCCGAGGTCGGCAGCGCGGCCGTACCGGGCGACCCCAGCGCGCCGGGCCCGGTGCCCGTCGACCACCCCGGTGCTGGCGGCCACGACCCGGCGGCGCCACCGGATGCGGTCCACCCCGGCGCGGCCACGTACGGCCACCCCGCGGCTCAGGCGGTTCCGGCCGGGCCCGGACCGGCGCAGGTGGTTGCGGCGCCAGGGGATTCCGGGCCCGATGAGGCGACTTCGGCCCAGTCGCTGCTCAATCCGCTGGACAGTCACAGCGGGCTCGGCGGGCCGCCCGACGACGGGCTGGGCGCGACCGTGGACCCGGGCGGGCCGGGTGGCGGTGGGGCGAGCGATCCGGCCGAGTCCGGGTTGGGCGACGCGCCCACTCCCGACGGCCAGCACGTGGAGTCCGCCCCGATGGACACGATGGGCGGCGGTCTGATGGGCGGCGGTCTGATGGGTGGTGCCGCCGGTGGCAACGGCGCGCCGGAGCAGGAGCGCTCCGCCGGGCCGTACCGGGTGGACCGCGGGTTGTTCGGCTCGTCCGGCTCGGGTGGGCGGATCAGCGGTTCGCTCGACGACGATAGCGCCGTCGGCTCGCGGTGACCGGGGCCGGAAGGAGAAGGGCCCGATGAGTTCCGAAGACGCGCTGGCGGCGATGCGCGCGAAGCTGTCGAGCCTCGAGGCGGAGAACACGGCCCGGTCCGCGTTGCTGGACCGCAGCCGGGAAGAGGCCGTCGCGCAGAGCCGGGAAAAGCTCGAGAAGCAGGGCAAGATCCAGGGTGCGGTGTTCGTCCGCCTGCAGGAGCGCAACCGCCGGGCCAAGGCCGCGGGGGGCTGGGCGACCGAGTCGACGGTCGGGGAGAAACCCGGCACCGAGCGCAGCTTCGGGTTCGAGGACGACGACGCCGGTAAGGACCGCCGCACCGGCTATCGCGCTCCGGCCGAGCCCGGTGACCGCCCCGCTCCGCCCAAGACCGAGCCACTGCCCGTACCGCCGGGATCCGGGCGGCACCGGCGTGAAGCGGCCAACTCCGACGAAGCCGACTTCGCCGACACCGACTGGCTGGCCACCTGACCCACGCCGGCTCTTCCGCCGCGCCGGTGGTTTCGAGCGGCAGCGGCTCAGGCCGCAGGCTCCTCCGGCAGGTCGATGGGGGCGCGCTTCACGTCCGACTCCAGCAGCGGACGGTACTTGTCCGTGCCGGTCAGGTGGGTCAGGAAGAACGCGGTGAACAGGGCGCGCGTCAGCTGCTGGGTGCCGCGGTGGGGCTTGCCGTGCAGCAGGAGCTGGCTCCAGTGCCGGCCCTCCGTGACACCGAGGTGCGAGGCTTTCCCGAGCGTGCGCAGCTGGACCGGTCCGGCCCAGGCGTTGGCCACCGCTTCGGCGTGGCCGACGGCCGGGGCGACCAGGTCCTCCTCCGCGGCCAGGTGCAGTCCGGGCGCGGTGATCAGCTTCGCGGCCTCGGTGGCCGGGGGGAGGGTCTGGGCCGCGGTGATGGTGGCGACGGCCCCGATCCGCGGGTAGGTCCGGCCGAACAGCTCGGCGTCGGTGGAAGCCGAACCGGACGGGACGTCGGCCCGGGTCGCGCCGCCACCGGCCGCGGGTGCCGCCTCGACCCGGCCGGTCCGGGGCCCGTCCGGGTCCGTGGCGTGGGCGGCGGCGGAGGTGCCCGCGGCCAGCACCGCGGCCCCGCCGCCGGTGGAGTGGCCGGCCAGGCCGAGCTTCTCCGGGTCGACGCTGATGCCGTCCGGGCCGAGGCGGACCGTCGTGATCACGTCGAGCGTGGTCAGCAGGTCGGTGGCCAGCAGCCGGTGCGAGGGCAGCGGGCCGCGCTGGGTGGCGGGCGCCGCGGCGACCACGCCCCAGCTGGCCAGGTGGTGCAGGAGCTGGCGGTACCGGCCGGTGGGCTGCACCCAGCCGTGCCCGAACGCGATGGCGGGCAGCCCGAGGCCGCTCCGGGGGGTGAACACGATTCCGGGCAGCCCCACCAGGGCGAGATTGCCGCGCAGGACCTCGTGGGGACCCTGGTGTGACAGCTCCGCGAGCAGCTGCTTGGGCTTGCTGGCCATGCGCGTGACCTTACTGCCCGGGCCCGCGCCCGGCCCGTCCGCCGCTCCGGCCCGCGCGCCGGCCCCCGGGCGACCGGTGCCGGTCCCGTTCGAGGGGTGGCCGCGGACCGGGCCGCCCGATCCCGTCCCGGTGAGCGAAACACCTGGTCAACCGGTACGAAACCGCTCGTCAAGGTACCGGAGTAGGGGACTGGACATCCCTCGTTAGGCTTGTCGGCGTGTGTGGAATCGTGGGATATGTCGGACACCGGTCGGCTCTGGACGTCGTTCTCGGCGGTCTGCGGCGCATGGAGTACCGCGGCTACGACTCGGCCGGCGTCGCGGTGCTGGACGGCGCCGGGGCGCTGAACGTCGAGCGCAAGGCCGGTCGCCTGGCGAACCTGGAGGCCCGGCTCGACGAGGTCGGCCGGGGGGCCTTCGCGGGCACCGCCGGCATGGGGCACACCCGCTGGGCGACGCACGGCGCCCCGGTGGACCGCAACTCGCACCCGCACCGTGACGCGTCCCAGCGCGTCGCCGTGGTGCACAACGGCATCATCGAGAACTTCGCCGCCCTCCGGTCCGAGCTGGAGGCGGAAGGCGTCGAGATGGCCAGCGACACCGACTCCGAAACCGCCGCGCACCTGGTCGCCCGCGCCTACGACCGCGGCGAGACCGAGGGTGACTTCGCGGCCTGCGTCGCCGCCGTCTGCCGCCGGTTGGAAGGTGCGTTCACGCTGGTCGTGACGCACGCCGACCACCCGGACACGATCGTCGCCGCGCGCCGGTCCTCGCCGCTGGTGGTGGGGGTCGGCGAGGGCGAGACCTTCGTCGCTTCCGACGTCGCCGCGTTCATCGAGCACACGCGCGAGGCCGTCGAGCTGGGGCAGGACCAGCTCGTGGTGATCACCCGCGACGGCTACCAGGTGACCGACTTCCACGGCGATGCCGCGCAGGCCAAGCCGTTCACCGTCGACTGGGACCTCAGCGCCGCCGAGAAGGGCGGCCACGAGTACTTCATGCTCAAGGAGATCGACGAGCAGCCCGAGGCGCTGGCCAACACGCTGCGCGGGCACTTCGAGTCCGGCCGCATCATCCTCGACGAGCAGCGCATCTCCGACCAGGACCTGCGCGACGTCGACAAGGTCTTCGTGGTGGCCTGCGGTTCGGCCTACCACTCCGGGCTGGTCGCCAAGTACGCGATCGAGCACTGGACCCGGCTGCCGGTCGAGGTCGAGCTGGCCAGCGAATTCCGCTACCGCGACCCGGTGCTGGACCGCGACACGCTGGTCGTCGCCGTGTCCCAGTCCGGCGAGACGGCCGACACGCTGGAGGCCGTTCGCCACGCGCGTGAGCAGAAGGCGCGGGTGCTGGCCGTCTGCAACACCAACGGCGCGCAGATCCCGCGTGAGTCCGACGCCGTGCTCTACACCCACGCCGGCCCGGAGATCGGCGTCGCCTCGACCAAGGCGTTCCTCGCCCAGATCGCGGCCAACTACCTGGTGGGCCTGGCCCTGGCGCAGGCCCGCGGCACGAAGTACCCGGACGAGGTGGCCCGCGAGTTCGCCGAGCTGGAAGCCATGCCGGCCGCGGTGCAGAAGGTGCTGTCCACTGTGGAGCAGACCCGCGAGCTGGCCCGGCGCATCGCCGATTCGCGCGCGGTGCTGTTCCTCGGCCGCCACGTCGGGTTCCCAGTGGCGCTGGAAGGCGCGCTGAAGCTCAAGGAGCTGGCGTACATGCACGCCGAGGGTTTCGCGGCCGGTGAGCTGAAGCACGGTCCGATCGCGCTGATCGAAGAGGGCCTTCCGGTGGTGGTCGTGATGCCTTCGCCGAAGGGCCGCGCGGTGCTGCACTCCAAGCTCGTGTCGAACATCAGCGAGATCCAGGCCCGGGGCGCGCGCACGATCGTGATCGCCGAAGAGGGCGACGAGACCGTGCGGCCGTTCGCCGACGAGCTGATCGAGATCCCGGCCGTGCCGACGCTGCTGCAACCGCTGGTGTCCACCGTGCCGCTGCAGGTGCTGGCGGCGGAGATCGCCCGCGCCCGCGGGTACGACGTCGACAAGCCGCGTAACCTGGCGAAGTCCGTCACCGTCGAGTAGCGGCGGGGAGCAACGAGGGAGGCCGCCGCCGTGTTGGGGATCTGGACCACGGAACGGATTCGGGCGGCGGAGGGGCGGCTGCTCGCCCGCACCCCGGACGGGGAGCTGATGCGCCGGGCCGCCTTCGGGCTGGCCGGGTCGGTCGCGGGCCTGCTGGCCGAGACGACCGGCTCGGTGTCCGGGCGCCGGGTCGTGCTGCTCGTCGGGTCCGGCGACAACGGTGGTGACGCCCTGTGGGCCGGCGCGTTCCTGCGCCGCCGGGGCGTGGCCGTCTCGGCCGTGCTGCTCAAGCCGGAGAAGGCGCACGCGGCGGGACTGGCCGCCCTGCGCCGCCTCGGGGGCCGCGTGGTGCCGGTCGAGGACGGTCCACAGTGGATCGAGCGGGCGGACGTGGTGGTCGACGGCGTGGTCGGCATCTCCGCGAAGGGCCCGCTGCGCCCGGACGCGGCGAAGCTGGTCGAGCGGGTGGAAGCGCCCGTGGTCGCGGTGGACCTGCCGAGCGGCGTGGACCCGGACACCGGTGCCGTGGACGGGCCGCACGTCACGGCCACCCGCACGGTCACCTTCGGCGCGCTGAAGCCGGTGCACGCGCTGGCGCCGGGGGAGTGCGGCGAAGTGGTGCTGGTGGACATCGGCCTGCGGCCCTGGCTGGACGAGCCGGACCTGTGGCAGCTCGAACTCGCCGACGTGGCCGCGGTGTGGCCCATCCCGGGCCCGGCGGACGACAAGTACAGCCAGGGCGTCGTCGGCATCGCGGCGGGCTCGGCGACGTACCCGGGCGCGGCGGTGCTCGCCTCCGGCTCGGCCGTGCACGCGACGGCCGGGATGGTCCGCTACGCCGGGCACGCGGCCGAGGTCGTCCGGTCCCGCTGGCCGGAGATCGTCGCGACGGGCTCGGTCACCGACGCCGGGCGCGTGCAGGCCTGGGTGGTCGGCCCGGGCATCGGCACCGGCGCGGACGGCCGTGAGCTGCTGCGCCACGTCCTGTCCCAGGGCGTGCCGGTGTGCGCGGACGCCGACGCCACCACGATCATCGCGCACGACCCGGCGGTGCTCGACGCGCGTGACCCGGACACCCCGCTCGTGCTGACGCCGCACGCCGGGGAGTACGAGCGCCTGATGGGCCGCAAGCCCGGTGCGGACAGGCTCACTGCCGCTCGCGAAGCGGCGAAGAAGTACAACGCGGTGATCCTGCTGAAGGGCCACTGCACCGTGGTCGCCGCGCCGGACGGCCGAGTCTCGGTCAACCCCCCGCGTGGCTCCTGGCTGGCCACCGCCGGTTCCGGCGACGTGCTGACCGGCCTGGTCGGCTCCCTGCTGGCGGCCGGTGTGGACCCGTGGCTGGCGGCGTCGGCGGCGGCGCAGGTGCACTCGCTGGCCGGGGCGCTGGGCGCGGAGGGCGTGCCGACCTCGGCCTCGGGCATCGTCGACGCGATCCCGGCGGCGCTGCGGGTGGTCCGGGCCGCCGGTCGGGCTCAGGGCGCATGAGCGGTCCGTACCGTTCTCAACTCGCGCCGGCTTGTTATCGAGTTTGCTGTTAACTCCCGCGTCGATATCTGGTAAAAATCTCGGGTGATCGGCGACACCCCGGATCAGGCGACCCCCGTCGGGGTGAACCGTGTCTAGGACCCGGTCCTCGGACGCCGTGGTCGAGCAGCGGCGTCAGGCGATCCTCGACCACGTCATCGAGGTGGGGACGGCACGGATCGACGACCTCACCGCCCGGTTCGGGGTCAGCCTGATGACCGTGCACCGCGACCTCGACGACCTCGACGAGCGGCGGCTCCTGCGCAAGCTCCGCGGCAAGGTCGAGGCGTACCCGGCGCTCACCGTGGAGACCGCGAGCCGGTTCACGCTCCACTCGGCCGAGAAGGCGGCGCTCGCCGAAGCCGCGATCCGGCAGGTGGAGCCCGGGCAGACCGTGTTCCTCGACGACTCCGCCACCCTGTTCCCGCTGGCCGAGCGGCTGGCCGAGGTGCCGGGGCTGACCGTGGTCACCAACTCCCTGCGGGCCGCGCGGCTGCTGGGCCCCCAGCCCGAGGTGGTGCTCGCCGGCGGCCGTTACCTCGCCGAGTACGACTCCTGCTCCGGCCCGGAGGTGCTGGCCCTGCTGGAGCGCACCCGGGCCGACGTGGCGTTCGTCTCCGCCAGCGCCGTGGCCGTCGGGCGGCTCTACCACCCCGTGCGCGACTACGCCGAGCTCAAGAAGGCCGTGCTGCGCGCCGCGAACCGCACCGTGCTGGTGCTGGAGCACTCGAGGTTCGGCCGCACCGCCACCCACGCGCACGGTTCCGTCGGCGACTACGACCTGCTGGTGACCAGCGAGTTCACCCCGACCGAGGAGATCGAGGCCGCGCTGAACGAGGGCACGGCCGTGGAGACCGTCGAACACGTCGAGGAGGGGCAGCCCTATGACAGCTGAGCTGGTGGCCGGGGTCGATTCGTCGACCCAGTCGTCGAAGGTGGTGGTCTGCGACGCGCGCACGGGTGAGGTCGTGCGCACCGGTCGCGCGCCGCACCCGGACGGCACCGAGGTGGACCCCGCCGAGTGGTGGACGGCGTTCGGGGCGGCCACCGAGGGCGTGCTCGACGGCGTCGGGGCCATCGGCATCGGCGGTCAGCAGCACGGCCTGGTCACCGTCGACGAGGCCGGTGCGGTGGTCCGCCCGGCGCTGCTGTGGAACGACACCCGCTCGGCGCAGGCCGCCCGGGACCTCACCGGCGAGCTGGGCGGGCCGGGGGCCTGGGCCGAGTCCGTCGGGTCCGTGCCGGTCGCCAGTTTCACCGTCACCAAGCTGCGCTGGCTCGCCGAGCACGAGCCGGAGCACGCCGACCGCGTGGCGCGGGTCCTGCTGCCGCACGACTGGCTGACCTGGCAGCTGCTCGGCCGGCCCGAGAAGGCGGTGACCGACCGCGGGGACGCGTCCGGCACCGGCTACTTCTCGCCGACCGAGAACACCTACCGGCTGGACGTGCTGGCCCACGCCTTCGGCGGCCGCACGCCCGAGCTGCCTTCGGTACTGGGCCCGGCCGAGGCCGCCGGGCACACCGAGAGCGGGATGCTCGTCTCGGCCGGCACCGGCGACAACATGGCCGCCGCGCTGGCCCTGGAGCTGGCACCGGGTGACGCGGTGGTGTCGATCGGCACCAGCGGAACCGTCTTCGGGCTGGCGGAGCAGGGCTCGGCCGACTCGAGCGGGCTGGTCGCCGGGTTCGCCGACGCGACCGGCCGGTTCCTCCCGCTCACCGCGGCCCTCAACGCCGCCCGGGTGCTCACCTCGGGGGCCGCGGTGCTGGGCGTCGACCTGGCCGGGTTCGACCGGCTCGCGCTGGCCGCCGAACCGGGCGCGGGCGGGCTCACGCTGCTGCCCTACCTCGACGGCGAGCGGACGCCGAACCTGCCCGGCGCCACCGGCTCACTGCACGGCCTGACCCGGGCGAACATGAGCCCGGAGAACCTGGCCCGCGCCTCGGTCGAAGGCATGCTGTGCGGTCTGCTGGCCGGCCTCGACGCCGTCCGCGCCCAGGGCCTGGAGGTCCGGCGGGTGCTGCTGATCGGCGGCGGCGCGCAGTCCGCGGCCGTGCGGGCCGTGGCGCCGATCGTGTTCGGCGTGCCCGTGGTGATCCCCGAGGTCGGCGAATACGTCGCCCTCGGCGCGGCGCGGCAGGCCGCCTGGGCGCTGGCCGGCTCCGCCGAGCCGCCCGCCTGGACCGGGAAGGGACCCGGAAACCGGCTCGAACTGGACGAGCCGACCGCGGCCCAGCGCGCCGCGGGCCACGAGATCCAGCAACGCCACCTCGAGGCACGCGAAGCCGCGCACGGGGTTCCCGCGAAATTCGGAGAGGACTGACCGATGGCCACCATCACCTACGACAAGGCGTCCCGGCGCTACGCCGGGACCGAGCGGCCCGCCGTCGACGCGCTCGAACTGGAGATCGCCGACGGCGAGTTCCTGGTGCTCGTCGGCCCGTCCGGCTCCGGCAAGTCGACCGCGCTGCGCATGCTGGCCGGGCTCGAGGACATCGACGACGGCGCCGTCTGGATCGGCGACCGCGACGTCACGCAGTTGCCGCCGCGCTCGCGTGACATCGCGATGGTCTTCCAGAACTACGCGCTGTACCCGCACATGACCGTGGCGCAGAACATGGGCTTCGCGCTGAAGATCGCGGGCCGCCCGGCGTCGGAGATCAAGCAGAAGGTGCTCGACGCGGCGAAGCTGCTCGACATCGAGGACTACCTCGACCGCAAGCCCAAGGCGCTGTCGGGCGGCCAGCGCCAGCGGGTCGCGATGGGCCGCGCGATCGTGCGTGAGCCGCAGGTGTTCCTGATGGACGAGCCGCTGTCCAACCTGGACGCCAAGCTGCGGGTGTCCACCCGCACGCAGATCGCCGCGCTGCAGCGCCGCCTCGGCGTCACCACCGTGTACGTCACGCACGACCAGGTCGAGGCCATGACCATGGGCGACCGCGTCGCGGTGCTGTCCGACGGCCGGCTGCAGCAGTGCGACACCCCGCGCGCGCTCTACGACCACCCGGCGAACGTGTTCGTCGCCGGGTTCATCGGCTCGCCGGCCATGAACCTGGCTTCGGCGAAGCTGACCGCCGACGGGGCCGAGCTCGGCGGTGCGAGCGTGGCGCTGGGCCGGGAGACCCTCGACGCGGCCGACGGCGGCCGGGTCACGCTGGGCTTCCGCCCGGAATCGCTGGAGGTGACCACGGACACCGCGGGCACGCTGCCGATGAAGGTCGAGCTGGTCGAGGAGCTGGGCTCGGACGCCTACGTCTACGGCAAGCTGGCCGGCGAGGACGCCGAGGGCACGCAGCCCACCGTCGTCGCGCGCGTCGACCCGCGCACCCCGCCCCGCATGGGCGACACCCTGCACCTGCGGATCCGCTCGGACGAACTGCATGTGTTCTCCGGCACCACCGGGCTGCGCCTGCCCTGACGCCGTGACGTGGGAAGCTGGTGGTCGTTATGACTGCCGGTTTCCCGCGGGCCGAGGTGCTCATCGACCTCCACGCCCTGCGCCACAACGTGACCCTGCTGGCCGAACGCGCGTCCGGCGCCGAAGTGATGGCCGTGGTCAAGGCCGACGCGTACGGCCACGGCGCGCTGCCCGTCGCGCGCGCGGCGGTCGAGGCCGGGGCCACCTGGCTGGGCACGTGCTCGTTGCGCGAGGCGCTGGACCTGCGGGAGGGCGGCATCACCGCCCGGCTGCTGAGCTGGCTCGACCTGCCGACGGCCGATTTCGCCCCCGGCGTCGAAGCGGACGTCGACCTCACGGCCAGCTCCGCCGGCGAGCTCGCCCGGATCGCCGAGGCGGCCGGCCGGGCCGGTAAACGGGCGCGGGTGCACCTCAAGATCGACACCGGGCTCTCCCGCAACGGCTGCCCGCCGGCCGAGTGGCCGGAGCTGGTCGAGGCCGCGGCGGCCGAGCCCCGGGTCGAGGTCGTCGCCGTCTGGTCGCACCTGGCCTGCGCGGACGAGCCGGACCACCCGTCGGTCGACGCGCAGGCGAAGCGCTTCTCGGAGGCCTACGACATCGCGCGGGCCGCCGGTCTGGAACCGATCCGCCACCTGGCCAACTCCGCCGCCGTGCTGACCCGGCCGGACCTGCACTTCGACCTCGTGCGCCCCGGGATCGCGGTGTACGGGCTCAACCCCGTGCCGCGGCCCGAGGACCTGCGTCCGGTGATGACCTTCCGCTCCGCCGTGGCGCTGACCAAGCGGCTGCCGGCCGGCGAGTCCGTCTCCTACGGACACACGTGGACCGCCGAGCGCGACACCACGCTGGCCCTGGTGCCGGTCGGCTACGCCGACGGGGTGCCGCGCTCGCTGTCCGGCCGGATGGACGTGTGGCTGGGCGGGCGGCGGCGGCCGGTGGCCGGGCGCGTGTGCATGGACCAGCTCGTGGTCGACTGCGGGGACGAGGCGCCCGCGGTCGGGGACGAGGTCGTCCTCTTCGGACCGGGCCCGGCCGGGGCGCCGACCGCGCGGGAGTGGGCCGACAAGCTCGGCACCATCGACTACGAGATCGTCACTTCGATGTACCGGCCGCGGGTGCGCCGCCGGTACCGGGGGGAGACGGCGTGACTCCTTCACGAAGGCTGTGGGCCATCGTCGGCGGGGTCGGTGCCATGGCCACCGGCACGGCGGCGGCCGCGCTCGTCGCCGCGCAGCAGCGCCGGCCGGTCGAAGACCCGTACGCGGACGAGCCGTTCGGCGAGCTGAAGCCCGACCGGACCTCCACCGTCGCGGCCGAGGACGGCACCCCCCTCTCGGTCGAGGAGATCGACCCGGAAGACGGTGGGACACCGGAGCTGACGGTCGTCGGCGTGCACGGTTTCGCGCTGTCGCGCCGTTGCTGGCACTTCCAGCGCCGCGACCTGGCCACGCTGCGGCTGCCCCGCGTGCGGCAGGTGTACTACGACCACCGCGGCCACGGGCTGTCCGGCCAGGCTTCGGCCGAGACCAGCACGATCGAGCAATTGGCGCGCGACCTCGACAGCGTGCTGCGGGCGATGGTGCCCGACGGCCCGATCGTCCTCATGGGACACTCCATGGGCGGCATGGTGATCATGGAGCTGGCGGCCGAGAACCCGGGGTTGTTCGCCGAACGGGTCCGCGGCGTCGCGTTCATCGCCACCGCGGCCGGCGAAGTGGGCGCGCACGGGCTGCCGCGACCGCTGCTTTCCAAGTACAACCCGCTGACCCGCGGCGTCGGCAACCTCGCGGGCTGGCAGCCGGGGCTGGTGGAGTTCGTGCGGGCCGCGGGCGGCCAGCTCACCCGCCAGGCCGTGCGCAGACTGGCCTTCGGCAGCCGCGACGTCTCGCCGCGGCTGGTCGACTTCATGCTCCGGATGCTGGACCTGACGCCGGTGCGCGGGCTGGTGAACTTCATCGACACCCTCGGCAGCCACAACCGCTACGCCGCGCTGGCCGGTCTGAAAACGGCCGAGGTGCTGGTGATCGGCGGCGACTCCGACCGGTTCACCCCGTTCGCGCACGCCGAGCGCATCGCCTCCGAGCTGCCCGACGCGGAGCTGGTCCGCGTGCGCGGCGCCGGGCACATGGTGCTGCTGGAACAGCCCGAGCTGGTCACCAGCCACCTGATCGACCTGCTGCAACGCTGCTTCGGCAGCGCGACCCCGAACCGGCGGAACTGGTGGTGGAAACGGTGACCTTCCTGCTCACGACCCCCGAGGACACGATGGCGTTCGGCCGGGCGCTCGGCGCGTCCCTGCGCGCGGGCGACCTGGTGCTGCTGGCCGGCCCGCTCGGCGCGGGCAAGACCACGCTGACCCGCGGCGTCGCGGACGGCCTCGGGGTCGGCGGCCGGGTCAGCTCGCCGACGTTCGTGCTGGCCCGCGTGCACCCGGCCGGGACCGCGGGCGTGCCGCTGATCCACGTGGACGCCTACCGGCTGGGCGGCGACCTCTCCCAGCTCGACGACCTGGACCTGGACACGGACCTGGAGCGCTCGGCCGTGGTGGTCGAATGGGGCGAGGGCACGGCGGACCGGCTGTCGGCCGATTACCTGGTGGTCCGCCTCGACCGCCGCGAAGACGACGTGCGCGTGGTGGAGCTGGAGCCGCACGGCACCTGGGCCGCGCGCACGGCGGATCTGCGGCGGCCGGCCTGAGCCGCCTCGTGCGCGCTTCGGGCCGGGCTTAACCCAGCCCTTCCCACCAGTCCAGCACCCGGCGGCCCGCGAAGGTGAGCCACTTCGACGGCTCGCCCGGCGCCGCGTCCACCTCGAACCACACCCGGCCCGGGTGGCGGCGGGCCTGGAGCCAGCGCCCGTCCGGCGGCCGGGCGGCGCGGATCAGCTCGATCGCCTCGGCCATCCGCGGGTCCGGCGGGCGGCCGTCGAACAGCGCGGCCTCGCGGAAGTACCCGGCCGCGGTGAGCACGGTGTAGGACCAGCGGAACGGGTAACCGAACTCGCGCACCCACGGCGCTATCGGCTCGCCCGTCGAAAGCCGGCGGAAAAGCTTGCGCCGCAACAGGTATTCCTCACCCGAGCGGCGAGCCGAACGGGTGGCGTCCGTACCGCCGGTGGCCACCTCGTGGGCGAGCAGGCCCTTGAGCGCGTTCAGGGTCGAGTGGACCGACGACCGGGTCGAACCCTCGACCCACGCGCAGTTCCAGCCGCCGTCCGGCAGCCGGTGCTCGACGAACCAGTCGACGACGCCGGTGACCTCGGCGCCGAGCCACAGGCCGTTCAGCACCGTCCAGGCGTTGATGCAGCAGTCGACCTCCCCGCCCCAGTACGGCCGGTTTTCGTACTCCCAGCGGCAGTTCTGCGTGAGCAGCTCGACCGTGCGGCGCTCCCGCAACACGGCGGGGTCCAGTCCCCACTCCCGCAGCGAGTTCAGTGACCAGGTCGTGGCCGTCCACGGCTGGCCTTCCTCGTCACCGCGGTAGCCGGCCGGGAAGAACGCGCCGCCCGCCCACTGGCCGTCCCGGTCCTGGAGCGCGAGCAGACGCGCGCCGAAACCCTCGGTCGCGACCCGGGCCCGCGTCGCCTGCCAGACCTCGGGCGGTTCGTGGCCCAGGTCGCGCTCGACCTGCCAGCGCAGGGCCGGGTCCGAGTCGAGCAGCCACTCGATCACGACGAAGCTGCCCCCGAGGCCCTCACGATCCCCTTCGCGATGCCCAGCTCGACCAGGTCCTGCGGGCGCAGCCGCAGCCGCTCGGCGATTTCCGAGATCTCCGTCATCGGCCGTTTCAGGATCGCCGCGGCCGCTTCCGGTGAGGTGACGGAGAAGTACGCGTCCGGTGCGATCCAGGTCGAGCCCGGCGCCGCGAACGCCATCGCGCCGCCCGAACCGCCCTCACCGATGACCAGGGTGGTCACCGGGACCTCGGCCGAGGCGATCGCCTCGAACAGCTCCGCGATGGCCGCCCCGGCCCCGGACTGCTCGGCGTCCGCGTCGTTGGCCGCGCCCGGGGTGTCGACCAGCGTCAGCACGGGAATGCCCAGCCTTGACGCCAGCCGTACGAGACGGGCCGCCGTGCGAAAACCGGCCGGACGCGTGGCGGTGCCGCACTGAGCCGCGTACGCGACCGAGCGGTCACCGAGCCGTCCGAAGCCGCACAGCACGCCTTCGTCGACGCTGCCGGTGCGGTCGCCGTGGATCGGTTCGCGCCAGTCGAAGTAGCTGTCGAGGTACTCAGCGGCGTGGGCGCGGGAAGACGCACGTGCGGCGCGTACAGCGTCCCAACCCGACTCCGGCGGCTTCACCGCGCGTAACGCCGAAGGGGGCGAGACGGCTGCGGTCGAGCGAGAGGTCAGAAGGAGCAGCCACCGCGCCAGTACGTCAGGCAGGTCTTCGGGCTCGACGAGCTGATCGATCTGGCCCCACTCGTACTTGGCCTCGGCCGTGTACGCCTCGGCTGGCGACGTCGCCGGCCGGACCCGCGAGCCCGCGAAGCCGACCTGAGCCTCCGGCAGCGCGAGCACCACATCGGCGCCCGCACCGAGCGTCGCCCAGCCACCGCCCGTCGTCGGATCACGCAGCACGGAGATCTGCGCGACGCCGGCTTTCCTGGCCGACGCCGAAGCGCGCGCAATCCGTTGTAGCTGCGAGAGCGCGCGCATACCGTGCTGCGTCCGGCTGCCGCCGGTCGCGATCAGCGAGACCACGGGCAGCTTCAGCGCACACGCCTTGGCGAAAGCGGCTTCCACCCGGTCGCCGGTGCGCGGCCCGATCGAACCACCGAGGAACTCGAACTCCCAGGTGATCAGCACCGCCTCGACGTCGCCGATGCGCGCCGTGCCGACGACCACCGACTCGGATTCGCCACTGCGCGCGGCCGCCGCGGCCCGGGCCTCACCGTGGCCGGGCCAGCCGATCGGGCCGTCCGGGCCATCGGTGCCGGTGGTGTGGGTTGTGCCGGCGGTGCCGGTGGTGTCGGCGGGGGACACGTCCAGTTCCTCGAAGCCGGTCGAGACCGCTTCGATCACCTCGCGGGCCCGCCTCATCCCAGCGCCCGCTTCATGACCTTGCCCATGTCGTTGCGCGGCAACGCTTCCAGATACCGCACGACCCGGGGCCGCTTGTGCGGGGCCAGGAGTCTGGTGACGTGGCCGGCCAGCTCCTCGGCCGTCGGCCGCTCGCCGTCCGGCACCACCCACGCGACGATCCGCTCGCCGAGGTCGTCGTCCGGCTCGCCGGTGACCGCCGCTTCGGCCACCCGAGGGTGCTCCAGCAGCGCGTTCTCGATCTCCCCGGCGCCGATCTTGTACCCGCCGCTCTTGATCAGGTCGGTGGCCTTGCGGCCGACGATCTTCACGTACCCGTCGGCGTCGCGGGTGGCCATGTCGCCGGTGCGGAACCAGCCGCCGTCGAACGCGGCGGCCGTGGCGTCCGGCCGGTTCAGGTACCCGGTGAACAGGTTGGGCCCGCGGACCTGGATCTCCCCGACCGTCTCCAGCTCGGTGATCTCGGCCCCGGCCTCGTCGACCAGCCGCAGCCCGACCCCGGCCAGCGGTACGCCGACCGTGCCCGGCTTGCGCTCGCCGTCGGCGCGGACGCTGGTGTTCATCAGCGTCTCGGTCATCCCGTACCGCTCCACCACCTGCTGCCCGGTCGCCGCGGTGATCCGCTGGTGGTCGTGCACCGGCAGCGCCGCGGAGCCGGACACCAGCAGCCGGGCGCCGCGCAGCGCGGCCGACAGCTCGTCGTCGGCCGCCACGGCCTCGGCGATCCGGTGGTACATCGTCGGCACGCCGAACAGCATGGTCGCGCCGTGGGCCAGCTCGTGCGCGACGCCCTCGGTCGAGAACCGGCCGAGGTGGCGCACCGAGCCGCCCCGGCGCAGCGGGCCGAGGATGCCGAGGATCAGCCCGTGCACGTGGAACAGCGGGAGGGCGTGCACGAGCACGTCTTCCGCCCGCCAGTCCCAGGCGTCCTCCAACGCGTCGAGGGTCGTGGAGATCGCGCGCCGGGAGAGCACCACGCCCTTGGGCGGGCCGGTGGTGCCCGAGGTGTAGACGATCAGGGCCGGCGACTCCGGATCGGGCTCGTCGATGGGCACCGGGCCTTCGCCGTCGAGCGTGACGTCGAGGCGCGGCAGCCCGGACAGCCCGGCGGGCAGCTCGACGCCGGGTTCGGCCAGCACCAGCGCGGGCCGGCTGTCGGCGACGATGTGGGCCAGCTCGCGTTCGCCGATCTTCGGGTTCACCGGCACCGCGGGCACCCCCGCGAGCAGCGCGGCCACCACGGCGACGCTGGTCGAGAGCGTGGACGTGGCCCACACCGCCACCCGGTCGGCCGGCAGCCGCCGGGCCAGCGCACCGGCCACCGCCGCGAGCTGGGCGTGACTGAGGGCCCGCTCACCGAAGCGCAGGGCCTCGGTGTCCGAACCGGTGGAGATCGCGGGGAACAGCGGATCGGTCACTTCGTGGACCTCCTGCGTCGTTTCGTCGACCGGCGCCTGGCTTCGCACGGTACCGCGCCGCGGCGCCCGCCACCTGCGACGCGGTTCACAGTGTTGCGGGGTTGCCCATTCGGCCCGGCAGTCATGCGTCCCGGACCTGGTCGTAGGCTGGGACACCGTGTTAGTACTGGCGATCGACACCTCGACCCCGGCCGTGACCGCGGGCATCGTCACCGTGGACCAGGCGGGGCTGAGCACCCGTGCCGACCGGGTGACGGTCGACGCGCGGGCCCACGGCGAGCTGATCACCCCGCACGCCCTCGCCGCCGCCGAAGCGGCCGGTGTGACCCTGCGTGAGCTGGAGGCGGTCGTGTGCGGCGTCGGCCCCGGTCCGTTCACCGGTCTGCGCGCGGGACTGGCCACGGCCGCCGCGCTCTCGCACGCGCTCGGCATCCCGGCGTACCCGGTGTGCAGCCTGGACGCGATCGCCGCCGGCGTGCTCGGCACCGCGCGGACCGAGGACCCGTTCCTCGTGCTCACCGACGCGCGTCGCCGCGAGGTCTACTGGGCCGCCTACGACGCCGCGGGCGCCCGGGTGGACGGGCCGCACGTGCAGCGTCCGGCCGAGGTCGAGACCACCGTGCGCCTGGCCGCGGGCGAAGGCGCGGTGCTCTACGCCGAAGCCGCCGGGGTGACGCCGATCGAACCACGCTTCCCCTCCCCGGCCGGGCTGGTCTCCACGGCGCGCGAAGCCCTGCTGTCCGGCGCCGAGCCGGAGCCGCTGACCCCGCTGTACCTGCGCCGCCCGGATGCCGTCGAACCCACCGGCCGCAAGCGGGTGACCGCGCCGTGAAGCTCGACCGGCTGCGCCGCAGCGACGTCCGCAAGTGCGCGGAGATCGAGGGGGTGCTGTTCCCCGGCGACGACCCGTGGAACGCGCAGGCCTTCCACTCCGAGCTGGACCAGGGGCACCACTACCTCGCCGCGCGCTCCGACGACGGCCGGGAGCTGCTCGGCTACGCGGGTCTCGCCGTGGTGGGCCGGCGCGGGGAGTACGAGACCAGCGTGCACACCATCGGCGTCGTGCCGGAGGCCCAGGGCCAGGGCGTCGGCAAGGCGCTGCTGCGGGCGCTGCTGGAGCGGGCCGACGAACTGGGGGCGCCGGTGTTCCTCGAGGTCCGCACGGACAACACCACGGCGGTCGGCCTGTACGAGCGGCACGGCTTCCGGAAGCTCGGCGTCCGGAAGCGTTACTACCAGCCCTCCGGGGCCGACGCGTACACCATGGCCCGCCCGGTGCGGGCCGCGGAGCGAGACGAGGTGGCCGGCTGATGTCGCGCATCATCATGGGGATCGAGAGCTCGTGCGACGAGACCGGCGTCGGGCTCGTCCGGCTGGCCGGCGACGGCACGGTCGAGCTGCTCGCCGACGAGGTCGCCTCCAGCGTCGAGCAGCACGCGCGGTTCGGCGGGGTGGTGCCGGAGGTGGCGAGCCGGGCGCACCTGGAAGCCATGGTGCCCACGGCCGAGCGGGCGTTCGCGACCGCGGGCCTGAAGCTGTCCGATGTGGACGCCATCGCGGTGACCGCGGGCCCCGGGCTGGCGGGTGCGCTGCTGGTCGGCGTCTCGGCGGCGAAGGCCTACGCCACGGCGCTCGACGTGCCGCTCTACGGCGTGAACCACCTGGCCGGCCACATCGCGGTGGACACGCTTCAGCACGGTCCGCTGCCCTCGCCGGTGCTGGCGCTGCTCGTCTCGGGCGGGCACACGCAACTGCTGCGGGTGGACGACATCGCTTCGAAGATCACCGAGCTGGGGTCCACTGTGGACGACGCCGCGGGCGAGGCCTACGACAAGGTGGCGCGGGTGCTGGGCCTGCCCTACCCGGGTGGTCCGCCGATCGACCAGGCCGCGAGGGAGGGCAACCCGTCCGCCATCGCGTTCCCACGCGGCATGACCGGGCCCCGCGACGCCAAGTACGACTTCTCGTTCTCGGGCCTGAAGACGGCCGTCGCGCGCTGGGTGGAGAACGCCGAGCGCGGCGGCGCCGAGATCCCGGTGAACGACGTGGCCGCCTCGTTCCAGGAGGCGGTGGCCGACGTGCTGACCGCCAAGGCCGTCCGCGCGGCGAAGGAGCAGGGCATCGGCACCCTGGTCATCTCCGGCGGCGTCGCGGCGAACTCCCGGCTGTCCTCGCTGGCGGCCGAACGCTGCGCCGCGGCGGGCATCGAACTGCGCGTGCCCCGCCCCCGTCTGTGCACGGACAACGGCGCGATGATCGCGGCCCTGGGCGCGCACGTGGTCGCGGCGGACCGTCCGGTGGCGGCCCTGGACTTCTCGGCCGACCCGGCGCTGCCGGTGGACATCGTGTCCTTGTGAGCCGGGTGTCGCTGTAAGCCGGGTGTCGCTGTAGGCCGGGCTCAGCCGCGGATCTGCTCCAGATCGGGCAAGCGCTCCTCGGCCACGCCCAGCAGCCGCTCGATCGCGGCGGTCGCCAGCTCGGCTGCTTTGCCGTCCCCGTAAGGGTTCCCGGCCGAAGACGCACGCAGTTCGCCGCGCAGCACCCGGCCCGCGGTACTGATGATCGCAGCCGGGTCGGTGCCGACCAGCCAGGCACAGCCGGCCTCGATCGCCTCCGCGCGTTCGGTCACCTCGCGCAGCACCAGCACCGGGGTTCCGAAGGTCGGGGCCTCCTCCTGGATGCCGCCGGAATCGGTCAGCACCAGGGCCGCGAGCTGCAGCGCGCGGACCAGGTCCGGGTACTCCAGCGGCTCGGTGACGGTCACCCGCGGGCATCGGCCGAGCGCTTCGACCACCTGCGCGCGCACGTCCGGGTTGGGGTGCACCGGGAACAGCACCTGCACGTCCGGGTGCCCGTCGACGATCCGCCGGACCGCGTCCAGCGTCCGGGCCAGCGGCTCGCCCCAGGATTCGCGCCGGTGCGAGGTGACCAGCACCAGCCGGCCCCCGGTCTCGGCGATCTCCATCTCCAGCAGGGCCAGGCCCGGGTTGCCGGCCGGCCGATCCCGGGCCACGATGGCCAGCACCGCGTCGACCACGGTGTTCCCGGTCAGCGCGATCCGGGCGGGGTCGATGCCCTCCGCGCGCAGCGCCGCCACCGCGCCGGCGGTGGGCGCGAGGTGCAGTGCCGCGATCCGCGAGATGAGCTGGCGCGTGCCCTCCTCGGGGAACGGCGCGGCCAGATCGTGCGTGCGCAAACCGGCTTCCAGGTGCACCACGGGGATTCCGAGCCAGAACGCGGCGAGCGCGCCGGCCAGCCCAGTGGTCGTGTCGCCCTGTACCACGACGGCGGCCGGGGAGAGCCGCCGCAGCAACGCGTCGAGTGCCGGCAGCAGCCCGGACACCAGCTCGGCCTGCGTGCCCGCGACCCGCGGCGGGACGTCCAGCCACGCGTCGACGCCGAGCCCGAACGGAGCCAGCGCCTGCTCGACCATGCCCTGGTGCTGCCCGCTGTGCACGAGCAGCGGGTGCAGCCCCCGCCCCCGGCCGAGGGCCAGGGCCAGCGGGGCGAGCTTCACGGCTTCCGGCCGGGTGCCGGCCAGCAACATCACTTCCACAGGTTCCACGCTTTCGAGTGTTCCGGAGATCCCGGGCTGCCGACCCGCTCGGCCGGCAGCCCGGGTTCCTCTAGCCCCGAGTCCGGGCGAGGCGGCGATTGCGGCGGTGGGCGGCGATCACCGCGACGGTCCCGAGGACCACCAGCAGCACGCCGATCGCCAGCCACCAGCCGACGTCGGCCCCGGTGGTGGCCAGGGTCCCGACGCCGCCTCCGGCGACGCCGACCCCCGTGCCTGGCATCTTGTACATCGGATCACCCCGGGCCGGATCAGGCGTCCGCACCCGTGCGGCGGCGGGAGAACCGCAGGCCCACCGGGACGGCGACGGCCCCGAGCACGCCGAGGCCCACCCACAGGCCGGCCCCGGACGCCAGCGGCATCGGCGGCGCGGCCGGGCCGCAGGTGGCCGACGAGAGGATCACGTCACCCGAGCCGAGCGCGCCGACCACCCCGCCGAGCAGCTTCAGGTGCAGGGCGTTCACCGTGAGGCTGCCGTCGGAGTTCTTGATCTGTTCGTTGAGGACGAGCGTGGCCACGTTGACCGGGCCGAGCGCGACCTTGACCTGCGTGTTGGGGGCCGGGTTGGCGTCCACCGCGCCGACGCTGCCGAGCTTGGCGTCGGCCAGCGTGCTGCTGCCCTTCACGCCCTCCTGGGTCGCGGTGCAGACCGCCTCGACCGCCTTGATGCCGACCGCGCCCAGCGCGGGCTGCAGCACCGGCAGCCCGACGTCGGCGACCGACGCCTTCGCCGTGACCGAGCCGGAGTTGTCGTCCCGCACCGCTGAAGTGTTGATCACCCCGGCGGTGAGAACGCCGGCCACGGTGGCGCCGGCGGCGGTGTTGGCGGTCGGCCCGGTGGTGCTCGCCGCGGCCAGCGGCCCGAGCTTGACCGCGGGCTGGCCGAGCAGTTTCACGTCGACGCCGTAGGCGGAGCCGTCGCCGGGGGCCGCCGAAGCCGGAGCGGCGCCGGCGAGAGCGACGCACGCCACCACCGCGGCGAGCATTCCGCCCCGTTGCACGAGGGATCTTTTCACTGGTCCTCCTAATTTTTGTCAGAGCGAGCCGCGGCACGGAAGCAGCCCGCTGGGCCAGGAGTCGGCACGCGAATCGAATATCGAGGGAACCGGCGGAAATGACACACGATTTCCTGGACGTCACCGTATCGAGTGGTTTCTCTTGGGTGTTCACGCAGGTCGGGTGAACATTCACCTGAACGGCGTAGCAAGGTTCTCGCCCCGAGTGCCGAAAAACGCTTTCGAGTCACCCTCATGAGGGGGATCCGTCATGGTTCCGAGGTGGTTCGGCTTAGGCTGACGCCGGGTCCACCGGTCCGTCCCCGTTTCCGGTCGAAAGGTTCGTCGTGGCAGTAGTGAACGCGCCCGTCCCTGGTGCCGCCCGGTTTCCCCGGCGGATCGCCGTGCTGGGGGTGGTGGCCGCCGGCGCCGGGCTGGTGCTGGTCGAGCGGCTGTACCGGCAGTTCGAAGTACAGCTAGCCGGAGTGATACTCAGGGTGATCACCTCATCGGGTGTTTATGTAGCGGGCAGCCGGGAGTCGGTCTACTTCGGGTTATCCAGCGCTACTCCATTCGGGTTGAGAATGACGCCGGAATGTTCCTCGGCATTCCTCCTGCTACCCCTGCTGCTCGTCACCGCGGTGATGCTCCACTTCCGCCCGGGAAATGCGAAAAGGCTATTCTTTTCGCTGGGCGTATCCGCGGTGGCGGTGGTTCTGGTGAATCAGCTGCGCATTCTCACCATCGTCGGGCTGGTCCACGCGTTCGGCCCGGACGAGGGCTACTACTGGGGCCACACCCTGCTCGGTTCGATGGTCAGCGTGTTCGGCGGCGCGGTGTCGCTGGTGCTGTTCGTCTGGCTCGCCACCCGGCGGAGCAAGGCCGAGAAGAGCGCCGCCGCGTGAGCGGCGACGGGCTGAAGGTCCTGCTCTCGATCACCCAGGCGTTCGCGCTGACCATGAGCGTCGCGTTCATCGTGTACGTCGTGGTGATCGTGGTCCCGTACCTGCGCCGCAAGCCCGCGCCGGTGGGCGATCCGGACGAGTTCGAATGGCACTTCTTCGTGCCCTGCCGCGACGAGCAGGCGGTGATCCGCGACACCGTGCGCTACCTGCGCGCCACCTTCCGCCGGGCGCACGTCTGGGTCGTCGACGACGATTCCGAGGACCGCACCGCCCGCGTCGTGCGCGCGCTCTGGCGGCGCAACGGCGGCTACGACCGGAACCTCCACCTGGTCGAGCGCACCCGGCCGGAGGCCCGCACGGGCAAGGGCGACGCGCTGAACGCCGCGTACCAGGCCCTCGACGAGTGGCTGGACCCCGCGAAACCGCGGGAGGACGTGGTGGTCGTGGTGGTGGACGCCGACGGGCGGCCGGCCGCGAACTGCCTGGAGGTCTGCGCCGCCGGCCACCTGTTCGGCGACGAGAAGATCGGCGCCGTGCAGCTCGACGTGCGGATGAGCAACGCCCGCACCCGCCCGCCCGGGCGCACCTGGGCCGCCCGCGCGTTCGGGCTGAAGCTGGCGCAGTTGCAGGACCTGGAGTTCCGCACGGCGATCGCGGCGATCCAGACCTCCCGCGGCTTCACCGGCACCATCTCGATGGGCGGCAACGGCCAGTTCACCCGCCTGTCCGCGCTCGACTCCATCGCGGGCGGCGAAGCCCGGCCGTGGCGCGGATCGCTGCTGGAGGACTTCGAACTCGGCGTGCACCTGCTCACCGCGGGCTGGCGCACCGGCTTCACCCCGGATTCCCATGTCGCGCAGGAGGGTCTGTACAGCCTGCGGCGGTTCCTGGTGCAGCGCACGCGCTGGGGCCAGGGCACCATGCAGTGCTCCCGCTACCTGCGCCGGATCTGGGACTCGCCCCACGTGTCCACCCTGGGCGCCGCGGAGATGATGTACTACCTGGCGCAGCCGTGGATGCAGCTGCTCGGCTCCCTGCTCTACCCGGTGCCGTTCATCCTGCTGCTGATCGGCACGGCCGGCGATCCGGGCCAGGTCTGGTCCTGGTTCAGCGGCGGGGCCTGGATCCTGTTCGCCATCTACGGTTCGTTCGGCCTGCTGCCGTTCGTCGTCTGGGGCCCGATCTACCAGCTCAAGTGCTTGCGCAGCAAGAACATCCTCCGTGGGCTCGGTCTGGGCCTGCTGTACGCGGCCTACATCTACACCTTCTACATCACGTCCTGGCGCGCGCTCCTGCGCCTGGTCCGCGGTCGCAACGGCTGGGCCAAGACCCGCCGCAACACCGAGGCGACCGCGGGCGTGCAGGTCGCGCTGGACTCGTGAGCGGGCGCGTCAGTAGGCCGGCCGCAGCACCACGTCGTCGAGGTCGACGTACTCGATGCGGTGGCCGAACTGGATCTCGACGTACTTCGTCCGGCCCCGCACCACCACGTGCTCGGCCGGGTCGAACGTGGTGGCCGAGAAGTACTCGGAGCACACCACGGCGCCGGCGGAGTACCTCTGGCCCGCCGCCAGCGTGTACGGCATCGGCGCGAGCGCCTGCACCGGCACGTTCGCCGGGTAGGCCGAGGCCTCCGGGAACGCGCGGCCGTAGACCGGGATCGTGGCGCGGCCGGGTTTCGGCGTGGCCACCAGCCCCACGGCGGGCACGGCGGTGCGGGCGCCGGGGGCGTTGCGGAACCAGCCCTTCTGGCCGAGGTACCAGATCGCCGTCCAGTCGCCCTGAACCCCGGCCACGGCGTACCTCTGCCCGGTCGCCACCCGGCTCCCGATGTCGGCGACGTCCATGGTGGACGGACGGCCGTCCGGGTGCAGCCCGGGGTCGGTGAGCAGCGAAGCGGTGTCGCTCGGGGCCGTGCGCAGCACCACGGCCTCGGAGCCGCGGGGGGCGCACGGCGTGCCCGAGCCGAGCTGGTCGCAACCGGTGAAGGCCGGCCGGTTCGCCGCGAACGACGGGTCGATGGTGACCAGCGCCGAGTTCGGCCGTCCGAGGCCCATCAGCGGCGCGCCGAGCAGGTCGAAGTAGTGCGACCAGTCCCAGTAGGGACCCGGGTCCCAGTGCATGCCGGGGATGGTGGCCGGCGTGGTGCCGGGGACGTTGTCGTGGCCGATGATGTGCGCGCGGTCGAGCGGGATGTCGTAGCGCTTCGCGAGGTAGCCGACGAGCTTCGCCGAAGCGCGGTACATGGCTTCGGTGTACCAGGTGCCCTTCACCGCGAAGCCCTCGTGCTCGATGCCGATCGACTTCGAGTTGATGTACCAGTTGCCCGCGTGCCAGCCGACGTCCTTCGTCGGCACGTGCTGGGCGATCAGCCCGTCGGCGGAGCGCACGGTGTAGTGCCAGCCGAGGTAGCTCGGGTCCTGCACCAGCTTCAGCGCGTCGGCCCAGTAGCCCTCGGTGTCGTGGATGACGATGTAGTCGATCTTCTGGCTCTGCGGCCGGTTCGCCAGGTCGTGGTTGCCGTAGTCACCGCCCGGCAGCTCCTGGTACGGCGCGGGCACCGATTCGCAGGCGACGCCCCTCGGGCACTCCGTCGCGGCGGGCGCGTCGGCTCGCAGCCCGAGCCGGTTCGCCTGCGTCCGGTCCGGCGCGAGTCCGGGCGTCGCCGCGAGGGTCAGCTGCTGGCCGTCGTCGGTGGTGCGGTTCACGCCGGTGCCGATGGTGTCGAAGACCTCGTCGGCGAACGTCCGGGCGGCCTCGACGTCGTCGGACCCGCTGTAGCGCGCAACGGCGCCGTACCAGTCCTTCGGGTCCTGGCTGTGGACGCCGAGCCGGCGCTGGTAGTCCGCGAGCAGCGCGGCGCCGCCACGGATGTTCTGCTTCGGGTCGGTGCGCAGGGTGGCGGCGTCGGTGCGCAGGAGCGAGGCCGCGGTGTCGGCGGTCTGAAGCGTCGGCGGCGGCGCGGCCGGCCCGCTCGCCTTCGGCCGCAGCGCCGGGCGGGCGGTGTCCCCGCGCGGATCCTCGGCCCCCTGGTCGAACTCGGTGCCGGCCCCGCCCGCCGACCGCAGATCGGTCAGGTGCATCGGCCCGTACCCGGCGGAGGTGCTGGGCGTGCCCGCGTTGTAGTCCCACCGCGACTCCAGGTACGACACGCCGAGCAGCACGTCGAGCGGCACGCCGAACTCGCCCGCGGCGGCCGCGAAGTCCCGTTGCCGCTGCCGGCCGGGCGGTTGAGCCACTGCCGGCGCCGCGAACAGCCCGGCGCCGAGCGAAACCACGGTGGCCGCCACGGCCAGCCGGCGGGGAAGGGGAGCGAACGACATGGTGTGACCCCCGAGGGTGAGTGCGGTCCGGTCAAGACTTAACCAGAACCGGGGCTGGTGGGTAAGTGCTGGTCCGGGTGGTTCCGCCACGGCTCGCGGCCGGTTTCCCCCGGGGGTGATCCACTGGCCGCCGACGGCCGCGCGCGAGGCCGGGCATACTGGCTCCACGGGCGTCCGCGCCGGCCTGAACCGACCCTCCTTGCGAAGCTGGCACTCCCATGGCTAGAGTGCTAATCGCACGGCCCGAACACGCCCGGCACCCGCGACGGCGGGGGTGGTAGGAGCCGTAAGTCATCCTGCCGACGCTTTCGACGACCGTGGAGGTCAACCCGGTGAGCGTGAACATCAAGCCGCTCGAGGACAAGATCGTTGTCCAGACGAGTGAGGCCGAGGAGACGACCGCTTCCGGCCTCGTCATCCCCGACACCGCCAAGGAGAAGCCCCAGGAGGGCAAGGTTCTGGCCGTTGGCCCGGGCCGGATCGACGACAAGGGCAACCGCGTGCCGCTCGACGTGGCCGTGGGCGACGTCGTGATCTACTCCAAGTACGGCGGTACCGAGGTCAAGTACAACGGTGAGGACTACCTGATCCTCTCCGCCCGCGACGTGCTGGCCGTCATCAACTGACGTCCCACTCGCAGCGCAATGACGCCCCGGGCCCCGCACAAGCCGGGGTACGGGGCGTTGTTGTGTCCCAAGCCACCTGAAAGGTAAGCGGAAAACGCTATGCCCAAGCAGATCAGTTTCGACGAGGACGCTCGTCGCGCGCTGGAGCGCGGGGTGAACAAGCTCGCCGACGCGGTCAAGGTCACCCTCGGCCCGCGCGGTCGCCACGTCGTCCTGGACAAGAAGTTCGGCGGACCGACCATCACCCTCGACGGCGTGACCGTCGCCCGTGAGATCGAGCTCGACGACCCGTTCGAGAACCTCGGCGCCCAGCTGGCCAAGAACGTGGCCACCAAGACCAACGACGTCGCCGGCGACGGCACCACCACCGCCACGGTGCTGGCCCAGTCGCTGGTCCGCGTGGGCCTGCGCAACGTGGCCGCCGGCGCCAACCCGACCGCGGTCGGCCGCGGCATCGAGAAGGCGGCCGACAAGGTCGTCGAGATCCTCAAGGCCAAGGCCACCCCGGTCAAGGGCCGCGAGAACATCGCCCAGGTCGGCACCGTGACCTCCCGCGACGCCGCGATCGGCCAGCTGCTCGGCGAGGCCGTCGAGCGCGTGGGCGAGGACGGCGTCATCACCATCGAGGAGTCGTCGACCCTGGCGACCGAGCTGGTGGTCACCGAGGGCGTGCAGTTCGACAAGGGTTTCCTGTCGGCGCACTTCGCCACCAACCCCGAGGACCAGAAGGCCGTCCTCGAGGACGCCTACATCCTGCTGAGCCGCGAGAAGATCTCGTCGCTGGCGGACCTGCTCCCGGTGCTGGAGAAGGTCGTCGAGGCGAAGAAGCCGCTGCTGATCATCGCCGAGGACGTCGACGGCGAGGCGCTGTCCACCCTCGTGGTGAACTCGCTGCGCAAGACGATCACCGCCGTCGCGGTCAAGGCGCCGTTCTTCGGCGACCGCCGCAAGGCGTTCCTGGACGACCTCGCCGTCGTCACCGGTGGTGAGGTCGTCTCGGCCGAGATCGGCAGCAAGCTGTCCGAGACCGACCTCGGCTCGCTGGGCCGTGCCCGCCGGATCGTCGTCAGCAAGGACGACACCACGATCGTCGACGGCGGCGGCACCAAGGACGCGCTGTCCGCCCGCACCGCGCAGATCCGCAAGGAGATCGAGACCACCGACTCCGACTGGGACCGCGAGAAGCTGCAGGAGCGGCTCGCGAAGCTCGGCGGCGGCGTGGCCGTGATCAAGGTCGGCGCGGCCACCGAGACCGAGCTCAACGAGCGCAAGCACCGCATCGAGGACGCCGTCGCGTCCACGAAGGCAGCCGTCGAGGAGGGCATCCTCCCCGGTGGCGGCTCGGCGCTGGTGCACGCGGTCAAGGAGCTCACCGGGCTCGAGTCGGACCTTTCCGGCGACGAGGCCACCGGCGTGCGCATCGTGCGCGACGCGCTGACCGCCCCGCTGTTCTGGATCGCGACGAACGCCGGCCACGAAGGCGCCGTCATCGTGAACAAGGTCAAGGAGCAGTCCTGGGGCCAGGGCTTCAACGCCGCCACCGGCGAGCTCACCGACCTGATCGCGGCCGGCATCGTCGACCCGGTCAAGGTGACCCGCTCCGCGGTCGCGAACGCGGCGTCCATCGCCCGCCTCGTGCTCACCACGGAGAGCGCCGTCGTCGAGAAGCCGGCCGAGGAAGAGGGCGAAACGGGCCACGGCCACTCGCACTAGTCACTTCGGTCGCACCGCACCGGGAATCGGGGCGGCACTCCTTCGGGGGTGCCGCCCCGTTCTCGTGCGACCGGGTGCTGCGATCGGGTCGAGGGGACGGGAAAGGGGCGGCGCCCGAGGTGGACGCCGCCCCTTTTCGTGCTCGGGGGATGAGGCTCAGCCGTTGGACAGGCTCAGCCGTTGGACAGACTCAGTGCTCGCTTGTCCTGCTTGATCAGGTTCTCCCGCTCCGATTCCGACAGCCCGCCCCAGATCCCGTAGGGCTCGTGCACGGCCAGGGCGTGCCGCCGGCACATCTCCAGAACCGGACAGGCCAGGCAGACCGCCTTGGCCCTGGCCTCGCGCCGTGCCCTCGCCGGCCCCCGTTCGCCGTCCGGGTGAAAGAAGGACGCGCTGTCCATCCCCCGGCACGACCCCTCCAGCTGCCAGTCCCACATGTCCGCATTGGGGCCGGGGAGCCTGCGCGTGTCCGCCATCCTGACCGCCTCCGTCATCCGGTCGATGCCATTAGCTGCTCTGCTGTGGTGCCGATACTCCATTCGGTGCAACGGCGGTAACGTTAGAAGCGCGCCAATAGTTGTTCAAGGGATCCGGGCCGATTCAGCCGTTAGGCATCCCCCGTACGTGTGAGCAGGGCTTTTGGCTCCGGTTGCCGGGACCGGCCCCGGCCTGGATATTGGGCCGGTGGGATCCGGGTCGAGCGAAGGAGAACCCACCCTGCCGGTGGCCTCGGTCGCTCGCCGGCTCGGGGTCGCCCCGTCCACCCTTCGTACTTGGGACCGCCGCTACGGATTGGGCCCCAGCCGGCACACCGACGGCCGTCACCGCCGGTACGGCAGCTCCGACATCGGACGTCTGGAACTCATGCAGCGAGCGTTGCTCCGCGGCGCGTCGACGGCGGAGGCCGCGCGCTTCGCCCTGGAGCACATGCCACGAGCCCAGGCCGACGACCTGGACCCGGCCGAGACTGACACCGAGACCGAGGCGGGTCCGGATCGGCCCGGCCCCGACCACGCGGACCGGTCCGGCGGCGACGCGTCCCGCTACCTGCCGCCGACCTCCGAGGACACCTCCCACGACCGCGAGGTGCCGTCCCGGCTGGCTCGCAGGCTGAGCACGGCCGCGCTGGCCATGGACGTCGGCGCCGTCCAGCGCATGCTCGCCGACGCCATCGGCGAACTGGGCGTGCTCGCCGCCTGGTCCGGCGTGATCGACCCGGTGCTGACGGCACTGGGCGCGCGCTGGCGCGGTGTCAGCGCGGGGGCGGAGGTCGAGTACCTGCTGGCCGAGTGCGTACACGCGTCGCTCGTCCGCGCGACCCCGGTGCTGGAGCACCCGCGCAACCTCCGGCCCGTGCTGCTGAGCTGCGTGCCGGAGGAGCGGGACAGCAACCCGGCGTACGCGCTGGCGGCGGCGCTGGCGGGCCGCCGGATCGGCACGCAGTTGTTCGGCGCACCACTGCCGGCGGAGGTCTTGACGGTGGCCGTCCGGCGCAGCGCGCCCGCCGCCGTGGTGCTCTGGGCCCACCGCCGGACGGTGGCGGACCCCCGCCTGTTCACCCGGGTCTCCCGAGGCCGCCACCGCAGCCGCCTGTTCGCCTGCGGCCCCGGCTGGGACCCGGCAACGCTGCCGGACCGGGTCGAACTCCTGCCGGACCTCCCGGCCGCCGCCGACCGGGTGGAGCACGTGCTGGTGGGAACGCCGGACTAGACCGGACGGCCGGGCCGGACGGGACGCTCTGGTGGCCGCGTCGGCTCGGCTGCTTGGCCGTGGCCGTGATCGGCGCAAAGGATTTTGTCGGTGGGGCGCGCTAGAAAGTACGGGTGGAGGAACACACCCTGCGCGCGCTGGCCTTCGGCGCCCACCCGCCGCCGCCCTCGCCGATCACGGCGCCGCCCTCGGCCGCGCCGTGGAACCGGCTGCTGGCCGCGATCGTGCTGGGCGCCCAGGGCCGTTACGCCGCGGCCGCCACGGCCCTGGCGGACCTCCGCCGGAGCCGTGACCCGCTGCTGGCCTCCCTGGCCGCGACCACGCTGGCCTCCCACCGCCGCCAGCTCGGCGGCCACACCGCGGCCCGAACCCTGGACGGCGAGGCCCTGGCGCTCGTACTGGGCACCGCGACCCCGCCCTCGGCCCGCCCCCGACTGGGCGGCCCGTCCGTGAGTGGGGCCGCCCCTGAGGGCTCGGAACCGGCCTCCGACCCGCAAGGCGACCGCTACGCCGATCCCACCGCCCGCGGCCGCCATCTCGCCCCGAGCCTCCCGAGCGGCGTTCCCGCCGATCCCGCCTCCGTCGCCAGCCCGGAACTCAGCCAAGATTTCCAGCCCGGCCAACCCCATGACCCCACCCGCGTCGGCCCCACCCACCTCAATCCCACCGCCGCCCCTGCCGCCGCTCTCACCCCCACCGCCCCCGCCACCTCCACCCCCGCCGTCGCTGCTGCTGACCCCACCGGCCCCATCCCCGCCGCCGCTCCCCATCCCGATCCCGACGATTCCGCCAGCGATCCCGCTCCTGCCGACTCCACCCCCGCCACCGGCCCTACCTCGGCCAACCCCATCTCCACCGGCTCCATTGCGGCCGACCCCACCCGCGTCGATCCCGCTGCCGCCGATCCCGCTCTCGTCAACGCCACCCGCGCCGACCCCACTTCCGGCAACCCCATCCGTTGCCGCCCCGCCGACTCCACCCCCGTCAACGCCACCCGCGCCGACCCCGCCGCCCCCTCGGCCGCCGATCCCGACGGCCTCGACTACCCCGGGGCCCGGGCCGATGCGCTGCTCGGCCTGGCGGCCGACAACCTCGCCCTGGGCCGGATCGCGGCGGCGCGGCGGCTGGCGGCCCGGGCGGTGGCCGAGGACGGGCGGTGGCGGGCGGCGGTGCGGGCCGGCTGGGTCGGGGCCGAGATCGAGCTGGCGGCCGGGCGGCCCGCCGAGGCCGTCGCCCCGGCGCGGCGGGCGGCGGAAATCGCACGGGAACGGGGAGCGCGGCGGCACGGGGTGAAATCGGACATCGTGCTCGGGGTCGCGCTGTCGGCGGCCGGTGACGCCGAGGGCCGGGCCGCCGGGCTCACCCTGGTCGAAAGCGCATTGAAGGAAGCCGAAAAATGCGAACTCTTTTCGCTTATTTGGGTTGCCACGCGCGTTGCCGCTGATCTCGGGGCCCGACACGCCGAGGAGTATCGATTCAGAAGCCGCGAAGTGTTGCACGCAGTGTTACGACGCGTCGATCCTTGCGTGATGCGTACCGCACAGGATTCGCCGTGGGTTCCCACCGGGTCCGGTTGAGCCTCCCGGAGTGGGCGTTCCGGCATCCGGGCTAAGAAACTTCAAAAAAAGCCACCGGATCGTGTCAAGGTTCGGGCTAAAGCGTCCGATAGGGGAAGTGGAATGTCACCCGGCTGCAGGAAGGAAACCCCGTGACGACGGTCTTGATCTGCGACGACCGACGCAGTGTCCGCGAAGGGCTCACCCGCGTGATGTCCGCGGTCCCAGGGGTCAGTCGCATCGACTGCGTAGCGCACGGTGACGAGCTGCTGGCCCGGTACACCCGTCAGCCGGTCGACGTCGTGCTGGTCGGGACGCAGCGCGCGGTCCCGACGGGCGTCGAAGCCACGCGAAGGCTCGTCTCCGCGAACCCCCAGGCGAACGTCATCGTTTTCGGTGCCCCGGACGACGCGGGCAGCATCGCCGCGGCGATCGCCGGCGGAGCCCGCGGGTACCTGCGCTGGGACGCCTCGCGGCCCGAACTGGTCGCCGCACTGGCCCACACCCTCGCCAGCACCTCGGTGCCGGCCCCGCGCCAGCCCTCGGACCCCGGCGTGCAGCTCACCGAGCGCGAGCTGCAGGTGCTGCGCGGCATGAGCCAGGGCAAGAGCAACGGCCAGATCGGCCGTGAGCTCTACCTGTCCGAGGACACGGTGAAGACCCACGCGCGGCGGCTGTTCCGCAAGCTCGGGGTCCGCGACCGGGCCCAGGCGGTGGCCCACGGCTTCCGCCGCGGTCTCGTCTCCTGAGGCTTCCCGCCTCCTGAGGTCTCCGGCCGGCGGAAGCTCACGAGCCTCGGCCGGCTCCCGGGGCAAACGCTCTCCAGCGGTGTCGCGGTCGGCCGCACGGTGACGACGGGCCAGGGTTCGCGCCCTGGCCCGTACCTGTGTGTTCCCGGTCACGGGTGAAGCCGTCGCCCCCACCGCCCGGGCCGGTCGCCGCCCCGCTCGGGCCGTTCGCGCACCGCATTGGCCAGCCGTTCGGCCGGAATCGGCGAGAGTGGGCAAGCACCGGACAAGTGCCTGTAAAACCCGGGTTTTCCCGGTCGCGGCGAACCCGGCGCGCCGGGGACCACCTCTGGCGGTTGTCCGGGGGGTCGCCGACGGTACGGTAACTGTCATCGGCGGTCGGACAGGATGACCACGCGCCGGATTCTATGCACGCCTACACGTAACACTGGGACTGTTGTCTGCGATGGCCAATGTGGGGGATGGACTGGATGAGCCAGTCGCCGCTGCTGTTGAGGGTGACCCTCAAGCGGTCGAGCGGTTGCTGGCGGCCATCCGTCCTCTCGTAGTGCGGTACTGCCGTGCTCGGGTTGGCAGGCAGGAGCGGTCCTTCGCTTCTGCCGACGATGTTGCGCAGGAGGTGTGTCTCGCGGTGCTCACGGCCTTGCCTTCGTACCGCGACCAGGGGCGCCCCTTCCTCGCGTTCGTCTACGGCATCGCCCAGCACAAGGTGGCCGACGCGCACCGCGCGGCGGCTCGCAACCGGGCTGAGCCCGTCGCCGAAGTCCCCGACGAGGTCGAGGGCGGGGTCGGACCCGAGCAGCGCGCGCTGCAGGGTGAGCTGAACGAGCGGATGTCGCAGTTGTTGCAGGTACTGCCGGACAAGCAACGGGAGATCGTCGTGTTGCGGGTCGTGGTGGGGCTTTCGGCGGAGGAGACCGCGGAGGCCGTCGGCTCGACACCGGGCGCGGTCCGCGTCGCCCAGCACCGAGCCCTGGCCCGCCTGCGCAAGGTGCTCGCCGCCGAGGAGGTGATCTGAGTGACCGATCGTGAGGACGACCGTGACCTGTCGCCATCCGCGTGGCCGAGCGGCATGACGGCGTTCGACGCCGAAGCCGACGGTGACCTGTCGGCCATCCAGGCCGACGACGCGCTGCTGGACGCGCTCGGGGGCACGGACCCGGCCATCGCCGACGGCCTCGGCGACCAGGAGCTCAACGCCCTGCTGCTGGCCTGGCGGCGCGACATCGACAGCGAGCCGCTGTCCGAGCTGGTCGACGTCGGCACCGCGGTCACCACCGTCCGCACGGCGTCGCTGGCGCAACGGCACTCCCAGCGCGGGCACCGCCGCCGGTTCTTCGTGCCGGTCGCGGCCGCGTGCGCCGCCGCCGCGATCGCCTTCACCGGCACCGGTCTGGCCGCGCGTGACGCGCAGCCGGGCGACACGCTCTGGGGTCTGACGAAGGTCCTCTACGCCGACCGTGCCCACTCGGTCGAAGCCGCCGCCGCGGTGAAGCTCGACCTGGAGCGGGCCAACCTCGCGCTGGCCGACAACCGCCTCTCCGACGCCCGCAAGGCGCTCGACGACGCGCAGGCCGCGCTCAGCCAGGTCACCGACGACGACAACCGCAACGAGCTGCTGGCCCAGCACCGCCAGCTCGCCGCGCAGCTCGACGACCCGGCGGCGCCCAACCCGGGCGGCAACCCGGTGAACCCGACGGCCAAGCCGCCGGCGAACAACCCCGCCACCACCGGATCGCCGCAGGTCACCGGTCAGCCCACCTCGCTGCCCGGTACGGGCGGCAGCGCCAGCCCGCTGCCGCCGGTCACCAGTGTCGAGCAGCCGCCGCCGAGCACGGGCGACACGACCACGACCCCGCCCACCACGCCGACCGGCGTCACCGGCAGCAACCCGGGCTCGGGCGGCAACAGCGGCAGCCCGCGCAACGACACCAGCGGCGAGGCGCAGAGCGACGGGGCTTCGCAGACCCCGTAGGCCCCGAAGCCCCCAGTAGACCCGTTTCGATTGAGCAGGGCCCCAGCGGACCGCGTCCGCCGGGGCCCTGCTTTCGTCGGTGACAACGCCGGAAAAATCCGGTGTCCGGACACAAGAACGGCCTCGGTGAGCAAAGTCACCGAGGCCGTGGATCAAGCTCCAGCCGGTTCAGTAGGCGCTTTCGTTGGCCGTGACCCCGTCCGCGAAGCCGCGGCAGTAGTCCCAGCTCACGTAGTCGCCGGGGTTGGGGTCGAAGGCCGGCTCGTGCGGGCGCATGCGCCCGTCGGCCAGCAACTGCTCGAGGCTGGCCCGCAGCAGGTGCCAGTCGTGGTAGTGGGGCTCGTCGCATTCGCCGCAGTCCACGACGATGCCGCGCACGCCCCGCGGCTCCAGGAGGGCCTGGTAGACGGCGAGATCGGAGAGGTCGGCCAACAGCTCGGTGCGTTCGTCCGCGCTGATCGGCTCGTCCAGGTGGTCTTCGGGGTCGAGGAAGGCCCGGGCCGGATCGTCCGGATCATCCGCGAACGGGTCTGGGGGCAACACGTCGTGCGGCACGGCCTGCACGGTACCTGCTCACGCGGTGGGCGTCCCCACCCGCCCAGGTCGGGGGTCCGGCCCGGATATCATGAGGGGAAGGCCCAGCCCCGTAGGTCGCCAGCCCCCGCGACTCCGCACACCCCTGCCAGGAAGGCCCTTCGCCCGCTATGACCAGCGAAAGCATCACCGCCCCCGTGCCGAGCAAGTTCGCGATGCTCGGCCTGACCTTCGACGACGTGCTGCTGCTGCCGGCCGAATCCGACGTGGTGCCCAGCGGGGTCGACACCAGCACCCGGCTCACCCGCAACATCACGCTGAACATCCCGCTGGTCTCCGCCGCGATGGACACCGTGACCGAGGGCCGGATGGCGATCGCGATGGCGCGCCAGGGCGGGATCGGCGTGCTCCAGCGCAACCTGCCGATCGAGGAGCAGGCCGCGGCCGTCGAGGTCGTGAAGCGCTCGGAAGCCGGCATGGTCACCGACCCGGTCACCTGCTCGCCGGACGACACGCTGGCCGAGGTCGACGCCCTGTGCGCCCGGTTCCGCATCTCCGGCGTGCCGGTCACCGACGCCGCCGGCTCGCTGGTGGGCATCATCACCAACCGCGACATGCGGTTCGAGGTGGACTTCACCCGCCTGGTCAGCGAGGTGATGACCAAGGCCCCGCTGGTCACCGCGCAGGTCGGGGTCACCGCGGAGGCGGCGCTGGGCCTGCTGCGCCGGCACAAGATCGAGAAGCTGCCGATCGTCGACGGGGCGGGCAAGCTCCGCGGGCTGATCACGGTCAAGGACTTCGTCAAGACCGAGCAGTACCCGAACGCCACCAAGGACACCGACGGGCGGCTGATCGTCGGCGCCGCGGTCGGCGTCGGACCGGACGGGCACAAGCGCGCGATGACGCTGGCCGAGGCCGGGGTCGACGTGCTCATGGTGGACACCGCCCACGGCCACTCCCGCGCCGTGGTGGAGGCCGTGCGGCTGCTGAAGAAGGAGCTGGGCGACACCGTCGACATCGTCGGCGGCAACGTGGCCACCCGCGCGGGCGCGCAGGCGCTGGTGGACGCGGGGGTGGACGGGGTCAAGGTCGGCGTCGGCCCGGGCTCGATCTGCACCACGCGGATCGTCGCGGGGGTCGGCGTACCGCAGATCTCCGCGATCTACGAGGCCGACCAGGCCTGCCGCCCGGCCGGGGTCCCGGTGATCGGCGACGGCGGCATCCAGTACTCGGGCGACATCGCCAAGGCCATCGCCTCCGGCGCCTCCACCGTGATGCTGGGCAGCTTGCTGGCCGGCACCGCCGAATCGCCCGGCGACCTGATCCTGATCAACGGCAAGCAGTTCAAGGTCTACCGGGGCATGGGCTCGCTGGGCGCCATGCAGTCGCGCGGCCAGGCGAAGTCGTACTCGAAGGACCGCTACGCGCAGGACGACGTGCTCAACGAGGACAAGCTGGTCCCCGAAGGCATCGAAGGCCGCATCCCGTTCCGCGGTCCGCTGTCGAACGTCGTGCACCAGCTCGTGGGCGGCCTGCGGGCCGGCATGGGCTACGCGGGCGCCGGGACCATCGCGCAGATGCAGGAGGCGCAGCTGGTCCGGATCACCGCGGCCGGGCTCAAGGAGAGCCACCCGCACGACATCACGATGACCGTCGAGGCGCCGAACTACACCACGCGCTGAGCCGGGCCCGTGGGTGCCCGCGCCGCCGCGGTCACCCACGGGCACCCCGTGCGCAGGTCACCCACGCGGACTAGCGACAATGGACCCCGTTGTCGTCGGTGCGGAGAAGGGACTTCACGTGCGGGATCTGGTCGAGATCGGTATGGGTCGCACCGCGCGGCGGGCGTATGACCTCGATGACGTGGAGATCGTCCCCTCGCGGCGGACCCGGTCCTCCTCGGTGGTGTCCACGGCCTGGCAGATCGACGCCTACCGGTTCGACCTGCCGCTGGTCACGCACCCGACCGACGCCATCGTGTCGCCGGGCACGGCCGTGGCGATCGGCGAGCTGGGCGGGCTGGGCGTGCTGAACGCCGAAGGACTCTGGGCCCGGCACGGAAACGTCGAGGACGCCATCTTCCGCCTGGTCCGCGCGGCCGAGGACGGCGAGGACCCGACGGCCGTCGTCCGTGAGCTGCAGGACCTGCACTCGGCGCCGATCCGGATCGACCTGCTCAGTGAGGCGATCAAGACCGTCCGCGAGTCGGGGGTGACGGTGGCCGCGCGGGTCAGCCCGCAGCACGCCGCCGAGCTGACCCCCGACCTGCTCGCCGCCGGGGTCGAGATCCTGCTGGTGCAGGGCACGATCATCTCCGCCGAGCACGTGGAGCGCGAGGCCGAGCCGCTGAACCTCAAGGACTTCATCGGGCGGCTGGACGTGCCCGTGATCGCCGGCGGGGTGAGCGACTACCGCACGGCCATGCACCTGATGCGCACCGGCGCGGCCGGCGTGATCGTCGGCCACGGCTACACCCCGGGGGTCACCAGCACCGACCGGGTGCTGGGCATCGGCGTCCCGATGGCCACCGCGGTGGTCGACGCGGCTGCGGCCCGCCGCGACTACCTGGACGAGACCGGCGGCCGCTACGTCCACGTGCTGGCCGACGGCGGCATGACCACCTCGGGCGACATCGCGAAGGCCATCGCCTGCGGCGCGGACGCGGTGATGCTCGGCGCCCCGCTCGCCACCGCCAGCGACGCCCCGGGCCAGGGCCTGTACTGGACGGCCGCCGCGGCCCACCCGTCGCTCCCGCGCTCCCGCGTGGTCGCCGGACCGGACTCGGACTACGCGGTCGACCTCAAGACCCTGCTGTTCGGCCCGTCTTCCGACGCCGAGGGCGTGGTCAACCTGTTCGGCGCCCTGCGCCGCGCGATGGCGAAGGCCGGGTACTCGGATCTGAAGGAGTTCCAGCGGGTCGGGCTGACCGTGCGCCACTGAGCCGGTCGGTGGGGGTTTCCGGCGGAGCTGACCAGGAGGAACGCCCACAGAAGTAACCGGCGAGTAACTTACCCCTGGTCAGAACGACATCCCGGGGTTACCCTCGAACCTGTGACTGCCAGTAACACCACCACAGGGACAGGCAGCCCCGACTACGACGTCGTGGTCGTGGGCTCGGGTTTCGGCGGCAGCGTCGCGGCGCTGCGGCTGACCGAGAAGGGCTACCGCGTCGCGGTGGTCGAGGCCGGGCGGCGGTTCGCGGACGACGAGTTCGCCAAGACCTCCTGGGACCTCAAGCGCTACCTCTGGGCGCCCGCGCTGGGCTGTTACGGCATCCAGCGGGTGCACATGCTCTCCGACGTGATGGTGCTGGCCGGGGCGGGCGTCGGTGGCGGTTCGCTGGTCTACGCCAACACGCTCTACCGCCCGCTCAAGCCGTTCTACGCCGATCGGCAGTGGGCGCACATCACCGACTGGGAGTCGGAGCTGGCGCCGCACTACGACCAGGCCGGCCGGATGCTCGGGGTGGTCACCAACCCGAGCACCACGCCGTCCGACGTGGTGATGCGCGAGGTCGCGGAGGACCTGGGCGTGGGCGACTCGTTCCACCCGACGCCGGTGGGCGTGTACTTCGGCCGGCCCGGTGAGCGCGCGAAGGACCCGTTCTTCGGCGGCGTCGGGCCCGATCGCGTGGGCTGCACCGAATGCGGCTCCTGCATGACCGGCTGCCGGGTCGGGGCGAAGAACACGCTGGTCAAGAACTACCTGTACCTCGCGGAGCAGGACGGCGCGAAGGTCATCCCGCTGACCACGGTCAGCTCGGTCCGCCCGGCCGGTGACGGCTACCGGGTCACGCTGCAGAAGACCGGGACCCGCTCGAAGCGCTTCCGCACCACGGTGACGGCCGGTCAGGTGGTGTTCGCGGCGGGCACCTGGGGCACGCAGAACCTGTTGCACCGCATGAAGGACACCGGCACCCTGCCGAAGCTCTCCCGCCGGCTCGGGGAGCTGACGCGCACGAACTCCGAGGCCATCATCGGCGCCGGGCGCACCAAGGTCGACGAGGACCGGAACTTCAGCCGCGGGGTCGCCATCACCTCGTCCATCCACCCGGACGAGAACACCCACATCGAGCCCGTGCGGTACGGCCGGGGCAGCAACGCGATGAGCCTGCTGCAGACCATCTCCACCGACGGCTCCTCGCCGGTGCCGCGCTGGCGCCAGGCCCTCACCTTCGTCGCCAAGCACCCGCTGCAGTCGGCCCAGCTGCTCAACGGCTACCGCTGGAGCGAGCGGACGGTGATCCTGCTGGTGATGCAGAGCCTGGACAACTCCATCACCACCTACACCAAGCGCGGGCTGTTCGGGCGGCGCAAGTACGCGTCGAAGCAGGGCCACGGCGAGCCGAACCCGAGCTTCATCCCGGCCGGGCACGAGGCGAACGAGCGCACGGCCGAGCGCATCGGCGGCCTCGCGGGCGGCACCTGGGGCGAGATCTTCGACATCCCGCTCACCGCCCACTTCATCGGCGGCGTGCCGATCGGCGACAGCGCCGAGGCCGGCGTGATCGACCCGTACCACCGCGTCTTCGGCTACCCGGGTCTGTCCGTTGTGGACGGATCGGCGATCACCGCGAACCTGGGGGTGAACCCGTCGCTGACCATCGCGGCGCAGGCCGAGCGGGCGTTCTCCCTCTGGCCCAACAAGGGTGAGGCGGACCCGCGCCCGGCGCAGGGCACGCGGTACGCGCGGCTGGATCCGGTGGCCCCGAAGAACCCGGCCGTTCCGACCGACGCCCCTGCCGCGCTGCGCCGATAGGCCCTACGATCACCGGGTGAACGCGACCGCGGTGGTGGCCCGGATCCGGGACCTGCAGGGTGAGTGGAAGCTGGTCACCAGCGCGCTGGACGAGCCGATGCTGCGCGCGCCGAGCACGTTGCCCGGCTGGTCGCGCGCTCATCTGCTGACGCACCTGGCCCGCAACGCCGACGCCGTCATCAACCTGCTGACCTGGGCCGAAAGCGGCGTCGAGCACCCGATGTACGGTCCGGGCCCGGCTCGTGACGACGACATCGAGGCCGGCTCGCTCCGCAGCGCCGAAGCGATCCATGCCGACGTCGTCTCTTCGGGCGAGCGGCTGGTGGACTTCGCGTCCACGCTGCCCGAGCGCACCTGGACGGCCCCGGTCCGGGCCCGTCTCGGCCAGCCGATCACCGGCGCGGACGCGCTGACGCTGCGCCTGGCCGAGCTCACCATCCACCTGGTCGACCTGGACCGTGGCCACGACTTCGCCCGGGCCACGGCGCTGCTGGGCCCCTACCTCGGCGACGTCGTGGAAAACATGATCGGCATGTACCCCGGTGCGCTCCCGTCCTGCCGCCTGTCCACCACCGACGGCACCCACACCTGGACCCTGGGCGACGGCTCGGGCGGCTCGGGCGGCACGGTCACCGGCCGCCCGGGCGACCTGCTGGCCTGGGTCTCGGGCCGAGCCGACGGATCGGCCCTGGGCGGGTCGGTGCCGGAGCTCGGATCGCTGGTCTGAGCGGCGGGTCCGTGGCCGATCCGCCGCGGCCGAACCGCCCGCGGCGGACCAACGAGCGCAACCATCGGCCCCCGCGTAGCGTCTCTACACCATGAGCGCAGTCGGGAGAAGGACGTTCCTGCGGGCCGCCGGGTTGACCGCGGTCGGTGCGGTGGCCGCGGCCTGTTCGCCGGGCAGCGGCGGCAAACCCGCCGCCTCGACCAGCAGCGCGGTCCCGTCCGCGCCGCCCTCGACCAGCGCCAAGCCCTCCGGTCCGCCGGACTGGAACGCGTTGCGGGGCAAGCTCAGCGGTGACCTGCTGCTCTCCGGCGACGCCAAGTTCGCCGCCGCCCGGCACGGGTACAACCCGCTGTTCGACGACCGGACCCCGGCCGCCGTCGCGAAGATCGGTAAGGCCCAGGACGTGCAGGCCTGTCTCGAAGCCGCGGCGGGGCGGCTGCCGATCGCCGCGCGCAGCGGTGGGCACAGCTACGCCGGCTACTCCTGTCCGGACGGTGGCCTGGTCCTCGACGTCGGCGCGCTGTCGCAAGTGGACGTCCAAGGTGAACAGGTCACGATCGGCGCGGGCGCCCGGCTCAGCGACGTCTACGCCGCGCTCGGTAAGGCCGGCCGGTGCCTGCCCGCGGGGTCCTGCCCGACCGTCGGCATCGCCGGGCTCGCCCTCGGCGGCGGCATCGGCGTGCTGGCCCGCAAGTACGGCCTGACCTGCGACCACCTCGTCTCCGCGCAGGTGGTGACCGCCGACGGCAAGCTCCGCACGGCCGACGCGAACACCGAGCCCGACCTGTTCTGGGCGCTGCGCGGCGGCGGGGGCGGCAACTTCGGCGTGGTCACCTCGTTCACCTTCAGCACCGCGCCGGCGCCGGAGCTCACCGTCTTCTCGCTGCGCTTCCCGGGCGGCGCGGCGGCCGACACCCTGGACGCCTGGCAGCGCTGGCTGCCGGCCATGCCGCCCGAGCTGTGGTCGAACCTCGTCGTTTCGGGGGGTTCGCCGGTGCCGTGCCGGATCGGCGGCGCGTTCGTCGGCAGCTCGTCGGCGCTGGCCGGGCTGCTGGACAAGCTGGAGGCCAAGCCGTCGAGCCGCACGGTGAAGACCCTCGGCTACTCCGCCGCGATGGACTACTTCTCCGGCAGCTCCAGCCGCCAGTCGTTCGTCGGTTCTTCGCGGATCATCACCGACCCGGTGGCGGGCGCCAAGGTGAGCGAGCTCGCTTCCGGCCAGAAGGGCATGGACCTGCTGATCGACGGGCTCGGCGGCACCGTCTCGAACCTCGCGCCGACGGACACCGCGTTCTGGCACCGCAAGGCGCTGGGCAGCATCCAGGTGTACGCCCCGGCCACGGCCGCGAACCGCTCGTCGGTGGCCAAGTCGGTGTCCACCGTGGTGGCCGGACTGGCCGCCGCGGGCGCGGGCGGCGGATACGTCAACTACATCGACGCGGACCTGCCGGACTGGAAGACCGCGTACTACGGCGACAACGCCACCCGGCTCGACCAGGTCGCCAAGACCTACGACCCGGACGGCGTGTTCAAGTTCGCCCAGTCCGCCTAGCGGTGGGGCCCGGGGGACCGCACGCCTAGAGCTCGATCCCGGTGAAGACCGTCACCCGCTCCTCGGTGAGGTCGTTCATCGCCGAAAGCACGCCCTCACGGCCGGCGCCGGAACCCTTCACCCCGCCGTAGGGCATCTGGTCGGCCCGGTAGGAGGGCACGTCGCCGATGATCACGCCGCCCACCTCCAGCTCGGCCGAGGCGTGGAAGGCGAGCTGGACGTCGCTGGTGAACACCCCGGCCTGCAACCCGTAGGCCGAGGCGTTGACCGCGGCGAAGGCCTCGTCCACACCGTCCACAACCGACACGGCGAGGACCGGCCCGAAGATCTCCTCGGCCCAGGCCCTGGTCTCCGGCGGGACGTCGGTGAGCAGGGTCGGGGCCACCGTCGCGCCGTCCCGGGTGCCGCCGGTGAGCACCTTCGCGCCCGCGGCCACCGCCTCCTGCACCCAGGCGACGATCCGCTCGGCGGCGGCCTCGTCGACCACCGGGCCGACGTCGGTGTTGCGGTCGTAGGGGTCCCCGGTCTGCTGCGCCTCGACCGCCTCCACCAGCGCGGGAACGAACTCCTCGGCGATCGCGGCGTCCACGATCACCCGCTGCACCGCGATGCACGACTGGCCGGCCTGGTAGTTGCCGAAGGTGGCGATGCGGTGCGCGGCGCCCTCGGGGTCCGGCCAGTCGCGCAGCACCACGGCCGCGGCGTTGCCGCCCAGCTCCAGCACCACGTGCTTGCGCGGGGCGGCGTCCGCGATCGACCAGCCGACCGGACCGGAGCCGGTGAACGACACCACGGGCAGCCGCGGATCGGCGACCAGCGCCCGGGTCTGCTCGTTGCCCAGCGGCAGCACGGAGAACGCGCCTTCGGGCAGTTCGGTCTCACCCAGGAGCTCGCCGAGGACCAGCGCGGACAGCGGGGTGCGCGGCGCGGGCTTGACGATGATCGGCGCGCCGATCGCCAGGGCCGGCGCCACCTTGTGCGCCACCAGGTTCAGCGGGAAGTTGAACGGCGCGATGCCCAGCACCGGCCCCCGCGGAACGCGCCGGGTGAGCGCCAGGCGGGCGTCGCCGGCCGGGTCGCGGTCGAGCCGCTGGACGTCACCGGTGAAGCGCCGGGCCTCCTCGGCGGCGATGCGGAACACCGAAACCGCGCGGCTGACCTCGGCCTCGGCCCACTTCAGCGGCTTGCCGTTCTCCGCGGTGATGATCTCGGCGAGCTCCTCGGCGCGCGCCCGCAGCCCGTGGGAGACGTGCTCCAGCGCTTGGGCCCGGACGTGCGCGGGGGTGCGGCGGAACTCCTTCGCCACCCCGGCCGCCGCGGCCACGGCCCGTTCCACCTGCTCCGGGCCGGGCACGGCGACGGTGGCGACCTCGCTGCCGTCGTACGGGTGGTGCACCGTCAGCGTGGCGACGCCCGGCTCAGGCCGCCCGGCGATCCACGACGGACGGGGTTCCGGGGTGATCATGTCCATGCGCACCAAGGTATTCGGGCCGGGTCCGGGCCGGGCGGACCCCCACCCGTCCGGGGCAACGGGCGCGTCGCCCCGGACGTCGGCGTCAAGGCTTGACGAGCACCTTCAGCGCCTCGCGGTCGGCCATCGCCTGGTAGCCCGCGGGCACCTCGGACAGGCCGACGGTGCGGTCGAAGACCCGGCCGGGCCGGTAGCGGCCCTCCAGGACGTCGGGCAGCAGCTGCGGGATGTACTGCCGCGCCGGGGCGACCCCGCCGGTGATGGTGATGTTGTCGACGAAGACCGGCCGGCCGATCGGGCCCTCCGCGTACTGCGGCACGCCGACGCGGCTCAGCGCGCCACCCGCGCGCACCACGCCGAGGCCCATTTCGAAGGCCGGCTTGGTGCCGACGCACTCCAGCACGCACTGCGTGCCGCGGCCGCCGGTCAGCTCACGGACCCGTTCGATGCCCTCCTCGCCGCGCTCGGCGACCACGTCCGTCGCGCCGAACTCGCGGCCCAGCGCGGTGCGCGGCTCGTGGCGTCCCATGAGGACGATCCGCTCGGCGCCCAGCCGGTGCGCGGCCAGCACCGCGGACAGGCCCACGGCCCCGTCGCCGATCACCGTGACGGTCCTGCCCTCGGTCACCCCCGCCGTGACGGCCGCGTGGTGCCCGGTGGAGAAGACGTCCGACAGCGTGAGCATCGAGGCCAGCAGGTCCCCGTCCTCGGTGGGCGGCAGCTTGACCAGCGTGCCGTCGGCCTGCGGCACCCGCACGGCCTCGCCCTGGCCGCCGTCGACGCCGTTCGCGCCCCAGTTGCCGCCGTGCAGGCACGAGGTCTGCAAGCCCTCCCGGCAGAACTCGCAGGTGTTGTCCGAATACATGAACGGCGCGACCACCAGGTCGCCCTGGCGCACGCCCGACACGTCCGCGCCGGTCTCCTCGACCAGGCCGAGGAACTCGTGGCCGATCGGCCGGCCCCGGTCCTGCGCCGGCATGCCGGCGTACGGCCAGAGGTCGCTGCCGCAGACGCACGAGCGGACCACGCGGACCACGGCGTCGGTCGGCTCGACCAGCTTCGGGTCGGGCACCGCCTCCACGCGGACGTCACCGGCGCCGTAGATGAGAGTCGCTCGCATGCAGTTCCTTTCCGGGATCTCGGTCTCACCCTGTGGTGAGTCGATCCGGCCCTGATTCGTTCCGCGTCACGCACACCGTGGGACCGGGGTGACGAATGCCGGGGGTGCCCCGCGGCGGCCGGACCTACCTTCAGAGCATGAACACTACGGCGGTGTCGCGCTGGCACGGCAACCCGTTCGTGGGCCGTCTTCGACCGGACCGGCCGCCACCGCCGCCCCGGACCGGTTCAGCGGTGGCGGCGGTAGAGGTCGCGCAGCAGCAGGATCTCGGCGCCGTGGTGGATCGCCTCGCGGTTGATGTGCAGGACCAGCATCGCCATCGGTGATTCCGCGTACGGGCCTTCTGCCGGCCCGACCGCGCGCGTCAGCGCTTCGTCGTCCAAGCCGCGCACACCGGTGGACCAAGACGCGTAGGCGTCGTCCAGCTGCCGGACCGCCTCCTTCGCCGTGCCCGCGTACGGGAACGAGTCGTAGCTCATCGGCGGGCCGCCGAAGTGCGAGGCCGCCCGCAGGCCGAACACACCGATGGTGAGATGCGCCATCCGCCACGCGATGGTCGTCACCGGGGGAGGTGCGGGCTCGGGGTGCTCGAAGTCGATGGTGAACTCCCCGGCGCCCGGCCCGTCCGGCCGCTCCGCCCGTGGGCGCACGGTCCAGCAGCCCTCGACGGGCTGCCACCGGTACTCCTCGTCGGTCAGCCCGTCCAGGCGCGGGCGCAGGTGGTGGGTCCAGTGCCAGCCGAGCTGTTCGGCCAGTTCGGTGGTCCAAGCGACAGTCATGGGGACACGGTAGAACCCATCGCGGTCACCGGCTGTCCTCGTTGATGGGGCAGCGGCGGCGTGACCGGGCCCACCTGGGACGATGGGGGCACAAAGCGCTCACCGCCTGGAGGTCTTAGGTGCCCAGTCCCACCGGTCCGGTACTCGTCATGGACTTCGGGGCGCAGTACGCGCAGCTGATCGCCCGCCGCGTGCGGGAGGCCCAGGTCTACTCCGAGGTCGTGCCGTCGAGCGCGACCGCGCCGGAGCTGCTGGCCAAGGACCCGTCCGCGATCATCCTGTCCGGCGGCCCGTCCAGCGTCTACGCCGAGGGCGCGCCCGGCATGGACCCGGAGCTGGTCCACGCGGGCGTGCCGATCCTCGGCATCTGTTACGGCCACCAGCTGCTCGCGCGGGCGCTGGGCGGGGTGGTGGAGCCCACCGGCGTCCGCGAGTTCGGCCGCACCGACGTGCGGATGGTCGGCGAGGGCGGCGTGCTGCACGCCGGCCTGCCCGCGCACCAGACCGCGTGGATGAGCCACAACGACAGCGTCACCGAGGCGCCCGAGGGCTCCGCGGTCACCGCGTCCTCCGACGGCGCGGCGGTGGCCGGCTTCGAGGACGTGGAGCGGCGGTTCGCCGGTGTGCAGTACCACCCGGAGGTGGCCCACTCGCCGCACGGGCAGGAGGTGCTGCGCCGGTTCCTGCACGAGATCGCGGGCATCCGTCCCCAGTGGACGACTTCGTCCATTGTGGACGAGCAGGTGGCGCGGATCGCCGCCCAGATCGGCGAGGGCCGGGCCATCTGCGGGCTGTCGGGCGGGGTGGACTCGGCCGTGGCCGCGGCGCTGGTGCAGCGCGCGATCGGCGATCGGCTGACCTGCGTGTTCGTCGACCACGGCCTGCTGCGCGCCGGGGAGCGGACGCAGGTGGAGCGCGATTTCGTGAACGCCACCGGGGTCAAGCTCGTCACCGTGGACGCGCGCGAGCGGTTCCTCGACGCGCTGGCCGGGGTCACCGACCCCGAGCAGAAGCGCAAGATCATCGGCCGCGAGTTCATCCGCGTGTTCGAGCAGGCGGAACGCGATCTGAAGGCGCAGGGCGACTTCAAGTTCCTCGTGCAGGGCACGCTGTACCCGGACGTCGTCGAGTCCGGCGGCGGCGAGGGCACGGCGAACATCAAGAGCCACCACAACGTCGGCGGACTGCCCGACGACCTGCAGTTCGAGCTGGTCGAGCCGCTGCGCCTGCTGTTCAAGGACGAGGTGCGGCGCGTCGGCCTGGAGCTGGGCCTGCCGGAGACGATCGTGCAGCGCCAGCCGTTCCCCGGACCGGGACTGGGCATCCGGATCATCGGCGCGGTCGACGCGTCGCGGCTCGAGACGCTGCGCGCGGCCGACGCCATCGCGCGCGAGGAGCTGACCGCCGCCGGGCTCGACCAGGAGATCTGGCAGTGCCCGGTGGTGCTGCTGGCCGACGTCCGCAGCGTCGGCGTGCAGGGCGACGGCCGGACCTACGGCCACCCCATCGTGCTGCGCCCGGTCTCCTCGGAGGACGCGATGACCGCGGACTGGACGCGCCTGCCGTACGAGGTGCTGGAGCGGATCTCGACCCGCATCACCAACGAGGTGACCGAGGTGAACCGGGTGGTGCTCGACGTGACGAGCAAGCCGCCGGGCACCATCGAATGGGAGTGACGGACGCGGATCCGGGGGCCCGGCCGATCGTCGGGCCGTGACGGGGGCCGCCGGCCACCACCGCCGGAAGTGGCGGCCGGCCTACGGCCGCCGCCGGCGCAGTGACGCGGCCAGCAGCAGCACCCCGGCGAACACCGCGCCGCCCGCGAGGACCCAGCGGAAGTCGAAGGCCGGCAACCCACCGGCGCCGTCGGAGAGGACGTAGGCCGAGACCAGCAGGGTGGCCAGGCCGACGATCAGGGTGAACCCGTCCACCCCGCGCCGGGCCGGAGTGGATTCGTCGCGGGTGTGAGGGTTTTCAGCCACGGCGCACCTCCACCTGGCCCACGCCGTTCGAGACGTGGAGAGTGAGCTTCTGCCCACCGGGACCGTCGTCGCCGAGGTCGGTGCCGGTGATGGGGGACTGCCCGACGCCGCTGCCGGAGCGGCCGAGGCAGGACACCTCGCCCGCGGTGTTCTCGCAGTCGAAGGTGACGTCGGCGGTGGCGGGAACCGTGACGACGGTGGTGCCGGCGCCGTTGGACACCGTGGTGGTGATCGGCCCGGTGAGCGGCACCTGGGTCAGGTCCAGGTCCAGGTTGCCCGCCGCGTGCCGGTAGACCGGCTGCAGCTCGGCGGCCGAACGCGGGGCCGCGGTCAGGTCGCCGACGCCGCCTTCGAGGTCGAAGTCGTCGAACGGGCTCGTGGTCAGGACCATCCCGGCGATCGCCAGCGGCACGGCCAGCCCGATCAGCCTGCGGGCACCACCGGCGAAGGCACCCGCCACCAGGCCGACGCCCAGCACCCCGAGCACCAGCCCGATGATGTGCCGCAGCGAGAACCAGTCGACCCCGTTGAGGTTCAGCGCCGCCCCCGCGATGGCCACGAGCACGGCCAGCCCGAACACCATCCCGCCGATCTTCGACTGCGGCCGGTGGGAGCGCGGCGGCGGGACGGACGACGGCGGGGGTACCGGCGCCGCCGGATCGGGCAGGTCCCAGCCGCCGGGCGCGGCCGCGAGCGGATCCCAGCCCGGCGCGGCCGTGCCGGTCGCGGTGGCGTGGCCGGTCATCGTGAACGCCCCCGTGCCGGTCGGCGCCGCCGCCCTCGCCGCCGCGTAAGCGACGACGGGCGCCGGGCGGTTGTACTGCCCTCGGCTGCGGTGCAGGAGGTAGAGGCCGATGGAGAGCAGCACGAAGCCGATCAGGCCCCCGCCGTCGAACCAGCCCCCGCCGAACGTCCAGCCGGTCACCGGGATCAGGGCCACGCACAGCACCACGGAGAACGCCGTGGTCATCGACGAGTGGCCCCGCCCGACCATCGACTCGAAGCCGGACACGTCGTCGGCCTCCTCGGGGAACAGCAGCCAGCCCAGCAGGTAGAACACCAGCCCGAACCCGCCGAACACGGTCGCCGCCACCAGGGCCACCCGGATCACCACGGGATCGACGCCGTACCGGTTCCCCAGCCCCGCCCCGACCCCGGCCACCTTCCGCCCGGTCTGCGGCCGCCGCGGCCGGCTGACCCAGAAATCCTTGACGGTCTCCTCGAACCCGTTGAGGGGGTTCGTCTTCGGAGCCCTCGTCTCGTTCGCACCACTCATACCGGAAAGCATGCTTGACGAGCGCTTCGGCCACATCGGGGAAGGTCCCTGATCCCGGGCTCAGGGTCCGGCGGCCGGGCGGCGCAGCGGCTCGGGGTGGTGGATCAGGGGCTTCCCCGATGCCACCGGACGTCGCGCCGTGTGACCATGGACCGGTGCAGGACTCCCTCGACCACGGCACCACCGAACCGGAAGTGACCGGGCCGTCCCGCGACGAGTCCTCGACCAGCCCGGTGGCCAGCCAGTCCGAGGCCGGTTCCCTCGGGACCGAGGCCCGGAAACCGGCCGGCGAACCCTCGATCGCCGGGGGCCCCGGGACGGAGCCGAAGATGTACCGCCGCCGGTCCGACCGGGCGGTCGCCGGGGTCGCGGGCGGGCTCGCCGACCACCTCGGCGTGCCGGTGGTCTGGGTGCGCACCGCGTTCGCCCTGCTCGCCGCGCTCAACGGCGCCGGGATGCTCGCGTACGGACTGCTGTGGGTCTTCGTGCAGCAGCGCGCCGAAGAGGGTGAAGCCACCAAGGTCAGTGTGAAGGACCGGCAGCAGGCGTACGGCCTGATCGCGCTCGGCATCGGCCTCGCCATCGCGTTCAGCACGCTCACCGGCACCATCCGCGGCTGGGTGGCCGTGCCGTTGGCCCTGGCCATGTTCGGGGCGGCGGTGGTCTGGCGGGAGGCCGACGAATCCCAGCGCCGGCGGTGGCGGGAGGGTGCGCGGGACGGCGTCACCGGCGCGCTGGTCGGCGGGGGCGGCCGGGGTTCGGCGATCATCCGGATCCTGGCCGGAGTCGCGCTGGTGGCCACCGGCATCGGGGTGGTGGTGTTCCAGGGCGGGAACTTCGACCAGGTCCAGTTCGCCCTGCTCGCCGTGCTGGCGACGCTGGTCGGCGTCGCGGTGCTCACCGTCCCGTTCTGGCTGCGCCTGGTCCGCGACCTCGGCGACGAGCGCCGCGCGCGCATCCGCACCGACGAGCGCGCCGAGATCGCCGCGCACCTGCACGATTCCGTGCTGCAAACGCTCGCCCTGATCCAGAAGCACTCCGACCGGCCGCGTGAGGTCGCCCGGCTGGCCCGCGGCCAGGAGCGCGAGCTGCGCGGCTGGCTGTACGGCCCCAACGGCTACGGCAAGCCCAGCGAGAAGAAGCCCGAGGAGCAGGACGAGGGCGGCCGCCGGCTGTCGGAGGCGCTCGCCGCCGCCTGCGGGGAGGTCGAGGACCAGTTCGCGATCTCCGTCGGCCAGGTCGTGGTCGGTGAGGCGGAGCTGAACGAACCGTTGACAGCGTTGGTCCAGGCCGCGCGCGAGGCGATCGTCAACGCGGCCAAGCACGCGGGCGTCGACGAGGTCAGCGTGTACGCCGAGGTGGAGCCGACCGCGGTGACCGTGTTCGTCCGCGACCGCGGCAAGGGCTTCGACCCGGAGGTGGTCCCGGCCGACCGGCACGGGCTCGCCGATTCGATCCGCGGCCGCATGGAGCGCCACGGCGGCACGTGCAAGCTGCGCACCGCCCCGGGCGAGGGCACCGAGGTCCAGCTGGCCATGCCGGTCCGAACCGGCAAGGGGCCGGCCTGACGTCGCTATGCTCGGGCAGAAGCATTCACAGCGAGGGAGTGGTGTCGTGACGGAGAGCCAGCGGGAGCCGGTCGAGGTCTTCCTGGTGGACGACCACGCGCTCTTCCGCGCCGGGGTCCGCACCGAGCTCGATTCCATCACCGACGAGGTGCGGGTGGTGGGCGAGGCGGGCTCGGTGGCGGACGCCGTCGCGGGCATCGTGCGCACCCGGCCGCAGGTGGTGCTGCTCGACGTCCACATGCCCGACGGCGGGGGCGCCGAGGTGCTCCGGCAGGTGCGCCCGGAGCGGCCGGACGTGGTGTTCCTCGCCCTCTCGGTCTCCGATGCGGCCGAGGACGTGATCGCCGTGATCCGCTCCGGCGCGCGCGGCTACGTCACCAAGACCATCTCCTCGAAGGAACTGGTGCGCGCGATCGTCCGCGTGGCCGACGGCGACGCGGTGTTTTCCCCGCGCCTGGCCGGTTTCGTGCTCGACGCGTTCGCCGACCGCCCCGGCTCCGCCCCGATCAACGACCCGGAACTCGACCTCCTCACCCCCCGCGAGCGCGACGTCCTCCGCCTGCTGGCGCGCGGTTATGCCTACAAGGAGATCGCTTCGGAGCTGTTCATCTCGGTGAAGACGGTGGAGACGCACGTTTCGAGCGTCTTGCGCAAGACGCAGCTTTCGAACCGCTACGAGCTTTCCCGCTGGGCTTCAGACCGGCGTCTCGTCTAGACCCGTTCCGCGGCCACCGCGTCGCCCGCCGGCACCGCCGCCCGGCGCTTCAACCGGGTCAGCGCGACGCCGCCGAGCACCACCAGCATGCCCGCGATCACCCGCAGGTTCAGGTGCTCGTGCAGGAACACCGCGCCCAGCAGCACCGAGACCACCGGCAGCAGGTAGCCGACCACGGACGCGGCCACGGCGCCCTCGCTGGCCAGCAGCTGGTAGTTCAGTGCGAACGCGATCCCGGTCGAGCCGAGGCCCAGCACCACGATCGCGATCGCCGCCAGGGGGCTCGGGTGCACCGGCGTCAGCCCGCCGAACGGCAGGACCAGCAGCACGAACCCGGTGGCCAGCAGCATTTGCCCGCCGGACAGCGCGTACGGCGAGTACCCGTGGCCCGACAGGTAACGGCCCTCGTAGACGAACGCGAAACCGTAGCTTGCCGCGGCCGCGAGGCAGGCCAGCGCGCCCCAGCTCAGCAGGCCCGAAGCCTGCCAGGGGGCGAAGATCAGCACGATGCCGGCGAGCCCGACCACGAGACCGGCCAGGCGGGCACCCGTCATCCGGTTCGGCACGCCCAGCAGCGGCGCCACCACGAGCACCCACAACGGGGTCGTCGAGTTCAGCACGCCGGTGATACCGGAGTCCACAGTGGTCTCGGCGACCGCGAAGAGCAGGAACGGCAGCGCGTTGTGGAAGAAGGCGGCCACGAGCAGGTGGCCCCAGGCCCGCTTGTCCGATGGCATCCGGTGCCGGTGGAGCCGGCACAGCGCCAGCAGCACCACCGCGCCGAGCACCAGCCGCGCCAGCACCAGCTGCACCGGGGACAGCGCGTCCAGGCCCAGCTTGATCCAGAAGAAGCTCGAACCCCACATCAGCGCCAGCGCACCGATCCGGAGCAGGGTCTTCGTCTCGCCCACCGGTGTCCTCCTCACGATCCGGCGACCAGCTTCGTCGCGCCGAGACGTAAGGACAAGCGAGATTACCTGCACGAACCCTTAAGCTGAGCTGTAGCATCGAGCCATGCTCGACGTGCGGCGGATGCAGGTGCTGCGGGCGGTGGTGACCAGCGGTTCGATCACCGCCGCGGCCCGGAACCTCGGGTACACCCCGTCGGCGATCAGCCAGCAGCTCTCGACGCTGGAACGGGAGGCGGGCACCGAACTGCTGGAGCGCGTCGGCCGCGGCGTCCGGCCCACCCCGGCCGGCACGCTGCTGTGCGAGCACGCCGAGGCGCTCAGCGTGGAGCTGGCCCGGGCCGAGACCGCGCTCACCGAGCTGAAGGAGGGGCGCACCGGCAAGCTGGCCATCCGCTACTTCGCCACCGCGGGCGCTTCGGTCGTGCCGCACGCCGTGGCCGCGGTCCGCCGCGATCACCCCGGCGTGTGGATCGACCTCAAGCTGGTGGAGCCGGAAGACCCGCTGCCCGAGGTCGAGGCCGGCCGTGCCGACGTGGCCATCGTCGTCTTCCCCCGGTCGAACCCCCCGGCCCAGGGGGTGGAACTGCAGCACCTGCTCGACGACCCGTACCGCGCGGTGCTGCCGCGCGCCCACCCGCTCGCGCGCAAGCGGGTGCTGGCGCTGGCGGACCTCGCCGACGAGCCGTGGGTGGGCGTCGACTCGATGCCCGGCATGTGCCGGGACATCCTCGATTCCGCCTGCGCGTCCGCGGGCTTCGCGCCGAACATCGTGGTCGAATCCGAGGACTACCAGACCGCGCAGGGGTTCATCGCCGCCGGGCTGGGCGTCGGACTGGTGCCGGAGCTCGGCCTCGGCTCGCCGCACGCGGGGGTGGTCGTGCGCCGGATCCGCAACCCGGAGCCGTGCCGGAGGATCTACGCCGCCATCACGGCACGGGCCGCGGGCAGCCCCGCCGTGCGCACCCTCGTGGCGGCCATGCGCGAGGCCGCCGGAAGGATCGGCTAGCCGGACCGCTCAGACGAACAGCAGCTGCGAGACCCCGATGCCGATCAGCACGGCGCACAGGACCGCGGCCACGGTCATGATCAGCTTCCGCCGCGCCGCCGCCTTCTGGGCCGCGGTCTCGGCCGACGCCGCCTGCTGCGCGGCCGACGGCACGAACCGGGCCGAAGGCGACTGCGGCGGCATCGGCTGGATCTGCTGAGTGGGCTGCTGGTCCACCGCTGGCGGGGGCGCGAGCGGGTAGGGCGCCTGCCGCAACGGCGCCTGCTGCGTCGGCGGCTCGGCGAACGGCTGCTGCTGCGGTCCGGACGGCGGGCCCAGCGGCGGGAGAAGACTCGGCTGGGAGCCCGACGGGGGCCCCGGCTGCGGGTTCGCGGCCGGCGGCCAGGACACGGGCATGGTCGGCATCGCGGGTGCGGTCGGCGGCACGAACGCGGTCTGGCGGCCCTCGGTGATGGCGCTGAGCGCGGTCACGGTGTCGGCCATCGTCGGCCGGGTCGTCGGGTCCGCCCGGAGCATCTTGCGCAACGCGCCGGTGAGCGCGCCCGCGTTCTGCGCCGGCCGCTCGGACGAGGTCCCGTCGTCGCCGAACGGCGGAACGCCTTCGACCGCCGTGTACAGCGTGGCGCCCAGGGAGAACACGTCCGCGGCCGGTGACGGCGCTCCGCCGCGGGTCACCTCGGGCGCGCGGTAGGCGGCGTGCGGGCCGCCCCCGGTGATGCCGATGTCGGTGAGCTTCACCCCGCCGTCGTCGGCGAGCAGCACGGTGCCCGGCTCCAGCGTCCGGTGGATGATGCCGGCCGCGTGGATCGCCGCCATCGCGTCACCCAGCAGGATGCCCAGCGAAGCGGCCTGCTCGGGCGTGAGCCGGCCGTGCTCGGCCAGGAAGACCGACATCCCGCGGGAGGGGATGTACTCCATCACCAGCCACACGTCCTGGCCGTCGGGCAGCACGTCGAACACGGTGATCGCGCAGGGGTGCTCGATCCGCGCCGCGTCCTTGCCCTCCTGCATCGCCATCGCGCGCGCCTGCTCCGCCCGGTCGGCCGGCAGGCCCACGGGCAGGTACATGCGCTTCATCGCGACCGTGCGGAACAGCCGGGTGTCGAACGCGAGCCACACGATGCCCGCGCGCCCACGGCCGATCGGCTGGTCCAGCCGGTACCGGCTGCCGACGATGCTGCCTTCAGAACTCAAATCTCATCCTGGATCAAGGGTTGGAGGATGGGGTCGGGGTGTCCGTCGGCTTGTCGGAGGTCGTCGGCTTGGCCGAACTCGACGGCTTGCGGGACGGCGGATCCGAATCCCTGGTCGGAGGCGGGTCGCTGGCCCGGGTCGGGGTGTCCCGCGGCTCCGACCGCCGCGAGGTGGGCCGCCCGGAGGACGGTGCCTGCTGGTTGGACGTCTGGTCCGAGCCGGTGGTTGCCTCACTGGTGGAGGGCGGGGCGTCCGTGGTCGGCACCACCGCCGAAGAGGAGGCGGGCGGGGCCGGCTGCCGGGAGGCGTCCGGCGGGTTGTTGGAGCTGAGCAGCCAGATGCCGAGCGCGACCAGGCCGACCGCCACGATGCCGCCGATGAGCGCGGGCTTCTTCCAGGCGCCGGGGCGCTCCCGGTCCTCGTCGGCCGGGCCGGTGCGGGCCCGCGGGGGCTCGTCGTCGTAGTCGTCGTACGGCTCGCCCTCATGACCGCCGGGAGCGCCGGGACCGCCGGGGCCGACCGGGACGGCGCGGGTGGCTGCCAGCCCGTTGCGGCCGGGATCGCCGTAGAGCGGCGGCTCCGGCTGGTACTGGCCGTACCCGTCGTAGTCGTCCTCGGGATAGCCGGTGGCCGCGGGGTAGTCGTCCTCGGCGTAGTACTGCTGCGCCGGTCCGGGCTCACCGAGCAGGGTGCCGGAGTGCCCGACGGGCATTTCCTCCTCACCCAGCATCCGGGTGGCGCCCACACCGGCCGCCGCGGCGCCCAGCGTGCCCGCCATCGGGGCCATCACGGTCTCGTCCGCCGCGCCGCCGAGCGGGGTCTCGCCGCGCGCGACGGCGGCCAGCAGCTCCTCGCACTCCTCGGCCGTCGGCCGGTGCTGCACGTCGGGGTGCAGCAGCACGGCGAGCACGCTGGCCAGCGGGCCCGACTGCCGCGGCGGGTTGATCTGCCCGGCCGCGACCGCGTGCAGCAGGCTCAGCGTGTTCTCCGACAGCCCGAACGGCGGCTGGCCCTCGCAGGCGGCGTACAGCGTGGAGCCGAGCGAGAAGACGTCGGACTCGGGGCCGGGATCGCCGCCGATGGCCACCTCGGGCGCGAGGTAGGCGGGGGTGCCGGCGATCATCCCGGTCTTGGTGACCGTGACGTCGTCCTTGGCGCGGGAGATGCCGAAGTCGGTGATCTTCACGGTGCCGTTGTCGGCGAGCAGGATGTTGCCGGGCTTGATGTCCCGGTGCACGATCCCGACCGCGTGCGCCTCGCGCAGCGCCGCCGCGATCTGCGCGCCGATGGCGGCGACCTCCAGCGGCGGAAGGGTCCCGCCCTGCAGCACCTCGGCCAGGCTGGTCGACCTGAGGTACTCCATGATCAGGCAGGGCTGGCCGTTGTCGTCGGTGACCACGTCGAAGACCGAGATCGCGTTCGGGTGGTGCAGGCGCGCGGCGATGCGGCCCTCGCGCATGGTGCGCTGCCGCGCGTCCTCGGCGGCGCGCTCGTCGAGCCCCGGCTGCAGCAGCAGCTGCTTGATGGCCACGGTGCGGCCCAGGACGTCGTCGTGGGCCTGCCAGACGGCGCCCATCGCGCCCGAGCCGATCTTGCCGATGACTCGGTAGCGGCCGGCGACCAGACGACCCTCGTCGCTCACGCGACCTCCCTTTGGGGCTCCGACTTGCCGGGGCGGGACCGGCCCGCCCCCGAGGGGCGACCGGCCGGTCGCCGCACCGGAGCGTAGGCACCTGTCGTGGGCCGGGCGCCGGTTGTTCCGGGACCGGCCAGCGACAAGGCTAGGCGTTCACTCTGTGCACACACATTCGGCACGCTCTGGCCGACTTCCGGGTGGGTGATCGGCGCAGGTCACGCGAAGGCGACGGCCGAGAGTACCCGGGCCGCGGAAATGACGTCGTGCCCGGTGACGTCGAACTGCTGGGTGACCCGCACCAGCGTCCCGTCGGCCTGGTGCAGCACGGCGACCGCGAGCACCGATCCGTCGTCCTGCACCCGCAGGTCCTGCACGTCGATGGCGCTCATCACGCTCCACGCGCGCACCAGGCTGCCCGCTTCGCCGCCGGCCAGCACCGGGGTGAGCAGGGACAGCGCCGTGCTCGGGCTCCGCTCGATCGAGGCGTAGAACTTCTTCACCGCCGCGAGCTTGTCCCCGGCCGTGGCCGGGTCGGTGCTCGTGGACTGGCCGCCCGTCGACGACTCGACCTCGGCCGGGGCGGACGGGCTGGGTCCGGTGCTCTCCCGGGTGAGGCCGCCGGTGCCCGGGGTGGTGACCGTGGTGCCGGCGGTGCCGGTGGTGTCGCCACCCGAGGCGGACGGGGTGCTCTCGCGGTGGCCGGGGGTGGTGCCGCCGGAGCGGCGGTGCTGCTCCGGCACGACCGCGCCACCGAGGGCGGCGGCGCCGCTGAACCCGGCGGGGAAGGACTCTTCGGCCGTGACCGGCGTGGTGGGGCGCGGACCGCCGCTGAGCAGCGAAGCGGTGACCACCGCGCCCGCGACGAGCGCTCCGGCACCGACCAGTCCCACCAGCTTGGCGCGTCGCGCCAGGCGGCTCTCGGGCTCCTCGGCCTGCTCCTCCGGGCGGTGGGCCGCGACCGGGCGCCGCGACCGCGGCGGCAGGTACTTCTGCGGCTCGCGGAAGACCTGCTCGAGGTAGTCACGGTCCTCGTCGCCGACGCCGTCGAGCAGGTCGGGAGGGATCACGTCCTCGACGCGTACGGCGTCCGGTTCACGCCGGGTGCGCTGCCGATCAAGCACGAAGTCCTCGCTCTGGGGTTCCGGGGGGCGGCGGTGCGGCCGTTCGGCCGCGTGCCGGTGGTCCGGACGGCCGACTCGTGATCGGCCACCGGACCCGCTGTCTTCAGGTAACCCTGCGCGGCCCGGCCGCCGCCAGGCTCCGTCGCTGGAATGCCGTCGTCACACGACGAGCGGCAGCCTATGTCACCCAACCGGACCCTGGACAACCGCTCACCGCACTGCACGTGCATCGGAACGGGCCGCCTGCACTTGCACGAAATGCGGTCCTGACCTGCGCGGTCACTCCGCATCAGGCCCCGTCGTCGGTAATTTTCCCGTTGTCGCCGAAGGTGAGCGTGCGCTGCTCGGTGGACTTGCTGCCATCGGTATGGGTCACCTCGACCGTGTTCACGGTGACGTCGCGGTCCGGGTCGATGGTCACCTTCTTGACTTCGAAGTACGCGACGTCGGCGTAGTGCTGACGCAGGGCGCTGGGGCCCTGGGCGTGCAGGTCGCCGGAGGTGACGGCCGAGGCCGCACCCGGGTCGGTGGTCACGGTGTTGAAGAACTTCTCCGAGTTGTCGCCCATCTTCTTGGTGTCGGCCGGGGTCGTGTAATAGACCTGCGGCTTGGTCTCGCGGAGGGCGGGCGTGACCGGGGGCTTGCGCGGGCGCGGGGAGGGTGAGCCGGTGGTGACCGGGCCGGACGGGGAGCTGCCGGTCGCCGGGTCGGAGGCAGTCACGTCGTCACTGGCGGGGATGCCGTTGCCCGCGACCTGCGAGCGCGGGCGGGGGGCGTCGTCCGAGGCGGACGGCCGGTTGCTGCTCTGCGGGCTGCCGGTCTCGCTGGCGGAGCTGCGGTGGGTCTCGCCGGTCGTGCCGCCGCGGTGGTTGGTGGGGGCGTCGGGGACGAGCAGCGGATTGCCGCCGTTCTGCCGCCCGGGCCAGCCGCCGCCGATCGCGTCGGTGGTCGTGGCCGGGCCGCCGACCAGGAACGTCCCGGCGAAGAGCAGGCCCACGACCACCGCCCCGGACGCACCGGTGGCGAACCACGCGGCCTTGCGCCACGACTTCGGCGGTGTCACCGACGCCGGCACCGAGCCGAGGTCGAACTTCCCCAGCCCGTCCACGGCCGGGGCAGCGAAGACCCGCACGTCCTCTTCTTCCCGGGGCCGGGGGCGCGCGGCCGTTCGCAGGGTGACCCGCTGCCGTTGCGGGGTTTCCCGGTCTTCCTGGTTCCCGGCGGTTGCGGCGGTCTCACCGGTCGCGTCGTCAAAGGGCAGGAGATCTTCCTCCTCGGCCCACTGGCCCTGGGCCTGCCGGGCCGTGGGCGCTTGTCCGTGACCGATCGTCTGCTGCGGAGAAGCGGAGGCCGTCGCGACGAGCTCCCACCGGTCTCGCGGTGGAGGCTCGGTCTTCAACCGCTTCGGCGCTGACGCGAGATCAACCCGCTCCCGCTGCGCGCCCGGCTCCATGACCCGCTGCGGCTGCGGCGGCCGGAATGCCTCGTCTTCGCGGTCCTGCGGCTGCGGTGAAGCGAACAGGTTGCCACCCCGCCCGTCCGGCTGCGGCGAGAAAGCGCTCCTGCGCTGCGGCCGGGACGCCTCGTCGCCGACCTTGGGCCGGAACGCTTCGTCGGCCGGCGCGGTCCGGGACTGGGGCTGGGGTAGCGGAGCGGCGAGGAAGTCGGGCCGTCCCATCGGGGTCGGCAGTGTCCCGTGCGCCGAAGGGAAAGCCGCTTGCTCGCTCCGCGCGGAGGAAGGAGCGGTCCGCGACGGTTGCTGCTCGCCACGCGCTGCGGGGGACGCGGTCGCTTCACCACGCGCGGAAGGAAAAGGGGTCCGTGGTGGCAACTGCTCACTGCGCACCGGGGCGAACGCCGCTGGCCCATCAGGCTGTCCGCCACGTGCGGCAGGGAAGTTGGCTCGCGCGTCGATCTGTTCACTACGCGCGGCGGGGAACCCGGCTAGCGCGTCGGGCTGTCCGCTACGTGCGGCGGGAAATCCGGCTCGCGCGTCCGGCTGGCCACCACGTGCGGCGGGGAACCCGGCTCGTGCGTCCGGCTGGCCACCGCGTGTAGCGGGGAATCCGGTCCGTACGTCCGGTTGACCACCCCGGGCCACGGGAAGCGCGGCCGGGTCGACCTTGTCCGGTCCGGGGCGGTGGCGGTGGTTGCCGCCGTTGCGGCGGGGCACGGCGGGCGTCCAGGCGTCCGGACCGTGTGGCCGGTGCCGTCCCGGCATCGTGACCTCGGTGGCCGACACCGCGTCCGATCGGCCCGGCCCGCCCCTGGCTCTTGCGCTCATGCCCGTCCGACCCCTCCCCGGCTCGGCCGTGACGTCGGCCGGGCCGCGGTTAAACCGAATGGAGCAGAACCGGGATCGGCAGGGTCGGAACCAGCAGGGTTGGAACCAGCGGAGTCGGAACCAGCAGGGTCGGAACCAGCAGGGTCGGAACCGGCGGAGTCACTTGCTTCCACCCTTGCGAACTCCTGAGCATCTGCACGCGCATCCGCCAGCAGGCGCACGGTGCCGCAGCAGCCGTGCGTCCGACGGTCGTATCCCGACCCAGACGCAAGGGTCATCACGCGCACCACACTAAGAGACCCGGAGGGTGAAAGTCTCGGGCGAAGTGCAACTTGCACAGGTTTCACTCGGTCGTGCGCGGCCGAACGGGCGCAGCTCACGCTACGCAGTGCGATCGGCGCAGGTCACGCCGGTCACCCTCCGCTGCGGTACTTCTCCTGGGTCGACTGGAGGGACTTCATGGCCACCGCACCGCTACCCACAGCGATAACGATGCCGAGGATGTCGAGGAAAGTTCCCCCACTCGTGAAGAGCCAGGCCAGCAGTGATGCCGCGGTGGTACCACCGGCGATCGCCCAGCGGCTCCGGACGTACTGCGCGACCGGCGCACCGCCGGCGCGCTTACCCGCCGCGTTGTTGAGCAGCGCCAAGTAGCCCAAGTGGCCCAGTGCGGCCAGCACGCTCGCGATGGCGATGATGACGGCGATGACGTTAATCATGGGTCCAGTCTGCCCGGTTCCGCGGCCGCGTGAATCGGGGAAGTCCCCGATACCACCCGAAATTTCACCGGCCGAGCCGTCCGCGCCCCAGGTTGAGCAGCGCCATGGCCAGCTGCCGGCCCTCCGGGCCGAGCTCGCGGTAGCGGGCCAGCACGTCCATCTCGCGGTTGTAGACCATCTTCACGCCACCGGCGGCCATGCGGGCGGCGCCGACCGTCTTCGACACCTCGACGCGGCGTTTGACCAGCCGCAGGATCTCGGCGTCGAGCCAGTCGATCTCCTTGCGGAGCGAAGTGATGTCCTCGCCCGCCGTGCTGTTCTCGGTGGGCTGTCCGTCGGCGTTCTGCGTCTGCGCGTTCATCGGGACCTCTCTGAAGCCCGGATTCCCAGTGGGCCCCTGGGACGGCGAAAGCCCCGGGTCCGTGGACTCCGGGGCTGCGGGTGATGGCGGGTGGGGCACTACGCGATCACGGGAGCCGGAGTCCGGGTCCCGTAAAAAAATCGCTCGCTGCAGTGCTGCACCCGTTCAGTATGGCACAGCCGCGCCACGCCGTTCCCGGAAACTCACCGCGCGCGCGTGCGCGAGGACGCTCACGGAGAGCCAGAACACCGGCATCGCCGGCCAGAAGAAGCCGGCGCCGCCCACCGCCCAGCGCACGATCAGCAGCACCACGAGCACCGCCACCACGCCGAGGTGGACGCGCAGCGCCGGGCGCCGCAGCGCTTCGCGGGCGAACGGCCGTCGCTCGGGTCGCGGCCGGGGCAGGTCGGTGGTGAGCTCGCCGAGCTCGTCGGTGAAGCGGGTCGCGTAGACCGTGCCCAAGCGGTCTTCGACCTCCTCCAGGGTGAGCCGTCCTTCGGCGCCGGCGGCCTGGATCGTCGCGGCGACGCGCTCTCGGTCGCCGTCGGAAGCCCTGAGGCGGGCGGGAATCTCGGTGTCCATACCGGTCGATGCTCCGCCGGGCGCGGCCCGCGCGCGTCGGCCGCCGGGCTGCACCGCGGCGTACGTCCACGAGCGCAGCCACCGCTGTGTCCGGTGCGAACCTGTCGTGCCCCAGGGGTAGCGTGGACAGGCGATGGACACCCTCTTCGATCTCCCCGCCGAACAGCCCGTGCCCGCCCGGAAAGGAACGGCCGACCTGCTCGAGGACCTCAACCCGGCGCAGCGTGAGGCGGTCAGCCACGCGGGCGGGCCGCTGCTCGTCGTCGCGGGCGCGGGCTCGGGCAAGACGCGGGTGCTGACCCGCCGGATCGCGTACCTGCTCGGCCAGCGGGGGGTGCACCCCGGCGAGATCATGGCGATCACGTTCACCAACAAGGCCGCGGCCGAGATGCGCGAGCGCGTCGCGGCGCTCGTGGGCCGCCGGGCCAACGCGATGTGGGTGTCCACCTTCCACTCCATGTGCGTGCGGATCCTGCGCCGCGAGGCGAAGACGCTGAACATGTCGTCGAGCTTCTCCATCTACGACTCCGACGACACCAAGCGGCTGATCACGCTGGTCGCGCGGGACCTCGACATCGACCCGAAGAAGTACGCCGCCCGCACGCTCGCGGTGAACATCTCGAACCTGAAGAACGAGCTGGTCGGACCCGAGGACGCGGCGGCGAACGCGGCGAACGACCTCGAACGCCGCGTGGCCGAGGTGTACGGCGAGTACCAGCGCCGGCTCGACCAGGCCAACGCGTTCGACTTCGACGACCTGATCATGCGCACGGTGTCGCTGCTGCAGACGTTCCCGGACGTCGCCGAGTACTACCGGCGCCGGTTCCGCCACGTGCTGGTCGACGAGTACCAGGACACCAACCACGCGCAGTACACCCTGGTGCGCGTGCTCGCGGGCACTGAGGCGAGCGAATCCGGCATCCCGCAGGCCGAGCTGTGCGTGGTCGGCGACGCGGACCAGTCCATCTACGCCTTCCGCGGCGCCACGATCCGCAACATCGAGGAGTTCGAGCGCGACTTCCCCAACGCGCACACCATCCTGCTGGAGCAGAACTACCGGTCCACGCAGACGATCCTGTCGGCGGCGAACGCGGTGATCGCCCGGAACCCGAACCGGCGGGCGAAGCGGCTGTGGACCGATTCCGGCGACGGCGAGAAGATCGTCGGCTACGTCTCGGACAACGACCACGACGAGGCGGCGTTCGTCGCCGGGGAGATCGACGCCCTGGCGGAGAAGGGCGAGGCGGACTACTCCGACATCGCCGTGTTCTACCGCACCAACAACCAGTCGCGGGTGTTCGAGGAGATCTTCATCCGCCTCGGCCTGCCGTACAAGGTCGTCGGCGGTGTGCGGTTCTACGAGCGCCGCGAGGTCCGGGACATGCTGGCGTACCTGCGGGTGCTGGCGAACCCGGAGGACACGGTCAGCCTGCGCCGCATCCTGAACGTGCCGAAGCGCGGCATCGGCGACCGGGCCGAGGCTGTGGTCGCCACGCACGCGGAGCGCGAGCGGATCTCCTTCGCCGCGGCGCTGCGGGACGCGGTGGAGGGCAAGGTGGCGCTGCTGAACCCGCGCTCGGCCAAGGCGATCACCGGGTTCGTGTCGCTGCTCGACGACCTCGGCGAGGTGGCCGCCTCCGGCGCGGAGGTGCACGACCTGCTGGAGTCCGTGCTGGAGCGCACGGGTTACCGCGCGGAGCTCGAGGAGTCCGACGACCCGCAGGACGCCTCCCGGGTGGAGAACCTGACCGAGCTCGTCACGGTGGCGCGCGAGTTCACCGAGTTCACCGCCGAGGTCACCCAGGACGAGAACGCCGAGCTGGTGCTGGACGACGGCGTCCCCGCGCCCGGCTCGCTGCCGGCCTTCCTGGAGCGCGTTTCGCTGGTCGCGGACGCCGATTCGATCCCGGCCGCGGACGGGGGCGAGGAGGGCGACGGCGGCGCGGGCGTGGTCACGCTGATGACCGTGCACACCGCGAAGGGCCTGGAGTACCCGGTGGTGTTCTGCACCGGCTGGGAGGACGGCGTCTTCCCGCACATGCGCGCGCTCGGCGACCCCGCGGAGCTGGCGGAGGAGCGGCGTCTCGCGTACGTCGCGATCACGCGGGCGCGGCAGCGGCTGTACGTCTCGCGCGCCATGGTGCGGTCGGCGTGGGGCCAGCCGCAGATGAACCCGGCCTCGCGCTTCCTCGACGAGCTGCCGCCGGATCTGGTGGACTGGCGGCGGCTGGAGCCCTCGTCACCGGGCTTCGGCAACTTCGGCTCGTCTTCGGGGTCTTCGTCTTCGGGCCCACGGGCGGCGACCACCTGGGGCCGGCGGTCTCCGTCCTCGTCGACCTCCACCTCTTCGACATCGCCGTTCGGCAAGGCGTGGAAGGACACGGTGGCGCTGAAGCTGGACGTCGGCGACCGCGTGAGCCACGACAAGTACGGGCTCGGCACGGTGGTCTCCTGCGACGGCGTCGGTCCCCGCTCGACCGCGACCATCGACTTCGGCGCCTCGGGCAAGGTCCGGCTGATGCTGATCGGCAGCGTGCCGATGGTGAAGCTCTGAATTCTTGTCGTACCCCTCCGCTAACCTCAGCCTCGATCGAACACAAGTTCGACTTCATGGGGTAGGCTGACTCTCGGGCCGGCGCCCTGGGGAAGGGAGGGCGAGGGTGTGGATGCGACGTTGTTTGGCGTCCTGGCCGGTGGGGTACAGAAATACTTGCAGGGAGTCGTGGGGACGACTGAGGGCCAAGGTCGGGGTGGCCTTGGCCCAGGGGAAGCGCCGAGGTTGGCCGCCGCTTGGCGTGCGTTGCTTCGGCAGCATGAACTGGGTGCGGACGGTTCGTGCCGGTCTTGTGGCCAGGTGCGGGGCGTGGCGAGGCCCAGTTCGGCGGAGTTGGACGGGGCTCGACGTGGCTCGCGGCCGGGCGATGGCATGGCCTGGATCGACCGATCGTGGGCTTGGTTCGGCTTCACTCGGCGATCGGGCCGACGGCAAAGCGGACTGTGCACGGTCTGGCAAGTGGCGGTCGCCTATTTCATCCGTCGGCTGCCGGACGGAGAGCGCTAATGGATGTGCTAACCCGTCTAAGCATCAGCACATGGTGCTGTGGCGTTCTCAGCCCGGTTTCGCGCTGTCGGCTGAAACCGAACTCTACAGCCGTTTCCCAGGTGGTGACGGCTCTCGGATCATGATGCTGCGTCGGCCGAGCCAGCCAGGACCACCGGAGGCTGAAGGGGTGGGGGCCGATCCCGAACCGCGCATCGGGCCGATGTGGTCCCCGAGCGGGGGTCGACTCGGCTCCCGGATCTATACGGGTTTCCGACGATGACTACAGATCTGGTCCGCGTTGTGATGACGGGGACGGTTCGGACCGCGCCTGGTGCGGGTCTGGCTCAGACGGTGATGCCGCGGGCGGCGAGCCACGGGCGCGGGTCGATCTTCGTGGTGCCGTCTTTCCAGACCTCGAAGTGCAGGTGGGGGCCGGTGCTCTCGCCGCGGTCGCCGATCTTCGCGATCTGGTCGCCGCACTTGACCTTCTGGCCCTCGTGCACCGAGAAGCTGTCCATGTGGCCGTAGACCTGGATGGTGCCGTCCTCGAGCTGGACGCGGACCCACAGGCCGAAGCCGCTGGCCGGGCCGGCCTGGATCACGGTGCCGTCGGAGGCGGCGTAGATCGGCGTGCCGATCGCGTTGGCGATGTCGATGCCGAGGTGGCTGGTGCCCCAGCGGGCGCCGAAGCCGGAGGTGAACGTGCCGTGGGCCGGCAGGCAGGTCTTCGGCCGGGAAGCCTCTTCGGCGGCCTGACGAGCGGCGTCGGCCTCGGCCTTCTCGCGGGCGTCGGTGACCTTCTGGTTGTCGGCCATCTTGGCCGCTTCGGCGGAGGCGTCCATGCCGTGACCGGCGGGCAGCAGCTCCGGGGCGCCGCCGGAACCGGCGCTGCCGAGGGTGAAGGAAGCGCTCGCCTCCTGCGCGTTGGCGAGCGGGGTGACGGCGGTGTCGGAGTCCGAGGCCACGGTCTTGAGGGTCTGGCCGGCGGCGGCGGCGGCGAACGCGCCTGCCGCGACAGCAGCGACCACAACTCGCCCACGCAGGGCGGAAGACGGCGGAGCGATGCGGTGCGAACCCCGCACGCGGATGACAGCACCGTCCAGTGCGTCCTTCAGCGCCGGGGAAGGGGCTTGGCCGCCGGGGGAGCGGTGTGAAGCCAAGACAGGGCCTTCCATCGTCGGGGAGTCGAGTCGGAGCAGAACTGCGGGCGGGGGAACCCGGTGAGCCAACCTCGGGGGTGGTTCGCTCGGCGTCCTGACCTTTGTGACCTGACTGTAATGGGGACCGGGGGACAGTAACCAAGCGGCACCGCCGACGGCAAGGTGTGGCCCGCGAGTCGGCCGAACGAGCGGATCCGATCGGGCGGCTAGCTGTGGGGATTACTCAAAGTTAATCGGAAACTACTCCGAAAGGTGTGACTTCAGTTACAGGTCTTTCGGGTGATCAGCTCGACGGGTAGGTCTCTCGACGCCTTCAGGAGGGGGCTCGGACCTCCGCTCTCGAAATAAACGATTGCGGTCCGCTGTTGAGGCGCGTCCGTTCGGTTTCAGGCTGCCGAGTCGGGCCGGTAGCTGACTGGTTTGTCCCACTTGAGATTCGTTGTGCGCCTCGTGGCGCCTTCGGCCGAGGAGCCGGGTGGGTCGGGGTTCGCTGTCGCTGGGGTGCTGTCCTCGGTCATGGGTCGACGGGATGCGGTCGCTGAGGGACGGGGTGTTCCGGCTGAGCGGTTTGGATCTCGGGGGCACCCGGTCGGGTAGGCGGTGGTGTGGCTTTCCGGCGGCAGCGCGCCCTCGGTGGGGCGGCTTGCTAGCGTCGCGTTCGATGAATTCGCCTCCAGGGCCCTTCGACGGGGACCCATCCGCGGTCCGGCCTGATTCCGGTCAGGGCAAACCCGGGGCTCCCGGTGGTCCACAGCGGCCCGATCTCGGGCGGCCCAGTCTCGCTGAGCGCAAGGCTGCGGCTCGCGAGCGTGCTCGGCGTGACTCCGGGCGTGGGCGTGCGTCCCGGCCCGAAGCGCCCGAAATGCGCGAAGACCCCGACACTTCTGAAGCCGCCGGTGTAAACGATCGGCCTGCCCGCCAGAAGGCCGGTGGGGGATCGTCCTATGTCGACGGTCCCGACCCGGCTGCGGCCGTCGGAGACCAGGGCAACCGTCCCGCTAAAGCGGCTGAGGAGCTGATCCCGGCCGGCGTTTCGTCGACGGCCCCCCGGGCAACTGATCGCCGTCCACAGCCGCCCCGCGAAGCAGACTGGGCCGCGTCCCGGTCGCCCGGCCGGGCGGGGTTCCGCGGCCGTCCCGAACCCGAGGTCACCGAGCGCCGCCCCTCGCCGCCCCTCGTCGCTGCCGTTCTCCTCGCCGCCGCGGGGGCGGTGGCCCTGACCGCCGGGGCGATCCTGCCCGTTTCGCCCGATGCCCGGCCCGGTTACCTCAGCTGGCCCCTGCTCGCCTTGCTCGCGTTGGTGCCCGTGGGCGTGATCGCGGCAGCCGCTTACACCGGCCGGCACGGTTTGGCGGCCGGGCTGGTCGCCGGGCTCGCCGCGCTCGCGCCGGGACGGTTGCTGCTCGACGTCCAGTTCTTCGTCAACGGGTCGCTGACCGTCCGGCCCGAGCTGTACCGGCCCGATCGGCTGCTGGACCGCAGCGGGGTGGCTGCCGGGTTCTGGCTGCTGGCCCTCGGACACCTCCTGACGATCGCCGCCGGACTGCGGGCCGCGCGGGTGGCGAGGGAGCTGAACGAGATCGCGGGCAGCGACGGCGGGCCACGCCGGTGGCGGCTGGTCGTGCCGCTGCTCGCCGTGGTCACCGCGGTCGGGCTGCTGATGTCACCGGTGCTCTCCACCGATCCGTACCTGCTCGCGCGCTCGGCCTTCGACGGCCCCGGCGTCGCGCTGGCCGGGTACCTGCTGCTCGCCGGGGCGCTGCCGATCGCCGCGGTGATCGGGTTCTCCTCGGCTTCCGACGGGGTGGCGCGCGGGACCCTCGGCGGGGCCGCGGCCGCGGTGTTCGCCGTCGCGGTGCCCGCGGTGGTGGCGGGGCTCGTGGTGCCGGATCTCCACGTCGCGTGGGGGCCGGTCATGGCCGTGGCCGCGACCCTGCTCGTGCTCCTGCTCACCCCGCTCGCCACGCCCCAGCCGGCGACGGCCGAACGCACCGATCTTGCCGGTGAGGCCCGCGTCCCCGGGCTCACGCTCTGGCGCGCGGCCACGGCGCTGCTCGCCGTGCTCACCGCCGTCGCCGCGGTGATCGGCGCGCTCGCCCCGCAACTCGCGGGACCGCTCCACACGGACAGCCCGGCGCGCCTGATGCTCGTCGCCGCCGGGATCCTCGTGCTGGTGCCCGCGCCGTTCCTGCTCTTCCCGAAGACGGCGCGGGCGGCGCGCGGGCTCCTCGCCGTGCTCTGGGCCGGGGTGGTCCTCGCCGGGACGGCCGTGCTCAGCACCGCCCTCACCGCGTCGGAGGCGACTGGGCTGGGCGGGCTCGGCGGCCCCATCAGCTACCACCTCGGCGCCGGCTCCGTGTTCGCCGCGATCGCGCTCGGGGCGGCGGGCCTGACGGCGCTCGCCGCGACCGTCACCGGTGTCGTCGAGCGTGACGACGAAGGCACCGAAGGGCCTCGTGCCAACATCCTCGTCCCCGTCGGAGCCGCCGCCGTGCTGGCCGTGGCCGCGTTCGGGACGCCCGTGTTCACCGCGGCGGACTACTCGCCGCCCGGGCTCTGGTCCGATTTCGACACCTCGTCCTGGGGGCTGCTCACCGCGGTCCTCGTGGTGCTGGGTGTGCTCGCGCTCGCGGTCCGCTCCCGGCCCGGCGCCGCCGCGGCTTCGCTCGGCGGGGCCGCGGCGGTGCTGGCCCTGCACGTCGCCGAACTCCCGCTGGTCGGCCTCGCGCTGTTCGGAGGGGCCCGGCCGGGTCTCGGGTTCTGGCTCGGCCTCGCGGCCGTCGTGGCCACCGCGGTCGCGGCCGTCATGGCGGCGACGGGCGCGAGAACGGTGAACACCCAGCCGTGACGCGCGTGCTGCTCGTCGAACTCGCCGCGACGCCTGAGGCCGTACGGCTCGGCCGGCTCCTGCGTGACGCCGGCGCCGAGGTGATCCACGCCGGAGTGCTCGCCGGGGCCGAGCCCATCCGCCGCACCGCCGAGCAGGAGGACCCGGACGCGCTGGTCGTCTTCGGCGACGCCGCGCCGGACGGGCTCGGCGGCGTTCACCTCTTCGTGGTCGCCCCCGAAACCGCCGGGGACCCCGGAAACCGGCTGGAAGCGCTGGCCGAACGGCTCGTCGGTGTGCGGTCTCACACCCGCGGCACACCGTCTGACCGCATACGGTGACCGACTTCACCAGGTGCGGAGTGCCCTGCGTCTGCGCTGGTCGCTAACCTCGACTGGTCCGACAGCGCGGTCCGTTCGCGGACCACCACAGTGGCGTGTCGTCGTCAGGAGACTGGAGTAGTGGACCTCTACGAATACCAGGCGAGGGATCTCTTCGCCGCCCACGGAGTACCGGTTCTGCCGGGCTCGGTGGCTACCAACCCCGAAGAAGCCAAGGCCGCCGCGGAGCAGATCGGCACCCAGGTCGTCGTCAAGGCGCAGGTGAAGGTCGGCGGCCGCGGCAAGGCCGGCGGCGTCAAGCTGGCCCAGACGCCGGACGAAGCCAAGGAGAAGGCGGAAGCCATCCTCGGCCTCGACATCAAGGGCCACATCACGCACCGCGTGCTGGTGGCCGCCGCCTCGGACATCGCCGAGGAGTACTACTTCTCCTTCCTGCTGGATCGGTCGAACCGCACCTTCCTGGCGATGGCCTCGTCGGAAGGCGGCATGGAGATCGAGCAGCTCGCGGTCGAGCGCCCCGACGCGCTCGCCCGGATCCCGGTCGACGCGATCACCGGTGTCGACAAGGCGAAGGCCGTCGAGATCCTCACCGCGGGCAAGTTCCCGGAGAAGGTCATCGACGAGGCCGCCGACGTCGTCGTCAAGCTGTGGGAGACCTTCGTCGCGGAGGACGCGACGCTGGTCGAGGTCAACCCGCTGGTGCGCGACCCCCAGGACAAGATCATCGCCCTCGACGGCAAGGTCACCCTGGACGAGAACGCGGACTTCCGTCAGCCGGGCCACGAGGCCCTGGTCGACAAGCAGGCCGAGAACCCCTTGGAAGCCAAGGCGAAGGCCAAGAACCTCAACTACGTCAAGCTCGAGGGCCAGGTCGGCATCATCGGCAACGGCGCGGGCCTGGTCATGTCCACTTTGGACGTGGTGGCGTACGCGGGCGAGAAGCACGGCGGCGTGAAGCCGGCCAACTTCCTCGACATCGGCGGCGGCGCCTCGGCCGAGGTGATGGCCGCCGGTCTGGACGTCATCCTCAACGACACCGACGTGAAGAGCGTGTTCGTCAACGTCTTCGGCGGCATCACCGCCTGCGACGCGGTGGCGAACGGCATCGTCGAGGCGCTGAAGATCCTGGGTGACGAGGCCACCAAGCCGCTCGTCGTCCGGCTCGACGGCAACAACGTCGTCGAGGGTCGCCAGATCCTGGCCGACGCGAACCACCCGCTCGTCACCGTGGTGGACACTATGGACAACGCGGCCGACAAGGCCGCCGAGCTCGCCGCGGCAGGTGCGTGAGATGTCGATCTTCATCAACGAGAACAGCAAGGTCATCGTCCAGGGGCTCACCGGCTCCGAGGGCATGAAGCACGCCACCAAGATGCTGAAGTCGGGCACGGACATCGTGGGCGGCGTCAACGCCCGCAAGGCCGGCCAGACCGTCAGCGTCGAGGGCAAGGACCTGAAGGTCTTCGGCACGGTCGAAGAGGCCATCAAGGAGACCGGCGCCGACGTCTCGGTCATCTTCGTGCCGCCGAAGTTCGCCAAGGACGCGGTGCTCGAGGCGATCGACGCCGAGATCCCGCTGGCCGTGGTCATCACCGAGGGCATCCCGGTGCACGACTCGGCGTACTTCTGGGCCCACGCGGGCGCCAAGGGCAACAAGACCCGGATCATCGGGCCGAACTGCCCCGGCGTGATCACCCCGGGCCAGTCGAACGCCGGCATCATCCCGGCCGACATCTCCGGCCCCGGCGGGATCGGCCTGGTGTCGAAGTCCGGCACGCTGACCTACCAGATGATGTACGAGCTGCGGGACATCGGCTTCTCCACCGCCGTCGGCATCGGCGGCGACCCGATCATCGGCACCACGCACATCGACGCGCTCGAGGCGTTCCAGAACGACCCCGAGACGAAGGTCATCGTGATGATCGGCGAGATCGGCGGCGACGCCGAGGAGCGGGCGGCCGACTACATCAAGGCCAACGTCACCAAGCCGGTCGTCGGCTACGTCGCGGGCTTCACCGCGCCCGAGGGCAAGACGATGGGCCACGCCGGCGCCATCGTCTCCGGCTCCTCCGGCACGGCGGCCGCGAAGAAGGAGGCCCTCGAGGCCGCCGGAGTCAAGGTCGGCAAGACCCCGAGCGAGACCGCTGTGCTCGCCCGTGAGCTGTACAACAGCCTGGGCTGACCCGCCGGTCGGCTGCGGCTGACCAGCGGCGAAACCCTCCCGGAGGGCGGGCACCACCGCGGTGCCCGGCCTCCGGCGCGCCGTGGTGGCAACCGATCGGCCGTTCCGCGCGTCCAACGGCGCGAACACGGGGTGTGTCCCGCGAATGCGCTAGCGTTCGGGTGGCCCGGCCGTCTCCGGACCGGTTGCCCCACACCTCGACAGTCGCCGGTCCCCAACGACAGGAGAGCTTCCCGATGACCTACCCCAGCGGCGGGCCCGGCTACCCCCAGCAGGGTGGCGGTCAGCAGCCCCTTCAAGGCCCGCCCCCGTCCGGCCCGTTCCCGCAGCAGGGCCCGCCGCCCTCCTCGTCCGCGGGCGGACCGGCGCTGCCGCAGAACCTGCCGGTGCTGCTCGCGCTCGTGGTGGCCGTGCTCGGCCTCGTCCAGTACTTCCTCGGCTTCGCCGACGACGCCGACGGTGTCGGCCAGGACACCGTCTTCCTGCTCGTCGGCGGACTGCTCGCCGCGCTGCACGTGCTGCCGAAGGCCCCGAAGGTGCTGCCGTTCGCCGCGTTGTTCAGCGTGCTCGGTGCGCTGGGAGCGCTGGACGCGGTGGTGGGCGCGCAGGCCACGCCCGGCATCGTCGTCGTGGTGCTGATCCTCGGCATCGCGCAGATGCTGGTCTCCGTCGGCGGCCTGCTGCTCGAGTACGACGTGATCAAGCCGCCGGCGCCGAAGCCGGCCGCGCCGCAGTACCACCAGCCGCAGTACGGGCAGTCCGGTCCGGCCGGCCCGTTCGGCCAGCCGCAGCCGCAGTACCAGCAGCCCGGCGCGACGCCCCCGGCCTCCGGGCAGCCGGGCGCGAACCCGGGCCAGCCGCCGGTCTCGACCCCGCCGCCGGGACCGGGGCAGCAGGCGACCACGTACGCGCCGCAGCAGGGCCAGTTCTTCCAGCAGCCCCCGGCCGAGCAGCCGAACCCGGGCACGCCGCCGGGTGGTTTCGGCCAGCAAGGCTGATTCGTCCGCGCTCACGACACCCGCTGTGACTCTCCGTGTCACAGCGGGTGTTTTCGTCGGCCCGGCCAACCCGGTCGGGTGGGTTGGGTTCGCCACGCCCGCGGAAGGCGGCGTGCCTCACCCGGACGGACCAGGGCGGATGTCATGGTCGACCCATGCAGCTGCTCACCAGTTCCGGACGCCCGCCGGGCGACGAGCCGGTGTCGGACGCCCCCGAACCCCTCGCGGAGGTGAGGCCGGCCGGCCGGGTGCGCGTGTTGTCCTCCGCCGCCGCCGGTCCGCTGATCACGGGGTACGCGCTGGTCACGGCCCTGATCGCGCTGGTCACCCTGGCCGCCGGCCGGTTCTCCGCCACGGGGGCGCTGCTCGCGGCCGGTCCGGGCTGGCTCGCCGCGTACCAGGTGCAGCTCGGCCTCGGCGGTCACCCGCTCGGCGTGCTGCCGCTGCTGCCCACGGCCGGTGCCGCGCTGCTGGTCGTGCGGACGGCGTCCGGCGCGGTCCAGCGGCTGGGCCTGGGGCGGCCGGGGCAGGCCGTCCCGCTGGTCGCCGTGATCACCGGTGCGCACGCGCTGTTCGGGCTGGTCATCGCGATCTCGTCGCTCGACACCCCGGTGCGGGTGAACCCGGTGCCGGCCTGCGCCGTGCCCGGGGCGCTGGCCGCGCTCGCCGCCACCGCCGGGGTGGTGCGCCGCTGCGGCCTGCCGCGCGCCGTCGCCGAGCGGCTCGACCCGCTGGCCGCGCGCGGTGTCCGGGCCGGTGCCCTCGGCCTCGCCGCGCTGGTGCTGGCGGGCGCGCTGGTGTTCACCCTCGCCACGGTGCTGTCGATGTCCACTGTGGACAACCTGTTCGAACCGTCGATCGGCAGCAGCTTCGGACTGCTGCTGCTTTCCGTGCTGTACCTGCCCAACGCCGTGGTGGCGGCGATGTCGTTCGTCACCGGCCCGGGGTTCACCGTCGGCTCGCTGGAGGTCAGCCTGGTCGGCTATCGCGGCGGCGACGTGCCCGCCCTGCCCCTGCTCGGCGGCATCCCCGAGCACTCCGCCGGGTGGTGGCCCGCGCTGCTGGTGCTGCCCGCCGCGGTCGGCGCGCTGGTCGGCTGGTCGGTCCGCCGGGTGGACGACGACCCGGCCGCGCGCATCCGCGTGGTCGCCGTCGCGGGCGCCGTGGTCGGCTTCGGCTGCGTGGTGCTGGGGACGCTCGCGGGCGGACGGCTCGGCGACGGCCCGTTCGACCCGGTCAGCGTGCCCGTCGGGGTGGCCTCGATCGTGGCGTTCTGCTGGATCGTGATCCCGGGCGGGTTCGTCGCGTTCTTCGCCGGGGCCCACGCGCCGCCCACACCGCCGAACACGGTGGACGTCGGCCCCGACGAGGTCTTCGACGGCGCGGCGGACTTCGAGGACGAAGACGGCGAAGAGTCCGAAGAGGACGCCGCCGAGGAAGCGGGCGACGAGTCCGAAGCCCCGGAAGAGCCCGGAGCCGACGTTGGCGAGCAGGACGAGTTCGACGCCGAGGCCGAGGCGGAACTGGGCCTGCAGCAGCCGGAGGACGTGGTCGTGGAAGAGCCGGATCCCCAGGTCGGGACCCCCGGCGCTGTGACCGGCTCCACCGAGGCCTCCGTCGACGAGAAGGCCCCCGAGGACGACCGTTAGGGTTGGGGTGACCTGCCCAAGCGCCGCGCGCCCGAGGCGTGCCGCCGTGCGAGGAGCCCGTTCTGGCCAGTCGATTGGACCTGCCCACCCCGGTGAAGGTCGTTGTGCTCGCGTCCGGCTCCGGCACGTTGCTGCAGGCCCTGCTCGACGCCGCCGCGAGTTCCGGCTTCCCGGCGAGCGTCGCCGCGGTCGGCGCCGACCGCGGCGGAATCGAGGCGTTGGCCAGGGCCGAGCGCGCCGACGTGCCCTCGTTCACCGTCCGCGTCGCCGACCACCCGGACCGCGCGGCCTGGGACGAGGCACTGACCCAGGCCGTCTCCGTCTACCAGCCCGACCTGGTGGTCTCGGCGGGCTTCATGAAGATCCTCGGCCCGGTGTTCCTGTCCCGGTTCGAGAACCGCGTGATCAACACGCACCCGGCGCTGCTGCCGTCGTTCCCGGGGATGCACGCGGTCGCCGACGCGCTGGCGGCCGGGGTCAAGGTCGCCGGGTCGACCGTGCACTTCGTCGACGCGGGGGTGGACACCGGTCCGGTCATCGCCCAGGAGGCGGTGCGGGTGGAGGCCGACGACACCGAAGACGTCCTGCACGAGCGGATCAAGGCCGTCGAACGCAGGCTGCTGGTGGAAACGATCGAGCGACTCGGCCGTGGTGGCTGCACCGTGGACGGACGAAAGGTGAGGTTTTGAGCACTGAACGAGGACGACGCCCGGTCCGGCGCGCGCTGATCGGCGTTTCGGACAAGGCCGGCCTGCTCGAGCTCGCGACCGGTCTGCACGCGGCCGGCGTGGAGATCGTGTCGACCGGCGGCACCGCGAAGGTGATCGCGAACGCGGGCGTCCCGGTCACGCCGGTCGAGCAGGTCACCGGGTTCCCGGAGTCGCTCGACGGCCGGGTCAAGACGCTGCACCCGCGCGTGCACGCCGGGCTGCTGGCCGACCAGGACAACGACGACCACGTGGCGCAGCTCAAGAAGCTCGACATCGCGGCGTTCGACCTGCTCGTGGTGAACCTGTACCCGTTCGCGCAGACCGTCGCTTCGGGCGCGAGCCCCGAGGACTGCGTGGAGAACATCGACATCGGCGGCCCGGCGATGGTGCGCGCGGCCGCGAAGAACCACGGCAGTGTCGCGGTGGTCGTGGACCCGGCGCGTTACGCCTGGGTGCTGGAGCGCGTGGCCGAGGGCGGTTTCGAGCTGACTGACCGCAAGCGGCTCGCGGCGCAGGCTTACGCGCACACTGCGGCGTACGACACGGCTGTCGCTTCTTGGTTCGCGACCGAGTACGCGCCCGCGGACGACTCCGGTTTCCCGGACTTCACCGGCGCCACTTGGGAGCGCGCGGACGTGCTGCGGTACGGCGAAAACCCGCACCAGAAGGCCGCGCTGTACAAGAGCGCGCAGCCGGGGCTGGCGCACGCCGAGCAACTGCACGGCAAGGCCATGTCCTACAACAACTACGTCGACACCGACGCCGCCCGCCGCGCCGCGTTCGACTTCGCCGAGCCCGCCGTCGCGATCATCAAGCACGCGAACCCGTGCGGCATCGCGGTGGGCCTGGACGTCGCCGAGGCGCACCGGAAGGCGCACGCGTGCGACCCGGTTTCGGCCTACGGCGGCGTGATCGCCACGAACCGACCGGTGACGGTCGAGGCCGCGGAGCAGATCGCCGAGGTGTTCACCGAGGTCGTGCTGGCGCCCGGCTTCGAGCCCGAGGCGCTGGAGATCCTGCAGCGCAAGAAGAACGTGCGGCTGCTGAAACTGCCGGCGATCGAGGACCCGGCCCCGGTCGAGTTCCGGCCGATCTCCGGCGGGGTGCTCGTGCAGACCGTAGACACGATCGACGCCCCCGGCGACGACCCGGCCGGCTGGCAGCTCGCGACCGGGGCCCCGGCCGACGAGCGGACGCTGGCGGACCTCGAGTTCGCGTGGCGCTCGCTGCGCGCGGTGAAGTCCAACGCGATCCTGCTGGCGAACGAGGGGGCCACCGTCGGCGTCGGCATGGGCCAGGTCAACCGCGTCGACTCGTCGCGGCTCGCGGTCACCCGGGCGGGGGACCGGGCGAAGGGCTCGGTGGGCGCGTCCGACGCGTTCTTCCCGTTCCCGGACGGGCTCGAGGTGCTGCTGGAGGCCGGCGTGCGCGCCGTCGTCCAGCCCGGTGGGTCCATTCGCGACGCCGAGGTGATCGCGGCGGCGGAAGCCGCGGGGGTCACGCTGTACCTGACGGGCACGCGCCACTTCGCGCACTGATTTCTCGTGAAGCGGCCGGCCCGGGGAACTTCCCCGGGCCCGCCGCTCCACGTGGTCAGGCGGTGCGCAGGAGGCCGTAGACCACTTCGTCGCGGTAGCTCCCGTCGCGCCAGGTCACCTGGCACATCAGACCTTCGCGGTGGAACCCGGTCTTCTCCAGCACCCGCTGCTCGGCGGCGTTGCCGGCGTCGGTGAACGCCTCCAGCCGGTGCGCGCGGGTGAAGCGGAACAGGTGGTCGACGAGCAGCCGGTGCGCCTCCGTCCCGGTGCCGTGCCCGCGGTGGTCGGGCAGCAGCGTGAGGCCGATCTCGTAGCAACCGCCCGCCGGGCCGCCCCGGTCGGCCGCCTCCCAGCCGGCCATCCCGGCGACGACGCCGTCCACCGTCACGGCGACGGCGCTGGAGCGCTCACCGAGGAAGCCGTCCTCTTCGAAGCGGCGGCGGCGGGCCTTCGGGTCGGTGAACCCGGTCCACTGGAACGCCCCGGCCACGTCGGGATCGGTGGCGAACCGGTCGAGGACGGGAAGATCGTCTTCGACGAAGGCGCGCAGCGCGATGTGTTTCACTTCAAGCCCATTCATCAGTTCGGCCGGCAGGACGCTTTTCCCAGCGTAGCTTTCGGTCCGGGCCGCACCGGATGGGAAAGCGCCACGTCGGCAACACTGCCCGGGCGTACCGGCGGCCGGTGGATGATCGGCCTTCGGCTTGACAGGGATCCGGAGCTGCGGTGTACTGAATGTGTCGAACAAGTGTTCGATGCAGTGTTGGAGATGCAGGGTGTTGGAGCCGCCTTCCCCGCGGTTGAACCGGCGCCCCGCCCGTCCCATGGTCCTTCCGGCGTGGGGGCGGGCGGTGTGCCGGTGCGTGTCCTGGCGTTTCGGTGCCATGGCCCGCCACGGCGCGACGTGAGTCGTGTCCGTGTTCGAGATGCCGCTTTCCGGCGGTCGCTTTCGAGCGGCCGCTTCGAGGATGCAGGGGAGGTGGATGTGGTGACGGCGGGTGTGATTGCGGCCGACTCGGCCGCGGTTGCCGCGGTTGTGGCTGGTTCGGCCGCGGTGGGCTTGGCTGCCGCTGGTTCGGTCGGTTCGGCTGCGGCTGGCTCGGTTGGTCCGGCGATGGGGGCGGCCGGGACGGCTGGGACTGCTGCAGGGACGGCGGGCCCGGTTGATTCGGCGGTGGAAGCGGTCGGCTCGGCTGGGACGGCTGTGGGAGCAGTCGGCCTGGCTGGGACGGCGGTGGGTGCGGTCGGCTCGGCTGGGACGGCGGTGGGTGCGGTCGGCCTGGCTGGCTCGGGGAGAGTCGTGGCTGGCTCGGTGCCGGGGGCTGGGCCTGGTGCGGTAGCGGTTGCGGACGGTGCGGCGACGGCTGGTCCTGGGGGGCCGGCCGTGGTCGCGCCGCCGGTGGCGCGGCTGGCGGCGTTGCCCGGGGTGAGCACAGCGAGCCGGGTGGCGGCCCAGGCCGCGCACGCCAGGACGACGGGAAGGGTGCTCCCGGTGTCCCCGGCGTTGGCCGGACTGCTGCCCGCCTCGGGGCTCCGGCGCGGGAGCACCGTGGCGGTCCACAGTTCCACCTCGCTGCTGCTGGCCCTGCTCGCCGAGGCCACCGCCGCCGGTTCGTGGGCGGCGGTGGTCGGCGTGCCTTCGCTGGGGGTGGCCGCGGCGGCGGAGCACGGCGTCGCGGTCTCCCGGCTGGCGCTGGTCACGAACCCGGGCGCCGAGTACCCGGCCGTGATGGCCGCCCTCCTCGACGGCGTCGACCTGGTCGTCACCGAGCCCCGCTCGGTCCAGCCGTCCATCGCCCGCCGCCTCTCCTCGCGCGCCCGCCACCGCGGCGCCGTCCTGATCTCGCTGGGGCCCTGGCCGGCGGCCGACGTCGAACTGCACTGCACCCGGGGCCGCTGGTCCGGCCTTTCCCGGGGCACGGGGCATCTGGAGTCCCGTCCGGCCGTGGTCCACGCCCGTGGCCGTGGCGCCGCGGCTCGTCCGCTGTCTGCCGCGCTGGCCCTGCCCACCCCGGCCGGACGGATCGCCCCGGCTCCGCCCCAGAACCCGACGGCGCCCCGTCCGCGGACCCGGGCGAAGGAAACCCCGGCCGCCTCGCCGCTGCTGGTCGCCGAGGAGGCCGTGGGATGACCATCGCCCACTTCGCCGGATCGGCTCACGAGGCGATCGCCGCGGTTGCTCCCCCTGCCGTCCCCGCACCCCGGGGTGCCCGGGCGACGGCTCGGCGCATCGGCCCCGTCCGGCCGGCGGTCACCGTCCACAACGCACACTCCGGTGGGCGGGCCCGATGAGCGCCCTGCCCACCCGCCTGCTGGTGCTCTGGTGCCCGGACTGGCCGGCCGTCGCGGCGGTGGCCGCGGGCGGGGTGGCACTGACGAGACCGGCCGCGGTGTTCCTGGCGAACCGGGTGGTGGCCTGCACGGCCGTGGCGCGGGCCCACGGGGTCCGGCGGGGGATGCGGCGGCGGGAGGCGGAGTCCCGATGTCCCGAACTGGTCGTGTTCGGGGCGGACGACGGGCGGGACGCGCGGTTGTTCGAGACCGTGGCGAGGGCGGTGGAGGAGCTGGTCGTCGGGCTGGAAGTGGTGCGGCCCGGGTTGATCGCGGTGCCGGTGGCCGGGGCGGCGAGCTACTTCGGCGGCGAGATTCGGCTCGCCGAGAAGCTGCTGGACCAGATCGCCGCCGTGGCCGGGGTGGAGTGCCAGGTCGGGGTCGCGGAGGGGCTGTTCGCCGCGACCATCGCGGCCCGCTACGGCGAGTTCGTCGAGCCCGGGGAGGCGGCCGCGTTCCTCGCCCCGCTGCCGGTCGGCGTGCTCGACCAGCCCGGCAGCGACCGGACGGAGCTCGTCGGCCTGCTCACCCGGCTCGGCCTGCGCACCCTCGGTGCCTTCGCCGCCCTCACCGAACGCGACGTGTTGGCCCGCTTCGCGCTCGAAGGGGTCCTTGCGCACCGGCTCGCCCGCGGCCAGTCGGAACGGCCGCCGTTGCGCCGCCGCCCGGCGCCGGAGCTGTCCCTGACCGAGTCGTTCGACCCGGTGCTGGAGCGGATCGACGTCGCGGCGTTCGCGGCCAAGAGCATCGGCGCCCGGTTCCACGCCGGGCTGTCCGAGCGGGGCCTGGCCTGCACCCGGCTCGGCATCTACGCCACCACCGAGTCCGGCGAGCAACTGAAACGGGTCTGGCGTTGCGCGGAACCCCTTACCCCACAGGGAGTTTCCGATCGGGTGCGCTGGCAGTTCGAGGGCTGGCTGCGTACCGCCCCCAGCGGGCGCCCGACCTCGGGAGTCGCCCGGCTGAGCTTGGTACCGGAAGAGACCGTCGAAGGCCGCTCCCTGCAACTGGGTCTCTGGCGCGGCGGTAACCCGGCCGCGGGTCCCGATGAGGACGAGGAGCTGACCACGGAACGGGCCGGCCGCGCCTTCGTCCGGGTCCAGGGCCTGCTCGGTCCGGAAGGCGTCGTCACCCCCCTCCTGGACGGTGGCCGCAACCCCGCGGACCGCGTCCGCCTCGTCCCGTGGGGAGACGCTCGTGACCTGGTCTCGCCTCCGGATGCGCCGACGCTGACCTCACCGGTTGCGGGCCAGGGGGACGCCCCGGCTGCCGGGGAAGACACTCGCCGTCCGAATTCCCCGACGCTCGCTTCATCGGCTTTGCCGGGCGTTGGTTCGGTTGCGCGGGAGGAGGTCCGTGGCTCGGGTGCGCCGGCTTTGTCGGTGCCGTCCGATGGTGGACTGGTTGTGCGGGAGGAAACCGGTGGCCCGGAGGCGCTGGCAGTGGTCCCTTCGGCGTCGTCGGGTGAGGGTCTGGTCGTAGAGGAAGATCTCCGCGATCCGGCTGTGCCGACGCCGGTGTCGCCTGCTGCGCACGGGGGTCACGACAACGGGCCCACCGCCTGGGGGGAAGCGCTCGGCGCGACCTGGCCTGGCCGGCTGCCGGTGCCTTCACCGGCGACGGTGCTCGTCCGGCCGCTGCCCGCCGAAGTCTTCGACGCCGAAGGGCGGCCGGTGGGCCTCACCGACCACCGGCGGCTGACCGCGCCCCCGAACCGCCTCAGCATCCTCGGTGAACCGGGGCGGGAGGTGCTCGACTGGTCGCGGGTCTGGCCGGTGACCAGGGTGGCCAGCCGCGCCCCGGGCCCGCCGCGGGCCCGGGTGCAGATGCTGGTCGCCGGGGCCCCGGACGAACCACCCGAGGCGGTCCTGCTCCTGTGCGCAGGGCTCGATAATCCACTGTGGACAGTAGAGGGAGTGTACGACTAGGTGAACGACGACCACGTGCGCCGGGTGCTGGCCTGGCTCCGCTCCGCACTCCCACCTCGGCCGGAACCCCCCGACCCGGCCTGGCCGGCCCACACCCGCCTGCCCGCGACCCCGCCGCAAGGGGAGGGGCCGGGCGGTACTGACCCACGACTGCCTGCGATCCCGCCGGAGGTGGCGAACCCGGACGGCACCAGTCTGCCTGCGATTCCGCCGGAGGTGGCGAACCTGGATTGTGCCCATCTGCCCGGGATCCCGCCGAAGCAAGCGAACTCGGACGATGCCCATCTGCCCTTGATTCCGCCGGAGGTGGCGAACGCGGACGGCGCCAGTCTGCCTGCGATTCCGCCGGAGGTGGCGAACCCGGATGGTGCCCACCGGCCCGGGATCCCGCTGAAGCAAGCGAACTCGGATGATGCCCATCTGCCCGTGGTCTCGCCGAAGCAAGCGAACCCGGACGGTGCCCACCTGCCCGCGATCCCGCCGAAGCAAGCGAACCCGGACGACCCGAGCCTGCCCGCGGTCCGGCCGGAGGAGGCACACTCGAACGTCCCGCGCTCGCCCGTGATCCCGCAGCAGCAGACCGCAAGTCCAGGCGAGCCGCGTCTGCCCGCGGTTCCCTCGGAGGTGGCAGGGCGGGGCCCGGCCTGCCCGCCCGCGGTCCCGCAGCAGCAGGTTCGCCGGGGCTGCGTCCGTCCGCAGCAAGCCGATCCGGCTCTCGGTTGCCTGCCCGCAATTCCCTCGCCACGGACTGGACCCGCCATCAGCCGCCCGGTCGCGGCCCCGCGCCAAAAGATCCCCCCGCGCAGCCCGGAACCAGCCAAGCGCGAGCGTCCCGCACCCGCCCGGAGGCCCCTCATCCCCGCCCCCCGGGCTCCATGGGGGGGCTGACCCGTGGGCTGGAACAACCCGCCCGTCCCGTGGCGCGATCTCGCCCGGGCGCTGTCCGGGGCCCTGCCTCCCGGAGACCACGGCGACAGTCCCGCCTGGGGGAGGCGCCGTGAGGGCTACCAGCGTCCCGAACGAGTCGCGCCGCCGCGGAGCGACCTCGAAGTGGCCCGAGCGCGGGTGCCGTACGCCGAGTTGCACTGTCACTCCAACTTCAGCTTCCTCGACGGGGCCAACCACCCCGAAGAGCTCGTCGAAGAGGCGTCGCGGCTCGGGCTCGACGCGATCGCGCTGACCGACCACGACGGGATGTACGGGGTCGTCCGGTTTGCCGAGGCGGCCAAGGAACTGGGCGTCGCGACGGTGTTCGGGACCGAGTTGAGCTTTGGGCTTTCCGGGCCGCAGAACGGGGACGCTGATCCCGAAGGCGCGCACCTCCTCCTGCTCGCCCGCGGGGCGGACGGGTACCGCAGCCTGTGCCGCGCCATCACCGCCGGGCAGATGCGCGGGCACGACGGCCGCGCGGAACCCGGGCAGCACGCCGAGAAGGGGCGGCCCGTCTACCGGTTGCGCGAGGTGGCCGAGGAGGTCGCCGGGCAGTGCGCCGTGCTCACCGGGTGCCGCAAGGGATCCGTTCGCACGGCGTTGGTCACCCAGGGGCCCACCGCGGCGGCCGCGCGGTTGCGGGAGCTCGTGGAGCTTTTCGGCCGGGACAACGTGTACGTCGAGCTGACCGACCTCGGACTGCCGCTCGACGACACCCACAACGACCTGCTCGCCCGGCTGGCCCGCGACTTCCACCTGCCCACCGTCGCGACCACCGCGGCCCACTACGCCTGGCCGGAACGCGGCGCCCTCGCCGACGCGCTCGCGGCCATCCGCGCGCGCCGCAGCATCGAGGAGCTGGAGCCCTGGCTGCCGCCGGACTCCATGGCGTTCCTGCGTTCCGGGGCGGAGATGGCCGAGATCTTCGAGCGTTACCCCGGGTCCGTCCAGCGGTCCGCGCTGCTCGGCCGCGAGTGCGCCTTCGAGCTGCACCACCTCGAACCGAAGCTGCCGCCGTTCGACCTGCCCGACGGGCGCACCGAGGCGGAGCACCTACGTGTCCTCACCCTGGAGGGCGCGAAGGAGCACTTCGGCGGCAAGCCCCACGAAGAGCGCGCGCACCAGCAGCTCGAGCACGAACTGAAGATCATCGAAGAGCTGGATTTCCCCGGTTACTTCCTGATCGTGCACGACATCGTCGAGTTCTGCCGGCGATCCGACATCCTCTGCCAGGGCCGGGGATCGGCCGCGAACTCGGCCGTCTGCTACGCCCTCGGCATCACCAAGATCGACCCGGTCCTGTACGAGCTGCTCTTCGAACGGTTCCTGGCCCCGGACCGGGACGGCTACCCGGACATCGACCTCGACATCGAGTCCGACCGCCGCGAGGAGGCCATCCAGCACGTCTACACGAAGTACGGCCGGCTCAACACCGCGCAGGTGGCCAACGTGATCACCTACCGCGCCCGCTCGGCCATCCGCGACGCCGCCCGCGCCCTCGGCTACTCACCCGGCCAGCAGGACGCCTGGGGCAAGCAGATCGACCGCTGGGGTTCGTTGCGCAGCACCGAAAAGGACCACGAACACGACATCCCCGAGGACGTCGTCCAGCTTGCGTTCGCGCTCGAGGACTTCCCCCGCCACCTCGGCATCCACTCCGGCGGCATGGTGATCTGCCGGGAGCCGGTGAGCCAGATCTGCCCGGTCGAGTGGGCCCGGATGCCCGGGCGCAGCGTGGTGCAGTGGGAGAAGGAGGACTGCGCCTCGGCCGGGCTGGTCAAGTTCGACCTGCTGGGCCTGGGCATGCTCTCGGCCCTGCACTACATGCTCGACCTGGTCCGCGACCACAAGGGCGTGCGGGTCGACCTGGCCGACCTGGACCTGACCGACCAGAAGGTCTACGACATGCTCTGCCGCGCCGACGCGATCGGCGTGTTCCAGGTGGAGAGCCGCGCGCAGCTGGCCACGCTGCCCCGGCTGCGGCCGCGGAAGTTCTACGACCTCGCGGTGGAGGTGGCGCTCATCCGCCCCGGCCCGATCCAGGGCGGCTCGGTGCACCCCTACATCCGCCGCAAGCAGGGCCGGGAAGAGTGGGACTACGACCACCCGCTGCTGGAGAAAGCGCTGTACAAGACCGAGGGCGTGCCGCTGTTCCAGGAGCAGATGATGCAGATCGCGCTGGACGTCGGGGGGTTCACCGCCGCGGAGGCCGACCAGTTGCGCCACGCGATGGGGTCCAAGCGCTCGACGCGGAAGATGGAACGGCTGCGGCAGCGGTTCCTCGACGGCGCCGTGGCCAAGGGTGTCCGTCCGGAGCTGGCGGAGCAGATCTTCCTGAAGCTCAAGGCGTTCGCGAACTTCGGCTTCCCGGAGAGCCACGCGCTGAGCTTCGCGCACATCGTGTTCTCCAGCGCGTACTTCAAGCACTACCACCCGGACGCCTTTTGCGCGGGGCTGCTGCGCGCGCAGCCGATGGGCTTCTACTCACCCCAGTCGCTGGTGGCCGACGCGCGGCGGCACGGCGTCACCGTGCTCGGTCCGGACATCAACCTCAGCCTGCCCCACGCCACCCTGGAGCCCCGGCCGGACGGCGGGGAACTGCGGGCCGTGCGCAACGGCATCGGCACCGTGCGCGCGGTCGGCACCGCGGTCGCCGAGCAGATCGTGGCCGAGCGCGAGGAGAACGGGCCGTACGCGAGCATGTCCGACCTGGCCCGCCGGGTGCGGCTCACCACGCCGCAGCTGGAGGCGCTCGCCACGGCGGGCGCGTTCGCCGGCTTCGGCCCCGACCGCCGCCAGGCGCTGTGGTCGGCGGGCGCCGCGGCCCAGGACCGGCCGGAGAAGCTGCCGGGCACGGGGGCCGGGGTCGACGCGCCGACGCTGCCGGGCCTGGACGCGCTGGACGTCGCCGCCGCGGACGTCTGGGCCACCGGCCTCTCCCCGGACAGCTACCCGACGCAGTTCGTCCGCGATCGCCTCGACGCTCTCGGCGTGGTCATCGCCGACCGGTTGCCGGAGCTGGAAGACGGCGACCACGTGCTCGTCGGCGGCGCGGTCACGCACCGCCAGCGCCCGGCCACCGCCGGCGGGGTCACCTTCATCAACCTCGAAGACGAAACCGGCATGGTCAACGTCATCTGCACGCTCGGGTTGTGGCAGCGCTTCCACCGCGTCGCCCGTTCCAGCTCGGCGTTGCTGGTCCACGGCGTACTCGAGAAGTCGGACGGAGTGGCGAGCGTCCGGGCGCTCAAGCTCGAACCGCTGCCGCTGCGCATCACGGCGAAGTCGCGGGATTTCCGCTGAACCCCCGAACCCTCGATCGAGCCCGCGGTGGGCTCAGGCACGAGCCGCCCCGGGTTCATCGAATGCGCCGAAAGCCTCGTCGCCCACGATGGAACTGAGCCCTCCGCCCATCGGGCCCCCGGTGCGGCTGTGACATCCTGTCGGGGTGATCGAGACGGGTGAGGACTACCAGGAAGCCGTTCTTTCCGGTCAGTGGTGGGAAAAACGCCAGTTCGTCGGCTGTGATTTCGCCGGGGCGGACCTGCGGGACCTGCGCACCCGGGGCTGCACGTTCGACGACTGCGACTTCACCAGGACCGACCTGGCGGGCTCACGGCACGACGCCTCGGCGTTCCGGTCGTGCAAGTTCGACCGGACGGTGCTGGCCGAGAGCCGGTGGTCCTCGTGCTCGCTGCTGGGGTCGTCCTTTATGGACTGCCGGTTCCAGGGCATCGCCCTGACCGAGTGCGACCTCTCGCTGACGTCGCTGGCGCGCGGACGGCTGCGCAAGCTCGACCTGTCCGGGCTGCGGCTGCGGGAAGCCAATCTGACCGAAGCCGACCTCACCGGCACGGACCTGCGCCGCACTGACCTGAGCGGCGCCCGGCTGCTCGCGGCCAAGCTGCCCGGCGCCGACCTGCGCGGCGCGATCCTCGACGCGAACGCGCTGGTGCAGGCCGATCTCCGCGGCGCGTACATCGATGTGGAGACGGCCGTGTCCTTCGCCGCCGCCCACGGGCTCATCGTCAAGTAAACCCGGTGCGAACGGCGAAGGCCCCCGGCGTGCACCGGGGGCCTTCGCCGTGACGAGGGTCAGTCGATGGGCGGTTCGCCCGGGTCCAGCTCGATCAGGTCACCCTCGGCGACCAGCTCCTCGATCGAGGCCGGCAGCAGGTACGCCGAACCACCGCCCGGCTGGTTGAACCACGGGATCGCGACCCCGGCGAGCGTCTCCAGCGGACGCTGCACCCGGTACACGTGGTACGGCCGGTTCACCCACTCCGGGACCAGCGAGCGCTCCTCGAACGGCGTCCCGGCGGCGTAGGTCAGGTTGCCGTTCGGGCCGCCGAACCGGTCCAGCTCGCTCCCCGCGGGGAGCTCGCGCAGCTCCTTGCCGCGGAACAACGTCAGTGGCGGCTCGCCCGAAAGCGGCGAGATCGGCCACTGCTGCCCGGCGTTGCCGCCACCGTTGGCACCGGCGCGCCCGCCCGCGCCGTTGGCGGAGCGGACCGGCTCGTCCCGGCGCGGCGGCGGGGACATCGGCGGCAGCGGGGCCGCCATCGGCGGCTCCCGGCGCGGAGGAGCGGCGGGCGGCGCGGTCTGGGCTTGAGCCTGGGCCGCCACGGGCTGCGGGGCCGAGACCGGCGGGCGAGCCGGGGGCTCGTCGTCGCCGAGCAGCTCCGCGGCCGAGGTGAACGCGGTCTGCTCCTGCGGTGGCACGTCGTCGCGCGGCCGCACCGGGAACGAGCCCGTCGCGACGGCCGGCGAAAGCGTCGCCATCATCGGCGGCTTCGGGGCTTCGGCCACCGGTTCCTCAACGGGCGCCGGCGGCGGTTCTTCCCCGACGGGCGGGTGACCCTCCGGGTGCATCAGCACCTTGCCGAGCATGAAGGCCGCCGCGTCCTCGGCGTCGCCGAACACGGCCGGGTTGACCAGGTCACCGTCGTACCAGGCGACGCGCCAGCCCTCTTCGACCGATTCGATCGCCCAGCCGCGGTCAGTTGCCTCACCGAGCCGGTACGCCTCCTCGGGCACGTCGAGCTGGTCGAGCTTGTCCTGAAGACCGGCCAGCGCGGGCTCGGCCGGCCGGGCCCGGCGCGACCGGCGAGGCGGCGTCGGGTCGGTCGGCTCCTGCTGCTGCTGCGGCAGGCCGGGCTGGGACTGGAGCGACGGGGGCGGCCCGGAGGGGGCCTGCGCGGACTGGGCCTGGGCGGATGGTGCCTGCACGGACTGGGCCTGCATCGACTGGGACTGCACGGACGGGGACGGCCCGGACTGGGCGGCCGGGACGTCGTCCGGCGTCGTCTCGGTCCGGTCCGGCTCCTCGGACCGCATCGCGTGGCCACCGCGGACCGGCGTCTCGGGCACCGGCAGCACACCCGGCACCGACGGCACTCCCGGCACGGAGCTGTCCGCGTCCATCAGCGCGGTCGGCGGGCCCGAGTCGAACTCCGGCTCCTCCTCGTGCCGCTGGTGGCCGCCTTCGCCGGCGTACTGGTCGAGGTGCTGGTCGTCTTCCTCGACGTACTGGCCGTTTTCACCGGCGTAAGGACCGGCGTGGTGACCAGCCTCCTCGCCGTAGGACTCGGCGTGCTCGTCCTCGTAGTGCCCGTTGTGCGCGGCCTCGGACTCAGGACCTGAATACCGGTCGTGCTGTTCTTCGTCCTGCGGTCCGGTGTACAGACCGTGCTGGTCCGAGTGCTGTTCTTCCGGCTCCGCGGGCGTGTACTGCGCGGACCCTTCAGCCGGGTGCGACGGTTCAACCGGCGCGTACAGCTGCGTGTGCTGCTGCTCCTCGGGCTGAGGCGTGGGGTCCACGGGCGCGTAGAGCGCGGTCTCCTCGGCCGGGTGCGGCTGCCCCGTCGGGGCGGCGTCCGGGTCGACCGGGGCGTACAGCGCGGTCCGCTCGGCGGTCGGCGCCGGACCGTTCCGCTCGGGCTCGGTGTGCTCCGGTTCGGTGAAGTGGTTGTCGAACCCGTCCTGGTAGCTCTCGGCCTCGTGGTAGGGCTCTTCGTCGTAGGCCGAGGCGGCGTCGTGGTGCGGCTCGTCCTGGTAGTCGTCGAAGACCTGCTCGAACGGCGGCTCGCCGCGCTGCTCCGGCTCCGGGTGCACCGCGAGCGGGACGTCCGCCGGGGCTTCCGGCGGCGAACCCGCGGACGGCCCGCCGGAACCGGCCAGCGCGGCCGCTCCGGCAGCCCCGAGCGCCGTACCCCCGAGTGCCGCGGCCGCGACCCCGGGTGCGCCCGGACCAGCCTGACCGGGCCCGTTCGGCCGACCGGGGCCGGCCGGCCCCGGCCCACCCGGCGGACCGCCCGATCCGGGGCCACCAGGACCGGCCTGACCCGGCCCACCTTGACTGGGCCCACCTTGACTGGGCCCGCCCTGATTGGGTCCACCCTGACCGGGGCCACCCGGGCCACCCGGGCCACCGGGCCCAGCCGGTCCGGGCCCGCCCGGTCCGCTCTGACCCGGCCCGGCCGGTGCCCCCGGCCGTCCCTGCGGTGCCTGCTGGTTCCCGCGGGTGAGGTACGCCGCGGCCCCCTGCAGGGCCGGCTCGTCCACCGGCGGTAGCTGGAACCCGTTCGAGCGGATGTGCTCGACCAGGTCCGATTCGGGCGAGACGCCGTAGCGCTGGAGGTAGAAGTTCACCGCCGCGGGCCAGATCCACTGGCCGTCGCTGTGGAACGCGACCGGCACGGTGGCCTCGGGCGCCGGGGCGAGCCGGTCGATGTCGTAGCCGCGCTCCTGGACCACCAGCGGGGCGTGGTCGAGGTAGTCGAGCAGGCGGTCCTGCTCCGAGACCTCCAGGTCGGGCCGGTTGATCACCGGCCGGCCGGCCGGTGAGATGGTGTCGAAGATCCGCGCGATGCGGAAGTGCGGGCCGGGCTGCTCCGGGCCGAGGCCGGACATGCGCCGGATCAGCCACTCGGGCACGTTCTCCTCCGTGCGGGGGAACATGCGCAGCTCGTCCTGGTAGGCCTGGGGCGGCGGGGCGAGGTTCCACGGCGGTTCGTCGCGGTTGTACTCGAGGTTGTAGCTGGACGGGTGGTCGAGCTGGTAGCGCGCGTTGAACCAGGTGCCGCGCCCGTCCCGGTACATGCCGCCGCGCAGTCGCCCGAAGAGGGTCGCGATGTCGTGGGTGGCGACCCACTCCTGACTGGTCCCGTCCTCGGTGAGGATCTGGCCGGTCAGCTCGTGGTACCTCCCGACCGCCCGGTACTCCGCGGTGACTTTGCGCCAGTCGCGCGGCGCGGCGCGCAGCAGGGCCAGTCCGATCTGCTTGACCAGAGTGTCCTGCTCCGTCGCGTTCAACTGCGTCGTCGGTTGTGCCACGCTGACATTTTGACTGTTCGCGCGCACGAACGCACCCCGCATGCGGGTTTTGCCACTCACGGGCACACCGACCTGCGGTCTGACCTCGGCCGACGCCGTATGCGGAAGATCACACGCCCGAGCGGGCCGGGCCGCGGAGCCGGTGGTGGGGTGACGGGCAGTCTACGGGCAGTGGCGATCCGAGCCCGGTCGCGACGCGCGGGGCGAGGGTGATCCGCCCCGCGGCCGGGCAGTCGACGTCGCCCGGCGCCGCTTTGCCAGAATGGGGGCCGTGACGGCGAAGATTCTGGACGGCAAGGCCACGAAGGACGCCATTTTCGCGGAGCTGGGCCCGCGGGTGGCCGCGCTCGCCGGGCGGGGGGTGGTCCCCGGTCTGGGCACGGTGCTGGTCGGCGACGACCCCGGCTCGCACTCGTACGTGAAGATGAAGCACGCGGACAGCTCGAAGATCGGCGTGAACTCGATCCGCCGCGACCTGCCCGCCGACATCTCGCAGGGCGAGCTCGAAGCCGTCATCGACGAGCTGAACGCCGATCCGGCCTGTCACGGCTACATCGTCCAGCTGCCCCTGCCCCGGCACCTCGACGCGAACCGCGTGCTGGAGCGCATCGACCCGGACAAGGACGCCGACGGCCTCGCCCCGGTCAGCCTGGGCCGGCTCGTGCTCGGCGAGAAGGGCGCGCTGCCCTGCACGCCGTACGGGATCATCGAACTGCTCAAGCGCCACGGCGTCGAGCTGGACGGAGCGCGGGTCACCGTGGTCGGCCGCGGTATCACCGTCGGGCGCACCCTCGGCCTGCTGCTCACGCGCCGCAGCGAGAACTCCACCGTGACCCTCTGCCACACCGGGACCCGCGACCTCGCCGCCGAGGTCCGCCGCGCCGACATCGTGGTCGCGGCCGCGGGCGTGCCCGGGATCATCACGCCGGACATGGTGCGGCCGGGGGCGGCGGTGCTGGACGTCGGCGTCTCGCACGTCGACGGCAAGCTCACCGGTGACGTCCACCCCGATGTGGCCGCGGTGGCCGGCTGGCTTTCGCCGAATCCCGGCGGGGTCGGCCCGATGACCAGGGCGATGCTGGTCAGCAACGTGGTCGAGGCCGCGGAACGCGCGGTCGCGGGCTGATGGCGATGGCGGGCGGCCGGCGCCGGGACGGGCGGGGCTGGACGGTCCACGCGCCGTTCGCGGGGGTGTTGCTGCTGGTCGCGGTGGGTGCGCTGCGCATCGTCCAGTACCACTGGCGCGAGGGCGCGGTCCTGGTCGGCCTCGCGTTGTTCGCGGCCGGGCTGCTGCGCGCGCTGCTGCCCACCGAAAAGGTGGGCCTGCTGGCGATCCGCGGCCGGACCGTCGACATCGTCACCTGCGGACTGCTCGGCGCCGCGGTCCTCTACATCGCGCTGACGATCAGCGGCGGCCCGTTCGACGCGTGAGGGTTCACCGACGGTCCGCACCGTCGGTGAACCCCAAGGGCGGTTCACGAAGCCAGCGCCAGCTCCCGCTGCTCGGCCGCGCGGGACTCCCGGCGGTCGAGCGTGCCGGAGAACACGGCGATCGAGAGGCCGAGCACCGCCAGGCCCGCGCCGACCCAGTTCGGCGCGACCAGGCCGAGGCCGCCCGCGATGACCAGGCCGCCGAGGGAGGCGCCGATCGAGTTGGCGATGTTGAACGCCGACTGCACGGCCGCGGAGACGAGCGACGGGGTGCCGCCGGCCTTCTCCATGATCCGCGCCTGCATCATCGGGCCGATCATGAAGCCGGCCACGCCCACGAAGAAGATGGTGATGGCGGCGCCGACCTTGCCCTGCGCGGTGACCGTGAAGACGGCGAGCACCGCGGCCAGCGAGAGCAGCGCGGCGTACAGGCCGGGCATCAGCGCCCGGTCCGCGAGCCGTCCGCCCAGGTAGTTGCCGACGGTCATGCCCACCCCGGCCAGCGAGAGCAGCAGGGTGACGTTCGACGGCGAGTAGCCGGCGACGTCGGTGAGCATCGGCGTGATGTAGGACAGGCAGGCGAACACCCCGCCGAGCCCGAACGTGACGATGGCCAGCGCCAGCCACACCTGCGGACGGCGGAACGCGCCCAGCTCGCCGCGCAGCGAGGTCTCGGCCGGGCGGCCCTGGTGCGGCACCAGCTTGGCGATCGCGGCCGCGGCCACCAGCCCGATCACGGCGACCACGCCGAAGGTGGCGCGCCAGCCGACCTGCTGGCCCAGCAGGGTGCCCAGCGGCACGCCGATCACGTTGGCCAGGGTCAGGCCCATGAACATCATGGACACGGCCTTGGCCCGCCGGCCCGGTCCGGCCATGTTCGACGCGACCACGGCGCCGGCGCCGAAGAACGCGCCGTGCGGCAGCCCGGCGAGGAAGCGGAACGCCACGCCGAACTCCTGGTTCGGCGACAGCGCGAACAGGCCGTTGCCCAGGGTGAACAGGCCCATCATGGCGAGCAGCATGGTCTTGCGCGGCAGCCGGACGGCGAGCGCGGTGAGCAGCGGGGCGCCGATCACCACGCCCAGGGCGTAGGCGGAGATGAAGTAACCGGCCGTGGGGATGTCGATGTGGAAGTCCGCGGCGGTCTGGGGCAGCACACCCATCATCACGAACTCGGTGGTACCGATGCCGAAGGCACCGATGGCGAGTGCGAGCAACGCGACGGGCACGGCGCTCCTTCCTGGAGAAATCGATTGCTCCACCCGGGTGTAACCCGTTCTGAAGCGCTTTAGTACGAGGGCAAAAAACAAGACAGCGCTACGGCCCCGACGCCGGTGTGCTGTCTCGTCCCAGTTGAACCGACGCCGGGCCGGTTTGTCATCCCGGTATCCGGGTGAGCCTGTTCACGCCCGGTGCCCGCGCTAGCGGCGGGCGGCCAGCACCCCGTCCAGCAGGCCGGGGAAGAGGGCGTCGAGATCCTTGCGGCGCAACGAGTTGTACCGCGTGGTGCCCTCCTGGCGCCCGGCCACGACTCCGGCCTGGCGCAGGATGCCGAGGTGGTGGGTGAGTGTGGACTTGGTCACCGGCACCGCGAGCACTCCGCAGGCCAGCTCGGTGCCCGCCGCGGCGAGCTGGCGGACGATGCCCAGGCGGACCGGGTCGGCGAGCGCGCGCAGCACGGCCTCGACGGTCATCTCCTCCCGCGCCGGGTGGATCAGCGGGGTCAGGTGCGAGGTATCGGCCACGAGTCCATAGTACGACTCCCGTCGAAATTGCCGGCTCGGCGTAGTACGGTGACCATCGAACTACGACGTTCATCGAACCAATCCCTCGCTTCGCCTTTGGGGGCCCCTCCATGTCCACCGTCCCGTCCTCGGGCGCGTCACGGAACGCCGTGCTGGCGTTCGGCGCCTTCGGCGTCGGCACCAGCGGATACATCGTCGCCGGACTGCTGCCGTCGCTGACCTCGGAGCTGCACGTCTCGGCGACGGCCGCCGCGCAGCTCGTCACGTCCTTCGCCATCGCGTACGCCATCGGCTCGCCGCTGTTCGCCGCGGCCACCGGGCGCTGGGAGCGCCGTTCGCTGCTGGTCGCCGCGCTGGTCGTGACCGGCCTCGGCAACCTGTTCGCCGCCGTCGCACCGGGGTACGTCACGCTGATGATCGCGCGGGTGGTCACCGCGGCCGGTGCCGCCGTCTTCACCCCCGGAGCCAGTGCGGTGGCCGCGGAGCTGTCGACGCCGGAGCGTCGCGGCCGCGCGGTCGCGACGGTGTTCGGCGGGCTGACCGTCGCGCTCATCTTCGGGGTGCCCCTCGGCAGCCTGATCTCCCAGCAGCTCGGCTACGAAGCCGCGTTCCTGCTCGTCGGCGTGCTCTCGCTGGCCGGAGCGCTGGCTGTGCGGCTCGCACTGCCGAAGGTCGCGGCGCCACCGGCCGTGCGGCTGGCCGAGCGGTTCGCGGTCGCGCGGGACCGGCGCGTGGTCGCGCTGCTGGTGACCACCGTGCTCGCCTGCCTCGCCGCGTTCATGGTCTACACGCTGGTTTCGCAGTTGCTCGCCGTGACGGCCGGGGTCACCGGAGGGACCGTCACGATCCTGCTGTTCTGCTACGGGCTCGGCGGCGCGGTCGGCAACTTCGCCGGGGGTCGCGTGGCCGACCGGTGGGGCGCGCGGGTGCCGGTGCTCGTGGTGGTGGCCGGGATCACCGTGGTGCTGGCCCTGCTTCCGCTGACCACCACCACGGTGGTGGGTGCCGCCTTCACGCTGTTCTTCTGGGGCATGGGCACGTGGGCGTTCAACCCGCCGGTGCAGCACCGGCTGATCGAGCTTTCACCCGGTCACGCGGGTCTCGCGCTGTCGCTCAACGCTTCGGCGATCTACCTCGGCGTCGGGCTGTCCGGCGTGGTCGGCGGCGCGGTGCTGACCTCGGCCGGGCCCCAGGTGCTGCCGGAGATCGCCGCGGTGCTGACCGCCGTGGCGTTCGCCGTGCTGCTGTTGTTCTGGGAGACCCGGGCCCGTCCGCCGGCCCGCGAAGAGGTGCCGGTCGGCTGAGCTGCTTTCGTGAACGGCTGAGCCGGCGCGGGTTCCGGCCCACCGTTCAGGGGAGCAGGACAACCTTGCCGTGGGGGTGGCCGGAAACGCTGAGCTGCACGGCGTCGCGCCACTCGGCCAGCGGATAGGCACGCGCGATCGGGATGCGGAACGCGCCCTCGGCCGCGAGGGCGGCGTACCGGGGCAGGAAGGTCGAGGTCGACGCCGGTGCGGTGATGTGGTCGAGGTTGACGCGCGCGCCCAGGCTCCGCGCCTCGTCGTGGTTGCTGATCGTCATGACCCGGCTCGGTTCCTCGACGAGGGTGATGAGCTCGGCGATCGAACCGGGCTTGGGCGGCGGGGCGTCGAAGACGAGGTCGACCGGTCCGCCCGCCAGGTCGCGGACCCGCTCGGCCAGGCCCTCGCCGTAGGGGGTGACCTGGGCGCCCAGCTTCACGAGTTCGTCGGCGAAGGCGGGCCCCGCGGTGGCGATGACCCGGGCGCCGCGGCGCAGGGCGATCTGCACGGCGGCGAACCCGACCATCGCGCCGGCCCCGTTGACCAGCAGCGTGTTCCCGGCCTCGAGGCCCAGCGCGTCGAGCGTCCAGATCGCCGTCTGCACGGCCATCGGCAGCACGGCCGCTTCGGCCGGGTCCAGCCCTTCGGGCACGGGGTACCAGCTGGTGAGGATCGCGAACTCGGCGACGCCCGCACTCGGCTGGCCGACGAAGTCCGCCGTCCCGAAGACCAGGTCGCCGACCTCGACGTCCTCGACCCCGCCGCCCACGGCGTCGACCGTGCCCGCGACGTCGTAGCCGATGCCGCGCGGCAGGCTCCCGGCCATGAACCCGCGGCAGAGCTCCCAGTCGGCCGGGTTGAGCCCGGCCGCGGTCACCCGCACCCGGATCCGGCCGGGCGGGGGGTCGGCGATTTCGGCGCGCTCCTCGCGCAGCACGGCCGAAGGCTCGCCGTAGCCGTGAAAGCGGACGACGGTGGCGGTGGTCGGGCTCATGCGGTTCTCCTCCGGTTCGCGTAGTGACAGTCGCTGACTCTACCACTTTGTGACAGTCACTGTCGTAACGTGGGCGACTGGCCGGGCCGGTGGGCCGCGGGATTCTGGCCGCGGCCGCTGAGCGGACGCGTTGTCGTTCTTAGACGCTTCACCGGACTGCTCGGTGAAGGACAGCTTCGTCACGCTCAAACTATTGGACTTCTTGGTGCTGTTTGAGGCTTCGCGACTGCATTTCTTTGTGCCCATCGAGTCTTCCCAGCGGACGACATCGCCCGTGCCCGATCCGTCGTTCCTGTTCCTGAGCGGGCCGGGCTTGTCCGCGATCGCCCACCGCGGTCTTTCCCGGCGGGTCTCCGAATTTCACCGCGAAGAATGGTGTGGCGGCGGTTTCGGCCTCGTTCCCGGGCCTGCCGACGGTGGGTTACGAGCACAGGACGCCACGCTCGCTCGGGACGCTGAGCCACGCGGCCCATTGCAGGTCTGGCTCCCGACCAGGTCGGCTTGCTCGTGCAGTGCTCAGCTCTAACGAAGTGAACAGCTGTAATCTATTCTTTCTCTAACCAGTTGATCGACCGCATAAGCGATTTTTATTAAGAATTCTAGATGTTTGGATACCTCTGGTGACGTCGGCTTCTCTTCGAGATCTCCGTGGGCTATTTTGTTTCTTTTTTCAGTAATTTCCTTTAACTTGTCTGGTATGTTGATTTTAAAGTACTCTGGGCTAGCGCATACGTGCCTCTGAATCTTTTCAAGTGATTCGAACTGGCCAATAAGATCAAGAACTCGGCGTAACGAGTCTGGTCCTGCGTTGGTGAACTGTCTGGCTAGTATCCTTGCAGGTAAAAGGGTCGGATCAATACTCCTGTCCCTGTCCCAAAGAGCTGCGTATCCTGTAAATAGTTTGCGCGTTCTGGTAACTCGTTCTGTTGATTCTTCAAGTCTTGCTATTTCTTGTATTCTTTCTTTGGTGTAGAGTTCCAGCAATGCGTCCGGTAGTCGCCTGGACGGCGGTTTTGCTTTAGCGATCTCATCGATGAACTCTGTCAGTATAGATTTTACAAATCCTTCATAGTGTGCGACAAGCATTAGCATGGATGCTCGACAAAGAGCGTTCTCAAGACTTCGCCTGTCATGCATCCTTCCAGGCTCGGGAAGTGTTGTTGCTGGCTTCCTGTCCGCATTAAGCAAAACTCGCACTTCTTGGATGCTCTCAATAAATTCTTTAAATGATTCTGTAGTACTTTCTATCACTGAAACCGCGCTTACTTGATTGGAATTTGCGGTAATGCGCATTCGATTCCAATCTTCTTTAGTCCATCGGAGAATGCATGAGTTCTGGTTTTCATTCTTGATTTGTCCGCAGTGGCTCTGCCGATCGCCGTGCTGAATTCTTCGTTTTCAATGAGATTGTTTCTCAGTTTCCTGACTGCGTCATCTTTTTGAATTACTTTGGCGCGGTCGGCAAAAGAAAGGGGAAGCATGATGGCGTCGAAGAGCGCTTTATTGAATGCCCCCAGTTGTTTCCCCGAACTCTTCGAGGGTAAGCGGAATGCTTCTTCTCCGAATATCCTAGAAACAGTTTTACAGGTTTCTTTGAATATTAGAATGTCTGCAGTACTCGGCTGCTCTTTTTGGTGGTCTCGCATATATGTGTTCAATAATTGCCGCAGCGGTGGTCTGTATGATTCAAAATCGCTTCGAAGTGCGAAGAAGCGTAGGGCAAGCTCGGCGTACTCCATTCGCTGATTTCGTAGTCCACCAAGTATATTCTTGAAGTAATTCTCTTCGGCAAGGCTCTTGAGGAAAGTGTTTAATTCTCCTCGGTATATACAGTTTCTCAACTCTTGGTGCGCGAGTCTGGCAGAGCCGGTGTTGAGACGCTCAAATACGTCGAATTTGATGTCCGGATGAGAGTCCTCTGTGATTACAATGCAACGAACTGTTCGGTTCTGGAGGCGGCGCTGATCTTTGGGTGACATTTCTGAAAAATGTAACCCCTCCAGCTCGGTCAACACGGATACGCCACGCAAGGGAAATTTGTCTTTGAGAAACATTTTAATAGTTGTTATTCGTTGAAGTCCGTCAATGACTTCGTAGGTTCCATCCTCGTTCTCTGCGAAGTAGCAGACGGGTACGGGAATGTTGATCAAAAAGCTTTCGATAAGCCTGCTGGCCTTCGCTCTGTCCCAGACGTATTTTCTCTGATATTCGATATTAAGGAGTAATCGATCGCGTTCTATGTCGTCGACAAGAGTAGCTAGTGAAAGATCGTAAGGTTGTGTCACCAGGCGACGTTCTGCCTGGCTGATCTCCAAAGGGTCCAACTGGTCGTCTACGTCCTCGTCGTCGATGTCTTCGCCGAACAGGGTTTCCTCTTGCACGCTGCTCTCCTGATCTCCGCTGACATGGATTCGCGAATCTAGCCCACCGAGCGCGGTTGCTCCAGTGAAATATGGAAACATTCTCTGAATGTACGAACGATGTGCGGCTTCTGAGCGTCAGGTACGACAACCTAGTCGACTTGTGGGATTCTGGGCCCATGACGCGTGAAGTGCACCTGAGCGGTGAGGCCGAGGCCGACCGTTTGCTGAGCGAGGACCCGATGGCGTTGCTCGTCGGGATGCTGCTGGACCAGCAGATCGCCATGGAGGTCGCGTTCATCGGGCCGCGCAAGATCGCGGACCGGATGGACGGGTTCGACGTGCGCAAGATCGCCGAGGCCGATCCCGGGCAGTTCGTCGAACTGTGCGTCACGCCGCCCGCGATCCACCGGTACGGCGGTTCGATGGGGCGCCGGGTGCAGGCGCTGTGCCAGTTCGTGGTGGAGCACTACGACGGTGACGCCGAGGCGATCTGGACCTCCGGGCGGCCCAAGCCGGACGGTCCCGAGGTGCTCGAGCGGCTCAAGGCCCTGCCCGGTTACGGCGAGCAGAAGGCCAAGATCTTCCTGGCCCTGCTGGGCAAGCAATACGGCGTGCAGCCGAAGGGCTGGCGCGCCGCCGCCGGCTCGTACGGCGACCGCGGCTCTCGGCGTTCGATCGCCGATGTGGTCGACGCGAAGACGCTGGGAGAGGTTCGCGCGTTCAAGAAGGCCGCGAAGGCCGCAGCCAAGGAGGGCTGAAGAACCTGGCCGGTGATCGAGGTCCGGGAGTACTCGGGCGCGGTCGATGCTCAGTCGCCACGGTGAGGTGCATTTTCACCGCTGAGCCACGGCGCGCACCACGAACGCTGACCGGGTCGTCAGTTCAACGGCCGCCGTCCGGCGAAGCCGAGGTCGAGGCGGTGGTACCAGGACAGCTCGCGGTCGCCTTCCAGCCAGCACAGCAGCACGTCCACGCCGTCGAGCTCCGCGGGGAAGTCCACCAGCAGCGGCGCGAAGCCCTTCAGCTCCGCGCCGGTGAGCTGGACCGTGGTCATCAGGTCGTCGAGCCGGGCCTGCGCAGCCTTCCACTCGGGCAGGCCGCCGAGTTCGGTGTCCAAACCACCCGGGCGCAGTGACGCGGCCAGCTCCGCGGCGTCGGCGCGCACCCGCACCAGCTCGTCGAGCACGGGGCGCAGCCGGGCGAGCTCGGCGCGCGCCTCGGCCACGGTGAACAGTCCCATGCGCGAAATGCTCCCACCGCGACCGGCGCTCACCGGCGCCGCCGCACCAGGGTCGCGGCCAGCCCGGTGCCCACCAGCAGGAATCCGGCCGCGATCAGGCCGCCGGAGAACAGCCACCGGAGCGCGCCGCCGCGCAGCTCGTCCGGGAGCAACCGCAGCAGGTCGAGGTCCCACCGCGGCATGGCCAGCCCGATCACGCCGGGTAGCACGCCCCACACCAGCCCGCCGGCCAGCGGACCGGTCGAAGACCACGCGCCGAGCGCGGCCACGACCAGCAGCAGGATCGCACCGCCGGCCAGCAGTGCGACGCCCGGCGCGTCGCGGTCCGCGACGACCTCGCCCAGCGGGCTCGGCTGCGCGCGGAACCCGCCGTAGCTCAGCAGCCCGAGCGCGACGGGCGTCAGCACCAGGCCGAGGACACCGCTGAGCCAGCGCGGCGCGGCCCGGCTGTGCGGCTCGGCGGCGACCGCCGGGGCGGGGTACGGCTCGGAGTACGACATGGCGTGACCTCCCGGTGACATGAGTGCCCGAGGGGATGGTCTCCGAGATCACCCGGTTCCGCGATCCGCTGATCGCGGGGTAAACCCGGTGACCGGGGCCACCGGAGCCTGGTGGAGACTTGACGCCTACCACTTCTGGAACCATCCAGCTCCGTCAAGCAGTACGCTCGTACCGCTACGACGAGTCGAAGAAGTATCGCGAAGATCCGCGGAAGGAGCACCGCTGCTCATGGCCAAGATCAAGGTCCAGGGCACCGTCGTCGAGCTCGACGGCGACGAGATGACCCGCATCATCTGGCAGTTCATCAAGGACAAGCTGATCCACCCGTACCTGGACGTCAACCTGGACTACTACGACCTGGGCATCGAGGAGCGGGACCGCACCGACGACCAGATCACGGTCGACGCGGCCAACGCCATCAAGCAGCACGGCGTCGGCGTCAAGTGCGCGACGATCACCCCGGACGAGGCCCGCGTCGAGGAGTTCGGCCTGAAGAAGATGTGGCGGAGCCCGAACGGGACCATCCGCAACATCCTCGGCGGCGTGGTCTTCCGCGAGCCGATCATCATGTCGAACGTGCCGCGGCTGGTGCCGGGCTGGACCAAGCCGATCATCATCGGCCGCCACGCCCACGGCGACCAGTACAAGGCCACCGACTTCAAGGTCCCCGGCCCGGGCAAGGTCACCATGACCTACACGCCCGAGGACGGCTCCGCGCCGATGGAGTTCGAGGTCACGAACTTCCCCGAGGGCGGCGGCGTCGCCATGGGGATGTACAACTACCGCAAGTCGATCGAGGACTTCGCGCGCGCGTCGCTGCAGTACGGCCTCGACCGCGGCTACCCGGTGTACCTCTCCACCAAGAACACGATCCTCAAGGCCTACGACGGCATGTTCAAGGACGTGTTCCAGGAGGTCTTCGAGGCCGAGTACAAGGCGGACTTCGACGCCAAGGGCCTCACCTACGAGCACCGGCTGATCGACGACATGGTCGCCGCGGCGCTCAAGTGGGAGGGCGGCTACGTCTGGGCCACCAAGAACTACGACGGTGACGTCCAGTCCGACACGGTCGCGCAGGGCTTCGGCTCGCTCGGCCTGATGACGTCGGTGCTCCGCACGCCGGACGGCCGGACCGTGGAGGCCGAGGCCGCGCACGGCACGGTGACCCGGCACTACCGCCAGCACCAGCAGGGCAAGCCGACCTCGACCAACCCGATCGCGTCGATCTACGCCTGGACCCGGGGCCTGGAGCACCGCGGCAAGCTGGACTCGAACTCGGAGCTGGTCGGCTTCGCGAACAAGCTGGAGCAGGTGGTCATCGACACCGTCGAGGGCGGCCGGATGACCAAGGACCTGGCGCTGCTGATCGGCAAGGACCAGCCGTTCCAGACCACCGAGGAGTTCCTCGGCACGCTGGACGAGAACCTGGCCAAGAAGATCGCGCAGGGCTGATCTTCTCCCCGGACCGGCCGGGGTACCTCGGAGGAGTCTTCCGAGGTACCCCGGCCGTTCTGCACGCAGAGTCAACCCCGGCTGACGCGATTGGCGCCTCCGGGTGGTCTGGCCGCCGAGCCCTGTCCGCCGGGCCCACCCGGTGTCTACCCTGGGCCGGCACCCTTTCCGTGACGGAGGAGCGGCCGGCATGCTGGGCTTGTCCAAGAAGACCCTGATCATCCTCGCCGTGATCGCCGCGGTGGTGGTCGTCTACGTGGTGAACCAGAAGGGCCGGGCCGACGCCCAGGGCTCCGCGACCGGCTGCAAGGTCTCCGTGACCGCCGACGTGCTCAACGCCCGAGAAACCCCGGAAGGCAGCGGCAAGGTCGTCGGCAAGTACCTCAACGGCGCCGAGTTCGACGCCCAGCCGGTGGTCCAGAACGGCTTCCGCAAGATCGCCGACGACAAGTGGGTGGCGGGCGATTTCGTGAAGCCGATGGCCGGGTCGAAGTGCTGAAGGTGGCCGGTCTTCCCGCCCCCGGCGCCGACGTCGCGCAAGAGTGTCGTACCCGCGAGGTACCGTTCGCCCCGTGCTGACCGTCTCGACCGTGAATGTCAACGGCCTCCGGGCCGCCGTGAAGAAGGGCTTCGTCGAGTGGCTTGCCACCACGAAGGCCGATGTCGTCGCCTGCCAGGAGGTGCGGGCCGAGGCTTCGCAGTTGCCGGCGTCCGTGGTGTCGCCGGAGGGGTGGTTCGCGGTGCACGCGCCCTCTTCGGTGAAGGGGCGTAGCGGCGTCGCGCTGTACAGCCGCGTCGAGCCCGAAGAGGTGCGCATCGGGTTCGGTGAGCCCGAGTTCGAGAAGAGCGGGCGCTACCTCGAAATGCACCTGCCCGGGGTGGTCGTCGCGAGCCTGTACCTGCCGAGTGGCGACGTCGGCACCGAGCGGCAGGACGAGAAGGAACGCTTCATGGCGGCCTTCCTGCCCTACCTCGTCGAGCTGCGCGCGAAGTCCGCCGCCGCCGGGCGCGAGGTGGTGGTCACGGGCGACTGGAACATCGCCTACGACACCGTCGACCTCAAGAACTGGCGCGGCAACCAGAAATCCTCCGGCTTCCTCCCCGGGGAGCGCGCCTGGCTCGGACGCGTCTACGAGGAGGCGGGCTACCTGGACGTCCAGCGGCGCGTCGACCCGGAGGGTCCCGGCCCGTACACCTGGTGGTCCTACCGCGGACAGGCCTTCGACAACGATTCGGGCTGGCGCATCGACCTTCAGCTCGCGACCCCGGGCCTGGCCGGCCAGGTCCGCTCCGTGGTCGTCGAACGCGCCGCGAGCCACGACCGGCGCTGGTCCGACCACGCGCCGGTCACGGCCGTCTACGACTACCCGTTCTCCCGGTGATTTCGTTGACACGAAAGGAAAAGGTCCCCTCCGCCGCTGCGGAGGGGACCTTCCACCGGCGCTCGAGCGTCAGCAGCTGAGGTTGCCGCCCGGGTCCACGCCCAGGATGCCGGTGATCTTCTGGTAGGCGTCGATCCGGCTCTGCACCTGGGCCGGGTTGCCGCCGTTGCACTCGATGGAGCCGTTGATGCTGCGGATCGTCTCCCCGAAACCGCGCCCGTTGACCATCGCGTCGTGCGGGGTCATGGTGCCGGGGCCGCTCTGGGTGTTCCAGTACCAGAGCCCGGTCTTCCACGAGACGGCCGCGTCCCGCTCGACCAGGTACGGGTTGTTCAGCAGGTCGATCCCGAGCGCGTCACCGGCGGCCTTGTAGTTGAAGTTCCAGCTCAGCTGGATCGGGCCGCGCCCGTAGTACGCGGCGGTGCCGGCCGGACAGCCGTAGGACTGGCTCGTGTCGCAGTAGTGCGGGTAGTTCGAGGTGTTCTGCTCGACGATGTAGACGAGGCCGCCGGTCTCGTGGCTGACGTTGGCCAGGAACGCCGCCGCCTCCTGCTTCTTCACCGTGTCACTGCCGGTGTTGGCGAACCCGGGGTAAGCGTCGAGCGCGGCCGTCAGCCCTCCGTAGGTGTAGAACGAGTTCCGCCCCGGGAACATCTGGTTGAACTGGTCCTCGCTGACGACGAAACCGGCGTTCGGCGAGGAAATCGCACCGCTGCCACCGGGCGCCGCGACCGCCGTCGAGCCGGGGACGACCACCGCCGCGGTGGCGGCGAACGCGGCCGCCGCGATACCCACGGCCTTGAGAATCCTTCGTAGAGACATCGTCAGCTCCCTTGGTCGGGCCCCCTCAGGTGGTCTACACCACAGAGGTATAGACCAATCACGGTCAAGTGAACAGGGCGGACCGCGAGCAGCGGTAAAAAAGCCGCGATGAGACCAGTGAATTTGGTGAAAAATTTGCCGAGAGTAAGACCGCTGCCGCCGTGTGGGTGACATCGTTCGGATTCCCGATGGCCGGGACACGACCGTGGCGCGCTTGAATGCGGCCGGGCTCGGCGCCGGGCGATGGCTTGGGCTGGTGCCCGGGAACGCAGGCCCTGGGGACCGGAGACCCGGGGAACGTAGGCCCGGGAGCATGGTTCGGGGCGCACGGGACTGGGGAGCGTGGGGCTGGTGGTGTTCGAGTGGTCACGGAGCGCTGACCATGGACAACACCGGCCTGCCGGGGGGTGGTCCCGGCACGGCCACGGATGGCCGCTAGTCTCGGCGCCCGAGTTGATCAAAACCGGCAGGTCTTGACACACTCGGTAGTTTTTTCAGCAGCAGCTCATCCTTACGGGTGAGAGTTCTCGCCAGGCACAGTCACTTCGCGGGAGGCACTCCGGTGCGTTACCCAGGTCATTTCCTGATGCGGCCCACCCTGCGCTCGGTCCGGGTGGTCGCGGTGCTCGCCCTTCCGGCGGCATGGCTGCTCGCCGGGAGCAGCGTTGCCTTCGCCGACGACGGGGTGGCGCGGGCGGAGACCGCGCCCACGGACTTCGGCATGCTCGGGCCGGTCGGCTTGGTCGCCGTGGCCCTCGGGATCGTCGGCATGACGTTCGGCGTGGTGCGTCAGCGGCGCAAGGCCCGTGCCGCGGCGGCGGCTGCTCCGGTGGTGCAGCCCCGGACGGAAGGCGAGGAGCCGACCCGGCCGCTCGCCCCGCTTCGCCGGCCCTGACGCCGCCCCGGCGGCCCTGGCACCGGTCCGTACCAGCCGACCCTTGGTGCCGAAGTGGCCGAATGGCCCGGCCCGCGCCGGAACGTCCAGTCCGGCAGAGGTGACCGGTGTGAAGGGCAACGCCTTCCGCTCGAGGTCCCGCCGATGGCTCTCCGTGAACCGCCGCTGCGCCGGGTAGGCGGCCCAGGCCGGGGGAAACCGGCCGAGCGCCACCTGGAACAATCCACCCGTGTCCGACGAACAGACCGGGCCCCTGCGGGTGCTTTCCGGGATCCAGCCGACTGCCGACTCGTTCCACCTCGGCAACTACCTCGGCGCGCTGCGCCAGTGGGTGCGGCTGCAGGACACGCACGAGACCTTCTACTGCGTCGTCGACCTGCACGCGATCACCGTCGAGCAGGACCCGAAGATCCTGCTCGAACGCACCCGGCGCTCGGCCGCCCAGTTGCTCGCCATCGGGGTCGACCCCGGGCGGAGCGCGCTGTTCGTGCAGAGCCACGTGCCCGAGCACGCCCAGCTGAGCTGGGTGCTGGAGTGCCAGACCGGCTTCGGCGAGGCCGGCCGGATGACGCAGTTCAAGGACAAGTCGGCCAAGCAGGGCACCGACCGCGCCAGCGTCGGGCTGTTCACCTACCCGATCCTGCAGGCCGCGGACATCCTGCTCTACCAGGCGAACGCGGTGCCCGTCGGCGAAGACCAGCGGCAGCACCTGGAGCTCACGCGCAACCTCGCGCAGCGCTTCAACAACCGGCTCGGCCGGACGTTCACCGTGCCGGAGCCGCACATCGTCAAGGACACCGCGAAGATCTACGACCTGCAGGACCCGACGGCGAAGATGAGCAAGTCCGCGTCCACGGCCAACGGACTGGTCGAGCTGCTCGAAGACCCGAAGCGCTCGGCGAAGAAGATCCGCTCCGCCGTCACCGACACCGGCCGTGAGGTCCGCTTCGACGCCGAGCACAAGGCCGGCGTCTCGAACCTGCTCACCATCTACTCCGCCCTCACCGAACGCACGATCGCCGAACTCGAGGCGGCCTACGACGGCAAGGGCTACGGCGACCTCAAGAAGGATCTCGCCGAGGTGCTGGTCGAGTGGGTGACCCCGGTGCAGGAGCGGGTTCAGTCCTATCTGGACGACATCGCCGAGCTGGACCAGGTCCTGGCCGCCGGGGCCCAGCGCGCCCGCGAGGTCGCCGCCGCCACCCTCTCGACGGTGTACGAGCGCATCGGCTTCCTTCCGCCGGTCCGCTAAGCGGCTGATCGCGCTCAGCGCCGCAGCCGGCTGTCGGTAAGTCGGCACTGGCGACCCGGTTTGCGGACGAGCGCCCGCTCGCGTCACTGCTCGAAGTTCGGACTTGCGCAGAAGTGGGGCCCGTGTCCGCCGGACGGGTGGAAGACGCCTACCGTGCGTTCCCATCCGGTCTCGACTGACCCGCTGATACCCGCTCGCGTTGCGGGGTGACACCCGCGTGGTTAGCGTCATCCAGTGGCGAAAGAGACAGGCGAGAAGGAAAAGCTGCTGCCCCGGCTGCGGCGGAAGTACCCATGGCTGGATCACGTGATCCGCGCCAATGACTCTTTCAGCGAGAACTACGGCAATCACTACGCCGCGGCGATCACCTACTTCAGCGTGCTGTCGGTGATCCCGATCCTGATGGTCGCCTTCGCGGTCGTCGGCATCGCCGTCGGCGGCGACCAGGCGGTGATCGCCAGGATCACCGAGGGGATCAACAACTCCGTGCCCGGCGGCCTGCAGAGCCTGGTCAAGAGCATCACCGATGCGGCGATCAAGTCCGGCAGCGGCATCGGGATCGTCGGCCTGGTGATCGCCGCGTACTCCGGTGTCGGCTGGATGGCGAACCTGCGGGACGCGCTGACCGCCCAGTGGGGCCAGGAGAAGCAGCAGCAACCGTTGGTCAGCACCACCCTCAAGGACCTGCTGTCCCTGCTCGGGCTCGGTCTCGCGCTGATCGTGTCGTTCGCGATCACGGCCGCGGGCAGCGGCGTCGGGAAACTGCTGCTGGAGCTGGTCGGCCTGCAGGACCAGAGCTGGGCCCTCTACCTGCTGAAGGGCGCGACGATCGTGCTGGGCCTGATCGCGAACACCCTGGTCTTCCTCTGGGTCATCGCGCGCCTGCCCCGCGAACAGGTGGCGCTGCGCAGTGCCGTGAAGGGCGCGATCCTCGCCGCCGTGGGGTTCGTGGTGCTTCAGCAGGCCGGTTCGTACTACCTGGCCAGCGTGACGAAATCACCGTCGGCCGCGCTGTTCGGGCCGGTGATCGGGCTGCTGGTCTTCGCCAACCTGGTCTCGCGGTTCCTGCTGTTCGTCACCGCGTGGACGGCGACGGCGGCCGAGAACCAGCGCCGGGTGGTGGCGCCCCCGCCGCCGGTGCGGCTGGAGCCGCAGGTGACCGTCCAGCACGGGTTCGGCCTGGGGGCCGCCGCCGGGGTCTTCAGCGCCGGAGCGCTGCTGGGCTGGCTGGGCCGGCGGCGCCCCTAAGCGGCGTCCCGCTGCCGGCGGAGCCGGTGGCGGAGGGTGAAGCCGACCACGATGATCACGGCCACGACCAGCGTCAGGATCCAGCCGGTGGTGCCGAACGGGTCCGGTTTGGCCGGGGCCGGCTTCGCCGCCGCGGCGGGCGCGACGTTCAGCGGCGGCGCGCCCGGCGGGGCGGTGGCGACGAGGGCTTCGTAGGCGATCCGCCCGACTGGCGGCGCGTGCGCGTCCACCAGCGCGAAGCTGTAGTCGAGCAGGTGGCCCGCCTGCGCGACGACGAGCGTGGGCCGCTGCTCGGCCCGCATCATCACCACGGCCAGCCGGTGCCCGTCGCGCTCGGCGGCGCCGACGTAGGTGTGCCGGGCGTCGTTGGTGAAGCCGGTCTTGCCGCCGAGGAAGCCGGGGTAGGAACCGAGCAGCTTGTTGTCGTTGAACACCGGGATCGGCGGCTTTCCGCCGGTCGCCGGGATGGTGTACGCCTTCGTGGCGACGGCCTGCGCGAACTCCTGCTGCTTCATCGCGTAGTGGAAGATCAGGCTCAGGTCGTAGGCCGAGGTCGACATGCCCGGACCGTCGAGGCCCGACGGCGTGGCCGCGCGGGTGTCCGTGGCGCCGATGCGCGCGGCCAGCCGGTTCATCTTCCCGACGGCCACGTCCACCCCGCCGAGCGCGGTCGCGAACGCGTGCGCGACGTCGTTGCCGGAGTGCATCAGCAGCCCGTGCAGCAGCTGGTCGACGGTGTAGGGCGCGCCCGCGGAGATGCCGACGCAGGTGCACTCCTGCTCGGCGTCCTCCTTGGTGGGGACCACGATCTGGTCCGGCTTCAGCTCGGTGACCACCACCAGTGCCAGCAGGGTCTTGATCAGCGAGGCCGGCCGCTCGCGCGCGTGGGGGTCCTTCGCCGCGACGACGTCACCGGTGTCGAGGTTCTGCACCACCCACGACGCCGCGGTGTCCCCGGCGGGCAGCGGCGGCGCGCCGGGCGGCAGGATCGTGGCGCAGCCACCCAGCAGCGGGCCGCCGACGGGCTGGGCCGGCACCGGCAGGGGCGGCGGCACGGACTGGCCGGGGGCCGGTTTCTCGGACGTGTCCACCGCGGCCGGCGGAGCGGCGGCGGCCGCGCACGGCGGGGCCTGCGCGGACCGGCCGGACTGCGGGCTCGCACCGGCCACCGGGGCCGCACCGGCCACCGGCGGGGCGAGGGCGGGCAGGACGCCGACGGCGAGCGTCGCGACGAGGAGCCGGAGTGACCGGGGGGCAGCGCAGAACACCCGAGCAATCTAGCCCGGCGGGCCCGGCGGCATACTCGGGACATGCGCATCACTCGAGGTACCGCGTGGTTCCTGCTGGCCTTCGGGGTGTGGTCCTGGATCATCTGGATCACGTTCGCGAAGAACCTCTGGGCCAGCGATCAGTCCTGGTCAGCGGACGGTTCGCCCACCGCGTACTTCATCGTGCACGCCGTGCTGACCGTCGTCTCCTTCGTGCTCGGCACGATCATCGGCGGGCTGGGCTGGCGCGCGGTCCGCGCGACGGCCGGGGAGCGCGCGGGCACCAACACCTGATCCGGTGACGCTCCTTTGGTCGGTGGCGGTGGGCCCGCGGGCTGCCTAACGTTCTCGCCACCGACCATGGAGGTGGGAATGTCCCGTTTACGTCGATTGCTCGGGCCCGTGGCCCTGGCGTCCGTCGTCGCCGGAAGCCTGGCCGTGCCGGGTGCCGTCGCCTCGGCCGCGCCGGCCGCCCCGGCCGTCGCCTGTGACACCACGAGCACGCCGTACAGCTACGTGGTGCTGTACCAGCCGGGTTTGCCGCAGTTCTTCGTCAACGCCGAGCTGAAGGCGAAGTGCGGCACCAAGGTGGCGTACTACCCGGAGATCGGCGTCGCCGTAGCCAGTTCCCGCAACGCGGACTTCGCGCAGCGGATCGGGGTCGACCGGGCCTACTCGGGCGGGAAGGACGTGGCCTCGCAGGCCGCGAAGGTCTCGTCGCGCTCCGCCGTCCGGCAGGTCGAGGCGACGCAGAGCGTGGCCGAGGACGAAGACCTTTCAGCTCAGCAGTGGGACATGCGCGCGATCCACGCGCCCGAGGCGAACAAGGTGAACCCGGGCTCGCGGTCGGTCACCGTCGGCGTGCTGGACTCCGGCATCGACGCGACGCACCCGGCGCTGGCGAAGGCCGTGGACGCGCGTGCGTCGGTGGGCTGCGTGACCGGTGCGCCGGACCGGACACCGGCGTCCTGGGCGCCGACCAACTCCGATCACGGCACGCACGTCGCCGGCACCATCGCGGGCAAGGACACGGCGCGCGGCTTCACGGGCATCGCCCCGGGCGTGCGGCTGGCGTCGGTGAAGGTGGTCGACGACGGCGGTTTCATCTTCCCGGAGGCCGCCGTGTGCGGTTTCGTCTGGGCGGCGCAGCACGGCTTCCGCGTGACGAACAACAGCTACTTCATCGACCCGGGCATGTTCTACTGCTCGCGCGAGCCGGGGGATTCGGCCGCGTACGAGGCGGTCCGGCGCGCCGTGGTCTACTCGACCCACCGCGGCGTGCTGAACGTGGCGGCGGCGGGCAACAGCGGCTTCGACGTCACCAAGCAGACCACCGACCCCATCCGCCCGCACCCGGTCGACTCCTCCTGCGGCATCCTGCCGAAGGCGATCGACGGCGTGGTCACGGTCTCTTCGGTCGGCTACGCGGGCACGAAGTCCTCGTTCTCGAACTTCGGCGCCGTCTCGGTCACCGCCCCGGGCGGTGACTACACGCAGGTCCCGCCCGCCGGCCAGGGCCAGGGCTGCACCCTCTCGACCACGGTCTTCGGCGGCCGGTACGGGACCAAGTGCGGCACCTCGATGGCCTCCCCGCACGTGGCGGGCGTGGCCGCTCTGCTGGCCTCGCGCCACCCGTTCGCCTCGCCCCGCCTGCTGACCGCCCTGCTGGAGGGCCAGGCCGACCCGGTGGCCTGCGACGTCACGGAGTGCTCGGGCCCGGCCCGGGACAACTCCTACTACGGGCACGGGCTGGTGAACGCGCTCGACGCGGTCCGGTGACGACGAAGGCCCTCGCCCGGGAGCCGGGCGAGGGCCTTCGTTCCGGCCGGCGGGGGCCGACCTCAGATGCGCTTGAACAGCAGGGCGCGCTTGACTTCCTGGATCGCCTTCGTCACCTGGATGCCGCGGGGGCAGGCGTCGGTGCAGTTGAAGGTGGTGCGGCAGCGCCAGACCCCTTCGCCGTCGTTCAGGATGTCGAGGCGTTCTTCGGCGCCGTCGTCGCGGGAGTCGAAGATGAAGCGGTGCGCGTTGACGATCGCGGCCGGGCCGAAGTACGAGCCGTCGTTCCAGTAGACCGGGCAGGACGAGGTGCAGCAGGCGCACAGGATGCACTTGGTGGTGTCGTCGAAGCGGTCGCGGTCGGCCTGGGACTGGATGCGCTCGCGGGACGGCTCGTTGCCGTAGGTGATCAGGTAGGGCTTGATCGAGCGGTAGGCCTCGAAGAACGGGTCCATGTCGACATAGAGGTCCTTCAGGGTGGTCAGGCCCTTGATCGGCGCGATCGAGATGACCGTCTTCTTGCCGCCGGTCTCCAGCAGGTCCTTCATCAGGACCTTGCAGGCCAGCCGGTTGATGCCGTTGATCTGCATCGCGTCCGAGCCGCACACGCCGTGGGCGCAGGAGCGGCGGAAGGAGAACGTGCCGTCGATGTAGTCCTTGACGTAGAACAGCAGGTTCAGCAGCCGGTCCGTGCGCTGCGCCGGGACGTCGTAGGTCTCCCAGTGCGGCTCGGAGTCGACCTCCGGGTTGAACCGCTGGATCTTCAGCGTGACCGTGATCGGCGCGTGCGCTTCGGCGGCCTCGGACGAGGGGGCCTCGGGGGTTGCCGTCGTCATCAGTACTTCCGCTCCATCGGTTCGTAGCGGGTGAAGGTCACCGGCTTGTAGTCGAGCCGGATGTCGGCCGAGAGCCCCTCGCCCTGCTTGTAGGCCATGGTGTGCCGCATGAAGTTCGTGTCGTCGCGGGTCGGGTAGTCCTCGCGGGCGTGGCCGCCGCGGGACTCCTTGCGCGCGATGGCGCCGACGATCAGGACCTCGGCCAGCTCCAGCAGGAAACCGAGCTCGACGGCCTCCAGCAGGTCGGTGTTGTACCGCTTGCCCTTGTCCGACACGGTGATCCGGGTGTAGCGCTCCTTGAGCGCCTGGATGTCGGTCAGCGCCTGCTTGAGCGTGTCCTCGGTGCGGTACACCGAGGCGTGCGAGTCCATCGTCTGCTGCATCTCCTTGCGGATGTCGGCGACGCGCTCGTCACCGTGGTCCGAAAGCAGCAGCTCGAGCTGGTCCTCGACCAGCTTGGCCGGGATCTCCGGCAGCTCGACGTGCTCGTGGGCGAGCGCGTACTCCGCCGCGGCGATGCCCGCCCGGCGGCCGAACACGTTGATGTCCAGCAGCGAGTTGGTGCCCAGGCGGTTCGAGCCGTGCACCGAGACGCAGGCGACCTCGCCGGCCGCGTACAGGCCCGGGATCACGTTGTCGTTGTCGCGCAGGGCCTCGCCGTGGATGTTGGTCGGGATGCCGCCCATCACGTAGTGGCAGGTCGGGAACACCGGCACCGGCTCCTTGACCGGGTCGACGCCCAGGTAGGTGCGCGAGAACTCGGTGATGTCCGGGAGCTTGGTCTCCAGCACCTCGACCGGGAGGTGGGTCACGTCGAGGACCACGTAGTCCTTGTTCGGCCCGCAGCCGCGGCCCTGCAGCACCTCCTGGACCATCGAGCGGGCCACGATGTCGCGCGGCGCGAGGTCCTTGATCGTCGGCGCGTAACGCTCCATGAAGCGCTCGCCGTCGGCGTTGCGCAGGATGCCGCCTTCCCCGCGCACGGCCTCGGAGATGAGGATGCCGAGCCCGGCCAGGCCGGTCGGGTGGAACTGGAAGAACTCCATGTCCTCCAGCGGCAGGCCCTTGCGGAAGATGATGCCGAGACCGTCACCGGTGAGGGTGTGCGCGTTCGACGTCGTCTTGAAGATCTTGCCCGCGCCGCCGGTGGCGAACACGATCGACTTGGCCTGGAACACGTGCAGCTCGCCGGTGGCCAGCTCGTAGGCCACGACGCCGGAGGCGACCGGGTTGCCGTGCTCGTCCTCGCTGGTGACCAGGTCGAGCACGTAGAACTCGTTGAAGAACTCGGTGCCGTACTTGACGCAGTTCTGGTACAGCGTCTGCAGGATCATGTGGCCGGTGCGGTCCGCGGCGTAGCAGGCCCGGCGGACGGCGGCCTTGCCGTGGTCCCGGGTGTGCCCGCCGAAGCGGCGCTGGTCGATCTTGCCCTCGGGCGTGCGGTTGAACGGCAGGCCCATCTTCTCCAGGTCGAGGACGGCGTCGATGGCCTCCTTGGCCATGATCTCGGCCGCGTCCTGGTCGACCAGGTAGTCACCGCCCTTGACGGTGTCGAAGGTGTGCCACTCCCAGTTGTCCTCTTCGACGTTGGCCAGCGCGGCGCACATGCCGCCCTGGGCCGCGCCGGTGTGGGACCGGGTCGGGTACAGCTTGGTGAGGACCGCGGTGCGGGCGCGCTGGCCGGATTCGATGGCCGCGCGCATGCCGGCGCCGCCGGCGCCGACGATCACCACGTCGTACTTGTGGAACTGCATGGGAAAGACTCCGCTTGTTCTCGGATGTGCGCGGTGGTGGGTGCGCCGTCAGCCGGCGGGCATCTCGGGGTCGAAGGTGAAGATCACCATGGTGCCGACGGCCAGGATCAGCGCCATCGAGACGTAGAGCAGGATCTTCAGCCAGAACCGCGTCGAGTCCTTGCGGGCGTAGTCGTCGATGATCGTGCGCAGTCCGTTGCCGCCGTGGATCTCCGCGAGCCACAGCATCGCCAGGTCCCAGAACTGCCAGAACGGCGAGGCCCAGCGACCGGCGACGAAGCCCCAGTTGATCCGGTGCACGCCGCCGTCGAGGATGTTCATGATCAGCAGGTGGCCGAGCACCAGGATGATCAGCGCGAGGCCGGAGATCCGCATGAACAGCCAGCTGTAGAGCTCGAAGTTGCTCCGGCGGGCCGCGGGCCGCTTCGGCGCGCGCGGCTTCTCGATGATGAGCGAATCGGCCATGGTCAGTTACCCCCGAAGAGCGTCTCGGCCGTGCGCTTGAGCATGAAGAACGCGCCGGGAACCATCACGACGACCCAGACGGCGCCGATCACCCACAGCATCGCCTTCTGCAGCTTCGGGCCCTTCGACCAGAAGTCGACCAGCATGACCCGGATGCCGTTCAGCGCGTGGAAGAGCACCGCCCCGACGAGGCCGACCTCCAGCAGGTTCACCAGCGGGGTCTTGTACGTCTCGATCACCTGGTCGTAGGTGTTCGGCGACACGCGCACCAGCGCGGTGTCGAGCACGTGGACGAACAGGAAGAAGAATGTCAGCACGCCGGTGATGCGGTGCAGCACCCAGGACCACATACCCGGGTCGCCCCGGTAGAAGGACCCTTGACGGCGTGAGGCACCCGCCCGATCGCTCGCTCCCGCCTGTGTGGCAGGGCTAGCCGTGGTGGACATCGGTGAACGGCCTCCAACGTCAGCTGTCGTGCCCGGGTGACCGGTGAGGTCCGCACTCGCCTCCGGGGTCGGTCCACTGGGGACAACTCCGGCAACGGTGCCGAGATCAGGGCCATCGAGCGTGGATGACTGGATGCTAGACCCGCCGTCCGGACCCGGCTCACCTCCGGGTTCGTCTCTGTGATGGACCAGACACCCGGAGCGGTCCGCACCACCCGGACGTGTGGTCTGGAGCACGTGAACGCAGGGTTCCAGCGGGGGCGGCCGGACCCCGGCGGCCACAGTGGACACCGGCCGGATCGGCCGCGGGCGGACTAAGCCGGTTTCCTTTTTCGTCGAATAGGTGAGAAGGGCCTCCGGAGCGTGTCCGCTGCCCTCACCGTGAGTACACGAATGGTCGCGGATCGGGCCGCTGAGTAAACGTTTGTGTTACGTAGCGTGCCTTTCCTATGGCGTCCTCCTGGCCGTTGGGTACGGTCTGGCGGTCGAACCCGGCGCCTGAGGCCGGGTCGTTCTCGGAATCATCCGCTGGATCAGCGGGGAGGGAGACACACGTTGCGTCGCATGCGTGGAACCGCGCTGGCCGCCGCGACCATGGCCGGGGTGCTGACTCTGGCCGGTTGCGCGAAGGACACCGGGAACAACAGCAGCAACAACGCCTCGGGCTCGGACGGGAACTCCGCGTCGAGCTGCGCGTCCGCGCCGAAGCCGCCGGCCGCGCCCGCCGTGGCGACGAGCAGTGCGGCCGAGGGGAAGGTCGACGCCAGCAAGCTCAAGATCGGCCTGGCCTTCGACGTCGGCGGGCGGGGTGACGCCTCGTTCAACGACGCCGCCGCCGCCGGCACCGACAAGGCCAAGTCCGAGCTGGGCGTGACCCAGGTCAGCGAGAGCACCGCCAGCGCCAGCGAGGCCGAGTCCGCGAAGCAGCAGCGCCTCGAGCAGATGGCTTCGGACGGCCTCAACCCGATCATCGCGGTCGGGTTCGCCTACGCCCCGTCGGTCGCCGCCATCGCGCCGAAGCACCCGGGCACCAAGTTCGCGATCGTCGACGACGACTCGATCAGCCAGCCGAACGTGACCCCGCTGGTCTTCGCCGAGGAGCAGGGCTCGTTCCTGGCCGGGGTCGCCGCGGTCTACAAGAGCAAGAAGTGCCACGTGGGCTTCGTCGGCGGGGTGAAGACGCCGCTGATCCAGAAGTTCGAGGCCGGGTTCATCCAGGGGGCGAAGGCCGCTTCGGAGAACAAGGTCAAGATCGAGGACGACTACCTGACCCCGGCCGGTGACTTCTCCGGGTTCCAGGACCCGGCCAAGGGCAACGTGAAGGCCGCGGCCGAGATCGCCAAGGGCGCGGACGTGGTCTACCACGCCGCCGGCGCCTCCGGCAAGGGCGTGTTCGACGCGGCCAAGGCGGGCAACGCGCTGGCCATCGGCGTCGACTCCGACCAGTACAACCAGAAGACCGTCGCCGCGGACAAGGACATCATCCTCACCTCGATGGTCAAGCGCGTCGACGTCGCCGTCTTCAACTACATCCAGGCCGTGGCCAAGGGTGACCTGAGCGTGCTGCCGAAGCGCTTCGACCTCAAGGTCGACGGTGTCGGCTACTCCACCTCGGGGGGCAAGGTCGACGACATCAAGGACGTGCTGGACGGGTACAAGGCCGAGATCATCGACGGCAAGATCACGGTTTCGGACAAACCACAGAACTAGCTCACCGACGTGCCGGGGCTCGGAAGGAACCTTCCTTCCGAGCCCTCGCGCGTTTCGACAGAACTGGATGCCCTCCTCCATGAGCACCGCAGAGGCCGAAGCCGTCCCGGACCGGGGCGTGGCGGCCGTCCAGCTGACCGGGATCACCAAGCGCTTCCCGGGGGTGGTCGCGAACTCCGACGTCAACCTCACCGTCGCCCCGGGCGAGGTCCACGCCCTCTGCGGCGAGAACGGCGCCGGCAAGTCGACCCTGATGAAGATCCTCTACGGGATGCAGCAGCCCGACGAGGGCACCATCGCGATCAACGGCACCGAGGTCAAGCTGCGCAACCCGCAGGACGCCATCGGCGCCGGGATCGGCATGGTGCACCAGCACTTCATGCTGGCCGACAACCTCACCGTCGGCGAGAACGTGTTCCTCGGCGCCGAGGCCCGGCACGGCATCGGCCGCGCGGCCCGCGCCCGGCTGGCGAAGCTGGCCGAGCAGACCGGGCTGCACGCGAAGCCCGACACGCTGCTGGAGGAGCTCGGCGTCGCCGACCGCCAGCGCGTCGAGATCGTCAAGGTGCTCTACCGCGGGGCCAAGATCATCATCCTCGACGAGCCGACCGCCGTGCTCGTGCCGCAGGAGGTCGACGCGCTGTTCGAGACCGTGCGCGGGATGCAGGCCGAGGGTTACACCTTCCTGTTCATCTCCCACAAGCTCGACGAGGTGCGCGCGATCGCCGACACGGTCACGGTGATCCGGCGCGGCACCACCGTCGGCACCGCGGACCCGAAGGCCATCACCAGCCGCCAGCTGGCGGAGATGATGGTCGGCTCGGAGCTGCCCAGCCCCGAGACCCGCGAGTCGACCGTGACCGACCGCGACATCCTGCGCATCCGCGACCTGCGGCTGGCCGCGGAGGGCTCCGAGCGCGCCGTGCTCGACGACATCACCTTCACCGTGCACGCGGGTGAGGTGCTCGGCATCGCCGGAGTCGAGGGCAACGGCCAGACCGAGCTGGTCGAGACGGTGATGGGGATGCGCAAGGCCGGCGGCGGGCACATCGAGCTGGTGACGGCCGGGGGCGAGGTCCGGGACCTGGTCAAACTGGGCACGCTCGCCCGACGCGAAGCCGGCATCGGCTACATCGCCGAGGACCGCACGCGGCACAGCCTGCTGCTCACCCAGCCGTTGTGGGTCAACCGGATCCTCGGCTACCAGACCCGCCGACCGGTCTCGAGCGGTCAGTTGCTCGACATCGACGGCGCTCGGTCCGACACCGAGCGCATCGTGCGCGAGTACGACGTGCGCACGCCCGGCATCGAGGTGCCGGCCGCCGCGCTCTCGGGCGGCAACCAGCAGAAGCTGATCGTCGGCCGCGAGCTGTCCGGTGATCCGGTGCTGCTGATCGCCTCGCACCCCACGCGCGGGGTCGACGTCGGCGCCCAGGCGATGATCTGGGAGCAGATCCGCCAGGCCCGCGCCGACGGGCTCGCCGTGCTGCTGGTCTCCGCCGACCTCGACGAGCTGATCGGGCTGTCCGACACCATCCGCGTCATGCTGCGCGGCCGGCTGGTGAGCGAGGCCGACCCCGCCACCGTGACCCCGCAGGAACTCGGCTCCGCCATGACCGGCGCTACGGGAGAAAAGGAAGAAGAGCTGTGAAATCCGGGCTGAGCTCGTGGCGCACGCGGCTGCTGCCGCCGCTGCTGGCGATCGTCTTCGCCCTGCTGCTTTCCGCGATCGCGCTCATCATCTCCGGGGCCGACCCGCTGCAGGCGTACGGCACGATGGTCGGCCAGCTGTTCAAGGGCTCGACCGCGGTCGACACGGTGAACCTGGCCACCGTCTACTACCTCTCCGGGCTCGCGGTGGCCGTCGGCTTCCAGATGAACCTGTTCAACATCGGGGTCGAGGGCCAGTACCGGTTCGCCGCGGTGGTCGCGGCCATCATCGGCGGCGCGATCGCCCTGCCGCCGGTGCTCCACACCATCGTGATCCTGCTGGTGGCGATCGGGTCCGGCGCGCTGTACGCGGCGGTGCCGGCGGTGCTGAAGGTGACCCGGGGGGTCAGCGAGGTCATCTCGACGATCATGCTGAACTCGATCGTCGCCGGGATCATCGCGTTCCTGATCAACGCCGACCAGTTCGGCGTGCAGACCGGCAACAACATCGGCACCCGGGTGATCGCGCCCTCGGGCCGGATCCCCGGCATCCCGCTCGGCTCGGGCACGCTGTTCGGCTTCGTGGTCATCGCCGTGGTGATCGGCGTCGCGTACTGGTTCATGCTCAACCGGACGAGGTTCGGCTTCGAGCTCAAGGCCAGCGGCGAGTCGTCCACCGCGGCGGCCGCGGGCGGCGTCAACGCGAAGAAGATGACGCTGATCGCGATGATCCTCTCGGGCGCGGTGGCCGGACTGGTCGCCATGCCGGAACTGCTCGGCCGCGACTACAGCTACGGCATCACGTCCACGCAGATGTACGGCTTCACGGGCATCGCGGTGGCGCTGCTCGGCCGCAACAACCCGGGTGGGATCGCGCTCGGCGCACTGCTCTGGGCGTTCCTCGACACCTCGGCGGTGTCGCTGGAGCAGATCAACGTGTCCAAGGAGATCGCGACCATCATGCAGGGCATCATCGTGCTGTCGGTCGTCGTGGCGTACGAGGTCGTGCGCCGCGCGGACCTGGCCTCCGAGCAACGGCGGGTGGGCCGGGCGCTGGCCGGCGGGCGCAAGGGCTCCTCCGTCGCCGAAGGCGGTGCGGTGTGACCGCCACGACGGAGTTCTCTCGGCCCGAGCCGGAGTCCGGCACCCCGGCGCCGGTGCGGCCCCGCCGCCCCCGGGTCCCCGGCTGGGCGCGCGGGGTGATCTGGGCGGTCATCGCGATCGTGGTCATGTCGACCGCCTCGTACTCGACCGGTGTGGCCGCGCTGACCTCGAGCAACACGGCGTCGACGGCGCTGCGGCTGGCGCTGCCGATCCTGCTGTGCGCGCTGGGCGGGCTGTGGGCCGAGCGCGCGGGTGTGGTCAACATCGGCCTCGAAGGCATGATGATCCTCGGCACCTGGGGCGCGGCCTGGGGTGCCTACCACGGCGGGGTGTGGACCGGCCTGGCCGCGGCGATCGGCTTCGGCGCGCTCGGCGGTCTGCTGCACGCGGTGGCGACGGTGACGTTCAACGTCAACCACATCGTCTCCGGCGTCGCGATCAACCTGCTCGGCCTCGGCGTCGCGAAGTACCTGGCGAACCTGATCTTCACCCCGATCTCGGGCAACCCGCGGCAGTCACCGCCGGTGCCGAAGTTCGACACCTACTCGGCTTCGGGCCTGTCGGACTGGCTGGGCTCGCTGGAGGACCAGCAGCGGGTCGGGCTCTCCGACGTCGCGGGCGTGCTCCGCGGCCTGGTCACCGGTGTCGCGCCGCTGACCATGATCGCGATCCTGCTGGTGCCGATCAGCTACTACGTGCTCTGGCGCACGCGCTTCGGCCTGCGGCTGCGTTCGTGCGGCGAGAACCCGGTCGCGGCCGAATCGCTGGGCGTGAACGTCTACCGGCACAAGTACGTGGCGATGCTGATCTCGGGGGGTTTCGCCGGGATGGGCGGCGCTTCGCTGGTGCTGCTCAAGGGCGGCGCGGACTACCTGGAGAACCAGACCAACGGCCGCGGCTACATCGGCCTGGCCGCGATGATCTTCGGCAACTGGCGGCCCGGCGGCCTGCTCGGTGGCGCCGCGCTGTTCGGTTACGCCGACGGCCTGCAACTGGCCGGCGGCGGCGAAGCGGTGCTCGCGCTGCTGTACGGCTCGGTGATCCTGCTCGGCGTGATCGTGGTGGTGCAGTTGTTCCGGCGGCGCTGGCTGGCCGCCGGGCTCGGCGTGGTCGGCGCCGGGATCCTCTACGCCATCTACTGGACGAACGACACGCTGCCCAGCGACCTGATCCCGTACACGGCGCACTTCGTGACGCTGATCGTGCTGGCCGTGGCCTCCCAGCGGCTACGGCCGCCGAAGGCCGACGGGCAGCCCTACCGGCGGGGTGAAGGCGACTGATGACTGTGTCTACTGTGGACTGGGACGAGCTGCGGGCCGAGGCGGTTTCGGCGGCCGGGCACGCGTACGCGCCGTACTCCGGGCTGCACGTCGGGGTCGCGGCGATCGTGGACGATGGCCGCCGGGTGACCGGCTGCAACGTCGAGAACGCTTCGTACGGCCTCGGCCTGTGCGCGGAGTGCACGATGGCGGGCCAGTTGCGGCTTTCCGGCGGCGGGCGGCTCGTGGCCGTCGCGTGCCGCAGCGGCGAGGGCGAGCTGCTCATGCCGTGCGGCCGGTGCCGGCAGATCCTGTTCGAGCTGGGCGGTTCGACCTGTCTGGTGGACACCCCGCGCGGGGTGCGGCCGATGTCGGAAGTCCTGCCGGACGCGTTCGGGCCGGACGACCTGCCGTGACCGCCGGCGTTCTCCTTCCCGCGGAGGCGGCATGAGCACCGTCACCGCGGTGGACGTCATCCGGGCCAAGCGGGACGGCGGCCGGCTGACCGACGAGCAGATCGACTGGGTGGTCGACGGCTACACCCACGGGGCCGTGGCCGAGGAGCAGATGTCCGCGCTGGCCATGGCGATCTTCCTGCGTGGCATGGACTCCGGGGAGATCTCGCGCTGGACCGGCGCGATGATCGAATCGGGCTCGCGGCTGTCCCTGGACGTCTCGCGCCCGACCGTGGACAAGCATTCGACCGGCGGGGTGGGCGACAAGATCACGCTGCCGCTGGCGCCGCTGGTCGCCGCGTGCGGGGCGGCCGTGCCGCAGCTTTCCGGCCGCGGCCTCGGCCACACCGGCGGCACGCTGGACAAGCTGGAGTCGATCCCGGGCTGGCGGGCCGCCTTGTCGCTGGAGGAGATCTCGGCCCAGCTCGACTCGGTCGGCGCGGTCGTCTGTGCGGCGACCGAAGGGCTCGCGCCGGCGGACAAGAAGCTGTACGCGCTGCGGGACGTGACGAGCACGGTCGAGTCGATTCCGCTGATCGCCAGCTCGATCATGAGCAAGAAGATCGCCGAGGGCGCGTCGGGCCTGGTCCTGGACGTGAAGGCGGGCTCCGGGGCGTTCATGAAGACGGTGGCCGAGGCCCGCGCGCTGGCCCGGACGCTGGTCGACATCGGCACGACGCACGGCGTCGCCACGGTCGCGCTGATCACCGACATGAACGTGCCGCTGGGCCGCGCGGTCGGCAACGCGGTCGAGGTGGCCGAAGCGGTCGAGGTGCTCAAGGGCGGCGGCCCGGCCGACGTCGTCTCGCTGACGGTCTCGCTGGCCCGCGAAATGCTCGCGCTGGCCGGCCTGTCGTCGGTGGACCCGGCCGCGGTCCTCGCCTCCGGTGAAGCCTACGAGACCTGGTGCCGGATGATCGCGGCCCAGGGCGGCGACCCGGCGGCGGCCCTGCCGAAGCCTTCACACGTGCACGTGGTCGAGGCCCCCTCTTCGGGCGTGCTGGCCTCGCTGGACGCGTACGCGGTGGGAGTGGCGGCCTGGCGCCTCGGCGCGGGCCGGGCCCGCAAGGAGGACCCGGTCCAGGCCAGCGCCGGGGTGTTGTGCCGGGCGAAGCCGGGCGAGCGGGTTTCGGCGGGGGAGCCGTTGCTGGAACTGCACACGGACACCCCGGCCGCGATCCCGGCCGCCTTGGCCGCGCTGGACGGCGCCTACTCGGTGTCGCCCGTAGCCCCCGAGACCCCGGCGATCCCGGGAGCCGGGCCGATCGTGCTGGACACCGTGCGGCCTTGAGCTGCCGGCCACGCACGAACCCGCGAACGTCAGACGCCCCCGCCCGGATTCCCGGCGGGGGCGTCTCACGTGGGGTTCAGCTCACTCCGAAGCGGAGATCTCAGCCTCGGAGCCGTTGTTCGACTTGACGTCCGCGGCCTTGGGGGAGCGGCCGTTGCGCGAGCTGCGGCGCGGCTGGCGCGGGGCGGGCGGCGGCGGGGAGATCTGCTGCACGGCCGGTCCGCCGCCGAGCATCAGTTCCGCGAAGGTGGCCATGGCCTCGTCGAGCTGGCCGCCGATGCGGCGGACGGACTCGTCGTTGCTGCGGCGCACCAGCGAGTCCACTGAGTCGGTGTCCGGCTGCTGGGCCAGCGTGCCTTCGACCTTGGACAGGCCGCTCTTGAGCGTGCCGTCGAGGTCGCCGAGCTGAGCGACGAAGCCGTCCTCGACCTTGTCCAGGCGGTTGCCCAGTTCGTCGAGGCGCTGGGTGACGGTCTCCAGCCGGTGGCCCAGGTTCTCCAGGCGGTCGGAGGCGTCGATCACCTCGCCGGTCTCGGTGATCGCGGTCTTGACCGCTTCGGTCCCGGCGCTGATCCGCTCCTGGGTGGCGCGGTCCAGCTCGTCGACGCGCGAGCGCAGCTCGTGGTCGGTGGTCTCGATCCGCTCGCGCAGCGCGGCGTCGGTGTGCTCGATGCGCTCGCGCAGGGCGGCCTCGGTGTGCTCGATGCGCTCGCGCACCGGGCCGTGCACCGACTGCGGGATCGACTCGAGCTTGGCGTCCTGCTTGTCGAGGTGGCCGCCCAGCTCGTCGATCCGGCGGTGGATGTTCTGGAGCTTGTCCTCGAGCCCGTCCATCCGGCCCGCGACGCCCTCGAACCGGGCCGCGACGCCGTCCAGGCGGCCGTCGAGCTGCGCGAACGGCTTCGCCAGCTTGTCGACGATGCTCTCCACCGCGTGGGTGATCGCGGCGATCGCGTTGTCCTGGGCCTCGAGGCGGGTCATGGCCTCGTCGAGGCGCTCGGCGAGCACGCCGACCTCGGTGCGGTCGGGCAGCTCGGACAGCCGCTTGCGGACCGCGCCCAGCGAGTCGACCGGGGCGAGCCGGGCGTAGATGTCGTCCAGCGCGTCGAAGATCTGCTGCTGCTCGCTCTCACGCACCTCGGCCGCGCGCACCAGCATGTTGCGCATCCGATCGAAGGACGGAGCGGCAATCTGGTTGTCAGTGGTCACTGCTGTAGTCCTTCGTCGGCGGGGAAATGGAAGGGACGTGGGACGAAGCTTATCGATAAGGAAATTGCGCTGCGTGTGGGCCCCGTGAACGTGCGATAACGGCCGCGCTACCCGGATGGCCGATTCGATCCTTGATCGACAAAGCCGAGGGTGGTCCCGTGGTCCCCGGTTACGGCCATGTAGGGGAATGACAGCCGGGTTACCGTGGGTGCATGTCGGATGCCACCCCGCTCGGCGCGGAGACCCTGCGCCGGGCCCCCAAGGTCCTGCTGCACGACCACCTGGACGGCGGCCTGCGCCCCGCCACCGTCGTCGAGCTCGCGGAGGCGACCGGGTACACCGGCCTCCCGGTGACCGAGCCCGAAGCGCTCGGGCGGTGGTTCCGCGAGGCGGCCGACTCGGGCTCGCTGGTCTCCTACCTCGAGACCTTCGCCCACACCTGCGGTGTCATGCAGACCGAGGAAGCGCTGGTCAGGGTGGCCGCCGAGGCCGTGGAGGACCTGGCCGCCGACGGGGTGGCCTACGCCGAGGTGCGGTACGCGCCGGAGCTGTTCGTCGAACGCGGCCTGTCACTCGATGCGGTGGTCGAGGCGGTGCAGGCCGGTTTCGACGAGGGAACACGGCGCGTGGCCGCCGGGGGCGGGCGGATCGTCGTCCGGACGTTGCTCTGCGCGATGCGCCAGCACGCCCGTTCGCTCGAGATCGCCGAGCTGGCGGTGCGCCACCGCGACGACGGGGTCGCGGGATTCGACATCGCCGGGCCGGAGGACGGATTTCCGCCGACCCGCAATCTGGACGCATTCGAGTATTTGCGGCGGAACAATGCGCATTTCACCATTCACGCCGGCGAGGCGTTCGGATTGCCGTCCATCGGGGAGGCGATCCAGCACTGCGGCGCGGAACGGCTGGGGCACGGAGTGCGGATCGTCGAGGACATCCGGACCGACCCGGACGGAACGGTCCACCTTGGACGGTTGGCGGGCTACGTCCGGGACCGCCGGATACCGCTGGAGATCTGCCCGACCTCGAACGTCCAGACCGGCACCGTGCCGTCCCTGGCCGAGCACCCGATCGGGCTGCTCGCCCGGCTGCACTTCCGGGTCACCGTGAACACCGACAACCGGCTGATGAGCGGGTGCACCATGACCAGTGAATTCGCCGCGCTGAGCGCCGCCTTCGGGTTCGGGCTCGAGGATCTGCGCTGGTTCACCATCAATGCCATGAAATCCGCGTTCCTCGATTTCGACTCCCGGCTCGCGCTGATCGACGACGTGATCAAGCCCGGTTACGCCGCGCTGGGCTGAGCCCGACCGCCCCGGACGTGACCGCCGCATCGGCGGTTGCGTTCGTTAGCATGGCCAACTAATGTTCACCATGTAGGAATAAATTCTCATATTTCGAGACGGTGACGAAGATGGCGCAGGTCGCGGTCGATGGCGTGGCCCGGGAAAAGCCCAGTTCCCGGCGGTGGCTGATCCTCGCGCTCGGGGTCGCCGCGCAGACCGCGAGCTGCTCGTTCCTGTACGGACTGCCGTTCCTGGTGCCCGCCATGCGCGCTGCGGACGGGTTGTCGCTCGCCGAGGCCGGCACGGTCGTCGCCGCGCCCAGCATCGGGCTGCTGCTGACCCTGATCGCCTGGGGCGCGGCTGCGGACCGTTACGGAGAGCGCCGGATCATGGCGCTCGGACTGGGTGCGTCCGGACTACTCCTGGTGTACGCGGCGCTCTGGCGTCACCCGGTCGGCCTACTCTTCGGGATCTTCCTCATTGCCGGAGCGGGCACGGCCTCGGTGAACGCGGCGAGCGGCCGGGTGGTGATGGGCTGGTTCGCGAAGTCCGAGCGCGGGGTCGCGATGGGCATCCGCCAGACCGCGCAGCCGCTGGGCGTCGGGGTGGCCGCGCTCGGGTTGCCGCCGCTGGCCGCGAGCTGGGGCTTCCAGGCGGCCGTGCTGCTGCCGGCGGCCCTGGCGATCCTGGTCGCGCTGCTGGTCGCCGTGCTGGTGGTCGACCCCCCGAGGCCGCCGCGCGCGGCCTCGGGGGAGAAGCCGCCTTCGCCGTATCGGAAGCCCTGGCTGTGGCGGGTGCACGGGGCGAGCGCGCTGCTGGTGGTGCCGCAGTTCGCGGTTTCGGCCTTCGCTCCGGTGTACCTGGTTTCGCAGCAGCACTGGAGCCCATCGGGAGCCGGGGTGTTCCTCGCCGTGGCGCAGGTGCTCGGCGCGGCCGGGCGGCTGGGCTCGGGCTACTGGTCGGATCGGGTCGGCAGCCGGCTGCGGCCGATGCGCCAGCTCGCCTTCGCCAGCGTGGTGGTGATGCTGCTGGTGGCGGTCGGCGACGTGAGCCGGCTGTGGCTGGTGCTCCTCGCCTTGGTCCTCGCCGCGGTGATCACGGTCGCCGACAACGGCCTCGGCTTCACCGCTTCAGCCGAACTCGCGGGGGTCGAGTGGTCGGGGCGCGCGATGGGCACGCAGAACACCGCGCAGAACATCGCGGCCGCGCTCACCCCGCCGCTGCTGGGCCTGGTCATCGGCGACAGCCGCTACGCGCTGGCCTTCTGCGTCGTCGCGGTCTTCCCGGCGCTGGCCATCGCCGTGGTCCCGGTCCGCGCGGAGTCCGAAGCGGGCTGAGCCGCGGTCCGGCTCGGGGCCGTCGGAAAGAGAACCGGAGGCCGCCCCCACCGGGGACGGCCTCCGCTCGAAGATCAGGTTCAGACCACCGTGAGGCGGTTCTCGAACGACTCCACCAGCTTGCGCCAGGCGCTCTGCTCCGCGTCGAACGGCGCGCTCGGCTCGAGTCGCGTCGGGTCCGGGCGCAGCACGAAGGAGACCAGCCAGCCGAGGCTCTCGTTCGCGGCCAGCGCCTCTTCGACGGTGTCGTCGCCCGCCCAGTCGGCGGCGTCGGTGATCAGCTCGATCGCCAGTTCCAGCTGGGTCGCGTCGATCGACTCGGGGCCTTCGGCGATGTCGGCGTCGAGGCCGCCCAGCACGTAGGTGTTCTCGGCGTCGACCTCGACCTCCAGCTCGCCCGCGGTGGCCTTGGCCAGCACCTCGTCCCAGGTGGACACGCCGGCGATGTCGGTGTCGGCCAGGTCCTTGCCGTCCTCGATGGCCTTGAGCAGCGCCTTCTCGGAGGTGAACACGTCGATCTCGCCGTCGCTGCCCAGGAACAGCGGCTTGTCGTCGAGGTAGCAGCGCAGCGTGTAGTACTCCGCGCCGGGGGTGATGATCTTGATCGGGTCGATCCCGACCTCGCCCCAGAAGCCGACCGGCTCGTCGTCGTCGGTGTCTTCGGTGTCTTCGGTGTCATCCACGTCAGGCGCGTCCACGGCCTCGAGGTCCTCGGGCTGGGCCGCCTCGGCCTCGGCCGACTCCTCGTGGAACGCGGCCAGCTCCTCGGCCGTCTGCTCCAGCACCGCGGCGTCGACGTCGGGGGTCGTGACCAGGTTGTCGATCGCGTCGAGCACGGTGTCCCACTTCTCGGACACGGCCTTCGACAGGTCGTTCCAGAGCGCTTCGCCCTCACGCCCGGTGAACGGCAGCCGGCCCTGCTCCAGCAGCGAGAAGCCCTCGTACGCGTCGAGGACCTCGTGCACCTCCTCCAGCTCGCACACGTCGGCGAGCGAGCGGACGATGCCGACGATCTCGGCCAGCTCGGCGATGGTCCACGAGTCCGGCTCCTCGGCCACCAGCTCGGGCACGCCGACCAGGTCGTAGGAGTGGTCCTCGTCCGGGATCAGCTCGGGCACGTTCAGCGCCGGCACCGCGTCCCAGGCCGGGTGGTCCAGCAGGTCGTGCTGCTCGGACGTGCGCACGAAGGCGGCCAGGTGGGCGGCGTCGGGGAAGGCGTACAGGTCGTCCTCGTCGCCGAGGAACGCTTCCCACTCCTCGCCGTCCTCCCGCCACCGCGGCGCCCACAGGGTGACCACGTCGCCCTGTGGCAGTCCGAGCTCGATCGGGATGATGTCCTGTGCCATTCTGCGAACCCTTCGGCTGTGCCGCCCGTGTACGCGCTCGCCCGAAAGCATCCCCCGGTCGGTGCGCGGTACCGCGAAGCCTACGGGTTTGGGCAAGCAGCCGCGATCGCCCCTCGCGAAGAAGCGACCAAGGGATGGCACGATGGGTCCCGCGATGACACTCACAGACCTCCTGCCTGCGGATCCCGATCCCGACACCCTGTTCGAAGCCTTCTCCACCTGGACGGCCGAGCGGGGCATCCAGCTGTACCCGGCGCAGGAGGAGGCGCTGATCGAGGTCGTCTCCGGCGCGAACGTGATCCTCTCGACGCCCACCGGCTCCGGCAAGAGCCTGGTGGCCGTCGGCGCCCACTTCGCCGCCCTGGCCCACGGCCGCCGCAGCTACTACACGGCGCCGATCAAGGCGCTGGTGTCGGAGAAGTTCTTCCAGCTGATCGAGATCTTCGGCGCCGACCAGGTCGGCATGATGACCGGCGACTCCTCGGTCAACGCCGACGCCCCGATCATCTGCTGCACGGCGGAAATCCTGGCGAACACCGCGCTGCGGCTCGGTGCCGACGCCCCCGTGGGCCAGGTCGTGGCCGACGAGTTCCACTTCTACTCCGAGCCGGACCGCGGCTGGGCCTGGCAGGTCCCGCTGATCGAGCTACCCCGGGCCCAGTTCGTGCTGATGTCGGCGACCCTGGGCGATGTGTCGTTCTTCCAGGAGGACCTCACCCGCCGCACCGGCCGGACCACGGCCGTGGTCACCTCGGCCGAGCGGCCGGTGCCGCTGACCTTCCGCTACGCGCTGACCCCGGTGCACGAGACGATGTCCGAGCTGCTGCACGGCGGGCAGGCGCCGGTCTACGTGGTGCACTTCTCGCAGGCCGCGGCGATCGAGCGCGCGCAGACGCTGATGAGCATCAACGTGACCACCAAGGCCGAGAAGGACGCCATCGCCGAGCTGATCGGCGACTTCCGGTTCTCCGCGGGCTTCGGCAAGACGCTCTCGAGGCTGGTCCGCCACGGCATCGGCGTGCACCACGCGGGCATGCTGCCGAAGTACCGGCGGCTGGTCGAGACGCTGGCGCAGTCCGGGCTGCTCAAGGTGATCTGCGGTACGGACACCCTGGGCGTCGGCATCAACGTGCCGATCCGCACGGTGGTGTTCTCGGCGCTGACCAAGTACGACGGCGTCCGGCAGCGCCACCTCAAGGCCCGCGAGTTCCACCAGATCGCCGGCCGCGCGGGCCGCGCCGGGTACGACACCGACGGGTACGTGGTGGTGCAGGCGCCCGACCACGTCGTGGACAACGCGAAAGCGCTGGAGAAGGCGGGCGACGACCCGAAGAAGCGCAAGAAGATCGTGCGGAAGAAGGCCCCCGAGGGCTTCGTCAACTGGACCGAGAGCACGTTCGACCGGCTGATCGCGGCCGAGCCCGAGCCGCTGACCTCGAGCTTCCGGGTCAGCCACTCGATGCTGCTGAACGTGATCTCGCGGCCCGGCAACGCGTTCGACCACATGCGCCACCTGCTGGAGGACAACCACTCGGACCGCCCGGCGCAGCGCAAGCTGATCCTGCGCGCGATCGCGATCTACCGCGCGCTGCTGGCCGCGGGCGTCGTCGAGCGGCTGCCCGCGCCGGACCAGGACGGCCGGATCGTGCGGCTCACCGTGGACCTCCAGTTCGACTTCGCGCTGAACCAGCCGCTCTCGCCGTTCGCGCTCGCGGCGGTGGAACTGCTCGACCTGGAGTCGCCCTCCTACGCGCTGGACGTCGTGTCCGTTGTGGAATCCACTGTGGACAACCCGCGGCCGGTGCTTTCGCAGCAGCAGTTCAAGGCCCGCGGCGAGGCCGTGCAGGCGATGAAGGCCGACGGCATCGAGTACGACGAGCGGATGGAGCTGCTGGAGAGCGTCACCTACCCGAAACCGCTGGAGGAACTGCTTTCCGCCGCCTACCAGGCCTACCGCGAGGGCCATCCATGGGTGGCGGACTACGAGCTCTCACCGAAGTCCGTGGTCCGGGACATGTACGAGCGGGCGATGAACTTCGTCGAGTACGTGGGGTTCTACCAGCTCGCCCGGTCCGAGGGCCTGGTGCTGCGCTACCTGGCCGACACCTACGACGCGCTGCGCCACACCGTCCCGGACGAGGCGAAGACCGAGGCGCTGCAGGACCTGATCGAATGGCTGGGCGAGCTGGTCCGCCAGGTCGACTCCAGCCTGCTGGACGAGTGGGAGGCGTTGCGCCACCCGGGGGAGAACGGCCCCGTTTCGCAGCGCCCGCCGTCCGAGCCGCCCGCGGTGACGCGCAACGAGCGCGCGTTCCGGGTGCTGGTGCGCAACGAGCTGTTCCGCCGCGTGGAACTGGCCGCCCGCCGCAACTTCTACGCCCTCGGCGAGCTGGACGCGGACGCGGGCTGGGACGCCGACGCCTGGGAAGACGCGATCGAGGACTACTTCGACGAGCACGAGACCCTGGGCATCGGCCCGGACGCGCGCGGGCCGGCGTTGCTGATCATCGAGGCGGAGCCGGACCGGTGGCGGGTCCGGCAGATCTTCGACGATCCGGCCGGCGACCACGACTGGGGGATCAGCGCGGAGGTGGACCTGCACGCCTCGGACGAGGCCGGGGCCGCGGTGGTCCGGGTGGTGGAGGTCAACCAGCTCTAGGCGGGCCGCCCCTCCACCCGGGGCGGACGGCGGAGTGGCCGGTGACCCGCTCCGGACACGGCTGTCCCGGACCGGCGCGGGAAAGACGTCGACCGAGAGTCCGCCGAGCGGGCACCTGCTGGTCGCGGACCACGAGGGACGCCCGGCGTCGCGGGCGAACCGAGCGGGCCCGCACCTACGGGGTTTCCGGCAACGGCTTCCGGGCCACCAGTTCCAGCAGTGGTCCCGCCGCGGCCGCGTCGGTCACCAGGGTGGACACCAGGCCCGAGCGCAGCACCGCGTCCACGGCCGCGGCCTTCGGCTCGCTGTAGCCGATGGCGATCAGCTCCGGGACGGCGCGCAGGTCTTCGGTGCTGATGGCCAGCACGTGGTGGGCCAGGCCAGTCGACACGGCGTTGCCGTCGGCGTCGAAGAGGCGGGCGGCGACCTCGGCGGTGGCACCGCGGGCACTGATGGCGGCCCGCTCGGCCTCGTCCAGCGCGTCGTAGACGGTGGACTCGCCCGGTTGCCAGGCACCGATGCTGACCACGGCCTTGGTCAGGTTCTTGAACTGGCCGAACGTCTCCGCGATGCCCGGCTGGCGGCGCAGCGTCTCGGCGGTCCGGCGGTCGGGCAGCACCAGCGGGCCGAAGATCGGGTACGCGTCGCCGCCGGAGACCGCGGTCACGCGGCTCACCGTCTCGACCGAGCGGCCGCGCATGTCCATCCCGGCCTGCACCCCGCACAGCTGCACGATCGGGCAGCGCGGCAGGGTCCGGATGGCCTCGGTCATGGCGTTGACCGACCGGGCCCAGGACAGCCCCACCACGTCCTGCGGGCTGACGATCTCTTCGAGCAGGTGGGCGGCGAGCGCGCCGACCTTCTTGCGGACCAGCTCCTTCGGCTCCGGCTGCGGAGCTCGTTCGAGCACCAGCACCCGGTCCAGCCCGTAGGCCAGCCGCAGCTCGTCCGACAGCTCCACGTCGACCGGCGCCGGCAAGCGGAACTCGACCCGCACCAGCCCGCCGTCCCGGGCCGCGTCCAGCATGCGCGCGACCTTGAACCGGCTGACGCCGAACTCGTCGGCGATCTCCAGCTTCGACCGGCCCTGCACGTAGAAGCGCCGGGCCATGGTGGCCAGCTCCAGCGTCTCGGTCAGGCGCGGTTGCCCTTTCTTCCTGCTCATGTGAGCACTATAGCCTGGAAATTACTACGAAAGGTTGACGCAACCTGCCGGAAACCCCTCTAATGCTCACACATATCAGCTGAGCCATGGATCACATCCGCTCGAATGAGCGAACAGGAAGGGGATGAGGCATGCGCGCCGCGATCGTGGACCGGCCCGGCGAGATCCGGGTTGGGGACGTTCCCGATCCGAAGCCCGGAGAACGCCAGGTCGTCGTGAAGGTGGGGGCCTGCGGAATCTGCGGCACCGACCTGCACATCGCCGACGGGCACTTCCCGCCGACCCCGTACCCCATCGTCCCCGGGCACGAGTTCGCCGGGGAGATCGTCGAGCTCGGCGCGGACGTGCCGGCCGAGTGGAAGGTCGGCGACCGCGTGGCCGTCGACCCGTCGCTCTACTGCGGGTACTGCACGCCGTGCCGCTCCGGGCACGGGAACCTCTGCGCCAACTGGAACGCCACCGGTGACACCGTGGCCGGGGCGTTCGCCGAGTACGTGGCCGTGCCCGCCGACACCTGCCACCGGATGCCCGGCTCGATGACCTGGGAACAGGGCGCCATCGTGGAGCCGGTCTCCTGCGCCGTGCACGGCGTGCGCCGCATCGGCGTCGAGGCCGGCGAACGGTTCCTGGTGGTCGGCGCCGGCACGATGGGCCTGATCATGCAGCAGCTCCTGCAGCGCGCGGGCGCCGAAGTGACGGTGGTCGACCGCAACGCCGACCGCCTGCCGCGCGCCACCGGCCTCGGGGCCACCGCGGTGGCCGAGGACGTGTCGGCGCTCGACGGCGAGCTGTACGACGCCGCGGTCGACTGCACCGGTGCCGCTCCCGCCATCGAGTCCGCCTTCGACGCGCTGCGGCGCGGCGGCCGGCTGCTGGTGTTCGGTGTCGCGCCGGCCGAGGCGCGCGTGGCGCTCTCCCCGTTCCGCATCTACAACGACGAGATCACCATCGTCGGCTCGATGGCCGTGCTCAACAGCTACGCCACCGCCCTCGACCTGGTGGCCAAGGGCTACGTCGACACCGAGGCCCTGATCACCGACACGCTGCCGCTTGAGCAGTACCCGGACGCGCTGGCCAAGATGCGCAGCGGCTCCGGCCTGAAGATCCAGGTCCTTCCCGGAGGCAGCCGTGCGTAAACTCCTGTGCCTCCTGGCCGTTACAGCGCTGTTCGTGACGGGATGCGCCGGAGCCGGCTCGCTCGGCAACGGCGGCCGGACGCTGGTCGTGGCGATCGTGTCCAACGCGCAGATGAAGGACGCCATCTCGCTCAAGGGCGAGTTCGAGAAGAACAACCCCGGCGTGAACCTCAAGTTCGTCTCCCTGCCGGAGAACGAGGCCCGCGCGAAGATCACCGCTTCCACCGCCACCCAGGGCGGTGAGTTCGACGTCGTGATGATCAGCAACTACGAGGCCCCGCAGTGGGCGGCCAACGGCTGGCTCGAGAACCTCGAACCGCACATGAAGGCCACCCCGGGCTACGACGAGGACGACTTCATCCCGAGCATCCGGGAGTCGCTGTCCTACCGGAACCAGATGTACGCCGTGCCGTTCTACGGGGAGTCCTCCTTCGTGGTCTACCGCAAGGACCTCTTCCAGCAGGCCGGACTGAGCATGCCCGCGCACCCGACGTGGGAGCAGATCGCCGATTTCGCCGCGAAGCTCGACAACAAGCAGACCGGCGTCTCCGGCATCTGCCTGCGCGGCAAGCCCGGCTGGGGTGAGAGCCTCGCGCCGTTCACCACGGTGGCCAACACCTTCGGCGCGCAGTGGTTCGACCGGAACTGGAACGCCAAGCTGACCAGCCCGGAGTTCACCCAGGCGGCGAACTTCTACGTCGACCTGCTGCGCCGGCACGGCGAGGTCGGCGCCTCCAGCGCCGGGTTCACCGAATGCGGCACGCGCTACGCCCAGGGCAACGCCGCGATGTGGTACGACGCCACGTCGATGACCGGCACCACCGAGGACCCGTCCACCAGCCTCGTGGTCGGCAAGAACGGCTACGCCCCGGCCCCGGTCGAGAAGACGCAGGCCAGCGGCTGGCTCTACACCTGGTCGCTGGCCATCCCGAAGGTGGCCAAGGACAAGGATGACGCCTGGAAGTTCATGGCCTGGATGACCGACAAGGAGTACGCGAAGAAGGTCGGCGCCACCTACGGCTGGAACCGCGTGCCGCCGGGCACCCGCAAGTCGACCTACCAGATCCCGCAGTACAAGGAAGCGGCCAAGGCCTACGCGCAGCCGACACTGGACGGCATCGCGAACGCGAACCAGCAGAAGACCATGGTCGAGCCCGTGCCCTACCCGGGCATCCAGTTCGTCGGCATCCCGGAGTTCCAGGACCTCGGCACCCGGGTCAGCCAGCAGCTCTCGGCGGCCGTGGCCGGGCAGACCTCGGTGGCGGACGCCCTCACCCAGTCGCAGAAGTACGCCGAGACCGTGGGCAAGTCCTACCAGGAGGTGGCCGGGTGACTACCGTCTCCGTCCCCGCCGGCACCGCGCCGGCTACCGCATCCGCCCCGGCCAAGAAGGAGAAGGGCCAGTCCGGGAAGCGGCGCCTGCCGCTGCTGCCGGCGCTGGTCTTCGTCATCGCGGTCACGCAGATCCCGTTCCTGCTCACGCTGTACTACTCGTTCCAGTCCTGGAACCTGGTGCGGCCGGGCTCGCGGCACTTCGTCGGCTTCCGCAACTACCTCGACGTCTTCACCGACACCACGTTCCTCGGCGCGCTGCTCAACACCGTGGTGCTGACCGTGGTCTGCGTGCTGGTGTCGCTGCTGCTCGGGCTCGGCCTGGCGATCCTGCTGGACCGCAAGTTCGCCGGCCGCGGTTTCGTGCGGACGCTGCTGATCACGCCGTTCCTGATCCTCCCGGCGGCCGGCGCGCTGCTGTGGAAGACCACGATGTTCGACCCGACGTTCGGGCTGCTGCACTTCGTGTTCCACACCGACGTCGACTGGCTTTCGCAGTTCCCGCTGGCCGCGGTGATGGCGCAGATCGTCTGGCAGTGGACGCCGTTCATGATGCTGCTGACCCTGGCCGGTCTCCAGAGCCAGTCGAAGGAGGTGCTGGAGGCCGCCTCGGTGGACGGGGCGAGCCGCTGGCGCACCTTCTTCTCGATCACGCTGCCGCACCTTTCGCGGTTCCTGCAGCTGGCCACGCTGCTCGGCGCGATCTACATCGTGAACAGCTTCGACGCGATCTTCCTGATGACGCAGGGCGGGCCGGGCACGGCCAGCACCAACCTGCCGTTCTACATCTACCAGCGCGCGTTCGAGGGCTTCGACATCGGCCAGTCCTCGGCGATGGGCGTGGTCGTGGTCATCCTGACCATGATCGTCGCGACCTTCGCCCTGCGGCTGATGTTCCGCGCGTTCTCCGTGGACGGAGGGACGAAGTGACCACCGCAACCGCCACCGCACCCGTCGGCACCGGCTCGAAACCACCGGCGCGCAAGCCGAAGCGCCGCTTCGGCGCGGGCTCGCTGACCGTCGTCACCTGGGTGCTGGCCATCCTGTTCGTCTTCCCGCTGCTGTGGATGATCCTCACCGCGTTCAAGCAGGAGTCCGACGCCTACAGCGATCCGCCGAAGCTGTTCTTCAAGCCCACCTTCGACCAGATCGCCGGGGTGCTGGGCGGCGACTTCCTGCCCTACCTCGGCAACTCGGCCTTCGTCACGGTCATCTCGACGCTGCTGGTGCTGCTGCTGGGCATCCCGGCGGCGTACGCGCTGTCGCTGGCGCCGGTCAAGGGCACCAAGAACGCGCTGAGCTTCTTCCTCTCCACGAAGATGCTGCCGATCGTCGCGGCGATCATCCCGCTGTACGTGATCTCGCAGAACACCAACCTGCTGGACACGGTGTGGGCGCTGATCATCCTGTACACCGCGATGAACCTGCCGCTGGCGATCTGGATGATGCGCTCGTTCTTCATGGAGGTGCCGGGCGAGATGATCGAGGCGGCGCGGATCGACGGGGCGAACCTGCCGACCCTGCTGCGCAAGATCATCATGCCGGTGGTCGCGCCCGGGGTGGCCGCGACCGCGCTGATCTGCGTGATCTTCTCCTGGACGGAGTTCTTCTACGCGGTCAACCTCACCGCCGCCCGGGCCGGCACCGTGCCGGTGTTCCTGGTCGGCTTCATCACCAGCGAGGGCCTGTACTGGGCCCAGCTGTCCGCCGCCGCCCTGCTGGCCTCGCTGCCGGTGATGATCGTCGGCTGGATCGCGCAGAACCACCTGGTGCGCGGTCTTTCCATGGGCGCCGTGAAGTAAGGGAGAGACGCTGTGTCCGCTGAAGTGATCTATGACCAGGCGTCGCGGGTCTATCCCGGTAACCCGGGCGTGCGCGCCGTCGACCAGCTGAGCCTCGACGTCCCCGACGGCGAGTTCCTGGTGCTGGTGGGCCCGTCCGGCTCGGGCAAGTCCACCGCGCTGCGGATGCTGGCCGGGCTCGAGGACGTGGACGAGGGCGCCATCCGGATCGGCGACCGCGACGTCACCGACGTGGCGCCGAAGGACCGGGACATCGCCATGGTGTTCCAGTCCTACGCGCTGTACCCGCACATGACCGTGGCCGACAACATGGGCTTCGCGCTCAAGCTGCGGGGGGTGTCCAAATCGGACATCGACGCCAAGGTGGCCGAGGCCGCCGCGATGCTGGACCTGACCAAGTACCTGGAGCGCAAGCCGAAGGCGCTTTCGGGCGGCCAGCGCCAGCGGGTGGCCATGGGCCGGGCGATCGTGCGTGAGCCCAGCGTGTTCCTGATGGACGAGCCACTGTCCAACTTGGACGCGAAGCTGCGGGTGGAGACGCGCGCCAACATCGCGAAGCTCCAGCAGCGCCTGGGCACCACCACCATCTACGTGACCCACGACCAGGTCGAGGCCATGACGATGGGCGACCGGGTGGCCGTGCTCAAGGACGGCGTGCTGCAGCAGTGCGCCGCGCCGCGCGAGCTGTACGAGAACCCGACCAACGCCTTCGTCGCGGGGTTCATCGGCTCGCCGGCGATGAACCTGGCGACCCTGCCGCTGGCCGAGGGCGGGGTGCGCGTCGGCGACCTGGTGGTGCCGCTGCCGACGGCCGACCTGACCGCCGCCCGCGCCGACCACCTGTCGGAGGTGGTCTTCGGCGTCCGGCCGGAGTCGCTGCGCCTGGTCGGCGCGGCCGAAGAGGGCTTCCAGCTGGTGGTCGAGCTGGTCGAGGAGCTGGGCGCCGACGCCTACCTGCACGGCAAGGTCGGCGACGACCGGTTCGTGGTCCGCGTCGACGGCCGCACCCCGCCCCGCATCGGCGACAACGTGCGGGTGGCCCTGCGCGGCGAGGGCGAGACCCACGCATTCCACCCGGGTACGTCGCTGCGCTTGAGCTGAGGCGTTCCAGTGTCCACGCGAAGCCCACCTCGGAACACCGAGGTGGGCTTCGCGGGTTTTCAGCGGTCCTACTCCTGCAGGGAGAGGGCCTGGCTGGGGCAGACGTTGACGGCCTCACGGGCCTTGTCCACCAGTTCGCCCTCCGGTACCTCGTTCAGCACGATGACCGTGCCGTCCTCTTCGCTCTGGTCGAACAGGGCGGGCTCGGTGAGCACGCACTGGCCGGCACCGACACACTTGCCGGTGTCCGCGATGATCTTCATGACTTCCTCTTCCTGGCTCGTGGTGGGAGCACCCTGATCTCTACCAGGTCACCGGCAGCCGGTACAGCCCGTAGATCGACGCGTCCCGCTTGAACGGCAGCTCGTCGACCCCGGTGGCGAGCTTCAGCCCGGGGATCCGGCGGAACAGGGTGTCGAAGACGATCTGCAGCTCGGCCCGGGCCAGGTTCTGGCCGAGGCACTGGTGCGGGCCGAAACCGAAGGCGACGTGGTGGCGCGCGCCGCGTTCGATGTCGAGCTCGGACGGGTCATCGAAGACCCTCGGGTCCCAGTTCGCGGAGTGCCCGACCGCGAGCACGCCTTCACCCGCCCGGATGGTGACGCCGTCGATCTCGACGTCCTCGGTCGCGAAGCGCGAGGTGGCCAGGTCGACGATGGTGAAGTAGCGCAGCAGCTCCTCGATCGCGGGGAGCGTCTTGGCCGGGTCGGCCTTGATCACCTCGAGCTGGCCGGGGTGCTGCAGCAGGGCCACGGTGCTGAGCGAGATCATGTTGGCCGTGGTCTCGTGCCCGGCCAGCAGCAGCAGGAAGGCCATCCCGACCAGCGCGTCGCGGTTGTAGGTGCCCTCCGCCCGCAGCTTGACGATCTGCCGGCCCAGCAGGTCCTCGGTCGGCGCGGCCTCCTTGCCGACCACCAGCTCGCGCAGGTACGCGCGGATCCGGTCGGACGCCGCGTCGCGTTCGGCGAGGTCGAGCTCCCGCTTGAGCAGTTTCGCCGTGTCCCGCTGGAACAGGTCGTGGTCGGCGTAGGGCACGCCGAGCAGCTCGCAGATCACCAGCGAGGGCACCGGCAGCGACAGCTTGTCCACCAGGTCGACCGGTCCGGGGGAGGCGAGGATCCCGTCGATCAGCTCGTCGACGATCTCCTGGATCCGCGGCCGCAGGGAGTTCACCCGCTTGACGGTGAACTCGCCGAGCACCGCCTTGCGCGCCGGACCGTGCTGCGGCGCGTCCATGGAGATGATGGTCTTCTCGGCCTGGTTGCGGCGGAAGGGGTTGCCGCCCTTGACCAGGCTGGGGAAGTTGTCGCTGAACCGGTCGGAGGAGAAGCGCCGGTCGTTGAGCACCGCGCGGACGTCCTCGTGCCGGGTGACCAGCCAGACGTGCTTGTCGTCGGGTACCCGCACGCGGGTGATCGGCTGCTCCTCGCGGATCTGCGTGTACGCCTCGGGCGGCGCGAACGGGCTCGTGCGCGTGAGCGGGAACTCCAGTTCTTCGAGCGTGGTCATCGTTGCTCCTTCACCAGGTGACCGGCAGTTGGTACAGGCCGTAGATCAGGGCGTCGTTCTTGAACGGCAGCTCGTCCACCGAAGACGCCAGCGCCAGCGTGGGCACGCGGCGGAACAGGGTGTCGAACACCATCTGCAGCTCGGTGCGGGCCAGGTTCTGGCCGAGGCACTGGTGCGGGCCGAAGCCGAAGGCGACGTGGTGGCGCGCGCCGCGGTCGATGTCGAACCGGCCGGATTCGGCGAACGCCCCGGGGTCCCAGTTCGCGGCGTGCGCCATCACGACGACCCCCTCGCCGGCCTTGACGGTGACCCCGCCGATCTCGATGTCCTCCTTGGCCAGCCGCGTGGTGTTCTCGACGATGGAGAAGTACCGCAGCAGTTCCTCGATGGCCACGGGCGTCTTGGCCGGGTCGGCCTTGATCGCTTCGAGCTGGGCCGGGTTCTCCAGCAGGGCCATGGTGCCGAGCGAGATCATGTTGGCCGTGGTCTCGTGCCCGGCCACCAGCAGCAGGAAGGACAGGCTGGCCAGCGCCCTGCGGTCGTAGGAGCCCTCGGCGCGGCGCTTGGCGATCTGCCGGCTGATCAGGTCGTCGGCCGGCTTCTGCTCCTTCTCCGCGATCAGTCCGCTGAGGTAGTCGACCAGGTTCGCGAACGACTGGCGCCGCAGCGGCTCGCCGGTCGTGCGATTGATCAGGTGCCGGGAGTTCTCCTGGAAGAACTCGTGGTCGGAGTAGGGGACCCCGAGCATTTCGCAGATCACCAGCGAGGGCACGGGCAGGGAGAGGTGCTCGACCAGGTCCGCGGGCTTCGGCCCGGCCAGCATCGCGTCGATCAGCTCGTCGACGATCTCCTGGATCCGCGGCCGCAGCGAGCTCACCCGCTTGACGGTGAACTCGCCGAGCACCGCCTTGCGCTCCGGGCCGTGCTGCGGCGCGTCCATCGAGAGCATGTTGCGCTCGGACAGGGACTGCCGGAACTGGTTGCCGCCCTCGGCCATGATCGGGAAATCGGGGTGGAACCGGTCGGCGGAGAAGCGCGGGTCGTTGAGCACGGCCCGCACGTCCTCGTGCCGGGAGACCGCCCAGGCCCGCATCCCGTTCGGGATCCGCACGCGGTGGATCGGCGTCTGCTCCTGCACGGCCGTGTAGGGCTCGGGCAGGTCGAACGGGGACTCCCGGAAGACCGGGAGTTGTTCCAACGTGGTCACGGAGTGCTCCTCACCAGGTCACGGGCAGGCGGTGGATACCGAAGATGACGGAGTCGTGCTTGAACGGGAGGTCTTCGACCGCGGCGGCCAGCGCGAGCGTGGGGATGCGGCGGAACAGCGTGTCGAACACGATCTGCAGTTCCATCCGGGCCAGGTTCTGGCCGAGGCACTGGTGCGCGCCGAAGCCGAAGGCCACGTGGTGGCGGCCACCGCGGGCGAGGTCGAGCCGGCCCGGCTCGGGGAACTCGTCGCGGTCGAAGTTCGCGGCGTAGCTCAGGCCCAGCACGCCCTGGCCGCTCTTGATGGTGACGCCGCCGATCTCGACGTCCTCGACCGCGACGCGGGTGGTGGCGAACTCGGCGATGGTGAAGTAGCGCAGCAGCTCTTCCACCGCGTCCAGCGTCCGGCCGGGGTCGGCCTTGATCAGCGCGAGCTGCTCGGGGTGCCCCAGCAGGGCGACCGTGCCGAGCGAGATCATGTTCGCCGTGGTCTCGTGCCCGGCCAGCAGCAGCAGGAAAGCCAGCGCGACCAGGTCGTCGCGAACGTAGGTGCCGGCTTCGCGGCCCTTGCGGATCTGGCGGCCGAGCAGGTCGTCGGTGGGGGACTGCTCCTTCTTCCCGACCAGGTCGGCGAGGTAGTCGCGCAGGGCCTCGACGGTCTCCGCCCGCTCCTCCTGCGGCACGTCGAGGCGCAGGAGCCGGCTGGAGTGGGCCTGGAAGAAGTCGTGGTCGTCGTAGGGCACGCCGAGCTGTTCGCAGATCACCAGTGAAGGCACCGGCAGCGCCAGGGCCGAGACCAGGTCGGCGGGCCGGTCCCCGGCCAGCATCTCGTCGATGCTCTGGTCCACGATCTGCTGGATGCGCGGCCGCAGGTCCCGCATCCGCTTGACGGTGAACTCGCCCACGACCGCGCGGCGGGCCGGGCCGTGCACCGGCGGGTCCATGTTGATCAGGGAGGGCTCGAGCCGGCGCTGCCCCTCCTTCGGCGGCGGCGGGGGGTTCTTCTCGACGCGCGGGAACCCGGGGTTGAACCGGTTGGAGCTGAACCGCGGGTCGTTCAGCATCGCGCGCACGTCTTCGTGCTTGGTCAGCACCCAGGCCCGCTGGCCGGATTCCAGCTTGACGAACTCCGCCCGGGCCTTCTCGAATCGTGCGTAGGCCGGTGGTGGGGCGAACGGGTTCGTGCGCGTCATCGGGAAGCTGGCGAGTTCGGGTTCGGCAACTTCGGTCATGTTCGTGTCCTTTTTGGGGGATAAGAACCGGTACGGAACGTATGCGGAGGACTACATTCCGGTTCTCCGCCCACGGTACCGAAGCGGAATATGCTCGTCCACTAGCAAAGGGGTGACGAGTCACGGTCGCGGTGGGTGGAGGGCTGACCGTGCGAGAATCCGTGCTCATAGGCTGCTCGTAGGCATCGGAACGGGCTAGGCGGAAGGACGGGCCCATGAGCGCAGACCCCCAGATCCCCTTGAGGGCGGACGCGCGGCGCAACCGTGACCAGATCATCGCGGCGGCGCGGCTGATCTTCGGGGAGTACGGCCCCGAGGTGCCGATGGAGGAGATCGCCCGCGCCGCGGGAGTCGGGGTCGGCACGCTCTACCGGCGGTTCCCCGACCGGGACGCGCTGATCCGCGCGGTCGCGGTCGACAACTTCGCCCGGGTGATCGGGGACGCCCGCGAGGCCATGGCCGAGGAGCCGACGGCGTGGAAGGCGCTGGTCCGGCTGCTCTACCAGTCGGTGGAGCTGCACCTCACCATCCAGCTGTCGATCCTGTCGAAGAAGGCGCTGGAGATCCTCAAGGACGACCCGGTGATCGCCCGGCTGCGCGACGAGCTGCTGATCGAGGTCGACACCCTGGTCCGCGCCGCCCAGCAGGAGGGCGACCTGCGCCCGGACGTCGGCGCGGGCGACGTGGCGATGCTGTTCGCCCTGCTGCTGCGCCAGATGGAATCACGCCGCCCGGAGATCGCGCAGATGTCCACCGCCCGCTGCATCGCGATCATGATCGACGGCCTCCGGGCCAACCCGGGCACCCCGCTGCCGGGTCGTGCCCTGGGCCGCCACGACATCAACTGATCAGGCGATGGCCGCCGCGCTTTGGCGGCCCACGGCCGTGGTGACGAGGGGCAGCCGCGGGATCCAGGAGGCCAGGGCGGCCACGGCCGGCGGGCTGAGGATGATCTGACCGGCCCCGACGGGGGCCGCCGACCGCCGGATCCGCGACGCCCGCTCAGCCGCGATCGGATGGTGACCCCGGTCCGTCGTCACGCTCTGGGCAGCCGGCGCCTGAGCTTGAACGAGACCAGTCCTCCGCACGTGGTGGTCGCCAGCGCGACGACGATGGTGCCGACGGCGATGGCCACCGGCAACGGTGTGGAGTATTCGGAAGCGCCGAGGACCGCGGCGATGATCAGGCACCCCAGCGCGTCGCCGACGACGGTGCACAGCCACATGCCGAGCACGAGGGTCCGGACCTTCGCGGCCTGCGGGGTCCACGGCCGGCGGGCCCGGATGTGGGAGCGGGCACCGAGTGCGCCCGTTCCGGAGATGAGCAGGGCCAGGCCGCTGCAGCCGATGAAGACCAGGCTGAAGGCGAAGAACACGGTGACGCCGTGGGGTGCGGCGATACCGAACGCGCCCGCGGCCAGGCAGGCGCCCAGCCCCAACGCGATCGAGACGGCGCCCAGGGTGCCCGCGGTCCTGGCCGCGACATCGGGATCGGTGTTCCAGCGCGGTGGTGGCACGGCCGGGTACGGGTGCATCACCGCATCACGTGCCAATCGGACTTGTGCTGCATGGCGGCGACGTTCGATTTGGCCCAGTCCGAGCCGAGGTCACGGATCTTCTGGCTGATGGTGTTCTGCTCGTTGGCGATGGTGTCGGTGAGCGAGGTCACCGCGGTGACCGCGGTCGCGATCAGGGCCAACGCGATCCCGACCCCGCCGAGGAGCGCGGCGATGGCGGCCGGGATACCGACGACCGTGCACGCGGCGGCGATGGCGGCGACGGCGGCGATTCCGAACCCCACGAGGGCGAGGACGACCGTCAGCCAGAACGAGTGGATTCCGTTGCCGAGGTTGTCGAGCGACGAACGGAGCTGGTGGGCGAGGTCCTTGACCGAGTTGAGGCCATCGACCTGGGCCGGCACGGTCGCCCGGTAGGCCTCGGCCCCGCGTCCCTGCCAGTCGAGAGTGGTTTGGAGCTTGTCCGGTGAGATCGGTCCCGCGATGTCACCGACCGCGTTGCCGACTCGCCCGGCCCAGTCGGCGGCCACCTGGTGGAGCCGATCGGGGCTGCCGGTCTGACCGAAGAGCTGGTTCACACGGTCCCAGAATTCCGCGAGCTTCTCGTTGAGGGCATCGATGGCATCCTGGATGGACGAAACCATTCCGGAGAGGAAATCGGGAACCCAGCCGAGCACATCGTTGATCTTCTCGAAGAAATCTTTGATGCTCCGGTTTATGTCGTGGCACTTGTCCTGCGCCTGCCGAATCGTTGAATCGCTCATGATGGATCCTTCTCAGTGACCGCCGACATCTTTGATCCGCTGCTGGAAGTCGGCCTCGTTCTCCTCGTACATCGTGGCCGCGTTGTTCAGGGCGTCGGCGAGGCTGTGAAAATTGTCAGCGGCTTGGCGCAGGAGGTCCAGTACGGTGTTCTGCGCGTTCGCGTAGATCTTGTCGATACCCCGGTCGACCCCGTACATCGACACGTCCGCGGGGGTCAGTCCCAGCGCGCCGATCGCCTGGTGCGGGGCGCTGAGCGATTCCGCGGCTTGCTTCCAGACCCCGGCATCGGAACGCAGGGCGCCGACGGCCGTCTTCAGGTCCACCATCGTCGAGTCACGCTCCGTTCCGGGAAGGCAGACCGAGCCGGCGTACGAGGGCCTGGGGGTCGCTGACCAGTCGCAGGACTTCCGAGATGGCGTCACCCTGCGGGCCGGCGACCACGTCGGGACTCGGCGTGCTGGCGCTGTGCAACGCCCGTAGCACCTGCGCCACTTCGCTCTCTATCTCGGCTGGTCTGGCGCTTCCGGCCCACAAGGGGTCGATCGTCAGTTCCTGGATCTGCCCGCGCAGGGCCGATCCGCTCACGTGTCCACCCGAGCTCTCCCGTTCGGCCGGCCGGTCGGCCACCGCGGAGAGCCGTTCGGTGAACCGGGCGAGCTCCGCGGAAACGCTGTCGACGAGACGCTGGACGTCCGCGGCGGTCAGTGGTGACTGGTCGGGCGTACCGGCGACCGGTGCCGGCGGTGGCGCTGGGGCCGAATTCGCGACGCTGTTGTCCAAGGCGCGCATGGTCGCGGCATTGGCGGCGGCGAGCACGCTGGACTGGAGGGCCCGCGGATCGACCGAGCTGCGCCAATCGGCTTCGAGGCGAACCGATCGGACCTCGGCGCCCGGGGTCACCACGACTTCGACGATCCGGTCCGGGTCCGTGCCGGACAGGGTGTCGGCGGGGTCCGCCGCGGTACCGCCGGGCCGGGTGGACTCGTACTCCCAGTCCTCGGCCTCTTCGAAACCCCAGCGATGATCAGCATCCATCGGCGACCTCCCCGTCACATCCGGTGTCAGCACCGTAACAGAAGGCGGCGGCCGATGTGACCGTTTCGTACGGTTCGGGAGAAGGGCGAACGGCCCCGGCGGGTGGCCGGGGCCGTTCGCGCCTCAGACGCCCAGTGGGTGCCAGACGGTCTTCGCCTCCAAGTACCGGCGCAGCCGCGACAGGTCGGGCCTGGCCGTCCAGTCCGGTTCCGGATCGGGGACGGTCAGGACCCGCTTCACCGTGCCCGCGGCCTCCCGGGCCAGTTCCACGCGGTCCGCCGGGGAGGCGCCGGTCGGGTCGAGGGCGTTCACGTCGCCGTGGGAGGCCAGCCAGGGGCCCAGTTCGGCGGCGTGGCCGGTGAGGATGTTCGCGACGCCGCCGGGCAGGTCCGAGGTGGCCAGCACCTCGGACAGGGTGATCGCGGGCAGCGGCCGCCCGGCGCTGGAGACCACCACGGCGGTGGAACCCGTGGCCAGCACCGGCGCGAGCACGCTGACCAGGCCCAGCAGCGACGACTCCTGCGGCGCCAGCACGCCCACCACGCCGGTCGGCTCCGGGACGGTGAACGAGAAGTACGGGCCCGAGACCGGGTTGGCCGAGCCGAGCACGGCCGCGATCTTGTCGGTCCAGCCCGCGTACCAGACCCAGCGGTCGATGGCGGTGTCCACAAGGGACTCGGCCTGGCGGTCGGGCAGGCCCTCCGACGCCGCCACCTCGGCGGTGAACTGGCCGCGCCGTCCCTCCAGCACCTCGGCGATGCGGTAGAGCACCTGGCCGCGGTTGTAGGCGGTGGCGCCGGACCAGCCGCCGAACGCCTTGCGCGCGGCCACCACGGCGTCGCGGGCGTCCTTGCGCGACGCGTGCGCCGCGTTGGCCAGGAAGGCGCCCTTCGGATCGGTGACCGGGTACACCCGGCCGGACTCCGAACGCGGGAATTTTCCGCCGATGTAGAGCTTGTACGTCTTCGCGACGGAGATTCGCGACTGGTTCGAATCGGACACTGAGGAATCGGACACCGAGGAATCAGACACTGAGGTAGGCCTCCAGCCCGGCACGCCCGCCCTCGCGGCCGAAACCGGACTCCTGGTAACCGCCGAACGGTGCGGCGGGATCGAAGCGGTTGAAGGTGTTGGCCCAGACGACTCCGGCCCGCAACTGGTTCGCCATCCACAGGATGCGCGAGCCCTTCTCGGTCCAGATCCCGGCCGACAGCCCGTACGGGGTGTTGTTGGCCTTCGCCACGGCCTCCTCCGGAGTGCGAAAGGTCAGCACCGAAAGCACGGGCCCGAAGATCTCTTCGCGGGCGATCCGCATCGACTGGTGCACCTCGGAGAACACGGTGGGGGCGAAGAAAAAACCGCGCTCCGGCACCGGGCACGGGCTGGTCCACCGCGAAGCGCCCTCGTCGTCGCCCGATTCCACCAGCCCGCGGATCTTCGCCAGCTGCTCGGCCGAGTTGATCGCGCCGATGTCGGTGTTCTTGTCCAGCGGGTCGCCCAGGCGCAGCGTGGAGACCCGGTAGCGCAGCTTCTCCAGCACCTCCTCGGCCACCGACTCCTGCACCAGCAGCCGCGAGCCCGCGCAGCAGACGTGGCCCTGGTTGAAGAAGATCCCGTTGACGATCCCCTCCACCGCCTGGTCCAGCGGCGCGTCGTCGAACACCACGTTCGCCGCCTTGCCGCCCAGCTCCAGGGTCAGCTTCTTGCGGGTGCCGGCCACCGTGCGCTGGATCAGCTTGCCGACCTCGGTCGAGCCGGTGAAGGCGATCTTGTCGATGTCGGCGTGCTCCACGATGGCCGCCCCGATGTCGCCGGCGCCGGGCAGGATGTTGACCACGCCCGGCGGCAGCTCCGCCTGCTGGCAGATCTCGGCGAACACCAGCGCGGTCAGCGGCGTGGTCTCGGCCGGCTTGAGCACCACGGTGTTGCCGGTGGCCAGCGCCGGGGCGATCTTCCAGGCCAGCATCAGCAGCGGGAAGTTCCACGGGATGACCTGGCCGGCCACGCCGAGGGCCTTCGGGTCCGGACCGAAACCGGCGTGGTCGAGCTTGTCGGCCCAGCCCGCGTGGTAGAAGAAGTGCGCGGCGGCGGTCGGCACGTCGGAGTCGCGCGACTCCTTGATCGGCTTGCCGTTGTCCAGCGACTCCAGCACCGCCAGCTCGCGCGAGCGCTCCTGGATCAGCCGGGCGATGCGGAACAGGTACTTGGCCCGCTCCCGGCCCGGCAGCTTCGACCAGACCGAGGTGTAGGCCGTGCGCGCGGCCCGCACCGCGGTGTCCACATCGGACACCGACGCGGTGCCGACCTCGGCCAGAACCTCCTCGGTGGCCGGGTTGATCGTCTTGAGCGGCTCACCGGAGCCGTCCACGAACTCCCCGCCGATGAACGGCCGGTAGCGGTCCTTGAGGTTGGCCAGCGCGCGCGATTCGGGCGCGGGGGCGTATTCGAAGATGCCCATGTTCAGTCCACCGTGACGTAGTCGGGGCCGCTGTAGTGGCCGTCCACCTGGGTGCGCCGCTGGAGCAGCAGGTCGTTGAGCAGGCTGGAGGCGCCGAAGCGGAACAGGTCCGGGGTCAGCCAGGCCTCGCCGGCCACCTCGTGCACCGCCACCAGGTACTTGATCGCGTCCTTGGTGGTCCGGATGCCGCCCGCGGGCTTGACCCCGCGCAGCTCGCCGGTCTGGACGTGCCAGTCGTGCACCGCCTGCAGCATCACGTGGGTGACGGGCAGCGTCGCGGCCGGGGCGACCTTGCCGGTGGAGGTCTTGATGAAATCGCCCCCGGCCAGCAGGGCCAGCCAGCCCGCGCGGCGGACGTTGTCGTAAGTGGCCAGCTCGCCGGTCTCGAGGATCACCTTGAGGTGGGCCTCGCCGCAGGCCGCCTTGATCGCGCGGATCTCCTCGAACACGCTCATGTAGCGGCCTTCGAGGAAGGCACCGCGGTCGATCACCATGTCGACCTCGTGCGCGCCCGCCGCCACGGCCAGCCGCGTGTCGGCCAGCTTCACCTCGCGGCTGGTGCGCCCGGCCGGGAAGCCGGTGGCGACGCTGGCCACGTGCACCCCGCTGGAGCCGAGCGCCTCGACGGCGGCCTCGACCAGGTCCGGGTACACGCACACCGCGGCCACCCGCGGGCAGTCCTGCCGCTCCGGGTCCGGCCGCACGGCCTTGGCCGCGAGCCCGCGGACCTTGCCGCGGGTGTCGGCGCCCTCGAGCGTGGTCAGGTCGACCATCGAGATGGCGGTGTCGATCGCCCAGCGCTTGGCGTCCTTCTTGATCGAGCGGGTGGCCAGGGCCGCCGCGCGCTGCTCGACCCCGACCTGGTCGACGCCGGGCAGCCCGTGGAGGAACCGCCGCAGGCTCGCCTCGTCGCGGGTCACGTCCGCCAGCGGCGCCGGGGTGGCCGGCGTCGCTGACGAGCTGGTGGTAGCTGTCATACGGGTGAGTGTAGGTGGGCCCGGGCGGGGAGCGGGACGAACAGGAAGCCGCGGGGCGGAAGGTGCGGCCCGGGCGCCGCTCCGGTGGCTCCCGGCTCAGCGTTCGAGCTGCGGGTCCTCGCGTTCGGCCGGCTTGCGGTGGACGACCACGCCGCCCCAGAAGGCGAGGCCGTTGACGGTCACGGTCGGCGCGGTCGGCGGCGCGGGCCGGGCGCCGGACTGGTCCTCCAGCGTGAATCCGCCCATCACGCCGATGCCGGTGACCTCGACGTGGATGTCGTCGGGCACGGTGATCTCGACGCCGCCCATGATCGCCACGGCGGTGATGGTCGAGTGCTTCTCCGCGAACCGGGCCGCGCGCAGGTCGATCTCGGCGCCGCCCCAGAACGCGACGCTGGTGTGCTGGGCCGGGAGCACCCAGCTGCCCTTGCGCTGGGCGCCGGCCATCACGGCCACCGACAGCGTCGACCCCGGGTGACCGCCGACGCGGCTGTCCGGCAGGCCCAGCGCCCGGGTCATGGCGGGCTCGAGCGCGGTGGACGGCGTGGCGCCGACCGGCAGATCGGCGGTCACCGGTTTCAGCTCGCCCACCGTCTTCGCCGCGTACACGGTGGTCAGCCGTTCTTCGAGCTCGGTGATCGTGATGCGGCCTTCGGCCAGCGCGTGGTGCAGCACCTGCGCGATCTGCTCGCGGTCGGCGTCGGACGCCCGCAGCTGGTCGGGTCCGGGAAGGGCTGGGTCTTGACTCACCCGGCGGAGCCTAGCCCCCGGCGCGCGCCCCCGGTGTCCGTCGAACGGCGGACAGGGGGCCAGAATGACCCGATGGCATCCGCGCTGGTGGGGACCCTCGTGCTGCCGGACGGCGCCGAACTGCGCGGGCGTGGCCTCGGCCGGCCGAAACCCGGGGGCCCGGACCCGGAATACGGCCTCTACCTCGGCTCCGACCGCCTGCGTCGCCGGCACGACCCCGCGCTCGATTGGGACCACGACTGGATCCGCTGGCCCGATTTCCTGTTACCCCTGGACTGGTCCCGGGCGCGGAGCCGGATTCTGGGGTTGCACTCCCGGGCCCTGGCGGGGGAGGCCGTGGAAGTGGCCTGTCACGGCGGCGTCGGGCGGACCGGCACGGTGCTGGCCTGCCTGGCCACCGCGGCCGGGCTGGCCCCGGGCGAAGCCGTGGCGTGGGTGCGGGAGCACCACGACCACCGCGCGGTGGAGACGGCCTGGCAACGGCGCTGGGTGCGCTGGTTCGCCACGTCCGGCTCGTGAGGGGCGGGGGCCGGCCGGAAGGGGTCACAGCCAGTCGCGAGCCGGGGTGGCCAGCTAAGTTGTGCGGCATGGATGTGCACGTCGTCGACCACCCGCTGGCCAAGGCCCGCCTCTCCACGATGCGCGACGCGCGCACGGACAGCGCCGCGTTCCGGGCCGCGCTGCACGAGCTGACCGTGATGCTCGTGTACGAAGCCACGCGCAACGCGCCGGTGCGCACGGAGCGCATCCACACGCCGGTCGCGCGCACCGAGGCGTACCGGCTGGCGAGCCCGCCGTTGCTGGTCCCGGTGCTGCGCGCGGGGCTCGGCATGGCCGATCAGGCGCACAAGCTGATCCCCGACGCGCAGATGGGCTTCGTCGGCCTGGCGCGCGACGAGGAGACCCTGAAGCCGACGCCGTACCTGGAATCGCTGCCGGAGTCGCTGGCCGACCGGCCCGTGCTGGTCCTCGACCCGATGCTGGCCACCGGCGGCTCGATGGAGTACACCATCCGCCTGCTGACCGGCCGCGGCGCCACCGACGTCACGGCGATCTGCGCGCTGGCCGCCCCCGAGGGCCTCGCCCACCTGGAGCGGACCGGCCTGCCGGTCCGCGTGGTCACCGCGAGCATCGACGAGCGGCTCAACGACTCCGGTTTCATCGTCCCCGGACTGGGCGACGCGGGCGACCGGCAGTACGGCGCGGTCTAGGCCGGTCTCACCACACTCGCCCGCACCGGCCGCGGCACCGGCTCGCGGGCAGGCTCGCCGGTCGGGCTGGTCACCGGCCCGAGCCCGCCGGAGCGAGCCAGCCCGACGCGGCGGCGCGCAACACCTGCTCGTACGCGCCGCCCGCGGTGAACTCCTCCGGCAGGTTCCCGGCCAGCTCCAGCGAGACCAGTCCGTGCGCGAGGCCCCAGGCGCCGACCGTGATCACCTCCGGTGCGACGGCCGCGAACTGCCCGGAGGCCACACCCCCGGCGGCCACCTCCGCCAGGGGCCGCCGGGCGGCGCGGGCGAACTCGTCCGCCTCCGGGCCGGGCTCGAAACCGGGGACGGACCGGGTGAACATGATCGCGTACAGGTGCGGGTCGGCCTGCGCGCCGGCGCGGTGGCCGACGCCGAGGCGGACCAGGTCCTCCACGGCGTCGCCGGAGCGCTCCACCGCCGCCAGCCGCTCACCGAACCGGCGGAAGCCCTCCACGAACAGGGCGTTCACCAGGTCGGGCTTGCTGCCGAAGAGCGAGTAGACGGCGGTGGTGGACGTACCCGCGCCGGCCGCCAGCTTGCGCAGGGAGAGCGCCCGGGGGCCGTCGGCCGAGATCAGCTCGCCGGCCCGGTCGAGCAGCTTCAGCCGGAGCGCTGCGTCGTGCGTGCGGGGGCGGGGCATGCACCCCACGGTAACGCGACGCTGTTACGGATGCCGTCCCTCAGCAGCGCACGGGCGTCGCGTGCCCGGGGTCGAGCGCGTTGCCGACCAGTCCGTACACCGTCTTCGAATAGCTCAGCCCCGCGTGATCGGCGAAATCGGCCGGGCAGGTGTCCTGCAGCCACAGGTTGTGCACGCCGGGCTCGTCGATGAACGCGGCCGGCCCGGCCGGGGTGACCACGAACTCGTTGTGCGTCTCGATCACCGTGTAGTCCACATCGGACTGGGCGATCGGGCCGGCGCCGACCGCGCGCACCACCGGTGAGCCGGTGATCTGGTCGGCGCAGGCCGGGCACGCGGCGCCGACCAGAGCCTCGCCGCCCGGGAAGGCCTTGGCCAGGTAGGCCAGCCCGAGCAGGGTGGTGCCGTGGGTGGTCGGCGAGAGCCCGACGAAGCTGTGCACCTTCGCCGCCCCGCCGAGCAGCTTCAGGTAGTACTCGCCGATCAGCCCGCCCTGCGAGTGACCGACGAGGTCCACCTTCGCCGCCCCGGTTTCCGCCCGGACCCGGTCGACGAAGGCACTGATCTGCTTCGCCGATTCCGGCACCCGTCCGACGGTCTGGATCACCGATTTCGGAGCACCCCCGATCGGCGTGCTGTAAACGCAGTAGCCGGCGTTCGCGAGGGTCGGGCCGAGGCCGGCCCAGTCGTCGGTCATGTTCCCGAAGGTGCCGGTGATCAGCACGACCGGGCGGGGGTGCGCGGCGCTGGGCTCGCACGAGGCCACGTTGACCCCGGGCGGCGGCGCGGACGGGTCGTTCAGGGACTGGACGATCCCGCTGGCCAGGTTCGGCGTCACCGGGTACCGGGCCGCCGCGTCGGCCGGAACGGCGAGCGCGGCCAGGGAAAAGGCCGCGAGGAGCGCGGGGAAACCACGTCGGAAATGCTTCGAGGACATCGTCGGCCTCCAAAAGCCATTATCTGAATAACTCGTGTTTCAGACTTGACCACGGAAGGTAGCCCCTTGGACACGCCAGGACAAGGCTCACTCTCCGGTGAATCGATCCACCACTAGGCTGGCGCCGTGACCCAGCCCGGACCCCGCGGTCGTTACGCCGGCCGCACCGCCACCGAACGCCGTGCCGAGCGGCGGGAGCGGCTGATGGCCGCGGGGCTGGAGCTGTTCGGGACCGAGGGCTACGCGACGGCGACCGTCGGACGGGTCTGCCGGGCGGCGAACCTGTCCACCCGCCAGTACTACGAGGAGTTCGCCGACCGCGAGGCCCTGCTGATCGCGGTGTACGACGAGGTCAACGCCGAGGCGACGGCCGCGGTGGGCGACGCGCTGGCCGGGGTCGAGGGCCAGCCCCTAGCGACCCGGGTCCGGGTCGCGCTGACCGCGTACGCGCTGAGCACCGCGGCCGACCTCCGTCGCGCGCGGGTCGCGTACGTGGAGATCATCGGGGTGAACGCGGCGGTCGAGGCGCACCGGATGGCCACGCGCTCACGCTGGGCCGGGCTGATCCGGGGACTGCTCGGCACGGGCGTCGCGGCCGGCGAGATCCCCAGCCGCGACTACCGGCTGGCCGCGAGCGCCTACATCGGCGCGGTCAACGGTCTGCTCCAGGACTGGTGCGCCGCCGCGGACCGGGCGCCGCTGGCCGACGTGGTCGACGAGCTGTCCCGGATCTCGGCCGCCCTCACCGGCTGAAGTGGCCTGGTCACGGATTTGACCTGGAGTGCACTCCAGGTCGTAGTGTCGAGGACATGAGCTACTCGATAGCGGAAGCCGCACGACGTAGCGGCCTGTCGATCGACACCCTCCGGTACTACGAGCGGATCAAGCTCGTCGACCCGCCGGCCCGCGACGGCGCGGGGCGCCGCGCGTACTCCGACGAAGACCTGAACTGGCTGGGGTTCCTGACCAAGCTCCGGCTCACCGGCATGCCGATCAAGAGCATGCGCGAATACGCCTCGCTGCGCCGCCACGGCGTGGCCAGCGCCGGGCGGCGCAAGTCGATCCTGGTCGAGCAGCGCCAGTCGGTGGCCGACCGGATCACCGAGCTCCAGGGCTGCCTGGACATCCTGGACTACAAGATCAGTCACTACGACCAGATCGACCGCAAGGCGCTGGGCCTGCGGTCGGCCGTGGAGGAGATGTCCGCGTGATCGGCCAGAGGAAGCTCGGCGAGCTGGAAGTCGGCGCCCAGGGCCTGGGCTGCATGGGCATGAGCCAGGCCTACGGCGTGCGTGACAGCGACGAAGAGTCGGTCGCCACCATCCACCGGGCGCTGGAGCTGGGCGTCACCCTGCTCGACACCGCCAACGTGTACGGCGACGGGGTCAACGAGGAACTGGTCGGCCGCGCGATCGCCGGCCGCCGCGACCAGGTGGTGCTGGCGACGAAGTTCGGCATCGTCCGGACCGAGGGCGGGATGGGCGCCCGCGGCGACGCGGCGTACGTGGAGCAGAGCTGCGACGAATCCCTGCGGCGGCTCGGGGTGGACCACATCGACCTCTACTACCAGCACCGGGTCGATCCCGACGTGCCGATCGAAGAGACCTGGGGCGCGCTCGCGGAGCTCGTGCGGGCCGGGAAGATCCGGTACGCGGGGATCTCCGAGGCCGGCGCCGCGACCATCCGGCGCGCCCACGCCGTGCACCCGGTGACCGCGCTGCAGAGCGAGTGGTCGCTGTGGACCCGCGGGATCGAGGACGAGATCCTCGGCACCTGCCGTGAGCTGGGCATCGGGCTGGTGCCGTTCTCCCCGCTCGGCCGCGGTTTCCTGACCGGCCAGGTCACCTCGCTCGAGGAGCTGCCCGAGGACGACATGCGCCGCACCATGCCGCGGTTCGCCGAGGGGAACTTCGACCAGAACCTGGCCATCGTGGAGGCGTTGCGCGCGCTGGCGGCGGAGAAGGACGTGACGGCGGGGCAGCTCGCGCTGGCTTGGGTGCAGGCCCAGGGTGACGACGTGGTGCCGATCCCGGGTACGAAGCGGCGGAAGTACCTGGAGGAGAACGTCGCGGCGGTGGCGCTGGAGCTGTCCACTGAGGACATCGCCGCGATCGAGCGGGTTTCGCCGCAGAGCGCCATCGCCGGGGCGCGTTATCCCGAGCAGCTCGCGCGCATCGCCGGGAAGTAACGGTTTTCGACAGCACGGTTTTCGGTAGCACAGGAAAGAAGGACATGACGGGATCGACGCTGCCCACCCGCCGGCTCGGCGGGCTGGAGGTCGGCGCCCAGGGCCTCGGCTGCCTGGGCATGAGCGAATTCTACGGCGAGGGCGACGACACCGAGTCGACGGCCACCATCCACCGCGCGCTGGAGCTGGGCGTCACCCTGCTCGACACCTCGGACATGTACGGGATCGGCCACAACGAGGAGCTGGTCGGCCGGGCCATCGCCGACCGGCGTGAGCGGGTGGTGCTGGCCACCAAGTTCGGCGTCGTGCGCGACCCGGAGGACCCGGACGCGCGGGGTGTGCGCGGCGACGCCGAGCACGTGCGGGCCTCGGTGGAGAAATCGTTGCGGCGGCTGGACATCGACCACATCGACCTGTACTACCAGCACCGGGTCGATCCCGAGGTGCCGATCGAGGACACCGTGGGCGCGATGGCGGAGCTGGTGGAGGAGGGCAAGGTCCGCCACCTCGGGCTGTCGGAGGCGGGCGAGGAGACCATCCGGCGCGCGCACGCCGTGCACCCGATCACCGCCGTGCAGACGGAGTGGTCGCTGTGGTCCCGGGACATCGAGGCGGCCGTGGTCCCGGTGTGCCGGGAGCTGGGCATCGGCCTGGTGCCGTATTCGCCGCTCGGGCGCGGACTCCTGACCGGCCGGTTCACCTCGAAGGAGGACTTCCCCGAGGGCGATTTCCGCACGGCGAACCAGCCGCGCTTCGCCGAGGGCAACCTGGAGAAGAACCTGGTCATCGTGGAGGCGTTGCGCGCGTTGGCGGCGGAGAGGGGCGTGACGGCGGGGCAGCTCGCGCTGGCTTGGGTGCAGGCCCAGGGTGACGACGTGGTGCCGATCCCGGGTACGAAGCGGCGGAAGTACCTGGAGGAGAACGTCGCGGCGGTGGCGCTGGATCTGTCCACTGAGGACATCGCCGCGATCGAGGCCGCGTTCCCGGCCGACGCGGTGGCGGGCCCCCGTTACCCCGAGGCCGTCATGCGGGGGCTCTCCCGCTGAACCGCTGCCGAGGGTCTGCGTCCGTCCCGGCCACCGGGACGGGCGCGGGCCCTCTGAGCCTTTTCTGAGATCTCCGGTCCAGGCTGAACCCGATCGGGTGACGGAGATCGGACGCGGGAGGCTTCAGTGGCGGAGGACGTTCTGGACTACCTGGTGGTCGGCGCGGGGCCCGCGGGCCTGCAGCTCGGCCAGCAGCTCGACCGGGCGGGGCGCAGCTACCTGGTGCTCGAAGCGGGTTCGGCGCCCGCGACCTTCTTCCGCACGTTCCCGCGGCACCGCACGCTGATCTCGGTCAACAAGAAGCACACCGGCTGGAGCGACCCGGAGCTGAACCTCCGGATGGACTGGAACTCGATGCTGGCCGCGGACGATCCCGATCCGCTGCTGTTCACCGACTACAGCGCGGAGATGTTCCCGTCGGCCGAGGTCCTGCTGCGCTACGCCGCCGACTACGCCGCGAAGCACGAGATCGCCATCCGCTACGACACCCGGGTGACCCGGATCAGCCGCGCCGACGGCCATTTCGTGGCCACGGCCGGGGACGGCAGCGTCTTCACCGCCCGGCGGCTGGTGATGGCCACCGGCGTGACCAAACCGTACATCCCGGACGTGCCGGGCATGGAGCTAATCGACCAGTACGCCGACTTCGACCCCGATCCGGCGCCGTTCACCAACCAGCGGGTCCTGGTGCTGGGCAAGGGGAATTCGGCGTTCGAGACCGCCGACAGCCTGAACGCGCACGCCGCGGTCCTGCACGTGGCGGGTCCGCGGCCGGTGAAGCTGGCCTGGCGCACGCACTTCGTCGGGCACCTGCGCGCGTACAACGCCGGGGTGCTGGACATGTACCAGCTCAAGCTGCAGCACGCGATCCTCGACGGCGACGTCCGCGAGATCACCAAGGACGAAGACGGCTACCGCGTGAAGTTCGCCTTCTTCCGAGCCGACGAGGTGATCAAGGAGCTGCGGTACGACCGGGTGATCGCCTGCACCGGTTTCCGCTTCGACTCCTCGATCTTCGACGAGGACTGCCGCCCCCGGCTGACGATCGACGACCGGTTCCCGGCGCAGACCTCCTCGTGGGAGTCGGTGAACGTGCCCGGGCTGTACTTCGCCGGCACGATCACCCAGGTCCGCGACTTCAAGAAGGCGACCAGCGCGTTCATCCACGGCTTCCGCTACGGCGTCCGGGCGCTGTCCAAGGTGCTCGACGAGCGGTACCACGGCGTCGAGTGGCCGCACACCGTGCTGAAGGCCGGAACCGCCGATCTGGTGGACGCCGTGATCACCCGGATCAACCGGACTTCCGCGCTGTACCAGCAGTTCGGCTTCCTGGCCGACGTGCTGACGGTCGAGCGCGGGCAGGCCCGGTACTACGAGGAGGTGCCGGTGGCGCGGTTCGCCGAGCGCGCGCCGGACGTCGAGGACGCGTTCGCGATCACCCTCGACTACGGGCCGGACCACGACAAGGTCGACCCGTTCGACTTCACGGTCAAGCGCGCCAGCCAGGACGTCGCCAACGACAGCGGCGAGGGCCACTACCTGCACCCGATCGTCCGGCACTACCGGCGCGGCGAGCTGGTGGCCACCCACCACGTCACGGAGAACCTGGAAAACGAGTGGGACCGCGAGGTCCACGTGGACGCGCTCACCGCGTTCCTCGCCGAGCAGCTGGCCTGAGCGTGCGCACGATCGCGGAGCTGGAGACCGCGGCGCGCGAGCGGCTCGAACCGGCGCACTACGACTTCTTCGCGGGTGCGGCGGGCGACGAGGTGACCCTGCAGGCCAACGAAGAGGCGTTCCGCAGGCGTTGCCTCGTGCCGCGAGTGCTGCGGGGCGGCGGAAAACGGGATCTGGCGGTCGAGATCGCCGGCTCACCGCTGTCGATGCCCGTGCTGGTGGCGCCCACGGCGTTCCACCGGCTGGCCCACCCGGACGGCGAACGCGCCACGGCCGGAGCGACCGCCGCGGCCGGCACGGTGATGGTGGTGAGCATGGCCTCGACCACCGCGGTCGAGGACATCGCGGACGCGGCCCGGGCCGTCGCGCCCGATCCGGCGCTGTGGTTCCAGCTGTACCTGCAGCCGGACCCGGAGTTCACCGAGCACGTGGTCCGCCGGGCCGAGCGCGCGGGAGTGCGGGCGCTGGTGGTGACGGTCGATTCGCCGGTGTACGGGCGGCGCGAGCGGGACCACCGCAACGAGTTCCACGATCTGCCGCCGGGGCTGATCGTGGAGAACCTGCGGGACGGCGAGGGGCGGGTGCGCGACATCGAGATGTCGGCCGAGCTGTCCTGGGAGCACCTCGGCCGGCTGCGCGAGCGGACCAAGCTTCCGTTGCTGCTCAAGGGAGTCCTGCATCCCGAGGACGCGCGGCTGGCCGTCGGCGCCGGGGTCGACGGGCTGGTGGTCTCGAACCACGGCGGCCGCCAGCTGGACACCGCGGTGGCGGCCCTGGATGCCCTGCCCGCGCTGGCCGAGGCCGTCGGCGGCGTGCTCCCGCTGGTGCTCGACGGCGGGGTGCGGCGGGGCACGGACGTGGTCAAGGCGCTGGCGCTCGGCGCCGACGCCGTCGGAATCGGACGGCCGGTGCTGTGGGGCCTCGCCGCGGCCGGGCGGGAAGGAGTCGCGGAAGTGCTGGACCGGCTGCGCGAAGAGGTGGACCACGCGCTCGCGCTGTGCGGGGCGAAGTCCCCGGCCGAGCTGACCGCGGACCTCGTCCGATGACCCGGTTCCTGGTGCGGGTGCTGCTCGCCGGACTGCTCGTGACGCTGCCCCGCTGGCTGCCCGGGCGGGTGGTGGCGCTGCGGATGAAGATCTTCGCGCTGGTCAACGGCGAGGAGGGGCTGCCGATTCCGGGCGAGCGCGTCGGCGTCGAGGACTTCCGGCGGGTGTACGCCGATCCCGCGGCCGGCGGGCGGAGCCGGGGCGCCGCGCTTTCGGACCTGTTCTGGTACTGGCTCGCCCCCGGTCCGCAGGTGCACCAGGAGCACCTGGAAGCCGGGCCGCGGTACGACGAGGTGGCCAGGACCACCCGGGCCATCCTGGTCAAGACCAAGGCGGAGTCGGAGGAGCTGACCCGGCGCTGCGCCGCCCACGTGCTGGACGGGCTGGAGGCCGGCGCGGGCCGGACGATCCGGCTGCGTGACGAGATGATGCCGGTCTGGGCTGAGCTGTACTACGAGCTGGTGTTCGGCGAGCCGTGCCCGCCGCGGGCCCGGGACCTGATCGTCGGGCACGCGGACGACGTGGTTTCGGCGCTGAAGTGCGTGCGGCCGCGGAACATGCGACGCCGCGCGCGGCTGACCGCGTACCTGCGCCACCGCCTGGCCGACGTGCCGCACACCATGCCTGCCCGGCTCACCCCCGAGGAGCAGGTCTTCTACCTCCAGGGCACCTTCTTCAACACCGCCGTGGTGCAGATGTCCGAAGCCATGGCGCACCTGCTGATGGTCATCGCGCAGCACCCGCGGGTGCAGGAACGGCTCGTCGCCGATCCGGAGGACGACGAGTACCTGGACCGGGTGATCGACGAGGGGCTGCGGACCTACCCGCTGTTCGGCATCGCCCACCGGATCACCACCGGCGACATCGAGCTGGGGCCTGCGAAGATCACCGCCGGCACCGTGCTGCTGTTCAGCTACCCGGACTTCCACCACGCCGGCTTCGATCGGCCGGACGAGTTCGACCCCGAGCGCTGGAACCCACCGGCCGGCGGGTTCCCCGTTCGCACCGCGGTCGCGCCGGTGCCGGCGAAGAAGGACGCCAACTTCCTGCCGTTCGGCGTCGCGCAGAACCGCGCCTGCCCGGCCCGCGGCCTCGCCCCGCTGACGATGCGCGTGGTCACGCGGGAGGTGCTGCGCCGGTTCTCCCTGGCCTCCAGCGCCGCGCACACCCGCTCGATCCCCAACCGCGGCCCGGTGATCCTGACCCCGCGCGGCTCGCCGGGCCCGTCGGCCGCCGCGCTGGCCCGGCTCGCGCTGTTCGACCGCTGGGAGGACGTCTGGCGCAGCCTGGCCCAGCTCGGGTTCGGCACCTACATGGTGCTCGACGCCCGGCGCCAACGCCTCTGCGTGAAGTACTTCGAGACCCGGCCCGGAGGCGAGTGATGACCCCGTCCGAGGCGGCGCCCGCGTTCTTCCTCGCGGTGGTCGTGATCCTCGCGGTGTGCCGGCTGGTCGGCGCGCTGGCGGTGAAGATCGGGCAGCCGCCCGTGGTCGGGGAGATGGTCTCCGGCGTGCTGCTCGGCCCGTCCCTGCTCGGGCTGGTGCTGCCCGGTGTGCAGGCCGCGCTGTTCCCCGACACCGTGCGGATGCTGCTGTACCTGGGCGGTCAGATCGGGCTCGTGATCTACATGTTCGGCGCGGGTTGCGAATTCCGGGTCGGCGCGGTCAAGGGCTCGGTGAAGTCGGTGGTCGCGGTCTCCGCGGCCGGCACGGTGGTCCCGCTCGGGCTGGGCATCGGGGTGAGCGTGCTGGGCGCGAGCTGGGTCGGCATCCTCGAACCCGGGGTGTCACCGGCGGTCTCGGCCGCTTTCGTCGGGGTGGCCATCGCCATCACGGCGTTCCCGATGCTGGCCCGGATCATCACCGAGCGCGGTCTCGGCCGCACCCGGTTCGGTTCGCTGGCCCTGGCCTGCGGCGCGCTCGACGACGTGCTCGCGTGGGTGCTGCTGGCCGTGGTGCTCGGCCTGCACGCGGGCTCGGCCGGGCCGGTGGTGACGGCGGTGGGCGGCGGGATCCTGTTCGCGCTGCTGGTGTGGCTGGTGGTGCGCCGGGTGCTGGCCAGGACGATGACCGGCCCGCGGGTGAGCGCCGACCAGCGCCTGCTCGTCACCGCCGTGCTGCTGTTCGCCGCGGCCTGGTTCACCGACGTGATCGGGCTGTACGCGGTGTTCGGCGCGTTCGTCCTCGGCATCGCCTTCCCCCGCGGCGAGGCGTCCGACGCGGTGCTGGCCAAGTTCATGCCGATCGGGCGGATCGTGTTCCTGCCGCTGTTCTTCACCTACTCCGGGCTGAACACCCGGTTCGCGCTGCTGGCGGACCCGGGCCTGCTGGCCTACGCGGTGGTGGTCGTCGTGGTCGCGGTGATCGGGAAGCTCGGCGCCTCCTGGGGGGCCGCGCGGCTGGCGGGGGAGCCGCAGCCGATCGCGCTGCGCGTCGGCGTGCTGGTGAACGCGCGCGGGCTGATGCAGCTGATCGCGCTGAACGTCGGGCTTCAGGCCGGGATCGTTTCGCCTTCGCTGTTCACGGTGCTGGTGCTGGTCGCGCTGGTCACCACCATGATGACCGCCCCGGTGCTGAGCTGGCTGGACCGCCGCGACGCCCGCCGGTACGCGGGCCGGGAGCTGCCGGAGTTCCTCCTCGCCTCGCCACCGGTCCGGTCGTGACCGATTCCCGACGAAAGTTGAGGGTTCAATCTGGGCGAATCACTGCCAGTATGGGTACGTGCACGATGAGGCGGAATTCCCGGCGCCGGCGCGGGTGCTCCTGGTCGAGGACGACCGCGAACTGGCCGGGATGCTCGCCGGGCTGCTGCGCGAGGAAGGCTACGAGGCCGACCAGGCGCACGACGGCCAGCGTGGTCTGCACCTCGGGCTCACCGGGAGCTACGACGTGATCGTCCTCGACCGGCGGCTGCCGGTGATGGACGGGCTGGGCGTGCTCGCCGGGCTGCGGCGCAAGGCGGTCACGGCGCGCGTGCTGGTGCTCTCGGCGCTGGGCGAGCTGGCCGATCGCGTGCACGGCTTGGACGCGGGCGCCGACGATTACCTGGTGAAGCCGTTCGAGACCGACGAACTGCTGGCGCGGCTGCGGGCGCTCTGCCGCCGCGACCTCGACGGCGCCGAGTCGATCCCGCTCGGCACGGCGGCGCTGGACCTGCTGCGCCACGAGGTGGTGCTGGCCCGGGGCGAGCGCGTGACGCTGTCCGGGCGCGAGTTCGAGCTGCTGCGCACGCTGGCGCAGCGGCCGAAGTCGATCCACCCGCGCGCCGCCCTGCGCACCACCGTGTTCACCGACTCGACCGGTGAGTCCATTGTAGACACCTACGTCTACTACCTGCGGCGCAAACTGGGCCGGGACGTGGTGCGGACCGTGCACGGCCTCGGCTACCAGATCGGGGCCATGTGACGGCGGTGGCCGATCCCGACACCCGCGTGCTGCGGCGCACGCGGCGGCGGATCGCGGGCCAGATCGCCGTGGTGATCACGCTGGTGGTGCTGGCGGCGGGCGGGATCTCGTACTGGGTGCTGGTGCGCGGGCAGCACGAAGAGGTCGACCGCACGCTGAACACCACGCTCTCGCGCGGACTGTCGGTGACCCCGCCGGGCTGCGTCTACCTGGTCACGCCCGCCGGCCACGCGCCGTCCGGGCCGCTGCCCTTCGCCGTGCCGCCGCCCGCCCCGGTGCCGCACGACGGCGACGTGGTCACGCAGGACGTCTCCCTCGGCCGCGCGACGTTCACCATGCGCACGGTGAACCGCGGCGGGCAGGTTTCGCAGGCGTTCATGGACGAGTACTACCTGATCCAGGACCGCGAGCAGCTGGTGATGGGCCTGGCCGTGGCCGGGCTGATGGTGCTGCTGGCGGCCGTGCTCAGCGGTTACCTGCTGGCCGGCCGCGCGATCCGCCCGCTGGGCGAGGCCCTGCGGCGGCAGCGGACGTTCGTCGCGGACGCGTCGCACGAACTGCGCGCCCCGTTGACCAGGCTGCACACCCGCACTCAGCTCATGGCCCGCCGCGGCTCGGCCTCGCCGGTGCTGGCCGCGGAGCTGAACACCCTGGTCCAGGGCACGCGCGAACTGGGCGAAGTGGTCGACGACCTGCTGCTGTCGGCGCAGGCGGGCGGCGGGCGCCCGGCGCTGGAGCCGGTCGAGCTGGGCCTGCTGGCCGAGCAGGCGGTGGCCGCGGAGTCCGTCCGCGCGGGCGAGGGCCGGGTGGGCATCCACGTGCACCGCTCCCCGGACCTGGCCGACGTGGTCGCGGGCGTGCCCACGGCGTTGCGCCGGGTGCTTTCGGCCCTGCTGGACAACGCCATCGGCCACACCCCGCCCGGCGGTTCGATCGAGGTGACCCTGGCCAACCCGGACGCCCGCCACGTGGAACTCCGCGTCCAGGACACCGGAGCGGGCTTCGCCCAACGCGACGCGGAGCGCCTCTTCGAACGCTTCGCCCACGGCACCGGCGGCGAGGGCCGCCGGTTCGGCCTGGGCCTGGCCTTGGTGCACGAGGTGGTCACCGGCCACGGCGGCACCATCGCGGCGGTGGGAGCGCCGGGGGCGGGGGCGAGTTTCACCCTCCGGTTCACCTGTGCCGCCCGGTAGGGTCGCGTTCCCCTGAACAAAGCGCTCGCGGCCGGTCGTTAAGCTGGGTGACGTGCCTGAATACCTGTCGACCGCGCCTGTCAAGGGGACCCGAGACTTCCTCCCCGCCGAAATGTCCGTCCGCACGCAGGTGTTCGGCCATCTCTACGAGGTGCTCGAAAGCTACGGCTTCCTCCGCTACGACGGCCCGATCCTGGAGCAGGCCGAGGTCTACGAGCGCAAGTCCGGCCAGGAGATCGCCGACCAGCAGCTCTACACGCTGACCACGCGGGGCGGGGAGCGGCTGGCGCTGCGGCCCGAGATGACGCCGTCGGTGGCGCGGATGATCGCGGGCCACGCGAAGTCGCTCTCGTTCCCCGTGCGCTGGTACAGCCACCCGAACTGCCACCGGTACGAGCGTCCGCAGCGGGGCCGGGTGCGGGAGCACTGGCAGATCAACGCGGACATCTTCGGCTCGGACAGCGCGAGCTGCGAGATCGAGATGTTCGAACTGATCCACGACCTGATGGGCGCGCTCGGCGCTTCGCCGGAGACGTTCGCGGTGCGCGTGAACGACCGGAACCTGCTCTCCTCGGCGCTCACCGACGTGGTCGGGGTCGGTGCCGAGCAGTTGCCGCAGGTGTTCGCGCTGGTCGACCGCTGGGAGAAGACCCCGGCCGACGAACTGGCCGCGAGCGCTTCGGAGCTCGGGCTCGCGGACAAGCAGTTCGAGAAGCTGACCGAGACCCTGGCCGCGGGTCCGGCGCTGCTCGACGAGCTGCCGGCCGAGGTCAAGGCGAACTCGAACCTGGTGCGGGTGCTCTCCGGCAGCGCCGCGGGCCTGGTGCGGTTCGAGCCGATGATCGTGCGCGGGCTGGCCTACTACACCTCCACCGTGTTCGAGGTCTTCGACACCTCGCCGCAGAACCGCCGCGCGCTGTTCGGCGGCGGCCGGTACGGCGACCTCGCGTCCATGTTCACCAAGGAGCAGATCCCCGGCATCGGCTTCGGCATGGGCGACGTGACGCTGATGGACTTCCTGGCCACCCACGACCTCACGCCGTCCCCGCGCAGCGAGGTCGACGTCGTGGTCATCCCGGTGTCCGAGGAGCTGGCGGACGCGGCGCGTGAGGTCGCTACCTCGCTGCGCCGCGCGGGGTTGCGCACCTCCACTCCGCTGGAGCTGCGCAAACTGGGCAAGGAGCTGACCCGGGCGGACAAGGCCGGGGCGGCGGCCGTGGTGATCGTCGGCCAGGAGGACTGGGCGGCGGGCACCGTCACCGTCCGGAGCCTGGCCACGCGGGAGCAGCGGCAGGTCGCGCTGGCCGAGGCGCCTTCGGCGGTCTCGGCCCTGCTCGCCCCCTGAGGCCGCGTGCGGGGCGATGCCGGTGCTAACCGGGGTCGCCCCCCGCGAGGAATTCCTTCAGCAGCAACGAAACCTCCCTCGGGTGGGTGCCGGCCACGGAGTGTCCGGCCCCCGCCACGATCTCCACCCGAGCCCCCACCGCGGCGTACCGCGCCGCGGTTTTCGCGCAGTCGTAGAACCGGTCGCGCGCGCCCAGGATCACCAGCCCCGGCCGGCCCAGCTCACGCAACTGCCCGTCCAGCGGCCGGTCGGCCAGCACGTGGCGGCGGTCGAGGAGCACGGTGCGGGCCATGGCCGGGCTGGTCGCGGCGAAGTCCGCGACCGGCCCGAGCCGCCGCAGCCCGGGGCTCGACGCGAGCCGCCGCAGCGGGCCGCCGAACCGCGGGAGCAGGTGGTGGCCCGGCGGGAACGTCGCGTAGCTGTAGTCCGGCGCCTGCCCGATCACCACCACCCGCTCGACCCGGCTGGTCCGCGCGGCCAGCGCCAGCACCACGTCGGCGCCGAAGGAGTGCCCGACGGCCGTGATCGCCGCAGCGCCGAGCCCCGCCACCACTTCCGCCACCGCTGCGGCCTGCGAGAGCGCGTCGAGACCGGTGTGCCCCCCGGTCGAACCGTGCCCGCGCAGGTCGACCCGCACCACGCGGTACCGGCCGGACAGCAGCGGCACGAGCCGGTCGAACGAGCGGGACGAGCCGCTGAACCCGTGCACCAGCAGCACCACCGGAGCCTTCGGCGGCCCGTCCTCGCGAACGTGCAGCGGCCCCGTCACCCCACGGCCCGGGCCATCGCCCGGCCCGCGGCGCGGCCGGAGAAGATGCAGCCGCCGAGGAAGGTGCCCTCCAGCGCGTTGTACCCGTGGACGCCACCGCCGCCGAAGCCCGCGACCTCGCCCGCGGCGTACAGGCCGGGGAACGGCGAGCCGCCGGCCCGCAGCACCTGGGAGTCCAAAGTGGTCTGGACGCCGCCGAGGGTCTTGCGGGTCAGGATGTTCAGCCGGACCGCGATCAACGGCCCGTGCGCGGGGTCGAGGATCCGGTGCGGTTTGGTCACCCGGGCCACGCGGTCGCCGATGAACCGGCGCGCGTTCGCGACCGCCATGAGCTGCAGGTCCTTCGAGTACGGGTTGCCGACCTCCAGGTCACGGGCGACGATCTGGCCCTCCAGCTCCGCGGCGTCGATCCGCGGTCCGCGCGAGAGCTTGTTCATGCCCTCGACCAGCGAGGCGACGTCGTGCGCGACGACGAAGTCCACGCCGTGCCGCTTGAACGCGTCGACCGGGCCCGACGCGCCCTTGGCCGCGCGGGAGGCCAGCGTCTGCTTCAGGTCCTTGCCGGTGATGTCGGGGTTCTGCTCCGAGCCCGAAAGCATGAACTCCTTCTCCAGGATCGTCTGCGTCAGCACGAACCACGAGTAGTCGTGGCCGGTGGAGAGGATGGCCTTGAGCGAGCGGTTGGTGTCGAAGCCGGGGAAGTTCGGCGAAGGCAGGCGGCGGCCGGCCGCGTCGAACCACAGCGAGGACGGTCCGGGGATGATCCGGATCGCGTGGTCCGGCCAGATCGGGTCCCAGTTGTGCAGGCCCTCGGTGTAGTGCCACATCCGGTCGCGGTTGACCACGTTGGCGCCCGCGCTCTCGGTGATCGCGATCATCCGGCCGTCCACGTGGGCCGGCACGCCGGGGATCATCGTGGCCGGCACCGGGCCCAGCCGCTCGACCGGCCAGTTGCGCCGGATCAGCTCGTGGTTGTGGCCGATACCGCCCGAGCTGACCAGCACCGCCTTCGCCCGCAGCTCGAACTCGCCCGCCTTCTCGCGGGAGGACTTCCGGCCGCGCTCTTCCTCCGAGGGCACCAGCACCGTGCCCCGGACGCCGACCGCTGCCCCGTCTTCGACCACCAGCTCGTCCACCTGGTGCCGGAACGCGAACTGCACCAGCCCGCGCCGCTCGCCGTCGAGCACCGGCTCGGCGAACACCCGCACCACCTCGGGACCGGTGCCCCAGGTGAGGTGGAAGCGCGGCACGGAGTTGCCGTGCCCGCCGGCCGCGCCGCCGCCGCGCTCGGCCCAGCCGACCATCGGCGTCACGCGCAGGCCCAGCTCACGCAGGTACTGGCGCTTCTCGGTGGCGGCGAACCGCACGTACGCCTCGGCCCACTTGCGCGCCCAGTGGTCCTCGTCTTCGCGGTCGAAGCCCGCGGAGTCGAGCCAGTCGCGCAACGCGAGCTCGTAGGAGTCCTTCACGCCCAGCCGGCGCTGCTCGGGGCTGTCGACGAACATCAGCCCGCCCAGCGACCAGAAGGCCTGGCCGCCGAGGTTGGCCCGGTTCTCCTGGTCCAGCACGAGCACCCGGCGGCCCGCCTGGACCAGCTCGTGGGTGGCGACGAGCCCGGCGAGGCCCGCCCCGACGACGATGACGTCCGGTTCGAAGGTCATTGCACACTCCTGGTGTAGGCCGTGACGACGTGCACGGCGAGTTCGGTGCGGCGGCGCCACACCACGGGGTCGTCCGGTTCCAGCAGGCACTGCCCGGTGGTGCCGTCGTGGACCGCGATCAGGGCCTGGCCCAGCGCCGCCCGGTCGGGCACGGTGCGCCCGGCCCGGCTGAGCAGACCTTCGAGACAGGGCATCAGCGCCTCGACGATCGTGTCCTCGCGGTCGGTCACCATCCGTTTCAGGCTCGGGTTGCGCAGGGCGTGCGCGGTGAACTCGGCGCTGACGCGGTACCACGCTTCGTCCACCGGGATGGCCGGCAGCAGCAGCTCGACCGCGGCGCGCACGTCGGCGACCTCGTCCGTGCCCGCCTCCTCGAACGCCGCCCGCAGCGCGTCGATCATCGCCGCGGACCGCTGCTCCCACATGGCCAGGAACAGCTCGTCGAGTGAGGCGAAGTTCGAGTAGAACGCGCCGCGCGTGTAGCCGGCGCGCTCGCAGACCTGCTCCACAGTGGAGCGTCCGAAGCCCTCCTCGGCGAACACCTCGAGGGCGGCGTCCAGCAGGCGGCGCCTCGTCTCGGTCCGGCGCCGGGGTGCTCGGGTGGTCATGGCTCACCCCTCTCGATACGCCAATGTACTCAATACATCGACGTATCGAAAGTGGAGGTGACGGGGTTCAGCCGGCCAGTCGGCCCCGGGTCATGACCAGCAGCGGGTGCCGCAGCGCGTCGAGACCGGAGAGCGGATCGCCGTCGACGACCAGGAGGTCCGCGGCCAGCCCGGCCTCCAGCCGCCCGGTGACGCCGGAGAGGCCCAGGCCCGCCGCGCTGTCCTCGGTCGCGATCTCCAGGATCCGGCGGCGGGAGAAGCCGAGCCACTCGTAGAGCTCCAGCGCGCCGACCGGGTCGTCGAAGACCGAGCCGGGCAGGCCCGCGTCGGTGCCCGCGATCAGGCGGACGCCGTGCTCCTCCAGCCACGGCAGGCGGCCGTAGACCCGCCGGGCCACCTCCTCGCCCATCCGCTCGGCCATCTTCCGCCAGTTCCGGCTGCTGGTGGAGCAGGCGGAGATGCCGCCCGCGGCCATCCGCCGGGCGACGTCGGGGCGCAGCTCGGTCTGGCCCGGCCCGGTCATGAAGGTGCAGTGCTCGATGGTCGAGACGCCCGCGTCCACGCAGTCCGAGACCGCGTCCGCGCCGTGGGCGTGCGCGGCCACCGGAAGGCCGTGGCGGGCCGCCTGCTCGACGACGACCCGCAGCGCGGCCGCGTCGAACTGCGACTCCCACATGTCCGCGCCGCCCTCGGTGATCTGGCCGCCGCTGGCCATCACCTTGATCACGTCGGCGCCGGCCGCGGCGTTCGCGTCGACCAGCGCGCGGATCTCACCGGGCCCGGAGACCGCGCCGCCGAAGAAGTGGCAGTGGCCCTCCGGGACGGTCAGCGGCGGCCCGGAGGCCAGCAGCCGCGGGCCGGTGCCGGGCTGGGAAACGGTGCGGCCGCCGAGGTCGCGGACGGTCGTGACCCCGCTGCGCAGGAGCTGCGCCAGCCGGTCGCGCGCGCCCTCGGCCAGCGCCGCCCCGTCCGCGGCCAGGAAGTTCGGCAGCATCTCGGGGGTGGCGTCGAACGACAGGTGCACGTGGGCGTTGAACAGCCCGGCGAGCACGGTCGCGCCGGGGAAGTCGCGCGCCACCGGGTCGAGTGCCAGCGGCGCCACCTCGTCCCGGCGGCCCACCGCGACGATCGCGCCGTCGCGGACCAGCACCGCGCCGTGCTCCAGCGGGGTGCCCGGCCGGGGCAGCACCCGGTCCGCGGTGATCAGGGTGTCCACGGGTTCAGGCTCCCTTTCCGGAGACGGCCGCCGACAGCGCGAGCAGCGGCCGGACGTCGGACTCCAGGTCGTTCGCGCCGCCGGGCAGCACGAGCTTGGCGCGGCCGTCGGTCTCCTCGCCCGCGCGGTGGCGCTCGAGGGCCCGCCGCAGCGCGTTCGCCGCCGCGGCCGGGTCTTCGGCCGTGAGCGCGGCGAAATCGGTTTCGAGGTAGGGGCTGAGCTGGACCAGGCCGTCCCGGATCTCGATCACCCGCCGGTAGTAGCGGCGGTGCACGGCGAACCGCTCGCGCAGCCCGCCCGGCGGCGTGCGCAACACGACGCTCGGGTAGGCCTGGGCCAGCAGTGTCCACAGTGGAGCGAGCCGGTCGAGGTCCTGGCGACGGCGACGGCGGCGGTTCAGCTCCGAGACCCGCGCGCGCACCCCGGGGTAGGTGATCCCGGCCAGGAACAGCAGGCTGCCGACGATCACGAACGGCACGCCCAGCCACAGCAGCGCGGGCACCACCGGCCCGAACGCCCAGGCCACCACGATGTACAGCGCGCGGAACGCGCTGCCGATCGCCGCCCCGGCCAGGCCCGCGGCGGCCAGCCGCAGCCCGGTGCGCAGGTGCCGGTCGGCCGTGCGCTGGTACCGGGTGATCCACCAGCCGCTGGCCGCGATCGCGTAGATCAGGTACAGCCCGGCGCCGAGGTAGAACATCGCCGTGCCGGCGACGTGCACGGTGTCCGGGCTGAGGGCGGCACCGCGCAACGGGGCCGGGGTCACGACCGTCGCCACGGACATCAGCGTCACGGCGGCCGCCAGCGGCACCAGCTCCAGCAGCACCCGCCGGGCCTGGCCCGCGCCGAGCGCGGAGCCGTGGAAGAAGACCAGCAGCCCGCAGGCGGCGCAGGCCAGCAGCACGTTGTTCGTCAGCCGCGCGCCGCCGGGGGCGGTCAGCGCGTCGATCCAGTCCGAGATCGCCTTCTGCTGGAACAGGAACGCGGCGGCGAAGCCCGCGATGGTGACCGTGACCGCCCAGTTCGGCAGCCGCGGCGAGCGCACGAGCTGGTAGACCCGCCAGCCGAGCGTGCTGGTGAAGAGCACGACGCCCAGCAGGGTCAACGGGTTCACAGCCAGCCCTGGTGGTCGCCGAGGGTGCCCTGGATCCGGCGCAGGTCGTGGTCGGCCGCGCGGCGCGGGGTCGTGTAGTCCAGCACCGAGGCCCACTCCAGCACGATCGTGGCGACCGTCTCGGCCTCCCATTCGTGGGCCTCGTCGTAGGAGGTGCGGCGCAGCGCGCGGTGCACGGCGTCGTCGTCGAGGCCGGTGGCCGGGCCGCGCAGGAAATCGGCGGGCTCGGCGTCGCCCCCGGGCTCGTGCTCGGCCAGCAGGTGGCCCAGCTCGTGCAGGATGATGTGGTCCTGGTGGGCCTTGGTGGTCTCCTGCTGGAAGAAGATGTAGTCCGCGGAACCGGTCGCGATCCAGCAGCCGAACGGGCCCGGCACCTCCAGCGGGTAGGCCATCAGCCGGATCGGCCGCCCCCGGCTCGCGCCCAGCCGCTCGCACAGCTGCACCACGTCCAGCGGCGGGCTGATGTCGAGGTCGTTGAGCAGCCGGCGGCAGCGTTTGCGCAGTTCGCGTTCTTTCACGTGCTCTTCGGGCCTTCCCGATCCGCCTGCTCGTACCGCTCCACCAGGTCCAGCAGGGCCATCACCTGGCGGCGGCCCTGCGGCGACAACTCCTGCGCGCGCATGGCCATCAACTTCGCTTCGACGTCGGCGGCCCCGGTCCCGGTTCCCCGATCGGCCCCGTCTTCGAAGAAGTGGGTCACCGGCACGGCGAACAGCTTCGCCAGCGCCTCGACGTAGTGGATCTTCGGGTTGACCCGTTTGCCCGTGGCCAGCTGCTGCAGGTACGCGGGCGACATGGCCGGCCCGCCGGCCCGCTCGATCGCCGCCGACATCTCCCGGTAGCTGTGCGGTGCGCGGCCGTCGGCGCGGGCGGCGTCGATCAGGCTGCTCAGCTTCTCCGCGAAGGTGCGCTGCGAGGGCATGCCCACCCCCTTCTGCCTCGGTGGCCTCGGTGTCCTCCGTCAGGGTAATCCGGTGCCTACTGTACGCACCTGTTGACAGTGGTTGTATGCAGTGGTTTACAGTGACCACATCCCGCTCCGGAGGTCCGCACTCTGGGGGTGTCCGGAACCCGGAGCGGGATCCTGTCTCGTCGGCGGGCTCGTCATGATCGCCCTCTCTGTAGTACGCTGGGTAGGTCAAGGTTGATCGCTTCGTTGCGAACCCTTGATCTGGCCTGTTGCCGGAGGTCGACCCCCAGGGCTTCCGGTGACAGGCCCCTTATCGTCACGGGGTCGTTCTCCCCCGGCTCAGCTCATCAAGGTCGCGGCCAGTGTGCCGCCCAGCTCGGTGAGCGCGGCCAGCTCCGCCCGGCCCGGTTCCCCGGTGACCAGCACCGGCTCCGCCACCCGGGCCCAGCCCAGCCCGGTGGTGATGGCGTCGAGCTGGCGGACGGTGCCCGCGGTGTCGTTGTTGCCGTGTACGTACGCCCCGAACGGCCGCCCGCGCGTGGCGTCGAGGCAGGGGTAGTAGACGGTGTCGAAGAAGTGCTTCAGCGCCCCGCTCATGCTGCCGAGGTTCGCGGGGGTGCCGAGCAGGTAACCGTCAGCGGCGAGCACCTCGGCGGCGGTCGCGCCGAGCGCGGGACGGCGGACGACGTCCACCCCCTCGAGGTCCGGGTGCTTCGCACCGGCCAGCACGGCCTCGAACATCGCCTGCATCGACGGCGACGGCGTGTGGTGCACGATCAACAGCGTTGCCATGGTCCGAGCCTGCCACTCGGGCGCCCGTCCCCGCGCGGGCATCCGGCTCGGCTGGTCGGGGAGAGCTGGTGGGGGAGATCCACCTACGGCGCCTCGGCGCCGGTCAGCTCAGCAGCTCGCTGATGTCCGCCCGCACCGCGGTGAGCCGGGCGGCCGCGGTTTCCCGTGCCGCGTCCAGGGAGCCGGACACCGGCTGCACCGACTGCAGGTAGGCCTTCAGCTTCGGCTCGGTGCCCGAAGGGCGGATCACCACCCGCAGGCCCGCGCCGGTCAGGCGGAGCACGTCGGCGTCCGGGAGCAGGTCCTCCGACGTCACCGGGACGCCACCCAGCTCGGCCGGCGGCCGGTCCCGCAGCCCGGCCATCAGCCGGCCGCGGACGGCGAGATCGGTGACCCGCAGGGAGACCTGGTCGGTGAGGTGCACCCCGTGCCGGGAGGCGAGCTCGTCGAGCACGTCCAGCGGGCTGCGGCCCTCGGCCTTGAGCGAGGCGGCCAGCCCGGCGGCGACCACCGCCGCGGCGATGCCGTCCTTGTCCCGCACGAAGCCGGGGTTCACGCAGAGGCCGAGCGCCTCCTCGTAGGCGAAGACCAGCCCCTCGCCCGCGCGGACCAGCCACTTGAAGCCGGTCAGCGTCTCGGCGTACCGGGCGCCGGCCGCCTTCGCCAGCTCCCCGAGCAGCGAGGAGGAGACGATGGTGGTGGCTACCAGCGGATCGGGGCTGTCCGTTGTGGACAGAACGTGGGCGCCGAGCAGCACGCCGGTCTCGTCGCCGCGGAGCATGCGCCAGCCGCCGTCGCGGCCGGGCACGCCGAGGGCGCAGCGGTCGGCGTCCGGGTCGAGCGCCACCGCGAGGTCGGCGTCCACTTCGGACGCCAGCGCCAGCAGCAGGTCGGTGGCGCCGGGCTCCTCCGGGTTCGGGAAGGAGACCGTGGGGAAGTCCGCGTCGGGCTCGGACTGGGCGGCGACCAGGTGCACGTCGGTGAACCCGGCCCGGGCCAGCGCGGCGCGGACGGTCTCCGCGCCGACGCCGTGCAGCGCGGTGGCGGCGATCCGGATCTCACGGGCCGCGCCGTGCGGCAGGGCGGCGACCTCGGCCAGGTACTCGGGGCGGGGGTCGACCACCTCGGCCCCGGGCGCGCGCGGCACGCTCACCGCGGCGGGCGCGGCCTGGATGGCGCGCTCGATCTCCCCGTCGGACGGCGGCACGATCTGGCCGCCGGTGCCGTCGTAGAGCTTGTACCCGTTGTCGGCGGGCGGGTTGTGCGAAGCGGTGATCTGGATTCCGGCCACCGCGCCGTAGTGCTTCACCGAATACGCGAGCAGTGGCGTCGGCAGGGGTTCGGGCAGCACCTTCACCGTGAAACCGGCGGCGGTGAGCACTTCGGCGGCGGCGGTGGCGAAGGCCTCCGAGCCGTGCCGCGCGTCGCGGCCGACCACCACCACGCCGCCCGCGTGGCCGTGGGCGGTCAGCCAGTCGGCCACCCCGGCCGTGGTCCGCGTGACCACGGCGACGTTCATGCCGTTCGGCCCCGCGCGCACCGGACCGCGCAGGCCCGCGGTGCCGAACTCCAGCGGTCCGGCCATCCGGTCCGCCAGCTCTTCGGCCGCGCCGGGCTCCTGGCCCAGCGCGCGGGCGAGGATCCGCTGCAACTCTTCGCCGGAGGAGCGGTCGGGGTCGTCGGCGATCCACCGGTAGGTGGCGTCGCGCAGTTCGGTGGTGAGGTTGTTCGGCACCGAGCCAGCCTACGGCGCCGCTATCGTCGGGACGATGCGACTGCTCTTCAGCGCCCTCGGGGCCTACGGCCACCTCTACCCCTTGATGCCGCTCGCGGTGGCCGCGCGCGAAGCCGGGCACCACGTCGTTTTCGCGACCCCCGAGGACTTCCACCCGGCCCTGGCGAAGGCGGGCCTCGAACCCGCGGCGGCGGGGGTGCTGATCGGGGAAGCGTTCGCCACGCTGTTTCCCGGCGACCCGGCGACGGCCCGCGAAGCGCCGCCGGAGGACCTGGACGAAATCATCGGCCAGGTCTTCGGCCGGATGCTGCCCGACCGGTTCTCGGCGGACCTCCGCGCGCTCTTCTCGCGGAGTCGGCCGGACCTCGTCGTCTACGAGTTCAGCAACGTCGGCGCGGCGTTCGCGGCGATGGCCGCTGGTGTTCCGGCGTTGGGCCACGGATTCGGCCGGGTTTCGCGGGAGGGCCCGATGATCGAGATCGAGCGGGTGCAGCGGGAGCACGCGGCGGAACTGGGGTTCACCGACGACCGCCCGTCCTGGGGCAACCCGGTCGTCGACATCTGCCCGCCTTCGGTGCAGGCGCCCGATTTCCTGGCGCGGGCCCGCCGCGTGCCGCTGCGCCCGGTCGGCTGGAGCGACACGAGCGAACTGCCGCCCGGACTGCCCGGCCGCGACCGCACCCGTCCCCTGATCTACCTGACGCTGGGCACCAGCCCGATGAGCCACGCGGACCTGCTCACCGCGGCGATCACCGGACTGTCCGGGCTGGACGCGCAGGTGCTGGTGGCGACCGGGCCGTCGCTGGAGGTGGCGGCGCTGGGCCAGGTGCCCCCGAACGTCCGCCTGGAGTCCTGGGTCCCCCAATCGGCCCTGCTGCCGCACGTCGACCTGGTCGTGCACCACGGCGGCAGCGGCACGACGCTGGGCGCGTTCGGCGCGGGGGTGCCCCAGTTGGTCCTCCCGCAGGGGGCGGACCAGTTCACGAACGCTGCCGCCGTCCTCGCGGCCGGCGTGGGGTCGAGGCTGGTGGGCGACGAGGCGACGGCCGAGTCGGTGCGGTCTTCGGCCGCGGCCCTGCTGGCCGATCCCACCGTGGCCGACGCGGCCCGCGGGCTGGCCGCCGAGGTCGCGGGAATGCCTTCGCCGGCGGAGGTGGCGGCGCGGTTGGGGGAGTACGCATGAGCAGGGCTCGCCGAGGGGCGACGACGGCCGGCGCCGGGATCGCCCGCCGGCGAGCGGTTCAGGCGCGAGCCACCAGTTCCCGCAGCAGCGACCCCATCCGGGTGGCCGCGTTGCGGCCCGCCTCCAGCACCTCTTCGTGGTTCAGCGGCTCGCCCGTCATACCGGCGGCCAGGTTGGTCACCAGGGACAGGCCGAACACCTCGAGCCCGGCCGCGCGGGCCGCGATGGCCTCCAGGACGGTGGACATGCCGACCAGGTCCGCGCCCAGGGTGCGCAGCATCCGGATCTCCGCCGGGGTCTCGAAGTGCGGGCCGACCAGGCCGGCGTAGACGCCCTCCTCCAGCGAGCTGTCGATCTCCTGGGCCAGACCGCGCAGGCGGGCGGAGTACAGGTCGGTCAGGTCGACGAAGTTCGCACCGGCGATCGGGGACCGCGCGGTGAGGTTGAGGTGGTCGGAGATCAGCACCGGCTGACCGACGTGGAAGCCCTCGCGCAGACCTCCGGCCGCGTTGGTCAGCAGCACCGTGCGGGCACCGGCGGCGGCGGCCGTGCGCACGTTGTGCACCACCGGGTCGATGCCCTTGCCCTCGTAGAAGTGCGTGCGGCCGAGCAGGACCAGCGCCCGCTTGCCGCCGACGTCGAGCGAGCGCACCGTGCCGCCGTGCCCGACCGCGCCCGGGGTGGTGAAACCGGGCAGCTCGCCGAACGAGATCTCCGCCTCGGCCTCGCCGAGCACGTCCGCGGCCGGGCGCCAGCCCGAGCCCAGCACCACGGCGATGTCGTGCTTCTCGACGCCGGTGCGCTCGGCGATGACGGCGGCGGCCGCCTCCTCGTGGTTACTCATGCCGCCGAGCGTATCCGGGCACTCCGGACGGCCCGGAACACCACCGGCCCGACGGGCAACCGGAAGCTGATCGGCACCAGCCCCGGCCACGGGACGCCGTGGGCCAGCGCCTCGGAGCACATCCAGCGGCTCGGGATCAGGGACGAGCAACAGGGTCAGCGCCGCGAACGCGACCGGCCCGGCCCGCCGACACTGTGCGCGTCGTGCTGCCCGGTGGGCGGGTCATCGAGGAGCCGGGCCGCGCGGACCGGCGGTCGGCGATCCGGCTGAACATCGGCAGGACGGTCAGCACCAGCCGGGACCACGATCGGCCCGGAGGGCGACCGCCTCTTCCTCCGCCCGGCACCGAGGCTGACCCGGTCCGCCAGCTCGGGCCGCCGCTTCCCGCGCGACCGGCCCCGCCGGATTTCAGGAGCCGGTGAACGACAGGGTGGGCAGGATCTGGTGGAACGTGGCCGCCGCCGTGTCCTCCTGCTCCGAGGGCACGGTCAGCGACAGCACCCACAGGTTCGCGTCGACCTGCCGCAGTGACGTGAAGGTCGCGCGGGTGATGGCCCCGGTCTGGTCCTTCGCCTTGGCCGGGGCGTGCTCGACGTTGCGGTAGGTCAGCTCCACCCCGTCGTCGGTGGGGGTGGGGGGCTGCGCGACGGTGTAGGTGTCCGGGCTGTAGGTGGTCTGCAGGTTGGTGAGGTAGTCGTCGGTCGAATGGCTCTTGTAGAAGCCGGGGTAGCGCTCCAGCCGCAGCGACTGGCGGCCGTCCGGCGAGACGTACTGGACCACCATCGACGGCCCGAGCTGCTGGCTGGTCCGCCCCGCGGCGAACCGCTTCCAGCCATCCGGCACCGACACCGTGTACAGGCTGTCCGGTGTCGCGTTCGCGGTGTCGCTCGCGTCACCCTTCTGCGGGACCAGCTTCGGCGGAGAGGGCGGCGGTGTCACCGTCGGCGGGTTGCCGCCGCCGGCCGGACTGCCGGCCGGGGGCAGGAGCTGCTGCCCGCTGACCAGCCGGGCCAGCGCGAACCCGCCGCCCCCGGCGACCGCGAACAGCACCACCGCGACCAGCGCCAGCGCCACGGACGCCTTGGTCCCGCGCCGGGCCGGGGCCCGGGTGGTCCCGGCCGCCGGTCGCGCGCCGGCACCCGGCGGGTAGGCCCCGGCCGAACCGGCCCCGGCCATCCCGGCTCCGGCCGCTCCGAGCGCGGCCAGCCCGGGGTCGAACGAGCCCGCGCCGGAGGCCCCGCCCCCGGAAGCCCCGGCGCCGAAAGCCCCAGCACCGCCAGCCCCAGCCCCAGAAGCCCCAGCGCCAAAAGCCCCAGCACCGCCAGCCCCAGTACCGAAAACCCCGCCCCCAGAAGCCCCAGCACCGCCAGCCCCGGAAGACCCAGTCCCGAAGACCCCAGCTCCGGAAACCCCGCCCCCGGAAGACCCGCGCAGGAACGGCAGTGGCCCGGGATCGGCGGCCAGCCGGGCGCTCGCCGCGGCCTTCGGCTCGGCCGGCTCGCCCTCGGGCGCGACCGTCTTGATCACCTGGGTGTCGGTGGCGTCGAGGTGGGCCGAGGTCTTCTTGCCGTCCGGGGTGCGGAACAGCTCCGGCTCGAACAGGTCCAGCGCCGTCTTGCCCTGCAGCGGGTACAGCCGGTGGCGCACCTCGCGCAGCGAGATCCGCTTCTCCGGCTCCTTCTTCATCAGCGCGCTGATCACCGCGGCCAGCGGGCCGGGGTTCGGCTTGGGCACCTTGCCGTTGACCACCTTGCCGACCGTCTCCAGCGGGTCGCCGTCCGCGTCGTAGGGCGGAGCACCCTGTGCGGCGGCGAACAGCGTGGCGCCGAGGCCCCAGAGGTCGGCGTTGGGGGTGACCGCGCCGCCGGAGGCGACCTCGGGCGCGATGTAGGCGGGGGAGCCGAGCATGATCCCGGTGCGGGTCATGGTCGCCTCGGAGACGTTGCGCGCGATGCCGAAGTCGGTCAGCTTGATCCGCCCGTCGCCGGCCACCAGCACGTTGCCCGGCTTCACGTCACGGTGCGTGATGCCCGCCGCGTGCGCCGCCTCCAGCGCCGCCGCGACCGCGATGCCGACGGCGGCGGCCTGCTCCACGCTCAGCGGTCCGTGGTCCCGCAGGATGTGCGCCAGGCTGCGGGAGGGCAGCAGCTCCATCACCACGAACGGCTCGTTGTCGTCGCGGGCCACGTCGTGCAGGATGACCACGTTCGGGTGGGAGAGCACCGCGATGGCCCGCGCCTCGCGCAGGGTCCGCTCACGCAGCTCGTCGGCCTGCGAGGCGGGCACCCCCGGCGGCAGCTTCATCTCCTTGACGGCCACCGGCCGGTGCAGGAACTCGTCGTAGGCCGACCAGACGGTGCCCATGGAGCCGGCCCCGAGCACGGACCTCAGGCGGTACCGGCCGGCGACCACTCGCGAGGTCTCGGGGGAAGGGGATTCACTCGAGGACGACACCCCCTGATTGTGTCGTAAGGCACCGACAGTCTTCGACTCAGTGGGGGTGTCCAGCCCTTCGGGTGGAATCCGGGGTCCCCCCTGGATGCCCCGCCGGGCGACTAGAGTCACAGGTGCCGGGCCTGGCGGGCCTCTACCATCACTGGGTATGACGAACGTGGCTGGTCCGGAGTCGGTGCCGATTCCCGAACCCGGGCTCGAACTCGCCGCCGGCTTCCCGGCCGCCGAGCGGGCCCGGTGGCAGGAGCTGGTGGCCGGCGTCCTGCGCAAGAGCGGGCGGCTGCCGGAGGACTTCGACGGCGCCCCGGAGAGCAAGCTCGTCAGCCGCACCTACGACGGGATCGAGATCCAGCCGCTCTACACCCGGGAAGACGCGGTCGGCGAGCTCGGTTACCCCGGTCTGCCGCCGTTCGTCCGCGGTTCGAAGCCCGAAGGCGTGATCAGCTCCGGCTGGGACGTCCGGGTCCGCCACGCCGGCCCCGGGGCGAAGGCCGTCAACACCGCCGTGCTCGCCGACCTCGAAGGCGGCGCCTCCTCGGTGTGGCTGCTGCTCGGGGGCGCGGCCCTGCCGGTGACCGCGCTGGCCGACGCGTTGAACGAGGTGTACGTCGACCTCGCCCCCGTGGTCCTGGACGCCGGTCCCGAGTACGAAGCCGCCGCGCAGGCGCTGCTGGAGGTGTTCGCGGAGCGGGAGATCCCGGCCAGCGAAGCGGTCGGCACGCTGGGCGCGGACCCGATCGGCGTGACGGCGCGGACCGGCGAGGCCCAGCCCGTCGCCCCGGCGGCCGAGCTCGCCGCGCGCGTCGCCGCGAAGTACCCGAAGCTGCGTACGCTCGTCGCGGACGGCCTGCCGTTCCACGAAGCGGGCGGATCCGACGCACAGGAGCTGGGCGCGACCATCGCCGTCGGCGTCGCCTACCTGCGGGCGCTCACCGAAGCGGGTCTGGAGGTCGACGCCGCCGCGGGCCAGTTGGAGTTCCGGCTCGCCGCCACCGCGGACCAGTTCCTCACCATCGCCAAGTTCCGCGCCGCGCGGCGGCTGTGGGACCGCGTGCTCGAGGTCTGCGGGGCCGATCCGGCCGTGCGCGGCATGCACCAGCACGCCGTGACCTCGCCCGCGATGCTGACCCAGCGCGACCCGTGGGTGAACATGCTGCGCACCACCGTCGCCTGCTTCGGCGCGGGCGTCGGGGGCGCGGACGCCGTCACCGTGCTGCCCTTCGACTCCGCGATCGGCCGGCCGGACGCGTTCTCCTCGCGGATCGCCCGCAACACCAGCGCCGTGCTGCTGGAGGAGTCGCGGCTCGGCGGGGTGATCGACCCGGCGGGCGGGTCCTGGTACGTGGAGAAGCTGACCGCCGAGCTGGCCGAAGCGGCGTGGGCCGAGTTCACCGCGATCGAGGCCGCGGGCGGCGTCGAGGCCGAGCTGGCCTCCGGCGCGCTGGCCGGGCGGCTGGCCCAGACCTGGGCCCAGCGCACCCGGCGGCTGGACACCCGCCGCGACCCGATCACCGGGGTCAGCGAATTCCCGAACCTGGCCGAGAAGCCGGTGCGGCGCGAGCCGCTGCCGGTGTCCACTCAGGACGGTGGCCTGCCGCGCCACCGGTACGCCGAGGGGTTCGAAAAGCTGCGCGACGCCTCCGACTCCTACCTGGCAAAGCACGGCGAACGGCCGAAGGTCTTCCTGGCCACGCTCGGCCCGGTCGCCGCGCACACCACCCGCGCCGGGTTCGCCGCGAACCTGTTCCAGGCCGGCGGCCTCGAAGCGGTCAACCCGGGCGCGACCGGCGACCTGCCCGCCGCGTTCCGTGAAAGCGGCGCCCGCGTCGCCTGCCTTTGCGGCACCGACGCCGCGTACGAGGAACAAGCGGCTTCGGTCGCCGCCGCGCTGGGGGCCGAGACCGTGCTGCTCGCCGGCAAGGCGTCCTACGAAGGCATCAGCGGCAACGTCTTCGCCGGTTGTGACGCACTCGAAGTGCTGACCGGCATCCACGCACAGCTGGGAGTGACGGCATGAGCATCCCAAATTTCGCCGACGTGCCGCTCGGCCCGTCGGAATCGTCCGAGTCGTCAGCGCCGTCAGTGTCGTCAGGGCCGGCCGGCCGCGCCGCGTGGGCGCAGGCCGTGCAGGACGCCACCGGCAAGGGGCCGGACGCGCTGGCCTGGGAGACGCCCGAGGGCATCGGGGTGAAGCCGGTGTACACGGCCGAAGACCTGTCCGATGTGGACTTCCTCGGCACCTACCCCGGTATCGCGCCCTACCTGCGCGGGCCGTACCCGACGATGTACGTGAACCAGCCGTGGACCATCCGCCAGTACGCCGGGTTCTCCACCGCCGAGGAGTCCAACGCCTTCTACCGCCGCAACCTCGCGGCCGGGCAGAAGGGCCTTTCGGTCGCCTTCGACCTGGCCACCCACCGCGGTTACGACTCCGACCACCCGCGCGTCTCGGGCGACGTCGGCATGGCGGGTGTGGCCATCGACTCGATCTACGACATGCGCCAGCTCTTCGACGGCATCCCGCTGGACAAGATGTCGGTGTCGATGACCATGAACGGCGCCGTGCTGCCGGTGCTCGCGCTCTACGTGGTCGCGGCCGAGGAGCAGGGGGTGGCCCCCGAGCAGCTCGCGGGGACGATCCAGAACGACATCCTCAAGGAGTTCATGGTCCGCAACACCTACATCTACCCGCCGCAGCCTTCGATGCGGGTCATCTCCGACATCTTCGCCTACACCTCTCAGCACATGCCGAAGTACAACTCCATCTCGATCTCCGGCTACCACATGCAGGAGGCCGGGGCGACCGCCGACCTGGAGCTGGCGTACACGCTCGCGGACGGCGTCGAGTACCTCCGCGCGGGCGTGGCGGCCGGGCTGGACGTGGACAAGTTCGCGCCGCGGCTGTCGTTCTTCTGGGCGATCGGGATGAACTTCTTCATGGAGGTCGCGAAGCTGCGCGCGGCCCGGCTGCTGTGGGCGAAGCTGGTGAAGCAGTTCGACCCGAAATCGCCGAAGTCGCTGTCCCTGCGCACGCATTCGCAGACCTCGGGCTGGTCGCTGACCGCGCAGGACGTCTACAACAACGTCACCCGCACCTGCGTGGAGGCGATGGCCGCGACCCAGGGGCACACGCAGTCGCTGCACACCAACGCCCTCGACGAGGCGCTGGCCCTGCCCACCGACTTCTCCGCCCGCATCGCCCGCAACACCCAGTTGTTGCTACAGCAGGAATCCGGGACCACGCGGGTGATCGACCCGTGGGGCGGCAGCGCGTTCGTCGAGAAGCTGACCTTCGACCTGGCGCGCAAGGCGTGGGGGCACATCACCGAGGTCGAGGGGGCCGGCGGCATGGCGCGCGCGATCGACGAGGGCATCCCGAAGCTGCGCATCGAGGAGGCGGCCGCGCGCACCCAGGCGCGGATCGACTCCGGCCGCCAGCCGGTCATCGGGGTGAACAAGTACCAGGTCTCCGAGGCCGACGGCGGAGACGACGCCATCGAGGTCCTGAAGATCGACAACGCGGGCGTGCGCACCCAGCAGCTGGAGAAGCTGCGACGGCTGCGCGAGGAGCGTGACCCGCAGGCCACCGAAGACGCGTTGCGGCGGTTGACCGAGGGCTCGCGCAACGGCGGCAACCTGTTCGCGCTGGCCATCGACGCGGCCCGGGCCAAGGCCACGGTCGGCGAGATCTCCGATTCGCTGGAGCAGGTCTGGGGCCGCCACTCCGGGCAGATCCGCACGATCTCCGGCGTGTACCGGGAGGAGGTGGGGAAGTCGGACAACGTCGAGAAGGCCCGTGACCTGGTCGCGAAGTTCGCCGAAGCAGAGGGGCGGCGCCCGCGCATCCTGGTCGCGAAGATGGGCCAGGACGGTCACGACCGCGGCCAGAAGGTGATCGCCACCGGGTTCGCCGACATCGGCTTCGACGTCGACGTCGGCCCGCTGTTCTCCACCCCGGAGGAGGTCGCGCGGCAGGCTTCGGAGGCCGACGTGCACGTGATCGGCGTGTCCTCGCTGGCCGCCGGGCACCTGTCACTGGTGCCCGCGCTGCGCCACGAGCTGTCCGGGCTGGGCCGCGAGGACATCATGGTCGTGGTCGGCGGCGTGATCCCGCCGCAGGACTACGAACAGCTGCGCGCCGCGGGCGCCGCGGCGATCTTCGGGCCGGGCACGGTGATCGCGGACGCCGCGATCGGCCTGCTCGAGCAGCTGGCCCAGCAGGAGTCCTGAGCCTTGCCGCGCAAGATCGACGTCGCCGCGTACGCGAAGGGCGTGCTCGCCGGTGATCGCGGGACGCTGTCCAAGGCGATCACGCTGGTCGAGTCCCAGCGCGCCGACCACCGGGCGCAGGCGCAGGAGCTGCTGGTCGAGCTGCTGCCATACGCTGGCGGCGCGCAGCGGGTCGGCATCACCGGCGTGCCCGGAGTCGGTAAGTCGACTTTCATCGACCAGCTGGGCACGGACCTGACCGCGGCCGGGCACCAGGTCGCGGTGCTGGCGGTGGACCCCTCCTCGACCCGCACCGGCGGTTCGATCCTCGGCGACAAGACCCGCATGGCCCGGCTCGCGGTCGACGGCCGGGCGTTCATCCGGCCCTCGCCGACCTCCGGCACGCTCGGCGGGGTCGCGCGGGCCACCCGCGAGACGATCGTGCTGATGGAGGCCGCGGGCTTCGACGTGGTGCTGGTGGAGACGGTCGGGGTCGGACAGTCCGAAGTGGCCGTGGCCAACATGGTCGACTGCTTCCTGTTCCTCACCCTGGCCCGCACCGGCGACCAGTTGCAGGGCATCAAGAAGGGCGTGCTGGAACTGGCCGACGTGATCGCGGTCAACAAGGCGGACGGTCCGCACGAGAACGACGCGAAACGGGCGGCGAGGGAGCTTTCGGGCGCCCTGCGGATGATCTACGGCCGCGACGCGTCGTGGACGCCCCCGGTGCTGACCTGCAGCGCGCTGGAGGGGTCCGGCCTCGACCGGGTGTGGGGCGAGATCGGCCGGCACCGCGACCTGCTGGCCGAGTCCGGCGAGCTGGCCGACCGGCGCCGCCGGCAGCAGGTCGACTGGACCTGGTCGATGGTCCGGGAGCAACTGCTCGACCGGCTGACCTCGCACCCCGGCGTGCGGGCGCTGGTCGGCGAGGTTGAGCGCGGGGTCCGGGCCGGGGAGCTGACCGCCACCCTGGCCGCCGGACGGATCCTGGAGGCGTTCTCCACCCCGGTGGCGGAGTGACCACGCCCCGCCGGACGCCGAACGATCGTCCGGCGGCGCCCAGCGGTCGGCGGGTGGGGCGTCTCCACCGCGTGGCGGCTGACGGACCGGCCGTTCGACGGGCAGAATGCCCGTCAGTGCCGTAGAAGGGAAGTCATGGCGAAGGTGCGGGGTCTGCTGCTGGTGGGGCTGCTGGGCGTGCTGCTGGCGGGTGCGCCGCCGGCGCAGGCGGTGGTGGTCGTGCCCGCCGGGGGCGTGACGGTGCCGGCCGAGGTCACCGCGCACGCGTCGGCACTGCTCATCGCGCCGCGGCAGGTCCAGCCGGGGCCGGTGATCGACCCGGCGCAGACCGACGCCGCGAACTCCGCGAAGACCAAGAACAAGCTGATCGCGGGTGGGGTCGCGGTGGTGCTGCTGGCCATCGTCTTCTTCGGCCGCCGGGCCCGCTCCAAGAAGCAGCGGAAGGGCTGAGGTCCGGCCCGCGAACCGCTGAGCGCTTTCCGTTCGCCCTGGCCGAATTCACCATGCCGTTCACCGCAGATCCGGTACCGGCCGCCTAGGCTGCCCGGCACCGGCGCGACTCTTGCCACCTGCATGGTGCACGATCGTCATCGATGCGTAGACAGCAACGACCGGCACACTGCGTGACCTCAGCGGCCACCCGTGTTGCGGAGGAGGCGCGGCGTGACTGTGCTTGATTCACGACCGGACGTTCCAGGTGACCCCCGGGGTCGTATCGCCAACCCGAACGAGGTGCCCACCGCGCTGATCGCCGACGCCGGGGTCAGCATGACAGCCGTGGAGGATTTCGGTGCGGGCCGCGGCCCGTTCTGGCTGGACGAGTGGCTGCGGGCCAACGCGACCGACGTGTTCGCCTGGCGCCGGCACATCCACTCGCACCCGGAGCTGTCGCGGCACGAGTTCGCGACCACCGAGCTGGTCGTCTCGCTGCTGCGCTCGGCCGGTCTCCAGCCGTGGGTGCTGCCCGGCGGCACCGGCGTGGTGTGCGACATCGGCCGGGGCGAGCGCTGCGTGGCCCTGCGTGCGGACATGGACTCGTTGCCGCTGACCGAGGACACCGGGCTCCCGTTCACCTCGACCGTCGAAGGCGTCGCGCACATGTGCGGCCACGACGCGCACACCGCGATCCTGCTGGGTGCGGCCCGGGCGCTGGCCGGCGCCCCGGAGCTGCCCGGCCGCGTGCGGCTGATCTTCCAGGCCGCCGAGGAGGTCATGCCCGGCGGCGCGCTGGACATGATCGCGGCGGGCGCGCTGGAGGGCGTCGAGCGGATCTACGGCCTGCACTGCGACCCGCGCCTGGAGGTCGGGAAGGTCGGCACCCGGGTCGGTGCGCTGACCTCGGCGGCCGACCTGATCGAGCTGCGCCTGACCTCGCCCGGCGGCCACACCTCGCGGCCGCACCTGACCGCCGACCTGGTGTACGCGCTGGGCACGGTGATCACCTCGCTGCCCTCGGTGCTCTCGCGCCGGGTCGACCCGCGGTCGGGCACCGTGCTGGTGTGGGGCGCGGTGCACGCCGGCCAGGCCGCCAACGCGGTGCCGCAGGACGGAGTGCTGCGCGGAACCCTGCGCACGGCCGACCACGAGGTCTGGAAGCAGCTGGAGCCGCTGGTGGCGGCCTCGGTGGAGTCGCTGCTGGCCCCCACCGGAGTCGGCTTCTCCCTGGACTACCGCCGCGGCGTCCCCCCGGTGGTCGCCGACCAGGACTCGACCACCCTGATCCGCGCCGGCGTCGAGGCCGCGGTCGGCGAGCAGGGCCTGGCCGGCACGGAGCAGTCCTCGGGCGGCGAAGACTTCGGCTGGTACCTGGAGCACGTCCAGGGCGCCTTCGCCCGCCTCGGCGTGTGGCCCGGCCCCCCGGCCGCCCAGTCGGACATCCACCGCCCGACGTTCGTCCTCGACGAGCGGGCACTGCTGGTGGGAGTCCGGACCCTGGTGCACACGGCGCTCGCGTCCCTGGCCTGAACCGGTCGGCTCGCGGCTGCCGAGCCGGGTCGGCCTGGGCCGGTCGGCTCGCGGTCGCCGAGCCGGGTCGGCCTGGGCCGGTTGGCTCGCGGTCGCCGAGCCGGGTCGGCCTGGGCCGGTGGGTTCGTAGTCGTTGGGCTGGGTCGGCCTGGGCTAGCGGGTTCGTGGTCGGGCTGGGTCGGTGGGCTCGTGGTCGTTGGCCTGGGCTGGCGGGCTCGCGGCTGCCGAGCCGAGTCGGCCTGGGCTGGTGGCGGTGGGCTGAGTGGCCTGCTGATCGGCTCGCGGCGGTGAACTGGGGAGGCGGCCAGTGCTGGTCGGCTCGTGGCTGCTGAGCTGTGTTGGCTTGCAAGCTGCGAGACGGGGGTGCTTTGGACCGGCGGGCTCACTGGCGGCGAGACGGGGATGCCTCGATCCGGTGGGCTTGCGGGCAACGAGTGAGCGGTCCTGAGCTGGTGGTTTGCCAGCAGTGAACTGGGCTGGTCCGTGCCCTCTCCGCCCAGTGGCGCTGAGCCATCCCGCCGCCCCGGCCTGAACCAGTTCACCCCACCCCTCAACACTGTCCGCGACCTGCACGGCTCAGAGTTGTCCACAGGTGAGATCCGCCTGTGGACAACCTCGGAGAGTGATTTCCACCGCTGTCCCCACCGCTGTGGACAGCTATTTCACCCGGTCCCGTGATGCATGATCACGACCGTGGACACCGCATTTCACCGCGGGTGATTCCCCACCGCATCCGGCGCTTCGAAGGCCCTGCCAAAAGTGCAGATTTCCCTTACCCGCCAAGGGTTTCCGCCGATCCCGGCACCGATCCCGCCAAGATCGAGCCGGGCCGCCACGACCTCGTTGGCAAGATCAAGGCGTGAACTAAGCCCGGCGCCAAACCCGGCAATGGTGAACGCCGTTCATGATGTCCTGGTCAACGGCCGGAACGGCCGAGTTATCCACAGGCTGGAGCGAAGTCCGGGGTCAGCCGGTGATGCCGGAGCACGGACGGGTCCGCAGGTCATCCACATAGTCGGCCGGGGCGCCGGCGGCCTCGGCGGCGTCGGCCAGCACCCCCAGGTAGCGGGCCGAGGGCAGACCGCCTTCGTAGGCGTCCAGGACGTACAGCCAGGGCAGCACCGAGCCGTCCATCGTCTGCACGCGGAGGCGGAGCTTGGTGTGCATCCCCAGCTCACCGCCCTCCCACCGGTCGAGGCGCTCCTCGTCGAGCGGGGTGACGTCGTAGATCACCACGAACACGCGGGAGGCGGCGTCCTCGACGATGGTGGCCAGGGCGCCTTCCCAGCCCAGGTCCTCACCGCCGAAGGTCAGTCGCCAGCCCTCCAGCCACCCGGTGGTGGACATCGGCGAGTGCGGGGCCCGCTCCAGCATCTGGGCGGGCTCCATGTTGGATCCGTAAGCGGCGTACAACGGCACGGACGACAGCCTAGCGACCCACCCGGCGCACGTGCGGAAGCACGTGCCGTGTCCGGCCACCTGGGTGTCGCCGGCACCCCTCCGCGTACGGTGAGAGCACCGCAGACCCGTCCAGCTAGGAGGACTCCAGGTGACCAGGATCGTGATCATGGGCGGGGGCCCGGCCGGTTACGAAGCCGCACTGGTCGCCGCGCAACACGGCGCCGACGTGACCATCGTCGAACGCGATGGTCTGGGTGGCGCTTGCGTCCTCTACGACTGCGTGCCGTCGAAGACGTTCATCGCCTCCTCCGGGGCGCTGGCCAAGATGCACGACCTCGGTGAGCTGGGCATCAACACCGACCTGGCGGACACCGGCATCGACCTGCCGACCGTGCACGGCCGGGTGAAGGGGCTCGCGCTGGCGCAGTCCGCGGACATCCGCGCGCGGGTGCAGCGCGAGGGCGTCCGCGTGATCATCGGCGAAGCGCGCTTCTGCGACGACGAGCCGGGCCTGGCCACGCACAAGGTCGCCGTCACGCACCCGGACGGCATCACCGAGCCGCTGAACGCCGACGTCGTGCTGATCGCCACCGGCGCCACCCCGCGAGTGCTGCCCGGCGCGGTGCCCGACGGCGAGCGCATCCTCGACTGGCGCCAGCTCTACGACCTCACCGAGCTGCCCGAGCACCTCGCCGTGATCGGCTCGGGGGTGACCGGCGCGGAGTTCGCCTCGGCCTACACCGAGATGGGGGTCAAGGTCACCGTGGTCTCCAGCCGCGACCGCGTGCTGCCGCACGAGGACGCCGACGCCGCCGCGGTGCTGGAGGAGGTCTTCTCCCAGCGCGGCACCACGGTCGCGAAGCACGCTCGCGCGGAGCGGGTGGAGCGCACCGAGAAGGGCGTCGCCGTCCACCTCGCCGACGGCCGGGTGATCGAGGCCAGCCACGCGCTGATGACCGTCGGCTCGATCCCCAACACCACCGGCATCGGCCTCGAAAAGGTCGGCATCGAGCCCGGCCCCGGCGGGTTCATCACCGTGGACCGCGTCTCGCGCACGAGCGTGCCCGGCGTCTACTCCGCGGGCGACTGCACCGGGCTGCTGATGCTGGCGTCGGTGGCCAGCATGCAGGGCCGGATCGCGATGTGGCACGCGCTGGGCGAGGGCGTGGCGCCGATCAAGCTCAAGACCGTGGCCGCGAACGTGTTCACCCACCCGGAGATCGCGACCGTGGGGATCAGCCAGCACGCGATCGACTCCGGTGAGGTGCCGGCGCGCACGATCATGCTGCCGCTGGCCACCAACGCGCGCGCCAAGATGGAGGGCCTGCGCCGCGGTTTCGTGAAGCTCTTCTGCCGCCCCGCCACCGGGGTGGTGGTCGGCGGGGTCGTGGTGGCCCCGTCGGCGAGCGAGCTGATCCTGCCGATCGCGCTCGCGGTGCAGAACCAGCTGACCGTGGACCACCTGGCCCTGACCTTTTCGGTGTACCCCTCGCTGTCCGGTTCGATCACCGAAGCGGGCCGTCAGCTCATGCGTCACGACGATCTGGACTGATTCCCCGGCGTGGGCAACCCCGGGCCCGTTCCCGCGTCTTGCTCGGTGACAGGCTGACGGCGATGTGGGACAAGGGGCCGAGGGTGCGCAAGAGGGCGGTTTTCGTTGCGGTGGCGGCGATCGGTGCGATCGGGGCGGCCACCGTGGCCGCGGTGGCCGGTCCGGCGACGGCCGCGGCCGACGGTCAGGCCCCGGCCCGGCCCGGTCCGGCCGTGACCGTCCAGCTGAACCTCGACACCGCCGCCCAGCACGGGATGGTGAACGAGTTCCAGCGCGGGGAGGCGAACGTCGCGCTCGCCCAGTGCCCCGGGGCCGGGGCCGGCTCGGCCTCGTTCAGCTCGCCGGTGCTGTTCTTCGAGCACTACAACTTCGGCCCGCACGTCGGGGTGGAAGCCAACGTGAGTGCCGACGCGCTGCTGCTGACCGACACGCCCGCGGGCCGCTACCCGCTCACGGTGAACTGTGGCGGAAACACCTACCGCGCCACGTTCACCGTGCCGGCGGCGCAGGTGGACCGAGTGCCCGCGGGTGCGGCGAAAGCGGGCGACGGGAGCCTCGCCGAATAGTCGCCGGGCAACGACCAGGAGCCGCCGGGAATCCGTTCCCGGCGGCTCCTTCGTTTTTTCTCCGATCCGGCTGGCAACCCCGGTACCAGCATGGACGTCTCTTGGTGGTCGGAGGAAAAAGCGCCCAGGACGGCAGGGGGAACTGCGCGTCGGGCGCGGGGACCTCCGTGTCGGATATCGGGATCACTTCATCAATCGGGGTCAATCATGAAGCGTATTGTCGTTTTCTCGGGCGTGCTGGCCGCGGGCATGCTCATCGCGGCACCGGCGTTCGCCGCCGGCACCGGCGCGCCCACCAGCTCGCCGGTCACCGCGCCGACGAGCCAGGACCACGTCCCGGGGAACCCGAAGGCGTTCCTGCGGGTGCTGCCGGCGGTGGGCCGCCCCGGCGCCCAGGTCGCCGTGCGCGTGGGCTGCGAGGCCGGGTACATCGCGAAGCTGAGCTCGCCGGTGCTGGACTTCGGCAAGCTGACCGCGGGCCCGGAGCACAACCCGAAGGTCGCGCCGCTGTCCAAGGGCACGGCGACGGTGAAGAAGAACGCGAAGCCGGGCGCTTACACCGCGTCCTACGAATGCGGCGGCGCGCGGATCACGACGAAGTTCACCGTGCTGCCCGCCACCGCGAAGAAGCAGGTCACGAAGGTGCCCTCGGGCGCCCCGCAGACCGGCGGCAGCGATGGCTACGTCATCGACTGACGGCCGGCGTTCGGCTGCGGGGGCAGGAGCGGTGCTGAGGTCGACGATCACGGGCCTGGCCGGCGCGGGATTCCTGGTGCTGGCCCCGGCGGTGGCCACGGCCTCGCCCGGGACCGGGGATCCGGGGGCGGCCTCGGCTTCCGCTCCGTCCGGTGACGAGTACCCGGCCGCGGCCGCCATGGGTGTGGTGGCCCTCGGCAGCGCCGGGATCGCGTTGGTGCGGCACAAGACCCGTCGTTGACGGGTGCGCCGCCGCCCGGTGGCAGGTCTCCGGGCCCGCCACCGGGACGTGACCGGGCTGGTCGGCCGGGGGCCGTGACCGCCCGGACGGAAAGCTGGAGGGGGAGGCATGACCAGGAAGTCGTTCGCCGCGGTGGCGGTGGGGGCCGCGCTGCTGCTCGGGGGATGCGGGGCGGGGACCACCCCGGCACCGCCGCCCGTCAGCCGGGCGCAACCCGTCGGTCCGGAGACCGCGGCGGTGGCGGAGCTGCCCAAGTCGGACCCGGTTTCGCTGGACATCCCGAGCATCGGGGCGCACTCGTCGCTGGTGCCGCTCGGGCTGAACCCGGACGACACCGTCCAGGTGCCGCCGGTCAGCACGCCGTTGCAGGCCGGCTGGTACGAGTTCGGCCCGACGCCGGGGGAGACCGGGCCGGCCGTGGTGCTGGGGCACGTGGACGGCAACAAGCACAAGGGCATCTTCTACCGGCTCAAGGAGGTCAAGCCGGGCGACGAGGTCGCGATCGCGCGCCGGGACGGCCGCACCGCGCACTTCGAGGTGACCAAGGTGGACGAAGTGCCCAAGGACGTCTTCCCGAGCGACGCGGTCTACGGCGACACCGCCGGCCCCGAACTGCGCCTGATCACCTGCGGCGGCGGGTTCGACCACGCGGCGCACAACTACGTGGACAACATCATCGTCTACGCCGGACTGGTCCCCGAAGGTCGCTGACCGATCGAAGCCGGGCGAAATCCCCGCAAGCCAGAAGTCCCGCACCCACCCGGTCGGCGGTGGGCGCGGGACCCGGTTTCCGGTCGGTGGAGCAACGGCTCAGTCTTCCACCCAGTCGAAGGTCTTGGTCACGGCCTTCTTCCAGTTGCGGTACTCGGATTCGCGCCGGGACTCGTCCATCGAAGGGTCCCACTGCTTGTCCTGGGCCCAGTTGGTGCGGATGTCGTCCTCGGACTCCCAGAATCCGACGGCCAGCCCGGCGGCGTACGCGGCACCCAGCGCGGTCGTCTCGGCGACCACCGGCCGGATCACCGGCACCCCGAGGATGTCGGCCTGGAACTGCATCAGCAGCTCGTTCACCACCATGCCGCCGTCCACCTTCAAGGACTTGAGCGGCACGCCCGAGTCGGCGTTCATCGCCTCGATCACCTCGCGCGACTGGAACGCCGTGGCCTCCAGCACCGCCCGCGCCAGGTGGCCCTTGCTGACGAACCGGGTGAGGCCGACGATCGCGCCGCGCGCGTCGGAGCGCCAGTACGGGGCGAAGAGGCCGGAGAAGGCCGGCACGAAGTACGCGCCGCCGTTGTCCTCCACGGTGCGGGCGTACTTCTCGACCTCGGCCGCGCTCGAGAGCATGCCCAGGTTGTCGCGCAGCCACTGCACCAGCGAGCCGGTGACCGCGATCGAGCCCTCCAGCGCGTACACCGTGTCGTTCGAGCCGATCTTGTAGCAGACCGTGGTGAGCAGGCCGTTGTCCGACATCACCTTCTCGGTGCCGGTGTTGAGCAGCACGAAGTTGCCGGTGCCGTAGGTGTTCTTGGCCTCGCCGGGCGAGAGGCAGGCCTGGCCGAACGTCGCCGCCTGCTGGTCGCCGAGGATGCCCGCGATCGGCACGCCCGCGAGCGCGCCCCGCTCGCGGACCTTGCCGTACTCCTCGGACGAGGACCGGATCTCCGGCAGCATCGACAGCGGGATGCCCATCTCGGCCGCGATCTCGGAGTCCCAGCTCAGGGTGTCGAGGTCCATCAGGAGGGTGCGCGAGGCGTTGGTCGGGTCGGTGACGTGGATGCCGCCGTCGGTCCCGCCGGTCATGTTCCACAGCACCCAGGTGTCCATGTTGCCGAAGATCAGGTCACCGGCCTCGGCCTTCTCGCGGGCGCCCTCGACGTTGTCGAGGATCCACTTCACCTTCGGGCCGGAGAAGTAGGTGGCCAGCGGCAGGCCGACCTTCTGCCGGTACCGCTCCTGGCCGCCGCCCAGCGCGCCCAGCTCGGTGACGATCTTGTCGGTGCGGGTGTCCTGCCAGACGATCGCGTTGTACACCGGCTTGCCGGTGGTGCGGTCCCAGACCAGCGCGGTCTCGCGCTGGTTGGTGATGCCGACGGCGGCGATGTCGGCCGGCTTCAGGTCGGCCCGGGCCAGCGCGCCCGCGGCCACGGCGCGGGTGTTCTCCCAGATCTCCTCGGCGTTGTGCTCGACCCAGCCCGCCTTGGGGAAGATCTGCTCGTGCTCGCGCTGGTCGGCGGCGACCACCCGGCCGGAGTGGTCGAAGATCATGCAGCGGGTCGAGGTGGTGCCCTGGTCGATCGCGGCTACGTAAGAGGTCATGGTTTTCGCTCCGGGAGGACTCGGCGGTGAAGGTCAGGTCAGGTTGTGCACGGCCAGGTACAGCAGCGCGGCCAGCCCGCCGCCGATCACCGGGCCGAGGACGGGGATCCACGCGTAGCCCCAGTTGCCGTCGCGCTTGTTCTTGATCGGCAGCAGGAACGAGTAGGCGATGCGCGGGCCGAGGTCGCGCGCCGGGTTGATGGCGTAACCCGTGGGCCCGCCCAGCGAGATGCCGATCACCAGGACCACAAAGGACACGCCCGCGTAGCCGAGCGCGGAGTTGCCGAAGTCCGGGGTGCCCTTGGTGGTCCCGTAGACCGGGCTGAGCAGCACCCAGGCGACCAGCACGAAGGTGCCGATGATCTCGGTCACCAGGTTCCACGCCTTGTTCGGGATCTGCGGGGCGGTGGAGAAGATGCCCAGCGTTTCGGCGGGCTCGGGGTGGTCGTCGAACTGCAGCTTGTACAGCAGCCAGCACAGCACCGCGCCCAGGATGGCGCCGACCATCTGGCCGAGGACGTAGAACGGCACGTCGGCCCAGGCGGTCTTGCCGGCGATGGCGAGCCCGAGGGTGAGCGCCGGGTTGAGCTGCGCGCCGCTCGGGGCGGCGATGCTGGCCCCGGTGAACACGGCGAAGGCCCAGCCGAAGGTGATGAACAGGATCCCGCCGTTGTGGCCGTTGTTCTTGCGCAGCACGTGGTTGGCCACGACCCCGTTACCCAAGAGGATCAGCACCGCTGTTCCCAGCAGCTCCCAGACGAAAATCGCTCCGGCACTCAAGCTCGTTACCTCCACACTGGACACTCTGCGCAGGGCCGATCACGCGGTGCCACGGCAGCGTTGCCGACCCGGATCGGGGGGACGTTACCCGGGCGTACAAGATCATTCCAGGCGTCGGCGCCACCAATGTCACCCAGATCTTGGAGGGTTACGCCACACGTGTCACACCGAGGTGGGCGCGTGGTCACCGAGCCGTGCGATGCTGGACTCCGGGAGTACGAGGAGGAGTGACTGGTGACGAGTTCTCAGCACGAAGCCGACCAGACCGCGGCCCGGCTGGGCCCGCTGCGCCGGGAACAGACCTGGGAGCGCCTCGGCCGGGAGACGTTCGACCTGGTGGTGATCGGCGGCGGCGTGGTCGGCGCCGGGACCGCGCTCGACGCGGCCACCCGCGGCCTCCGGGTCGCGCTGGTCGAGGCGCGCGATCTCGCCTCCGGCACGTCCAGCCGGTCGAGCAAGCTCTTCCACGGTGGCCTGCGGTACCTGGAGCAGCTGGAGTTCGGCCTGGTCCGCGAGGCGCTGCACGAGCGTGAGCTGATGCTCACCAAGCTGGCCCCGCACCTGGTGAAGCCGGTGAGCTTCCTGTACCCGCTGACCCACCGCGGGTGGGAGCGGCCCTACACCGCGGCCGGCCTGCTGATGTACGACACGATGGGGGGAGCCCGGTCGGTGCCCGGGCAGAAGCACCTGACCCGGGCCGGGGCGCTGCGGATGGTGCCGGCGCTCAAGCGCTCGTCGCTGATCGGCGGCATCCGGTACTACGACGCGCAGTCCGACGACGCCCGCCACACCATGACCGTCGCCCGCACGGCCGCGCACTACGGTGCCGTCGTGCGCACCTCCACGCAGGTCGTCGGCTTCCTGCACGAGGCCGACCGGATCTCCGGCGTCCGCGTGCGGGACGTCGAGGACGGGCGTGAGACGGAGATCCACGCCGGCGCGGTGATCAACTGCACCGGGGTGTGGACCGACGAGCTCCAGCGCCTGTCCGGCGGCCGCGGCCGGTTCCGCGTCCGCGCCAGCAAGGGCGTGCACATCGTCGTGCCGCGCGACCGGATCGTCTCGGAGTCGGGGCTGATCCTGCGCACGGAGAAGTCGGTGCTGTTCGTGATCCCGTGGCGCAACCACTGGATCGTCGGCACCACCGACACCGACTGGAACCTCGACCTGGCCCACCCCGCGGCCACCAAGCACGACATCGACTACATCCTCGAGCACGTCAACAAGGTGCTCGCCACCCCGCTCTCGCACGAGGACATCGAAGGGGTGTACGCCGGTCTCCGGCCGCTGCTGGCCGGGGAGAGCGAGGAGACCTCGAAGCTTTCGCGCGAGCACGCCGTCGCGCGGGTGGCACCGGGCCTGGTCGCGATCGCGGGCGGCAAGTACACCACGTACCGGGTGATGGCGGCCGACGCCGTCGACGCCGCCGTGGTGGACCTGCCGGGCCGGCCGCCGTCGTCGATCACCGACAAGGTGCCGCTGATCGGCGCCGACGGTTACCACGCGCTGGTCAACCAGGCCGATCACCTGGCCGCCGAGCACGGGTTGCACCCGTACCGCGTGCGGCACCTGCTCGACCGCTACGGCTCGCTGGTGCACGAGGTGCTGGGGCTCGCCGAAGGCCGGCCGGAGCTGCTCAAGCCGATCGAGTCGGCGCCGGACTACCTGGGCGTCGAGGTCGTGTACGCGGCCAGCCACGAGGGTGCGCTGCACCTCGAAGACGTGCTGGCCCGCCGCACGCGCATCTCCATCGAGTACGCCCACCGCGGCGTCGACTGCGCCAAGCAGGTCGCGCAACTGGCCGGCGAGGTGCTCGGCTGGTCGGCCGAGGAGATCGACCGCGAGGTCGAGGTCTACTCGGCCCGGGTGCTGGCGGAGAAGGAGTCGCAGTCGCAGGCCACGGACGACCTGGCCGACGCGTTGCGCGCCGCCGCGCCCGAGGCCAGGGCGGGCATCATCGAGCCGGTCAGCTGACGTCGCCCGTGGGGGCCGGGTGGACCCGGCCCCCACGGGCCCTCAGGCTTTGCGAACCCAGCGGATCAACGGCTCCCCGTGCGGCGAAGGGTCGCGCTCCGGACCGACCAGCGTGAAGCCGCACTTAGCCGCCACGGAGGCGGAAACGGCGTTGCTCTCCTCGTGCCGGTAGCTGATTTCCTGCAGGCCGAGCCCGCCGAAGCCGTAGCGCAGGGCCGAGCCGAGGGCGGTCGCCGCGATGCCCTTGCCCCGCTCCGCGGGATGGGTCCACACGGACGCTTCGGCGGTGTCGAAGGTCAGGTCCAGCTCGCGCAGCCCGACTTCGCCGAGCAGACGGCCGGTCGTCGGCTCCGCGACGGCCCACGAGCACCGCTCGTCGCACGCCCACTGGGCGGCGCGCAGCGCGATGTACTCGGTCGCCTCGTCCAGCGTCCGGAGCCGGTAGTTCAGCACGTAACGGCGGTGCGCCGGATCGGCGAACGCCTCCATCAGCGCGGCCCGGTCGTCGAGGTGCCGGTCCGCCCGTAGCTGGCGCAGGTAGTACGCGCCCGCGTTGATCTCCACGGGTTCCACTCCACGAGCGTAACCGTGCGCGGCGGGTCGGTGGAGGTCACGCGCGGCAGGTGCGGGCCCGCCGCGCGACCGCGGCATCCGCCGATCGGTGGATCAGCGCCGCCGCCAGCCCGTGATCAGCAGCACGGCCAGCGGCAGCGCGAAGACCAGGATCAGCCGCCCGCGCGAAAGGATGAAGACGGCTATGGCCAGCACGACGGCGATCGGCACCGCGCTGCGCAGGGCCCACCTGCTCAGCGCGCTCGACCCGGCCGGGCCGCTCGGCACCGGCGCGCTGTCCGGCCGGGCCGTGGTGAGCAACGCGCTCGGCCGCGGTGACGGCAGGTCGTCGAACAGGGGCAGCAGGTCGCTGACGCGTTTCGCGGCCGTCACCTTGGCCGAGCGCGTGCCGTACTCTTCGACGTCGAGCCGGCCGGTGCGGACGTGTTCGGTGAGCACGTCGAGGGCGTCCTGCCGCTCGTCGTCGCTCAGCCGCATGTCGCTCACGCCGGTCCTCAGCGGTCGAAGCGGCGCTGGCGACGGAACTCGTCGCGCAGTTCGCGGCGCCGGTCGCGGTGGTCGAGCCGGTGCTCGCGGTGGTCCATCCGGCGGTCGTCGCGGTCCCGGTCGTCCCAGTCCCGGCCGTCGCGGTCCCGGTCGTCCTGGCCGTGCCCCCACAGCGCCCGGCCGAAGATGGTGCACGCGATCGGCAGCGCGATCATCGGCCAGGCCGGGACCACGCCGGTCGAGATGAGCACGATGGCCACCAGCCAGGCCAGCGGCACGATCCCGGCGGCGAGCTGCCGGCTGCCGGACCACCCGCGCTGCGGGGCCACGGCCGCCGACGCCGCCGGTGCTGCGGCCACGGCCGCCGCCGGGGTCTGCGCGACCGCCGTCCCGCCGTAGACCGGGTGCGGGTGCGGCAGGTCGGCGAACTGCTCGCCCAGCTCGGCCCGCGTCTTGGCCGCGGTGATCCGGGCCGACCGGTCACCGTACTCGTCGATGTCGATCCGGCCGGCGGTCAGGTGCTCGCCGAGCGCGGCCAGCGCGGATTCCCGCTCCTGGTCGCTGATCCGCAGCTGCGGAGACGGAACCTCAGTCACGTCCTCGATGGTAGGCCGCCCCGGGGCCGTCCACCCACGACATCCGGCACAACTTCTAGTCCTTGAGCTCCAGAATCTGCGTTCCCTGGGTCACCGCGGCGCCGACCTCGACCGAAAGGCCGGTGACGGTGCCCGCTTTGTGTGCGGTGACCGGGTTCTCCATCTTCATCGCCTCGAGCACCACGATCAGCTCGCCCGCCTCGACCCGCTGGCCCTCCTCGACCGCGATCTTGACGATCGTGCCCTGCATCGGGGCCGTCACGGCGTCACCGCTCACGGCCGCCTTCGCACCGCCCGCGCGCTTGCGCGGCTTGGCCTTGGCCGTCGTGGCCGCGCCGCCTTCGAGGGCGAAGCCACCCGGCAGCGAGACCTCGAGCCGGCGCCCGCCCACCTCGACGACCACGTTCTGCCGCGGAGCTTCGGCCTCGGCTTCCGCCTCGGGCGCGGTGAACGGCTCGATCCGGTTGTCGAACTCGGTCTCGATCCAGTTCGTGAACACGCCGAAGCCGTGCTCGTCGCCGATGAACGCCGGGTGGTCCACGATCACGCGGTCGAACGGCAGCACGGTCGCCATGCCCTCGACCACCATCTCGGCCAGCGCGCGACGGCTGCGCTCCAGCGCGTTCGCGCGGTCGGAACCGGTGACGATCAGCTTGGCCAGCATCGAGTCGAACTGGCCGCCGATCACGCTGCCGGACTCCACGCCGGAGTCGACGCGCACGCCGGGGCCGCTCGGCGCTTCGAACCGGGTCACGGTGCCCGGCGCGGGCAGGAAGCCGCGCCCGGCGTCCTCGCCGTTGATCCGGAACTCGATGGAGTGCCCGCGCGGCACCGGGTCCTCGGTGATCCGCAGCTTCTCGCCGCGGGCGATGCGGAACATCTCGCGCACCAGGTCCAGCCCGGTCGTCTCCTCCGAGACGGGGTGCTCCACCTGCAGCCGGGTGTTCACCTCGAGGAAGGAGATGGTGCCGTCGGTGGCCACCAGGTACTCGACCGTGCCGGCGCCGTAGTAGCCGGCCTCCTGGCAGATCGCCTTGGCCGAGGCGTGGATCCGGGCCCGCTGCTCGTCGGTGAGGTACGGCGCGGGCGCCTCCTCGACCAGCTTCTGGTGGCGGCGCTGCAACGAGCAGTCGCGCGTGCCCACCACGATCGCGTTGCCGTGCTGGTCGGCCAGCACCTGCGCCTCGACGTGGCGCGGCTTGTCCAGGTACCGCTCGACGAAGCATTCGCCCCGCCCGAACGCGGCCACGGCCTCGCGGGTCGCGGACTCGAACAGCTCGGGGATCTCCTCGCGGGTGCGCGCCACCTTGAGGCCACGCCCGCCGCCGCCGAACGCCGCCTTGATCGCCACCGGCAGGCCGTGCTCGTCGGCGAACGCGACGATTTCGCTCGCGTCCTTCACCGGCTCCTTGGTGCCGGGCACGAGCGGAGCGCCGGCGCGCGTCGCGATGTGCCGCGCCGTCACCTTGTCACCGAGGTCGCGAATGGACTGGGGGCTCGGGCCGATCCAGGTGAGACCGGCGTCGAGCACGGCCTGGGCGAACTCGGCGTTCTCGGAGAGGAAGCCGTAGCCCGGGTGGACGGAGTCCGCGCCGGAGCGCTTCGCGACGTCGAGCAGCTTGTCGATGGACAGGTAGCTCTCCGCGGCGGTGCTGCCGCCGAGAGCGAAGGCTTCGTCGGCCAGGCGCACGTGGGGGGCGTCACGGTCGGGATCGGCGTACACGGCGACGCTGGTCAGCCCCGCGTCCTTGGCCGCCCTGATCACGCGGACCGCGATCTCGCCCCGGTTGGCGACCAGGATCCTGGTCACCGGACCACCCGTGCTCGCGACGTCCTGCTCGGTCACCCGTACCTCCCGTGTCCCGTCAGCTCCAGCGCTGGCTAACCGGGGAGTCTACGGACCGCCGTACCCGCTGTGCTGAGAGCTGGACCACCCCGGCAGGCTCCGTTATACCCGCGCGCGGTGGCGCAGCCCGACCGGGAGCTCGGAGTCCAGCACGATCACTTCGTAGGGGTTGACCCGGTGGATCCGGGGCAGGTGCTCGGTGTCGAGCCGGATCCACGGCTGGTGCTCGCCGCAGCATTCGACCAGGCGGTCCGGCGAGGTGAAGGCGACCAGCGCCACCCGCCCGTCCGGGGTGTGGCGCAGTTCGACTTCGGCGCCGGTCCCGCCGTCGGTGGTGCGCGAGACCGGACCGGTCGGGAGGTACAGCGCCGGGGGGAGGTTCGGGTTCGTCACCGGGACAACATAAACGGCCACTGCGCGCGAGGTCGCCTACAGTCTCGGGCATGGGGACTTCGCCGAAGCGGATGCCACGATCGGCGCTGCTCACCGCACTGCTCGCGGCCGTGGTGACAGCGGCGGCGCTCGTGGCGGTGGTCGTCCTGCGCTCGCACGCCGAGCCGGACGGGATGGCGGCCGTGCCGCCGGCCGCCGCGCCGGCCCCGGACCGGCCGTCGGCCGCGGGGTGCGGCGCGGGCCCGTGCCGTGAGCTGGCCGCCATGACCGTCAGCGGCACCCCGGTCTCGCTGGTGGCCGACGCCACCGGCGGCGGGGGCCGGGTGCGGGTGGGCGCCGAGCCGGACACCGAGTTCGAGCTGGCCATCACCGGGATGGGCGCGAAGCTCGCGTCGAACTCGCTCCAGTGCGTCGCGGGCACCACCTCGGCCTGCCTGATCCGCGGCGACGTCAGTGGTGGCGCGTTCGGCGAGCTGCTGATCGAATCGGGCGGCGTCTGGCGCGACTTCGGCCAGCCCTACTTCGCCGACGCCGGCACCATCGTGCTCGACGACGTCGACCAGGACGGCCGCCCGGACCTGATCCTGGTCCGGCACGAATGCCCCGGCGCGACCCCGGGCACCAGCGGCTGCCAGGCCGCGCCCGTGCTGGCCGAGGTCTACCAGCTCAGCGGCACCATCGTGGGGTGCACGCGCAAGGTGACTTCGCCTTCGCAGCTGCGCGGCTGGCCCCAGGTCCAGGTCCGCCGCAACGAGCTGTCGGCCTGCCCCTCGTCGTGAGCGGCGGGGCGCGGGTGGCCACCCGCCGCTCACGGGCCGGTCAGGGGGGTAACCGCTGCGCACGAGCGGTGGCACCGGGTGACGTCGCCCGTGCGCAGCGCTGTGGGGGTGGGCCGCCGGGCGGTGCCACCCGGGGCGGTCAGGCGGGGGTGGGCACCGCCCGGCGGTCCTGCTCGCCGGAGTCCTCGCGCACGTCCTGGCCGGCCCGGCCGAGGCGGTCGGCCGGGGTGTCGAGCACCTCGTCGTCCAGTAGGCCTTCGCTGCGCGCCACCACGGTCGGGACCACGATCTGGCCCGCGACGTTGGTGGCCGTGCGCATCATGTCCATGATCGGGTTCACCGAGTAGATCAGCGCGATGCCGAGCGCGACCTGCTTGGCGTCCAGGCCGATGAACGCGGTGGTCAGGGTGAGCGCGGTCAGCCAGCCGGTGGTGCCGGCCGTGGCGAGGGCGCCGAGGACCGCGACCAGGACGATGCCCGCGTACTGCCCGAGGCTCAGCGGCACCCCGGACAGGTTCGCGATGAAGATCGCGCCGATGGCCGGGAAAACGGCCGCGCAACCGTCCATTTTGGTCGCACTGGCGAGCGGGGCGGCGAACGCCGCGTAGGCCGGGTCGACCCCGAGGTTCACCGTGGACTGACGGGTCAGCGGCAGGGTCGCGGACGAGGACTGCGAGGCGAAGGCGAACTGGATCGCCGTGCCCGCCTTCGCGAAGAACTTCGCCGGGCTCACCTTTGCGACGAAGCGCAGCAGGATCGGGTAGACGACGAACAGGACCACCAGGCAACCCGCGTACACCGCGAGCGTGGCCGAGAGCAACGGGCGGAACAGCGCGTCGCCGTAGTTCGAGACCGCCGCGCCGATCAGGCCGAGGATGCCGAGCGGGGCGAGCCGGACGATCCAGCCGAGGTAGCGCTGGACGACCTCGAAGACGCTGGTGGTGAAATCCACGAACGGCTTCGCGCGATCGCCCAGGCTGTAGGCCGCGGCGCCGATCACCACGGCGAGGAAGAGCACCTGAAGCGTGTTGCCGTCGGCGAAGGCGGAGAAGAAGTTCTTCGGCAGGAAGCCGTCCACGAACGCGTCCCACGAACCCCAGCTGTTCACGCTCTTCGCGGCCTTGTCGGCGTTCTTCGCGGTGGCGGCGACCCCCGCCCCGAGCCCGCCCGAGCCCGGGTTGAACAGCCGCCCGGCGAAGATGCCGATCAGCGAGGCGATCAGCGAGGTGATGGCGAACCACAGCACGGTCTTACCGCCGAGCCGCGCGGCTTTCCGCCCGCCGCCGAGGTTGCGCAGGCTGGTGATGCCGACCACGATCGCGGTGAAGACCAGCGGGATCACCGCGATCTGCAGCAGCGTGGTGAAGATCGTGCCGATCTGGTCGAGCAATTCGGTCAGCCAGCCGGCGCCCGTCGTCCGCGCGAGGACGCCGACCGCGGCGCCGACGACGAGTGAGCCGAGCACCGCGGCCGCGAAGACACGCGGTCGCGCGTAGGTCCGGACGAAGGACACGAAGCCACCCCCGAGGGTCGAAAGTTCCGTTATGGCCCGCTTCGGGCCCCCATGAACTCTCCCTCGTCACTCGTACGGGTGACAGTGTTCTCAGGATGTGGACGGACGCCAGAGATCCACCACGCTCACGCCGACCTCGTCGAGCAGCCGCCGCACCAGCGGCAGGCTGAGCCCGATCACGCTCGACGGGTCACCCTCGATGCCTTCTACGAACCAGCCGCCCAGCGCGTCCAGGGTGAAGGAGCCCGCGACCTGCAGCGGTTCGCCGGTGGCGAGGTAGACCTCGATCTCCGCCTCGCTCGGGCGGCCGAAGTGCACGATCGTGGTCCGGGTGCCCGCGGCCTCCTTCACCCGCTCGCCGCCGTCGATGCGGATCAGCGCGTGCCCGGTGAGCAGCCGCCCGGACCGCCCGGCCATGTCCGCCCACCGCCGCCGTGCGACCTCGGGCGTGCCGGGCTTGCCGACCATCTCGCCCCCGATCGAAAGCATCGAGTCGCAGGCGACGATCACGGAATCGGCGTGGGTCCCGGCCACGGTCTCGAACACCGCCTCGGCCTTGGCCGCGGCCAGCGCCGAGACCAGCTCCTCGGGCGACGGATCGGTGAGCGCGGCAGCCACCGCGTCCTCGTCGACCCCGGAGACGACCACGCTCGGGTCGATCCCGGCGTTGCGCAGCAGGGTGAGGCGGGCGGGGGACTGGGAAGCGAGAACAAGGCGCACGGAGGAAAGTTACCGCCCACCCTGGCTGATGCCGAATTGTGACCCACGACACTCGGCGGGGGAGTTACTTTTGTTGTTGCTCGCAACATATTGCTTCGAGGGCTCTCGGGGGACCACGATGCCACACCTCCGCACCGGGGCGGCAGCGCCGACAGCGCCGACGGCTTCCATGCTGAAGCCGGGAAGGGCGCGGAGGTGATCCATGACTGTGCGAGTAACGGAATCGATGCGCTCCACCCGGTCTCGCTCGCTGTGGTGGGCCCGGTTGAGGACGCCGAGGAACGGGGTGCCCGGCTCGGCGGAGCCGGCGCCCAAGGATTCCGCGCCCTCTCGCGGCTGACGGGGTGGCTCGGCTGACCAGTCGGCCGGTTGACGAATTCGATCGATGCGCTGGACGAGCCGACGGAGCTGCACGGCAGTCTCGCAAGTAGTCCCGTAGTCGAAGAAGGGCGTCTCCCCGGCTGGGTTCCCGTTCCGCCGACCTCGACCTCTCTCCCGCGGTAAACCGTGGCGGTCCCCGGACCCGGCTCCCGCAACGGGGTCCGGGGACCGCCACGGGTCAACTCGGCGCAGCGCCCGGTTGCCCCGGGGTGGGTCGAGCCCGGCGCCAACGCGGCGTGCTTCAGTGCCTCGCGTCCCTCGGTCGGTGAATCGTGGGGCTCCGCCGGTGGTGGGCGCCCGTTGTGGCGCCCGCCACCGGCGGGGTCAGGCCGCCGCGGGAGCTTCGGACTCCGTGGTGGGCGCGGGGGCCTGGGGGCGGGGAGGGGTGGCGCGGCGCATGACCGCGGCCGATCCGACTCCCAGGAGCAGGACGACGATCGGCAGGATCAGGGTGGTGCGGGCGGCATCGGTGAGTCCGTTGTGGACGGCCTCCGCGGCCAGTCGGCCGGCCCGGGCGGCGAGCTCCGCGGGCATTCCGGGCATCGGCGCCGGGCCCGACGACGAGCCGAACTCACCGGTGGACGCGGCGGCGCGGGCGATGCCCTCGGCGAACGGCGCGCGGTACGGCTCGGGCAGCTGCGCCGCCGCGGTGCCGGCCTCGTCCGTGATGGACGCGCTGATCCGGGCCTGCAGCAGCACGCCGATGGCCGCGCTGCCCAGCACCCCGCCGACCTGGCGGGCGGTGTTGAAGATGCCTGAGGCGGCACCGGTGAGCCGCGGCTCGACCGCGCTCATGGTCAGGTTGCTCATCGGCGAGAAGATGCAGCCGACGCCGAGGCCGCACACCAGCAGCGCCGGGATCAGCGCCCACGGGCTGGTGTCCGGCCGGGCCTGCAGCGCGATGATGCCGATGCCCAGCGCCAGCAGGGAAAGCCCGGCCATCACCAGGTACTTGCCGTTGACCTTGTCCGAGGCGCGCCCCACGAACGGCGCCAGGATCCCCGAGACCAGCGACATCGGCGCGGTCAGCACCCCGGCCAGGGTCGGGGTCAGCCCGAGCACGGTCTGGATGTAGATGATCAGGGGCAGGAACATGCCGGTCATGGTGAAGCCGACCGTGGTCGCGGTCAGGGTGCCCGCGGAGAAGTTGCGGTTCGCGAACACGTTCAGCGGCACCAGCGGCTCCTTGCGGTTGACCCGCTGCCACCACAGGAAAGCGACCAGCAGCACCACCCCCGCCCCGATGATCTCGAACACGGTGACGCCGCCGAACACGGTGCCCCAGTCGTACTGCTGGCCGTTCTGCACGCCGAACACGACCAGGAACAGCCCGGCCGCCGAGAGCAGGATGCCGAGCACGTCGAACGAGTGCGAGTGCTTCGGCTGCCAGTCCGGCACCAGCGCCAGCACCAGCACGATCGCGACCACGCCGATCGGCACGTTGACGTAGAAGATCCACTCCCAGCCGAAGTGGTCCACCAGCACGCCGCCCAGCAGCGGTCCGGCGATCGTGGCCAGCCCGGCGACGCCGCCCCACATGCCCATGGCCGGACCGCGCTTGGCCGGCGGGAACAGGTGCGTGATGAAGGCCAGGGTCTGCGGGGTCATCAGCGCCGCGCCGAGGCCCTGCACCGCGCGGGCGGTGATGAGCATCTCGACGTTGCCGGACATGGCGCACCACAGCGAGGCCCCGGTGAACACCACGAGCCCGGCGAGGAACACCCGCTTCGGCCCGAAGCGGTCGCCGAGCCGGCTGGTGAACAGCATCGGCACCGCGTAGGTGAGCAGGTAGACGCTGATCACCCAGACGACCGCGTTCAACCCCGCGTCGAGCTCCCGCAACATGGCGGGAATGGCGATGGACACGATGGTGGTGTCCAGCAGGATCATGAAGAAGCCGAGGCACAGCGCGCTGAGCGCCGCCCACGGATTAGCTTGTCTTGCGTTCATGGCTTTCCTTGGTCACGAGGCTGAGGGTGGGCTGGGACCCGGGTTCGTCCTGGAACGGGATGCGGCCCGAGGACAGGTCGGCGAGCAGCCGTTCGGTCCACTCGAGCTCGAACACCCGCTGGGCCGCGGCGTACCGCACGTCGAGCCAGTAGATCTCCGGCGTGCCGTCCTCCCTGAGGCGATGGAGGATCACCTGGTCCGAGGCGACGCCGACGCGGAGCCGGGTGACGCGGTGCTCCAGCTCCACCAGCGCGATGTCCGCCCCGAGGTCGTCGATCACGGCCAGCCCGCTGAGGATCTGCGGGTACTCCGCGGCGAGGTCGCCGAGCATCTCGCGCGCCCGCTGCTGGAAGGCGTCCTTGCCCGCCGGGGTCATCGCGTACACCGTCCGCTCCGGGCGCCGCCCGTCGCGCTGGGTGTCGACGATTTCGATGAAAGCGTTCTGCAGCAGGCGTTCCACCGTGTGGTAGAGCGAGCCCGCCTTGAGCTTGACCCGGTTGTCGACGTAGCGCTCGCGCATGAGCTGCGCCATCTCGTACGGGTGCATGGACTTTTCGTGCAGCAGCTCCAGCACCGCGACCCCCAGCGGGGTCAGTTTCGCCGCGGCCATGCTCGATCGTCCCCTCTGCTTGATCCCAGCCGGTTATTCCACGTGGACTATACGGCCTCGAATATTTGCGGTCCAGTGTGATGTGCGCTGGTGAGCGCCCTGTCGCGGTCGGTGACGACCGCTCGTCGGTGATGGGTTCGAGAGTACGAGGGGGGACCGACAAAACCGGGTGGCCGACCGTCGGACGGGGGCGGGAAGACCTTGACGGCGGTGGTCCCGGAGCCGGGTGGGGGAGGCGAAGTGCGCAGGGACACGGGGTACCTGCGAGGGCGAGGATGAACGCGAGAAACCCCTGTGCCGCAGTGGTTTTCGCGACACAGGGGTTTCTGCGGCAGGTGGCCGTGATCGCGGCCAGTCGGCACTGCGACGGGCCGCGATGTCACTCTTCGGACTGAACAGCCTCCGCCAGTGCGGCCCGCGAACGCCGCCCGCGCATCGAGTACCAGCCCGCGATGCCGGTGCCGACCGTCAGCGCGGCGGCGCTCAGGCCCAGTGACCAGTGCACGCCCACCGCCGCGCCGAGCAGGCCGACGGTGAAGCCGCTGCCGGCGCGCAGCCCGTTCGCGGAGACGTTGTAGACCCCGATCACCCGGCCGCGGTCGGCGGGTTTCGCGAGCAGCTGCACCACGGTCTGGCCGATGGACATCGACGCCAGGTTGGCCACCCCGCCGACCACCAGCAGGGCCAGCGCGATCGGGTAGCTGGCCGTCATCGCGAAGAACAGGCTGGACAGCCCGTAGATCGCGGTGCTCACCACGGCGGCGGGCACGCTCGGCTTGATCCGGCCGGTCGCCTCCAGCAGGATCCCGCCGATCACCCCGCCCGCGCCGTTCGCGAAGAGCAGTACGCCGTACGCCGTGCCCGCGTGCCCCGCGCCGAGGTCCTGGGCGAAGATCGGCATCGAGGTCTGGAGGGAGGCGCCCACGAAGAAGGCGCCGAGCCCGGCCAGCACGATCATCCCGATCATGGTCGGATCGCTGCGGACCTCGCGCAGCACCCGGATCGAGTCGAACAGCCCCACCCGCTCCCGCTTCACCCCGCCGTCCCGGAGGTGGCCGGTGAACTTCGTGCGGAACAGGAAGATGGTCAGCGGCAGGTAGAACGCGACGTTGACGAAGATCCCGGCCTTCGGCCCCAGACCGAGCAGCAGCGCCGAGCCGACCACCGGGCCGAACAGGATGCCGAGGCTGCGGAAGGTGGCGTTGAGCCGCACCGCGCTGGGCAGCTCCGCCGGGGCCACGAAGTCGTGCAGCATCAGCTGCTCGCCCGGACCCCAGATCGCCCCCGCGCAGCCGTGCAGCACCAGGAGCACGCAGGCCTCCCAGACCTGCAGCGAATCGGTCACGAACAGCACGCCCCAGGCCACCGAGACGGCCATGAACAACAACTGCGCCGACTGGATGATCCGGCGGCAGTCGTGCCGGTCGGCCAGCGAGCCGAAGTACACCGAGAACAGCAGGAACGGCACCCAGTGGCTGATCACCTCGAACCCGGCCAGCGCGGGCGAGTGGAACTTCTCCCACAGCACCCAATAGGTGATGACGTGCTCGATGTTGTCGGCCATCATCGCCAGTGCGGTGCCGAACAGGTACGGGCGGCAGTCCTTGTTGTAGAGCGCCGCGAACTTGCGCGGGGCCGGCTCCGGTGTCGCGGCCTCGGGCACCACCTCGGGCCGGTGCCCCGGAACGCCGCAGGCGACACACACAGTTACCCCCTTCGCCGGCGCCGAGCGCCCGGACGGATTTCGAAAGCCGCTTCCCGGGAAACGCTAGACGCAACGTTGCGTCTTGTCTAGAAGCCGGTAGACTTCCGCGGCGTGGGAGAGGTCACGGTGCCGGACGGCCCGGCGCTGGGGCGCCGTCATCACGGCAACCGGCACGGACGCAGTGAGCAGGCCCGGCGCGCCGTGCTCCACGCCGTCGACGATTTGCTGGTTGAGCACGGGTTCACCGGTCTGACCATGGAGAAGATCGCGATCCGGGCCGGCGTCGCCAAGCAGACCGTCTACCGCTGGTGGCCGGCCAAGGTGGACATCCTGCTGGACGCGCTCGGCCACGACCTGGCCGGGGAGCTGGCCCCGCCGGACCACGGGGACCTCGGCCGTGACCTGCGGGAACACCTCGCCGCCGTGGCCGGTTTCCTCACCACCGCGGACGCGGGGGCGGTGCTGCGGGCGCTGCTCGGCGAGGCCCAGCACCAGCCCGAGCTGGCCGCCCGGCTGCGCGCCGGGCACCTGCGTGACCAGCGGGCCCGCGACCGCCTGCCCTTCGAACGCGCCGTGGCCCGCGGGGAGCTGGCGCCCGGCACCGATCTGGACGAGGCGGTGGAACGGCTGGTCGGGCCGGTGCACTACCGCGTGCTGGTGACCGGGGAGCCGGTGCCGCGCGCGTTCACCGATGGGCTGGTCGACCGGCTGCTCGCGGAGCTCGGGCCGGAGTGAGCGCCGGTGGGCGGCGACGGCCGAGACCGGCGCAGCCCCTCACGAGAGTCAGCGCGGCGGAGTCACCGCGGGAGGGCCGAAGCGCGCCAGGCGCCGTCACCGGGGCTCAGCGGTGCGCGCAGCCGGGTGGTGTGGTGGTTCCACCACGAGGTCCGGTGGGCCGGTGCGGGCGGGTTCGGGGCGGAGGCGGCGGACGCGGCGGCCACCACGGCCGTCAGCGCCGCCAGCTCCGCGTCGTCCGGGTTGCCCCGCACGACGCGCAGCAGCGGGCGGTCCTCGGTCATCGGGGGCTCCTCACAGCGGGATGTTGCCGTGCTTCTTCGGCGGCAGGCTCTCGCGCTTGTCGCTCAGCAGCGCGAGGGCCTTCGCGATGTGACCGCGGGTGTGCGCGGGCACGATGACCGAGTCGACGTACCCGCGTTCGGCCGCGGCGTACGGGTTCAGCAGCGTGTCCTCGTACTCCTGGATCAGCTCGGCCCGCAGCGCGTCGACGTCCTTGCCCTCGGCCGCGGCGGCCGCCAGCGTCTTGCGGTGCACGATGTTCGCCGCGCCCTGCGCGCCCATCACCGCGACCTGCGCGGTCGGCCAGGCCAGGTTGACGTCGGCGCCGAGGTGCTTCGAGCCCATCACGTCGTACGCGCCGCCGAACGCCTTGCGCGTGATCACGGTGATCAGCGGCACGGTCGCCTCCGCGTAGGCGTAGATCAGCTTCGCGCCGCGGCGGATGATGCCGTTCCACTCCTGGTCGGTGCCGGGCAGGAAGCCGGGCACGTCGACGAAGGTGAGCACCGGGATGTTGAACGCGTCGCAGGTCCGCACGAACCGCGCCGCCTTCTCCGAGGCCGCGATGTCGAGGCAGCCCGCGAACTGCGTGGGCTGGTTCGCCACCACGCCGACGCTGCGGCCGTCGACCCGGCCGAAGCCGACCAGGATGTTGGGCGCGAACAGCTCGTGGACCTCGAGGAACTCCCCGTCGTCGAGCACCCGGGTGACGACCTCGTGCATGTCGTAGGGGGTGTTCGGCGAGTCCGGGATGATCGTGTCCAGCTCGCGGTCGGCGTCGGTGACGTTCTCGAAGAACCCGGCCGGCGCGTCGCCCGCCTCGAGCACCGGGGCCTCGGACAGGTTGTTCTGCGGCAGGTAGGAGAGCAGTTCCTTGACGTAGGCGATCGCGTCCTCGTCGTCGGAGCCCAGGTAGTGCGCGACGCCGGACTTGGTGTTGTGCGTGCGCCCGCCGCCCAGCTCCTCGAAGGTGACGTCCTCGCCGGTCACCGTCTTGACCACGTCCGGGCCGGTGATGAACATCTGCGAGGTCTCGTCGACCATCACGACGAAGTCGGTCAGCGCCGGGGAGTAGACGTGCCCGCCCGCGTTCGCGCCCATGATCAGCGAGATCTGCGGGATCACGCCGGAGGCCAGGGTGTTGCGGCGGAAGATCTCGCCGTAGAGCCCGAGCGAGACCACGCCCTCCTGGATGCGCGCGCCGCCGCCCTCGTTGATGCCGATGATCGGCCGGCCGGTCTTGATCGCCAGGTCCATCACCTTGACGATCTTCTCGCCGTAGACCTCGCCCAGCGCGCCGCCGAAGACGGTGACGTCCTGGGAGAACACGCACACCCCGCGGCCGTCGATGGTGCCGTGACCGGTCACCACGCCGTCGCCGTAGGGGCGGTTCTTCTCCAGCCCGAAGTTGGTGGAGCGGTGCCGGGCCAGTTCGTCCAGCTCGACGAACGAGCCCTCGTCGAGCAGCAGGTCGATCCGCTCGCGCGCCGTCTTCTTGCCCTTGGCGTGCTGTTTCTCGATCGCCCGCGCCGAGCCCGCGTGGACCGCCTCGTCGTACCGGCGATAGAGGTCCGCGAGCTTCCCGGCCGTGGTGTGGATGTCCGGTTCTTCCTCGGGCGGGGTCCCGAGCGGCTGCGTCGCACTGCTCATGGATCCGCAGCCTAGCTACTGCGGGGTCCGCACGCGTGTGGCGTAGGACTCTTCCGGGCCTAAGCTGGCGGCGTGCCGTTCGCCGTTCGCCCGATCGGGCCCGCCGACCTGTCCGCCTGCCTCGATCTGGCCGCCGAGCACGGCTGGGCGCGTGATGCGCGCAAGTGGTCCGTGGTGCTCGACGTCGGCCGGGGGTTCGGCGTCGACGCGCCGGACGGCGGCTTGGCCGCCACCGTCGCCGTGGCCCGGACCGGCCCGTTCGCGTCGATCTCGATGATGGTGGTGGCCTCGCGCTTCGCCCGCCAGGGCCTCGGCCGCCGGCTGATGGCCGAGGCGCTGGCCGAAGCCGGTGACGCGGTCGTGGCCCTGTTCTCCACGGAGATGGGCCTTCCGCTGTATAAGTCGATGGGCTTCGTCCTCGACGGCGGCTGCCAGGGCCACGTCGGACTGCTCGCCGATGACGGCGGCCCGGCGGCCCGCCCGATCGGGCCGCCCGACCTGGCCCGGGTGTACGAGCTGGACGCCGCAGCTCAGGGCTTCGACCGCCGCGCGCTGCTGGAACGGCTGCTGTTCGAGGCCGAGCAGGTCCACGTCACCGAGGCCGGGTACGCGCTGGGCACGCGGTCCGAGGGCCGCACCGTGATCGGCCCGGTCGTCGCGGCCGACGAGCAGCAGGCCCGCGCGCTGATTCGCGGCGTCGCCCGCGCGGTGTCCGGGGAGGTCCGCGTCGACGTCGACCTGGCTCATCCGGGTCTGGGCGAGTGGTGTCGGGACCGAGGACTGACCGCGGGGAGCCCGGACCCGCGGCTGGTTCGGGACGGCAAGCCGCTGCCGGGCGACGCGGGGCGCCGGTTCGCGGTCTACAACCGCGTTCTGGGTTAGGCGCGCGGCGGCCTCCGGCTTCGCCGGTCAGGATCAGTCCACTGTGGGCAAAGGGATCACCGGCGCGGGTGCGATACGTTGCGCTCGGGCTGGTGGGCGAGGGCATCGGTGATCCGGGACGCCCGAACCTGCTCGGCGTACCGCTTCCGGACCGCTTCGGCCCGCTCGGCGGGCCAGGGTTCCGGATCGAGGTCGAAGGTGCGCGCGAACAGCGCGTCGAGCTGTTCGTGCCGGGCGGCCAGCAGTTCGGGCAGCAGGGCGGAAAGCTCCGCCGGCACGGTCTGGGTGAACTCCACGCGGACCCCGTCGAGCGGATCGAGCCGCAGCTCCCAACGCACGTTTCCGGCCGGGTTCCCGTGGTGGCGCCAGGTGTGTTCGAGCCGGCTCGGTGCCACCGACCCGGTCACCTCGCCGTCGCCGGGGCCCGGTAGCAACGGCCAGACGTCGGCGAGGGGCTTCCAGACCAGGTCGCGGCGGAAGCGGATCCGGGTGCCCTCGTCCAGGACCTCGCCCTCGCCGAGGCCGAATTCCCCGACGTAGGCGGACATCCGCTCGTGCCAGCCGCTCGGCGGGGTGGGTTCCCGGCCGTCGAGGCGGGCGCCGAGGGCGTCGAGGCAGGTGTCCCAGCCCGCCGCGGTGCGACCGGCACCGAGCCGGGCGATCGCGGGCTCGCCGCGGTTGAACGTGTGCGTGAACTCCAGCAGGCAGCCGTCCTCGCCGTCGGGGGTGAGCTCGATCCGCAGCACGTCGGCGTTCCAGGAGAACTCGAACACCCGCGGCGGGTCGAAGACCAGCACCTCGCCTGCGCCGGACTCCATCGGACCGTCGAAGGCGAACTCCAGCGTGGCGCCCGGCTTCAGCTCGCCGCTCAGGACCGCGGGGAACCAGTGCGCCAGCTCGGCCGGATCGGTGACCGCGGACCAGACTCGCTCGGGTCGGTGGCGCAGGCGGCGCGCCAGCCGGAGCACCGGCCGGTCGCCGGCGGTTTCGAGGTGCGCACGGGCGGGCACGACGTTCTCCTCGGTTGGCCAAGGGCTGTATATAACCACCGAGGAATATACGTGTCAAGGCGATCGGCCGGCGGGGCCGAGTGGACGTGGTCTTCGTCGAACGCCAGTGCTCACGCACGCCCATCCCGGACCGGCCGCGAGTCAATGGCCCGATGGACAACCTGTGCAAGAATCGGGCCATGTCCGTTTTCCGCCACCCGGATCGGCACCACGTCGCCGTGCTGGTCCGGCCCGGCCTGCTCGTGATGGAACTGGGCCTCGTCCACCGGCTCTTCGGCCAGGCGCGCTCGGCCGAGGGCGAGCCGCTGTACGAGGTGGTCACCTGCACGCCCGAGCCCGGGGAGCTGCACAGCGACGCCGACGTGCGGATCCCCGTCGAGACCGGGCCGGAGGCGGTGGCCGAGGCCGACACGGTGATCGTCCCGGCGTCCTCGATGGAGTACGAGCCGGACGCGAGCCGGATCACGCCGCCGGTGCGCGGCGCGATGGAGCAGATCCGGCCCGGCACCCGCATCGCCTCCATCTGCACCGGCGCCTTCGTGCTCGCCGCGATGGGCCTGCTCGACGGACGGCGCGCGACCACGCACTGGAGGTCGGCGGACGAGTTCCGGCAGCAGTACCCGCGGGTGCGGCTCGATCCGGACGTGCTCTACACCGAAGACGGCGACGTGTTCACCTCGGCCGGTGTAGCTTCCGGCATCGATCTCTGCCTGCACCTGATCCGGCGTGACTTCGGCGCCGCGGTGGCGAACGAGGTCGCGCGCGGCACCGTGTGTCGCCGCACCGGCACCGTGGGCGTGTCGCCGCACCGCGAGGGCGGGCAGGCGCAGTTCATCCGGCGCCCGGTCGCGGCGCCGCGGCCCTCCTCGACCGGCGCCGCGCGGGCGTGGGCGCTGGAGCACCTGCACCGGCCGCTGACCCTGCGGGAGCTGGCGGCGCGGGAATCGATGAGCACCCGGACCTTCACCCGGCGCTTCCGTGACGAGGTCGGGGTTTCGGCCCTGCAGTGGCTCACCCAGCAGCGCGTGAGCCGGGCGCAGCAACTGCTGGAGGAGACGGACCGGCCGATCGACCGGATCGCGGCGGAATGCGGGTTCGGCACCGCGGCCTCGCTGCGCCAGCACCTGCAGAGTGCGATCGGGGTTTCACCCAGCGCGTACCGGAGCACGTTCCGGCGGACGGCCTGAAGCCGGCGGCCCGTGGTGGCGCCTCACCCGGAGCCGCCACCACGGACCGACCCCCAGTGAAGGCGCGAGACGGAGGAAGGGTCGTCTGCTGCGCGGAAGCCGCCGTCCATCCTGGTGCGGGCGGACCGGTGTCCGGTACCGGTCTGACGGATTCTGACACCGTCAGGGAACGACGGTGACCAGCACGTACACCGGACGGCGGGTGGTGAAGAACTCCCGGCCCGAAGCGTCGACCATCTTCCAGCCGATCCAGCAGCGGCCGGGCTGGTCCGAGGCGGTCACCGGCACGCTGACCATCACGTGGTCACCGGGCGCGGTGTCGCCGATCAGCACCCGCTCCGGGGTGCGGCAGGCGCCGGGCGCGGGCGGGACGTCCATCCGCCGCAGGTACCGCTCGTGCCAGGGGATCGAGCCGGTGTTCTGCAGCTCCCAGACCTTCAGCACGGTGACGCCGGCGCGCACGGGGGTGCCGTCGGGCACCGTCACGTCGGCGATGAACTTCGAGTTGTCCCCCTCGATCCGGGCGCCGACGTCGACGGCCGGGGTCACCCCGTCGAGCCGGCCGGTCACCAGCAGCGCGGCCACCGCGGCCAGCGCCACGACCACGGCACCGGCGACGATCAGCGCGGTCCGTCGTTTCGGCCGCCGCTCCGGCCTCGGCGCGAGCTGGATGTCCGCCGGTCCGGGGGCGTCGGGTCCGGCTGCCGGAACCGGCGCGGCGACGGCCGGCGCCTCGGGCCGGGACAGGCCCTTCAGCTCCTCCCACCGCTGACGCCAGTGCGTCTCGTCCGCGCCGCACGCCTTCGCGAACTCGCGGGTCGTCTCCCAGGACGGGAAGCGGACGCCCTTGACCGCCTCGTGCAGGGTGGTGTGGGAGATGCAGCCGGAGCGTTCGGCCATCTTGCGGAACGACGGGTTCCCGGCGTCCGCCCGCAGCGCGGCCAGCTCCGCGGCGAGCTGCCCGGCCCGGTCCGGCGGCCCCGCGTCTCCCATGACCGCTCCCCGGTGGTCGGATTTCGTCGAACCTGACAATTCTGACACCCCCGGGCCCGGGAAGTTCCCAGGGGGATCAGCGCAGCGGCAGGCTCTCGACCGTGAACCCGGGGCTGGTCTGCGGCGCCCCGTACAGGTAGGTGTCGAGCTGCGAGTTGGTCACCAGCAGCCGGTCCCCGCTCACGGTGATGCCGGTGGGGGTGTCGGCGCCCGGGTAGCCGCGCTCGGACTCGACGGTGGCCCGGCGGTAGTCGGCGGACAGGCGCACGGTGGCGATCTCGGCGTCCACCGAGCGGGCGACGTAGAGGGTGTGCCCGCGCAGCACCAGACCGTCGGCGCTGGTCAGGGCCGGGCCGTCGAGCTTGCGGATCTCCCCGGTGGCGAGGGTGAGCCGGTAGAGCGCGCCGCTGTGCCAGTACCCGATGATCAGGTACCGGCCATCGGGGGTGGCGGCGATGCCGTTGGCGTTGGAGGTGCCGTCCACGTAGTCGGGCAGGGGGTGGGCCACCGCCAGGGTCCGGTGGGCGCCGGTGGCGGGGGCGTGCACCTCGGCGGCCGGGATCCGGTAGAGCACGGAGCGCACCGAGTCGGTGAGGTAGACGTCGCCGTCGGCCGCGATGGCCGCGTCGTTGACCAGGGTCTGCTCGCCCGGTTCGGGCACGGTGTACTCGGCGACGAGCCGCCCGGCGGTGGTGTAGACGAAGAAGCGCCCGGTGAACCCGCCGGCGATCAGCAGGCGGTCGCCGGTGACCTTGATCCCGGTGGCCTGGGTGCGGCCGTCCTGTCCGGCGGGCAGGAAGGGATCGAGGGCACCCGCCCCCACGCGTCCTCGGTAGACGGCGCCATCGTTCATGCTGGCGGTGTAGACGTGCCGGCGGTCGGCCGTGACGCTTTCGGGGAAGACCTGGCGGCCGTGGATCGCGATCGGGTGAGGGCCGCGCTCGCCGGCCGCGGCGGCCGGGGCCGCGAGGACGGCCAGACCGGCGGACACTGCGGCGAAGGTGGCCAGGGCGCGCGGCCGAGGGTGACGAGTGAACATCGTGAGGACCTTTCCGGTGGTGGGCTCACGAAGTACGCTAAAACCTCACACGGGTGTGAGAGACAAGCCGATAGGACCCAGGTCACAGGGGGCGAGCGGACATGCGCATCGGGGAACTCGCGCAGCGCAGCGGCGTGAGCATCAGGTCGCTGCGCTACTACGAGGAGCAGGGACTGCTCGTCAGTGAGCGCAGCCCGCGTGGCCAGCGCCATTACCGCGAAGCCGCCGTCGACCGGGTCTTGTTCGTTCAGCGGCTCTACGCCGCCGGGCTCTCCAGCCGCACGATCCGGGAACTGCTGCCCTGCGTCGAAACGCCGAGCTTCGACAACTCCGAGACCGCGCTGGAGCGGATGGCCCACGAGCGGGAAAAGCTCTCCGCCCACATCGTCGAGCTGATCGAGACCCGCGACGCACTCGACGAGACCATGGCCCGGGCCCGCCGCCTCCAGCCGGCCGGGCCGGGCGGGCCCGGGCGGGTCAGCGGTCCAGCAGTTCCCGCAGCGCCTTGACCACCTCGGCCGGGGCCTCCTCGGCCAGGTAGTGCCCGGCGGTCACCGTCCGGTGCACGAGGTCGGGCGCCCACGGCCGCCAGAGCGCGGTGGCGTCGTAGCCCAGAGCCGCCCCCCAGTCCTGCTGCAGGACCGTGACCGGCATCCGCAGGTGGTGACCGGCTTCGCGATCGGCGGTGTCGTGCTCGACGTCGATGTTCGCCGACGCCCGGTAGTCGGCGACGATCGAGGGCACGGCCCCGCGGCAGGCCCTGAGGTACGCGGCGCGGACGTCCGCCGGGATCGCCGCCGGGTCGTTGGCCCAGAGGTCGAGGAAGTGGCCGAAGAAAGCGTCCGGCGCGGCGCCGATCAGCTGCTCGGGCAGGCCCGGGGGCTGCGCCATCAGGTAGAGGTGGAACGCGACCGCGGCGTCCTTGCCCCGCAGCACGTCCCACATGTCCAGCGTCGGCAGCACGTCGAGGATGGCCAGGTGGCTGATCACCTCGGGGTGGTCGAGGCCGGCGCGGATCGCGACGAGCGCGCCGCGGTCGTGCCCGGCCAGCGCGAAGCGCTCGTGGCCGAAGGCCCGCGCGAGGGCGACGATGTCGGCGGCCATGGTGCGCTTGGCGTAGGCCTGGCCGTCGGGGTCGGCGGGTTTGTCGCTGTCGCCGTAACCGCGCAGGTCGGGGCACAGCACGGTGTGGTCGGCGGCGAGGTCGGCCGCGACGTGGCGCCACATCAGGTGGGTCTGGGGGAAGCCGTGGAGCAGCACCACGGGCGTCCCGCGGCCCGCGACGGCGACGTTCAGTGACACGTGTTCGGCGACCGGCACCTGCTGGAGATCGAAGTTCATGGCCCCAGCCTGCGGACGGCCGATCAGCGTTCGATCAGCGCGCGCTCAGTGGTTACAGTGCGGAACCGATGGACGTGTCGTTCGGGGTGCTCGGCCCGCTGGTGGCCGGGAACGGACGGGGCCCGCTGGCGCTGCCCGGGCCCCGGCACCGCGCGGTCCTGGCCCGGCTGCTGGTCGCGCGCGGGCGGGTCGTCCCGGTGGACGCGCTGGTCGACGCGTTGTGGCCGCAGCCGCGGCCGGGGGCGGTGGGCGCGCTCCAGACCTTCGTGGCCACACTGCGCCGGGCGCTGGAGCCGGATCGCGCGCCCCGAACGCCCGCGCGCCTGCTCGTCACCGAGGCCCCGGGTTACGCCCTGCGCCTGCCGCCGGACGCCGTCGACGCCTGGCGGTTCGAAGCCGCGGTCCGGTCCGGTGCGGGCCTCGAAGCGGCCTTGAGCTGGTGGCGGGGGCCGGCGTACGCGGAGTTCGCCGACGAGCCGTGGGCCCGTCCCGAAGCCGCGCGGCTGGAGGAACTGCGCCTGGTGGCCGTGGAACGGCGGGCGGCGGCCTGGCTCGACGAGGGCCGGGCCGCCGAGGCCGCCGCCGATCTGGAGTCCCATGTGGACGCTCACCGGTGGCGTGAGGAGGCTTGGCGGCTGCTCGCGCTGGCTCTCTACCGCACCGGACGCCAGGGGGACGCCCTCGGTGCGCTGCGGCGGGCGCGGGCGGCGCTGGCCTCGGACCTGGGCGTGGACCCGGGGCCGCAGCTTCGCGCGCTGGAGCAGGACATCCTGGCCCAGGCGCCGAAGCTGGCAGCCGGTTCCCGGCGACCCCCGGTGGAGCTGGCCGGCCGAGCCGAGGAGCTGTCCCGATTGGACAGAGCCGCCGCGGACGTCGAGGCGCGCGGACGGCTCGGGCTGGTCCTGGTCTCCGGCGACGCCGGGGCCGGCAAGACCGCGCTGGCCGAGGTGGTCACCGACCGGCTCGCCGCGCGCGGCTGGACCACGGCCTGGGGCGCCAGCCCCGACCGCGCGGGGGTGCCCGCCGCCTGGCCGTGGACCCGGATCCTGGCCGCACTGGGCGGATCCGGGCCCGAACCGGGGACCGCGGAGGATCCGGCGGTCGCGCGGTTCCACTGGCACCGCGCCGTGGCCCGGCGGCTCGCGGACGGGCCCGGGCGGCTGCTGCTCGTGCTGGACGACCTGCACTGGGCCGGGGAGGAGACGCTCGCCCTGCTCGCGGCCGTGGTGGCGGAACCGGTGGCGCGGCCGGTGCTGGTGATCGCGACCTACCGGACCACGGACGTCTCCCCGGAGCTGACGGAACTGCTCGGCCGGGTCGCGCGGGCCGAGCCCGTCCGGCTGTACCTCGGCGGGCTGGCCCTCGACGCGGTGGCGCGGCTGGTCGGGCCGGACAACGCCGCGGTGGTCCACCGGCGCAGCGGTGGCAATCCGTTCTTCGTCCGTGAGCTGGGCCGGGTCCTCGACGCCGAGGGCGGGCTGCCCGAGGGGGTGCGTGACGTCGTGCGGTACCGCGTCGCGCGGCTGCCCGAAGCCGTGCGTGCGGTGCTGCGCCGGGCCGCGGTGCTCGGTACCGACGTGGATCTCGACCTGCTCGGTACCGACGACGGCACCCTCGACGCCGTGGAAATCGCCGCGGAACGCGGATTTCTGACCGAACGCGGGCCGCGTGCGTTCCGCTTCGCGCACTCGCTGGTCCGTGACGCCGTCTACGAAGACCTCTCCCTGCCCCGCCGCGCGCGCCTGCACGCCCAGGTGGCCGAGGCCCTTGAGCGGCTGCGGCCCGAAGACCCCGAAACGCTGGCTCACCACTTCGTCCGGGCCGGTTCGGCTCGGGGCGTGCCCTACGCGCGCGCCGCCGCCGAGCGGGCCGAGCAGCGGTTCGCGCCGCACGAGGCCGCGCGCCTGTGGCGGTCCGCGCTGGAACTCGACCGGGGCGACGTCGAGCTCCACATGGGACTCGCCCGGTCGCTCGCTTTCGCCGGTGCGCTGGGGGAAGCCCGCCGTCACCGAGCCGAAGCGCTCACGCTGGCGGGCGGCGACCGGGCGTTGACCGTCCGGGTGCTCACGGCGTTCGACGTCCCCGGGGTGTGGACCGAGAACGACGATCCGGAGCTGGCCCGTCGCGTCGCCGACGCCGTCGAGCGGGTCCTGCCGGGCGCGGACCGGCGGGCCCGGTGCCACCTACTGGCCACCCTCGCCCTGGAACTGCGCAACACCGGTGGTGAGCGCGCTCGTGCCGCCGCCCGCGAAGCCGAGGCGCTGGCGCGGGAGCTGAACGACCCGGCGCTGCTGGCCTTCGCCCTCAACGCGCGGTGGATGCAGGCGTTCGACCGTGCCGGGCTGGCCCCGGAGCGGGCCGGGATCGGCACCGAGCTGGTGGCGCTGGCCGAGCGGCACGGGCTGGTGACGTTCGAGGTGCTGGGGCACCTGATCCTGGTGCAGGCCCGCTCGGCGCTGGCCGATTTCGCCGCCGCCGACACCCACGCCGCCGCGGCCGACCGGCTCGGCGAGACCTACGACCTCCCGCTGGTCGGCGTGCTCACGCAGTGGTACCGCGCGTTGCGCGCGGCGGTCACGGGCCGGCCGGCCGAAGCCGCGTACCGGGCCGCCGCGGCACGCCTTTCCGGCACCGGTATGTCCGGTGTGGACGACGGAATCCTCGCGCTGGCGTTGCTCGGCCTCGGCAAATCGTCCGAAGTGGACAGTGACTTCGGCGGGTACGCGCCGTGGTGCCGTCCGGCGGGCGAGATCCCGGACTCGCCCCGCGACCTGTTGTTCGAGGCACGCACCTGCCTGCACGCGGCCGCCGCGATCGAGGCGGGGGACCGGGCGGCCGCGGAACGGCTCTACGACCTCCTGCTGCCCGCGGCCGGCGAACTCGCGGGCGCGGGCAGCGGGCTGGTCACCTTCGGCCCGGTCGCGGATCACCTGGCCGAGCTGGCCGAAGTCCTCGGCCGGGACGCCACCGCCCACCGCCGCCAGGCCGCGGCGGTCCGGGCCCGCGTCAGCCGGGCGTGACCACCCGCCGGACGCACTCGCGGAGCAGGGCGCGGCGGGACTCGTGCGCCTCCGGCGGCTCCTGGCCGGTGGCGGCGTAGACGTTGCTGACCGGGGACCAGGCCATGGACATCGCGATCACCATGGCCATCAGGTCGAACGGGTCCCCGGCCCGCACCAGTCCCGCGGACTGCGCTTCGGTGATGGCCGCGAGCTTGGCCGAGTCGAGGCGGTCGGCCGGCTCGACCAGGTGCCCGGCGGGCCGCCGCTCCAGGCGCACCCAGGTGGCCAGCCGGATCAGGTCGGGGCGGCGCAGGTACTCGTCGTAGAGCCGGACGGCCCAGCCGGCGAGGTCGGCGGCGTCGATCGGGACGACGTTGACGATGCGCTCCAGCGAACCGTGGAAGATCGTGTCGAACAGCGCTTCCTTGCTGCCGAAGTAGCCGTAGAGCTGGGCCTTGTTGGTGCGGGCCGCGGCCACGATCCGTTCGACGCGCGCCCCGGCCAGCCCGTGCTCGGCGAACTCCCGCGTCGCCACCTCCACGATGCGCTGCCGGGTCGCGACGCCGCGCGAGGTCAGGGGGGTGTCGGCCATGGCGGTCACGATAACCGTTTGCCGGATTCATCAGGGCTCGGCTATGGTTCAAACAGACAGAACAGTCTGTTTGTTGGGAGGACGGGTCATGAGGACGACGGTGGGCTGGCAAGCGGACGACGAGGGCGGACTGCGCCGGGTGGCGATCGAGCGCCGCGAGCTGCGGGCGGACGACGTCGCCGTGCGCGTGGACTACTGCGGCGTCTGCCACACCGACCTGCACGCCCTGCGCAGCCACACCGGCGGCCCGCTGGTGCCCGGCCACGAGTTCACCGGGGTCGTGACCGAGGTGGGGAGTGCGGTCACGCGGTTCGCCGCCGGTGCCGCCGTCGCGGTCGGCAACATCGTGGACTCCTGCGGGGCGTGCGCGATGTGCCGTCGCGGGCAGGAGAACTTCTGCTACGAGTTCCCGACGCTGACCTACGGCGGCACCGACCGGCACGACGGGTCCACGACGCTCGGCGGCTACTCCCGCGAGTACGTGGTCCGCGAGGGGTTCGCCTACCCGCTTCCGGCCGGGCTCGACCCCGCGGCCGCGGCACCGCTGCTGTGCGCGGGCGTCACGGTGTGGGAGCCGTTGCGGGCGCTGAAGGCCGGCCCCGGCCGCCGGGTGGCGGTGGCCGGTCTCGGCGGGCTGGGGCACCTGGCGGTCAAGTTCGCCGTCGCCCTCGGTGCGGAGACCACGGTGATCAGCCGCACGCCGGACAAGGCCGAGGACGCCCGCCGGCTCGGCGCGCACGAGCTGCTCGTGTCCACCGACGAGGCGCAGCTCGAGGCCGCCCGCGACCGGTTCGACGTGGTCATCGACACCATCGCCGTGCCGCACGAACTCGGACCGTACCTGCGCCTGGTCGCGCTGGACGGCACGCTGAGCCAGGTCGGCTACCTCGGTCCGGTCACGGTGGAGACGATGGATCTGCTGGCGGGTCGCAAGAACCTCGGCTCTGCGGGCAGCGGCGGCCGTCCCGCGACCGCCGAGATGCTGGAGTTCTGCGCCGGGCACGGCATCGCCGCGGACATCGAGCTGCTGCCCTCGGCCCGGGTCCACGAGGCGCTGGACCGGCTGGGGCGCAACGATGTCCGGTACCGGTTCGTGCTCGACCTGTCCGACCTCCCGGCGCGGTGAGAAATCCGCTCGCCCGACCGCCTGGGCGCGATTACCTTGCCCGGTATGCCTACCGAGCTCCGGCGGGCGTTGACCACGGCCATGAAGAGCCGTGACCGCGCCGCCACCACCGCACTCCGTTCGGCTCTGGCGGCCATCGACAACGCCGAGTCGGTCCCGGTCGAGCCCGGCTCGTCGAGCGTGGCCTCGAGCGAGCACGTCGCGGGCGCGGCCACCGGTCTGGGCGCGGCCGAGGTGCAGCGCCGCCACCTGACCGAGGAGGACGTGCGCGCGATCGTCGAGAAGGAGTCGTCGGACCGGGTGAGCGCCGCGGCCGAGTACGAGCGGCTGGGCCGCGGCGACCTGGCCGGGAATCTCCGCGCCGAGGCCGAGGTGCTGGACCGGCAGCTCCGGGCCTGAGCCGGAATCGCCCCCCGGTTCGCACCCGGCGGCCGAACGATTTCGTCAGCCGGGCTCGGCCTCGCGCGGGGACAGCTGCCAGATGATCCGCGCGAGCAGATCGGTCAGCGGCTCGGCGACGGTCCGGCCGAACTCCGTCAGCCCGTAGGTGACCTGGGGCGGGGTCGACGGTTCGACCTTGCGCCAGAGCAGGCCGTCCTCGACCAGCCCGCGCAGGGTCTGGGCCAGCATCTTCTCGCTGATGCCGCGGATGCTCTCGCGCAGCTCGAAGAACCGGAGGTCGGTGTTCTGCAGGGCGATCAGCACCCAGACGCCCCACCGGCTCGTCACGTGGTCGATCACGGTGCGGGCGGGGCAGTCGGTGTGAAACACCTCATACCTCGAGTTCGCCGGAGCTGACACGCTGCGCACCTTCCTCCCGGTCGTGGGCTTACCCAAAGGTACGTGCTTACCGGGAGTAAGTCCCGGCTCCTACGTTCGGTGAATCATCGGACGAAGGAGCAGACCATGATCGTGGTGACCGGAGCGACCGGGAACGTCGGACGGCCGTTGGCGCAAGCCTTGGCGCAGGCGGGTGAACAGGTGACCGCCGTGTCGCGGCACGAGGCTGCGGCACCGGAAGGCGGCCGGCACGTCGTGGCCGACCTGTCCGACCCCGCCGGCCTCGACGCCGCCCTGACCGGGGCGAAGGCGGTGTTCCTGCTGCTGTCCGGGGACATGCACGCCGCTACGGCCAGTCCGGCCGAAACCGTCCGCCGGGCCGAAGCCCACGGCGTGCGCCGGATCGTCCTGCTGTCCTCGCAGGGGGTGGCGACCCGGCCGCACGGCGCCACGCGCGTCCTGGTGCGCGCGGTCGAGGACGCGATCCGTGAATCCACAATGGACTGGTCGATCCTGCGGCCCGGCGGGTTCGCCTCCAATGCCCTGGGCTGGGCTGAATCGGTGCGCACGCGGAGAATGGTCGCGGCGCCCTTCGGCGACATCGGCGTGCCCGTGGTCGATCCGGCCGACATCGCCGCGATGGCCGCGGCCTGCCTGCTGGACGAGCGCACCACCGGCGAGGTGTACGAGCTGACCGGGCCGGAGGTGATCACCCCGCGCCGGCAGGCCGAGGTCATCGCCGCCGAACTGGGCTCGCCGGTCGAGTTCCAGGAGCTGACCCGGGCCGAGGCCAAGGCGGTGATGGTCCAGCACGGCCCGCCGGAGCTCGCGGACGACACCCTGGACATCATCGGCGCGCCGAGCCCGGCGGAGCTGCGCATCAGCCCGGATATCCAGCGGGTGCTCGGCCGCGCCCCGTCCTCCTTCGCCGACTGGACGGCCCGCAACATCGCGGCCTTCCGCTGAGCCACACCGGGGGCCGGGCCGGTTCCAGCGAGCCGTCCCGGCCTCCGCGTAGTCCTCGACGAGCGGCACGATGCGGTCGAGGGGCTCCAGGGTCTCGTACTCCCCGCGAACCGCGTCGCAGGCGGCCCGCAGCGCGGGATCGTGCAAAAAGTCATCTTTGTCTTCAGCTAGCGGGTGGGTTGCCGTCATGCGGCTTCCTCTTCCAGGCGGAAGGCGCATTCTCCCGACCGGACGTCGCCCAGCTGTATCAATCCTCCACCATCTCGGTGCGCCACCAGCCTCACCAGCTTCCTGGCCTTGGCCCGGCTCGCTCAGCGCGGACGCCCGCCGCTGCGCTGCGGCTTCGAGGCCGGTCAGGACGGACGTCCCGCCCCCGCGTAGTCGTCGCCCGGGGTGTGGAAGGTGTGGATCTGGATGGCCTGGCCCTCGGTCGGGGCGTTGATCATCAGGCCGTTGCCCAGGTACAGCCCGACGTGGTGGATGTTCGTGGCCGGGTTGCCGTAGAATACCAGGTCGCCCAGTTGCGGTTCCTGCGCGGCGGGGACCCGGGGGATGGCGCGGAACTGGCTGTCCGCCGTGCGCGGCAGGCCGACGCCCGCGCTGTCGTAGGAAGCCTTGGTCAGGCCGGAGCAGTCGAAGCCGGCCGCGCCCGCGTCGGGGCCGTTGCCGCCCCAGACGTAGGGGAGGCCGAGCTGGCCGAGGGCGAAGCGGGTGGCGTGGACGGCCGGGGTGTTCGCCTTCGCCGGGTCGAGCGAGAGCGTGGCGTACAGCTGCGCGTTGCCGAGCACCTGCTGGCGGAACAGCTCGGCGTCCTTGCCGCCCTTGTACGCGGCCACTGACTTCCACCAGCCGCTGCCGCCGGTGAGGTCGGTGCCGCCCGCGCACAGCGCGCGGCCCGCGGCGACCGCCGCCGAGTCCGGGTCGGTGAGGGTGGGGTGGGCGACCCCGGCGATCTTCGCGCCGTACTTCGACCACTGTGCCGGGGAAAGACCCAGCGGGTCGGCGCCCCGGCGCCCGTGGTCCGAGCCGGCCTCGCCGATGCCCGCGAGCGTCACCCAGGAGAGGTGGCAGCCGGGGTCCTCGGTCCGCAGGGTCAGCTCGCCGTTCGCGTAGCCGATCAGCGCCGGCGTGGGGATGTCGAGCGGGCCGCTGAGGCCCTCGGCCCACTGCTGCAGCGGGGACCGGCCGCCACCACCGGACGCGCCCTGCCCGGGGGCCTGCGCCTGCACCGGCGCGCTGACCTCCAGCACCGACGGGCCGGACGCCGCCGTCTTCGCGGTTTCGGCCGCGGCGACCGGGGCCGGTGGGGTCGGTTGGGTCGGCTGGTCGCGGTCGGCGATGAGCCAGCCCGCGGTGACCAGTCCGGCGACGAGCGGCAGGGCGACCAGGCCGCGGTACAGCGCGCCACGGGCCCAGGAGGGCTGGCCGGTGGCGGGCACGGCATCGGGTTCGGGCGACGAGGTCACGGCGTCCAATCTAGAAGAGCGCACCTCTGCGTAACGACCGAGTGGCTTGCACGTTAGGGGGACTCTCATATTGTGGGCACATGCCTGGAATGGACGCGGCGCGGCTGCGCGAGGGACTGGCCGGCCGCTACGCCGGGGTGGAGGTCGTCGAGGTCACCGGCTCCACCAACGCCGACCTGCGGGAAGCCCTGGCCGCCGGGGCTGCGGACCGCACCGTGCTGATCGCCGAGGCGCAGACCGCCGGGGTCGGCCGCCGGGCCCGTTCGTGGAGTTCGCCCCGGGGTGCCGGGCTGTACCTGAGCGTGGCGCTGCGTCCCTCCGGGGTGTCGTTCCCGGCCCTGGGCTCACTGTCGGTGGTGGCCGGGCTCGCGGTCCGCGCCGTGGCGTCCGAGCTGGGCGTGGACGCGGTGCTGAAGTGGCCGAACGACGTGCTCGCGGGGCCGGACCGGGCCAAGTGCGCGGGCATCCTGGCCGAGGCGGTCGCGGGCCCTGAGTCGTCTGTGTCGTCTGTGGTGCTCGGCATCGGGCTGAACGTGCGGCCGCTCGGCGAGGACGTGCCGGCCGGGCCGGGTGGGCTGCCCGCGACCTCGCTGGCCGAGCAGGGCGCGAAGGACCCCGGCCGCACCGAAGTCGCGCTCGCCCTGCTCACCCGGTTCGACGAGCTGGAACGGCGCTGGCGCGGCGCGGGCGGCGACCTCACCGGGGCCGGGTTGCTCGCCGACTACCGCGCGCACTGCGCCACGCTGGGCCAGACCGTCCGGGTGGAACTGCCCGACGGGGCCACGGTGACCGGCCGCGCCGCCGACATCGACCCGGCCGGGCAGCTTCAGGTGGACGTCGAGGACGGGCGGCGGCTGACCGTCTTCGCCGGCGACGTGGTGCACGTCCGCCCGGCTTGAGCCGAAATCCTGGTGGCCGGGCATCCGTACGCGCCTCGCGCCGGTACGGTTGGTCAGCCAGCACCAGCACACACCAGGGGAGCGTCCGCCGTGGCCTATCCGGACGATTTGCTCAGCCAGAACGAGGAAGTCGTGGTGCACAGCCACCCGCACTTCAAGATGCTGATCTTCCCGTTCCTGGCGTTCGTGATCACCGTCGCCGCGGCGGTGTGGCTGCTCACCCTGGCGCCGGGCGCACCCGCCCCGTGGGACAAGGTGGCCGCGATCGCGATCGGGGTGGTCGGGGTCGTGCTGGTCGTGTGGCTGTTCCTGGCGCCGCTGGTGCGCTGGCGGACCACGCACTTCATCGTCACCACCGACCGGCTGATCGCGCGCGAGGGCGTGCTCAAGCGCACCGGCATCGACATCCCGATGTCGCGCATCAACAGCGTGCAGTTCGAGCACGGCCTGCTGGACCGGGTGTTCGGCTGCGGCACGCTGATCATCGAGTCGGCTTCGCACGAGCCGCTGCGCTTCGACGACATCCCGCGGGTGGAGCGCGTGCACACGGTGATCTACCGCGAGGTCAACGACAACCCGTACGACGACTACACCGGGGCGCCCGGCCCGCAGCAGACCGAGCCGCTGCCCCCGCAGCCCCCGCAGGGGCGCCCGCCGCGCGGACGGAGGCGCTGACGTGGGCGCACGAGAGGTCGGGCTGCCGGAGCGGGTGCCGGTCGGCGGCCTGCCGTCGCGCGTCGAGATCTGGGAGGTCGGCGCGCGGGACGGCCTGCAGAACGAGGACGCGATCGTCCCGGTCGAGGTGAAGCTGGAGTTCCTGGACCGGCTGGCGGGCGCGGGCCTGACCACGCTGGAGGCGACCAGCTTCGTGCACCCGAAGTGGGTGCCGCAGCTCGCGGACGCCGAGCGGCTCCTGGCCGGGCTGGACCGGCGCGCGGGCGTCCGCTACCCGGTGCTGGTGCCGAACGAGCGGGGCCTCGACCGCGCGCTGGACGCGGGCGTGGACCACATCGCGATCTTCGCCAGCGCCACCGAGACCTTCGCCCGCCGGAACCTGAACTCGACGCTGGACGAGCAGTTCGCCGGGTTCGAGCCGGTGGTGGCCCGGGCGCGGGCCGAGGGCCTGGAGGTGCGGGGCTACCTGTCGATGTGCTTCGGCGACCCGTGGGAGGGCGTGGTGCCCGCGGCGCAGGTCGTCCGCGCCGGACGGCGGCTGCTGGACTTCGGCTGCTCGCAGCTCTCGCTCGGCGACACCATCGGCGTCGCGACGACGGGCCAGGTCACGAACCTGCTGGCCGAGTTCGGGGCGGCCGGGGTCGGGGTGGACGCGCTGGCCGTGCACTTCCACGACACCTACGGCCAGGCACTGGCCAACACCGAGGCCGCGCTCCGCTCGGGTGTGTCTACTGTGGACTCTTCTGCCGGTGGCCTCGGCGGCTGCCCGTACGCCGAGTCGGCCACCGGCAACCTGGCCACCGAAGACCTGGTCTGGCTGCTGGAGGGCCTGGGCATCGAGCACGGCGTCGACCTGGCCGAGCTGGTCGGCGCGAGCGTCTGGATGGCGGAACGGCTGGGCCGGCCTTCGCCGTCACGCGTGGTGAACGCGCTGGCGGGCTGACCCGGCCCGGGTGAACCGCCCGGCGAGCCCGGCGGTCCCATCGGCCGCCGGGACGCCGTCGGCCGATAAGGTGGAACGGCCTCCGCGCGCGAATTCGCCCGATCGGGCACCGGCGCGGCGGCAACCGGGCGGTGCGGGGGAACGTCCTTACCCCGAGCCGGTGGAACCGACGGAGGGTGCCCGTGACCGAGCAGGCCGAACCGGCCGACACCGACGTCTCCACCGGGCCGATCCGCCTGCCGGCCCAGTACGGCGGCCGGCGGGACAGCGGTGGTTTCGACGACGTCCCGACCCCGCCTTCGGGCACCCGCCTCCCGCCCGTCCGGCCGTCCGGCCCGCGGCCTGCTCCGCCGGGTGGTTACGCCGGGAGCTCCGGGGTGCGGTCTCACGGGGTAGCGGCGCCCCGCCAGCCAAGGCCGTCCGCGCCGCAGTCGGCGTACCAGCCGCCCTACCCACCGCACTCTTCCCCGCCGCACCCTTCGTCGCGCCCGCATCGGCCTGCTGCCGGGCCGCAGTACCCGCCGCCCCGGCAACCGCCGGCGCCGCCGAAGCCGCCGATGGGATCGCTGCGGACCGAGCGGGAAAGCGTCCTCGCGCTGTTCCTGGTGCACATGTTCCCGCTCGGCCACCTGCCGGTCGCCGCTTCCCGGCCGGCCGAGCAGCTACCCGTGCCCACCGGGGACGAGGTGGGCCGCGCGCCGTTCGATCATCCGGAATCGGGGCTTCTCGACGACAGCGACGCGCTGCACTACGTGACTCGGGGGCTTCGGCGTGCGCCCACCCCGCCCGCCGCCGCACCGCCTGCGGAACTGTTCGAGGGTCCGGAACCCGATCCCGGCCCGTCCGGTCGCTCCTGCGCCGACGGTCCGGATCGACCGGAACCCGTGGTCCTGCCCGCGGACACCCGGCTCGACCGCTTCGGCGGGGAGCACGGCCGGTTCTTCGCCGCCGAAGGCACGCCGTTCGCGCAGCGCTCGCTGCCACCGTCCGCCGTGGACGGCGGCTACCGGCGTTACCGCGTGGTCAAGCCGGTGCCGATGTGGCGCTCGACGTCGGCGGAGGGACCCGGCGGGGTCCGGTACCGTGCGGTGCTGGCCGCCGACGAACTGGTCACACTGGGGTTCCTGGCCGAGGTCACGGGGGAGGACCGATGAACGCGCAGTCCATCCACCGGTGGCTCGACGTGCTGGGCGTGCCCGCTGAGGTGGTTTCGGTGGGGGCCGAGACCGACAACGCGTGGTGCCTGATGCCGGTCGAGGACCACGGCTGGGAGGTCTTCTGGCGCGAGCAGGGCAACCGGTACGACTGGGCCCGCTTCAGCTCCGAGCAGGTCGCCTGCCACTACCTCTTCGGCCGCCTGGCGTGGTCGCAGGTGGCGCGCGGGGCGGTCGGGGTCCTGCCCGGAGCCGGCTGAGGCTCAGCGCCGCAGGACGGCCAGCGCCTCGTCGTGCAGCAGCCCGTTGCTGGACAGCGCGGAGCCGCCCTCGTGGGTGGCCGCGCCGGACAGGTCGCTGAACCGTCCGCCGGCCTCGGTCACGAGCACCTGCGCCGCCGCGACGTCCCACGGGTTCACGACGCACTCCGCGGCCAGGTCCAGCGCGCCCTCCGCCACCAGGCAGTGCTGCCAGAAGTCGCCGAACGCGCGGCTCTCCCAGCACGCTTCGGTGAGCGCCAGGTACTTCTCGCGCGAGTGGTGCTCGGTCCAGGAGTTGAGGTCCGTGGTGGACAGGTACGCGTCCGACAGCGACGACACCGAGGACACCGAGAGCGGACGCGTTCCGGCCGTGTCGCGCAGGAACGCGCCGTCGCCGCGGGAAGCCCACCAGCGTCGGCCCAGCAGCGGCGCGGAAATCATCCCGACCACCGGCGCACCGTCCTCGGCCAAAGCGATCAGCGTGGCCCAGACCGGCACGCCGCGCAGGAAGTTCTTGGTCCCGTCGATGGGGTCGACCACCCAGGCGCGGCCCCGCGGGCCCGCCGTGCCGCCGCGCTCCTCGCCCGCCACGGCGTCCCCGGGGCGCTCGGTGGCGAGGATCGCGCGGACCGCGTCCTCGACCGCGGTGTCGGCGTCGGTGACCGGCGTGCGGTCGGGTTTGCGCGAGACCGACAGGTCGAGCGCGCGGAAGCGCGACGTGGTGATCGCGTCGGCGGCATCAGCCAGCCGGGTGGCAAGCGTCAGATCGTCTTCGTAGCCAGGCACGATCACGATGGTTTCACGTCGGTTCACCGTAAGGTTGGCGAGGTGAGCATGGTCCTACTGGCCGAAGACGATCCGGCCATCGCCGAACCCCTGTCCCGCGCCTTGCACCGGGAGGGGTACGAGATCGAGGTCGTCACCGACGGTCCCTCGGTGCTGGACGCGACCGCGGCCCACCGGGTCGACCTGCTCGTGCTCGACCTCGGCCTGCCCGGCATGGACGGGCTGGAGGTCTGCCGCCGGCTGCGGGCGAGCGGCACCGAGCTGCCCGTGCTGATGCTCACCGCGCGCACCGACGAGGTCGACTTCGTGGTCGGCCTCGACGCCGGGGCCGACGACTACGTGGCCAAGCCCTTCCGGCTGGCCGAGCTGCTGGCCCGGATCCGCGCGCTGCTGCGCCGCCGGGCCCCGGAGGTGCTGGAGGCCGGCGGGGTCCGGATGGACCTCGGCGCCCGGCTGGTCACCGTCGACCAGCACGAGGTGCAGCTGGCGAACAAGGAGTTCGAGCTGCTGCGGGTGCTGATGACCCGGGCCGGGCAGGTGGTCAGCCGGGACGAGATCCTGGCCGAGGTGTGGAACGACCTGGAGTCCAAGACCTCCAAGACGCTCGACATGCACATGTCGTGGCTGCGCCGGAAGCTCGCGATCGCCGCGGACGAGGCGGCGGGCCGCCCGGCCAAGTCCACGCACTCCGACGCCGAGCGGCGGATCGCGACCGTGCGTGGCGTCGGCTTCCGCTTCAACGTGGAATAGTCCGCGCCATGAGCATGCGCCGCCGGATCCTGCTGGCGATCCTGCTCGCCGTCCTGGTCACGGCGGCGGTGCTGGGCATCCCGCTGGGCGTCACCGCCTGGCGGCTGGTGGAGAACCTGAACCGCGAGAGCCTGGCCGAACGGGCGCGCAACATCGCCGCGACCGTGGACACGGTGGTGGCGAACGGCCAGCCCCTGGACATCGAGCAGTTGCGCGTCGGCGTGCCGCAGGGCGGGATGCTCACGGTGCGCGGCGACGGGCTGATCGAGAAGCACTTCGGCGTCGACCCGGGCCCGGACCCGGTGGTCGAGTCCGTGCCGACGGCGCGCCACGGCGCGGTCGTCCTGGCCATGCCGAGCGGTCCGGTCCGGACCAAGCAGACGCAGGTGACGCTGCTCGTGGTGCTGCTGGTCGTGCTGTCGGTGGGCACCGGCGCGGTGGTGGCCACGGTGACCGCGCGAAGGCTGGCGAAGCCGCTTCGCCACGTCGCGGACCGCGCGTCGCGGCTCGGCGGCGGGGACTTCCGGCCGGACCCGAGCCGCTACAGCGTGGCCGAGCTGGACATGGTCGCGGAGGCGCTGGACACGTCGGGCTCGGCGCTGGCGCAGCTCGTGCAACGGGAACGCCAGCTCGTCGGCGACGTCTCGCACCAGCTGCGCAGCCGGCTCACGGCCCTGCAACTGCGCCTGGAGCCGCTGACCGTGCACGAGGACCCCGACGTCGTCGAGGAGTCGCGCGCGGCGCAGGAGCAGGCCGACCGGCTGGCCGGCGCGCTCGACGAGCTGCTCGCCGCCGCTCGCGCGGCCCGCGAGGTGGACGCCGAGCCCGTGGACCTGCCCGCGATGCTGCCCAAGGTGGCCGAGGAGTGGCGGCAGCTACTGCGCGTCGAAGGCCGCAACCTGCGGCTGAAGACCGCCGACGGGTTGATGGCGCGCGCCACGCCCGGGCGGCTGCGCGAGGTCGTCGGCGTGCTGCTGGACAACGCGGTGCGCCACGGCGCCGGTACGGTCTCGGTCACCGCCCGCCGCGGCGACGCCGACGGCACGGTGGTGATCGAGGTCGGCGACACCGGCTCCGGCGTCCCGGACGAACTCGCCCCCCACATCTTCGAACGCGGCTTCTCCGGCGGCGGCTCCACCGGCGTCGGCCTGGCGCTGGCCCGAGCCCTGGTGGAGGCCGACGGGGGACGGCTGGAGCTGTCCAGCCGGCGGCCGGCCGTGTTCAGCCTGTTCCTCAAGGTCCCGCGGCCCGACGACGTCGGTCAGGTGCGCTGGCCGGCGGAGCCGGTGCCGCGCTGAGGCCGGTTTCACCGGGGCAGTCGCGTGACCTGCTCGCGCCGGCGCTCGCCGAGTTCGGCCGGGAAGACCCACTTCTTGAAGCCCCAGAACCGGAACACCATGGCCAGCAGCATCCCGATGATCGAGCCGCTGGCGAAGTCCGCGACTTCCTGCACCAGCCTGGTCACGTGCGGCACCTCGAGGTGCAGCGCGTAGCGCGACAGGTACAGCGGGATCAGGTTGACCACCACGGCGATGCCGCTGATCACGAAGAACAGCGTGGCCTCGTGGGTGCGCTCGCGGCCACCGCGGGTGCGGAAGGACCATTCGCGGTTCAGCACGTACGAGACGATGGTGGCCACGATGATCGCGATGGCCTTCGCGGTGGTCGGCTTCGACTCCAGCACGCTGAGCTTGAGCAGGTACCAGACCCCGTTGTCGACCACGAAGGTCGTGGCGCCGACGAGCGCGAACTTCAGCATCTCCCGGTGCTTGATCAGCACCGCGCGCAACGGCTCCGGCGTCCGGGCCAGCACGGTTTCGACAACGGTCACACCCGGCAGTCTAGAGAATCCGGGGGCGCCGGAAGGCTCAGGCGGCTTTCCTGCCGGTAATGTCCGGATCGCCGGGCTGTGCGCCGGAGACCGGCTTCAGCCGGGCGCCCTCGGTCGGGAAGACCCACTTCTTGAACGCCCACCAGCGGAACAGCGTGCCCAGCAGGGTGCCGAGGATCATCCCGCTGACGAAGTCCGCGACCTCCTGGCCCAGCAGGCTCAGCTGCGGCTCCTGCAGGTCCAGCACGTATCGCGAAATCCACTGCGGCAGCGCGTTGAGACCCAGCGCGATGCCGCTGAGGAGGAAGAACAGCGCGGCCTCGTGCGCCCGCTCGCGCCCGCCACGGGTGCGGAAGGACCATTCGCGGTTGGCGACGTAGGAGAAGATGGTGGCGACCAGGACCCCGACGATCAGCGCGGTCACCGGGTGGGTGCGGAGCACGGTGAACTTCAGCACGTAGGTGATGGTGGTGGTGATCAGGAAGCTGATGCCACCGACCACGGCGAACCGCATCAGCTCACGGTGCTTGACCAGTAACTCGCGCAGGATCCCCACCGGGGCGACGCTACCCCCTCAGCCAGTCGAAAAGGCCGCGGGGCTCGATCGTCGGCAGCGTCCAGCCCGGTTTGCCGGACTTGCCGGGACCGGGCTCCGGCGGCGCGCTCGTGCTGGTCGAGGGCGTGCTGGGCGCGGTGGTCGTGCTCGGTTCTTCGGGCGTCGCGGACGGGGTGCCGCTGGGGCTCGGGTGCCTCCTCGGTTTCGTCGGTGTCGTAGACGGCGTGGGGCTGGTGCTGCCGGTGGAGGTCGGAGCGGTCGTCGGATCCGAGGGCTCCGGGCTCTCGGTGGTCGGGTACGGCACGTCGCAGATGCCCGGCCAGCAACCGAAGAACACCTGCACCGGCGGGGCCGTGGCCGTGCCCAGGGTGGCCCCCACCGTGACCGGCTGGTCGTGCGCGGGCCGCCCGTCGAGCAGAACCCAGAGGTCCACGCCCTGGTCCGGCGCGATCGGACGACGCGAGGTGCAGGTGCCGGCGGCCAGTTCGCAATCGAAGCCGTTGAAGCTCACCGCCTGGTACAGCGGGTGGTCGACGGTGACGGTGACCGGCTTCGTGGTCTTGCCGGTGTTGCGCACGTTGACCAGGACCCGCGGGTAGCGCTCGAAGGGGAGCTGGGAGAGCCAGTCGGTGTTCGCCTTCAGCAGCACGGCGTCCGGCGGGGCCTTCACGGTGACCTTCACCTTCACCGCGCTCTCGATCTTGATCTGCGTGCCCGCGGAGATCGAGCCGGTGACGTCACCGCCCGTCGCGCTCTCGTCGGCCTTCAGCCGGAAGGTGAGCACGGCGCTCTGGCCGGGCTGAAGACCGGTGCCGGTCTTGCAGGTCACGACGCCGGTGCCGCCGGGGCAGTTGACCGCGACCGGGGCGGGAACGCTGTCCGCGCGGAACGCGGCCGAGCCCACCTCGCCCCCGCCACCAGCGGGCACGGCCGAGACGCCCTGCGGCAGCTTGAGCGCGACCGCCACCGGATCGGACGGGCTGCCCCCGTCGTTGCGGACGGTGATGGGCAGGTTCACCGGGCCCGAGTCCGGGTCCAGCTCGACGTCGCCGGGCGGGACGGTCGCGGACACCTGCGGCGGTGCGGGCGCGGGCGGAGGCGAAGAAGCGGGCGGCGCGGGCGGGGCCGGCGGCTTGACCGGCGGCGGCGCGGGCTGGGCCGGCGCGGGCGGCTGCGGGGCGGGCGGCGGCGCGGGAGGAGCGGGCGGGGCGGGCGGCTGCGGGGCGGGCTTCGGCGGCGGCGCGGGCGCGGGCTGCACGGCCGGCGGGGGGACCTGGGCCGCCACCGGGATTTCCTGCGTTCCGCCACCGGCGGCCAGCGCCACGGCGACGCAGGCGATGATGGCCGCGCCGGAGGCCGCGACCCCGGCGAACTGGCGGGGCGCGGAAGCCGCGGCACCCGCCTTCGCGCCGCCGGCCGCCGCTCCGGCCGCGGCACCGGCCTTGGCCCCGGCCGCTCCGGTGGCGGCGGCTGCGGCCCCGGCGGTCGCCGCGGTGGCCACTCCGGCCTTGGCCGCGCCGATCGTCGCGAGGTAGCCCAGCGCGGCACCGCCCAGCACGATCGGGGCGATGATCGCGCGCAGGCCACCGTTGACGTCGGCCAGCTCCGCGGCCAGCGCCCGGCAGGCCTCGCACTCGTCGAGGTGGTTCTCCACCTGGGAGCGCTCGCGTTTGGACAGTCCGTCGCGGGTCCAGGCGCCCAGCCGGTCGGCCGCCGCGCGGCACCGGTCGGCGCCGTTGTCCTGCAGGTGGACCTGGAGGTAGGCCTGCCGCAGGCCCTCACGGGCGCGGTACGCGAGCGCGGACACCCCGTTCGCGGTCAGCCCGAGCAACGGCGCGACCTCGGCCGGGCTCTGCTGCTCGATCTCGGTGTGCCAGAGCACGGCCTGCCAGCGCTCCGGCAGCCGGGCGAACGCCTTCGCGGCCATCGTGCGCTCGAGCCCGGCCACCGCGGTGTCGGAGAACGGCACGGTGAGCGCCTCGCCGACGGCCCCGCCGGCGTCGCTCATGTCCTCGTTCAGGTCGATCCGGCGATCGCGGCGGGTCTTGTCGTAGGCGGTGTGGCGCAGCGCGGTGAGCAGGTACGCGCGGAAGGCGGTGTCCGGGCCCTTACCGCCGCGGAGGGTGTCGAGGACCTTGGAGAAGGCCTCGGAAACGAGGTCGTCGGCTTCGGCGCTGGAGCGTGCGAGCTGGCGGGCGAGGTTGTACGCCGCCGAGCTGTGGCGCTCGTACAGCGTCCCGTAGGAGGCGATCTTCCCGGCGCGCACCTCGGCGATCAGCTCGGCGTCACTCTTACCGGACAGGTCGGCGGGAACGGTGGACACGAGGCTCCTTCTTCTGCGCGCACGTGGCCGGACCAGCCACGATCTACCTCTCTAACGCGGGTTCAAGTGTGACCGACGCGGCGACCCTCGTCACGTCGTGGTGGGTCTACTGCCACCGATGGCCCAATGAGTTCACCCGTCACCTCAGAGTAGCGGAGGAAAAAGGGGCCGGAATCTCGTCATGCGGACGAGGTGCCAGAGTCCCTCTGGTGCCGCGGGGCAAGATCGACAAAATCCGGATGAGAGGAACGGTGGCCAGTGGACGTACCGGCGACCGGGTCCCGGTCCGGAGCCGCCGACGGACCGGAGGCCCGCGCCCGCTTCGAACGGGACCGCACCCTGCGGGCGCTGCGGGCCCGCTGGCGCACCGCCAGCCTGGCCGCGGGATGGCGTTTCCCCAGCGACTGGGCCCTGCCGGAGGTCGACGCGGTGTGCGCGGCCGTGGTCCGGCACGGGGCCTCGGGAGCCGAGACGGCGCTGGCCGGACTGGGCCGCGCCCGGGCCGCCGCGGGCGCCGGGCTGGCCGAGACCCTGTCGGACCTGGCCGCCCTCCACGCCGTGCTCGCGGAGCCCGAAGCCGTCGACGGATTCGTCTCCCCGGAAGTGGACGCCACTCCCGCCCGGATCCTGCGGGTGACCGCGCTGGCGTGGGCCGACGTCGCCACCGACCAGCTCGTGCACACCGAGGTCACCGACCCGCTGACCGGACTGCCCTCGGCGGCCTACCTGCGCACCCGGCTCGCCGAGCTGTACCGCGGCGGCGGCTGGGAGGACAAGGTGCTGCTGGTGGTCGCCATGGACCTCGCCAGCGTCTCCGGCTGGCCGCGGCTGACCGGCATGATCCTGGCCGCGGACGCCGTCCGCTCGGTCTTCGACGCCGGCGAGAGCTACGCGACGCTCGGCCCGTCCACCGTCGCCGTGCTGGCCGACCGGGACGACCGGCTCGCCTCCCACGGCGTGGCGCTGCGGCGGGCCCTGAACGACCGGCTTTCGGTCGACGCCCAGCTCTCCGAGGTCAGCCGTCCCCGCGTTTCGGCCCTGCGGCTGCCGCCGACGCACGAGCGGGCCTGCGTCCTGCTCGCGGAGCTGGCCCGCGGGTGAGGCGCGGCCGGGGTGACGTCCGCGGCACACTCGGGGGCGCTCGCCGGTTCCCGGCGATCGACGCGTCCGGGTGGTGATCGGGCACGCCGGACAACTCCGGCGCCGGGACCGAACCCGTCCTACCCTTCTGGACCAGCTCGACGCCGGTCGTGCTTTCCTGATGGGGTGACCAGGACCGTACCTTCCGCCGCCGAAGGCGAAGCTCCGGCGAGAGCTGGCCTGCCTCGCCTGGCCCTGCGCAAGTCGCTCGCCCGGCTCTCCGTCCGACCACGGTCGATCCTGATCCTTTCGGTGATCCCGCTGGTCGCGATCGGCTTCGGCATCTGGGGCTGGACGCACGACTGGGTCCTCGGGGTCGACAGCGCGGTCTACCGGGCCGGCGCGCTCACCCTGCTGCACGGGCAGCCGCTCTACGACGCGAACACGCTCTCCCCGGAGCCGTGGTGGGCGCTGCTGCCGTTCACCTACCCGCCGACGGCCGCGTTGCTGTTCGTGCCGCTCGCGGTGGTGCCGACGCAGGTCGCCTGGGGTTTCCTGACCGCCATCTCCCTGGGCGCGATGGCCCTGTCCATCCGCATCGCGATCGGCGCGCTGCCCCGCCCGGCCGACGACGGGCCGCGCTGGTGGGCCTCGCCCGCCCGGTCGACGATCGTGTTCTCCCTGGTCTTCCTCGGGCTGGAACCGGTGTGGCGCACCATCTTCCTCGGCCAGATCAACCTGATCCTGATGGCCATGATCCTGCTGGACATGCTGGTGCTCGGCGCCCGCGGCAGCCGGTGGGGCGGGGTGCTGGTGGGCGTGGCGGCGGCGATCAAGCTGACCCCGCTGGTGTTCCTGGCCCACCTGTTCATCACCGGCCGGCGCAAGGACGCGGTGCGCGGGCTCGTCACGTTCGTCCTCATGCAGGCGCTGATGTTCCTGGTCAACCCGCACGACGCCTTCCGCTACTGGACCTCGACGCTGCCGGACACCGGTCGCATCGGCCCGGTGCACTGGGCGGGCAACCAGTCGTTGAACGCGCTGATGAACCGGGCCACCGACCTCGCGCCGTGGGCGTCGAAGGCGGCGATGGGGATCGGCCTGCTGCTGGCCATCCCGGCGTTGTGGCTGCTGATCCGGTTCCACCGCCGCGGACAGGCGCTGGCCGCGCTGCTGGTGACGGCGTTCTGGACGCTGCTCATCTCGCCGATCTCCTGGACCCACCACTGGGTGTGGGTGGTGCCGCTGATCGTGCTGCTGGTCTCCCGGCTGCCGAAGACCACCCCGGCGACGGCGTGGAAGCGCTGGGTCGGGACGGGGCTGGTGGCGTTCGTGTTCATCAGCTGCGTGCTGCTGATCCTGCCGAACGGCCGCAACGTGGAGCTGCACTGGAAGGTGTGGCAGAACGTGCTGGGCGACGCCTACATCCTGATGCCGGTGGTGCTGGCGCTGGCGCTGATCCTGCGGTGGGGGCTGCAACGGCGTTCCCGCTCGGCCGGGTCCGGACCGGTGACCGGCCCGGCCGGGGGAGCCGGGACGGGGCCGGGTGCGGCTTCGGTGGCCGGGGCGGGGTCTGAGGCCGGGGCGGCTTCGGCTCCGGCGAGCGGGGCTGGGACCGGGCCGGTTCCGGAGACGGGATCGCCCTGGGCTGCGGTGACCGGGGCGGGGTCCGAGGCCGGGGCGGCTTCGGCGAGCGGGGCTGGGACCGGGCCGGTTTCGGTGACGGGATCGCCCTCGGCTGCGGTGACCGGGGCGGGGTCCGAGGCGGCGTCGGGAGTGAAGCCGGGCGCGGGATCGGCATCGACTCGCGGGGCGGCGTCGCCGGGGGAGGCTTCGCCGTATGCCGACATCACGCCAGGCGACTGATCCACCTTCGCCTGCCGTGGCGCGTCGGCACCCGGGTTTCCGGCCCCTGAGCTCCCCGCTTTCCCCTCGGCTGCTGGGGGTTCTACTGCTGGCCGCCGCGGCGCTGGGGCTGGTGGTGTGGCTGGCCGGCTGGCACGTGGGCGCGGACAGCGCGGTCTACCGGGCGGGCGGGCTGACCCTGCTCGAGGGCGAGCCGCTGTACACCTCGTCGGACCTCACCACGCTCCCGGACTGGGTCCGGCTGCCCTTCACCTACACCCCGGCCGCGGCGGCGCTGTTCGTGCCGCTGGTGCTGGTGCCCCCGGGCCTGGTCTGGGGCGTGATCACGGCTTCGTCGGTGGTTTCGCTCATCGTCGTGCTCGCGGTGGTGGCGCGGCCGTCCGGGGTTTGGCTGCCGGCGGGCACGGCCCTCGTCCTGGTGCTGGAACCGGTGTGGAAGACGCTGTTCCTGGGCCAGATCAACCTGATACTGATGGCTTTGGTGGTCGTCGACGTGCTGGTGCTCTCCGGCCGTGGCGCGGGCGCGGGCCGGTGGGCGAGAGCGCGAAGCACGGCGGATTCGGCGCGGGCCGGTGGCTCCGGGGCGCCCGCGGGTCCGGCCGGGCCGGTCGAATCGGGGGGATCGGCCGGGGAAAGCGTCCGGGGCCGCCGTTGGGCCGGGGTCCTGGTCGGGGTGGCGGCGGCGGTGAAGCTGACCCCGCTGATCTTCGTCCCCCACCTGTTCTTCACCGGCCGGTGGAAGGACGGCCTGCGGGCCCTGGCCACCTTCGTGGTGCTGGAAGGGGTCATGTTCGCGGTCATCCCGGGTGACGCGGGGCGGTTCTGGACGAAGTCGGTCACCGATCCCAGCCGGGTGGGCTCGGTGCACTGGATCTTCAACCAGTCGCTGAACGGCCTGGTCGACCGGGCCTCCGACCGGGCGTCGTGGTCGATGGCGGTGGCGGTCGGGGCGGCCGTGGTGCTGGCGGTGCCCGCGGTGTGGCTGGTCGTGCGCTGGCACCGGCGCGGCGAGCAGGCGGCCGCGCTGCTGGTGACCGCGTTCTACGCCCTGCTGGTGTCCCCGGTCTCCTGGTCCCACCACTGGGTCTGGTCGGTGCCGCTGATCGGCCTGCTGATGGTCAAGGGCCGGCGCTGGTGGGCGCTGCTGGTGGCCGCCCTGTTCGCCTCCCAGATCGTGATGCTGGTCCCGAACGGCGGCGACACGGAGTTCACCTGGGGTCCCGGCTGGTCGGTGCTGGGCAACGCCTACGTCCTCGCCGCCGTGGTCGCCCTCCTCGCCCTCGCCGCCCGCGAACTCCGCCTACGAGCCCGCACGGCGGAACCCGGGGTACAGCCGAAGGTCGCCGGGTAAACGGGTGAAACAGCCCTGCGGCGCGCGGTCACGGACAGCCGAGCCGAGGGGGTTCTTCAGCTCTGCGCGGGAATGCCCAGCGCGGGACTGCCCGGTCACGGGGACGGTCCTGGATCGGCGGACCTCGCGGCCGGGCCTACAGTTCCGCGCCCGGGCTCGCGGCCCGGGTGACCTGCCCCGACACCCCCAGGTACCCGCAGCCCGCCCCCGGGGCGCCCAGTAGCCTGGTCGGCGTTATGGACAAACGTACCGGTCTTCCCGTCGTGGGAATGGTGGGCGGCGGACAGCTCGCCCGGATGACGCACCAGGCGGCGATCTCGCTCGGGCAGTCGCTGCGAGTGCTCGCGGCGGACGACGGCGACTCGGCCGCGCTGGTGGCCAGTGACGTGGTGCTCGGGCACCACACGGACCTCGACGCGCTGCGGTCCTTCGCCGCCGGGGTGGACGTGCTCACGTTCGACCACGAGCACGTGCCCGGGGAGCACCTGCTGACGCTCGCGGTGGAGGGCGTGGTCGTGCGGCCCGCGCCGTCGGCGCTCGGGTTCGCGCAGAACAAGCTGGTCATGCGCGAGATGATGGCCGGGCTGGGCGTGCCGGGTCCGGCGTTCGCCGAGGTGTCCACTGTGGACGACGTGATCGCCTTCGGCGGCGAGCACGGGTGGCCGGTCGTGCTCAAGGCCGCGCGCGGCGGGTACGACGGGCGCGGCGTCTGGATGCTCGACACCGCCCGGCACGCCCGCGAGACCGTGCCCGAACTGCTCGACGCGGGCACCCCGCTCCTGGTCGAGCAGAAGGTGGCCATGAAACGCGAGCTGGCCGCGCTGGTCGCGCGCTCGCCGTTCGGGCAGGGCGCGGCCTACCCCGTGGTCGAGACCGTGCAGAGCGGCGGCATCAACACCGAGGTGCTGGCCCCGGCGCCGGGGCTGAGCGAGGCGCGCGGGCACGAGGCGCAAGACCTCGCGCTGCGGATCGCCGCGACGCTCGACGTCACCGGGCTGCTGGCCGTCGAGCTGTTCGAGACCGAGACCGGCCTGCTGGTCAACGAGCTCGCCATGCGCCCGCACAACTCGGGGCACTGGACGATGGACGGCTCCCGCACCTCGCAGTTCGAGCAGCACCTGCGCGGGGTGCTCGACTACCCGCTGGGCCGCACCGACCTGGTCGAGCCCGCCTGCGTGATGGCGAACGTGCTCGGCGCCGGCGCCACCCCCGAGATGAGCACCGACGAGCGCGTCCACCACCTGTTCGCGCGCTACCCCGAGGTGAAGATCCACCTCTACGGCAAGCAGGAGCGGCCCGGCCGCAAGCTCGGGCACGTCAACTTCACCGGGCAGCGGATGGAAGACCTGCGCGACCGTGCGCGGCTGTCCGCGCACTGGCTGTCCCACGCCGTCTGGCTCGACGGCTACGAGATCCACTGATTCGAGACCCACTGGAGGGGAACACGATGGCGCCGTTGGTGGGCCTGATCATGGGCAGCGACTCGGACTGGCCGGTGCTCGAAGCCGCCGGGAAGGCGCTCGACGAGTTCGGGGTGGAGTACGAGGTCGGCGTCTACTCGGCGCACCGGACCCCGCAGCGCATGCTGGACTACGCCACCTCCGCGGCCTCGCGCGGACTGCGCGTGATCATCGCGGGCGCGGGCGGCGCGGCGCACCTGCCGGGCATGGTCGCCTCGGCCACGGTGCTGCCGGTGATCGGCGTGCCGGTGCCGCTGAAGCACCTCGACGGGCTCGACTCGCTCCTGTCGATCGTCCAGATGCCGGCCGGCATCCCGGTGGCCACCGTGTCGGTCGGCGGCGCGCGCAACGCCGGCCTGCTGGCCGTCCGCGTCCTGGCCGCCGCGGACCCCGGGCTGCAGGCCCGCATCGCGCAGTTCCAGGCCGAACTGGAGCAGATGGTCCTCGGCAAGGACGCCGCCCTCCGCGAGAAGGCCGGCAAGTAGTCCCGCGGCGCCGGTCCTCCTCGCCCCCGGCGGTGGTGAGGAGGACCGGCGCTCGTCTCACGCCGGGGGAACGGGGGGCAGTTGCTCGCGCAGCTCCCGCTTCAGCACCTTGCCCGCGGCCGACACGGGGATCTCGTCCACGAAGTGCAGCTCGCGCAAACGCTTGTACGGCAACACTTTCTCATTCACCGAGGCGATGAGCTGCGCGGCGTCGGGGGTCTGCGAGGGCTGGCGGACGACGAAGGCGACGGGGAGCTCGCCGACGTCCACGCGGGGCCGGCCGACCACGGCGGCCGCGCGGACGCCCGGCAGGGCGATCAGCAGCTCCTCCAGCTCGCGCGGGAAGACGTTGTAGCCCTTGTACAGCAGCATGTCCTTCTTGCGGTCCACAATGGACAGGTAACCGTCCTCGTCGACCACCCCGATGTCGCCGGTGTGCAACCAGCCGCCGACCAGCGTGGCGGCGTTGTCCTCGGCGCGGTTGCGGTAGCCGCGCATCATCTGCGGGCCGCGCAGGCACACCTCGCCCTCCTGCCCGGGCGGCAGCGGTTCCTCGCTGTCCGGGCCGACGATCTTCAGCTCGGTGTCGGCCACCGGCTGTCCGACCGTGCCCACCTTGCGCAGTCCCGAGCGGTGCGAAGGCGCGCTCGTCGCCACCATCGTCATCTCGGTCAGGCCGTAGCCCTCGACGATCACCACGTCGGGAAAGCGCTCCTGCAACGCGCGGGTCATCTCGTAGTTCATCGGCGCCGCCCCGGAGCCGATGTTGCGCACGGAGGACAGGTTGGCGGTGTGGAACGACGGCGTCGCCAGCAGCGCGGCGAACAGCGTGGGCGCGCCCCCGATGTAGGTGACGCGCAGGCGCTCGGCGTCGGCGACGTAGGCCCCCGGGTCGAAGCGTGAGTGCAGCACGATCGTGGTGCCGGTGAGCAGGGCCGAGTTCAGCCCGGCGATCACGCCCATCGCGTGGAACCACGGGGTCAGGTTGATCAGGGTGCCGGTGCCGAGCCGGGAGGTGAACTCGTCCTCGCTGCCGATCTGGTCGATCACCACGTCACCGTGCGCGTCCAGGGCGGGCACCGAACCACTCCCGGCGCACGAGGACTGGAGGGAGTTGACCACGATGTTGCGGTGCGTGAGCTGCACGCCCTTGGACCGGCCGGTGGTGCCGCCGGTGTACGCGAGGTGCGCCAGGTCCTCGTGCACGTCGATGGCCACTTCCGGCCGGGTGTCCGGACGGTCGGCCATGAAGGCCCGGAACTCGACGGTTTTCGCGTCGGTTTCGGTGCCGGGCTCGGGGGACACGACGATCGTCAGCCGCGCCGGGATCCGGTCGGCGACGCCGGCCAGCGTGCCGGACATCGGCCCGAACGTGACCACCGCGGCGGCCTCGCAGTCGTTGAGCTGGAAGGCCAGGTCGTCGGCCGGGAGCAGCGGGTTCGTCGGGCTGAAGGTGGCCCCGGCCAGCAGGGTGCCGTGGTAGGCGACCGGGTAGGCCAGGCAGTTCGGCAGGTGGATGGCGACCACGTCGCCGTGGCCGATGCCGTGGGCGCGCAGCGCGTTGGCGAAGCGGCAGGCGTCGGCATACGCCTCGGTGTAGGAGATGCTGTCCTCGCCCAGGACGAAGGCCGGGCGATCGCCGTACCGGGCGGCGGCCCCGGCGAGTATCGAACCCGCCGGGACCTCGGGGTATTCGAGTGAACGGGACAAACCGGGCGCCGGTGCCGACGTGATGATGGCCATCACCCGACCTTACGAATTCTGCGGTCAAGGACACAAGGACGAAGACCGCCCACGACGTGAACGAGCGCTAACATCGACGGAACTCTCCCCAACGCTGCAGAAGAGGTGACGGAAGTGGCCGATGGCCTGTACCAGCTTGCCGAGGAGCACGAGGAGCTGCGGGCGGCTGTCCGGGCTCTGGCCGAGAAGGAGATCGCGCCCCACGCCGCGGAGGTCGACGAGCAGGAGCGCTACCCGATCGAGGCCTACCAGGCGCTGGTGAAGTCCGGCTTCAACGCCGTGCACATCGCCGAGGCCTACGACGGCCAGGGCGCGGACGCGGTGGGCGCGTGCGTCGTGATCGAAGAGGTCGCGCGCGTGGACGCGTCGGCTTCGCTGATCCCGGCGGTGAACAAGCTGGGCACGCAGCCGATCATCCTGTCGGCCTCGGAGGAGCTGAAGAAGCAGGTGCTGCCCGCGATCGCGTCGGGTGAGGCTTCGGCTTCGTACGCGCTGTCCGAGCGCGAGGCCGGATCGGACACCGCCTCGATGCGCACCCGCGCGCGCCTCGACGGCGACCACTGGGTGCTCAACGGCACGAAGTGCTGGATCACCAACGCCGGCGAGTCGTCCTGGTACACGGTGATGGCGGTGACGGACCCGGAGGCGGAGAAGAAGGCCAACGGGATCTCGGCGTTCGCGGTGCACAAGGACGACCCGGGCTTCTCGGTGGGCCCGAAGGAGCGCAAGCTCGGCATCAAGGGCTCCCCGACCCGCGAGATCTACTTCGAGAACTGCACCATCCCCGCGGACCGCATCATCGGCGAGCCGGGCACCGGCCTGAAGACGGCGCTGCGCACACTGGACCACACCCGCCCCACGATCGGCGCGCAGGCGCTCGGCATCGCCCAGGGCGCGCTGGACGCGGCGGTGTCGTACGTGAAGGACCGCCGCCAGTTCGGCAAGTCGATCGCCGAATTCCAGGGCGTGCAGTTCATGCTCGCGGAAATGGGCACGAAGATCGAAGCCGCCCGCCACCTGGTCTACGCCTCCGCGGCGGCCTCCGAGCGCGGCGACAAGCGCGCGGGCTTCATGGCCTCCGCGGCCAAGACCTTCGCCTCCGACACGGCCATGGAGGTCACCACCGAAGCCGTCCAGCTCTTCGGCGGCGCCGGCTACACCCGCGACTTCCCGGTCGAGCGCATGATGCGCGACGCGAAGATCACCCAGATCTACGAAGGCACCAACCAGATCCAGAAGGTCGTCATGGCCCGGGCGCTGCTCAAGGGCTAGATGGATCTAGAGCCGGTGATTCGGGCGGTCTTGAACGCTCATGGACGGGGCCGTACCTTGCTCAGCCTCTCGCACGCTCCGCACCTGAAGCAGGGCCACACCGCGCTCGTGGCCGGAAAGTAACCCACTCGGAAGCGTTTCCCTTCACCGGTTCGAGCGTTGAGTGACTGGGTGACACTGGTCACCATCGGCTCACAGAGAGGTGAAGCGGATGGGTGTGCGCGCGTTCGGGCGTCGGATGGTGGTTCTGCTGGCCGTGACCGGGGCGTTCGCCCTCGCCACGGGCACTGCGGACGCGGCGGTGAAGGAGCCGACCGGCCCGGTCCAGCCGAACATCATCGCGGCGGCGGTGTACTCGGTGCTTCAGCCGGCCATCGCCCCACCGGGGGCGAACGACTGGAACTGCAAGCCCAGCGCGGAGCACCCGAACCCGGTCCTGCTGTCCAACGGCACCACGGCCAACGCCTACGAGAACTGGGCGAACCTGTCGCAGTTGCTGGCCGGCGCCGGCTACTGCGTGTTCGCCGGGAACTTCGGCGGGGTGCCCGGCACCTTCCTGCAGACGATCGGGCCGATCGCGGACACCACCGCCCAGCTCGCGGCCTTCGGGGACCGGGTGCTGGCCGCCACGGGCGCGTCGAAGCTGGACGTGGTGGGCCACTCGCAGGGCGGGATGAACCCGCGCTACTGGATCAAGTACCTCGGCGGCGCCTCGAAGATCGACCGGCTGATCGGCCTCTCCCCGTCGAACTACGGCACCAGCCTGTTCGGCCTGCTCACGGCGGTCAAGGCGATCCCGCCGGTGCGGGACCTGGTCGGCTTCGCCTGCGCCGCGTGCACCGAGCAGACCACCGGCTCGCCGTTCCTGACCGACCTGAACGCCGGTGGCGACACCGTGCCGGGCGTCGACTACACCGTGATCCAGACCCGGTACGACGACGTGGTCACGCCCTACACCAACGCGTTCCTCAAGCCCGCGCCGAACGTGAAGAACATCGTGCTGCAGGACCTCTGCTCACAGGACTTCACCGACCACCTCGGCATCCCTTACGACCCGATCGCGGAGCGGGAGGTGCTCAACGCGCTGGACCCGGCGCACGCCGAGCCCCCGCAGTGCGTGTACGTTCCGCCGGTGGTCGGCTGAAGCCGGGGTTCACCCGGGTGAGTGATGACGGTCGAACGGGCCACATCGCCCTGGTAAAAACGCGAACACTTTCGGCCCGCCCGGGCGGTTGCGGTTGTGCTTCCCGAGCCGTGGATGTCACAGTCGAGGCATGTTATGGCCGGTCCCGGACACCTGGAAGCCGAGTGACGACGCCGAGCTGGTCGCCGGTTGGCGGCTGTGGCTCGAGCTGAGCGACTGCGCCTGGCCCAGCGCGGCCTGGGACGGCACGCCCGCGCACGCGGTCGACCAGTTGCGCGAACTGCTCGACGCGTGCGACGACATCGAGACCAGCTACCGCGACGCGACCGATGAGCCGTCCGAGGAGTTCGTGCGGCTGCTGCAGGCCCTCGTGCTTTGCGCGAGCGCCGTGATCGGGCTCTGGTGGGACGACCACGCGCCGCTGGACTTCGAGCGCTCCCGCACGCTCCACGACGACCTGCGCCGGTTCGCCGGCCACGCCGAGCAGGTCCTCACGCTGCTGGCGCGCCACGGCGGCTGGGCCGAGTTCGACGCGGCCCGCCGCCGCCCCGTCTGAACTCAACGCGGCCGGTACTCGGCGAACTGGCTGAAGAACACCCCCTCGCCCTGCGTCAACGCGGGCAGCGCCTGCTCCAGCTCGGGCACCGAAGCCGCCGGGACGGTCCCGGCCACCGTGGCGGCCGGACCGTGGACGGTGGGCTCGTCCGGTACCGCGCGCAGCTCCACCAGCTTGCGCAGCACCGCGCTCACCGACGCGGTGGGGACCTCGGCCTCGAACGCGTTCACCGGCTCGTGCACCCGGGTCCCGGCCCGGCGCAGCGCCTCTCGCAGGACGAGCTTCGTCATCTCGCGAAAGTCGCCCGCGGTGCTGACCGGTGGGTAGAACCGCGTGTGCGTGAGCGTGACCAGGCAGTCGATCACTTCCCAGCCGCGGGGGCCGTGGCGCAGCGCTTCGTGCACGGTCTCTTCGATCGCCTTGTGGAACGCCAGCGGCAGCGACCCGAGCTCCACGGCCAGCGCGTAGCCGACACCGGAGCCGGGCGCGGCGGGCTCGACCCGCAGCCCGACCGTCGCCCAGAAGTACACCCGCTCGTCCGGCGCCGGGGCCCGCACGGCCGAGCCGGGACCGGTGAGGCGCTCGACGTACAGCGTCCGCGACGGTTCGAACCGCGCCGGGACGCCGAACTCCTCGGCCAGCGTCGAGCCGACGACCTCCTTCTGCACCTCGCCGTAGAGCCGCACGGAAACCTCGGCCCCCCGCCGCCGGAGGCCGATGAACGGGTCCTGTTCGGACAATCGGTCCAACGCCGCGCTGAGCGCCGCGCCCCGGTCCGGGTCCACCGGGCGCACCACCGCCTCCAGGCTGGGTGGCGCGAAGAACCCGCGGGCGGGCAGGTGCTCGGGTGAGCCGAGCTGGTCGCCGATGCGGACGTCCTTCAGCCCCCACACCCGGGCGACGTCGCCGGCCAGCGCCGAGCCCTCGACCGGGACCGCGCCGTGCTCGTAGACCCGCACCGCGGAGGCGCGGGCGGTCAGCTCGGTCACGGTGCCGTCGTTCTCCCTCCGGTAGAAGGGAAATCGCTGCCTCGGCGCCAGTGAGCCGGAGCGCACCCGGGTGTAGGCGATCTTCTCGCCGGCGCGGCCCCGCTCGATCTTGAACACCGTGGCGTCCAACGGCCCGGTGCCTTCGCGGGCGCGGGCCGGGAACAGCTCCCGCACGGCCGTGACGAGTTCGCCGACCCCCGCACCGGTGATCGCCGAGCCGAACAGCACCGGGTGCACGGCGCCCGCCGCGACCTGCCGGGCGAGCGCGTCGCGGTAGTCCTTTTCGGACACTTGGCCGGCCACGTACGCGGCGAGGAAACGGTTGTCGTCGGCCAACGCGTCGGCCAGCCCTTCGCCGAACGGCAGCGGGGAGGGCTCGGCCCGCGCGGTGCCCAGCCCGGAGACGGTGCTGAGCGCGACGCACCGCGGCGAAAGCTTCGCGCGCAGGGCGTCGAGCAGCGGGCCCTCCTGCGCGCCCATCCGGTCGATCTTGTTCACGAACACCAGCACGGGGAGGCCGAGCCGGGTCAGCGTGCGCATCAGCACCCGGGTCTGCGCTTGGACGCCTTCGACGGCCGAGACGACGAGCACGGCGCCGTCGAGCACCCGCAGCGCGCGCTCGACCTCCGCGATGAAGTCGGAGTGCCCGGGGGTGTCGACGAGCGTGACGCGGCGCCCGCCGGCGGTGAACGCCACGACCGCGGAGGAGATGGTGATGCCGCGACGGCGCTCCAGCTCCAGCGAATCGGTCTGGGTGTCGCCGCCGTCGACGCTGCCGAGGTGGCCGATCACGCCCGCTGCGAAGAGCAGGCGCTCGGTCAGGCTGGTCTTACCGGCGTCGACGTGCGCGAGAATTCCGATGGTCAGGTTCTGCATGGGTGACGAGGTCCTCGGGGGGTGCGGTGGACAGGCCGAACTGGGATCGGTCGGACTGTCGGCGCATCGCGGGCTCCTCGTTCTCCACCAGGTTTCGGGCACGGTAGCGCGAACGGCCGGGTGCGTACAGCGAGTTCCCGATCCGACGGCCGGGGACCGCGCGCGCAGGGCCGGCGGTGCCTGTCGGTTTCCTGTCGATCACTCGCTGAAGCCTGGTGATCGCCGATCGGCGCCCTACCGTGGACCCGGTACGTGAACTTTCACCCAAACGGGGAGCTGGAGAACGCCATGTTCGCTCGAGTCAAGGACGTCACGCTGCTGCTGGGCCGGATCGGGGTCGCCGTGGTGTTCTTCGCCCACGGCTGGCAGAAGTGGAACAGCGGGGTCAGTGCCACCGCGACCATGTTCGACCACATCGGCATCCCGCTGCCGACCGTCGCGGCGGTCTTCGTGATCGTCCTGGAGGTGCTCGGCTCGATCGCCTTCGTCGCGGGCTTCCTGCTGCCGCTGATCGCCGTGGGCTACGCCGTGGACATGGCCGGCGCGCTGATTTCGGTGCACGCGCAGAACGGGCTCACCGGCAACGGCGGTTACGAGCTGGTCCTGGTGCTCGGCCTGACCGCCCTCGCGCTGGGGTTCAACGGCGGACGGCTTTCGCTGGACCACGTGCTGTTCTGGCGCAAGCGCGAGGCGCGGATCTCGACGCGGGAGCTCGAGACCGTCTGACGCGCGGCGGGGCCCGATCGACCGGATCGCTCGGCTGGGATGCCCCAGCCGAGCGTTTCGCCGGACCCCGGCCCGCGGGCGCCGCGCGGTTGCGTCGAGCGCCGGCTCAGAGGTCGGCGGTGGTGCGCTCGGCCTCGCGGCGGGCGTCGAGCTTCGCCGGGTCCGCGTTGCTCACCTGGACCAGGTGGGCGCTCGCGGCCAGGGGCACGAGCAGTCCGTCGAGCAGGCCCTCGGGTCCGGACCAGTCCAGTGTGGACAGGACGCGGTCGGCCGAGGTCAGGCCGAGCTTCCCGGCTCGGGTGCGGGCCTCGGCCAGTACCTCGTCCACTGTGGACCCGTCCAGGGCCGGGGTGTCGCCGGGGACGGGGGACAGCGGGCTGAACTGGTCGCCCGAGAGCCGGGCCTCTTCGAGGTAGTCCAGCGCGGAGCCGCCGGGCGGGCGGCCGAGGCCGCGGCCCATCGGGTCGAGCGAGACGACGGCCACCGCGGGCGCGTCCACCGGCTCGTCCGGGCCGGTGAACACCACCCGCGCCCCGGCCGGCTCGGTGACCACGCGGGCCCCGCACCACCAGGCGCCGAGCAGCACTCCGGCGGTCTGCCAGTGCGCGGGCAGGCGCACCGCGACGTCGTCACCCGGCTCCACGTCGAACTCGTCGACCAGCCAGTTCGCCGTTTTCGCGGCCCAGTTCACCGTGGTCGCCACGGACAGCTCGACCCGGCTGCCCAGCCGGTCGTCGTAGTGCGTGATCAGCGGTTTCGCCGGTGACGCCAGGAGCGGGCGCAGCAGCAGCTCGGTGAGGCTCATGACCCCAGGCTAGCCAGCGCCGGGCACCCCCGGCCGGGCGAGTCAGTCGACGCAGGGCACGCCCGGGAGGCCGGAGTCCATGGTCAACGCGGGCGCCCCCGTCCCCGCGCCGCCGCCGGACGGGGTGCCCCGGCCGGCCAGCCCGGCCACGAACGACCGCACCGCGGCCGGATCGACTTCGACGATGCTCTGCCCGTCGGAGCTGCGGCCGTTGGCCGTGACCACCGGGATGGTGGTGAAGTTCAGGTCGCCGGAGGCGAGACCCTTCACCTGCTGGACGAAGGTCAGCAGGTCGAGCCCGTCGTCGACCACGATCGAGCGGTGCAGGGCGTCCATCAGGCGGCTCAGCGTCGACGGGCTGGTCAGCGTGCCCGCCGAGAGCGCCTGGTGCAGCGCGGAGGACAGGAACGCCTGCTGCCGCACGATCCGGTCCAGGTCGCCGCGCGGCAGGTTCTTGCGCTGGCGCACGAAGGACAGCGCCTCACCACCGGAGACGGTCTGGACGCCGCGGCGGAAGTTCGCGCCCGAGTCCTTGTCCGAGGTCGCGTGGTTCAGGCACACCTTGACCCCGCCGAGCGCCTCGGTGAGCAGCGAGAAGCCCAGCAGGTTGACCTCGGCGTAGTGGTCGATCCGGACCTTGGTCAGGTCCTGAACGGTCTGGACCAGCACCCGGCGGCCCTCGCTGTCGGAATCCCGCTCGATCTTCGCCTGGTCCTTTTCGCCCTGCGCGCGCTCTTGGGCGGCGAACGCACCCTTCGCGACGCCGTAGGCCGAGTTGATCTTCGACTGGCCGCGGCCGGGGATGTCGACCCAGCTGTCGCGCGGGATGGAGACGCCCGAAGGCTTGCTGCCGTCCTTCGGGAACCGCAGCAGGATCATCGTGTCGGTGTTGATCCCCGGCTTCTCCTCGGTGCGCAGCGACTTCAGCGTGCTCGTGGGCAGCGGGTGGCCCTGCATGTCGGTGCGGGCGTCGCTGCCGACCAGGAGGATGTCGGTGGCGCCGTCGTCGGCGGGCGGCGCGGGCGGTTCACCGGCGCGCGGGGTCAGCGCGTCGGTGGTGGGCACGTTCTTCTGGACCTGGTCCTTGGTGACGTAGGCGTAGCCGGTGACGCCCAGCGCGAGCACCGAGACCAGCCCGATCGCGATCCGCGAGGTCACCCGTCCGGCACGGCGGCGGCGAGTGACCGCTATCGGCGCGGGATCGGGCGTACGGGGGTGAGGCGAGGGCTTCCAGACCGGCTCTTCATCACTCTGAGTGCCCAGAGGTGACCGTTGGCTCGGCTGCGGCAACTCGACGGGCGGCTTCGGCGTACTCCCGGCCGGTTCGGGCGCACCGCCGGAATCGGCTCCCGGATCGGCGGATTCCGAAGCCGGTTCGGCCTCCGTACCGGCGGATTCCGACGTCGGCCCGGCCTCGCCGGTGCTTTCCGAGCCCGCGGTCTCCGGCCGGTCCTCGTTCTCGTGCACCCCATGCACCTCCCCGGTCGCCACCATAGGGGCGCGCCGGCCCGCCGGACCCGGCCGCCACGCTCAGTGCCCGACTCTAGTCGACGCAGGGCACTCCGCCGCCCGTGATCGGCGGCGCGGGGGGAGCGGCGGGGGTGACCGGGGTCTTGGGGGCGGCCGAGGTGGCGGGGGTGGAACCGGCCGGGGAGCCCGGGGTCAGCTTGCTGCGCAGGTCCCGGCCGAGCAGCAGCCGCACGTGCCCGGCGGCCACATCGGAGTCCGGCTCGGCCTCGACCTCGGTGCCGAGGCCCTGGCGCAGCAGCACGAGCGCGGACTCGTCGGCCGGGTTGTACCGGATCACGCTGCCGGCGCGGGTGGCCAGCTTGGTGTCGTTCGCCAGCTTGAACCCCCGGCCCGACAGCAGGGTGCGGGCCTGGGCGGCGACCCCGGCGCCGCTGCCGTCGAACAGCTCGACGGTGACCGCGTCCGCGCCCGGCAGCAGGGGCGAGCCGGGCTGGTCCGGCGGGGTGTCGCCGTCGGAGGTCAGCCGCTTGACCTCGGCCTGCACCTGGGCCGGGTCGACGCGCAGCACGTCGGCGTCGCCGATCTTCGCGTTGCCCTGGGTGGGGATGGTGTGGAATTCGACGTTGCCGCCGGTCAGCCCGCGCATCTGGTCGGCGAACTCGTTGAGGTCCCAGCCGGCCGAGAGCACCACGGACTTCTTCACCGCGCTGATCAGCTCGGCGAGCTTCACCGGGTTGGCCAGCACCGCGGGGGACAGGACCTTGTTGGCCAGCCCGGAGAGGAACGCCTGCTGGCGGCCGATGCGGCCGAGGTCGCCGCCCTTGAGGTCGTAGCGCTGCCGGACGAACGCCAGCGCCTGCACCCCCTCGATGCTCTGGTGCCCGGCCGGCAGGTCGACGCCGGACTTGGTCTCCTTCACGGCGCTGTTGAGGCACACCTCGATGCCGCCGATGGCGTTGGTGATCTCGTAGAAGCTGGCCAGGTTGACCTCGGCGTACCGGTCGATCATGCCGGGCTTGCCGATGAACTTCTCCAGCGTGGCGATCAGGTTCTGGCGGCCGGCCACCTTCGCCTTCTCGTCGGCGTCCTTGAGGTCGGTGTCGCCCTGGGCCCGCAGCGTCTTGAACTTGTCGTTGTAGGCGTAGACGTAGGCGCTGTTGAGCTTGTGCTTGCCGAAGCCGCCGGTGATGTCGACGTAGGAGTCGCGCGGGAAGGAGAGGGCGACGGCGTGCTCCCCGTTCTGCGGGATGTGCACCAGGATCATCGTGTCGGTCTGGCGCTCGCCGTCGGAGACCCCGGCGTGCAGCAGGTCCAGCACCTCGCGCGGCAGCGGGTTGCCCTCGTTGTCGGTGCGGCTGTCCTGGCCGACCAGCAGGATGTCGATCGCGCCGTCGAGCGGCTTGGCGTGCGGATCGGCCTGGCCGAAGATCTCGGTGGTGGTGAACCCGGTCTGCGGGTCGCCGATGAACTGCCAGCCGTACCAGGTCAGCGCCAGAACGACGATCGACAGCACGGACAGGGCGATCTTCCCGCCGCGCCGGAACGCGAGGAGAACCCCGCCGCCGCGGCGTGACGGCAGGGGAGTCCCAGGCCACTCGGTCATGCGTTCCTCCCCCGGATGAGCCCCCCGCCACCAGCGTGGCTCCGGACGACTCTACCGAGTCTCGAAGGCGGGATCCGTAGGCTGGTGCTTTCCTTGCCCGGTCGGGCAGGACAGACGGGCAGGAAGGGTGCAGACATGCGGGTACTGGTCACCGGCGGTGCCGGCTTCATCGGATCGCACTACGTGCGGCAGGTGCTGACGGGGGCCTACCCGACGCTGGGTGACGCCGAGGTGGTTGTGCTGGACAAGCTCACCTACGCGGGCAACCGGGCGAACCTGGACCCGGTGGCCGCGGACCGGCGGCTTCGCTTCGCCGAGGGCGACATCGGTGACGCGGCCCTGGTCGCCGAGCTGATGCGCGGGGTGGACCTGGTGGTGCACTTCGCCGCGGAGTCGCATGTGGACCGCTCCATCCTCGGCTCGGCCGACTTCGTGCTGACCAACGTGCTCGGCACCCAGACCCTGCTGCAGGCGGCGCTGGAGGCCGGGGTCGGCAAGTTCGTGCACGTGTCCACCGACGAGGTGTACGGGTCCATCGCGGACGGTTCGTGGTCGGAAGAGCACCTGCTGGAGCCGAATTCGCCGTACTCGGCGTCGAAGGCGTCCTCGGACCTGATCGCGCGCGCGTTCTTCCGCACCCACGGGCTGCCGGTCTGCGTCACGCGGTGCTCGAACAACTACGGGCCGTACCAGTTCCCGGAGAAGGTGATCCCGCTGTTCGTCACGAACCTGCTCGACGGCCGCAAGGTGCCGCTCTACGGCGACGGGCTCAACGTCCGTGACTGGCTGCACGTGGACGACCACTGCCACGGCATCCAGCTCGTCGCCGACGGCGGCCGGGCCGGGGAGATCTACAACATCGGCGGCGGCACCGAGCTGACCAACCGCGAGCTGACCGGCCGGCTGCTCGACGCGGCCGGCGTGGGCTGGGAGATGGTCGAGCCGGTGGCCGACCGCAAGGGCCACGACCGGCGCTACTCGGTGGACATCACCAAGATCGCCGGCGAGCTCGGTTACGCTCCGCGGGTGTCCTTCGAGGACGGTCTGGCCGGTACGGTGCGCTGGTACGCGGACAACCGCGCGTGGTGGGAGCCGCTGAAGGCCCGCGCCGCGCTGTAGATCCAGTTGGGAGGTGAGCGGTGCGGCTCGCTCTGCTCGTGCCCGGGGGTTCCGGCCAGCTCGGCCGGGACCTGGCGGCGAAGGCCGGTCCGGACGTGGAGGTGCTCGCGCCGTCTTCGGCCGAGCTGAACCTGACTTCGGCGGGCGACGTGCTGTCCGCGGTGGGCGCGCTGGCCACGCGGGCCGCGGCCTCGGGCGCCTTCCCGGTGGTGCTGAACGCGGCGGCCTACACCGCGGTGGACGCCGCGGAGACCGACGAGAGCCGCGCGTTCGCCGTGAACGCGGACGGCCCCCGGGTCCTGGCGGCGGCGTGCGCCTCCCGTCGCGTGCCGCTGGTGCACGTGTCGACGGACTACGTGTTCCCCGGCGACTCCTCGCGCCCGTACGAAGTCACCGACCCGCTGGGTCCGCGCACGGCCTACGGCCGGACGAAGGCGGCGGGCGAGGACGCGGTGCTGGGCTCCGGCGCGCGGGCGTGGGTGGTGCGCACGAGCTGGGTGTACGGGCATTCCGGGAAGAACTTCGTCAAGACCATGGCCCGCCTGGAGCGGGAGCGGGACACGCTGTCCGTTGTGGACGATCAGATCGGCTCGCCCACCTGGTCGGCCGATCTGGCCACGGGATTGGTCGAGCTGGCCGGGTCACTGGCGCAGGACCGGGGACCGGCGTCTCCGGTGCTGCACTGCTCGGGGGCGGGGGAGGTGTCGTGGTGCGGGTTCGCCCAGGCGATCTTCGCCGAGCTGGGGGCCGATCCGGGGCGGGTCCGGCCGTGCGCGACGGCGGACTACCCGCTCCCGGCGCCCCGGCCGGCCTATTCGGTGCTGTCCGACGCGGCTTGGCGTGCGGCCGGGTTGACCCCGCTGCGCCACTGGGAGGACGCCTTGAAGGCGTACTTCGCGGCCTCGGCCTAACGCTCGACGGCCTTCCGGTAGGCCGCCACGGTCGAATCCGCGCACTTGCGCCAGGTGAAGTTGGCCGCGTGCGCGCGGCGGGCGGTGGAGGTCGCGGTCGCGTGCGGGTCGCTGACCGCGGCGCGCAGGGCCTCGGCCAAGGCGTCCACGTCGTCGTAGGGCACCAGCGTGGCGCAGTCGCCCGCCACCTCGCGCAGGGCGGGGATGTCGGTGCACACGACCGGCACGTCCGAGGCCATGGCCTCCAGCACCGGCAGCCCGAAACCCTCGTCGCGAGAGGGCAGGACCACCGCCGCCGCCCCGGCCACGACCGTGCGCAGGTCCACATCGGACAGGTAACCGGTCTGGCCGGAGCGGGGCAGCCGTTCGAACGGGCCCGGGCCGGCGAAGACCAGCGGGGGCAGATCGGGGGCCGAGGCGTGGGCGCGGGCCAGCCAGTCCAGGCCCTTGCGCGGTCCGGCGGCCCCGGCGAACAGCAGGTACCGGTCCGGCAGGCGGAGCTTGGCGCGGCGGCCGTCGTCCGGGGGCCGGGCGGTGAACCAGGCCGGGTTGACGCCCAGCGGCGTCACCACGACCTTCGCCCGGTCCACGTCCAGGCGGGCGGCCACGGCGTCGGCGACGGCGGCGGTCGGGGTGCAGATCACGTTCGCGCGGCGGGCGCCGCGGCGCACCAGCTCGGGCAGGTCGCGGTCGGACGGCGCCAGCTCGCCCGGCGCGTCCAGGAACGCCAGGTCGTGGATGGTCAGCACGCCCGCGGCGCGGGCCCGGCCGGGCAGCACGAAGTTGGTCCCGTGGACCACGTCGGCCGAGCCGGCGAACAGCTCCACCGGCGGCAGCTCCGAGCGCAGCCAGCACTGGCGCAGCAGCCGCGCGGACACCGGCATCCCGCGCGCTTGCACGCCGTGGGGCAGCACGTGACGCAGCTTCCGCCAGCCGCGCAAGGTGAAGGCCACCGCGCGCGGGTCCACATCGGACATCGACGCCAGCTCCTCGCTGAGCGCCGCGGTGTAGCGGCCGATGCCGGTCCGGGAGCCGAGCAGGGGGGTGCCGTCGAGCAGCACCCGCAGGGCGCGCTCAGCCACGGCGCAGCCGTTGGCGTGCGACCTTCACCACCCGCCCGCCGACGCGCCGCGCCAGCTCCGACGGCCCGCCCGCGGTCAGGTACTCCCGCACCAGCTCGACGTCCCGGCGCACCAGCTCGCGCCCGCGCACCGCCGGTGTGGTGGTCAGGTCCGCGGAGCCGGGCAGCCGGTCGGCGGCCGGGCGCGGATCGCGGCAGAACTCCACCAGCGGTTTCAGCGCTTCCGGCCACGCGTACCGCTGCGCGACCCCCTCGATGCGCGAGACGCAGCCGGCCGCGAACTCCTCGTCGTACAGCGATTTCTCCAGCGCCGCGGCCAGCGCGGCGGGGTCCTCGGCCGGCACCACGACCCCGAGCCGCTCGGCCCGCACCAGGTCGGCGAACGAGTCCCCGTCGGTGGTGACGATGGGCAGGCCCGCCCACAGGTAGTCCAGCACCCGCGTGCGGAAGGCGAAGGTGGTCTCCACGTGCTCGTAGTGCGTGGTGACGCCGGCGTTCGCGTCCAGCAGCCAGTTCTGCCGGTCGGTGTAGGGCACCCACTGCTCGTTGAAGAACACGTGCTTGTCGGTCAGGCCCAGCGAATCGGCCAGCCGCACCGTCCGCGCGCCGATGTCCATCTCGGTGACCTCGGGGTTCGGGTGCTTCATGCCGAGGAACACCAGCCGGGCGTCGTCGCGGCGCTCGCGCAGCAGGTCGAACGCGCGGATCAGGGTGAGCGGGTCGAACCAGCTGTACACCCCGCCCGCCCACAGCACCACGCGGTCGGACCCGCCGAGGCCGAGCGCGGCGCGCAGGCCCGGCCCGGTCCGCACCGGCGCCTGCGGCGACAGCCCGAACGGGACCACCGCGAGCAGCGAATGCGTGGTGGGGTCCGCGTCGTAGAGCCGCGGGGAGAGCCGGCCCAGCGCGGCCAGGTGGCCGAGCCAGAAGTGCCGCTGCCGCTCCGAGGCGCACAGGAAGAAGTCCGCGCGCAGCAACTGCGCGTCCAGCACCTTCGTGACCCCGGCGAGATCCAGCGAGCGCTGGTCGTCGGCCACGCCCTTGCCCTGCTCCAGCAGCTCCAGGTGCATCGGGTCGTAGACGTCGGCGACCACGATCTTGTGCTCGTGCCGCTTCTTCAGCGAAGGCGCCAGCTCCAGCACGTGGCCCTGCAGGATCACCACGTCGGCCCAGTCGATCGGCGCGTCCAGGTCGCGGTGCTTGCCGGAGCTGACCCGGAAGGCCGCGGGCGGCGGCGAGACCAGCGGGTTCGTCGTGACCAGGTGCACCTCGTGCTCGGCGGCCAGCGTCGAGGCGATGTTCCAGGCCCGGATCGCCGGCCCGGCCATCCGCTCGGTGATCGAATCGCCGGTCAGCACGAGGATCTTGCGCCGGTGCCCGAACCCGGCCTCAAGGCCGAACGCCTCGACCAGGATCTCGTGCGCGCGCAGGTAGTCCGGCAGCGGGTACGCGGGCTCCAAAGCCTTGCGCAGCAAGGGAAGCAGATCGGCGTCGGTGCGCACCCGCGCGGCCTGCTCGACGGCGCGCGATGCGGCCAGCGAAGGCATCAGCTCCACGAACCGGTCGATGGCCAGCACCCCGGCCAGCGTGGTCCGCGGCACCGCGACGTCGTCGGTCTCGACCGGGCCGACCCCTTTTTCCAGGTCCAGCTGGTCCGGGTCCAGCCCGCCGCGCGCGGTCGCGCGGCGGACGGCCAGCGCGAGCGCGGCGGGCAGCGCCCGGGCCAGCGACTCGCCGGAGAGGTTCTTGTACAGCGCGGCCAGCGCGTTGCGCTCCAGCAGGAAGGTCTCGCGCCCGGTCTCCGGCGCGTCGACCGCCGACATGGTGCCGTGGTGGCGGTGGAAGGCCAGCGACTCCGGCAGGTAGCGCACCCGCCAGCCGCGCAGGTTCAGCCGCCAGCCGAGGTCGACGTCCTCGTAGAACATGAAGAACCGCTCGTCGAACCCGCCCAGCTCGGCGAACACCGCGGTGCGCACGAACATCGCCGAACCGGTGCCGAACAGCACGTCCTTGGCCTGCTCGTGCTCGGCCGCGGGGACCTCGGCCACCGGGCTCCCGGCGTGCCGCTTGTAGCCCATGCCGAACCAGGTCAGGCCCGCGTCGACGAAGTCGGCGCCGGTGCCCTCCCAGTCGAGCACCTTGCTGGCCACCGCGGCCACCGCCGGCTGCGCCCGCAACTCGGCCACGGCGGCGGAGACCCAGCGCGGCGCCGGGCGGGCGTCGTTGTTGAGGAAGCCGAGCACGGTGCCTTCGGCGTGCTTCGCGCCGAGGTTGCACCCCCCGGCGAACCCGGTGTTCACCGGCGACTCGACCAGCTTCACGGCCGGGACCGCGGCCCGGATGCGGGCGACGTCGTCCTCGCCCGAGGCGTTGTCGACGCAGATCAGCTCGACGTTCTCGTAGTCCAGCCCGGTACCGAGCGTCCGCAGGCAGGTGATCGTGTCCTCGGCGCCGCGGTAGTTCACCACGATCACCGAGACGAGCGGCTGTGGGTCCCCCTGCGTCAAGACGAGCTCCTGTCCGTGGTGTCGGGCTCGGCCCAGCTTAAGGGCGAGCCCATGCCTCCCAGATCGCGCCTCGGCCGAGTGCCGCGATCCGGGTGACGCGCCGCCGCGCCCGCAGCGTCGCCGGGAGCCGCGCGGCGACCTCGGCGAGCACCCGAGCCCGCAGCCGTGGGTCGAAGTTCGCCGGCCTCGGCCCGCCGGTCCGGCGCAGCGGCAGCACCGCCGTGAGCGCGGCGAACCGGGCCAGCTCCCGCACCGCGACCCCGGCCGGGGCACAGCGCAGCAGCATGAGCAGCCGGTTGCGCTCGTTCCAGCGGTGGAACCGCCGTGAGCCCGGTTCGGTGCTGGCGCCGTGCCGGTGCCGGACGCGGGCCCGGCCGGCCGCGACGACGTGCCAGCCCGCCAGCCGCAGCCGCCAAGCGGTATCGGTGTCTTCGTAGTAGCAGAAGAAGCCGGCCGGGACGCCCCCGACGGCGCGCACGGCGTCGGTGCGCAGCAGCGCGGCGCCACCGCAGAAGCCGAAGACCTCGTCGGCGGGCTCGGTGAGGTCGGCGCCGTGGCCGTCGGCGGTCAGGCGGACGCCGGTGGACTGCGTGGTGCCGTCGGCCAGCTCCAGCCGCGAGGTGACGGCCGCGGCCAGCGGCTGCTCGCCGAGGGTGTCCTCCAGCTCGGCGAGCCAGCCGGGGTCGGGCGCGGCGTCGTCGTTCAGCCAGGCCATCAGCGGGGTCTCGACCTGCTCCAGCGCCGTCGCCATCGCCCCCGCGTAACCGGTGTTGCGGCGCAGCCGGAGGACCCGCGGCCGTGACGGGTGCGCGGCCAGCAGGGCGGCCGTGCCGTCGCCGGAGGCGTTGTCCACCACCAGCGTCCGATGTGGACGGCTCTGGGCGGCGAGGGCGTCGAGGCAGGCGGTGACGTGGGCCGCCCCCCGCCAGGTGACCACGACGACGGTGGTGCTGGCCTGGGTGCTGGTCACCTGGGTGAGAATAGCGGCGTGCCCGAACTGGTAGTGCTCGCCGAGCAGCTGCTCGCCCCCGTCCCGGGTGGTACGGGGCGCTACACCGCCGAACTGCTCCCCGCGCTGGCGCGCACCGCGCCGCCGGGGTGGACGGTGTCCAGCGTGGTCGCGCGCCACGCCGACGTCACCGCCGCCCGGGTCGAGGGCATCGAAGGCCCGCGCGTGCTGAAGCTGCCGCCCCGCGGGCTGATCGGTCTCTGGCAGCTCGGCGCGCCGTGGTGGCCGGGTGGTGACGCCGTGCACGCGCCCACGCCGTTCGCCCCGCCGCGCGCGCCCGCCGGGCGGACCCTCACCGTGACCGTGCACGACACCGTGCCCTGGACCCACCCGGAGACACTCACCGCGCGCGGCGTCAGCTGGCACCGGTCGATGATCGCTCGCGCGGCGCGGCGCTCGTCCGGGCTGATCGTGCCGACCCGGGCGGTCGCGGACGAGCTGGCGGTCCTGGTGGAGGTGACCGTGCCGGTGCGCGTGGTGGCGCACGGGGTGACCACGCCGCCCGGACCGGCGCCGCTGGACCTGCCGGAGCGGTACGTGCTGGCGGTCGGCACGATCGAGCCGCGCAAGGGCGTGGACGTGCTGGTGGACGCGGTCGCCCAGCTCGACGGCGTGGCGCTGGTGATCGCCGGCCAGCCCGGCTGGGGCGGGATCGACCCGGTGCGGCTGGCCGCCGACCGCGGACTGCCCGACGTGCGGGTGCTGGGCAAGGTGACCGACGCGGAGCTGGTCACGGCGCTGCGCGGGGCGCGCGTACTGGCCGTGCCGAGCCTGGCCGAGGGCTTCGGGCTGCCGCTGCTGGAGGCGATGGCCGCGGGCGTCCCGGTGGTGCACACCGACGTGCCGGCCCTGGTCGAGGTCGCGGGCGGCGCGGGCGTGGTGGTCCCGCGCGGGGACGCCCCGGCGCTGGCCGCCGGTCTGCGCTCGGTGCTGGCGTCCCCGGCGCGGGCGGCGGAACTGGCGCGGCTGGGCCGGGAGCGGGCCCGCGCGTTCACCTGGCGGGCCGCCGCCGAGGGCGTGTGGGCGGCGCACCGGCGGCGGTCCTGACCGCGTCCGGTGGGCGTTGCGGTCGGCCCTGACCAGCCGTGACCGCCGGGCCCGGGCGTAGTTCGTCGGTTCCTCACCAGCGCCGGTCGTCACCGCCGTACTCTGCTCACGTGACCGGTGACCCCCGAGTGCTGATCGACGCGACCGCGGTGCCCGCGGACCGGGGTGGCGTCGGCCGGTACGTGGACTCGCTCGTCGCGGCCCTCGACCAGGACGGCACCCCGCTCACGGTGGTCTGCCAGCCGCGGGACCTGCTGCTGTACGACCGGCTCGCGCCGAACGCGCGCGTGGTGCCCGCGTCCCCTTCGACCTCGACCCGCACGGCCCGCCTGACCTGGGAGCAGGCGACCCTGCCGAGGCTGGTGCGCAAGCTCGCCGCGGACGTCGTCCACTCGCCGCACTACACGATGCCGCTGGCCAGCGGAGCCGCCTCGGTGGTCACGCTGCACGACGCGACGTTCTTCACCGACGCCGTGCTGCACTCGTCGGTGAAGGCCCGCTTCTTCCGCGCGTGGACCTCGACCGCCCTGCGCCGCGCGACCACGTGCGTCGTCCCGAGCCAGGCCACGGCCGACGAGCTGGCCCGGGTGAGCCCGGTGCGGCACGCCGGGCTGGAGATCATCCACCACGGCGTGGACACCGAGCGCTTCCACCCGCCCTCCCCGGCCGAGATCGCGGCGGCCCGCTCGGCGATGGGCATCGGACCGACGCCCTACATCGCGTTCCTCGGGGCGCTGGAGCCGCGCAAGAACGTGCCGGCGCTGATCCGCGGCTACGCCCGCGCCGTCACCGGCCGCCCCGACGCGCCCGCCCTGGTGCTCGCCGGGCAGCCGGGCTGGGACACGCAGGTGGAGCGCGCCCTGGACGGCGTGCCCCACCGCCTGCGCGTGATCCGCGCGGGCTACCTCCCGTTCGCCACCCTGGCGGGCTTCCTGGGCGGTTCGGAGCTGGTGGCCTACCCGAGCCTGGGCGAGGGCTTCGGCCTCCCGGTCCTGGAGGCGATGGCCTGCGGCGCCCCCGTGCTGACCACCCGCCGCCTCTCCCTGCCCGAAGTCGGCGGCGACGCGGTGGCCTACTGCGGCGTCGGGGCCGGCGACGTGGCCGCGGCGATCACGGAACTGCTCGGCGACGCCTCCCGGCGCGCGGAACTGGCGGCGGCGGCGCAACGGCGGGCGAAGGAGTTCTCCTGGGCCACCTCCGCCGAGCGGCACCGGGAGGCGTACGGCCGGGCTTGGACGCGGCACCTGCGGGGCCGGTGAGGGGCGGCTTCGTTACAAAACGTGCTAAGCTCCTGGCGCGAGGTCCCGGTGGGGCCGAGTATGAAAGCCTGTGATGCGTCCGGACGGTCGTCTCACAGGCTTTTCGCTTGTCAGCGGAGTCGCTCTTACAGCCGGATGTGTTCCTCTACGAGGCAGGCCGAGCGCCGGGCCCAGTCGCCGCCGGCCCCGAAACACCACGCGACGGCGTCCGAGATCCAGAGCAGCGGCTCCAGCGTCGAGTCGAGGTGTTCGTAGGTCAGCTCACTCTTCGACGGCGACGACCCGAACGAGCGCTGGAGCGTCCGGCGGTCGTGTTCGTCGCGCTCGTTGCGGGTGTCGAGCACCAGGCGCCGCGCGCTGACCGCGAACAGGTCTTCGATCGCCTGGGCAAGGCAGCTCTGCCGAGCGGCCTCTTCGGTCTTGGGCAGGCACGAAGCCGTGTAGACCCGCGTGGTGACGGGCATCTTGCCCATGCGATCGATGAGCTGTCTTCGACGGGGTTCTTTCTCCTTCTTGAAGTGGAGCTCTCGCGCACCGCGCAGCAGGAGGCTCGAGAGGACGCGTCGGGTCGATGCCAGGTGGGCAGGTTCCACCAGCGTCAGGCACAGCAAGAACTGCCGATTGCGGGCCGACTCGTCGACGAAGGCGTGCACAGTCACCAAAGCATTCTGGCGTGCTTTCGATCACCCTGTGTAGGCGGGTTGATCCGTCTACGTCGCCGTCGGTGACCGGTGGACAATGGGGCGGTGACTGAGCACCCCAGCTACGGCGACGGGCTCGCCGTCGTGACCGTGACGTACTTCCCCGGTGAGACCCTCGAGAAGTTCCTCGACACGCTCGAAAAGGCGACCGACCGCGAGGTCAAGGTCGTCGTCGCCGACAACGCGTCCACCGATGGGGCGCCGGAGCAGGCGGCGGAGCGCGAGAACGTGCAGCTGGTCAGCATCGGTGAGAACGCCGGGTACGGCACGGCCGCCAACCGGGGCGTCGCGGCGCTCGACGACAGCTACGGCTGGATCGTCGTGGTCAACCCGGACCTGGAGTGGGAGCCCGGCTCCCTCGACGCGCTGCTGGAGGCCGCGCGGCGGTGGCCGCGCGGGGGCGCGTTCGGGCCGCTCATCCACGACCTCGACGGCACCGTCTACCCGTCGGCGCGGCTGCTGCCCTCGTTCGGCCGCGGGATCGGGCACGCCGTGTTCGCGAAGCTCTGGCCCGCCAACCCCTGGACCCGCCAGTACCGCCAGGAGACCGGCACCCCGGTCGAGCGCACCTCCGGCTGGCTGTCCGGCTCCTGCCAGCTCTTCCGGCGCGAGGCGTTCGACTCCGTCGGCGGCTTCGACCCGCGCTACTTCATGTACTTCGAGGACGTCGACCTCGGCGACCGCCTGGCCAAGGCCGGTTGGCTGAACGTCTACGCGCCCTCGTCCAGCGTGATGCACATCGGCGGCCATTCCACGGCGCGCGCTTCGGCGAAGATGCTTCGCGCGCACCACGCCAGCGCCTACCGCTACCTCGCCGACCGGCACCAGGGACTGCGCTGGAAGCCGGTGCTGGCCGCGGTCAAGCTGGGGCTGAGCCTGCGCGTGAAGCTGGCGACCCGCAAGGGCTGACCCGCCTCCGGCTAAGTCGGGCGGCCCCGGTGCTCACCGGGGCCGCCCGACCTCGACCGACCTGGGGTTGCCGCTGCTCACAGCCCGTCGAGACGGCGGGACAGGTTCGACGGGCCGTTGTTCTGCTTGACCGTGGGCACCAGACCGCCCAGCTCCTCCTCGGCCGGCTCGCGCAGCGGGCTCGGGACCGGCTTGGCCTGGGGCCGCGGCTTCAGCGGCGTGGTGACCTGGTTCGCGGCCACCGGCTGCGGAGTGGTGACCGGCTCGGCCGGACCGCCCGGCAACTCCAGCGGGGTGGTCGGGTTGTAGCCCGCCAGCGGGTGGTCGTTCTCCTCGATCAGCGAGGCCGGCAACTGCGTCGTCGTGTCCGGGTCCTGCTGGTCCAGCCCGGCGACCACGGCTCTGGCGATCTGCTGGGTGTTGGAGGCGTCCATCGGTGACGTCATGTTGTCCGGCGTCACCACGAAGGCGCCGCGGGAACGAGCGCGTGCGAGCAAGGCGTCCGCGCGATCGCGGGGGTCCATCCCCTCGGCCTCCCGACTGACCCGGGGCCCTCTGGGGAAAGGCCCACCTGTTTCCTGTCTAGGGTAGGCCCTCGGAGCCCACGCCGTCAGGGTTTCCCACGGCTTGTCGCTGAGCGGCGCGTGATAAAAGAGGAGTTTTCTGTGACGTCCGAGCTCGAGGTCGACGCCGTAGTGCTGGTCGGGGGCAAGGGCACCCGCCTGCGGCCGCTCACCCTGTCCGCGCCGAAGCCGATGCTGCCGACGGCCGGGACCCCCTACCTGAGCCACCTGTTCTCCCGGATCCGCGCCGCCGGGATCCGGCACGTGGTCCTGGGCACCTCCTACCGCGCCGAGGTGTTCGAGGAGTACTTCGGCGACGGCTCCGCCCACGGCCTGGAGCTGGAGTACGTCGTCGAGGACGAGCCGCTGGACACCGGGGGCGCGATCCGCAACGTCCACGACCGGCTCCGCGGCGAGCACGCGATCATCTTCAACGGCGACATCCTCTCCGGCGCCGACCTGCGGCGGCAGGTGCAGACCCATGTGGACTCCGGCGCCGACGTCACCCTGCACCTGCAGCGCGTGCCCGACCCCAGCCGGTTCGGCTCGGTGCCCACCGACGCCGACGGCCGCGTGCTGGCCTTCCTGGAGAAGTCGCCGAACCCGCCGACCGACCAGATCAACGCCGGCTGCTACGTGTTCCGCCGCTCGGTGGTCGAGACCATTCCGGCCGGGCGGCGCGTCTCGGTCGAGCGCGAGACCTTTCCCGGGCTGCTCGCGGACGGCGCCCACCTGCACGGTTTCGTCGACACCTCGTACTGGCTCGACGTCGGCACCCCCGAGGCGTTCGTGCGCGGCAGCGCCGACCTGGTGCGCGGCATCGCGCCGACCTCCGCGCTGCCCGGGCCGACCGGCGAGTCGCTGGTGCTGGACGGCGCGCGGGTCGCGGGCACGGCCGTCGTCTCGGGCGGCTCGACGATCGGCGCCGGGGCCTCGGTGGCTCCGAACGCGACGGTGAGCGGCTCGGTGCTGTTCGACGACGCCGTGGTCGCGGAAGGGGCCACAGTGGAGCGTTCGGTGCTGGGCCGCGGTGCGCGGGTCGGCGAAGGCGCCGTGCTGCGCGACGTGGTGGTCGGGGACGGCGCGACGGTCGGCGCGGGCTGCGAACTGCTCGACGGCGCCCGCGTCTGGCCCGGTATCACCCTGCCGGACGGCGGGATCCGCTTTTCGAGCGACGCGTAACGATGCTCTGGCGGCCGCCTTTCCCCCTGGACCCGGGCTCCGTGCTCAGGCCGCTGAGCCGTGGCCGCGGTTCCCTGAACTTCCAGCGCGACCGCGGGGTCTGGTGGCTGGCGGCGAACACCCCCACCGGAGCGGGCACGCTGGCCCTGCTGTTCCGCGCGAACGGTGACGTCGAAGCCGAGGCCTGGGGCGAGGGCGCGGAATTCCTGCTCGACGGCGTCCCCGCCCTGCTCGGCGCCGACGATGACGACACGGGTTTCGTCGCCCACCACGACGTGATCGCCGAAGCCCGTCACCGCTGCCCGGGACTGCGGCTCGGCGCCACGGGCCGGGTGTGGGATTCGCTGGTGCTCGCCGTGCTGGAGCAGAAGGTGACCAGCAAGGAGGCGCTGCGCTCGTGGTCGGAGCTGTGCCGGTGGTTCGGCACCCCCGCGCCCGGCCCGGGACCGGACCGGCTGCGCGTGCCGCCGGGCCCGATCGCGGTCCGGTCCATCGTGGACTGGAACTGGCACCGCATCGGCGTGGACCAGAAGCGCCGGACGGCACTGGTCAACGCCGCGCGAGTGGCCGCCCACCTGGAGGAGGCGGTGGCCCTGAAGGGTACGGCCGGCCGGGCCCAGCTGCGAAAGGTGCCGGGAATCGGGGTCTGGACCGCCTCGGAGGTCGCCCAGCGCGCCTGGGGCGACCCGGACGCGGTCAGCTTCGGCGACTACAACATCCCGACGGTGGTCGGCCACGCGCTGCTGGGCCGGAAGCTGGACGACGAGGAAATGGCGGAACTGCTGGCGCCCTACGCACCGCAACGGCAGCGGGTCATCCGGTACCTGGAGGCCGTGGGGGCCCGCAAACCCCGGTTCGGACCGCGGATCGAGGTGCGGGACTACCGGGTCATGTGAGGCCGCGCGTCCGGTGGGCGCCGGGCTCAGCGCGGCGGCGGGGAGTGCGGTCCTCGGCCGGAGGGCGGGAACTGCCGCTGGTCGGGCTGGGATCGGTGGTCCGGCTGATGTTGTTGTCCCCCTGGGGATTGCGGGAACGGGGGTGGTCCCGCCTGAGGCGGCCCCCCTGGTGCCGGTGGGAACCGCTGCTCGCCGGGAGCCTGGCCGTACTGCGGCGGGTACTGCGGCGGTGGGTAGTGCGGTGGCGGGTACTGCGGCGGCGGCGGAGTCGAGGTGTTCGCCCGGATGATCCGCAGCACCACGGTGATCGCCAGGGCGATCACCGCCAGCGCGGGGATGACGACGACCACGAGATGACCCATGACCCCTCCTCGATCCAGAGCCGGAACGTCCCCGGGCGGTCCGATTCGCGGGGACCCATCCTAGGGGCTCAGCCCAACGCCGCCTTCGCGATGGCCAGGGCTTCGGCCGGGGAGAGGCCGAGACCGCGGGTCACCTCGGCGTACGCCTGGGCTGCTTCGCGGGCCCGGGACCGGGTTTCGTCCCCGGTCGAGCCCACGAAACTGCCGGCGCGGCCCCGGGTTTCGATCAGGCCCGCCTCCTCCAGTTCGCGGTAGGCCCGGGCGACGGTGTTGGGCGCGACGCCGAGGTCGGCCGCCAGCCCGCGCACCGTGGGCAGCTTGGTGCCGACCGGCAGGGTCCGGTCGTTGATCTGAGCGGCGAGCGACGAGCGGACCTGCTCGTACGGCGGTACCGGCGAAGCGCTGTCGAAGCTGACGGTCACCCGGCCCACCCTAGCGGCGCCGACCCTTGCGCAGCCGGATCACGACCCCGCCCGGAGAGCGGCTACCCGGCCGGGGCGGCCGCCTTCAGCAGGTCGCCCAGGTCCTCCGAGCCGGGTGGCAGGGCGTCCACCGGCCACCAGCGCAGGTCGTCCGACTCGTCGCTGCGGACGGGTTCGGCCCCGGCGGGGGCGTGGACCAGGTACCGGACGTCGAAGTGCCGGGTCGGCCGGCCGAGGGAGCAGGTGACCGGGTGGACGTCCAGGTGCACCGGCTCGGGGGTGATGCGCAGGCCCGTCAATCCGGACTCCTCCGTGGCCTCACGCAGCGCGGCGCCGACCAGCGACGCGTCCGAAGGCTCGCAGTGCCCGCCCAGCTGGAGCCACCGGCCGACCCGTGGGTGCAGGGTCAGCAGCACCTGCGTCCCGGTCGAGTCCAGGACCACCGCCGACGCCGTCAGGTGACCCGCTTCGCAGGACCGGCGGCAGGTGTCCGCCCGCGAGGCCAGGAAACCCAGGAACGCCTGCCGCAGGGATTCCTGCGCGGGCGACGACGGCGCCCAGGCGGTCAGCGCCGTCACGGCATCGGTGTGCACCGCGTCCGGCTGAACCGCCCCGGTCCGCCCGGTCACAGCTCGACCAGCCCGTCGCCGGCCGGGCGCGGCTCCCGGGCGGATGGGGGCCCACCGGCCGGGTGGCCGATCGCGACGGCGCCCAACGGCTCCCACCGCGAGTCCAGTCCCAGCGTGGTCCGCACCAGTTCGGCCGCGAAGATCGTCGAGCCGATCCAGCACGAGCCCAGGTCCTCGGCGGCCAGCGCGACCAGCAGGCCCTGCACCGCGGCCCCCGCGGCGACCGTGAACATGGTGTGCTCGCAGTCGTTTCGACGCTGGTCGCGGTAGGTGTGCGCGCCCTCGGGCACCAGGAACGGGATGACCACCTCGGGCGCGTCGTACAGGATGTTCCCGCGCGAAAGCCGCTTCGCGACCTGCTCCTCGGTGAACTCGTCGCCGTTCAGGTCGCCGCGCCAGGATTCACGCATCGCGTCCAGCAGCTTCTTGCGCAGCCCCGCGTCGCGCAGCCAGACGAACCGCACCGGGTGCGTGTGGTGCGGCGCGGGCGCGGTCAGCGCCGAAGCGACGGCGCCGCGCAGCACCTCGGGATCCACCGGCTGGTCGCTGAACGAGCGCACCGAACGCCGGTGCGGCACGGCCTCGCGCCGGCCCTGGGCCAGCGCCTCGTTCGTGCCCAGGCGGAACAGGTCCTCCTCGACCGGCCGGATCAGGTTCCGCGCGGTGGAGCCGTCGTCGGTGAGCGTCAGCCCGCGCACCACGGCCACCGGCAGGCGGCCGAGCTTGCCCTTCACCAGGTCCGCCGCCGCGGCCAGCTCGTCGGCCACGGCGATCTCGGTGACGGCCAGCTCGTTGCCCTGCGAATCGACCTGCCCGGCGTAGGCGTGCAGCACTCGCAGCCCGGACGAGCCGATCGCCGCGTCCGTCTGCCCCACGCGCCAGGCCCGGCCCATCGTGTCCGTGATGACCACCGCCACCTCGACGCCCAGCCGCTCGCGCAGCCCGTTGCGCAGCGCCAGCGCGGACGCGTCCGGCTCGGCCGGCAGCAGCGCGACCTCGTCGCCCCGCACGTTCGACGCGTCGATGCCGGACGCCGCCTGCACGATGCCCAGCGGGTTCTCGGTGATCAGCGTGCGCGCCACCCGCGCGACGACCCGGACCGACTCCTGCTCGATCAGCTCACGCCGCGCGGCGTCCCGGGCCTCCGGGTCGCTCGGCACCCGCACGAGCCGCCCCTCGATCTTCGACACGACCTTCGAGGTGACCACCACGACGTCACCCGAGCGCAGCCACGGGGCCGCCGCGGCGATCGCGCCGGTCAGGTCGTCGCCGGGCCGGAACTCCGGCAGCCCCGGCACGGGCCGGATCTCGACCTCCGCCGAGGCGTGGTCGGTGAACTCGAACCCGGTCAACTCCGAACCCCCGCCACCTCGAAGGCCGCGCGCGCCATCGCCGCGGTCGCGTCCACATCGGACATCAGCAGCGGCACCGCGCGCACGGTCACGCCCGGCACGGTCACCCCGTGGTCTTCCTCGGCCACCAGCCAGCCGTCGAGCACGCCGCCGTTCTCGCGCCCACCGTAGTGCCGGCCCACCGCCTCGGCCGAGGTCTCGACGCCGATCGCGGTCAGGCACGCGTCGGCCATGCCGCGCAGCGCCCGGCCGCCGATGATCGGGGAGACGCCCACGACCTTGGCCGGTGACTTCACCAGCGCCTCGCGCACCCCCGGCACGCCCAGCGTGGTGCCCACCGAGACCACCGGGTTCGACGGGGCGAGCAGCACCAGGTCCGCCTCGCCGATCGCCTCCAGCACCCCCGGGCCCGGTTTGGCCTCCTCGGTGCCGACGGCGACGATCGAGTGCGCCGGCGGCCCGGCCTGGTAGCGCACCCACCACTCCTGGAAGTGCACGGCCTTCTGCCGGTCCGGCTGGTCCGGGTCGTCGATCACGACGTGGGTCTCCACCCGGTCGTCCGACATCGGCAGCAGCCGCACCCCGGGCCGCCACCGGTCGCACAACGCCTCGGTGACCGCCGAGAGCGGGTAGCCCGCCCGCAGCATCCGCGACCGGATCAGGTGCGTGGCGATGTCCTTGTCGCCCAGCCCGAACCAGCTCGGCTCGGCGCCGTAGGCGGCCAGCTCCTCCTTGACCACCCAGGTCTCGCCCGAGTGGCCCCAGCCGCGCTCGGTGTCGATGCCGCCGCCGAGGGTGTACATGCAGGTGTCGAGGTCCGGGCAGATGCGCAGCCCGTGCATCCACACGTCGTCACCCGTGTTCACCAGCGCGGTCACCTCGTGCGGCGACGGCCCTTCGGCGGCGCCGATCGCCGGCAGCCCCAGTGCGGTCTTCACCCCGAGCAGGAAGCGGGCGCCGCCCACCCCGCCCACCAATACGACGATCTTCACGACTGCGGATCCTCGCACGCCCCGGGGCCCGGACCCCAATACCGGTACCTGTGGTGCTCCGTACAGCCCAGCGCGGAATACAGCGCGACCGCCCCGGCGTTGTCCACCGCCACCTGCAGCACCCACTGCCCGGCCCCACGGCCCCGGCCCCACCCGGCCAGCCCGTGCATCAGCGCCGACGCCAGCCCGCGACGGCGGAAGCCCGGCCGCACCGCCAGCCTCGACACGTGCAGCCAGCCGTCCACCACGGCGCCGCGCACCGCCCCGGCGGTCACTCCGCCCTCCACCGCCACCCCGTACCCCACGTCCCCGGTGGTCAGCACGTGCCGCGCGGCCGCACCCGGCTCCCGCCCGTCCACGGTCAGCTCCCACCACCCCGGCGTCGGCCGATCCAGCACCGCGACGCGCGCCCGCGACCCACCCCGCAGCGGACCGTCCGGCAGCGGTCCGGTGAGCACCGAGACCTGGTGGCCCGCGGCGTGCGCACTCCATTCGACCCAGCCCGCGCCGGCCACCGCGCGCTCCTGTTCGCTGTCCTCGATCACCTGGACGACCGGTGGGATCGCCCGATCGTGGGCGAAGTCACACACGGCTTTCAGCGCGGCCGGCACCCCGGTCCCGGGGTCGCCGACGGCCAGCGCGCTGTTGGCACGGCCGGTGAAACCGTCGGCCCACCGCAGCCGCCACTGCCCGAGCGGCCGTTCCACGACCGGCGGCCAGGCCCGCGCACAAACGATCTCAAGCTTTTCCGGGGCGTTCACGGTTAGATTGTGACTGAGACTCCGCCTCCGATGGCTCCGGCCCGATCACCGCAGGAGAACCGATGAGCTTGGCGCGCAAGGACGACCGGCACAACGAGGACCTGGTCGAAGAGATCGCCGACGGCTTCAAGCGCACGCTGAAGGAGCCCGAAGACGAGTCGAAGCCGAAGGGGCCCGGCTTCGTCATCACCGGTGACGCCCGGTCCGCGCCGAAACCCCGGCGCCGGGACCGCTGAACGCCTCCACCCCGGCCATACCAGGGGTATGGATAAGGGTTGCCTAATCACCACCAGGGCCGCGGGAAGCGCGTAATGTCCGCGGCGACTGGCTAAGCAGAGAAAAGCAGGAGTGCGCAGTGACCTACGTGATCGCCGAGCCCTGCGTCGACGTGCTCGACAAGGCGTGTATCGACGAATGCCCCGTGGACTGCATCTACGAGGGCGACCGGATGCTGTACATCCACCCGGACGAGTGTGTCGACTGCGGTGCCTGTGAACCGGTCTGCCCGGTCGAGGCCATCTACTACGAGGACGACGTCCCCGACAACTGGTCGGACTACACCAAGGCGAACGTCGACTTCTTCAACGAGCTCGGCTCGCCCGGCGGCGCGTCCAAGGTGGGCAAGACCAGCCACGACCCCGCCTTCGTCAAGGCGCTGGCCCCGCAGGGCGAATGACCGCGGCGAAACTGCCCGACTTCCCCTGGGACTCCCTCGCCGGCCACAAGGCCCGGGCGCAGGAGCACCCCGGGGGCATCGTCGACCTCTCCGTCGGCACGCCCGTGGACCCGGTTCCGGCCGGGATCCGCGACGCGCTGGCGTCGGTGTCGGACCTCCCCGGTTACCCGGCCACCCACGGCACCCCCGCGCTGCGGGCCGCGACCATCGAAGCCCTCGGCCGCCGGTACGGCATCGAGGGCCTCGAACCCGACGCCGTGCTGCCGACGATCGGTTCGAAGGAGGCCGTGGCCTGGCTGCCGCGGCTGCTCGGCTTCGGGCCGGGTGATCTGGTCGTGATCCCGGAGCTGGCGTACCCGACGTACGAGGTCGGCGCGCTGCTCGCCGGCGCCGAGGTGGCCCGCGCCGACCGCCTGACCCAGCTCGGCTCGCGGCGCCCCGCGATGATCTGGCTGAACTCGCCGTCCAACCCCACCGGCCGGGTGCTCGGCGCGGACCACCTGCGCCAGGTCGTGGACTGGGCCCGCGAGCGCGACGTCGTCGTGGTGTCCGACGAGTGCTACCTCTCGCTCGGCTGGGACGCCGAGCCCGTGTCGGTACTGCACCCGTCTGTCCACGGTGGACGGCTCGACGGGCTGCTGGCCGTGCACTCGCTGTCCAAGTCGGCGAACCTCGCGAGCTATCGCGCGGGCTTCGTCACCGGCGACCCGAAGCTGGTCAAGGGCCTGCTGGAGGTGCGCAAGCACGCCGGCATGATCGTGGCGCGCCCGGTCCAGGAGGCCATGGTCGCCGCCCTGACCGACGACGAGGCGCTGGCCGCCCAGCGGGAGCGATACCTCCGCCGCCGGATCGTGCTGAGCAAAGCGTTGCAGGACAACGGATTCGAGATCTCGCACTCCGAGGCCGGGCTGTACCTGTGGTCCACCCGCGGCGAGGACTCCCTGGCCACCGTGGGCTGGCTCGCCGACCGCGGCATCCTGGTCGCGCCGGGCACGTTCTACGGACCGTCCGGCGGCCGGCACGTCCGCGTTGCCCTGACCGCCACCGACGACCGCATCGACGCGGCCGCCGAGCGCCTCGCCTCCTGAACGACGCCGGGAAACCCGGGTCCTGCGCTCGGGGTGGTCACCGCTGGGTCAGTAATCGCGGCCGGTGAAGCCGCGGTAGATGAAGCGGGTGAGCGCCTCGACGGCCTCTTCGTCGGTGGGCGCGGTCCAGCCCCGGGGTGGCGGGTCGAGCAGCCACCGCTGGGCGAACCCGTCGATGAGCTGGTACATCAGCACGACGCTGATCGAGGCCGGCGCGGGTAGCCGGAGACCGGCCGCGGTGACGTGGTCCAGGTGGCCGGTGATGTCCGCGGCCTGAGCGGTGCCGAAGCCGGCGAAGGTCCAGGCGAAGCTTTCGTTGACCATCGCCGCCTCGCGCAGGGCCCGCATGGTGGCGGCGTTGTCGCGGTAGAAGTCCCAGTACTGGCGCACGTGCCAGCGGATGGCCTTCGGATCGCTGAAGTCGGACAGGTGGTCCTCGGCCGCGGCCTGCTCGTCGCCCGAGGCGGCGAGGTCGCGCAGCAACGCTTCGAGCAGCTCTTCTTTGCTCGCGAAGTGGTTGTAGAACGAGCCCGCGGCGCGGCTGGCTTCCGCGGTGATGTCGGTGATCTTCGTGTTGAGGTAGCCCCGGCGCGCGAACACGCGCTTGGCGGCCTCCTTCAGCGCCGCCTCGGTCTCGGCGGCCTTCTCCCTGCGGCTCATCGCCGTCATGCGGCACCTCCCTTGACCGGAACGCTAGCAGCGGGCATTCTGAATTCAGATTCACTGAATTTGAGTTCACCGGAGGGGACATGAACGAGACCGGGGTGCTGATCGCGGGAGCGGGACCGACCGGGCTGACGCTGGCCATCGAGCTGGCCCGGCGCGATGTCGATGTCCGGCTCATCGACCAGGCCGATTCCCACTTCGTCGGCTCGCGCGGGGACGGGATGCAGCCGCGCACGCTGGAGGTCTTCGAGGACCTCGGGGTGCTGGACGCGATCCTCGCGGCCAGCGCGGAGCAGTACCCGGTGAAGGTGTACCTGGACGGGGAATTCGTCACCGAGCGCTGGATGAGCGAACCCGTGGCGCCGACGCCCGCGGTGCCGTACCCCAACGTCCGGATGCTGGGCCAGTCGCAGATCGAGGGCATCCTGCGGGAGCGGCTGGCCGAGCTCGGCGTCCGGGTGGAGCTGGGGACGGCGTTGACCGGGTTCACCCAGGACGACCTCGGCGTGACCGCGGTGCTTTCGCGAGACGGGGCGGAGGAAACCGTGCGCGCGGCCTACCTGGCTGGGGCGGACGGCGGGAAGAGCGTGGTGCGCAAGACGCTGGGGATCGCGTTCGAGGGGACGACGGACGAGACGATCCGGATGCTGCTCGGGGACGTGCGGGCGGAGGGCCTGGACCACGCGGCGGCCCACTGGTTCGCGCGGGCGGCGGCGCCGATGGACGGGGTCGTCTTCACCCCGCTGGCGGGCACGCCGTACTTCCAGTTCGGCTCGCCGCTGGGTGAGCGCGAGACCAGGGCCTCGCTGGCGGCGTTGCAGTCCCGGCTCGACTCGGTGTCCGGCGGCGGTGTCCGGCTGCACGATCTGGCCTGGTCCACGGTGTGGCGGCCGAACACCCGGCTGGCCGAGGCGTTCCGCCGGGGCCGGGTGTTCCTCGCCGGCGACGCCGCGCACGTGCACCCGCCGACCGGGGGACAGGGGCTGAACACGGGGGTGCAGGACGCGTACAACCTGGGCTGGAAACTCGCCGACGGCTCGGCCGAGCTGCTGGACAGCTACGAACCCGAGCGCCGGACGGTCGCCGCCCGCGTGCTCGGGCTGTCGACGGAGCTGCTGGACAAGTACGTCGCCGGTGACGAGGCCGCGCACCGTCGCGGACCGGAGACCCGGCAGCTCGACCTCGGTTACCGTGGGGGTCCACTGGCCGCGGCCGGCTCGGGCGACCTGCGTCCCGGCGACCGGGCGCCGGATGCCCCGGTGGTCGACGCCACCGGCAAGCCGGTGCGGCTGTTCGAGCTCTTCCGCGGTCCGCACGCGACCGAGCTGGTCTTCGGCGACGGTCCGGTGGCCGCCGATTTCCCGGGGTACCGCATCCTCGAGACCGACGCCGCCGACGCCGCCGGTACGGGGACCGACCTGGTCGACGCGGGTGGGCACGCGCATGCCGCTTACGGGGTCGGGTCGGGGGCGCGGGTGGTGGTGCGGCCGGACGGGTACGTGTGGTCCGTGGCTCGGGCTGGTGGCCCGGCGGCGGGGACCGGGCCGCGGGCTGGACTGTCCTGTGTGGACTAACCGGCCGTGGCCGCGGGTGCGGCTCGCTGGATGCGGGCCCAGATCGCGGGCCAGGCGGCGCGGGCCTCGGTGCGTTTGCGGAGTTCGTGTTCGGCTATGCGGCCCGCGACGAAACCGAGTTCGGCGTCGGCGGTGGGGAGCAGGGCCCGGACGCGGTCGGTGGCGATCACGGCGTCCTGGTGGTCGCCGAGGACGGTCTGGAGCTTGCGGGTCGCCTTGAGCAGGGCGGCGAGGTGGGCGGCCTGCTTCTTCTTCGCCGAGGAGCGGGCCAGTTCGGCGTTGTAGCGGAGCTTCTTGCCGTGGATGCGCAGGGCGTGCAGCTCGTCGTCCGGGGGGTCGGCGGCCAGGGCTCGGACGGCCTTGGCCAAGCGGCGGTACGGCTTGCGCACGTCGCCGACCAGGGTGGCGGACGGGGTCTCGTCGACCTCGTGGTCCGGGGTGCGGGTGAGCTGGGCGATGCTCTGCAGCAGAGCCGCGTACCGGGCGCTGGACAGGGCTCGGGTGAGGCGCTTGCGGGCGGCGGTGCGTTCGGCGACGAAGGCGGTCACCAGACGGCGGCCGGCGGGCTGGTCGCGGACCTCGAACGTCGCGATCACCTCGCGGAGGTGGCCGATCAGCACGTCGTAGTCGCGGACCTCGCCCAGGGACTGGCCCAGCCAGCCGAGTTCGGCTCGCGCGGTCTCGGCGCCCGGGCCGATCAGGGCGCCGGAGGTCTTCAGCACGCTGCGCATCCGCCGCAGGGCCACGCGCATCTGGTGCAGGTCCTCGGGGTCGGCGCCGGCCCGGGTGCCCGGCTCACGGGCCAGCAGCTCACGCAGCTCGTGGTCGAGCTTCGCGCGGAGGTGGGTGGCGGCCGGGTCGCGCGGTCCGGCTTTCGACGGCGCTTCGGGCAGGCCCAGCTCAGCCGGGGTCGTCGGCTGGGGGGCACGGCGGCGGACCGGGGTCGCGGGAGCTGCTTCGGAGGTCACCAGGTGAATGGTAGGTGAACGAGCCGTCGACGGGAACGGCGAAGGGCGCGCTCCCACAGTGGGTGAACGGTGGGGAACGCGCCCTTCGGCGGTCCGGAACGGGTTCCCCTGGCCGGGGAAAGACCGGAGGTCAGTTCGCGTGCAGGGCCGCGTTCAGCTCGATGCCCGCGCCGGCGCGGGCCACGACCTCGACCGCGCCACTGGCCGAGTTGCGGCGGAACACCGCGCCCGAAATGCCGGAGAGCTCGCGGGCCTTCACGGTCTTGCCGTCGACGATCACCTTGGTGCCCGCCGTCACGTACAGCCCGGCCTCGATGACCGAATCGTCGCCGAGGGAGATGCCCACCCCGCCGTTCGCGCCGATCAGGCAGCGCTCGCCGATCGAGATCACCTCGGTGCCGCCGCCGGAGAGCGTGCCCATGATGGACGCGCCGCCGCCGACGTCGCTGCCGTCGCCCACGACCACACCGGCCGAGATGCGGCCTTCGACCATCGAGGCGCCGAGCGTGCCGGCGTTGTAGTTGACGAAGCCCTCGTGCATCACGGTGGTGCCGGACGCCAGGTGGGCGCCGAGGCGGGCGCGGTCGGCGTCGGCGACGCGCACGCCGGTGGGCAACACGTAGTCGACCATCCGCGGGAACTTGTCCACGCCGTACACGGTCACCGCGCCGCGGGAGCGCAGGCGCAGGCGCGTCTGCTCGAAGCCCTCGACGGGGCACGGGCCGTGGTTGGTCCACACGACGTTGGCCAGCAGGCCGAAGATGCCGTCGAGGTTCTGGCCGCGCGGCGGCACCAGCCGGTGCGACAGCAGGTGCAGCCGCAGGTAGACGTCGTGGGTGTCGGCCGGGGCGGCGTCCAGGCGGCCGACCGTCACGCGCACCGCGACGACCTCGACACCGCGGTCGGTGTCCGGGCCCAGCAGGGTGGCGGCGGCCTCGCCGAGCAGCTCGGCGGTCTCGGCGGCGGAGAGCCGCTCGGTGCCGCTCGGGCCCGCTTCGGTCAGCTTGGGGTGCGGGTACCAGGTGTCCAGCACCGTCCCGTCGGCGGTGACGGTGGCCAGCCCGACGCCGACGGCGCCGGTCGTTTCGGGGTCAGGGGTCTGCTCGCTCACGCCGGTCACGGTAGCCGAGCGACGTGCCTCAACCCGTGGTGGCCTGCTGGTTCACCATCTTCTTGATCGAGGCGAGCACCTCGGCGATGTCGGTGAGCGCCTTGGTGCAGGCGCCTCCCGGGGCCGGCACGGTGGTGCAGCCCGCGGCGCGGAACGAGCCGACCGCCTGGTCGAGGCCACCGGCTTCGCCGTCGAGCGGCCGGTCGACGGTCTTGCCCTGCCGCGCGCGCTGGTGCACGGCGCCGGCGGTGCCGCCGACCTCCGTGACGTACTTCTCGCAGCCCTTCGGCAGCTGGGTCTCCGGACTGGCGTAGCAGGCGTCGGCGGAGAGCGCGTCGAGCTTGATCGGCAGGGCGTCCGGGCCGGGGGTGCCGGGGTTCGGACCGGGGGTCGGGCCGGCCTCGTTGCCGCAGCCGGCGAGAGCCAGGGCCAGGATGCCGCTCAGGGCGACCAGGGAGCTTCGCGTGCGCACGTCCCTCACGGTAGCCCTCGCGCCCACTGGGTACGGTGCCGGTATGACCTCGCTCGAACTGCGCGCCGACCCCGCCGACCTGACCGCTGCCCTCGTCGACGTGTTCAGCGTCTCCGGGCACGAGGCGGAGCTGGCGGACGCGGTGGAGGCCGCGCTGCGCGCGCAGGCGCCGCACCTCGAAGTGGTCCGCAACGGCGACGCGGTGCTCGCGCGGACGAAGCTCGGCCGCGCGTCGCGGATCGTGCTGGCCGGGCACCTCGACACGGTGCCGCTGAACGACAACCTGCCCTCGCGCCGGTCGGGCGAGGGCGAGGAGGAGACGCTGCACGGCCTCGGCTCGGTGGACATGAAGGGCGGCGACGCGGTCTTCCTGCACCTCGCCGCGACGCTGGTGGAGCCGAGGCACGACGTCACGTTCGTCTTCTACGACAACGAAGAGGTCGAGGCCACGAAGAACGGGCTCGGCCGGATCGAGCGCGAGCTGCCGGAGTGGCTGTCCGGTGACCTGGCGATCGTCGGGGAGCCGTCGAACGGCGTGATCGAGGCCGGCTGCCAGGGCACCCTGCGGGTCGAGGTGCGCGAGTGCGGCACGCGCGCGCACACGGCCCGGGCGTGGATGGGGGAGAACGCCATCCACGCGCTGGCCGAGCCCCTGCGCCGGCTGGCCGCGTACCACCCGCGCGTGGTCGACATCGACGGGTTGACCTACCGCGAGGGCCTGCAGGCCACGGGCGTTTCCGGCGGGGTGGCCGGCAACGTGGTCCCGGACGCCGCCGTGCTGACCGTCAACCACCGCTTCGCCCCCGATCGCAGCCCGGCGCAGGCCGAGGCCCATGTGCGCGAGGTGTTCGACGGGCACGACGTGTCCCTTGTGGACCTGTCACCGGGCGCGCTGCCGGGCCTGTCCGCGCCGGCCGCCGCCGAGCTGGTGACCGCGGCGGGCGGGCGGGCCGCCGCGAAGCTGGGCTGGACGGACGTGGCGAGGTTCGCCGCGCTCGGGATGGCGGCGGTCAACTTCGGGCCGGGCAACCCGACGCTGGCGCACACCCGGCAGGAGAACGTCCGGGTCGCGGAGATCCGGCAGGTCACCGACGTGCTGCGCAAGTTCCTGGGGTAGCGGTGGCGGCCACCGCCGGCCCGGCCGGTTCGCGGAGCGTGGCCGCTGAACCGCTCCGGGGCGCGGGTGCACAGCGCCCCGGAGCGGGGGTCTCCAGCGGTGGCGGTCCCGCCGCGGTGGTTCAGCGGCCTTCCAGCGATTTGACGGTGCTGCCGAAGGTCCAGCCCTTCGAACCGTCCCAGTTGAGCGACCAGGTCATCAGGCCCTTCACCCCGGGGACCGAGCGGTAGGCCTGCGAGACCAGGTTGGGCGCCAGGTACCCGCCGCCGGCGCCGGGCTGGGCGGGCAGGCCGGGGACCTGCTTGTCGTAGGGCACCTTGATCGTGGTGCCCTGCACGGTGAGGCCGTGGTCGAGGCACTGGGTCTGCTGGGTGAAGCCGGTGACGGTGCCGGCCTCGTAGCTGTCGCCGGAGCAGCCGTACATGCTGCCGTTGTAGTACTGCATGTTCAGCCACCACAGGCGGCCGTTGTCGGCGTACTTCTTGATGATCGGCAGGTACGAGCCCCAGATCGAGCCGTAGGTGACGCTGCCGCCGGTGACGTACGCGGTTTCCGGCGCCATGGTGAGGCCGAAGTTCGACGGCATCCGGGCCAGCACGCCGTCGATGATCCGGATCAGGTTCGACTGCGAGGCGGACAGGCTGGTGATGCTGCCGCTGCCGGTCAGGCCGGTCTCGATGTCGATGTCGATGCCGTCGAAGTTGTACTTCTGCAGGATCGGCACGATGGTGGCGACGAACTGGTCGGCCACGGCCGAGGAGCTCAGGTCGATGCCCGCGGCCGCGCCGCCGATGGACATCAGGATGGTGGCGCCGGCCGCCTTCGCGGCGCACATCTCGGCCGGGGTCGCGACCTTCACGGTGGTGTCCATGCCGTCCTGCCACAGCACGGTGCCGTCGGACCGGATCACCGGGAACGCGGCGTTGAGCACGTTGTAGCCGTGGGCCGCGAGGTCCGGGTTGGTGATCGGGGTCCAGCCGAGGCCGGGGTGGACGCCGTTCGCGGCGCCGTCCCAGTTCTCCCAGTAACCCTGCAGGACCTGGCCAGCGGGCCGGGACTTCACGGCGCAGGTGTCGGCCTGCGGGGTGGCGCCGGCGGGCGTCGCGCCGGCGAAGGCGGCGAGCGGAACGGCGAGCAGCGCGGCCAGCGCGGCGCCGAGGACACGTGACTTCCGAGCGGACATACCGGCTCCCGTTCTCGAGAACAGCCTTGACCAGGCACGGCGTTCCGGCTGACGGTAGGCGCCCCGCCCGGAGGTTGACTACCTACTAACGGGTGGTCTAGACAACATGGTGATTCGGCCCGGGCCGGACCGGGGGGCGTCGCCACCCCACCGGTCCGGCCTGGTCCGCCCGGCTCACGGGTGCGCGAGCCGGGCGGGCCGACGGTTCACGAGGTCGCGAGCTTCCACACCGCGTAGCCGATCGCGTCGCTGTTGCGCTCCAGCGGCGGGTCCGGGATGTTGGAGACGGTGTCGCAGGCGCGGTGGTAGCAGTTGTCGAACGCGGCGCCCGCCGTGCCACCCCACTTGCGTTGCTGGGCGGCGGTCTTCACGTCGCCCGCGCCGGTGGCGAGGCCGCCGACCGGGATGCCCGCGCTCTTGAACGAGGCGTGGTCCGAGCGTCCGTCACCCTCGCTGTCGCCCTCGGTCTGGATCCCGATGGAGGCGAAGTACTCGTCGAACACCGCCTTGACCGAGGCCACGTCGTCGTAGACGAAGTAACCCCAGTTCTTCGAGCCGATCATGTCGAAGTTCAGGTAGGTCTTGATCTTCGTGCGGTCGGCCGGGGACAGGCTGCTGACGTAGAACCGCGAACCGCGCAGGCCCGACTCCTCGTCGGCCCACCAGGCGAACCGCACCCGCTTGGCCATGGCCGGGTCCGTCTTGGCCAGGGTCAGCGCGACCTCGAGGATGGAGGCGCTGCCGGAGCCGTTGTCGTTGATGCCGGGACCGGCGCTCACGCTGTCCAGGTGCGCGCCCAGCATGAGCACCTGGTTCGCGTCGCCCTTCGGCCATTCCGCGATCAGGTTCTGCGTGCGGCCCGCGCAGCTGGTGCAGGTCTGCCGGGTGACGGTGTAACCGGCGTCCTTCAGCTTCTGCTCCACATAGGACACCGAAGCGGCGTAACCACCGCTCGCGGAGCGGTTTCCGCCGTTGCGCTGGGCGATGGCCTGCAACTGGTTCAGGTGCGCCTTGATGTTCGCCAGCGAGATGTCCGGCGCGGTCGCGGCCAGTGCGGTGGCGGTGCAGGCCGGCTCGCCGCTGACGGCGGGCACGCCGACCGCGTTCCAGGCGGCCTTCACGGTGGCGAACTCCGCGCAGCCGCCGGGGTACAGCGCCCGCGCGGCTTCGAGGGTGGCCTTGCGGGCGGCCTTGTGGTTCCACGAAGAGGTCTTCTTCAGCAGGCCGTTGTAGAAGATCTTGCCCGCCTTCTGGATGCCCAGCCCGGTGACGGTGCTCTTGTCACAGGTCGGGCTGGCCGGCCGGCCCGCGCCCGCCGAGCCCTCGGCCAGCAGGTAGAACCAGTGGTTCTGCGGGCCCGCGGCGGCGTGCACCTCGGTGCTCGGGATCGAGGAGGAGTAGCAGTTCGGGTCGCCGGCCAGCGAGGGGTTGTACATGTAGCGGATCGGGCCCTGCCCGACCAGGTTGACCCCCTCGCCGACCTGGTAGTCCGGGGTGTCCTTGGCGTTGGCGGCGTAGGCCTCGGTGAGCGCGCCGAAGATGTCGCCGGTGGACTCGTTCAGCCCGCCGTTCTCGTTGCCGCCGCCGGCGCCGCCCGGGGTGGTCTGGAAGATGCCGTGGCCGAACTCGTGCCCGACCACGTCCATCGAGGTGGCCTGGCGCCGGTTGTCCTGCGAGTGGCCGAAGTGCGTGGACGAGCCGTTCCAGTACGCGTTCACGTCGTTGAGCCCGACCGACGCCGGATAACCACCGCCGGAACCGTTGATCCCGTTGCGGCCCAGCCAGTCGCGCAGCATGTTCCACTCGGTCTGGACGCTGAACAGCGTGTCGACGCAGGCCGTCTCCAGGTCGGTGCCGCTGCCGTTGCCCCAGGCGTTGTCGGTGCCGGTGAACACCGAGCCGCCCTCGCGGCCGCAGCTGATGCCCTTGCGGCCCGGGTCGCGCATGGAGAACGAGCTGCCGGAACCGGTGGTGTCGATGCCGACCTGGCCCACGTAGTAGCTGTTGCCGGTGCCGGCCAGCGCTGCGCCCGCCGCGGTGCCCGGGTTCTGCGGGGCTTCGGCCTTGACGTCGTCGCGCCGCTCGAGCACGGCTCCGGTGGCCGCGTCGACGAACACGTGCAGGCGGCTGGGCGTCTTCGCGGTGCGTCCGGTGACGACCACCTCGTACGCCAGCTTCGGCGCCGAGCCCGCCAGCACCACCAGTTCCGGGGTGCCGACACTGTCCACAGTGGGCAGTTGGGTGCGGGCCGCGGAAGCGGCGCGGGGGGCGTCGAAGACCGGCTCGGTGGCCACGCCGATCGGCGCGGTCTCGGCCGCGGCGGTGTCGTGGACGCGGCCGGCGCCGTCGGCGACGACCACCGCGTCACCGCCCACGACCTTCAGGCCGCGGTAGGTGCGCTCGTAGGAGCTGTAGAACAGCCCGGCGTCGCCCGGGGTGGTGCCGGTTCGGCGGAACGCCTCGTCCGAGCCCTTGCGCAGCCGGTCGAGGCCCACGGCGGCGGCCTGGTCGGAGGCGGTGGCCGCGGTGGCCAGCGGGTCGGCCACGGGTGGGGCGGGGGCCGCGAGCGCCGGGGTCACCGGGGCGGCGAGCAGGGAGAGCGCCAAGCCGGCGGCGGTGGCCACGGCGGCGGTGCGCACTTTTCTGACGGTCATCGGGGTCCTCTCGGATGACGAGACCGCGCCCGGGGGCACCGGCGGAGGGGAACGGGGAGACCGGCCGGGGCTGGGGGATCGCGGTGAGCGGAACGGGACTGGTGGTGCCGTCGAGCTGGGAAAACTCTCAGGGAATCCGCGGACACCGCGAGTAAACGAGCGGTCACCCGGCCGGTCAAGGCGCCGAACGGACCAGCGTCGCCTTACCCGCGCCTGGCGCGAAGGTGAAAAACCCTTGAACATCAGGGCTTTCACCCCGGCCGGAGCCGGGGGGCGACTTTCGTAGGGATTTGTCCGTTACACCCCGTTCGTCGGAGCGGGCCGGTGGTCCGCGCCGAGGTGTTCACGGGGGCGTCATCCGGGGGTCACCGGCGGCGTGGCGCCGGGGTTCTGCCCGGCCGGCCGGGCCGTAGGCTGGGGTGGGTGAGCGAACAGTCTGAGTTTCCCGACGGCCAGTACCCGGAGCGCCCGGTGGAGCGCCACAAGGGCCCGGTGGTGCTGCGGCGCGACCGTCGTGACCAGGGCAGCACCACCGACCAGCGGCTGCTGGACGCGCGCGGGCCGAGCGACTGGGTGCACACCGACCCGTGGCGGGTGCTGCGCATCCAGGCCGAGTTCGTGGAGGGCTTCGGCGCGCTGGCCGAGGTGCCGCGCGCGGTGACCGTGTTCGGGTCCGCGCGGACCAAGCGGGACCACCCCGAGTACGAACTGGGCCGCAAGATCGGCGGCGCGTTGGCCGCGGCCGGCTTCGCGGTGATGACCGGCGGCGGCCCGGGCGCGATGGAGGCGGTGAACCGCGGCGCGGCCGAGGCCGGCGGGTTCTCGGTCGGCCTCGGCATCGAGCTGCCGTTCGAGCAGGGCCTGAACCCGTGGGTCGACCTCGGCGTGAACTTCCGCTACTTCTTCGCGCGCAAGACCATGTTCATCAAGTACTCGCAGGCCTTCATCTGCCTGCCCGGCGGCTTCGGCACGCTGGACGAGCTGTTCGAGGCGCTGACGCTGGTCCAGACCAAGAAGGTGACCAAGTTCCCGGTGGTGCTGTTCGGCACCGAGTACTGGGGCGGGCTCTACGACTGGATCGCCAAGTCCGTGCTGGAGGGTGGGAAGATCGGGGCGAAGGACCTCGACCTGCTGCACCTGACCGACGACATCGACGACGCCGTGCAGGTGGTGCAGGACTCGTACCAGGCCTGGGAGGATTCGCACTGATGCGGGTTTGTGTGTTCTGCGGCTCCTCGATGGGCTTCTCGCCGGGGTACGCGGAGGCGGCGACCGCGCTGGGCAAGCTGCTGGCGCAGCGCGGGATCGGACTGGTCTACGGGGGCGCGAGCGTCGGCACCATGGGCGCGGTGGCCGACGGCGCGCTGGCCGCGGGCGGTGAGGTGATCGGGGTGATCCCCGAGTCGCTGTCGCGGGTGGAGATCGCGCACGCCGGGCTGAGCGAGCTGCACGTGGTCGCCGACATGCACCAGCGCAAGGCGAAGATGGCCGCGCTGTCCGACGCGTTCCTGGCGCTGCCGGGCGGGGCGGGCACGCTGGAGGAGCTGTTCGAGGTCTGGACCTGGGCCCAGCTCGGCCTGCACGCCAAGCCGATCGGGCTGGTCGACGTCGCCGGGTACTACGCGCCGCTGATGTCGTTCGCCGAGCACATGGTGGCCGAGGGCTTCCTCGGCGCCGGTTACCGCGACCTGCTCACGATCGACGCCGACCCGGCCGTGCTGCTCGACCGGTTCGGCCTGGGCGCCTGAGCCCGGCGGGTTCGCACCCGGGGGCCGGGACCCGGCCCGGGTACGATGCGGAAATACTTCGAGTTCCATTCGGCCGAAGGTGGGGACGCCTTCACCCGTCCTTCGCGGCGGCGAACCGGGTCCGGCGGGTCATCCCCGGTCTTCGCGGTGCGCCTGACCGCGGACGGCCCGGCGCCGACGGTTGAGGTCGAGCTGTCCCGCGACCGAGCGCACGGAATGAGGTTCGACGGTGGCGGTCCTGCTGGTGTTGCTCGCCGCCGCCGTCAGCGGGCTGGGCCTGGTGCTGCTGCGCAAGGCCAACCAGTCCGAGCCGGAGCGGCCCGGGTTCTCGTGGTCGCAGCTGTGGCTGATGATCCGCCACCGCCCGCTCTGGCTGGCCGGCATCGCCACCATGCTCGCGGAGTTCGGGCTGCACGCGCTGGCCCTGTCGCAGAGCACGGTCACCACGGTGCAGTTGCTGGTGGTGATGGAACTGCCGTTCACGCTGATCCTGTCCCAGCTCATCCTCGGCGGGAAGCTGCGGCAGCGGGAGTGGGCGGCGATCGGGTCGATGACGCTCGGCCTGATCATCCTGCTGCTGGCCCTCTCCCCGCACGGCGGGCACGCGGAGGCGGTCGGGCTGGGCACCTGGCTGACCGGGCTCGCCGTGACGGTCGCGGCCATCGCGGCGATCCTGGTGTTCTCGCGGTGGGCCGGGCGCGTGGTCCGCACCGCGCTGGCCGGGATCGCCGCCGGAATGGGGGCCGGGCTGATCGCCGTGGTGGTCAAACCGGTCACGGCGGCGGTGCCGCACGGGGTGGCGGCGCTGGCCTCGACCTGGCAGACCTGGGCCCTGATCCTGGTCAGCGGTAGCGCGTTCGTGCTGCTGCAGAACGCGCTGCAGGCCGGCCGGCTGGTCGCGTCGCAGCCGGGCATCACGCTGGCCAACCCGGTGGTGGCCGTGCTCTGGGGGGTGCTGGTCTTCCACGAGCAGGTGCGCGGCGGCTGGTGGCTGCTCGGTGCGGCGCTGGGGGCCGTGCTGCTGGCCACCGGCGCGGCGCTGCTGTCGGGCTCCCCGTTGCTGGACGGCTACCGGGAGGCGCCCGACGACGAGGCACCGGGGGCACCGGAGCCGGACCCGGACGTCTCGCGCAGTTACGCCTAGCCCTCGGGCGCGTCACCCGGCGCGCACCGACTTTCGCGCGGTTCACCGACAGTGGAGGAAATTCCGGATGTCGCAGGCGATCGGCTGGAACAACTTCGTCGACACCGAAACGCAGGCGGAGCACCGCCGCCTGCGCCTGCTGGAGCGGATCTTCGACCCGTTCAGCCTCCGCCAGCTCGAAGGACTGGGGGTGGAGCCGGGCTGGCAGTGCCTGGAGGTCGGCGCCGGGGCGGGCTCCCTGGCCCGGCGGATGGCCGAGCTGGCCGGCCCCGGGAACGTGGTGGCGACCGACCTGAGCCTCAAGTTCCTCGACCCGCTGACCGAGCTGGGCGTGACGGTGCTGCGCCACGACGTCACCACCGACGAAGCCCCCGGCGAGTTCGACCTGATCCACACCCGGTTCGTGCTCGACCACCTGCCCGGGCGCGAGGACGTGATCAAGCGGATGGCCTCGTGGCTCAAGCCGGGCGGCTGGCTGCTGCTGGAGATCGGCACGACGATGCCCGAGCTGTCCTCGCACCCGGCCACCCGCCGTTCCATGGCGGTGCTGACCCGGGTGATGACCGAGCGCGTGGGCACGGCGGCGGAGTGGGGGCGCACCCTGCCGGTCCCGCTGGAGGCGGCCGGGCTCGTCGACTGCGCGGCCGAGGGCTCGATCCTGCCCGCCCGGGGCGGGGAGCCGCTGGCCCACTGGCTGATGAACACCACGAAGCTGGTCGAGCCGCACGCCCTGGCCACCGGCCTGATCACCCGCGAGCAGCTCGACGAGGCCTTCGCCCTGTACGAGACACCGTCGTTCGTGGACTACACCTGGATGACCGTCGCGGCCCGCGGGCGGCGGCCCTGAGCCTCTGAGGTCAGCGGGCCAGGGTCAGCGGGCCGGGGTCAGCCGCACCGGCAGGTGGCGGACGCCCCAGGTGAAGTTCGACGCGGTGTAGCCGGGTTCGCCGGTCGGCTCGATCGCTTCGACGCCGGCGACCAGCTCCTCCAGGAACACCGTGAGCTCCAGGCGGGCGAGCCGGGCGCCCAGGCACTGGTGCCGCCCGCCGCCGAAGGTGAGGTGCTTGTTCGGGGTGCGGGTCAGGTCGAACCGCTCGGGGGCGTCGAAGGCGGTTTCGTCGCGGTTGGCCGAGACGTTCCAGACGGTGACGCGGTCGCCGGCGGCGATGTCCGTGCCGGCGATCCGCGTGGGCCGGGTGGCGGTGCGCAGGACGTGCACGCCGGGCGTGGTCCAGCGGAGCACCTCCTCGATCGCCGACGGCGGGATCGGGCGGCCCCAGGCGCGGAGCTTCTCCCACTCCGCCGGGTTCTGCAGCAGCGCCAGCACCGCGCCGCCGGCCGAGTACCGGGTGGTTTCGTTGCCTCCGGCGAGCACACCGTTGCAGTTGACCACGATCTCCTCGTCCGACAGCAGCCGGGTTTCGCCCGGCACCGAAGTGGACCGGCGGTCGTGCGCGATGCGGCTGACGAAATCGTCCCCGGGCTCCTCCCGCCGCGTGGTCACCAGTTCCGAGAAGTACAGGAAGATTTCGGCGTGCGCGGCCCGCCGGCTCGCCTCGTCCTCGCCCTCGAAAGCGGCGTTCATCGTGCCGCCCAGCCAGTCCCACTCCTCGCGCGGGACGCCCATCAGCGCGCAGACCACCCGGGTCGGCACCCGCCGGGCCAGGTCGACGAGATCGATCTCCCGTTCCCGCAGGGCCTCGGCCAGCAGCTCCCGCACCACGCGCCGGACCAGGTCCTCGGCGTGCGGGATCTCGGCCGGGGAGAAACCCTTGGCCAGCACGCGTTTGAGCTGCGAGTGATCCGGCGGGTCCGAGACGATCAGCATCCGCTGGGTCACCGCGGCCACCGCCGCCGGATTGGTGTCGAGCCGCATCCCGTTGCGGGAGCTGAAGGTCTCCCAGTCGAGGTAGACCCCGAGCGCGTCGGCGTGCCGGGTCACCGCCCAGAAGCCCGGGCCGTCGGGCTGGGGGTGCCAGTGCACCGGGTCGTTCTCCCGGAGCCAGGCCAGGTCCTCCCAGAAACCGTTGCCGGCGAACGTCTTCTCGTCGGTGAGGTCGATCAGCACGGGTCCGCCCCGAGCAGCCGGGCCAGCCGGGGCACGGTCAGCTCGGCCAGGTCGGTGCCGAAGGTGTGACCGCCGTCGAACTGCTGCCGGGAGAACTCGCCGCTGGTGCAGGCCCGCCAGCCGTCCAAAGCGGACGGGGTGACGAGCTGGTCGGTGTCGCCGCCCCAGGCGTGCACGGCCGAAGCCAGCCGGGGCTCGGCGGGCAGGACGAAGGTCGAAGCCAGGGCGCCGTCCTTGCGCAGGAGCCCGAGGGTGTACTCGCGGGCGTCTTCGTCCAACTCCGCGGTGGAACCCTGGTCCAGCAGCTCCCGCAGGACGGCTTCGCTGCCGTACTGGTGACCCTCGGACCAGACCTGCGGCGGGTCGCTGGCCGCGACCACGAGCGCGACCGGCGGCCGTCCCCGCTCACCGAGCTGCCGGGCGACCTCGTAGCCCAGCAGCGCGCCGAAGCTCTCCCCGAACACCACCAGCGGCGCGGCCGGCGAGACCAGCCCGAGCACCTCGGTCACCACGGCCGCGGCCGCCTCGCCCATGGTGGGCGGATGTGGCTCGCGCCAGCGGTTCTCCCGGCCGGGAAGCTGCACCCCGACCACGGAGACCGCGTCGCCGAGCCGGTCCTGCCACGAGCGGTAACGCCCGCAGCCGGCGCCGCCGTGCGCCAGGCACAGCAGGGTCGGGCGCTGGGCGGGTTCCGGGTGCCAGGTGACGAGCCAGGGGGCCGGGCGGACGTCCTCGGCCTTCGGCTCGGTGCGCCGGTCGAGCTCCCGCGCCAGCCGGGCGGCGGTCGGATTGGCCAGCAGGACGGTGATGGAGAACCGGACGCCGGTGGAGCGCCGCAGGGCCGCCACGGCTCGCGCGGCCAGCAGCGAATGCCCGCCCAGCTCGAAGAAGTCGGCGTCGACGTCGGTCACCGGACGGTCCAGCAGCTCGCTCCAGGCCGCGCACACCTCGATCTCCCGGGGTGTGCCCGGCGCCCGCCCGGTGGGGCTCCGGCGCTCGGCGCACGCCCGGCTCAGCGCCTCCCGGTCGACCTTGCCGCTGGTCGTGGCGGGCAGCGCGGGCAGGAAGTCGATCACGGCCGGGACCAGGTGGGCGGGCAGCTTGGCCCGGCAGTGCTCGCGGACGATCGCGGCCCCGGCGGCTTCGTCGTGCCCGGGCGCCACCACGGCGGCGAGCCCGAGCGCTTCGCCGGAGGCCAGCACGAACGCGGCCGCCTTGGTGACCGCGGGCAGCTCCTCGACCACTTTTTCCAGCTCTGCCGGCTCGATCCGGAAGCCTCGCACCTTCACCTGGTCGTCGGTGCGGCCCAGGTGGTCGAGCTGGCCGTCCGGGCGGGCGGAGACCAGGTCACCGGTCCGGTAGAGCCGCCCGGCGATCCCCGGCACGGCAACGAAACGCTCGGCGGTCAGCTCCGGCCGGCCGCGATAGCCCCGGGCGAGGGCGTCGCCGCCGACGTACAGCTCGCCCGGCGAGCCCGGGGGCACGGGCCGCTGGTGCTCGTCGAGGACGAACGTCCGGTAACCGGTCAGCGCGCGGCCGATGCTGGACACGTCGTCGCCGCGGGCGGTGTCGGCGCAGGTCGCGGCCATGGTGGTTTCGGTCGGGCCGTACACGTTGAGCACGCGGTGCTCGGCCGCCAGCAGCTTCGCGAGCCCGCGGGGGCAGCGTTCGCCGGCGACGACGACCACTTCGGCGGTCGACAGCGCGCCGGTGCAGGCCGCCATCAGGGACGGCGTCAGCACCACGGTGCGCGGGCCGGCCGCGCTGATGCGCTGGGCCAGGTCGGCTTCCTCGCCGCGGTCGTCGGCGAGGTCGATGACCACCGTGCCCTGGCCGTGCAGCAGGTGCAGGAGCGTGCACCACAGCCAGCCGTCGAAGGCGGGGGAGAGCGCGTTGACGCCCGTCCCGCCGGGGGTGAGGCCGACCTCGGCCAGCGCCGCCAGGAGGACGCCGAGGCCGCGGTAGGTGATTTCCACCCCCTTGGGCCGGCCGGTGGTGCCGGAGGTGTAGACGAGGTAGGCGAGGTCGCCGGGTTCGGGCCTGGGCCCGGGTTCGGTCGCGGCGCCTTCGTCGGGCGCGACGGACTCGGGATCGACCCGGGGGAGGTCACCGGACTCCGGGAACCGGTGGGCCAGCAGCACTTCGACCCCGGCGTCGGCCAGGACGAACGCGAGCCGCCCGGCGGGGTGGCGCTCGTCGAGCAGCACCGCGGTCGCGCCGAGCCGCCAGACGGCCAGCAGGGCGGACGCGGCGAGCCGGGAGCGCCCGGTGGCCACCCCGACCACGGTGCCGGCCCGGACCCCGGCCCCGGCCAGCGCCGAAGCGATCGAGGCCGTGTGCCGGGCCAGCCCGCGGAAGTCGAGTGTCCCGTCGGGGGCGGAGAACGCGGTGGCGGCCGGGGTGCTCTCGGCCCACCGGTCCACCGCGACGAACAATCGTTCCAGGTCGTGCACCGCTGAGGCGGCAACAGGCATCCGGGTTTCCCATCCGTGAGGGCGAAGACCGGCACCCCGAATCCTCCGGAGACCGAGAACGGTGTCCGGATCGGAACGAAAAGCAGTGACGGCGGGCACAGGTTACGGAGGAACCGGCCGGATTGGCAATACCGGAAACCCGGCATTGTCCTTTGGTACCCGGCGGTTTCCCATTCTGTCCTAACCGGACTGCACCATTTGGCCGAACCCGGGTGAACCGGCGGTCACGCCCGCGTTGTTCCCGCTTTCCGGCCCACGGGGAAGTGGTTCCCGTTCACCATTTCAGGCGGCGCCTTCACCGGGACGTTTGTGGTATCGGTCCACGTACTCCTGGCCGGACAGCTCCAGGATCGTGTACATGATCTCGTCGGTGACCGAACGGCGGATGGCCGAGGAGGAGTCCTGGCCCTCGTAGCGGGAGAAGTCCAGCGGCTCGCCGAAGACGACCTTGATCTTCGCCGGCCGGGGGATCTTCGCGCCGCCCGGCTGGATGCCCTCGGTGCCGAACAGCGCGACCGGCACGACCTTGGCCCCGGTGGAGAGGGCCAGCGCGGCCACACCGGTGTGGCCGCGGTGCAGGCGGCCGTCCAGGGAGCGGGTGCCCTCGGGGTAGATGGCGAAGACGCCGCCCGCCTCCAGCACCTTGCGGCCCGCCTCCAGCGCGGCCAGCCCGGCCTGCGCGTTGCCGCGCTCGACCGGGATGTACCCCAGCGCGTCGAGGGACTTGGCGACGAACCGTCCTTTGAGGCCCTTGCCGGTGAAGTACTCCGCCTTGCCCAGGAACCGGACCCGGCGCGGGGTGGTGAAGGTGATCACGCCGGTGTCGAGCGCCGCCCGGTGGTTCGAGGCCAGCAGCACCGGACCGCCGGACGGGATGTTCCCCACGCCCTGGACCTGCGGGCGGTAGAGCACGCGGACCAGCGGGCCGAGCACGAAGCGGACGAGCAGGGACAGCAAGGGGTCTCCCTCCAGGGGGCCGTTCGGTCACCCCAGCATGGCACGATCACCCCCGGACCTGGTCCGAGCGTCGCACCGGGCCGGAGCCGGGCTGTCATCCTCGCGGCCGGGCGTGACCGGGCGGTGCCGGTCGATGCCGGTCGACGCCGGTCGGTGCCGGTCGGTGCCGGTCGGGCGGTCGGCGCTCGACGAGCAGCGGTCGGCCGGTGCGGAGACTCGCTGCCCGCTCGCCGGGCCCCCGACGCGGTTCGTCCGGCGGGCGGAGCGGGACGTCCGGTCCCGCGTCCACATCGGACTCCAGCCGGGCCCGGGGCCGGAACCTCCCCGGATGTCTCCGATCGCCACGCGAGTAGCCGTTTGGCGGGTAACGGTTTCGGGCGAAGTGGGCTACCCCGCGGTCAGGGGATCCTCGCCGGGCCGCCCGTGGCCTCGCTGCCGCCGGTCGGGGATTTCGCCCGGTTGGTCACCTTCGGTGACGGGACCAGGCGGTCGGCACCGAACCGGCTCGGCGTCACCCAGGCGGCCCGGATCCGCGGGTGGTCACGGCGGCCGGGCTTTGTTCCCGGGCCCTCGGGCGGCTCGCCGTGAACGGGCGCGTCGTGCCTGCTCCCCGGCGTGACCGGGTGGCGGCCTGGGTCCGCCTTTCGGCGGGGCTGGTCGTGCTCGCGCGACGTTCCCGGGGCCGGTGTGCCACGATCGTGACGTGACGACCGCGCTGATCTACCTCGTAGTCATGCTGCTGGTGGCCGCCGTGGTGTTCCTGCTGGCCGCGGTGGTGTTCGGCCGGGGCGAGGAGCTGGCCCCGCTGCCGCCGGGCAGCTCGCCCACCCGCCTGCCCGCCGAGGACATCACCGGCGAGGACGTGCGGCAGGTGCACTACCAGCTCGTGCTGCGCGGGTACAAGATGTCCGAAGTGGACTGGGTGATGCGGCGGCTGGGCGCGGAGCTGGACGGGCTGCGCGCGCGGGTCGCGGAGCTGGAGGCCCGCGAGCCCCACGGCGCCGGCGAACCCGGCGCCCACCAATCCTCCGAGGCGGGCGCGCAGCCGTGGGTCACGGGTGAGTGACCTGGTGCTGTCCGTCGACGTCGCGGCGCCGGCGGGCACGACCTGGCTGGCCCTGACCGACTGGGCGCGGCAGGGTGAGTGGATGCTCGGCACCTCGGTGCGGGTGGTCGAGGGCAACGGCCGCAGCGTGGGCTCCCGGCTCGCCGCGTTCACCGGCGTCGCCGGGCTCGGGTTCACCGACACCATGGAGATCACCACCTGGGAGCCGCCGCTGCGGTGCACGGTGCGCCACCTCGGCCGGGTGGTGCGGGGCACGGGCGTGTTCCAGGTGGTGGCCAAAGGCGGCACGCGCTGCACGTTCGTCTGGGTCGAGCACCTGGAGCTGCCGTTCGGCGTGGCCGGGCGGCTGGCCTGGCCGATGCTGCGCCCGGCGTTCGCCCTGGGCGTGCGGCATTCGCTGCGGCAGTTCGCGCGGTTCGCGGAAGGCTATTCGGTGGAGGGACGATGACCGTACTGCTCGGCGAAGACGGTGTCGCCCGGTGCTCCTGGGGCAACTCGACCCCGGACTACGCGGCCTACCACGACCGGGAGTGGGGCTGCCCGCTGCACGGGGAGGCGGCGCTGTACGAGCGGCTCTGCCTCGAATCGTTCCAGTCGGGGCTGTCCTGGATCACCATCCTGCGCAAGCGCGAGAACTTCCGCCGGGCGTTCGAGGGGTTCCGGCCGGCGAAGGTCGCGCGCTTCGGTGAAGCGGAGGTCGAGCGGCTGATGCAGGACGCCTCGATCGTGCGGAACCGGGCCAAGATCCTGGCCGCCATCACCAACGCGCGCGCCATCGCCACCCTGGACACGCCGCTGGACGAACTGCTGTGGTCCTTCGCCCCGGCCGAGCACCGGCGGCCGGAGACGATGGCCGACGTGCCGGCGATCACCGCCGAGTCCAAGGCCATGGCGAAGGACCTGAAGAAGCGCGGCTTCGCCTTCCTCGGCCCGACCACCTGTTACGCGCTGATGCAGGCCACCGGCATGGTCGACGACCACGTGGCCGGCTGCTTCCGGGCGAAGCGCTCGTGAGCGGCTACGTCGGTCAGCACCGGCGTAGCCACTCGTGAGCCCTACTTGCCCTGGAAGTCCGGGCGGCGCTTGCCGACGAAGGCCTCGACCGCTTCGGCGTGGTCGGCGGTGGCGCCCAGCGCGGTCTGCGCGGCGTCCTCGGCGGCGAGCGCATCGTCCAGAGAGGACTGGGACGCGACCGACAGCACGTGCTTGATCTTCGCGTATGCGACGGTCGGCCCAGCGGCCAGCTTCGCGGCCACGGACTGGGCGCGCGCGGCCAGCTCCTCGTCCGGCACGACCTCGCCGACCAGCCCGATCCGCAGCGCCTCGGCCGAGTCGACCGTGCGCGCCATCAGCATCAGCTCCGCGGCGCGGCCGAGGCCGATCAGCCGTTGCAGCGTCCAGGACGCGCCGGAGTCCGGGCCGAGGCCGACGTTGGCGAAGGCCATCAGGAAGCTCGACGAGCTCGCCGCGATCCGCAGGTCGCTGGCGTAGGCGAAGGCCGCGCCCGCGCCCGCCGCGGTGCCGTTCACGGCCGCGATCACCGGCTTGGGCAGGTCCATGATCGCGTGGACGATCGGGTTGTAGTGGTCGCTCACGGTGTTCAGCGGGGCGGGGTCGCCGGCCTGGAGCAGCCCGACGTGCTCCTTGAGGTCCTGCCCGGCGCAGAACGCCCGGCCCGCGCCGGTGAGGACCACCGCGCGCACGCCCGCGTCCCCGGCGGCCGCGCGCAGCTCGGCCAGCAGCCGCTCCTTGAGCTCGACGGTCAGCGAGTTGTACGCCTTCGGCCGGTTCAGGGTCAGGGTGCGCACGCCGTCGGCATCGGCGGTCAGCAGGACGTCGGATGTGGTCACTGAAGCTCCTCTGGGCGGAAACACGGTCTGCGGACCGCAGTGTTTCACCCCCGGCGGGCGGCATACCAGCACCGATGCGACGGCAAATGATCGGTCCGCGTTCGCGCCCGGCCGCTGATGAGGGACAATGGGGGACGAGACCCGGCTGGTTTGGGAGTGCGCGACCCGGGCGCGCCGGTTGAGACGGAGGGAGCACGCTATGGCGGCCATGAAGCCCCGGACCGGAGATGGTCCCCTCGAGGTGACTAAGGAGGGGCGGGGCCTTGTGATGCGGGTGCCACTGGAAGGTGGTGGCCGGCTCGTCGTCGAGCTCTCCGCGGATGAAGCGAAGGACCTCGGCGCGGCCCTGCAGGAGGTCACCGGCTGATCCCGGCTCTCCGACTCCGTTCATCTCCGCACCCCGGTCTCCCCCTGGAGGCCGGGGTCGCGGTTCGTCTACGCCCAAAGGTTGCCCACTGTGCGTAACTCACTACCGCCCGTCCCGACGAAGCTGCCCGAGATCGAGGTCTCCCTCACCCATCGGCGCGGGGCCCCGCTCGCGCACCTCGCCCTCGCCCCGGACCCGGGCGGGGAGTCGCATGTGGAGCCCGGCGCCGGCGGGAAGAGCGGCGACGTGCACGAGATCCCCGGCGGAACCTCGCCCCGGTGGGTGGCCGGGCTCGGCGAGGGCGGGCCACGCGACTACCGGACGGCCGGTGCGGCACTGGCCCGGGCCGTGGACGGCCGGTCGGCCCAGGTGCTGCTGCCCGAGCACGTCACGGCCGAGCAGGCCGGCGAACTGGCCATGGGCCTGCTGCTCGGCGGCTACCGGTTCAAGGTGAGCACCGAGGACCCGAAGCCCGCGCTGGTCTCGGTCCGGCTGATCGCGGCGCGCGAGGACCTGGTGGCGGCGTACGAGGGGCAGGTGGCGCGCGTGCGGGCGCTGGCCGCGGCCGCCGCGCTGACCCGCGATCTCGCCAACACCCCGTCGAACGTCAAGAACCCGGCGTGGCTGGCCGGTACCGCGGCGAAGGTGGTCGGTGCGGTCGAGGGCGTGACCGTGACCGTGCGGGACGAGAAGTGGCTCGCGGACAACGGCTTCGGCGGCGTGCTGGCCGTCGGCGGCGGCTCGGCCTCTCCGCCGCGGCTGATCGAACTGGAGTACAAGCCGCGCGGTGCGGCCTCACACGTGCTGATGGTGGGCAAGGGCATCACCTTCGACACCGGCGGCCTGTCGATCAAGCCGGCCGAGGGCATGCACCTGATGCGCACCGACATGGCGGGCGGCGCGGCCGTGATCGCCGCGGTGCGCGCGATCGCCGAGCTGAAGCTGCCGGTGCGGGTGACCGCGCTGGTGCCGGCGGCGGAGAACCACGTCTCCGGTTCGGCCTACCGCCCCGGCGACGTCGTGCGCCACTACGGGGGCCGCACCACCGAGGTGGGCAACACCGACGCCGAGGGCCGCATGGTGATGGCCGACGCGCTGGCGTACGGCATCGACCGGTACCGGCCGGACGTGGTGGTCGACACGGCCACCCTGACCGGCGCGATGAAGGTCTCGCTCGGCCTGCGCACCGGTGGCCTCTTCGCCACCGACGACGAGCTGGCGGCCCGGCTGGTCGCGGCCGGCGCCCGCGTCGGCGAGGCGTGGTGGCGCATGCCGCTGGTGGAGGACTACGCCACCGCGATCCAGGGCGAACTCGGCGACGTCCGCCAGGCCCCGGGTGGTCCCGGCGCCATCATGGCGGCGTTGTTCCTGCGCGAGTTCACGGCGAACCGGCCCTGGGTCCACCTGGACATCGCGGGCCCGGCCCGGGCGGACAAGACCTACGACGACGTGGTCCCGGGCGCCTCCGGCTTCGCGAGCCGCACGCTGGTGGAGTTCGCGGCTTCCTACGGCTCCTGAGCCCGGGGACGCCCGGAGCCCGTCCAGGCCCCCTGGCCCGCGTCGAGGCGGTCCAGGGGGCACCCGTCACGGGTGCTCGCGGGCACTTCCGCCGAGCACGTGGTCCCGGAACGCCCGCACCGCCGGGGACACCGGCTCGCCCGCGCGCCAGGCCAGTCCGATCGTCCGGCCGACCCGCGGTACGAGCGGGACCTCCGCCACCCCCGCGGGCGCGCCCGGTTCGAAGTGCGGCAGCAGCGCCACCCCCAGCCCCGCGGCGACCAGCCCCCGCACGGTGTCCGACTCCTGGCCCTCGAAGGCGATCTTCGGGCTGAACCCGGCTTCCGCGCACAGGTCGTCGGTGATCCGGCGCAGTCCGTAACCCGGTTCCAGCATCACGAACTCCTCCTCGGCCAGCTCCGCCACCCGGACGCCCGCGCGCCCGGCCAGCCGGTGGCCCGCCGGCACGGACAGCAGGATCGGCTGCTCGTCCAGCACGGCGGTGGCCAGCGCCGGGTCCTGCGGCACCGGGGCGAGCAGGGCCAGGTCCAGCTCGCCCCGGGACAGCCGGTCGAGCATCTCCTGCCGCGAGCCCTGCACCAGGGTGAACCGCGCGGACGGCGCCTGGGCCCGGTAGCCGCGCAGCAGCGTCGGGACCAGCGAGCGGCCGAGCAGGTGCAGGAAGCCCAGCACCACCCGGCCACTGCCCGGCTCGATCTCCTCGCGGGCCAGCCGGGCGCCGGCGTCGACCGGGGCCAGCGCGCGTTCCGCGGCCTCCGCCAGCAACTCGGCGGCGCGGGTCAGCCGGATGCCGCGGCCGTCGGGGACGGTCAGCGGGGCGCCCAGCGTCTCGCCCAGCGCCGCGAGCCGGCGGCTGATCGTCGGCTGCGGGACGCCGAGCAGCTCCGCGGCCTGTGTGACGTTCCTCGTCTTGCGCAAGGTTGCGAGCAGCAGGAGATGGGGTGCGAGCTGCGCGGTCAGCGTCTCATGCGACATGGTATCGATTATCGCCGATGGCCGTATTGGACGTATTGATTAGCGCTGCTTACTTTCGGTTCGTGACCACTTCCGCTCCCGCCCGTTCTGCTCCCGCCCGACGGGTCAAGGTCGCCGTCGCCGCCGCCGGATTCACCTCGTTCGCCCTGCTCTACGCACCTCAGCCGGTGCTGCCGCAGCTCGCCGCGCAGTACCACCTCGACCCCGCCGGGGCCTCGCTCGCGGTCAGCGTCGCCACCGGTGCGCTGGCCCTCTCCGTGCTGCCGATCGCCGCCCTGTCCGAAGTGGTCGGCCGGCGTCCGGTCATCCTCACCTCGGTGCTGGTGTCCGCGGTGCTCGGACTGCTGCTGCCGCTGATGCCCTCGTACCCGCTGATGCTGGCGCTGCGCGCGGTGCAGGGCATCGCGATCGCGGGCTTCCCCGGGGTCGCCACGGCCTACCTCGTGGAGCGGCTCGGCCGGACCGGCGTGGCCGCGGCCGTGGGCGCGATGATCGCCGGCAACTCCATCGGTGGCATGACCGGGCGGCTCGCGACCGGCTTCACCGCGGGCCCGCTCGGCTGGCGCGGGGCGCTGTCGGTGGTGGCCGGGCTCTCCCTGGTGTGCGCGGTGATCACCGCCGTCGCGCTGCCGCCTTCGGTCCCGCAGCCGGACGCCGGACGGCAGACCCTGCGCGACGTCGGCGCCGGGCTGCTCGCCGCCGTCCGGAAACCGGTGCTGCTCGCCCAGTACGCCGTGGCGCTGCTCGCGATGGGCTCGTTCGTCGCGCTCTACAACGCGGCCGGGTTCCGGCTGACCGGCGCGCCGCTGAACCTGTCACCGGCCATCGCCTCGCTGGTCTTCCTGGCCTACGCGCTGGGCTCGATCTCCTCGGCGATGGCGGGCCGCTTCGCCGCCCGGATCGGCCGCCGCCGCGCCGTGAGCGCCACGCTGCTCCTGATGGCGGTGGGCGCCGCGCTGACGATCTCGGGCTCGCTGGTCGTGGTGGTGCTCGGCTTCGTGGTGCTGACCTGCGCGTTCTTCGCCGCCCACGCGATCGCGAACGGCTGGGCCGCGGCCGAGTCCCCGGCCAACGCACGCGGCCAGGTCGGCGGCACGTACACGCTGATGTACTACCTGGGCAGCAGCATCGGCGGCTCGATCGGCAGCGCGGTCTACGGCCACGCCGGCTGGTCCTGGCTGATCGGCGCGGTCGTGGCCTGGCTGGTGCTGGCGGTCGGCGCGGTGTGGGTGGGCACCACCGCCCGCACGCCCGCCCGGCGGCACGGACTCGCGGTGAAGAGCTCGTGAGGGGCCGGCGCGGATCAGCAGGTCGCGGCGACCAGCAGTCCGCCGCCCACCGGCAGCAGCGCGGGGACCAGGCCCTCGTCCTCACGCATGGACCGGGCGACTTCGCGCAGCGCCAGGGTCTCCGGGTCGCGGCGGGACGGATCGGCGACGCGTCCGCCGACCAGCACGTTGTGGAACGCGATGACCCCGCCGCGGCGCAGCAGGGCCACGCCCTTCTCGTAGTAGCTGGGGAACTCCATCCGGGCCGCGTCGATGAACACCAGGTCGTACCCCCCGGTGGTGAGCCGCGGCAGCACGTCCAGCGCGCGCCCGACGATCAGCCGCGTCCGGCCCGGTGGGTACCCCGCCTCCAGGAACGCCTTGCGCGCGGCCCGCTGGTACTCCGGCTCCAGGTCGATCGAGGTCAGGATGCCGTCGGAAGCCATGCCGCGCAGCAGGTGCAGACCGCTGACGCCGGTGCCCGTGCCGACCTCCACGACCGCCCGCGCCCCCAGCGTCGCGGCCAGGAAGCGCAAGGTCGCCCCCGCTCCCGGGGCCAGCGGGACGCAGCCGAGATCGGCCGCGCGCGCCCGGGCCGCGGCCAATACGGCGTCGTCGGGCAGGTATCCGTCGACGTACTCGGCACCGACCGGATCGGCTGCCGAGGCCGCACGCGTCCCGGAACTCACGCGCGAAGGTTAGCGTTGCCGCTCGGCGAATCCGTGCAGGCTCCCTGGTGAGCCCGTCGAAATAACTTCTCAGGCTGTTCTCAGTCCTGTCTCACTAGAACCATAAGAACAGCCGAGACACTCAGGATCGAGGCACGGGAACTCCGTGCCCCCGGAGCGCGTTGGTCGAGCAGAAGAGGAGACACGCAGATGGAGGTGCCTGCTCCCCTGATGCAGAACGCCGATATGCCCGAGGCCGAGCCGGTCGCCGTCGACGGCGGCGGCGAGGCGGCCTGGACCCCACCCTCGTGGGACGAGATCGTGCGCGAGCACGCCGACCGGGTCTACCGGCTGGCCTACCGCCTCACCGGTAACGCCCACGACGCCGAGGACCTGACCCAGGAGACGTTCATCCGCGTCTTCCGGTCGCTGGCGTCCTACAAGCCCGGCACCTTCGAGGGCTGGCTGCACCGGATCACCACGAACCTGTTCCTCGACCTGGCGCGCCGCCGGTCGCGGGTGCGCATGGAGGGGCTGCCGGACGACACCGACCGGATCGTCGGCGACGACCCGAGCCCGGAGCAGGTCTACACCGACACCCACCTCGACCCGGACCTGCAGGAGGCGCTGGACGAGCTGCCCCCGGAGTTCCGCGCCGCCGTGGTGCTGTGCGATGTGGAGGGCCTGTCCTACGAGGAGATCGGCGCGACGCTCGGGGTCAAGCTGGGCACCGTCCGCAGCCGCATCCACCGCGGTCGCCAGGCGTTGCGCGTTTCGCTCGAGCGCCGTCGCGCGCAGCGGGACGAGTCTGCGAAGGTGTCGGTATGACCGCACCGCGAGGTTGGGGCCTGCCCGAGTCGCACCTGCTGCCGGACGTGGTCGTCGCGTTCGTCGACGGCGAGCTGTCCCTGGGCCCGCGCGAGCGGGCCGCGGCGCACATCGCCCGCTGCCCGGGCTGCGCGGCCGAGGTGACGGCCCAGCGCCAGGCCGTCGCGGCGGTCAAGCGGGCCGGCGCCCCGTCCATGTCGGCCGGCTTCCTGGCCAGCCTCCGCTCCATCCCGGAGCACACCGACCTGCCCAGCGCGCCGGACAACCTGGCGGTGACGGCCGAGGGCCAGCTGGTCGCCATCCAGCGCCCCGACCGCGTGGCCGGGCTGCGGGAGCGCGGGGTGTTCGGCGGCACGCCGCTGGGCTCGACCGCCCCGCTGGGCCAGTCGCCGAACGTGCTCGGCAGTGGCCGCTCCAGCCGGAAGAAGGCGGCCCAGGGAGCCGGCGTGGTCGTCTCGGGCCTGGTGCTGAGCGCGCTGGCGCTGGTGGGGACCTCGGCCGACAGCGGTGAGGGCGCGACCGACCCGGCCACCCTGCCCCAGCCGAACGCCAACCTGTTGCCGGCCCAGCTGGCGGTGCCGAAGCCGGTCCGGCCGGTCGCACCGGCCCCCCTCCAGCCGCCCACGGTCATCCCGGTCAGCGACACCAGCGCGATCGCGGCGGTCCCGGCCCGCTGAAGTGGCCAGTCGCCGTCGGCGGGCGGTGTGGGTCGTGGCCGCGCTGAGGGGTTCCGTGCGTTCGAGGATGCGGATGCAGTGGCCGAGGATGCAGTGCGGCTGAGGATGCAGTGGCTGAGGATGCGGTGCTGCTGAGGGTTTCGGTCAACCCCGGGGTGCGCTCGGACGCAGGCCAAGAGTATCGGTCCGTTATGTCCCTTTCCCTGGGTAGACAACAGCCATTTCACCGTCGTTCGGACACACTCGGGCGTCGAGCCTTGGGTATCGTCGACGCCCAGCCACCTCATCTCAGCCCCGGGGAAAAATGACCGAGCAGCCTGACGCGAACCCTGCCCAGCCGGGCTCCGCCGGCGACGACCGGCTGGGCCCGCGCCCGTTGGACCGGCCCGCGGTGGACCCGGCCCAGACGGCGGTGTTCGGCCGGCCGCACGGGGTCGACGGGGCGTTCGACCAGCTCTACACCCCGGCCGCCAACGGCCGCCGGGACCTGAGCCTCGCGCCGCCCGCGCCCGAATCGCTGGCGGAGGCGTTCCGGCGCCCGCCGGGGGCCGAAGGCGTGCTGCTGGAGCGGCCGCGCGAGGCCACCGGGGACGCGAACGCCGCGGAGGCTCCCCTGTGGACGGACGGCGCGGACCCGTGGCGCGATCCGGCCGCGGGCGCCGTGCTGGCCGGTCCGGCGGTGCCGGCGGAGGACGAGCCGAAGCCCGGTCAGCGCCCGGCCGGGGCGTTGCTGAGCCTGCCCGAGGTGCTGTTCGGCCGCCGGGTCCAGACCAAGGCGCTGGTGCTGCTCGGGGTGGTCGCGCTGCTCGTCGGCGCGGTCGGCGGCCTGGTCGGCTGGTGGGTGGCCGACACCGGGTCCGAGCTCACCGGCAGCGCCACCATCTCCGAGACCGACGCGGCCAAGGAGCGTCCGCCGGGCTCGGTCGCCGACATCGCCAAGCGGGTCTCGCCCGCCGTGGTCTCGCTCGAGGTGTTCAAGCCCGGCGCGGACTCCGGCGAGCAGGGCTCCGGGGTGGTGATCGACCCGCAGGGCTACGTCCTGACCAACGAGCACGTGGTCAACGCCGCGGTCTCCGATCCGTCCACCAAGGTCACCGCCATCTTCAACGACGGCACGCGCACCGAGGCCAAGGTCGTCGGCTCGGACCAGAAGAGCGACCTCGCCGTGGTGAAGGTGAACGTGACCAACCCGGTGGTGCTGCAGATCGGCAGGTCCGCCGGGCTGCAGGTGGGGGACGCGGTGATCGCCGTCGGCTCGCCGCTGGCCCTGCAGAACACCGTGACCTCCGGCATCGTCAGCGCGCTGAACCGGCCCATCACCGCGGGCGGCGACAACGGCGCGCCCCCGGTGACCTACGAGGCGATCCAGACCGACGCGGCGATCAACCACGGCAACTCCGGCGGTGCGCTGGTCGACTCCACCGGCGCGCTGGTCGGCATCAACTCCTCCATCCGCTCCTCCAGCTCCGACGGCGGCAGCATCGGCATCGGCTTCGCCATCCCGAGCGACTACGCGCTCAAGATCGCCAAGGTGCTGATCAAGGACGGCAAGGTCAACCACGCGGACATCGGCATCAACGCCTCGTCCACGGTCGCCGGCTCGGCCACCATGGGCGCGCAGGTGAAGAACGTCGCCCCGAACGGCCCGGCCGCGGCGGCCGGGATCAAGGAGGGCGACGTGATCACGAAGATCGGCGACCGCCCGGTCCGCGACTCCGCCGAGCTGACCGTGGCCGTGCGCAACCACGACATCGGCGAAGTGGTCCCGGTGCAACTGGCCCGCGACGGTGCGCTGCTGGTGGTCGACGTGACCCTCGGCTCGGACTGACCCGGCCGCGACGTCCGGGGTCCGGGCGGACGTAAGGGAACCGTTCGCCCTCGGCCCTGCCGGAGCCAGGGGCGGCCCGGGTAGGCTGAGCCGGTAGCGCGCGAGCGGAGGTTCACGGGTGTTCGACAGTGTCGGCTGGGGCGAAATCCTCGTGCTCATCGTCGCCGGTCTTTTCATCCTCGGGCCGGAGCGGTTGCCCGAGGCGGCTTCGTGGATGGCCAAGAGCGTGCGCAAGGTCCGCGAGTTCGCCACCGGCGCCAAGGAGCAGCTGCGCCAGGAGATGGGACCGGAGTTCGACCAGTTGCGCAAACCGCTGGAGGACCTGCGCGGGCTGCGGAACTTCGACCCCAAGCGCGTGGTCACCCAGCACCTGTTCGACGGTGACTCGGACCCGCTCGGGCTCAGCTCGTTCACCGGCGGCAACGGTTCCAACGGCAGCAACGGCGCGAGCGTCAAGCCGCAGAGCATCGTCCCGCAGCCCGAGCCGCTGAAGCCGGGCGAGCGCCCGCCGGTGGACCCGGACGCCACCTGACCGCTGCGAGTCGCCGTCGATCTTTCTGGGTAGCCTCTGGGTCAACCGTCCGTCAGCTCAGCAGGAGGTCCTGGAATGTCACGCCGCACGGGAGTACTGGCCGCGACGATCGCCGTCGCGACGATGGCGGCCGCCGGCTGTTCCGCTGACGACCGGCCCAGCACCAACCCGTCGCCGCCCACCCTCCCGGCCGTGAATCCCGCCGCCCCCAGCTCCTCGGCCACGCCCGGCGGCGGGTCGAACGTCAAGCGCGGCGCCGACACGGGCAAGCCCGACGTCGACGTGCTGATCACCGTGGCCTACCGGAACGGCCAGGTCACCCCGCCCGCCGGCGTGGTGGACGTGCAGGTCGGCGCCAAGGTGAAGATCTCCGTGACCTCGGACCAGAAGCAGGACATCGACGTGCAGGGCCAGCCGGACCGCAGCGCCGACGTCGGCCCGGACGAGGCCGAGGGCGTGGACTGGACCGTGACGAAGGCCGGCGACACCCAGGTCTCCCTGCGCCAGGCCAAAGTCGTGCTGACCACCGTGCACGCTTCCTGACCCGGAACCGCGGCGAGGAGACCCACCGGCCTCGCCGCGTCCGGGGGTCAGCGCCCGGCGGGGCTGACGTTCAACATCATCCCGGCCAGGCCGCGGGCCCGGACGGTGAGCTTCTTCGCCGCTTCCTTCAGCACCAGCGAAGCGGGCGCGTCCGGCTCGGCCAGCACGATCGGCGTGCCCTCGTCACCCTGCTCGCGCAGCCGCGGGTCGAGCGGGACCTGGCCGAGCAGCGGCACCGGCGAGCCGATGGACTTCGACAGCGAGTCGGCCACCGACTGGCCGCCGCCCGAGCCGAAGACCTCCATCCGCTCACCCGAGGGCGTCTCGAGCCAGGACATGTTCTCGATCACCCCGGCCACGCGCTGGCGGGTCTGCATCGCGATGGCGCCCGCGCGCTCGGCCACCTCGGCCGCGGCCTGCTGCGGGGTGGTGACGACCAGGATCTCCGCGTTCGGGATCAGCTGCGCCACCGAGATGGCGATGTCGCCGGTGCCCGGCGGCAGGTCGAGCAGCAGGATGTCCAGATCGCCCCAGAACACGTCGGCCAGGAACTGCTGGAGCGCGCGGTGCAGCATCGGCCCGCGCCAGACCACCGGTGCGTTGCCCGGGGTGAACATGCCGATCGAGATCACCTTCACGCCGTGGGACTGCGGCGGCATGATCATCGTGTCGACCTTGGTCGGCTTCTCGCGCGCGCCGAGCATCCGCGGGATGGAGTGGCCGTAGATGTCCGCGTCCACCACGCCGACCGAAAGCCCGCGCTCGGCCATGGCCACGGCCAGGTTCACCGTGACCGACGACTTGCCGACCCCGCCCTTGCCCGAGGCCACGCAGTACACCCGGGTCAGCGAACCCGGTTGCGCGAACGGGATCACCGGATCGGTGGCGTCCCCGCGCAGGGACTTGCGGAGCTCGGTGCGCTGCTCGTCGTTCATCACGTCGAGCTCGACCCGCACGTCGGCGACGCCGGGGAGCTTCTTGACGGCTTCGGTGGTGTCCTGGGTCAGCGTCGCCTTGAGCGGGCAGCCGGCCACGGTCAGGTAGATGCCGACGGTGACCACCCCGTCTTCGCCGACCACCACGTCCTTCACCATGCCGAGGTCGGTGATCGGCTTTTTGATTTCGGGGTCGTACACGTCCTTCAGCGCGGTGCGGACGTCGTCGACGCTGGGGAGTTGCTGCGTACTCGTCACCCAGCCCATGTTACGTACTGGTAGCGCGAGGATGTTCCGACGCCTTGGTTCGCCTCGGCTTCACCCCGATGTCGAGGTCTTCGCGCAGCCGTTCCAGCTCGCTGCGCAGGTAGTCGCGGGTGGCCACCTCGCCGACCGCGAGCCGCAGCGAGGCCAGCTCGCGCGCCAGGTACTCGGTGTCGGCCTTGGTCTGGGCGGAGCGCTTGCGGTCCTCGTCCAGCGAGACGCGGTCGCGGTCGTCCTGCCGGTTCTGCGCCAGCAGGATCAGCGGCGCGGCGTACGCGGCCTGCGTGGAGAAGGCCAGGTTGAGCAGGATGAACGGGTACGGGTCCCAGTGGAAGGAGATCCCCACCAGGTTGAGCACGATCCAGACGATCACGATCAGCGTCTGCCAGAACAGGTACTTGCCGGTGCCGAGGAACCGCGCGATGCGCTCGGTGAACCGGCCGAAGGTGTCCGGGTCGATGTTGAGCCGCAGCCGGGCCTGCCCGCGCGGCTGGTCGAGCCGGCGGCCCGAAGTGAGTTCAGGCACGGTGGGCCCCTTGGGTCTCGGCGGAGTGGTCGGGCTCAGGGGCGCGGGAGTCTTCTACGCCGTCGGCGACGTCGCGCAGGCCGGTCTCGCGCCAGTCGTCGGGCAGCAGGTGGTCGAGCACGTCGTCGACGGTGACGGCGCCCAGCAAGTGGTCCTCGGCGTCGACCACGGGGCCGCAGGCCAGGTTGTACGCCGCGAAGTACCGCGTCACCTCGGGCAGCGACGCGTTCGGCCGCAGCGCGGTGAGGTCGGTGTCGACGGCGCTCGCGATCAGCTCGGCCGGCGGCTCGCGCAGCAGCCGCTGGAAGTGCACCACGCCGACGAACCGCCCGGTCGGCGTCGCCGACGGCGGACGGCAGACGAACACCATGGTGGCCAGTGCGGCGGGCAGGTCGGCGTTGCGGATGTGGGCCAGCGCCTCGGCGATCGTCGCGTCGGGGGCGAGGACCACCGGCTCCGGGGTCATCAGCCCGCCCGCGGTGTCGGAGGAGTAGGCCAGCAGCCGCTTGACCGGCGCCGACTCCTCCGGCTCCATCAGGTCCAGCAGCCGCCGCTGCTCGGCCGGGGCCAGCTCGGACAGCAGGTCCGCCGCGTCGTCGGGGTTCATCGCCTCGAGGATGTCGGCGGCGCGCTCCTCGGGCAGGTAGCCCAGCAGTTCCTTCTGGTCGTCGTCGGGCAGCTCTTCGATGACGTCGGCGAGGCGCTCGTCGTCCATCGCGTCGGCCACCTCGTGCCGGCGCTTGAGCGGCAGGTCGCTCACGGTCGCGGCGACGTCGACCGCGCGCATGGTGTCGAACAGCATCAGCAGCTGGCCCGCGCCCTGGGGCTGCCCGGTCAGGTCGGTCAGGCCGAGCCCGGCCACCTCGCTCCACGGCACCACCTGCATCGCCGAGCGGCGGCGGCCCAGCGCGAGGCGGGTGGTGCGTTCGCGGATCGCCAGTTTGGCCAGCACCCAGTCCCGGGTGCGGGTGGGCTCCAGCGCGGCGTCGACGACGGTGACCCGGGTCTCGGTGCCGACCAGCGTCGAGTGCGCGTCGAGCAATTGCCCGCACACCAGCACTTCGTTGGGGCGCTGGGTGAAGTGGCGCATGTTGACCGAGCCGGTGGCGAGCGTCACGGCGTTCGGCTCGATCGCGGTCACGCGCAGCATGGGCACGAACACCCGCCGCCGCGTCGCCAGCTCGACCACCAGGCCGAGGACCCGCGGCGGCTGCTGGTCGAGCCGCAGGCCCGCGACCACGTCGCGGACCTTCCCGATCGACTCCCCGTCGGGTCCGAACACCGGCAGACCGGCCAGCTGAGCGGCGAAAACCCTGTTCACGGGGGACATGCACCAGACCCTATCGGCTGCCGCGCCGGTGCGCCCGCGCTGCCCAACCGGGCGTTCTCCGCGTCCTCTCAGTCAGGACATGGCCCAGGAAACCAGGCACGGGAGGGCCTCGACGGCGGGCTGCTCGTCGCCGAGGTCCCCGGTGTCGCGTAGGTCTTCGGCGAACCACAGCAGGTTCTGCACCGCGCGGACCAGCGTCCAGGCCTTCACCCGCCCGGCGTCCAGTCCGGTGGCCGCGGTCTTTTCGTCCAATGTGGACTCGGTGAACCGGTTCCACAGCAGGGAGAACACCCCGTACTCCAGGTCCCCGGCGAGCGGTTTGGGGTCGATCACCAGCCACGGCTCGCGCTGTCCGGCCAGCACGTTCTCGTAGTGCAGGTCTTCGTTCACCAGCGCGTGACCGGACGAGGGGCCGAGGTCGCGGCACACCTCGAGCGCGGCGTCGAGGGCTCGGCGGGGGAGCGGACGGCCCAGCTCGTGCCAGGACTTCGGCAGCTCTTCGAGCCACCGTTCGGCCTCGCCGCGCAGGGTCCGCGCCAGCTCGGGCGGCGCGGGCACGGCGAGGCGCCGGGCCAGCCCGCTCATCACTCCGACGGCTTCGAGCACCGGCTCGTCGTCCAACGTCCGGGTGTGGTCGAGGCGTTCGAGCAGCAGCGCCCCGGCTTCGGGCGCGGACTCCAGCAGCAGCACGGCCCCGCGACCGGCCCATGTGGACAGTGCGAGCGGCTCGTAGCGCGATTCCTCCTCCACCCAGCCGAGCTTGAGCACCACCGGGGTGCCGTCGTCCCGGCGCGCGGGCTGGGCGACGCCGACGAAGCCGTGCATCGCTTCGCCTTCGAAGGTCAATCCCCACTCGCGGGCGTACTGCCCGGCGAGGCCGGGCAAGGCGGCGAGCCAGGGCCGGCTCCCGGGCCCGAGCACGCGCGGCGCGCGGGCGGCGAAGGCGGGCGGGATCCGCAGCGGGGTCACCGGGCCAGCCTTTCAGGGGCGTCCAGTCCATTTCCCGGACCGCGCCGCGCGCGTAGAGTGGGAAGGCCAGGGGTGGACCTACGGAGCTGCCATGATCGTCGAGATCCTGAGTGCGGTCGTCGTTGCGGGCGGGGTGTGGATGGGTTCCGCCCTGCGAGTGGTGAAGCAGTACGAGCGCGGCCTGGTCTTCCGCTTCGGCCGGGTCCGGCCGAAGGTGCGCGGACCCGGGCTGGCCGTGCTGTGGCCGGTGGCCGACCGGCTGCAGAAGGTCAACCTGCAGATCGTCACCATGCCGGTGCCCGCGCAGGACGGCATCACCCGCGACAACGTCACCGTGCGCGTCGACGCGGTGGTGTACTTCAAGGTGGTCGACCCGGTCCTGGCCACGGTGAACGTGCAGGACTACCGCGCCGCCGTCGGGCAGGTCGCGCAGACCTCGCTGCGCTCGATCATCGGCAAGAGCGACCTCGACGACCTGCTGTCCAGCCGCGAGCGGCTCAACCAGGGCCTGGAGCTGATGATCGACAGCCCGGCGCTGGACTGGGGCATCCACATCGACCGCGTGGAGATCAAGGACGTGGCCCTGCCGGAGACGATGAAGCGCTCGATGTCCCGCCAGGCCGAGGCCGAGCGGGAGCGCCGTGCCCGGGTGATCTCCGCCGACGGCGAGCTGCAGGCTTCGCACAAGCTCGCCCAGGCGGCGGCCACGATGGCCGACACCCCGGCCGCGCTGCAACTGCGCCTGCTGGAGACGGTGGTGCAGGTTTCGGCGGAGAAGAACTCGACCCTGGTGCTGCCGTTCCCGGTGGAACTGCTGCGGTTCCTCGACGCGGCCACCCCCCGGCCCCCCGCGGCGGTACCCCCGGAACCCCCGGCTGCGGCCGATCCCGAGACCAACGGCCGGGTCACCCCGGCACCCCGCCGGCCCGGCGACGCCCAGCCCCAGCCCGACTAGGTCACGGGCCGAGGTACCCGTTGACGCCCAGCAGGATGAACGTCACGAAGAAGCCGACGTACAGCGCGATGATCACGTAGCCGATCACCACGGCGGCCAGCGCCATGCCACGGCCACCGGCCTCGCCGCGATTGGCCTTGCTCAGCGCGATGTGGCCCATGATCACGCCCGGGACCGCGACCAGGCAGGTCAGCAGCCCGATCAGCGAGCACACCAGCGCGCCGACCGCGAGCCCGGTGTCCAGCGATGCGGCTCCCGGCTGTCCGTACGGCGAGTACGGCCGGCCGTAGGGCTGGGGGTACGGCTGCTGCGGGTACGGCTGCCCGTACGGCTGCTGGGGGTAGGGCTGCACCTGGTCCTGCGGTGCGCCGGCCGGGTAACCGGTCGTCGCGCCCGGGTAGGGCGATCCGGGATGGGTGGGCGGCGGATAGGCCGACGGCGCGGCGAACGGGTCCGGGCCGGACGCTCCCGGCATCGCTACGGTATCGGAGGCAGTGGTGTCGGGGGCGCTGGTGCCGGGCCCGCCGGTGTGGTGCGCGGCGGGGTCCGGGTAGGGGACCGCGGTGGCCGGGGGGTCGAAGTGAACCGGCTCGGGCGGGGCGTACGGGGTGGGCGCGTAGCTCGTCGCGCCGCCCATGGTGGGGTCGCCCGGCCGGTCCTGCGACCAGGTCTCGGACACCTCGGCCGGCTTCGGCGGCGACGGGGCCTCGGCCGGGCGGGACGGCTCAGCCGGGTCGGTCGGGTTGGTCATCGGGGGTCCCCTCGGGTCGTGCGGGTCTCCACCGTAGCGGGACGCCTCAGCCGAAGGCCCCGTGCGCGGCCAGCTCGTGCACGACGAACGGGATCATGATCCCCCACACCACCAGGCCGAGGTACCCGATCACGAAGCCGGCGACGGCCACCGCGCCCCCGGTCGCCGCGCCGCGCCGCGACCGGGCGTGGGCGACGTGGCCCATGATGATCCCCGCGATCGCCGCCGGGGCGCAGACGATCAGCCCGGCGATCGAGCACACCAGCGAGCCGATCGCCAGTCCCGCACCCGGCGGCGGCCCCTGCGGCGGGTACGGCTGGTGCTCGAACGACGGGGGCTCGTAACCCTCACTCATCGCCTGTCCCTCCATCTTCGAAACCACGCCGTCGAAATCACCCAAGCGAAACCACCCAGCCGAAAACGCCCCAGGCCGGCCGGTTTCCGCACCTTAACGGGCGGAACCGGCCACCCGGCGTGAGCACCCTCATAGCCGGGCGGCCGGTTTATCGTCATACTCGCCGGTAACCCCAGCGCCGGGAGCCGGCGTCGCCCCGCCGAAGGGAATCTGTGATGGCCCGCCTCGCCCAGACCGCCGGCCTGACCGACGTGCAGTCCGAAATCCTCGCGACGGTCCGCTCGTTCGTGGACAAGGAGGTCATCCCGCACGCGCAGGAGCTGGAGCACTCCGACACCTACCCGGCGGAGATCGTCGAGGGCATGAAGGAGATGGGCCTGTTCGGGCTCACCATCCCCGAGGAGTACGGCGGGCTCGGCGAGTCGCTGCTCACCTACGCGCTGGTGGTCGAGGAGATCGCGCGCGGCTGGATGAGCGTGTCCGGCGTGATCAACACGCACTTCATCGTCGCGCACATGATCTCCCGCCACGGCACCGAGGAGCAGAAGCGGCACTTCCTGCCGCGCATGGCGACCGGTGAGGTCCGCGGCAGCTTCTCGATGTCGGAGCCGGACCTCGGCTCGGACGTCGCGGCGATCAAGACCCGCGCCCGGCGCGACGGCGACGGCTACGTCATCGACGGGGCCAAGATGTGGCTGACCAACGGCGGCAGCTCCACCCTGATCGCACTGCTGGTCAAGACCGACGAGGGCGCGGAGAAGGCCCACCGCAACCTCACCACGTTCCTGGTCGAGAAGCCCGAGGGCTTCGGCGAGGTGGCCCCCGGCCTCACCATCCCGGGCAAGATCGAAAAGATGGGCTACAAGGGCGTCGACACCACCGAGGCCGTGTTCGACGGCTTCCGCATCGGCGCGGACAAGGTGCTCGGCGACGCTCCCGGCCAGGGCTTCTCGTTCATGATGGACGGGGTCGAGGTCGGCCGCGTGAACGTCGCGGCACGGGCGTGCGGGATCGCGATCCGCGCGTTCGAGCTGGCCGTGGACTACGCCCAGCAGCGCAAGTCCTTCGGCAAGCCGATCGCCGAGCACCAGGCGATCGCGTTCAAGCTCGCGGAGATGGCCACCAAGGTCGAGGCGGCCCACCTGATGATGGTGAACGCCGCGCGGCTCAAGGATTCCGGGGCCCGCAACGACGTCGAGGCCGGGATGGCGAAGCTGATCGCGAGCGAGTACTGCGCCGAGGTCACGCAGGAGTCGTTCCGCATCCACGGCGGTTACGGCTACTCCAAGGAGTACGAGATCGAGCGCCTGATGCGCGAGGCCCCGTTCCTGCTGATCGGCGAGGGCACCAGCGAGATCCAGAAGACCATCATCAGCCGCGGCCTCCTGCGCGAGTACAAGGCGAAGTCCTGACGCAGTGGACTACTGCCGGCCGGGGCCGGCGGTGGTCCACTGAGGACACTCCGGTGAGCATCACCTCGGAAAGCCGACCGGTCCGCTTCGGCCGCCGCGCTCGCGCCGGGCTTCGGTGAACACCCTTCACCGGCGGCCGGTGGCCCACGCGGTTCGCACGGTTCGCCGGTTCTTGACAAGATGGGCCCTCCGGTCCGGACGAGCGCGTTGGAGACGATGGTGAGCACTCCCTTGGGCGGCGGGCGCGAGCAACCGGCCCGGCCGCCGCGGCTCCCGACCCCGCCCACCGGCTGGCCGATCGGCTCGTACCGCACCTACGGCGAGGCCCAGCGGGCGGTGGACTTCCTGGCCGAGGGCGAGTTCCCGGTCACCGACGTGACCATCGTCGGGGTCGACCTGATGCTCGTGGAACGCGTGATCGGCCGCATGTCCTGGGGCCGGGCGCTGGCCGCGGGCGCGGTTTCCGGCGCGTGGTTCGGCCTCTTCGCCGGACTGCTGCTCGGGCTGTTCGTGAACCAGGGTTTCCCGCTGCAACTGCTGAGCGGACTGGCGCTCGGCGTGCTGGCCGGGCTCCTGTTCTCCGCCATCGGTTACGGCCTCTCGCGCGGGCGCCGTGATTTCTCCTCGGCGAGCCAGCTCGTCGCCGGCCGCTACGACGTGCTCTGCCAGCCGCGCACGGCCGAGCAGGGCCGCGAGCTGCTGGCGAAGCTGGCGCTCAAGCCACCCGCCACCCCCGCCTGAGCCCGGCGGGCCCCACCCCGAGCCCCCGGCGCAACCCGGCCATCGTTGCCGCCGCGCACCCGTCGGCGCCGAAGATCCGCCGCCGCACCCGGTCTCCCGCCCGGCGGTACTTCTACCGCCGCACTCGCGTCACCCGTCCGAGGCGGTGCCGCCGGTGGAATTCCCGATGGCCATGGAGTTCCCGGCGTTTCACCCGGCACAGGGCTGAATCGTTACCGATACTGCTTGCGGGGTGTGATCGCCCGGCATAGGTTGGCCGACACCAAGTCGGCCGGTCGTGACCTGCGCAGCACGATCGGCTGATCACTAGCACGTCGGGGTGCTGGCGCGGTCGGCCTCATCGCGTCGTGATGCCTGGGGGCTTCACGGTAACCGACGTGCACGCGGGTGAGGAGGCAATCTAATGGGGAAGAAGAGGCTGCGGGGGCGTTCGCCCGCGAGGGCCGCCGCGCTGCTGGCCGCGGGGCTGGTGACCACGGGCCTGGTGGCCGGTTGCGGGTCCGGTTCCGGGGTCCGGATCAACGTCTACTACGCGCCCGAGGACCACTTCCAGACCGTCGTCGACAACTGCAACAAGGCGGCGGCCGGGCGTTACGAGATCGTCTACAACAAGCTCCAGCGCGGCGCCGACGACCAGCGCATCCAGATGGCCCGCCGGCTCGCGGCCGGCGACACCTCGATGGACGTGCTCGGCCTCGACGTCACCTGGGTCTCGGAGTTCGCCGAGGCGGGCTGGGCCCAGGAGTGGACCGGCGAGGACAAGGCGGCGGCCACGGCCGGGGTGCTCAAGGCGCCGATGGAGACCGCCACCTACGACGGGAAGGTCTACGCGGCCCCGAAGAACACCAACATCCAGCTGCTCTGGTACGACGACCGCATCACCCCGAGCCCGCCCCGGACGTGGGAGGCGATGATGCAGATGTCGCAGCAGCTCAAGAGCGAGCACAAGCCGTACAGCATCGTGTTCACCGGGGCCCAGTACGAGGGCCTGGTGGTCGTCTACAACACGCTGGTCGAATCCCTCGGCGGCCACATCCTGTCCGACGACGGCAAGTCCGTGGTGATGGACGCCGGCGCGGTGCAGGCGCTGCAACTGCTCAAGCAGGTCACCTCCTCGGGCATCACCGATCCGTCGCTGACCAACCAGAAGGAGGACGACGTCCGCCAGACGTTCCAGCGCGGTGACGCCGCGTTCGAGCTGAACTGGCCGTTCGTCTACCCCTCCTACGCCGAGGAGAAGCCGCAGGACCTGGCCCACTTCAAGTGGGCGGTGTACCCGCAGGCCAAGGCGGGCACGCCGGCGAAGACCACGATCGGCGGCTACGACCTCGCGGTGAGCACGTACTCCGCGCACAAGCCGCAGGCCTTCGAAGCCGCGCTGTGCCTGCGCAGTGCGGAGAGCCAGAAGTTCTCGGCCATCAACGACGGCGTGCCGCCGACCATCGAATCGGTGTACCACGACGACGTGCCGGTGGACGCGGCGAAGCCGGCTTCGGCCGACAACCCGAACATGGCGGTGAAGTACCCGATGCGCGACACCATCCTGAGCGCGCTGAGCACCGCCGCCGTCCGCCCGCTCACCCCCGCGTACCAGAACGCCGCGACGGTGATGGCGAAGATCCTTTCGCCGCCTTCGGACATCGACCCGCCGGCGACGGCGGACAAACTGCGAGAGCAGCTCAACGACGCGCTCCAGTCGAAGGGAGTGATCCCGTGACGGTCCAGGACCCCGCGGCCGGAACGGGCGCGACGGCCACGCACCAGACGGCCACCCACCGGAAGGGCAAACCCGCGCTCAGCGAAGGGAAGAAGGCCGAGCGCCGGCTCGGGCTCTGGCTGTGCGCGCCCGCGTTCCTGGTGATGGTGGCGGTGACCGGCTACCCGATCATCTACTCGGTGTGGCTCTCCCTGCAGCGCTACGACCTGCGGTTCCCCCTGCAGCACGAGTTCGTCGGCCTGGCCAACTACGCGGCCGTGCTGTCCAACTCGTACTGGTGGACGGCGTTCGGCACGACGATGCTGCTGACCGTGGTGTCGGTGGCGATCGAGTTCGTGCTCGGCATGCTGCTGGCGCTGGTCATGCACCGCACGCTGGTCGGCCGGGGATTGGTGCGCACCGTCGCGCTGATCCCGTACGGCATCGTCACGGTGGTCGCGGCGTACTCGTGGTTCTTCGCGTGGACGCCGAAGAGCGGCTACCTGGCGAACCTGCTCGCCTCGGGCGGCGCGCCGCTGACCGAACGGTGGCCCTCGCTGTTCATCATCATCTCGGCCGAGGTGTGGAAGACCACGCCGTTCATGGCGCTGCTGCTGATGGCCGGGCTGGCGCTGGTGCCGGACGACCTGCTCAAGGCCGCCTCGATGGACGGAGCCACGGCCTGGCAGCGGTTCACCAAGGTGATGCTGCCGGTGATGAAGCCGGCGATCCTGGTCGCGCTGCTGTTCCGCACGCTCGACGCGTTCCGCATCTTCGACAACATCTTCGTGCTGACCAACGGCGCGCAGGACACCGGATCCGTGTCGATGCAGACCTACGACAACCTGGTCAAGGGGCTCAATCTCGGCATCGGCTCCACCATGGCGGTGCTGATCTTCATCACGGTGGCGATCATCGCGTTTATCTTCATCAAGGTGTTCGGCACCGCCGCACCCGGCAGCGACAACGGGGGTAAACGCTGATGGTCATGGGTGGAGCGGTCACGACCGGCCGCAAGATCCGCTGGGGGCTGGTGGACATCCTGGTGGTGGTGTTCGCGCTCGTCCCGGTGCTGTGGGTGGTTTCGCTGTCCTTCAAGACCAAGGACACCCTCGCCGACGGCAGCTTCTTCCCGAAGTCGTGGACGCTGAAGAACTACGCCGACATCTTCCAGACCACGGAGTTCATCCGGGCGCTGGTGAACTCGATCGGCATCGCGGTGATCGCCACGGTGATCGCGGTGGCGCTGGGCACGATGGCGGCCTACGCCATCGCGCGGCTCGACTTCCCCGGCAAGCAGTTGCTGGTGGGGCTCTCCCTGCTGATCGCGATGTTCCCGCAGGTTTCGCTCGTCACACCGCTGTTCAACATCGAGCGCAGTCTCGGCCTGTTCGACACCTGGCCCGGACTGATCCTGCCGTACATCACGTTCGCGCTGCCGCTGTCGATCTACACGCTTTCCGCGTTCTTCCGGGAGATCCCGTGGGAGCTGGAGAAGGCGGCGAAGATGGACGGGGCGACGCCCGCGCAGGCGTTCCGCAAGGTGATCGCGCCACTGGCCGCACCGGGCGTGTTCACCACGGCGATCCTGGCGTTCATCTTCTGCTGGAACGACTTCCTGTTCGCCATCTCGCTGACGTCCACCACGGCGTCGCGCACGGTGCCGGCCGCGCTGTCGTTCTTCACCGGGTCCTCGCAGTTCGAGGACCCGACGGGTCAGGTGAGCGCGGCCGCGGTCGTGATCACCGTCCCGATCATCCTGTTCGTGTTGTTCTTCCAGCGTCGCATCGTGGCGGGGCTGACGTCCGGTGCGGTGAAGGGCTGATCCATGGCTGAGATCGTTCTCGACAAGGTTTCCAAGAAGTATCCCGACGGGGCGCTGGCGGTGTCCGAAGTGGACATCACGATCGCCGACGGCGAGTTCATCATCCTCGTCGGCCCCTCCGGCTGCGGGAAGTCGACCACGCTCAACATGGTGGCGGGGCTGGAGGACATCTCCTCCGGTGAGCTGCGCATCGACGGCGAGCGGGTCAACGAGAAGGCGCCGAAGGACCGGGACATCGCCATGGTGTTCCAGTCCTACGCGCTGTACCCGCACATGAGCGTGCGCGAGAACATGGCGTTCCCGCTGCGGCTGGCCAAGGTGGACGAATCCGTGGTCAGGTCCAAGGTGGAGGAGGCGGCGAAGATCCTCGACCTGAGCGGCCACCTCGACCGCAGGCCGGCCAACCTCTCGGGCGGGCAGCGGCAGCGGGTGGCCATGGGCCGCGCGATCGTGCGCAACCCCAAGGCGTTCCTGATGGACGAGCCACTGTCCAACCTGGACGCCAAACTGCGCGGGCAGATGCGCACCTCGGTGTCGAAGATCCAGAAGCAGCTCGGCACCACCACGCTGTACGTGACGCACGACCAGACCGAGGCCATGACCCTGGGCGACCGGGTGGTGGTGCTGCGCGGCGGGTACGTGCAGCAGGTCGGCGCGCCGCAGTTCCTCTACGACAACCCGGCGAACCTGTTCGTGGCCGGGTTCATCGGCTCGCCGTCGATGAACTTCGTGCCGGCGACGCTGGAGAACGGTGAGCTGCGCAGCCCGCTGGGCACCACGCCGCTGACCGACCGGATCCGCCGGATGGCCGAGGCGGCGGACGCGCCCCGCGAGGTGATCGTCGGCGTGCGGCCGGAGCACTTCGAGGACGCGGCGCTGGTCGAGTCCGCGGGCGGCAGCACCTTCACCGCCCGGGTGGACGTACTGGAGTCGATGGGCTCGGAGAAGTTCGCCCACTTCACGCTGGAGGGCGGCGCCGCGACCTCGGCCGAGCTCGCGGAGCTGGCCGCGGACAGCGGTTCGGCCGACGTGCCGGGCGGCGATTCCCAGGTCGTCGCGCGGCTGTCGGCCGCTTCGGCCGCCCAGGAGAACGCCGAGGTCCGGCTCTGGTTCGACCCGGACAAGGTCAAGCTGTTCGACCCGGCGAACGGCCGCAACATCACCTACAGCGAGTAACCCCGGAGGTGAGCCCGGTGCCCGGCTGGGGTTTCCCCGCCGGGCACCGGCGTATGCGGCTCCGGGAATCCGGCCGGCTCGGTCACGGCACCTTCGCGAAGACGACGGCCGCGGCGGTGCGGGTGTCCGCGCAGGCGGCGTCGCCGGCCGAGCCGCTGGTGTCCACCACGTCCACCTCGACCTGCTCACCGCGGCCCGCCGCGCCGGGGGCCGGCTGCGTGGCGATGGCGTGGCAGAACGCGCCGTCGGCGGCCACGCGGGCGGACCGTCCGCCCAGCACCTCGGTCGGCCCGGCGGGCGCCGACGGCTCGACCGAGAACTTCACGCTCAGCCGCCCGCGGATGCAGGAGTGCCCGGACAGGGCCACGGCCGGCTGGGCGCCGGCCCCGCTGACGGCGTCGAGGTCGGGCCCGCTCAGCAGCGCGCACGCGTCGACCCGGCCCCACGAGCGGTCCGCGAAGTCCTGGTGCCGAACGTGGTTCCCGCTGATGGCGGCGAAGACCCCGCTGACGGTGGCGTCGGCGTCGGCGCAGCGGTCGGCGTTCGCCGAGGGGCCCGCGGAGTCGGTGACCGCGACGTTCAGCCGGATGCCGTCGGCGAAGGTGATCACCCGTGCGCACGAGGTGTCCGCGTCGAAGCTCGACTCCGCCACGGCGAGGCCGTCCGGGATCACGCCGGGGTAGCCGTAGTAGGGCTTGACGTTGGGATCGGCGTCGGCGCGGAGCGGGCCGACGGCCACCTCGCGGTGCCGGCCGTTCTGGACGAACTCGCCGCGGCAGGAGTCGAACGAGGAGTCCGGCCGGTCGGCGGTGGCGCCGCGCAGCCGGCCGACGTCGAGCAAGCTGCAGTAGTCGAGCGTGGTGAACTCACCGAGCGCCGCGCTCGCCGTCAGCGGGGTGGGCGAGGAGTCTTCGGGGGCCGCCGGCGCGCCGGCGCAGCCGGCCAGGGCCAGGGTGCCAACGAGCGCGACGACTACAGGTCCGAGTGGGTTGCGCACGGGGTGAAGTATCACCACGAACGGCGCAAGCACCAGCCCTGACCGGGAAATCTCACCGTCCCCGACAACGTCTTCGCAGGTCAGCGTCGGAAAATTGGGCACCGGCCGGAGGATTCCACCCCTGAGCCGGCCGTCCCCTAGGGGCCCGGATCGTCCCGCGGGGCGATGCGCGCGCCCCGCTCGCCGTGGTGGCATGGGACCAAGCACCCATCGGGAGGGGAAGACGATGACCACCACCGTCACACGCCGGCTCAGCCGTCCGCGCAACGACCGCAGGATCGGCGGGGTGTGCGCCGGGCTCGGCCGCCGCTTCGGCGTCTCGGCGGGCAAGGTGCGGCTGCTGGCCGTGCTGTCCTGCCTGCTGCCGGGCCCGCAGTTCGTGGCCTACCTGATCCTCTGGGCGATCATCCCCAGCGAGTAGGGCTCAGGAGCGGCCGCGCCGGTTCCCCGTCGCGGCCGCTCACGAGTCCTTGCGCTTGGGCAGCCGCCACGCGCACATCGCCTCGTCGATCTCGTCCTGGTCCAGTCCGGGGTGGGGCAGGTCGGAGGCGCGGCCCGGCTCGGCGCGCAGCCCGTCGAGGATCAGGGCCAGGCAGCGGCGCCACAGCCGCGGCTCGATCTGGCCGGTGTACTCCACGACCGAGCCGATCATCTGGTGGATCAGCGGCAGGTCGGTCGGCACCACGTCGGCGCGCAACTGGCCCGAGGCCTGCGCGCGCTCGACGAGCCGGGTGATGAGCGGCACCATCCGCGCCTTGGCGTCGGCCACGTGATCGTGCCCGAACGCCTTCGACAGCATGATCTCGCGCAGCCCGCGGTCGCACGAGTGCAACTCGGCGGCCTGCCAGGTGAATTCGACGAAGCCCACCCAGGGGTCCTCGTGCTCCAGCGCTTGGGCGGCGAGGTCGGTCAGGTCTTCCATCCGATCGGCGAACATGGCCTCGACCAGGTGTTCCTTGCTCGGGAACCGCCGGTAGACGGTGCCGACGCCCAGCCCCGCGTGGTGGGCGACGTCGTCGAGGGTGGCCTCCAGCCCGCGCCGACCGAAGACGGCTCGCGCCGATTCGAGCATGCGACGGCGGTTGAGTTCGGCATCACGCCGCAGCGGCCGCGCCGGTGCGGCGGGAGCAGCGTCCCGGGTCATGAAGACCAGGTTACCAAAATAAGTCGAGGCGGGTTCTCCGCTTTTTGTGTACCTTGGTCGACGTAAGGGGAGGTACTTACTCCACATAGCGCTGTGATCACTACCAGTGAGGGATTCGCCCGCATGACAGAGCCAACGGCCACGCTCGAACGTCCGGGGGAGGACGCGCCGAGCCACGCCGACAACCCGCACCACGCCCGGCGCTGGCTGATCCTCGTGGTGATCGGCCTCGCCCAGTTGATGGTGGTGCTCGACGCCACCGTCGTGAACATCGCCCTGCCCTCGGCCCAGGCCGACCTGGGCTTCTCCAACGACGCCCGCCAGTGGGTGGTCACCGCGTACGCGCTCGCGTTCGGCAGCCTGCTGCTGCTCGGCGGGCGGCTCGCGGACCTGTTCGGCCGCAAGAACGCCCTGCTGGTCGGTCTCGCCGGCTTCGCCGCGGTGTCCGCGATCGGCGGCGCGGCGGGCAACATCGAGATGCTGCTGATCGCCCGGGCGGCACAGGGCGTGTTCGGCGCGCTGCTCGCGCCGGCCGCGCTTTCGCTGCTCACCACCACGTTCACCGACCCGAAGGAGCGCGGGCGGGCGTTCGGCGTGTTCGGCGCGATCGGCGGCGGGGGTGCCGCGATCGGCCTGCTGCTCGGCGGGGTGCTCACCGAGTACCTGGACTGGCGCTGGTGCATGTTCGTGAACATCGTGTTCGCGGTGGTCGCCTTCGTCGGCGGCGCGATCCTGCTGCGCCGCCAGGAGTCCGGCGGCCCGCGCCCCAAGCTCGACCTACCGGGCACGGTCACCGCTTCGGCCGGGCTGTTCGCCCTGGTCTACGGCTTCTCCAACGCCGAGCACGACTCGTGGGGCTCGGTCTCGGTGTGGGGCTTCCTGGCCGCCGGACTGGTGCTGCTGACCGCGTTCGTCTGGCTGCAGCAGCGGGTCCGGCACCCGCTGCTGCCGCTGCGCGTGCTGCTCGACCGGGACCGGGGCGGCGCGTACCTCGCGATGTTCCTGCTCGCCATCGGGATGTTCGCGATCTTCCTGTTCCTGACCTTCTACGTGCAGCTGAACCTGAAGTTCACCCCGATCCAGAGCGGGTTCGGCTTCCTGCCGATGGTCGCCACCCTGATGATCGCCGCGACCACCGCGACCAGCGTGCTGCTGCCGCGGTTCGGCCCGCGGCCGCTGGTGCCCACGGGCATGCTGATCGCGGGGCTCGGGCTGTTCTGGCTGAGCGGCATCTCCATCGGCAGCACCTACGCCGGCGGCGTGCTCGGCCCGCTGATGGTGATGGGCCTGGGCATCGGCCTGGCCATGGCGCCCGCGATGAGCGTCGCGACCTTCGGCGTCGACCAGCACGACGCGGGGGTCGCCTCCGCGACCGTCAACACGATGCAGCAGGTCGGCGGCTCGATCGGCACGGCCCTGCTGAGCACCCTGGCGGGCAACGCGGCTTCGTCCTTCATCGCCGGTCGCACCCCGACGCCGCAGCTCGCGGCGGAGGCCGCGGTGCACAGCTACACCACCGCCTTCACCTGGGCGGCGGCGATCTTCGTGGCCGGCTCGGTGATCACCGCCCTGCTCCTGCGCTCGGGAGCGCCGAAGGGGCAGGCCACGGTGACCGCGGTGCACGTGTAAGCGGTCTCGGACGTCGGCGACGCCGGGCCCCTCCCGACCTCGGCCGGGAGGGGCCCGGGGTCGTGATCGTCCGAAATGGACGAATAACCGGGTCGGCCGCGGGGCCTCAGTGCCGCCGCGCGCGCAACGCCTCGATCACCTCGTCGTCCCAGCGGTGGGTGCGGATCAGCCGGTAGCGCTCGGACGCCACCCACATGTAGGCCTCCGCGTCGGTGCGGTCGCCGATCAGGTCGGCCTGCCGGAGCAGGTCGACGACGGGGGTGTACTCCTCGTCGAACCAGCGTTGGGCCAGGGCACCCCGCTCGCTGAAGCGGCCCTCGTCCTGCATCAGCCGGAAGCCCCAGGCCTCGACGTGCTCGCCGAGCCGCGCGTAGTCCCACGGGTCCGAGACGATCACCGAAGCCCGGGCGTGGCCGGTCAGCGGCACGCGTTCCAGGAACAGCCGCCGGTAGTCCTTCACGATCAGGTCGCCGCGGTAGCGGATGCCGCTCGGGTCCAGCTTCGTGCGCACCACCGTCACCGAAGCCTCCGTTGTGGACACCCCCTGGGCCAGTGCCACGGAGACGCGGTGGTGGCCGTCGATGATGAAGTGCAGCTCGCCCACGCGGTAGACCTCGATCGGCGGAATCTCCTCGCCCCGGCGGGCGGCTAGCGCGAGCCGTTCCCAGCGTTCGCGCACCCGCCCGGAGGTCGGGCGGAAGCGGCGGTCGAAGTCCCGGCTGCGGTCCACCGTGCCGACGATCGAGTCGAGCCGGATCACCCGCAGCCCCAGCCGGGCCTCGCCCGCGTAGCCGAGCGCCTCCACCACCTCGTGGAACGGCAGCATGATGTTCACGTCGTCCGGCTCGCGGCGCAGCCAGGTGGCCAGCCGGGACAGGACCTGGCCGCGCCGGGCCCGGAGGAAGTCGTGCTCGGCGTCGGCGCGGGGGAAGCCGGTGGGTCGGGTCATCGCGGGAACTCCATGATTCGGTGCCCCACCACGTTGCGCACGGTGGTGGGCCCGACCCGGCGGTCGGGCACCGGCTCACCGTGGGGGTGGATGTGGCCGTGCAGCAGCCACCGCGGCCGCAGCGTCTCGATCGTCCGGTGCAGGCAGGAGAAGCCGCGGTGCGGCGGGTCCTCGCGGTCGCCGAGGCGCCGGGGCGGGGAGTGGGTGAGCAGCACGTCGACCTCGCGGCCGTCGCGCCACCGCCGCCACCGGGCCCGCCGTTCGAGCGCCCGGGCGCGCCGCGAGGCTTGTCGCTGCGTCCACTGGTTCGGGCCTTCGTTGTAGCGCACCGAGCCGCCGAGGCCGGCGAACCGGATCCCGGCGACGTCCACCACCCGCCCGTCGGCGTTGACCCCGCCCGCCGGGCCGGGCCACTCGGTCGGGAAACCGTCCTTCATGGACAGTCCGCCGTAGCGCGTGTAGCCCGACAGGTCGGGGTCGTGGTTGCCGGGTACGAAAACGCACGGCACGTCGAGGGCGTTGGAGAGGAACTCGAGGTAGTCGTAGGGCAGGTCGCCGGCCCCGACGACCAGGTCGACCCGCAGCGCGCGGACCGCACCGGTCCACAACCGCTCGTCGACCTCGTCGGCCACCACCAGCGCTTTCGGCATGTGCCCAGGGTAACGGGCCGCGGCGCTACTTCATGCCGTGCGAGAAGCCCGGGTTGAGGCTGATCACGGTGACGATCGCGAGGATCCAGGCGAGGCTGAGCGTGACGGCCCAGAACTTGAGGTTGGTCAGCAGACGAGGCATCGGAGTACTCCTGCAGGGCTACCGGGTGGGGGAAGGGGACGGGGCCGGCTAGAGCCAGCCGTTCTTCCTGAATATTCGGTAGAGCAGCAGGCAGATCGCGAAGATCACGCCGACCACGAGCGGGTAGCCGAACTTCCAGTGCAGCTCCGGCATGTAGTCGAAGTTCATCCCGTAGATGCCGGCGCCCATGGTCGGCACGGTGATGATCGCCGCCCACGAGGTGATCTTGCGCATGTCGGTGTTCTGCTGCAGCGAGATCTTGGCGACGGTGGCGTCGACCAGGGTGCTCAGCAGCTCGTCGAACGCCGCCACCCGCTCGGACACGGTGGCGAGGTGGTCGGCGACGTCGCGGAAGTAGGAGCGGACCTCGTCCGGCACCAGCCGGGTGTAGCCCTCGGCCAGGCGGGACACCGGCGTGCCGAGCGGCATCACCGCGCGCCGCAGCTCCAGCACCTCCCGCTTCATCAGGTAGATCTGCTCGGCGCTGACCAGCGAGCGCGGCGCGAACACCTGCGCCTCGATCTCGTCGATGTCGGCCTCGATCCGGCTGGTGACCTCCAGGTAGTGGTCGACCACGTGGTCGGCGATGGCGTGCACGACGGCGGCGGGCCCGAGGTCGAGCCGCTCCGGGTCCTCGTCCAGGTCGCGGCGCAGCCGGGCCAGACCGGAGTGGTTGCCGTGCCGGACGGTGATCACGAAGTCGCGGCCGAGGAACACCATCAGCTCGCCGGTCTCGACGATCTCGTTGGCCGTGGTCGGCGACTCGTGCTCGACGTAGCGCACGGTCTTGACCACCATGAACAGCGTGTCGTCGTAGCGCTCCAGCTTGGGCCGCTGGTGGGCCTCCAGCGCGTCCTCCACGGCCAGCTCGTGCAGCCCGAAAGTGTCCGCGACGCCCTGGATCTGCTCGGCGTCCGGCTCGTGCAGCCCGATCCAGACGAAGCCCGCGTGGCGCTTGCGGACCTCGCCGATGGCCTCCGAATGGGTCCAGCGCCCCGGCAGCCGCTTGCCCTCCACGTACACCGCGCAGTCGACCACGTAGGCCGACAGCGGGACGGGGATCGGGCGCGGGGCCGTCGCCTTGGCGCGGTTTCCGCCGCGGCCTCGAAGGCCGCCGAGCGAGGGAATGGCAGGCATGGAATCTCCTGAGCTGGCGTCGTGGTGGAGCACGAAGACGACGGCCAGGCGGACTTGCACGTCCGCCCGTTACCAGCGTTCCCGGATCGCCAGGCCTACCAGCAGGAGCGGGGGAGACCGGCCGAAGGGGGAACGCTGGGACTACTAGGGAGCGGACTATCGCCACTACTCATGGGGCGTTCCTCACCTCCTTCGGTCCGGCGCGGTCGTGAGACGCGGAGAGTGGTGGGGCTCGCGTTGACGCACGAACACCAATGGTTGAGGGTACTCCTCACCACGATTACGTGTCGCACGCGGCTCAGGCGGCGTTACGCGGACGGGAGGCAGACGGGTGCAATTCGGCCGGTACTACGAGGAGTTCGAGGTCGGCGCGGTGTACAAGCACTGGCCGGGCAAAACGGTCACCGAGTACGACGACCACCTCTTCTGCCTCCTGACCATGAACCACCACCCGTTGCACCTCGACGCCCACTTCGCCGGTGAGACCACCGACTTCGGCAAGAACGTGGTGGTCGGCAACTACATCTACTCGCTGCTGCTGGGCATGTCGGTGCCCGATGTCTCCGGCAAGGCCATCGCGAACCTCGAGGTGGAGTCGCTCAAGCACGTGAAGCCGACCTTCCACGGCGACACGCTCTACGGTGAGACCGAGGTGCTCGGCAAGACGCCGTCGAAGTCCAAGGACGACCGCGGTGTGGTGCACGTGGAAACCCGGGGCTACAAGCAGGACGGCACGATCGTGTGCACCTTCCGCCGCAAGGTGATGGTGCCGAAGCGGTCCTACGGCGACACCCGGGGTGGCGAGCAGCCCGGCCGCCCGACGCCGCACGAGTGAACCGACCGGACCGAGGAGCACGGGTGGCCATCGCCCTGGAAAAGATCAAGCAGACGCTGCGTGAGTTCGCCGAGGTCGAAGCGCGCGGCGTCTCCCCGCTCTACGACCACCTGGCCACGCGCGCGGCCGAGGACGACGAGGTGGCCGGCCTGCTGGCGGACGCCCGTGGCGGCGAAGCCCGCGGCACGCTGCTGATGGCCGCGGCCCACCGGCTGGTCCAGGCCGACCCGATCCATCCGCTCTCGCGGTACTACCCCTCCCTCGGCGGGTTCGACGGCGTGGACGGGGAGACCTGGCCGCTGTTCCGCTCGTTCCTGCTGGAGCGGGCGGACCAGGCCCGGGAGATCATCGCTTCGCGCTACACGCAGACCAACGAGGTGCGCCGCGCCGCGCTCGTCTACCCGGCCATCGCCGCGGCGGCCAGGGAGGCGGCCGGCAAGATCGCGCTCCTCGAGGTCGGGTGCAGCGCCGGCCTGCTGCTCGGACTGGACCGCTTCGCCTACCGCTACCAGTGCGACGGCGGAGAGCAACTCGTCGCGGGCCCGGCCAAGGCCGCCGTGGGGTTGCACTGCAGCCTGGACCTCGCCCCGGGCGCGGTCCTGCCGAAGCTGCCGAAGAAGATCGCCATCGGTGCCCGCGCGGGCCTGGACCGGGCTCCCGTGGACCTGGCCGACGAGGACGAGCTGGCCTGGCTGGAGGCCTGCGTCTGGGCCGACCAGCCCGACCGGATCCGCCTCCTGCGCACGGCCGCGGCGGAGCAGCGCAAGCACGCGCCCACCCTGTTGACCGGTGACGGCATCGACGACCTGGAGTCCGCCGCCGCTTCCCTGCCGGCGGAGCTGCCGCTGGTGGTGCTGACCAGCCACGCCCTGGCCTACTTCGGCGACCGCCGCGCCGCTTTCGTGGAGGAGCTGGCGAAGCTGTCGAAGGACCGCCCGGTCTGGTGGGTGACCGAAGGGTTCTACGGCGCGGCCCTGGACCTGGTCCTGCCGGACCGCCCCGACCTGGCCGCCGCGGTACCGGGCACGGGGGAGATGTGCGTGCTGGGGCTGATCCACTTCACGGACGGCCGGTCCGAGGCCCGCGCCCTGGCCCGGACCACACCGCACGGGCAGCGGATGACCTGGCTGCCCGCCTAGCCAGGCGCCCGGACGGCCCGCTGAACCGGACGGCCCGGACGGTGCTTGGGCTTGACCGGAGAGCTTCGGCCGGGCGTCCTCGGCTAGCGACAGAGGCCGGGCAGCGGGCTGGGTGGGTCTGGCTGCACGCCGGGCGTGACCGGAAGCTGTGGCCGGAAGACGCCTGGGGGCTGCGATTCGCTCAGTGGCGGCGCGGCTCAGCCCGGTGAAGCCGCCGGTCGGCGGTCGACGTGGTGGTCGGCTCGGTCGCAGCGGAATCGGCCGTCCGGCGGCGGGCGGGGCGGTCCGATCGCCCGATGGGCGGCCATCCCGCCGGTCGGCGGATCCGCCTGCTCACCGGCCGGTCGATCGGTGAAGGGCGGCCCACCGCGCAGCGCGACCCAGCCTCTCCGCACTCAGGGTCACAGGCGCCACTTTCACCCCATCATTCGCACCGGGTCCGCTCACCCCCGTCCGGCCGACACCCCCACTCATGCGCATGAGCGATAACGAATACCGCCAATTGCCCCATTCGCCGTGCTCAGCCGGTGAACAACCGCCATTGGCCTTTCCGCGTCACAGTCGCGCGTCTCCCTTTGCCGACACGCCGCCACGAAAATGCGAACACCATTCCTCACCTCCGCGGCAGCGCTCCCCAGTCACGCAATGTCACGAAGAGCAATTCCGCGAGCTGGCCCGCGGCGTCCATCGCGACCAGTTCGGCCGAGTCGACCCAGCGGGCGGCGTCCGCGTCGTCGCCCGCGGTGAGCGTGCCGCCGGTGACGGTGCACGAGTAGTCGTAGATGTCGTAACGGCCGCGGACCGCGTTGCCCACAAGTGTGTGCGGTGTCACGTCGAACCCGGTCTCCTCGCGCAGCTCCCGCACCACGGCCATCTTGTCCGTTTCGTCCTGTTCAACCCGTCCTCCGGGCACCGACCAGAGGCCCTTGCCGGGCGCGTTTCCGCGCTGGATCAACAGGAGTCTGCCCAGGTCGTCGAACACGATGCCGCCGACGCAGCGCACGTGGGGGTCCATGTCCGCCGACGTTAGCCAGTGCGCTCCCGGTCCGGAATCGCGGTGCTGTACACGGAGAGTAGTCATACGGTACACTCCGATCGCCCTGCTGACCCATGCGCGGGACTTTCCTCCCGCTCGGGCGGTCGGTGCGGTACAACGTAGAAAGTCAGTTTTTCCGGTGTCACGTTAAGAGACGGGATTGATCGCTGTGAACGCGAAGAAGCTTGCGGGTCTCGTGGGTATCGCGTTGGTGCTGTTCTTCGTGATTGCCCAGCCGGATCACGCGGCGGGTCTCGTCGGCAACATCGTCGACTTCCTCCGCAGCTCGGCTGAATCGGTGATCACGTTCGTCAGCGGCGTCTTCCACGGCTGACAGGAGCTACCCTCGAACCATGTTCGCGCCCCGCGATCCCGACGAGTACCTCCTCGACACCGAGCGGCGGGTCATCCGCATCCGCCGCCACTGGGCCGTGCTCCTGTGGGACACCTTCGAGGCCGCCGCGCTGCTGGCCGTCTGCGTCCTGGTGTCGTACCTGCTGCCGCCCTCGCTGTGGGTCGTGCAGAACATCCTCTGGTACATAGCCCTGCTGGTCGTGCTGCGGTTCGCCTACGTGGTGGTCGAGTGGTGGGTGGAGCGGCTGGTGGTCACCGACAAGCGGTTCGTGATGACCACCGGCGTGTTCACCACCAAGGTGCTGATGATGCCGATCAGCAAGGTCACCGACCTCACCTACCAGCGCACGGCCTGGGGCCGGATGCTCGGGTACGGCACGATGGTGGTCGAGTCCGCCGGCCAGATCCAGGCGCTGAACAAGATCGACTACCTGCCCCGGCCGGAGGAGTTCTACGACACGATCTCCGAGCTGGTGTTCGGCGACAAGCAGAAGCAGGCCGAGCGCTTCTCGATGATCAAGGCACAGCGCGCCGCCCGGGGCAAGAAGCCGGTCGGCTGACCCCCTGGGCGTTGTCCCAGGTACCGGCGTCGATGTGACGCAGCGCATCGTCGATGATGGACACGATGCGCATCGACCTGCACGCCCACTCCACGGCCTCCGACGGCACCGACAGCCCCGCTGAGCTGATCGCCGCCGCGACGCGGGCCGGTCTCGACGTGGTCGCGATCACCGACCACGACACCACCGCGGGCTGGGTCCCGGCCGCTGCCGCCGTGCCGCCCGGCCTGGTCCTCGTGCCCGGGGCCGAGCTGTCCACGGTGTCCGACGAACCGGACCGGCCCTACCCGGTCAGCGTGCACCTGCTCGCGTACCTGTTCGACCCGGCCTCGCCGGCGCTGGTCGCCGAGCAGACGCGGCTGCGGGCCGAACGCCGCACGCGGCTGCGCGCGATGGCCGACCGCATGGCCGCGGACGGGCTCCCGGTCGACGCCGACGAGATCATGGGCCTGCTGCCCGCCGACTCACCCGCCGGCCGTCCCCACCTCGCGCAGGCGCTGGTCCGCGCGGGCCTGGTCGGCAGTGTCGACGAGGCGTTCGCCGACTACCTCAGCAGCCGGCGCGGGTACTACGTGCCGCGGCGCGACACCCCCGTGGAGGAGGCGATCGACATGATCGCGGCCGCGGGCGGCGTCACGGTGATCGCGCACCCCTTCGCGTACAGCCGCGGGGCGACGATCAGTGAGGACACCCTGCGAAAGCTGGCCGGGCGCGGGTTGACCGGCGTCGAGGTCGACCACCCCAACCACACCGCGCAGACCCGGGTCCGGACCCGGGAGCTGGCCGGCGAACTCGGGCTGGTCCGCACCGGTTCGAGTGACTACCACGGCACGAACAAGACCATCGGGCTCGGCCAGGACACCACCGACCCGGGCCAGTTCGAGGAGCTCGTCTCGCGCGCCGTCGGTTCCCAGATCGTGAGGGGGTGAGATGGTGCTCTCGGACTTCTTCGACGCCAAGCTGTTCATCAGCGCCACCATCACCCTGGTGGTGATCATGGACCCACCCGGCACGGTGCCGGTGTTCCTGAGCCTGGTCGGCCGCAAGCCGATGGCCACCCGGGTCAAGGCCGCGCGGCAGGCGGTGCTGGTCTCGCTGCTGGTCATCTCGCTGTTCGCGGTGGCCGGGCAGGCGATCCTGGCCTACCTCGGCATCGGCATCCCCGCGTTGCAGGGCGCCGGGGGACTGCTGCTGCTGCTCATCGCGCTCCAGTTGCTGACCGGCAAGGGCGGCAGCGAGCCCGAGGCCAGCGACGACGTCAACGTCGCGCTGGTGCCGCTCGGCACGCCGCTGCTGGCCGGACCGGGGGCGATCGCGGCGACGATCGTGTTCGTGCGCCAGGCCGACGGCCACCTCGGCGCGTACATCGCGCTGGCGCTGGCGATCGTCGCCGTGCACTTCGTGCTGTGGACGTGCATGCGCTTCTCGGGCGTGGTCATCCGGCTGATCAAGGAAAGCGGCATCACGCTGCTGGCCAAGATCGCCGGTCTGCTGCTCGCGGCCATCGCGGTCGAGCTGGTGGCCAACTCGGTCAAGGGCTTCATCGACGGTTCGGGCTGAGAACTTTCGTTCAGTGGCAAGGGTTTCCGGGTGCCCCGGTGGTCACGGAGCGGTCCGGGGAGGCGCCCCGCTCCGGAAAGTGTCGGTGGTGGTGCGTAGCGTGGGCGCCGACTCCAGGAGAGGGGGCGGCGTGAAGGAACAGCTGGGGTTCGACTTCGGGGTCGAGCAGCCGCAGCGGCTGACCAAGGTCTCACCGGCGCGGCTGGCCACGTTCGAGGACTGCCCGCGCCGCTACCGCCTGAACTACCTGCAGCGGCCGACTCCGCAGCGCACCGGCCCGTGGGCCCACAGCACCCTGGGCGCGGTGGTGCACAACGCTTTGCGCGCGCTGCTCGACCTCCCGGCGGCCAAGCGCACGGCGCAGCGGGCGATGGCGCTCGTGGCTGAGCACTGGAAGGACGCGGGCTTCGCCGATGCCGAGCAGGCCGCGCGGTACCGGGCCCGGGCCCAGGGCTGGGTCGCGGAGTACGTGGAGGACAACGACGTCAGCGAGGACCCGATCGGGCTCGAGCGCTGGGTTTCGGCTCCGGTCAGCCCGGCCGGCGGACCGCCGACGCTGATCATCGAGGGCCGGGCCGACCGCATCGACCAGCGCGGTGGTGAGCTGGTGATCGTCGACTACAAGACGGGGCGGCGGGAGCCGGACGAGTACGAAGCGCGGGCGTCGCAGGCGTTGGCGATGTACGCGGTGGCGTCCTCGCGGACGTTGCGGATGCCGTGCACGAAGGTCGAGCTGCACCACCTGCCGACGGGCACCGTCGCGGCCGCCGAGCACACCCCGGAAACCTTGCGGCGCCACCTCGAACGCGCCGAGGAGACCGCCGGAGACCTCCGCCTCGCGACGGATACCCTGGACGCGGGCGGCGACGGCGACGTCCTCTTCCCCGCCCGCCCCGACCGCCGCTGCTCCTGGTGCGACTTCCGCCCGAGCTGCGCCGAGGGCCAGCAGGCGGCGCCGGGGCTGCCGTCGTGGGAGCTGCTCGCCCCCTGACGCCGCCCCTGGAAGACGACGGCCCGGATCAGCGTTCGCCGACGACCCGACTGCCCGGACCGCCGTTGCCCGGAATCTGACTGCCCCGACGGAGATTGGACCGACGAGAACGTGGCGTCACCCGACACCGAGAAGCTGGCGACCGTTCCCCTGCGCACCGGCGACCGCCCGGGCGCGGATGCGGCGGCGGAGGCCACGGCCGAGTTGCCCACCGACGCCGAGGGGGCGGCCGACGCGACGGTGGAGCTGACGGTGGAATCCGTTGCTGGGCGGGCGAAAGCCGAAGCCGAAACGGGGACCGGACCCGAAGCCGGAACCGGTGGGGCTGGGACGGCCGATGGGGCGGGGGCAACTGGAACCGAGGCGGGGAAAGCCGCAGTAACGGCTGGCGAGACTGGGACAGCCGTGGCCGGTGAAGCGGGGGCACCCGGAGCGGTGACCGGTGGGCCGGGGCAAGCCGGAGCGGTGACCGGTGGCGCGGGGCAAGCAGGAGTGGTGGCTGGTGGGCCGGGGGCACCCGGAGTGGTGGCCGGTGGGCCGGGGCAAGCCGGAGCGGTGACCGGTGGCGCGGGGCAAGCAGGAGTGGTGGCTGGTGGGCCGGGGGCACCCGGAGTGGTGGCCGGTGGGCCGGGGCAAGCCGGAGCGGTGACCGGTGGCGCGGGGGCACCCAGAGTCGTTGCCGGTGGGCCCGGGCAAGGCGGAGCGGTGGTCGGTAGGCCGGGGCAGAGCGGAGTCGTAGCCGGTAGGGCTGGGACAGCCGGAACCATAAATGGTGGGGCAGGGCAAGGCGGAGCTGTAACTGGTGGGGCCGGGCAAGGGCAACCCGGCGTCGTGGTTGGTGGGGCTGGGGCAGCCGGAGCTGTAGCTGATGGGGCGGCGAAACCCGGAGCCTTGGCTGGGACAGCGGTGGCTGGTGGGCCGGGGCAAGGCGGAGTGGTGGCTGTTGGCGCGGGCGCAGCCGGGACCGTGGCCGGTGGAGGTGGTGGAGCCGGGGAAGCCGGAGTCGTGGCTGACCATGCGGTCGTGAAGGAGCGGGGGCGGTGGTGGCGGGGGTTCACCGGCTCGATCGCGGCCGGGCTGGCCGTGCTGGCGGTGGGTGTGCTGGGCGAGGCCGTGGTGGGCTCGGCGACCGGTGCGCCGGGGCCGGGGCTGTTCCTGCTGATCGGTCATCCGGTCGCGGCGGTGGCGGCGTTGCTCGTCCAGCGCCAGGCCGATCGGCGGAACGGGACGGTCGCCGGGGTGGCCGGGATCGGGGTCCTGGTGATCGCGTTCGTGGCGCTGACGTTGTTCTGGTGGGCCTGAACCGGCCGGAGGTCACTTCAGCGCGGCCACGGTGGGGCCGCGCTGCTCCAACAGCACCGGGCCCAGTTCGGTCAGCCGGACCGGGCCGGCGTAGTCACCGCGGTTGACGCCGACGGTGCGGATGGTGGAGCCGTCCGGTTCGTTCAGCACGGCCAGGCCGCCCTTGATCGGGACGACCAGTTGGCGGGCGAAGGTGATGCCGGGGCCCAGGGTGCCGTCCAGGGTCCAACGCGGGGTGAGGTCGTCACGGGAGAGGGCGACGGTCTTCGTGCCGGTGAACCAGTAGATGCCGCTGTCGGTGCGGGAGGTCGGCTCGACTCCGCCCGCTGGGTCGCCAGCGAGGTCGCCCGCCGGCAGGTTCATCGGGTACGCGGACTTCTCCGCCCCGTCCGCACCGTAGATGACCAGCAGTTTCTCCTCCGGCAGCAGCACCGCGGTCAGGTCGCCCGACATCGCGATCACCCGCGCGCGCGAGCCGGCCAGCACCGAGCTGAACACCACGGGCGGCTCGTCCTCGTGCTCGCCCGTCGCCTTGTAGACGGTGAGCCGGTCGTGCGGGTCGCCCGGGCAGCGCTCGATCACGCCGACCTTGTCCGCCGCCGCGGCGACCGTGCCGTAGGTGCAGCCGGTGCGCGGCTGCTTGTTCGGGTTCACGATGGCCGGGACCTGGCCGTACTCCATGCTCTTCACCAGGTCGTCGCGCCAGGTGTCGAGCAGTCGCCGGCCCGTGGTGGTGACGTGGCTGCCGTCGCTGACCAGCCGGGTGCCGAGTTCGGCGTCGCCGTTGCGCTGCGCGGTGATCCGGCCGGTCGCCGGGTCGAGCTGCGTGACCTCGCTGCAGCCCTGCGACTTGTGGTACACGGCGTTCACCCGGCCCCAGGCACTGTCCACAGTGCACAGTTGCAGGTTGTCCCGCGTGTAGTGCCAGCGGATCCGCCCGGTGAGCGGATCGCGTCCGGCGACCTCGCCGCCGTCGGCGGTGGTGGCGGTGCCGCCCTCGCCGATCGGGACGGGCGTGGCCGAACTGGGCGCCTGCCACAGCTGGGCCATCGAGCCCGGCACCGCTTCGGGCGCCGGCGGCAGAGCGGGCGGCGGCTCGGCGAGCGCGCGGCTGGTGTGCAGGTTGTCGCTGTTGGCGGCCACGATCAGCGCGACCACCACCACGACCACCGCGATCAGGGCCGCGATCACCCGGTCCCGGCCCCGGTTCCACTGCGACTTCCGCGCCTTCACCGAAGGCTTGCTGCCCCGGCCTGGAGCGACGTCGTGCGGTGACGGGATCAGGGCATCCTCGTCGCCGTACGCCGATGGCTCGGCCTTGTAATACTTCGCTCGGTGCGAGGGTGGCTCGGCTTCGTGCTGCTTCGCCTCGTACGCGGCGGGCGCGGCCTCGTGCTTCTGCGCGCTGCCCTCGACGGGTGCGGTTTCACTGGAGCCGAAGCGCCCGGCGTCGAGGTTCTCGACGCCGGGCGTTCCGGTGTTCTGCTGCTGGCCGTCGGCGGGGACGCCCGCTACGTCCGATCCGGGCTGTTCCGGTGGGGTGAACCCGACACCGTCCCCGTGGTCGCTCACGTGCCTTGCTCCCGCCGTTCGGCTCCGCTGTTCCCTCAGTCTGCCGACGCAGGTGTATCAGACGTCGCGGAGGGGCGGCGACGGCGGCGGCGACGGGCCGGGCGCTCACCGTTTTCGCCGGAGGAGTCCTTCTCGGCCGAGCCGGCGGGGCCGGTGGCTTCGGGGCTCGAGTTGCCCGCGCCCCGCGAGCGACGGCGGGAGCGGCTGCGCTCGCCACCCTCCGCGGAGTCCGGGGACGAGTCCGCAGCCGCGTTGTCGGCGGCTTCCACGGCCTCGGCCGCCCGCGCGCCGCCGCGGGTCCGCTTGCGCGGGGTGCGGTTGCGCTTGCGCGGGGCCTCTTCGGCGTCGGGGCCCGGGCCACCGGCGTTGCCACGCCCGGGACCGCCCCGGCCACGGCGCTTGCCGCCCAGGTCCTCTTCCTCCTCCGCGGCCAGCCCGGCGCGGGTGCGCTTGGACAGCGGCAGCCGCCCGGTCGTGCCCTCCGGGATGTCCAGGTCGTCGAACAGGTGCTTCGACGAGGAGTAGGTCTCCACCGGCTCCGGCTGGTCCAGGCCGAGGGTGTCCGAGATGAGCTTCCAGCGCGGGATCTCGTCCCAGTCGACCAGGGTCACGGCGACACCGGTGCGGCCCGCGCGGCCGGTGCGGCCGATGCGGTGCACGTAGGTCTTCTCGTCGTCCGGGCACTGGTAGTTGATCACGTGCGTGACGTCGTCGATGTCGATGCCGCGGGCGGCCACGTCGGTGGCGACCAGCACGTCGACCTTGCCCGAGCGGAACGCGCGCAACGCCTGCTCCCGCGCGCCCTGGCCCAGGTCGCCGTGCACGGCGGCGGCGGCGAAACCGCGTTCCACCAGGTCGTCGGCCACCTTCTGCGCGGTGCGCTTGGTGCGGCTGAAGATCATCGTCAGCCCGCGGTCCTTGGCCTGCAGGATGCGGGCGATGACCTCGGGCTTGTCCATCGAGTGCGCCCGGTAGACGAACTGGGTGGTGCGCTCGTGGATCGCGCTCGCGTCGTTCTCCTCGGCGCGGATGTGCGTCGGCTGGCGCAGGAAGGTGCGGGCCAGCGTGATGATCGGGCCGGGCATGGTGGCCGAGAACAGCATGGTCTGCCGCTCGTCCGGCACCATCCGCAGGATGCGCTCGATGTCGGGCAGGAAGCCCAGGTCGAGCATCTCGTCGGCCTCGTCGAGCACCAGTCCGCGGACCTTGCCCAGCACCAGGTCCTGGCGCTCGGCCAGGTCGAGCAGCCGGCCCGGGGTGCCGATCACCACGTCGACGCCCTTGCGCAGCGCGTCGATCTGCTGCTCGTAGGGGCGGCCGCCGTAGATGGCCAGCGTGCGGATGCCGAGGTGCTTGCCCGCGCCCTTGAGGTCGCTGGCCACCTGCACGCACAGCTCACGGGTCGGGACCACGACCAGCACCTGGGGGGTGCCGTCGCCGGGGACCTGGACGCGGTGCAGCAGCGGGACGCCGAAGCCCAGCGTCTTGCCCATCCCGGTGCGGGCCTGGCCGATCAGGTCGTCGCCGGCCATGGCCAGCGGCAGGGTGAGCTCCTGGATCGCGAACGTGCGCTCGATGCCGGCCTCGGCCAGCGCGCGGACGATCTCCGGCTTGACGCCGAACTCGGCGAACGTGGGGGCCTCGGGCGTGACCGGGGCCCCGGCCTGCAACGGGTGCGAAACGTCGAGCGCGGGCGGTGCGCTCTCACTGTGCTCGAGGGCCGCCGCGGCCGTCTTTCCCGTGGTTTCGGTGGTGGAACCTTCTGCGGTCAGGGTGATCGCCTCTCTCGTGACCAGCGCGCACAGGCCGGTTTGTCACTCGACACTCGACCGGGGGCTCGGGCTCGCACCGGCTTACGGTGTCGGAGCCGTCCACCCGGGAATGCCGCTGGAGGCGTGCACGCACAATTTGCGGCGGGCCCGGTTGCCCTGGTGGCGCCGGTCGCCCGCCTGGTTCCCGCCGCCCCATGGCGTGCGGAAGCTTGGTCTATCCACCCGCAGTGTAGCTGGTCAGGAGTTTTTCGACAGTACCGGGCGCGGCGGGCCGGGTGGGATCGGTCTCTTCCCGGCGGTCAAGGCCCGTTCGGCGGTACCCTCGTCGCCGTGACCGAGGCGAAAGAGATCAGCGAAGGCGTCGTCGACCTGCTCGGCGTGATCGCCTATCTCGAACTTTCCGCGTTCGACCGGATGGCCGAGGACGCCCGCAGCGCGCCCACCCTGGCCGGGCGCGCCGCGCTGGCGTCGATGGCCGCGGCGGAGATCGGTCACTACGACCTGCTGGCCGCGCACCTGGCCGGCAGCGGCGTCACGGTCGAGGACGCGATGGGCCCGTTCGTGGCGCAGGTGGACGCCTGGCACGCCTCGACGCGCCCGAAGTCCTGGCTGGAGTCATTGGTCAAGGCGTACGTCGGCGACGGGCTGGCGGCCGACCTCTACCGCGAGATCGCCAGCTGGCTCGACGCCGAGACCAAGGACCTGGTGCTCACCGTGCTGGCCGACACGGGCCATTCGGCGTTCGCCGAGCGCGAAGTCGCCGCCGGGATCAAGGCCGACCCGAAGACGCGCGACAAGCTCGCGCTGTGGGGCCGCCGCCTGCTCGGGGAGGCGCTGACCCAGGCCCAGTACGTCGTCGCCGAGCGCGATGGCCTGGCCGAACTCATCGTGGCCGGCTCGGGCGACCTGTCGGGAATCGGCGCGCTGTTCCGCCGGTTGCAGCAGGGGCACACCAAGCGCATGCAGGCCCTCGGTCTCGGCTGAGGCCCGTGACGTCGCCTCACCGCGCGGACGCGCGGCACCGGAGCGCGGTGCTTCGGCTAGCCTTGCCAGGCGTAACAACATCGAATTTTCTGCGGAGGTCCCACGTGGAGGTCAAGATCGGCATCAAGGACACCCCGCGCGAGCTGGTGGTGTCCAGCGGCCAGACCGCCGACGAGGTGGAGCAGCTGGTCGCCGACGCGCTGACGGCCGGTGACGGGCTCTTCCGCCTCAACGACGAGAAGGGCCGCAAGTACCTCGTGCCCGCCGACCGCATCGCGTACGTCGAGATCGCCCCCTCGGACACGCGCAAGGTCGGTTTCGGCGTCAGCGGCTGAGGCCCGGCTGGACAACGCAGGGAGGCCGCTCCGGGATTTCCCGGGGCGGCCTCCCTGCGTCTTCTCAGGCGTTGAGCTCTTCGAGGCTGGTCGGCACCGCGAACGGCGGGGTCGAGGTGCCCATCACGCGGTAGCGGCCCCACGGGTCGGGGTCGGACAGCTCGCCGGCGGCGGTGCGGTCACCGGCGCGCAGCTCGCACGCCTTCTTCTTCCCGCCGGCCAGCTCGGCGACGGCCGGGTCGGCGGCGATCCGGCCGTACCAGTGGTAGTAGCCGTCGATGGGCTGGAAGTACCCGCGCAGGTCGACCTCGACCGCCAGCTCACGGCCGTCGGCGACCAGCGTCGCGGGGCCGGTGTAGCCGTCTTCGTCGTGCTCGCTCATGACCGTGCTCCTCTGCTCAGCCGGCGTCGCTGTCGGCCGGGTCCTGCGGGTTCTCCGAACGGCCGAGCTGGACGACCTTGTTGGCCTCCAGCGGCAGGCTCGGGTCGATCACCACGCCGTGCTGGCGGGTCAGCCCGTCGATCGCGGCCCAGATGATCTGCGTGAGGTACTCCACGACCGAGTCGCGGCTCATCGAACGGCGGTCGAGCCACCACTCACCGGTGCTCTGGACCATGCCGACGATGCCGTGCGCCCACGGCTCGGCGGCGCCGGAGTCCATCGTGAACATCCGCATGTAGTCCCCGAGCAGCGCGGTCAACGCGGTGGCTATGACCTCCTTGTCCTCGGCCACCACGTCGGAGTCCACGACCTTGCCCGGCAGTCCGCCGTGTGCGAGCAGGCGGTAGAGGTTCGGGTGCTCCTCGATCACGGTGAAGAACGCGTCGAGCGCCATCCGGATCCGCGGCACCGGCGCCAGTTCGGCGTTGATGGCCGGGATCAGCCGCTCGAAGAGGATCTCCGTGCCGCGCTGGCCGAGGGCCACGTACAGGTCGGCCTTGTCCTCGAAGTGCCGGTACAGCACCGGCTTGGTGACGCCCGCCTCCGCGGCGACGTCCTCCATGCCCAGGTCGGGACCGTGGTTGTCGAGCGCCCGCAGCGCGGCTTCGACGAACTCCGCGCGGCGGGCGATGCGGTGCTTGCGCCAGCGGTCGCGCCGGGCGTCGCCGGTCGTCGCCTCTCCGGAAGCGGGTTGCTTGCCGGACTGCTTGCTGGAGCGCTTGACACGTTCGATCACGCCGGTCATGCTACCAGAGGTAACTGTTACCTCGGGTTACATGTATGTGGCACCGGCGCCGGAAGGGGCGAGTTCATGACGCGGACGCTCAAGGACACGGACCGGGACAGGACCGCCGAGCGGCTGCTGAAGTCCTCGGCGAACAAGTTCTACGACCCCGACGTCGACATCGACTGGGCCGCGCCGCTGGTCGAGGGCAAGAAGTTCATCCTCGACGAGCGCTCCTCGCTCTACGGCACCGAACTGTGGGACAAGCTGAGCCCGGAGCAGCGGATCGAGCTGGGCAAGCACGAGGTGGCCAGCGTGGCCACCACCGGACTGTGGTTCGAGATCCTGCTGATGCAGATGCTGCTCAAAGAGGTCTACGAAGAGGACCCGACCACGGCGCACGCGCAGTTCGCGCTCACCGAGATCGCCGACGAATGCCGCCACTCCACGATGTTCGCGCGCATGGCCGCGCGGATCGGCTGCCCCGCGTACGGGCCGGTGCCGGTGCTGCGCCGCTTCGCGAAGCTGATGCCGGCCATTTCCTACGGCCCCGCGCGCTACGGCGCGATCCTGGTCGCCGAAGAGGTGCTCGACCGGCTCCAGCGCGAGCAGATGGCCAGCGAGCAGGTCCAGCCGCTGGTCCGGATGGTCAATCGCATCCACGTGCTGGAGGAGGCGCGGCACGTCACGTTCGCCCGCGAGGAGGTGACGCGCGGGATGGCGAAGCTGTCGAAGGCGGAGATCGCCTACCAGCAGTTCACCATCGCGCTGATCTCCTACTTCGTCACCCGCGCGTTCATCAACCCGAACGTCTACAAGGCCGTCGGCATCCGCCCGCGCGACGGCGTCCAGGCCGCGCTGACCAACCCGCACTGGCAGGCCACCATCGCCTGGGCCGGGGAGAAGATCATGCCGTTCCTGCAGGAGTCCGGGCTGGTGGGGCTGCCCGGAAGGTACTTCTGGCGCAAGTCGTTCCTGCTGCCGAAGGGCGAGTAGGCCGTGACCACCGCCGAACGGCTGCGCCACCCGGCGCGGGAGCACCGGTTCGTCACCAGCGACGGCTGCGCGCTGCACGTGGAGGTCTCCGGCCCGGCCGACGCCGCGGTGACGCTGGTGCTGGTGCACGGCTGGACGCAGGACCACCGCACCTGGGACGGGGTGGTGTCCGCGCTCGGCCCGGCGGCCCGGGTGGTCCGCTACGACCTGCGCGGCCACGGCGGTTCGGGGCCGGCCCGCGGCCGCAGCGCGACGATCCCGCGCCTGGCCGACGACCTGGCCGAGCTGATCGCCGCGCGGGTGCCGTCCGGGCCGATCGTGCTGGCCGGGCACTCCATGGGCGGGATGACCGTGATGGCGCTGGCCGAACGGCATCCGGAGCTGGTGGCCTTGCGCGTGGCCGGGGCGGCGTTCGTGGCCACGTCCTCGGGCCAGATGGACCGGATCACGCTGGGCCTGCCGGGGCTGGCCGGGGAGTTCTCCGTGCGGTTCGAGCGGCGGCTCGCGAAGACACTGGCCCACCGCCGCGGCGAGCGGCTGCCGCTGAACCCGGCGGTGGTGAGCTCCGGGGCCCGGTTCCTGGTGTTCGGGAACCACCCGCGGCGGGCCGACGTGCGGCTGGTCGCCGAGCAGCTGCTGTGCGCGCACCCGGCGAGCCTCGGCGAGTTCCAGGACGCCATCTCCACGCACGACCGGCGGGTCGCCCTGGCGGCCCTGCGCGGCACGCCGACGGTGGTGCTGGCCGGGGAGAAGGACCGGCTGTGCCCGCTGGCGCACGCCAAGGTGATCGCCGACGAGCTGCCGGACGCGGAGTTCGTGCGCTACCCGGGGGCCGGGCACATGCTGCCGCTGGAGCGCTCGGGTGAGGTGGCGGTCCGGATCGGGGCGCTGGTCCGGGCGGCCACCCCGCGCACTCGTCCGTGAGCGGCCGGGCCGGCTCCCACCGTCCTGGTCCCCGACGTCCCTGACGACCCCGATCCGGGGCGGGGACCCTCAGCTGTCCTTGAGCGGGAACCCTCCGCCGACCCCGCGCCAGGCCAGGTTGGCGGTCAGCGCCACCGCCTCCTCCTTGCTGATCGCCTGGTTGTGCTGGAGCCAGTAGCGGGCGCTCACCTGGCTCATCCCGACCAGGCCCACGGCCAGCAGCCGGGCCTTGTCCTCGTCCAGGCCCGCGTCCGCGGTGATCGTCTCGGTGATCGCCTCGACGCTGGCCGAGGTGGCCCGGTCCACCGCCTCCTGCACGGCCGGCTCGCCCCGCAGGTCCGATTCGAAGACCATGCGGAAGGCGCCGGCGTCGTTGCTCACGAAGTCGAAGAACGCCGCCACGGTGGCGGGCACCCGCTGCCGGTTCTCGGTGGTCGAGTCCAGTGCGCCCTTGACCCGGGCGACCAGATCGTCGACGTGGCTCTCCAGCAGCGCGATGTAGAGGTCCAGCTTCCCGGGGAAGTGCTGGTAGAGCACCGGTTTGCTGACACCGGCCTCTTCGGCGATCTCGTCCATCGCCGCGGCGTGGTAGCCGTTCTCGGCGAAAACGCGTTGGGCGGCCGCCAGGAGCTGGGCGCGGCGTTCCGTCCTCGGCAGCCGGACTCCCCGTTGCTGCAGTCGCGCCATGTCGGTCATTGTCCCTCCCGTCCGCGGCTTCGACGGGCGGGGTCACCACCGCGTGAAGTGGTGTTGAGATTACTCGTCGGTATGCCGGAAACGCCAAGGGTCGGGCATTCTGGATCCGTGACCAGTCCGACCGCCCGAACCGCCGCCCGCGCGGCCCTGACCCACGTGCCCCTCTCCACACGGCCGCTGCCGCCGCTCGAACCGGTGCTCCCGCCCTGGCCGGGGGCGGTCGAAGAGGTCGGCGGCGTCGCGCTCAACGTCCGCCGCACCCCGGGCCCGGACGGCCCGGTCGCGGTCTACGTCCACGGGCTCGGTGGCTCGTCCAGCAACTGGACCGACCTCGCCGCGCTGCTCTCCCCGGTCGCCACCGGGCGGGCGGTCGACCTGCCGGGCTTCGGCTACTCCGAGCCCGAAGAGCCGTTCGACTTCAGCCTCGGCGCACACGCGCGAGTCCTCGCGAAGTACGTGGAGGGGCTCGGTGCCGGGCCCGTCCACCTGCTCGGCAACTCCATGGGCGGCGCGGTCGCCCTGCTCCTCGCGGCCCAGCGGCCCGAACTGGTCCGGACGCTCACGCTCATCTCGCCCGCGATGCCGGACCGCCGCCCGGACCCGCGCCGGCTGTCCGACCCGTTGATGCCGCTGCTGCTGCTGCCGGTGGTGGGCTCGCGCGTGCGCCGGCGGATGGCCGCGCTGACCCCGCGTGAACGCGCGGCGCAGGTGATCCGGCTGTGCTTTCACGAGCCGGAGCGGTTCCCGGACGCGCGGTTGGACGAGCTGGCCGAGGAGCACGGCGCGCGGGCCGCGCTCGCCTGGGCCGCACCGGCCCTGGCCCGCAGCACGTTCGGCATCTTCCGGGCCTGGTCGGCCCGGGGCGAGGGCTCGCTCTGGGCGGTCGCGCCGCGGGTGCACGCACCCACGCTGATCGTCTGGGGCTTGCACGACCGGGTGATCTCGGTCCGCCGCGCGCCCCGCACCGCGCGGCTGCTGCCGCACGGCCGGCTACTGGTGCTCCCCCGAACCGGCCACGTGGCGCAGATGGAACGTCCGAACGTCGTAGCGCGGGCCGTGCTCGGGCTCTGGGAGTCGGCGGAAAACGGTCAATGGTAGTCCGAACGGGTGAAAGATGATCTCTCGGTAATGCGCCAGTCGCTTTCGGCATCACCGTGCGGTTATGGCACTCTGGGGCGGTGGACCGGCTCAGGCACGACGCTCGAGGAGACGACCAGCGGGCTTCGTACGCCGGGTCGTCGCGGCGCACGTCGTCGTCCGGGTCGGGTGCTCCACCGGCCTCGTCCGGCTCGGCCAAATCTTCGTCCGGCTCGGCCCGCAAGCCCGCGAACTCCCCGCTGACCGACACCGGTTCGCCCCGCGTGGGGCAGTTCCGCCCCTCGAAGCCCCCGGCCCAGCGCATCGGCGAGGACCGGTACCGCCCGGGCACTCGCCGGACCACCGGGGAGCCGCTGCGCGCGTCGTGGCAGCCGAAGGGCGAGGGCGAGCCCGAGCGGCCCGCCCGCCGCCCGGCCCGGAAGCCCGGCGGCGGCGTCGGCAAGTTCATCAAGACCTACGGCTGGCGGGTGTACGCGCTGCCGATCCTGGTGGTGATCACCGCGCTGGTGGTGTTCAACACCGCCACCGGCCCGCCCGAGCCGGGCACGTCCGGGGCCGCGACCGGCGAGGCGGCTGTCGGCGACTCCGCGGCGGGCGCGATCGACGGCGGCGACGGCATCCCGGAGAACCCGGCGAAACCGGTCGACGTCACCGTGCCGACCGCGGAACTGCCCACCGGCGGCGCCTTCACCCAGGACGGCAAGGGCACCTGGCACGTCGTCCCGGGCTCCGGTCCGGTGGTCGGCCGGGCCGGCAAGCTCTACACCTACACCGTCGCGGTCGAGGACGGCATCGACCCGTCCAGCTACGCCGGTGACGACAGCTTCGGCACCGCGGTCCAGGGCATCCTGTCCGATCCGCGCAGCTGGACCTGGAACGGCGAGATCCGGTTGCAGCGGGTCGACGTCAGCTTCCCGGACCCGGACTTCCAGGTGAGCCTGACCTCGCCCAACACCACGCACCGGGCCGACGCCTGCGGGTTCCAGATCAAGTTCGAGGCCTCCTGCTACCGGCGCAGCATGGGCCGGGTGCTGATCAACCTGGCCCGCTGGGTGCGCGGGGCCAAGGTCTACGGCGCGGACATGACCGGTTACCGCCAGTACGCGATCAACCACGAGGTGGGCCACGCCCTGGGCAACATCCACGTCGGCTGCCCCGGCAACGGCCAGCCCGCGCCGGTGATGATGCAGCAGTCGTTCGGCGTGGCCGACGACTACGTGGCCGCGCTCAACAACATCCCCGGCGGCGACAAGGGCAAGGTGGCCGCCGACCACCACGTCTGCGTGCCCAACGCCTGGCCGAACCCGACCCCGCCGCAGTAGCCGCACAAAGCAACCCCTTTCCCACGATCTGGACCGGGGGAAGGCGCGCTTGCGTGCGCGCGTTGTAGACACTGGGATCGACAACGCGATCCGCGCGAGATGGAGGACCCGATGTCAGACACGGCCCTGCCGCCGCTCGTCGAGCCGGCTGCCGAGCTCACCAAGGAAGAGGTGGCCCGGTACAGCCGTCACCTGATCATCCCTGACGTAGGGGTGGTCGGGCAGAAGCGGCTCAAGAACGCGAAGGTCCTGGTCATCGGCGCCGGCGGTCTGGGCAGTCCCGCGCTGCTGTACCTCGCCGCGGCGGGGGTGGGCACGCTCGGCATCGTCGACTTCGACGTGGTCGACGAGTCCAACCTGCAGCGCCAGGTGATCCACGGCATCTCCGACGTCGGCAAGCTCAAGGCCGCCTCGGCGCAGGAGTCGATCGCCGAGATCAACCCGCTGGTCAAGGTCTACCTGCACACCGAGCGGCTCGAATCGGCCAACGCGCTGGAGATCTTCGGCCAGTACGACCTGATCGTCGACGGCACGGACAACTTCGCCACCCGGTACCTGGTCAACGACGCCGCCGTGCTGCTGGGCAAGCCGTACGTGTGGGGCTCGATCTTCCGGTTCGAGGGCCAGGTCAGCGTGTTCTGGGAGGACGCGCCGAACGGCAAGGGGCTGAACTACCGCGACCTCTACCCCGAGCCGCCGCCGCCCGGGATGGTGCCCTCGTGCGCCGAGGGCGGCGTGCTGGGCGTGCTCTGCGCGTCCATCGGCTCGATCATGGTGACCGAGGCGATCAAGCTGATCACCGGTATCGGCGAGCCGCTGCTCGGGCGGCTGATCAGCTACGACGCGCTGGAGATGAAGTACCGCGAGGTCAAGATCCGCAAGGACCCCGAGACCCCGAAGATCACCGAGCTGATCGACTACGAGGCGTTCTGCGGAGTGGTCTCCGACGAGGCGGCCGAGGCCGCTTCGGGCAGCACGATCACGCCCGCCGAGCTCAAGGCCAAATTCGACCGCGGCGAGGACTTCGCCCTGATCGACGTCCGTGAGCCGCACGAGTACGAGATCGTCAACATCAAGGGCGCGAAGCTGATCCCGAAGGACCGGATCCTCTCCGGTGAGGCGCTGGCCGAGCTGCCGCAGGACAAGCCGATCGTGCTGCACTGCAAGTCCGGCGCGCGGTCCGCGGAGGCGCTCGCGGCGCTGCACTCGGCCGGGTTCAAGGACGCGACCCACCTGGGCGGTGGCGTGCTGGCCTGGGCCCGGCAGATCGACCCGAGCCTTCCGACCTACTGACCGTAGTCGCCGCCGAGGCCCCTTGCTCCGCTCCGCCCGGGGAGCCGGGGGCCTCGACGGCGTTTCGGCGGGCTCGTCCGCATCTGAGAAAACGGTGCGTGACCAGCGCGTCTGCTCGTTCGTGGCGAATCGGCCGGGGTAGCGTGCCTGGTTGTGCGGTCCACTCTCGAACGGCCACCCGAGCGCGTGTGCGCAGCCTTCGGCGGCGACCCCGGCCGGGTTTCGTCCTTGCCGGACTCGTCGGCCTGGCGCTGCGGAGAGCTGGTGCTCAAGCCGGTCACCGACAAGTCCCGCACCCTGTGGACCGCGCGGGCGCTGGACCACGTCGACGAGCCGGGCCTGCGGGTGGCCAAGCCGGTTCGCTCGCGGGACGGGCGCTGGATCGTCGGCGACTGGTCGGCCTGGCACCACCTCTCCGGCACGCCCGAGCACCGCTGCGACGAGGCCGTGCTCACCGCGGTGAAGCTGCACCGCGCCACCGCCGACCTGCCACGGCCGGACTTCCTGGCCGCCCGCACCGATGTCGACGCGATCGCGGACCGGATCGCCTGGGAGGAGCAGGACCTTCCGCTCGACGAGGCCAGGGGCGGCCGCTGGTTCGAGGTCCTGGCTCCGGCCCGCCGCCCGGTGAAGCTGGCGCCGCAGGTCGCCCACGGCGAACTGCTCGGCGGCGTGCTGTTCGACGGCGCCGCGGCGCCCGGCATCGTCGGCTTCGTGCCGTACTACCGCCCGGGCGAGTGGGGCGCGGCCATCGCCGCGGTCGACGCGCTGTCCTGGGGCGGCGCGACGGCCGCGTTGATCGACCGCTGGGCCCACCTGCCGGAGTGGCCGCAACTGCTGCTGCGCGCGGTGCTGTTCCGGCTGGCCGCGAACGCGCTCAACCCCCGTTCCACCGGCGCGGCGCTCGACGGCCTGCGGGCCGCGGCGCGCGAGGTCAGCGCCGTGCTCTGAACCGCCGGTGGGCGTTCAGGCCCAGGTCACCGCGTGCTGGTCGTAGCCGCGGGCGGTCGCCACGAGAGCGGCTTCGTCCTCGGCCGCGGTCCGGGTCGCGCGGCTGCACGGGGTGAACGGGGTGATGGTCAAGTTCAGGCGGGCCCCCGTGGCCTTGGCCCGCCAGGTGCCGTGCAGCTCACCGTCGACGAGCAGGGCGCCGGGGCTGCCGAGGACCTTCCAGATCTCCTTCGCGTACGCCTGGTCCGGGACCAGCACGGCCTTGTCGCGCGCCTGAGTGAACGGGTCCAGCGGCGGCAGCAGCCGGACCGGGGACGGCGAGGGCGGGTTTTCCAGAGCGGCGATCCGGTCCGCGGGGAGGAAGGCGCGGCGGCCGTCCACGCGGACCTCGACCAGGTCGGCCGGCCAGTTCTGCGTGGCCACGGCTTTGGTCGTGCCGGCGAACGCCGCGGCGTCGGCCGGGGTCGCCGGACCGTTCAGGCGCAGGTACCGCTCCAGCACGCGCGCCGCGGCCGACGGGTCCGCTCGGGTCGAGAACCGGCCACGGTCCTCCAGTGGCGCCAGTGTGGCTGGGGATCGGCCCGCCGCCAGCCGGATTCCGCCGGGCAGGGCGGCGACGCGCATGAGCTGCTCGTAGACGTGCGTGGCCCGGCAGCCCCGGCACGCGTAGGAGAACGAGTCCGGCAGCAGCTTCGTCACCGCGGCGCTGGCCGCGCCCTTGGTCATCGTCGCGGTCACGACCTGGCGCAGCGCGCGGGCCGTGGTGAAGAGAACGTCCACTGCGGACAGTCCGGTTGCGCTCAGTTCCTTCTGCCGCCACAGGATCCGGGACAGGGCGTCGGCCTCGCCGAGCGGGACCAGTGACGCGGCCAGCTCCGGCAGGTCCGCGCGGCGGTGGAAGTGGGGAGCTCCGCGGTGCGACCACACGAGGGCCAGGCGGGGGTCTTCGATCAGCGTCGTCGGCCGCACGGGCACGGCCGAGCGTGCGGCGAGCGCGAGCAACGCCGTGTCGCGCAGGCTGTCCTGCAGGCCCAGGTCGAACACCGCCGCCGGTTCGCCCGCGCGCCGGTGCAGCCCGTGCTCCGCGACCCGGTACGCCAGCACCTGCTGGCGCGACACTTCCAGCACCACTGTTTCCCTTCCGCTCAGAGCCGGTGGTCGAAGGTGTAGCTCATCGACGGCTCGCCCAGCGCTCCGTGCACCGAACCGGTCCCGGTGAGCCCGGCCAGCTCGCCCGTGCCCGAGCCGGGCACGACCTCGAACCTCGATTCGATGCCCTTCGGGTCGAAGGCGACTTCGTGCCGTACGACGAAGCTCCCGCGCCGGCCGGCAACGGTGCCGGTGAAGCGCTCGTAACCGGGCGAAGTCGTCTCACCGCCGTCGTAACCCTCACCGGGGTAGTACAGCAGGTAGTCGCAGATCGACTCGCCTTCGATGACGCCGGTGTACGCCATCGTGGCGTGCGCGTAGGCCACCCGAGGTGCCCCTTCGGTGCCGCTGGCCAGGTGTTCTTCCCAGTTCTGCAGGGTGAAGGCGTTCATGTGGGCTACTGAACCAGTCATACCTGTCAGCTCGTGTCAGGTTTTACCGGCATAATCGCCGTTCATGCGCGCCAGCCGCCTCCTGTCCGTCCTCCTGCTGCTGCAGAACCGCGGCCGGATGACGGCGGAGGAGCTGGCGGCCGAGCTGGAGGTGTCCGTACGCACGGTCTACCGCGACATCGAAGCGCTTTCGGCCTCCGGTGTCCCGGTGTACGCCGACCGCGGGCGGACCGGGGGGTACCAGCTCGTCGACGGCTACCGCACGCGCTTGACCGGGCTGACCGAGACGGAGGCACAGTCCCTTTCGCTCGCCGGGCTCCCGGGGGCGGCAGCCGAGCTGGGGCTCGGCACGGTGCTGGCGGCGGCGCAGCTCAAGCTGCACGCGGCGCTTCCGCCGGAGCTGCGAAGCCGCGCGGGCCGCGTCGCCGAGCGGTTCTACCTGGACGTGCCGGGCTGGCATCGCGGCATCGAGAGCCTGCCGCACCTTTCGGCGGTCGCCGACGCGGTGTGGTCGGCGCACCGCGTGCGGATCCGGTACGAGCGGTGGGGCGCGCGGGTGGTCGAGCGGGTGCTGGAGCCGCTGGGCCTGATCCTCAAGGCGGGCAACTGGTACCTGGCCGGTAGGTGCGAAGGGACCGATCGCACCTACCGCGTTTCGCGGGTACTGGCGCTGGAGGACCTGGGCGAGCCGTTCGAGCGGCCGCCGGACTTCGATCTCGCGCAGTACTGGCAGGACTGGTCCGCGCAGTTCGAGAAGCGGATGTACCCGACGGCGGCGAAGGTGCGGCTTTCGGCGCGCGCTCAGGCTCTCGTACCGTTCTACTTGGGCGGTGCCGGTGCGCGGGCGCTGCGCGCGGCCGTCGACGGCGAGACCGGGCCCGACGAGGACGGCTGGCTCACCCTGGAGCTACCGGTGGAGCCGGGCGAGCCCGCGATCGGCGAGCTGCTGCGGTTCGGGCCCCACCTGGAAGTGCTCGAACCGGCGGACCTGCGGGCGCGGCTCGCGAAGGCGATCGAGGAGATGGGCGCGGTGTATGGGTGAGCTGGACGGCGTGCGGATCGGGGTCACGGCCGAGCGCCGTGCCGACGACCTGATCGGGGCCCTGACCCGGGCCGGCGCCGACGTCCGGCACGCTCCGACGATCACCATCGTCCCGTTGCCCGACGACCCGCGCCTGCGGGCGGCCACGGAAGACGTGCTCGCCCGCCCGATCGGCTTCACCGCCGTCACCACCGGCGCGGGCTTCTGCGGCTGGCTCGAAGCCGCCGAGGGCTGGGGCCTGCGCCGGCCGCTGCTGGACGCCTTCGCCGCTTCACGAATCTTCGCCCGCGGCCCGAAAGCGGTCGGCGCTCTGCGCGGCGCGGGTCTGCGCGAGGAGTTCTCGGCCCCGGGGGAGAGCAACGCCGAGCTGTTCGGCGGCTTGGTGGACGCCGGGGTCTCGGGGGCCCGGATCGCGGTTCAGCTGCACGGCACGCCGCTGCCGGAGTACACGAACCTGCTCGCGGACGCGGGCGCGTCGCCGATCGCGGTGCAGCCCTACCGCTGGCACTCGCCGCCGAACACCGAACCGGTCCTCTCGCTGGTCCACGACGTGCTCTCGGGCGGGGTCGAGGCCATCGCCTTCACCAGCGCCCCGGCGGCGGCGAACTTCCTGGCGCTGGCCGCCGAGCACGGCCGCCGCGAGGAACTGCTGGCGGTTCTGCGACGTGGTGATGTCGTGTGCGCCTGCGTCGGGCCGGTCACGGCGGCGCCGCTGGAGGACGCGGGGATCCGGACGGTGCAGCCGGAGCGGCAGCGGTTGGGGGCCTTGGTGAAGCTACTGGTCACGGTGTTGGCCAAGGGCAGTTCGTGAGCGCTCGGCCCGGTTCCGACCGGCGTAGTCGCTCACGAACTCGCCGCCACGTTCGCGCGGCCCACGGCTTCCTCGCTCATCCCCTGGCGCCAGTACCCGGTGAAGCAGATCGCGCGCTTGTCGAACCCCCGGTCGTGCACCAGGTGGCGGCGGAGCCGCTTCACCATGCCTGCCTCGCCCGAGACCCACGCGTAAGGCGCGCCACCCGGTAGGTCCGCGACGCGGATGGCGTCCAGCAGGGCCTCGCCGCGCGGACGGTCGCCGCTGATCACCCAGTGCAGCTCCACGGCGCCGCGGGTGTCGAACACCTGGCGCTCCGCACGGTCCGGAACCTCGACGTACACCACCGCGCGGGTCGAGGCGGGCAGGGACTCCACGATGGCGCCGATCGCGGGCAGCGCGGTCTGGTCTCCGGCCAGCAGCTGCCAGCCGGTGCCTTCGGGGACCTCGTACAGGCCGTGCGGGCCGAGGAACGCGACGGTGTCGCCCACGTTCGCCCCCGCCGCCCACGTCGAGGCCGGGCCGCCGTCGTCTTCGTGCAGCGCGAAGTCCACATCGACCTCGCCGGCGTCCGGACGGGCGGCGCGCACGGTGTAGGTGCGCATCGGCGGACGGACGTCGTCGGGCATCGCCAGGTAGCCGGAGCGATACCAGGCCGCCACCTCAACGGCCACCGGCGTCGGCGGGAGCACGGGCTCGGTCTCGCCGGGCCGGGGGAAGAAGACCTTCAGGTACGCGTCGGGCGCGACCGGCCCGGCCGCCGCGAGACCCGGCGCGGCAAAGGTGATCCTGGCCATGTGCGGCGTCACCCGGCGAACCGCGGCGACCCGGCCACGGTGGTAGTTCAGTCCCATTAGGCCAGGCTAACCTATCTTGTGGGCGGAGGGCCACGGTGGGAACGGATGCGCTGGCCGGGGCTTGGGTGGGGCGGTCTTTGGAGGGACGGCCTGCTGGGGACAGCCCGGCGAGACCAGCCCAGGCTGAACGGTGCGGTTTGAGCCGGGCCAGTGGGGATGACTCGGCCGGGGAGGCTCGGCTGGGGTGTTCCACGGGGAGTAATCCGGCGGGAAGGGGCCAGGAGGAATCCGGCGGGAGCGGTTTGGGGGTGGTGTTGGGGAGAGCGGCTTGGGGGAGCAGCTTGGCGGGAGCAGCCGGGGGAGCGACTCAGCGGGAGCGGACTGGTGGGAGCGGACTGGCGGGAGCGGACTGGCGGGAGCGGACTGGTGGGATCAATCCGGCTGAAACAGCCCAGTTGGAGCAGCCCGTCTGGAGCAACCGGCTAGAACGGCCCGCCTGGAACAACCCGGCTGGAACGGCCCGGTAGAAACAGCCCGTCTGGAACAATCGGCTGGAGCAGCCCCGGCTGGAGCAGCCTGGCTGTAACAACCCGGCCAGGACGGCCCGTCTGGAACAACCCGGCTGGAACGGCCCGGTAGAGCAGCCCGTCTAGAACAGCCCGTCTGGAACAACCTGGCTGGAACAACCTGGCTAAAACAGCCCCTCCGGGCCATCGTCGGCCAGGGCGTCCGGGAGCCAGCGGTACTTGCGCAGGTCGACGCGGGGGCCGTCGGCTAGTACGCCCTCTTCGCGCAGCCGCTCCAGTTGGCGGTGGGCCAGGTGGGGGGCCGGGGTGCCGTTCGCGCGCAGGATTCGCTGCCACGGCAGGTCGTCACCGTCCTCGGCGAGGACTCGGCCGACCAGGCGGGGGGAAGGGGCGCCGGAGATTGCCGCGATGTCGCCGTACGTCGCGACTGCGCCCGCGGGCACGTCGGCGATCACCGCGCGGATCCGCTCGTGCAGTTCTTCGTCCATGGGACCGCACTTTGCCGCACCACACCGACAGTTCGCCGCCCCGGCCCGCCAAGGGCGTGCCGGTGCGCCACCCCCGCGGGCGGGCATGGTTCCATCGCTGGTGTGAACGGGCGGAGAACGGCGCAGGGACGGGCGCGGCTGGTGCGCCCGCCCGCCGTCGGCCTGCCGTCGTTCACCTGGGGTGAAGGCGCCCATCGGGTGCTCGCCGCGCCCGCGGGCTTCGTGCGCGTGCTCGGCGGGCCGGGTACCGGGAAGACCTCGCTGCTCGCCTCCGCGGCGGCGCGGCGGATCGCCGACGGAGCGGACCCGGAGAGCGTGCTCGTGCTCACCTCCTCCCGCAAGGCCGCGGACGCCGTGCGGGCCGACCTCACCCGGTGGCTCACCGCTGAACCCGATCAGGGCTCACCGCTGCCGCGCACGGTGAGTGAGCCGCTGGTGCGCACCGTGCACTCGTACGCTTTTTCGCTGCTGCGCCTGGAGGCCCGCGCCGAGGAGCTGCCCGCGCCCCGGCTGTTGGCCGGCGCCGAACAGGACGTGGTCGTGCGGGAGCTGCTGGAGGGCGATCTCGAGTCCGGCGCGCTCGACTGGCCCGAGCCGCTGCGCCCAGCGCTGGTCGTGCCCGGCTTCGCCGAGGAGCTGCGCGACCTGCTGATGCGCGCGGCCGAACGCGGACTCGGCCCCGAAGACCTCGAAGAGCTGGGGCGCCGCAAGGACCGCGAGGAGTGGGTGGCCGCCGGGCGGTTCTGGGCGCAGTACGAGGAGGTCACCCAGCTGCAGGGCGCGGGCGGCAACGCGCTGGGGGTCCGCAGCGCACCCGCCCTCGACGCCGCCGAGCTGGTCACCTCGGCGCTGCTCGCGCTGGAGGACGACGACGAGCTGCGCGACCGTGAACGGGCCCGCGTGCGGCACCTGTTCGTCGACGACGCGCACCACCTCGACCCGCTGCAGAGCCAGCTGATCCGGCTGATCGGGCACACCGCCGCGGAGTTCGTGGTGGCCGGGGACCCGGACCAGTCCGTGTTCTCCTTCCGCGGCGCCGATCCGCGCCTGTTCGCCGACGCGGACACCGACGGTGACCGGACGGTGGTGCTCACCACCTCCCACCGGCTGGCCCCGGCCGTGCGCGAGGCCGTGACGCGCCTGGGCGCCACGCTGCCCGGCGCGTCCCAGCACCGGAAACTCGGGACTCCACCAGGCAAACGCGGGGGTAAGGTGCGGGTGCGGCTGATGCCGACCCCGGCCGCCGAGGCCGGCTGGATCGCCGACCAGCTCCGCCGGGCCCACCTGGTCGACGGGGTGCCGTGGACCGAGATGGCCGTGCTGGTGCGCTCGCCCGCGCGTACTTTCCTGGTGCTGCAACGGGCCCTGCGCGCGGCCGGGGTGCCGATCGGCTCGGCCACCGAGGAGCTGCCACTGGCCCGGCACGCGGGCGTCCGTCCCCTGCTCGCCGTGCTGCGGATCGCGGCCGAGCCCGAACTGCTCGACGTCGACCTGGCCGAGATGCTGCTCTCGTCCCCGCTCGGTGGCGCGGACCCGCTGGCGCTGCGGCGGCTGCGTCGCGGTCTGCGGCGGCTGGAGCTGGCCGGTGGCGGGCAGCGTTCCAGCGACGAGTTGCTGGTGGAAGCCCTGCGGGGCGGCGACGTCCTGGCCGGGCTGGCCGACGCGGAGGCGTTGCCCGTGCGGCGCGTCGGCTCGCTGCTGAGCGTCACGAACCAGGCGGTGCGGCGCGGTGACGGCGTCGAGCAGGTGCTGTGGGAGCTGTGGCAGGCCAGCGGGCTGCAGGAACGGCTGCTGCGGATGGTCGACCGTGGCGGCTCGCTCGGCGCGCAGGCCGACCGCGACCTCGACGCCGTGGTGGCGCTGTTCGACTCGGCCGGCCGGTACGTCGACCGGCTGCCACGCGCGAGCGTCGCGGCGTTCGCCGATTACCTGGCTTCGCAGAACATCGCCGGGGACACGCTGGCGCCCGCGGCGATCCCGGGTGACGGCGTCTCGCTGCTCACCGCGCACGCCTCCGCCGGTCGGGAGTGGACAGTGGTCGCGGTGGCCGGGGTGCAGGAGGGCGCCTGGCCGGATCTGCGGCTGCGCGGCTCGCTGCTGGGCGTGGAACGGCTGGTCGACCTGCTGTCCGGAGTGGACGACAACGACAAGGTGTCGGCCGTCGCGCCGATCCTCGCGGAGGAGCGGCGGCTGTTCTACCTGGCGGCCGGGCGCGCCCGCCGGACCCTGCTGGTCACGGCGGTCGCCGGGGAGGACGAGCAACCCTCGCGGTTCCTCGACGACCTGGAGGAGAACGGGGCCGACGACGGCGCGCTCGACTCGCGGATGAAGCCGCCCGGCCGCTCGCTCGTGCTGGCCGAGCTGGTCGGTGAGCTGCGCGAGGTGGTCTGCGACGACAAGTCCGAGCCCGCGCGCCGGGCCCGCGCGGCGAAGCAGCTCGCGCGGCTGGCGAACGCCGGGGTGCCCGGGGCGCACCCGAGCACCTGGTACGGGCTGCTGCCACCGTCGACCGACCGGCCGGTGCACGGTCCGGGCGACCTGATGCGCATCTCACCGTCCACTGTGGAAATCCTGGTCAAGTGCCCACTGCGCTGGCTGATCGAGCGCCACGGCGGCAGCGACCCGGCGCAGCTCGCCGCGGTCACCGGCACGCTGGTGCACGGGCTGGCCCAGGCCGTCGCGGGCGGCAGCACCGAGGAGCAGATTCAGGCGGCGCTCGACGAGGCGTGGGCGCGGGTGGACGCGGGCGCTCCGTGGTTCTCCCGCCGCGAGCGCGGCCGGGTGGAGAAGATGCTGCGCAACTTCGTCACCTGGCTGGAGACCAGCCGCCGCGAGCTGATCGAGGCCGGGGTCGAGCAGGACATCGAGGTCGAGCTGCCGCTGGGCGACGGCGAGGTGCGGGTGCTGCTGCGCGGGCGGGTCGACCGGGTCGAAATGGACAAGGACGGCCGCCCGGTGATCGTCGACATCAAGACCGGCAAGGTGCCGGTGTCCGCCGCCGACGCGGAGCAGCACCCGCAGCTGGCCGCCTACCAGCTGGCCGTGCTGCTCGGCGCGATCGAGGGCAAGGACACCCCCGGCGGCGCTCGGCTGGTGTACGTCGCGAAGTCCAACAAGCAGACCGGCTCGACCCAGCGCGACCAGCCGCCGCTCGACGCCGAGAGCGGCAAGCAGTGGCTCGAGCTGGTGCGCTCGGCGGCGAACGCCGCGGCCGGGCCGGACTACCAGGCCAGCGAGAACCCGGACTGCGACCGCTGCCCGGCCCGCGGCTGCTGCCCGCTGCGGCCCGAGGGACGCCAGGTGACCGGACCGTGAGCCCGCTGCTGATCGCGAACCCGGTGGAGCCGGCGGAGATCGCCGACGCGCTGGGCCTGCACCGCCCGACGCCGGAGCAGGCGACGGTGATCGCCTCGCCGGTGGAACCTTCGCTGGTGGTCGCGGGCGCGGGCGCGGGCAAGACCGAGACGATGGCCGCGCGGGTGGTCTGGCTGGTCACCAACGGGATCGTCAGCCCCGAGCGGGTGCTGGGCCTGACCTTCACCCGCAAGGCCGCGCGCCAGCTCGGCGAGCGCGTGCGGGCGCGGCTGCGACGGCTGGCCGGTTCCGGGCTGCTGGAGCGGCTCGACCCGACGGGCGGGCTGCGCGCCACCGTCGTCGCCGGTGAGCCGACGGTGCTGACCTACCACGCCTACGCCGGCCGCCTGCTGGGCGAGCACGGGCTGCGGCTGCCGGTGCAGCCCGGCGTGCGGCTGCTTTCGGAGACCTCGTCCTGGCAGCTCGCCCACCGCGTGGTGTCCACTTGGGACAACGACCTGGAGACCGACCGGGTGCCGTCCTCGGTCACCGCGCAGCTGCTCGCGCTGGCCGGGGAGCTGGGCGAGCACCTGGTGCCGGCCGAACGGCTGGCCGAGTACACCTCGTGGCTGTGCGACGTGATCGAGAACGCGCCACGGGCGAGGGGCCAGCGGGCCTCGCTGCCGGTGAAGCTGACCGAAGTGATGGCGGCGCAACGGTTCCGGCTCGAACTGCTGCCCCTGGTCGAGGCCTACCACCGGCGCAAGCGGGCCGAGGGCGCGCTCGACTTCGCCGACCAGATGTCGCTGGCGGCGCAGCTGGCCGAGGACTACCCGGCCGTGGTGACCGGCGAGCGCGAACGCTACGGCGCCGTGCTGCTCGACGAGTACCAGGACACCGGGCACGCCCAGCGGGTGCTGCTGCGCTCGCTGTTCGGCGGCGGCGGGCACCGGCCGATGCCGGTCACCGCGGTCGGCGATCCGGCGCAGGCGATCTACGGCTGGCGCGGCGCGAGCGCGGCCAACCTGCCGCGGTTCACCACGGACTTCCCCCGGCACGGCGGGCAGCGGCTGGAGCCGGCGCACGAATTCGGGCTGCTGACCAGCTTCCGCAACCCGCCGGAGGTGCTGGAGCTGGCCAACGCCGTGGCCGAGCCGCTGCGGGCGCGCGGGCTGGGCGTGGAGCGGCTGCGGGCCCGCGAGGGCGCGGGGCCGGCGGACATCGCCGTCTCGCTTCAGCCGGACGTGCGCGCCGAACGCGAGTGGGTCGCGGACGCGCTGGCCCGACGCTGGTTCGCGGAGAAGGAGGAGCACGGGAAACCGCCGACCGCGGCCGTGCTGGTGCGCCGGCGCGCGGACATGGCGCCGATCGCGGGGGAGCTGCGGCGGCGCGGGCTGCCCGTGGAGGTGGTCGGGCTCGGCGGGCTGCTGGACGAGCCGGAGGTCGCCGACCTGGTCAGCACGCTGCGGGTGCTGGCCGACCCGCTCGCGGGCAGCGCGGCCGCGCGCCTGCTGACCGGGGCGCGCTGGCGGCTCGCGGCGGCTGATCTGGCGGCGTTGTGGCGGCGGGCCAACGAACTCTCCTCGCCGGCGCCCGCCGGGGCCGCGGGCGAGGAACCGGCGCTGGTCACCGAACGCGCCGAGCAGACGGGCCTGATCGACGCCGTGGACGAGCCGGGCGCGCCCGAGCGGTACTCCGAGGACGGGTACCGGCGGATCCGGCGCGTGGGCGCCGAGCTGGCCGCGCTGCGGCGACGGCTGGACCAGTCGCTGCCCGAGCTGGTGGCCGACGTCGAGCGGACCCTGCTGCTGGACGTCGAGTCGCTGGCCCGGCCGGGCTCGGCGGGCCGCGCGCACCTGGACGCGTTCGCCGAGGTGGTCACCGACTACGCCGAGACCGCGCCGACCGCCACCCTGCTGTCCTTCGTGGACTACCTGAACACCGCCGCGCACGCGGAGGACGGACTCACGCCCGGCGAGGTCGAGGTGGTGCCGGACCGGGTGCAGGTGCTGACCGTGCACTCGGCCAAGGGGCTGGAGTGGGCGGTCGTCGCCGTCCCGCACCTGGTGGCCGACGTGTTCCCGAGCAAGCGCCGCTCGTCCTCGTGGCTGCGGACCTCGACGGCGCTGCCCGCGGTGCTGCGCGGCGACTCGGCCGATCTGCCCGAACTGCGCGTCTCCGCCGGCTTCGACCGCAAGGAGGTCCAGGAAGGGCTCGAACTGCACGAGGAGGGTTTCGCCGAGCGGGAGGCCGACGAGGAGCGGCGGCTGTGCTACGTCGCGCTGACCCGCTCCGAGCGTGCGCTGATCGTCTCCGGGCACTGGTGGAACGAGAGCAGCGCGCGGCCCAAGGGACCTTCGGTGTTCCTGACCGACATCGCCGAGGTGCTGCGGGCTTCGGACCCGCCGCTCGGCTCGCTCGGCCCGTGGGCCGGGGAACCGGCCGAGGACGAGGAGAACCCGCTGGTCGCCGACTCCCGGACCGGCCGCTGGCCGCTGGACCCGCTGGGCGACCGGCGGACCGGCGTGTCGACGGGGGTGGAGCTGGTCTTCGCGGAGATGGCCGTCGCACCGCCGGAGCCGGAACCGGCGGTCGTTGCATCCACTGTGGACACTGTGGACACGGTCGAGACGGCCGGGGCGGCGCCGGACGAAGACTGGCCGCTGCCCCCGGAACCGGACGAGTTCGAAGACGGCTACGAAGACGGTGCGGAACCGTTCGAGGAGCCCGAAACGGACCCGTCGGACGAGGTCGACCCGGAGGACCCGGACGGCTGGGCTTCGGACACCGACGTGCTGCTGGCCGAGCGCGCCCGGTCCCGGGCCACAGTGGACCGGGTGGTGCTGCCGTCCCGGCTGTCGGTGAGCCAGCTGGTCGAGCTGGCGGCCGACGCGGACGGGCTCGCGCAACGGCTCCGTCGTCCGCTTCCGTTGCCGCCCAGCAGTTTCGCCCGGCGCGGCACGGCCTTCCACGGCTGGCTGGAGCAGCGCTTCTCCGGCGACCGCCTGCTGGAGATCGACGACCTGCCCGGCGCCGCCGACTTCGGCGAGGCCCCGGACAGCGATTTCGAGCAGTTGCAGGCGGCCTTCGAACGCAGCGAGTGGGCCGAGCGGGTGCCGCTGGCCGTGGAGATCCCGTTCTCCGCCGAGGTCGAGGGCGTGACCGTCCGCGGCCGGATGGACGCCGTGTACGCCGATCCCGACGGCGGCTGGACCGTGGTGGACTGGAAGACCGGCGGCGTGCCCTCGGCCGAGCGGCTCCCGGCGCTCTCGGTGCAGCTCGGCGCGTACCGGCTGGCCTGGGCCGCGCTCAAGGGCGTGCCGGTCGAGCGGGTGCGGGCGGCGTTCCACTACGTCCGCCACGGGAACACGCTGCGCCCGGCCGATCTGCTGGACGCCGAGGGCCTGCGTGACCTGCTGCGGAACGTGCCGTCCGAGTGAGGGATCAGCCGCGTTCGCGGACCGTGAGCGCCCACTGGACCAGCGGCCACTGCACCGGCAGCCGCAGCCAGGCGATGGCGCGGTCGCGGGCCGGGCGGCCCTTGCGCTGGTAGTCGAGCGCCATCTTCACGTTGCCCGGGAACACCCCGACGAACAGCAACGCCGCCGCGAGCCCGCCGAGCTCGCGGGTGCGCGGGGCGAGGATGGCCGCGGCCACCCCCAGCTCGCCGACCCCCGAGCCGTAGGTCCAGGCCCGGCGGGTGCCGGGCAGCTCCTTCGGGACCAGGGAGTCGAACGGCTTCGGGCGCAGGAAGTGCAGGGCGCCGGAGGTGGCCAGCAGACCGGCGAGGAGGAAGGCGGGCCGCTGCGAACCACGGGAGTCGGACATGCCCCCACCCTGCCACAGCGGCGGGTGTGCGGCGGGTGACCTTGGGCTAGGCTCCCCGACGTGAGTGACGCCGAACACCCGCGGGGAGCCGGTGCATGAAGGCCCTCAAGCGGCTGCCGCTGAACGTCCGGCTGAACGACCGCCCCGATCACGAGCTCGTCGGCGTGATCCGGATGCCCGAGCTGACCGTCAGCCCGATGCGTTCGATCGTCAAGCGGATCATCGGGGCGCTGCTCGCGCTGCTGGCCACGGTGCTGATCGTGTACGCCGACCGCAGCGGCTACCGTGACGTCAACGGCGACGGCGTCTCCTTCCTGGACGCCATCTACTACTCCACCGTCTCGCTTTCGACCACCGGCTACGGCGACATCGCCCCGGCCTCGGCCTCGGCGCGGCTGGTCAACATCGTGATCATCACCCCGCTGCGGGTGCTGTTCCTCATCGTCCTCGTCGGGACCACGCTGGAGGTGCTCACCGAGCGCTCCCGGCAGGCATTCAAGATCCAGAAGTGGAGGACGAAGGTGCGCGACCACACCGTCGTCGTCGGGTTCGGCACCAAGGGCCGCTCGGCCGTCAACGCGCTGCTCGGCGACGAGGAGGTCCAGCCCAGCCGGATCGTGGTGGTCGACACCGACCAGCAGGCCCTGGACGCGGCCAGCGCGCTCGGCCTGGTCACCGTGCACGGCTCGGCGACCCGCGCGGACGTGCTGCGGGTGGCGGGCGTGCAGCACGCGCGCGCCGTGGTCGTCGCGCCGAACCGGGACGACACCGCCGTGCTGGTCACGCTGACTGCGCGGGAGCTGGCGCCGAACTCGCACATCGTGGCGTCGGTGCGGGAGGCGGAGAACGTCCACCTGCTCAAGCAGTCCGGGGCCAGCCAGGTGGTGGTGTCCAGCGAGACCGCGGGACGGCTGCTCGGCCTGGCCACCTCCACCCCGCTGGTGGTCGACATGGTCGAGGACCTGCTGACCCCGGAATCGGGGCTGGCCATCGCCGAACGCCCGGTGGAGCCCTCGGAGGAGGGCGGCTCGCCGCGGCACCTGCCGGACATCGTGCTCGGCGTGGTCCGCGACGGCGTGCTCTACCGCGTGGACGCCCCGCAGTCCGACGCCATCGAGCCCGGCGACCGGCTGCTGTACGTCAAGAAGGTCACCCAGGCGGACAAGGTCGAGCGGTAGGCCCGAGGCGGGGAGGGTGTCCTAGGCCCGGAACGAGGCCGGCTGGTAGTACTCGATGCGGTTCTCCGTCCCATTTCGGCTTGTTCTTGCCCATACTTCGCACCGTTCCTGAGCCTGATCGGTCACCGCACCATGCGTTCCCGGCGCTTGCGGCCATCGCGAGCGCCAGCCGTGAATAACCAACCAGGAACGGCGGGGAAACTTTCCTTGCTCCATTAGATGGAGAAATGCTCGCGAACGGGACCTAACGGACTGTTTGCTGTGACGAAGTAACGGTGGTGGACGATCAAGCCCCCTGCACGATGTTCGGCCGTGCGAGGGGGCTTCTGCGGGGGTTTTTCGTTGTGCCTGTTCGGGGTCTTCTGGCGCGGTTTCATGCTGCACTCAGCTGGGTTGAGGGGAAAACTGATGAGGCACAGATCTGCTGCGGCGGTGGCCGCTGTGACGTGGGGGGCGCTGGTGGTCGCTGTACCGCACACCGCGTCCGCTGAGGCGCATGCGGTGGCGCCGCCGACGACGGTGTGGACGCCGCCGACGGCGGTGAACCACACCCCGACCGGTGGCCAGCCGCCGGCGGCGAACTGGGCGCCGGGGTGGAAGCCCGGTTTCGGTCCGGCAGCGGTGTCGTCGTGCGGGGTGAACGAGACCGGCTTGCTCCCGCAGTACCCGTTGGAGCGGTTCCCGGTCTCGGACCGGATGGAGGCGCTGGTCAACACCCACGACGGGAACCTGACGATCACGCAGCGGCAGCTGACGGTCAGGGGCACGGGTGAGAACCTGTCGTTGAGCCAGGTCTACAACAACCAGCGTCCGGGCAACGGCAGCTTCGGCACCGGCTGGGCGTTGAGCAGCGGCCAGGACGTGGGGTTGACGTTCAACGGCAGTGATGTGGTCCTGCACAGCGATTCCGGGTACTGCGCGACCTACAAGCACAACACCGACGGCAGCTACGTCGAGGCGCCGGGGGTGCACGCGGAGCTGTCCAAGGGCTCGGACGGCAAGTACAGCCTGATCTTCGACAGCTCGAACGAGCGGTGGACGTTCAGCCCGGCGGGCTGGCTGCTTTCGCAGGCCGACCGCAACGGCAACAGCACCACGCCGCGTTACAACTCCGACGGCACCACGGCGTCGGTCACCGACTCCCAGGGCCGGGTCACCCGCTTCGGCTACCAGAACGGGCTGGTCTCGGCGATCACCGACCCGACCGGCACGACCGCGGCGACCTACAGCTACAACAGCGCGTCGCAGCTGACCGACTTCACCGACCGCTCCGGCACCTCGATGCACCTGACCTGGACGCCGTCCGGTGACCTGGCCACGGTCGGGGACCCGGACGGTAAGACCTACAGCTTCGCCTACGATGGCAACCACCGCGTCACGAAGGTGACCGTGCCCCGGCAGGCCGGCGACTCGGTCACCCAGTTCGGCTACGGCAACGGGCAGACCACCGAGACCGACCCGAGCTCGCACTCGGTGACCTACAAGTACGACAGCCAGGGCCGGCAGACGTCGGCGACGGACGCGCTGAGCCATTCCCAGGCCCAGCAGTGGACCGCCAACAGCGATGTCCAGACCACCGCGGACGGGCTGAACAACTCCACCACCAACAGCTACGACCCGTTGAACAACCTGATCGGCACCCAGCTGCCCACCGGCGCGAAGACCGGGGTCGGCTACACCGACGCCGCCCACCCGCACCTGCCGACCACGGTGACGGACCCGGCCGGGGACAAGATCTCCCGCACCTACGACGACGCCGGAAACGTGAAGACCATTCACTCCGACGGGCTCAACGCCGACCTGCAGACCTTGACCTACTGGCAGCCGCTGGGCCTGGTCCGGACCAGTGTCGACGGCAACGGGCACTCGACCACCTACGACTACGACAACGCCGGCAACCTCAGCAAGGTCACCCCGCCCACCCCGCTCGGACCGACCAGCTACACCTACGACTCGCTCTCGCGGGTCGCGTCGGTCACCGACGGCCGCGGGATCCGGCTGGACTACGGCTACGACAAGCTCGACCGGGTCGTGTCGGTGACCCGCCACAGCGACAACGTCGTGCTGCAGGCGGTCACCTACGACAACAACGGCAGCCTCCTGCGCCGTGAGACCGCGACCGCGGTGCACACGTTCACCTACGACACCGGTGGCCAGCTGCTCACCGACACCCGCACCGACACCACCGGCCCGGCCGAGAAGATCACCTACGGCTACGACCTGACCGGCAACCTCACCGCCATGACCGATCCCGGCGGCCAAAGCGTGTACGGCTACGACGCCGCGAACCGGCTCACCTCGGTGAAGGACCCGTTCGGGCAGAGCACCGGTTTCGGCTACGACAACGCCGACCGCCGCACCAGCGTCACCTGGCCGGGGGCGGGTAGCCAGACCAACGGTTACGACAATTCCGGTCGGCAGACCAGTCTTACCGTGAAGAACAGTGGTGGCACTCAATTGCTGAGTACCACTTACAAATACACGCGTAGCGACGGCACCGACTCCGATCAGATGCAGTCCAAGACCGACGCTTCCGGCACCACCAGCTACGCCTACGACACCATGCAGCGGTTGAAGACCGCCGGCGCCGCGGGCTTCGAATACGACAACGCCGGCAACATGACCAAGCTGGATGCCACCAGGTTCACCTTCAACGCTGCCGACGAACTCACCAACGACAACCGGACCCGCAGCTACGACACGACCGGCAACCTCACTGGTTCGACCAGCCCGACCGAGACCAATTACTTCAGCGACACCAGCCAGCTGACCTCGGGTACCGATGCGGCCGGTGACAGCTTCACCGCCAGCTACGACACCCTGGACCAGACCCAGCCCCACAAGCTCACCTACGCCACTCCCACCGCGACCACGACCGACCAGTTCACCACCACCGCCCTGGGTGTGACCCAGGCTGTGCACAACGGGGTTCGGACCAGCGTGGTCCGGGACCCCAAGGGCACCATCGTGACCGAGCAGGCCGGGACGAGCCGGTACAACCTGGTCACGGACTATCAGGGCAGTGTTGTGGGGCTGGTTTCCACCACCGGTGTGCTGGCTGCCAGTTACCGGTACGACCCCTACGGCGGCAGCACCGCGACCGGCGCATCGGCTGGGGACAACTCGTTCCACTATCTCGGCCAGTACCAGTACAACGTCGACACGCTGCTGGGCTACCGCTGGTACTTCCCCGGCTGGGGCCGCTTCACCTCACCCGACCCCACTGGACAGGAAGCCAACCACTACGCCTACGCCAAAGACGACCCCATCAACAACAGTGACCCCACCGGCGGATTCAGCTTTGGGAATCTGGTCAAGGGAGTGGGGGGAGGCGTGACAATCGGCACTGCCCTCGGTGTGGTCGGCGGAGCGATCTTGGGAGGCATCGCGGCGGGTCCGCCGGGAATCTTGGCCGGGGCGGAACTCGGCGGAAAAGTAGGAGCCATTCTCGGCAGCGGCTCGGGCCTGATCGGCGGCACCATCTACGCGTCCCTGACCTGACTACTATGCTTCGCGGGGGCAGCGGACGACTCGCCCCCGCGGAGCCTGTCCAGGAGTGACATTGCGAGCTTCATGGGAAAGACACCCGCTGTTGTGGACCGCAGCAGCAACGCCACCCATCTATGTAGCAGCCTTCCTTCTGCTACGGCTCTTTCTAGCGCTCGGACCTAGCCTCGTCCTGGCCGGTGTCGTCGTAGCGGTGGCCATTTTCGGCTTTCTGGCGCTCTCAGGCGTGTTCGTGAAGCTCGTCCGTCGGGATGTCGACAAGCAGTAGCCACCGCACCAGTCTGACGGGCCCGCACGGCATCAACCTACGTAGGAGCGGGCTTACCACAGGAGCCGGACGGCGCCTGCGTACCTGTTCAGACCAAGCGACTGATCGGACGAGGGTCCGGATTCTCGGGCGTTGATCACCCGGCTGTTGCTCGACGTGGTGGGTTGTCGCGGGCTGTAGAAGATGAGGTCGGCGGGTTCAGCGGCCGGGACTACGGATCGAGGTATACGGGTGCTGACGTTGAAGTGGTGAGGCGGGCCGATGCCGACGTGGGTGCAGGCAAAGAAAGGGGCCGGGCCGCTACAGTCGAAGCCGGTGCTGGCGTAGTCGCGGTGTTGGCCGGTGGACCCCGACATCGCGGAGCCCTGCCGGGGGTGCGAGCCCGCGTCGCACGGAGGTCATCATCGGGCCTCAACTCCCTGACTACGCCGACGACGGGCAATGCCGACGGTGGCAGAAAGCCGCAGTTCACGGCGGGTGTGGCCTCGTGCGGATGCTGTATGAGCCTCGCCCCCGAAACGAACTCGCCGCCGTTGTCGCGGCCCTGCTCGGTGGCGCTGACCTGGTTGTCATCGCCGCTGCCGACCTTGTTCGAGACGACACGAAGAGACAGGCGATGGCTCGGCGGCTGAGTGCACGGGCGCGTAGCCGGGGTGCCGCCTGCTGCTCATAACTTGGATTACCGGCGGGCTGATTGCCAGATCTTCTCTTTATAAACCCTATAAATAAGTAACATAGTCATTGCACGTAAAAATATCTGCTTGACGGCGCTCGCGGATTGGCGTGTAAAAGAAAAAATAGTTTGACGGCAAACTGCTACCTCGGAAATTCATGCCACCATGCAAAGATGGCGGGAAGCTTCACTGCTACGCAGGGTGCCCGGTTGAACCCTTCGACAAGGTCAGACAGTCCGGTCCCTCGATGCGCGACAACAACGCCCCAGGTCACCCGTTCACCCGGAACAGCACCCGCCGATCCAGTCGTGGCCCTCACTCGGGCGTGGCGCGCCCGCCGGGGCCGCCGTCACCTTCACTGGGTTTTGCCGGGGGGATCTGGAACCATGGCGTCCGTGCTTCCTTCCGGCCCGGCGAGAAAGACCTCCCTGCAGCGGTGGCTGCAGGTCGGCATCCCCACTGCCGTCGGTGTGCTCGTGGTCCTGCTGGCCTGGATCGCCGGTCCGGGGTTGTTCGGGGTCGTCGTGAACGACGCGGGCACGCCCACCCCGGCCCAGATCACCAAGCCGGCGGCCTGTTCGGCCGCGGACCCGGTGGAGTCGGTCAAGTTCACCCTCGGCGGACAGACCCGTGAGGGCAGTCTGAACGGCTGCGGCCACGCCCAGGGCGACCAGGTGGAGGTGGGCGTCCCCGCCGACGCCCCGGCGCAGGGGCCGGTCACCGTTCGCGCGGCCGACACCTCGGCCGGCTCCCAGGACGCCCGCGGCCCGATCGCGCTGGCGCTGCTGGTGTTCGCCTGCTTCGCCGGCGGGATGTACGCGTTCCTGGTGGTCAAGGGGCCCGGACGGCTGGCCCTGCTGAGCTGACCCCAGCCGGGACTTCCGGGCGGACGCGGCCGATCCTGCCTTCCTCGCCCGGGGTTGGCCGGGGCTCAGCTGACGTCGGAGGCCGGGGCGGCGAAGGTGTTGCAGTCGGTGATGCGGTTGCTGCGGGCGCCCGCCCGCCACCACTGCGCGTAGTGGGCGTTGGTGCCGTGGTCGTGGCTGTGCGAGGTGTTGTCGCCGCGGGTCTCCTGGTCGTTCCAGGCCTTGTTGTACATGTCGCGGGTGACCGTGCCGCCCTGGTCGACGTGCGCGCCGAGGAACATGCCCGAGAAGCACTGGGCCTGCAACTCCTTGCGGCGTGACATGTCGAGGCCGTCCGGGCTGTTCTGGCCGGCCGCGTAGATCTTCTGCCAGGCGGCGTCCATGATCCCGGCCACCTCCTGAACGTGGTGGCCGTACTCGTGCGCGAACAGGGCCAGGTAGACGCCCGGGTTGTTGCCGTACTGGTCGGTCTGCAACCCCTTGAACGGCACGTACAGGTTGTTCTCGCAGTAATACGCGGCGGTCGCGATGCCGACCTGGATGGTGCCGCACTCGGTCTCGAAGCTCGGCCCGGTCGGGAAGTGCAGCGCGGGCGAGGTGAACGGCAGGTTGTAGGCCTCGAGGAACGGGCCCCAGGCCGCGTCCAGGCACTTGCTGGCCGCGGTGAAGAACGCCTCCGCGCCCTCCTGCGTGCTCACCCAGGGCGGCAGGGTGCAGACCCGGTTCTGCAGCCCGGCGTTCGGGTCCTGCAGGATCGGGTGGTCGGCGAGCTTGAGCACCTTCTGCGGGCCGGTCGAGCTGGGCTCGGTGCTCGGCGCGTCCGAGGTCGACGGCGCGGGGGTGGACGACGGGTCGTTGTTCGGCGGCAGCTCGTACGGGCTGCTCGGCACCGGCGACGGCGTGTTCTGGTAGCCGGCGTTGGTGACGGTGGAACCGGAGCCGCGCAGCGCGACGATGGTCACCACGCCCAGCACCAGCACGGCCACCGCGCCCAGGCAGAGCCCGATGATCAGGCCGGTCGGGCGCCGCGGCGGCGGCGGGAAACCGTGCTGCTGATTCCACGGGCCCTGCGGGGGCTGACCGGGCGGCCCGGGGTAGGGCTGGCCGGGGTACGGCTGGCCCGAGTACGGGGCGCCGAGATTCTGGGTGGCCTGGTTCTGGATGCCAAGGTTCTGGGTGGCCTGGTTCTGGGCGCCGGTGTTCTGGGTGCCCGGGTTCTGGGCGCCGGGCGGCGGCCCCTGGTACGGCCCGTCCGGCGGGCCCATCGGCGGCTGGACCGGCCCGCGGCCCGGCACCGGGGGCGGTTGCACGGTCCCGCGAGGCGGCACCGGGCCGTGGGGCGGTTGCGTCATCAGGGCAGTCCCGGTGGGTCTCGGCGCGAAACCGGGCGGCCCCCGGCTCGGCGTTCAGCATATCGGGGGAACCGGCCCCAGCCCCACCACTTGCCGAGACTGGTCACCCGTCCCGGTCGTCACCCCAGGTCTGGCCGGGTTCAAGGGCCTCTGGAAGAGTGAGCGCCAGATAGTGACGGGTCGTGAGGACGAGGGGTTCCGATGACAGACACACCCGGCTCGCCGGGGCCCGGTGCGGATGACGAGACGCCGACCCCGAGCCAGGGCTTCCCGAAGCCCGAAGGTCCCGGCGCCGGTTCCGCTTCCCCGCCGTCTTCGCAGTCCCGGCCCGAGTCCTCTCCGGCCGGGTCCGGTGACGACGCCAGGACCCCGGTTTCCGGGCTGCCGCGGCAGAACCCGCCGTCTCCCGGCGGAACCGGCAGCGCACCCGGACAGCCGGGTCAGCCCGGACCGCCCGGTCAGCAGTGGCACTCGCCGGGCCAGCCGCCGGGACCGCAGTGGCGCTCGCCCGGGCCGCCGCCGATGCCGCAGCAACCCGGGGGCGGGTACGGCCGTCCCGGTGGGGCCTGGCACCCGCAGGGGCTCGGCAAGCCCGGCGTGATCGCGTTGCGCCCGCTCAACATCGGCGACATCCTCGACGGCGCGATCACCGCGATCCGCCGCTACCCGGTGCTCGTGCTGGGCGTCTCGGCGGTCGTCGCGGTGATCGTGGCGGGGCTGAACCTGATCATTTCGCTGACGCTGCTGCCGGACTTCACCCGCGTCACCTCCCTCGGGCCCGGCGCGACCCAGCAGGAGCAGCTCGACGCGGTGTACAACCTGCTGGGCAGCACCCTGCTCACGCTGATCCCGACGCTGATCATCTCGATCCTGGGCGAAACCTTCCTCACCGGCTTCCTCACCGTGGTGATGGGCAAGGCCGTGCTCGGCCGTCCCGTCGGCTTCCGCGCGGCGATGCGCGAGGTGGCGCCGCGGCTGCTGCCGCTGCTGGGCCTGACCCTGCTCTACACGCTGGCCACCGCGGTCGCCGCGGTCTTCTGCCTGCTGCCCGCGGTGGTCCCGTACGTCTTCTGGGCGCTGGCCGGACCGGCGCTGGTGCTGGAGCGGGGCACGGTCCGCGAAGCCTTCAAGCGCTCGCAGCGACTGGTGTCCGGCGCGTTCTGGCGGGTGTTCGGCATCCTGCTGCTGGCGGCGCTGATCGGCTGGCTGATCACCGCGATCATCGGCGTGCCGTTCGACCTCGGCTCGGGCGCGTTCTCCGGGATGTTCGACCCGCAGGCCACGGTGCCCCACCAGAGCGCCGGCAGCCTGGTGCTGCAGGCGGTCGGCGGGGTGATCGCGGCGACCATCGTCACGCCGTTCAAGGCGCTGGTCAGCGTGGTGCTCTACCTCGACCAGCGGATGCGGCGCGAGGGCATGGACATCGAGCTGGCGCGCGCGGCGGGGCTCAACCCGCCGATGCCGCCGCAGCAGGCGTGGTGACGTTCCGGCTCATCGACGTCCCGGTCGACCTCGACCGGGACACCGCCCGCGCGCAGGCGGCCCAGGAGCTGTCCGACCCCCGGTACCGGGCCGCCCAGCCGGGGCTGCTGGAGCGGGTCGGCCGGTGGCTGGGCGAGCTCTTCGGCAAGCTGCTCGACTCGCTGTCCGGCGTGCCCGGCGGTCCGCTGGGGCTGCTGCTGGTGCTCGCGCTGCTGATCGTGCTGGCCGTGGTGGTGCGGTTGCGGATCGGCCCGGTCGGCCGCGCCCGGCAGCAGGCCGGGCAGGTCTTCGAGGGCCGTCGCCGGTCCGCCGGCGAGTACCGCCGCGCCGCCGAAGAAGCCGCGGCTCGGGGGCAGTTCGCCGACGCCGTCCGTGAGCGCTTCCGTGCGCTCGTGCGGGGGTTGGAGGAGCGCGCGCTGCTCGACCACCGCTCCGGCCGGACCGCCGACGAGGCCGCCGCCGAAGCCGGGGTGCTGCTGCCGGACCTGGCCGCCGACCTCACCTCGGGCGCCCGGCGGTTCGACGACGTGCACTACGGCGGCCGTCCCGGTACCGAAGACGCCTACCGCGCGCTGACCGAGCTGGAGAACCGCGTCCGCCGCGAGCGACCGGCCCTGGTGGGCGCGTGAGCGACACTTCGGTCTCGCCCGACCTGCGCGGTATCTGGCGCGGTGCCCGGATCCCGCTCGCGCTGCTGCTGCTGATCGTGCTCACCGGGCTGGCCCTGGTGCTCAGCCGCGGCGAGCAGACCAGTGGCGAGCTCGAGCCCGGCTCCTACGAACCGGACGGCAGCCACGCGCTGGCCCGGCTGCTGGGCCGCCAGGGCGTGGACATCCACCCGGCGCACACCATCAGCGAGGCCACGGACCAGGCCGACGGCGGGACCCTGCTGGTCACCGCGCCGGACCTGGTTCCCGGCACCGGGCTGACCGAGCTGCGCCGCCGGGTCGCGCACCTCGTGCTGATCGCGCCCGGTCCGGACGCGCTGCGTCAGGTGCTGCCCAGCCTCAGCGCGGCCGGTTCCGGCGAAGTGCGCACGCTGAACCCGGACTGCACGGTCGGCTCCGCCGTCGCCGCGGGTCCGGCCACGCTCGGCGGGATGCGGTACCGCACCACGGACCCGTCCGCGCGGTCCTGCTACCGCGACGGCGCCGACCCGACGTTCGTGCAGTTCGCCGACCGCACCGGCACCGTCACGGTGCTCGGCACCGCCGCGCCGCTGACCAACGACCGCCTCGCCGACGAGGGCGACGCGGCGCTGGGCCTGCGGCTGCTGGGCGATCACGGCCGGCTCGTCTGGTACCTGCCTTCGCCCGTGGACCCCGCGCTGGAAACCGCCAAGAAGCCGTTCTTCGACCTGATCCCGGCGGGCTGGCGCTACGGTGCGCTGATGGCCGGGTTCGCCGTGGTGCTGCTGGCCCTGTGGCGGGCCCGGCGGCTCGGTCCCGTGGTGCGCGAGCCGTTGCCGATCGTCGTGCGCGCGGCCGAGACGGCCGAGGGCCGCGCGCGGCTGTATCGCCGGGGCGGGGCGAGCGGGCACGCCGCGGAGACGTTGCGGGAAGCGGCCCGCGGGCGGCTGCGGTCGAGACTGGGCCTGCCGCGCGAGGCGGAGCCGGCGTCGCTGGTGGAGACGGTGAGCGCCCGGGCCGGGCGGGCTCCGGCCGAGGTCGGCGCGGTGCTGCACGGCCCGCCGCCGGCCGACGAGGCCGGGCTGGTGCGGCTGGCGGGCGAACTGGACAGGGTGGAACGAGAGGTGGAGCGGTCTTGAGCACCGAACAGACGCAGGCGCCGGTCGACGCGCGGGCGGCGCTGATCGCCCTGCGCGCCGAGGTCGGCAAGGCCGTGGTGGGCCACGACGCGGCCGTCACCGGGCTCATCCTGGCGCTGCTCTGCCGCGGCCACGTGCTGCTCGAAGGCGTGCCCGGTGTCGCGAAGACGTTGCTGGTGCGGGCTTTGGCCGCCTCGCTGGACCTGAAGACCACCCGCGTGCAGTTCACCCCGGACCTGATGCCGGGCGACGTCACGGGCTCCATCGTCTACGACGCGCACAGCGGCGAGTTCTCCTTCCGCGAGGGCCCGGTGTTCACCAACCTGCTGCTGGCCGACGAGATCAACCGGACGCCGCCGAAGACGCAGTCCTCGCTGCTGGAGGCGATGGAGGAGCGACAGGTCTCGATCGACGGCCGCTCGCGTCCGCTGCCCGACCCGTTCGTGGTGGTGGCGACGCAGAACCCGGTGGAGTACGAGGGCACCTACCCGCTGCCGGAGGCGCAGCTCGACCGGTTCCTGCTCAAGCTGACCATGCCCGCGCCCACCCGTGAGGACGAGATCGGCATCCTGTGGCGGCACGCGCAGGGCTTCGACCCGCGGGACCTCGCGGCTGCGGGCCTGCGGCCGGTGGCCGGGGCGGAGCACCTCGCGGCGGCGCGCCAGGCGGTGGCGCGGGTGACCGTCGGGCCCGAGGTGATCGGCTACGTGGTGGACCTGTGCCGCGCGACGCGGGAGCTGCCGGCCGTGCAACTGGGCGTTTCCCCGCGCGGCGCCACGGCTTTGCTCGCCGTGACCCGGGCGTGGGCCTGGCTCGCCGGGCGCGACTACGCGACGCCGGACGACGTCAAGGCGCTCGCCCGCCCGGCGCTGCGGCACCGGCTGGGCGTGCGGCCGGAGGCCGAGCTCGAAGGCGTGACCGCGGACGGCGTCCTCGACCGGGTGCTGGCCGCCGTGCCGGTGCCGCGCTGAGCCGATGGCGCTGACCGGGCGGCTCGGACTGCTGGCCCTGCTGGGTGCGCTGGTGGTCGGGCTGCTCGTGCCGTCGGGGACGGGCGTGGTGGCCGTGCTGGCGGTGCTGCTGGTGCTCGTGGCGGTGGACCTGGCGCTCGCGGGCAGCGTGCGCGCGCTGCGATTTTCCCGCGCCGGCACCACTTCCGTGCGCCTCGGCGAGCCGGCCGAGGTGACGCTGACCGTCACCAACCCCGGACGGCGCACGGTGCGCGGGCTGCTGCGCGACGCGTGGCCGCCGAGCGCCGGGGCCGCGGACCGGCACCGGATCGCCGTTCCGGCGGGGGAGCGGCGGGCGTTCACCACCCGGCTGCTGCCGACGCGCCGCGGCGACCGGCCGGCGGTCCGCGTGACCGTGCGCGCGCTGGGCCCGCTGGGGCTGGCGGCGCGGCAGGGCTCGCACGCGGTGCCGTGGTCGGTGCGGGTGCTGCCGCCGTTCCACAGCCGCAAGCACCTGCCGTCGCGGCTCGCGCGGCTGCAGCAGCTCGACGGGCGCAACGCGGTGCTGATCCGGGGCCAGGGCACGGAGTTCGACTCCCTGCGCGAGTACGTGATCGGTGACGACGTGCGCTCGATCGACTGGCGCGCCTCGGCCCGGGCCTCCGACGTGATGGTGCGGACCTGGCGACCGGAGCGCGACCGGCACCTGGTGCTGGTCCTCGACACGGGCCGGGTCTCGGCCGGCCGCGTCGGCGACGCCCCGCGGCTCGACGCGGCGATGGACGCCGCACTCCTGCTGGCCGCGCTGGCCTCCCGCGCGGGCGACCGGGTGGACCTGCTGGCCTACGACCGCCGCCTGCGGGCCGCCGTGCCGGGCTCTTCGGCGACCACGCTGCTGCCTTCGCTGGTGAACGCGATGGCGCCGCTGGAGCCGTCGCTGATCGAGACGGACGCGCGTGGCCTGGTCTCGGAGATCCTGCGCCGCACCCGGCGACGGGCGCTGGTGGTGCTGCTGACCGGTCTCGACCCGGCACCGTTGGAGGAGGGCTTGTTCCCCGTTCTGGGCTCGCTGACTTCGCGGCACGAAGTGATCGTCGCCTCGGTGGCGGACCCGCGCGTCGAGGAGATGGCGCGCGGGCGTGGTGACGCCGAAGCGGTGTACGCGGCGGCCGCGGCGGAGCGCACGATGGCTGAGCGCGCGTCGGCGGTGGCGCAGCTGGGCCGGCGCGGGGTGGGTGTGGTGGATGCGGTGCCGGAGGAGCTGCCGCCGGCGCTGGCGGATCGGTACCTGGCGTTGAAGGCGGCGGGGCGGTTGTGAAGGGGGAAGCCGGGCCGGTGGGAGCGGCCCGAACCCGGCGCGCCTCAGCCGGCCTCCGGCAGCGCGTCGCCGGTGTACTGGGCCTCCAGGTCGCCGGCCTCGCCCTCGCGGGCGGCACGACGGCCGAGGGTGAACACGTAGGCCAGGAACAGCAGTTCCACCCCCACGCCGATGCCGATGCGCAGCCCGGTCGGCCAGCCCGAAGGGGTCACGAAGGCCTCGATCACGCCCGAGACCAGCAGCACGCAGGCCAGCCCGAGCGCGATCACCACCACCGAACGGCCCTGCTCGCCCAAAGCGGCGCTGCGGGAACGGCGGCCCGGGTCGATCACCGTCCAGCCGAGCTTCAGCCCGGTGCCCGCGGCGATGAACACCGCGGTCAGCTCCAGCAGCCCGTGCGGCAGGAGCAGGCCGAGCAGCACGTCGCCGCGACCGGCCGAGGACATCAGGCCGATCGCGATGCCGGCGTTCAGCGAGTTGAGCCACAGCGCGCTGATCACCGGCAGGCCGAGCGCGACGCCGAGGAACAGGCAGGTCGCGGCCACCCAGGCGTTGTTCGTCCAGACCTTCGCCGCGAACGAGGCCGCGGGGCCGGTCGAGTAGTAGGTCTCGTACTGGCCGCCGGGCGCGGTCATCGCCTTCAGCTCGTCGGGGGAGATCAGCGACGCCCGGACCTGCGGATCGCCCGCGATCCACACGCCGAGCACGGCCATCACCGCCACCGAGGCCAGCGCGGCCGGGATCCACCAGCGCCGGCTCAGGTACACCGCGGCCGGGAACCGGCGGGTGAAGAACAGCGCCACTTCCCGCCAGGCCGGGCTGTGCGAGCCCGTGACCGCCGAGCGCGCCCGCGTCACCAGCGTGGACAGCCGCGCGAGCAGCGCCGGGTCGGGCGCCGTCGAGCGGATGACCGAAAGGTGCGTCGCCGCGCGCTGGTACAGCGTCACCAGCTCGTCGGCCTCCTCGCCGCTGAGCCGCCGCTGCCGCACGAGCCGGCCGAGCCGCGCCCACTCCGCGCTGTGCGCCGCGACGAAGACGTCGACGTCCACCGGTCACCCCCTCTGCCGTGGCCCCCAGCTTAGAGGTTGCTCAGCCGCCGAGGACGAACTCCGCCGCGTGCTCGCCGATCAGCGCCGCGGGTGGCGGCCGGGTTCACCGGAGGTCACGACCCGACCGCCCCGCCGATCACGACGTGGGTTGTCTCGGTGTCGGTATCTCGGTGTCGGGTGCCGCCCGGTTCACTAGGCTGGCCCGGTGCAGGAAGAGTCCGATCTCGTCACCGGCGAAGCCGTGGTGCTGGACCTGCGGGTGGCCAAGTTGGCCAGCCGCGCGGTCGCGATGCTGCTCGACGTCCTCGTCCAGGCCGGGCTGCTGCTGGTCGCGGTGATCGTGCTGGTGTCCACCCTCTCCGGTGCCGACCGCTCGCTGGCCCTGACCCTGATCCTGGTGGTCTTCGTGCTGGTGGTGATCGGCTACCCGGTGCTGTTCGAAACGCTCAGCCGCGGCCGCTCGCTCGGCAAGCTGGCGCTGGGCCTGCGCGTGGTCCGCCTCGACGGCGGCCCGATCCGCTTCCGCCACGCGCTGACCCGCGCGCTGGCCGGGTTCTTCGTGGACTTCTGGGCCCTGGGCTTCCTGGGCGCGGTGGCCGTGATCGTCTCCCTGACCTCGTCCGACGGCCGCCGGGTCGGCGACTTCCTGGCCGGCACGCTGGTGATCCGCGAGCGGGTGCCGGAAAGCGCGCAGGCGAACGTGGTGATGCCGCCGGGACTGGCGGGGTGGGCCGCGCAGCTCGACCTCAGCCGCCTGCCCGACGAACTGGCGCTGGCGTCCCGGCAGTTCCTCGGGCGCTACTACGAGCTGAGCCCGGACGCGGCCGCGTCGCTCGGACAGGGGCTCGCCCACCAGGTGGCGGCGGCCATCGGGACGGCCGGCCCGTACGGGGTGCCGCCGTGGGCGTTCCTGCAGGCGGTGCTGGCCGAACGCCGCAACCGCGACCAGGCCCGGCTCGCTTCCGCTTACGGACCGCCGCCGCAGCCCGGTTACGCGCCCCACCCCGGTTATGCACCCCAGCCTGCTCCGCCCCAGTCTTCCGCTGTCCCGTCCGCCCCGGCGCCGCGTGACGAGCCGGAGAACCCGTTCACCCCACCGGCCTGACCGCGGCCCTACGCTGACGGCGTGCTGACCGAACTGGCCGTGGCGCTGGTGCTCGCGCCGTCCGGCGGGGTGACCGACGATGTCACCGTGACGGGCGGGCGAGACGGCTCGCTCACCGTCACCGAGCGGGTCACCACCGGTGGTCCCGCCGTCCACCGGATCCCGTTGCGGGCGCCCGCGACCGCGAAGCAGGACCGCGTCTACGCGATCGGGAACGTGCACCTCACCGGCGGCCACGCCGAAACCGGCCGCGACGGCGTGACCGCGACCTTCACCGGCGGCCCGGCCACGCTGAGCTACACAGTGGACGGTGCGGTCGACGACACCGGCCGGCTGCGCTGGTCGGTCACCGGCGGCTGGGACACCGGCCTGAACCGGGTGACCGCCACTTTCACCCCACCCGTGCCCGGAATGTCCACTGCGGACTGTTTCGCCGGGGCCCCCGGCTCCGCGCGGCAGTGCACCTTCTCGGAGATCGGCGAGCACGGCGTGGTGCGCGTCGAGCAGGACGGCCTCGCCCGGGGCGACCGCATCGACCTCGCCGTGCAACTGCCGCCGGGATCGTTGCCGGCCAACGCCCGGTTCGTCCCGGTCTCGACGATCGCGGCGGCTTTCGCGTTCGGCCCGGTCCCTGCCGTGGGGCTCATCGTGCTCGCCTTGGCCCTGCTGCTCGGCGCGCTGGCGGTCGCCGGGCTGCGGCGCCGTGACCGCGCGACCACCAGGGCCACGAGAGTCACCGTGGTCCCACCCGCGTACGCCGCCATCGTCGAAGACCGGCTCGACCTGGCCGGAACCGCGCTGGACCTGGCCGCCCGCGGGCACCTGCACTTCACCGAGACCGACGGCGCCGACTGGCTGGTCACCCGCGGCGAAGGCGACGAACTGCGGGACTTCGAGCGCACCGTGCTCATGGCCTTCGACGGGCCCCGCCTATCGGAAGCCCGTCCCCTCGATCCCGAAGCGCTGCGTACGCGCCTACGGGCCGACGCCGTCCGCGAAGGCTGGCTATCCCGCTGGCCCGTCCGCGTGCGAAGGCTCGGCTTCGCTTTGCTGGCGTCAGGTGTGCTCACGACGGCCGTGCTCACCTTCACCGTCGGCGACGCGCTGTTGGGCGTCTGGGTGATCGTCGCCGGTCTCGCGCTGATCGCCGCCGCACCCGGCCTGCCTCGTCGCACCGCTCGCGGCCGGACCCTCACCGCCCCGCCCCGGCCCGGGGACGAAGCGCTGGCCGCCGCCCTCGACGGGGTGCTCGCCCTGTCCGAGCGCCGCCGGGCCCTGGACGGGGTTTTCGCATGAGGCGCGCCCTTCTCCTGACCGTCCCCGTGCTGCTGCTGATCGCCGCGCCCGCCTCGGCGCAGGACCTCCCCGCGTTGCCGCAGAGCGCGGAGATCACGCTGAAGGTCCAGCGCGATGGCAGCCTCTCCGTCACCGAGGCCGTCTCCGTGCCCGAAGGCACTTCGATGAGCCGCCGCATCCCGTTGCGCGCGCCGGCCGAGGACGACCAGGACCGGCTGCTCACCATCCGCGACCTCAACATCCAGGGCGCGGCCAGCACCGAGACCTCGGCCGACGCGGTCACGCTCGACCTGCGCGGCGGCACCTCGGTCGTCCAGTACACAGTGGACGGCGCGGTCGGCGCGGGCCGTGGGGTCGAGCGGGTGACCTGGGACCTGGCGGGCGGCTGGGACACCCGGCTGGAGCTGGTGCGGGCCACGTTCGCCGCGCCGAGCCTGCCGGACGCGGTGACCTGCCTGGCCGGCCCGCCCGGCTCGAGCTCCCCGTGCGGGGCCGCGCAGATCGACCACTCCGGGCTCACCCGGGTCTCGGTTTCGAAGCTCGCCGCGGGGCAGCGGGTGGAGCTGACGGCCGAACTGCCCGGCGGCACCGTGCCGGTCACCGAGCGGCTGGTGCCGGCTCGGACCGTGGCGGGCGCGCTCTCGGCGTCGGCCCCGGTGGGGTGGGCCTGGGGCGCGCTGGTGGTCCTGCTGCTCGTGGCCCTCGCACTGGTGGCGTTCCTGCGACGCCGCGACGCCGCGCCGGTCGAGCCAGTGCCAATGGAACTGCCGATGGAACTGCCGGTGGACCTGCTGGCGGACGGGCGGTTCTCCTCGCCCGACGGGGTGCTGCCGGGTCACGTCGGCCCGCTGCTGACCGGCCGGGCCGGCCCCGTCGACCTCGCGGCGACCGTGCTGGACCTGTGCGTGCGCAACTACCTCTGGGTGAGCGAGGACGGTCCGCGCGACTGGGTGCTCGTCCGCCGGAACCCGCCGGACGAGCAGCTGGGCCGATTCGAACGGGCGGTGTACGAGGCCGTGGTACCCGGCGATTCGGCCCCGGTTTCGGCTCTGCGCGCGAAGACACCGCTGTTCGAGGAGACACCGCTGTTCGGGCGAACACCGCTGGTCGAGGACCGGCTGCTGGCCGACGTCGTCCGTCGCCGCTGGCTGTCCCGTCGCGGCCCTCGGCTGGCTCGGGCCGGCTCGCGGTTGTGTCTGTACGGCGCGTTCCTGACCGTGCTGCTCACCTTCACCGTCGGCTACACCCAGCTCGGCCTCGTGGTGATCGCCTGCGGGGTGGCCCTCGCCCTCGGCGCCCGGCTGCTTCCGGCGCGGACGGCTTCGGGCCTGCTCCTGCGTCGCCGCCTGACCGGCCTGCGCGCCCGGCTGGCTTCGCCGGAGCCCGACCGCCTCACCGCCGCGGACCGCGAAGTGCTCTTCTCCCGGGCGTTGCCGTACGCGCTCGCGCTCGGTGAAGCCGACCGGTGGGTGGCGGCGTTCGCGCGAGCGGGCCGTTCGCCACAGGCGTATTGGTACGGGACGGCCGCCGAAGACGCCGCCGCGATCGCCGCGACCAGCGGTTTCGCCACCGCACTGGTCGCCGCGTTCGCGACGGCGCAGCACCGCGTGCGAGGCGGGCGACCGGACGCGCCGAGGGACCCCGCGCCTGCGTAGGGTGGGGGCATGGCCGATCCCGAACTCGTCCGATTCACCACCGACAACGGTCTGCGCGTGGTGCTCGCTCCGGACCCGACCGCGCCGGTCGTCGGGGTCAGCGTGCACTACGACGTGGGCTTCCGCTCCGAACCGGAGGGGCTGACGGGGTTCGCGCACCTGTTCGAGCACCTGATGTTCCAGGGCAGCGAGAGCCTGGAGAAGCTGGCCCACTTCCGCCACGTGCAGTCCAGCGGCGGGACCTTCAACGGGTCCACCCACCCGGACTACACCGACTACTACGAGGTGCTGCCCTCGGCCGCGCTCGAGCGCGCGCTGTTCCTCGAGGCCGACCGCATGCGCGCGCCGAAGCTGACCGCGGAGAACCTGGCGAACCAGATCGAGGTCGTCAAGGAGGAGATCCGCCTCAACGTGCGGAACCGGCCGTACGGCGGTTTCCCGTGGATCCTGCTGCCGCCGGTGCTGTACGACACCTTCGCGAACGCCCACGACGGTTACGGCGCGTTCGAGGACCTGGAGGGCGCCACCCTGGAGGACTGCGCGGCGTTCTTCGACACCTTCTACTCCCCGGCGAACGCGGTGCTCACCGTCGCGGGTGATTTCGAGGTGGAGGAGGCCAAGGCGCTGATCGGGAAGCACTTCGGCGACGTCCCGCACCGGCCCGCGCCGCCGCGCCGCTCGTTCGCCGAGCCCGCGCCGACCCGCGAGCTGCACGGGGAGCACCAGGACGCGCACGCGCCGCTGCCCGCGCTCGCCGTGGGCTACCGCATGCCCGACCCGATCAACGACCTCGACGGCTACCTCGCCTACCTGGTGCTGGCCAGCCTGCTGACCGACGGCGACGGTTCGCGCCTGCAGCAGCGCCTGGTGCACCGCGAGCCGCTGGTGGTCGACATCGGCGCGGGCGCCGGGCTGTTCGGCCCGTTCGAGGCCCGCGACCCGGACACGTTCACCATCACCGCGATCCACCCGCCGGACGTCTCACGCGAACGGGTGCTCGCCGCGCTCGACGAGGAGCTGGAGAAGCTCGCCTCGACGCCGCCGGACGAGCAGGAACTGAAGAAGGTCACCGCCCGCTGGGCCGCGAGCCTGCACTCGGAGCACGACCGGCTGGTGTCGCGCACGCTCGCCTTCGGCGCGTTCGAGCTGCTGTACGGCGACGCGACGCTGGTGCACCGGCTGGCCGGCCGCATGTCGGCGGTCACCGGCGAGGCGGTGTCGGCCGCGGCGAAGGCGCTGCGGCCCGATTCGCGCGCCGTGCTGGTCGTCAAACCGGCCGGCGCCGAGAACCCGGACACCACGGAAGGGACCGAGCAGTGACTTCGGCTACTCATCGCACCGCGGAGGAGATCGGCCGCACGGCGGCCGGTCCGCGCCCGCTGCCCCCGCTGGGCGCGCAGTCCGTGGCCGCGGACCTGTCCCACGTGGACACCACGCTGAGCAACGGCCTGCGGGTGCTGGCCGTGCGCAAGGCGACCGTGCCGCTGGTCGAGCTCCGCGTCTGGATCCCGTTCGCCGGCGAGGACAAGCTGCACCCGGCCACCGCGGAGGTGCTGGCGGAGACCCTGCTGACCGGTACCGCGCGCCGCGACCGGGTCGAGATCGACGCCGAGCTGGCGCTGATCGGCGGCGACCTGGGCGCCGGCGTCGACCCGGAACGGCTCTACGTCACCGGTTCCGCGCTTTCGGACGGACTGCCGACCCTGCTCGACGTGCTCGGCGACGTGCTCACCGGCGCGGCGCACACCGACGCCGAAGTGGGCCGCGAGCGTGAGCGGCTGATCGAGCGCATCGCGGTCTCGCGCACGCAGCCGCGCACGATCGCGCGGGAGGCGTTGCAGAAGCAGCGCTACGGCGACCACCCGGCCACGCGCGAGGTGCCGCAGGCCGCTGATGTCGCAGTCGTGACTCCTGATCAGGTGCGGGCGCTGCACGCGGCTTCGGTGCTGCCGCGCGGTTCCGTGCTGGTGATCGTGGGCGACCTCGATCCGCAGACCGTGCCGGCCGACCTCGAGCGCGCGCTGGGCGGCTGGGCGTCGGACCGCTCCGCGCTGCGGCTGCCGCCGCTGCCCGAGCTGACCGGCGGCCACGTCCTGCTGGTCCCGCGGCCCGGCGCGGTCCAGTCGCAGATCCGGCTGTCCGCGCAGTCGGTGCCCCGCACCGACCCGCGTTACCCGGCGCTGCAACTGGCGAACCTGGCCTACGGCGGGTACTTCTCCTCGCGCCTGGTGGAGAACATCCGCGAGGACAAGGGCTACACCTACGGCGCGCACTCGGGCTTCGAGTTCACCGACCAGAACGCGACGGTGAACGTCGACGCCGACACGGCGAACGAGGTCACGGCCGCGGCGCTGCTGGAGACCCGCTACGAGCTGGGCCGCCTCGGCCTGGTGCCGCCGACGGCCGAAGAGGTCGAGTCGGTGCGCCAGTACGCGATCGGCTCGCTGCTCACCTCGACCTCCTCGCAGACCGGCCTGGCCGGCCAGGTGATGGCGCTCGCCGCCACCGGCCTGAGCGTGGAATGGCTGCAGGAGCACCCGGCCCGGGTCGCGGCGGTGACCGAGGAGCAGGTCGCGCAGGCGGCGCTGGACTTCTTCGCGCCCAAGCGGTTCACCGGCGTGGTCGTGGGCGACGCGGAGCTGCTGGGCCCGAAGCTGACCGCGCTGGGCGACGTCACGGTCGGCGAAGAGATCGCGGGCGAGTAGCACCGATGGCCGTCCCGTACACCCTGGATTCACTCCCGACGCTGTCGCGGTCCACTGTGGACCGTCAGGAGATGCTGCGCAGCAACCCGGAGCGGCTGATTTCGAAGTGGCCGCAGTCGCGGGTGGTGCTGCTCGACGACACCGGGCGCACCCCGGTCGCCGAGGGCGCCACCTCGCTGGCCACCCGCAAGGCGATCGACTTCGGCAGCGAGCCGCCGGCCGACGCGGTGTTCCTCGGCGAGTGGGAGGACACCGGCTACTGGTCGCTGCCCGGCCGCGCCGAGGGCGACGCGGACACCGTGCGGATGCCCGGGAGCTGGGGCTTCGTCGAAGAGGTCCCGCGCGTGGCCGGCGAGATCTGGGTCGACCTGCGCGGCTACGGCGACCGGCTGGACGACACCTCGGCCGGGCTGTTCACCACCGCGCAGGCCCTGCGCAACTGGCGCCGCCGGGCCAAGTTCTGCACCCGTGACGGCTCGCCGACCGAGCTGATCCAGTTCGGCTGGGCCAGCCGGTGCGAGGCCGAGGGCCACGAGGAGTACCCGCGCACCGACCCGGCGGTGATCTGCCTGGTGCACGACCACGAAGGGATCAACGGCTCGCGGGTGCTGCTCGCGCGCCAGCCGATCTGGCCCGCGAACCGGTTCTCGGTGCTGGCCGGCTTCGTCGAGGCCGGGGAATCGCTGGAAGGCTGTGTCGAGCGCGAAATCCGCGAGGAGGTCGGCGCCGAGGTCTCGGACGTGCGGTACCTGGGCAGCCAGCCCTGGCCGTTCCCGCGCTCGATCATGCTGGGCTTCACCGCCCGCGCCGACCCGGCGAAGCCGCTGGTCCCGGCGGACGGCGAGATCGAAGAGGCCCTGTGGGTCACCCGCGAAGAGGTCCGCGAGGCCTTCCGCAACAGCGAAGTCCGCACCGAGGGCGCCGTCCCGACCCCGATCGCGGGCGGCGCGGCGGCGATCATCCTGCCGGGCAACTCCTCCATCGCCCGCGTGATGCTCAAGGCCTGGGCCGACGTGGACGAGTGACCGGACGGCGCTGACCCGAGGCTCCGGCCGGACCGCCCCCGGCCTGCACGACCGGGACGGTCTCGTGTCCGGCCCCGATCCGCCGCGTCCGGCGGCGGATCGGAACCGGCACACGAGCCGGGAGGTCAGCGGACCGCGACGGTTTCGCCGGTCTCCAGCAGGGACTTGAGGTCCGAAAGCACCCAGGGCCAGCCGCCGCCCGCGTTCTGCCCGGGGCCGGCGTCGAGGTCCTCGTGCACCCCGGCGACCATCGCGGCGTGGTTCGGCGCGCCGGTGAGGTCGTGGGTCACGGTGAGCCGGGTGCCGGTCGACTTCGTTTCCTCGATGTCGTAGGTGAGCGTGGTGTACGGCTCGGCGATCAGGCTCGGGTCCATCAGCATCCGCCAGGTGATGACCAGTCTGCGCGGCGGATCGGCCTCGACGACCTCGCCGTCGAGCAGATCCCCGGTGAACCCGGCCGCGACGAACTCCGGCGTCGGGCGCACGCGGTGCTTGCCGCCGGGGGTGAGGTCGTAGTCGGCCAGACCGCCGTAGCCGTACTTGGCCGTCCACTCGGGCTTGGTGATGGCGTCCCAGATCGCCTGCGGGCTCGCCTTGATGTAGACGCGGTTGACCTGCACGGTCTTCGTCTCGGTCACTTCGGTGGCTCCTTCTCCAGTTCGGCTTTGAGGTCGAGCAGCGCCGCGGCGTGGCGAGCGGTGTACTTGCCGATCCACCGGTCGTGGATCTGGCGGATCGGCACCGCGTTCAGGAAGTGCCGCTTCTCGCGGCCCTCCTTGCGGCTGGTCACCAGCCCGGCCTCCTCCAGCAGCTTCAGGTGCTTCATCACCCCGAAGCGGGTCATGTCCACTTCGGACTCCAACTCGCCCAGCGTCCGCCCGTCCCGCGCGAACAGCTGGTCGAGCAGGAACCGCCGGGTGGGGTCCGCCAGCGCCTTGAACACCAGGTCGTCCTCCGGCATGGGAGGAGAATAGGTGACCAAAAGGTCACGTGTCAACCGGGTCGGTCCGGCGGCGCCGGCGCGCGGGTTTTCAGAGCAGGGCGCCGAGCGGCAGGATCAGCGCGATCGCCACCACCGAGATGATCGTCTCCATCGCCGACCAGGTCTTCAGGGTCTGCCCGACCGACAGTCCGAAGTACTCCTTGACCAGCCAGAACCCGGCGTCGTTCACGTGGGAGAAGAACAGTGAGCCGGCGCCGACGGCCAGCACCAGCAGGGCGTTGTGGGCCGGGTCGAGAGTGGCCGCCAGCGGGGCGACGATGCCGGCGGCGGACACGGTCGCGACGGTGGCCGAGCCCGTGGCCAGCCGGATCGCGACGGCGACCAGCCAGCCCAGCAGCAGCGGGGAGAAGTGCGCCCCGGTGGCGAGGCTGGTGATGACGCCGCCGACCCCGGCGTCCACCAGCGTCTGCTTGAACCCGCCGCCCGCGGCGACGATGAGCATGATGCCGGCGATCGGGCCCAGCGATTCGCCGACGATCGCGGTCAGCCGGGCGCGGTTCAGCCGCGCGGGGCGGCCCAGCAGGACCATTCCGGCGAGCACCGCGAGCAGCAGCGCCACCAGCGGGTCACCGACGAAGTCGAGCACGCGGCGGACGCCGTTCCCCTGGTCCGCCAGGATGTCGGCCAGGGCCTTGGCCAGCATGAGCACCACGGGCAGGAGCACGGTGGACAGGGTCGCGGCGAAGCTCGGCCGGTGCTCGGCCCCGGTGAGCTCCGAATCGGGTACGAGCCGCTCGGGCGGGGCGGCGCCGGGCACCAGCTTCGCGGCCAGGCGGCCGAACAGCGGGCCCGCGACGACCACCGTGGGCAGGCCGACGAGCAGGCCGAGGGCCAGGGTGAGGCCGACGTTGGCGTTCAGCGCGCCCGCGGCCGCGAGCGGGCCGGGGTGCGGCGGGATCAGCCCGTGCAGCACGGAAAGCCCGGCCAGTGCCGGAACTCCCAGCAGCAGCACGGGTTTTCCGCTGCGCTTGGCCACCAGCAGCACCACCGGGATCAGCATCACCAGGCCGATCTCGAAGAACATCGGCAGCCCGATCAACACGGCCACCAGCGCCATCGCCCACGGCAGCCCGCGTCCGCGCACCCGGCCGAGCACGGTGTCCACGATCCGGTCGGCGCCCCCGGAATCGGCCAGCAGCTTGCCGAGCATGGCGCCGAACGCGATCAGCACGCCGACCGACGCGATGGTGGTGCCGACGCCGTTCTCGAAGCTCTTGAGCACCTGGTCGACCGGCATCCCGGCGACCAGGCCGAGCACGCCGGAGCCGAGGGTGAGCGCGAGCAGCGGATGCAGTTTCACCCTGCTGATCAGCACCACGATCACGGCGATGGCGAGCACCGTCGCGCCGATCAGGCGGGTGTCGTGGCCGGTCCAGCCGGCGGCGAGGGTGCTCACGCGTGCTCCCGGAAGCCGGCCAGCGTGGCGGCGACGATGGCTTCGGGCCGCTCGGTGATGTCGAAGACGCGGCCCGGCTCGTCCGGCTGCAGCGGTTCGAGGTCGGCGAGCTGGGAGTCGAGCAGCGAGACGGGCATGAAGTGGCCGGTGCGGGTCTTCATCCGCTCGGCCAGGACGGACCGGTCGCCGTCCAGGTGCAGGAACCACACGTCGCCGCCGGTGCGCAGGACGTCGCGGTACCGGCGCTTGAGCGCGGAGGAGGTGACCACCCCGCCGGTCTCCTGGTGCCTCCGGATCCACCGGGCGATGGACTCGAGCCAGGGTGCGCGGTCGGCGTCGGTCAGCGCGTGGCCCGCGGTCATCTTGCCGATGTTGGCCTGGGAGTGGAAGGTGTCGGCCTCGGCGTACTCGACGCCCAGCCGCTCGGCCAGCGCCGAACCGACCGTCGTCTTGCCGGACCCCGAAACCCCCATCACCACGACGACGGTCATCCGCACCTCCCACGTCCTTGTGTCCGGAGTAGTCAAACTCAAAAGTACTACTTAATCAACAAGAAGTAGTACTTAATCGAATCAGCAGGTTAGATTGGCCGACGTGGGGAGTGACCGGCACGAGGAAGTACTGGACGAGCTGGGCGCGGCGATCGCGGGCGGCGAGCTGGCGCCTGGCTCCGTGTTGCGTTCCGACGAGCTGCAGGAGCGCTTCGGTGCCTCGCGGACTGTCGCGCGCGAAGTGGTGCGCGTGCTGGAAACGATGCGGCTGACCACTAGCCGTCGTCGCGTGGGCGTGATCGTGCGCGAACCGTCCGAGTGGAACCACTACGACCCGCGCCTGATCCGCTGGCAACTGGACGGCCCCGGCCGCGCCGTGGCGTTGCGCACGCTGACCGAACTCCGCTCGGGGGTGGAACCGTGCGCCGCGCGGTTCGCCGCCGTGCGCGCGACCCCGGAGGAGCGGGGCCGGCTGCGCGCGCTGGCGTCCCGTTTGGAGCGCACGGCGCGGGCGCGCGACCTGCCGGAGTTCCTCGGCCACGACGTGGAGTTCCACGACTTGCTGCTGGCCGCCTCGGGGAACCCGATGTTCGCGCAGCTCTCCTCGGTGGTCGCCGAGGTGCTGGCGGGCCGCACGGAGCACGGGCTGATGCCGCCGGAGCCCCAGCCGGAAGCGGTGGCCCTGCACGTGGAGGTCGCCCGCGCGGTCGACGCCGCCGAGCCGGACCGCGCGGAGCGCGCCATGCGCGCCATCGTCGAGCAGGCACGCGACGAAATCGCCGCCGCCGTGGCCGGGTAACCTCGGCCCGCACTGACCTCGTCACGAAATCCGGGGGCCTTCTGTGAGCGCGGCGCGCGCCATCGGTTTGATGCTGGGCCTGGCGGCCGACGGGGTGCTGGGCGACCCCCGGGAGCGGCCACCGGTGACGGCCTTCCGACGCCTGGCCACGGCTTCGATCGGGCCCGGGGGTGGTGGCGGGACCACTGCTTCGGCGGCCGTGCCCGAGGTCGGTGGACCAGTCCATGACGGGAATTTCGCAGCTTCGCCCGCCAACGCCGCATCCCCCGCCGCCGCCGCGATCCGGTCCACCCCGGCGATTCCCCTCACCTCTACCGCCCCCGCGGCGGTGCGCCCGGTGGTGCTCGGCCTGGGGGTCGCGGCCGCGGCGGTGGCCGTCGGTGTGGTGGTGGAGCGGGCCACGCGGGGGCGGCCGGTGGCGCAGGCCGCGACGACGGCCGTCGCGACCTGGGCGGTGGTCGGCGCGGCCGGTCTCGTCACCCAGGGCACCGAGCTGGCGCGGGACCTCGAACAAGGCGATCTCGAACCGGCCCGCGCCACGCTGTCCGCGTGGGACGCCCGGGTCGCGGACGGGCTCGGCCCGATCGCGCTTTCCCGCGCCGCCGTCGAGACCCTGGCGGAGAACACGTCCGAAGTGGTTGTCGCGCCATTGCTGTGGGGCGCGCTCGCGGGGGTGCCGGGCCTGCTCGCCTCCCGCACGATCAGCGTGCTGCGATCGGTGGCCCGGGGCCGCACCGGCCGGCCCCACTGGGCGGTCGAGCGGATCGACGAGCTGATCCACCTGCTCCCGACCCGCGCCGCGGCGGGGCTGACCGTGCTGGCGGCCCCCGTGGTCGGCGGCTCGGCCGGTGGGGCCTGGCGGGCCTGGCGCCGCGACACGATCGCCCACCCGAGCCCGAACGCCGGCCGCGTCGAAGCCGCTTTCGCCGGTGCGCTGGAAATCCGCGTCGGCGGCCGCACCGTCTACCCGCACGGCGTCGTCGAGCTCCCGGTCCTCGGCGTCGGCCGCAACCCGGACGCGGGCCACGTGACCAGGGCGGTCGAACTCTCCCGGGTGGTCGGCTGGCTCGCCGGCGCGACCTCGGTGGTACTGGCCCTGGCGGCGGGTCTGCGGCACCGCAGGAGCTGAGCGCTCGGGCGGCAGGGGAATCGGCGAAACCGCGGGTGGACCGCGTCGGTGGAGATCGCCGGGCTACCGGACGGCCGTGAACTCCTCGTCGTCCTCGGCCAGCATCTCGGCGACGGACTTGCGACGGGTCCGGTCGGCCTTCTCCGTGGTCAGCGCGCCGCCGGGCTTCAGCTCGCGGACGGTGAAGTACAGCCAGCCCAGCACGGCCATGGAGCCGAAGGCGATCCACTGCAGCGCGTAGGAGAAGAACGGGCCCGAGTCGAGCTGCGGCAGCGGCAGGGCGCCCAGCACACCGGGCTGGTTCTGGTCCAGCTGGAAGTACCCGGGGCGGATCGGCAGGCCCGACGCGCGGGCGACCACCTGCGAGTCCACGGTGTAGCTCTGCAGCTTGCCGTCGGTGGACGCGTCCGCGAAAGCGTCTCGGTGCTTCGGGTCGGCCTCATCGCCGCGGATGCGCGCGACCACCGTCACCTGCCCGCCGGGAGCGGCGGCGTACGGGAGCACACCGGACTTGTCGTTGAGCCGCACGTAGCCGCGGTCGACGAGGTAGACGGTGCCGTCGGAGGCGCGCAGCGGGGTCAGCACCTCGAACGCCGCTTCGCCCTGCACGGTCCGCAGCCGGGCCACGACCTCGGCGGAGGGGATGTACGTGCCGGTCAGCTTCACCAGGTGCCACTCGTTGTGCTGGTCCGGCGCCGCACCGGGCGCCAGCAGCTCCGAGACGGCGGCCGGCTGTGCGGTGAACGACGTGGTCAGCGCGTTGTTCTGCGCCGACTGCTCCGCGTCGCGCCGGAACTGCCAGGGGGCCAGGAGCGTGAAGCAGCAGACGGCGAAGGTGAACACCACCACCGTCAAGGCCAGCCAGCCGGGCCGGAACAGAAAGCGCAACCGCACCCCTCCACGGTAGGCGGTCACCGCCACCGGGCGCGCGGCGACCTCTCCACCAGTGGGTTCCGCGGGGGACGAAGGGGGCTAACCGTGCGCGCGCACCCAGTCGAGCAGGGCGGGTACGGCGCGTTCGATCATGCCGAGCACCTCTTCGAACCCGCCGTCGGCACCGTAGTACGGGTCCGGAACCTCGGAGCAGGGCGGCGCGGCGGGGTCGAAGTCCCGCAGCAACCGGACCCGCCCGGGCTCCGCGGCGCGTGCCTGCAGGAACTCCAGGTGCCCCTCGTCGGCGGCCAGCAGCAGGTCGGCTTCGAGGTCTTCGTCACTGACCTCGGAGGCGACGTGCTCGGTGGGATAGCCGTGCTTCTTCAACGTCGCCCGGGCCCGCCGGTCCGCCGCCTCCCCGACGTGCCAGGGCCCGGTACCGGCGCTCGACACGCGTACGGCCCCGTCGAGCCCCGCTTCGGCCAGCTTCGCCCGGAACACCAGCTCCGCCATGGGGGACCGGCAGATGTTGCCCGAGCAGACGAACACGACATGGGTCACGGACCGAGTCTCCCAGAACGGCTCTCCGGTCGGCGCATCGGCGACTCCGGCCCCTCACCGCAAGGCTCGGCGAGGGGTGACGTCGATCGCGCGCCGGTGCCACCGTGGGAGGATCCCCCGGTGCCCGCTCTGTCCGAGATCATCGAAGTCCTGGAACGCAGCTACCCGAAGCACCTCGCCGAGAGCTGGGACGCCGTGGGTCTCGTCTGCGGCGACCCCGCCGAGGAAGTGACCCGCGTGCTCTTCTGCGTCGACCCGGTCGAAGCGACCGTGGCCGAGGCCGAGGAGCGGGGCGCGCAGCTGATCGTCGCGCACCACCCCCTGCTGCTGCGCGGGGTGCACGGGGTGCCGGCGGACACCGCCAAGGGCGGGCTCGTGCACCGCCTGATCCGGGGCGGCGTCGCGCTCTACTGCGCGCACACCAACGCCGACTCGGCCGACCCCGGGGTGTCCGACGCGCTCGCCGGGGCCATCGGTCTCACCGTGCGGCGGCCGCTCGACCCGCACGCCCCCGGCAGCCGCACCGGGCTCGGCCGGATCGGGGAGCTGCCCGAGCCCGAGCCGTTCGACGCGTTCGTGCGGCGGGTCGCCCGGGCGCTGCCCGCGACGGTGCCCGGCGTGCTCGGCGCCGGTGACCCCGACCGGCCGGTCCGCACCGTCGCGGTCTCCGGCGGGGCCGGGGACTCCCACCTCGCCCGGGCCGCCGCCGCGGGGGTCGACGCCTACGTCACCGCGGACCTGCGCCACCACCCCGCCGGGGAGCACCTCGCGGCCACCGGGACGGTGCCCGCACTGGTCGGGCTCACCCACTGGGCCAGCGAATGGCCCTGGTGCGGTCAAGCCTCGGGCGTGGTCGGCGCGGCCTTTGCGGGTAACCTCGACTGCCACGTGTCCACGCGGTGCACCGACCCGTGGACCGTCCGCGCTAGCCACCAAGGAGCACCGTGAAGGCCGACCCCGCCGTCCAGCGCCAGCTGCTCGAACTCGCGAAGGTGGACGCCGAGCTTTCGCGCACGGCGCACCGCCGCCGCACCCTCCCCGAACTCGCCGAGATCGACGCCGGGGAGCAGGACGTCCGGGGCAAGCGCGACGCCCTCGTCTCGGTCCAGACCGCCGTGTCCGACCTCGACCGCGAGATCGCCCGGCAGGAGAAGGAGATCGAGTCGGTGCGCGCCCGCGTGGACCGCGACCGCAAGCTCCTGGAGTCCGGCTCCGTGAACTCCAAGCAAATGACCGACATCGAGCACGAGCTGCAGACCCTCGGCCGGCGCCAGGGCGCGCTGGAGGACGACCTGCTGGAGCTGATGGAGCAGCGCGAGGCCCTGGAGCTGGACGCCAAGCGCACCGGGGCCGAGGTCGACCGGGCCGAGCAGGAGGTGGCCGCCGCGGTCACCCGCCGCGACGAGGCGTTCAAGGACCTCGACACCACGCGCGCCCGCCGCGACGAGGACCGCGCGCGCCTGCTGCCGCGCTTCCCGGAACCGCTGCTCAAGCTGTACCAGCGCACCCTCGAGCACAAGGGCATCGGCGCGGCCCTGCTGCGCGCCCGCCGCTGCGGCGCCTGCCAGCTCGAGCTGGACCGCAACACGATCAGCGAGATCAAGGCCACCGCCGAGGACACCGTGGTGCAGTGCGAGAACTGCGGGGCGATCCTGGTCCGCACCCTGGAGTCGGGGCTGTGACCGGCCGCGTGGTCGTCGAAGCCGACGGCGGCTCGCGCGGCAACCCCGGCCCGGCCGGGTACGGCGCCGTGGTCAAGGACGCGAAGACCGGTGCGGTCCTGCTCGAACGGCACGAGTTCCTCGGCGTGGCCACCAACAACGTGGCCGAGTACTCCGGACTGGTCGCCGGGCTCAAGGCGGCGGCCGAGACCGGTGCGTCCACTGTGGACATCCGGATGGACTCCAAGCTCGTCGTGGAGCAGATGTCCGGCCGGTGGAAGATCAAGCACGCGGCCCTGCAGCCGCTCGCCGCCGAGGCGCGGGCCCTGGCCGGGCGCTTCGACCGCGTCTCCTACCAGTGGATCCCCCGCGCCGAGAACTCGCACGCCGACCGGCTCGCCAACGTCGCGATGGACGGCGGCACCGGCCGTCCCACCCCCGCCGCCGCCCCGGCCGGGGCCACCGAGCCGGGCCGGGCCCCCCTGACCGGCTGGACCGGTGCCCGCGGCACACCCACCCGGCTGCTCCTGCTGCGCCACGGCCAGACGGAGATGTCGGTCGACCGCCGCTACTCCGGCCGCGGGGACGTCCCGCTCACCGAGCGCGGCCGGGAGCAGGCCGCCGCCTCCGCCAAGCGGCTGGCCGGACGGCCGGGCCTGATCGGCGAGGACGGTGGGGCCGTGCCCATCATCGCGTCGCCGCTGACCCGGACGAAGCAGACCGCCCAAGCGGCCGCCGACGCCCTCGGCGGCCGGGTCGAGACGCACCCGGGCCTGATCGAAACCGACTTCGGCGACTGGGAGGGCCTCACCTTCTCCGAGGCCGCGGAGCACGATCCGGAGCTGCACCGCCGCTGGTTGTCCGACCCGTCGTGCGCGCCACCCGGCGGCGAGAGCTTCGACGCGGTCCACGCGCGCGTCCGCCAGGCCCGGGACGAGCTGATCGAGGCCCACGCCGGGCGCACGATCCTGCTGGTCAGCCACGTGACGCCGATCAAGACCCTGCTGCGGCTGGGCCTGGACGCCGGTCCGTCGCTGCTGTTCCGGCTGCACCTGGACCTCGCGTCGCTGTCCACCGTCGAGTTCTACCCCGACGGCAACGCCTCCGTCCGGCTGGTCAACGACACCTCGCACCTGAGCTGACCGGGCGGGTTGTGCCGCGGATCACGCCCAGCGGTGACGCGTGGGAACCGTCCGGTGAGGTATTGGCTAGAGTGCTGAGTCGACCGCGGCGCCGCGGCGCGGATCCTTGGGGATCCTGACAGGGGGGCGCAGGCTCGTGCGCCTCTCGGCCAGATCTGCGAGTAGGAACAGTGACGAGGACATGACGGCTAGCGCACTCAGCGAAGCATCCGAACGCGACCTGCCCGAGCCGGACGCGCCCGAGACCGCCCGCGGCCTGCGCCACGGCTGGATCGCCGCCACGCTGGCGGTGCTCGCCGGGGTGGCCGCGGTCGCCTGGCACGCCACCCGTTACGGCCACTGGATCGTGGACGACGCGGCCATCACCTTCTCCTATTCCCGCAGCTTCGCCGACGGCCTCGGCCCGGTGCTGCAGCCCGGCGCCCCGCCGGTCGAGGGCTTCTCCGACCCGACCTGGATGGTGCTGCTCGCGCTCGGCAAGCTGGCCGGGCTGTTCGACCACGGCCTGCTGTTCGGCCTCCCGGACTACGTGCTGTTCCCGAAGCTGCTCGGCCTGCTGTTCACCGCCGGCATCCTGATCCTCGGCCACGTGGCCGCGCGCCAGCTCTTCCCGCGCCGCGCCTGGGTGGCCACCCTCGCCTTCGGCCTCACGCTGGCCACCATCCCGTCGTTCGTCATCTGGGTGGTCTCCGGCCTGGAGAACTCGCTGTTCGCCTTCGCCGTGCTCGGCCTGGCGGTGCTGCTGTTCAGCGCGGTGCGCCAAGAGCGCGCGCTCACGCCGAAGATCGCCGTGGCGGCCGGGGTGATCGTCGCGTTCGCCGCGCTGACGCGCCCGGAAGGCCTGATCTACATGGCCTCGTACCCGATCGTCCTGCTCTTCGGCGTGCGCCGCGAGGGCTTCTGGCGCAGCTTCCGCTTCGCGCTGCTGTCCATTGTGGCCTTCGCCGTCCCGTTCGGGGCGTACGTGGCCTGGCGCTACAGCGAATTCCACCGGCTGCTGGCGAACCCGTCGGTGGCCAAGAAGCAGGGCCTGCCCGACATCTACTCGATCATCCGGCCCGGCAACCTGATCGCCTACGCCGGCGTCGCGGGCACCGTCGTGCTCGCCGCGGTGGTGATCTGGGCGATGGTCCGGGCTCCGTGGCGCCGGGCGCTGATCGCGCTGATGACGCCGTTCGCGCTGGGGGTGATCGCCTTCGGCGTGATGATCCCGGACTGGATGGCGCAGAACCGCTTCGCGACGCCGGTGTGGGTGCTGGGCGTGCTGGGCGGCACGCTCGCGTTCGGGGAGCTGCTGCGCACGGTCAAGGTGCGCTGGCGCGCGGTGGCCTCGGTGGTCGTGGTGGCCGCGGCGATCCCGTCGCTGGTCGGGTTCACGCACGCTTCGGACGAGTTCGTCAAGAGCCCCACCATCCCGGCCTGCCTGGTCGCCGACCGCTTCGGCCGCGGGTTCAACACCTACGCCGACCTGCTGGGCCTCCAGCGGGCCTCGCTGCTGCTGCCGGACCTGGGCGGCTCGTCGATGACCAGCCGGCTGCACCTGGTGGACATGGCCGGGCTGGTGGACGCCGACATCGCCGACCTGACCAAGAACGACGACATCGCCGGCCTGCGCGACTACGTGTTCAACCAGGTCAAGCCGACCTTCATCCACTCGTGGGGCCCGTGGGCGGCGGGCAACGGGATCACCGTCGACCCGCGCGTGGACCGCGACTACTACCCGATCTTCGTCTACCCGAGCACGGGCCCGCGCAACGGCGACTTCGTGCGCAAGGACGCCGTCACGGACCCGGCCAAGCTCCAGGCGGTCCGGCACTACGCGGCGACCACGATGATGGACGTCGAGGCCTACCGGTTCGGCAACGGGCTCAACGACTGCGGACCGACGATGCAGCCGGGCCAGACCGTCCCGCCGCGTCCCTGACCGCTCAGGGCAGCACCAGCCAGAGCGCCACGGTGGCCGCGGCGAGGGACAGCGGCGTGGTCAGCGCGCCGAGCTTGAGGAACTCCCACGCCGACGGCCGGTGCCCGGCTCGGTCCAGCACCCGGCGCCACAGCAGCGTGGCGAGCGAGCCGAGGTAGGTCGCGTTCGGTCCGATGTTCACGCCCAGCAGCACGGCGAGCAGGAGGCCGGGGTTCGGGTGCGGGCCCAGCACGGCGAGCAGGATCAGCGTGGCCGGCAGGTTGTTGACCAGGTTGGCCAGCACGGCCGCGATGGCCGCGGTGACCAGCAGCTCGGGCAGTCCGGTGCGGTCCGGCAGCAGGGCGTGCAGCACGCCGCCCAGCAGGTGCTCGGAAACCGCCTCGACCACCACGGCCAGCCCGAGCACGAACAGGATCAGCATCGGCGAAGCCTCGGTGATCAGCTGCCAGGGCTTGATCTTGCGCTCGGCCAGCGCTTTCACCCCGAGCACGAGCGCGGCCAGCGCGGCCACCCAGACCGGCTCGACGGACACCAGCGGACCGGCCCCGAAGCCGACCAGCGTGCCGGCCAGCACCACCAGCGCGAACACCGGGGCTTCACGGTGCTCGGGCTCGCTGGTGCTCGGCGCGGCGGCCAGGTCCCGTCGGAAGAACCGGGCGAACACGGCCAGTTCGACGGCCAGCGTCACGAGCCAGGGCAGCGCCATCAGGGCCGTGAACCCGGCGAAGGTGAGCCCGGAGGCGGCGAAGGCGAGCAGGTTCGTGAGGTTCGAGACGGGCAGCAGGGTGGACGCCGAGTTGGCCAGGTGCGCGCACGCGTAGACGTGTGGTTTCGACTCGAGCCGCAGCCCCTCGGCGGTCGCGAGGACCACGGGCGTGAGCAGCACGACGGTCGCGTCGAGGCTGAGTATCGCGGTCACCCCGGCTGCCGCGGCGAAGGTCAGCACGAGCAGCCGCCGCGGCCGCCCCCGGCACACCTCCGCCAGCCGGCTCCCGAGCCAGCGGAACACCCCGTCCACCGCGGCTAGGTGGCTCAGCAGCAGGATCGCGGCGAGGAAGCCCATCGTCGGCAGGATCTCGACCACCCGCCGCCCGGCCTCGGCCGGCGTCGCCAGCCCCAGCAGCAACGCCACCCCGGCCAACGGCACCGCGGCCACCGCCTCGGGCCAACCGCGCGGCCGCACCATGGCGAACCCCAGCGTGGCGGCGAGCAGGATCAGGCTGGTCACTGCCGCCGCGGGTCCGGTCACCCGGGTAACGCTAATCGGAGGGGTGCGGGAGCCGGCACAGCGGCTCGGCCGAGCGCTCGGCCACCGGCACCACGAGCGGGATCGCGGCCACCGCCGCCGCACCGGCCGACTCCGGTCGGTGGGCGGTGGCCGCCCTGGCTGAGCGGCCACCGCCCGTACGGTCTAGTCGAACCGAGCGGAGTTTTCCGCGCCACGATCGACATCTTCGAGGTAAATCGGTACTTCGTCGATCTGCAAGGCTTCCAGTAACGCCTTGGTCGGAACCAGGTAACGCCCACCAGGGCGGATCACGGTGCAAGGGAACGTGCCGCGCCTGATGTGCTGGTACGCGGTGTTGACATGCGTGTTGAACGCTTTCGCGGCGGTGGCCAAGGTGACCGCTGCCGGCAGAGCGAAGAGTTCGGGGAACGTCATCGACCGCCGGGAACGGTAGACGAATGCGAAAGAAGCGCCCTGGGCATCGTCTCGCGGGTTCATGCGACCTCACCCCGCCTGTCGTTACGCGAGTCGACCAGGAAGCGCAGGCCCATCCGGTCGGCCAAGGCGCCGAGACGTTCCCCTTCGACCGTGGTGTCGTCAGGCCGGGAATGAAGAGGCACCACCGTCAAGTCGGTCTCGGCTGCGCAACCCAGCCTCCGTTGATGCGCTTCGATGTCATGCGCGGCGAGGATGAATCCGAGGAGCACATGTGCCTGGACGTCCGTGCGGTCGTTGCGCCAGTTCGAATGGAGCTGCCTGGTAAGGGACTGTTCCGGCTGCTCAACACGAGCCGGGACCAGACGGCTTGACCAACTGAATCGGATCCGTTGGCACCCCGGACGATGGTGCACGCGAGATCGGCCGTGATCGCGTCAGCTGGCATTCCTGGTCCGAATTCGTCCTTCTCCACTAGCACTTCACTACGGGCTGACGGCGAGGCGAACCCCGCATCGATGACGTCGAAGGTGCTCGGATACTTCAACAAGGAGGGTTCGGCTACGACTTCCCGGGACGATCGATACTCGAACATTCAACCTCCGAACGGTGTGGCTGTTCAGAAGTGTGAATACGCCATGGTCGTGGCTCGGGATGGACCCGTCAGCGGAACGGGTGGGGCTGAGAAGGAGTTCGACACCAGCGGTGCCGCGATGGGTTAGGGCACTCACTCCATGAGATGATGCGATTACGCTGGACGTGGGTGACCTCGCATCCCCACCGGCCCCGTGCCCCGGCTCTTGTACTCGATGCCCCGGTCAGCGATGTGCTCGAGGGTGCCGGTCAGGTCCGCACGGACCCGTCGTCGCATTGCGCCAGGTCCGGGGAGCCCGAGTCCGCCACATCCCCTGATTGTCCGAAGTGGACTTACCTGTCTGCTTCACCGCGGAGCGGGAGAGAAGACGAAACCGCTCAGTCCGAAGCGGACACTGGGCTGGTTCTCGGCGGCGTCACCGGCTTGCGTCAGTACTCGTGACCCCGGGTGCAGGTGCGGGGGCGAGCGGGCGCCCGCTCCACCGCGGGCGTGGCCCGGTGGGTACGATCTCCCGGCGGACGAGCTGGCAGGACGGTCGCGGCCCGGGGTCACCCGGTCCGAGGAAAGTCCGGACTCCGCAGGGCAGGGTGGTTGCTAACGGCAACCCGGGGCGACCCGCGGGAAAGTGCCACAGAAAACAGACCGCCCCCGTCAGTGCGGGATTCGACGGGGGTAAGGGTGAAACGGTGGTGTAAGAGACCACCAGCATCCCGGGTGACCGGGATGGCTCGGTAAACCCCACCCGGAGCAAGGCCAAGAGGGAGCTCACGCTCCTGCGCAGGCGTTCGAGGACGGCCCGTCCGATGCCTGCGGGTAGGCCGCTGGAGCCTGCCGGCAACGGCAGGCCGAGATGGATGACCGTCGCCCGGCCCGCCGAGAGGCGCGGCCGGGAACAGGATCCGGCTTACATGCCAGCTCGTCCGCCCCTTCCCCGCGAAACCGGTCCCGGCCGACCGGGGTTACCAGGGGGTAGGGTGCCTCGCATGGGTGAGGCCACGGACATCGCGAAACAGTTCAAAGGCACCTTCGACACGCTGCACGCCTTGGTGTACTTCGTGCCGGAGACCGATCAGTACCTCTCGGCGGTGGGCCTGCGGCCCGGCCGGATGTGCTACTTCGCCGGGCGGTCCGCGCCGATGGGGGCCGTCGGGCCGGACGTGGTGGCCGCGACGTTCTACAACTTCAACCCCGAGATCATCACCCGGCACCTTCCGCGCGCCTGGACCCTGGCGACGCCGGAGGCCGTGGTCGCGGCCCGCTTCGAGGCCGTCGACGCGACGTACCGGCGGCTGCTGGGTGAAGAGGTCCTCGCGTCCGAAGATCTGGCCGAGGCCGTCGAGCTGGTCCGCGAGGCCGCGGGTGGCTGCGAAGTGGAAGGCCGGGCCCTCTACGCCGGGCACGCGGGCCTGGCCTGGCCCGAGCAGCCGCACGTGGCGCTCTGGCACGGCATCACGCTGCTGCGCGAGCACCGTGGAGACGCGCACGTGGCCGCACTGATGCTGAACGGGCTGAGCGGGCTCGGCGCACTGGTCACCCACGTCGCCACCGGTGCCGGTTTCACCCCGGAGGACGCGAAGAAGACCCGGGGCTGGAGTGACGAGCAGTGGGACGGGGCCGTCGCCGAGCTGGCCGGCCAGGGTCTCCTCGACGCCGACGGCGGGCTGACCGACCGCGGCACCGAACTGCGGGAGCGGGTCGAAGCCGCGACGAACGCCGCCTCCGAGGGGCCGTGGGCGCGCCTGGGCGAGGAGAAGTCGGCCCGGCTGCGCGAGCTGTGCCGGCCGCTCAGCCGCACCGTGGCGAAAGCGGGCGTGTTCCCGCGTCCGCCCGCCGCACGATCCTGATCCGAGAAGTTCCCGGACGGCCGCCGTGGGCACCGGGGCGGCCGAACGGCGCAGGTCACGTTGGTTCGGGCGGCCGAACGCGCACTCGCAGTGAGCACCGGGTCCAGCCGGGAACCCGGTCTTCCCGGTGCTGAGGCGGTCCGGACCCGCCTTTCGGCCGGTCGATCATCGAGGTTCGCTGTCACGCTATGTAGTGAAAGACGTCCTCCGGTTTACGCGTATCGTGACAAGGGCCTCACTGCGTCGGGCTCGCTTCCGGATCACGGCCGCAGCGTGGTGCTCACTCACCGGACTCGCTAGAGGCGGCTGAATGGGGCATGCCACACTGGTCGTGGACTCATCCCGGCGGTCCGGCGAGCACCGAGAGTGAGCAAAGTGCTTCCGGCGGTCGGAGCTCGTCGGCCGACTGCGCAATCCGGGTGTCCGGGGTTAATCCCAGGCACCCTTGCCACCATGATGGAGGGCGAGGAATCCTGACCAGACCGCTGGGAGCCCGCCCCCTGACCACAAGTCGACATTCACCGAGTGCGCTTTGACCACTACCCCTTGTGACGCCATGATGTTGTTCGAGGCTTCGCCGAAGCCAGAACCGCGCGGCCCCCTCCGCGCACCGGGAGTATCGCGATGATGACCATGACCACCCTCGAGACGCTGGCTGCCGGCGAGCTCGGCACCGGCAACGTCCGTAGCTGGTTGATCGACAACGTCATCCCCCTGGTGCTGCTGGCCGTCGCACTCCTGCTGCTCTGGCTGGGCGGCGGCAAGGGCGACAACGCCGGAGTGATGCGCCGCCTCGCCGGGGTGGTCATCGCGCTCGCGATCATCGGGCTCGCGGTCAGCGGCGCCGGCGTCAACGTGGGCCAGTGGATCGCCGGCCTGTTCACCGGCTGAGACGGGGCAGGCGTGCGCATCAGGACCGATGACGAGGTCTACCGGGTCGACGCCGTCTGGCTCGGCCCGCCGAAGGCGACTTTTCCCTGGAGAGCCCGCTACGTGGCGTGGCTCATCGGCATCCCGGTCTTCCTGCTCGTGCTCACCGTGGAGCGGTGGGCGGGCTGGAGCTTCGGGTTCTTCTCCACGGCGTGGGCCTTCGTGATCACGATCGTGGTCACCCGGCTGATCACGGCCAAGATCAGCCACGAGCGCCCGCTGGGCACCGTGGTCGCGATGGCGGGCCGGGAGCTCAACACGCCGCGGGAGCGGGGCGCGGGCACGGGCGGCGCGGTCAGCGCCAGCCGGGTCCGCGTGCGGGCCGAGCGCCCGGTACCGAAGCACAAGAGAAGGCGGCAGTACCGGCACCACGGCTACGGCCAGGTCGCCGGGACACAGGCCGGGGCACAGGGAACACCACGAGCGCGCCGGAGCCGCCCCGCGGCTCGGGCCGGGAGGTAGTCGTTGTTCGGTCGCGGCGGGAGCCGAGGGAAGCGGGATCAGGACGTGCCGGTGGGCGCTTGGCAGACGCCCCAGCAGGTCCGGTCCGCGAGCGCCAGGAACACCGCGTCGAGCGGCAAGGGCGGCAAACGGCTGACGGGTGAGCAGGCCATACCGGCCTACACCCCGTCGATCGCCGCCCGCAGCATCGACGGGCACCTGCTGCGCACGGGTTACGAGGTGTACGCCTGGTACCGGCTGGCGCCGCAGCGCTGGTCGTTCCGCTCCGACTCGCAGCGCCGCGACCTGATCGCGGCCATCGCCGGGCAGTACGCCGAGCTGCAGGGCCGCTGGCTGCACCTGCGCGTGACCAACCGGCCGTACCCGATCCGGATGTGGGCCGAGGCCCACGTGCACAACGCGGTCGGGCGCCCGGGCGACGTGCCGGGCGCGCTGTCCTTCGACGACTACCTGATCGGCGAGCAGCAGCAGCTGATGGGCCGGTCGATGGCCGAGAAGGAGGTCTACCTCGGCGTCCAGGTGCAGACCCGGCGCATGGTGGACCGCGCGGTCGAGCGCGCCGCCCCGGTGCTGCGCAAGATCCTGCCCGAGGCGGTGGACGCCGAGCTGGCCGCGCTGGACTCCGAGGTCGAGCACCTGGACCAGGTGATCGGCAGCGCCGGTCTGGAGGGCCGGCCGGTGCACGCCGAGGAGATGTCCTGGCTGATGCACCGGTCCTGTTCCCTGGGCCTGCCCGCACCGCGGAACATGCCCGCCGTGCCGGGCGCCGCCTGGGAGCCCGAGGACCTGGCCAGCTTCACCGACGCCGCCGACTTCTACGCCGACCCGTACGCCCCGACGGTCACCGTCCGCGGCCGCACGGGCTCCAACGCGGGCGTCTCGCGGCACCTCGCCGTGCTGACCGTCGGCCAGATGCACGGACTCCAGATCCCCGAGGTGGACGACCCGTGGATCCAGCACGCCGACCGGCTGCCCGCCGCGGTCGAGGTGTCCGCGCGGATCTACGTCCGGCGGCCCGAAGAGGTCTCCGGTGAGCTGCAGCGCCAGATGAACAAGGTGCGCTCGCAGGTCAAGCACTACACCGATGAGCACGAGCTGGAGCCGCCGCAGTCCCTTTCGCGCCAGGCCGGGCGGGTGCTGGAGATCGACGACGAGATGACGTCGGGCTTCACCGCGCTGGCCACGCGCGTGCGCTCGTGGTGGCGCCTGGCCGTGTCCGGCCCGACCGAGCGTGACGCGCTGCGGCTGGCCCAGCAGCTGCTCGACCTGTACAAGCCCAAGGTCGCCATCGAGCACCCCGAGGCGCAGTACGCGATGGCGCGGGAGTTCATCCCGGGCGAGCCGCTGGCCTCGGCGGCCTACATGCGCCGCGGTTCCGTGGTGTGGGGCGCCTCCGCGGTGCCCACGGCCACGGCCGAGGTCGGCGACCGGCGCGGCATCCTGCTCGGCGAGACGGTGACCGCGACCCGGCGCCCGGTGGCCTGGGACCCGTGGATGGCGCAGGAGATCCGCGACGGCTCGGGACTCACCGCGATGGTGGCCGGGCTGGGCGGCGGCAAGTCCTTCCTCGGCGGCGGCATCGTCTACAAGACGCTGCGCGCCGGGGCGCACTGGACCATCCTCGACCCGTCCGGCCCGCTCTCGCGGCTGTGCGACCTACCCGAGCTGCGCCCGTACGCGCGGCCGATCAACCTGCTCAACGCCCAGCCCGGCATCCTCAACCCGTACCGGGTGGTGGCCGACCCGCTGCTCGAGCACTTCATGGACGAAGACGACCCCGAGCGGTCCTGGCGGCGCGAGAAGGCGCTGGCGGGCGCGACGCGGCGTCGCCTGGTGCTGGACGTGCTGACCGGTGTGCTGCCGTACGAGGTGTCGCGCATGGCGCAGACGCGGATCGTGCTGCTGCGGGCCGTGCGCGCGGTCGGCGGCCGGTTCGACGCCGACCCGGGCCAGGTGATCGACGCGCTGCGGCGGGACTCCAGCGAGCACCACGAGCACGCCGTGGTCGTCGCGGACTTCCTCGACGAGATGCGCGAGCGCATGGCGCTGCTGATCCCGGAGGACGACGCCGACCCGTACGCCGAGACCCGCGACGACCGGATGACCGTGCTGACCATGGCGGGCCTGACCCTGCCCAAGGACGGCGTGCCGCGCGAGTACTGGACGGACGCGGAGTCCCTCGGCGTCGAGATGCTGAACCTGGCGGCCTGGCTGACCCAGCGCTCGGTGTACGAGAAGCCGAAGGAACTGCGCAAGGGCGTCTGGATCGACGAGGCGTTCTTCCTGTCCGAGGTGCCGACCGGGCGCGTGCTGATGAACCGCTTCGCGCGGGACTCGCGCAAGTGGAACGTCCGGGTGCTGCTGTCTTCGCAGATCCCGGCGGACTTCCTGAAGATCCAGGGCTTCGTCGCGCTGCTGGACTCGGTCTTCGTCGGCCGCCTGGACGACGACGACGCGCAGGCGGACGCGTTGCGCCTGCTGAAGGTGCCGGTCGGCGTGGGCTACGAGCAGGTCGTCGCGGCGCTGGGCCGCCGCCCGGGCTCGCAACGCGGACTGGAGCGCGACGTCGAACCCCGCCAGTTCATCTTCGGCGACGGCGCCGGCGGGGTGGAGCGCATCCGCGTCGACTTCTCCGGCCCCCACCTGCAGCAGTTGCGCTCGGTCATGGACACCACCCCGGGCTCGAAGGACGCGTACACCAAACCGGGCACCGGCCTGGTCGTGCCGCGCCTGTCCGACGACGAGCCCGCCCCGTACGTCCCCACCCCACCCGAGGACGACGAGCTGCAACACGACTTCGAGCTGCAGGCCGAGCTCGAGGTCGGCCTGACCGACGAGCAGCTCCTCGGCTCGCCGGACCCGCTCGCGTCCGAGACCGGCGAGGTGGAGGGCGCGGTGCACCAGAACGGAACCGGACGAGGCCAGGGCCAACCGGCCCGCGCCGGCGGCGGCAAGGGCGGCACCGGCCGGGATGCCGCGTGAGCACGGTCTGGACCCTGGCGTCCGTGCTGGCGCTCGCCGCCGCCTGGTCCGCCCTGCGACGACGGGTCCGGCAGGGCTTCGGACCGGGCGGGCCCCGGCCCAGCCGGCGGGCCACCATGATCGCGGTCATGGTCGTCCTCGGGATGCAGACGGTGGTGCTGGCGCCGTCGGCCAACGCCGCGGCCTGCGGCGAAGCGCCCAATCCCGAGCGTCCCGGCGCGGGCATGGTCGGCGCGATCGACCCGGCCGAAGGCCATGGGGAAGCCGGTAGCGCGTACATCGACTACAGCTACGCCGGCCTGGTCTGGAACACGTTCCAGACCGACTGCTCCCCGCTGTCCAGCCTCGCGTCGCCGAGTTCCACGATCGACACCTGGGCCGGCAACCAGCTGTTCAACGTGGGCAAGAACCTGGTCGGCGCCACCAACTCGCTGCACTACACGGTGCTCGAAGGCGGTCTGCTCAACCCGATCTACAACGCGGTCAAGTCCGGCGCGGAGAAGGTCTACAACAACATCTACGCGAAGCTGTTCGGCCTGGTCGCGCTGATCATGTCGATCATGTTGTTCCGCAACATCTGGCGCGGCGACCTGGCCGCGGTCAGCAAACGGGCGCTGTACGCCCTCGCCGCGGTCTGGCTCGCGGCGTCGTCGCTGGCCATGCTCCGGTACTTCGACCCCATCGACAAGGCGATCGTCCAGACCACCACGAACATCCAGGCCGGTTTCGTCGACGAGTCGGACAACCGCGTGGTCCGGCACATCCTGCCGACCGAACTGCACAACGAGATCGTCTACAAGAACTGGCTGCGCGGTGAGTTCGGCGCCCCGAACGCGCCCCAGGCCGACCAGTTCGGCCGCCCCCTGCTCGACGCGCAGGCGTTCGCCTGGGCGCAGTTGCGTGACGGCGACGACGGCAAGCAGAACGTGGTCGACGCCAAGAAGGCCGCCTTCAAGGACATCTCCACCAAGCTCGGCCCCGCCACCGGGTACTTCACCGGTGAGTCCGGTGGCCGGACCGGGGCCGGGTTCCTGGCGCTGGGCCAGGGCATCGTCTACTCGCTGTTCCAGCTCCTGGCCAAGGCCTCGGTGCTGCTGGCGCAGGTGCTGATCCGGCTGTTCGCGCTCACCGCGCCGCTGATCGGGCTGGTGGCGCTGCTGCAGCCGGACATCCTGCGGCGCGTGCTGAAGGTGGCCGGCGGGGTGGCGTTCAACCTGGTCGTGCTCTCGGTGCTGGCCGGGGTGCACGCGCTGCTGCTGCAGGCGATCTTCGACGCGGGCAACTCGCTGAACATGCTGACCCAGATGGTGCTGGCCGGGCTGATCACCGTGCTGCTGTTCATGGTCGGGCGCCCGGTGCGGCGGTTGTGGCAGATGGTCGAGATGTCCGTGAGCATGGTCGGCGCCGCGGTGCCCTCGCCCTCGGGCGGGATCTTCTCCAGGTTCCGCAAGGGGTCGAACGAGCCGACGCCGCAGGATTCGTTCTGGCAGAACGTGCGGGAGACCGACGACGTGGTGGACGGCGACGTCCGCGGACCGATCGGCGCCACCGTCGGCGGTGGGCGCTACCGCCCCGAGGCGACCGTGTTCGCCAGTGCTCAGCGGCTCGACAACGGTTCGGGCGCGGTGCGGCCGGCCGCCGCCTGGTCCGGGGCGCCGTGGCCCGGCGCCGTCGGCTCGGGTGGGGCGACGGCCGCGCTGCCCTCCGGACGTCCGGGCTCACCCGTGTACGGCCGGTACAACCCGGCCTCCGGCGAACCCGGCGACTACGTGGGCGGATTCCGGCTGCCGATGCAGGAGAGCCGCCGCGTCGACACCTCGCCCGTCGCCGACCTGCGCTGGAGCGACGAACCCGAGCCGGTGGTCGTGCCGTCGCGGATGAACAACGCCGACCGCGGGTACGCCACGCCGGAGGCCGTGCCGGAGCAGGCCAGCGTGTACACGCCACCGGGGATCCGCGCCCAGCCGCGCCGGGTGGACCCCGAAGTCGTGGCGGGCAAGCCGGTGTTCGTGCTCTACCGCCCCTCCCGGGGCATCGAGGTGCGCGACACCGACCAGGTCATGGGGAGGTGACGGATGCCGATCCGCACCAACCGCGGCCGGGCCGCGGTCTACCGCCGCCTGTGGGGCTGGCCGCTGCGCTCACCGCGCCACCTGGCGGGAACGCTGGTGTTCCTGGCCGTCCTGGTCACCGTGCTCGGCATCGTGCTGCCGAAGGCGGTGGACCGGCCGGCCTTGGCCCAGACCGGTCCCCGCGCGTCGTCGAGCAGCGCCAAGCCGCCGGGCGGCTTGGCGGCTCCGGTGCCCAGCTCCTCGACGCTGCCCACGCGGCTGTCCAGCCCGCTGGCCACGCCGACGTCCGCGCCGCCCAACCCCGAGGCCGTCAACGTGGCGAAGCAGTGGGCCACGGCCTGGGCGAACCACCCGGCCGGCATCTCGAACGCCGACTGGCTCAACGGGATGCGCGCGCTGACCACCGAAGAGTACCTGCCGGTCATGTCCACTGTGGACCCCGCCAACATCCCGGCCACGCGCGTGACCGGTGAACCGGCCGTCTCCTCCTCCTACACCAGCTCCGTGCAGGTCGTCGTTCCCACCGATGGTCCGAAGCTCAGCATCACCGTGGTCGACACCGGCGCGGGATGGCGAGTGGCGGACTACGACCAGGCGAGCTGAGCCCGGTGAAGCTCGGGATCCTGGTCGGGGTGCTGATCGCCGCGGTGTTCGCCACGGTGCTGACCACCAGCGCCGTGACGAAGGTCGTGGTCGACCAGCAGCAGGCCGCGGCCGGCGGACTGGTGAACACCTCCTGCGACGCCGCCATCGGGCCGACCCAGCCGGGCCAGCCCGAGCAGGGCGGGGCGGCCGCGGCGGACCTGGACCAGGACCAGCGCGGCGTCGTCGCGCTGATCATCTCCATCGGCAAGCAGCGAAGTCTCGCGCCGCGGGCGTGGCAGGTGGCGATCCAGGCGGGCATGACCGAGTCGACCCTGCACAACTACGACCACGGCGACCGCGACTCGCTCGGCATCTTCCAGATGCGCCCGTCGATGAACTGGGGCACCGCGGCCGAGGTGACCAACCCGAACTACGCGATCAACAAGTTCTTCGACGTGCTGCTTTCGGTGCCGGACTGGGCCAGCCTGCGGCCCGGCGACGCGGCGCAGGCCGTCGAGCGCTCCGGCTTCCCCGACCGTTACCACAAGTGGGAGCCGATGGCGGCGGTCCTCTTGCAGAACCTGGGCCAGGTCGCCGACGCCTCCGGCTGCGGGCAGGGCCTGGGCGCGGCGCTGCCGCCGAGCCAGGCCGCCGCGCAGGCGATCAAGTTCGCGCTGGGGGAGCAGGGCAAGCCGTACGTTTGGGGCGCGACCGGGCCCGGCTCCTTCGACTGCTCCGGCCTGATGCTGCGGGCCTACGAGTCGGCCGGGGTGATCCTGCCGCGCGTTTCGCAGGACCAGTACAAGGCGGGCGCGATGATGCCGGTGCGGGACGCGCAGCCCGGTGACCTCGTCTTCCTGGCCACCGACCCGGCCAACCCCTCGACGATCCACCACGTGGCGATGTACCTGGGCGACGGCAAGATCGTCGAGGCCCAGCAGACCGGCGTCCCGGTGCACGTCCGCCCGTTCTCCTTCGACGAGGCCGAAGTGGTCCCCCAGGCGGTGCGTCCCGGCGTCTAGCATGGGGTTCGGGCGATACCGGCTCTTGACACCGACCGGGGTGAACTCCGCGGCCCGCCCGAGCACCCGGCGGCGGGCCCGGATCACCCGAAGTCGCGGCCTGTCCACGAGTACGCGGCCGCGCGCTGGCAGAGGATGACACACGTGGCACGGAAATTCGGCAAGCGAGGCAAGCCCGGCCCGGGCGAGCCCCAGGACCCGCGAACGCTGTTCGGCGCCCCGCAGCCGCAGCGTCAGTCCGCGCACCCGGCGTCCAGCACGCCCCTGTCGGACCAGCTGAACCACGGTTGGCCCGGCGTCGACGCGGGTTACGTGGTGCTGCCGCGCTCGCTGGCGGAGGGCATGTCGCTGCCGTGGCAGCAGCAGATGGCGGCCCTGCTGGCGCAGTTCCACGCCGAGCACGCCCGTCTGGCCTGGCCGGTCTACCGCGTGGTGCCCTCGCGCTACGAAAAGCTCGTGGACCTCGACGAGGAGCAACTGGCCGAGGCCGGCTACCTGGTCGAGATCGACACCGAGGGCGAGATGATCTACCGGGAGCGCAGCGGCCGCAAGGTGCCGGACCCGCTGAACACCACGGTCCTGGTCTCCTGCCTGGACCCGATCCCGAAGCCCCTGCCCCGCCCCGCCGCCCCCGCTCCGCCGACCGCCCCGCTGGCCGCTCCCGCGGCGATGAACATCGGCCCGGCTCCGGTCTGGCGGACGGTGCCGGGTTCACCCGGGCCGGGTTTCGAAGGTGGGATGCCGGTTGCCGGGGTTCCGGGTTCCGGTCCTGGTGGTGACGGGGCTGGGGGTTCGGGCCGTGCTGGTGGCGGGCCGGGTTCTGGTGGAGATGGGGCGCCGGGTTCGGGTCACGCCGCGGGTGGGCCCGGCTCTGGTTTCAGTAGTGATGGGGCTGGGGGTTCGGGCCACGCTGGTGGTGGGCCGGGTTCTGGTCTTGGTGGTGATGGGGCTGCGGGTTCGGGTCGTGCTGGTGGTGTGCCCGGTTCTGGTTTCAGTGGGGCTGGGGCTGGGGCTGGGGCCGCGGGCTCGGGCGACGCTGCTGCCACGTCCGGTTCTGGTGCCGCTACCTCGTCCGGCCTCGGCGGCGGTCAGGTCCCGCCCGCCGCTGCTCCTCCGGTCAACGGCGGGAGGCCGTCCGCTGCCACCTCGCCCGGGCCGGTCACCGAGGCTTCGGCCGCGAGCGCAACGCACCCGGGCACCGTCCCGGCCGCACCCGAGCCTCCGGAGCCGCGCCCGGAAGTCGTGGCCCCCCGTCCGGCCACCGCTCCCGAGGAGCCGCCGCTTCAGCCCTCCGGCCCCGGTCACGAGCCGGCACCGCCGAGCAGCCCGGCCCGGGGCTGGTCACCTGGCCCGATCCCGAAGTGGTCGACCACACCCGGCGCGGCCCAGGACCAACACGCCGACCCTGCGCCCGCCGAGCCGCCGCCCCCGCCCCACCGCGCGATGGCCGATCAGGCTCCAGTGTATTCACCGGAGCCGGGCGTCCTCCCGGAGCCGCAGTTGGCCGAGCCCCAGTCCGGACCTCCCGCCGTGCCTTCGCCGGAAAGCCCTTCACTAGCCGAGCCTCCGTCTCCGCCGGAGGAATCCCCGGCCGAGCCGACGCCGAACCAGCAGGGTGAATCCGCTACGGAAGCGGCGCCGGTCCCGCAGCGTGAACCCGCTACCGAACCGGTGCCGAGCCCACAGAGTGAGCCGTCCACAGAGGCGGCCCAGAACCCGCCAGGTGAGTCGTCTACGAAGGTGGTGTCGAGCCCGTCGGGTGAGCCCCTCGCGGAGGCGGCCCAGAGCCCATCGGGTGAGCCGTCTACGGAGGTGGCGCCGGTCCCGCAGGGTGAACCTTCTGGGGAGGCGGTGCCCGGCCCGCCGGGGGAACTCGTCGCCGAGGCCCCGGCACGAAACGTCGCCGAGCCGGAGCCGGGCAGTGCGCCGAATCCGGCCGACCACCCTCCGGCCGAGCCCGACGAGACGCCTAGTCAGCCCGGCCCGGCATTCACCCCGGCAGAAACCACGGCGGCCGAATCGAAGCCGGATGCTTACCCGGAGCCTTCGGCCCAGCCCGAGCCCGTGGAACCGCCCGCTGCGCTGGAGTTGCCCGTTGCCGAGCCGGACCGTGTCCCGAGTCAATCGGACGTCGCAGAGTCCGTTGCGGAGGAGGAAGCCCTACCTGAGCTGATGCCGGCTGAGGAGTCCCGGCCTTCGGGGGAGCAGCCGTCGACGGGCCAGCCGGTGGATTCGCCGGGACAGCAGCCGTTGCCGCAACCGCAGCTCTCTCGGCCGCAACCCCAGCTTAAACCGCAACCCCAGCCGCAGGCCCAAGCCCCATCGCAGGCGCAAGCCCAACCGCAACCGCAGCCCCAGCCGCAGGCCCCATCGCAGCCCCAAGCTCAATCGCAGGCGCAAGCCCAGCCGCAGTCCGGGCCGCTGCAACCGCCGCCCTTCCTGCCGCAGCCGCAAGGGCCACGGCCGGCGTTGCCGCAGCCGGGTGGCGGGCGGTCGGCGGGGTTGGGGCCGGATGGGCGGCGGTTGCCGGTGTTCCCCGGACAGGAGACTGGGCCGGTCGGGGCTCCGCCGCCGGTGCGGAGCTTCCGGGCCGCGCCGCCGGTGTTCCCGGGGCGAGAGCCGGTGGTACCGCCGGTACCGCCCACGCCGGCGGAACAGCAGCCACCGGCTCAGCAGCAGGGACCTGCCGGATCGCCGCCACCGGCTCAGCAGCAAGGATCCGCTGGATCGCCGCCACCGGCCCAGCAGCAGGGATCGGCTGGGCCGCCGCCACTGACTCAGGAGCACGGATCCGCTGGGTCGTCGATGCAGCCCCAGCAACAGGGATCCGTGGAACAGCAGCCACCCACCCAGCAGCAAGGATTCGCTGGTCCGCCGCCATCAGCCCAGCAACAGGGATCCGTTGGGCCGCCGCCGGCTCAGCAGCACGGATCCGTTGGGCCGCAGCCACCGGCCCAGCAGCAGGGGCCCGCTGGGTCGTCGACGCTGCCTCAGCCGGCCGGGCGGCCGGTACCCTCCGGTCCGCCGGGGGGTGCCGGGCCGTGGGGGCCGCGGGGTGGGCTGCCGCAGCCGTCGTCCATGAGCCGGAAGCTCGAGGGGGGTGTCGGTGGGGCGGAGCCGGCTCCGGTGCGGGAGGTGCCGATCGCCTTCTCCGCTCCCTCGCCGGACGACGAAGACACGCCGCCTCGGGGGATGCCGTTGCCGCAGTCGCGGGGGTGGTTCGACGAGTTCGAGAACCGCGAGGAGAACAGCGGCGAGTTCGGGCCGACCGGTGAGCCGACCGAGATTCCCTACCGGTACCGGAAGTGAACCCGGGGCCTCGGACGGCGCCGCCGGAGTGACAGGCGCGTCGTGAGCTGCCACGCTGAGCGGCATGGCTGACGACCCGAACCCGGACCAGGGGTGGTACTACAACACCCGCACCAACGAGGTGGAACACCTGGAGCGCGGCCGGGGCGTCGACCTGCTCGGCCCGTACCCGGACGAGGCCACGGCTCGCCGCGCCCTCGACATCGCCCGGGAACGCACCCAGCAGGCCGACGCCGCCGATCGCGCCTGGGACGCCGACTGAACCACCAGCGTGACTGAACCACCGGCCGCTGCCGACGGACCGTGAGCCCACAGCCCACAGCCCACAGCCCGCTGGCGGCGGCGGCCCGGCCGAGCCGGGATTCCCACAGGCGGCGGCCCGGCCGAGCCGGAGTCCGGCCGGTCGGCGACCGGCCGGACCCGGGCCGGTTCGCGCCGAGCCCCAAGCGAGTACCGGCCCCGCGCCCTCCGGTCTCAGCTCGAAACGGGCACCGAGGTCCCCAGCACGAACTCCGGGTCCACCTGCCCCTCGAGGTCCGTCCCCGTCCGCCCGTTCCCCCAGGCCCGGGCGTTGCGCAGGTGGAACTCCACCCCCTGGCGCTGGTAGCGCGCCCAGTCGCGCTCCTCCGCGTCCACCGTGGACAGCATGGTGGCCAGGGTGTCGAGGTTGTGCGGCTCCAGCTCCCCGATCGGCCGCGGCGCGCCCCGCTCGGCGGCGCGGACGTGGCCCGATGCGCCCAGCCAGCCGATCAGCGCGTCGCCCAGCTGATCGCTCAGGAACGCCACGTCGTCGGCGTCCGCGACCTTGTTGCCGACCACCACCAGGCGCACGCCGAAGTCGCGGGCGTGGTCCGCGTACTGCCGGTACACCCCCACGCTGCGCAGCGTCGGCTCGCAGACCAGGAAAGTCACGTCGAAGCGGGTGAACAGGCCCGAGGCGAACGCGTCCGCGCCCGCGGTCATGTCCATCACCACGTACTCGTCGCGGTCGTCGACCATGTGGTTCAGCAGCAGTTCCGCCGCGCCGACCTTCGAGTGGTAGCAGGCCACGCCGAGATCGTCTTCGTCGAACTGGCCGGTCACGGCCAGGCGCACGCCGCCGAGGGAGCGGAAGCACGCGTCCGACACCGGATCGTCCTCGAACGGCTTCACCAGGCGCGACCCGCGGCCCGGCGGGGTCGTCTTGATCATCGAAGCGACGTCCGGGATCCGCGGGTTCGTGCCGCGCAGGTGCTCCTTGATCAACGCCATGTGGTCGCCCAGCGTCGGCCACGCGAGGGCCTCTTCCTCGGTGGCGCCCAGCGCCACGGCGAGGTGCTGGTTGATGTCGGCGTCGATCGCCAGCACCGGTTTGGCGGCGTCGGCCAGGTAGGAGATGAACAGCGAGGACAGCGTGGTCTTCCCGCTGCCGCCCTTGCCGACGAACGCGATCTTCACGTGCGAAACCCTTTCGGAAATGAATTCGGTTTTCAAGAAAGTCCGGGGTTCAACGTACACCCGACCGGCGCGCGCCCGAACGGGCGATCGGCGGCGCTTCGGCGGGATACTGTGGTGTGGTGCCGCCACTCGTGATCAGGACGCCCGGGACGGGAGGGGACTTCGGCCCGCTCCGGTCCGAGTTCGCGCTGCCGCGGTCCTTCGGTCCCGAGGTGCTGGCCGAGGCCGAGCAGTCGGTGCTCGACCCGCTCGCATCGGCCGGTGGCCGTGAGGACGCGACCGGCCTGCCGCTGGTCACCATCGACCCGCCCGGGGCCAAGGACCTCGACCAGGCGGTGCTGGTCGAGCGCACCCGCGGCGGTTTCCGCGTGCACTACGCCATCGCGGACCTGGCCGCGTTCATCCCGCCCGGCGGCGCGCTCGACCACGAGGCCCGCCGCCGCGGCCAGACCCTGTACCTGCCCGACGGCAACGTCCCGCTCCACCCGCCGGTGCTCTCCGAGGGGGCCGCCAGCCTGCTGCCCGGCGAGGTCCGCCCGGCCGTGCTGTGGACGATCGAGGTGGACGAGGGCGGCGAGCCGACGGCCACCCGCGTCCGCCGCGCGCTGGTCCGCTCCACCGAGCAGTTCGACTACGAGGCGGTGCAGTCCGCGCTCGACGCCGGGCGGCCGCACCCGTCTGTGGCCGCGCTGCCGGAGCTGGGCCGGGTCCGGCGCGAGCTGGCCGTGCGCCGTGGCGCGGTCGAACTGCAACTGCCCGAGCAGGAGATCAGCGGCAACGCCGGCGGTGGCTGGGCGCTCGCCCGCCGTCCGCGCAACGACGTCGACGCCTGGAACGCCGAGATCTCGCTGCTCACCGGCATGGCCGCCGCGCAGATCATGCTGGACGCGCGGGTCGGCGTCCTGCGCACGCTGCCGACGCCGGAGCCGGAGGCGGTGGGGTGGCTGCGCCGCTCGGCGCACGCGCTGGGCGTGGACTGGCCCGAGGACCGGACCGTGTCGGAATTCCTGTCCGCGCTGGATCCCGGATTGCCGTCGTCGATGGCCCTGTACACCGACACGACGCGGTTGCTGCGCGGCGCGGGGTACACGTCTTTCGACGGCGAGCTGCCGGATCTCGTCACGCACGCGGGCATCGGCGGCGCGTACGCGCACGTCACCGCCCCGATTCGAAGGCTCGTCGACCGTTTCGCCACCGAGGTCTGCCTGGCCGTGACGGCGGGGCGTGAAGTTCCCGCGTGGGTGCGGGAAGCGCTCACGACGGTGCCGGGCCAGATGTCCACTTCGGACGTCCTCGCCGCTCGCGTCGAGCGGGCCTGCATCGACCAGGTGGAGGCCTGGGTGCTGGCCGAGCGCGTCGGCGGCGAGTTCACGGCCGTGGTGCTGCGCGCGGAGGAGACGAAGGCGGAGATCCTGGTCGAGGACCCGCCGGTGCTGGCGAAGTGCTCGGGCGCGGGTTTCCCGGAGGGCGAGCGGATCGGCGTGCGGCTGACCGCCGTCGACGCCGAACAGCGGAAGGTGTTGTTCGAACGCGTATGAGCGGTGAGCTGGTCGACGACCTGGGTGAGCCGGTGCTGCTGAACGGCTCGCCGTCGCGCGTGGTCTCGCTGGTGCCTTCGCTGACCGAGGCCGTGGCGGTCAGCGCGCCGGGCCGGTTGGCCGGGGCCACCGACTACTGCACGCACCCGCCCGCGCTGGCGGTGCCGCGCGTCGGCGGCTCGAAGTACCCGAAGCTCGACCGGGTGCTGGAGCTGGCGCCGGACCTGGTGCTGGCGAACTCCGAGGAGAACCGGCCCGAGGACGTGGAACGACTGCGCGCCAACGGGATCCCGGTGTGGGTGATGGAGGCTGCGGCCTCGGTGCCGGCCGCGCTCGGCTCGTTGCGGCGGATCTTCACCCAGGCCTACGGCATCGCCGAGCCGGAGTGGCTGGTGGAAGCCGAACGGCTGTGGCGGGAGGTCCCGCCGGTGCGGCACCGGGCCGTGGTGCCGGTGTGGCGGAAACCGTGGATCGTGCTGGGCCGCGACACCTTCGCCGGCGACCTGCTGCGCCGGGTCGGGGTGGAGAACGCCTACGCGGACGCGGACGAGCGCTACCCCCGGCCCCCGCTCGAAGAGCTCCAGGCCCGCGCCACCGACCTGGTCGTGCTGCCGGACGAACCGTACGAGTTCACCGCCGAGGACGGTCCGGGGTTCTTCCCGGCCGCCCGGCCGCGGCTGGTTTCGGGCCGGTACCTCACCTGGTACGGCCCGTCGCTGGTCGAGGCGCACGCGGCGCTGACCGAAGCCTGGTGAATGCGCGCGGGCCGGGCCCGCGCGCATCCCCGGCGCCTACAGCGTCAGTCCGGTGAGCACGGTGACCCGCTCCTCGGTCAGGTCGGCCATCGCGGCGGCCGGGCCTTCACGGCCGACGCCCGAATCCTTCACCCCGCCGTAGGGCATCTGGTCGGCGCGGAAGCTCGGCACGTCGCCGACCAGCACGCCGCCGACCTTCAGCCGGGCGGACACGTCGAAGGCGGTCGGCAGGTCACGGGTGAACACCCCGGCCTGCAGGCCGAAGCGCGAGGCGTTGATCCGCTCCACGCCCTCGTCCACGGAGGACACCCGGATCAGCGAGACCACCGGGCCGAACACCTCTTCGGCCATCACCGACGCGTCCTCGGGCACGTCCGCCAGCACGGTCGGCTCCACCGCGGCGCCGGAACGGCCACCGCCGGTCAGCAGGGTGGCGCCCGCGGCCACCGCGTCCGAGACCCACGATTCGACGCGCACGGCGGCGGCCTCGTCGATCAGCGGGCCGACGTCCACGCCGTCCTCGCGCGGGTCGCCCGTCCGCAGCGCCGCGACCTGCTCGAGCACCTTGTCGCGCACCGCGTCGTAGACGTCGGTGTGGACGTACACCCGCTGCACCGAGATGCACGACTGCCCGGCTTGGTACATGCCGAAGGTGGCGATCCGCCGGGCCGCGAAGTCCAGGTCCGTCCAATCCGGACAGACCAGCACCGCCCCGTTGCCCCCCAGCTCCAGCGCCACGTGCTTGCGCGGCACGCTCTCGCGGATGCGCCAGCCGACCGGCACCGAGCCGGTGAACGACACCACCGGCAGCCGCGGGTCTTCGACCAGCTCGGCCGTCTCCTCGTTGCCGAGGGGCAGGATCGACCAGCTCCCCGCGGGCAGCGCCGTCTCGGCCAGGATCTCGCCGAGCAGCAACGCGGTCAGCGGGGTCGCCGGGGCGGGCTTGAGCACGATCGGCGCGCCGACCGCGATCGCCGGCGCGACCTTGTGCGCCACCAGGTTCAGCGGGAAGTTGAACGGCGTGATGCCCAGCACCGGCCCGCGGGGCACCCGCCGGACCAGCGCGAGCCGGCCCGTGCCGCCCGGGTCGGTGTCGAGGCGTTGCAGCTCGCCGGAGAACCGGCGGGCCTCTTCGGCCGCCCAGCGGAAGGTCGAGACCGCGCGGCCGACCTCGCCGCGCGCCCACTTCAGCGGCTTGCCCGACTCGGCGGTGATCAGCTGCGCGATCTCCTCAGACCGCTCGCCCAGGGCTCGGGACACGTGGTCGAGCGCGCCCGCGCGGACGTGCGCGGGCAGGGTGGCGAACTCGTCGGCGACGTCGGCCGCCGCCCGCACGGCCGCTTCGACGTCCGAAGTGGACGGCACGTGGTGCGAACCGGCCTCACCGCCGTCGTGCGGGTGGCGGACGACGGCGGTGGTGCCGCTGGTCACCGGACGGCCGGCCACCCAGTAGGGGACGCTCATCGGGCGATCTCCGTGCGGATCGCGTGCTCCAGGACGGAAAGGCCCTCGTCGAGCAGCTCGTCGGACAGGGAGAGGGGCGGCAGCAGCCGGACGACGTTGCCGTAGGTGCCGCAGGTCAGCACCACCACCCCGAGGGAGTGGCAGGCCGCGGCGACGCGCTTGGTCAGGTCCGCGTCCGGCTCGGTGGTGCCCGGTTCGACGAACTCGGCCGCCAGCATCGCGCCGCGCCCGCGCACGTCGCCGAGCACGCCGGTCTCTTCGGCCAGCGCGCGCAGCCGGGGCAGCACCCGGTCCTGGATCCGGCGGGCGGAGGCGGCCAGGTCGGCTTCGCGCATGGTCGCGATCGAGCCGAGGGCCGCGGCGCAGGCGATCGGGTTGCCGCCGTAGGTACCGCCGAGCCCGCCCGGGCCGACGGCGTCGAGCAGTTCCGCGCGCCCGGTCACGGCGGCGAGCGGCAGGCCGCCGGCGATGCCCTTGGCCGTGGCGATCAGGTCGGGGACCACGTTCTCGTCGGTGCAGGCGAACCACTCGCCGGTGCGGCCGAAGCCGGTCTGCACCTCGTCGGCGACGAAGACCACGCCGTTCGCCGTGCACCAGGCGGAAAGGGCGGGCAGGAAACCGCGCGCGGGCTCGATGAACCCGCCTTCGCCCTGGATCGGCTCGATCACCACGGCGGCCACCTGGTCGCCGCCGATCTGCTTCTCGATCCGGTCGATCGCGACCCGCGCGGCCTCGGCGCCGTCGAGCCCGTCGCGGAACGGGTACGAGCCGGGCACCCGGTACACCTCAGGCGCGAACGGGCCGAAGCCGTGCTTGTAGGGCACCGACTTCGCGGTCAGCGCCATGGTCAGGTTGGTCCGGCCGTGGTAGGCGTGGTCGAACCCGACCACGGCCTGGCGGCCGGTCGCGGCGCGGGCGATCTTCACCGCGTTCTCCACGGCCTCGGCCCCGGAGTTGAACAGCACCGACTTCTTCGCGTGGTCACCCGGGGTCAGCTCGGCCAGTGCCTCGCAGACCGCGACGTAACCCTCGTACGGCGTGACCATGAAGCAGGTGTGGGTGAACCGCTCGGCCTGCTCGCGGACGTGGCCGACGACCGCGGGCGCGGAGTGGCCGACGTTGGTCACGGCGATGCCGGAGCCGAAGTCGATCAGCACGTTGCCGTCGGCGTCGGTGAGCAGCCCGCCGCTCGCGGAGGTGATGTACACGGGCAGCGTGGACGCGACACCGGCCGCGACGACCTTCGCCCGGCGCTCCTGCAGCGCGCGCGAGGCGGGGCCGGGGATCTCGGTGCGCAGCCGGCGCTGCTGGGGGGCCGGGGCCTGGGGCTCGGCTGAGGTCGTGGTCACGGGCCGCTCCTGAAAACGGGCTCGTGGGTGATTCGGGTCGAACACCCACGACGGGCTGGGTCGCTCACCAGCGTGCCGCCGGACGCGAGCGAAGTCAGGTGGCCATAGTGTCCAACCGAGCCGGTAAAGTTGGCCATTATGGCACTGAACTTGAGCGCGCTGGCGAACCAACGGTCGCTGGGCCTGCGAGTGGTCGCCGGGGCGGAAGCGGTGGACCGGCCGATCGGCTGGGTGCACCCCACGGAGCTGACCGACCCGCAGGCGTTCCTGGAGGGCGGTGAGCTGCTGCTGACCACCGGCCTCGCGCTGGACGAAGCGACTTCACCCGCCTACATCCGACGTCTGGTCGAGGCCGGCGTCGCGGGCCTCGGCTTCGGGGTGGGGCTGAGCCACGCGCGCGTGCCCGAAGCCTTGGTGGCCACAGCGGCCTCGGTCGGTCTGCCGGTGCTCGAAGTGCCGCGCGAGACGCCGTTCATCGCGATCACCCGGGCGGTTTCGCGCGCGGTGGCCGCCGACGAGTACGCCGCCACTGTCCGCGTCGGGAAGGCACAGCAGGAGCTGACGCGCACGGCCGTCGGCCGGGCCGGAGCCGGGGGAGTGGTGCGAAGGCTGGCGCGGCTCGTCGACGCCTGGGTGGTGCTGTTCGACTCCGCGGGCCGGGTGAGCGAAGCCGCCCCCACGGCCGCGCGTGCGTACGGCGAAATCCTCGACGTGGCCGGACTTCGCGCGGGCACCCGCGTGGTGCCACTCGGCGAAGACGAGGTCGTGCTCCAGACGCTGCACACGCGTGGCACGCTGGCCGTCGGGCGAAGGGAGCCGCTCGACGCGCCGGGGCGGCACATCGTCAACACCGCCGTCTCTCTGCTTTCCCTTGCCCTGGAACAGGATCGCGCGCAGCACGCCGCCCTGTCGCGGTTGCGCACCGGTCTGCTCGAACTGCTGGCCGCCGGGCAGGAGGACCTGGCCCTGGACGTGCTGAGCACCGTGCAGGAGGTCCCGCCGCGCCCGTGGACGGTGCTCGCCCTGTCCGGCCCGAAGGCTCAGCGCGCCACGCTCTACGACCGGCTCGAACCGTGGGCCGGACCGGTGTTCTTCGCCCATCGCGAGCACCTGCTGATCGCCGTGACCGATGATGCGGACCGGGTGGGCACCGCCGCTCGCGGCGTCGGCGGAATCCACGCGGGCGTGGCCGAGGCGGCGGATTTCGCCACCGCCCTGCGTCAGGCCGGCGAGGCGGCCGCCGCTGCCCGCGCCACTGACGTGCCCCTCGTCCGCTACGCCGATCACGCCGGGCGAGGGTTGCTCAGCCTGCTGGAACCCGAAGCGGCGCAAGCGTTTTCGGCCCAGCTACTGGCCCCGTTGCGCACCTTCGACGCCACTGGCCGTGGCGAGCTGGAGACCTCGCTGCGGTGCTGGCTCGACCATCACGGCCACTGGGACCTGGCCGCGGCCAAGCTGGGCGTGCACCGGCACACGTTGCGCAACCGGATGACCAAGGCCGGTGCGGTGCTCGGCCGGGACCTCGACTCTCCTGGGGTGCGGGCCGAACTCTGGCTGGCGTTGCAGGTCAGGCCGTGACCAGCAACGCGATCGGCGAATCCCCGCAACGACGCAGGGTCAGCCCGCCTCCGGTGGTGTACGGCTCGGCGCCCGAGGCCCACCAAGCCGGCACGTCGACCGCCCGCACCAGTGAACCCGTCGCCTGCCGGACGCTGTTGGACACGATCACCCGGCCCTGCGCGTTCAGCAGGGCTGCTTCGCGCCCCAACGACCGAAGCCGCTTTCGCACCGCGCCCTCGAACTCGCGCACGTACACGTCTGCGCCGACGACGCCCGCGAAGCCGTCTCGATCGACCGGCATGGTGAAGGTGAGCGTGTACTCGTCCGTGCACAGGTAATCCACGTACGGGCCGTTGATGTGCCTCCGGCCGCTGTCGCGCGGCACCGTGAACCAGGACTGGCGCGTGTAGTCGAGGAAGTTTTCGCTGCCCGGGTCGAGGCTGATGAACAACTGCTCCGGCGGTTCGCCCGCGACGGCGGAGCCGGTCCACCACTCGAAGCCGAACTCCTGGTCGGACAACACGTGGGGCGCGCTGACGAAGCCGGCGCCGACGACCAGTCCCCCCAGCGCCTCGAGCACCGGGGGACGGATGCGGTGCAGGGCCGCCGAGGTCGAGCCGTCCGGCTCGGCGAGCAGGGACTCGGCGGCGGCCAGCACCGGCTTCAGCCGCTCGAAGATCCCTTCCACCAGCGCGGAAACCTGGGCCACGACTTCATCGCCGGTCAGCGTTCGGGTGTCGTTCACCATGCTCACCTCGGATGCGGGGTCATCGGAGCTCACGGCGTTTCGAGGCTCAGGTGCAGATCGGCGAGCCGGTCGAGCTCGCCCAGGATGTGCTCCTCGGTGAGCCGGCGGGCCAGTCCGCCGTCCGCCGCGGCGATCGCCGTGATGATCGCGCGGTGCTCAGCGTAGGCCCGCCGGGAACCCTCTTCGCCGCCGAGGGGCACCCAGAGCAGGCCCCCGCGCTCCCCCTGCAAGTGGACTTCCTGGTTGGTCAGCCGCGGGGACTGCGCGGCTGCCGCCACCTCCAGGTGGAAGTGCCGCTCGGCGCGGGTCGCGGCGGGGCCGGTGGCGTCGAGCAGGTCCTCACCGGCCAGCCGCAGCCGTTCGAGGTCCTCGGGGGAGCTGCGTTCGGCGGCGAGCTTGGCCGCGGCGCCGGCGACGGCGAGGTAGTGGTCGCCGAAGTCGCGCAGGTCGGCCAGCGAGACCAGGCGCAGGCGCTCGGCCCACGAGTTCGGCGCCGGCCACGCGGGCGTGCGCACGAAGCTGCCGCCGCCCCGGCCGCGGCGCGTCTCGACCAGGCCCTGGTGGCGCAGGACCGCGAGCGCTTCGCGCACCGTGACCGTGGAGACGCCGAACCGCGCGGCCAGCTCGACCTCGCTCGGCAGCTGCTCGGCGTCGTCGAGCAGACCGAGGGTGATGGCGTCCAGCAGCCGCGCCGCCACCGCCTCGGCCCGGCCGAGCTGGTCGAGCGGCGCGAACAGGGCCAGGCGCGCGTTGTTCGGGATCTCCTTGCGCATCAGTCCACCTGTCTCGCTCGTGCGATCGAGTCAATCCTGCCCCAGAGTCTTGTGATGTGAAATATGGAGTTATATGTTTCAGCCTGCCACGGAGAGTCAGGAGGCGTACGCGTGCTGGAATTGAAGCACTACGTCGGCGGGAAGTCCGTCGACTCGCGGTCCGGCCGGACCGCCGAGCTCACCGATCCGGTGACCGGGCGCCCGTACTGCACCGCTCCGGTGGCCGGGGCCGAGGACGTCGACCGCGCGCTGAAGATCGCGGCGGAGGCGTTCGAGAGCTGGCGGGAGACCACGCCGGCCCAGCGCCAGCTCGCGCTGCTGAAGATCGCCGACGCCGTCGAGGCACGGGGCGAGGAGATCGTCCGCGTCGAGTCCGCGAACACCGGGAAGCCGGTGGCGCTGACCATGGCGGAGGAGCTGCCGATGATCGTCGACCAGCTGCGGTTCTTCGCCGGCGCGGCCCGGGTGCTGGAGGGCCGCGCGGCCGGGGAGTACCTGGAGGGCCACACCTCCTTCGTCCGCCGCGAGCCGATCGGCGTCTGCGCCCAGGTGACGCCGTGGAACTACCCGCTGCTGATGGCCGTCTGGAAGATCGCGCCCGCGCTGGCCGCCGGCAACACGATCGTGCTCAAGCCTTCGGACACCACCCCCGCGTCGACGCTGCTGCTCGCCGAGATCTGCGGCGAGTTCCTGCCGCCGGGCGTGCTCAACGTGGTCTGCGGCGACCGCGACACCGGCCGCGCGCTGGTGGAGCACGACATCCCGGCGATGGTGTCGATCACCGGCTCTGTCCGCGCGGGCGTCGAGGTGGCCGCCGCCGCGGCGCGCGACGTCAAGCGCGTGCACCTCGAACTCGGCGGCAAGGCCCCGGTGATCGTCTTCGAGGACGCCGATCTCGACCTCGCGGCCGAGACGATCGCGATGGCCGGGTACTTCAACGGCGGCCAGGACTGCACCGCGGCCACCCGCGTGCTGGTCTCCGACGACGTGCACGACACCTTCGTCGCCGCGCTCACCCGCCAGGCCGAGGCGACCAGGACCGGACTCCCGGACGACGAAACGGTGGCGTACGGACCGCTGAACAACGCCGCGCAACTGGAACGGGTGACCGGCTTCGTGGACCGCCTGCCCGAGCACGCGACCGTCCACTGTGGAGGTCGACGGTCCGGCGGCGAGGGCTACTTCTACGAGGCCACCGTGGTCTCCGGCGTGACCCAGGACGACGAGATCACCCAGAACGAGGTGTTCGGCCCGGTCATCACCGTGCAGCGGTTCGGCGACGAGGCCGACGCGGTGAAGGCCGCGAACGGCGTGCCCTACGGGCTGGCCTCCTCGGTGTGGACCAAGGACCACCAGCGGGCCATGCGGGTCTCCGCCCGGCTCGACTTCGGCTGCGTGTGGATCAACACCCACATCCCGCTGGTCGCCGAGATGCCGCACGGCGGGTTCAAGAAGTCCGGCTACGGCAAGGACCTCTCGCTCTACGGCCTCGAGGACTACACCCGGGTCAAACACGTGATGAGCGCGCTGTAACCGAGAAGAAAACCGGAACCACGCCGAAAGGCCCGCCATGCCCCACCAAGCCCCCTCGACGTCCCCGCGCACCGACGCGCCGCGCCGCCCCGGCCAGGTTCCGGCGATCCGGCTCACCGGGCTGCAGAAGCACTTCGACCAGGTGCGCGCGGTCGACGGCGTCGACCTCGACATCCCGCCCGGTGAGTTCTTCTCGATGCTCGGCCCGTCCGGCTCCGGCAAGACGACCGTGCTCCGGCTGATCGCCGGCTTCGAACTGCCCACCGCGGGCGCCATCGAGCTGGCCGGTCGCGACGTCAGCCGGCTCGCGCCGTTCGACCGCGACGTGAACACGGTCTTCCAGGACTACGCGCTGTTCCCGCACATGTCCGTGCGGCAGAACGTCGAATACGGCCTGCGGGTGAAGGGCGTCGGCCGGGGCGAGCGCCGCCGTCGCGCGGAAGAAGCGCTCCGCACGGTACGGCTGGAGGAGTACGGCCCACGGAAGCCCGCGCAGCTGTCCGGCGGTCAGCGGCAGCGGGTCGCTCTCGCCCGCGCTCTGGTAAATCGCCCGAAAGTGTTATTGCTGGATGAGCCCCTGGGCGCGTTGGATCTCAAACTGCGGCAAGCGATGCAGGTGGAGCTGAAACAGATCCAGCGCGAGGTCGGCATCACGTTCGTCTTCGTGACGCACGACCAGGACGAGGCCCTGACCATGAGCGACCGGATCGCGGTGTTCAACGCGGGGCGGATCGAACAGGTCGGCACCCCCGTGGAGGTGTACGAGAGGCCGGCGAGCGCGTTCGTGGCCGGTTTCGTCGGCACTTCCAACCTGCTCAGCGGTCGCGGGGCGGAGGCGGTGATCGGCCATCCGGGTGTTTACAGCATCCGGCCGGAGAAGATCACCATCGACGGAAACCTCGCTGTACCAGCGGAATCCGGTGAAACGAGCGCGACCGGAATGGTCACGGATGTCGTGTACGCCGGATCCACTGTGCGCTACGCTGTCGCGCTCGACGCGGGGGGCCAGTTGTCCGTGGTCCGCCAGAACACCAGTGTCCCGGCCGAGTTCACCGATGGCCGGGTGCGCCTGAGCTGGCGCCGCGAACACAGTTTCCGGGTCCCCGAAGCCGGTTAGTCCTCACGGGAAGGTTTCTCTCGACATGAAGCACAGGAAGACGCTGCTCGTGGCCTGGTGCGGCGTGAGCCTCCTGCTCGCGGCCTGCGGCACGGCCGGGACCAGCTCCTCTTCGGGTTCGGCGCCGGGCGCGCAGGGCTTCACCCCGCCGAAGCTGGCCGCGCTCACCGAGCTGGGCCAGCCGGAGGGCCAGCTGAACGTGCTGGCGTGGCCGGGTTACGCGGAAAACGGCTCGAACGACCCGAAGGTCAACTGGGTCACGCCGTTCGAGCAGGAGACCGGCTGCAAGGTCAACGTCAAGCCGTTCGGCACCTCCGACGAGGCCGTGACGCTGATGAAGACCGGGCAGTACGACGTGGTGTCGGCTTCCGGCGACGCCTCGCTGCGGCTGGTCGCTTCGGGTGACGTGGAGCCGGTGAACACCGCGCTGGTGCCGAACTACGGCGACGTCTACCCGTTCCTGAAGAACAAGTCGTGGAACAGCGTCAACAACGTCGCCTACGGCATCCCGCACGGCTGGGGCGCGAACGTGCTGACCTGGCGCGGCGACAAGGTGAACCCGGCGCCGACCTCGTGGTCGGCCATGTTCGACCCGAACTCGCCGTACAAGGGCAAGATCATCGCCTACGACTCCCCGATCTACATCGCCGACGCGGCGGTCTACCTGATGGCGCACCAGCCGGACCTGGGTATCAAGAACCCCTACGCGCTGGACGACAAGCAGTTCGCCGCCGCGGTGGACCTGCTCAAGAAGCAGCGCCCGCAGGTCGAGGAGTACTGGGCGGACTACCTCAAGGAGACCCAGTCGCTCAAGAGCGGCGACGGGGTGATCGGCACCGCCTGGCAGGTCACGGTCAACCTGGCCAAGAGCCAGGGGGCGCCGCTGCAGTCGACGGTGCCGAGCGAGGGGGCCACGGGCTGGTCGGACACCTGGATGGTGGCCGCGAAGTCGCAGCACAAGACCTGCGCCTACAAGTGGATGGACTACGTGATCAGCCCGAAGGTGAACGCCCAGGTCGCCGAGTACTTCGGTGAGGCGCCGGCGAACAGCAAGGCCTGCGCCGAGTTCTCCGACCAGTCCCTGTGCGACACCTACCACGCGAACGACGCCGCGTACGCCGCCAAGATCCAGTACTGGACCACGCCGATTCCGCAGTGCCTCGACGGCCGCACGGACGTCAAGTGCAAGGACTACGGCGACTGGACCCGGGCCTGGACCGAGATCAAGGGCTGAGCCCCGCCGGTCCCCCCGTACCCCGGGGGCGGCGGGCACCCTCCCCCTCGCCCGCCGTCCCCGGACCCCCTTCCCCGCTAGCGTGCCCCGAAGGTGCCCGACATGACCGCCGTGAGCCCGCCGAGCCGCCGAGCTTCGGCCTACTTCTTCCGCAAACCCCGGCTGCGCCTGGCCCTGCTGCTCTCCGCCCCGCTGCTGTGGCTCGGCCTGGCCTACCTCGGCGCGCTGGCCGCGCTGTTCGTCACGGCCTTCTGGTCGACCGACGTGTTCACCGGACAGGTGGTCACGAGCTGGTCGTTCGACAACTTCGTCACTCTGTTCAGCGATTCGGTCTACCGCACGATCACGCTGCGCACGGTGGGGATCGCGGCGCTGGTGACGGTGGTGGACGCGGTGATCGCGTTCCCGATGGCCTTCGCCATGGCCAAGCTCGCTTCCCCGCGCGCGCAGCGGCTGCTGGTGATCGCGGTGATGACCCCGCTGTGGGCCAGCTACCTGGTGAAGGCCTACGCCTGGCGGACCCTGCTGTCGGGCAACGGCGCGCTGAACTGGCTGCTCGGCCCGCTCGGCCTCTCCGGGCCCGGCTACGGCGTCGCGGCCACTGTGATCACGCTGTCCTACCTGTGGCTGCCGTACATGATCCTGCCGATCTACGCCGGGTTCGAGCGGCTGCCGGACTCGCTGGTGGACGCCGCCGGCGACCTCGGCGCGAAGTCCTTCCGCACGTTCCGCTCGGTGATCCTGCCGCTGACCTTCCCGGCGATCGTCGCGGGTTCGATCTTCACCTTCTCCCTCTCGCTGGGCGACTACATCGCGGTGAAGATCGTCGGCGGCACCTCGCAGATGCTCGGCAACGTGGTCTACGACAACATCGGCGCGGCCAACAACCTGCCGTTCGCCGCGACCGTGGCGACCGTGCCCGTGGTGATCATGCTCGTGTACTTGGCCGTCGTGCGCCGCACCGGCGCGCTCGACAATCTCTAGGAGGCTCCCCGTGCGGATGTCGAAGACCGCCAGGGCGCTGCTGTGGACGGCGCTCGGGGCCGGGTTCGCGGTGATCTACTTCCCGCTGCTGGTGGTGCTGCTGAACTCGGTGAACTCGGACACCACGTTCGGCTGGCCGCCCCAGAGCTTCACCCTGGAGTGGTGGGGCCGCGCGGTGACGAACGAGGGGACCCTGCGCGCGCTGTGGACCAGCGTCGAGGCCGGACTCGCGGCCACCGCGATCGCGCTGGTGCTCGGCACGATGGCCGCGTTCGCCCTGCAGCGCTACCGGTTCTTCGGCCGTGACTCGATTTCGCTGCTGGTCGTGCTGCCCATCGCGCTGCCCGGCATCGTCACCGGCATCGCGCTGAACAACGCCTTCCGCACCATCCTGGGCATCGACCTCGGCCTGCTCACGGCGATCATCGCGCACTCGACGTTCTGCATCGTGGTGGTGTTCAACAACGTCGTCGCGCGCCTGCGCCGGACGGGCGGCAACCTCGAAGAGGCGTCGATGGACCTCGGCGCCGACGGCCTCACCACGTTCCGCCTGGTCACCTTTCCGATGCTGCGCTCGGCCCTGCTGGCCGGCGGCCTGCTGGCGTTCGCCCTGTCGTTCGACGAGATCATCGTGACCACGTTCACCCTCGGCACCGGCCTGGAGACGCTGCCGATCTGGATCTACGACAACCTGTTCCGGCCGAACCAGGCCCCGGTGGTGAACGTGGTGGCGGCGGTGCTGATCGTGGTTTCGACCGTGCCGGTGTACTTCGCCCAGCGCCTGTCCGGCGGGGACAGCTCCAGCGGCGGGCGGATCTGAGCGGGCCGGTGAGGGGTGGCCGCCTCCCTGCGGTCAACGGAATCCGTCGGCCGCCGCGCGCAGGGCGGCCAGGATGCCGGGGTCGTTCACGGCGTGGCCCGCGCCTTCGGTCAGCCGCAGGGTGGAGCCCGGCCACGCGCGGTGCAGCTGGTAGGCGGTGATGGGCGGGCAGACCGAGTCGTAGCGCCCCTGCACCAGCACGCCCGGGATGCCGGCCAGGCGGCCGGCGTCGCGGATCAGCTGGCCTTCGTCGAGCCAGGCGCCGTGGCGGAAGTAGTGCACGGCCAGGCGGGCGAAGGTCAGCGCGAAATCCGGGCTGGCGTACTGGTTCCGGAACGCCTCCTGCGGCAGCAGGGCGACCGTCGCGCCTTCCCAGACGCTCCAGGCGATCGCCGCGCGCTCGCGGATCCCGCGGTCTTCGGAAGCGAGCAGCTCGTGGTAGCCGGCCAGCGGATCGGCGCGCAGCGCTTCCGGCAGCGGCGCCAGGAATCCCTCCCACTCGGCCGGGAACAGGTTCGCCGCGCCGCCGCGGTAGATCCAGTCGAGCTCGCTGCGCCGGACCGTGAAGACGCCGCGCAGCACGATTTCCGAGACCCGCGCCGGATGCGTCTGCGCGTAGGCCAGCGCGAGCGTGGAACCCCAGGAGCCACCGAAGAGCTGCCAGCGCTCGATGCGCAGCCGCTCGCGCAGCCGCTCCATGTCCGAAACCAGGTGCCACAACGTGTTCGTGGCCGGATCGGCCTCCGGGGCGCCGATGTTCGGCGTGCTGCGCCCGGCGCCGCGCTGGTCGAACTGGATGACCCGGTAGACCTCGGGGTCGAAGTGCCGGCGCGACATCGCCGCGATCCCGCTGCCCGGCCCGCCGTGCAGGACGACGACCGGCTTCCCGTCCGGGTTTCCCGCGTCCTGGCAGTAGATCCGGTGCCCGTCGCCGACGTCGAGCAGGCCGTCGGCGCGCACCGGGAGCGGCGGGTAGAGGTCGTCTTCCATGGCCGACACTCTGCCGGAGCACGGGGTGCGGTGGGGGCCCGCCCCCGCCGCCGGGCTGAGCGGGCCCCCAGTCCGTGGTCGCGGGTCAGCGGCCCGTGCCGGCGAATCCCCTTCCGCGCACCTACCCGCACCGGTTCCTGCGGGGACGCGGTCAACGGTAAGCCACTGCTCGAACGTCAGTCAAGAACATGACTAATGTTCATGGATGTGAACAAGCGGGAGCCGAGTGCGGCCGGCTGCGCTCTTTGCCCGTTGTTAACCCGGCCATGGTTGGCTTTTCGGTAATCCCCGGATTGCCGCCGAGAAAGGCTTGTGAATGTCCGCGGTTACCTACGTCGAGGCGATCGTCGTCGGCGCCCTGCAGGGGGTGTCGGAATTGTTTCCGGTGTCCAGTCTCGGGCACAGCATCCTGGTGCCCGCGGTGATCGGCGGCTCCTGGCAGCGGGATCTGAGCATCGGCCGGGACTCGCCCTACCTGGCCGTGCTGGTCGCCATGCACGTGGCCACCGCGCTCGCCCTGGTGCTGTTCTTCCGCCGCGACTGGGTGCGGATCATCGGCGGGCTCTGGACCTCGATCCGCCACCGCGAGGTGCGCACGCCGGACCAGCGCCTGGCCTGGCTGCTCGTGCTCGCCACCATCCCGGTCGGCCTGGCCGGCCTGCTGCTGGAGGGCCTGCTGCGCGACTTCCTCGGCAAGCCGGTGCCGGCGGCGATCTTCCTCGCCCTCAACGGCGGGGTGCTGTTCGCCGCCGAGCGCTTCTCGCGGCCGAAACCGGCGGCTGAACCCGCGGCCCGGCGTACCGAAGAGACGGTGGACTTCTCGGCCGAGGACACCCTCGTGATGCGCGCGGTCACCGTCGAGGAGGCCACCGACGCCCGGCTGGCGAAACTCGGCGTCGGCGAGGCCGTGCTGATCGGCTCGGCCCAGATCCTCGCGCTGCTGCCGGGCATCAGCCGGTCCGGCATCACCATGGTCGCGGGACTGCGCCGAGGTCTGGGGCACGAGGTCGCGGCGCGGTTCGCCTGGCTGCTCGCGACTCCGGTGATCCTCGCCGCGGGCGTGCTGAAGCTGCCTTCGCTGTTCACCCCGGAGAACGGCCCTTCACTCGGGCCGGCGCTGGTGGGCAGCCTCGTCGCCGGGGTCGCGTCGTATATCGCTGTCCGTTTCCTGACGAAATACTTCGAAACGCGAACCTTGACGCCGTTCGCGATCTATTGCTTCATCGCCGGAATCGGGAGCCTGCTTTTCTTGTCGTGGTGAGGGTGGTGTCCGGCCCGGATTCCGCGGGAGGCAGACTGGCGGCATCGAACTCGCGGCGAATGTGCCTCCGCTGAGGGGGGCGACCATCTTCACGGCCTGGACCACCGACCTCCCGGCCGTTGTGGTCGTGCTCCTGCTCGCCGTCGCCTACGTCTCCGCCGCGCGCCGGCAGCCGTCCTGGTCACCCGGTCGGACCGGCGCATTCCTGGCCGGTCTGGTGACGATCGTGCTGGTCACCTGCTCTTTCCTCGGCGTCTACGACACCACGCTGTTCTGGGTCCGGGCGACGCAGAACACGGTGCTGCTGATGGTGACGCCGTTGCTGCTCGCGCTCGGCGCGCCCATCACGCTTCTCATGCGTAGCGCTTCTCCGGGCCTCGCCGCATCACTGCGCCGGTACGGGCGAAGCGGCTTCGCCCGGTTCGTGACGTTCCCGCTTTCAGTCACCGTGGTGCTGATCGCGCCATTCCTGCTGATCTATTTGACGCCGCTGTACGAGCTTTCGCTGGACTCGCCGGTCGTCGGCGGTCTCGTCCGCCTTCTGCTGGTGCTGGCCGGGTTCCTGTACTTCTACAGCCGCGTGCAGCTCGACCCGACCCCGCGCGGCGGCTCCCACCTGGTGTCGGTGTGGATCTCGTTCACCGAGGTGGTGTTCGACGGTGCGCTCGGCCTGGTGCTGTGGCTCGGCCCGCTGCTCGCGCCCGCGCACTACGCGAACGCGCACCCGGGCTGGGGCCCGGATCCGCGCACCGACCAGATCATCGGCGCCGGCGTGCTGTGGATCGGTGGCGACGTCGCCGGCCTGCCGTTCGTCGGCGCGCTGTTCATCCGCTGGTCCCGAGACGACGAGAAGCGCGCGAAGCAGCTCGACCAGCGCTTGGACGACGAAGAGAATTCCGGCGAGGCGCCGTCCGGCGGGCTCTGGTGGGAGAACGACCCCGAGCTGGCCGCCCGCTTCCGCCGTCGATGACCCGCGCCCCTGCCCCCGGCCGAAGCCGCCTCGAACGTGCGGGACGCGGTCGAGGTGGCTTAGGCGGATCGGGCGGCGAGTCAGTGGAACGCGTGCCCCGGAGCCGGGAACTCACCCCGCCGGACGTCTTCGGCGAACGCCGTCGCGGCGCCCTGCAGCACCCCGGCGAGATCGGCGTATCGCTTCACGAACCGCGGCGCCTTACCTCGGCGCAGGCCGGCCATGTCCTGCCAGACCAGCACCTGCGCGTCGCAGTCCGGTCCGGCACCGATCCCGACGGTCGGTATCTTCAGCTCGTGCGTCACCCGCTTCGCGGCCTCCGCCGGCACCATCTCCATGACCACCGCGAAGGCCCCGGCCTCCTGCAGCGCCAGCGCGTCGGCGAGCAGCACGTCCGCCGCTTCGCCGCGCCCCTGCACCCGGTAGCCGCCGAGGTTGTGCTCGCTCTGCGGGGTGAAGCCGATGTGGCCCATCACGGGCACTCCGGCCGAGGTGAGCGCTTCGACGTGCGCCGCGAACCGGCGGCCGCCTTCGAGCTTCACCGCGTGGGCGCGGCCCTCCTTCATGAATCGCACCGAGGTGGCCAGCGCCTGCTCGGGCGAGAGCTGGTAGGAGCCGAACGGCAGGTCGGCGACCACCAGCGCGCGCTTGACCGAGCGGGTGACGCCGCGCACCAGCGGCAGCAGCTCGTCGACGGTCACCGGCAGCGAGGTGTCGTAGCCGAACACGTTGTTGGCGGCGGAGTCGCCGACGAGCAGCACCGGGATGCCGGCCTCGTCGAACAGCTCCGCGGTGTACATGTCGTAGGCGGTGAGCATGGGCCACGGCTCGCCGCGCTCCTTGAGCTCGCGCAGGTGGTGGATGCGCACCTTCTTGGCGGGCGCCGGCTGCGCGGGGGCGGCAGGCCCGGAGCCGTACGGTGCGGCCACCTCTTCGGCGGATCCGCCGGGCGTGCTGGGGGTAGACATCGTCGTCGACCGTCCTTCCCTCGAGGCCTCGAAGAGGTCCCCGGGTCGTGGAGCAGATTCGGGTCAAAGCGTGACACGCCCCGCCGGTGCCCCCAAGCCCGTGCGACCAGCTTCACACGGCGGTGGCCTGCACCGGGAGGATGATCCCGGCTCATTCCTGCGGGTGATGCCCGGAGACAACCAATGCGTGTGCACTGACGTCCTTGAGGTCGTCGTGACAACACGGCCATCGCGGAGAAAGGCAACGATGGGTACCCCTGCGAGCGCGCACCCGCGCATCCCCGCCTGGAAGGCCAAGGCGGGTGGCGTGGTCGCCACCGTCGTGCAACTGGCGGCCGTCTTCTCCGTCGTCCTGCTCATCGCCGGCGGGGCCCGCGGACGGCTGCTCAACGGCATCGACATGGCGTTCTCCGCGCTCAGCGTGCCGACCAGCGCGAGCCTGGTGATCGTCCTGCTGCTGGTGGTGCTCGGCGGAGCGCTGCGACGGCGCAAGAGGGCCGCGCTCTACACCCTGCTGCTGTTCCAGGTCGGCGGCCTGCTGGTCACCCTGGGCCTGCAGGCGGTCCTGATCTGGCAGCCCGACCTGCTCACGGTCGGCCCGCACCAGCTCCGGCACATCCCGATGCGGGTGTGGGTGCTCACGCTCGCCGACCTGCTCTCGATCCTGCTGATCCTGTTCCTGCTCGCGCTGCGCCCGGCGTTCCCGGCGCGGCTCGCCCGGGGGGCCTGGCGCGACGGGCTGTCGACGCTGCTCGGTGGCCTGATCCTGGTGATCGGGCTCGGCTGGGCGCTGAGCGAGGCGTTCCCCGGCCACCTCGGCGACGCCTGGGAGCGGTTCGCCTGGGTGGTCAACCACGCGACCGGGGAGAACATCCAGCTCAAGCGCATCGGTGTCGGTGAAGGACCGGCGTGGCTGGACGTGTTCCTCGACCTGGGCGCCACCTTCGTCGCCACGGCCGCGCTCTACATGCTCTTCCGCGGCGTGCGCAGCCGCCGCCTCCGCACCGACGACGAGGAGCTGCGCCTGCGCCGGCTGCTCGCGGAGTTCGGCGAGGACGACTCCCTCGGCTACTTCGCCACCCGCCGCGACAAGAGCGTGGTCTTCGCCCCGAACGGCCGCGCCGCGGTGACCTACCGCGTGCTCGGCGGCACGAGCGTGGCCAGCGCGGACCCGATCGGCGACCCCGACGCGTGGCCCGACGCCGTGCGCGCGTGGCTCGACGAGACCCGGTCCTACGGCTGGACGCCCGGTGCGCTCGGCGCGAGCGAGCGCGGCGCCAAGGTGTACGCGGCCGCGGGCCTGAAGGCGCTGGAATTCGGCGACGAGGCCGTGCTCGACATCCGCGAGTTCTCGCTGACCGGGCCCGAGCGCAAGTCCGTGCGCCAGGCGGTGAAGCGGATCGAACGTGCCGGGTACACCTCGCGGGTGCGGCGCCACAGCGAGATCCCGGACGAGGAGATGACCGAGCTGCTCGCCTACGCCCAGCAGTGGCGGGGCGCGGAGACCGAGCGCGGGTTTTCGATGGCGCTGGGCCGACTCGGCGACCCGAGCGACGGCCGCAGCGTGATGGTCGAGGCCTTCGACGCCGCCGGCCGGCTGCGCGGGATGCTGTCGTTCGTGCCGTGGGGCCGTCGCGGGCTTTCGCTCGACCTGATGCGCCGCGACCGCGGCGCGGAGAACGGGCTCAACGAATTCATGGTCGCCGAGGTCGTCGCGGCCGGGCAGCAGCTGGGCGCCCAGCGGATCTCGCTCAACTTCGCCATGTTCCGCGCGGTGTTCTCCGAGGGGGAGCGGATCGGCGCCGGGCCGGTGCTGCGCGCGTGGCGCGGGGTGCTCGGGGTCGCGTCGCGCTTCTTCCAGCTCGAGTCGCTGTACCGGTCCAACGCGAAGTACGGGCCGGACTGGGAGCCGCGGTTCCTCTGCTACTCCTCGGCCCGGCGGCTGCCGCGCATCGGCATCGTCGCCGGAGCGCTGGAGGGTTTCGTGCCCACGGGCGGTTCGCGCTCGCTGCGGCTGGAGAAGGTGGGGGAGGAGTTCGTCGCCGAGGCCAGGCGGATCGACGAGAGTTCGGCCACGACCGTGCCGAAGCCGGTCCGGCGCCCGGAGCAGGTGCGGGTGCGCGTCGCGAAGCTGGACAAGCTGCGGGAGCTGGGCGTCGACCCGTACCCGGTCGGTTTCCGGCGGGAGGACCTGCTGGGCGACGTCGTGCGCAAGTACGGCGAGCTGGCGCCGGATTCGCAGACCGGGCACCGGGTCCGCGTGGCCGGGCGGGTGCTGGCCCTGCGGACGCTGGGCGGGCTGTGCTTCGCGCGGATCAGGGACTTCTCGGGCGAACTGCAGCTGATGCTCGACGCGAACGTGCTGGAGCTGACCGGCTGGCGGACCGGGGTCGACCTCGGCGACCACGTCGGGGTCAGCGGGCAGGTGGTGACCTCGCGCCGAGGCGAGCTCTCGGTGCTGGTGGAGGAGTGGACGGTCACCGCGAAGTGCCTGCACCCGCTGCCGGACAAGCGGAAGGGGCTGACGGACCCGGAGAGCCGGGTGCGCCAGCGGTACCTGGACCTGGCGGTGAACCCGGAGTCGGCGCAGTTGCTGCGGCTGCGGTCCACTGTGGTCCGGGCCGTGCGCGAGCGGTTGCACCAGGGCGACTACCTCGAGGTCGAGACGCCGATGCTGCAAACCGTCCACGGTGGAGCGAACGCGCGGCCGTTCGTCACCCACATCAACGCCTACGACATGCGGATGTACCTGCGGATCGCGCCGGAGCTGTACCTCAAGCGGCTGTGCGTGGCCGGGGTGGAGCGGGTGTTCGAGCTGAACCGGAACTTCCGCAACGAGGGCGTGGACGCCACGCACAACCCGGAGTTCACGATGCTGGAGGCGTACCAGGCCTACGCCGACTACAACTCGATGCGGGACCTGACCCGCGAGCTGGTGCAGTACGCGGCCGAGGCGGCGTACGGGGCGCAGATCGTGCGCCGGCCCGACGCCGACGGGCGGCTGGTCGAGCACGACATCTCCGGTGACTGGCCGGTGATCCCGGTGCACGAGGCCGTTTCCGCGGCGTTGGGGGAGGAGGTCACCTCCTCGACCTCGGTGGCCGAGCTGCGCCGCCGGTGCGCCGTGGCCGGGGTGCCGGTGGCCGAGGAAGCCGGCCACGGTGACCTGGTGCTGAAGGCGTACGACCACCTGGTCGAGGGTTCGACCGTGCGGCCGACGTTCTACACCGACTACCCGACCGACGTGTCGCCGCTGACCCGGCAGCACCGCGTCGACCCGCGGCTGGCCGAACGCTGGGACCTGGTCGCGTTCGGCTCGGAGATCGGCACCGCGTACACGGAGCTGACCGATCCGATCGAGCAGCGCCGCCGGCTGGAGGCCCAGTCGTTGCGCGCCGCGAGCGGGGACGTCGAGGCCATGGAGCTGGACGAGGACTTCCTGCTGGCGCTGGAGCACGGGATGCCGCCCACGGGCGGTCTCGGCCTGGGCGTGGACCGGTTGCTGATGATGTTGAGCGGCGCGTCGATCCGGCAGACCGTGCTGTTCCCGTTCGTGCGCCCGCAGGGCTGAGTGACCGCGGGGTGACGGCCGGTGATCTTCGCGGTGGGGCGAAGATCGCGGCTGTGACGTCTTCGCGGGCAACGTCGCAGCTTCTCCCCTAGGGTGAGCGGGTGCGTACGGCGCGAATCGCTGTGGTGGTCCTGTTCACGGCCGGACTGCTGGCGTACTCCGCGTGGTTGCTGGAGTTCGTGGTGGACACCGGGCTCTCGCCGGTGGACCGCCCGGCTGAGGACCTGCTCGGCGCGAACCCGGTGTTCCGAATCGCGCGCGGACTGGCCGGTCTGGCGTTCGTGCTGTCCGGACCCCCGCTGATGCGGCTGGCCCCGGTCCACTGGACGTCCCGCCTGAGCGCGGTCGCGGTCGCCGTCTTCGGCTTCCTGATGCTGGCCGACGCGGCGGAGCCGGGTCTGACGGCCGTCGAGCTGGCGGCCAACCTGGTGTTCGTGGCGGGCGCGCTGAGCCTGGTCCTGTGGTGGCCCCCGCGCTGGCGGGAGTGGGCGATCGCGGGCCTGGCCCTGGTCCTGACGACGTGGGCGCTGGTCCTCGTGGCGGGCACGCTGGGCCCGGGACACGCGCAGGGTCTGCTCACCCGAGTGCAACTGGCGGTACGAACGGTGTTGCTGGGAGTCGGCGCCGCATACGTCGTGGTCACGCCGGTACATCGGCGATCTTGAGCGGCGCTCTTTGGTCCTGGACGCCCGCTGTTCCGAGAGCCCACCGATCCTGGGCGGTCGCTGGTGCTGGTGCCCGCTGGTCCTGGACGCCCGTTAGCTCTGGACGCGCGCTGATCCTGGCGCTCGCTGGTCTTTAACGCCGCCGGTACTGGCGCCCGCTGATCTTGTTAGCTCGCCGGTCTGACCGGTGGACGTGAACGCGGGCGCTGCCTCTTCGGTGGCCCGGTGCGCGCTGACAGTCCCGTACCGCGGTCGCTGATCTAGCTCGATGGCGGCCAACCCCCTTCCCCTGGCGGTGTCGAACGTGCCTTGTGACAGCGCTTCCACTGTTGCCGTGCCAGGGCTTCCGGGTGCACGGCCGGTCCCCGAACCGCGGTCGGCAGCGCCCGGGCTCATTCGCTCGGCGCCGGTTTCCCCCGTCTAGAACAGCGTCGGCTCGTCGGCGATCGCCCCTTCGATCACGAGCATCGCCCGTTTCGTCCGCACCCCGCCGTGCGCGGAGAAGCCGCCGTCCTGACCGCCGGCGGCCAGTACCCGGTGGCAGGGCACCACGATCGGAAACGGGTTGTGCCCCATGGCCTGCCCCACCGCCTGCGCCGCCCCCGGCGTCCCCAGCCGATGGGCGATGTCCCCGTACGTCACGGTCCTGCCCGGCGAAACCGTCCGCGCGACCTCATAGGCCCGCCGGTTGAACTCCGGCACCCCCCTGAAGTCGAGCCCCACCTCGGCCAGATCCCGCCGCTCCCCACCCAGCAACGCGACGATCCCCGTCACCGCCGCCCGCACCGCGTCAGGCATCCGCTCCGCTTCCCGCACCGCATCAGGCACCCGTACCGCCTCCGCCGCTACTTGCGCCGCATCAGGCACCCGGGCCGCTTCCACCGCTACCTGCCCCACCTCGGCCACCTGCGCCGCACCGGGCACCACCCGCACCGCTGCCTCCACTGACCTCGCCGCCTCCGCCACCCGCATCCGCACCGTCGCCTTCACTGACCTCGCCGCCTCAGCCACCCGCACCCGCTCGAACTCCGTCCCCGGTACCTCCACCGCCTCCGGGAACTGGGCCAGCAGCCGGGCGCGGGTGCGCTCCGCGCTGCCCTCCGGGAGCGTGGTCCCCACGAGCAGCTCACCCCGCCAGGCCACCCCGCACGGACCGATCGGCGTCTCGAACACGGTGAACCGAACCGTCATGCCGACACCTTAAAAGCCCCCACCGACAAAAACCGGCACCCACTCGGCAAATGTACAGCAAAGGTGTACAGTTGAGCTGTATTGATTCGCGGAAAGGATTCCCAGTGCGCCTCACCAAGCACGCCCACGCCTGCGTCGAGCTGGCCAAGAACGGCACCTCGATCACCTTCGACCCGGGCACGCTCACCCCGGGCGCGAAGGACGCCGTCGCCCACGCGGCGGCCGTGTTCGTCACCCACGAGCACTTCGACCACTTCGACGACGCTCTGGTGGCCGAGGCCCTCGACCGCCGTCCGGAGCTGCAGGTGTTCGGTCCCGCGGCCGTGCTGGCCAAGCTCGGCGACCACGGTGGCCGGGTTCGCGCGGTCGCCGCCGGTGACGTGCTGGAGGCCGGCGGTTTCCGGCTCACCGTGCACGGGGAGCGGCACGCCCTGATCCACCCGGACATCCCCCTCGTCGACAACGTCGGCTACCTGGTCGACGGCTCCCTCTTCCACCCCGGCGACGCCTACTTCGCCCCGGGCGTACCCGTGTCGACGCTGCTCCTGCCGACCAGCGGCCCGTGGACGAAGCTGGGTGAGGCGGCCGATTTCGTCCGCGCCGTCCGCCCGGACCGGGTCATCCAGATCCACGAGCTGATGCTCAGCGAACTGGGCCGCCGCTCGACCGCCACCCTGCTGGGCGAAACCGGCCTCACCGGCGTACCCATCACCGAAATCCCGGCCGGTGACAGCCTCGAGCTGGCGAGCTGACCGCCGCCGTGGACCCCACCCGAACGGCTGCGGACCAGGTTCGGCGACCCGCGACGGGCCAACACCTGATCGGCAGCGACCGCTTGGCGGAAAACCTGCGCGCAGCCGTCGGTCAGCTGGTCCGGGCCGCGAGGACCACCGACACCCTGCCGTCCGGCGAGGCGGCCGTCCTCGGTCACCTCGATCGCGAAGGACCCGCCACCACGGCGGAACTCGCGAGCTGGCGCCGGATCCGTCACCAGAGCGCGGCCAGGTCGGTCAAGGAACTCGTGGACGCCGGCCTCGTGCGCCCCGCCCCGCACGAGAGCGACGGCCGCAAGATCGTCCTGCACATCACCGCCGCCGGACGCGAACGGCTCGACCGGCAGCGCCGAGCCCGCGCCGACCGCCTGGCCGCGGCGATCGACGACGCGCTCGACCCGGCCGAACGGGCCGAGCTGGCCCGCTCCGTCGAACTGCTCACCCGGCTGACCGACCACCTCCGCCGGGATCCGTGACCGGAGCCGGTGCCCCCACCGAAAACCGCGCCCCCGCCCGGCGAGCGGGACCATCCTCAGGCCTTGCGTTCCCGCCAGGCGTTGGTGATCGGCAGCCGCCGGTCCCGCCCGAACGCCTTGAACGTGATCTTCGTGCCCGGCGGGTACTGCCGCCGCTTGTACTCCGCCTGGTCGACCATCCGCACCACACGGTCGATCGTCTCCGGCTCGAAGCCGGCCTCCAGCAGGTCGGCGTAACCGCGGTCGCCCTCGACGTAGTCGTCCAGGATGTCGTCGAGCAGCGCGTAGTCGGGCAGGGAGTCGGTGTCGACCTGGCCGGGGCGCAGTTCCGCGGACGGCGGCTTGGTGATCGAGTTCTCCGGGATCGGCGGGGTCTCCCCGCGGCCCAGAGCCGTCTGGTTGCGCCACCGCGCCAGCCGCCACACGTGCGTCTTGAACAGGTCCTTGATCGGTGCGAACGCCCCGACCGCGTCGCCGTACATGGTGGAGTAACCGACCGCCAGCTCGGTCTTGTTGCCGGTCGCGAGGACCAGGTGACCGTCCAGGTTGGACAGTGCCATGAGGAGCATCCCGCGGGTGCGCGCCTGGATGTTCTCCTCCGCCAGCCCGATCAGCTTCAACTGGTTCACATACACCGAGACCATGTCCTCGACCGGCTCCACGCGGTAGTGCGCCCCGATCCGCTGGGCCAGGTCCGCGGCGTCGTCCTTCGAGTGCCCGGAGGAGTACTTCGACGGCATCGAGACGCCGTACACGTTGTCGCCGCCGAGCGCGTCGGCCGCCAGCGAAGCCACCACCGCGGAGTCGATACCGCCGGAGAAGCCGAAGGTGACCGAGGAGAAGCCGTTCTTGTGCACGTAGTCGCGCAGCCCCACCACGAGCGCCGACCAGACCTCGGCCTCATCGGACAGCGGCTCGCTGATCACCGGGTCGGTCAGCGGCGGATACGCCGGTAGCGGCTGCTCGCCCAGCACCCGGCGCCGTACGTGCAGGCCGTCGAGCTCGCCGTCGGTCGCGTGCCCGCCGGCGGTCAAATCCATGTCCAGCACCAGCAGGTGTTCCACGAACTGCGGGGCGCGCGCCAGCAGCGTCCCGTCCGCGCCGACCACCAGCGAGTCGCCGTCGAAGACCAGGTCGTCCTGGCCGCCCACCTGGTTGGTGTAGACCAGCGGCGCGCCCGCTTCGGCGGCCCGGCGCGCGACCAGCGGCAGCCGCTGCTCGTCCTTGGACCGCTCGTACGGCGAGGCGTTCGGCGACACCACCAGGTCGACCCCGGCCCGGCCGAGCGCGGAGATCGGCCCGCCGTCCTGCCAGATGTCCTCGCAGATCACCATGCCGATGTCGATGCCGTGCAGCCGCACGACCTCCAGCTCGGTGCCGGGCTTGAAGTAGCGGTGCTCGTCGAAGACCCCGTAGTTGGGCAGGTGGTGCTTGAACTGCCGGGCCACGACCTCGCCGCGGTACAGCGCCGCGGCGGCGTCACGCGGGCCCACCTCGTCGAAGTCGAGGTAGCCGACGTAGGCCAGGACCTCGCCGCAGCCGGCCTGGTCGAGGCGGCGTGCGAGCTCTTCGACGGACTTGCGGGACGCGTCGGCGAACGTCCGCCGCAGCGTGAGGTCCTCCACCGGGTAGCCGGTCTGGGACATTTCGGGGAACACGACGACGTGGGCGCCGGCCTCGGCGGCCCGGCGGGTCCACTCGACGGTGAGCGCGGTGTTCCCGTCGAGGTCGCCGACGGTGGTGTTGACCTGGGCCAGTGCGATGCGCAGTTGCGGCATGCCGCCATTCTGTCCCACCGCGGCTTCCCCGGACGAGCGAATGTGCGCCAGAAGTCTCGTGAGCGGCCGGGCCGGAACCGGCCGGAACCGGCACAGCCGCTCACGAGGTGGTCAGGCCTTCTTCATCTTCATCATGCTGCGCACCCGCTTGATCGTCTGCTCGAAGTCCGAGTCGAACGGGTTGTCGTGCACCAGGTAGGTCCACGTGGTGTTCGCGCGCCGCACGCCGTTGTCGGCCAGGTCGAGGCCGTCGTCGGTGATCTCGGCCTCCTCCAGCGTCTTCGCCGCCCGGGTGGCCGCCTCCGGGATGATCTTGTGGAACTCCGGGATGGCCGCGCGGTGGAACTCGTCCAGCGGCGTCTCCCGGGCCAGCGCCCGCAGGTGGATGCTTTCGCGCACGTCGGTCAGGTAGGCCAGGTGGTCGGACCAGAGCTGGTCGACGTGGAACAGCAGCACCTCGCGCGACAGCTGCTCCAGCCGGTCCTGGTCGTCCAGCTTCGCCTTCAGCTCGGCGAACTTCTCCGGGTGGGCCTTCTCCAGGCCCTCGGCCGCGAGGCCGGTGCGCAGCACCTGGTCCCGGTGCTCCAGCAGTTCGGCGCGCTGCCGCTCGATCAGCCGCGTGTAGCGCCAGGTGTTGCGGTGGATCTCCAGGTCGACGCCCTCGGCCACGCGCTGGGCGTGGTTGATCTGCCGGTGCGCGGCCTGGTCGGTGATCTCGCCGGTCTCGGAGTCGGAGCCGATGCCCTCCGGGATGTCCGGCGCGTTCGACAGCACCAGGTCGTCGTTCAGGCTGGCGAAGAAGATCGCGCTGCCCGGGTCGCCCTGACGGCCGGAGCGGCCGCGCAGCTGCCCGTCGAGCCGGCTCGACGGGTACCGCGCGGTGCCGATCACGTGCAGGCCGCCCAGCTCGGCGACCTCCTCCCGGCTCGCGCCCTCGGTGCCGCCCAGCCGGATGTCGGTGCCGCGGCCGGCCATCTGGGTGGACACGGTGACCGCGCCCTTCTTGCCCGCCTCGGCGATGATCGCGGCCTCTTCGGCGTCGTTGCGCGCGTTCAGCACCACGCACGGCAGATCGGCCTTGGCCAGCTTGTCCGCCAGCTCCTCGGACTCGGCCACGTCCTGGGTGCCGACCAGGATCGGCCGCCCGGTCTCGTGCACCGTGCGGATCTCCTCCTCGATCGCGCGCAGCTTCTGCGACGGCGACCCGAAGATCCGGTCCGGCTGGTCCTCGCGCACGTTCGGGGTGTTCGGCGGGATCACCGCGACCTCGAGCCGGTAGAACTCGCGCAGCTGCTCGGCCACGGCCACGGCGGTGCCGGTCATGCCCGCGACCTCGGGGTAGCGCGCGAGCAGGGCCTGCACGGTGATCGAGTCGAGGATCTCGCCGCGGTCGGTGGCCGCCACCTGCTCCTTCGCCTCGACCGCGGCCTGGAGGCCGTCCGGCCAGCGCTGCAGCTCGGCCACGCGGCCGCGGGCGGCGTTGATCAGCTGCACCTTGCCGTCGCGGACCAGGTAGTCGACGTCGCGGGTGAGCAGCGCGTGGGCGTGCAGCGCGACGTTCACCGCGGCCAGCCGGTCGGAACCGGAGTCGCCGTAGAGGTCGATGCCGCCCAGCGACTTCTCCACCACGGACGCGCCCGCGCTGGTCAGCCAGGCGTTGCGGCCGTCGGAGTCGGTTTCGTAGTGCAGGCCCAGCCGCAGCCGCCGGACGACGGTCGCGACCTCCTCGTCGGCGTCGTTGTGGTCGATCGAACCGGCCATCACCAGCGGCACGCGCGCCTCGTCGACCAGCACGGAGTCGGCCTCGTCCACGATCGCGATCTCGGGGGCGCCCTGCACCAGGTCGTCGACCTCGGTCACCAGGCGGTCGCGCAGCACGTCGAAGCCGATCTCGGCCACGGCGCCGTAGGTCACGTCCTTGCCGTAGGCCTCTTTGCGCTGCTCACGCGAGTGCGCGGGCTCGACCCAGCCGACGGACACGCCCAGCAGCGCGTACACCGGGCCCATCCACTCCGCGTCGCGTCGGGCCAGGTAGTCGTTGACGGTGACCACGTGCACACGCTTGCCGCGCAGGGCGTGGCCCGCGGCCGCGAGCGCGCCGGCCAGCGTCTTGCCCTCACCGGTCTCCATCTGCACCACGTGCCCGCTGAGCAGGCCCATGGTGCCGAGCACCTGCACGTCGAACGCCCGCTCGTCCAGCGCCCGGCGGGCGGCCTCACGGCCGAGCGCACCCACCTCGACCAGCTGTTCGTCGGTGAACGCGCCGGCGCCTTCGAGCTTCTCGCGCAGTGCGCCCGCGCGTTCGGTGAGCTCGGGGTCCGACAGCTTCTCGAGCTCGGGCCCGAGCTTCTCGACTGCGGGCAGCAGCGCCTCGTAACGCGTCAGCTCGACGCTGCCCGGCCGCTGGATGATCCGGCGGAGCCGCTTGCCCACCCGGCTGATCAGTGCCACCCCTGGTCTCCCGTCCTGTGTAACGCGTGTCGCCCGGTCGCGGACCGCGGGCCGGCCCCGCATCCCCAACGCGCCGGTGGTGCGTCGGAGTTCCGCGGCCGGATGGCACGATCAAACCGTGCCCCCTCATGTCAGCGCCAGCCCTCGTGCCCACCGAATCGCCGCTCTCGCGGTGTCCGGCCTGCTCGCCGTCACGCTCGGGGCGTGCTCGTCGAACAGTGGCCAGGCCCTGCCCTCGCCGGCGACCGAATCGCACGCACCGGTCGGGCCGGTGCCCGCGGGGCTGGAGCGCTTCTACGGGCAGAGCATGACCTGGGCCGACTGCGCACCCTACGCGACCTCGGACGATTCGCGGTCCGCCTTCCGGGCGCAAGGCATCCAGTGCGCGCGGCTCACGGTGCCGCTGGACTACGGCAAACCGGACGGGCAGACCATCACCCTGGGCGTGCTGCGGCACAAGGCGAGTGGTTCCGGTGACCGCATCGGCTCGCTCGTGGTCAACCCGGGCGGTCCCGGCGCGTCCGGTATGTCCGCCGCCGCCGGGCTGATCGACCAGGTGGCCAAGAACGATCTCGGGAGCCGCTTCGACCTGGTCGGCTTCGACCCGCGGGGGATCGGCGCCAGCGAGCCGCAGATCCGCTGCCTGAGCGACTCGGAGCGCGATGCCGACCGCGCGGACGACAGCGAGACGGACGGCTCGCCCGCAGGCGTATCGAAGCAGGAAACGCAGGAGAAGGACTTCGCCGCGAAGTGCGTCCAGCGCACGAAGTACGGCGACGACATGCTGGAGCACGTCGGCACGCGCGACGTCGTGAAGGACCTGGACGTGCTGCGCTCGGTCCTCGGCGACCAGAAGCTGACCTACCTGGGCTACTCGTACGGCACGCGCATCGGGTCGACGTACGCGGAGGCGTTCCCGCAGAACGTCCGCGCGCTGGTCCTCGACGGGGCCGTCGACCCGGACCAGGATCCCGAGGACTCCCTGGTCGCGCAGGGCCAGGGCTTCGGCACGGCGTTCAACGAGTTCGCGAAGTGGTGCGCGGCCCGCCAGGACTGCGCGCTGGGCCAGGACGCGGCCGGCGCCGTGGCGGCGTTCCAGCAGCTCACCCGCCCGCTGATCGATTTCCCGGTGCCGGTCGGCGACGGCCGCAAGCTGTCCTACGAGGACGCCACCACCGGCGCGATCCAGGCGCTCTACCAGCAGAACCTCTGGGAGTACCTGAACACCGGGCTCAACGAGCTGAAGCAGCAGCGCGGCTCCACGCTGGAGAAGCTGGCGGACATCTACAACGAGCGCGGCGCCGACGGCCGCTACGGCACCACGCAGGACGCCTTCACCGCCATCCGCTGCGTCGACGACCCGCGGGTCACCGACCCGCAGAAGGTCCTCGAAGCGCAGCAGAAGTACGTCCAGGTCGCGCCGTTCCTCGACGACGGCCGCCAGGCCAGCGCGGCCCGCGACGCCTGCGCGTTCTGGCCGGTGCCGAACACCTCGCAGCCGCACGAGCCGAACGTCGACGGCCTGCCGAAGACGCTCACCATCTCGACCACGAACGACCCGGCCACGCCGTACCAGGCCGGGGTCAACCTGGCGAAGGCGCTGAAGGGCTCGCTGCTCACCTTCGAGGGCACGCAGCACACGGTGTTCCTGCAGGGCAACGCGTGCGTGGACAAGGTGGGCGTGGCCTACCTGGTGAACGGCACGACACCGGCCGACGGCACGCGCTGCGCCGGGAGCTGAACCGGCGGCTACTTGCGCGCCGGCTCCGCGTCCGCCGCGCGCTGGGCCGGATCGGCCGCCTGGTCCTGCTGCGACAGCGTCACTTCGAACATCACCGGGTTGTCCCGCTGGGTCTCGGGCGGCACCTGGAGCCACAGCCGGGCGAAGCGGCGCGGCTCGCTCGTCGTCACCCAGATCTTGACCAGCACGTCGTCGTGGATCTGCGGCAGCAGCCGGGCGGCCACGGCCGCGGGCACGGACCCGCCGACGCGGTAGGCGTCCACACCGTGCACCGATTCCTGGATCTCCGTGCGCGCCCCGGTGACGGCGCCGAGCAGCTGCGCCAGTCCGCCGTGCTCGCCGAGGAAACCGGCGACGGTGAGCGGTGAGCGCCTGGTCGACGACGCGCCGGAGGCGTCCTTCGTGGTCGCGGTGTCGCCATCGAGTTCGAAGTCGAACTTGTGGTCCTGGGCGCCGTTCTGCACCTGGGCCTGGCCGGAGGCGTGGCCACCGCCGGTCAGCGTGGCGTCGCCTTCGGCCTGCCGCAACGTGAATCCGGGCAGTACACCGTTCACCTCCACGGCGAAGTGCACCCTCTGGACCTGGGCGAACGTCGTCTCCGCGGCACTGACCAATTCGCCGCCGGCGGGCAGCGGGGGTGACGCTGTGCAACCGCCGGTGAGCCCGAGGAGCAACAGCGCCGGCAGGAAGCGTCGGCAGCGCATGGCGGAGAGCGTACTCGGGTGGCCCGATCTTTTCGGATGCTGTCCTTCAGGCCACTGTCGAACGGCGAGTCGGCGAACCAGACTCACCTGCTGTGACCGTCGAGACCCGTTCTTCCGCCCGTGTCCACCGAGCCTGGTTCGTGGCCGCCGCCGCTTTCGTCGCGCTGCTGGCCGCCGCCGGGTTCCGCGCCGCGCCCAGCGTCCTGATCGACCCGCTGCACGAGGAGTTCGGCTGGTCGCGCGCGACCATCGGTGCCGCCGTCTCGGTCAACCTCGTCCTGTACGGCGTCTTCGCCCCCTTCGCGGCCGCGCTGATGGAGCGCTTCGGCATCCGCCGCGTCGCCGCGACCGCGCTGTTCGTCGTCGCGCTCGGCGCCGGCGGCACGGTCTTCATGAACACCAGCTGGGAACTCATCCTCTGCTGGGGCGTGCTGGTCGGCGCGGGCACGGGCTCGATGGCGATGAGCTTCGCCGCCACCGTCACCACCCGCTGGTTCGTGCGCCACCGCGGCGCCGTCACCGGGGTGCTGACCGCCGCGGGCTCGACCGGGCAGCTGGTGTTCCTGCCGGTCGTCGCCGCGCTCGCGGTCGGCGACGGCTGGCGTACGGCGTCGCTGGTGATCGCGCTCGCGGCGCTCGCCGTGGTCCCGGTGGTGCTGCTCGTCGTCCGTGACCACCCGGCCGACGTCGGCGCCACGGCGTTCGGCTCCCCGGCCGGCTCCCCGGCCGGCACCGAACCGGTCCGCCCGGTGGCCGAGGGAGGCTCGGCCCGCCGCGCGCTGGCCGTGCTCTTCCAGGCCGCGCGCACGAGGTCGTTCTGGCTGCTCGCGGTCGGCTTCGCCATCTGCGGCGCGACGACCAACGGGCTGGTCGGCACCCACTTCATCCCCGCGGCCCACGACCACGGCATGCCGCAGACCACGGCCGCGGGACTGCTCGCGCTGGTCGGGGTGTTCGACGTGGTGGGGACCATCGCGTCGGGCTGGCTCACCGACCGGGTCGACCCGCGGCTGCTGCTCGGCGTCTACTACGCGTTGAGGGGCGTCTCGCTGGCGCTCCTGCCGCAGCTGCTCGCGAACTCCGTCCAGCCCAGCATGTGGGCGTTCATCCTTTTCTACGGGCTCGACTGGGTGGCCACGGTCCCGCCGACGGTCACCCTCTGCGTCCGGTCGTTCGGCGAGGCGGGGCCGATCGTGTTCGGCTGGGTCTTCGCCTGTCACCAGTTGGGTGCGGCCTTCGCCGCTTCGGCGGCCGGCGCGGTGCGTGACCGCCTGGGGGATTACGCGCTGGCCTGGTACGTCGCGGCGGGCCTGGCCGTGATCGCGGCGGTGGCGTCGGTGTCGATCACCCGATCCGGTAAACCCGCGCCGGCTTTCGCCCGGTGAGGGGAGATCACGTGGAGGGGACCGCTCCGGCGCGTCGCGAAACATCCCGTTAACACGCCCTCGTTAGGGTTCGGCCATGGATCGCCAGCAGGAGTTCGTGCTCCGCACCTTGGAAGAGCGCGACATCCGTTTCGTCCGGCTCTGGTTCACCGATGTGCTGGGGTTCCTCAAGTCCGTCGCGGTCGCCCCCGCCGAGCTGGAGGGCGCCTTCAGCGAGGGGATCGGGTTCGACGGATCGGCCATCGAGGGCTTCGCCCGGGTCTACGAGTCCGACATGGTCGCCAAGCCCGACCCGGCCACCTTCCAGGTGCTCCCGTGGGAGACCCCGGAAGGCGGCCCGTACTCCGCGCGCATGTTCTGCGACATCGCGATGCCGGACGGTTCACCGTCGTGGGCGGACCCGCGGCACGTGCTCCGGCGCCAGTTGTCGAAGGCGAGCGAAGCGGGCTTCACCTGCTACGTGCACCCGGAGATCGAGTTCTTCCTGCTCGCCAACCTCCCCGACGACGGCAGCGAACCCGAGCCGGCCGACAACGGCGGCTACTTCGATCAGGCCAGCCACGCGACGGCCACGCACTTCCGCCGCCACGCCATCGAGACCCTCGAGGCGATGGGCATCTCGGTGGAGTTCAGCCACCACGAGGGTGCGCCCGGCCAGCAGGAGATCGACCTCCGCTACGCCGACGCGCTGACCATGGCCGACAACGTGATGACCTTCCGCTACGTGGTGAAGGAGGTCGCGCTGACGCAGGGCGTGCGGGCCACCTTCATGCCGAAGCCGTTCACCGACCAGCCCGGCTCGGGCATGCACACCCACGTCAGCCTGTTCGAGGGCGATCGCAACGCGTTCTACGACGCCGAGGATCCGTACGAGCTGTCGGAGACCGGCAAGGCGTTCGTCGCCGGGCTGCTGCACCACGCCAAGGAGATCTCCGCGGTCACGAACCAGTGGGTGAACTCCTACAAGCGCCTGATCCACGGCAGCGAGGCGCCGACCACGGTGTCCTGGGGCCGCGCGAACCGGTCCGCGCTGGTCCGGGTGCCGATGTATTCGCCCGGCAAGGCGTCTTCGCGGCGGGTGGAGATCCGGACCCTGGATTCGGCCTGCAACCCGTACCTGGCCTACTCGGTGATACTGGCCGCGGGGTTGAAGGGGATCGAGAAGGGCTACGAGCTGCCGCCGCCCGCCGAGGACAACATCTGGCAGCTCTCCGACTCCGAGCGCCGCGCCGCCGGTTACGCACAGTTGCCGCAGAACCTGGGTGAGGCCCTGGCGGAGATGGAGAAGTCGGAGTTGCTGCCCGACGCGCTCGGCGAACATGTCTACGACTTCTTCCTGCGGAACAAGCGGGTCGAGTGGGACAGCTACCGCAGCGCGGTCACCCCGTACGAGCTTCGCACGCTCCTGCCGGTGCTCTGATGGAGCGGCGACCGGTGTTCCGAGTCCTTTCGGCGCTGGTCGCCGCCCTCGGGGTCGCCGCGATGACGGCGCCGCCTTCCTCGGCCGCTCCAGGGCCCGGGGGATTCGACCTCGACTCCGCCGACATCCCCGCCCTGCAGGCGCGGATGGCTACCGGCCGGCTCACCGCGGTGGACCTGACCAGGGCCTACCTCGACCGGATCCGCGCCGTCGACCCGAAGGTCAACGCGGTGCTGGCGCTCAACCCGGCCGCACTCGCGCAGGCGGCGGCGAGCGACCTGCGTCACCGCGCCGGCCGGGCCCGGGGGCCGCTCGATGGCATCCCGGTGCTGGTCAAGGACAACGTCGACACCCGTGACCAGCCCACCACGGCCGGTTCGCGCGCCCTGCGCAGCCGCCCGTCGGCCGACGCCACGCTGATCACCCGGCTGCGTGCGGGCGGCGCGGTGATCCTCGGCAAGGCGAACCTGTCGGAATGGGCGAACTTCCGCGCCGAAAAACCGACTTCCGGCTGGTCGGGTGTGGGCGGACAGACCAACAACCCGTACGTGCTGGACCACAACCCGTGCGGTTCCTCCGCCGGTTCCGCGGCCGGGGTCGCGGCCTCGCTCGCGCAGGTCGCGATCGGCAGCGAGACGGACGGTTCGATCGTCTGCCCGGCCGGGATGACCGGGACCGTCGGGCACAAACCGAGCCTGGGGCTGGTCAGCCGCACCGGGGTGGTGCCGATCTCGGCCGAGCAGGACACGGCGGGTCCTCTCGCCCGCAACGTCGTCGACGTCGCGTTGACTCTCTCGGTCCTGCAAGGGCGAGACCCGGCCGATCCCGCGACGGCGCAGTACCCGGCTACGCAGCCGACGGATTACGCGAAGCTGCTTCGCCCAGGCGCGCTGCGTGGCGCGCGAATCGGTCTCTGGCGCCTGCCGGTGCTCGGCCCGGACACCGACGCGGTGCTGTCCCGGGCGAGGGACTCGCTGGTCAAGGCCGGGGCCGAGGTGATCGAAGTGACCCCGCCGTACCAGGACCGGCTCGCCGAGCTGGAGTTCCCCGCCCTGCTAACGGAGTTCCACCGCGACATCGACGCGTACCTGGCCACCCGCCCTTCCGGGCCGCGCAACCTGGCCGACCTGATCGCCTACAACCGCGCCGACCCCCTGGAGCGGACCTGCTTCGCCGGTCAGGAGCTGTTCGAACGGGCGCTGGCCGCACCGGGCCCGGACGATCCGGGCTACCGCGCGGGCCGGGCGGAACTTTCGGACCTCGCGCGCCGCTCCCTCGACGAGACCCTGGCGGAGCACCAGCTCGACGCCATTGTTTCGCCGACCAACCCGCCGGCGTGGAAGACCGACTGCGCCACCGGTGACGACGACGTGATCCCGTCCTCGACCCCGGCGGCGGTCGCGGGCTACCCGGACGTGACGGTGCCGGCCGGGTTCGTCGGACCGCTGCCGGTCGGGCTCTCGTTCATGGGCGCGCGGTGGTCCGACGGCCGGATGCTGGCGCTCGCGGCCGACTTCGAACGCGTCGCTCCGGGCCGGGAGCCGCCGCGCTACCTGCCGAAGCTGCCGTCGGTGCCCACCTCTGGGTCTTGACCTGCGACGATGGCGTTAAGTGACCCCCCTGTTTTCGGGGGGTTCCGGGCCATGTAATCTTCTCTTCGTCGCCAGGAACACCGGGACGGCGGGGCCGAAAGCCCCGCGGACCAGGCGCCAGGGCCGAGCGGGTTGACACCGCGAAACGGACCAGGTAACGTTCAGCGTCGGCCCACGAGCGGCCGCCGACCCCCTGCGGGAATCTTCGTAGGATAAGGCATGCTCGACCAAAAGCTTGTGAATATCGCTTGAAGCAATGAAGTGTGTTGCTTGAGAACTCAACAGTGTGCTAGTGAACTAAGCCAGTAGAGCTTATATGTTAACCCCCTCGTCGGGGTTTTCTTTTGAGTGATTGATTGAGAAGTAGTCTCGATCGGACTGTTCATTGTTGGAGAGTTTGATCCTGGCTCAGGACGAACGCTGGCGGCGTGCTTAACACATGCAAGTCGAACGCTGAAGCACTTTCGGGTGTGGATGAGTGGCGAACGGGTGAGTAACACGTGGGTAATCTGCCCTGTACTCTGGGATAAGCCTTGGAAACGGGGTCTAATACCGGATATGACAGTTCCTCGCATGGGGGGTTGTTGAAAGTTCTGGCGGTACAGGATGAACCCGCGGCCTATCAGCTTGTTGGTGGGGTAGTGGCCTACCAAGGCGACGACGGGTAGCCGGCCTGAGAGGGTGACCGGCCACACTGGGACTGAGACACGGCCCAGACTCCTACGGGAGGCAGCAGTGGGGAATATTGCACAATGGGCGCAAGCCTGATGCAGCGACGCCGCGTGAGGGATGACGGCCTTCGGGTTGTAAACCTCTTTCGCCAGGGACGAAGCGCAAGTGACGGTACCTGGATAAGAAGCACCGGCTAACTACGTGCCAGCAGCCGCGGTAATACGTAGGGTGCGAGCGTTGTCCGGAATTATTGGGCGTAAAGAGCTCGTAGGCGGTTTGTCGCGTCGGCTGTGAAATCTGGAGGCTTAACCTTCAGCGTGCAGTCGATACGGGCAGACTTGAGTTCGGTAGGGGAGACTGGAATTCCTGGTGTAGCGGTGAAATGCGCAGATATCAGGAGGAACACCGGTGGCGAAGGCGGGTCTCTGGGCCGATACTGACGCTGAGGAGCGAAAGCGTGGGGAGCGAACAGGATTAGATACCCTGGTAGTCCACGCTGTAAACGTTGGGCGCTAGGTGTGGGCGACATCCACGTTGTCCGTGCCGTAGCTAACGCATTAAGCGCCCCGCCTGGGGAGTACGGCCGCAAGGCTAAAACTCAAAGGAATTGACGGGGGCCCGCACAAGCGGCGGAGCATGTGGATTAATTCGATGCAACGCGAAGAACCTTACCTGGGCTTGACATGCGCCAGACATCTCCAGAGATGGGGCTTCCCTTGTGGTTGGTGTACAGGTGGTGCATGGCTGTCGTCAGCTCGTGTCGTGAGATGTTGGGTTAAGTCCCGCAACGAGCGCAACCCTTATCCTACGTTGCCAGCGCGTCATGGCGGGGACTCGTGGGAGACTGCCGGGGTCAACTCGGAGGAAGGTGGGGATGACGTCAAGTCATCATGCCCCTTATGTCCAGGGCTTCACACATGCTACAATGGCTGGTACAGAGGGCTGCGATACCGCGAGGTGGAGCGAATCCCTTAAAGCCGGTCTCAGTTCGGATCGCAGTCTGCAACTCGACTGCGTGAAGTCGGAGTCGCTAGTAATCGCAGATCAGCAACGCTGCGGTGAATACGTTCCCGGGCCTTGTACACACCGCCCGTCACGTCATGAAAGTCGGTAACACCCGAAGCCCATGGCCCAACCCGTAAGGGAGGGAGTGGTCGAAGGTGGGACTGGCGATTGGGACGAAGTCGTAACAAGGTAGCCGTACCGGAAGGTGCGGCTGGATCACCTCCTTTCTAAGGAGCACAACACATCCATGCCTCCCCGGGATACCCGGGTTCGGGGTGTGGGGTGGCCGGGGCTCAAGTGCCGTGTGTGTACTTGTCCTGGTTGCTCAAGGAATTGTGGAACTACTGGTGATGGTTCATCGCGGTGGGGTGACCGCCGGCGAGTACTGCGGGGCGTGTTTCCGCGTGGAAAGCCGGGTGTGTCGTCCTGGGTGGTGGATTGTTTGCTGGCATGCTGTTGGGTCCTGAGGCAACACACTGTTGTTTCTGGTGTGGTGTTTGAGAACTGTAGAGTGGATGCGAGCATCTTTGTGGTCAAGTTGTTAAGGGCACATGGTGGATGTCTTGGCTTCAGGAGCCGATGAAGGACGTAGGAGGCTGCGATAAGCCTCGGGGAGCTGTCAACCGAGCTGTGATCCGAGGATTTCCGAATGGGGAAACCCAGCACCAGTGATGTGGTGTTACCCGCCGGTGAATATATAGCCGGTGTGGAGGGAACGCGGGGAAGTGAAACATCTCAGTACCCGTAGGAAGAGAAAACAACCGTGATTCCGTGAGTAGTGGCGAGCGAAAGCGGAAGAGGCTAAACCGTGTACATGTCAAGCTGTCAGGCGTTGTGTGTGCGGTGTTGTGGGACCCAGCGTCGAGGATCTGACAGTCCTCGGAATGATCATGCATGTTAGTGGAACCGTTTGGGATGGCGGGCCGGAGTGGGTGAGAGCCCCGTACGCGAAAACATGTGGTGGTTGTTTGTGTGGTGTTCCCGAGTAGCAGCGAGCTCGTGGAATTTGCTGTGAATCTGCCGGGACCACCCGGTAAGCCTAAATACTTCCTGAAGACCGATAGCGGACTAGTACCGTGAGGGAAAGATGAAAAGTACCCCGGGAGGGGAGTGAAAGAGTACCTGAAACCGTGTGCCTACAAGCCGTCAGAGCCCGAGCACGTTGTGAGACGTTACGGTGATGGCGTGCCTTTTGAAGAATGAGCCTGCGAGTTAGTGCTGCGTGGCGAGGTTAACCCGTGTGGGTAGCCGTAGCGAAAGCGAGTCTGAACAGGGCGAACATAGTCGCGTGGTCTAGACCCGAAGCGGAGTGATCTA